>CAVZCM010000010.1:0-45677 GCA_963773715.1 uncultured Pseudomonadota bacterium | reverse complement strand
TTTTCGTTTGTGGGGGGCGGTAGGCGGGAGGTCGGCGTTGTGGCTTGCCTCAGTCGGCCGTGAAGGGCTATTGCCTTGGTGGCAAGGGCGGTTAGCTCAGTTGGTAGAGCGCCTGCTTTACACGCAGGATGTCGGCGGTTCGAGTCCGTCACCGCCCACCACTTTGCGAACGCCTTGTCCGCCAGGCGCAAGCATCAGCTTGCGCCTCAGCTGAGTCCCACGGCGGCACCATATCCCAGCCCGAAAATCACGCCGAAGAGAGCCTGGCCCAGCACTGTCGTGAAGGGGGTCGCCCATCCGTAATTCAACCCAAAGGGTCCCGGTGGCTCCAGAAGGCCGAGCGCGCCGGCGCCGTCGTAATCGGTCGCAAGGCGAGGGTGGATATAAGGCAGCAGCGGCAGAAAGACCGCGACGAGAAAACCGCCGTGGGCGAGACCCATGATGAGGCCGATGAGGCCGCCTTCCCATACGGAGTTGACGTGCAACGTCTCCAGGCACAGCGCATAGAGCAGGGCGAACGCCCAGCCGCCGAGCAGATAAAGGACATAGCCGGCTATGACGGCGGAACGTCTGTTGCTGCTAATGAACGCGCCGAACAGAAACGGCAGGCTCATGCGCGTGCGGCCCGAGAGCTGCGCGCCCTCGAGCGTGCGTGGCCATCGCGGCGCTCGCCACGAAACCCCACACGACAAGAGCAAACGCGTGCTCGCCAATATGATTGAGCGCAATCATGGCGCCGCCGACTCCTTGCTTTCCGCTTCGCGAAGCGCCAGCAGCGCGCCGACGAGCCCGGCATGGGACAGCCCCTGGGGAAAGTTGCCCAGTTGCTCGCCGCTCTTGGGATCTAGCTCTTCCGACATCAGCAGCAGGTCATTGGCATGGGTGAGCAGCTCGGCGATTCGGTCCTTCGCCGCCTTCGTGTCGCCGCGCCGCGCGAGGTAATCGGCCGCCCAGAAGCCGCAGGCGGTGAATGTCCCTTCGGTCGAGGGGAAGCCGTCGATTCCGTCCCGGTAGCGGCGAACCTGGGCGCCATGGCCGAGCGAGCGCTCGATGGCCTCATACGTGCTCACCATGCGGGGGTCGTCGGCAGGAAGAAAGCCGAGCCGCGGCAGCAGAAGCAGGCTGGCATCGAGAAAGTCGTGGCCGAACGCCCCGGTGAACGCGCGGCGGTCCGCATTCCACGCCTCGCGCAGGACGGTGTCTCGAATGACATCCCGATCGCGCCGGTAAGGGGCGGGGTCAATGTCGATCGAGCCGCGCTCGGCAGAGCCGCACCATGGCGTCGAGGGCGGCCCAGCACATGACCTTTGAATAGGTCATGTGCTTGCGGGGGCCGGGCATCTCCCACAATCCATTGTCGGGCAGGGTCCACTCGTGCCGGGCGACTTCGGCGAAACCGCGCAAACGGCGTTGCTCGCTGTCGTCGATCGTGCCGCCGTGCTCGGCGAGGACGAGGGCGCAAATCAGCATGGCGCCGTAGGCATCGAGCTGAAGCTGGCTTTCGGCGCCATTGCCGCGATGCACCGGCGCCGAGGTGCGATATCCTTCAAGCGATTTGATCTGGTGAGAGCTGATGTCCGTGCGCCCGAAGACAGTATAGAGCGCCTCGAGGTGCGGCGCCGTCAATTGCGTGGCTTGCAGCAGCCAACGAAAGAATGCCGTTCCTTCTTCCGTCAGGCCTAACGCCATGAAGCTGTGCAGCACGAAATAGGAGTCGCGGAGCCAGCAGAACCGGTAATCCCAGTTGCGGCTTCCGCCGATCGCCTCGGGCAGGGATGAAGTCGGCGCGGCGACGACGGCGCCGGATTGGCTGAATGAAAGGAGCCGCAGTGTCACCAGGCTGCGGATCATGGCGTCGCGAAAGGGACCATCGTAGTCGATGTTCGCGCAGAACCCTTGCCAGTACCTGCGCGGTGTCATCGAGGGCCCGGTCGCAAGCCTCGCCCGACGGCGGAATAATTCCCGGCGTGCTTCCGCAGTAGGAGAGCGTGAACCGGCACTTTTCTCCCAGCCGTCAAGCGCCTCTCGCCCACGACGGAGCCATCGGTTGCGGGAGCAAGAGGAACGTCGGACTGGAGCAGGAGGAAGTCGCGGCCGTCCGCCATGATCCAGCTCTTGCGGCCGGCGCGGCGCAGGTCGGGCGTCGTCCTGGCATAATCGGGGCGGGGCGCGAAGTGGACCGCGATGCGCGGATTACCGCTGATCGCTTCTGCGATGCGGATGACACGGCGTGCCGGCTCGATCGGCCCGTCAGCACCGTTCAACGCCATCGGCATGAAGTCGGTGAGTTCGAACACGCCTTCCGACGTCGTAAACCGCGTAATCAGTATGGCGGATCCGGGCGCGTATCGGCGGGTGATCTGCGCCTCGCCCGGCGGCGCCGACGAAGAAGCGGCCGCCGCGGTCCCGGTCGAGCATCGCGGCAAAGACCGAGGGGCCGTCCACATTGGGCAGGCACAGCCAATCGATCGAGCCGTCGCGGGCGACCAGCGCCATCGTCCGCGTGTCGCCGATGACCGCGTAGTCGGAAATCGGCAGATAACCATCTGGCCTGTCCGGCAGGCGGAGCAGCGGCAGGCGGTTCGGTTCCATGCGTCGTGAATTGCGGGTTCCATGTTGAGAAACGCTCACTGAAATAGAGTGTTCCGCGGCGCGCTGCCGCCGGCAACGGGGCGCGCAACACCCAATAAGGCTATTTACGCCTCGGCGTAGCCGATCGTCGAAAGCAATGAGATGTTGGGGTGCCGCGAGTCGAGGCGGGTATGCTGCACGACGATGGGCACGTTCAATTCGATCACCGAGGCGTAGCTGGTATCGCGCGGTACCGGGGCAGGGTCCTTCAGGTCATTGAAGCGCATGATGCAACGTGCGCCGCGCGCCGAGGGTCACCTTGTAGGGGCCCACGGGCTCGCGGTCGGTGAAATAGAGCGTGATCTCGACTTTCGCGTCCTCGCTGCCCGCATTGAGCAGGCAGCACGCCTCGTGCGAGACGAGAGCGTGGTCCTGACTGAACGCTGCCGCTCGGAATATAGCCTTCGGCAATGGCCCAGCGGCGGTGGCCGATCTCAGGCATGGATCGGCTCCTTGGCGCTGATCAACGCCAAGCCGGTCTCTCGGATCATGTACCTTTTGTAAGTAAGACGGCTGCTCCGCCACGATCACCTCAAGCGTCGGCCGCACATGGGCCTCGCCGAGATGGCCGGCCATGGCGCTGCCGTCCTTTTTGCCGACGACCAGATGGATATGGATGGCCGGCTTGCCGTCGGGCGCGCGCGCCACGTCGCCGATCAGCGAGGCGACTTCCACCTGTTCGCGCACCGGTATGTCGCGATAGCCCTTCGTGTCCCAATCGAAGTAGCGCAGCACCACGTCGCTCAGCGCCCCGATGGCTGTGATCTGCGCCGCCAGCACGCGCTCCCGCGCCGCAAAATCCTTGATCGACGACAGCACCTCGTCGCCCTTGTCCATGATGACGGCGAAGGTCCGCTGGCCGTCGTGCTCGTACAAGAGCTTGCTCTGCATGGTCCTCTCTCCCGCTCGCGCCCTCCATAGCTAAAACGGATGTAACGCCATCATGGTTCCATCCGGATTGTTCCGCTCAGCATGTGGAACAGCGGCGGGCGTCAGTGTTGGGGACACAGTGACTTCACAATACTCGCGCGGCGGATAGGGGCGAACGCGGCCGCCTGCGCGATGTTTTTTCGTCAAGGAGATGGACCATGGCCAACCCTACCGCCGCCGACGTCATGATCGAAACGCTTATTAATTGGGGCGTCGATACGATCTTTGGAATTCCCGGCGACGGCATCAACGGCATCATCGAAGCGCTGCGCCAGAAGCAGGACAAGATCCGCTTCATCCAGGTGCGCCACGAGGAAGCCGCGGCCTTCAACGCTTGCGCCTACGCGAAATGGACCGGCAAGCTCGGCGTTTGCCTGGCGACCTCGGGGCCGGGCGGCATCCATCTGCTCAACGGACTCTACGACGCCAAGCTCGACGGCCAGTCGGTGCTGGCGATCACCGGCATGCAATTCCACGATCTGCTGCACACCTGGACCCAGCAGGACGTCGAGCTCGACAAGCTGTTCCAGGACGTCTGCGTCTACAACACGCGCATCATGGGGCCGATGCACGTGGAGAATACGGTCGAGCTCGCCTGCCGCACGGCGCTCGCCTATCATGGCGTCTCCCACGTCACCATACCGACCGACATGCAGTCGCAGCCGGTCGAGCAAGGGCCTGCGCTCCAAGCGCAACGTGCCCGCCCACGTGTCCAACGTGATGGCGCGCGGCGGCCAGGCGCCGAACGAGCAGCAGCTTGCCGAGGCGGTCGACATCCTCAACGCCGGCAAGAAGATCGTCATCATGGCCGGGCGCGGCGCGCTGGGGGCGGGTTATCCGCTGACCGAGGTGGCCGAGCGGCTGAAAGCACCTATCGTCAAGCCGTTGCTCGGCAAGGGCGCGGTGGCTGACGACAATCCCTATTGCCTCGGCGGCACCGGGCTGCTCGGCACGCTGCCGGCGCAGGAAGCGCTCGAGCAATGCGACACCCTGCTCATCGCCGGCTCCAGCTTTCCCTACATCGAATTCTATCCCCAGCCGGGCAAGGCCAAGGCGGTGCAGATCGAGCTCGACCCCATGCGCGTCGGCCTGCGCTACCCGGTCGACGCCGCGCTGATCGGCGACGTCGGGCAGGTGCTGAAGGCGCTGCTGCCCAAGCTCGCCGAGCATGAGGACCGCAAGTTTCTCGATAAGGCGCAGGCCGCCATGAAAGAGTGGAAGGCGCTGCTGGAAGAGCGCGGCACCCGCACCGACAAGCCGATGAAGCCGCAGGTGGTGGCGCATGAGCTCAACAAGTTAATTGCCGACGACGCCATTGTTGCCACCGACTCCGGCACCATCACCACCTGGGCGGCGCGCTATCTCGCCGATGCGCGGCGACATGATGTTTTCCTGCTCCGGCAATCTGGCCACCATGGCCTGCGGCCTGCCTTACGCTGTCGCCGCGGCGGTTGCCTATCCGCAGCGCCAGGTGATCGCCTTCGTCGGCGACGGCGGCCTCACGATGCTGATGGGCGAGCTGGCGACGCTGCGCAAATACGATCTCAACGTGAAGGTCATCGTCATCAAGAACAACGCGCTGGGCCAGATCAAATGGGAGCAGATGGTGTTCTTGGGCAATCCGGAATACGTCTGCGAACTCCAGCCCATCGACTTTGCCGCAGTCGGCCAAGGGCTTCGGCATTCAATCCTACGTTATCGACGACCCGGAGAAATGTGCCGAAACTCTGCGCGGGGCGCTGGCCGTGCCTGGTCCGGCGCTGATCGAGGCGGTGGTCGATCCGCACGAGCCGCCGATGCCGCCGAAGATCAAGGTCGGGTCAGGCCGAGAAATTCGCCCTGGCGCTGGCGCGCGGCACGCCGGCTGGCGGCAAGATCGCGCTCACGCGTGGCGTCCGACAAGGTCCGCGAACTCATCTGAGGAGCGGACGATGACACATCGACACACCGGCGATCGATGCCGTCGCGGTGCGGGTGTTCCGCATTCCCACCGACGCGCCGGAAGCGGACGGGACGCTATCCTGGAACGCGACCACCATGGTGCTGGTGGAGATTTCCGCTGGCGGCGTCCGCGGGCTCGGCTACACCTACACCGATGCCGCGGCGGCCGGGATCGTCAGGGAGAAGCTGGCCGATGTCATCCGCGGCAAGGACGCCTTCGACATTCCGGCCCTGTGGCAGGCGATGGTCGGCGCGGTGCGCAATATCGGTTGGCGCGGCGCTCTGCGCCAACGCCATCTCGGCGGTCGATATCGCGCTCTGGGACCTGAAGGCCAAGCTCGTCGGGCTGCCACTCTACAAGCTGCTCGGCGCCGCGCGCGACGGGGTGCCGATCTACGGCAGCGGCGGTTTCACCTCGTATTCCGATGAGCGCTTGCAGCAGCAATTGGGTCATTGGGTGCATGAGGACGGCTGCCGCTGGGTGAAGATGAAGGTCGGCAGCGAGCCGGAGAGGGACCTCCAGCGCGTCGATGCCGCCCGCCGCGCCATCGGAACCGCGACGCTGTTTGTGGACGCCAACGGCGCCTATTCCCGCAAGCAGGCGTTGGATTTCGCGTACAAGTTCTCCGGCATCGGCTGGTTCGAAGAGCCGGTGTCGAGCGACGACCTGGACGGCCTGCGCCTTATGCGCGACCGCGCGCCGGCCGGCATGGAGATCGCCGCCGGCGAGTATGGCTACGATCCTTTCTATTTCCGCCACATGGTGGAGGCGGGCGCGGTCGATGTGCTGCAGGCCGACGCCACCCGCTGCTGCGGCATTACCGGTTTCCTGAAGGCCGCGGCGATCGCCGATTCATTCTCCATCCCGCTCTCCGCCCACACCGCGCCGGCCGCGCATCTGCATGTCTGCTGCGCGGTGCCGCACCTGCGCCATCTGGAATGGTTTCACGACCACGTCCGCATCGAGCAGGGCATTTTCGACGGCGCGCCGCGTCCGTGCGCCGGCATCATCGCGCCCGACCCGCAGCGGCCGGGACTGGGCCTCGAATTCAAGCCGGCCGACGCCGAACGGCTGGCGGCCTGAGGAAGCATCATGGGTCGTGTCATCGAGATCAACCACAAGGTCCGCGAGGACAAAGCGCGACCGTATCAACGTCACCCGCGCGCCCAACGGCCGCATCGTTAACGCCGAGGCAGTCACCGACCTCAAGCCGTTCCGCGCGCTCGGCGAGGCGCTGGCGGAAAACCTGGAAGGCGAGGTGCGCTTCGATGACGGCAGCCGGGCGCTCTATGCCACCGACGCCTCCAACTACCGGCAGGTGCCGATCGGCGTGGTGGTGCCGCGCACCATCCAGGACGTCATCGCGGCTTTCGACCTCTGCCGCCGCTTCGGCGCGCCCATCGTGCCGCGCGGCGGCGGCACCAGCCTGGCCGGGCAGGGCTGCAACGTGGCGGTGCTGATCGACTATTCAAAATACCTGCACCGCATCATTTCCATCGACGCGGTGAACAAGCTCGCCCGCGTCGAGCCCGGCTGCGTGCTCGACCACCTGCGCGACGCCGCCGAAGCAGCACGGCCTCACCTTCGGGCCCGATCCGGCGACCCACGACCACAACACGCTCGGCGGCATGCTCGGCAACAATTCCTGCGGCGTGCATTCGGTGATGGCGGGGCGTACCTCGGATAATGTCGAGTCGCTCGATATCCTCACCTATGACGGCGAGCGCATGACGGTCGGCCCGACCAGCGACGACGAATTGCGCGATATCCTGGCGGCCGGCGGCCGCCGTGCCGAGATTTACCGGGCGCTCGATGACTTCCGGCACAAATACGCCGACCTGATCCGCGCGCGCTTTCCGAATATCCCGCGCCGGGTGTCAGGCTACGAGAACCTCGACCAGCTGCTGCCGGAGAACGGCTTCAACGTCGCCCGCGCCCTGGTCGGCACCGAGGCGACCTGCGTCAACATCCTTGCAGGCCGAGCTCAACCTGGTGCACAGCCCGCCCGAGCGCGTGCTCGCCATCATCGGCTTCAAGGACGTGTTCGCCGCCGCCGATGCGGTGCCGGAGATCCTCAAGTTCGAGCCGATCGCCGTCGAAGGCATCGACGACATGCTGGTCGACTTCATCACCCGCAAGCACCTGCACCCGGAAGACCTGAAGATGCTGCCGGAGGGCTGCGGCTGGCTGGTGGTCGAGTTCGGCGCCGACACCGCCGACGAGGCGGCCGAGCGCGCGCAGAAGGCTGTCGACGAGTTCAAGGGCCGCGGCAACGACGCGCTATGTCATGCGCGACATGGCGCAGCAGAAGAAGATCTGGGAGCGTGCGCGAGGCCGCGCTCGCCGCCACCGCCCACGTGCCGGACTGGCCGGAGGCCCATCCGGGCTGGGAGGACAGCGCGGTTTCGCGCGAGAACCTCGGCGACTACCTGCGCGACTTCAAGAAGCTGTTGCACCACCATGGCTACGATGCCTCGCTCTACGGCCATTTCGGCGATGGGCTGGTGCATTGCCGTATCGATTTCGATCTCGCCACCGAAAAGGGCCTGATCAATTGGCGCCATTTCCTCGATCAGGCCGCCGACCTGGTGGTGCGCTACGGCGGCACGCTCTCCGGCGAGCACGGCGACGGCCAGGCGCGCGCCGAGCTGCTTGGAAAAGATGTACGGCGCCGAACTGGTGCAGGCCTTCCGCGAGTTCAAGGCGATCTGGGATCCCGACAACAAGATGAACCCGGGCAAGATCGTCGATCCTTATCCGATCACGTCGAACCTGCGGCTCGGGCCCGAATACACGCCGATCAAGTTCGGCGGCCATTTCGCCTATGCCGACGACGGCGGCAGCTTCACCCAGGCCACGCGCCGCTGTGTCGGCGTCGGCAAGTGCCGCCGGCGCGACAGCGACGAAGGCGTCATGTGCCCGAGCTACATGGCGACCGGCGAGGAGAAGTATTCGACCCGCGGCCGCGCCCGGCTGCTGTTCGAGATGATGCGCGGCGAGGCGCTCGCACGACGTCTGGAAGAGCGACGCGGTCGAGGACGCGCTCGACCTTTGCCTCGCCTGCAAGGGCTGCAAGAGCGACTGCCCGGTGCATGTCGACATGGCGACCTACAAGGCCGAATTCCGCGCGCCAGCACTACCGCGGACGCCTGCGCCCGCGCGCGGCCTATTCCATGGGCCTGATCCACCGCTGGGCGCGCTACGCCGCCTGGCTGCCGGCGCCTCGCCAATCTCGGCGCCAACACCTGCGCTGGCGAAATGGGTCGGCGGGCATCGCGCAGCAACGCGACATGCCGCCCTTCGCCAAGCACACGTTCCGAAGTTGGTTCCGCAAGCATGAGCGCGGCAATGCGGCGCGGCAAGCGGGTGATGCTGTGGCCCGACACCTTCAACAACTATTTCCGGCCGGACACGGCCATCGCCGCGACGCGGGTGCTGGAGGACCTCGGCTATGAGGTGGCGATCCCGCAGAAGGTGCTGTGCTGCGGCCGGCCGCTCTACGACTGGGGCCGCATCGACCAGGCCAAGGCGCTGTGGCGCGAGACGCTCGAGACGCTCAAGAGCGAGATCGAGGCCGGCACGCCGCTCATCGGCCTGGAGCCGGCCTGCACCAGCGCGTTCCGCGACGAACTGGTCGATCTGTTCCCGGACAATGACGCTGGCCAAGAAGCTCAGCAAGCAGACGCTGTTCTTCACCGAATTCCTCGACCAGAACGACACGGCGGCGCTGCCGCGCATCGGCGGCAAGGCGCTGGTGCAGGTGCACTGCCACCACCACGCCGTGATCACGCCGAAGGCCGAGCGCAGCGTTCTGGAACGGCTCGGCATCGACCACGAGATCATGGCCTCCGGCTGCTGCGGCATGGCCGGCGCCTTCGGCTTCGAGAACGATAAATACGAGGTGTCGCAGACGCTGGCCGAGCGCGTGATGCTGCCCAAGGTGCGCCAGGCGCGCGATGACACCGTGATCCTCGCCAACGGCTTCAGTTGCCGCGAGCAGATCGAGCAGGGCAGCGGCCGCAAGACCCGGCACATCGCCGAGGTCATCGCCCAACAACTTGAAACGAGCAAATAGAAGAGCAAGATCAAATGTCACCGCTTCGCACCGAACCAACCCGAAACCGTCATCGTCACCGGCGCCAGCGCCGGCGTCGGCCGCGCCATCGCCCTGCGCTTCGGCCGGGCCGGCGCCCGCGTCGGGCTGATCGCGCGCGACGGCAAGGCGCTCAACGACGTCAAGCACGAGATCGAGCAGTGTGGGCGGCACGGCGGCCGTCGCGGCCGTCGATGTCGCCGACGCGGATGAGCTGTTCAAAGCGGCGGAGAAGCTCGAAGCCGAGCTCGGGCCCGTCGACATCTGGGTCAACGACGCCATGGTGACGGTGTTCTCGCCGTTCACCGAGATCACGCCGGACGAGTTCAAGCGCGTGACCGAGGTCAGCTATCTCGGCTTCGTCTACGGCACCATGGCGGCGCTGCGGCTGATGCGGCCGCGCAACCGCGGCGCCATCGTGCAGGTCGGCTCGGCGCTCGCCTATCGCGGCATCCCGCTGCAAGCGGCCTATTGCGGCGCCAAGTTCGCCATCCGCGGCTTCACCAATTCGCTGCGCACCGAGCTGATGCACGAGAAGAGCGGCATCCACCTCACCATGGTGCATCTGCCGGCGGTCAACACCCCGCAGTTCGACTGGGCGCGCACCCACATGGCAAGGCAGCCGCGGCCGGTGGCGCCGGTCTTCCAGCCGGAAGTGGTCGCGAACACGATCTATAAGGCGGCGCACGAGCGCAAGCGTGAAATCTGGCTCGGCCGCAGCACGATCGAAATCGTCCTCGGCAATTTCCTCGCCCCGGCGCTGCTCGACCGCTATCTCGCGCGCACGGCCTTCAAGGGCCAGAGCACCCGGCGCAAGGTGGCCGCCAACCGCCGCGATAATCTGATGCGGCCGGTGCACGAACTGCACCGCACCCGCGGCTCGTTTGGCCGCGAAGCGGAAAGCCGTGCGCTCGCTATGCCTGGGCCGGCGACCCGTGTGGCGGCTGCGGCAGCCGGCGTATTGGCTGCGGGCCTTATCGGCGCGCTGGTCGGGCGTCTGTCGAGCCGGTAAATTTGGCGCCTGAGCGTCGTTTGGGCCGCTATTGGTCAAGCGCGGCGGCGCGCGCGTTTAGCGCCTGGGCAGCTTCACGTGCCGTCGCGGCCATTTGTCTGGCAAGTTCCTTACTGAGCCCGGTATAGCGAGTGGGGTCTAGCGCCTCGTGAATATTGCTTGCAGAAATTGCTTCCGGCAGGACGCCATCCGTCAGCAATGCCTTGGCAAGCGATGTGCTCCGCTTTTTGGCATCTGCAACGGCGTGATGCACGAGGTCGTGGGCCCGGGTGCGGCCAATTTCCGGTGCAAGCGTCATCATGACATTTTCCGAAGCCATGAAATCACCTGACAGGTCGAGATTGCGGCGCATTTGGCCGGACTGGACCCGAATGCAGCCGAGCAGTTCGTCCATCTTCGCAACATCTATTCGCCCGAGGAAGTCGCCTGCCACGGCTTCGTCTACGACAGTGTGGGGCGGTTGGGTGCAGCGCCTCTTGGTCCAGTCGCCGTCGAGCAGCGGCGGTTGGTTGCAGCAAGCGCTTAACCGACTTATTGGGGCGCCTTGCGAGACGATTGCGCCAGCGCGGCCCAGATTCGTTGCGGTTCGACCGGCTTTTGCAAGACCGGAACGTGGTTGTAGCGCGGCTCGATCGTGTCGGCAGCGTAGCCGGTGACAAAGACGAAGGGGATGTTGCGCTCGGTCAACATGTCCGCGACCGGATAGACGGAATTTCCGCGCAGGTTGATATCGAGAATGCCTGCCTTCAGGTCGTTATGGGTGGCGGCCAGCAGCGCCTCTTTCAATCCGCAATAGGGGCCGTCGACCCATTCCCCGTTCTCGGTCAGCATGTCGGCCAGCATCATGGAGACCATCGGTTCGTCTTCCACCAGGAGGATATGCTGTCCGGCGCTTTGCCCATTGGCGGCGGGTTGCCGAGGGCGGCCGTCCGGCTTTCGCTCGGTGGTCTCACGGTTGAGAAAGGCTGCCTTGCTCTCTTGATGCGGCACCGTCAATGTGCAGTGCAGGCCGTCGCGCAGCCATTCGAAATTGGTTTGCCCGCCAAGCTGCCCCTCGATGCCGCCCTTGATGACGCGGGTGCCGTAGCCGCCGCGGCTGGGCCGCTTGATCGGCGGACCGTCCGATTCAGTCCAGTGCAGCGTCAGCCGGCGGGGCTCGGTCTCCCAGCCGACCTTGATGCGGCCCTTGTCGACCGACAGCGCGCCATATTTTGCCGCGTTCGTCACCAGTTCATGCAGCGCCAAGGCAATTGTCTGCGCGATGGCGGGCGCGAGGAGCACGGCCGGGCCGGCGATCTCGACGCGCTCGCTGTCGCGTTCGCGATAGGGAGCGAGCTCCTCGTCGACGAGCCGGCGCAAGTCCGCGCCTTCCCACCGCGACGTGGCCAGCAGTTTGTGCGCCGTCGACAGCGCCCTGATCCGTCCGTCAAGCGTAGCGATGTATTCGTCGATCGATTCGGAACGCGTCAGGCGCATGATCGCCTGAATCACGGCGACGACGTTGCGGGCGCGGTGGTCGACCTCTTCCGCAAGCAGCATGCGGTGTTCTTCGGCGCGCTTGCGATCGGTGATGTCAACCGTGACGCCACTGAGCCGGATCAATTGCCCTTTGTTGTCAAAGCTGGCGGCCACCACGCCGATGCACGAGCGCATGTCGCCATTCGGCCGCCGCACGCGAAACTCGGTCTGGAATGTCTTGGAATCGACGGTAACGCCACGGAAGGTGTCGAGCAGGCGAGGCAGGTCGTCCGGATGAATGAGCTTTTTTACGGCGCGCGTGGTCGGCTCGAAGGTGCCCGGATCGACGCCGAAAATTTCATGTTGGCCCTGATCCCAGTTGACCTCGCCGCGCGCGATATTCCATTCCCAGGAGCCCATCTGGCCGGCCGCCAGGGCAAGGCTGCGTAACTGCTCCGCCTGACGAAGCTGGGCCGTGGAGGCGGCGAGTTCCGCCGTGCGCTCGGCCACGCGCGCCTCAAGGTTTCGATTGAGCTGCTCGAGCTGGTGCGTCTTGCGGTAAAGCTCGACAAAGACCTTCACCTTGGCCCGAAGCACTTCCGGGATGACCGGAACGGACACGTAATCGACCGCGCCCATCTCGTAGCCGCGCAGCCGATCAACTTCGTCAAACAGGACGGCCGAAATGAAAATGATGGCCGTCCGCTGGAATCGCGGATGCCCTTGGATCATCGCCGCCAGTTCGAAGCCGTCGGTCTCCGGCATGCAGACGTCGATGAGAACGACGGCGATCTCGTTCTTGAGCAGAATCTCGAACGCTTGCCGTGCGCTGGTGGCGGTGAGGAGGTTTTCGCCCAGATCGCTCAGAATAGCCTGGTGGCTGATCAGTTTTGACGCCTGATCGTCGACGAGAAGAATGTTGACCTTGTCGGCCGCCATCGCGCTTCTCCGTTCACCGGTGCAGCCAGTTACGCAAGGTCGACAGCAGTTGCTCGGTATCGACCGGCTTGGCGAGGTAGTCGGAGGCGCCGGCTTCGAGGCACTTCTCCCGGTCGCCCTTCATGGCCTTGGCGGTCAGGGCGATGATCGGCAGCCGCCGATGCAGCGGGTTTTTGCGGATGGCGCCGATGGCCTGATAGCCGTCCATCCCCGGCATCATGATGTCCATCAGGACGATCGCCAGTTGCGGTGTCTTCTCGATGAGCTCGATCGCCTCCAGGCCGGTGGTGGCGGTGAGCACTTTCATGCCGCGCCGCTCGAGCACGCTGCTCAGGGCGAACACGTTGCGGGCGTCGTCGTCGACGAGCAGCGCCGTGTGGCCGGCCAGGGGCTCGTCGGAGCTGTACAGCCGCTGCAGCATGCGCTGCTTCTCCGGCGGCAGGTCGGCGACCACGCGGTGCAGGAACAGCGCCGTTTCGTCGAGCAGCCGCTCGGGCGATTTGACGTCCTTGACGACGATGCTGCGCGCCATCGAGTGCAGAAGGGCGTCTTCCTCGCGCCGTCAGATCCGCGGCCGGTGAAGACCACGACCGGCACGTCGGCCACGTCACGTTCGGCGGCGATCTGCTTCAGCACGTCGAAGCCGGAGAGGTCCGGCAGCCGCAGATCGAGAACCACGCAGTCGAAGGTCTCGGCGCGGATGGCCTCCAGGCACTCCTTGCCGGTCGTGGCGGTCTGGATTTCGACGTCGTCGTGCCCGAGCAGTTCGGTGATGCTCATCAGCTCGGCCGCATTGTCCTCGACCACGAGCAGCCGCTTTTGCCGGCGGCCGGCATAGTTGCGGATGCGGATCAAGCTCGTTTTCGAGATCTTGGGCGTTGGCCGGCTTGGTCAGGAATGAGAATGCGCCGCGCGACAGGCCGTGCTGGCGGTCCTCGTCGGAGGTGACGACCTGGACCGGGATGTGCCGGGTTTCCGGATTCTGCTTGAGCTGGCTCAAGACGTTCCAGCCCAACGTATCCGGCAGGAACACGTCCAGCGATATGGCGCTTGGGCTGTATTGCTGCGCCAGGTCGATGGCGTCGGCGCCGCGCGCGGCGATCAGCACCTTGAAGTCCTGGTCGCGCGCAAGGCCGGCGAGGATGCGCGCATAATGCGGATCGTCCTCGACGATCAGCAGCGTCGGATCGCCGGGTTGGATGTCGAGGCGATCGTCGGGAATATGCTCGATCGGCCGCTCCGGGATTCGGGGCATTTGACGGAATGTCGATGGCTGCTGCTCGCCGCCGCTCGGCGTGCGCTGGGCGGCGACGGAACCGGCATACCGGATCGGCAGATAGAGGATGAACGTGCTGCCCGAACCCGGCGAACTGCGCAGGGTGAGTTCGCCGCCGAGCAGGTTGGCGAGCTCGCGGCAGATGGCCAGGCCGAGGCCGGTGCCGCCGTATTTGCGGCTGGTCCTGGCGTCGGCCTGCTGGAACGCCTCGAAGATGATCTTCTGCTTTTCGAGCGGGATGCCGATGCCGGTGTCGGTCACCTCGAAGGCGACCACCATCGGCGCCTGGTTGAGCACCTCGTGATGCGGGTTCCAGCCGTTGCTGGCCACCGACACGCGCAAGGTGACGCTGCCTTGCTCGGTGAACTTGAGCGAGTTCGACATCAGGTTCTTGAGCACCTGCTGCAGGCGCTTGGAATCGGTGACGATGCTGCGGCCAATGTTCGGATCGACGTCGACCGTCGAAGTCGAGCTGCCGGCGCTCCGCCTCGTGGCGGAACTGGCGCGACACCGCCTCGATCAGATTCGGCAGATCGATTTCTTCCGCTTCCACGGTGACCGTGCCGGATTCGATCTTCGACAGGTCGAGAATGTCGGTGATCAGGTTCAGCAGGTCGGCGCCGGCGCTGTGGATGGTGCGGGCGAACTCGACCTGTTTTGGCACCAGATTGCCGTCGGCGTTCTCCGCCAAGCTGCTGGCTGAGGATCAAGCACGCTGTTCAGCGGCGTCCGCAGCTCGTGCGACATGTTGGCGAGGAACTCGGACTTGTACTTGGAGGTCAGCGCCAGCTCGCTCGCCTGCTCCTCGAGGGCGCGGCGGGCCTGCTCGATTTCGTCGTTCTTGCGCTCGACCTCGACGTTGCGTTCGGCGAGCTGTTGCGCCTTCTGCTCCAGCTGATCGTTGGTCTGCTGCAGTTCGCGCTTCTGCGCCTGCAATTCGCCGGCAAGCTGCTGCGATTGCGTCAGCAGCCCTTCGGTCTGCATGGTGGCCTCGATGCTGTTGAGCACCGTGCCGAAACTGTCGGTAAGCTGTTCCAGGAAGGCGATTTGCAACGTGTTGAAAGTCTTCAGCGAGGCGAGCTCGATCACCGCCTTGAGCTGGTTCTCGAACAGCACCGGCAGCACGACGACGTTGCGCGGCATCGCCTTGAAGGACACCGAGCCGACGGGCACCAAATCATCGTTCGGCTCGCTGATCAGCATCCGCCGCTTGTCGGCGGCGCATTGGCCGATCAGGCCTTCGCCGATGCGGATGGACTGCGGATGCCCGTTGACGTCGTCGTCGGCGTAGGCCGAAACCAGCCGCAAGTGACCGCCGTCCGAGCTGTCGACGCGGTAGAGCACGCCGAGTTGCGCGTTGACCAGCGGCGTGAGTTCGGTCAGCAGCAGCCGCCCGACGGTGGCGAGATCGCGCTGGCCCTGCAGCATGGTGGTGAACTTGGCGAGGTTCGTCTTCAGCCAGTCCTGATCGATGTTGCGCTCGGTGGTGAGGCGCAAATTGCCGATCATGGTGTTGATGTTGTCCTTGAGCTCGGCCACCTCGCCGCGGGCATCGACCTGAATCGAGCGGGTGAGGTCGCCCTTGGTCACGGCGGTCGCCACCTCGGCGATGGCGCGCACCTGGGTGGTGAGGTTGGCGGCCAGCAGGTTGACGTTGCCGGTCAGGTCCTTCCAGGTGCCGGCGGCGCCGGGCACGTGGGCCTGGCCGCCGAGGCGGCCCTCGACGCCCACTTCGCGGGCGACGCTGGTGACCTGTTCGGCGAAGGTCGCCAAGCGTCTCGATCATGTTGTTGATGGTCTCGGCGAGCGCGGCGACCTCGCCCTTGGACTGCATCACCAGTTGCTGCTTCAGATTGCCGTTGGCGACCGCGGTCACCACCTTCACGATGCCGCGCACCTGCTCGGTCAGGTTGGTGGCCATGTTGTTGACGGTGTCGGTCAAGTCCTTCCAGGTGCCGGCGGCGCCGGGCACGCGCGCCTGACCGCCGAGCTTGCCCTCGGTGCCGACCTCGCGGGCGACGCGGGTCACTTCCGAGGCGAAGGCGTTGAGCTGGTCCACCATGGTGTTGATGGTGTCCTTGAGCTCGAAGATTTCGCCTTTGACGTCGACGGTGATCTTGCGCGACAGGTCGCCGCGCGCCACGGCCGTGGTCACCTCGGCGATGTTGCGCACTTGCGTGGTGAGGTTGGCCGCCAGCACGTTGACGGTGTCGGTCAGGTCCTTCCAGGTGCCGGCGACGCCCGGCACGTGAGCCTGGGCGCCGAGCTTGCCTTCGGTGCCCACTTCGCGGGCGACGCGCGTCACTTCGGCGGCGAACGAGCGCAGCTGCTCGACCATGGTGTTGAGCGTGTCTTTCAGCAGCAGCAATTCGCCGCGCACGTCGACCGTGATCTTCTTCGACAGGTCGCCGGTGGCGATGGCGGTCGCCACCTCGGCGATGTTGCGGACCTGGGCGGTCAGGTTGCCGGCCATCAGGTTGACGTTGTCGGTCAGGTCCTTCCAGGTGCCGGCGACGCCCGGCACTTGCGCCTGGCCGCCGAGCTTGCCTTCGGTGCCCACCTCGCGCGCCACGCGGGTCACTTCCCAGGCGAAGGCGTTGAGCTGGTCCACCATGGTATTGATGGTGTCTTTCAGCTCGAGGATTTCGCCGCGCACGTCGACGGTGATCTTGCGCGACAGGTCGCCGCGCGCCACGGCGGTGGTCACCTCGGCGATGCTGCGCACCTGGTCGGTCAGGTTCGACGCCATCGAGTTGACGTTGTCGGTCAGGTCCTTCCAGGTGCCGGCGACGCCCGGGACGATGGCCTGGCCGCCGAGCTTGCCCTCGGTGCCGACCTCGCGCGCGACGCGGGTCACTTCCGACGCGAAGGCGCGGAGCTGATCGACCATCGTGTTGATGGCTTCCTTGAGCTGCAGGATTTCGCCGCGCACGTCGACGGTGATCTTCTTCGACAGGTCGCCGTTGGCGACCGCGATCGTCACTTCGGAGATGTTGCGGACCTGGGCGGTGAGGTTGTTCGCCATCGAGTTGACGTTTTCGGTCAGGTCCTTCCAGACGCCCGTCACCTCACTGACTTGCGCCTGGCCGCCGAGCTTGCCCTCGGTGCCGACTTCACGCGCAACGCGCGTCACTTCGGAGGTGAAGACGCCCAACTGCTCGATCATGCGGTTGACGATGTTGGCCGAGCGCAGGAATTCGCCCTTGAGCGGCCGTCCGTCGACTTCCAGCCGCACGGTCTGCAACAGGTCGCCTTGCGCGACGGCGCCGATGGCGCGCGTGACCTCGGCGGTCGGCCACAGGAGATCGTCGATCAGCGTGTTGACGGACGTCTCCATCTCGCCCCACGAGCCGTTCGACAGGGCGAATTTGACGCGCTGGCGGGTCTTGCCGTCGCGGCCGACCACCTGGCCGACGTGCTCGAGCTGCTGGGCCATGCGCTCATTGGCCGAAACGATGTCGTTGAAGGTGTCGGCTATCTTGCCGATGAGGCCGAGTTGGTCGCCGGGCATGCGCACGGAAAAATCGCCGGCTGCGCATGGCCTGAAGCGCTTGCAGGAGTTCCTGCAATTCGGCGTTGGCCAGTTCGGGTTCCGGGGCTTCAGGCCGGCCACGGGATTTGGCTGATTGTCCGTTCTGGGTTTCTCGGATCGGTGCGGAACCCATCCCCCGCCTCACATCGGTTTGTGTTGCAATAGGGCGGCCCGCAGGGCCTGCCTCGGTTCACGGCAAAAGTACCCCGACGTCACAAAAAACCGAGCGATTCCCGGTCGTTGTGCCACGTCTGGCCGTTCAGCCAAGCTGCCTTTTGAAGATGAGATATTGCCCTCCCACGGCTATGCGACCGCGGACCCTCCGGCGCGGTAACTCACGACCGCATGAAAGGTTCCGGCGGCGATTAAATCAGCGTCGTCAGGGTCAGCCCCCGCTGCCGGGGTCGATGTAGGGGCGGCTCGCGATGTCGCTGTTCCGATGGCGCCCATGGGCGCTCATCCCAGGGCTAAGGCTTTGGAAAACAACAATTGTGGCACCTCGTCACGATGCGCTATCAACAACGGAGAATTTCAAGTGCCCATGGGGAGGTCCTGATGGCCGGGCGGCAACAAAAGACAAAAGCGGCACCGGGCAAACCCGGGCCGGCCTTCGAGCGCAAGCGCTACAATTACGGGAGCTGGACCGAGGGCCGCTTTTCGGAGGCCGTCACGGTCACCGGCCCCGGCAAGATGATCTTTCTGGCCGGCATTGGCGCCGAGCACGAAAATGCGGGCAAGATTCTTTATCCCGGCGACTTCACCCGCCAGTGCCGCTACGCCTACCGCAAGCTGAAGAAGGTGCTGGCGCGCAACGGCGCCACCATGGCCGACGTGGTGAAGCAGGTGACCTACGTCACCGACATCCGCTACCAGAAGCAGGCGGGCGAGTGCCGGCGCGAGGCCTATGGCGAGATCCTGCCGGCGCACACGTTCCTGAACGTCAGCCAGCTCGCGTGGCCCGACATGCTGGTCGAGCTCGACGTGATCGCGATCGTGCCCTTGAAGTAGGCGAGGGCGCCCCGCCCGGGCGCCCGGCTATCTCAAATTCCGTCCCGCATGATGCCCCAGCGCTCGACGGTCATCACCTCGAGCGTGCGCAGCAGCACGCGCTCCAAGAGCAGGCCGACGAGGCCGACGACGAACAGCGAGCCGAACACGATATCGGTGTTGAAGTATTCCTGCGCCCAGTAGATGCGGTAGCCGAGACCGGCCGACACCGACACCAGCATTTCCGCCACCACCAGGATGCGCCAGGCGCGCGAGAACGCCTGCCGGTAGCCGGTGATGATCGACGGCAGCGCCGCCGGGATCAGCACGCGCCAGAACAGGCTGATCCCCGACACGCCGAAGGCGCGGCCGGCGCGAATGAGCGCCAGGTCGACCGTCTTCACCCCGGTCCAGGTGTTGAGCATCACGGTCAGCGCCACCTCGTAGATGAGGATGGAGATGATCGTGAAGTCGGTGAGGCCGAACCAGATCATGGCCAGCGGGAACATGGCGGTGCCGGGGATCGCCAGCAGGAAGTTCATCGGCACCACCAAGGCCCGTTCCCAGAGGCGGAAATAGCCCATGAGCACGCCGAGCACGGTGCCGACGATCATGCCGGCGACCGCGCTCTTGATCAGGCGGTAGAGGGTCGCCGAAATGTCGCCCCAGAGGGTGCCTTCGTAAGCCATCTTGCCGATGGCTTTGAAGATGCTGCTCAGGGGCGGCAGGATCGCCGGCGGGACGTTGCTGAGGCGGACCGCCACCTCCCACAGCACCATGATGGCGATGAGCGGGACGAGCGCCGACAGGAAGTTGCCGCCGGCGATCATCAGGCCGCCGCCGGAGCGAACTTCCTCCGGCGACACCGGCCCTGCGTCCAGGGACCGTGCTTCCGCTGGGCTCATCGTGCTCATGCCATCCCTGCCTTGCTGCTTTCCGTCTTAAGGCTCGCGGCTATTTCGCCGCCGCGTCCGCCTTCTTGCCGTAGCTCTGGTCGATGATCTTGTCGAGGTCGAGCTTCGATTTGAGTTGCCCGATCTTGGCCAGATAGTCGCGCGTGGCCGGCAGGTCCTTCCAGTCGGCTGCGGTGAAGCCGGCGCCGGTGTAGCGGTCGACGTCAAACAGCATGACGCGGATGTCGTCGGCGCTCAGTTTGCCGCCGCGGCGCGTGACCTCGGCCTTATAGATCTTGACCGCGTCCTCGTGGTGATCGGTGATGTACTTGTCCGCCTTGGCGTAGGCGTTGACCACCTTCTGAACCACGTCGGGATGGGCCTTGAGATATGTCGGCGTGGTCGTCAGCAGGAACGGATAGGTAATGCCGGCCATGTCCTCGAATTGCTTGGCGGAGATGACGACCTTGCCCTTGCCGGCGTTGACGATGCGGCGCATGCCCGGCTCCCAGCCGATGACCGCGTCGAAGTTATCCGAATTTTCCATGGCGCCGGGCATGTCGACGACGCGCAGGTTGCTGAACTTGAAATCGCTTTCCTTCAGGCCGTTCTTTTCGAGCAGCATGCGCACGATGGTGAACATGCCGGTGCCCATCTGGCTGCCGATGCGCTTGCCCTTGAAGTCGGCGAGCGTCTTCAGGTTGGCGTTCTTGTTGCTGGCGACCATCTTGCCGTAGAAGCCGCGCGCCACGACGCCGACCGCGATCAGCGGCACGCCGCGCGAGACGGCGGCAAAGAAAGGCACATGCGCGGATTCGGAGAACTGCATCGATCCCGCCGCCACCGCTTTGATGGCGTCGCCGCCGCGCGCGAGCGGCTTGAGCTCGACGTCGAGGCCTTGCTGCTTGAAATAGCCGTTATGTTCGGCGACCAGGCTCGGCACCATGTTGATGCCCGCGCTCATGCCGATCACGATCTTGTCGGCGGCGTTCGCCGGCGCGATCGCCGTGGAGATCGCCAGGGCGGCGACGGCGGCGAGTGCAAGTCCCTTGTACTTCATTGTCGGTTTCCCCCTTGTGGTGGCTAACGATAGCGGGCGTCAGGTTTGAAGCAAGCGTTTCCCGGATGCGGCGAGCGCCGCCTTCTTCCCGGCCAGGTCCGGGTAGGCAAGCTTGCCGGCGCGCTTGAGCGGCTTGCCGGCGACCAGCACCGTGTCGACATTCGCGCTGTGCGACTGGAACAGCACGGTTTCGACCGGGTCGTGTGACGGAAACAGGTTGAGGTCGTCGCGCCGGATGAAAATAAGGTCGGCCTGCTTGCCGGGGGTCAGCGAACCGATCCTCTCGGCCATATTCAACGCGCGGGCGCCGTCAATCGTGACCCATTCCAGCGCCTGCCGCGCGGGAATGGAGACCGCCGATACTTCCTTTCCCGTCTCATTGACCGAGACGTTGTCGAGGCCGCGCTGCACTTGCAATGCGAAGCGCGCCGCCCACAACAGTTCGCCGGAAATATTGGATTCCACGTCGATGCCGATGGTGGGGCGGGCGCCCAACGCCAGCACGCGCCCGGTGATGGGCAGCCCGTGCCCCATCTGCATTTCCACTTCCGGCGTGGTGGTAAAGGAGGCGCCGGCGTCGGCCAGCACGCGCAGTTCGTCGTCGGACAGCTTGTTGGCGTGCACCGCATTGATATGCGGGCCGAGCAGGCCGTCCTGGCCGAGCCGGAAAACGCCGTCGGGCGTCTTGCGGTTGAACGGCATGCGGCCGCCGATATGGCAGCTCGCGATCAGCCCGTATTTGCGGGCGAGCCGCACGTCGTGCGCGGTTGCTTCGTAGGACGACAGATCAGGCCCGCGGATGCACATCGCCATGGTGACCGGTGCATCGTCACGGCTGAGGCGGCCCTGGCGCAGGCGCTTCACCTCGTCTTCCGGGTGCAGATAGTCCTGGGTCGGCACGCCGCCCTTGCCGAGTTGCGGTTTTGGCGTGCCGTGCCCGAACAAGGCGCGGATGCCGGATTCCGTCAGCGCGTCGATGGCGCGGTCGGTGTGTGCCGGGGTCGGGTTGTTGTGGCACCAGTCAAATAGGGTGGTGACGCCGCCGTTGAGCTGATTGAGCGCGCCGACCAGGTTGGCAAGGTAGACGTCTTCCGGCGTGAAGCGGGTGGCGAGCCCGGCATGCATGTGCTGCCCGTAATCGAACAGCGTCCAGTCGCCGGCAATGCCGCGGATGCCGGTCTGCCAGGTGTGCTGGTGCGCGTTGACCAGCCCCGGCATGACGATCATGCCGGTGGCGTCGATGGTCTCCGTTCCGGCGGGCGCGGTGAGCCGCGGTCCGACCGCGGCGATGCGGTCGTCCTCGATCAGCACGTCCCCGCCGGCGATGTCCCCCAACTGCGGGTCCATGGTGAGAAGGGTGGCGTTCTTGACGAGCAGATGGGTCATGGATTGTCCGGGACGCGTACGCGGGGCAAGGCGGTCTGGCAGTGGTCAGCTCAGCTCGCCCCGCACGATGGCCGCGCCTTCGCTCATCGCCTTGAGCTTGCCGAAGGCGACCTCGCGCGGCAGGTACTTCATGCCGCAGTCGGGCGCCGGGATCAGCCGCTCGGCCGGCAAGTGCTTGAGGCCGCGCCGGATGCGCTCGGCCACGATCTCCGGCGTCTCCACGGTAATGTCGGAAAGGTCGAGCACGCCGAGCATGACGTTCTTCGGCGCCAGATCGGCCAGCACGCCGAGGTCGATCTTAGGCTGCGCGCTTTCGATCGAGATGGTCCCCGCTGTGGTGTCGGCAAGCTCGGCCAGGAAGGCGTAACCCTGGGGCTTGGCATCGCCCGGCACCACCGCGGCATAGCCGAAGCACAAATGCACCACGGTCGGCACCGTCAGGCCTTGCAGCGCGCGGTTGATCGCCTTGACCGCGTAGCGGCGCGCCAGCTCGGGATTGTTGCGCACCCACGGCTCGTCGAGCTGGATGACGTCGGCGCCGGCGCGCACCAGATCGTGCGCTTCCTCGTTGACCGCCGCCGCCATGTCCATGGCGAGCGCTTCGATGTCGTTATAGAAGTCGTCCTGCGCCTGCTGGCTCATGGTGAAGGGGCCGGGCAAGGTGATCTTGGCGCGATGGTCGGTGTGGCGGCGCAGGAATTCCATGTCGCGCACTTCGATCGGGCCGGGCCGGCGCACCTTGCCGACCACGCGCGGCACCGGCGTTTTGCGGCCGCCGCGCGAATTGACGTAACCCGGATTGTCGATGTCGATGCCCTCGAGCGAGGTGGCGAAGCGGTTGGAATAGCTCTCGCGCCGGATTTCGCCGTCGGTGATCACGTCGATGCCGGCGGCTTCCATCTCGCGTATGGCGACGACGGTGGCGTCGTCCTGTGCCTGCTCCAGATAGGGCTCGGGCACGCGCCACATGTCCTTCATGCGGATGCGCGGCACCGACTTGGACAGCATCTCGCGGTCCACGAGCCAGTCTGGCTGCGGGTAGCTACCGACGACGGTCGTCGGAAAAAGCTTGTCGGGCATGAGGGACTCCGGAACTAGGGACTTGTGAATTTCGACCGAGGCGGCGCGCTCAGGACGACGCCTGTTTGCGTCTGTTGCCCCCGCGTGTCGTCGAGGGCGTGGAACGAGAATCGGCCGGCTCCGTTCCGCTCAGGAAGGCGCCGGTGCGGCTATAGTGCGCGACGATGCGTTGCACGGCGAGATCGCTGTCGCGCGCCAGCACGGCTTCGACGATCTGGGCATGCTCCTCGTTGACGTCGGGCCGCTCGTACGGGCTCATGCGCGAGATGTAACGGTAGCGGTTGGACTCGTTGTAGAGCTGGTTCCACAGGCGCAGCAGCGTGTTGGAGCCGCAGGCGGCCACCAGGCTCATATGGAAGCTCTTGTGGCACTGTTCGTATTCGACGTTGGCGATGCGGCTGACGTCGGGCGGCACGCGCGGCGTGCGCAACAGGCGGTATTGCGCGATGACGATCGCCTTCTTCCCATTCCTTGCCGCCGTTCCTGATCGCCTGGCGCAGCGCGCGCTCCTCCAGCCAGCAGCGGGTCGCCAGCAACTCGACGAATTCGGAATCGCTGACCTCCGCAACCCGGAAGCCGCGCTGCTCCAGCCGCTCCACCAGGCCGTCGGCGGTGAGCAGGCTCAAGGCTTCGCGGATGGGCGTGGCACCGACACCGTAATGCTCGCGCAAGACGTCGATCTTGAGCTTGAGCCCGGGCGCGAACTGGCCGTGGATGATGTCGTCGCGCAGACGGTCATAGATGCTGCTCGTGCGCGAGCGGGCGATCTCCTGGATGTTGACCGTTTGCGTCATGCGGATGACCGGCTTTGCAGAGCCCGCGGCCCTACTCAATGCGCTCTCCGAAGCAAAATATCGATATTTTTCGATATGGGCAACGTAAAATCATAAAATCGATAATTTCATTGACCCGGCTCGCGGGCGGGTCTTATCGTGACGGCGGGCGACCAGGTTCGGGCATGAACGACGCCGGACCGAGATCGAGACAAAGTCGACAAGGCAACGCCCTGGGGAGGATCAATATGACGAAACGACTTTCCGCATTGATGGCGGCGCTGTTCGCCATGGCTTTGGCCGCGCCGGCTGCGTCGGCGCAGGACCACGTGACGGTCGCGATGGCGAGCGGCGTCAATCAGGTGACGTCGCTGGTGGCGGCCGAGAAGGGCTATTTCAAGCAGCAGGGACTTGAGGTTACGCGCAAGCCCATCGCGCGCGGCAACCTCGCCGTCGGCGCCATCGCCTCCGGCCAGATCGAGTTCGGCGAAGTGTCGGACGTCGTGTTCTTTTCCGCCGTCAGCAAGGGCATTCCGCTGGTCGCGCTCGGCGCCGCCTCGCGCGGCTTCACCGCCAAGATGATCGCCCAGCCCAACCACAAGCCGGTGAAAACGCTGGCCGACATGAAGGGCGAGCACATCGGCATCCAGGTCGGCACCGGCGTGCACGGCGTGTTCTTGCGGCTGATCGAGCAACTCGGCCTGAAGCCCACCGACTTCAAGATTTCCAACGTGCGCGTGGTCGATATGCCGGTGGCGATGTCGACCAAGCCGCCGAAGTTCGACGCGGTGATGGGCTGGGACCCGATGATGAGCCGCATCATCGAGGCCGGCAACGGCAAGGAGATCATCAGCGCCGCCCAGTTCCAGAAGATGGCGAACATCACCTATCCGCTGCTGCTGGTGGCCAGCAAGAGCTACGTGGCGGCGCACAAGGACACGGTGCAGAAGTTCGTCAACGCCTATGCCATGGCGGACAAGTACATCCGCGCCCATCCGGGCGAGGCGCTCGATATGTACACCAAGACCGTGCATGACGCCGGCGCCAAGCTGGACGAGAGCATCGTCAAGACCATGATGTTCGAGGTGCCGAAGTTCATGGGCGTCAATTTCGTCGCCAGCGACTGGACCGAATTGCCGCGCACGCGGGATTTCCTGTTCAAGACCGGCAAGATCACCTCGAAGCCCGACATCAAGGTGGTCACCGACCCGTCTTTCGGCGATGCGGCCGAGGCGCGGATAAAGTAAGCTCGCTTGCAAGGCCGGCCGGCGGCGCCGTGGCGCAATAGCCCACGGGACCGCCGGCGGGCGGCAGCGGGAAGCGGAAGGAAGCGATGGGCGAGTTGCGGGTTGAGGGTCTGAGCAAGACCTATGGGCGGCGCGAGGGCTGGAACAAGACACGCTATCTGCGCGTGTTCGAGGATATTTCGTTCACGGTCCGCGACGGCGAATTCGTCAGCATCATCGGCTCGTCCGGCTGCGGGAAGTCGACGCTGCTCAGCATCGCGGGCGGCTTGGCCGAGCCGAGCGGCGGACAGGTCTATCTCGACGGCCGCCATGTCCGCGGCCCGGGGCTCGACCGCGGCATCGTCTTTCAGGAGTTTGCGCTGTTTCCATGGCTGACCGTCCTCGGCAACATCAAGTTCGGCCTCAAATCCAAGGGCTTTTCGAAGGCTGAGCGCGAGACGCTGGCGCGCAAATACGTCAACCTCGTGGGGCTTGCCGGCTTCGAGGACTATCACCCCTACCGGCTGTCCGGCGGCATGCGCCAGCGTGTCGGTCTGGCGCGGGCGCTCGCCATCGAACCGGCGGCGCTGCTGATGGACGAGCCTTTCGGCGCGCTCGACGCCCAGACCCGCGAGGCCATGCAGGCCGCCCTCAGCGAGATCTGGGCGAAGACCAAGAACACCATTTTGTTCATCACCCACGACATCCGCGAGGCGATCTATCTGTCCGACCGGGTGCTGGTGTTGAGCGGCCGGCCGGCGGGGCTTTCGCTTGAGCTGACCGTCGATCTGCCGCGGCCGCGGCACCGGCACGACCCGGTGTTTCAGCAATACGAAGCCGAGCTGGAAGGGGCGCTCAGCGGCCACGTGGAAGTGATTGCGGTCGCATGAGGCACTGCCGTAAGGCGCGGCGCGCCGTTGCGAAGGGGTGATGAAGAATGGCCGTTCCGGAAACGAATTTTTCGCCGCCGTTCAATATCACACGCGCCAGTCATGTGGTCCTCACGGTGCGTGACTTGGCGGAGAGCCGCCGCTTCTACACCGAGGTCATCGGGCTGCTGGTGAGCGACGAGACCGATCGCGAAGTCTATCTGCGCGGCGTCGAAGAGACCTGCCACCACAGCCTCACTTTGCGAAAGACCGGCGGCACCCCGGCTTGCGAAGCGGTCGGCTTCCGCGTGTTCCGCGACGAAGACCTCGATCTTGCCAAGGCCCATTTCGATGCGGCCGGGGTTGCGGCCGAGTGGGTCGAACGGGCGTTTCAGGGCCGCACGCTCCATGTCCACGACCGTGCCGGCATGCCGCTCGAGTTGTGCGCCAGCATGCCGACGCTTGCCGCGTCTGCACGACCAGCCGCATCTGCACCGCGGCGCCGGCGCACTGCGCTACGACCACGTGCAGTGCCTGGTGCCGGACGTGCCCGAGGCCGGCCGCTTCTATGCCGAGCTCGGTTTCCGTATTTCCGACTACTTCGTCGACAAGCCGGACGACGAGGACCCGCTCGGCCTGTTCATGTACCGCAAGAACAACCCGCACGACATGGTGCTGCTGACCCGGCCCGGCCCGCAGTTGCATCACTTCGGCTACATCGTGCCGGAGACGCACTGCCTGTTCCGCGCCCTGGATACGGCCGGCGGCATCGGCTTCGCGCACACCCTCGAGCGCGGCCCGGGACGGCACGGGCAGGGGCACGTCTTCTACGTCTACTTCCGCGATCCGGATGGACACCGGGTCGAAATCCTGCCGCCGGCCATCCAGCTCATGGACTTCGACGACAAGCCGGTACGCTGGCACAGCGGCAACCGTTTCACCTGGGACCTGCCGCCGCCGAAGAAGTGGCTGCATCAGGCGACACCGTTCGAAGGCGTGCCGCTGCGCCAGCCGGCGGCCGAGCAGAAGCTGTTCTCGCTGGAAGATTTCCTCAGTGCCGCCGAGTGACGGCGGCGCCGTCCCCGCCTTTGTCTCAGAGGGAACTTTGGCCCGGTATCAGGGGGTTGCGCGATTGTGTTAAAGCGATTCGGGCGCTGATCTTGCCGGTGGGGTGGCGCCCGGCCGATCTGTGCTAAATCAGCGGTCGAGCCGCGAGCATGATGGCGCTGCCCAGAACGAGACGAAAATGACGCTCCCAACGTCCGGACAAGCGATCGAGAAAGAAGAGGCGGTGGCAGACCGCCAGATTCTTCTCATTGAAAAATCAGCGGCGCCCTTGCGGCGCAACGTCCTCGAGGTGCTGCGCACCGCGATCATCGAAGGCCAGCTTGTTCCCGGCTCGCGGCTTGTCGAGCGCGAGCTGATCCAGATGACCGGCGTTTCGCGCACCGTCATCCGCGAAGTGCTGCGCCAGCTCGAATCGGAAGGCCTGATCGATATCGTTCCCAACAAGGGACCGTTCGTGCGCAAGCTCACGCTTGCGGAAGCCAAGGACCTCTATCTGATCCGCTCGGTTCTGGAAGGGCTGTCGGCCCGGCTGTTCGTCGAGCACGCGACCGATAACGAGATTCGCGACCTGCAAGAGGCACTGGCCGCGACCGAGATTGCCTACAAGGGACGCAATCCCGACGTCATCCTGAACGCAAAGAACAAATTTTATGATGTTCTGGCCAGCGGCGCCAAAAGCGACACGCTCTCGGCCATGATCGCGACGTTGCATGCGCGCATTCGCCGCTGGCGCGCCCTCGGCATCGCGCATCCGCGCCGCTCCCGCGATCGCTCCAGCGAGAGCGTTCACGCCCTGCAGACGCTCGTGCGCGCCATTATCGCGCGCGACGCCAACCGCGCCGAAGAAGCGGCGCGTGACGAGGTGACCAAGGCGGCCGCCGAGGTCATGCATCTGCTGCGCGAAGAAGAAAAATCAGCGGAATAATAGAAATAACGCAGGTGCGTCTGTTTGACGGAACCGTAATACGGTAGCACTATCGCACGGCCTGTGCGGACCGGTGTTTCGCTGGCGCAACAAACAGAATGCCCTCTAGAAATGGGGCCGACGGCGATTGGCCCGTGCGGGAGCTTGGAATGAAAGAAGACTGGCGGACCATCGACACGGATCTGCTCGTCATCGGCGGCGGCGTTGCCGGCAGCATGGCGGCGATTCCGGCGTTGGAGGCGGGTCTCACCGTCACGATCTGTGAGAAGGGCCGCGTGCTCGACAACTGCGGCAGCGTCGGCTGCGGCGTCGATCACTATCTCACGATCATGGAGAGCGGTCCCGAATGGGACACGCCGGAGTTCCTGCTCAAGCACATCCCCGATCTGACCGACGGCATCGTCGACATGGCGGTGACGACGCGCGTCGTCCGCGAGATGCCGCGTATCCTGCGCAAGATCGAGGGCATGGGCGTCGACTTCAAGGACCCCAAGACCGGCGACTATTCGCGCCACCGCTCCTTCGGGCTGCCGGGCGCCTATCACATCAATTTCGACGGCACCGACTTCAAGCGCCGCATCGGCAAGCACGTGCGCGTCGGCAAGGCGACCGTGCTCACGCGTACCATGGCGGTGCAGCTCCTGGTCAAGGACAACCGCGCCTATGGCGCGCTCGCCTTCAGCTTCCGCGACGGCACCTGGACCGCGATCCGCGCCAAGGCGGTGGCGCTCACCGCCGGCGACGTCAACCGCATCTCGCGCAACGCCTCGGGGCTTGCCTTCGACAGCTGGCATTTCCCCTACAACACCGGCGACGCGCAGGCGATGGGCTACCGCGCGGGCGCGGCCCTCGCCAACATGGAATTCGTCGAGACCACGCTGACGCCCAAGGGCTTCTCCGCCCAAGGGCTCAACGCGCTGGTCAGCCTCGGCGCCTATTTCATCAACAAGAGCGGCGAGCGCTTCATGTTCAAGTACGACCCCAAGGGCGAGAACGCGCGCCGCGCCGTGCTCGCCGATGCGGTCGTCAACGAATACCTCCTGGGCAACGGCCCGATCTTCGTCGACTGCCGGCATTTGCCGCCTGAGCTTCTCGACCACATGGACGAGACCCTTCAGGTCGACCGCTACACGTTGCCGGCTTATTACCAGCAGAAGGGCGTCAGCTTCCGCGATACCCCGATCGAGATATCGATCTCGGAGCTCTCGATCCGGCGCAGCGGCGTTTATTTCCGCGGCAGCGGCCTTGCGGTCGACACCAACGGCGAGACCTCGGTCGAGCGCCTGTTCGCGGCCGGCGATTGCGCCACCGTCAGCGGCGGCATCGCCGGGGCGGCGGTGCTCGGGCATATCGCGGGCGAGGGCGCCACGGCGACCATCCAGGCCGACAACGGCGCGCTGCCGTCGATCGACTGGGCGGCCGCCGAGCAGGTGCGCGAGGAAGCCCGCGCCTCGATGGAGCGGCCCGAGGGCATGCCCTGGATGGCCTTCGAAGACCGCATCCGCGAAACCGTCACCGACTATGTCGGCGTGCGGCGGAGCGAGAAGGGCCTGCGGCTGGCGCTCGATACCCTTTCCGCGCTGGCCAAGCGCGAAGGCGACCTGGCGGCGGATAACATGCACGGCGTCATGCGCGTGCAGGAATCGCGCAACATCAGGCTCAACGTCGAGATCATGGCGACCGCGGCGCTGGCGCGCCAGGAAACGCGTACCCGTTCCTCGCACCGGCGCCTCGATTTCCCCGAGCCCGACAACGAGAACTGGCGCAAGTTCGTCTTGGTCGAAAACGGCGGCGAGGATCGGCCGAGCGTCCGCATGGTGGATACCAGTCAGGCGCTCGCGTCCGCTTTCGGCCGCAAGTCCCAGAACGCCACGCAGAGGACGGTCGCGTAATGCCGGCAACTGAACAACGGGTGCACAACCCCATCAAGATCGACGAGGCGCTCTGCATCCGGTGCAATCTGTGCGATTGGATCTGCCCCGGAGACATCATCTACAAGGAAGAGGACAACAAGGAGACGCTCCCCGTGATCGTTTATCCGCAGGAATGCTGGTACTGCGGGTTGTGCGACTCGATTTGTCCCGTCGACGCGATCACGGTCGTGTTTCCCGAGCAGATGCTGCACAACAAGTCCGACGTGGTGGCGCTGCTCGGCAAGCCGGTGGCTTGAGCTGCGTCCTAGCGATCTGAATTCAAGCGGCCTGAAGACGGCCGGCCGACCCGTAGCAATGCCGCCGAAAAGAGCGGCGGTTACAACAAACCGCGTTCACGGAGGAAGTCGTGCATTTGGTCGACGCCATCGGGGCCGGTCTCTACGCCCTGCTGACGCCTCAGGCTGCCCTGTTCACCGTCATCGGCATTGTCTACGGCCTCGTGGTCGGCATCCTGCCCGGTCTCGGCGGCATCGTTGCAATGGCGTTGCTGCTGCCTTTCACCTATGGCTACGACCAGGCCGCGACCATCGCGCTGCTGCTCAGCGCGCACATCGCCACCATCTGGGGCAGTTCGGTCACCAGCATCCTGTTCCGCGTTCCCGGCGCCTCCAAGAGCCTGGCGCTGATCTTCGACGGCTTTCCATTGACGCAGCGGGGCGAAGCAAGCCGCGCGCTCGGCGCCTCGGCCATGGCGGCGCTGATGGGCGGTATCTTCGGCGCCATCTTTCTCGCCATCAGCATCCCGATCGTGCGGCCGCTGATGCTGGCGCTCGGCCCCAGCGAATACCTCATGATGGCGCTTTGGGGCCTGACCATCATCGCCACCTTCAGCGCCGGCTCCATCCTTAAGGGCCTCATCTCCGCCGCGCTCGGCGTGCTGACCGGTTTCGTCGGCATGGACGTGGTGACGGCGACGCCCCGGTTCACGTTCGGCAGCCTGTTCCTGATGGACGGCATTTCCTTCCCGGTGGCCATGATCGGCATGTTCGCGGTCGCCGAGATGATGAAGCTTTACGTCGTGGGCGGCGCCATCGTCACCCGCGAGGTCGGCGTCGAGAAAAGCTCGGTTTGGACCGGCGTGCGCGATGCCTTCGAGCACTGGGCCCTGGTGATGCGCTCGAGCCTGCTGGGCCTCTGGATCGGTGTGCTGCCCGGCATCGGGCAGAGCGTCAGCGGCATCGCGGCCTACGCCCAGGCGATGCAGACCTCGAAGACGCCGGAGCGCTTCGGCAAGGGCGCCATCGAAGGCGTGATCGCGCCCGACGCCACCCTCGGCGCCACCGAGGGCGGCGCCCTGCTGCCGACGCTCGCCTTCGGCATCCCCGGCGGCGAGGCCATGGCGGTGCTGCTGGTCGCCTTCGTCGGCCTCGGCATCGTGCCGGGGCCCGACATGCTGACGCGCCATCTCGACGTCGTCTTCAGCTTCGTCTGGATCGTCGTCATCGCCAGCACGCTGACGACGCTTGTCGGTCTTGCCATCACGCCTTATCTGGCGCGGCTGCCGACGCTCAATCCTAATATCGTCATCCCCGTCGTGCTCTCGGTCTGCTTCGTCGGCGCCTATTCGACGCACGGCACCATGGACGACGTGGTGGTGGCGATGGTGTTCGGCTTCATCGGTTATCTGATGGACCGCTTCAATTTCTCGCGCGCCAACTTCGTCATCGGCATGGTGCTGGCGGTGATGATCGAGCGCAACCTGCACCTGTCGCTGTCGCTCTATGGCGGCGATTTCATCTTCACCCGGCCGGTGACCCTGGCGATGTTCATCCTGCTCATCGTCACCACGGCGCTGCCGTTCGTGCGCAAATGGCGCCGCCGCAAGGCGGCGGATGCCGCCGCCGGCGTCGGGCAGGGGAGCCCCCCATGAGCCGGCGCATCCAGGAAAATCTCGTCCTCTGCGGCATCCTTGTCGTCTTCATTGCGGCAATCCTCGCCTGCATGGATTATGGCGCGCGCGCCCGCGTGGTGCCGCTGCCGATCGCGACGCTCGGCGCCCTGCTGACGGTCGTCCAGCTCATCCTGCAGAACCTGCCGGGAGTCGGCGATTTGCACCTGGACGCGCTCGAGCTGTTCACCAGCCACGCCCCCGGTGCCGCTTCGGCAAGGCCCGCGGTGAAGCGAGAAAACGGCGCGCCGGACGCGAAGCGCTGGCGGCGGGAGCTGATCGCGGTGGGGCTTGTCGTGCTGCTGACCGGCATGTTCATGCTGATCGGTCCGATCCCGTCCATCTTCCTGTTCTCGGGCGGCTACATGCTCGCCAAGCGCCAGTATCGCTGGCCGTTGAGCGTCGCCTTCGCGGCGCTGTTCACCCTTATCGTCTACGTCCTGTTCGCCGTCATTTTAGGCGTGCAGATGGACAACAGCATTTTGGGGTCGATGTTCGGCTTCTAGCCGCCGCGCTTGAACCGGCGGCCGTAAGAGGGAGGAAACGAAAATGAGGACTTGGAAAACGCTGCTCCTGGCGGTGGCGCCGGTCGCGCTGCTCGCCATGGCGGGTCCGGCTTCGGCCGGCCCCTACTACAAAGGCAAGACCATCACGCTGATCGTGCCCAACAGCCCGGCCGGCATGATGTCGCGCTACGCGCACATGCTGGCGCCGGTGATCGCCAAGAAGCTCGGCGCCAGCGAAGTGCGCGTCAAGAACATCAAAGGCGGCGGCGGGCTGAAGGGCACCAACGTGCTGTGGGCATCCAAGCCCGACGGCTTGACCATCGGCTTCACCAACGTGCCGGCGCTGATCGTCGCGCAACTGGCGGAAAGCCCAGGCGTGCGCTTCGACGCCACCAAGCTCACGTATCTCGGGCGGGCGGCGGCCGAGCCGCGCGTGCTCTATACCGGCGCCAAGAACCCGATCAAAAGCGCCAAGGATCTCGCGTCGCTGAAGAAGCCTTTCAAGTACGCGGCGCAAGGCACTGACGAAGATTTCTATTCCGTCGCCGTCTTCGCCAAAGCGGCGGGCTTTCCGCTCACCATGATCACTGGCTACGAAGGCGACGCGGACAGCGCGCTGGCGGTGATCAAGGGCGATGCCGACGGGCATCTGACCAGCCTGACCGGCGCGATGGCGTCGTTCAAATCGGGCGATACGCGGCCGCTGGTGTTCTTCACCGACAAGCGGGAGAAGGACTATCCCGACGTGCCGACGGTGCTGGAACTGATCAAGGATCCCAGCAAGAAGGCGCCGCTGGAGGCGATCGTGTCGATCGTCGCCATGAGCCGCGGCTTCTTCGGCCCCGCCAACATGAACGCCGAGGCGACCAAGGAGATGCGGGCGGCCATCGACGCCACGCTCACCGATCCTGCGGTACTCAAGGAAGCGGAGGCAAGGCATATGCCGATCGTCTCCTGGCCCGGTGCCGAGCAGCAGGTCCAAGTCAAGAAGATCGTGGCGGCGAGCCACGACCTGACCCCGATCCTCAAGGCGGCGTTGAAGTCGATCAAATAAGCCGTTGATATCGCGGATGGCGTCTCCCAGCCCGAGCTGGGGGACGCCTGACGCGCTTCCCGGCCCACAGCCGGGCGCTACGTCTTTTTCCTCCCACAGCACGGCCACGCGCACGTTGGTGCGCACGGCGGCCTGCATGTCCTCAACGCACACCCATTCCAGCCGCGAGTGGAGGTGTGCTCGCCGACGAAGACGGCGCGGCAGGGTAGCCCCAAGAACTACAGCCGTGAGCCGTTGGTTCCGTCGCCGATCAGCGCCTTTTTTGGCGGCAGTCCGGCGCCGAGAACCATTTGCCGCCAGAAACGGTACTTGTCGGCCATCGGCCAATAAGCTGTACTTGCCGGCGAGCCACTCGCCGATCACAGGCGGCACCATAAGCCGCGGGCTCGATGGAGGAGAACGCCACATGCTAAGGACTCGAATTGCGTGCGCTTGGATCATAGCGGCCGCGTTTGCGGTTGCCGGTTGCATGGTCGCGGCACCGATTGCCCAGGCGCAGGAGGCGCCGGCTCTCGCCGCAATCAAGGACGCGAAAGAAAAGGCGCGGGTTTCGGCGCTGATCGAAGCGGCCAAGAAGGAGGGCCAGCTTTCCTGGATCGGCGTGCAGATTGAACCTGGGCACGCCAATGCCATTCTCACCGAGTTCAAGCGCTATTACGGTCTCAACGACCTGAAGGCCGAATATACCTATGCGGGGACAGGTGCCATCGTCACCCGCGTCGAACAATTGCTGCGCGCCAAGCGCAATAATTTCGACATCGTCTGGAACGCTTCGTGGGCCTGGTACAAGGACCTGCTCAAGCGCGGCGAGATTATGAAATACGAATCGCCGAACTATGCGGCTTATACGCTGTCGGACAAGCACGGCATGTCGCAAAAGGGTTACTGGGTCGCCGATGCCTATGCCTTCGCGCCGGTCTACAACACCAAGGCGATCGCCGCGCAAATCAAGGATTTCCATCCGACCAGTTGGAACGACTTTGTGGATCCGCGGCTGGCCGGCCATCTCTGCATGATCAATGTTCTGATCTCGACGTCGGCGGCGCCGGTGGTGTCCGGCATCACCAAGGTGATGGGCGAGAAGTGGCTGGTCGCCCTCGGCAAGCTCAAACCGACACTGCATACCAAAGCGGCGCAGGGCCGCGACTGGGTCGGCTCGGGCGAGTTCTCCGCGACATTGTTGAACAGCCCCAAGGACGCGCTGTCGCTTGCCGAGCGAAAGCTGCCGACCAAGCAGGTGTTCCCGAAGGAAGGCATCGTACTGATCCCGTTCCCGGCAATCATCATGACGAGCGCGCCGCATCCCGCCGCGTCGAAGTTGTTCATCGACTTCGTGCGCAGCGCTCATGGCACGCAGACCGCCATGGACGCCGGCGCGCTGCTGTTCTTCGGCCGCCCCGGCGTGAAGCCGAAATATCCGGACATCCTTCCCGCCGCAGAGGACGTGAAGGCCATTCCGTTCGACTGGGACAAGGAAGCGAGCAACGCCGCCATCAAGGCGTTCCGCGCCAAGGCCACATCGTACGGAATAGGCAGCAAGTGAGCTGAGGGGAATGTACCCATGCGTGCGGTGCTGACAGGCGCCGCACGCACTTCTTGTCTTTACAAGGATGGCCCCCGGTGAGCTTGGCCTCGGTCGTGCCGAATCCGTTCCTCCTTGCGACGTTCCGCGGCAGGGGCCGCGTGATCGTGGGCCTTATCTATCTGGTGTTGGCCGTCACCGTCGTCTACCCGCTGCTCGCGGTGCTTATTCAGTCCTTTTCGCAGGGTTCCGGCCTCACAATCGCAAAAATCCGTGAAGTCTTCAGCGAGCCGAAAATCGTCGAGGCGGTTTGGAATACCCTGATCATCAGCGTGCTGACGGTGATTTTCGCCGGCACCATCGGCGTCACGCTGGCCTGGCTGATTGCGCGCTCGAACATGCCGTTCCGGCGCGTGTTCGATCCGCTGAACATGATCCCGTTCTACCTGTCGAGCGTGGTCGGTGCGCTCAGCTGGCAGATCGTGGCCGCGCCGCGCTCGGGTATCCTCAATGAATTGTTGAAGCCGATATTTGGCGGGCCGGTATTCAATATCTACTCGGTCGGCGGCATCGCGCTGGTGCTGGGTCTGTTCTACTCGCCCTATGTCTACCTGTTCACGCTCGGAAGCCTGCAGAGCATGGATGCCTCGCTGGAGGATTCCGCGCGCATGTCCGGCGCGTCGAAGCTGACGACGGCGATGCGCATCACGCTGCCGCTGTCGGGGCCGGCGATCCTGTCATCCTGCATTCTGGTATTCGTCACCGCGGCGGGAATTTTCGGCGTTCCGCTGGTGCTCGGCGTTCCCGGCAGCATCAACACGCTGTCCACGCTGATCTATACGGCCATCAACGAATACCCGGCGGATTTCGCAAAAGCTGCGATTCTCTCATCGGCCCTGTTCCTGTTCACCGCGGTCTTCACGATTGCGCAGATTCTGTTCATGCGCGGGCGGCGCTTCACCACCGTTACCGGCAAGGGTTATCGGCCACGCCGCGTCGATCTCGGCCGCTGGCGCTGGGCCGGGGTCGCCGCCAACATTACCTATCTGGTTTTCGTCATCGGGCCATTCATCGCACTGCTGCTGGTGTCGTTTCAGGACGCCTGGACCGGCGGCATTGTCTTTAACCGGCTGACGTTGGCCAACTACTACAAAGTGATGTTCGTCGACGCCATTGCGCACCGTGGTTTGATCAACAGCATTTTCATATCCACGATCGGCGCTACCCTTGCCGTGGCCGTCTGCATGCTGCTGGCGCTGGTCATCCACCGCACCCGGCTGCCGGGCCGCGAAGGGCTCGGGCTGGTGGCCATGGTGCCGGTGACGGTTCCAGGCATTGTGCTCGGACTTGGATTCCTGATCGCGCTGATCTCGACGCCGCTCTACGGAACGCTGTGGATCATCATGATCGCCTACATCATCCACTATCTGCCGACGGGCCTGCGCAATAGTGAGTCTCTGGTGCAGTCGATTTCGCGCGAGCTCGACGAGTTGGCGCGCATGTCGGGGGCGACTTGGTGGCGGGCGATGACGCGCATCGTGATGCCGCTGGTTGCGCCGGGCATGGTGTCATTGTGGCTGCTGATGTTCGTGACCTATATCCGCGAGGTGAGTTCGTCGATGATGCTGTTTACGTACGGCACCGAGACGATCTCCATCGCTCTGATTCAGATCATGGAATACGAGCCCTACGGCGTTTCGGGCGCGTTCGGCGTCTTGCAGACCGTCCTGGTGCTCGCTTGCGTCGTGTTTATCCGGCAGATTTCGACAAGCCCGCGCCAAGGTAACGCATGATGAGCAACGCATGAGGTCAACGGCAATGGTTCGGTCGTCTCGACCAGCGAGGGTGACGTGAGTCAGCGATCGGTTCCGGTGAAGGTCGAGCGGCTGGTCATGACGTATGGTTCGGTTCAGGCCGTCCGCGGCATCGACTTCTTTGTCGCGCCAGGGAGCACGGTCACGTTGCTTGGCCCGAGCGGCTGCGGCAAGACCACCACCTTGCGCTGTATCGCCGGCCTGGAAGTTCCCACGGCGGGCCGCATCACAGTCGGCGATCGGGTCGTTTATGACGGCGAGACCGGGGCTTTCGTCGAGCCCGAGCGTCGCAATATCGGCATGGTGTTTCAGTCCTACGCGATCTGGCCGCACATGACGGTAGGCGGCAATGTCGGCTTTCCTCTGACGATTGCCGGTGTTTCGAAAGCGGAGGCGCAGGAACGCACTCACGCCGCACTGGAATTGGTCGGATTGGGCGACCTGCAACGCCGCTCGGCGGCGGACTTGAGCGGCGGTCAGCAGCAGCGGGTGGCCTTGGCGCGCGCGTTGGTGCACGAACCGCGGGTCGTGTTGTTCGACGAGCCGTTGTCCAATCTCGACGCTAACCTGCGCGAACGGATGCGTACGGAGTTGCAACTGTTGCAGGCGCGCCTCGGTTTCACCGCCCTTTTTGTAACCCACGATCAGGAGGAGGCGCTGTCGCTATCCGACCACGTCGTGATCATGAACGGGGGCCGGATCGAACAGGAAGGCACCCCGCAGGACATTTTCAAGAACCCGGCGACGGCCTTCACGGCGCGGTTCCTCGGCTATTCGAACGTATTTCCCGGCCGGGTGACGGCGGTCGGCCAAGATGACTCGGTGCAGATCGACCTCGGCGAAGGGCTGCGTCTTTCGGCCGTGTGGCGCTCGCCGACGCCACCGCGCAACGGCGATGACAGCATGGTGGCGTTCCGCGCCGACCGGGTCGCCGTGCAGCCGTCCAGCCCGCCGAACGGTGAAAACGTGTTTACCGGCGAAGTCGAAACCGCGGGCTATCTCGGTTCAAGCTTCGACTACGCGATCAAGTCGGGCAAGCTCGAGATTCAAGTGGAGGGATCGGTGGATCACCCGGTCGCGCGCGGTCAGGCGGTGAACTTGCAAATTGCGGCCGAGCATTGTCACGCGTTTTCGGCGGCCAAGGAAGCCTGAGGCGGCTGAGCAAGCCTCGGCCCGGCAAGCCGCTTACGCCTGCTCTTCCCACAGCATGGCCAGGTGCACGATGGTGCGCACGGCGGCCTGCATGTCCTGAACGCTCACCCATTCCAGCCGCGAGTGGAAGGCATGCTCGCCGGCGAAGATATTGGGGCAGGGCAGCCCCATGAACGACAGCCGCGAGCCGTCGGTGCCGCCGCGGATCAGCGCCTTCACCGGCGTCAGCCCGGCGCGGCGCACCGCCTCCAGGGCGTTGGCGACGACCTCGGGGTGGCGGTCGAGCACCTCCTTCATGTTGCGGTACTGCTCCTTGATCTCGAGCTTGTAGGTGGAGCGCGGGAAGTCGCGCAAGCGCCGCCTTGACCGCGTCCTCCAGCACCCGCGCCTTGTCCTTGAGGCCGGCTTCGGTGAAATCGCGCAGGATGAACTTGAGCGTGGCCTTGTCCATCTCCGCCTCGACGCTGAGCGGATGCACGAAGCCTTCGCGGCCTTCGGTGGTTTCCGGCGAGCAGGTGTCCTTGGGCAATAGCGCGATGATGCGGGCGGCGATCTTGACCGCGTTCTCCATGCGCCCCTTGGCGAAGCCCGGATGCGCGGTCACGCCCTGCACGGTGACGGTGGCGGCGTCGGCCGAGAAGGTTTCGTCCTCGACATTGCCGGCGGCCTCGCCGTCGATGGTGTAGGCGAAATCGGCGCCGAGCCGGGCGAGATCGACCTTGTCGACGCCGCGGCCGATCTCCTCGTCCGGGGTGAACAGCACCTTGATGGTGCCGTGCTTGATCTCGGGGTGCTGCACCAGGAAGCGCATGGCGTCGACGATCTCGGCCAGCCCCGCCTTGTTGTCGGCGCCGAGCAGGGTGGTGCCGTCGCTGGTGATGATGTCGTTGCCGATCTGGCTTTCGAGCGCCGGATGGTCGGCGAAGCGGATCACCTGGGCGGGATCGCCGGGCAGGGCGATGTCCCCGCCCTGGTAGTTCTTCACGACCTGCGGCTTCACGCCGGCGCCGGGCGCGTCCGGCGAGGTGTCCATGTGCGAGCACAGGCAGATGACCGGCACGGCCTTGGCGCTGTTTGCCGGCAGCGTGGCGTAGACATAGCCGTACGCGTCCATCTCGGCGTCACTGAGCCCGATCTCGCGCAATTCGGCGGCCAGCAACCGGCCGAGATCCTTCTGCTTTTCCGTCGATGGCGTCGTGGCCGAGTCCGGGTCGGACTGCGTGTCGATGGTTACGTAACGCAGGAAACGCTCGGCGGCGGTGTAGTCGAATTTGAGAGAGGACATCGGCGGGCGGGTCCGGGTCAGGAGGAGATCATGCCCCTTCTATACGCGCTCATACCCAAACAAAACGGCGGGCGACGGAGCCACGCGCTCCCGCCCGCCGTTTAATCCCCGGAGGGTCCGGCCCTTCAGTGAGCCGTCAGATCGCTTCTTTCAATTCCTTGGAGGCGCGGAAGGCGACTTTCTTGCTCGCCTTGATCTGAATCTGTTCGCCGGTCGCCGGGTTACGGCCCATACGCGCGGCGCGCTTGCGCACTTGGAGAATGCCGAGGCCGCCGATGCGGATGCGCTCGCCCTTCTTCAAGTGCTTGACGATATCGCCGACCAGGTCGCCGAGTACGGCTTCCGCTTGTTTCTTTGACATCTCATGGGATTCCGCGAGTGCCGCGGCGAGATGCTTCAAGGTGACGGTCGGGGGTGTCGGAGCCTTTCCAGGAGCCGTAGCCATCAGTGGGACCCTCCATATGAATCCACAAGGTTTGACTTGAACGCCAAACGCATCCGCCCGCATAGACGATTCGGGGGGCATCTGACCATCGATTCCTGCCGATAAATAAGGCTTTTTCGCAATTTCCGGGAGGGGCCAAGGCTTTACCTTGACTTGGCGAATAGGCGCCTATAACTCGTCCCCACGCCCGCGGGGGCGTAGCTCAGTTGGTTAGAGCGCTGCCCTGTCACGGCAGAGGCCGCGGGTTCGAGTCCCGTCGCTCCCGCCATTTTATCAATGACTTAGCCCGTTTTTCGGGCGCCGCTGCGAGGCCGTCCGGGGGCGGCCGGTCATGCCCGCTGAAGCCCCCAGTCCCGACATCAGAGCCCTCTTCTTCGACGTCTTCGGCAGCCTGGTCGACTGGCGATCGTCGGTTGCGCGGGAGGCGGAGCGCATACTTTATCCACTGGGATACAGCCTCGACTGGCTGGCCTTTGCCGACGCCTGGCGGGGCGAATACCAGCCGGGGATGGAGGAGGTCCGCTCCGGCCTCATCCCGTTCTCCAGGCTCGACGTGCTGCACCGCCGCAATCTGGAGCGCTTCATGCCGCGCTTCGGTCTCAGCGGCCTGTCCGAAGACGTGATGCACGAACTGACCCTGGCCTGGCACCGGCTCGACGCCTGGCCGGAGGTGCCGGCGGCCATGGCGCGGCTGAAACGCAAGTTCTGGATCGCGCCCTGCTCGAACGGCAACATCTCGCTCATGGTCGATCTCGCCCGCCGCAATAACTTGCCGTGGGACGCCATCCTCGGCGCGGAAGTCGCCGGCGACTACAAGCCGAAGCCGCGTGTGTACCTGGCCGCCTGCGAGGCGTTCAGCCTGGCGCCCGGGCAGTGCATGATGGTGGCCGCGCACAGCGGCGATCTCGCCGCCGCCGCGCAATGCGGCCTGCGTACGGGCCACATCGCGCGCCCCGACGAGTTCGGCCCCAACACCGGCGAGACGGCGCCGACCGTGCCGGTGGACGCCGCCGGCAAGGACCTCGCCGACCTTGCGGACGAGCTGGGGGCGTAGAACTGGAATGTTGGCGATCATCTCGCGTGACCCTAACCGCGAAATCCTCGCAAGTGCCGACCGGCTGGCCGCGCTCGACTTCAGGCCCGCGGCGTAAACGCTGCTATATCCGGCGCGTATGTTGGTCGCTGCGCCGGCTTGCCTAAGCCGCCCTCCGATGGTTTATGGAATTTACCAGCTTGCAGATCGGGTTCCGGCGCGTGACGAATAATCCTGTGATCATCGCCGGCGGCGGCATTGGCGGGCTGGCGACGGCCCTGACGCTGCACCAGATCGGCGTGCCCTGCGTCGTGTACGAAGCGGTCCGCGAGATGCGCCCGCTCGGCGTCGGCATCAATCTGCAGCCCAATGCCGTGCGCGAACTCTACGATCTCGGCATCACGCAAGCCGATCTCGACCGGGTCGGGCTGCCCGCCAAGGAATGGGCGCTGGTCGGCCTGAACGGCAACGACATCTATTCCGAGCCGCGCGGGCTGCTGGCCGGCTACAACTGGCCGCAATACGCGGTGCATCGCGGCCAGTTCCACATGCTGCTGTATGACAAGGTGGTGGAGCGGATCGGGCCGGAGGCGGTCAGGCTCGGCAGCCGCGTCACCGGCTACCGCAAGAACGCCGACGGCAGCGTGACCGCGCTCATCGAACACGCCGACGGCGCGACCTCCGAGGCACACGGGCGCGCTGCTCATCGGCGCCGACGGCATCCATTCGGCGATCCGGGCGCAGATGCATCCCGACGCAGCCGCCGATCCACTGGGGCGGCGCGATCATGTGGCGCGGCACGACCTGGGGCAAGCCGATCCGCACCGGCGCCTCCTTCGTCGGCCTCGGCACGCATCGGCAGCGGGTGGTCTTCTATCCGATCTCGCATCCCGATCCGCAGACCGGCCTGTCGATGATCAACTGGATCGCCGAGGTCACGATGGACAACACCGAGGGCTGGAAGCAGCGCGGCTGGTTCCGGCAGGTGAGCGTCGACGACTTCGTCCACCATTTCGACGACTGGATCTGGGACTGGCTCGATGTGCCGGCCATGATCCGGCAGGCGGACAGCGCCTATGAAAACCCGATGATCGACCGCGATCCGGTGCCGACCTGGCGGGACGGGCCGGTGGCGCTGATGGGCGATGCCGCCCATGCCATGTATCCGACCGGCTCCAATGGCGGCAGCCAGGCGATTGTCGATGCCCGTGTTCTGGGCGCCGCCATGGTCGAGCACGGCGTCACGCCGGAGGCGCTTGCCGCCTATGACGACAAGCTGTGCGGCCCGATCTCGCAGCTCATCCTGCGCAATCGCGGCGCCGGGCCGTTCGGGCTGCTCAACATGGTCGACGAGCGTTGCGGCGGCACCTTCGACAACATCGACGATGTCATCCCGCCCGCGGAACGCGCCGAGTTCATGGCGGGCTACAAGGCCGCCGCGGGCTTTGCCATCGAGACGCTCAACAAGGCGCCGCGGACCATTCCGGCTGGCGCGCATGCCCGCGCCACCGCCCGCGCCCTCTGAATATCTCCGCTAACCCTCCAAGGCGACTTGCTTCATGCCGCCGCGCGCGCGCCATTTGGCGAGGATGGTGGGCATGAACAGCGAGATGATGAGCGCCACCCACAGCGCGTTGCCGATGGTGAGGAGAACAGCACCATGATGTCGCCGTCCGACTCCTTCAGCGCAAGCAGGAAGTACCGCTCCATCAGCGGACCCAGAATGACGCCGATCAGGATCGCGGCGACGTGATAGCCGGTCTTGCGCGCGATATAGCCGATGACGCCGAACACCACCGCGAGCCCGATGTCGAACATGTATTCGCGCGGCACGAAGGCGCCGAGCAACGAGAATGCCAGGATCAACGGCACCAGATAGGCGATCGGCACCATGGTCACGTGCGACATGTAGCGCGCGATCGGCAGTGCGGTGACCAGCATCAGCAGATAGGTGACCGTCATGGCGGTGAACACGCCATAGCCGATCTCGGGATGCAGCTGGAACAGGGTCGGGCCGAAATTGACGCCATGATATTGCAGCACGATCATCATGATGGCGGCCGTCTCGCCGCCCGGAATGCCGAGCGCCAACAGCGGCACCATCGTGCCTGAGGTCACGCCGTTGTTGGCGGATTCCGGCGCGATCAGTCCCTCGGGATGGCCGGTGGTGTAGAGCTCGGGCGTCTTGGAGAAGGCGCGGCTCTGCTGATAGGCGACGAAGCAGGCGATGCTGGCGCCGGCGCCCGGGATGACGCCGACGATGAGGCCGATGATGCTGGTCCACACGATGTGCCACCAGCGCGTCAGCGCCATGTTCATGCCTTCGAAGGTCGCCGCCCAGCTGCCGTGGCGTGATGTTGGCCTGGTTTTCCTCGCTGACGATGGAGCTCTGCTCCATGATCAGGAACGCTTCCGAGACGGCGAACAATCCGACCAGCGCCGGGATGATCGGCACGCCATCGTAAAGCTCGAGAAAGCCGAAAGTGGCGCGCGGCGCCTCATAGACGGGATCGGAGCCGATGAAGCCGATCATCAGCCCGAAGAAGCCGGCGATCAGGCCCTTCCAGGGGTCGCCGCTGGCGATGGTGGCGATCAGCGAGATGCCGAACAGCATCACGACGATGAGTTCGACGCTGTGCATGTAAAAGCCGACCTGGGCGAGGATCGGCATGGCAAACAGCGCGATGACGGTTGTCAGCAGGCCGCCGAGACAGGAGGCGATGAAGGAGATGGCGAGCGCCTGCTGGCCCATGCCCTTCTTGGCCATCGGATAGCCGTCGAGCGGCGTCGCGGCCGCGCCGGCGGTGCCCGGGATATTGACCAGGATGGCGGGAATGCCGGCGCCCATGTGCGACGAGCAGTAAATCGCGATCATGAAGATCAGCCCGACCTCGACCGGCATCGCCAGGGTCAAGGGCAGGAGGACGATGATGGTGTTGGCGGCGCTGAAACCGGGCAGGGCGCCGACGATCATCCCCAGGAACACCGAGGGGATGATCACCCACCAGAAGGTCAGACTGTGCAGAAACAGATGGCCGAAGGTCGCGATCTCAGCCATGGAAGAAGACCTTCTGCATCAGGAATTCGAACGGGCCGCGTGGAAAGCGCGTGTCGAAGGCGACGATGAACAGGAAATAGCCCGCCATCACCATGACGAAGGAGACGAAGGCCGCGAGGCCGAGCCGCCGGGCCCGGTTCAGGATGGCGATGCAGATGAAAAGGTAGAAGAACGTGGTGATCGTGAACCCGCCCCACTGGATCACGTAGATATAGAAGATGGTGAGCGCGAAAATGGCCGCCCGGCCGCTGGTGACATCGGCATGGGTCACGAGATCGCCGAGGCCGAGCGTGGCGCGCCCGCGCCGCACCGCATAGAGCTCTCTGGCGACGAACGCGACGGCGAGGATCAGCAGGATCGTGCCGACGAAGAAGGCGCTGACCTGTGCCGTCCAGGGCGTGTCGAGGATGGTCGTGAAGTAGTAGAGGGTGAAGGCGATCGCGGCGATCGGAATGATGAGCTGGGCGCCGATGGGGCGGGGCTCTGCGTCACGCGACGGCGTGGTGTCTGCCATTTCAGTCGGCCTTAGGGGTTTTCGTGGCGCGGTGGTGCGCCACCGCTCGACAAGGCCGGCGCGCCTTTAATCGGCGCGCCGGCCCTCATGATGCAATCGTCGGCGGTGGGCCGATCAGCTCTTCTTCTTCTTGCTCTTGCCGGTCAGCAGCGGCTTGTATTGCTCGCCGAGCTTCAACATCGCGTCGGCGAACTTCTGGCAGGCTTCGAGCCCGCCGTACTTCAGGAACGCCGGATCGCTGCCGGCCTTCTTGATCTGCTCGATGAATTCCGGATCCTCGGCGGTCTTCTTGAGCGTCTCCTGCAGCATCTTGAAGGCGTCCGGATGCTTGTCGATCGCCTCCTTCTTGATGGCGAAGGCGCGCGACGACAGCATCGGCGGCAGATCGGTCTTGAAATGCGCGTTCATGGTCGGCGCATTGTCGAGCTTGCTCGGCAGCGGGTTGGATTCGTCGAAAATGAGCAGCGCCCGGGTCGTGTCGCCGCTGACGACCACCGAGGAGGCCGGCAGGGCGCTGAAATCCACTTCGCCGGTCAGCGCGCCGGCAATCGTGTTCTTGCCGCCCGACAGCGGGATCAGGTTGAACTTGGCGCCGGTGTGCTCGGCGAGGGCCAGCACGCCGATCGAGGCGGGATGCGCCAGCCGGCTGGTGCCGACATTGAGCTGGCGCTTCTTGCCTTCGGCGACGAGGTCGTCGATGGTTTTGAACTTGCTCTTGGCGCTGACGAAGATGCAGCCTGGATCGCTGTCGATCTTGCCGAAATAGACGCAATCCTTCACCGGGAAGCTCGGCTTCTTGACGACCCAGTTCAGCAGTTCAGGGCCCATGTTGCCGAAGAGCAAATTGTAGCCGTCGGGCGCCTTCTTGCCCATGTACACTTCATAGCCGACGCGGCCCGAGGCGCCCGGATAGAAGCCCGGCTGGAAATTGGTGTGGAGGTGCTTTTTCCAGACATTGACGACGGCCCGGAACAGCCGGTCGGCGCCGCCGCCCGCGCGCGTGGGGATGACGACGTCGATGTTCTTGTCGGGATAGGCCGCGAGCGCCTGCCTGAACGGATCGAACGCAGTCAGGGCCGCGCCGCCGGCAAGCGCCGTGTGCAAAAAGGTTCGCCGCGACGGGCGATAAATGCCGCTCATCTAGAATTCCTCCTTTTGGTCTCTTGAACGCTGTTTTCTTGAAGGCTAGGCCTTTCGGGTTACGCGAAGCTGGAAGCTGCCTCGGGCAGCTCGGTAGTTCGGATTTGCCCCCAAAACGAACTGGTAGGGAAAAAGAATAGCAGGTGCCAAGGCAGCCGGAAAGCCACTGGTATAACGTCGACCACGAGATCGCGCGAAGGTCTCAACGGCCAAAAATAAAACTGCCGCGCGTGACTGTACCGAAGGGGTGCG
>CAVZCM010000009.1:0-129767 GCA_963773715.1 uncultured Pseudomonadota bacterium | reverse complement strand
CGCGCCCAGTGGGTGAGCAGGTAGGTGGGGTAGGAGGCGTCGCAGATCATGCCGCAGTGCGCGCCGCCGTCGGAGAGGCCCGACCACCCCGGCGGGGTGGGTGAGCATCTCGCGGATGGCGTCCTGGTTGCCGTGGGAGTAGTTGAAGAACGGCACCATCAGCATGGCGCTCGGCGTCGTGCTCGAGCATAGGTCGTAGAGCACCTCGAGCGGGTCGCCGCCCCGCTGCCGCGGCGATCGGCGGCGACCGTGCGGTCCGGGGTCGGCTCGTAGTCGGGCGGGTCGCCGAGCGAGTAGGTGCGGTCGACCATGCCCTGGGCGAGCGGGTTCATGCCGTCGAACAGCACGTTCGGGTCCGGCGGGCAGGTCGCCCTCGGCGAGGATGGCGGCCTTGCACCGCCGGGCTCTGCAGCTCGCGCGGCCAGCTCCTCGGGCGTGCAGCTCGGCCGCCAGCTCGACGTAGGTGGGCCGCTTGGAGAAGGCGTGGTGGCCCGGCGAAGCCGAGCAGCATGCCGAAGGGCCGGGCGGCGACCTGCGGGTAGATCGGGACGCCGGCCTCGTGGGCGGCCAGCGACTCGTCCATGATCTCGCGCCACAGGTCGGGGGCGGCGTCGACCTGGATCAGGGCGAACGACACGGGCCGGTCGACCTCGGCGGCCAGGCGCCGCATCCACTCGACCTCGGTCTTGGGCGCGACGATGTCCTCGCCGGCGGCGCCCTGCGGGCCAGCTCGAACACCGCCCGGCCGCCGGCCGCCATGGCCCGGCCGAGGCCGAACAGCTCGTCCTCGGCGGCGAAGGTGCCGGGCACCGGCTCGCCGTCCATGGCCCGGTGGCCGAGGGTGCGCGAGGTGGAGAAGCCGAGCGCGCCGGCCTCGATCGGCCTCGGTGACGTGCCGGCCCATCGAGGTCGATGTCCTCGGGCGAGGCCGGCTCGTTGCGGGCGCCGCGCTCGCCCATGACGTAGGCGCGCACGGCGCCGTGGGCGATCTGCACGCCGAAGTCGACGGCCAGGGCGGCCCTCGAGCTTGTCGAGGTAGCTCGGGGAAGCTCTCCCAGCCCCACGTCATGCCCTCGGTGCAGCGCGGTGCCGGGGATGTCCTCGACGCCCTCCATGAGCTCGATGAGCCAGTCCTCGCGCCCGGGCGCACGGGGGCGAAGCCGACGCCGCAGTTGCCGCTGACGAGGGTGGTGACGCCGTGGCCGCTCGACGGCTCGAGCACGCTCGTCCCAGGTGACCTGGCCGTCGTAGTGGGTGTGGATGTCGACGAAGCCCGGGCGCGACGACCTTGCCGGTGGCGTCGATGGTCTCGGTGGCCTCGCCCTCGAGTCGTCCGCCCCGCGGCGACGACGGCGACGATCGCCGTCCTTGACGCCGATGTCGCCGAAACGCGGTGCGCCGGTGCCGTCGACGATGGTGCCGCCGGTGATCTTGAGGTCGTACATGAAATTCTCCTTGTCGCCACGGGCAGTCGACGTACGACGCACAACATTACGCTACGCCGCGTAGCGTAACTCCTGACGATATTCCGGGCGATGGACCGCAGTCAATGACCCTTTGAGGCCGCTATTTGTTGATAGCGTTCGCCAAAGTGGCCTGCTATGACTGGTTTCTCGTCGTCGCGGTGTCCTCTACACCGGCATCGGCTCGGACCTCGGCCTCAACTGGTTCGCCGGCCTGATCACCGGCAAGCGGCTGATGCCGGATTCCCGGAACGTCTTCGAGCGGTTCTACTACCGGGCGCACGCGGTCAACGACCCGAACATGCGGGGAACCCAACCGCTCGCCGGCCCAGACGACCAGAATCCCTGCGTGGAATCACGCACTGCGCGGTTGGCAACGGCACCATCGTGCTTGCACTCGAGGCCCTCATCGTCATCGGCTTCGTCCGGATGGCCGAGACCGGTGTGGTGCCCAAGTTCGCGCTGCTCGCCTCGTTCGCCTGGCTGATGCGGAGCACGTGGGCAGAGATCTCCTACTGGCACGAACTGACCCAGAATCAGGTAGCTCCCGCTGCGGGGCAGTGCGCTGCGGTTGGTACTGGACGATCGGCATGCCGCAGGCCATCTGTCCCGTTTCTCGTCGCCGAGCGCTTTCTACGGCGAGACGCTTGCCTATACCTTCCAGCCGCTGACGGATGGCGGCGTTCCTCGCGGTCCCCGTCGGCCTCATGCTGTTGACGCGGATTCAGCTATCGCGGACGTGTCTGGTGATTACAGGAAACTCTGCAGCGCTGCGACGGTTTCCAGGTCGTCGAGCGCTTCCACCCCGCGCCGCAGGCCTTCCATGGCGATGTCGTCGGCCTGCATTCCGCCCATGCCGGCGGTGATCAGTGGGGCGACGTAGGCGTACAGCGCGGCCTGCCGGAACCGCCGCCACAGCTCGTCGCGATCCGAGGTCGGGCCCGCCGGCCGCCGCCAACGCGCGCCGGTAGTCGTCGAGCAGGTCGCGTTGGGCCGCGCGCCGGTCTTCCGGAGTCAGGCTGGTGATCAGGGTGTCAGGCCAGTTCGCGGGCGGGGTGCCCGCGGCGCGCCGCCTGCCAGTCCAGCAGGCCCGCCTTGCCGCCGTGGAAGTACATGTTGCCCGGGTGGGCGTCGCCGTGCATGACCGTGTGCGGGGGAGTGTCGATCCGAGCAGCGACGGCACGCGGTAGTTGTCGGCGATGAAGCGGCCGTTTCGATCGGGATCTCACCGGAGGTCTCGGTGCGCTCCGGCGAGGCGCTTGGATGGGCTGCGAGTGCATGAGTGAGCCGGTCAGCAAGGAGGTGACGTCGCCGGACGGCGTGTAGAGCCAGCCCAGCGGGCCGCGACCGTCGCGGGGGAGGCGTTACCAGAAGGTGGCGTGCAGGTCGGCCAGCAGCTCGACGATCGAGCTGGCCTGATCGGAGCGAGAGGGGGTGCAAGAGTGTCGGGGAATTCGTACGACTCGGCGGGGAAGTCTTCCAGCACCAACGAGGTGCGACCCGGTCCACGGTCGAACGCCGCACCGTACGCATACGGGGACGCCGACGACCTGCGGGGCGAGCTGGCTGTAGGACCGCACCTCGGTGTGCCCGAGCCCGCCCAAACTCACCCATCAGGCGGGTGGCCGCCCTTCTTCGCCGCGAGCTTGACGAACACCGAGTCGGGGACGTTCTTTCCGGTCAGCGCCAGCCGCGCCCGCGACAACGTCCCCGCGTCGCTGCCAAGGACGCAACCGACCTGGACGGTGTCCTATTGGAGAGGCGCCGCCGCTTCGATGTCCTTGCACCCGCACGGGGCAGGCCCCCAACCGTCCCCCCGACCACCGCGTCGGTGGCCCACCCGGCCCACCCCCGCGGCCCAGGTGAGCGGCCAAGCCCGACGGCCGAAAGTGCCTGCGACCACAGAGGTTATTCATATGCACGTTCGTTTCTCGGTGGGACGTGTCACCCGCACCGCGAGCCGGTCGAGCATCGCGAGCACGGAGGATCAGACAAAAGTAACTCGAATGTCTGGACGTCAGACAATACGCGGTTATTGTCTGATCTGTGGTACCAGGGCCCGCACCACGAACTGCTCGACGAACTCGCGCTTGTCGGCGGCCCGGGCCGGTATCGCCACGAGGGCGCGAGCAGAAACAACGTGGTCGCGTGCAGCCATTGGACCACCGAGCACGGGATCGAGATCGGCATGCAGACGGCCCCCCGACTTCCACCGATGCAGCAGCGGTTCGTAGTGCCGCAACAGCGTCTCCACGATGGGCTCCGAACCCTTTTCAGGGCCGTCGCCACGGCGGTGCTCTCCGCGGCGAACAGCGCCTCGTTCAGCGGATCGCCGTCCACCGACTCGACGCGGGCCAGCACCATCTCGGGAACGCGACCGGCACGGGATCGTCGGGAGCGGCCAGCGAGCGCGACCAACTCGCCCAGGGCGCGATCGACCCGCGTCAGGATCAGGCCGAGCAGGACGTCGTCGCGGCCGGGAAATATCGGTAGACCGTGGACCGCGACACCCCCGCCTCGTCGGCCACCTCGCCCATCGGAACTGGGTGTTGCCGCGCTGCACGATGCAGCGGCCCGCGGCGTCCAGGATGCGCCTGCGCGCCTCCTCGTCGTCGAGGATCGCGCGGTCGTCGCCCCAACGGCGGCTCGGTTCCATGGCGCAGATGTTACGGGATCCGTCGTGGAGAACAACGAATTCCATTGCGAATCAAGCACATCGCCAGAGAGGGCAACCATGGTCTACTCCGCCGCCGACGAGTCGTTCACTCATCAGCTTCCGACGACGTTCGACGCGGTGCACGACCCGGACCCGACGTGGTCGGATCGATGCTACTTTTTCGCGGCGTCGCCGGACGGCACGATGTTGTTGGCCAGTGGCTACGGCAACAACCCGAACACCGCCAGCGGTCTGGGCTACGTCAAGTTCAGTCTCGCCGACGGCCGGCATTGGGATCTGCTGTCGGGCCGGCCGGTCGCCGATGGTGACCGCGCCGAACTGAGCGCCGGGCCGATGCGCTGGACCTGCGTTGAGCCGCTGAAGAAGTGGCGGCTCGACGTGGAACCCAATGGGTCCGGAATCGAATGGGAGCTCTACTACGAACCCACCGCCCCCATGTGGGAGCTCCTGCCCATGAAGGTGATGGACGACGACGGCCGACTGCTCGCCGACATGTATCACATGAAGGAGCCCGGACGGTGGAGCGGCTGGGTGCGGATCGACGGCGAGCGCGTCAGCGTCGACGGATTCCACGGCGGTCGCGACCGCACCTTCGGCGTGCGCGTCTCCGACAAGATCGACTTCTGGCTGTGGCTCGACGCCGGTTTCGAAGACCACGCGATCGAAGCCTGGATCATCGAATCAGCCGATGGCACAGTGCAATACGTCGACGGCGGCATCACCTTCGCCGACGGCACGGTGTCGAAGCGATTCGTCAAGATCGACCACGACGTCGAGTTCGACGGTGATCGCAAGCGGCCGGCCCGCGCGGTGCTGCTGTTCACCGACGAGGACGGCGGGACCCATCGCGTCACCGCCGACGCCCCGCACCAACACGTCAACGCCTACTACGGCCTGCCGATGGCGCACCGTCAGTACGAGGACCTCGGCGCCGGTGCGTATTTCATCCACTTTCATTGGGACAGCGGCGATCTCGAGCAGCTCGCCGAGACCGAAGGCAAGTCGATGGCACTGGACCAGCTGATGCGCTTCCAGCGCGGCGGCCACACCGGTTGGGGCGTCTTCGAATTGCTGCTGGGCGGCGACGGCTACCGCCGGTACCCGAACTGGACGGCGATGGACATGTCGGCGTTCACCCAGGACAAGACCCCGGTCGAGCGCCTGCCGGCCGGCGGCGACGTCGAAGGAGTTCGTCAGTGACGGTGGACGCCGACTTCGGGGAGCGCCTGACCGCCTGGCTGCGCACCCGGCTGCCCGACTGCGACGACGTCCGCGTCGAGGGCCTGAACCGGGTGAGCTTCGGGCATTCGGCCGAGATGCTGATGCTCACGGTGATCACGCAGGACGGTGATCGGCAGGCGCGCCGGGAGGTGGTGCTGCGGCTGCGGCCCAAGCCGCCCGCGTTGCTGGAGCCCTACGACCTGGCGCGCCAATTCCGCATCCTGCGCGCATTGCAGGACACCGCGGTCCGCGCGCCGCGGGCACTGTGGCTCGAGGAGACCGGCGAGGTGTTGGGACGGCCGTTCTTCGTAATGGAACGCGCCGCCGGCGACGTCTACGAGATGCAGGCGCCGGCCGACGTCGCCGACCACACCGTGGTGCGGATGTGCCAGAGCCTGGTCGAGCAACTCGCCGCGATCCATTCGGTCGGCCTCACCCAGACCGGGCTCGACGCGCTCGATGACGGTGGCACCCACCTCGACCGAGAACTCGACCACTGGGGCGCGGAGCTGGACCGGGTCAAGCGCGACTCGCTGCCCGCCCTCGAACGGCTGCACCGGGCGCTGCGCGAACGCCAACCTGCGCCATGCCCGACGGTCACCCTGGTGCACGGCGACGCCAAACCGGGCAACTTCGCGTTCACGGGCGGGGAGGTGAGCGCGGTATTCGACTGGGAGATGACCACGGTCGGCGACCCCCTGACCGACATCGGCTGGCTGGAAATGCTGTGGGTGCAGCCGGTCGGCATCAACAGCCATCCCGCCGCGCCGACGATCGACGCCCTGCTCGCGAATTACCAGAAGGCCAGCGGCATCAAGGTCGAAAACCGCGAGTGGTATCGCGCCTTCAACGCGTACAAGATGGCCGTCATCTGCCTGATCGGGGCGATGCTGATAGAGGACGGGCACAGCGACGATCAAAAACTCGTCCTGGCCGCCTACGGCACCTCGCTGATGACCAGAGCCGGGCTCGCCGAGCTCGGGATCGACGAGGCCCTCGACGACGGTCCCGTGCTGCCGCGGGAGGAACGCATCCAGCAGGTTTTGGCGCGCGCCACGTAGCGCGCGTTCTCAAGCGTCGGACCGTTGTGTCAGATCGGTCCAGGTCAACGTGACGCGGGTTCCGTGCGGCGTGCGGTCGATGGCTTCGTTCGCTGCCAGCAGGACGTCGCTGAACCGGCCGGCCCCGAGGGTGAAATGCGTTTCGAGCCAGGTCCCGAACTGGGCTCGCTCCCGGGCAGCGCCGCGAGGGTCGGCGGCGAGGCCGTTCCGCACGAAGCGGGCGCGGTCGTCGATGTTCGCCACGTTGGGCGACTGCTGATCAGAGCGCCCCATCGTTCCCGGCTGTGCCCCCATCTCGGGGTTCACCCACCGGCGACGCCGCTCAGCGCGTCGTCGAGCGAACTGTAGAGCGCGAGCACGCTGTCGATTCCCATCAGTTTGATCGGCCTGCTCGTCGCCGAGCCGTTGGCGACGACCGCGAATTGGGTGGGCGGCTCGGTCTCCGCCTGGGCCGTGACCAGGACCGTCATCCCGGCTGACGCCAAGAAGTTCACTTTCGACAGGTCAACGATCAGCGCTGCGGGTTTGGTCGCCAGCGCGGTCTGGATCGCCTCGGCCAGATGCGGCGAGCTGAGCATGTCCACTTCACCCGAAACGGTGAGCACGACCGCCTGATCCACCTGCTGTTTTCCTACTGTGAAAGCGGTCGGATCGATTGGATCGCCGGTTAGTTCGCCCATGGTCTATCACTCACATTCGGTCCCCGGTGGGACGCCTTTAGCTCTCAAACAGCCACTGCCAAGCCCGGGGGCTGCTTGTTCAACCCCGCGGAGAGCGCTTGTCCGTCGGAGGAGACACACTCCGTCGATCTGCGTTGCTAGCTCCAGATGCAGCCGCAAGTTTGTTTAGTCGATGGTATGACACCCGGCAAACCACACTCAAAACGAGTGAACGAATCGCAGCGCCGCGACGTCCTGTGAGTGTGTGTGACGGTCCCCGCGGAAGTTGCGGAAGGCGTCGGCCCATGCGTGAATCACCGCAAGCGTCTTCGTGGCCAGCCGGGGCCGCGTGGCCTGCACAAACGCAGAAGGACGGTGGGCATGGGGCCCGATGATCGCGGCGGCGAGCAGGATGACCCGCCCGGAGACGTCAAGCCCGCCCGGCCCCTTGCCGACGCGCTGTCCCGGCGCCGGGCGTTGCTGGGCATGGGCGCGGTGGCCGGCATCGCCGCGGTCGATGTGGGTGGGTTCGCCTACGCCGGCGGCTGGCTGCGGCCCGGCGCGCTGACTCCGCCCCGATTCGCCGACCGCTTCGAACACGTCTACGGACGTCACGACGGTTTTCGCCGCAATCACGCGAAGGGACTCAGCGCGGTGGGAACCTTTGCCAGCACCGGGGCGGGGGCGGCGATCTGCCGGGCCGCGGTCTTCCGGCCGGGAAGCGTGCCCGTGATGGCCCGATTCTCACTGTCGGGGGGCCTGCCGGACCAGGCGGACATGCCGACGACGGTCCGGGGACTGGGCCTGCTCTTCCAGGGCCCCGGCGGCCAGCAATGGCGCACCGCGATGATCAACATTCCCGTCTTCCCGGACAGCACGCCGCAGGGCTTCTATGACCGGCTGCTCGCGTCGAAGCCTGTGTCCGGGACCGGCAAGCCCGACCCGGCGAGGATGGCCGCATTCCTCGACGGCCATCCCGAGACCGTCGCGGCGATGAAGGTCATCAAGCAGGCCTCGCCGAGTGCGGGGTTCGCCGACAGCGCCTTTCACGGCCTGAATGCGTTCCGTTTCAGCAACGGCGCCGGCGCGACCGTTCCGGTGCGCTGGGCCGCCGTTCCGCAGGAAGCGCCGGGCGCGCCGCCCACTTCGGCCGGCAAGGACTACCTGTTCGACGACCTCATCCGCGCGCTGGCCCAGCGGCCGCTGAGTTGGCGGCTGGTCCTCACCATCGGCGAACCCGGCGATCCGACCAACGACGCCACGAAACCGTGGCCGCGGTCGCGCCGCACCATCGAGGCCGGCACCATCACCGTCACCGCCGCGCAGACCGAGGCCCCCGGCAACGCCCGCGATATCAACTTCGACCCGCTGGTCCTGCCGGACGGCATCACCGCCTCCGATGACCCGCTGCTCGCCGCGCGATCGGCCGTATACGCCCGTTCGTTCACCCGCCGCGCCGAGGAACCCAAGACGCCCAGCGAAGTCGACGTCTCCCGGGTGCTCAAGTGAAGCCTCAAGCGAAACCAGGCACGCCAGCGACCCGGTTCGCGCTGCCGTCCCGCCTGCTGCACTGGCTGATGGCGCCGATGGTCATCGCGCAGCTGCTCATCGGCGTCACGATGGTCGCCTCGCTGAGCTATTACCCGCTGCTGCTGGCCATCCACCGGCCGCTGGGCGTGCTGATCCTGGTGTTCGCCGTGGTGCGGCTGGCGAATCGGCTCAGGCACCGGCCGCCGCCGTTTCTGTCCACGATGAGCGCCGCCGAACGGCGCATCGCGACGTGGTCGGAATACCTGCTCTACGCTCTGCTGCTGGTGCAGCCGCTGACCGGCTGGGCCGTGCTGTCGGCGGCGCGCCTCCCGGTCACGCTGGTGGGGCCGCTGCGACTGCCCGGCATCGCGCCGCACAGCATCGACGTCTTCGCGGTGCTGCGCGAATGCCACGGCGCCTTCGCGCTCCTGCTGTTCCTGACGTTTACCGTCCACATGTGCGCGGTACTTTTCCACACGCTTGTGCTGCGCGACCGGCTCCTTGATCGCATGGCGCTGTGGCGCGTCGGACCCGCCTCGGGCAGCCAGACCAAGCCGAGCTGTGACGACCTGGCTCCCCGGGCTCCGACCGGCCGAATATGATCGGCACGATCGGCTCAAGGGTGCGGGTCGCCGCGGGCGCCGTGACCGTACGGGACCACGAAGGAGTGGAGAACTTCCATGCCGAACGAGAAGCAAGCGGAGCGGATGACGTCGGGGAAGGGATTCATCGCGGCGCTCGACCAGAGCGGCGGCTCGACGCCCAAGGCGCTTCGCCTCTACGGCATCCAGGACGACGCGTACTCCTCCGAGAAGGAGATGTTCGACCTCATCCACCAGATGCGTTCGCGGATCATCACCTCCCCGGCGTTCACCGGTGACCGCGTCCTGGCCGCGATCCTGTTCGAGCAGACCATGGACCGTGAGATCGACGGGCAAACCGTCGACCACCTACTTGTGGGAGACCAAGGGCGTGGTGCCGATCCTCAAGATCGACAAGGGCCTGGCGGAAGCATCCGACGACGTGCAGGCTGATGAAGCCGATGCCCGGCCTGGACGAACTGCTGGAGCGGGCGGTGGGCTGGGTGTCTTCGGCACCAAGGAGCGCTCGGTGATCGGCGGCGCCAACCCGACGGCATCGCCGCGGTGGTCGCCCAGCAGTTCGAGGTGGCCCGCCAGGTGCTCGCGCACGGCCTGGTGCCGATCATCGAGCCCGAGGTCACCATCTCCATCCCGGACAAGGCCGAGGCCGAGGCGATCCTGCGCGACGAGATCACCAAGCAGCTCGACAACGTGCCCGACGGGCAGCGCGTGATGCTCAAGCTGAGCCTGCCCAGCGAGGTCAACTACTACCGGCCCCTGATCGAGCACCCGAAGGTGATGCGGGTGGTCGCCCTCTCCGGCGGCTACTCCCGCGAGGAGGCCAACGAGCTGCTGGCGAAGAACACGGGGCTGATCGCCAGCTTCAGCCGCGCGCTGACCGAGGGCCTTACCGTCGACCAGTCCGACGAGCAGTTCAACGCCACCCTGGACAAGGCGATCCAGTCGATCTACGAGGCTTCGGTCGCCGGCTGAGCGGCCCGGGCAGCGTTAGTAGCGGTGGTCGGCCATGCGCGGCCGGCCATCGCCGGGCGTCACGCTCGTCCGAGACCAACGCGGGCACCATCTCGCTGGTCACCAGCCCCTCCTCGCGGGTCAATTCGTCGATCACCTCGGAAGGATTCGCCGATGTTGGCGGGGGTGTCGACGATGATGGTGACCACGGGCACGCGTCGGCGCAGCGAGAGCACCTTGTCGCCGTGCGGTCGGTGGTCCCCGTGGTAGCCCCAGATGCCCCGCAGCCACCGTCACGCCGTCGGGTGATTTGCGTCGACGAAGGCGCTGAACGATCGCGCGGTGAATCGGCACACCGCCGTGTAGGGCCGACTCGGACGTGTAGATGGTCAACTTCTGGAACAGCGGCAAACCTGTTCGTCGACGCCGGGCAGGGCGTGCGGCCGTTCCAGGAGTTCGCCGTCGCGCTTGCACACCCGTAACCGCTCCAGGGTCAGCATGGGTCGGCGGATCAACTCTGCGAGCTCCGGCAGAACCCCTCCGATGCGCTCACCGGATCCGACGGCGATGATCATCATCGGCACGTTGGCGTTAGCGCGAAGAAGCGCGCACGGTGCCGCTGTCCGTGGGCGACGCCGTCCACACCCGAGCAACACCGAAGCGCCGGCGATGTGGCGCCGATGCAGGAGATCGCAGATCGCGATGTAGGCCGGGATGCCGTAGACCCGTTCCTTGCGGCCGAGGTAGACGGTCAACTTGACGGCCTCGTGCAATTCGTCGGGGAGGTCGATCGGCCCGACTCCCCGCGCAGCAACCGCGCCCGCTTCGAAGGTGACCAGGCCGCGCCGCTTGATGGCGAGAACGTGTCGAGCAGCGCCTCGATGTTCGCCCTGCTGTCCACCGCGCGATCAGCGACGGGCGGATCCTCGGACAGCGTCAGCGACTCGTCGGTCCGTAGTGGCGCCCGGTCCCGAAGCCGCCTACGCCGCGCAGCACGACGCCACAGGCGACGCGCGCCGCGCATACAGGCCGAGCAGCACATCGGAGACAAAACCTTGTCGCTTCGCCGACGCTCGGCCAGATAGGTGGTGAGCTTCAGGCAGTCCTCGTCCATGGCCGCTCCTGTCGGTTTGCGGCGATCCTACTCGCTTCAGAACTCAACTGTCGCAACGGTGTTCGACGCTCACGTCAACGCAGGTTTTCGGTCGGCACCGCGTAGCGGTCCTGGTAGGCGCGCACCCGCTCGCGCACCTCGCCCTCCCGCAGGCCGGTGTCCGACCAGGTGTAGCGGCCGCGGCCGCCGTCGCCGGGGTGGGCGGCCAGGAACTCGCGCATCCTCTGCTCGGCCTCGGGTCGCAGCTCGCGATCCAGCCGCTGGTAGATGTCCTTGATGGTGGTCCACGGGTCGTTGACGAAGTCGCGGTATTGCACGTCGATCACGCGGTCCGCCGGCACCGCCCCACTGTCCCGTAAAGCCATCTCGCGCTCCAGGCCGACGACGATCTCCTCGTAGGACTGGGCCGCGCACTCGGCGATGCTGGACTCGTCGCTGCACATCCGGCGCAGGTGGTGGGTCAGGGCGGCGATCGACGAGATCACGTTGAGCGGGTCGCGGTGGGTCTGCACGATCAACGCGTCGGGGTATTCGGCCAGCAGCGTGTCGAGCTGCCACAGGTGCGCCGGAGACTTGAGCAACCACCGACCGGGCACACCGGATTGCAAGTGCTGCAGAAAGATCCGGTGATACTGGTAGGCGCCCGCGTGGTCGGCCTCATAGAGCAGCCAGCGGTAGTAGTTCGGCAGGCGGTACTGGACCGGAAAGTCATGCTGACGAACTCGCCGGCCGTGATGCGCACGCACTCCTGCCCGACGAGGGCGCCCATCGGATGAAACGCCAATAACCCGGCATCATCTGTTCGGACATGTCGATGCCGGCCTGCGTCTGGGCGATGCGGGATTGTCGTGATAGGTATCCGGCTGCGGAACCGGACAGGGCTCGTCGACCTCCCATGTCAACGGTGCGCGCAGCGCGGGATCCTGGGCGAGCAGGTCGTAGAGGATCGTGGTTCCGGCGCGGGGCTGGCCGACGATGAAGATCGGCGCCGCAATGGGTTTGGCGGCGATCTCGGGATGTTGCCTGCGCCAGGCGATTACGCCCAGGCGGTTCTTCAGGGCCCGCATGATGTCGAGGTGGGCGATCTCCACGCCGAAATTCAGCCTGCCGAAGCCGGTCACGCTGGAAGAAGCCGCGCGCACCTTTAAATCGAGCGCGCCCAAGTACGCCAACCTGCCGGGCCTCGTGCGCAAATACTATCTGCGCAGCGAGGATGGCCGCCGCGCCGGCGGCGTCTATCTGTGGGAGACGCGCGCCGCCGCCGAGGCCATGTACAACGGCGAATGGAAGGCGCGGGTCGAGCAGCTTTACGGTTCGACGCCGGAGATCACCTGGTTCGACACGCCGGTGATCGTCGACAACCAGGCGGGCGGCGAAATCACCAAAGCCGCCTGAGCCGTCCTGCCGCCTTGCGCTCCGTGATGACGGCGGCGAGCACGTCATCGACGCCAGAAAACAATGGTTTCTTCCCGGCCTTGAACGCGGGCCGAATCCCACGCGAGCCTGCTGCTGACATCGGCCGCCCGCCGGTCGTTTTCTCATTCATCGGGGTCGCTTGCGTGCAAACATTTCTTTTGATGTCCGGGGCCGGCAAATCGAGGCCCCGGTTAAATGCGCCATGGCGAATCAGAAGACCGCATGGCACGTTTCGGACGCTGAAGCGTTGATCGCGAATAACAACAAAATACCCACGGGAATTGCCCGGAGAAAAGTGAGGCGCGCCGTGACGTCCGTGATCGACTTCGACGCGCCGGACCTCGCCGGCGGCTATCGAGCAACTCAGCCAATACGACCTCGACAATTTGCCGTTCGGCGTCATCCTGATCGACGGCGAGGGCACCGTGCTGTTCTTCAGCGAGACCGAGCGGCGCGAGTCCGGCTATCGGCAGCCGCGCCGCTCGGACGCAACCTTTTCGAATTGTCGGGCTGCTTCGGCAGCGACGCATTTCCGCGGCCGCATCAGGCAGGCGGAGGAAACGGGCCAGGTCGATCTCGAGATCGCCTGGCCACGCGACCTCACGATCCGGACGCGCGAGCTGCGCATCCGCGTGCAGTCCGCGCAGCGCGGCGGCCTGTGGCTGTTCATCGAGCGCGACCACCCCGCCGGGCCGCGGGCGCGCGGCTGACGCGCATCGGCTGCGCTCTCATTTTAATTGGCGCACATTCAAATTAAGGGCCGCAAACCGGCCGCGCGCGTAGGGTTCCCGGCGACATCAGTCTTTAGTCGTGCGCCTTTGGTCGTCATCCGATAGTCGTCATCCGATAGTCGAAGATAGTCGCGCGCCGTGTTCCATCGCGCGCGATGACATTGCATTCCGTTTTGCAGCGCAACGATCGCATTGAAGCCGCTGTCCTTGCGTCCATTGCGCGTCCGTCGCTTTCGCATGTTGCGATGCGTCGTGGAGCCGCCGTGACCTCACCAAAACAATATGAGTGTCGCGTCGCGTCACGTGCCGCGCGTCTCGCCATCGCTCTAAACCAAAGTGGCATGGCGAGGCGGCAGTGCCGTCGGCTATGCCATTGAAAGGCTGGTTCAGGTACCGGCGACACTTGCGGAACGGAGGGAGGCGCAACAGGCGACAGTCATCCACCGCCAGGAAGAATTCCGTTCGATAACAGAAGCAAATTCGAGGGGCGACTTGAATGAACCTCACAGGGAGGAATTGAAATGGCTTTTTCCAACGACGACCAGGGCGTATCACGCCGCACGCTGCTGCAGGTCGGCGCCGGTCTTGCCGGCGGCTCGGTGCTGGGCGGTTTCACGATGGCCATCCCGGTCTACGCCGAGGACAAGCCGCCGATCGGCACCTGGCCGGCCGGCTCGAAGGGTGACACCGTCACCATCGGCGCGAGCGTGCCGCGCACCGGCGCCTACGCGGCGCAGGGCGAAGACGAGCTCAAGGGCATGCAGCTTGCCGTCGAGCACATCAACGAAGGCAACGATCTGATCAAGAAGATCGCCCCCAAGGCCTCCAAGGGCGTGCTCGGCAAGAAGGTGAAGCTGGTGGTCGCCGACTCGGGCGCCAAGCCGAACCGGGCGGTGCAGGCGCAGCAGCGCTTCATCAACGACGACAAGATCGTGCTGATGACCGGCTCGACCTCGTCGGCGGTGGCGGTCGCGCTCAACAAGTTCGCCGAGCGCGAGAAGATCCTCTACGCGGTGGCGATCTCCGGCTCCAACGACACCACCGGCAAGGACTGCTCGCGCTACTCGTTCCGCCAGTGCTTCTACGGCCAGACCGCGGCCGCGGCGATCGGCCCGGTGCTGATCAAGAACATCGGCAAGAACAAGAAGGCGGCGTTCATGACGCCGGACTACACCTACGGCCACACCGTGACCAAGTCGGTGGACGACTACCTGAGCAAGAACGGCGGCTGGAAGATGGTGACCAACCAGGTGTCGCCGCTCGGCACCTCCGACTTCAGCCAGTACCTGACCAACATCGCCAACTCCGGCGCCGAGGTCATCGTCAACGTCAACTGGGGCCGCGACGCGGTGCTGTCGATCCAGCAGGCCAAGCAGTTCGGCCTGACCCCGAAGATGACCATGGTGGTGCCGTACCAGATCCCGTTCCTGGCCAAGGAAGTGGGCGCCGAGCTCACGGAAGGGGTCTACGCGGCGACCGACTTCTGGTGGACGCTGGAAGACAAGTACCCGCTGGCGAAGATGTTCGTGGCGGCCTTCCACAAGAAGTACGGCTACCGGCCGGAGTGGGGCGCCGAGAACGCCTACATGCAATTCGCCATCTGGGCCCGCATGGTCTCGGAGGCCGGCACCTTCTATCCGCCGGACGTCATCAAGCAGTACGAGAAGGGTGAAACCTTCAACTCGATGGTGGGTCCGGTCCATTTCCGTGCCGAGGACCATCAGCTTGTCCGTCCGGTCATCATCGTCCGCGGCAAGAAGCCGTCGGCCATGAAGAACAAGGAGGACTACTGGGAGGTCGTCGAGGTGGTGCCGGGTGCCCCGCTGATGCAGAAGCCGGATGCCTTCGGCTGCAAGCTCGGCGCCTACACCTGAGGACTGCTGACAATCGCCTTCTCCGCACCGACGGTGCGGGGAAGGCTCTTCATTCCGTCATGGCCGGGCGAGGGGGCGAAGTACGGCTTCGCGTCTGCAGTCCGGCCGACGTGCCTGTTGCGAAAAGGGCGTGGATGCCCGGCACGCAACCGCGGTATGGCGGTGGCGGGGCCGGAAATCATTTGCGATAAAGTGCGGACGACAACGTGATCAACTGGGCAAATTTTGTTTCTCAGCTGTTCAACGGGCTGGTGCTGGGCGCGCTGCTGGCGCTGATCAGCTCCGGTTTGACCATTATCTACGGCACGCTCGGCGTCCTCAATCTCGCGCACGGCGCCATGTTCATGCTCGGCGGCTACGCCGGCTGGGTCGCCTTCACCTATACGGGTTCCTTTCTTGTCGCAGTCGTCGCCGGCTCGCTGTTCGTGATGCTGGTGGGGATCGTGCTCGAGCGCGGAATCATCCGCTCGTTCTACAGCCGGCCGCACGAGGACCAGCTGCTGGTGACGTTCGGCATCGGCATTGTCTTCGTCGAGACCATCCGTTTCTTCTTCGGCAGCCTGTCCAAGATCGTGCCGCCGCCGCCGCCCTTCGTCGGCATCGTCAACCTCGGGTTCATGTTCTATCCGACCTACCGGCTGGCGCTGCTCGGCATCGTCGCGGTCGCGCTGCTCGCGCTCTATATCGTGCTGTACCGTACCCGCATCGGCATGATCGTGCGCGCCGGCATTGAGGATTCCGTCATGGTCGATGCGCTCGGCATCGACGTCTACAAGGTGTTCATGCTGGTGTTCGGTATCGGCGCCATGGCCGCCGGTTTCGCCGGTATCGTCAATGCGCCCGTGGTCTCGATCGCGCCCGACGTCGGCGAGGCGATCCTGGTGCAGACCTTCGTCGTGGTCGTCATCGGCGGAGTCGGCTCGTTTCCGGGCGCCATCCTCGGCGGGCTGATCGCCGGCGAGATCATCAGCATCACCTCGATGTTCAACCCCGGTTATTCCTACGTCATGCTTTTTGCGGCGATGACGCTGGTGCTCGTGCTCCGTCCCTACGGTCTGCTCGGCACAGCCGGCCGCGAATGAACGCGGTCGTCTGATGTTCAAGCAACGCGCCCTCATCGTCGAACTGCTGACCGCCGCCGGGCTGATCGCCGCGCCGTTCGTGCTGCCGTATCTCGGTTTCTCGCCGACCACGATCAACCGCATCCTGATCTGGGGCCTGTTCGGTATCGGATTCGATATCCTGTTCGGCTTTACCGGCCTGCTGTCGTTCGGCCAGTCGGCCTTTTTCGGCACCGGCGGCATGTTCGCCGCCTGGCTGCTGACCGAGGCAGGCTTTCCGCACGTCATGACGGCGGTCTTCATCGGCATGATCGTGGCGGGCGTCGTCGGCTATCTGATCGGCTTCATCGCGCTTACGCGCACCGGCATCTATTTCGCCATGATTACGGTGGCGATCTCGGAAGTGTTCTATTTCGTCGAGTTCAATCCGCTCTCCCATTATACCGGCGGCGAGAACGGGCTGCCCGGCGTGCCGACGCCGTCGCTGCACCTCGGTTTCGCGACCATCGATTTCGATACCGACTGGTCGATGTATGTGTTTCTGGCCTTCTGGTATTTCGTCGGCATGGTGCTGGCGCTGCGCATCGTGCGCTCGCCGGTGGGGCATGTCCTGAGCGCCATCCGCGAAAATCCGCTGCGGGCGCAGGCGGTCGGCCACAACATCCATGCTTACAAGCACACCGCGTTTGTCATTGCCGCCGCCTATGCCGGCTTTGCCGGCGGTCTGCTCGGCCTGATGCAGGGCTTCATGCCGCCCGACGCCTTCATGTTCGACACATCGGGGCAACTGGTCATGCAAACGGCCATCGGCGGCGCGGGCACGCTGTTCGGGCCGCTGGTCGGCGCCACCGTCTGGCTCTACCTCAGCGATTTCTTCCAGTCGACGCTGCATCTCGGCGCCACCTGGAAGCTGGTGCTGGGCATCGTGTTCGTGTTTCTGGTGGTGTTCCTGCGTCACGGCATCGTCGGCGGGCTGATCGATCTCGCCGGCTGGCTCCGGCGCGGCGGCCATGCCGAGGAGCCGGCCGAGCCGGATCTCGACGACCAGGATACCGAAATGGGATCATCCGCCGCGCCGGCGGCGCTCGGCTCCGCCGTGGCGGAACACTCCGACGTCATTCTGCAGGCCACCGGCATCAGCAAGCGCTATGGCGGCGTGGTCGCCAATGACGACATCAATTTCGCGGTCCAGCGCGGGGAATTGCGCGGCATCATCGGGCCGAACGGCGCCGGCAAGTCGACCTTCTTCAAGATGCTGACCTGTGAAATCCATCCCAGCGCGGGCCAGATCGTCTTCGAAGGCCAGGACATCACCGGCTTCGACGTGACGCAGGTTTGCCAGCTCGGCCTGACCAAGAGCTACCAGGTCAATCAGCTGTTCAACCGGCTGACGGTGCGTGAGAACATCACCATCGCGGCGCTGGCGCAGAAGCGCGGCTCTTTCAGGCTCGATCTGCTGCGCAGCCTGGCCAGGGTCGAGGGGCTTGACCGGCGCGTGGACGAGACGCTGGCGCTGGTCCGTCTGACGAGCCGCGCCGACCGGAAAGTGTCCGAGCTCGCCTACGGCGAGAAGCGGCGGCTCGAGATCGGACTTGCCCTCGCGACCTCGCCGTCGCTCCTGCTGCTCGACGAGCCGCTCGCCGGCATGAGCCCGCGCGAGCGCGTTGAGACGGTCAAGCTGTTGAGGGCGATCGGGCGCGGACGCACCATGATCGTGATCGATCACGACATGGACGCGATCTTCGAACTGGCGGAAAAGATCACCGTGCTGCGGGAAGGTTCGGTGCTGGTGGAGGGGACCCCGGAGGAGATCAAGGCCAACGCGGCGGTCCAGGAAGCCTATCTCGGCGGAGTGCACGAAGCATGAGCCTGCTCGAGGTCAAGAAGCTGAACAGCTATTACGGCGACTCGCACATCCTGTTCGACGTCGCCCTGCGCGTGGAGCAGCACGAGGTGGTGGCGCTGCTCGGGCGCAACGGCGCCGGCAAGAGCACGACGCTGAAGAGCCTGATGGGCCTGGTGCGGCCGCGTTCCGGCCACGTGACCTTCGACGGTCGCGATGTCGCCGGCCGGCCGGCGCACGCGATCGCCCAGGCGGGCATGCAGCTGGTGCCCGAGGAGCGGCGCATCTTCGGCAGCCTCGACGTCGAGGAGAACATCGTGCTGGCGAGCCTGACGGCGTCGAACGCCTGGCCGCTGGAACGCATCTACCAGATCTTCCCGCGGCTGGCGGAGCGGCGGAAGAGCCGGGGCACCGATCTTTCCGGCGGCGAGCAGCAGATGCTGGCGATCGCGCGCGCGCTGGTGCGCGATCCCAAAATCATCCTGCTCGACGAGCCGTTCGAAGGGCTGGCGCCGGTGATCGTGCGCGACCTCATGCAGGCCTGCCGCCAGCTCGTGAAGGAAGGCCAGACCATCGTGCTGGTCGAGCAGAACCTCGCCGCCACGCTGGCGCTCGCCAACCGCGCCTACATCATCAACAACGGCCACATCGTGCACGAAGGGCCGGCGGCCGAAATCAAGGCCGACCCTCAAGTGCTACAGCGGCACCTCGGCGTGTGAATGGTCCGCGCGAAAGCGCGTCAGACCGTGCCGAGCTGGGAAGGGGCCCACCATTCGGTGCTGGCGCGCTCGCCGACGTGTTGCGGGACGCGGGCGTCGGCCATCTCACGCATGCGGCGCAGCACGAACACGCGGATCGCCGACGACAGGTTGGCGTGCTCGCGTTCAGCGTCGACCTTGCGCAGCAGGGCAGAGGTGCTGATGCGTTCGCCCTCGGCGAGATTGCGGAACGCGTCCCAGAACGGCTGCTCCAGGCTGACACTGGTCTTGTGGCCGTGGATCACGACCGAGCGCTTGATGATGGGAGATTTCATCGGGCTTTCCCTTCCAACTGTCCCGGTCGGCCTCGTGAGCGACGGCGGAACCGGCGAACGGCCTAACGCGCAAGGGGGCTTCCGGTTCCGGGCTTCGGGGATAATATTTTGGGCAGTGCCGGGAGGGCGGAGGCCGGCTATTCCGGGCGCTGCTGCTCCGCCTCGACAATGGAGGTGTGGCAGGTCAGACACCGGAACGTGTCGTAATGCTTCATGTTTTCCCGCGATTTGCTGGCCAGCATGGCGAGGCCGCAGAGCGGGCAATGGCGGGCGGCCGGCGTCGGGTCGGAACGGCGCGATGTCATGCTTATTTCATGGGCGACCGGTGCGGCCCGGCCTTGATACAGATCAAAATAATACCGCCTGCCGGCCCACCTTATTTGTCAATTCTGATCTATCTCAATGCCCGACAGATGTGCGCGCTTCAGTCTGCCAAAATGTGGCGCGATATCTCGACTGCACCCTTCGACCGCGACCTCGAACTGGCCGTTCTCGATGGCGAGGGCTCCCATGCGCTGGTATTTCCCTGCCGGCGCACTGTGGGCGGCTGGATGAAGACAGGCACGCGCGAGCGCATCGACGTCCACCCGACACACTGGCGCGAGTGGCAGGGACGCGACCTTGCCGATGGAATCCGTAGCGGAGATGGCGTGGGAAAGCGGAGCGAACACTGACGGGGCTCAGGGCGCCTGACCTTTTTGCTCCTGGGGCCGGGCCCCGGCGAGCTTGGCCTCTTCCTCGGCCAGCAGGCCCAGCAGGGTCTTGCGCCGCGCCTCGTCGGTTTCCTCGGCCAGCAACCCGCGGAAATGCTCGATGTTCAGGCGGGCAATCGAGCGGTCCATGGCGCCGGCGCGCTCCCTCATATGCTCAGATTGCCATACTAGCGCAGGTTGCCGCTGACGGAAGGGCTAATTCGAAGGTGGTGGGCGGCTACCTGCGCATGAAGCGGGTCTGGGGGCGCCCCGCCGCTCACATGTCGCGATGGCGGGGCATCCCGGGATTCGCGATCCCCAAGGGGCTGAGGATTAACGCATTCCTGACGGCCGGCCGGCGCGTCAGGCCCCGACGGAGAACTTCAGACGGGTCATCGGGTCGCAGCGGATCGGCGCGAACTCCGTGGAGTCCTTGACGCGGGCGCGGGCGCTGCGGATCGGCAATTGCTGCGGGGTCATCCAGTCGACATTGCCGCACAGCGTGCAGCGGAAGATGGCCAGCGAGGGCGTGCCCCGGACCGGGGGCAGGGTCGATAGCATTTTTGCGGGCCCGCCGCAGGCCACGCAATCGCGCAGGGGTGGATTGGTGTCGGGTGCCGCCATTGGTTTGCTCTTGCGGAAATACATCGCAGAGGAGGGATAAAAAACTGTTCATGGGCGGGACGCCGGCGGACGAATGCAGTCGCTGCACCCGGGCTTCAGCTCATGTGTCGACGATCCTGATATGGTTGCAGCCTTCGCAGCGGAAATACCGGGTGGAGGGACGGTTCCGGTCGTACGGGGCGCCGTGAGGCGGGATTTCGACGAGGACCTTCAACGCGCCGCCGCAATGTGCGCACCAGTTGCTTCGCGCGCGGCTGCCGTGCTCGCCGTGGCCGTTGTCCGCCGGGGCGTCCATCATGGGACGGACACTGTGCGGGGGCGGTTATTCCCTCGAGGTGCGGGGTGCGGCGGATGGTCCGGGAAAGGTGTTGCCCTGCGTCAATACCGGCCAGCAAACCGGTCCAGCGTCAGGACTGCTGTTCCGGGCCTTGCGCCACCCAGGCGATGAATCCGCAGGCCACGCAGCGGAATATGTCATAGGCCGGTTGGCCCACCCGCTCGGGCAGATGCAGGGCGGCCTCCAGGGCCTCACCACATCGTTCACAGGGCGGCTGATGGCCGGCCGGCTGACTGGCTCTTTCTTCTGGCACGTCGCGGCACTCCCACCCGACGGGGTACAGGACGCCGTGAGGGCCGTTTTGCACGTTTGGCCGGCACCTTGCGCGCGGTTACGCCATACCCCGTGACCGCTATCGCTGTAACAATGGATCAGACTGGCGATCGTTCCCGGAACCGGGCGAAATTGCACAGGTTCCCCCGATGGATAGCCTGGCCGGGCGTTCCCCCTGTGGCCGGTGGGGCGCGGAACGTTCCATTAGCTATTTGCTCACCTGTTTTCGGTAGACTGGAGGGACCAAAGAAGAGGACGCGTGATGGAAATCCGGGTCCAATTCCCGCGCGAGCGCGTGAGGCCCGCCGGATCGGCGGTGCCGGTGCGGCCGGCTGCGAACCGTCAGGTCGATCCCGGCGAGGCGGCCAATGACCATCGCCAGAAAGACGGTCGCGAGCATCAGCCGCCGTCGGACGCGGACATCGGCGGTCACGTCGACAAGACGGCCTGAGCGTGCCCGCGACCGAACCGGCATCGTCCTGAAGTATCCGCCGGCAGCGGCGGGCTAGCTTGGCGTTTCGTTGTCGCCGGCCATTTCTTCAATGAGCTTCTGGTGCACGAAACGGACGTTCACATAGTTCGTGATGCCGTCGCCGACCGCCGATTTCCTGCGGCCAAACTTCGCGTCTTTCAGCCTGGGCACGACGACGAATTCCCCGGTCCCGGTGCCCGACTTGGCCGAGCCGATGCCGATCCAGTCACCGGCGGCGATCCGTTGCCGCAGATAGGTGTGGCCGGCGCCCTTGTCGATCTGATCTTCCGCCAGACGAAGGATGCCCCACAGCAGGCCGTGCGGCTCCGAAATAGCCGAGGTCTGCCGCGTGACGGGTGGGGTGAAGCCCCACAACTCGGCAATCGAATAGCCGCAGTTCCATAGCTCCGGCAGCAGGCGTTCGGAGACGGTCATGTCCGGCAAACTAGCCGGGATCCCGAACCGGGCCACCCCCGCCTCCGGACAAGGGCGCTGCCGGTCGCAACGGGCCCGCCACCGGAGCAGGATTGAAACAGGCCGCCCATGGCGGCGGCCTGCCGGATTACGCGGCCCCTTTTTCGGGATGATACTCATGGTCCGGGGCGATCGGAGGCGACTTCACGGCTTGCTCCCGCCGCCGCAGCCACTCTTTGGTCTCTTTGCGCCGCCTGGCTTCTTCCCGGTGGCCCTGGTAGTTGGGCTCATAGGGCAGGATGACGTTCGAGGTCTGAGGCATGATGCGCTCTCCCTGTTTGATGGGAGAATGCGCCCGGCGTGGCTAATGTTCCGTAATGTGGGAAATTGCCCTCAAACTTGGACAACGGGTGGTGAAACCGGCGAGGCCGCACACCCGGTACTGGCCAGAGGCAGAACCCCACGTATCACTGGTGGCGCAAGGACCATGTGGCGAATGGGAGTATGCGTTCTGGCCGGGAATCCCATACTGATTTTTTCGTCAGACACCGGCCCTGTTTGATTTATGAAAATTTATAAAGAGGCCACCACCTGCGGAGGCCTTTCTGCGCGCCTAGGCCGCTTGCCTGTTTTGCTCTCGAATGAGTTGAGCGGTATCCTGGACCCAGTTGCGGTCCTTTTCGCTGATGATGCCAGCTTTCACCAGGCAGTCGGCCTTTATTTCCATCAGCCACGCAGACGGCTCATCCTTGATCGGGAAAATGAATTTTAAGAGTAGCTCGCTCGCCATGCCTGAACCGCGCATTTGGAAGGCCACAAGTCAAACAGCGTATCTGAACGCCGCCGTGCTAAATCCGTTCCCCAAAAAACGAGGCCACCCATTATTTCAAATCAGGCCACCGGGGGTCGAAACAGGCCCAGTACCGGAGCGACCTAAGCTACTGTCGCGTTATACGACCCGCACTCTTTGCAGTGAATCAGCAAGCCGTGAACCTGGCTTTCCTCAGCATGGAGCAGGACCGTGCTGCAACGTCCGCACGTGAAATCGACCGAGTGGTCACTTGCCACCAGCACAGGGGGAGCGGCGAGAACGCGGCCAATTCCGGGCGCGGCAACAACTTTAAGGCTGATCTTGCGAGAGTTCATAACAGATCCCCGGTACAGGCGGGAGTGTTACGAACTCTCAGTCACCGTGCGCCTGGGGCGGCCTTGGTCGGTGATGTCCTTGATATCGGAAAGAAAGCGCAAATATCAAACAGGCCACCCCTCAATTCAAATCAGGCCACCCGGGTGGCTGTAAATCTGCTGTTTGGCGAAAACCAAGGCTAAATGGCGGAGGAGTGGCCGGGATTATGCGGGATTATCCGGGATTTTGCGGGATTAAGGGGGAGGGCGGCGGCCATGGGGCCAAGGGGCAATTTTGAACGCGATGCGCAGCTTCTGCATAGACCGGGCCCTTGTGTGCTCCGGCCGTCATCAACTGGACTCCATCAGGCCAGCTACGCGTGTCGTCGTCTCGGCAGACAACGGGAACACGCGGGTTGTGCCGCCCGCGAATTCGCACACCTTGCCTTCGACGCTCAATAAAATCGGCGCCGCCTCGCGATCACGCCCGCGGACCGTGAGGGCGTCGCGGGTAAGCCGCAAGTCGAGCGAATGCCCCCGATAGCGAATGCGCATATCGAGCCGTTCCATTTCCTGCGGCAGCTCCGGATTGAGCCGCAGAACATCGCCCTTTACTTCAATCCCGGTGGAGACGCGCTCTACCAGGTCGACGCTGCCCGCCATGGCTCCAAGGTGCACCCCTTCCGACAGTGGTGCCCTGCTGGATGTCGGCCACGTCGCTTTGCAGCGCCTCGGCGAAAAATTTCATCGAGCGTGGCCGGTCGGAGCGCGCCAAGACCCAGGCATGCACCGCGCGGCATAGCGTGGAACCGTGGGACGAGCGTGCGGAATAGTAGGTGACGTTCTTCGGGATTGTCTCATACTCGAAAGGATAACCCAGGCGCGCAAACAGTTCCCTGAGTTCCTCCGATGAAAACAGATAAAACAACATCAGCACATCGGCCTGTTTCGAAAGCTTGTAGCGATTTGGGCTGTCGTTCTCCGCCTCAAGAATGAGGTCAAGCCGCTGGATATTGCCGTACCGGGCTCGGTAGTGCTGCCAATCGAGTTCGCGCAGCTCGTCGTAGCCCTCGAACTGGCTGATGATTCCGTCGTCGTGAAAGGGCACGAACATCTTGCGGCTGATGTCGTCCCAGCGCGTGAACTCCTCCACCGACAAGCCAAGCTGCGTCGTGAGCTCGGCGCGGCGCATGTCGGAGAGCAGGTCGAGCACCTCCAGCGCCCGGCACATCACCCACACGGCCATCATATTGGTATAGGCATTGTTGTTGAGGCCAGGCGTTGCTGAATCCGGATAGCCGTCGTGAAACTCGTCGGGGCCCATCACGCCTCGAATCTCGTAACGCCCACGCTCGTCACTGAAAATGGCGATGCTGGACCAGAAATGGGCGATCTCAAGGATCATCTCAGCACCGTAGAAATGCAGAAACTCAAGGTCGTGCGTGACCTGAAAGTACTGCCAAACATTGTAGGCAATGGCACTTCCGACGTGGCGCTGCAGGTAAGAGTTATCGGGAACCCAGCGCTGCGAGCGAGGGTTCAGGTTGGCCGCCTGGGTCTCCTCCTGACCGTCACTTCCGCTCTGCCACGGAAACATCGCTCCCTTGCAACCGGCACTGCGGGCGGCCGCGCGCGCCTCGCCAAGGCGGCGGTAGCGGTACATCAGAAGCGACCGGGTGATCTCGGGCATGCGATGGTTGAAGAAGGGGAAGATGAACAGTTCATCCCAGAAGACATGGCCCTGGTATGCCTCCCCGGTCCAGCCGCGCGCAGGCACGCCGTGATCGAGTCCGATGGAGTTCGGCGATACGGCCTGCAATAGGTGAAACATGTTCAACCGAAGCAGCATCGAGACGTTCAACTTGAACCCGGGATCGGCTGGCTGAATATGCACGTCGAAGCGGCGCCACAAGTGCTTCCAGGCCAGGACATGATCCGTCATCACGGCATCGAAGTGCCCCGCACGCCCGATGGCCTTGCGCGCCGCCAGCCCACACTCGGATATGGCGTGATCGCGTGACGTATAGAAAGAAGCAAGCTTCTCCAGCACCAGCGTCTGGCCTTGCTTTACGTCGATCTCGAACTCCTGCCCGATGTATCCCGGCTCCTCGATGGTCCGGCGCAGGATATCGACCGGCCGTCCGTCGAGGAACGCCCGCGTGCGCGCGGCCTGGGCGACATGAATGTTCGACTGGCTAGTGCGCACCAGCAGGCAGACGCCCTCCTCGCCGACGGCCTCACCTGCTAGCGGCTCCAGGTGTTTGTTGTTGAATTTTCGGTACAGCTTCGCGCCTGCGTTGACGACGCGCCCGTCGATCGCCGAACGGACCGTTACGCGCGCCGACCAGTTCTCGGCTGTCAGCGCCAGTTCCAGCGCACCCAGGTGCATGTCGCCCATCGAGACCAGGCGCCGCTCCTGCAACAGGCTGCGTCGCCCATGCTCGTCTTCGAAGCGCAAGGTCCGCAACAGCATGCCTTGCCGCAGATCGAGTTCCTGGCGGTAGGAAAGGAGCGTGACTGTCCTGCATCGAACCAATCCTGATCGGCGATGCGAAAGTCGAGTGCGAGCCAATTGGGGAAATTGACGAGATCCTCGTTCTCGATCACCCGCCCGGCGATATCAGTACGCAGTCGGTTGTAGCCGCCGGCGAGGTAGGTTCCCGGATAATGAGTGCCATCTGCTACCGCCCATGCGGCGGAGGCGCGCGTCGCGAAATAGCCATTCCCCAGGGTGCATAGGGCTTCGCGGATTCCCTCGTGCGCCGGGTCGAACCCGTCGAACACCAATGACCACGCCGACGGGGGCTCCGCCGCCACCCGGACCTGAGCCAGATCGGTGACCACCACATCGGCGCCGGCTTCGCGCAGCGCCAGCGATTGCCCGCCGCGATCGACCCCAATGACGCAACCAAATCGGCCCGCGCGCCCCGCCTCAACGCCAGCAATCGCGTCCTCCACGACGACCGCACGCGAGGGTTCGATCCCGAGGCGCCGCGCCGCTTCCAGAAACGCATCCGGCGCCGGCTTGCCCTTGAGCCCGAGGCGGGTGATGTCCTTCCCGTCCACTCGCGCGTCGAACAGATTCGCAATGCCTGTCGTCTCAAGCACCTTTGCGCAGTTGTTGCTGGAGGAGACGACTGCCGTCTTGATTGCTGCGCCCGCAGTGCTCGCACCAGCGTGATCGCCGACTTCATAGGGCTCGACACCGCGCTGCTCGAGGTGTTCCAGAAAATACTTGTCTTTGAGATTGCCCAGCGCGCGGACGCTTTGGACACCGGGACCGTCTTCCTGCGCCCCCTGCGGCAGCTCGATGCCGCGCGCCTTGAGAAAGGTCTGTCACGCCATCGTAGCGCGGCTTGCCGTCGACATAGCGCCGATAGTCGGTGTTGATGTCAAAGGGAACGAACAGTCCGCCAATGTCATTGGAGCGTTTTTTGAGAAACTCGTCGAACAGTCTTTTCCAGGCCGCGGCGTGCACGATCGCCGTTCTGGTCAAGACGCCATCAAGATCGAACAGAACAGCGTCATAGTCCCGTGGGGAGAGTGTACAGGAAGGAGCCGCGGCGCCCGCGGATAGGCTCATAGTTTGACCCGCTTCAACAGTTGGGCGTTGACCGCCACTACCACCGTGCTCGCCGACATGAGCACCGCGCCCACGGCAGGTGTGAGCAGGATGCCCCATGGTGCGAGTACACCGGCGGCGAGGGGTATCGCGAAGATGTTGTAGCCCGCCGCCCACCAGAGATTTTGCACCATCTTTCGATATGTGGCCCTGCTCAGGGTAATGATCCGGGGGATGTCGCGGGGATCGGACCTCACCAGCACGATGTGCCCGGCCTCAACGGCGACGTCGGCTCCCGCGCCGATCGCAATCCCGATATCGGCGCTGGCCAGGGCCGGCGCGTCGTTCACGCCGTCGCCGATCATTGCCACCTTCTTCCCCTGTGCCTGAAGCTCGCGGACCTTGGAGGCCTTGTCCTCGGGCAGCACTTCCGCGAACACGGTGTCGATTCCGAGCTCCTTCGCAACGGCATCGGCCACGGCCTGCGCGTCGCCCGTCAGCATGGCGACCTGGATCCCCCGTTCGTGCAGTGCCGCGATGGCTTCGCGGCTCTCTTCGCGGATCGCGTCCGCCACGGCGAACACGGCCAGAGCCTTGCCGGCGCGGACGAGATAGATTGCTGCCTGCCCCCGGCTGGCCGTAGCCTCGGCCGCCTCCTGAAGTGCTGGCGGCACCTGCACGTCTTCCGCCTTGAGAGAGCGCGGGGCCACCCATGTGGTACTCCGCGCCTTCGATCGTCGCCGCCACGCCCTTGCCGGTGATCGCGCGGAAGCCGTCGGCGGCGGGAATTTCGATGCCCTTGTCCTCTGCGGTCTTCACGATGCCCCGGGCGATCGGGTGCTCGGATTCCGACTTCGATACCGGACGCGATGCGAAGCGCCTCGTCCTCCGCCAGCCCCTCCGCGACGGACATGGCCACGACCCGGAACTCGCCGAGCGTCAACGTTCCCGTCTTGTCGAAGATCACGGTGTCGAGATTCCGGGCCTCCTCAAGTCCGCGCCGGTCCCGCACCAGAAGACCGTTGCGGGCCCCAGCGTCGTGGAGATGGCCACCACCAGCGGAACGGCCAGTCCGAGCGCGTGCGGGCAGGCGATCACCAGCACCGTCACCATCCGTACCACGGAGAAGTCGATCGCTGCCCCAATAATTGCCACACCACGATGGTGACGGCCGCGGCAGCGATCGCCACGACGGTCAGAAGCCGGGCCGCGCGGTCTGCCAGGTGCTGCGCTCTCGACTTGGACTTTTGCGCATCGGCCACGAGCCGCATGATACCGGAGAGCTTGGTCTTCTCCCCGGTCCCGGTGACCTCGACGCGGAGAGATCCTTCTCCGTTAATCGTGGCGGCGATCACCTCGTCGCCCTCCCGCTTCTTCACCGGTCTGGATTCGCCGGTGATCATCGCCTCGTTGACGTCACTCTCCCCCTTGCGCACTACGCCGTCGGCGGGAACGCTCTCGCCCGGACGCACCAGCAGGAGGTCGCCGTTCTGTAACGCGCTGACGGCGACTTTCTCCTCGCCCCCATCGGTGATCCGCGTCGCGGTGTCCGGCAGGAGCTTCGCAAGTTCCTTCAGCGCCCCCTGGGCCTGATTGATGGACCGCATCTCGATCCAGTGACCGAGGAGCATGATCGTGACCAGCGTGGCCAACTCCCACCACAGCGCAGCCGCCCGATCAGCCCGAGTTGAACGACCCAGGAAAACAGGAAGGCGACGGCGATGGCCAGCGAGATGAGGGTCATCATCCCCGGCAGTCGGGACTCAACTCCCGCCACGCCCCCTGCAGGAAGACCAAGACCGCCGTAGAGGAAGACGGCCGTAGAGAGCACGGGCCCGATCCAGTCCGATCCGGGAAACGCGGGGGCCCGGTAGCCGAGGAGTTCCTGGATATGGGCCGACCAGATGACCACCGGAACCGTGAGGGCGAGCGAAAGCCAGAACCGATCCCGGAACATCGCGGGGGAGTGCCCCGCGTGCTTGTCATGGTTTCCGTGTCCTGCATGGCCGGACGCGGGTCCTGACTTTCTGGTAACGCTTCTGCCGTTGCGTGGCCTTCGTGACCCTCGCCGGTCGAAGCGGCAGGCGGGGCGGCGAAGTCGGGCCCGGGCCGTTGCACCAATGATTTGATGTCGGCAACCTTGATGCGGGTCTCGTCGTACTGCGACCGTGGCGCTTTCGCCGCGTGATCCACAGAGACGCTTTCGACGCCCGGCACCTCGCCGATCCGCCTCCTACTTCGTCTGGGCTCCATGCCTGTCAGCAAGTCGCCGACTTCGATTACGATTGTTTTCATCGTGCCTTCCTTCCGCAGGCGCCCGCGATGTATTCAAAAAGATCAGACTTGGTACTCCTGATCTTTGACCGAAGTTAAGAACGATCATCCTTTATTCTCGAAATTTTATGCTGCGATTTTTGCATCGTCGCATCGTCGCATCGGAGGGTGACATCCAAAGTCTCGGCGAGAAGGCGATTGTTTAACATTCGTCAATTCGACGGTGCTGGATCAGCCTAGGGCAGTTGGGACGACAGCGAGGCGCACGTGGCCAAGAGGGGGTTCGAAGAGGGCTGTATGCCAGACATCGCCTGATTGTCATCAATGATGAGAGGCGATTTATATTCGAAACTACGAATGTAGCGACGGCGTCCCATGATGAATTCTTTGATCTGCATTAAATCCGCCGCCAAGTCTGCTGCCTAGTATTGAAATTGGTCTGGCGAAGACCGGTTTCGCCGGAAAGGTGGGCCTGCGTTGACAATCGGTAACCTCGGGAGGCAGTCGGGCGCATCGTCCAGACCACGGTAGCAATATCCGGTCATTTCTTGCCGGCAGACCTCAGAACGTGGTGATCGGCCCTTGAAACGGAGAGTACCGATTCCGAAGTGCTTTGGGACGCAAGACAACAGCTTTCAAGCGGCCCCGAACTATGGGAGCACGACATGGCACAGCAGCACAGATCGAGAATTAGAGTGGGCCTTAATGGCTATGGCGTTATCGGCAAACGCGTGGCGGACGCGGTGGCTTGCCAGGAGGATATGGAATTGGTCGGGGTTGCCGATGTCGTGGCCGACTGGCGGCTGCGGACAGCGGCGGCAAAGGGCTTCGCCCTGTTTGCCGCGAACGACGCGGAGTTCTCGGGCCCATGCGGAGTGCAGGCTTGCAATTGACCGGAACCCTGCCCGATATGCTGCAATCGGTGGACATCGTTGTCGACTGCACGCCCAAACGGATCGCGGCCCGGAATGTGGAGCAATATCGCAAGCTCGGTATTAAATTTATCGTCGAGGGCGGTGAGAAACATGAGGTAACAGGGCACTCGTTCGTGGCCGAGGCGAATTATGCCAGCGCCATCGGGCGGCCATCGACGCGCGTCGTCTCCTGCAATACCACCTCGATCGTGCGCACGTTGACGGCGCTGAAGAACGCCGGACTCCTGCGGCAGGCGAGAGGGACCGTGATGCGGCGGGCCACCGATCCCTGGGAGAGCGACAAGGGCGGCATCATGAACACGCTGGTGCCGGAGCAGGTCATCCCCAGCCATCAGGGGCCCGACGCCCAGACCGTCGATCCGGAGCTCGACGTGGTGACTATTGCCGTCAAGGTGCCGGAAACGATCGGGCACCTGCATAGCTGGGCGGTGCGATTGACCCGCAACGCGAGCAAAGAGGAAGTACTCGACGCGTTCCGCTCGTCGTCTCGCATCGCGCTGCTCCGCCTCAGTGACGGTTTGACGGCGCTGAATTCGGTCAAGGAAATGATGTCGGATATCGGCAGGCCGCGCGACAATCTCTACGAGGTGGCCCTGTGGGAAGACCTGGTGACCGTCAGGGGCGAGGAGGTATTTTACGCCTACATGGTGGACAACCAGGCGATCGTCATACCTGAGACGATCGATGCCATCCGGGCGCTGACCGGGGCGGAAAGGAATGCGGATGCTTCAATCAGAAAAACCAATTCAGCCTTGGGAGTTGGCCGGATTCTGGACATGGCGGCGAGGGCAGCAAGGACGATGGAGCCGGCTGAGTGACGGCCTGAAGAATCCGACAGGTGGCGGCCGCGAGACCCCGCAGCGCCTGAACATCCGTGTTCGTCTGCGCGGCTCTTGACCGACCGCGTTGAAGTCATTCATCGCTGCCAGGCTTGTGGCCACACCGTGCATGGAATGTTGCGACTCGCGGAAGATCGGCAGCATGTCGACTTTGGACAAATTCATACCCCGAACGCATATCGCGTACTTTTCGATGGAGATCGCAATCCGGCCGGAGATGCACACCTATGCGGGCGGCTTCGGCGATGCTCGCCGGCGACACCGCGCGCTCCTGCGCGGACCTGAAGCTGCCGGTGGTGTTCGTCACCCTGGTGAGCCGGCAGGGCTATTTCCGCCAGCAGATCGATGCCGAAAGCGGTCAGCAAGTCGAATAGCCGGATCCCTGGGACCCGTCGCAACTGGTGCAAGCCGCTCGACGCTATGGTCGCAGTATCCATCGAAGGACGCCAGGTCTGGATTCGGCCCTGGCTCTACGATTCAGTACGCTGCCCGCACGGGCAGCAGGTCGCCATCCTCCTGCTCGATACCGACCTCGAGCAGAACGAGCAAGGCGGACCGAACTCACCGACAACCTCTACGGCGGCGACGACGCGTATCGGCTGAAACAGGAGATCGTTCTGGGCATCGGCGGCATGCGGATGCTGCGGCGCTCGGCTTCGAAATGCACACCTACCACCTCAATGAGGGCCACGCCGCGCTGCTCACACTCGACTGCTCAACCGATATCCGGGTCCGGCGGACAGGTCGGAGCCCGGCGAAACGCCGTATGAAATCGCCGATGTCCGCGAGCGCTGCGTGTTCACCACGCATACGCCGGTCGAGGCCGGCCATGACCGCTTCTCCTACGATCTCGTGGAGCAGCATCCTGCCGGACATCGTCGCGTCGAAGACTGAAGGCGCTTGCCGGCGCGCGACCGACTGAATATGACGCGGCTCGCCTCAATCTGTCGGGCTACATCAACGGCGTCGCCCGCCGCCACGCCGAGACGACGCAGCACATGTTCCCCGGCTACCGCATCCACGCCATCACCAACGGCGTCCACGCCGGCGACCTGGACGCATCCGGCCTTTGCCAGCTCTGTTCGACCAAACTGGCCCGCACTGGCAGCACGAGCCGGAAATGCTGGTGCGCGCCGATGCAGCTGCCGGACGACGACAGTCTGGCGCTGCCAGACGGGCCAAGGCGGACCTGGTCAGCGATGTACGGCGACCGACCGGCATCTGCGCTCGATCCGGAGCTGCCGATCATCGGCTTCGCCCGGCGCATGACCGGCTACAAGCGGCCGACTGCTGATCTTCACCGATCTCGAGCGGCTGACGCGCGATCGCGCGCAGCATCCGTTCCAGATCGTCTTGGCCGGCAAGGCGCATCCGCATGACAACGAGGGCAAGGAGCCGATCCAGCGACATCATCGACATCGCCGGCGAGCTCGACGGCAGGATCGCCGATGCGCCTTCCTGCCGGACTACGACATGGCGCTCGCCAGGACGCTGGTCGCCGGCGCGGACGTCTGGCTCAACACGCCGCTGCCGCCGATGGAGGCATCGGGCACCAGCGGCATGAAGGCGGCGCTGAACGGCGTCGCTCAACCTCAGCGTTCTCGACGGCTGGTGGATCGAGGCCTGGATCGAGGGCGTCACCGGCTGGGCGATCGGCGACGACGGCGACGGCTCCGGACGACGACCATGCCGGCGCGCTCTACGACAAGCTGGAGGAACCGTGCTGCCGCTTTATCTACGGACGACCGGACGCGTGGCGCTGGATGATGAAGCAGTCGATCGGCAACATCGGCTATTACTTCAACAGCCAGCGCATGATGCGCCGCTACGCCACGGAAGCCTATCTGCGCTGAGAGGAGGCCGCGCTCGGAACCATCCGGCTTGGCAGAAACTGGAAGCCGGGGAGCCGTAGCAGAGATTTCAGGCACTGCGCAATTAAACCTGGCTGTGGAGGTCCTGGCATGTTCGACCGGATTATCGTTGGCACGGATGGCTCGAATAAAGCCGAAAAGGCGGTCCGTTGGGCCTCCGATCTGGCAAAGAACCTCGCGGCTGAGCTTTTGGTCGTTCACGTGTTCGAAACCGACCCGGTGAAGCTGCCGGGCGGCTACGTCGTGCTGCCTGAAGAGCAGCTCAACCAAGCTTCGGGATACCACACGTAAGAAGCTCGAAACTGAATGGAGCACGCCGGCGCGCGAGGCGGGCATTCGCTGGCGTGCACAGCTCTTGGAAGGCAACGCGCCAGGCGCCTTGATGGACCTTGGCGAGCGGGAGAAAGCAGGACTGCTAATTGTCGGCAGCCGTGGCCGGGGCGGCTTCACCGGTCTCCTGTTTGGCAGCGTTTCACAGCACCTCGTTCAGCACTCGCGAATTCCAGTCCTGGTCGTGCCGAACCGGTGAGATTGATCGCAGCCCCCGGGTGCCGGAATGGAACTCATTGGGGCCGCTGAACCATTGGCGCAAAAAGGAATCCAGCACTTTGATCCGGTAGGCCGCCCACCGGTGCTGGCCGAAATAGGCCAATCGCACATGCGAAATAGGCCACCCCCCATTTCAAATCAGGCCACCCGGGGTCGAAACAGGCCAGTACCCGCCCCACCGAAAAGAACATATTGCGAACTGAGAACAAATAGGGTACATTGCCTCCGCAGTCGATTCCGGGAGCCGGCCGGTGGCCGCGTTGTCGGTGAGGGGAATCCCCGTCATAAGGAGCGCGAACGATGAGTCAGCCAGCCCTGCGTGTCGTTGAAGGATCGTCCATGGACAAGTCGAAGGCCCTATCCGCCGCGCTCTCCCAGATCGAGCGCCAGTTCGGCAAGGGCTCGATCATGAAGCTCGGCAAGAACGACAAGAGCATGGATGTCGAAGCGATATCGACCGGCTCGCTCGGGCTCGACATCGCGCTCGGCATCGGCGGGCTGCCGCGCGGCCGGGTGGTGGAAATCTACGGGCCGGAATCCTCCGGCAAGACCACGCTGGCGCTGCACACCATCGCGGAAGCCCAGAAGAATGGCGGCATCTGTGCCTTCGTCGACGCCGAGCACGCGCTCGATCCGGTCTATGCCCGCAAGCTCGGGGTCAACACCGACGACCTCCTGATCTCGCAGCCGGACGCCGGCGAGCAGGCGCTGGAGATCGCCGACACGCTGGTGCGCTCCGGCGCCATCGACGTGCTGGTGGTGGATTCGGTCGCCGCGCTGGTGCCGCGCTCCGAGCTCGAAGGCGAGATGGGCGACGTGCAGCCGGGCAGCCAGGCGCGGCTGATGAGCCAGGCGCTGCGCAAGCTCACCGCCTCGATCTCGCGTTCGCGCACCATGGTGGTCTTCATCAACCAGATCCGCATGAAGATCGGCGTGATGTACGGCTCGCCGGAAGTCACCTCGGGCGGCAACGCGCTGAAATTCTATGCCTCGGTGCGCCTCGACATCCGCCGCATCGGCGCCATCAAGGACCGCGACGAGGTGATCGGCAACCAGACCCGCGTCAAGGTGGTCAAGAACAAGCTGGCGCCGCCGTTCAAGCAGGTCGAGTTCGACATCATGTACGGCGAGGGCGTGTCCAAGCTCGGCGAGCTGATCGACCTCGGCGTCAAGGCCGGCGTGGTGGAGAAGTCGGGCGCCTGGTTCTCCTGCGACAGCCAGCGCATCGGCCAGGGCCGCGAGAACGCCAAGGCCTTCCTGAAAGAAAATCCCGACGTCGCCGCCAAGATCGAGGCGGCGGTGCGCCAGAATGCCGGTCTGATCGAAGAAGCGATCATGACCGGTGAGATCGCCGCGGACGAAGACGACGAGGCCGCCGAAGCTTGAAAGGGTCAGGGCGGAGCGGACGATGGCGCATTGACGCCGTCGCCCGGCGCCGGCATGGCCGGGGAGGGGGCTCCCTTCCTCGCGGTCGTTCCGGCGCAGGAGCAACAGCTTCCTGAACCGTCCCAGCCTGCCAATCCCGAGGCCGTCGGTTTCGAAGAGCCCGGGTCGGAAGAGATCAGGTCCGAAGCGCTTGCGGCGGCGCCTCCATCGGAGGCGATGGCCCGGATTCAATCAAAGGAAGCCGGTTCGAATGCCGGGAACGAGACCGGGCCGATGCGCACGAAGGCGCGGAAGGCCGGCGCCAATGCGAGGACAAGGGCCAGGGCCGAAACCGGGACGACCGGCAAGGCGACAGCCAGGACGACCGGCAAGAGCAAGCGCGGCCAGGCTGCGGGAACGAGGTCAGGAGCGGCCGCCAGGTCGAAAGGCGCCCGTCGAAAGGATCAGTAAGCGTTCAGTATGCGTTGAGCGTCAGTGACCACCCGGCGCGTTGCGTTGTTGCCGGGACCATTTTCAGCCTGAGGTCTGAGCGAATTCGCCCCCGTCGGCACCCGGCTGCGTAAAGCGGCCGCCACCGAGGACGGGGGCGAACGCATTGTCGGGCGGTCTTCCCTACGCCGGCCATTTTCCGGCGGCCGTCGGTAACGCGCCCGCTGGCAGCTGAACCGGTCAGGAGAGCGGTGCGGCACATTGTGCGGGCTCTTGCGGCCAGGCACCGACATACCAACATGTCGCCGGCTTATGGGGCGGACCGCGACGCCGCGGCCACGTGCCCCTGTGAGAGGGAGCGATGAACTACCTGCGTACGGGACTTCTGCTGGCCGGTCTGACCGGCCTTTTTGTGGCCGTGGGCTCGCTGATCGGCGGCCAGGCGGGCGCGCTCATGGCGCTCGTCTTCGCCGGCGGCGTGAACCTGTTCGCCTGGTGGAATTCCGATCGCATGGTGCTGTCGATGCACGGCGCGCAGGAAGTCGATGCTGCGCACGCGCCCGACCTGCACGCCATGGTCGCCGCGCTTGCACGCCGCGCCGGCCTGCCGATGCCGCGCGTTTACATCATGGACAACGCGCAGCCGAATGCGTTCGCCACCGGGCGCAATCCGCAGAACGCGGCTGTTGCCGTTACCACCGGCCTGCTGCACGCGCTGGAGCGCGCCGAAGTCGAGGGTGTCATCGCCCACGAACTCGCCCACATCGCCAACCGCGATACCCTGATCATGACCATCACGGCGACAATCGCCGGCGCCATCTCGATGCTGGGCAATTTCGCCATGTTTTCCGGCTTCGGCCACAACCGCGACAACAACGGCATGGGCGTGATCGGCACCCTGGCAATGATTATCCTCGCGCCGCTCGCCGCCATGCTGGTGCAGATGGCGATCAGCCGTACCCGCGAATACGCCGCCGACAATCTCGGTGCGCGCATCAGCGGCGAGCCGCTGGCGCTCGCCTCCGCGCTTGCCAGGATTTCAGACATGGCGCATGCGGTGCCGAACGCAAGCGCCGAACAGAGCCCGGCCACCGCCCATCTGTTCATTATCAATCCCCTGTCGGGAGCCCGCATGGACAACCTGTTCGCGACCCATCCCGCGACGGAGAACCGCATTGCGGCGCTGCGCGAGCTCGCTGGCTCGCTCGGCCGCGACGATGGCACTGCGGAGCCGGCGGTGGCGCACGCGGGCGGCCCGTGGGGTGGCGCGCGGCGGATGCGCAGGACAGCGAGCGTTCCCCTGGTCGGCCGTCGCCGCAGTCCCTGGGGCTGAATCTTTCTGCGACGAGGCCGCTTCGATTCGCGTATCTGCGTGGTCGGCCTCTCGGGCTGCCGTGCCACCTCGCGCTCGGTCGCCAGGGCGCTTGCGTGGCAGGCGCTTCCCGGCACCCGCGCGGCGCTGCTGGCGATCTCGGGCGTGACGCTGGCGCAGCTGGCGGTGACCTGTCTGCCGGCCCTGCAGGCAGTATTCGGCACGCGCGCGTTGGCGTTCGGCGACGGCCTTGCGATCGTGGCGGTGGGCGTCGTCCTGTTCGCCATCCTGGAGGCCGAAAAATGGCTGCTCCACCGCCTCGGCCGGGCGAAAGGCGGCCAGGCGCCTGTGACAGCACGGCTTTTCTGGACACCTTGGGGACCCCTCGCTAAAACCCGACCGCCGGGGGCCATGTGGCGATCCGGCGCGAGGGTGCGCCCGTGCCGGGTGTGCGTTGCCCATAATCCTGGCGGTCAGATGAAATGAGTGGCGTCAACGACATCCGCAAAAGCTTCCTGGACTACTTCGCACGCAACGACCACGCGGTCGTGGCGTCGTCGCCGCTGGTGCCGCGCAACGATCCGACGCTGATGTTCACCAACGCCGGCATGGTGCAGTTCAAGAACGTGTTCACCGGCCTGGAAACCCGGCCCTACAGCCGGGCGGTCACGTCGCAGAAATGCGTGCGCGCCGGCGGCAAGCACAACGACCTCGACAACGTCGGCTATACCGCGCGCCACCATACCTTCTTCGAAATGCTGGGTAACTTCTCGTTCGGCGATTACTTCAAGGAACGCGCCATCGAACTCGCCTGGAACCTGGTGACGAAGGAGTTCGGCCTGCCGCAGGAGCGCCTGCTCGCCACCGTCTATATCGACGACGACGACGCCTTCAATCTGTGGAAGAAGATCGCCGGACTTCCCGAAAGCAAAATTCTTCGCATCGCCGGCTCCGACAATTTCTGGGCCATGGGCGACACCGGTCCGTGCGGGCCGTGCTCGGAAATCTTCTACGACCACGGCGACCATATCCCCGGCGGACCGCCCGGCTCGCCGGAGCAGGACGGCGACCGCTTCATCGAGATCTGGAATCTCGTCTTCATGCAGTTTGAGCAGCATGCTGACGGCAGGCGGCTCGAACTGCCGCGGCCCTCGATCGACACCGGCATGGGGCTCGAGCGCATCGCCGCCGTGCTGCAGGGCACCCACGACAACTACGCCATCGACCTGTTCGCGACGTTGATCCGCGCCATCGCGGAAATGACCGGCGTCGACGCCGAAGGTCCGCAGAAGGCGTCGCACCGGGTGATTGCCGATCACTTGCGCGCCTCCGCGTTCCTCATCGCCGACGGCGTGCTGCCGTCGAATGAGGGCCGTGGTTACGTGCTCCGCCGCATCATGCGGCGCGCCATGCGGCATGCCGAACTGCTCGGCGCCAGGGAACCGCTGATGTTCAGGCTGGTGCCGGCGCTCACCCGCGAGATGGGGCAGGCCTATCCGGAACTGCATCCGCGCCGAGGCGCTGATCACCGAGACGCTGAAGCTGGAGGAGACCCGCTTCCGTAACATGCTGACGCGCGGGCTCGCCCTTCTGGAAGAGAAAAGCGGCGGCCTCAAGCAGGGCGACATGTTCGACGGCGACACCGCCTTCACGCTCTACGACACCTATGGCTTCCCGCTCGATCTCACGCAGGACGCGCTGCGCGCGCGCGGCATTGGCGTTGATATCGCGGCTTTCACCGACGCCATGGAGCGCCAGCGCGCGAAGGCGCGCGCCTCGTGGGCGGGCTCGGGCGAGGCGGCGCAGGAAGCGGTGTGGTTTCCGCTGCGCGAGAAGCTCGGCGCCACCGAGTTCCTCGGCTACGAGACCGAAAGCGCCGAGGGCGTCGTCACCGGACTCGAACGCGACGGCAAGGAAGTCGACGCGCTGAAGGCCGGCGAGAGCGGCGCCGTCATGGTCAACCAGACGCCGTTCTACGGCGAGAGCGGCGGCCAGGTCGGCGACCAGGGCGAGATGCGGCGCGAGGGCGTCACCGTCATTGTCACCGACACCCAGAAGAAGGCGGGCGACATGTTCGTCCATTTCGTCTCGGTGACGGAAGGCACGGTCAAGGTCGGCGACCCGCTACTGCTCGAAGTGAATCATGCGCGGCGCTCGGCCATCCGCCAGAACCATTCCGCCACGCATCTCCTGCACGAGGCGCTGCGCCAGGTGCTGGGCGATCACGTGGCGCAGAAGGGCTCGCTGGTCGCCCCCGACCGGCTGCGCTTCGACTTCTCGCATCCCAAGCCCGTCAGCGCCGACGAACTCGCGCGCGTCGAGGACATCGCCAACGACATCGTGCTGCAGAATTCGCCGGTCACCACCCGGCTGATGGCGCAGGACGACGCTATTTCGTCGGGCGCGCGCGCGCTGTTCGGCGAAAAATACGGCGACGAGGTGCGCGTAGTGGCCATGGGCGACGGTACTGGCAACACGCTCGGCTGGTCAGTGGAGCTGTGCGGCGGCACGCACGTCAGGCGCACCGGTGACATCGGCCTGATCTCGGTCCTGGGCGATAGTGGCGTCGCCGCCGGCGTGCGCCGCATCGAGGCGCTGACCGGCCGCGCGGCGCGTCAGGCCGCCAATCAACCAGATCCAGCTCGTCAGGACCGCGGCGGCGGAACTGAAAGTGACGCCCGGACGACCTGCCGGCGCGCATCGCCGCGCTGCTCGACGAGCGCAAGAAGCTCGAGCGCGAGCTTTCCGATGCGCGCAAGAAACTCGCTATGGGAGCTGGCCATGCCGCCGGCAACTGCAACGGCAACGCCGTCGGAGTGGCGTTTGCGCGATGTCGGCGGGCGTCAAGTTCCTGGCGCGCGCAGTCACCGGTATCGAATTGAAAGACCTGCGCAGCCTCGCCGACGAGGGCAAGAAGCAGGTCGGCTCCGGAATTGTCGCCATCGTCGGTCTCAGCGACGACGGCAAGGCCGGTATCGTGGTCGGCGTCACCAGGGACCTCACCGACCGCTTCAACGCGGTCGATCTGGTGCGCAAGGGCGCCGAGGCGCTCGGCGGCAAGGGCGGTGGCGGCCGGCCCGACATGGCGCAAGCCGGCGGTCCCGACGGCGCCAGGGCCGAGGACGCGCTCAAAGCGGTCGAAGCGGCGCTCGGCGGCAATTGAGAGAATCAAATAGCCTGCCCGGCCAGGGTTCTCTCCCGGCGGGAAAGTCATGCCGCCGTTGTCGCGCGCGTATGCATTGAACCCCCGACCACGCGAGGAGCCGCCCACAGTGCTGCATGCGGAGGGCCTGAAGGGCCTCATCATTTTTCTGGTCGTCGCCGGCGTGATCGTGCCGCTGTTCCACCGCGCGCGCGTCGGCACCGTGCTCGGTTTCCTCATCGCCGGCGTCGTGCTCGGGCCGCACGGCCTCGGCAGCCTGGCCGACACGAACCCCTGGCTGCGCTATGCCACCTTCGACAATCCGGAGCAGGGTGCGGTGCTCGCCGAGTTCGGCATTATCGTGCTGTTGTTCCTGCTCGGGCTCGAACTGTCGCTGCAGCGGCTGTGGCAGTTGCGCCGCTACGTGCTCGGCGTCGGCCTCCTGCAGGTGCTGCTGGCGACGGTCGCCATCGGCGGGAGCGTCCGCCTGCTCGGTGGCGTGCCGCCGGCCGGCATCGTGCTCGGCCTCTGCCTGGCGCTGTCGTCGACCGCCATCGTCATGCAGCTCCTGATCGAGCAGCACCGCGCCGCCAACCAGGTCGGCCGCATCGCGCTGTCGGTGCTGCTGTTCCAGGACCTGATGGTGGTGCCGATCCTGTTCGTGGTCGGCATTCTGGCCGGCCGGGAGGGGACCGATGGCACCGGCATCGTATCGCTGATCCGCCCGTTCGCCGAATCGCTCGCCGCGGTGATCGCCATCATGTTCGTTGGCCGGTTCGTCGTCCGGCCGCTGCTGCGCTCGGCGGTGCGCACCGGCAGCCGCGATCTTATCATGGCCGTCACGCTGCTCATCCTGGTGGTGTTCTCGTTCGGCACCGGGCTCGCGGGGCTGTCGGTGGCGCTCGGCGCCTTTCTCGCCGGGTTGCTGCTCTCGGACAGCGAGGTACGCCACAACATCGAGGTCGATCTCGAGCCGTTCAAGGGATTGCTGCTCGGCATCTTCTTCATCACCGTCGGCACCAGGATCGACGTGGTGGGCATGGCGTCCGACGTCGGCTGGATCGTGCTTGCCGTCGCGGCGTTGATCGGCGTGAAGGCGACGATCCTCTATGCGGTGGCGCGCCTCTTCCGGGTGCCGCGCCCGGATGCCGCCGAGGTCGCGCTGTTGCTGGCGCAGGCGGGCGAATTTGCGTTCGTGGTGATCGGCGTGGCGACGACGCTGCTGTCGCCGCGGCTGGCAGCCGGCGCGGTTGCAGTGGTGGGCCTGAGCATGTTGGCGACGCCGCTGCTGGCCGCCGCCGCGCGCCGGCTGGCGGCTCGCCTCGCCGAAGCCGAGCATGGTGAGCACGCGCCGGGCCCGGACGTCAGCGAACTCGACAATCACGTCATCATCGGCGGCTTCGGCCGGGTGGGGCAACTGATCGCCCAGGCGCTCGAGGGCGAGAACGTGCCCTACGTCGCCCTCGACGCCAACGGCGAACTGGTGGCGCGCATGCGGCTCGAACACCGGCCGGTCTTCTTTGGCGACGCCGGACGGCCGGAACTGCTCGAACGGGTCGGCGCTCCGCGCGCGCGCGCCTTCGTGGTGACGCTCAACAATCCGCTGGCGGCCGAGCGCATGGTGACGGCGGCGCTGAACCTTCAGTCCAGGCCGATGATCTTCGCCCGCGCGGCGGACTCCGCTCATGCCGCGCGTCTGCTCGATCGCGGCGCGGTCAGCGTGATCCCGGAAACCGTGGAAGCCGGCCTGCAGATGGCCGCCCGGCTGCTGGAGGGGCTGGATCTGCCCGACGGAGCGGTGATGGAGCGGGTAGCCGCCATGCGCGCGGCCGAGCTGGGGCGGCTCGCCAAAGCGGTGGCAAAGGAAGACGCCGCCCCGCAAAACTTGACCCGGCGCGAAGGTGAGGGCGGTAATCAGTCCTAAAGTCGTTGCCATTAGGGTGAAGCGCGATGGCCCATGATAGGCTCAAGGAAGTGCGACGACGCGTCTATCAGGTGCTCGAACAGGGCCCGGTGGGCGACCGCGTCAGCGTGATCGTTGACCGCGCCCTGGTCTCGCTCATCCTGGTCAATCTGGTGGCGATCACACTCGAATCGGTGCCGGCGATCGAGAATCGTTATCTGCGGGTCTTCGAGGTCATCGAATATTTGTCGCTCGTAGTCTTCACCGTCGAATATCTCCTGCGCGTCTGGTGCGCGGTCGAGCACGGGCCGCACTGGAAACTTACCCCGGCGCGGGCTCGACTGAAATACATGCTGAGCCCGGCCGGCCTCGTCGATCTCGTCGCGGTGCTGCCGTTCTGGCTCGCGCCGTTTCTGCCGGCCGATCTGCGCGTGGTGCAGGCGTTCCGCATCGTGCGCTTCTTCAAGATCACACGCTATTCGCCGGCCATGCGTTCGCTACTCGAAGTGCTCTACAGCGAGCGGCGCGGGCTGTTCGGCTGCCTGGTGATCGCGCTCGGCACCGCGCTGGTTTCGGCCGCGTTCATGCACCTTGCCGAAGGCGCGGCGCAGCCCGACAAGTTTGGCACCATTCCCGATGCTCTGTGGTGGGCGATCGTGACACTCGGCACCATCGGCTATGGTGATGCGGTACCGGTGACAGCGGTCGGCAGGTTAATCGCCGGCGCCACCATCTTCGCGAGTGTGATCATGATCGCGCTGCCCGTCGGCATCATGGCCACCGCCTTTGCCGACCAGATTCACCGACGCCAGTTCGTCGTTACCTGGGGCATGATCGCGCGCGTGCCGCTTTTCGCCGAGCTTGATGCCGCCGAGATCTCTGACATCATGGGACTGTTGCGCGCGCGCGTGGTGGAGGCGGGTCAAGTCGTCGTCCATGCCGGCGACCCGGCGCATTCCATGTATTTCGTCGCCGCCGGCGAGGTGGAGGTAGCGCTTAAAAAAGAGAAGATTCGGCTCGGCCCGGGCCAGTTCTTCGGCGAGGTGGCGGTGTTGCGCAAGGCGCGCCGCTCGGCCACCGCGACCGCGCTCACCCGGACCAACCTGCTGGTGCTCGATGCCCAGGACCTTCACGCGCTGATGGAGCGCGATCCGCGCATCGCCGAGCGCATCAGGGAGGTCGTGGTGAAACGCGTCGGCCGTGACGTCGTAACGCCGCGAGGCGATATCGTGAAGGAAGAGATCGAGGCCGCGGAGGAGGAGTAATTCGCTACGCCTCATCCTGAGGAGCCCGTCAAATCTAAAGCGAAGTCGGCGTTTCGAAAGATGAGGCGGCCCATGTTTCGAGATGCGTCGCTTGCGCGACGTTCCTCAGCATCAGGCCGATTGAGGTGATGGTCAGGCTCCCATCGCCTTCTTCAGGTTCTCGTCGACCTTGTCGAGGAAGCCGGTGGTCGAGAGCCATGTCTGGTCGGGACCGACCAGCAGCGCCAGGTCCTTGGTCATGAAACCGGCTTCGACCGTGGCGATGCACACCTTCTCCAGCGTGGCGGCGAACTTCGCGAGCGCATCATTGTTGTCGAGCTTGGCGCGGTGCGCGAGGCCGCGGGTCCACGCGAAGATCGATGCGATCGAATTGGTCGAGGTCTGCTCGCCCTTCTGATGCTGACGATAGTGCCGGGTGACGGTGCCGTGGGCAGCTTCCGATTCCACCGTCTTGCCGTCCGGCGTCATCAGCACAGAGGTCATCAGCCCGAGCGAGCCGAACCCTTGAGCCACGATGTCGGATTGCACGTCGCCGTCGTAGTTCTTGCAGGCCCAGACGTAGCCGCCCGACCACTTGAGCGAGGCCGCCACCATGTCGTCGATCAGGCGGTGCTCGTAGGTGAGCCTCTTCTTCTCGAACTCGGCCTTGAACCGGGTGTCGTAGACTTCCTGGAAGATGTCCTTGAAGCGGCCGTCATAGACCTTGAGGATTGTGTTCTTGGTCGAGAGATAGACCGGATAGCCGCGCATCAGGCCATAGTTGAACGAGGCCATGGCGAAGTCGCGGATCGAGTCGTCGAGGTTGTACATCGACATGGCGACGCCGGCGCCGGGAAACTCGAACACTTCGTGTTCGATCTTCTGGCCGTCAGGCGTGACATAGGCGAGCGTCAGCGTGGCGCCGGCTGGCACCCTGATGTCGGTCGCGCGGTACTGGTCGCCATAGGCGTGGCGGCCGATGATGATCGGCCGGGTCCAGCCCGGCACCAGGCGCGGCACGTTCTTGCAGATGATCGGCTCACGGAAGATCACGCCGCCGAGAATGTTGCGGATGGTACCGTTGGGCGAGCGCCACATCTTCTTCAGATTGAATTCCTTCACCCGTCCTTCGTCGGGGGTGATGGTGGCGCACTTCACCGCGACGCCCACTTCCCTGGTCTTGTTGGCGGCGTCGATGGTGATCTGGTCGTCGGTCCCGTCGCGCTTTTCGATGCTGAGGTCGTAATAGAGGAGATCGACATCGATGTAAGGATGGATCAGCTTGTCCTTGATGAGCTGCCAGATGATGCGGGTCATTTCATCGCCGTCCATTTCGACGACGGGATTTGCCACCTTGATCTTCGCCATCCTGGGGAGTCACCTCTTCGAGCGCGGACCGGCAACGAATGTCTGAAAACGCGGCACGCGCTGCAGGCGCCGCGCCGCAGCCGCGGCGGCTCTATAGCACTGCCTTTCCTGACGTGAAAGCCGCGTCAGAGCGCGTCGATTGTGGCGTTCAGCGTGGCGCTCGGACGCATCGCGGCCGATGCCTTGGCCGAATCGGGCAGATAATAACCGCCGATGTCGACCGGCTTGCCCTGCACGCCGATCAGCTCGTCATTGATCTTGTCCTCGTTCCTGGCAAGCGCCTCGGCCAGCGGTTTGAAACGGGACTGCAGCTCCTTGTCCCTGGTCTGTGCGGCCAGCGCCTGGGCCCAGTAGAGGGCGAGGTAGAAATGGCTGCCGCGATTGTCGATCTGGCCGACCTTGCGCGCCGGATTGCGGTTGTTTTCCAGGAACTTTCCGATCGCCGTGTCGAGCGTCTCGGCGAGTACCCGCGCCTTGTCGTTCTTGTAGGTGTCCGCCATGTGTTCAAGCGACGCGCCCAGCGCGAGGAATTCGCCGAGCGAATCCCAGCGCAGATAACCTTCTTCCTGGAACTGCTGCACGTGCTTGGGGGCCGAGCCGCCGGCGCCGGTCTCAAACAGACCACCGCCAGCCAGGAGCGGCACGATCGACAGCATCTTGGACGAGGTGCCGAGCTCCATGATCGGGAACAGGTCGGTCAGGTAATCGCGCAGCACGTTGCCGGTGACGGAGATCGTGTCCTGCCCCTTGCGGATGCGCTCAAGCGAGAATTTCATCGCGTCGACCGGCGCCAGGATGCGGATGTCGAGCCCATTGGTGTCTTCGTTCTTCAGGTATTTCTCGACCTTGGCGATCTCCTGTGCGTCATGCGCGCGATTCTTGTCCAGCCAGAATACGGCGGGGGTGTTGGTCAGGCGCGCGCGGCGCACGCCAAGTTTGACCCAGTCCTGGATCGGCGCGTCCCTGGTCTGGCACATGCGAAAGATGTCGCCGGTCTCGACCGCACGCTCCAGCAGCACCTTGCCGTCTTCGGCGACGACACGGACCGTTCCGTTCGCCTGAATTTCGAACGTCTTGTCGTGCGAGCCGTATTCCTCGGCCTTCTGCGCCATCAACCCGACGTTCGAAACCGAGCCCATGGTTTTGGGGTCGAAGGCGCCGTTGGCCTTGCAGTCCTCGATGACCGTCTGAAACAGCGTGGCGTAGGCGCGGTCCGGGATCACGGCCTTGACATCGTGCAGCTTGCCGTCGGGGCCCCACATTTTGCCGCCTTCGCGGATCATCGCCGGCATCGACGCGTCGATGATGACGTCGCTCGGCACGTGCAGGCCCGTGATGCCCTTGTCGGAATTGACCATGGCGAGGCCTGGCCGTTTCGCGTACTCGGCTTCGATGTCGTCCTTGATCGCCTTCTTCTCGGCGTCCGGCAGCGTCTCGATCTTTGTCAGCAGATCGCCGAAGCCGTTGTTGAGATTGACGCCGAGACGCTTCAGCGTGGCGGTGTGCTTCGCGATCACGTCGGCGAAAAATTCGGAAACGACATGGCCGAAGACGATGGGATCGGCGATCTTCATCATGGTCGCCTTGACGTGCAGCGAGAACAGCACGCCATGCTTTTTTGCATCTTCAATCTGCTCGGCAAAGAAAGCGCGCAGCGCCTTGCGGCTCATCACCGCGGCGTCGATGATCTCGCCGGCCTGAAGCGGCGTCTTGTCCTTCAGCACCGTGGTTTTGCCGTCGGCGCCGACCAGCTCGATGCGGGCGTTGGTCGCCTGCGCGACAGTGGTCGAGACTTCCGAGCCGTAGTAGTCGCCGCTCGACATGTGCGCCACATGCGTCTTGGAGTCCTTGCTCCAGGCGCCCATCTTGTGCGGATTGTTGCGGGCGTATTGCTTGACGGCGCCGGCCGCGCGGCGGTCGGAATTGCCCTCGCGCAATACCGGGTTGACCACGCTGCCGAACACCCTGGCGTAGCGGGACTTGATGTCCTTCTCGGCTTCTGTGGCCGGGTTGTCCGGATAGTCCGGAACGTCGTAGCCCTTGCCTTGCAGCTCCTTGATCGCGGCCTTGAGCTGCGGGATCGAGGCGGAGATGTTGGGCAGCTTCATGATGTTGGCTTCGGGCCGCAACGTCAGCTCGCCAAGTTCGGCGAGTTCGTCGTTGATCCGTTGCGCAGGGGTGAGCCTTTCGGGGAAAGTGGCAAGGATGCGACCGGCCAGCGAGATGTCCTTCAGCTTCACGGATACGCCTGCCGCGCCCACGAAGGCTTCGACAATCGGCAGCAGGGAGTAGGTCGCGAGCGCGGGGGCTTCATCGACCTTCGTCCACATGATTTCGAGATCTGGCATGCTTCACACCTCTGGTCGCCGTGCTTGATTGGGCCGACCGGAAACCGGACATTGACGGGCGCGGTGGATTGGCTCCTCCGTCGGCCCTCAAATGAGTTGTTCTCGGCGGGACACCGCCAGCCGGGAATCCGGCTGACGGGAAATTCGACGCGGGCCCTATAGCATCCGCACCAGGCTGGTGAAAGCCGCCCTGCGGCAATCTTTCCCCGCTGCCGGGAGGCCGCTATAGAGCCCGGGCAACGGAGGATTTCATGCCTGGGGCCGGCACCGACAAGACCCGACGCTGGATCGAGCAGTCCGCACCGGTGGTGGTGCTGGTCGAGCCGCAGCTTGGCGAGAACATCGGCGCGGCGGCCCGCGCCATGGCCAATTTCGGGCTGTCGAAGCTGCGCGTGGTCAAGCCGCTGCAGGGCTGGCCCAACGAGCGGGCCCGGGTGATGGCCTCCGGCGCCGACCGTATCCTCGACAGCGCCGTGCTCTACGAAAGTCTTGGCGACGCCATCGCCGATTGTACTTTCGTGCTCGCCACCACCGCGCGCGTGCACGATCAGGCCAAGCCGGTGATGGGGGCGAATGAGGCGGCTGCCGCGGCGGTGCCGCGGGTTGCGGGCGGTGAAACGGTGGCGCTGGTATTCGGGCGCGAGCGCATCGGGCTGGAAAACCACGAAGTCGCGATGGCCGACGCCATCGTCACCCTGCCGGTGAACCCGGCGTTCGCATCGCTCAATCTGGCGCAGGCGGTGGTAATCGTCGCCTACGAATGGTTCAAGTGTGCTGGCGGCGATCTGCCGTTCACCCAGCCGGAGAAATCGCCGCCGGCGGCCAAGCAGCAGCTCGCGGCGTTCTTCGCCGATCTCGACCGCGAACTGGAAAAGGTTGAGTTCTTCCGGCCGGAAGAAAAGCGCGGCACCATGACCATCAATCTGCACAACATTTTCCGTCGTATGCAGCCGACCCAACAGGACATCCGCACGCTGCATGGCGTGGTCACGGCGCTCGTGCAAGGACGCAAAGGGCCGGCGCGCGGCGGCGTGCTCGACAGCGAGGAGGCGCAGCGTCTGCGCGACCTGATTGCCGAGCACGGTTCGGGACGCGTGCCGGGCGAGCGCGGACCGGTGCGCGGGCTGGCGCGCCTGTTGCGGCGCAATCCGACCGAAGCCGAGCGCATGTTGTGGCAGGCCTTGACCAATGACCGCCGCTTTGCCGGACGCGGCTTCAAGCGCCAGGTCCCCGTCGGGCCGCACATCACCGATTTTGTCTCGTTTCCGCTCAAATGCGTCGTTGATCTGGTGCCGGCGGATGAAACCGACGAAGCGATCCGGGGACGCGCAGAGAAACGGGCTTATCTCAACGAGCGCGACTATCGGGTGGTGGAGGTGAAGGCTGCGGACGTGGAGCGGGATTTGGCGGCGGTGCTGGAGGCGCTGGCGCAAGCCGTTGGCTGAGCGCCTCTGTTTGGTTCCCGATCCGTAAAACCGCGTGGCGGGCATTGCGCGCTGCCTGTAACCGCCCGGCAATGTCCGGATGCTATGGCACAGAGCGATCAGCGAAGGAGAAACCAATGCTGCGCCCAGCCATTGTCGCCATTTCCCTCATGCTGTTGTCAGCTTCGGTGGCTGCTGACGAGCGGGTGGTCGTTAATTCGGGCAACAGGCCGGCCGCCTTCAAAAGCGAGGTGCAGGTGAACGTCAACATGAACTTCTTCATGCCGGCCGATCTGGACGACAGCGACGCCGTGGCGAAGGCGCAGGAGCGCGCCCGCAAGATGCTCTATGAGAGCGGCAGCAAGGAATGCGATCTGTTGCGTGCGACCATCGCCAGCGATTGCCGGCTGGAACGGATCAACGTCAACGTGCGCACGATCCCCAATTACCGCCAGCAGGGGCAAGGGTTGAATGCCAGCGGCAATTTCAGCTACCGCATCGGCCTGAAATAGGGCGGCTTAGCCTTTGAGCGCCTTGATCTGCGCGGCGATGCCGGCGCGCAGGAAGCCGTGGTCATTGCCGACAGTGATGAATTTGAAGCCGCGCTCGGCCATCGCCAGCGCGCGCGCAGCGTCGCTGCAATAGATGCCTGGAATTTTGCCCGCCGCGACCGCGGCGGTGCGGATCCGGTCGATGGCGCGCTCGACCCCGGGCGCGGTGACATCCTGGGCGGTGCCGCCGGAGAGCGCGGTAGAGAGATCATAGGGGCCGATGAACAGCGCATCGATGCCGTCGGTTTCGGCGATATTGTCTACGTCGTTGAGCGCCGTCGGCGTTTCGATCATGGCGAGGGTGAGTGTGCCTTCGTTGGCCTCGCGCAGGTATTCGGTGGCGGCGGTGCGCCCCTGCAGCGCCATGGCGCGCTGCGGACCCCAACTGCGCTCGCCGAGCGGCGGAAATTTCGCAACGGCCGCGAAGGCGCGGGCGTCGGACGCGCTGTTGATCATTGGCGCGATGATGGCCTCGGCCCCGAAATCGAGCGCGCGTGACACACAGGCAAAATCGTTGAGCGGCACGCGCACCACCGGCGTGCTGCCGGCATGGTGCAAGGCGCCAATGCCGGCGATCAGCGAGGCGGTGTCCCAGAGTCCATGCTGGATATCGAGCACGACCGCGGGAAAGCCGTCGCGGCCGAGGGTCTCGGCGGCGAGCGGCGAAGCCATGCCGCACCAGCCGGCGAAGACGGTTTCGCCGGCGCGTAGCGCTCGGGCGAGGGGGAAGGGGGCCTGGGTCATGAAATACTCACAAAATATGCAACCCGGAGCCGGCAGGCTGGCCGGGTCGGTCTCAAGACCGGTATAGCCGGACCCCCGCCGTCGCAGGGACAAGACGGCTGGCTATTGCGTCTCGATCTGCTTGACCGCCACGGCCAGCAGTTCGGCCATCTTGGCGCGGATGTCCTGCTCGGATACGCCCTTGCCGTCGAGGTCCTTCACCACCTTGCGGAACACGTCGTTGTCGCCGGCCTCTTCGAAGTCGGCCAGCACGACCTCCTTGGCGTAGGCATCGGCGTCCGCACCGCTCTTGCCGAGCTTCTCCGCCGCCCACAGGCCAAGCAGCTTGTTTCGCCGGGCCATCGCCTTGAAACGCAGTTCCTCGTCGTGCGCGAATTTCTTCTCGAAGCCTTCTTCGCGCTTGTCGAACGTCGTCATGCCGCCCTCGTTAACCCCAGGTTACTTGCGACCGGTCGAGTCGCCCTATATATCCGGCGCCTTGCATATCGCCGTACCACGGTCAAGGCAACACAGGTGCTGCCATTGCGGCGAAAATGCGAAGTGGAAACGCCCGTCCGGCGTGATTGTGCTGCCCAGACCGATCGGCTAGGTTGACATCATGCCCGGAGCGGTTCGCGCGGGAAGCGCGCTTCTTTTCCGGGCATGCGCCGCGGATTCGCAAACGCTTCAGAGGAGCCACGGCAAACGCGATGGATTTTCACAAAACACGGTACACGCCTATGAGCCGCCGTCGCCGTATCTACGAAGGCAAGGCGAAGGTCCTCTATGAAGGCCCGGAGCCAGGGACGCTGATCCAGCACTTCAAGGATGACGCCACCGCCTTCAATGCCAAAAAGCACGAGGTGATTGAGGGTAAAGGTGTACTGAACAACCGCATCTCGGAATACGTCTTCCAGCACCTCAACGACATCGGGGTGCCGACGCATTTCATCCGACGGCTCAACATGCGCGAGCAGCTGATCCGGGAGGTGGAAATCATTCCGCTGGAGGTGGTGGTGCGCAACGTGGCGGCCGGCTCGCTGTCGCAGCGCCTCGGCATCGAGGAGGGCACGCAGCTGCCGCGCTCGATCATCGAGTTCTACTACAAGAACGACGCGCTCAACGACCCGATGGTGTCGGAGGAGCACATCACGGCGTTCGGCTGGGCGAGCCCGCAGGAGATCGACGACATCATGGCGCTGGCCATCCGCGTCAACGACTTCCTGTCCGGCCTGTTCCTCGGTGTCGGCATCCGCCTGGTCGACTTCAAGATGGAGTGCGGCCGGCTGTGGGAAAACGACATCATGCGCATCGTCGTGGCGGACGAGATTTCCCCCGACTCGTGCCGGCTGTGGGACATGAAGTCGAACGACAAGCTCGACAAGGACCGTTTTCGCCGCGATATGGGCGGGCTGGTCGAGGCCTATACCGAGGTCGCCAAACGGCTCGGCATCATGAACGAGGGCGAGCCGCCGCGCGGCGTCGGCCCGGTGCTGGTAAAGAGCTGAGCTTGTCCCGGATGCGGTGCAGCGCGCAAGCGATGCACCGCTGATTCGGGACCGCTGTAGAGATGGAATTTGTTTCGGTCCCGGGTCTGCAGCGCACCGTTTCACGCTGCGCTGCGCCCGGGACACGCATTTCGAGGCTGTGAACATGAAAGCCCGCGTCACCGTCACCCTGAAAAGCGGCATTCTCGACCCGCAAGGCAAGGCGATCGAGGGCGCGTTGCGCTCGCTCGGCATCGAGGGCGTCGCCAGCGTGCGGCAGGGCAAGGTGTTCGACATCGAGGTCGAGAGCGCCGATCCGGCCAGGACCGAGGCGCTGCTCAGGCAGGCGGCCGACAAGCTGCTGGCGAACACGGTGATCGAGAACTACCGCGTTGAGGTATTGTAGCCGCCGAAATGCCGTCCGCCACGCGGTGCCGCGCATGCCGGAATGGCAGCCAGAAAGGATGATTCTGGCGCATGGCAGGTGGTATCCCCCAGGGTGCCGCAGCAGTTGAATCACTCCTTGCGTTGGGCTTAATGGCGACCATGAAAGCAGCCGTCCTCGTTTTTCCCGGGATCAACCGTGAGCGGGACATGGCGCGCACATTGCGCCTCGTTTCCGGGCAGCCGCCGGCCATGGTCTGGCACACCGAGCCGGAGCTGCCGGCCGGCACCGACCTGGTGGTGGTCCCCGGCGGATTCTCCTACGGCGACTACCTGCGCTGCGGGGCGATCGCGGCGCGCTCGCCGGTGATGGACGCGGTGCGTCAATTTGCAGGCCGCGGCGGGCTGGTGCTCGGTGTCTGCAACGGCTTCCAGATCCTGTGCGAGGCCGGGCTGCTGCCCGGCGTGCTGATGCGCAACGAGAACCTGCGCTTCATCTGCCACGACGTCTATTTGCGCGTGGAGCGCTCTGACACGCCCTTCACCCGGGGCTACAACGCCGGCCAGGTGATCAAGGTGCCGGTCGCCCACGGCGAGGGCAACTACATTGCCGACGGCGAGACCATCGCGCGGCTGGAAGGCGAGGGGCGGGTGATCTTCCGCTATTCATCGCCCGACGGCATGATCGACCCGAACTGGAACCACAACGGCGCCATCAACGCCATCGCCGGTATCGTCAGCGACAAGGGCAACGTGCTCGGCATGATGCCGCACCCGGAAAATCACGTCGAAGAGGTGATCGGCGTGACCGACGGCCGCGGCCTGTTCGCGGGTTTGGCGAAGGCGCTGGAGAAAGCGGCGTAGTGATCCCCGACGAAACCCCCATTTCCCCTGAACTGGTCGCCGAACACGGCCTCAAGCCCGACGAGTACCAGCGTATCCTCGAGCTGATTGGCCGCGCGCCGACGCTGACCGAGCTCGGCATCTTCTCGGCCATGTGGAACGAGCACTGCTCGTACAAATCCTCGCGCGTGCATTTACGCGGGCTGCCGACGTCAGGGCCGCAGGTGATCCAGGGGCCGGGCGAAAACGCCGGCGTGGTCGACATCGGGGACGGGCTCGCGGTCGTGTTCAAGATGGAGAGCCACAACCACCCGAGCTACATCGAGCCCTATCAGGGTGCGGCGACCGGCGTCGGCGGAATCCTGCGCGACGTCTTCACCATGGGCGCGCGGCCGATCGCGTGCCTCAACGCGCTCTCGTTCGGTGCGCCATCGCACGCCAAAACGCGGCATCTCGTTGCCGGCGTGGTGGCGGGCATTGGCGGCTACGGCAATTCATTCGGCGTCCCGACCGTCGCCGGGTCGGTGCGTTTCCACCCGCGCTATGACGGAAATTGTCTGGTCAACGCCATGGCGGTTGGCATCGCCAGGAAGGACGAGATCTTCTACGCCGCGGCGTCGGGCGTCGGCATGCCGATCGTCTATCTCGGCTCCAAAACCGGGCGCGATGGCATCCACGGCGCCACCATGGCCTCGGCCGAATTCGGCGCGGAACTCTGAAGAAAAACGCCCCACCGTTCAGGTCGGCGATCCGTTCTCGGAAAAGCTTTTGCTTGAGGCCTGTCTCGAGATCATGGCCGGAGGATGCGTGATCGCCATCCAGGACATGGGCGCGGCGGGCCTGACCTCGTCGTCGACCGAAATGGGGGCCAAGGGCGAGCTCGGCGTCACGCTCGATCTCGACAAGGTGCCGTGCCGCGAGGAGGGCATGAGCGCCTATGAGATGATGCTCTCGGAAAGCCAGGAGCGCATGCTCATGGTGCTCAGGCCCGAGAAAGAACAGGAAGCCGAGGCGATCTTCCGTAAATGGGGACTCGACTTTGCGGTGGTGGGCGAAACCACTGAGACCAGGCGGTTCATCGTGCGCCACCAGGGTGAGGTGATGGCCGACCTTCCGATCATCGAGCTGGGCACCGAGGCACCGGTCTATCACCGGCCGTTCGTGTTTCAGGAAAAGCCGGCGCCGATCGACGCCAGCAAGGTCGAAGCGCCGGTCGGTCTGGTCGAGGCGCTGGAGAAGATCATCGTGTCGCCCGACATGTGCTCCAAACGCTGGGTGTGGGAGCAATACGACCACATTATCGGTGGCAATACCGTTCAGCGCCCGGGCGGCGACGCCGCGGTGGTGCGTGTGGAAGACGGGCCAAAAGGCCTGGCGCTCACTACCGACGTGACCCCGCGCTATTGCGAGGCCGATCCGTTCGAGGGCGGCAAGCAGGCGGTGGCGGAATGCTGGCGCAATCTCACGGCGGTCGGCGCCAGGCCGCTGGCCATTACCGACAATCTCAACTTCGGCAATCCGGAGCGGCCCGAGATCATGGGCCAGTTCGTCGGCTGCATCCGCGGCATTGCGGAAGCCTGCAAGGCGCTCGAATTCCCGGTCGTGTCCGGCAACGTGTCGCTGTATAACGAGACCAGGGTGGCGGGCGAGGAATTCGGCCGCGCCATCCTGCCGACGCCGTCGATCGGCGGCGTAGGGCTGCTCGCGGATTTCCGCCACTCGGCGACGCTCGCGTTCAAGGTGGAAGGCGAGGCGATCCTGCTGGTGGGCGAGACCACCGGCTGGCTCGGCCAGTCCATGTATCTGCGTGAAGTGTGCGGGCGCGAAGAGGGCGCGCCGCCGCCGGTCGATCTGACCGAAGAGCGCGAGAACGGCGATTTTGTGCGCGCGCTCATCGCCGACCGCACCGCGACCGCGGTGCACGATCTCTCCGACGGCGGCCTCCTGGTGGCGGTCGCCGAGATGGCGATGGCGTCCGGCATCGGCGCGGTGCTGGCCGAGGCGCCGCAGGACATCCCCGCGCACGCGCACTGGTTCGGCGAGGACCAGGCGCGCTACGTGATAACTGTTCCGGCCGATCTGGCCGATGCGACGATCGCCCGCGCGCGCGAGGCGAGCGTGCTGGTCTCGCGCCTCGGCACCACCGGCGGCGAGGTGCTGGCGTTGCCGGGCGAAGTGCCGATACCGGTCGCTGGCTTGCGCGACAAATTCGAAGGCTGGCTGCCGGCCTATATGGCCGGCGAGCTCTAGGCGGGACTTATCCGGCGGCGCGTCAGCGCAACGGGCTCGTCACCTTCAGCGCGATCTTGCAGCGGACACCCAGCGAATCCTTGTGCGCGAGCAGGCAGCCGAGCACGCGCCCGCCGCCAGCGTCCACACCGCGGCAGTGCCTGATCATGTCGCGCTTGCAGGCGCGGAGCATAACCGCCGCGTCCACCGCGGTGGCCCGCGAGGGCGCTTGTGCGGCGGGCGGTGGAGCGACCGGCATCGGTGCCCGGGCGGCCGGCGGCGGGGCCGCCGGCAAGCTCTGCTGGATGTCGACGACCGCCGTGCGGCAGTTCGGCGTCAGCCGTGCGGCATTGCGCATCAGGCAGGCCATCGCCTCCTGTCCACCCTGGGGCACGCCGCGGCAATGGACTTTGAAATCGCGGCGGCACGTGAACTTGACCGCCTTCATCTGTTGCGGGGTGGGACCGCCGGCGGCGGGGGCTGGCGCAGCAACTGCAGGCGGCGGTGCGGCGGCCGGCGGCGCTGTGCGGACGGTCTTTTTAGTTGCCGGGGCCATCGTCGAGCCGATCACCTGCTTACAAGCCGACGAAAGCTGCCCGACGTTGCGTTGCAAGCAGGCGAGAGCTTCAGCGCCGCCCGGCGACACGCCAGAGCAGTGTGACATGAAGTCGCCGCGGCAGGAGGCGCGCATGGCGTCCTTCTGGGCGGCCGTCAATTGTCGCGGCGCCGCTTTCGGCGGCGGCGCGGTGGCCGCGGTCGGCGCAGGTTTTGGTGCGGCTGCGGCTGGTTTGGGCGGCGGCGATGCCTTGGCGGCGGGCGGCGGCAAGGTCGGTTTCACAGCGGCTTGGCAGCCCGGCGACAGGCTGGCGACATTCTTCTGCAGGCAGGCCAGGGCGTCCTTGCTGCCGGGCGTCACGCCGGAACAATGCGACATGAAGTCGGACCGGCAATTCGCACGCAGCGCGCTTTGCTGTGCGGAACTGAGCTGCGCCTGCGCATGGTGGGTCAGCGCGGCAAATGTGACGATTGCGGCGCAGGGCAGAAGCGCCCGGACGAGCCGGCGCCTAAGCGGTTGCATGGATGTCCCCCTTGTTTACCTTGGGCCCCGCCGGGATCGGGCGATCGCGGCTGATCGCGCGTGCAGCACACGGAGCGATGGAAGTATCTACGACACCAAGGGTAGCGGCCGCTTCGATATTGTCATCTGGAAAAATTTGGGCGCAAATTGCGCTCGAAATGGATGCAGGATTCGCCGCCGGCAGCGGTCCAGGGTCCCCGGGGAGTTCCGACATGGCGATGGATGCCGAAGAGATCGAACGCTTGATCAAGGCGAGCATTCCCGATGCCGAGGTGACCATCCGGGATCTCGCCGGTGACGGCGACCACTACGCGGCGACGGTGATTTCCGCCTCGTTCAAGGGCAAGTCGCGGGTGCAGCAGCATCAGCTGGTCTATGATGCGCTGAAAGGCCAGATGGGTGGTGTCCTGCACGCGCTTGCGCTGCAGACCGGGACGCCCGACTAGGGCATGACGACCGGCGTCAAGACGCTGGCGCCCGCAGGCGCCATTACCCCCACCGGTACCTGGAGCCTGGGGGCCCGCGCCGGCGATTTTGTCTTTGTCGCCGGCATGCGCGGCATCGACCCGGCCACCAACAGGATGGTCGACGGCGACGAGGCGCGGGTGCGTCGCGGTTTCCTCAACATGCGCGACATCGCCGCTTCAGAGGGCGCCAGGCTCGCCGACTGCGTGCGTATCGTGGTCTATGTCACCGATATGGGCCGACTGCGGCCGCTGGTGAACAAGGTGCAGGATGAGCTGTGGGCCGACGGGTCCTATCCGCCGCGCACCATCGTCGAGGTGGCGAGGCTCAACCAGGACGACATTTTCGAGGTGGAAGGAACGTTTTACGCCCCGAAAATCGCCTGATTTTATACCAATCGCTCTTGGGGTAGCGGCCGCTTCTGCGCTACATATATCGCCAAGCGAGACGGTGCGGGTGCGCCCCTTGGGCGGCGCCTCGATTTCCCCCTGCAAAAGGACAGGTTTTCCATGGGCATTGAGCAATTCATCGACAACGAAGTGAAGGGCAACGACGTGGTGCTGTTCATGAAGGGCACCCCGCAGTTCCCCCAGTGCGGCTTCTCCGGCCAGGTGGTGCAGATCCTCGACCATCTCGGTGTGGCCTATAAGGGCCTCAACGTGCTGGAGTCCGACGATCTGCGTAACGGTATCAAGGCCTATTCGAACTGGCCGACCATCCCGCAGCTCTACGTGAAGGGCGAGTTCGTCGGCGGTTGCGACATCATCCGCGAGATGTTCCAGGCCGGTGAGCTGCAGCAGACCCTGAAGGAAAAAGGCGTCGAGGTGCGGCAGACCGCCTGAGGGGCGCGTCGGAGGGCTGGGACCGATCGCACGGCCAGGGTTTCCCTGGGTGCCGCGGCCATCATCGATCTCGCGATTGCCGCGTTGTTGGTCTCGGTATCGGGGTTTCTGTTCGGGACCGGGGCAGAGAGTTTACGCGCCAGCGGGGCCGTGGAAGTGCTCTATGCTGCCGGGATTATGGCCTGCGTGGCGGCGCCGGTCGCGGGCATCATGCTCAACGGCTTCGGGCGGGTGGCGCCGGGCCAGTTTGGCGGCCGGTGGTGGGTGGCCTGATGGCGCTGATCATGCCGGCCCCCTACTGATCCCGGCGATTATTGAGTTGTTTCCGGCGGTTTGCGGCGTTGCTTGAATATGTACCGGAAGAACCTGAATCTTTTCCGGAAGTGGAGATGCGTCGGCGAGCCGCCGGGCGCGACAACAAAAACCCCCGCCAAGGCGGGGGTTTCGTTTAGAGTCTGTCTGAGGGGGCTGCGTCAGCGCGAATAGTATTCGACCACCAGATGCGGCTCCATCTGCACCGCATAGGGCACGTCGGTCAGCAGCGGAATGCGGGTGAAGGTCGCGGTCTTCTTGCCGGCGTCGACGTCGACGTAGTCGGGCACGTCGCGCTCGGGCAGGGCCTGCGCCTCCAGCACAATCGCGAGTTCCCGGGACTTCTCCTTGATCTCGATGACGTCGCCGACCTTGACCCGGTAGCTCGGGATGGTGACGCGCTTGCCGTTCACGCGAATATGGCCGTGGTTGATGAACTGGCGGGCGGCAAACACCGTGGGCACGAACTTGGCGCGGTAGACGACCGCATCGAGCCGGCGCTCCAGCAGGCCGATCATGTTGGCGCCGCTATCGCCCTTCATGCGGATGGCGTCGAAATAGGTGCGGCGGAACTGCTTCTCGGAAATGTTGCCGTAGTAGCCGCGCAGCTTCTGCTTGGCCTTGAGCTGCACGCCGTAGTCGGAGAGCTTGCCCTTGCGGCGCTGGCCGTGCTGGCCGGGGCCGTATTCGCGCCGGTTGACCGGGCTCTTGGGCCGACCCCAGATGTTCTCGCCCATCCGGCGGTCGATCTTGTACTTGGATTCCATGCGCTTGGTCATCGCGTCCTCGTGTCTTGCGTCTGATCGGGTTGAGGATCGCGCCCTCCTTTGCCCCGGCGGGTGCCGGGACCGACAGGCAGGACCTCGTAAGCGCAAGGCCGTGCCGCGGGTCGCGAAACGAGCCCGGCGGGTTCGAAAACCCGCCGGACGCGGGGTATTTAGGGGGTCGGGGCCCGGGTGTCAAACAGGCGCACCGGCAGGCGGTTGAGGGGGTCATTTTAAGGCAAAAGGTCGGTCGGCCGGCGGGAGGGGCTTGCCCAATCGCCCGGTTGGCCCCATTTAGGGGCCATCAGGCCGGGCCCCTCTGGCAGTCAAGGGACTGCGATGTCGGACTGATTGAGCCGCCATGGGGCCCCCGATGGCCGATCTGTTCTCCGACCTTTTCACCCAGGCATCGATCGTCGCCTTTCTCCAGGTCATCATGATCGATCTGGTGCTGGCCGGCGACAACGCCATTGTCATCGGCATTGCCGCCGCTGGCCTCCCGAAAGAGCAACGCGCGCGCGCCATCATGGTCGGCATCCTCGCCGCCACCGTGCTGCGCATCGCCTTCGCCAGCGTCGCCGTCCAGTTGCTCGCCATCGTCGGGTTGCTGTTCGCGGGCGGCATCCTGTTGCTCTGGGTATGCTGGAAGATGTGGCGCGAGTTGCGCGGGCCGGATGAGGCCGACACCGAGGCGGCGCTGACCGAGGGCGATGCCCATGTGCCGCGCAAGACCTTCAAGCAAGCCGCCTGGCAGATCGTGATCGCGGATATCTCAATGTCGCTCGACAATGTGCTGGCCGTGGCCGGCGCCGCGCGCGACCATCCGGTCGCGCTGGTGTTCGGGCTCGGCCTGTCGATCGTGCTGATGGGCGTGGCCGCGAGCTTCATCGCCCGGCTGCTCAACCGGCACCGCTGGATCGCCTATGTCGGGCTCGCCATCATTTTCTACGTGGCGCTCGACATGATCTGGCGCGGCGCGCTGGAGATCCAGGCGCAGGCGTTCGGTTAGGCAAACAAAAGTAGCCATGCGGCCGAATAACCCATGCGTCGGGTCCAACCACCGTGCGTTGCGGCAGCGGCGTTGGCGTTCAAGGCTCCATGAAGTGAAACTGACCGGCGCTGCTACCGATCTTCTCAGCCACACAAGCTACATCTTGCCGGAGCGGACCGGGCGTATCGATCGCCTTCCAAGCAGACGATCGAACTCCCTCTTTGAAACGCCGTAGCACTCGCACGAACGATGCAAGAGGCCGCGGCGATTGAGGATTGTGACGGTGCCGCGTTTGTAGCGGATGAGGCCGGCCCGTTGCAGAGCTCCCGCCGCCGCGGTCACGCCGGTGCGCTGCACTCCCAGCATCATGGCGAGAAACTCCTGCGTGAGCAGAAATTCATCCGAGTGCATGCGGTCGTGCGTCATCAGCAGCCAGCGGCAACACCGCTGCTCCAGGGAGTGAAATTGGTTGCATGCAGCCGACTGCGCGACCTGGTTGAAGAAAGCGTGCGCATAGTGGAGCATCACCATTCGCATCGAGACGCTTTGCGTCAGCTCCTTTTCAAACAGCTTGGCCTTCATACGCAGGCCAGCGCCGGGAACCTGGACATAAACGCTTGTCGGCGCCCTGTTGTCGCCCAGCAGGATGGGCAGCCCGACCACGCCCTCGTTGCCAATCGTTCCGACCTCGGCCGCGTCGCCGTTCTTCATGGTGTTCACCAGGGAGCCGACGCCAGTCTCGATGAAATAGACAAACTCGATAGGCTTGTCGGCACGATAGAGAGATTGTTTGTACTCCAGCGGAACAGGATGAAGATGCGAGCGAAGCCGTTGGTAATCCCTGGGCGGCAGCAAACCGAGCAATCGGTTGGCATGCGGCTCCGAAACCTTGCGGCGGGCCACCATCTCACTGCTCCTTTGGTCGTGTTCGAACGTTTCGCGTGGCGCGCATTACCGGCACCGCCGCTCATCTCCGACCATTATTTGGCTCTCGCCGGGTCGCGTCCCCGGAGCCCGTGGGCGGAATGGCCGCGGAGGCTGCGCCCAATTGACGCTTGAGGCAAGGCCAAGGCCTCGTATCGGACATTTCCTGGCGATTTCGCTTTGCTACAGCGGAATGGCAAGATGTTACCTGCTACAGCGTTGCCTCGCTACAATGTCTGGCGTCAGACATATCGCTCGACTCCTTCGGCGGCGAGGCGTAGCCTGCGGCAGCGATCCGGTCGCAGTGCCAAAGGATCGTCGATGCGCTTTAGGTGGCTTGGCCCCTTGCCCCCCCAATCCCCGAAGCCCGCTACCTCTGAGTGCATAGTTCTTGCAACGGCCGCGCGATCCGGCCGCTGCTTCTCCTCGTATGGAGGGCAGGTCATGGATAATTCCGTGAAAGGCTTCATCGAGCGGCAGAACATCACGCGTTATATTGATCAGCTCAAATTCGAAACCGACCCCCTTCGGCGCAGCATGCTCTTGAGACTGTTGGCCGAAGAGGAGGCGAAACAGATCAAAGCCGCAACCTGATCCGACTGGCTGCAGGCCTCTGTCACCGTTACCGAGAATCATATGGGACATTGCCGGGATTCATTCCTGCCTGACCTGGCGATAATTCGTGACAACAGGCGGTTCGTCTGTGCGAAAAGCAGGAACATATGATGAAGCGAACCGTGCAACGTAGGACCAGCGCCAGCCGACAGGACTCCTTCGATCCGAAGGTCTTTCTCAAGACGGAAGGCGGCGGCCACGCCATTGTCAAATATCGAACTCGTGAAACCGTATTCTCGCAAGGCAGTCCTGCGGATGTGGTTTTCTATGTGCTGAAGGGCAAGGTCAAACTGACCGTAGTATCCGAGCAAGGCAAGGAAGCCGTCGTCGCAATCCACGGCCCGGACGAGTTCTTCGGAGAGGGCATGCCTGACCGGACAGCCGCGGCGCTTGGCCACGGCCGTCGCTCTGTCGGACTGCGAGATCATGCGGCTGGAGAAGGCGGCCATGGTCCGCGTGCTCCATGAGGAGCCGGCATTTTCCCGGTTTTTCATCGATCACCTTCTAACCCGCACGCTGCGGGTCGAGGAGGACCTGGTCGATCAACTGTTCAATTCGAGTGAGCGGCGCCTGGCACGCGCGCTTCTCTTGTTGGCAAATTTCGACAAGGCAGGCATGCCTCAGCCTATCATCGGGAAGATCAGCCAGGAGACGCTTGCAGGGATCGTTGGCACGACGCGATCGCGCATAAGCCAGTTCATGAACAAATTCAGGAAACTGGGTTTGATCGATTACAACGGCGAAATCGTGGTTCACAATTCGTTGCTGAACGTCGTTTTGAACGACAATCCGCATCTCAAGGCCAGAAGGGAGCCATCCAGCCGGTCGGCGGGCCGGGCTGCCAGCACGGCATAAGTCCCTCTGCGGTCCGCGGAAGTGGTCAATTTTATGCAAACTCCGGCCGGCGCAGGCAGGCAGGCTCAATGTCTGATACCGGACATGATTGATCTGGATCAACACGGCGACGCCACCATCCGCGCGATGCTTGATAATGTCTGCAGTTCGGATAACAGGACAGTCGGGAGGGGGCTGACCATGCATCAGCTTTCTCACAGCTCCAGGATAACCTTGGCTGCCCCGGATAGGTGCTCTGAGCGCCGCACGGCAGCAAGCTATGAACGCGAATTGGAAAGATACCGGCAGGCCGAACTCCAGCTGCGAGAGGTCATCGCTCTGGACGAGAGCCTGCTTTGTCAAAAAGATGAGACAATCCAGAATCAAGCGCTCCTGAGCAGCGAGTCCGATCACAGACTCCTGAACGATCTGCAAATGATCGTAAGCCTGTTGACGTTGCAAAGCCGGGCGACGGCGAATGCCGAGGCGGCCTCGCAACTGGCTGCAGCCGCCGATCGCATCGCCATGATCGGCCGTATCCATCGGCGTCTTCATTCTTTCGAGGGCGCAACGACCGTCGCGTTCAAGAAATTCCTCGAGGATCTTTGCAGTGATTTCTCCTCCCTGATGCCCTCCGGGCAACGCGGTGAGCGGGACATCGCTGTTGAGGGGGCGGAAATCGAACTGCCGAATGCGACCTGCCGTCCGCTCGGATTCATCGCCAATGAACTGATCACGAACGCAGCCAAGTACGGCAAAGGGCCGATTACGGTCCGCTTGGAGCAAAACCTCGAAAGGCGTTACGCCCTGTCGGTTTCCAACGATGGCCCCGCTTTACCGGAAGGCTTTGATCCGGCCGCCCGCAAAGGATTGGGGATGAAGATTGTTCGATCCTTCGTCGAGCGGCTTGGCGGCGAATTGTCGGTCGGGCGCGGCGATAAGGACCAGGGCGCGCGATTTACGGTGTTGTTCTCGTGATGGCCACAAGCCATGGAAGCTTACCATAGTCGAAGCGACGCCGCATCGCGGCTGCTTGCGGCGCCCGCGCTCGCAAATTTTAAGTCTCGCCGCCGTTGCCCACGCCGTCTCCCCAATTTTTGCTATCGTGTGGTGAATTTTATGAGTCCGGACCCTTTGGTGCTCCGCATTGATTGATCGCGCGTCGAGTCCTTGCTTTCGGAATCGGTATTCGTCTCAATGAAAGCCGAATTTCCTGAGTGAACGCAATAATTTCTCCGGCGGCGTCTTGCCCGAGGTGAACACGATCTGTGGCGGCGGCGCGGGTGCGTCGGTGTGTGGACGCGCCTGCAAGAGGTCGGCGACGCGGCGCGCGATCGCGGGCGCCGGATCGAGCCAGGTCACCGGCCAGGGCGCTACTTTACGGAACCGGTCGAGCAGCAGCGGATAATGAGTGCAGGCCAGCACCACCGTATCGGTGCGGCGGCCATCCTTGTCGACAAAGCACGGTCCGATTTCGCGTGCGATCTCGGCTTCGTCGACCGGCTCGCCGGCAAGTAAAGCTTCCGCGAGCGGCGCCAGCCGCGGCGAGCCGACCAGATCGACGGCGCAGGCGGCGGCGAATTCGCGGATCAGCGCGTGGGTGTATTCGCGGCTGATGGTGGCGAGCGTGCCGAGCACCGCAATGCGCTTGGTCCCGGACCGGGCGCAGGCCGGCTTGATCGCCGGCACGGTACCGACGAAGGGCACGGAGAAATTCGCGCGCAGATCGCCGAGTGCCAGCGTCGACGCGGTGTTGCAGGCGATCACCACCAGATCTGGCGTATGGCGCGCAATCGCCGCGCCAACCTCGGCGCGTACGCGCGCGATCAGCGCATCTTCGGCGAGATCGCCATAAGGGAACCCGGCATCGTCCGCCACATAGATGAAACCCGCATCGGGTCTTGCGCGTTTGACCTCGCGGAACACCGTGAGGCCGCCGAGACCGGAATCGAAGATGAGGATTGTGGCATGTGTGGCGGTCGACATGACGGGCGATCAGGGCTCGTGAACGCGCGTTATGCGTGCGGCGGTCGTCGGAGCGCGCAGGGTTTGCGGTTCCCGACCGTTGATACATCAAGTAGGGCGCGACACAAGATTTGAATGGGAGTTGGCCATGCAAATTAGACATTTAGCGTTAGCGGCCGGATTTTTGCTGATATCGGCGGGTGCGGCCGCCGCGGCGCCGGCATTGGTAACCAGCGACCTCAATTTGCGGCGCGGGCCCGGGACCAATTTTGGCGTCCTCACCGTTCTGCCGGGCGGCGCCACGGTTAACGTGCTCGATTGCGGCGGCGGCTGGTGCGAAGTCGCGTGGCGTGGCGGCGCCGGCTACGCCAGCCGCAGTTATCTCGACCTCGGCGGCCGCGCTTATGCCGCGCCGCCGGTCTATGTGGCGCCGCCGGTGGTTACGTTCGGTTTCGGCTGGGGCGGCTCGCGCTGGCATCGTGGCTGGCACCGGGGTTATCGTGGGGGGTACCAGCGCGGTTATCGTGGCGGGTACCACGGCGGACGCGGGCGTGGCGGCGGCCATCGCGGCAATCCCCGCAACCGTCCTCATAACGGCTGATGCGCCATAGCGGCGCGTGTCAAACGTCGATGCGCGCCAGCAACTGTCCGAGCATCAGCAGGCCTTGCGGCCAGTAGCCAAGCCTGGTTTCGGCGTTGATGTGGCCGAGTGCGCCGGCGTTGCAAAAATCGGCGCCCCAGCTCTCGGCGAAGCCTCTTGCGCGATCGAAAGCGATGTAAGGGTCGTTGGTGCTCGCGACCACGAGCGTTGGCACCGGAAACGGCTTGCGCGGAATTGGCGCGAAGCTGCGCGTTGATTCCGGCGTGCGATCGTCCGCTTCCACATTGGCCGGCGCGACGACGAAGGCCGCGACCACGCGGTCCTTGCTGGGGCGCGCAGCCCAGTGCGCGGCGAGCGAGCAGGAGAGGCTGTGGCAGATCAGAACAGCCGGGCGCGTGCCGCCGGTGATCGCCGCGTCGAGCCGCGCAAGTCAGTCGGACAGCCCGGGGTTGTCCCCGTCGTCCTGCAATACGCGTGACGAGTTGCGGAAGGCGAGCCTCCACCAGGATTGCCAGTGGTCGACGCCGGAATTGCTCAGGCGCGGCAGGATCAGGAAATCATAATCGGCCGTGGCGTCGCGCACAGGTCAGGCGCCCTTTTGATCGCGCACGATCTTGTCCGAAAACCGGTGCCGGCTTTTCGGGATCACGCGCCGAACACGCGCTTGAAAATCGTGTCGACATGCTTGAGGTGGTAGTCGAGGTCGAAGTTGGCCTCGAGTTCCTGGTCGCTCAGTTTGGCATGCACGTCCGGATCGGCCTTCAGGAGCGCGAGGAAATCATTGCTCTCGCCGCCCCAGACCTTCATGGCGTTGCGCTGGACAAGACGATAGGCGTCCTCGCGCGGCATACCTTTCTGCGTCAGCGCAATAAGTACGCGCTGCGAGTGGATGAGGCCGCCGAGCTTGTCGAGGTTCTTCTGCATGTTCGACGGATAGACCACCAGCTTGTCGATGAGGCCGGTCAACCGCGCCAGCGCGAAATCGAGCGTCACGGTGGCGTCCGGGCCGATCATGCGCTCGACCGACGAGTGCGAGATGTCGCGCTCGTGCCAGAGCGCGACGTTTTCCATGGCGGGCAGGGCGTAGGAGCGCACCATGCGGGCGAGACCGGTCAGGTTTTCCGACAGCACCGGGTTGCGCTTGTGCGGCATGGCGGACGAGCCCTTCTGTTTTTCGGAGAAGAACTCTTCGGCTTCCAGCACTTCGGTGCGTTGCAGGTGGCGGATCTCGGTGGCGAGCCGCTCCATGGAGGAGGCGACCACCGCAAGGGTCGCGAAATACATGGCGTGGCGGTCGCGCGGGATCACCTGCGTCGAGATCGGTTCCCGGTGCAGGCCCATGGCCCTGGCGACGTGTTCTTCCACGCGCGGGTCCACCTGGGCGAAGGTACCGACCGCCCCGGAGATGGCGCAGGTCGCGACTTCCTCGCGTGCCGCATGCAGGCGGCGGCGGCCGCGGGCGAATTCGGCGTAGGCTTGCGCCATCTTGAGGCCGAAGGTGGTGGGCTCGGCGTGGATGCCATGCGACCGACCGACCGTGACCGAATCCTTGTATTCGAAAGCGCGACGCTTGAGCGCGGCCAGCAGCGCGTCGACATCGGCAAGCAGGATGTCGGCGGCGCGCACAAGCTGCACGTTGAAGCAGGTGTCGAGCACATCGGAGGAAGTCATGCCGGCATGCACGAAGCGCGCTTCCGGCCCGACGATTTCGGCGAGGTGTGTCAGGAAGGCGATGACGTCGTGCTTGACCTCCGCCTCGATGGTCTCGATACGGGCGACGTCAAACGTGGCGGCCTTGCCCTTTTCCCAGATTTTCCTGGCGGCTTCTTTCGGCACGATGCCGAGCTCCGCCATGGCGTCGGCGGCGTGCGCCTCGATCTCGAACCAGATGCGGAACCTGGTCTCCGGCGACCAGATCGCGCTCATTTGAGGGCGGGAATAACGCGGGATCATTGCAGCACTTTCGTCACTTGCCCTCATCCTGAGGAGCGCGGAACGCGCGTCTCGAAGGATGAGGCCGATGCGTGGATGCGAATTGGGCCTCATGGTTCGAGACGCCGCGCTGCGCGCGGCTCCTCACCATGAGGATAAAGGTCTTCACGCCGCTTCTCCGCGCGCGAGCAGGGCCGCGTTGCGGATGGCGTCGATATTGGCCTTGTAGTTGCCGCCCGAATTTCCGCCCTTGAACACGGCAGAGCCTGCGACCAGCACGTTGGCGCCGGCGCGCACGACGTCCGCCGCATTGTCGGGCGTCACGCCGCCATCGATCTCGATGTCGACCGGCCGGCCCCCGCAGAGCGCGCGCACGGCGGCGACCTTGTCGAGCTGGGATTTGATGAAGCTCTGGCCGCCAAAGCCGGGATTGACCGACATCACCAGCACCAGATCGACCATGTCGATGAGGTTCTCCAGGGTCGCAACCGGGGTGCCGGGATTGAGCGTGATGCCCGCCTTCTTGCCGAGCGCCCGGATCGCCTGCAGCGAGCGGTGCACGTGCGGGCCCGATTCCACATGCACGGTGATGATGTCCGAGCCGGCCCTGGCAAAGGCTTCGAGAAAAGGATCGCACGGGCTGATCATCAGGTGCACGTCGAACGGCTTCTGCGTTACCGGGCGGATCGCCTGCACCACCATCGGACCGATGGAGATGTTGGGCACGAAATGACCGTCCATCACGTCCACATGGATCCAGTCGGCGCCGGCAGCCTCGACGGCGCGCACTTCGTCGCCGAGCCTGGCGAAATCAGCGGAGAGGATCGAGGGGGCAATCAGGAGCGGACGCATAGGCTCAAAATCTCCGGGCGGCGGCTGTCGGGTAACACGGGGCGGGGCGGCGGGCAACGCGAGCCGCCTGCGCCGCCGGACCGGCAAATTTGAGCCGGAAACCGGCAAATCTTGCCGGGTCAGGCGCGCCAATGGCAGGCGGAGAGGCTCGCCGCCTGTGGACAAGTGCAAGCGTGGCGGGGGTTTCGGCGTCAGGCACGGCATGGCGCGGGTCTTGCGAGGCCTGCGGCGCAGGATGACGTCCGCCGGCTGCGGCGGACGTGGCAAGGAGCGCTGAGAGCATGATTCCGTTGATCGGTGCCATTGGCGGCGCGCTGTCGGTGCTGAACTCGGTTCAGCAGGTGGTCGGGGCCGTCGGCTCGGCCAGGAACGGCGACGATCTGTTGTCCTCGCTTGGAAAAGCGCTGGGCGGGAACAACGGCGAGACGCCGAAGGCGGTTGCAGGCTCGGGCCAAGGTGCGCCGCCGCTGTCGCAGGGTACGCTGGCGACATTGATCGCGTTGCAGGGTCAGGACGATACCAGACAGAAGGGTGGCCTGTTCGGACGTATCGACCAGGACCGCGACGGCAAGATCAGCAAGGGCGAGTTCGCAAGCACGCTCGGCAAGGCGGGTGTCGACGCCACCAGCACCGACAGGATGTTTGGCGAACTCGACGCCGACCACGACGGCAACATCAGCAAACTCGAGCTCATACCCGGCCGCCGCGACCACAAGTCCAACGGGGCGCGTCAGAACGGGCTGTCGGCCTTGCTGAATTCGACCGACTTCACCGGCGCGAGCACCAAAACCAACACCAATGCGGATGGCACCAGCACCACGACCATCACGTATGCCGATGGCAGCACCGTGAGCGTGACGACGTCGGCGGCAAGCAGCGGCAAGACGGGCGGAACGCAACAGGCCAATCTGCTCGATCAGTTGATCAGGCTGCAGTCCCGCTTCACCACGCAAAAGGGCGCCGGTGTTTCAGCCGTCGCCTAGTCCGGCTCTTGCTGTAATCGCCGGGCCAGCGGCCTGAGCAGATGCGGCAATAAATAGATCGGAAACTGGGCGACCGCAAAATAAAGCCAGGACACCTCCGGCACGGCAAATCCGGTCGCGGCCAGCATCAGACCGATGTTGCGATTGCCCGCGATCAGCCCGATCGCCAGCGCGCGGGCGCGGCCGGCCGGGCGGAAAACCAGCGCGGTAACGGCGATCTGGCCGAGCGCCAGCGCGAAGGCGAGCGCGGTCAAGCCGATGACCAACAGCGGGTCTGAGATGAAATGCGCGGTGACCCCGTCCATGGCGGCGACCGCGAACAGCGCCATGGCGAGCACGCTCAGGCCGTCGACGCGCAGGCGCTGCGCCTCGATGAAGGCGCGGCCGGCAAGCCGGCGAATGACCGCGGCGGCGAGCGCGCTGCCAGCGATGATGGCGAACAGCTTCAAGCCGAAGCCGGCGGGCGATATCATGGCCTGGCCGAGAAAAAAATGGGTGAAGAGGGCGGCCGTCAGCGGCACGATCGCCGCGCTGACGATAAGGCTTGCGAGTGTCAGCGCCACATCGAGGCCGAGCAGGGCGGCGAGCGCCGGCGACGACATCAGGGCGGGCGCCGCCAGTTGCAGCACCACCATGAAGTAAAGACCGGGCATCCGGTGGCCCAGGCCGGTCGCAAGCGCGAGGGCGCCGAGCGCCGCCGGCAGCGCGAGCATGGTCCAGGCGACCGCGGCAGCGGTGAGGCCCGGCCGCGTCCAGTGTCGGCGTAATTCGACAGGGTCGACACGCAGAAAGGCGAGCGTCAGCATGGCGATGATGGCCGGGCTGAGCGCCGGCTTGACGAAAGCCGCCAGCGGCGGCGCGGCCAGACCGACGAAAATTGAGCCGGCGGCGATGAGCGTGCCGTGACGACCGATGAACGAAAGCGCGGCCGCAAACGGCGCCAGCATTTTCATTGCGGATCGACTCCCGGCGAAAGACGCATGACCCGGACAAGTGAAAACCGGTTTTCGGAAAAGGCCACGCGCAGGAAAATCTGCCCTTGATAGCGCCTTAAAGAGCGGCGATCTACGGGAGCGGCAGGTTGCCTCGCGGGCGGGGCGGAGAGAGGCGAAAGGGAGACTCCATGGCGCGCACCGACGTCATAGTTCTGGGAGCCGGTATCGTCGGTACCTCGGTCGCGCTGCAACTGGCCAGGCGTGGGATGTCGGTCACGCTCATCGACCGCGGTGGCGTCGGCGAGGAGACCTCCTACGGCAATTCCGGTGTGATCGAGGGCTCCACCATCCTGCCGCCGGCGTTTCCTTCGAGCTTCGGCCACGTATTGCGGGTGGCGCTCAAGTGCGCGAGCGACGGCAATTATCATCTGTCGTTTCTGCCCAAGGTGGCGCCGTGGCTCATCGCGTTCCGCGCCAATTCGACGCCTGAGCGTTTGGCGGAGAACGCGCGGGCGAACCGGCCCCTGTTCGCGCGCGCGCTCGCCGAGCACGAGACGCTGATGGAGGAGTCCGGCGCGACGCAATACCTGCGCAAGACCGGCTGGATGAAGCTCTACCGCGACGAACGCGTCTTCGACGCTCTGCAGGGTGAATTCGACCTCGCCAGGGAGTTTGGCCTGCCGCTCGATGCGCTCGATGCCGCCGGCGCGCAGAAGCTCGAGCCGTCGCTCAACCCTGTGTTCAGGCGCGCTGTATTCTGGCCGAAGGCGGCGAGCCTCAGCAATCCGCTCGCCGTGACGCGCGCCTATGCCGCGCGCTTCATCAAGCGCGGCGGCGTTACGCTACGCGGTGACGCCCGCTCATTGCATCGCAACGGCGACCGTTGGCGGGTGGAGACCAACGAGGGCGGGGTCGATGCAGGCGACGTGGTGGTGGCGCTCGGGCCGTGGGCGCCGGATCTGCTCGCCCCGATGGGCCTCAAGCTGCCGATGGCGTTCAAGCGCGGCTACCACCGTCACTTCCGCCCGCAAGGCAATGCGACACTGGCGCGGCCGGTGGTCGATATGGCGTACGGCTATCTGATCACCTCGATGGAGCAGGGCATTCGCCTGACGACCGGCGCGGAGTTCGCCGCGCGCGATGCAGCGCCGACGCCGGTGCAGTTCGACCGGTTGATGCCGCAGGCGCGCAAGCTGTTTCCGTTGGGGGAGCGCGCCGACGACAAGACCTGGATGGGCTCGCGGCCGTGCTTTCCGGATTCACGCCCCGTCATCGGACGTGCGCCGGGCATCAAGGGCCTGTGGCTCGCCATCGGTCACGCCCATTGGGGGCTGACGCTCGGGCCCATCACCGGCGTGTTACTCGGGCAGATGATGACAGGCGAGACGCCGTTCTGTGATCCGGCGGCTTACGCGGCGGAGCGGTTTCTCTAAGGACTCGCAATCTCGCGAAAGCGATAGCGGTCCCGAATGTGCTCATTGAAGAAAGCGCCCTTGGAACGCGCGGCGTGGAAGTCCGCCGCGACGGTGGCGGCAACATCGTCATATTCGTAACGGCGGCCGGTGACGAACGTCACGGTCAGGCGCTCGTGGTCGCTATCGTACTCGATGTCAGCAATGGCCGTCGACGGCATCGCAGCCTCCCATATCGATGGGAACGCGTTGCCGTGGGCGCGGGTTCAGCCGAATTTGTCCTTCCAGCTCGGCAGCGCGCCGGGAAACGGCAATGCGGTCGCCTCATAGACGCCGCGGGCGACGGCGCGCGCCAGTACGTTGGCCGCGAGCATGCCCAATTCGCTCAACGAATAGACCGCATCAGGCAAGGGCTTCGCGCCGGATGCGGCGGCGAACACCACGTCGCCGTCGAGCGGCGTGTGCACCGGATAAATGGCGCGCGCCAGGCCGGTCTGCGCGATCACGGCCAGTCGGTTGGCTTGCGCCTTGGTCAGTTGCGCGTCGGTAGCGATCACGGCGAGGGTGGTGTTGGCGCCGGGTGCGCCCTTGCTGCGGAAGGAAAGTGCGTCTGGCGGGAATGGTTGCGGCCAGCCGCGGCCGCCGTATTCATTGCCTTGCTCGAAGGGTGCCGCCCAGAAATGCGGGCCGTCGCCGACGGTGACGGCGCCGGCCGCGTTGACCGCGACAATTGCGCCGACCGCAATCCCGTCGCGCGTCACCGCCGAGGCGGACCCGATGCCGCCCTTGAGGTTGAAGGTCGTTGCGCCCAGTCCGGCGCCGACGGAGCCGAGCGCGCACTCGCTGCCGGCACCCTTTGCCGCCTCGTAGCCGAACTCGCGATAGGGCGGGTATCGGCCCCAGTCCTTGTCTCCGCCGGAGAGCATATCGAACAGAATTGCGCCGGGGACGATCGGCACCACCGCCTCGCGCACGCGAAAGCCGCGGCCCTGCTCACGCAAGCAGGCCTGCACGCCAGACGCGGCGTCGAGCCCGAAGGCGGAGCCGCCGGAGAGCACAATGGCGTCGATGCCCTCGACGGTTTGCGCCGGATCGAGCAGGGCGCTCTCGCGCGTGCCGGGCCCGCCGCCGCGAACGTCGATCGAGGCCACCACCGGCTTGTCGAACACCACCACGGTTGTACCGGAGCCGAGCGCGGCGTCGCCGGCATGGCCCACCCGCACGCCGGGAATATCGGTGACCAGGTTGCGTGATGACGCCATTCGGTTCTGCCTCGCGCCCCGGAATGACGGGGCTTTATCAATCCCTTATCACAATCGCGCCATCGCGGTCAGGGCGCCCTTGCCAATGCCACACTTGTATTATTGCTATCACCGCACCTGAACAGGCATATCAGCCCCCATGCATACCGACGTTACCCTCGCGGCCGCGCTCGTCGCCGGTCTTGTCAGTTTCCTCTCCCCGTGCGTGCTGCCCCTGGTGCCGCCCTATCTGGTGTTCCTCGCGGGCACGTCGCTCGAACGTTTCGCCGACAAGGAGCCGGAGCCGCAGGTCAAGCGCGAGACGGTGATCGCGGCGCTGCTCTTCGTCGCCGGCTTCTCCACCGTGTTCGTGGCGCTGGGAGCGAGCGCCAGCGTCATCGGCTCGGTGATCCGCGCCTACTCCGGCCCGCTCGCCATCGTCGCCGGCGTGGTCATCATCATCATGGGGCTGCACTTCCTCGGCGTCACGCCGATCGCCTTCCTGCACCGGCAGAAACGCCTCGACGTTGCCAGGCCGGTGGGGCTGTGGGGGGCGTATGTCATCGGGCTGGCGTTCGCGTTCGGCTGGACGCCGTGCATCGGGCCAATCCTGGCCGCGATCCTGGCGGTGGCTGCGTCCGAGCAGACGGTTGCGAAAGGGGCGGGGCTCCTGGCCATCTATTCGATGGGCCTCGGAATACCCTTCGTCATCGCGGCCTTCGCCATCGAGCCGTTTGCGGCATTCCTCGCGCGCTTCAAGAATTACCTGCACCGGGTCGAGCAGTTGATGGGCGGACTTCTGATCCTCACCGGCATCGCGTTCCTCACCGGCAGCATCAATCAGCTCAGCGTGCTCCTGCTCGAAATGTTTCCCGCGCTTGGCAGGATAGGCTGATCGGCGCCGCTTCGTCTTCCGCACGCGGCTCATACGAAAACCGCCCCGGCGGGGCCGGGACGGCTGTTCGCGTCAAGGCGTCAACGCCAACGCTTATTTGATTTCCGCGTAGCTGCCGTCGGCCTTCCAGGCATAGAAGACATAGTCGAGCTTGGTGATGTCGCCCTTCTTGTCATAGGAGATCGGGCCGAGCACCGTGTCCCACTTGCCTTTGTGGATCTGGGCCGCGACCTTCTTGGGGTCGGTGGTCTTTGCCTTGGTAGCGGCCTGCGCCCACACCTGCATGGCGGCGTAGGTATAGAGCGTGTAACCCTCCGGATTGATCTTCTTGGCCTTGAAGCGCTTGACCACCGCCGCGGCCGTCTTGCGCTTGGTCGGATCGGGGCCGAAGGTGAACAGCATGCCGGTGCCGGCCTTGCCGGTGATCGACCAGAACTCCTGCGTCGCGATGGCGTCGCCGGAGATCATCTGGGACTTCATGCCCTGCGCGCGCATCTGGCGCAGGATGAGGCCGGCCTCGGTGTGATAGCCGCCCACATAGACGACGTCGATCGAGCCCGCCTTCATGCGCGACACCAGCGCGTTGAAGTCCTTCTCGCCCGCGGTGTAGGCCTCGTACATCTTCTCCTTCACGCCGGCCTTGTTGATGGCGGCCTTGGTCTCGTCGGCGAGGCCTTTGCCGTAGGTCGACTTGTCATGCAGGATCGCGATGTTTTTGCCTTTGTAGTGCGAGACAATGTACTTGCCGGCGACCGCGCCCTGCTGATCGTCACGGCCGCAGACGCGGAACGTATTCCACATGCCGCGTTCCGTGAATTTCGGGTTGGTCGATGCGGGCGTAATCTGCAGGATACCCGCTTCGGCATAGACGTCGGAGGCGGGGATCGACGAACCCGAGCAGAAGTGGCCGTCGACGAAGGGCACGTTCATGCCGACCAGCTTCTCGGCCACCGCGCGCGCCTGCTTGGGATCGCAGGCGTCGTCTTGCATCACCATCTTGATTTTCTTGCCGAGCACGCCGCCGGCGGCGTTGATGTCGGCGACGGCGAGCTCGGCGCCGTTCTTGAATTGCTGGCCAAAGGTGGCGTATTGCCCGGTCAGGGGGCCAGCCACGCCGATCGTTATATCCTGCGCAGACGCCGCGCCGGCAAGCGCGAGCGAAAGGCCGGCCAATCCTGCTAGCCGCAAACTGTTCATGGAAACTGCTCCTCTCAACAGGGGGAAGGGCGCGGGCGGCCCGCGAAGAACGAAATCAGATAGCATCTATTCTCTCAGAATTCGCCGGGATGTCATCACCCGGGTTGCTGTTAAGCTGAATTTTCGCCGGCCGGGTGCCGCTCCCGCCAGGTGAGCGGCCCGGTGCGCTCGTAAAGCCATGGATATTGCCGCGTCATCTGGTTGGCGCGGGTGATCCGGAACGCGATCGAGGCCGCCACGATCAGGTAAAGGGTGTCCACAACGTAGGACGCGAGTGCCAGAATGTGGGCCTGGAACAGCGCGAAATGCAGAAAGCGCACCCCGCAGCCGAGCAGCAGCATGTAGCCGACCATGTGCCAGTACGGCCGCCACGTCGCGGCCAGCGCCCGGCCGGCCAGCGCCGCCGCGCCGCCGCCAATGACGCCGGTGATCATGACGATCTGCAGCCAGGATTCGGTGCTGTAGAGCGCGGTCATGGGCGAGGGTGCCTCATCTCAATGCCGTCCGCCTTCGAGATAGGCAGCACGCACTTCGGGCCGCTGCAATAATTCGCGCCCCGGTCCCGACATCGTTATAAGCCCGTTCACCATGACGTAGCCGCGGTGCGCGAGCTTGAGGGCGTGAAATGCGTTCTGCTCGACCAGGAAAACGGTGAGCTTTTCGCGCTCATTGAGTTCCCGGATCGCCCCGAAGATCTGTTTCACCAGAAGCGGCGCCAGCCCGAGCGATGGCTCGTCAAGCAGTAACAGCCGCGGACGGCTCATCAGCGCGCGCGCGATCGCCAGCATCTGCTGTTCGCCGCCGGAGAGCGTCCCGCCGCGCTGGCTGAGCCGTTCCTTCAGTCGCGGGAACAGCCGGAAGACGCGCTCGATGTCTTCGTCGAAAAGCGCGCCGTCGGTGACGGTGGCGCCCATCTGCAGATTCTCCATCACCGTCATGCGGCTGAAAATGCGGCGGCCTTCGGGAGACTGCGCGATGCGCAACCGGGCGATTTCATGCGCATGCATGCCGGTGATCTCTCGACCCGCGAAGAAGATGCGGCCTTCGCGCGGGCGCGGATCGCCAAAGATGGTCATCATCAGCGTCGATTTCCCGGCGCCATTGGCGCCGATCAGCGCAACTATCTCGCCAGGCTGCACGTCAAGATCGACGCCCTTGAGGGCAATGATATTGCCGTAATAGGTCTTTACGCCGCGTACCGACAACAGTGCGGTGTCCGGACCGGGCCCCGGGGCAGCAGGCGTGGCGGCGACACTTTCGCTCACAGGCCGGCCTCCGCTTCGGCGATTTCGACTTCCTCGTCGGCGACGCCGAGATAGGCGGCGATGACCTTGGGATCGTCGCGCACCGCTTGCGGCGCGCCGTCGGAGATCTTGACGCCATAGTCGAGCACGACGATGTGGTCGGAAATCTCCATCACCACCGACATGTCATGCTCGATCAGCAGGATCGAGGCATTGTGTCCGGCGCGGATGAACAACAGCAGTTCGTTGAGCTCGGCGCTTTCGCGCGCGTTCAGGCCGGCGGCCGGCTCGTCGAGGCAGAGCAGCACCGGATCGGCGCACATGGCGCGGGCGACCTCGAGCCGGCGCTGGGCGCCATAGGGCAGCGCACCGGCAGGATCGTCGGCGCGATCGAGCAAACCGATGCGGTCGAGCCAGTAGCGCGCACGATCGATGGCCTGGCGCTCGGCATGGGCGAACGAGGGCGCGCGAAGCATGCCGAGGAAGGTCATGCCGGAAGCCAGCATCAGCGGATTGTGCTGGGCTACCATGAGGTTTTCCAGCGCGGTCATGCCCTGGAACAGGCGGATATTCTGGAAGGTGCGGGCGACTTGCGCGTGCTTGTTGATGCGAAAGTCGAACAGGCGCTCGAGCAGAAAGATACTGCCGTCGGCGTGTGTGAGGCGGATCATGCCGACGGTCGGCTTGTAGAAGCCGGTGATGCAGTTGAACACCGTGGTCTTGCCGGCGCCGTTGGGTCCGATGAGCGCCGTGATGTCGCCGCGCCCCGCGGAGAAGGAAAGATCGTCGACGGCGACGAGACCGCCGAAGCGCATCGACAGATGCTGCACGGAGAGGATGGCGTCGCGGGGGGCGGGTGCGGCCGTCATGGGTTGTGGCCTTCCGTCACTGCGCGGCTTTCGGCTACCACATCGGGATCGAGCATCTTGCCCTTGTGCAGGAACAGCGTGGGCTTGCGCGTGGCGATCAGTCCGCGCGGACGCCAGATCATGATGATGACCATGGCGAGCCCGAACACCAGCATGCGGAACTGGGCGAACTCGCGGAAGAACTCGAAGCCGCCCAGCATCACGGTGGCGGCAATGACGACGCCGATCTGCGAGCCCATGCCGCCGAGCACGACGATCGCCAGCACCAGCGCCGACTCCGTGAAGGTGAAGCTCTCCGGCGAGATGAAACCCTGCCGGGTGGCGAAGAACGAACCGGCGAAGCCCGCGAACATGGCGCCGATGGCGAAGGCGGTGAGCTTGGTGTTGGTGGTGTTGATGCCGAGAGAGCGGCAGGCGATCTCGTCCTCGCGCAGCGCTTCCCAGGCCCGCCCGATGGGTAGCCGGCGCAGACGGATGGTCACGAGGTTGGTGACCATCGCCAGCACCAGGATCAGGTAATAGAGAAAGACGATGCGGTGGGTGAAGGAATAATGAAGTCCGAAGGTGTGGGCGAAGCTGCCGTCGTCGTTGTTGAAAGGCAGGCCGAAGAAGCTCGGCCGGGGCACGCCGGTGATGCCGTCGGGGCCGTGGGTGAGGCTCTGCCAGTTGAGCAGCACCAGCCGGATGATCTCGCCGAAGGCAAGCGTGACGATGGCGAGATAGTCGCCGCGCAGCCGCAGCACCGGAAACCCGAGGATGATGCCCCAGAACGAAGCGAGGATGCCGGCGAGCGGCAGGCAGATCCAGAATGAGAAACCGAAATGCTCTGCCAACAGCGCGTATGAGTAGGCGCCGACCGCGTAAAAGGCGACGTAGCCGAGGTCGAGCAGGCCTGCCAGGCCCACCACGATGTTCAGTCCCCAGCCCAGCATGATGTAGGTGAGGATCATGATGCCAAGATCGAGCAGGTAGCGGTTGTTGTAGAAGATGACCGGCACCAGGATGGCGAAGATCAGCAGCGCCGGCGCTGCCAGCTTGCCGAGCCACTGCAGGCGCTCAATGAGTCCGGCCGGCAAATGGTGCGTCAGCGCGAGCTCGCGATCGCCCAGGATCAGCTCGCGCGCCAGGGCACCGAGGAATACGACCAGAATAATGATGCCGAGCAGTTGCGGTCGCAGGCTCAATTCAAGCGCGCCGCTTGAGCCGGTTTCGGTGCGCACGCCGATCAGAAGCGAAAACAGGCCGAACGCGATCAGCGCCGACAGGCATGCGCGCTTGAGCGCGGTGATGAAATCAATGCCCGGCTTGCGGCTGTGATCGGACGGGGCTGACACGCGGTTCTCCGCCCTCTTTTAGACCTTCTCGACTTCGGGTCGGCCGAGGATGCCGGTCGGCAGGAAGATGAGCACGATAACGAGGATTGAGAAAGCCGCGACGTCCTTGTACTCGACGGAGAAATAGGCCGACCAGAAGGTTTCGATCAATCCGATCAGCAGGCCGCCCAGCATGGCGCCGGGCAACGAGCCGATGCCGCCGAGCACGGCGGCGGTGAAGGCTTTCACGCCGGCGACGAAACCGATGTAGAAATCGATGACGCCGTAATAAAGCAGGTGCATGACGCCAGCGACGGCGGCGAGCGCGGCGCCGATGACGAAGGTGAATGCGATGGTGCGGTTGACATCGACGCCGAGCAGGGAGGCCATCCTGAGATCCTGCTCGCAGGCGCGCATGTCGCGGCCAAGCCGGGTGCGCGCGACCAGCCAGGAAAAGATCACCATCAGCACCACGGTGGTTATCATCACAATGATCTGTACATTGGACAGCTGTACCGGGAATGTCTTGTCGGACACCAGCGTGATGCCGCCGGGGATCAGCGGCGGTAGCGGCTTGACGCGTGCGCCTTGCGCCACCTGCACGTAGTTCTGCAACACGATCGACATGCCGATGGCGGAAATCAGCGGCGCCAGGCGAAAGGACCGGCGCAGCGGCCGGTAGGCAAATCGCTCCAGCGTCCAGCCGTAGAGCGCGGTCAGCGCCATGGCGATCAGCAGCACCAGGAACAAGGCAAGTGGCACCGCGGTGATGCCGATTGCGACCAGACAGAGGAAGGCGATAAGGGCAATGAACGCACCGACCATGAAGATGTCGCCGTGCGCGAAGTTGATCATGCCGATGATGCCATAGACCATGGTGTAGCCGATGGCGATGAGGCCGTAGATGGAGCCGAGCGTCACCCCATTGATCAGCTGCTGGAGGAAATAATCCATGCGACCCCTTCTTTCCGCATGGCTGCCCGGCCGACAACCGTATGAGCCCCGTTGAAGGCTTAACAGGCGGGGCCGGAAGCGGCAACGTTTGCCGGTGTCGCGTGTGACTAATTCAAGGGACAACAGGGCTCCGCCCGCGTCGCGCGCGACCGGAGCCCTTGAGGGGTCGTGTGGCGAAGGTAATGGCCGATCGCTCTAATGCAGGCCGCCGAAGGCCCAGATCAGCAGCAGGATCGGAATCGGGACTCCGAGCAGCCAGAGCAGCAGGTATCGTCCCATCGTGTCGCCCCTTCGGGTTCGTTCAGATCGGACTGAAAACCCGCTTCGGGGCTTCGGGTTCCCGCGTGCGGTGGATGTCTTTGGGCGTGGCTTTGGCGAGCCGTCTCGCTTATGCTTGAATCTATGGCCAATCCTGCGCTTCCGCTGTTCCACCTCTACGGCGATCCGCCGGATGATTCCGCGTTCGACTTTATCCATATCGAAACCATCGCCTCCCGCTCTTCGGTGCACGACTGGACAATACGTGCGCACCGCCATCGCAATCTCTTCCAGGTGCTGTTGATAGAGCAGGGCGGTGGCGAGATGAGCTTCGAGACCGCGATCATGCCGTTTGCGGCGCCGACAGCGATTCTGCTGCCGCCGACGACCGCGCATGGTTTCCGCTTCAGGCCGCAGGTCACCAATGGCTGGGTATTGAGTTTCACCGAGGATGTCGCCGATGCACTCGGCGATCGCTCGGGCGAGGCCGTGGCACGGCTGAAGGCGCTGGCAGGCCAGCCGGTGGTGCCACTCAAAGATCCGGCCGAAACCAAACGGCTATCGTCACTCTGTGCCGAACTCGAGGAGGAAAGCTCATTGGCGCGCGAGGGCCACCGGCTGGCGATGCGCGCGCTCCTCACGCTCATTGCGATCGAGGTCGTGCGGCTGGCGGCAAGCCGCGCCCGCAGCGGGGCAGTGACGCTCACGCGCGCTGACGCGCAGGTGGAGCAGTTGCGCAAGTTGATCGACGAGCATTTCCGCCAAGAGCGACTGATCAGCTTCTACGCCGAGAAGCTGGCAATGACCGCCGACCGGCTCAACGATCATGTCAAGCGCGCGACCGGCGTCACCGCCGGCCACCTGATCCGCCAGCGCGTCCTGACCGAAGCCAAACGCCAGCTCGTGTTTACCAATCAGCCGATCCACGAGATCGCCTACAATCTCGCCTTTTCCGATCCCTCTCATTTCACGCGCTTCTTCCGCAAGCAGACCGGTACCACGCCGCAGACGTTCCGCGAGGGCCGCGACAACTGAGCGGCATTCTCTTAACCTGGGAATTCACATGTCTTTGGTTAAGCGGCTAACGGGTAAGGTAAAGGCCTGGTTTGCTTTGAAATCGGCATTTGATGCGAATACCCATGAGACACCACCGAAGGAGGTGCTCATGCGCAAACTCTCGTCCGCATCCGTGGCGATGATCCTCGCGATCTCGCTCTATTTCATGTTGTTCTGGGGCTTCGAGGCCCTGCGCATGCTGACCTCGCCGACCTACGGGCTCGACGACGTTTGGCGTTCGCAATTCGTTTTCGCCATCGGCAGCTATTTCCATTTGACGCCGGTGGGTCTGGTCAAGCTCGCTGCCTTCTTCGCGACGCTCAAGCTTGCGGTCGCCGCCATTTGCGCGGTGCACATCGTCGACCGCTTCCACAGCCTGGTCAGTGGCAAGGCCGACAACGAAATTCTGGAAGCCGGGCTCGTCCTGGTGGTGGCAATTACGATCCTGTCGGTTGGTCCGGCGGTGTGGTCACAGAACGCCCCGCTGGTGCGTGAGGGCGCGGTCCAGCTGGCGCTGGCAGCCCTTGCCGCAGCGCTCTGCATCCTCGAGCGCAGCTATCGCAGCAATGATGCTGTGGAGGCCAGGGGCGACGCACCGGCCCTGCGACAGGGCACGCCATTCTCGATCTGGCGGTAACGTTTCGCGTGGCGATGCTTTGAAAGCATCGCCACGCGCCCGCACTTTATTTCTTTGTCAGTTCGGCCATCACTTCGCCCGCCAGCTTGAAGGCGTGGTTGGCGGCGGGCACCCCGCAATAGATCGCCTGCTGCAGGACAATCTCCTTGATGTCATCGGCGGAAAAACCGCCCTCGGTGAGGGCGGCGCGCACGTGCATCCTGAATTCGTCCCACTTGTCGAGCGCGAGCATGGTGCCGATCACCAGGATGCGGCGGGTGCGCTCGTCGAAATGCGGGCGGGTCCATACCTCGCCCCAGGCGGCGCGCGTGATGAACTCCTGGAACTCTTCGGTGAACGGGTTTCTGTTCGCGTTAGCGCGGTCGACCCAGGCGTTGCCCAGGACCTTGCGGCGCTGGGCCATGCCCTTTTCGTAGCGTTCTTTCTCGTCCATCGTGGAAGCTCACGCGCCCAGGAAATCGAGCACGGCCCTGGTGTAGGCCTGCGGCTGTTCCATGTTGGAGATGTGGGCCGCCTCGAGGCTCGTGAGCCTGGCGCCCTTGATCTGATTCCGGATTTCTTCGCCCGCCGCCGGCGGGGTGGCGGCGTCCTGCGCTCCAACGATCACCATGGTCGGCGCGTCGATGGTCGGATTGCTGGCCCTGAAGTCCATGGTCATTATCGCCTGACAGCAGGCGATATAGCCCTTGATGTCAGTGGCGACGAACATCTCTTTCATGCGCGCCATGGTCTCGGGGGCACGCTGGCGGAAGCCTTCCGTGAACCAGCGCTGCATGTTGGCGTCGACCAGCGCGTCGAGGCCGTTCTTCTCGATGAATTTGATGCGGTCGGCCCAAAACGACTTGTCGGGGTAATGGGAGTGGGTGTTGGAGAGCACCAGCTTCTCCACGCGGCCGGATGCGTTGGCGCCAAGCCATTGGCCGACCATGCCGCCCATCGACAATCCGCACCAGTTGGTCTTTTCGACGCCGAGCGCATCAAGTATCGCGACCACGTCGCGGCCCAGGCGCTCCATGGTGTAGGGGCCTCCCGGCACGTCGGACTTGCCGTGGCCGCGGCGGTCGTAGCGGATGACGCGATACTTCTTCGTGAACTCGGGCATCTGCTGGTCCCACATGTGCAGATTGGTGCCGAGCGAATTCGACAGCATCAGCGCGGGCGCGTCGGTGGGCCCCTCGACCTCGACGTTGATCTTGCAGCCGTCATCGACTTCGATCTGCGGCATAGGCATTCCCCCTGCATGTGATTGGAGCGCCCGGACGGGCGGTGCATCGGCCGGTTCGGCGTTCGGCCACACCCTTAAAGGCCCCGGCGGCTGCTGCAAAGCCCCTTTTCAGGCGGCCCGTGAGGGCTTAAGCCGGGCCCTGGAACGGACAGCCGCGGCCGTAAAGTTGCTCGTGTCCCCTGGTTTCCGAATTGCCGGTCGGCGCTTGCTTTAAGGTAGTCGGCAATTCGGAAACGGGACACCAGCGTTCAGGAGACGATCCAATGGCGATGACCATGACCGGCGAGGTCCAGCTTCCTGCCACACGAGAGGTGGTCTGGGCCAAGCTCAACGATCCGGAGGTGCTCAAGGCCTGCATTCCGGGTTGCGAGGAGCTCAACAAGACTTCCGACACCGAATTCGAGGCGGTGGCGACTACCAAGATCGGCCCGGTCAAGGCGCGCTTCAAAGGCCATGTGCAGCTGACCGACCTCGACCCGCCCAACGGCTACAGGATTTCCGGCGAGGGCAGTGGCGGCGTCGCCGGCTTCGCCAAGGGTGGCGCAGTCGTGGCTTTGTCGGAAAAGGATGGCGGGACGCTGCTGACCTACAATGTGGAGGCGCAGATCGGCGGCAAGCTTGCGCAGCTCGGCCAGCGTCTGGTCAATGGCGCCGCCAAGAAGCTCGCCGACGACTTTTTCCAGAAATTTGCCGCGCAGGTTGCAGCCGGCTAGCCACCGCTGCCGACCGGCGAATTGCGGCATTTCTGGAAAAGCACGCGGATCGGCAAAACGTTAGCGCCGGCGCGGATCGACCGCGCCAGAGCGCGTTTTAGGGCCATAGAGGGCCGAATTCACCGCACCGTACTTTTGAATCGCTTGACCAAGAACGCTGCAGGGGTTCAAAGTCATTCCGGTTCTGGACGAAATCGGCTCAGTTTTGGGCCCGAGCGCTCGCCTCCGGGCATGAGTGCGACGAAAAGAGGGCTTTTGGCCCCGAATTTTGGGAGGATGGTCATGCCAACGGTCTCCATGACGGTGAACGGCAAGCCGGTCAGCGGCGAGGTCGAAGCACGCACTTTGCTGGTGCAATTCCTGCGCGAGAACCTGCGGCTGACCGGAACCCATGTCGGCTGCGACACCTCCCAGTGCGGCGCTTGTGTCGTCCACGTCGACGGCATCGCCGCCAAGTCCTGCACCACGCTTGCCCTGCAGTGTGAGGGCGCCAGCGTCACCACCATCGAGGGTCTGGCCAAGGCGGACGGCACCTTGCACCCCATGCAGGAGGCGTTTCGCGAGAACCACGGCCTGCAGTGCGGCTATTGCACGCCCGGCATGATCATGGCCGCGCTCGACATCGTGCGCCGCAACGGCAACGATCTCGACGAGCACACCATCCGTGAGCAGCTCGACGGCAACATCTGCCGTTGCACCGGCTATCACAACATCGTCAAGGCGATTGCCGCCGGCGCGAAGGCCATGGCCTGACCGGGAAACACACGGAGTAACCAAAGCGTCGCAGCAAGCGGCCGAACAGGGAAGCGTCTTTCATAACAACCAGGGAGGAGACCGCCATGAGCGCGACCGGGATCGGCGCGGCGGTACGCCGTAAGGAAGACATCCGCTTCATAACCGGACACGGCCAGTACACCGACGACGTGGTGCGGCCGGGCGAGACCCGCGCCGTATTCGTGCGCTCGCCACACGCGCGCGCCAGGATCAGGAACATCGACGTCAGCGCGGCCAGGACGATGCCGGGCGTGGTCGACGTCTTGACCGGCGCGCAACTCGCGGCCGACAAGGTCGGCAGCCTGATCTGCGGCTGGATGATCCACTCCAAGGACGGCTCGCCGATGAAGATGGCGCCGCATCCCGCGCTCGCGGCGGAGACCGTCAACCATGTCGGCGACGCGGTGGCGGTGGTGATCGCCGAGACGCAGGCGCAGGGGCGCGATGCCGCGGAGAAGGTGGTCGTTGACTACGAGATGTTGCCGGCGGTGACCGATCCGGCCAGGGCCAAATCGGGCCCGCAGATCCACGAGGTCGCCCCCAACAACACCATCTACGAATGGGCGCTCGGCGATCAGAAAGCCGTGGAGGCAGCGTTCGCCCAGGCCAAGCACGTCACCAGGCTCGACATCATCAACAACCGGCTGGTGCCGAACGCCATCGAGCCGCGCGCGGCGCTCGCCGAATACGACGCCGGCAACGATCATCTGACGCTCTGGAACACCTCGCAGAACCCGCACGTGGCGCGGCTGGTCATCTCCGCCTTCGTCGGCATCACGCCCGAGCACAAGCTGCGGGTGATCGCGCCAGACGTCGGCGGCGGCTTCGGCTCCAAGATCTTCATCTATCCGGAAGAGGTCGTCTGCCTGTGGGCGGCCCGCAAGATGCGCCGGCCGGTGAAGTGGACCGCCGATCGCAGCGAATCCTTCCTCACCGACGCGCATGGCCGCGACCATGTCACCCACGCCGAACTGGCGCTCGACGAGAACGGCAAGATTCTGGCGCTGCGCGCGAAAACGATTGCCAATCTCGGCGCCTATATGTCGACCTTCTCCTCGTCGGTGCCGACCTATCTCTACGCCACGCTGCTGTCGGGCCAGTACGACATTCCGCAAATCTATTGCGAAGTCGACGCGGTCTACACCAACACCGCGCCCGTGGACGCCTATCGCGGAGCCGGCCGGCCGGAAGCGACCTTCGTGGTCGAGCGGCTGATGGAAGTAGCGGCGCGCGAGATGGGGATCGATCCGCCCGATCTGCGCAGGCGCAATTTCATCAAATCGTTCCCGCACCAGACGCCGGTGATCATGGCCTATGACGCGGGCGATTATAACGCCTCAATGAAGAAGGCGATGGAGCTCGCCGACGTGAAGGGCTTCAACAAGCGCAAGCGCGAGTCGGCCCGTCACGGCAAGCTCAGGGGGCTGGGCTACTCGACCTACATCGAAGCCTGCGGTATCGCGCCGTCGCAAGCTGTCGGCTCGCTCGGCGCCGGCGTGGGTCTGTGGGAGTTTGCGGAAGTGCGCGTCAATCCGACCGGCTCGGTTGAGGTGCTCACCGGCTGTCACGCGCACGGCCAGGGGCACGAGACCACCTTCGCCCAGCTTGTATCGGAGCGGCTCGGCATTCCGTTCGAGAACGTTTCCATTGTGCACGGCGACACCGACAAGGTGCAGTTCGGCATGGGCACCTACGGCTCGCGCTCTGGCGCGGTCGGCATGTCGGCGATTGTCAAGGCGCTCGACAAAATCGAAGAGAAGGCCAAGAAGGTCGCGGCCTTCATGCTGGAAGCATCCGAGGGCGACATCGAGTTCAAGGACGGCCAGTTCACCGTTGCCGGCACCGACAAGTCGGCGGCCTTCGGCGACGTCGCGCTCAATGCCTATATCGCGCACAAGTTCACCGGCGCGGAACTCGAGCCGGGCCTGAAGGAGACCTCTTTCTACGATCCGACCAATTTCACTTTCCCTGCGGGATGCCACATCTGCGAGGTGGAAGTCGACATCGACACCGGCAAGACCGAGATCGTCACCTGGACCGCGGTCGACGACTTCGGCACGATCATCAACCCGATGATCGTCGAGGGTCAGGTTCACGGCGGCATCGCGCAAGGGGTGGGCCAGGCGCTGCTGGAAGGCGCCGTCTATGACTCCAACGGCCAGCTCGTGAGCGGGTCGCTCATGGACTACGCCATGCCGCACGCCCACGACTTGCCGTCGTTCAACGTCGGGACCACTGAGACCAAGGCGCCGTCCAACCCGCTCGGCATCAAGGGCTGCGGCGAGGCCGGCGCGATTGCGTCGCCGGCGGCGGTGATCAACGCCATCACCGACGCCCTTGGCACCGAAGACGTCCCCATGCCGGCCACCGCCAATGCGGTATGGTCGGCGCTCCGGCGCGCCAAGCCGCGCCAAGCTGCCTAACAAGCCGCCTCATCAGGAGAGACCGATGTATAATTTCACCTTCCATCGTCCCACCACGGTCCGCCAGGCGGCCGGCCTGCTTGCGCGCAATCCGGATGCCAAGCTGCTGGCCGGCGGCCATTCGCTGCTGCCGGTTATGAAGCAGCGGCTCGCCAGTCCTTCGGCGCTGATCGATCTGTCGCTGATCGACGGCCTGGACACGGTCGAGCACAAGGGGCGTTCCATCATCATCGGCGCGATGGCGCGTCACGCCGACGTGGCCAAATCGCCGGTGGTGCGCGAGGTGCTGCCGGCCCTCGCCGACGTGCCGGGCTCGGTCGGCGACCCGCAGGTGCGCAACCGCGGCACCATTGGCGGCTCCATCGCCAACAACGATCCGAATGCCGACTATCCGGCGGCGGTGCTGGGGCTGGGCGCGACCATCATCACCAACAAGCGTCGCATCGCCGCCGATGATTTCTTCACCGGCATGTTCTCGACCGCGCTCGAGGAAGGCGAGATTATCACCAAGGTGAGCTTCCCCGTCGCCAAGAAGGCGGCCTATGAAAAATTCAAGCACCCGGCTTCCGGCTTCGCGCTGGTCGGCGTGTTCGTGTCGAAGCGCGGCTCCGACATCCGTGTGGCAGTGACCGGCGCCGGTTCAGACGGCGTGTTCCGGGTGCCGTCGTTCGAGGAGGCGCTGAAGAAGCGCTTCGCCGCGAAGTCGCTCGACGGCATGAGCATCCCGGCGACCGGCATGAACGCGGACATCCACGCCAGCGCCGAATATCGCGCGCATCTGGTCGGCGTGCTGGCGCGCCGCGCGGTGGCGAAAGCGACGAAGTAAGACGCCGCTTCGAAGCGGAATGCCCGGCGCGTCAAGGTGAGGGGTGGCACGGGCCGCCCCCTGGATTCTGCTCGACGGCAAGAAGCAAGCGCCTTGTCCCTGTCACGAAAAGGCTTTCTCTCGACCGGCGCGATCGTACTGGCCGCCGGTTTCCTCGTGATGTTCATCAGCGGCGGCGCGCGTTTCGCCATCGGGCTGACGCTCAGGCCGATCGTCGACGAGTTCGGTTGGGGCCGCAGCGAGCTGGGCAGCGCGGTCGCGCTCTATCAGATCGTTTCGGCCGCGGCGATGTTCGCGGCTGGCGGGCTTGCCGACCGCGCCGGTCCGCGCGCGGTGCTGTGCGGCGGCCTGATCGTCAGCGGCATCGGCATCGGCCTCATGGGCATGATCTCGGCGCCCTGGCATGCGCTCTTGCTGTACGGCGTGGTGTACGCGCTCGGCAGCGGCGCGGCTTCGCTCATTCCGGTCGCGGTGATGGTGACCCGCGCCTTCCCCGCGCGCACCGGCATCGTCAATGCGGTCGTGATGTCGGGCATGAGCGTCGGCCAGCTCGTGGTGATCGCGGCGCTCACGGCGGTGCTGCTGGCGGTGAGCTGGCACGCGGTCTATCTGTGGCTCGGCCTTGCGCATTTGGCGCTGGTGCCGGTGCTGCTGCTGGCCATCCCGCGGATCCAGCCCGCGCAGGCGACTGCCGGGCGCCTGATCGACGGCGTGGGCGTGCTGACCGCGGCCCGTTCGCGCCAATTCTGGCTTCTGATTGCGGTCTATGCGATCTGCGGCCTGGGCGACTTCTTCGTGGCGACCCACGTGGTCGCCTTCGCCCAGGACCGCGGCGTCGACGCTTATTTCGCCGGCAATCTGTTGGCCCTGATGGGTTTGACCGGCCTCGTCGGCGTGGTCGCCGCCGGCGCCCTCAGCGATCGGGCCGGGCCGGTGTATCCGGCTGCGCTCAGCTTCGCCGCCCGCGTCGCGGTGTTCGCGCTGGTCATGGTGAACCAGTCCACGATTTCCGTGGTGATATTCGCGCTGGTGTTCGGCCTCACCTTCCTGGTGACCGCGCCGCTCACGGTTGTGTTTGCGTTGGAGAGCTTCGGCACCCGCCACCTCGGCGCGCTCACCGGGCTGATCACCATGGTGCATCACATCTGCGGCGGCCTGGGCGCGTACTTTGGCGCCGCGCTCTTCGACGCGACCGGCACCTACAACGCCGCATTCGCGACCATGCTGGCGCTCTCCTCGGTCGCCATACTGCTCACCCTGTTGCTGAGGCGGCCGGCGCGTGTTGCAACAACCTGATGGATACGAGGCGGACCACGATGACACACGAGCGGAGACAGGTGTTGGGTGGCATGGTGCTGGCGGTCATCGTGACGGCGATCTTGTTGCTGGTTGTCTATTTCCTGTCGAGGAGTGGAATCGATACGGTTCGCCTTTCGGCACCGGTCGCGAGCGCGCTCGTCGCGCTGGCGCTGGTCTTTTGCATCGGGGACATCGCCAGGAAACGGTTCTTCAACACCGACATCATCGACGGCGCGGCCTATGATCATCCCGGCAGTACGGTCGCGGTCGACAAGGCGGTGCTTCAGAACACGTTGGAGCAGACGGTGCTGGCGATTGCCGCCTATAACGGGCTGGCGGCGGTGACGCCGGGGCTCGCGACTGTGCTGCTGCCGGCGCTGGTGATCCTGTTCCTGCTCGGGCGCGCGCTGTTCATTTTCGGTTATCGCAAGGGCGCCGGCGGTCGCGCCTTCGGCTTCGCCCTGACGTTCTACCCGACGGTCGCGGCCTACGCGATTTTCGTCGTGGCCTTCGTCATTCAGCTGTGAACGCGACAGGGTGGTCAGCCGTCCTCGTCCAGTTCCGCCAGCAGGTCATGCAGATCGAGCGGGCGGGTATACATGTCGAGACCGCCGTCCGGCTTCTGCGGCCACATCTCCTTCGGCCGGTCCCAGTAAAGCTCGACGCCGTTATCGTCCGGGTCGCGCAGGTAGAGCGCCTCGGACACGCCGTGATCGCTGGCGCCGTCGAGCGGAATTTTGGCGACGACCAGCCGGCGCAGCGCGTCGGCGAGCAGCCTGCGGGTCGGGTAGAGAATGGCGGTGTGGTAGAGGCCGGTGGTGCCGGGCGGGGGCGGGGAGCCGCCCCTGCTCTCCCAGGTGTTGAGCCCGATATGGTGGTGGTAGCCGCCGGCCGAGATGAAGGCCGCGCCGGGATAGGTGGTGGTCAATTCGAACCCGAGGACGCCACAGTAGAAATCGAGGGCGCGAGCCAGGTCGGCCACCTTCAGGTGGACGTGGCCAATGCGCACCCGCGAGTCGATCGCGGGGGCCTTGAGGGCTTGTTTTTCGAGCTCGGAGGCGTTTGACATGGGGCGAGTAACCTTTGGGCGAAAATCCTCGGGTGGCCGCGGACGGCCGGGCACCCCACATGTAGGCCGGCGCGCAATCGGTTAAAGTGTCATCGAGGTGACCAGGGAATGTCTGTTACACCGCTACCCGACAGCATCGACGCGACCCTGAGCCTGCTGGGCAAGGCCGGCTATATCGCCGACCGGTCGCTGTCGACCGTGCTTTTTCTCGCGTTGCGCATGGGCCGGCCGCTGTTCCTGGAAGGAGAGGCCGGCGTCGGCAAGACCGAGATCGCCAAGGTGCTGGCGGAAGGCCTCGGCCGCCGGCTGATCCGGCTGCAATGCTACGAGGGGCTCGACGTCGCGTCGGCGGTTTACGAGTGGAATTACGGCGCGCAGATGATCGCTATCCGGCTGGCCGAGGCTGAAGGCGAGGGCGACCGCGAGCGCATCGAGCACGACGTATTCTCGGAGAAATTTCTGATCAAGCGGCCCCTGTTGCAGGCGCTTGAGCCGGACCCGGACGGTCCGCCGGTGTTGCTGATCGACGAGATCGACCGCACCGACGAGGCGTTCGAAGCCTTTCTCCTGGAGGTGCTGGCGGACTTCCAGGTGACGGTGCCGGAGCTCGGCACCATCAAGGCGCCGCATCCGCCCATCGTGGTCATCACCTCCAACCGGACCCGCGAGGTGCACGACGCGCTCAAGCGTCGCTGCCTGTATCACTGGGTCGGCTATCCGGACGCGAAGCGCGAACTGCAGATCCTGCGCACCAGGGTGCCGGACATTTCCAGGAAACTGTCCGAGCAGGTGGTCGCCTTCGTGCAGGCCCTGCGCAAGGAGGATCTGTTCAAGGCGCCCGGCGTCGCCGAAACGCTGGACTGGGCCGGCGCGCTCACGGAGCTCGACGTCGTCGCGCTTGATCCGGCGACGGTGTCGGATACGCTCGGCGCGTTGTTGAAATACCAGGACGACATCGCCCGCCTCGATGGCAGCAAGGTGAAGACGCTGCTGGACGAGGTGAAATCCGAGTTGCGGGCGGCGGAGTAGATGGCATGGCCGAGGGCCGGCTCGCCGAAAACATTCTTTATTTCGCCCGCGCGTTGCGCGCGGCCGGCTTGCCCGTGGGACCGGGCGCGGTGCTCGACGCGCTCGAAGCCGTCCATGTCGCCCGTGTCGGCGATCGTGAGGATTTCTACTGGACGCTGCACGCGGTGTTCGTGAAGCGGCACGAGCACACCGTCCTGTTCGACCAGGCCTTCAGGCTGTTCTTCCGCAGGCGCGGCTATCTCGACAAGCTGATCGCTTCCATGCTGCCGGAGACCTTGCCGGGCGCGCCGCAGCCGCCGGCTCCGGGCGCGCAGCGCGTCCAGGAAGCGCTCTATGCCGGTATGAACGCGCGAGAGGAGGAGAAGCAGGAGATCGAACTCGACGCGACTCTCACCGTCTCCGACCGGGAGGTTCTGCAGAAGAAGGACTTCGCCCAGATGAGCGCAGCGGAGATCGCCACCGCCAGGCAAGCGATCGCGCGGATGGCGCTGCCGCTCGACATGGTCAGGACGCGACGCCTCGCCGCCGCGCGCCGCGGCCGCATGATCGACATGCGCCGCACGTTGCGTTCCAGCATGAAGGCGGGCGGGGCGGTCATCGATCTGAAATATTTCGGGCCGCGCGAGAAGGAGCCGCCGATCGTGGCGCTGCTCGACATCTCCGGTTCCATGAGCCAGTACACCCGGCTGTTCCTGCATTTCCTGCATTCCATCACCGACGCGAAGAAGCGCGTGACCACCTTCCTGTTCGGGACGCGGCTGACCAACGTTACGCGCGCCATCCGCCAGCGCGATCCGGACGAGGCGCTGGCCGCGTGCTCGGCGCATGTGGCCGACTGGTCGGGCGGAACGCGCATCGCCTCGTCCTTGCGCGACTTCAACAAACACTGGTCGCGCCGGGTGCTGGGCCAGAGCGCGGTGGTGCTGCTGATCACCGACGGGCTCGAACGTGACGCCGATGATACGCTCGAATTCGAGATGGACCGGCTGCACCGTTCCTGCCGGCGGCTGATCTGGCTCAATCCGCTGCTGCGCTTCGAGGGCTTCGAGGCGCGCGCCAAAGGCGTGCGCACCATTATGGAGCATGTCGACGAATTGCGGCCGATCCATAATCTCGATTCCATGACCGGCCTGGTGCGCGCGTTGTCGGGCCAGGCGGCCAGGGGCTACGATCCGAAGGCGATGCTGAAGAAAGCGGCGTGACGTTTCACGCTGCCATGGAGGTGCACAATGCTTTCACGCGATGAAGACATCCTCAAGGCCGCCGAAGACTGGCGCAAGGAAGGTCGCGGCGTGGCGCTGGCGACGGTGATGGAGACCTGGGGCTCGGCGCCAAGGCCGGTCGGCTCCAATCTGGTGATCGACGAAGAAGGCAATTTTCTGGGGAGCGTGTCCGGTGGTTGCGTCGAAGGCGCGGTGGTGGCGGAAGCCATCGACGTGATCGACAGTGGCAAGCCCAGGATGCTGGAGTTTGGCGTCGCCGACGAGGATGCCTGGCAGGTGGGCCTGTCGTGTGGCGGCACCATCCGCGTCTATGTGGAGAAGGTGGATTGAACAGGCGTTGCCACACGCTCGCCGACCCTCCCCCTCCAGGGGAGGGTGGAAGACAGAACCGGGAGTCCGTGAAGTGAAAATCGATCTGCTTCATGCGTTGAATACCGAGCGCGCGGCGCGGCGTGCGGTGGTGGTCGTCACCAACGTTGATAGCGGCGACGAACGGCTGGTGAAGGCCGTGGACGTCGCCACGGACCCGCTCAGGGACGTGATCGAGAAGCGCCTGCGCATGGCGAAAAGCGGCATGGAAGAAACCGCGCAGGGCCGCAATTTCCTCACCGTGCACGTGCCGTCGCCGCAGCTCGTCATTACCGGGGCGGTGCACATCAGCCAGGCGCTGGCGCCTATCGGGGCATTGCTCGGGTATGACGTGACCATCGTCGATCCGCGCACGGCTTTCGCCTCGCCCGAGCGCTTTCCCGACGTCAGGGTGATCGCGGAATGGCCGGACGACGCGCTGCCGCCGCTCAATGTCGATCACTACACCGCGTTCGTCGCGCTCACGCACGATCCGAAAATCGACGATCCGGCGCTCAAGCATGCGCTGGCGCGTGACTGCTTTTATATCGGTGCGCTCGGTTCCAGGAAGACCCACGCCAGGCGGGTTGAACGCCTGAAGCAGGCGGGCCTGAAGGATTCGGATATCGCGCGCATCCACGCGCCCGTCGGGCTGTCGATCGGCGCGGTCTCGCCGTCCGAGATCGCGGTCGCCATCATGGCCCAGATCACCGCGTCGCTGCGCCTGAAGGCGGACAAGGCGGAGGCGGCATGAAATTCGGCGCCGTCCCGGTCAAGGAAGCGCTCGGCGCCACGGCGGTGCACTCGATCCGTCAGGGCGATCTCGTGCTGAGGAAGGGCACGCTCATCGGCGGGAAAGAAGTCGAGGCGCTTACACGCGCCGGCGTCAGGCAGATCGTGGCGGCGCGGCTTGAGCCGGGCGATGTAACCGAGGACCAGGCTGCGGCCGACATCGCCACCGCGGTGTCGGGCCAGGGCGTGCGCGTCGACCGCGCCTTCACCGGTCGCTGCAATCTGTTTGCCGATGCCGCTGGCGTGCTGGTGGTCGACAGGAATGCGATTGACGATCTGAACCGCATCGACGAGGCGGTGACGCTGGCGACGCTTTCCGCTTTCAAGCCGGTAGTTGAGGGCGAAATGATCGCCACCGTAAAGATCATTCCTTTTGCGATTGCCGGCGCCACGCGTGACGCCGCGGTGGCGGCGGCCGCGAAGGCCAAACCGGTGATCCGGGTCGCGCCCTACAAAATCCGCAAGGTGGGCGTGGTCTCGACGCTGCTGCCGGGGCTGGCGCCCAAGGTGGTCGACAAGACCCTGAAGATCACGGCCGCGCGCCTCGCGCCCGCCGGCGCGACCATCATTGCGGAAAAGCGCGTGCCGCATGAGCAGGGCGCGCTCACCAGGGCCATCGACGAAGTGCTGGAGGAAGGCGCGGAGCTTGTCATCGTGTTCGGCGCCTCCGCCATTGCCGACCGCCGCGACGTCATCCCGGCGGCCGTGGAGGCGGTTGGCGGCGAAATCGAGCATTTCGGCATGCCGGTCGATCCCGGCAACCTGATGCTGATCGGCAAGGCGCGCGGGCAGGCGGTGCTGGGCGCACCCGGCTGCGCACGCTCGCCGAAGGAAAACGGTTTCGACTGGGTGCTGATGCGCCTGCTCGCCGGACTGCCCGTTTCGCGCGAAGATGTCACCGGCATGGGCGTCGGCGGCCTGCTGATGGAAATCGTCACGCGTCCGCAGCCGCGCGAAGAACTCGAACCCGAGAAGGGCAGACCCATTGCCGCGCTGGTACTTGCCGCCGGCCGCTCCACCCGTATGGGCGCGGTCAACAAGCTGATCGCCGAGATCGGCGGTAAACCGCTGGTGCGCATCGCCGCCGAGCAGGCGCTGGCCTCGCGCGCGTCGCCGGTGATCGTTGTCACCGGCCATGAGCGGGAGAAGGTGGAAGCCGCGCTCGCCGGGCTGCCGGTCAGGCTGGTGCACAATCCGGGATATGCCGAAGGCCTCGGCACGTCGCTCAAGGCCGGCATCGCCGCGGTGCCGGAAGACGTTGACGGCGCCATCGTCTGTCTCGGGGACATGCCGCAGGTGGACAGCCGGCTGATCGACAAATTGATCGCGGCGTTTGATCCCGAGAAGGGCGCGCTCGTGGCGGTGCCGAGCATCGAGGGCCGGCGCGGCAATCCGGTGTTGTGGTCGCGGCGCTTCTTCAACGACCTGATGGCGATCCAGGGCGACCTCGGCGCCCGCCATCTTATCAGCAGCTACGCCGAGGCGGTGGTCGAGGTGCCGGTGGAAGGTGCGGCCGCGTTGACCGACGTCGATACCCCCGAGTCGCTGTCGGCGGTCAAGGCCGAAATCGAACGCGCCTGACGACTCGAATCATTGATCGCCCCGGCAACTCAGCCCTTATCTGGGATGGAACCTGGGTAAGGGACGATGTCGGATACTTTCACGCCGGTGCTGCGCGCACTCGTGGCCGCGACGCTGCTGATGGCGTCTGCGACCGTGATGCTGGTTGCCATGAGCCGGGCCTATGCCGCCGGTGCGCTGGCGGTCGCCGCCTGCGGGGCCTACGGCGAAGCCCATGACTTCGGGTCCGAAAAGGAGGCCAGTGCCAGCGCCCGGTCGAAATGCACGGGCAAGGCCTGCCGGGTGGTGGCGACCGTCAGGCGCGGCTGCGCCGCCTACGCGGTCGATTTCGTCAACCCTTGCGGGGGCCACGGCTGGGGCAAGGCCTCGCAGCTCGGCAACGCCCAGAACGTGGCCCTGCGCTCCTGCTACAGGGACGGCGGCAAGGAGTGCGTTATCCGCACGTTTTTCTGCGACGCCAGGGGGTAGGGCGGCGTCGCCTTTGCCGAAGCGGCGTTGTGAGCCGCGAGCAGCCCGCGCATGGCGTTTCGCGGGCCGACCGTTCCCGTCTCTCGCCTTCCAGGACCCATCCGTCTGAAGGAGCGTGATTTATCCGCGCTTGCGCGCATGGCTGTTTTGCTATAAAAAATGACTGACCAGTCAGTCATGTTTGATCGAGTTTCTTGCCCTATGCCCGACCGCCGTGCCCGCAGCAAATCGCCCAAACCGCGCCGCAAACGCGCGGCGGGCAGGGTGTCGGGCCGCATGACAAAGACCGCTGACGGGCCGAAGCCGGCGGCCGCCGGCGTCGCGCCAAAAGCTCGCGCTCGCGAAGCGCGCAGCGCCGCCCGCCGCCAGGCGATCCTCGCCGCCGCGCTCGACGAATTCTCTAATCGCGGCTTTGCCGCCACCCGGCTCGACGATGTCGCCAGACGTGCCGGCGTCGCCAAGGGCACCATCTATCTCTACTTCCGCGACAAGGAGAGCCTGTTCCAGGACCTGGTGCGCGACATGCTGGCGCCGATGATCGGCGTCATCGAAGCGCTCGGACAGGCCGATTTGCCGACGAGTGCCCTGGCGGAGCGCATCGCCGATCTGTTCGTGCGCGAGGTCTACGAGACCCGTCGCAAGGATGTCGTTCGGCTGATGCTGACGGAAGGCCGTCACTTCCCCAAGCTCGCCGAATTCTATTACCGCGAAGTTCTCTCCCGCATCATCGCCGCCGTACGCGGCACGCTCGAACCCGCCGCCGCCCGCGGCGAGGTGCCCGAGGCGGTAGTGAGGTTTCCGCAGATCATCGTGGCGCCGGGGATCATCGCCATCATCTGGTCGGGCCTGTTCGACGCTTTCGAGCCGCTCGACGTGCGCGCAATGATGAAAGCCCATCTCGATGTGCTGTTTTCGCCAAGGAGTCCGTCGTGAATCGTCTCGTGCTCTTTCTCCTGGCCGTGTTTGCGATGCTTTCGCTCGCCGCTTGCGGCAATCCCGACAGCGGCGAACTGCAAGGCTGGGTCGAGGGCGACATGGTATTCATCAGCCCCGACGAGCAGGGCCGCGTCGAAATGCTCAACGTGCGCGAGGGCGATCGTGTGCAGAAGGGCAAATTGCTGTTTACCCTCGACGACGACCTGCAACAGGCCGACGTGGCGGTGCGCAAGGCGGCGCTGTTCAATGCGCAAAAAGCCTATGACCGGGCCGAGGAACTGCTGAAGTCGGCCTCCGGCACGCGCAAGGCGCTCGACGACGCGGATGCCGCGTTGCGCCAGGCCACGGCCAATCTTGAAGCCGCGCAAACGCGGCTGACGCGCCGGCGCGTGCTGAGTCCCGTCGGCGGCATCGTGCAGAAGGTCTATTTCCGCCCCGGCGAAACTGTGCAACCGGCGAAGCCGGTGATCGCGCTGCTGCCGCCGCCCAATCTCAAAATCCGCTTCTTTGCGCCGGAGACCCGGCTCGCCGCGATCACGATCGACCAGACCGTGGGCGTGAGCTGCGACGCCTGCGCCAGAGGCCTGACTGCCAAAGTGAGTTTCATCGCCCGGAACGCGGAATACACGCCGCCGGTGATTTACAGCCGCGAGGAGCGCGCCAAGCTCGTCTACATGATCGAGGCGCGGCCCGCCGAACCCGACAAGTTCCGCGTCGGCCAGCCGGTCACCGTCACGCTGCGGCCGGAAAGCGTGAGCCCATGAGCGACCTGAACACCTCCGACGTCGTCATCGATGTGCACGGCCTGACCAAGCGGTTCGACGGCCGCGCGGTGGTGCGCGACCTGTCGATGCAGGTCAGGCGCGGCACCATCTACGGCTTTCTCGGCCCCAACGGCTCGGGCAAGACCACCACCATCCGCATGCTGTGCGGACTGCTCACGCCCGACGAGGGCACGGGCACCTGCCTCGGCTACGACATCCGCACCGAAACCGACAAGATTAAACCGCGCGTCGGCTACATGACGCAACGCTTCAGCCTCTACGAAGATCTGTCGGTGCGCGAGAACCTGGAATTCGTTGGCCGTATCTACGGCATCGCGCGCCCGCGCAGGGCCGCACGGGCGGCAATCGTGCGGCTCGGGCTCTCCGGACGCGAGGAACAGCTCGCGCATGAACTGTCGGGCGGCTGGAAGCAGCGGCTGGCGCTCGGCGCCTGCACGCTGCCAGGCCCGCAACTGTTGCTGCTCGACGAGCCCACTGCCGGCGTCGACCCCAAGGCACGGCGCGAGTTCTGGAACGAGATCCACGCGCTCGCCGCCGAGGGGCTCACCGTGCTGGTGTCGACGCATTACATGGACGAAGCCGAGCGCTGCCACGAGATCGCTTACATCGCCTACGGCCAGTTGCTGGCGCGCGGCACCGTGGAAGAGGTAATCGCGGACTCGCATCTGACCACCTGGTACGTCAGCGCGGACCACGGCGACGGCCTCGCCGGGCTGACCGAGGAACTCACCGGCAAGCCCGGCATCGACATGGTGGCGCCGTTCGGCACCAGCCTGCACGTCTCCGGGCGCGACGCCGCCGCGCTCGATGCCGCTATCGCGCCCTGGCGCAATCGCGCCGGTCTTGCCTGGCAACGCGCCGAGCCTTCCCTTGAAGATGTGTTCATCGACCTGATGGGCAAGGCGCAGGACAACTTCCAATGAGCCAGATGCTGCCGATGGAGGATACGCCGCGCCGGCTGCCGGGCAGCGGTTTCTGGCGCAAGACCTGGGCCGTGCTGGTGAAGGAATTCATCCAGCTCAAGCGCGACCGCGTCTCCTTCGCCATGATCATCATGATCCCGCTGGTGCAGTTGATGCTGTTCGGCTACGCCATCAACACCACGCCGCGTGATCTGCCGACCGCGGTGCTGCTGCAGGAGCGGACCGACATCTCGCGCTCGATTCTGGCCGCGCTGAGCAACACGCGCTATTTCAAGGTCACGCAGGTGCCCCGCAACGAAGCGGAGCTGGATCGTCTCCTGGCTTCGGGCACAGTGCTTTTTGGTGTTGAGATTCCCGCCAACTTCGAGCGCGATGTGCGCCGCGGCGACAATCCGTCCATGCTGATCGTGGCCGACGCAACCGACCCGGTCGCGTCGGGTTCGGCGCTCTCCGCCCTCGGCCAGCTGGTGCAGACCGCGCTGGCGCACGATCAGGGCATACCACAAAGCGGAACGCCGCCATTCAACATCCGCGTCCATGCGCGCTACAACCCGGCGGCGGAGACCCAGCTCAATATCGTGCCGGGGCTGGTCGGCACCATCCTTACCATGACCATGCTGATCTTTACCGCGCTGTCGGTGACGCGCGAGATCGAGCGCGGCACCATGGAAAATCTTTTGTCGATGCCGATCACGCCGGTGGAGATCATGCTCGGCAAGATCGTCCCCTATATCCTGGTCGGCATCGTCCAGGCGACGATGATCATCGCCATCGGGGTGCTCCTGTTCGGCGTGCCGATCCTCGGCAGCCTCGCGGTGCTGGCGGCGCTCAGCACGCTGTTCATCGCCGCCAATCTGTCGATCGGCTACACCTTCTCCACCATCGCGCAGAACCAGCTGCAGGCGATGCAGATGGCCCTGATGTTCTTCCTGCCGAATATTCTCTTGTCCGGCTTCATGTTTCCGTTTGCCGGCATGCCGGTCTGGGCGCAGTGGGTGGGCGAGGCGCTGCCGCTCACGCATTTTCTGCGCATCGTGCGCGCGATCATGTTGAAGGGGTCGTCGGTCAGCGACCTGCACTACGACGCTGCGGCGCTCACGGTGCTGATGCTGGTCGCCATGACCATCGCCGTGACGCGATTCCGCCGCACGCTGGACTGAGTAGCGCCGGCACCGGTCAGGCAAACCGCTCCGCCGGCGGGGCAATCTCGGTGACGAGATCGCGCACCAGTTTCTTGTTGGACAACGGCGCCAGCTTCATCTCGCCCGCGCGCAGGCGCGCGGTGCAGGCATAGATCGTCTTGCCGTCGAGCTCGACCATGCACTCCTTGCAGGCGTTGGCGTTGATGCAGGAAAAGCGGATGGCGAGCGTCGGGTCGCGATTGACCCGGATCCAGCGCAAGCCGTCGAGCACCGACTGGCCGGGCTCGAAGGGCACGGTGTAGCTTTCCCAGCGCCCTTGCGTGGCATTCTCGCCGCGCCAGATGGTCAGTGTCGCGGTCTCGGTCATGAGGCGGCTGCCACGGCGGTTTCGCGGGTCTTGCGGGTGAGGGTGATCGTGCCGTCGCGCCAGCTGACGAACTGGTTCACCGCCCAGTCCGGCGAGGTCTGCGGAAAGTCCTCACGATTCTGCGCGCCGCGGGTTTCCGTGCGCGCGCGCGCGGACTCGGCTACCACCCTGCCGACCAGCAGCATGTTGCGCAGGTCGAGCCAGTCGAGCCGGCGCATATCGAAGCCGCCACCGCCGCCGGGCGGCAGAGCGCCGAGGGCGCCGGTCAGTTCGTCGATTTTGGCGAGCGCGCTGGTGAGCTTTTCGCCGCTGCGCAGCGGGCCGACGTCGTCCTGCATGGTTGCCTGCAGCGTCTGCAACAGCGCGGCCGTGTTGAGCTCGCGTTCCGGCGTGCTGGCGGCGATCAAATCGAGCGCAGCTTGCGCATTGTCGCCGCCGTCCGGCACCGTCGGCAGCTTCCCGGCGTAGGCGGCAGCACTGCGGCCGGCCTCGCGGCCGAACACAAGCGCTTCGGTGATCGCGTTGCCCGACAACCGGTTGGCGCCGTTGGCGCCACCCACCGCCTCGCCGCAGGCATAGAGGCCGGGCAGGCCCGTCGCCATCGACGGGTCTACGGCGATGCCTCCCATATGATAGTGCGCAATTGGTGCCACTTCGATCGGCGTCCGGGTCAGGTCGATGCCGTTGGCGGCGAGCCGGTCGATCACGGTCCGAAGGCGGCGCGCAGCTTGTCTGCCGGAACATGCTGAAAACTCAGATAGACGCCGCCGTGCGGCGAGCCACGCCCGGCTTCCACTTCCTTCATGATCGCGTAGGAGCCTACGTCGCGGGTGACGACGTATTTGCCGTCCTCGACCACGCCGTAGCGTTGGGTGAATTCCTCGCCGCGGTTGTTGGTCAGCCGGCCGCCCAGCTTGTAGCGAAACGGATCCCACATGATCGGGTCCATGCCGATCAGCCGCGGCGCCAGGTGACCGATCGGGAAGAACTGCACGAATTCCATGTCGACAAGTGAAGCGCCCGCGCGCAACGCCAGCGCGTAGCCGTCGCCGCCCATGTTGGCCGAGGCGCTGTTGCGCCGGTAGAGGCGGGTGAGCCCCCCGGTGGCGATGACGGTGGCCCTGGCGTGAATGACGACCGGCGCGCCGGAGCCGAGGTGCAGGGCGACCGCGCCGACCACGTCGTCGCCGTTGCGCAGCAGGTCGACCACGCATAGATCGCCGGCCCGGCGAATGCCCTTGATCTTGTTGACCACCGTGCGCAGCGTCTTCGACACCGCTGGCCCGGTGTTGAGGAAGTCCACGTAGACGCAGCGCGGCCGGTCGTGGCCCGGCGCCATCGCTTGCGTGATGTGTCCGTCTTTTCGCGCCCAGCCGACGCCCCATTCATCCATGGCGCGGATGCAATCGGGACCCTGTTCGCAGAGAAGCTGCGCCAGCGCCGGATCGGTCAGCCCGCGACCGGCGGCAATGGTGTCGTTGTAATGATGCGTCCAATCGTCGGGCGTCTCCGCGCCAAGCGCGACCGCTACCGTCATTTGCGCCATTACCGTAGCGCCGCCGCGGCCGATCAGACTGCGGTCGGCGAGCAGGACGCGCGCGCCGCCCCGGTCGGCTTCGATCGCAGCATACATGCCGGCGGCGCCGGAGCCGATCACCAGCACATCCGTTGTCGCATGCATGGGCGCGGGCGCCATGGTGGGAACCTCGTTGCTGCCTTGCGAACGGTTCTAGCATTTCGGCAGCACGAGGTGGAATCCACGTGGCTGCGGCCTGCGGCATGCGCTACGCGCAGTTTACAGCCGTTGCAGGAACCCGAGTCGGACATAAGGGCTGTCGCGTCTGTCGGTATCGATGGCCCAGCCTGCCGCCGCGAACCATTCGTTCTCGTCCGTCTTCAGACTGGTGATGTGCGCGCCGGCGCGGAACTGGCGATAGCCCTCGCCGCCGTATACCTGCGTCTCCGGGCCGATGTAGAACTGCTCGAAAGCGCGCCAGCCGACCGCGACCCGCGCCGCGTAATCGGGGCCGATGGTGGAGATCGAGGCGTCGGCGGCGATCATGGAACTGGTTGTCGGCTCATCCCAAAACTCCATCGCCAGCGCAGGACCGAATTTTGTTCCGCGCAAGCTGTTACCCGGATCGTCCGGCCAGAGACGATTTGTCTCGATGCCGATTCCCGCAAACAGCCTGAGTTCGAAATGCCCGCGCCTGAAGAGCCAGCCGGTCAGTACCTGCCCCTTCAGTTCACCGCCGTATATCGTGACGTTGCCGGGCGCTCCCGAATCGTAGCGGTAGACGCCGACGGAAAGCAGCGTCTTGAGGACAAAGCCGCTGCTATCGAAGCCGTCGGGCGCCCACAGCAGGCCGCCGTGGACAAAGACGCCGTTGCGCCAGAAGTCGCGGCCGGAAAACAGGATGAGGTGTGCAAGATCGTCGTCGTCAGCGGCGTACGCCGGCGACGGCACGGTATCCACGCAACAAGCCATGAAGGCTGCGGCGGCAGCGACCGCCGCGCAAACTCGCCTCCCGCACCGCATCGAGGCCCCCAACGCGCCTCTGGAACACGGACACAACTAAAGCGCGATAATTTACCGGTGTCTACAACTAATAATTACGTGTTGCGCGCGCGTAATTCTCACAGCGGGGTGAGGAGGAGCCGCCGCGGCGGCTGGCCGAGGGTGCGGTGGATCATGGCGGAAAAGGCGCTGGGGCTGGCATAGCCGACGGCGGCGGCGGTGTCGGCGACCGAGGCGCCGTCGGACAGCCGGGCCAGCCCGTCGATGGCGCGCAGGCGCGCGCGCCATTCGGCGAATCCGAGCCCGGTCTCGCTGCGGAACAGCCGCGCCAGCGTGCGCCGGCTGGCGCCGGCCTCATCGGCCCAGCGGTCGAGGTCGTGCGGCAGCGCGCAGTCCTCGAGCAGGGCACGCGCCACCCGCAGCGCCCGCTCGTCGCGCGGCATGGGCACCTCGAAGCGCCGCGCGGCCAGCCGCGTCAGTTCGGTCAGGATCAGCCGGGCGACGATGCCGCCGCGTCCGTCCTCGTCGTAGTCGACCGGCTCTTCCAGGAGCGTCAGGATCAGCTCGCGCAAGAGGCCGGAAATCTCGGCCAGCAGCGGCTGTTGCGGCAGCGGCGCGCAGGCGGCGGGCGTGATGTAGACGGTGCGCATCTCGACATGGCTGCGCATGGTGACGCTGTGCGGCCAGTGCGGCGGCAGCCACAGGCCGCGCGCCGGCGGCACGATCCAGGCCGCCGCCTCCGTCTCCACCCGCATGATGCCGCTCACCGCATAGAGCAGCTGGCCGCGCCGGTGCATGTGCAGCGGGATGTGGTGGTGGATCGCCAGGGTGCGCGCCATCACCGCCACCGGCCGGGGCGCGTCGTCCATGTTCGGGCGGTAGACGGGGGTTTTTACCGGCATCGCGAGGGTCCTGTTTTTTGGCCCGATTACGACGAAAATCGACCGAACATCGCCAAAAGGCAAGGGTATATGTTGGGCGCAATTCCGGGGCTGGAAGCCGATGAAACCGACCACCCTTAATCCCCACGGCTACGACTCGGCCACACGCCGCGCCATCGCCTTCCTCAACCTGGCGCACGGGATGGATCACTTCGTGCTGCTGATCTACCCGACCGTGGTGATCGGTCTGGGGTCGGTCTTCGACCGCTCCTATAGCGAGTTGATCGCACTCTCGACGGCGGCGTTCGTGGCCTTCGGCGTGTTCTCGCTGCCGGCCGGCTGGCTCGCCGACCGCTGGAGCCGGCGCAACATGATGGCGACGTTCTATTTCGGCTGCGGGCTGTCGCTGGCCGCGGCCGGCCTGGCGCCGACCATGGAAGTGTTGGCGGTGGGGCTGTTCGGCGTTGGCGTGTTCGCCTCGATCTATCATCCGGTCGGCATGGCGATGCTGATCGAAGCCTCGCAGGCGCGCGGACGCACGGTCGCATTCAATGGCGTGTGCGGCAATCTCGGCGTCTCGCTTGCCGCCGGCATCAGCGCGGGACTTGCAACCTGGCTCGGCTGGCGCGGCGCGTTCCTGGTGCCCGCCGTGCTCGCGGTTGCGGTCGGTGTCTTCTATGTCTGCCTGACGCCCGACGACGGTCATCACGCCAAGCACCGCAAGAAGGTCGCCGCGGTGCCGCTGACCCCGCGCATGATGGTCATCCTGTTCGGCCTGTTCACCGTGATCGCGCTGGCTTCGGGCACGACCTTCAATCTCTTGACCATTGCCTTGCCCAAGATCGTCGACGAACGGCTGGCCACACACGTGCCCCTGCTGCTTGCCGGCGGCGTTGCGACCCTGGTGCTGCTGTGCGGGGCGGTGGCGCAGCTTGCGGTGGGGCGTCTGGTCGAGCGCTTCACCGCGCACGGGCTGTTCGCCATCATCACCGGACTCGGTTTTCTCGGCAATCTGTGGGCCGCCTATGCCGACGGCATTGCGCTGATGGTCGCGCTGGCGATCGCGATTGCCGCGATCTACGGTCAGGTGACGGTCAACGATATCGTTCTGGCGCGGTACACCGCCGACGCCTGGCGTGGCCGCGTCTATTCGGTGCGCTATTTCCTGCTGTTCATCAGTTCGGGTGTGGCGGTCGGCATGATCGCGATTCTGCACCAGTGGGGCGGCTTCCCGCTGGTGCTGGGCGTCAATGCGGCAATCGCCCTGGCCATCTTCGTGGCGACCAGCGGCCTGGCGATCCTCGTGTCCAATGCCGAGGCGCGTAACGCGGCGGCGCAGGCCGCGGAGTAACCCGGATAGGCCGCGTTACGTCAAGCGCCGTTATCAAGCGGCGCTATTCCGCCGGCTCCTTGTCCCAGGCGAGGTTGGGCGTGTCGCCGCCGGCCACCGAATAGAGCGCGCCCGGCGCGTTGCGGGTCTTCTGGAATTCCTCCAGCGTTTCACCGCGCATGGCGGCGTAGATATGCAGGTTGGACACGCCGGTCACCGCGCCCAGTTTTTCCAGCATGAAGAAACTGACGCCGTAATGGATCATGCCGCGCCAGTCGCGCCGGCGGATCAGGTCGCGTTCTTCCTCGGTGAGCCCGGCGGCCTCGAACGCCTTTTCCTGGTCGGCAAGAAAAGTGGCGCGCGGCCCGGCGTTGATCAGGTCATGCAGGAACCGGTTCATGCGGAAGGCCTTGACGCTGCGTGCCTGGGTGAAGGGGTAGGTGCCTTTCAATTCCCCGGCGCCCGCCAGCTGATGGCCAATGTGCCGGCGGTGGTCGGATACGATGTCAGCCGGTGGCTCGATCGCCTCGTTTTCGTAGATGGCGGTGGCGATACCGGTCATCGACGGCAGGTAATAGGTGCGATGCAGGCACTTGATGCTGGCCGACATGGCCCCGCGCATCACCAGCCACATGATGACCTCGGCCCCTTCCATGCCGCCGAGACGGGCGAAGTCGGCGTGCGTCATCCGGGTCAATGCCACCGGATCCTTCTCGATCATGTCGAGGAACTGGTTGTCCCACGCCTCGTTGTTGAAGCCGGCGCGCTCGCCGTGCACCTGATGGGAGAGGCCGCCGGTCGCGATGATGGCCACCTTCAGGTCTTCCGGACAGCTCTCGATGGCGCGTCGCAGCGCCTGGCCGAGCTTGTAGCAGCGTAAGGGTGTCGGGATCGGGAACTGCAATACACCGATCTGCAAGGGCACGATCGGCGCCGGCCAAGTCGGCTGATGCGGCTGCATCATCGACAGCGGCGAGAAGCAGCCGTGGTCGAGCGGCTTGCCTTGAAAGAACGACATGTCGAACTCGTCGGCCATCAGCGAGGCGCCGATGTGCTGCGACAAGGCGGCATGGCCGTCGATCGGCGGCAGGTCGCGCGCGCCGCCGCCTTCGTCGGCGACCGAATAGCTTTCGTCGATGCCCAGCGCGAAGGCCGAATAGTGGTCGAAGAAGAAAGAGGTGACGTGATCGTTATAGACGACCACCAGCGCGTCCGGCTTCCGGTCGGCGAGCCACTGCTGCACCGGCTTGAAGGCCTCGAAGATCGGCTTCCAAACCGGATCGTTCTCTTTGTGCCGGTCGTAGGCGAAACCGATGGTCGGCGTGTGCGAGGCGGCGACGGCGCCGATGATGCGTGCCATGACGTGGCGTCTCCTGATCGAACTACAGCTTGATGCAGACGTTCTTGAGCTCGGTGTAGAATTCGAGCGAGTGGATGCCGCCTTCGCGGCCGATGCCGGACTGCTTCATGCCGCCGAAGGGCGAGCGCAGGTCGCGCAGGAACCAGCTGTTGACCCAGACGATGCCGGCTTCGATCCGCGCCGCAATGCGATGGGCGCGCGAGAGGTTGGTGGTCCATACCGACGCGGCAAGACCATAGTCGAGCGCATTGGCGCGCCTGATGACTTCCTCTTCCGTGTCGAACGGCGCGATGTGGGTGCAGGGGCCGAAGATCTCTTCGGTGACGGTGGCGGCGGTGTCGGGCAGCCCTGTCCAGATGGTTGGCTCAACCCAGGCGCCCTTGGCGAGATCGCCCGGCATGTTGGGAATGCCGCCGCCGGTGACGACGGTGGCGCCTTCCTCGACCGCTTTTTGATAGTAGGAGAGCACCTTGTCGCGGTGCTCGTGACTGATCAGCGGGCCCATGGTGGTGGCGCCGTCGTCCGGGCGACCGAGCTTGAGCTCCTCGGCGCGCTCCTTCAGCGCAGCGACGAACTTGTCAAATAGCGAGCGCTCGACATAGACGCGTTCGGTGCCGAGGCAGACCTGGCCGCAATTGGCGAAGCACGAGCGCATGGTGCCTTCGAGCGCGGCCTCGAAATCGCAGTCCGCGAAGATAACCGCCGGGTTCTTGCCGCCCATTTCGAGCGACACGGGCCGCGCGCCGTCCGCGGCGGCCTTCATGATGGCGGCGCCGGTGCGGGTCTCTCCGGTGAAGGTGATGGCATTGACGTGCGAGTGGCGCGTCAGGAATTCGCCGGCCGAGCCGGGCCCGAAACCGTGCACCACGTTGTAGACCCCCTTGGGGATGCCGACCGCGTTCATCACCTCGCCGAGCAGCGCCGCGGTCTGCGGGCTTTCCTCCGAGGGCTTCACCACCACGGTGTTGCCGCAGGCCATGGCCGGGGCGACTTTCCAGGTCATCAGCAGCAGCGGCAGGTTCCACGGACAGATGACGCCGACCACGCCGATGGGCCGGCGCATGGCGTAGTTGATGGCGCCGGCGCCATCCGGCGTCGCCATTTCGAAGAATTCGGTGGCGACGTTCTTGATGGTGTCGGCGAACACCTTGAAGTTGGCGGCGCCGCGCGGAATGTCGATATGGCGCGCGAGCGACATCGGCTTTCCGGTGTCGGCGACCTCGGCTGCGAGGAAATCGTCGAAGCGTGCGTTGATGCCGTTGGCGAGCGCATAGAGCAGGTCGCCGCGCTCGGCCGTGGACATCTTGCCCCAGGGGCCTTCGAGCGCCGCGCGGGCGGCCTCGACCGCGGCGTTGACCTCCGCTTCGCCGGCCTCCGAGACGCGCGCGATGAGGGCGCCGTCGACCGGCGAGCGCTTGTCGAAGGTCTTGCCGCTCCTGGCGGCCACGTATTCGCCGGCGATGAAATTGAGGACGTCCTTGACCGCCGGGGGTGACGCGGATTTTTCAGATTTGCGCGCGACGTCGAGCATCTCTCCCCCTTGCTTGCGGCCAAGTCCCGATCGATGTGCGGATTTCGCCAAAAGCAAGGTGGTTGTGGGCGCAACTTTTTGCCTTGATCCAGATCAATGAGGGGCCGCGGCCCGATGTCCCGCGCTCAAAAAAGCGGTGGAATCAGGTCTTCCACTTTCACGCGCATGCGCTTCTTGACCCGCGCCACGATGCGGCTGCGGTGGCAGGTCTTCGGGTCGCGGCAGTAGCACAGCAGCGCGACGCGCTTGCCGGACTTGATCAGGCCGATCAACTCGTCGAGCGCCTGCTGCGGCTCGCGCTTTTGAATGTGCCTGTCGTAGATGCGCCAGAGCGTCTTGGTGTCGCCGGCGCGCGCGGCCTCGCGGCCCTCCGCCGGGGTGCCGAGTTTCTGCAGGTGGACATAAGCGATGCCGGCCTCATCGAGCGCGGCGGCGAGCTGGCGCTTGGAGAAGCCGGGCCGGCGCGAGGCGGCGACCGCGCGGGTGTCGACCAGGAGATCGACCTTGGCCTGCTTCAATTCGCCCATGACGGTCGCGGGCGCCGCCTTCTCGTAGCCGATAGTAAAGAGGGTGGTCATGCTGGCGCCCACGTTAGCCTTCTCCGCGGCACTATAAATTCCTTAACGGCGCTGTCATCGCTCTGTCATGCGGCGCGGGTAACCAGATCGTGAGCGGCGGTGCCTGCCAACTGCCGCAACGGCCACTGCGACGAGGTGACGGCGGATGTAACCGCGCCTTTTCGTTGGTGGTCGTTTCCGTTTCCGGATTCCATCACGCGGCGTCGCGCGGCGCCGCGAGCGTTGCGAACGGGCAGGCGCTCTCATAGGCGCGGGCGGCGCGCAATACCATGTCATCGCTGCGCGGCGGACCGACGATCTGCAGGGCCACCGGCAAACCATCCGAGGAGAATCCACACGGCACCGAAGCCGCCGGCTGCTGCGTCAGATTGAACGGCCAGGTGTAGGGCGACCAGTTGATCCAATCGTCGCCAAAGCGGCCGTCCGCCGGCGTCACGCGTCCGGCTTCGATCGCCGGCACCGGCATCTGCGGCGTCAGCAGCAGGTCGTAGCGTTCGTGGAAGCGCAGCATATGCAGGGCGAGTTCCGTGCGCTGCGCATGGGCGGCAAGATAGTCGGCGAGCGTGGTGTGGCGGCCCTGGTCGGCCATGCGGCGCAAGCCCTCGTCCATCTTTTCGCGCTCGGTCGGCGACACCGTGTCGACGAGCGTGGAAGCGACCCCGTACCAGATCGGCTTTTCGATTTCGATCGGGTCGGTGAAACCGGGATCGACTTCTTCGACATGGGCACCGAGTTCGGCAAAGACCTGTGCCGCCTTGCGCGCCGCCGCTTCGACGTCGGCATCCAGTTCCTTGACATAGCCGAGACGCGGGCTCCAGGCGATGCGCAACCCGCGCACGCCTTCATTGAGCCCTATGCGGAAATCCGGTGCGGGCGTGTTCCAGGCGGTGGTGTCGCGCATGTCGGGCTGGCTGATGACGCTGAGCATCAAGGCGGCGTCGGTGACGGTGCGGGTAAGGGGCCCCTGATGCGCCAGCACGGTGAAAACCGATGGCGGATAGGCGGGCACGCGGCCATAGCTCGGTTTGATGCCGAAGGTGCCGCTGAACGCCGAAGGAATACGAACCGAGCCGGCACCATCGGTGCCGAGATGAAGGACGCCGAGATTAAGCAGCGCCGCCGCCGCTGCGCCACCCGACGAGCCACCGGTAGTACGCGCGAGGTTCCATGGGTTGCGTGTGATGCCGGTCAACGGCGAATGGCAGGCGCCGATCCAGCCAAATTCCGGTGTGGTGGTTTTGCCGAGGATAACGGCGCCCTGTTCCCTGAGCCGGGCGACCGCGGGCGCATCGCGCGCCACCGGCGATGCGGGCGTTGTGAGCGAGCCCTTGCGTGTCGGCTTGCCCTTGACGTCGATGATGTCCTTGATGGTGGCCGGCAGACCGTCGGCGAGGCCCATCGGTTCGCCCTTGGCCCAGCGCGCTTCCGAGGCGCGCGCGGCCGCGAGCGCGCCGTCCTGGTCGAGCAGCACGAAGGCGTTGATCTGCGGCTCGAAGCGTTCGATACGCGCGAAGGCGTCGCGCGCGACCTCGACCGGCGACAATTCCTTGCGGCGAAAAAGCCGGAGCAGGTCCGCGGCGCTGAGCTGAGAAATGTCGGTCATGTCGGTCACGCGATACATACGGGCGGAGGGAAGGATACCTGAAATTTAGAAAATATTAACCATCGGAGCCCTACCGTTTCCGTTCGAGTGACGGCCACGACTGGATGGGGCGACGCCGGATGTAAGCGCGCCTTCTTCCTCGTGGTCGTTCTTATTGCGCGCGACGCCCCGCCGGCAGCCGCTCGATCAGCGCCATGGCGGCCGCCGGCGCGCGCACCTTGGCCTCGTGGATGAAATAAATGAAGACGTCGCGCGGGGCCTTCTTCGCTTTCGTCTTGTCGACACGCGGCAGGTCGGCCGGCTCGCCGCCTTGCGCCCAGGTCTTGGCGCGGGCGGCCCATTGGTCGAGCGCCTTCGGCGGGTAGCCGGTCTTGAGCTTTTCCTCGCCCTTCTGCAGCCGGGCGTAGACGAAATCGCCGGTGATGTCGGCGACGGCTGGATAGGTCGCGTGCTCGGCGAACACGACCGGATGTCCGAACTTGCGCAGCAGCGCGATGAGGGCAGGTGTTTTGAAGCTGTCGTGGCGGACTTCGATGACGTGGCGCAGCGCGTGGCCATCGAATTTTTTGGGCAGTAGTTCGAGGAAGGCGCCGAAATCGGCCTCGTCGAATTTCTTGGTCGGCGCGAACTGCCAGAGCAGGGGGCCGAGATGCGGGCCCAGCTCGGTGATGCCGGAGTCAAGAAAGCGTTTGATGGAGTCGCCCGCCTCGCCCAGCACGCGCCGGTTGACCGCGTAGCGCGGACCTTTCAGCGAAAACACGAACCCGTCGGGCACGTGGCTTGCCCAGTCGCGGAAGGTCTTAGGGCTTTGCGTGCGGTAGAAAGTGCCGTTGACCTCGATGGAGGTGAGGTGCTGCGCGGCGTATTCCAGCTCACGCGCGTGCGGCAGGCCCTTCGGATAGAACACCCCGCGCCAGGGCTCATAGGTCCAGCCGCCGATGCCGGAATAGATGTTGCCATGCTTCGCCATGCCGGAGTCATGTCGGAAGTCCGGGGCGCTTGGCAAGTGGCAGTCCGCGGTCCTCGCAAGACGTCGATACCGGACCCAGCCTGATTCCTGAATGGACCGGCTTACCTGATCCGCGCCCCGCCGTCCGATTTGGACGGGCCGATGCGACCGGGAGGCGGTTCGGCGCGCGGGGGCCGTATCTGATTTTGCGGTGGAGCGATGCGGCCAGGCCCGGGGTCGGTGCGAACATGGGGAGGACGCGAATATGGTGCCGGGTCGCGGGCGCCCGACAGCCGCGACGGATTCGGCGAGCAAATTTGGTAGCCATCGATCTGCTTGCAGCAGGTCTGTTTGCCGGAGTCAGTGCATTTCACGGTTCCCCCGACGCCGGTGCAGGCGACGACGAATTCGCTCGTCACGATGGTGCGGATTTCTTTGTTCGTGCAGGCGCGGATGCGCGCCGACGCCGAGGTTCCGGCCACGATCAGAGCACCAGGGACGATTGCCAACGCCAGAAATCCGCGCGCGAAGGTCGAAAGCATGGGTACCTCCTGGAGGCCATGGGGAATATGGCCCGACGGATATTGGTCGTAGGGCCGCGTCGTGCGGTTCAAGGCGAACAGGGACCGGCAAAACAAAAGGCCCGGGTCGCCCCCGGGCCTTCGCATTTGTCAGGTCGTCGGACTTCTTAGAAATCCATTCCGCCCATGCCGCCGCCGGGCATCGCCGGGGCCGCCTGGTTCTTCTTCGGCAGCTCGGCGACCATGGCCTCGGTGGTGATCAGCAGGCCGGCAACCGAGCCGGCGTTCTGGATCGCCGCCCGCACCACCTTGGTCGGGTCGATGATGCCCTTGGAGAGCATGTTGCCATACTCGCCGTTCTGGGCGTCGTAACCGAAGCTGTACTGATCCTTCTCGAGGATCTTGCCGACCACGATCGAGCCGTCAGCGCCGGCATTGGTGGCGATCTGACGGGCCGGAGCCTGGATCGCCTTGCGGACGATCTCGACGCCGTGCTTCTGGTCCTCGTTCTGGGTCTTGACGCGCTTGAGCGCCTCGACGGAACGGAGCAGGGCGACACCGCCGCCCGGCAGGATGCCTTCCTCGACCGCGGCGCGGGTGGCATGCATCGCGTCGTCGACGCGATCCTTGCGCTCCTTCACCTCGATCTCGGTGGCGCCGCCGACGCGGATCACCGCAACGCCGCCGGCGAGCTTGGCCAGACGCTCCTGCAGCTTTTCCTTGTCGTAGTCCGAGGTGGTCTCCTCGATCTGCGCCTTGATCTGCGTCACGCGCGCCTCGATGTCGGCCTTCTTGCCGGCGCCGTTGACGATCGTGGTGTTCTCCTTGTCGATCATCACCTTCTTGGCGCGGCCAAGCATGTTGATGGTGACGTTCTCGAGCTTGATGCCGAGATCTTCACTGATGGCCTGGCCGCCGGTCAGGATCGCGATGTCCTGCAGCATGGCCTTGCGGCGATCGCCGAAGCCCGGCGCCTTCACCGCCGCGACCTTGAGGCCGCCGCGCAGCTTGTTGACGACGAGGGTAGCGAGCGCTTCGCCTTCCACGTCCTCGGCCACGATCAGCAGCGGCTTGCCGGTCTGCACCACGGCTTCGAGCAGCGGCAGCAGTTCCTGCAGGCCCGACAGCTTCTTCTCGTAGATCAGGATGTAGGGCTCGTCGAATTCGACCCGCATCTTGTCGGCGTTGGTGATGAAGTAGGGGGAGATGTAGCCACGGTCGAACTGCATGCCCTCGACGACGTCGAGCTCGGTCTCCAGGCTCTTCGCCTCTTCGACCGTGATGACGCCCTCGTTGCCGACCTTCTTCATGGCCTCGGCGAGGAACTTGCCGATCTCCTGGTCGCCGTTGGCCGAGATGGTGCCGACCTGGGCGATTTCGTCGTTGGAGGTGACCTTCTTGGAATTCTTCTTGAGGTCTTCCACGATGGCATCGACGGCGAGATCGACGCCGCGCTTGAGGTCCATCGGGTTCATGCCGGCGGCGACCGCCTTGGTGCCTTCCTTGACGATGGCTTGCGCCAGCACGGTGGCGGTGGTGGTGCCGTCACCGGCGAAGTCGGACGACTTCGAGGCGACCTCGCGCACCATCTGCGCGCCCATATTCTCGAACTTGTCGTCGAGCTCGATCTCCTTGGCGACCGTCACACCGTCCTTGGTGATGCGCGGGGCGCCGAACGACTTGTCGAGCACAACGTTGCGGCCCTTGGGGCCGAGTGTGACCTTCACCGCATTGGCGAGGATGTCGACGCCGCGAAGCATGCGGTCGCGGGCGTCGACGGAAAACTTGACGTCCTTGGCAGACATTTGAGGTTGCTCCGTTTGCAATCCTCATCCTCAGGAGCGGCGCAGCCGCGTCTCGAAGGATGAGGCCATGAATGGTTGATTGCCCTCGTCCTTCAAGACGCCCGCCTGCGGCGGGCTCCTCAGGACGAGGATCGCGTCAGGCGGCCTTTTTCCTGGCGGCGGCGACTTCCAGCACGCCCATGATGTCGGACTCCTTCATGATCAGGAGATCCTTGCCATCGATCTTGACCTCGGTGCCCGACCACTTGCCGAAGAGAACCGTGTCACCGACCTTGACGTCGATCGGGATCAGCTTGCCGGCCTCGTCGCGGCCGCCCGGGCCGACGGCGACGATTTCGCCCTGGCTCGGTTTTTCTTGTGCAGTGTCGGGAATGATGATGCCGGAGGCGGTTTTTTCCTCGGCGTCGAGACGCTTGACGACGACTCGGTCGTGAAGCGGGCGGAACTTCATGGCAGTCCTCCTAAAACTTTGGTTAGACTAGTTTTTTGGTATCTGGCGTGGCCCCCTGCCAGCACCTGCCCCGAGATGGGAGGCGGTTTCTCAGTCCGCAAGAGGGCCCCGGCAATTTTTTAGCACTCATCTCGATGGAGTGCCAACAACTTTAAAACGCCCGGAAAAACAATGGTTAACGCGGGGGCCGGAACCGGGCGGCAGTTCGGCGGGTTTATTCGGCCCGGGCATCGGAGGCCGGCGGGCAGGGCTGTTAGCAGGCCCAGGGATTGGCTGCTAAGGCCCTGATTTTAAACAACTTGTTTACCATTTCGGCTTGCAATGAATGACGCCGGAATCGGAAACTAAGGGTCCGACTTGAGACGGAGGGCTGGAATGGTTTCGCAAGATTTCCTGAAGCAGGTCAACGGGTACGGCCTCACCACTGCGCACATCGTCTACCGCCGCCCCGACCACAACTGGCTGCTGCAGTCCTACGTCTGGCAGGCCTACGACATGTTCCCGAAGTTTCCCGAGCTCCAGCGCTTCCTGCAGTTCTGGCAACAGAAGCTGGAGGGGCCGCTGCACTCGGTCGAGGTCGCTCATTGCAAGCTGATCAAGCCGGCGGAGCTTAAGGCCGTGGACGGCGAGTTCAGGCTGCATTAGCGCGACCGCGTGGCGGTTGGCCCGCAAGGGCATCCGACGTATTCGATTGTCAAACGGCCTTGGCCAACGCTCCGCCGCCCGTATTGTTTCGTCGGCGCCGGCTGCGCCCTCTTTCTTTTTCCTCCGCCCGCCTTCGAAAAATGTACCGAGGGCGCGCGGGACGCTGCCGGGTCTGCCGGACCCACGGGCCCCGACGCCTCGCGACATCGAGGCTTGTCGAAGCTGATTGAACCGCAAGTCCGCCAGTCCCTCGGCGTCCCGCGCGCGGTGTTTGTCAGGTTTGCTCCGCATCGCCCCCGGTGGACGTACCTTTCAGGCGACCGCGCCTCTCCTCGTGCGATTGGCAGGCCGCCTATCCACCGCTATCGGGCCTCGGTCGGCGCCCGCGATCCCTGGCCGGATGCCAGGCGCCGCCGCCAATGGACCCTGTGACGCGCGGCTGGCGCGCCGGGACGCATGCGGCTTGGACCGCCGGGCGGCGTCACAAGCGCCGCATCTCCGACGCCCCCGCATTCCCGGCCACCGCTCCCCGCCCCGCGTCTGGAGACTGCAGACCCCTCGGCACAAGGGGCGGGATGTATAGGATTATAGTCAAGACAACCAAGCGGTCAAGAGTTCTGTGAAAATAATCAGGCCGGTTTTGCGCAGCTTATCCCCGCCGGGACCGTCTCGTGCATCGTTGTCCGCATCGGGCCGATCTGTTGAAAACGTGCAGGTAGCCGCGCGATCAAAATTTTTGGCCTCACAGGTGCGTTTTTGTAATGCGGACGCAGGGAGCCTCATTTTCTGCGGTCGGACGAACGTCGCGAACGCCAAATGGATCAGTAGTGGTGATCTGAGCCCGTCGAAGAAGTCGATAACATTTCGACCGTTTTGCTGTGCGGCTCAACTGCCGGCATGTTCAACAAAATCGGCCATGAGCAGACCTCCGTCGCTCAAATGGTCGGTTGCCGCCGTGACGCGCCCGCCGCGACCGCGCCGCGTGGCGCGCGCGATGCGGCGCCCGTCGAGGCCGCCGTCCGGCCATGAAGTCCGGTCCGGACGCTTTTCAGCGCACCAGCAGCACGCCGTTCGCCTTCGGATGAAAATCGTCGAAGAACGTGTAGCGGCCCGGAGCCAGCGGCCGCAGCCGGATCACGCCGGTGCTGTTGCCGGTCACCACCTTCTCAACACGAAGGCTGACGCTCTCGAATTCCATCGGCGCCGCGTCGAGATTCTTCAGATGCAGCGTGAGCGGAACGTTCGCCGGCGCGTTGAGCGTCGCCGGGTGGAAGCGCTGGTTCCTGAAGCTCAGGGTGAGCGCGACCGGCTGCTGCGCCGCGGCTTGCGTCACCGCGACGAGACCGGCGAGCGCAAGGCCGGCGAATCCCAATCGAAACGTCATAACGGCTTCTCCTTTCGGCTAGAACTCGACAGCGAGCTTCAGCCTGGCGCGCTGGCGGTTGAATTCGGCGAGGTTGAGGGTGGCGGTCGGGTCGTCGATCTCGCTGCCGGCCACCTGCGCATTCCATGCCGCCGCAACGAAGACCTTGGGCGCGATCTGTACGAACAGCGTCGGGCCGAGATAGATGGCGTCACCGGTGAAGGTGTTGAACCAGGCGCCCTGGTAATGGCGCAGATACCAGACCTCGGCGCCGATCACGACCGACGGCATCGCGCGCCAGGCGAGCGCGCCGGAAACGCCGCCCTTCGATTCCATTTCCCAGCCGGCGCCGACGTGGTCGGGGTCGCGCGTGGCCTCAGGTTCGTAAAGCAGGTTGGCGCCGAGATAGAGTCGCTGCGGGATGAGCTCGGCGTCGGCGTTGAGCGCGACCTCGAGCTCGGCGTTGTCAACATTGGCGCCGCTGGTCTCGCCGATGCGGCGCCATTCGGGCTCGACTGCGAGCGTCACCGCCACGGGCGATGGGCCCACGCGGTCGAGCAGCAGCAGGCGGAATTCGCCAAAAAGCCCTCCGAAGCCGACCTGGTCGCGGTCGGCAATGTCGGTCACGCCGTGGATGCTGTGGGCCGACAGGAACGGTCCGAACTCGACCTGCACAAACTGGTTCGGCGTGAACTCGAGCTCGGCTTTGGTCTCGCTTGCGTAGTAGCGGCCATCCTTTTTGCCGATACGCGCGACGGTATCGAGCGAAATTTCCCTCTCGCCTTCAAGACCGATGCCGGAGCCCTGCGTGAACCCGAAGATATATTTGGTTTCGATGTCGCGCAGCACCGCCGCGGCCTCTTGCGCATGCAGCGCGCGATACGAACAGATGACAACAAGCACGGCGATTGCCGTGCGCGAAATGACAGTGGCAAGTATCGACACGACTGCTACCTCCCCCAATGCGATGGTCTCCTTCGCATGCACGAACACGCGTGTCGTCAAAAAATTGCATGATGAAAAAACATTGGAACGATTCAACTTTCGAGTCTTTCCAATTCCAGATTGGCAAGTATCGCGGTTGCCGGCGACAGCCTGAATGCACGCGGTCTGTCCGATCGCAGTTGCGGGGAACGCTCCGGCGGGTTCCATGTGAGGCGGCATGATTTGATCAACGATATTTTTGAATATCAGCACGGATGAACGGCCGGTGGCGGGCTGACGAATGCCTGCCGCAGCCGGAAAAGCGGAGCGAAGCCGAATGATGCGCAGGAAATTTGCGGTGGGATTAAAGTCACGCCACGCGCGTCTGAAAACAATCTTTCGAAAGAATATCCCGGCCTTCGCTCGAGGCCGTTTACCCCGCATCCGGCGCGCGCCAATCTCGCAGTCTGTCAGTTGCGCACTTGCCGAATGAGCGTCTCGACCTGCGGCAGCATGCGCGTGACCAGGATCGAATAGCCTTCCGCGTTGAAATGGGCGCGATCGCGCGCGCGGTATTTTCCCTTCGGTAGCGTCCAGTCGACATAGAGCGCATCATGGTCGGCGGCCAGCTTCGCCATCTTCAGGCCGCCGGCCCCGAGCACCAGGACACGGATTCCGCGCGCCCGCAGGCTGCGCACCAGTTCCGCGACCCGCGCGTGAACGGTCTTGATCGAGGCGCCTTCGCCGCGGTCGTTGATCTCCGAATTCGAGAATGCAGATGTCGGTGCCGGGATCGATGGCGAGATCGAAGCGGCGCAGCGCATTCTTGGCGGTGTCGCCACCGATGCCGGCGTTCTTGACGGCCACATCATAGCCCTTGGCGCGCAGGCGGGCCTGTAACTGCGCCGGGTAAGCTTCTGCGCGAGGCAGCAGATAACCGGAGGTGAGGCTGTCGCCGAAGGCGACGATGTGAACGGGCTGGGCGATGACGGAATTTGTGTTGACGAGGACGGCGGCCAGGACCATGGACAATCGAAACAACATTACGGCGCTCTTTCCCTTCTCGCTCGGTTGTCGTCGCTAGTTCAACACCCCCACGATAGCGCCCGTAAGGCAGGTCGCCAACACGCCCGAGACGATCGACTTGCCGCCAAGCGAGATAATATCGGCACGCCGTTCCGGCGCCATGACGGTCAGTCCCGCAAGCATGATGCCGAGTGAGCCGAAATTGGCGAAACCGCATATGGCGTAGAGCAGGATCAATCGCGAGCGCGGATCGAGCGCCTCGGCCGGTAGTTTGGCGAGTTCGATATAGGCAATCAGTTCATTGAGCACGACCTTGATTCCCATCAGCGAGCCGGCGGTGACCGCCTGGTGCCAGGGGATGCCCATCAGCCAGCACACCGGCGCCATGATGTAGCCGAGCAGGCGCTGCAACGTGATCGCGGAGCCGGCGATATCCGGCAGCAGGCCGAGAATGGCGTTGGCGAGATGCACCAGCGCCACCAGCACGATCAGCATGGCAACGATATTCAGCAGAAGTTCCAGCCCCGCCGTGGTGCCGCGCACAATTGCGTCCATGGTGTTGTCGGCGACGCGACCGATCCGGATGTCGCCGAAGTCCATACGCTCGTCCTGCGGCACCGGCACCATCAACTGGCTGATCAGGATCGCCGCCGGCGCGCTGATGATGGAGGCGATGAGGAGATGGCCGGCGACGTCGGAGACGATGTCGCGCAGGATGGTGGCGTACAGCACGAAGACGGTGCCGGCAATGGTGGCCATGCCGCCGGTCATGATCATGAACAGTTCGCCGCGCGCGAGACGCGCCAGATAGGGCCGCACGAACAACGGCGCTTCCACCATGCCGATGAAGATGTTGGCGGCGGTGGAAAGCCCGACCGCGCCGCCGACGCCCAGCGTGCGTTCGAGCGTCCAGGAAAAGCCGCGTACGATCACCGGCAGGACGCGCCAGTAAAACAGCAGGGTGGTGAGCACGCTCATCACCAGCACGATGGGCAACGCCTGGAAGGCGAGCACGAACTGGTTGGCCGGGCTGGTGGTGGCGAAGGGCGCGGGGCCGCCGCCAAGATAGCCGAACACGAACGAGGTTCCGGCGAGCGAGGCGGCGCTGACGGCGTCGACCGCGTGCTTGATGAGCGCGATGGCCGATGTGATCTGCGGGACTTTCAGCAGCAGCACGGCGGTGACGAAGGTGACTACCAGCGCGGCTCCGGCGTCCTTCCAGCTCACCGCGCGCCGGTTCTCGCTAATGACAAAGGCGAAAGCGAGCAGGACGACGACGCCGAGCGCCGATTGCAGGTGCTGCATTGATCCCCCACAATGCGGGCCGCGCGGGGTTGACCCGCGCGGCAATCCCTCGTTCGATACCTTGAACGATTGAGTCAGGCAACGACGGATAGACTACTTATGTCCCGCATTCGCTTCGATTTCGGCGGCCTCACGCTTGAGGCCGAACTGCTCGACACGCCGACCGCGAAGGCGATCGCGGCCGCGCTGCCGGTGACGTCGTCGGTAATGACGTGGGGCGAGGAGGTCTATTTCGACGTGCCGGTGGATGTGGCGCGCGAGCCGGACGCGCGCGCGGTGGTCACCGCCGGCGAGATCGCCTACTGGCCGGACGGCACCGCGATCGCCATCGGCTTTGGCCGCACGCCGGTGAGTCAGGGCAACGAGATCCGGTTGGCGAGCCCGGTCAACGTCTGGGCCCAGGCGCTCTCCGACGTGAAGGCGCTGAAAGCGGTGAAGGCGGGGAGCAAGGTGACGGTGAGCGCGGTTGCCTAGGGCTCAGTCGCCGGCCCGTTGCCGGCGTGCGATGAGATACCACAGCAGCATCCCGGCGGCCGCGACCGCGATCAGATAGATCCACGCATACCCGCCGTCGTTCCAGATCTGGTCGCCGGTCACCACCAGCAGTGTGGTGATCGGCAGGATGCCGATCCCGGTCGTCCACAGGAACGTCCACCAGGAGATCGGGGTCAGGCCGGCGGCGTAGTTTATGACGTTGAACGAGATGAGCGGCATCAGCCGGCTCAACAGCAAGACGCCGACGCCCTGCCGGCGCATCCACCGGTCCATGGCGGTGCGATGGCGCTCGTTCATGAGGGCGTCGACGAACGGCCGGCCCAACCAGCGCGCGAGCGCGAATGCCAGCGCCGCGCCGAGCATGGCGCCGCTCCAGGTGATGACGACGCCCCAGACCGGGCCGAACAACATGCCGTTGGCGAAGGTGATGAGCTCGGCCGGAAACGGCACCAGGCTGTGCGCCACCATCAAGGCGATGGAGCCCGCCACCGCCCAGTTCCCCCAGGACTGGATTTCCGCCTTGATTCCGGCGGCCGTCGGCGTGATGCCGATCGCATTGCTCCACCACGCCAGCACGCCGAGCGCGATGACGAGCAAAAACGCTGCCGCCGCGGCGATGCGCAGAAGCCCGATCCGTTGTGAGGGCGTGAGTTCGCTCAACGGGTGCTCCGGTCGGCGCGTGTGAAGAACGCGCGGGCGCCAGGCAGCTTGTATCAGCCCCTTCCCACGAACGGCATGGTGTTGGCCATCACCGTCATGAACAGCACGTTGGTGTCGAGCGGCAGACCGGCCATGTAGACCACCGCCTTGCCGACGTCGCCAGCATCCATACGCGACTCGATCATCCTGGTGCCGTTGGGCTGAAGGATGCCTTCGCCCTGCACCATGCGTTCGGTGAGCGGAGTGGCGGCATTGCCGATGTCGATCTGCCCGCAGCAGATGTCATATTGCCGGCAATCGAGTGACGTCGATTTGGTGAGGCCGGTGATGGCGTGCTTGGTCGACGTATAGGCGACCGAGAATGGCCGCGGCGCGTGCGCCGAGATCGAGCCGTTGTTGATGATGCGGCCGCCACGCGGGTTCTGGTCCTTCATGATCCTGATGGCTTCCTGGGTGCACAGGAACATGCCGGTGAGGTTGGTCGCCACCACGTTCTGCCAGGTCTCAAAGGGGAGGTCCTCGAGCGGCACCGGCGGCGCGCCGATGCCGGCATTGTTGAACAGCACGTCGAGGCGGCCAAAGCTCGTTTTCACCTTCTCGAACAGGGCGAGGATGGAATCGCGCTTTGACACGTCGGTGGGCACCACCAGCGCCTGACTGCCGACGGCATTGACTTCGGCCGCGGTTTCGTTGAGCGGCTCGGGCCGGCGGCCCGCCAGCACCAGGGTGTAGCCCGCGTTCGCGAGCGCGATCGCCACCGCCTTGCCCACGCCCGTTCCGGCCCCGGTCACCAGGGCGAATTTTGCAGATGCCGTCATTGTGCGTTTCCTTCCCGCGCCAGTCGTTGTCGGAAACCGCAATAGCATAAGGGCGGGCCGTCGCCAGCCCGCAGCGGGGGAGGCGCGGAATGCGGCGCCAACTCGCCAGAGTTGTTTCCGTGGGCTGGAAGAAGCCGGGATGGCAAAGGCGCTGGCTGACCTTGCCCTGGCTCAACGCCATCGCGACGGAAGCCCGCTCATTCAACTACACGTTCTAACGGCAGGCAAGCGCTGGTGCGCGCTGGGCGAGATTGCGCGGGTTACGCCTTTGCGGGCTGATACCTGCTTCGGGCCGGCGGAGCGGAGGCTAGCTTGTCAGAACGTCCTGTTCGAACCGCGTGCCAGTGGTTTTCAGCCCTCCGCCGACGCTCGACAGCAGGCGCGTCAACTTGCCAGCGCCGTATCGGCGGGCTTGAAGGCGTGGGGCTGGCGCAGACGCTGGCTGATTTCGGCGGCCGGCACCGGTCTGCCAAAGCGGTAGCCTTGCATGGCGTGAACGCCGGCCGCGCGCAGGAACAATTGCTGGTCGGCGGTCTCCACGCCTTCCGCCGTCACCTGCATGCCGAGGCCGCGGCCGAGGCTGACCACCGCGTGCACAATGGCCGCGGCGTCCGGGGCCTTTTCGATCGAGTGCACGAAGCTGCGGTCGATCTTGAGCTTGTCGAAGGGGAAGCGGCGCAAGTACAGGAGACTTGAATAGCCGGTACCGAAGTCATCAAGCGCAATCTTGACGCCGAGCGCCTTCAGCCGGCGCATGGCGGATTCCGCGGTGTCGACGTTGCCGAGCAGCACGCTCTCGGTCAGTTCGAGTTCGAGGCGCTCGGGGTTGAAAGCGGTTTCTTCCAGCGTGCGCTCGACCTGGTCGACGAAGTCGATGCGCCGGAATTGCAGCGACGATACGTTGACTGCGATCGTCAGGCCCGGCCAGCTGCGGGCGTCGAGGCAGGCGCGGCGCAACACCCAGGCGCCGAGCTCGATGATCAGCCCACTATGCTCGGCGACGGCGATGAACTCGCTGGGCGGAATATTGCCGCGTTGCGGATGAGTCCAGCGACAGAGCGCCTCAACCGCGAGCAGGGATTTGCCGTCCTTGCTGACGACAGGCTGATAATGCAGATAGAGACGGTCATGCTTGATGGCTTCACGCAGGTCGGCTTCCAGCAGCTTGCGGCTGGAGAGATCCGCGTCCATGACCGCATCATAGATGCAGGCCCGGTTGCGGCCTTCGTTCTTGGCACGGTAGAGCGCCATGTCGGCGTACCGCATGATGTCGGCGGCGCCGGCACAATTGCGATCTATCACTGCGACGCCTATCGAAGCACCAATTACGATGTTATGCCCGTTGATGGAGTAGGGCGCGCAGATGGTGTTGATGATGCGTTGCGCGAGCGGCATGATCTTCGCCGTGTCGCTGCCGATTGAAGAGATCACTGCAAATTCGTCACCGCCGAGGCGTGCCACCAGGTCGTCGCCCCGCAGCGTGCGCGACAGCCTGAGCGTGACGTCGCGGATCAGCTCGTCGCCGATCGGATGGCCGAGGGTATCATTGACGTCCTTGAAATGGTCGAGATCAATGTAGAAGACCGCTGTCGGCGTGCTTCCGTTACGCACCTGATCGATCACCGCCTGCAGGCGCTCGCCGAAGAAAATGCGGTTCGGCAGACCGCAGAGCGGATCATGCATGGCGAGATGTCTTAACCGCTTCTCGCCGACTGCGATGGCGGCCGCGGTGCGCCGCATGTAGTGCAGCACGAAGGCGGCCAGCAGCGCGAAGCCGGCGAGCGCCACCGCGATAAACGGGATGACGCTATGGACAATCTGCGCGCCGGGCTGCTTGGGGACCCAGGCAAAGCGCGCAATCGGATGGCCGTCGGCGTCCTTGAGATCATAGATGTGATCGCTGGCCGGAACCTTTTCCGAGCCGATGCTGCGCAGATTGGCAAGCTGCAACTGGTCGGCAATGCCGGCGAGCAGTCCGCCGGCGATGAATTTCACCGACATCAGGATCGGCGTGGTCACGTCGGTCACGCGCGGCGTGCCGCTGCCGCCGGGGGTGATGGCGGCGGCGGCGATGACCGCCGGCCGGCCGAAAAGTTGACGGATCATGGCGGCGCGGGTGCGCGAGGTCTCAACGTCATCCCCAAGTCGGACCGCGGCATGCAGCACGGGTGTCTTTCCGCGCATGTAGGCAAGCATCGACTTGAGATCCGGCGCCACGGTTTCCAGCCAGAGCGGCGACATGGGCCCGCTGCCCGCGCGGGCATAGACCGGCTGGTCCTGCGCATCGAATATGAACACGTAGTCGTGTTCGAAGAAGGTTTGCAGCCAGCGGCCGATCTGGCGGTCTGCCCAGCTAATGTCAAAATTGCCCTTGATGTTGCGGATCGCGGACGGCGAATTGGCGACGCTTTCGACTTCGCGCAGCACGCGACGGCTTTGCGCGTTCAATGCCTGCGAAAACAATTGCTGTTCATGCAGGGCGGCGACGTCGTCGGCGCGCTGGGCCGAAGACAGCACTGCCAGGATGACGCAGACGATGGCTACGGCCACGATCACGCCGACCGGAACCACCACGCTCAGGCGGGCGCGATCCCAGTTCGAGTGGGGGCGTTCGTCGGTGGCGTGCTGGCGACAGACCGGCAAGATACTCTTGTCCCTAAAGCCGTGATTCGGTTCGGGCTTTTCCCGCGCCGAGGCTTAAGGGGCAAAGCTTGCCAATCGCTTGTCCCGATATTCGCGCGCGCTCACGCGCGGGTGCAACCGCTGCAATTCGGGGAACGGTGTTAACCGGTGGTAAATATGACGTCGGAACCTGGCATCAACGGTCGCCGTAGGGCGGACGGGGGATGGCCATGTGTGCGGCGCGCAATGCCGCCGACCAGCGTTCGCGCAGGTCCTGGAAATAGGGCTCGGTGGGCTCGATGCGGTAGTCGAGCTCGGCGGCGTAGGTGTCCCGGCGTGCGACGAGGATGTCGATTGGCAGGCCAACCCCAAGGTTGGAACGCATGGTGGAATCCATGGAGATCAGCCCGCACTTGAGCGCGTCATAAAGGTCGGTATCGAAGCTGATCGCGCGGTCAAGCACCGGTTTTCCGTACTTGTGCTCGCCGATCTGAAGATAGGGCGTATCGAATGTGCACTCGATGAAATTGCCGGCGGCGTAGATCATGAACAGCCGCAGACGGCCGCCCTTGATCTGGCCGCCGAGCAGGAAGCTGATGTCATTGCCGATATCGGCAGACTCAAGTGCCTTGCCTTCGATATTTTGCACGATTCGAATGGCTTTGCCGACACGCTGGGCGGCCTTGAACATGCTGGGCGCATTCAACAGCGTTTCGATCTCGCCGGTCTCGGGATTTTCGATACCCTCGTCCAGCGTCGTGCGCACCGTTTGCGTCAGCGAAAGATTGCCGGCGGAGGCGAGCGCGATGACGCGTTCTCCGGGCATTCTGTAGACGTGCAGTTTGCGGAACGTGGAAATATTGTCGAGCCCGGCATTGGTGCGTGTATCCGCGATCATGACAAGACCGTCGCGCACCAGAATTCCACAGCAGTAGGTCATGGGATTAATCGTGCCCCTGGTGTCCCGGGCAATGAGGCTATCGTGTTGCGGGGGGATGGTCGATGCCGATCATGTTCGGGACCGCGTCGAATCGAATTGCGCCGGATCATAGGCTAGCCTTGCGACTGGCGCTGCGCCTGATCGACATGGACCGCGACTTTCAGCGTTTCGCCGCTGCCGCCAAACCGGGTGCCGCGCACCGGGGCTGCGCCCAGATAATCGAGCCCGACCGCAATCCGCACGTAGGCCTCGGTGATGCACATGCCGTGGGTCGGATCGAACCCGACCCAACCGAGGTTCTCCACGAAAGCTTCCGCCCAGGCGTGGCCGGCTTCCTGCGCGGTGATGCCGTCGCTACGGTAGAAGTGGCCACCGACATAACGAGCCGGCACGCCGAGCCCGCGGACTGCCGCGATGAAGACGTGCGCGAGATCCTGGCAGACACCGCGCCTGAGCTTGAAGGCTTCGGCCGCCGTGGTCGTGGTGCGCGTCGGGTCGGTGTCGAAGGTCACTTCCTCATGCAAGGCGCGCAACAGGTCATGCAATTGCGCCAGTATATCCCCGTCGGCAGCCGTGCGTGCGGCCGCGGCGAATTCGGTAATTGCGGCGTCGGGTTCGGTGAGCGGGGTATCGCGCAGGAACAACGAAGGGGGAAAGCGTTCGAGCGTGCCGGTGACCATGCCGCCGGTGTCCTGCGTGTCGACCTCGCCTTCGACCGCGACCGTCAAATCGGTGAACGGCCCCTCGGCGGTGAAGGAATGGGTGATGTTGCCGAAGGCGTCTTCGTGCTGATGCAGGAGACAATCTTCCGACAGGTCAAGCCGCCAGTTGAGGACGTATTGGCCGTCGTGGTTGCGCGGGGTCTTGCGCAACAGCTGCGTCACACCGGTGGGCGGCGTGTCGTAGGTGTAGGTGGTGGCGTGAGAGACGCGAATCCGCATGAGGGCCCGAACGCTGCTGCTGGCCAACCCTAGCACAAACCGGCGCGAGAAAACGTGCGCCTCATAGCAGGTACTGCTCGGTGATGGCACTTCCCAGGCGGTTGTTCTCGGAAATGAACTCGCCAATGAACTCGTGCAGCCCGCGCTGGAAAATGCCGTCCATGCGGCTGTTTTGCAACCGGGTTCGGATGCCGCGCCCCTGGCGCTGGGACGGGCCCTGCCGCCCGTAGTCGCCGGCAATCTGGTCGAGGTTACGCACGATGGCCTCGTAACACGACGCCAGTGAACGCGGCATTTCTTCTCGCAGGATCAAAAGGTCGGCGATCAACCACGGCTTGAGGCTCTCGCGATAGACCCAGTGATAGGAGGTGAGCGCCGACACCGAGCGCAATATCGCCGCCCACTGGAAATAGTCGAGCGGACCGCCGACGCGCTGGTCCTCCGGCAGCAGCAGATGATATTTGACGTCGAGGATGCGCGCGGTGTTGTCCGCGCGCTCGATGTAGACGCCGAGGCGGGAGAACCAGTAGGCGTCGTTGCGCAACATGGTGCGGTAGGCGGAGCCGTCATAGCGCAGCGACGTTTCCTGCACCCAGCGCAGGAACTGGGCGAGCTCCTCGCGCGAACTCGCGCCGTTGCCGTAGCGCCTGAGCTCGAGCCAGGCGCCGTTGATCGCATCCCACATCTCGACGGTGAGCGCGGTGCGCACGGCGCGCGCGTTCGCGCGGGCGTGTTCGAAGCAGGAGCGGATCGAGGAAGCATTGTTGCCAGAGAAAACGAGGAAGTCGGTGACGTTCTCCTCGTTGGCCTCGTCATAGACGCGGAAGAAGGCGGCGGAGCAGCCGGCCGTTGCGACCGCCGATTCCCATTCATTGGTGGTGCCGACGTAGGACAGCGGCAGCGCCGACAGGCGCTGGGTGGCTTCGAGAATGCGCGCAAGATATTCCGCGCGTTCGACGTAGCGGGACAGCCAGAACAGGTTATCGGCGGTGCGGGAGAGCATTTACGGCCTCTTGTCCCGGGCGCGGTGCAGCGCGAAGCGCAGTGTAGCGGTGCACTGCAGAACCGGGACCGCGACAGACGGGGATCTTGTCGATCCCGGGTCTGCAGCGCACCACTGCGCGCTGCGCTGCGCCCGGGAAAGGTCCAAACGCCGCATTCCCGTTCTCATCCGTCCACCACCCACGTATCCTTGGTGCCGCCGCCCTGGCTGGAATTGACCACGAGCGAGCCTTCCTTCAGCGCCACGCGCGTCAGCCCGCCCGGCACGATGCGCACGCGGTCGCGGCCGGTGAGGACGAAGGGCCGCAGATCGACATGCCGCGGCGCGACGCCCGCCTCGACACAGGTCGGGCAGGTCGACAGCGCCAGTGTCGGCTGCGCGATGAAGTTCCCGGGGTTTGCTTTCAGCCTGGTGCGGAACTGCTCGATCGCCACCTTGCTGGCGGTGGGGCCGATGAGCATGCCGTAGCCGCCGGAACCATGAACCTCCTTCACCACCAGTTCGTTCAGGTGGTCGAGCACGTAAGCCAGATGGTCGGGCTCGCGGCAGCGCCAGGTCGGCACGTTCTTCAGGACGGGCTCTTCGCCGAGATAGAACTTCACCACCTCCGGCATGAAGCTGTAGACCGCCTTGTCGTCGGCGATGCCGGTGCCGACCGCGTTGGCGAGCGTCACGTTGCCGGCCTGATAGGCCGACATCAGGCCCGGCACGCCGAGCACGGTGTCGGGACGGAAGGTGAGGGGATCGAGGAAATCGTCGTCGAGGCGGCGGTAGATGACGTCGACCCGCCTGGGACCTTGCGTGGTGCGCATGTAGACGATCTCGTCCCTGACGAAGAGGTCGCGGCCCTCGACCAGCTCGACGCCGAGCTTGTCGGCGAGGAACGAGTGCTCGTAATACGCCGAATTGTGGACACCCGGGGTGAGCAGCACCACGGTCGGCTCGCGCGATGCCGACAGCGGCGCGATCGAGGTGAGGGTGGCAAGCAGCTCGTCCGGATAGTTTTCGACCGGCGCGACGCGATGGCGCGCGAACAGCTCCGGGAACAGCCGCATCATGATCTCGCGGTTCTCCAGCATGTAGGAGACGCCGGAGGGCGTGCGCGCGTTGTCCTCGAGCACGTAGAAGGTGTCGGCATCGACGCGCACGATGTCGATGCCGGCGATGTGGATGTAGATGTCGTGCGGCACCGCCTGTCCGCTCATCTCGGGGCGGAAGGCGGGGTTGCGGAACACCAGATCGTCGGGCACCACGCCGGCGCGCAGGATTTCGCGCGCACCGTAGATGTCCCTGATGAAGGCGTTGAGCGCGCGCACGCGCTGGCCGAGACCGGTCTCCAGCCGCCGCCATTCGGCGCCGGAAATGATGCGCGGGATGACGTCGAACGGGATCAGCCGTTCCTGCGCCTCGGCCTCGCCGTAGACCGCGAAGGTGATGCCGATGCGGCGGAACACGAGTTCCGCCTCGCGCCGGCGCTGATGCAGCACGGCGGGCGGCACCTCGCCGAGCCAGTTCGCGAGTTCGCCATAGGGCGGGCGCACCGCCCCGTGCTGCCCCATTTCGTCGAAGGCATTCATCATTCGTGTCCCCGGCGGTGAATGATCAGTCTTGTCCCCAGGTTCCGCGGCCCTCCGGCCGCGCGCCAGTCGTCCCTGGCTGGTGCTTTGCAAGCTTCAGGCCAGGGCGAAATATCTGAGAAACCGGATCTTTTTGTCATCCACCGCGCACACTCGAAGCGATTTGCCAAAATTTTGTGCGACCCGACCCCCAAGGCAAAGAGGGTCGGTTTCGGGCCCGCTTGAGCGCCCGCAGGCGGCAGGCTAGGTGTTTGAGGCCCTTCAGGAAAGCGATGATTGCCATGACCCCTGCCACGCCAGAGATCGTCACCGCGGCCGTGCTGGTGATCGGGGACGAGATCCTGTCGGGGCGCACCAAGGACAGGAACATCGGCTATATCGCCGACTTCCTCACCGCGCTCGGCATCGACCTGAAGGAGGTGCGGGTGGTGTCGGACGAGGAGGACGCGATCGTTGAGGCGATCAACGCGCTGCGCCACAAATACACCTACGTCTTCACCACCGGCGGCATCGGCCCGACCCACGACGACATCACCGCCGACTGCGTCGCCAAAGCCTTCGGCGTCGCGCTGCCCTATCACCCGGAAGCAGTGGCGATCATGAAGGAGCGCCTGGCGAAAACCGGCGGCGACCTGAACGAGGCGCGCATGCGCATGACGCGCATTCCGGAGGGCGCGGAACTGGTCGCCAACAGGGTATCGGGCGCGCCCGGCTTCCGGATGGGCAACGTCATCACCATGGCGGGCATCCCCTCGGTGATGCAGGGCATGCTCGACGAGGTGGCGCCGAAGCTGAAGACCGGCGCGAAGCTGATGTCCGAGACCATCCGCGGCGACGTCAAGGAAGGCGACGTCGGCACCCCGCTCGGGCTCATCGCAAAAGCGCATCCCGGCGCGCTGTTCGGCAGCTATCCGTTTTTCGACGAGCAGAACGGCCCCAACACCAACATCGTGGTGCGCGCGCGCGATCCCGAGACGCTGAAGGCGGCGAAGGCCGCGGTGGAAGAAATGCTGGTGACGGTGCGCGCGCAGGTTTCCGGCGCGGCGCAATGAGGGGCGGCCACGCTCTCCGTTCGTCCCCGCGACCCGTCTTCGCCAAGGCTTCGACGGGCACAGGCCTCAGCCCTCCGAAGCGGAGCGAAGGAGGGAAGCGGGGATCCGGTGCGGAAGCCGCCGGGCCTGCTGTTTGTAATCCCGGGTTCTCCGCTTGCGCGGGAACGAACGAAGTCGGTTCGGGGCGCGTAATCAACTGATCCAGGGCCTGAAAGAGTTTCCGAACATGCCACAGAACATTCCGCTGACGCCGGAAAAAGCCTTCCCGGTTTCCTGGGACCAGTTTCACCGCGACGCCCGGGCGCTGGCCTGGCGGCTGCATTCGGCGGGGCCGTTCGACGCCATCGTGTGCATCACCCGCGGCGGGCTGGTGCCGGCGGCGATCGTGGCGCGCGAACTCAACGTGCGGCTGATCGAGACCGTCTGCGTCGTCAGCTACCAGGACTACAGGAACCAGGGCGAGTTGCAGGTGCTCAAGGGCGTGGCGCCGGAAGTGACTGCGATGCGTGGGCAAGGCAAGGGCGTACTGATCGTCGACGACCTCGTCGACACCGGCAAGACCGCGCGCGTGGTGCGCGACATCCTGCCGGCGGCGCATTTCGCCACGGTCTACGCCAAGCCCATGGGGCGGCCGCTGGTCGACACCTTCATCACCGAGGTGTCGCAGGACACCTGGATCTATTTCCCGTGGGACACCGGGCTCGCCTTCGTGCCGCCGATCCGCCCGGGCGGGGATTAAGACCTTTCGGTCATTCCGGGGCGCGGCCGGCAGGCCGCGAACCCGGAATCCATACGCCCGGTATTTGTTATCGGCGGTACAGGGTTATGGATTCCGGGCCCGCGAGCTGCGCTCGCGTCCCGGAATGACGTTTGAGAGATGGCACCGAAGCGGTGTAACATCCGCCTCAATCAATGAGGATCGCCAGGGAGAACCGCCATGACCGCCGCCGCCCGGAAAGCCGAACCGAAGGACGTCCTCTCGCGCGTGGTGCGCACGAAAGATATGCCGTGGCAGCAGACGCGCTTTCCCGGCTGCTACACCAAGCCGTTGCTGGTCGATCCCAAGAGCGGGCTGGCGACGCTGCTGTTCAAGATGGACCCGGGCGCGGAACTGCCCGACCACGAGCATGTGCTGATCGAGCAGACCTACGTGCTGGAAGGCTCGCTCGCCGACAAGGAAGGGCCCGACGCCGGCATCGAGGTGAAGGCGGGCGAGTTCGTCTGGCGCCCGGCCGGCAGCCGGCACAGCGCGTGGTCGCCGAACGGCGGCGTCTTCGTCGCCATCTTCCAGATCCCCAACAAGTTCTTCGAGAAGGACGGCCGCGTGACCGACGCCAGCGGCAAGGACTGGGAAGACCTCTGGGGCGCGTTATTACCGGAGTGAACTGAACGCCGCCCGCGTGGTGCTGCCGCCGCGCGCCGGCGGCAAGGCGAGCCTGCGCGGACGTGGCGGAATGGTAGACGCAAGGGACTTAAAATCCCTTGGGAGTAATCCCGTGAGGGTTCGAGTCCCTCCGTCCGCACCAACAAATCAATCAAATATGGTGATCGGACGCGGCGTGTTTCTCCGGCTTGCGTATTCATTTAGCATGGGATGCAAAGCTCAAGGGAGGTGTGTCGTGCGGGGGATAGGCAGGGCGATCACTTGGCCTTTTCAGGCAGATTAAGAAAATAGCGCGTATAGCGTCGCTCGCCCTTCTTTCCGAGCGCGCCCTTTTCGACAAGCTCTTGCAGATCGCGTGTCGCTGTCGCGCGCGACGTCCTGGTGATGCCGATATAGTTTTCGGCGCTCAGGCCTCCCTTGAAGCCATCGATCCCCGCGCGGAACATGCGGGCAATAACCTTGTCCTGCCGTTCATTGAATGCGCCGCGGAATTTCTCATAGAACTTTGCCTTCGCGACGTAGAAATCGACGCGCCTGATCGTGTTGCCTTGAGCTTCGAGGATCGTACTGGCGAAGTAGACGAGCCAGTCGGTTATTTCAGTATCCCTGTTGTTGCGCTCAAGCGCATCGTAATAGGCCTTGCGCGCGCGCTCGATCGTCCAGGCGAGGGCAAGAAGCGTCGGACGCCCCAGGTTCTGGGCAAGCGACTTTTCGGCAATGGCGCGCCCGATGCGGCCATTTCCGTCTTCAAAGGGATGGACGCTGACGAAATAAAGATGCGCGATCCCCGCGCGCGTGAGCGCCGGCAAGGGCCGCGCGCCTTGCGGCGCGCTATCGTTGAACCAGTTCAGGAAGGCATTCATTTCCGCGCTCATCGTCGACGAGGGCGGCGCTTCGAAATGCACTCTGGGATCATGCGCTCTGTTCGAGACGACCTGCATCGGCTGCGGGTGCGTGCGGTAAGCGCCAATCACGGCGAGGTGCCGGTCGCCGCTCATCAGCATGCGATGCCAGTCGAACAACGTGTCGTGGGCAAGGGCCGTCTCGAAGTTCTTGTAGAGATCGACCATCATCTCGGCGATCCCGCGTTCGGCCGGGGGGACGGGGCGATCGTCGTGACCCAGGCCGAACTGGCGCTTCAGCGAGGACTGCACGCTGTCCCGGTCGAGAATTTCGCCCTCGATCCGGGAGGTGGTGAGCGCCTCGTCGCCAATAAGCTCGATTTTCAGTGAATCCTGGTCCCGGGCGCCGACATGCCTGAACGCCCCGATGAACTCGCCGGAGCGCAGCAGGAAATCACGCTCCAAAGGCTCCAAAGCCTTTGAATTGTAAGTGAAATCGGGCCAGTTCGGGTTCTGCCAGTTCCAGGTCATGAGCTATAGAATGCCTTTCTATAGCTCATATTATGACATTTTATGAGTTATAGGAAGAAGTTTTATGGCTCAAGCGCGCTCATGCGGTGGTCCCGTGATCCTGTCCAAGTCAACTTTGCTTGGGCCGATCATCCGAAGGCGGAGAGACCCAACCAAACTGGTGGCTTCGTATTGAACTTGGAATAGGCGTAGTTAGCAGGCTGGCTAGAAGACGCCAAACTTGATTATCTGACAGTCCATGTCTCTCGGCTCCGAGCGCCAATCATAGGTGTATTCGCGTTCATCGAGTTGCGAGCACGAGCCAAGAATAATACGGCCAGACTTGTTCGTGACTACTTTCTTGGCGACATACTTCCAAAAGGTCAGGCCGCTGGATGTCTCTGGCTCAAATTTGCTCACGTTGACAATGCCGCAAATCCCTTCGGGTTCATCCTGTTTCACTACCCACGTGTTTGTTGACGGAAAATATTTAAATCGCTGCTCAAACTGGTTCCCGCTAACTGAACAGGTCTTAACTTTGCTCTGAAAATCTCTGCGTGCGATCTCAACATATGCGGCTTCGGACGGATGCCGACAATATTCGACGAGGGCCTGCACGTTTTCGAGAAAACGTCTCTTCTTTTCTGGCGAGGCAGCAAATTGCCGATATTGCTTAATACTTGTAACCCCCGGAGGGATAAAGTGATTCTCAAGCGCTGTTACTATATCTGCTATGCCTCCGCACTCCGACATCTTGTTTTTCAATGAGCGATATTCGCTACGAGCCTTTTCGAGCGTTTGCGCTTGATCCTTCGGGTCGACAATATGCCGAACGCTAGTTTGGTTGAATTTGCAAACTAGGTCAGGCCCGGCAGGATTGCACTCATATGTGATCGAGCTCGCTTCAGTTATATTGTAAACGATGCCTGTGGTCGGTCGTTCTGTCCCGAACGACGAGGCATTTGCGAGGCAGAGAAGCGCAAATGTCAGAAGCGGCCTCATGCTCCGTGCTCCACCATATCTAGACTAAACAGTATATCGTAGTGAGCGCGACAGGGCGAGTTT
>CAVZCM010000008.1:0-327591 GCA_963773715.1 uncultured Pseudomonadota bacterium | reverse complement strand
ATTCCGAGATCGTCCCGTTCCAGAAGGCGGAGCAGCCTTCACGGAGATGAAGCCGAAAGCGGTCATCCTTTCGGGCGGACCGGCTTCGGTGCTCGACAAGGACGCGCCGCTTGCGCCGAAGGCGATTTACGAGGCCGGCGTGCCGGTGCTCGGCATCTGCTACGGCGAACAGGCGATGGCCCAGCAACTCGGCGGCAAGGTCGAGGGCGGCCATCACCGCGAGTTCGGCCGCGCCGAGGTCGAGGTCACCGCCGACAGCCCGCTGTTCGACGGCGTCTGGGAGAAGGGCGAGAAATATCCGGTCTGGATGAGCCACGGCGACCGCGTCACCGAGCTGCCGAAGGGCTTCAAGGTGCTCGGCACCTCGGCCAACGCGCCGATCGCCATGATCGGCGACGACAAGCGCAAGTTCTACGCCACCCAGTTCCATCTCGAAGTGATGCACACGCCGCACGGCGCCGCGCTGCTGCGCAACTTCGTGCGCAAGATCGCCGGCTGCGCCGGCGACTGGACCATGCGCGCCTTCAAGGAAGAGGCGATCGAGAAGATCCGCGCCCAGGTCGGCAAGGGCAAGGTGATCTGCGGGCTCTCCGGCGGCGTCGACTCGGCGGTGGCCGCGGTGCTGATCCACGAGGCGATCGGCGAGCAGCTCACCTGCGTCTTCGTCGACCACGGGCTGCTGCGGCTGGCCGAGGCGCAGAAGGTCGTGGCGATGTTCCGCGACAGCTACAACATCCCGCTGGTGCATGTGGATGCCGCCGACACGTTCCTCGCCGCGCTCGAAGGCGTCGAAGACCCGGAGCAGAAGCGCAAGACCATCGGCAGACTGTTCATCGACGTGTTCGATGAGGAGGCGAAGAAGATCGGCGGCGCCGACTTCCTCGCGCAGGGCACGCTCTATCCGGACGTGATCGAGAGCGTCTCGTTCACCGGCGGGCCTTCGGTCACCATCAAGTCGCACCACAATGTCGGCGGCCTGCCCGAGCGCATGAACATGAAGCTGGTCGAGCCGTTGCGCGAACTGTTCAAGGATGAGGTGAGGGCGCTCGGCCGCGAGCTCGGCCTGCCGGAGGCTTTCGTCGGCCGCCATCCGTTCCCGGGGCCGGGGCTGGCGATCCGCGTGCCCGGCGCCATCACCAAAGAGAAGCTCGACATCCTGCGGCTGGCCGACGAGATCTACATCGAGGAAATCCGCCGCACCGGCCTTTACGACGACATCTGGCAGGCCTTTGCCGTGCTGTTGCCGGTGAAGACGGTCGGCGTCATGGGCGACCACCGCACCTATGAATATGTCGTGGGCCTGCGCGCGGTCACCTCGACCGACGGCATGACCGCCGACTTCTATCACTTCGACATGAAGTTCTTGGGCTTCGTGGCCACGCGCATCATCAACGAGGTCAAGGGCGTCAACCGCGTGGTCTATGACGTGACATCGAAGCCGCCGGGGACGATCGAGTGGGAGTGAGGGGTTAAAAATTCTCGTTATAATTCAGTGGCTTATATAGGATTTGGAATGACCGGCAACACATCGAAGGTTCGGCCGTCGGATCTGGTAACCGCTTGAACTGCAAAGGGAGTTCCTACGGCCGAAGTATTCTTGAGTTGCGGAAAGCTGGATAAGGTGACGGTCTTTCTGACGGTCTTTTTTGAAGTGGTCACCTGCCGAAATCAAAAGACCGTCAGATAGCGCGGATAGCGCTGACGGTCTTTTCCTGGCCGGTAAGTTTTTGATACTGTACTGGAAAGGGTAAATTATAGCCTGTTCGGAGCGTTTTTTACGACTGAGACATGACCGCCGAAACCGTTCCCGGAAAGAGTCATGCGGGGCTTCAGCTCTTGAAATGGCCGGGTATTGGCCGTACATTGGCGGTAGGAGTATCGCCATGGCAAACGTAGCCTCGAAATCGGCCCGCGGTCGCACCCGCGCGCAACGCCTTGAGACGCGGGTGACGGCGGAGCAGAAGACGCTTATCGAACATGCCGCCGCCCTCCAGGGACGGACGGTCACAGATTTCGTGCTGACCAGCGTCCAGGATGCTGCACGGCGGGCGATTGAGGAACACCAGCAGATCGAACTGTCGGTGCGCGACAGCCAGGCGTTTGTTGATGCGCTGTTGAATCCGAAGCCCGTCAATGACCGCCTGCGCGACACGGTGCGCCGCTATCGCGAAGCCACCGGCGTATAGCCGGTGCCGGGCGCTCCCGAGGGATCGCTTCGGGTCGAGGCGCTTGGTCCGCAGCACGATCGCGGTTCGTTCGTCAGCGGCGCCGAAGCGCTCGATCGCTATCTACGAAGCCAGGCTGGCCAGGATGCCCGCAAGAACATGGCGGCGCCGTTCGTACTCGTGCTGCCGGACGGCGCCATCGGCGGCTATTACACTCTGTCCGCGACCGGCGTGAAACTCGCCGAGTTTCCGGCTGATATCACCCGCAAGCTGCCGCGCTATCCACTCGTCCCGGCGACGCTTTTGGGCCGGCTCGCCGTCGATCGAAACTATCAAGGGCGAGGGTACGGCCGATTTCTGTTAGCGGACGCGTTGCATCGCGCGGTTCGTAGCGAGATCGCCTCGTTTGCCGTTATCGTGGATGCCAAAGATGAGGCGGCCCGTCAGTTCTATTTACGTGAGAGCTTTCTGCCACTTCCCGATCAACCGATGAAGCTCTTCCGGCCGATGGAAGACCTGGCGAAGCTCTTCGAAGGATAGCGGACGGCGATCACCTGGAGAGCCCGCTCTATGAAGACTTGGCTGAGCGGAGATGTGTCGAAACGACTGGCGCTGGGCGGTGACGCCGAGACTGCGCATGAACTTGAGCTCGAGATTGAGCAGGTTCGAGCCCGTTTAGCCGCAAATGAGGCGGAGCGGAAAGAGCTTGAGGCCGCGCTGAGGTATCTCGTGAGCCGGTGCTCGGCGGCGGCTGCAGATTATTCATCACCCACAATTGCAGATGCGCCGAGGGTCATGGCCGCGTCATCCGCCGCGGAAAAGATCGCGCTGTTTCGGCGCCTATTCGCAGGCCGCGCTGACGTATTCCCTGTCAGGTGGGAAAACCGGAAGACCGCCAAGTCCGGCTATGCGCCCGCGTGCGCCAACGAGTGGGTTAAGGGGATATGCGGCAAGCCCCAGGTCAAATGCGGGGAATGCCCTCATCAAGCCTTCATCCCGGTCACCGACGACGTCATCGAAAAGCATCTGCGCGGCGGCGAGGGCGCACGCGGCTCTGGTGGCGATTTCGTGGCGGGTGTTTATCCGCTGCTTCCTGACGAGACCTGCTGGTTTCTGGCCGCCGATTTTGACGAGGAGAGCTGGGCGGCTGACGCCTTGGCCGTGCTGGAGACTTGTCAGGCCAAGGGCGTGCCCGCGGCCCTTGAGCGGTCTCGATCCGGCAATGGCGGGCATGTGTGGATTTTCTTCTCCGAGCCGGTTTCGGCGCGCACCGCTCGGCAGCTTGGCGCGGCGATGCTGACGGAGACGATGGAGCGTCGCCCCGAAATAGGTTTCGCCTCATACGATCGCTTTTTTCCGAGCCAGGACACTATGCCGGTCGGCGGCTTCGGCAATCTGATCGCCTTGCCTTTGCAGCGCCGTGCGCGCGAGCTTGGAAACAGCGTCTTCATCGACCAAGATCTTCGTCCATACGACGACCAATGGGCATTTCTGGCCGCGAGGCCACGGCTATCGGCCAAGGCCGCCGCCGAAATCGTCGACGATGCGGAGACGCGAGGCCGTATTCTGGGCGTCCGCATGCCCGTCGAAGATGAGGATGCGGACGAGCCCTGGCGCATGACGCCGTCTCGGCGCCCCAAAGTGGGCCCGGTCGGCAGTCCCCTGTCGGGCAAGATCACGATAGTGGTCGCCGACCAACTCTATATAGACCGGACCGATTTACCGCCGACAATGACGACGCGGCTCATACGCTTGGCGGCCTTCCAAAACCCTGAGTTCTATCGTGCGCAGTCCATGCGTTTCCCGACCTTCGGCAAGCCTCGGATTATCTCCTGCGCCGAACTTCACCTGCGTCATGTGGCGCTGCCCCGGGGATGTCTCGATGAAGCTGTTGAATTGATCCGAGGCGAGGGCGCCGAGGTTGAGTTGAATGATCTGAGGGTGATCGGCGATCCACTTCCGAGCCGAGTACGGTTTCAGGGGACGCTGCAGGAGCCGCAGGTCAAGGCGTTCGAGGCTCTTCTTCCGCATGAGCATGGCGTGCTCGCGGCGACGACCGCCTTCGGCAAGACGGTGGTGGCCGCAGCCCTGATTGCGCAACGCGGACGCAATGCGCTCGTTCTTGTCCATCGCCGCGAGCTGCTCACCCAGTGGGTAGAGCGGCTAAGGACATTCCTCGATATCGATCCGAAGGACATCGGCGTCATCGGCGGCGGACGCCGCAAGCCGACTGGCGTCATTGATGTCGCGCTGATCCAGAGCCTCGTGCGCCGAGGCGAAGTATCCGACATGGTAGCGGACTACGGTCATCTGGTTGTCGATGAGTGCCATCATCTTTCGGCGGCGAGTTTCGAGCTCGTAGCCCGCCGGGCGAAGGCGCGCTATGTCCTCGGACTTTCCGCGACCGTGGCCCGCAAAGATGGTCATCATCCGATCATCTTCATGCAATGCGGCCCTGTTCGACATCGCGTTGATGCGCGTGCCCAGGCAGCGGGCGGGGGATCGTTCACCGCGCCAAGACTCGATCGACGCAGTTTCGACTGCCGCCACCCCTTGAGGGGTCGGATCGCCCTTCCATGCCAGCGGTCTATGCGGCCATCGCGCGGGACGAGCTGCGCAACAACCTGATCTTCGACGATGTGCTGAAAGCGCTGGAGGCGAAGCGGTCACCGGTCGTGCTGACCGAGCGCCGGGATCATCTCGAATATCTGCAAGGCCGCTTTTCACGCTTCGTGCGCAATCTTGTCGTCCTTCGAGGCGGAATGTCGGCGGCCGAACGCAAGGCATCAGATGCCGCCCTGCGAGTGGCGGATGATCAGGAACGGCTCATCCTCGCGACAGGGCGGTACATCGGCGAGGGCTTTGATGACCCAAGATTGGACGCGCTGTTCTTGACGATGCCGATTTCCTGGAAGGGCACGTTGGCCCAATATGTCGGTCGGCTTCACCGGCAGCATGCTGGTAAAACAGACGTTCTCGTCGTCGACTATGTCGATGACCTCGTGCCTATTCTTGCGCGGATGGCGGCGAAGCGGCGATCTGGATATCGGGCGCTTGGCTACAGAGTTGAGTGATCCACCGGCGGCATTTGCCAGAGCAGAACACGACAGCGCATCCGAGGCGCGCGCGGCTCGGCCTCATTGAAGCGCAATGCTGCGGGCCGGACTCGAAACCGGCTACTGGATGGGCTTAGCGCACCGAGCCATTACGCCGCTTCCTTCTCGTCACCATCTCGGACCTTTGTTGGCCATGTGTCCTTCCACCGCCGCAGTACGATGCCACTTTCGATCAAGAGCTCACCAACCGCAATGGGCCGGGTTTGTATGTGATCAGGAGAGCACAAACATGGCCAGCGCGAACGCCTTGTGCTATAGGTGCTGACGGTCTTTTTTTTGATCCTGGCGCAGAATGCGCTCCGCGATCGAGAACGCGAAAAATTGACCGATAGTTGGCGATAGTTGTCGAAGCCGCGCGAAATTTGAATCGCGCAATTTTTCCTTTGAAATCAAAAGCGAAAAAATTTGACGGACCGACGGTCGGATTTAGACCATCAGAAGAAATATTTTGCGCTTATAAATCAGCGCGTTACTATGCGTTGAGAGGATCGAGTGGGAGTGAGGGTCACAAACGACGGCCATATCGTAGACTGGAGTAGCTTGGGTGGTGCTCTCCTCGTCGTTATAATTCCTTCAACTTCGGCACCGGCGCGATCCCTTACTTAGTTTCAGTTTGAAGGTGGCAACTCGGCAAGTAAAGAGAGTTCAGGCTCGCGGCGTACGACAGCGTATTATGGAGTGCAATTCGGCGGGTTGGCGCCTTGGGCAAGCGCGTCCGGTGCCATGCCATTGATCGAATGCGCCTTGGGCGCTCATGCAGTTTTTCTGGGCGCTTCTAGACCTACGCGGTTGGCGTGGCGTGCTAGAATCCGGCGTGCATATCGCGGAATAGTCTGGGGGCGACGCTGAAGCGACGTTCGAACGCTTCCGAAAGCCGCGTAGCCGGAAACAAACCGACTTGCGCAGCGATCGATTTGAGCGACGGGCCGCGCGAGGCATCATGCGCGCGGCGTCGAGTTCGGGCGGTCTCGGACTGCGGTCACGGGCGAGGTGTTGGGGACGTCCAGCCCGAAGATGCAGCTCGCGGAGGGCGGCCTTGTGCTCTTCACGCCGTGGATAGTGTTGCAGGATCTGAGGTCGGCGGCGGAAGAGTAGCTGCTGCGAGGTTTGCGACACGGGCCTGACTGCATTTCAGCCGAATCCAATTGGAGACAGTCAACATGTCCAACTCGGTCCTTTACATGTCCATGTCGCTCGACGGGTACATCGCCGGCCCGGACGACAAACCCGGCAATCCCGGTGGCGACGGTTTCATGCGCCTGCACGAGTGGTATGGGTTCGTTGGAACGCCCCCCAACACGAAGGGGACCGGTTGGGGCGCGCATTTCATGGATGAAGGCATCGCGACGGGCGCGGTGCTTGTGGGCCGGCGCACGGCGGAGCAGGTCGATCACTGGGGCGGTAATCATCACGGCGTCCCGATCTTCGTGGTGAGCCACCGGCCGCCTGGCCCATCGGTCTCAAAATATCCCAAGGTGACTTACGTGACCGACGGGATTGAGAGCGCGATGGCTCAGGCCAAGGCCGCCGCAGAGGGCAAGAACGTCATGGTGCACGGCGCGTATACCGCGCAACGGGCGCTGGAGGCCGGCGCGCTCGACGAATTGCAGATTCACCAGATTCCAGTGCTGTTCGGCAATGGCAAGAGGATGTTCGACGTCCTGGCCGCCCGCGTCGAGCTCGAAATCACTCAGGTGATCGACACGCCGGTGGCCACCCATATCCGCTACCGCGTTCTCGGCAACAACGCTACGAATGCGACGTCGTCCCATAAATCGCCGCACCGGTCCGCACGCGCCAGATGAAGCAGGAGTTGGTCCGCGAAATCCAGCCCCCGAAAAAATTGCGGTGGGTTGTCGTGAGACGCGTCGGTCCTTCGTCGTTGAGATGGTAGCTGCAAAATGAGGAAAGATCACGAGCAGGATCATCGCCACGCAATACATATCACTCGATGGGGTTATCGAAGATCCGGTGGGCATGGTGGACTCCGGTCTCGGCAACTGGATCGGTCTCTTCTCGCGCGGCCCGGGCAGCGGCCGGCGGTGCAGGCGTGTAGAGAAACACCTGCGTTCTCCTCGCCGTCGAGCCTCGCTGGAAAACCGATTTCGCAGTCTGTGATCCCGTCCACGACACCCGCCTGCACCGCAATCTCCTCCTAATCCATTGAGGAGGTTGCAAAACGCTTCATTATGTACGGCCAGCCTTGCTCCGATGCCATCGCGTCGCGATACGCTCTCCAATGGTCGCCATAATTCGCGAAACCTCTATGCACTAAGGTCACGCGCGTGTGGTTGTCGGGCGCTTCGACGAATTGTACGTCGACAGTGCCTGCCTTCGCCGGATCTGGAACTGGTTCGCGGCGACCATTGATCTGCCAAGTGAACTCGATTCGCTCATTGGTCGCGATGGCCAGCACCCGTCCGAAGTCGCAGCGAAAGCCGAATGGCCCAGTCTCGGTGCAGAACCCGCCTTCTGCAGGATCAATCGCGATCGTGGCCAGCGCGTCGCCCGACCACGTATATTCCGTCGGCCACCACTGCAACATTCCCTTCGTAAATCGCTCGAAAGCCGCACTTCGGTGAAGCGACACGTCAACAGAAATCTCCAGCACGTCATGCTCCGGCGCCACTACAATTTCCTCCATTTGACCTTTGATCCAGGCTTAATGCGCACACACGGCGATCCGTTCGTCCGAATGCGTCCACCTGAGGGCCGTCCGTATCGCGACGGTCGCGCGGCTCACCGCGATACATGTGTGTTTAAGAAAAGTTGGCGCCGGCAGGCCCCGGCTTCACCGCGGGATTGATTCTCCTATTTGTCGTGTTCGCCTCGCAACTCCATTTTTTTGATTTGAACCGAGCTCCCATATCCAACAAACGCCAGCGCCAGTCCAGTCATCAACGGGCTCGCCACAAACACGAAGCTATAATAGTTGAGTATGAATACAGTTGCGCCTACCATCTCAATTATCAGTCCGATCGCGGCCAGCGGCGTTAAAAATGGGAGAACTCGCATGTATATAGGCAAGGCCAAACCGAGCCCACCAAGCAGCTCGGTCACGCCCGTAAAGTACACAAACGCCTTCGGCAGCGGAGAAAGCAACCGTTCGACCTGCGCGGCACCCGGCAAAGCATCAGGGGGAACCAGCTTGATGAGTCCGCCATATACAAAAAAGAAGGCAAGCGACCATAGCTTAAAACAATCGAGTGGGAGTGACGCACCCGGCAGAGGACAAGAGGCTGGAAGGCGTCCAGGCCTCCCGGCCGGGACCCTGAAGCAGGGACATGCGTAAATATCTTTTCGTCTACGGCACCCTCGTAAGGGACGCCCATCACGAGATGTACCGCCATATTCATGATCATGGCACGTACGCGGGCCGCGCATATTTTCACGGGAGACTTTACGCGGTCGATGAATACCCCGGCGCCGTCCCGTCTGAAAACGAAATCGACAGGGTTGCAGGTGAACTCTATGAGTTCGGGATTTCAACCTTGGTTCTTCCTGCGCTGGACGAGTATGAGGGATGCGGGGCGAACGACCCTCAGCCCACGGAGTTCGTCCGGCAAGAGAAGGAGGTTTTTCGGGAGACGGGTGAGTCCGTGACGGCGTGGGTGTATATTTACAACAGGCCGGTCGATAACCTGCGTCGCATTACATCCGGTCGATTTGTCGACGCTGGCTCATGCGCCGGGTAACAGGGGCCGACTTAAGCCTTGTCAATGCCGGGCCGGATGACGTCGTTGCCGGCGGTCTCAGGATTGTCTCCGGGTGTCGCGTGCGGGGAATTTGCTGATGTCTGCAAAGTTTCGGGGGGCTCCGCCGAAAAATCGGGCTCCGAGCACCGTTTCCCCGATGCTCCAGGCCAGGTTCAACGAAGCCTTGCGGTTGCAGCAGGCGGGGCGCCTGGCTGAAGCGCAAGCCATCTATCAGGAAATTCTCAGCGTTCAGCCCAAACACTTCGACAGCCTCCACCTGAGCGGACTGGCCGAGATAATGACTGGCAGGCTGGAGCGGGGACTTGAGCTCATCGACAAGGCCATCAGGGTCAACCCGAACGTGCCAGCGGCCTACAACAATCGCGGCAATGCGCTGCTCGACCTCGGGCGCGTGGACGAGGCCCTGGTCAGCTACAACAAGGCGCTCGCGCTCAAACCCGATTACGCCTCGGCCTGTAACAATCGTGGCAATGTGCTCTTGATGCTCGATCGCCCGGCCGACGCGCTGGCAAGCTACGACAAGGCCCTGGCGTTGATGCCCAACTATCCGGACGCCTGTTTCAATCGTGGCAACGCGCTGAACAGGCTCAGGCGCGTGGACGAGGCGCTGGCCAGTTACGGCAAGGCCGTGGCGCTGAAGCCCGATTACGCGGACGTCTACAACAATCGCGGCAACACGCTGTTGGGACTGGGACGGTTGAACGAGGCGCTGGCCGATTACGAGAAAGTCCTGTCGATCAAACCCGACTTTGCGTTTCTTTTCGGAACGTACTTCAACACCAGGATGATGATCTGCGACTGGCGTTCGTATGCGGAAAATCTGAGGCGATACAGGGACGAAATCGCCGCTCGCAAGAGAGTGACAATTCCGTTTCCCTCATTGAGCCTGCTGGACGAGCCGGCGCTGCACGAAACGGCGGCCATGCTCTTCTCGGAGGCCAAGTACCCGAGGAGCGAAACGCTCGGCCCCATCCGCAAGCGCAAGCCCGATGGCAGGATTCGCGTCGGCTACTATTCGGCGGATTTTCGCAATCATGTGATGTCGTACGTGATGGCCGGCATCTACGAGGCCCACAACGCGGAGCGTTTCGAGATCTACGGATTTTCATTTGGCCCCGACAAGGACGACGAGATGCGGCGGCGCGTATCGGCGGCCTTTCACAAATTTATTGACGTCGAAGGCCGAAGCGACCGTCAGATCGCCCGATTGTCCCGCGATCTGGGCATCGACATCGCGGTCGATCTGAGCGGGTATACGCAGGGCGCGCGGCCGGGAATGTTCGCCGAACGCTGTGCACCCGTTCAGGTGAATTATCTCGGTTATCCCGGCACCATGGGGGCCGACTACATCGACTACATCATGGTCGACAAGACGGTGCTGCCCGTTGAAAACCAGCCTTATTTCGCGGAGAAGCCGGTTTATCTGCCGTATTGCTACCTGGCCAACGATCCGGATCTGAAAATATCCGACAGGATATTCACGCGACAGGAATTTGGCTTGCCGGAAGCGGGCTTTGTTTATTGCTGTCTCAACAGCAGCTTCAAGATACTTCCCGCGACCTTTGATGGCTGGATGAGGATCCTCAAGGCGGTCGATGACGGTGTTCTCTGGCTGCTGGAAAGCAACGAGAGCGCCGCCGGCAACCTGCGCAAGGAAGCGGAGGCCAGAGGTATCGATGGCCGCCGCCTGATCTTTACGCAACGTATGCCGGTGGACGAGAACCTGGCCCGGTACAGGCTGGCGGATCTCTTTATTGATACGTTTCCGTATAACGCGCACGCGACGACAAGCGACTGCCTGCGGGTCGGCTTGCCCGTGCTTACGCGTATCGGTCAATCATTTGCTGCCCGCGTGGCGGCCAGTTTGCTCAAGACCGTCGGGTTGCCCGAACTGATTGCCGCATCGCAGGAAGAGTTCGAGGCGAGAGCAATAGAACTCGCCGGGAAGCCGGACAAACTTCGTGAAATCAGGGCAAGGCTGGAGACAAACATGGCGACGACGCCCTTGTTCGACAGCAGGCTTTCCGCACGACATATCGAGGCGGCGTATGAGGCGATGTATGCCCGCTACCAGGCCGGATTGCCGCCGGAGGTTATCGAGGTCAGCCCTGGGCGCTGAAATCCGTTCGAAAGACGTGCAGGCACGCGGCAGGGGCACGATCGCGCAGGAGGGGGCTGACGGATCCCGTCAGCCCTCGGGAAGCGTGGCGCCGCTCAAGCAGGCGCCGCCACCTTGTCCTGCGTCCTGGTGTCGAAGTCGCTCGCTTCATGGCGTTCATGCAGCTGCGTCGAAAGCTCGCCCCTGATGCGGTTGACCATGTTGCCGCGTTTGACGGCGGGCCGTTCTGAAAGCATGTCGGCCCAACGCACGACGTTCTTGTATTCGTGCACGCTCAGGAACTCGCCCGCCTCGTAGCGCAGGCCTTTGGCCATGCCACCGTACCAGGGAAAGATCGCGATGTCGGCGATGGTGTAGCTGTCGCCGGCGACGTATTCGTTGTCGGCCAGCTGGCGGTCGAGCACGTCCATCTGGCGCTTGACCTCCATGGCGAAGCGGTCGATGGCATATTCGATTTTGACCGGCGCATAGTGATAGAAATGGCCGAAGCCGCCGCCGAGATAGGGCGCGCTGCCCATCTGCCAGAACAGCCACGACAGACATTCCGCGCGCGGGGCAGGGTCGGTCGGCAGGAAGGCGCCGAATTTCTCCGCGAGATAGGTCAGGATGGCGCCCAACTCGAACACCCTGATCGGTTTCGGACCGCTGCGGTCCATGAGCGCCGGGATCTTGGAATTCGGGTTGACCTCAACGAAGCCGGAGCCGAACTGTTCTCCGTCGTAAATCCTGACCAGCCACGCGTCGTACTCCGCGCCTTTGTGCCCGAGCGCGAGCAACTCCTCCAGCATGATCGTGACCTTCTGCCCGTTCGGCGTGGCCAGCGAGTAAAGCTGCAGGGGATGGCGACCGACCGGCAGTTCCCTGTCATGCGTCGCTCCGGCGATCGGGCGATTGATGTTCTCAAAGCGGCCGCCGCTGGGCTTCGTCCAGGTCCAGACTTTCGGCGGCGTGTATTCGGACGTTTCGTTCATTTCCATCTCTCCTGACATCGATTTGCATGCGCCCGGGGCGCCGTCGTTCGGTAGCGGGCTGTCATGTTGGGGCGGAGGCTGCCTGCGGAGTGCTGTTATGCGGCGAACAGGCCCTCGGGAGGCGGCTGCCGTTGCGTCGGCTCTGGTCGAAATCGAGCCGGCTGTCACGGATGCGCCTGCCAGCCTCCAGGTCGTCCGGACCGTCGACGTGGAAATCCGCCGCATGGGCAAGCGCATGGGCGGAAGTCGACAGGGTGAATTCCTCCAGCAAGAAAACCCGGTCAGCTTGATGGCGCTCTCCAGCCATGCGAGCTTTTGTGGAAGATAGCGCCTCGAGTTCATGCAATCCAAGGCTGCAGGAGCATGGGGCGCCGCGCCCGGCCGCCGACCCTTGACTTGTGCGGCAACCCGCCGCGTCTTTGCCCGGGTTTCTCGCTCGATGACAATGAATTTGGATGGCGTCATGCCCACTACCATCTACGGCATCAGGAACTGCGATACCATGAAGAAGGCGCGCGCCTGGCTCGACAGGCACGGCGTCGATTACGCCTTTCACGACTACAAGAGTATCGGCATTGACAAGGGCAAGCTGGAAGGCTGGGCGAAGAAGGCGGGCTGGGAGGCCATCATCAACCGTGCCGGCCTGACCTTCAGGAAATTGCCCGACAGGGACAAGGAAGGCCTGAATGAAAGGAAGGCCATCGCGCTGATGCTCAGGCAGCCTTCAATGATAAAGCGCCCGATCCTCGAGCTTTCCGGCGGCAAGCTGCTGGTCGGTTTCAGGCCGGAGGAATACGGTGCGGCACTTGCGAGGCGGTAGGGGCGGTCGTGGCCTGTACAGCCGGTCGCGAACCCGGACTGCGCCGGGATTCCGCAAATGCCGATGGTGGTCACCGCCTGGCGGCGTCGGTCTCGCATTCCTGCTTCAGCCGCCGTAACACAGTGGCGATGTCGCGTCTCAGCGCCTGCTCGATCATGAAGTCCGGCGCCGGAACGCTGGCAGCCAGGGTGGCGTCATAGCTCACGCGCGTCGTGCCTCCGGCGCGCGGCGTCAGCCGCCATTCACCCTCGTTGCGCCTGAGCGTGCCGGCAACGCGCCGGAAGCGAAGACCTTTCGGCGGATCGTAATCGGTGCGGAAGACGCTGCGGACCTTGGGCATGAACCACGCCCACCTGATGCGGTGCTCGCGGATGTCCCAGCGTCCTTCCGGATCGCGTTCCAGCACGCGACAGCTCTCCAGCCCCGGCACGAAGCGTGCAGCCCCGGCGCAGTTGGTCATGATTGACCAGACGGCCGCCTGCGGCGCGCCGATGTCGACGGCCGCGTGGATCCGGCTCGCTTCGTCGTGGGGCGCCGGCGAAAGGGAGACCACCGGTTCACCGGATTCGAGGAGGGCAGTTTCCGCGGGCGACCAGGCCCGTGTCGGTGCCGTCGCGGCAAGGACGATCAGGATCGGCGCGGTTGCGCACACGAGCTTTCGCCATGGGACCATGGGCCGGACGCTAGCACGGTAAAGCAGGCGGGCCTGGGGCGGGCCGGAGGCTCGCCGGAATTTGATTGCGGGTTGAACCGGCCGCGCTTCGCCCCTTGATCCGGGCGATTTTCCCTGCCACATGCGGCCCATGAACAAGCCCTTGGCCGCCGCCAATTCTGTGCCGCTGAGCCCGCTCGCCGCGGAAGTCGACCGCCGGCGCACCTTTGCCATTATTTCCCATCCGGACGCCGGCAAGACCACCCTGACCGAGAAGTTGCTGCTGTTCGGCGGCGCCATCAATCTCGCCGGCCAGGTCAAGGCCAAGCGCGACCGCCGCGCTACCCGCTCCGACTGGATGTCGATCGAGCGCGAGCGTGGCATCTCGGTGGTCACCTCGGTGATGACCTTTGATTACGATGGCCGCGTCTTCAACCTGCTCGATACACCCGGCCACGAGGACTTCTCGGAAGACACCTATCGCACGCTCACCGCGGTCAACTCGGCAGTCATGGTGATCGATGCCGCCAAGGGTATCGAGGCGCGCACCCGCAAGCTGTTCGAAGTCTGCCGGTTGCGCGACATTCCGATCATCACTTTCATCAACAAGATGGACCGCGAGAGTCGGGACCCGTTCGAGATCCTCGACGAGATCGAGAAGACACTGGCGCTCGACACCACACCAATGACATGGCCGATCGGGCAGGGCCGCGATTTTGCCGGCACATACGATATCGTCACCGGCGAGATGCGGTTGATCAACGAGGACGGCAAGACGGTCGAGCCCCAGCCGCTCGACCTGGCCGGACTTGCCGCCAGAAACCCGATGCTCAATGCCGCGGCCATTCAGGAAGAGCTCGATCTGGTGAAAGATGCGTGCCGGCCGTTCGACTTTACCGCTTTCCGCGAGGGCCATCTGACGCCGGTTTTCTTCGGCTCGGCCTTGAAGAATTTCGGCGTCAAGGACCTGCTTGACGCACTGGCCGCTTACGCGCCGCCGCCGCGTGCGCAGACGTCGAACGCGCGCAAGGTCGACGCTCATGAAAACGCGATGACCGCCTTTGTGTTCAAGATCCAGGCCAACATGGATCCCAACCACCGCGATCGCATCGCCTTCGCGCGGCTGTGCTCCGGCAAGCTCAACCGCGGCATGAAAGCGCGGCTCGCCCGCACCGGCAAGCCGATTACGCTGTCGACGCCGCAGTTCTTTTTCGCCCAGGACCGCGCGCTTGCCGACGAGGCCTATGCCGGCGACGTGGTCGGTATCCCCAACCACGGCACCTTGCGCATTGGCGACACGCTCACCGAAGGCGAGGATCTCTCTTTCCTCGGCGTGCCCAACTTCGCGCCGGAAATCCTGCGCCGCGTCAGGCTGGGCGATCCGATGAAGGCCAAGAAGCTGAAGGAGGCGCTGCAGCAGATGGCGGAGGAGGGCGTGGTGCAGGTATTCCGTCCGGTCGATGGCGCGCCCGCGCTGGTCGGCGTGGTCGGCCTGTTGCAACTCGACGTGTTGAAGACGCGGCTGAAGGGCGAATACGGTCTCGACATCGGTTTCGAGCAGCCGGAATTCCAGCTCGCGCGCTGGATTTCGTGTGATGACGGCAGAAAGCTCGACGAGTTCGTGCAGGCGAACTACTCGAGCATTGCCGAGGACCTCGACGGCGACCGCGTGTTCATGGCGCGCAACCAGTTCATCCTCGATTACACCCGCGAGCGCGCGCCCGGCATCGAATTCACCGACATCAAGGACGTCAAAGACAGGGCCCTATAGCTCTCCTTTCGTCCCGTGCGTCGGACTAGTAACGAGTGTGGCCTAATGTAGTCCGAGGAACCGGAAAGGGGCCGCTTCCCGGAACTTTTCGGTGGTGTCTCCCGAGAAGGTTCGGTTCTGATCAGGACCAAGATCGAGCGTCTTCACTTTTCCCGTTTCCTTCGAAAAGTCGATCCTCTTGAGATCGACCCAGAATGTATTTGGCGTCAGCGCGGATTCGAAGAAGTATAGTTTGCGCTTGTGGTCGATGACCGTGCGCCATCGTGTCGACGAGATATTCGGCTCATTCGGCGTCGAAAAACCGTACGGCACCGAAACGTTCCGTATGACGCTGAAAGCGCTCGCCAGTGCCAAATTCGGATCTTCGAATTTCGGGATTGCATTGATGTAGAACGACGCCCGCGCAAACCGGTCGGCTGCGCGGTTCGTTCCCGGGAGCATCACTGTGCCGCCGATGCTCTTCCAGTAGGCATTCAGCGCAAGTTGCTGATCGAAGGTCGGCGAATTGGTCATCACTTGATACTTGCGACTGTGATGGATAACCAGCTTTCCGTGGATGTATTCGAAGATCGCGCTGTCGCCGGTCGAATCCGAAATCGACAGGTGGAGCGTGGCGAGCCGGTTTTCACCCGGAATATTTTCGGTAAAGATGGCGAACGGCTCCGATCGCATTGCAGTGACCGCTTCGTTGACCGTCGCAAAGTTGTCCAGAACGTATTGTGCCCAAGCCGCAATGGTCAGGCCCGGCTTGCTGCCATTGAAATCCGGATACTCGGATTCGACGAGCCATAGCAGGTTGGCCGCGAGGCCCGCTTCGTTGACGCCGTCGGTCGTCGAGATGTCATAGCCGGACGCAACGACGCTGCCGTATTTTGATGTCCAACGGAGCGAATTCGGCCCGGCTTCGCCGCTCCGCTGCATGCCACGGGGAAATATCCAAAGATTGGTGGCAATATCACTTTTCCAATCCATCGACCGTGCGGTAATGACGATGCTGTCGGTGCCCAGATAGACCGCTCGCGTGCAGGCGTCGGCGAAGCGCGGAAAAAATGCCAATGTAGCTGCTATCATCAACATCAAGATGGACTTCGTCCTGGAGATAGAGCGCAGAGACATGTCGGGCTCCTTTTCTTGACTTTGAAATCCCCATGCCCCCATCGTCAGCGTAGCGGCGCGCGCTCTACGCCAGTTGTGTTAATTCCGTGCCGAAGTCGGCGTCGCGCCCGCCCCTCGACCGCTGCCAACCGGTATCGTGCGCGCAACAAAACTTGGGCGTTGAGCGCGCGTTGAACAATACCATGACTTTTCCGGTCCTGGCATTCGAGGCACGGGTCCGTGGTCCGAGGGCGCGGTCCTAGCCCCGGACCGCCCAGCGGCGAATTTTACCAACCCGCTATCGATTTCGCCGGGACGCGTCGCGGCCTGCCTGGTGCGCCCTTGTCAGTTCGATGAGGGGCGTTGCATTGTGGGCACCGATTGCGAGGTATGCGGCCCCTGCAGCTTGCATTGCACGCCGGCTTCCCTTCTACTGCGCCGCCATTGCCGGGAGGGATCCATGGGGCTCGTGATCCTCATCGCCGGGCTGATCGTCATGCTCGGCAGCCATATCTTCGTGACCTTTCGCGACGCGCGCGCCGGCGCCATCGAAGCGCTGGGACTGAGCGGCTATCGTGTGGCGTTCTCGCTTGTCTCGATCGTGGGTCTCGCGCTGATCGTCTGGGGCTATGCGGACTATCGCGCCCATGAATGGGTCCAGATCTGGACGCCACCGGTGGCGATGCGACACGTCACCGTCGGGCTGATGCTGATCTCGGCCATTGTCCTCGCCGCGTTTCGCATCCGGAGCCACATTCAGGCCTGGACCAGGCATCCGATGCTCGCCAGCATCAAGATCTGGGCCTTTGCGCATCTGCTGAGCAATGGCGATCTCGGTTCGATCCTGCTGTTCGGGTCGTTCCTCGTGTGGGCGGTCTACGCCCGCATCGCGGCCAGGCGACGCGGTGATCTCGGTCCGCAGACGGCGCCCGCCGGCTGGACTGGCGACGTCTTCGTCGTGGCGATCGGCGTGGTCATCTATCTGCTGCTCGGCGTCTACTTCCATCCCTACGTGATCGGGATACCGGTCTTCGTCAGCGCGTGATAGCAAGGCGGGACACCGGTTTCCGGACAAGATCATGCGTATCGAGAGGTGACATAGAATGTCCGTTCAAAAAGACATCCGTCGACTCACCGCGCCCGATATTCACGCGCGCAAGGGCGGTGATCCGATCGTCTGCCTCACCTCCTACCACGCACATACCGCCGGCATCGTCGACAAGTATTGCGACGTCATCCTGGTCGGCGACTCGCTGGGCATGGTGATGCACGGATTCGAGTCGACCGTGCCGGTCAGCCTCGACATGATGATCCTGCAGGGGCACGCCGTGATGCGCGGCTCGAGCCGCGCGCTGGTGGTAATCGACATGCCGTTCGGTACCTACGAGGCGTCGAAGGAGCAGGCGTTCATGAACGCCGCCCGCATCCTCAAGGAAACCGGCTGTGGTGCCATCAAGCTCGAGGGCGGCAAGCGCATGGCGGAGACCATCCGTTTCCTCGTCGAACGCGGCGTGCCGGTGATGGCTCATGTCGGCCTCACACCGCAGGCGATCAATGTGCTCGGCTCGTTCCGTGCGCAGGGACGCGAGGAGGCCGACTGGGAGCGCATCGAAGCCGACACGCTGGCGGTCTCGGACGCCGGCGCTTTCTCGGTGGTGATCGAGGCGGTGGCCGAGCCGCTTGCCCGCAAACTCTCGCAGGCGGTACCGATCCCCACGATCGGCATCGGCGCCAGCCCCGCCTGCGACGGCCAGGTCCTGGTGCTGGAGGACATGCTGGGTCTGAGCCCCCGGGTCCCCAGGTTCGTCAAACGCTTCGGCGAACTCGGCCCCGGGATCGAGAAGGCGGTGGCCGGCTATGCGGCGGAAGTGCGCGCGCGCACCTTCCCGGGCCCCGAGCACGTCTATGCCATGAAGGGCAAAAAGGGCTAAATCCCTGATAGTTAACGCCACTTGGCCTTTGCCTTGTGGCCGCCACATGGCTAGGTTACCGGCCACATCGCGCCCCCGGGGACGGGGGCGAGGGGGAAGCCTTGGCGCCAGTGGGGTCATTTCGTGGCCGATATCTTTCATGAAGTTGACGAGGAAGTCCGCCGCGAACGGCTGAAGCAGCTGTGGGACCGCTACGGCATCCTTCTGATCGCCCTCGCGGTGCTGCTTGTTGCCGGCATCGGCGCCTGGCGCGGCTATGAATGGTGGCAGGCCCAGAAGGCCGCTGCGGCGGGCGCTGCTTTCGAGCAGGCGGTGACCCTGAGCGAGCAGGGCAAGGTGAAGGAAGCGCAAGCCGCCTTCGACAAGATCGCCGCCGAGGCGCCAGCCGGCTATCGTACGCTCGCCAACTTCCGCGCTGCCGCCAGCCTGGTGAAGAGCAGCCCGGCCGAGGCGGTGAAGGCTTACGACAAACTCGCCACTGATCCGTCGGTCGGGCCGACCTTGCAGGATCTCGCGACCGTGCGCTCGGGCATGTTGCAGGTCGACACGATTCCGTTCGATGAACTGAAACGCAAGCTCGGGCCGGTGGCCGAGGCAGGCCGTCCGTTCCGCGCCATCGCGCGCGAGATGCTGGCGCTGTCGGCCTGGGGTCACAAGGATTACGCCCAGGCGCGGACCTACATCGAGGCCATCATGGGCGATCCGGAAACCTCGCCAGCCATGCGTGGCCGCGTCGAACTGCTCGCGTCGCTTATCGCCGGCACGGTCACGCCCGCCGACAAGTCCGATAGCAAGCCTGCGCCCAAGACCGACGGCAAGAGCTGAGGAGCCGTCTGATGCGTTGCATGCCTCGTATCGCTCTGATGCTGGTCGCGCTGGCCGTTGTCATGCCGGTCCTTGCCGGCTGTGCGGATTTTGACCCCGACAGTCTGGATCCCTTCGGTCTGAACAAGAAGAAGCCACTGCCGGGTCAGCGCGAACTCCTGTTTCCCAATGGCGTGCCCGGTGTGACCCAGGGCATCCCGCCGGAATACCGGGCGGGCTACAAGCCACCCGGCAGCGAAGACTTCTCGCTTGACGGCACAGCGGGACAATCCGCCGCTCCGGGAACGCAGACGGCGACGGGCGCGCCGACCACGCCGGTGCGGCAGTCGAGCCTCGGCAAGCCAGCGCAAACGCAGAAGCCTGCAGCCAGGCCGAAGCCGCGGGTGGCGAAACCCAAGCCCAAGTCGAAGCCAAAGCCAAAGCCGACCGAGACCGCTTCGAAGCCGCAGGGTACGCAATCGCCCTGGCCTTCGACGCCGCGGCAGCCGGCCCGGCAAGGGACGTCGGCGCCGTGGCCCTCGCAGCAACCGCGGCAGCAGGGCGGCTGGCCGTCGGCGGAGGAGCAGAAGCTGGCGCCGTGGCCGTCGGCGCCGCCGTCGGGCACGTTTTCCAAGCAGTGAGCATGACGGCGGCCCTGGTTTCCGCGCCGCCGGCTTTGGTCATTCCTGCTCTCTTTTATGGATTGTCCGGGCCTCGCCCGGCTATGACGTTACCATGAGCTTTACCCTCGCCATCGTCGGCCGCCCCAACGTGGGCAAGTCGACCCTGTTCAACCGGCTGGTCGGCCGCCGCCTGGCGCTGGTCGACGACCGGCCCGGGGTGACGCGCGACCGGCGCGAGGGCGAGGGCCGGCTCGGCGATCTCGACTTCACCGTGATCGATACCGCAGGTCTGGAAGAGGCGGCGCCCGACAGCCTCTCCGGCCGCATGTGGGCGCAGACCGAAGCCGCCATCGCCCAGGCCGACGCCATCCTGTTCATGATCGACGCCCGCGTCGGCGCGACGCCGGTCGACCGCGCCTTCGCCGATCTGGTGCGCAAGTCCGGCAAGCCCACCGTGGTGGTCGCCAACAAGAGCGAAGGCCGCGCCGGCGAATCCGGCCGGCTCGACGCCTGGTCGCTCGGGCTGGGCGATCCGCTGGCATTTTCCGCCGAGCACAACGAGGGTATGGCCGATCTCTACGACGCCGTGCGCGCCGCGCTGCCGGAGGCGACCGCCGAGCAACAAACGGAGTCGGAAGAAGCCAAGCCGCACCCGATCCGCGTCGCCATCGTCGGCCGTCCCAATGCCGGCAAGTCGACGCTGATCAACCGGCTGATCGGCGAGGAGCGTCTGCTCACCGGGCCGGAAGCCGGCATCACCCGCGACTCCATCGCCGTCGAATACGCGTGGCAGGACCGCCCCTTTCGCCTCTACGACACCGCCGGTCTGCGCCGCCGCTCGCGCGTCGAGGAGAAGCTGGAGAAACTGTCGGTCGCCGACGCGCTCAACGCCATCCGCTTTGCCGAAGTGGTGGTGGTGCTGGTCGACAGCGAGCATCCGTTCGAGGAGCAGGACCAGCGCATCGCCGACCTGATCGAGCGCGAAGGCCGCGCGGTGGTGCTGGCGGTCAGCAAATGGGATTTGCAGGAGAAAAAGGCCGGCGCCATCAAGAAACTGCGCGACGAGGCCGAACGAAAGCTCATGCAGCTGAAAGGCGTGCCACTGGTCGCGGTGTCGGCGCTGACCGGCGAGGGCCTCGACCGGCTGATGCAGGCGGTCGTTGATGCCTGGGACGTCTGGAACCGGCGTGTGCCGACCGCGGCGCTGAACCGCTGGTTCGAGGAAGCGCTCAGTGCGCATCCGCCGCCGGCGGTGTCGGGACGCAGGCTGAAGCTCAACTACATCACGCAGGCGAAGTCGCGGCCGCCAAGCTTTGTCGTCTTCTGCACGCGTGCCGACGCGGTGCCCGATGCCTACAAGCGTTATCTGGTGAATTCCCTGCGCGAGTCCTTCGATCTGCCCGGCACGCCGATCAGGCTGACGCTGCGCGAGAAGGACAATCCGTTCAAAGGCCGGGCAAGGCGCAAAAGATAATTCTACCGTCAGACTCCGAAGGGGCGCGTCTCGAAGGGCGAAGGCGGCCCATCCTTCGAGACGCATGCCTGGCAATGTTCCTCAGGGCCGATCGAGGACCGGCGCATTGACCAGGGCGGATCAGAGGTTATTCCACCGCTCACGCCGGGTGACGGAAGTCGAGAAACCTGCCGGCGCGATAGTCGTAGACCTTGCCGGTCTCGGTACAGGCGGCGGTGCACAGCGGCACGATCGCCTTCGCCACCTCTTCGGGTTTCGGCAGCGTCGCCTGGTCGATGCCCGGCCACCCGGCGGCGTAGAGGCGGGTCGCGGTCGGGCCGGGATTGAACGCATTCACGCGCAGGCCGGTCGATCCCGCTTCCTGCGCATAGGTCTGCACCAGCACGTTGAGCGCCGCCTTGGAAGCGGCATAGGGGCCGCAATAGGCCGGGCTGCGCCAGCTCAGCCCGGAGGTGATGAACACCGCGCGTCCCGCGTCCGGACGCCTGAGCAGCGGGTCCAGACACCGGATGAGCTGCCAGTTGGCGGTGACGTTGACGGCAAGAACGTTGTCCCAGTCCTTCGGCTCGACATGGCCGAGCGGCGACAGCGTGCCGAGCACGCCGGCATTGCCCACCAGCACGTCGAGCCGGCCGTAGCGTTCGTTGAGCGCCAGCGCCAGCCGCGCGATGCCATCCGAATCCTTGACGTCGAGCGGCACAAGGGTAGCCGAGCCGCCTGCCGCCTCGATCCTGTCGTCAAGCTCTTCGAGGCCGCCGACCGTGCGCGCGACCGCCACGATATGCGCGCCCGCCTGCGCGAGCTGAAGCGCCACCGCCGCGCCGATGCCGCGCGAGGCGCCGGTGACGAGGGCGATCTTGTCGGTGAGGGGTTTGTCGGACATTGACTCCGTCATGCCCGGCCCTGCGCCGGGCATCCACGTCTGGATTTTGCTGCTGACCCTTTAGAAGACGTGGATGGCACGCGCAACTCGGGCCCGCCCGGGGTGCGCAAAAATTTAAGGGCCGCAAACCGGGCCAAGCCCGACTTGCAGGTGACAAGCCCGGCCATCACTCCGTCGGCGTAATTGCTAACTCGCTTCCGACAACAGCGACAATTGCCGCGGGGAAGCGTCTTGGCCTTCCACGTCGGTCAGGCCGGTCGGGTAGTCGCCAGTGAAGCAATGGTCGGTGAATTGCGGGCGCACGGGATCGCGCGCTTCGTAGCCCATGGCGCGGTAGATGCCGTCGACCGACAGGAAGGCCAGCGAGTTGGCGCCGATGAACTCGCGCATGCCCTCGAGGTCGTGGGTGGCGGCGAGCAGCTTGTCGCGCTCGGGCGTGTCGATGCCGTAGTAATCGGGATGCGTGATCGGCGGCGACGAAATGCGGAAGTGCACTTCCCGGGCACCGGCGTCGCGCATCATCTGCACGATCTTGCGCGAGGTGGTGCCGCGCACGATGGAATCATCCACCAGCACGATGCGCTTGCCCGCGACCACCGCGCGGTTGGCCGAGTGCTTCATGCGCACGCCCTGATCGCGGATCGCCTGTGTCGGCTGGATGAAGGTGCGGCCGACGTAGTGATTGCGAATGATGCCGAGTTCGTAGGGCAGACCGGAGGCTTGCGCGTAGCCGAGCGCGGCCGGCACACCGGAGTCCGGCACCGGCAGCACCACGTCGGCGTCGGCCGGCGCCTCGCGCGCGAGCTCGGCGCCCATCGCCTTGCGTACATCGTAGACCGGGCGGCCGCCGACGATGGAATCCGGACGCGCGAAATAGATGTATTCGAAGATGCACGGGCGCGGCGCCTGCGGCGGGAACGGCTTGTGCGAGTGCAGGCCCTCGTCGTCGAAGATGATGACTTCGCCGTTCTCGACGTCGCGCACGTGTTGCGCGCCGATGATGTCGAGCGCGCAGGTCTCGGAGGCCAGGATCGGGCAGCCGTCGAGCTTGCCGATCACCAACGGACGGATGCCGAGCGGATCGCGCGCGCCGACGAGTTTCTTGTTGGTCAGTCCGACAAAGGCGTAGGCGCCCTCGAGCTGACGCAGGCCTTCGACGAAGCGGTCGACGAAACGGTTGCGCCGCGCGCGCGCCACCAGGTGCAGGATCACCTCGGTGTCGCTGGTCGACTGCATCATCGCGCCTTCGTGCACCAGGGCCTTGCGCAGCGCGATGCCGTTGGTGAGGTTGCCGTTGTGGCCGACGGCGAAGCCGCCGCCTTCCAGTTCCGCGAACAGCGGCTGCACGTTGCGCAGGATGGTCTCGCCGGTGGTTGAATAACGGACGTGGCCAATCGCGGCATTGCCGGGCAATCGGTCTATCACCTCGCGCCGGGAGAAAGTGTCTCCGACGAGGCCGAGCCGGCGTTCGGAGTGGAAGCGGCTGCCGTCGAAAGTGACGATGCCGGCGGCTTCCTGGCCGCGGTGCTGCAAGGCGTGCAGGCCGAGGGCAGTGATGGCCGCGGCGTCGGGATGACCGAAGATGCCGAAGACGCCGCATTCCTCACGGAGCCGGTCGCCGTCCAGATCGAGGTCGGAGGTCAGTCCGGCGTCCTGGCTTTTCATTTGCATTGTTCCCGCGTTCCCGCTGGTTCAAGGGCTCTGGCGCGTCGGCCCTGGTGGTCCAATTCCGACATTTGCATCCCGCTGCTTCAAACTCCCGAGCAAATGTCGGAATTAAAGGACCACTAGCAACTATCTGATTTTAGTGGAGCTTTGAATTTGACATTTGATGAGCGGCTTGCCGCAAATGGTTATCAAATGTCAAATTCGCTCCACTAGGGCCACGCGCGCGATACGCAAGTTGCCCTCCCGGACGATGCGGCGGCGCAGCTCGGAACGCTGGTCATTCTCGGGCGGAGTTTGCTCATCCGGCCCTGGCCGCTTCAGCTTCTTTAAGATGGTTTGTTCGGGGTTGTCCGGCAATAGGGACTTCAGCCAGTCACCGGTGCTTTGCAACACTACTTTTGACTTGGCCTCGCGCACCCACGTTGGCTGGCTGCGGTCGGGAACAAGCCATGTGAAGAAGACGAAGGCGACCACCACGATGATCAGCCCGCGCCCGAGGCCGAACAGCAGGCCCAGCGTGCGGTCGAGCGCGCCCACCCGGCTGTCCAGAACCATGTCTGAGATCTTCACGGTGATGATCGACACCACCAGCAGGGTCAGCAGGAACACAACGCCGACCGTGAGGCCGATGGAGACCATCTTGCTGCTGAAATAGCCCTGGGCCATCGGCACCAGGCGCGGATAGGCCCACAGCGTCACCAGGGCGGCGATCAGCCAGGCGGCGATCGACAGCACTTCACGCATGAAGCCGCGGATCATCGCCAGCAGCCCCGAAATCAGCATGACCACCAGTAGCATGAGGTCGAGCAGGGTAATCGGCATCGGGGCTCAGACGCTCCTACGGCGCACGCAACTGCCCGCGGCCGGCATCGGCGCGGACGATTCCAGGGGCCTCCCGAGGGCTCCGGAACAGGGCGTTAGTGTCAACCCTAAGTCCTTAATAATTAGCCCATTTCGGCTTGGTGCCGGGCCCCCGAAACGGCTGCCGGCGTTCATCCTGCGCCACCGTGTATAGCGGGGCCCCGGCGGGCCGTCACCCGTCTTGTCCACCGTTTTTGGCAGCAGGGCGGCGGTTGCCGCGGGCGGCGATGTCGGCGACCAGGCTCGTGAGGCCGACAACTTCATTCAGCCTGAGGCCGGACTCGGACGTTTCGCCGCGCGCCGCCTCCGGCACGACGGCGCGGGTGAACCCCAGCTTGGCGGCTTCCTTGAGGCGGGCGGGGGCTTGCGCCACGGGGCGGATCGCGCCGGACAGCGATACCTCGCCGAAATAGACCGCGTCCGCCGGCAGCGGTGCGTTGGCGAGCGAAGAGACCAATGCGGCGGCGGCGGCGAGATCGGCCGCCGGCTCGTTGATGCGCAAGCCCCCGGCGACGTTTAGATAGACATCGTGACCGCCGAGCTTGACGCCGCAATGAGCCTCCAGCACCGCGATCACCATGGACAAGCGGCTCGGGTCCCAGCCCACCACCGCGCGGCGCGGCGTGCCGAGCGAGGTCGGCGCCACCAGCGCCTGCATTTCGACGAGCAGCGGCCGCGTACCCTCGATGCCGGCGAACACGGCGGTGCCGGGCGAGCCGAGATCGCGCTCCGAGAGGAACAGTTCCGACGGGTTGGCCACCTCGCGCAGGCCCAGGCCGGTCATCTCGAACACCCCGATCTCGTCGGTCGGGCCGAAGCGGTTCTTCACCGCGCGCAGGATCCGGAACTGGTGCGAGCCTTCGCCCTCGAACGACAGCACCGCGTCGACCATGTGCTCGACTACGCGCGGGCCCGCGATCTGGCCGTCCTTGGTGACGTGGCCAACCAGGATGATGGTGGCGCCGGACCTCTTCGCAAAACGGATGAGTGTCTGCGCGGAGCCGCGGACCTGCGTCACCGTGCCGGGCGCGGACTCGATCGCGTCGGTCCACATGGTCTGGATGGAATTGATGATGATCAGCCGCGGCGTCTTGCCTTCCGACAGCGTGGCGATGATGTCTTCCACCGCGGTCTCGGCGGCGAGTTCGACATGGGCATCGGCGAGGCCCAGCCGCTCGGCGCGCAGCCGCACCTGGGCGACGGCCTCTTCGCCGGAGATGTAGACCGCGCGCTCGCCGGCGCGCGCCAGCGCCGCGGTGGTCTGGATCAGAAGCGTCGACTTGCCGATGCCCGGATCGCCACCCAGAAGCAGCACCGACCCTTTCACGAAGCCGCCGCCGGTGACCCGGTCGAACTCGCCGATGCCGCAGGCGACCCTCGGAGCGTCCTCGCTGCCGCCCGACAACGGCTCGAGCGCAAAGCGGCGCCCCTTGCCGGCCTTGCGCCCGGGGCCGGGCACCCGCTCGGCGCCTTCCTCGGAGAGCGTGTTCCATTCCTCGCAGGCATCGCATTTGCCCTGCCACCGGTTAAAGGCGGCGCCGCAGTTCTGGCAGATGAAGGTGAGATGGCGCTTGGACATCGGGCCTATGGGGAAAGGGCGACTCAAGGGCGGATTTGGCGACAACCCTACCGGAAAAGGGAGAACATTACAAGAACAAAGGACATCAGTCCGCCTGGTAGGCCCGGTGATACCGGCGTCCGAGCCGGGTCAGGATCTCATAGCCGATGGTGCCGGCGATATTGGCGACCGCGTCGACGGTGATGTCATCGCCGATCAGCGTCGCCATCTCGCCGCGGCGGACGGTGCCCTCGGCCAGGTCGGAGACATCGATGGCAATCAGGTCCATCGAGATGCGGCCCGCGAGCGGGCAGCGCTTGCCGGCGATGATGGCCTCGGCCCCGGGCCTGGAGTTGGTTGAGCCGGCCGCGCGCGGATAGCCGTCGCCGTATCCGACTCCCACCACCGCGATGCGGCTGGCGTGCCGGGCGGTCCAGGTGGCGTCGTAGCCGACGGTCTCGTCGCGCGGCACCTGCCGCACCTGCAGGATGCGGGCCTGCAGGCCGACCACCGGCTTCATCGGATTGGCGCGTCCCGGTGTCGGGTTGACGCCATACAGCGCCACTCCCGGCCGCACCACGTCGCAGTGAGCCGCGCCGCTGACGAAGATGCCGGACGAATTGGCGAGCGACGAGGGAATGCCGCGGTAGAGCATCCGTATTTCGCGGAAAAGATCGATCTGCTTCTGATTGAGCGGGTGCTCCGCCTGTTGCGCGCAGGCGAGGTGGCTCATCAGCAGCGTGATGCCGTGGTTTTCGGCGCGGATGCGCGGCGCGAGCGCTGCCGCTTCATTCGGGGTGACGCCGAGCCGGTTCATGCCGGTATCCACATGCAGTGCCGCGCCGCCGTCCCATTGATTGGCGGCGGTAAACGCGTCCCATTCGGCAAGCTCCAGCAGATTGCCGATCACGGGCCGCGCGTTGATGTCGGCAAAGGCGGGGCCGTTACCCGGCATCATGCCGTTCAACACATAGATCGCCACCTCGGGCGCCGCCGCGCGGGCGTGGCGCGCCTCGTCGAGATCGGCGACGAAGAAGGTCTTGCAGCCCGTGCGCGACAGCGACCTGGCGACCGGCTCGATACCGCAGCCGTAGGCGTCGGCCTTGATCACCGCCGCGCATTCCGCCGGCAGCGCGCGTTCCGCCAGCGTACGCCAGTTGTCGGCCAATGCGCCGAGATCGACGGTCAGTACGCCGCCGGCTTCCGCTTCCGGCGGGCCAGCGGTCAGTGCGGGCTTCGTCGGCGACTTGTCCGCGGGCTCATCGTCCTGGGGCAGGGGTTCGACCTGGGCCATATCGTGTCGTCATACCCCCGAAGCAGTGCAGCGTCCATGTGGGGGCAGGGTGCCGGTTCACATCCGCTCGGGCAAATGGTCCTGGCGCGCCAGCGAGGAGAAGCGGGTGACGGCGGCATCGAACTGCAGTTCCACGGTGCCGGTCGGGCCGTGGCGCTGCTTGCCGATAATCACTTCTGCCTTGCCGTGCACCTTGTCGCCTTCCGCCAGCCATTCGGCGAACTTCTCGCGGTTGGATTCCAGCGGCTTGCGCATCTGGTGGTAATACTCCTCGCGGAACACGAACAGCACTACGTCGGCGTCCTGCTCGATCGAACCGGATTCACGTAAGTCGGAAAGCTGCGGCCGCTTGTCCTCGCGGCTTTCGACCTGGCGTGACAGCTGCGACAGGGCCAGCACCGGTACGTTAAGTTCTTTCGCCAGGGCCTTGAGCTTGGTGGTGATCTCGGTGATTTCCTGTACGCGGTTTTCGGAGGAGCGCTTGGTCGAGCCCGACAGGAGCTGCACGTAGTCGATGACCAGGAGGTCGAGCCCGCGCTGGCGCTTGAGCCGGCGCGCGCGGGCGGCGAGCTGCGCCACCGACAGGCCGCCGGTCTCGTCTACGAAGAGTGGCAGGTTCTGCAATTCGATCGAGTAATCCTTGATTTTCTCGAAATCGCCTTCGCTGATGCCGCCACGCCGGATCTGGTTCGAGGGAATGCCGGTCTGCTCGGCGATGATGCGGGTGGCGAGCTGCTCCGCCGACATTTCGAGCGAGAAGAAGCCGACGATGCCGCCGTTGACGGTGATCTGATGACCGTCGGGTCTCACCTCGCCGCGCCAGGCGCGGGCGACGTTGTAGGCGACATTGGTGGCGAGCGCGGTTTTGCCCATGCCGGGACGGCCGGCGAGGATGATCAGGTCCGATTGCTGCAGGCCGCCCATCATGCGGTCGAGGTCGTCGAGCCCGGTGGCCGTGCCCGACAGTTTTCCGTCGCGCTGGAAGGCATGCGCGGCCATGTCGATGGCGGTGGTCAGCGCCTGCCCGAAGCGCTGGAAGCCGCCGTCGTAACGGCCGCTCTCGGCCAGCTCGAACAGCTTGCGCTCGGCGTCCTCGATTTGCTCGCGCGGGGCGAAATCGACCGGCGCGTCGTAGGCGACATTGACCATGTCCTCGCCGACCTGGATCAGTTCCCGGCGGATGGCGAGGTCGTAGATGGTGCGTCCGTAGTCGGCGGCGTTGATGATGGTGGTGGCTTCGGCGGCGAGCCGCGCCAGGTACTGGCTCACGTTCAGCCCGCCGATGTCGGTATTGGCGTCCAGGAAGGTCTTCAGCGTCACCGGCGTTGCGATCTTGCCGGCGCGGATCAGGTCGCGGCAGAGCTGATAGATGTTCTGATGGATCGGCTCGAAGAAGTGCTGCGGCTCCAGGAAGTCGGAGACCCGGTAATGCGCCTCGTTGTTGACCAGGATGGCGCCCAGCAACGCCTGCTCCGCCTCGATGTTGTGCGGTGCAGAGCGGTACTCGGGGCCCGGTTCGGTGACCGGCTTGCGTGCGAGCGAATTGATTGGAGCCATAGGTAGTGCTGTTGCGCCAATTTGACGAAACTAAGGTCCGGCCAAACTGTGTGGGTGACTGATACTGGCGATCACTTAACCACGTGCGCGCGGCGGCGCGACAGCGCTTTTGCGCTTATCCCACTTTCACACAGCCCTCCACTGACACAAAAATAGCGGTGCGGCGCGTGCGAGGCCGCTTGACCCGCCGGGCGAAGTAAACGCAGCCGGATTTTCAGTCGCCGGAGTTGCTTTCAGCCATCTATTCGCCGGCGAGGCGGAATGGCGTCCGATGCCTTGTCTCGGCCGCGTGCAACGCGTCTTCGGCTTCGGCGATATAATCGCGCGTCATTGGCGTGACGCCCTGGCGTTTGGTGATCTGGATCTGGAAATTCATCATGGCCTGCCTGCGGAACGACATTTCCGAAGCCGCCAGATAGAACTCCCACATGCGCACAAAGCGTCCGTCGTAGATGCGTTCGGCGTCCTCGCGGTGGGCAAGGAAGCGCTCCCGCCAGGCCTTCAGCGTTTCAGCATAGTGCAGGCGGAGAATCTCGATATCGGTGACCAGAAGGCCTGCCTTTTCAATGCAGGGCAGCACCTCGGACAGGGCCGGAATGTAGCCGCCCGGGAAGATGTACTTCGAGATCCAGGGATTGGTGGCGCTCGGGCCCTCGGAGCGGCCGATCGAGTGCAGCACCATCACGCCGTCGTCGGCAAGCAGCCTCGCACACTGCTTGAAGAACTCGTCGTAATGCCCGACGCCGACGTGCTCGAACATGCCGACCGAGACGATGCGATCGAACGGCCCCGGCACGTCGCGGTAGTCCTGCAGGTTGAAGCGCGCGTAGTCGGCGAGGCCCTTCTCGGCCGAGCGCTCGTTGGCGATGGCGTGCTGCTCCTGCGAGAGCGTGACGCCGGTGACGTCGGCGCCGGTCACCTCGGCGAGGTAGAGGCCCAGCCCGCCCCAGCCGCAGCCGATGTCGAGCACGCGCTTGTCGGGCTTGTCGAGCAGGAGCTTGGCGGCGAGGTGCCGCTTCTTGGCGAGCTGGGCGTCGTCGAGCGTGGCACCGGGCGTCTCGAAATATGCGCAGCTGTATTGCCGGTCGGCGTCGAGGAAAAGGGAATAGAGCCGGCCGTCGAGGTCGTAGTGATGGGCTACGTTGCGGCGCGCCCGCTTGCGCGGGTTGAACTGGGCAAGCCGGCGGGCCAGGTAGCGGATGAGGAATTGCGGCCGGGCCCATTGCGGCAGTTCGCTCGGCTGGCTCATGCAGATCGACAGCACGTCGGCGATCGAGCCTTGCTCGACCACGAAGGTGCCGTCCATGTAGGCCTCGCCGAGCTTGAGCTCGGGATCGAGCAGCAGGCTCCATTCGGTCGCGCGCGTGGTCAGCCGCACAGCCACCGGCGTCCCGCTGCCATCGCCGCAAGTAAACGTGGTGCCGCGTGAGGTAGTGACCTTGAACGCCCCCCGGCGGATGAAGGTCTGCAACAGCAGTCGAAGCAACCGGTCCATCGGCCGCCTCCATCATCACGAATAACAACCGATCCGCGCGAAAGTCCCGGGTTCCCCAACGACAAACGCAACGGTCACCAGAAAGTTCGGAACTAGGTATTTAATCGCGGTTCCGCCCCCGCAGCAATGCCTCATTTGGGGTCGTCGCATGCTTTTCTGACAAGGCTGCGCCGCCGGACCCCGTACCCGGCCGGGCGCCTGTGGCAGAAAATCGCGGGCCTCACGCGAATTTGTGAGGGACTGCCGATTTAACTTGATCGGCCCGCGCTCTAGACTATCAACGGACACCCGAGGCCGCCCGGGACCCCCAAACACAGCCACAGGCAGGCGAGAAGGATCATTATGGCAATGACCGGCGCACGTCCCGCCTTCGGCTTGATCATCGGATTTTTGATGCTGCTTTTCGGGGGAGCGGCGCAGGCTCAGAACCTTTGGGAGGGCAAGACTCCGGAGGAGTTGTTTCGGCTGAACTGTTCCGTCTGTCACAAATCGCCCGCGGGACTCGCCAGCGCCGGCGAAAAGGCGGGCGGGCTGTTCGGGCTGGAAAGCTTTCTGGCCCAGCACTACACGGCCAGTGGCCGGTCGGCCCAACTCATCGCCAATTATCTGAAAGCAGTGGATGGTGCGGCGGTGCAGCGGCGCAGCCACCAGCCGCGCCACAGGGCGAGCAAGCCGAAGAAGCCGGCCGCCGGGAAACCTGACGCCGACAAGGCGGACGAGAAGAAGGCCGGTGAGGCCAAGGCCGATCCCCGGCCGAAGGCGGATTTCAGCCAACATGTCCGATGCAAAGAGCAGCGAGCCAAAAGCCGCCGAACCCGCGATGACCGGGCCGAAACCCGAAAAACCGGCCATCGGCGCGGCGGCTGGTGCCGGGGACGAAAAAAAGAAGTCGAAAACCACCGGCAACAAGCCCGGCGGCGACAGCACCGCCGACAAGAAGACGAACTAGGCAGGCCATCGCCTCTCCCGGCGCAGGGGAGAGGCGATGCACCAATGCGGGCCTACGCTTCCTTGCTCTCTTCGGCGCTTTCCGCTTCGGCCTCGGCTTCGCCTTCCGGCTGCTCGACGCCTTCCTCGAAGAACGACTCCGCGGTTGCCAATGCCTGCGCGGCCTGTTCCTCGGCTTCGTCACGCGGGATCAGCACATTCTCGCCGCGCGCGATACGCTCGGCTTCGTCGTTGCTGCGGGCCACGATGACGGTGATCACGGTCTCGACATCCGGGTGCAGGTTCAGCGGCACCTTGTACTGGCCGATCGATTTGATCGGGGTGTTGAGTTCGACCTGACCGCGGGTCACCTGCGCGCTGCCGTCGGCATTGACCAGACCGGCGATATCACGGGTCGACACCGAGCCGTAGAGCTGGCCGGTCTCGGAGGCCTGCCGCAATATGGTGACGGTCTTGCCGTCGAGGCCGGCGGCGATCTTCTCGGCGCCGCCCCTGGCTTCGAGGTTCTTGGCCTGCAGCTCGGCTTTCATCGACTCGAACCGCTCCTTGTTCTCAGCGGTGGCCCGCAGCGCCTTGCTGCGCGGCAGCAGGAAATTGCGGGCAAAGCCGTCGCGCACGCGCACCACGTCGCCCATTTTGCCGAGTTTCGGGATGCGCTCGAGCAGGATCACTTCCATGGTTTTGCTCCTTGATCTGAACTGGTTGAACCGGATTTTGCATGTTGAACGAGAACTTCAGGTGGGGGCGGGCGGGCCGCCGCGCCTGGCCGCCGCGCGTCCGCGCAAGTCGAGGAACATGTCGGCAAGTCCGAGGACGCACATCGCGAGCACCGGCCATCCGAACACCAGCACCGCCGCGTAGGCCCCGCCGAGCAGGAAGCCGCGCGCGTCCATCGTCTTCGTGATGGTGTGCAGCACGGCGAAGCCGAGCACGCCGAAAGCCATCAACAGTGCGGCCGCGACGACGCCGGCGACGATGCCGATGAGCCCGGGCGCAAAGCTCAGCACAATGGCAACGGCGAGGGCCGGCGCCAGCGGGCGCGGGAAGGTCATGGCAGCGATCGGCGGCCACGGCCGCGTCAGGCGGCCGGAGAAACTGACGATGCGCGCGCCGAGCCAGATGTTGATCGTATAGGTCAACGTTGACAGTACCGCGGCGGCCAGCGGAACGGCTTCCACCAGGAAGTTGACCAACTGCTGCCTGGCCTCGGATGCGCCCTGGGTCGTGCTGCCGGTCTCGACCTGCAGCAGATGCGCCAGGGCCTTGTGCAGATTGGCGCGCACGCTCTCGCCGTCGAGGCCGAAATTGGGAATGGCGACAATGACGGCCAGCGCACCGAGCCCCGCGGCCCACGCCACCAGCCGCCCGACCGGATACCATTCCAGCGTCGGCGTGCCGCCGTTGCCGACAGGCCGCGCCAGCATGGTGAGATAGCCGAGCCACCAGGCCGGCAGGCCGGCGCCGGCGAGAAAGGCGAAAAAGAAATATCCGCCAAATACGGCCGCCAGCGCGGTCGCGCCGGTGAATGCAGCGATCAGCGCCGACCAATGGCTCCAGCCGAGCCCGGCGATCGTTACCGGCAGCGGCGCCAGATAGAACAGGATGATGGACAGCCACGAGCCCGACGTAACCGAGGCGAACAACAAGGCCGCCGCGGCACCGGCACTGATACCAATGAGTCCGATCTGCATCATCCCGAGCTGTCCCGCTCCGTTTCGAGCGGTTAGAGGCGGAACAAGGAGTCCGCCCCAACCATCAGCCCGCGGGTGTCCCCGCGGACCTCGATCTCTTCAGTCATTCCGGGGCGCGAGCCATAAGCGCGTTCACGCGCGTCTTCGACGCGCTATGGCGAGCGAACCCGGAATCCAGTCCCAAGTTCCGTGTCTGTCGCCGGATTCCGGGTTCGCGGCTTTCAGCCGCGCCCCGGAATGACCGGCACAGATTATCGGATCACATAAGGCAACAGCCCGAGGAAGCGCGCACGCTTGATCGCCTGCGCGAGTTCGCGCTGCTTCTTGGCCGACACAGCGGTGATGCGGCTCGGCACGATCTTGCCGCGCTCCGACACATAGCGCTGCAACAGCTTGACATCCTTGTAGTCGATCTTCGGCGCGTTGGCGCCGGAGAACGGGCAGGTCTTGCGGCGGCGGAAGAAGGGACGGCGGGCGCCGCCTTGCGTTGCGAATGCCATGACCTAGTCCTCCGACCCGCTGGCGCTGGCGCTGGCGCTGTCGTCGGCGGTCTCGTCGCGCGGGCGGCGTTCCCGGTCCCGGTCGCGGTCGCGGAAGCCGCCGCGGCCGCCGCGGTCGTCACGATCGCGGTCGGATTTGCGCATCATCGCCGAGGGGCCTTCCTCGTGCCCTTCGACGCGGATGGTGAGATAGCGCAGGATGTCTTCGTTGAGCCGCTCCTGGCGCTCGATCTCGGAGAGCGCGGCCGCCGGCGCGTCGACGTTGAGCAACGTCATGTGCGCCTTGCGGTTCTTGCGGATGCGGTAGGTCAGCGACTTGAGGCCCCAATATTCGTTCTTGGTGACCGTGCCGCCCATCTGCCCGATGACGCCGGACAACTGGTTGGTCAAGTCCTCGACCTGCTGCGCGCTCAGATCCTGGCGCGCGAGATAGACATGCTCGTAAAGCGGCATGAAATGCCTTTCCCTCGTTCTGGTCCCAAACCAATTCCTCGGCCCTGGCGCCTAGCCCCTCGAGCCCTTCGGGAAAGGCTCGAACGCTCTGAAGGCGGGAACACGGGACGCCGGGCCCCTGGGGGCCCTGCCGGGTTCATGCCCTATGGCATGACACTTCATGACCGAAGGTCATGAAACCGGCCGTCCGTTCAGCTCCCAACCAGCACCGACGGAAGTGCGCGGGTTATAGGGATTTTCGGGGAAAAGGCAAGCGCGTGAGGCCCGGCCTGCGTCAACCGCACGCCGGTCAAAACCAAGCCAAATCAGTATCTTGGGGAAAACGGACAACTTCTCTTGGGCCTTCAGGCGACTTTCGGCCCGTTACCGCGCTCGTCTTCGCGCTGCAGCCGGTCGGCGAGCAGAACCGCCAGGTCAACCCCTTCGCGCATCTGGCGGGCGACTTCCGGGTTCTTGTCGCGGGCGCTACGGACCCGATTGAGCGCCGCCAGTAGCTTATCGAGGTTCTTGGCCATCAATTCCTGGCGAAATGTCGGGTCCTGGCGCGCCCGCTCGAGATCCTCCTCGCTCACGATCTCGTCGCTCATCGGCTTTCTGCCCCAGGGAAGCTCAGCAATGGAACCTAGCGGAGGAGCGTTGTCGGTTGGTTACCGGCGTCAGGTAGAGCCCGGTTGAAGAACGTCTCGGTTGCAGGGTGGCCCGGTTGACAGGCAGGGTCCCGCAGTGTCTTTCGGCCCGATTTCTGAAATCGATGCGAGGATGAGGCACGGACAGGATGACGGCCGCGTTCGTATTTCCGGGGCAGGGAAGCCAGACCGTCGGCATGGGCAAGGCGCTCGCCGATAATTTCGCCGCCGCGCGCGCGGTGTTCGATGAGGTCGACGGCGCCCTCGGCGACAAGTTGAGCGTCCTGATGTTCGAAGGGCCGGGCGACACGCTGACGCTGACGGAGAATGCGCAGCCGGCGCTGATGGCGGTCTCGCTCGCCGCCTTGCGCGTGCTGGAGGCCGAAGCCGGCCTCGAACTCGCCCGGGACGCGAAATTCGTCGCCGGCCATTCTCTCGGTGAATATTCCGCGCTCGCCGCCGCACGCGCCTTCACCGTCGCCGATACCGCGCGGCTGTTACGCACGCGCGGGCTCGCGATGCAAAAGGCGGTCCCGGTCGGCGCCGGCGCGATGGCGGCCCTGATCGGCATGGAACGCGACGCGGCGGCCGGGGTCGCGGCCGAGGCGGCGCAGGGCGATGTCTGTCAGGTCGCGAACGACAATGGCGGCGGTCAGGTGGTGATTTCAGGCAACAAGGCCGCGGTCGAGCGGGCGGTCGAAATCGCCAAGGGTAAGGGGGTGCGCCGCGCCATGCTGCTGCCAGTATCCGCACCCTTCCATTGCTCGCTGATGCAACCGGCCGCTGACGTAATGGCCGACGCCCTGAGCAAGGTCACGGTCAGCGCACCCGTTGTGCCGGTCGTGTCCAACGTTCTGGCAATGCCGATCCAGGACCCTGCCAAGATCGTCAAAGCGCTGGTCGAGCAGGTCACCGGTACGGTGCGCTGGCGCGAATGCGTCGCCACCATGGCCGCGGCCGGCGTTACCACGTTCTACGAAGTCGGGGCGGGCAAGGTCCTCTCGGGTCTGATCAAGCGCATTGCCGATGGCGCGACCGCAAGTTCTATCGGCACGCCCGAAGATGTCGCGGTCTTCAAGGCCGCCCGCACTTAGGACGGCAATGACAACGCGTCACGTTACGATCGGAGACTGATGATGTTCGACCTGACCGGCAAGACCGCGCTGGTGACCGGCGCAACCGGCGCCATCGGCGAAGGTATCGCACGCGCGCTGCACGGACAGGGGGCGACCGTGGCTATCTCCGGCACCCGCCGCGAAGTGCTCGATAAACTGGCGGGGGAGTTGTGCGAACGTATCCATGTGCTGCCGTGCGACCTTGGCGATGCTGCTGCGGTAGAGGCGCTGGTGCCGGCTGCGGAAGAGAAGATGGAAAAGCTCGATATCCTGGTCGCCAATGCCGGCGTCAATCGCGACAATCTGTTCGTGCAGTTGAGCGACGGGGACTGGGACAAGGTCATCGCGGTCAACCTCACGGCGACTTTCAAGCTCGCCCGCGCTGCGGTCAAGGGCATGATGCGCCGCCGCTTCGGGCGCCTGATCGGCATCACCTCGGTGGTCGGTTTCACCGGCAATCCGGGGCAGGGCAATTATGCAGCTTCCAAAGCCGGTCTCGTCGGGATGTTCAAGTCCGTCGCGTGGGAATATGCCAAGCGCAACGTGACTGCCAACTGTATTGCGCCGGGGATAATCACCTCGGCCATGACCGACAAGCTGAACGAGAAGCAGCGCGAGGCGATTCTCACCCGGGTTCCGGCGGGAAAGCTCGGTGCCCCGGCCGATGTGGCCGCGGCGGCAGTCTATTTGGCCTCCGATGAGGCCCATTATGTTACGGGCCAGACCCTCCATGTGAACGGTGGAATGGCCATGATATAGAGTGAAAAAACGTGGCCTTGCGGGGACTTGGGGGTTACGCTCACACTGCTAGTCAACGCATTTGAAGTGTGGTAACCGACTTGCGGCCCGGCTGGGGCGGCCGATGGGCGGAAGTTACCAAGTCAGGAAGTGACGAGGGTGCTTCGCAATCGAGGTTCGTTTCGCCAAACGTCAAGCCACGACGAGGCCACACCGCGAAGGCGGCGATCCCCAACTCTCTCGGGATCGTTGCCCAATTTAATAACACGAGGTTGGAACGATGAGTGACATTGGCGAGCGGGTTAAGAAGATCGTCGTGGAACACCTGGGGGTCGAACCCGACAAGGTGACCGACCAGGCTAGCTTCATCGACGACCTTGGCGCCGACAGTCTCGACACCGTTGAGCTCGTGATGGCTTTCGAGGAGGAGTTCGGCTGCGAAATTCCGGATGACGCCGCCGAAACCATTCTGACCGTCGGCGACGCCGTCAAGTTTCTCGAGAAAAACGCAAAAAGCTGAGCCCACGCCGGGGCGGCCGCTCGATAGCTTCATCCCTGCAAGGCTGCTGAGCTATGCCCGGTGTCACGGAGCGTAGAGCACAACGATTTGGCTAATGAACGGGCCATGAAGCGCGTAGTCGTCACCGGAATGGGGATGCTGACGCCACTCGCGTGCGGTGTTGAGCCGACCTGGGCGCGCCTGCTGAAAGGCGAGAGTGGTGCGGCCAGGGTCGAGCGTTTCGAAGTATCCGACATTGCCTGCAAGATTGCCTGCATGATTCCGCGCGGTGACGGCACGGACGGCACCTACAATGCCGACCAGTGGATGGAACCGAAGGAGCAGCGCAAGGTCGACGAATTTATCGTCTTCGCCATGTGCGCGGCGCGCCAGGCGCTCGACGACGCCGGCTGGCATCCGCAGAGCTACGAGGATCAGACCCGCACAGGCGTGCTTATCGGGTCTGGCATCGGCGGCATCGAAGGCATCGCCGACACCGCCATCACGTTGAAGGAGCGGGGCCCGCGCCGGGTGTCGCCGTTCTTCATTCCCGGTCGTATCATCAATCTTGCCGCCGGTTACGTCTCGATCGAGTTCGGGCTGAAAGGCCCCAATCATGCGGTGGTCACCGCCTGTTCGACCGGCTCGCATGCCATCGGCGACGCGGCGCGGCTGATCGCGCTGGACGACGCTGATGTCATGGTTGCGGGCGGCGCCGAGTCGCCGGTCAACCGGCTATCGCTGGCAGGCTTCGCCGCCTCGCGCGCGCTCTCCACCGACTTCAATGACCAGCCGACCCGCGCCTCGCGGCCCTACGACAAGGACCGTGACGGCTTCGTGATGGGCGAGGGCGCCGGCATCGTGGTGCTTGAATCGCTCGAACATGCCAAGGCGCGGGGCGCCAGGATCTATGCAGAGGTCGTTGGATACGGGCTGTCGGGCGATGCCTACCACATCACGGCCCCTTCCGAAGACGGCGACGGCGCGTTTCGCTGCATGAACGCAGCGATCAAGCGTGCCGGAATCACGCCCAACGAAATCGATTACGTCAATGCACACGGCACCTCAACCATGGCCGACACCATCGAGCTTGCCGCGGTTGAGCGCGTGGTCGGCAATGCGGCAGGCAAGATCTCGATGTCTTCCACCAAATCCTGCATCGGCCATCTGCTCGGCGCCGCCGGCGCGGTGGAGGCGATCTTCTCCATCCTGGCGATCCGCGACGGCGTGGCGCCGCCCACCATCAATCTCGACAACCCGTCGGTCGAGACACCGATCGATCTGGTCCCGCACAAGGCGCGCAAGCGCGAGATCAACACGGCGCTGTCCAACTCCTTCGGATTTGGCGGCACCAACGCGTCGGTGATCTTCCGCCGCTACGCCGATTAGCCCATGATGGCGTCGGCACGGACCTCCACGACTGCGCGCGTAGCCTCTCGCTTTTGCCATAATTCTCTCTAACCTACGAATGCGGCTGGAGTTTTCGAGTTGGATCGGGCAAGGAATTCCGGCAAGGCGCTTTTGGGAGGGCGTCGCGATGACGGTGGGGGTGCTGACAGCGGGGTCGCGTGAGTGAATAGCGAATCTCCGCCGCAAGACGACAACGGCAAGCCGCCGCTGCCACGCCAGGGGCGCCCGCTGGCGCCACGCAGCCCGCGCGCCGCGCTTGAGCCGGAGCGGGTGCCGCTGCCGGCCCGCCGCTCGGCCAAGGTGCGCCACCCGGTGGTGATTGCCGGCAACGCCTTCTTCATGTTGCTGGTGCTCGTGGTTGTCGTGTCCGGCGCCGGTCTGTACTTCGGCAAGCAACGCTACGATGCACCCGGTCCACTGCAAGAGGACAAAATCGTCAATGTCCCGCGCGGTCTCGGCAGCCGCGCTATCGCCGAACGTCTGCAGAGCGAGGGCGTGATCAACGAGCCGTGGGTGTTTATCGGCGGCGTCCTGGTGCGCAAGGCGCACGGCGATCTCAAGCACGGCGAATACAAGTTCAAGGCGCACGCCAGCGTCGCCGATGTCGTCAACACGATGATCGATGGCAAAGTGGTGCAGCATTTGCTGACCATTCCTGAAGGTCTCACCTCCGAGCAGGTGGTCGCGCGCCTGCTCGACAACGAGGCGCTGTCGGGCCCGGTCAAGCAGATTCCGCGCGAGGGCACCCTGTTGCCGGACACCTACAAGTTCACACGCGGCATGACCCGCGAGCAGATGATCCGCCGCATGCAGCGCGACGGGAAGCGCGTGCTCGCTGACGTCTGGGCGCACCGTTTGCCTGATCTGCCGCTGACGACACCGCAGGAACTGGTCACGCTCGCTTCCATCGTGGAGAAGGAAACCGGCAAGGCCGACGAGCGTTCGCGCGTCGCCGCCGTCTTCATCAACCGTCTCAAACGCGATATGCGTCTGCAGTCGGATCCGACCATCATCTACGGTCTCACGGGCGGCAAGGGCTCGCTCGGCCATCCGTTGACGAAGAGCGAGATAGAGCGCCCCAACCCCTACAACACCTATCAGATCGACGGCCTGCCGCCGGGTCCTATCGCCAATCCCGGCCGCGCCTCGCTCGACGCGGTGGCAAATCCGGCGCGCACCAAGGATCTCTATTTCGTTGCCGACGGCACCGGCGGTCACGTGTTCTCTGAGAATTACCAGCAACATCTCAAGAACGTAGCGAATCTGCGCGGTGTGGAAAGGGCCGCGAAAGCCAAGGCGGATGAGGCGGCGGCCGCCGCCGATGCCGGCAAGGACAAGCCCGCCAACGGCAAACCAAAGGCTCAGTAGGAAGGCGCGGCAAACATGTCAGCAACCCTTGTGAGGGCTGGGGTGCGCGGCTAAGGTCCGCCCGCTTTCAAAACCCGTCAATAACACGAGAAAGAGCACCGATGGCCCTGTCGAGCATGACCGGTTTCGCTCGCGGTCACGGTGCCGCGGATGCCTACGTCTGGGGCTGGGAGCTGAAGTCGGTCAATGCCAAGGGGCTGGACGTGCGCTTTCGGCTGCCGCCGGGCTGGGATGCGGTAGAGGTCGCCGCCCGCGCAAACGCCACCAGGATGCTGGCGCGCGGGACTGTCTATTGCAATCTCACGGTCGAGCGCAAAGGCGTGCAGCCTACTGTGAAGGTCAACGAGGCGGTACTCGGCGCCGTTCTGGCCACGGCGCAGGATCTTGCCGGCAAGATCGACGCTTCGCCGCCGACTCTCGATGGCATTCTCGCGCTCAAGGGCGTGATCGAGATCGTGGAATTGGACGAGAGCGAAGACGATCGCCGCGCCGCGGAGGCTGCCATCATCGCCGGCTTCGACAAGACGCTCGCCGACCTTGTCGCCATGCGCCGTGCCGAGGGCGGGACCTTGTGCGGCCTGCTGACCGCCCGCCTCGACGAGATCGCCGCGCTCACCGCCCGCGCCGAGGCCAATCCCGGCCGCAAACCGGATGCGGTCAAGGCGCGGCTCAACGAGCAGGTGGCAACGCTTCTTGCCGCCTCCGAGCGCTTTGACAGCGATCGGCTGCACCAGGAGGCGATCCTGCTGGCGAGCAAGGCCGACATCCGCGAGGAGCTCGACCGCCTGGTGTCGCATGTGGCGCAGGCCAAAAGCCTGCTTGCCGGCGGTGGATCTGTCGGGCGCAGGCTCGATTTTCTCGCCCAGGAACTGCACCGCGAATTGAATACGCTGACCGCCAAGTCGAACAACGTGGAGCTGACCAATATCGGCCTCGAATTGAAGACCGTGGTCGAGCAGTTCCGCGAGCAGGTGCAGAACCTGGAATGAGCACAGCACCGAACAACCAGGAGCGGGAGATCAGCCGCCGCGGCATCATGCTCGTGGTGTCTTCGCCGTCGGGGGCGGGCAAGACCACGCTGACGCGCGAATTGCTGCGGGAAGAAGATAACGTGTCGCTCTCGGTCTCGGTCACCACCCGGCCGCGCCGGCCGAGCGAGATCGACGGCGTACACTATCATTTTGTATCCAGGCGTCATTTCGAGGCCATGCGCGACGGCGGCGAACTCCTGGAATGGGCCGAGGTGCACGGCAACTATTACGCCACCCCGCGCGAGCCTGTGGAGCAGGCGCTGGGCGAGGGTCGCGACATGCTGTTCGATATCGACTGGCAGGGCACCCGCCAGTTGCTGGAGAAGATGCGCGACGATGTGGTGACCGTGTTCGTGCTGCCGCCGACCGCCGCCGAACTGAAGGCGCGGCTGGAACGGCGCGCGGAGGACAGCCCGGAGATCATCCAGCAACGTCTGCAAAACGCGCTGGAGGAGATCGCGCACTGGCGCGAATACGACTACATTCTGGTCAATCGCGATCTCAACAAGAGCTTCCCGCGTTTGCAGGCCATCCTTACCGCCGAGCGTCTGAAGCGGGTAAAGATGCTCGACATCGAGAATTTCATCGACCAGCTGCTGGGCGATCTGAGGAAGATCATTCCGTAGTAGTTTGGGCGAACGCGTTCGCCAGCTTCACGAACCCCTTCACCGGTATCTCTTCCGCCCGCGCGGTCGGCTCGATGCCTGCCGCTTCCAGGAGCGCGCCCGGATCCACGCCGAGCGATTTCAAGCTCTGCCGCAGCATCTTGCGGCGCTGGCCGAAGGCGGCCGCGGTCACTCGCTGCAATGCCCGGGCGTGGCACGCCGCGGGCGCCGGCCGCGGAATCAACTGCACCACCGACGAAGTGACCTTGGGCGGTGGCACGAAAGCGGACGGCGATACGTCGAACATCAGCCTCGTCTCGCAGCGCCAGTTCGCCAGCACCCCCAGTCGGCCATAACTCTTGTCGCCCGGCGCGGCGACGATGCGTTCCGCCACTTCGCGCTGGAACATCAGCACCAGCGTGTCGTACCAGGGTGGCCACGGTTCTGCCGTCAGCCAGCCGATCAGCAAAGGCGTAGCGATGTTGTAGGGCAGGTTGGCGACGACGCGCGCGGGCTCGCCAGCGAGATAATCGCGGTGGTCGAATTCCAGCGCATCGCCCGGTACGATTGTCAGCTTTCCCGGATAACGCGCGCTGATCTCTTCCAGCGCCGCTATGGCCCGATCGTCGCGTTCTATGGCGACCACGCGCCTGGCACCTTCGGCCAGCAGCGCGCGCGTCAGACCGCCCGGTCCGGGACCGACCTCCACCACCGTGAGGCCGTCGAGCACGCCGCCCGCGCGCGCGATGCGCGAGGTCAGATTGAGATCGAGCAGGAAATGCTGGCCCAATGATTTCCTGGCATTGAGCCCGTGCCGACCGATGACATCGCGCAGCGGCGGCAGGTCGTCGATTTGGCTCATCACTGCGTCGGGCTGAGCGCCGGCGCCCGCGCCGAGAGCCTTGCCGCGAGCTTGATGGCCGCCACCAGGCTCGACGGATCGGCGCGGCCGGTGCCGGCGAGATCGAAAGCGGTGCCGTGATCGGGCGAGGTGCGCACGAATGGCAGGCCAAGCGTCACGTTCACGCCGTGGTCGAAGGCGAGCGTCTTGATCGGGATCAGCGCCTGGTCGTGATACATGCACAGCGCCACATCGTAGGTAGTGCGTGCCTGCGAGTGGAACATGGTGTCGGCCGGCAGTGGCCCGCGCGCGTCAATTCCTTCGGCGCGCAACTGCGCGACCGCCGGCGCCACGATTTCCACGTCTTCCTGCCCGAGCGCGCCTTCCTCTCCCGCATGCGGATTCAGACCCGCCACCGCGAGCCGCGGCCTGGCGAGTCCAAATCGCTCGACGAATTCGCGTGCAACAATGCGGCCTGTCTCGACGATTAGCTCACGGGTCAGGAGTGCCAAGACGTCTTTGAACGCGACATGGATGGTAACTGGCACTACCGCGAGCTCCGGCGACCACAGCAGCATCACCGGAAACAGGCGCTTGCCGGTCGACTCCGCGGCTAACCGCGCCAGGAATTCGGTGTGGCCCGGTTCCTCGAAGCCGGCGCTGTAGAGTACGTTCTTGTTGATCGGATTGGTTACCGCCGCGGCTGCGCAACCGGTCATCACATCGGTGACCACGCGCCGGATCGAGGCGATTGCCGCCGGCGCGCTTGTCTTGTCGGGCTTGCCGGGTGCGGCGGTCACCGACATGTCGATCGGCACCACCGGCAAGGCACGCGCGAACGCGTCCGGCGCCCCCGCCGGCGTTGTTATCTTGATCGGTACATTGACACCAAGCAGGCGGGCACGCGCGCGGAGGAATGCCGGATCGGCCACAACGTAGAACGGCGGCAGCGCCAAGGGGTTACGGCGCCGCCAGACGGCGAGAGTGAGATCGGGTCCGATACCGGCCGGTTCGCCGAGCGTCAACGCCAGGGGCAGGCCGCCGCCCGGGCTCATCGCTTGTATTCGATCCAGGCCGAACGGCGCAGTTCCTCCAGGAAACTGCGCGACACGGCGGCGTATCGCTTGTCGAAAAGCTCCTTGCGCAGCTTCGCCTTCAGCGGCAACTCGTGCGTCGTCCGCTTCTTTTCGCAAAGCGCGAACATCTGCAGGCCCTGCGACGTTACGTCGGGTGTCGTCAGGTGACCGAGCGGCATCTTGTCGAGCAGTTCGCGGAGCGGGGCCGGCAGATCGGCGGAGGAGCGGGTGATCGGTTCGCGTACCGCTACATCGCGTATGGCGCGTGCGAGCGGCAGGCCTTGGGTGCAGCTGGTGAACCGGCTGCGCAGGTCTTCGGCCGTGCGGCGCTTTTGCGCAACGACTCCCTGGCTCGAACCGGGCGGCACCACGACGGTTACCGGATAGAGCGTGTAGACTTGCCCGACCTCGGTAGCACCTTCATTGCGCGCGCGAAGGGCGCGCTCGATGTCGGCGTCGGTCACATTGAGTGAAGCGGCAAATTTGCCGCGGATCATTTGACCCCAGGTCAACTCCGCACGAATGCGCTGCTTGACTGCGTAGGGGGTGACGCCAGAGCGACTGAGAAACTCTGAAAATCGTTCCGGACTGACACCCTGCCGCTGGGCCATATTGGTGAAGGCCTGATCGACCTGGCTTTCCGACACGACCAGACCATAGGTCTTGGCCTTGGCGATCTTCAGCCGGTCGTCAATGAGCTGCTGTATGATTTCCTTGCGGGTCAGGCGTTGACGGGTCGAAGTGGCGAGGAGCTTCGTGCGCTGCTGGATGTCTAGCTCGGTGATTGGCGAGCCGTTGGCGACGACGACCACTTGGGCATGGACCACCGTTGGTGCGGTGAGTACCGTCGCCAACGCGGCGCAAGTCAGCCAGTACCGGATTGGAGGGATTTTCACGCGCATCCTGCCCTGTGATATATTTATTTGGTAGCTTGTCTCCGAGTGCGCTTGGTTGAAGGTCGCCCCCGACTACTCCGAATTTCCGAAGCCGGAAAATAAAGGTTTGTCTCCACCCAGCCCGTTTTCTCCGCCAACCGGCTGATTTACGGTCGTCTGTCCCAAGGTGCGCAGGCTCACAGTCAGCGCGATCGTATGGTTTTGCTTCGCGGTTCCGCTCGAATAACTGTAGCTTGTAATGTAATTCAGGGCCATTATGAGGCAGTCGTCGACGTAGCTGAGCCCAAGATTAGTCTGGGCGATTTTGTTGGCCTCGAGGTCGTAAAGCGCGCCGCCGGAAAGCAGCCAGTTGGTCGCCAGTTTGACCGAGCCGTTGCCCAGTATGCCCTGACGACGGCTCAGGTAGCCGATGGCCGGCTGCGCAGCATAGTTTCCGTAGAGCACGCTCGCGGACCAGCGATCAAAGCGTGCGGCGGCTTCCAGCTCCATCCGGTTGACATCGAAGTTATCCTTGTCGAAGCGAAAGCGTGAGCTGAACGCATAGATGCTGTTGGGCTCATAGCCGAAACGTGCCACGTAATCCGAACGGCGGCTGTCAAGGCCGCTGTCAAGTCCGGTATTGGTGATGTCCGCGGTGGCGAACGAATTCTTCCCGAACAACTGGTAGGATTCGCCGAACAGTACGTTGAGCGAACCGGCCCGGTTGAACTGTGCGTTGTACCGGACGCCGTAATTCACGCGCCCACCGCCCTCGACCCGGTCCCAGCCGGCGAACTTGTTGATACGGAACAGGTTGCTGTCATCGAAGATAAAGCTCTGTGCGTCCTCGTTTGGCAACTGACCGATGTGTGTCTCGTCAGGTCGTGCGATTACCTGCACGACCGGTTCGACCGTCTGCGTACCCCAGGACTGCACAGAGATGAACGGATAGCGGTATTCGAGGCCCACGGTCGGCATGGCGCGCACCAGGCTGGAGCTGCCCGGGGTCAGGTAGTTGGAGACGCTGCTTTCGCCTTCCACGTCCAGGGCCGCAACGTCGGCGCGAATCGAGGCGAACGGCGCCCACACCTGGCCGAACGAGTCCGTAACTTGCCTGCGCCAGCGGGCTTCAGCCGAGAAGCGGTTGTAATTGCCGGGCACGCCACGCAACACACAATTGGCCGAGCTTTTCACCGCAGTGTCGGCGGTGTTGCAGGCGTTGGTATTGAAAGCGGTTTGTGTGATCGCCTCGAAATTGGCCTGGTCGCGCGTCAGGCTGGTAAAGTTGAGGGTGTAGCCCAGCTCGCCGCCCATGATCGGATGGTCGAACGTGTAATCGTAGTCGATCACCGGGTGTATGATCGGTATCTGCTCCTGCACGTCGGCGCCGGAGAAACCGAGGTAATAAATCGAGCGCGCGTCGAAATAGCTGCGGTTGCCGCGGCCGGAGATATAGGCCTGCGAAATACCCTCGCTCGTCAGCGACAGCGAGTTGCGATTGGCAGTATACGCCGACAGGCCCGGATTATAGTCTTGAAGAAAGTATTTGTCGGTAAGCACCAGCGCATCCCAACCCCAGACCCATTGCCGGTTGATGGCGAAATTGCCATGGCTTTCCAGGCTGCCACGCCAGTCCCTGTTGGCGTCCGTCGTGCTGAAGGCCGCAGGGTCCTGTTGCCGGATACCGGCACCGCGGATCACATAGGCGCCGTTCATCAGCCGCTGGCGGAATTCGCCCTGCATCAGCAGGCCCTGCTTGGTGGTATATTTTGCGGCCACCGTGGCGTCGTAATTCGGCGCCAGGGCAAAATAATATGGTACTTCGATTCCGACGCCGTAAAGCGTGCTCGATGAAATCGAGGGCATCAGAAGCCCGGTCTTGCGCTTCACGGTCGGATCTGGCGCGGAGAAATACGGCATCCAGAATAGCGGCACGCCCCAGAACTCGAGGCGCGAGTTCTCGAAATAGAGCATCTTTTCTTTCTGATCATGGACGATCCGCTCGCCCTTGACCTGCCACTCCGGCGGCGCCTTCGGGTTGTCCTTACAGGGCGCACAGGCGGTGTAGACGCCGTTGTGGAAGACGGTGAAGTTTCCGCCGCTGCGTTCGGCGCGGGCCGCGGCCATGCTGGTCCGATCCGGCGTTTCAAGCCGCAGCGCGTCGACGAAACCGTCGCGGTAGTCATCTGACAGATTGATGGTGTGGCCGTAAGTGACCTTGCCGTCCGGCTCGGTCAGCCGGACGTTGCCTTCCGCGTGCAGGCGCTTGGTCTGCTGGTTGTAGACGACCCGGTCGGCCTCGAGCGTTGCAGCCTTGTAGTAGATCTGCACATCACCGATCGCAGACACCAACCGGTTTGCGTAATCGTAGTTGATCCGCTCGGCCTTCATCAACATCTGCGGCTGACCGGCGCGCGTGATCGCCGCCTGGCTTTTGGCCGGTGGCGGCGGAATGGGCAGGAACTGGGCCAGGGCCGGGGCGCACGCCAGCAGGCCGCCCCAAGCCGACAGGACCAGGACAGCCAAGATTTGGGCAACGACGCGGCGGGGCCGGGCCGCTGGTGGTGGAGCGCTAGGGGGCTCCGCCATCACCCGTCCTCCTGGTACAACAACGCAATGAACCCCGTCAGACCGCCGGCGAGCACAGGCAACCACGCTGCTGTCACCGGGTGCATCAGCTCGGCCTTGCTCAAATCTTCCGTCACTTTGGATAGCACATAAAGCAGAAACCCGGCTCCTACGCCACTTAAAACCATTTTCTGCACACCGCCGAACCGGAAGAAACGTAGACTGACCGCCGCCGCAAGGAAAACCATGGCAGCGAGCATGAACGGCCGGGCAAGAAGCTTTTGGAACTGCAATCTATACCCTGCAGCGACAAGTCCTGCGTTCTCCGCAATTTTGATATACAGGGGCAAATCCCAGAACGGCACGGTTTCGGGCGTTGCAAAACTTTCCCGAACCTGCTCGGGCGTCAGACTCGTCTTCAATCGGAAGAGCTCTTCATTGACCGGCCGTTGGCCAAGCCGGTAGACGCGGGCGTCCAGCAGCTTCCACACGCCCGGGTCGAGCACGGCCGTGCGCGCCTCGATGCGCCGCTGAAAGCGACCGTCGGTGGCGAAGGTGAAGACCGTCACCCCGCTCAGCGCCACCCCCTGGTCCCGGCTGGCTTTGGCGTTGATGATGGCCTGGCCCTCGTCGGTCTTCTGGTTCGCCCAGAAGGTGCCGCCGCCACCCCCGCTGCCGAAACCGCTGATGTCGTGCCCGAACAGCTCGGCCTGGAGCTTCTTGGATTGCTCCTGCATCACCGCCGACACCGGATTGTAGATCGTGGTGGCGAAGATGCCGATCAGGAAAGCCACCACCACTGCCGGGGTGATGAATTGCCAGGCCGACATTCCGGCCGAGCGTGCAATCACGAGCTCGAGCCGTCGCGACAGGTTGAGATAGGACGACATCGCGCCGATCAGGATACAGAATGGCATTACTCGTTCGATGATCTGCGGCACGCGGTAGATCGAAGTCTTGGCCACCAGAAGCGGCGAGACACCGGGAATGTCGCTCGCCCGCCGCATGAGCTCAATGTAGTCAAGCAGCGCTACCAGTGCGAAGATGCTGAGAAACACCAGAAACACCGCGCTCAGGAAGCGCAGACCGAAATAACGTGCAAGTGTTCCCCCCAGCACTGGCATTGTTAAGCTCACGATGTGACGGCGAAACGTTTGACGATGCGCTCGGTGAGCGCGTTGATGCCGTCGGTGACGAAGGCCGGCGGCTCCAGGATCACGCCGCGGCGAATTATGAAGTAGCCGGCGCCGAACGCTACCAGGATGGCGACGAATTGCAGCGGCAACAGCCACGGGACGGTGGTTCCGAATACCGTGGAGACGAACCCGATCAGCCGCAGCAGTGCCACCCAGCCGATTGCCCCCAGCATTGACAGGGTCCGGCTTTGCCGGTTGGTGCGCGGGGCGCCAAGATAGGCGAATGCGATCACCGCGAAAGCGATCGGGTATAGCGGTGCCATCAGCCGGTCACACAACTCGGCACGGAACTCGCCCGGCTGTCTGGTATAGGCCTCGTCCTTGCGATCGGGGAAGATGAGCTGCCAGAGATAGCGTTCACGGATGGAGTATTTGATGGCCTGGTTGCCACCGGCGAACTGTGAGAGGTCGAAGGCATAGCGGTCGAAGGTGACCATGGCCGGGTCGCGTTGGCCGGCCTCGTGGCGCTGCACGGTGCCGTTCTGCAGCACCAGGAAAGTGCCGCGGTCATTGTCGACCAGTTCGCCTGCTTCCGCGAGCACGGTCAGACGTTCTTTCGGGTTGCGCTGGTCGTCGAGGAAAATGCCGGCGAGCTGGCCGTTGTTGCGGCGCTGGCGGATGTGGATGGTGACACGGCTTTCGAGCGTGGTGAAGCGGCCCGGTTGCAGGATGGTGGTCACCACGTTGGCGCGCACGTCGGTCAGCCAGTCGCGCAGCATGCGAAGGCCTTTGGGCGCGAAGTAGGCACTGATTACCGCCACCAGCAGTGAGACCACCAGCGCCGCCGCCAGAAACGACCGGAACAGGATCCACGGCGACATGCCGGACGCGTTCATTACAATGATCTCGGAATCGGTCGACATCTTGTTGAGCACGTGCGCGGTGGCGATCAGGAATGCGATCGGTGCGATCACCATCACCAGGAGCGGAATGATCAGCCCGGTGATGCCGACAAAAACCAGGATGGTCTGGCCCTGGCTCGTCATGATGTCGAAGTCGCGCAACGCCTGCGTGACCCAGATCACGGCGGTGAGGCTGCCCAGCACGATGAAAAAGGCTTCGAGCGTCGTGCGGAATATGTAGCGGTTGATCGACCCCATCCGCCGCCATCGTCCCCTGTCTGCCGCGCCGGTCTGACACCGGCCCGTCCGCCGGTCCCCGTCAGTGCGCTGCTGTTATGGCCCGACCCCCGTCGGGCTTCCCCTTGATCCGCCTACAACATGGCCTTGCAATGGCAAAGCCTTTGAATACGCACAATAAAAAGACGTTGATCATGGCGAATGAAGGGTTAATCCCCCGCGCGTTGGTAGGGGTGCGCCCGGGGCCCGATTCTGGCAAGGCGGGACCGCCTTGGTGCTTGTGAAAACTGCAAGAAACGGCTCAAAACGGCTTTGCGGCGGGCCCGGCGGTGCGCCATATGGGCGAGCCCGATCCCCGGCCATCAGCAAAGTCAAAGGATCCCTCCCCATGTCTGACGCCCCCAAGCTCGGCTTTGGTGCCTATGCGGTTCCTGCCAGGGGCGTCCTGATCGTCTTCTGCGACGATAAGCTGAACTTCGGTCATGAAACCAGCCGGGCGCTGGGCGCCGCCGGGCCGCAGGTGGCGCGCGCCGCCAGGGCGGCCGGTTTCACCGGCAAGAAGGATGCCGGGCTCGAGCTGATCGCGCCGCAGGGCCTGAAAATCGACCGGCTGATGGTGATCGGGGTCGGCAAGGCGGCCGACCTCAAGCCCCGGGACTTCCCCGCTCTGGGCGGCCTGGCGATGGGCAAGGTGCCGACCCGCGCCGCCGCCGTCACCATATTTGCCGAACTGCCCGACGGCGCGATGACCGCCGGACAGGCCGCGGGCGTGGCGCAAGGGGCGCGTCTGCGCGCCTACGCCTTCGACCGCTACAAGACCAGGCGCAAGGCGGAGGACAAGCCGCCGGCGGGCCGTCGTGTCACGGTGGCCGTGCGTGATGCCGCTGCCGCCCGCCGCGCCTTCGCGCCGCTCGATGCCATTGCCGACGGCGTGTTGCTGGCGCGCGACCTCGTCAATGAGCCGGCCAACGTGCTCTATCCGGCCGCCTTCGCCAGCCGCGCCACCGGCTTGCGGAAACTCGGCGTCAGGGTCGACGTGCTCGACGTCCCGGCGCTGAAGAAGATCGGGATGAACGCGCTGCTGGGCGTCGGTCAGGGCTCCGCCCACGACAGCCGCGTCGTGGTCATGCGCTGGAACGGCGGCAAACGCGGCGATGCGCCGGTCGCCTTTATCGGCAAGGGCGTGTGCTTCGACACCGGTGGCATCTCCATCAAGCCCGCCGCCGGCATGGAGGATATGAAGGGCGACATGGCCGGCGCCGCCTGCGTCACCGGGCTGATGCACGCGCTCGCCGCGCGCAAGGCCAGGGTCAACGCCGTCGGCGTCATCGGCCTGGTCGAGAACATGCCCGACGGCATGGCGCAACGCCCGGGCGACATCGTCAAATCGCTCTCCGGGCAGACCATCGAAATTATCAACACCGACGCCGAAGGCCGGCTCGTGCTCGCCGACGTCGTCTGGTACACGGCCGGGCGCTTCAAGCCGAAATTCATGATCGATCTGGCGACCCTCACCGGCGCCATCATCGTCGCGCTCGGGCACGAGTACGCCGGCATGTTCTGCAACGACGACAAGCTCGCCGAACGGCTGGTCAGGGCGGGCGCCGAGACCGGTGACGAGGTATGGCGCATGCCGCTCGGGCCGGCCTACGACAAGATGATCAATTCCAAATTCGCCGATATGAAGAACACCGGCGGGTCGCGCTGGGGCGGCGCCATCACCGCCGCGCAGTTCATCAAGCGCTTCGTCGACGACAAGATCCCGTGGGCGCATCTCGACATTGCCGGCACCGGCATGGATTCGCGCCAGAGCGACATCAACAGGAGCTGGGCCTCCGGCTGGGGCGTGCGCCTCCTGGACCGGCTGGTGGCGGATTACTACGAGAAGTAAGGGCGTCCGCCGGCCCGGAACCAGGACCCGCCGATGATCGCGGTCGCGGGTCGCATGGCTTTGACCGCGCGGCTGGCGCCGCCGTAATTTGCGGGAACAGGGCGTTGCGGGCAGGCGACGATTGCGAGGTCCGCCGAGCGCCGCCGACACGAATTCCTGTTTCCACCCGATGAACCGGCGTTGAGTGTCCGAGATGACCGAAGTCCTCTTCTATCACCTGCAGGGGCAGCGCCTGGAAGGCGTGCTGCCGACGTTGCTGGAGAGATCTCTGGAGCGCGGCTGGCGCGTGGTGGTGCAGGGCGTCTCGGAGGAGCGCATCGATGCGCTGGATGCCCATCTGTGGACTTACCGCGATGACGGCTTCCTGCCGCACGGCACCTGGCGCGAGCCGGAAGCGCAGGCACAACCGGTGCTTTTGACGGTGAGCGAAAGCAACCCCAACGCAGCCGACGTGCGCTTCCTGATCGAGGGGGCCGCCATGCCGGCAGACGCCGAAGCCTACCAGCGCGTCGTGCTGTTGTTCGATGGCGAGGACGAGGAGGCGGTGGCCGCTGCGCGCGCGCATTGGGGCGAGGCGAAAGCCAAAGGCCTCGATGTCACTTATTGGCAGCCCGACGACCGCGGCCGCTGGGTGAAGAAGGCGTGAGAAACCGGCTGGCCCAACCCGGAATATGGGCCAATGGCCGACTCGGCCATTAAGCGATAAGCCAATGGCCGATCATCCACTGGATGAGCTCACGGGCGGGTCAAGCCTCGCCCACGGGCTCAATATTGCCCCCTGCCATTGTGATGACGCAAAATACGGCTTAAGGGGCAAGCGGATAGATAGAGAGACGGGGGCTCGCTTGCGGCGTACCAGGTTCACCACCATCGTGCTGCTCTGCGCTGCTGCTGCGGTGGCTGGCTGTTCACAGGTCACCGGTTTGGCTGGCGCGCTCGAGGATGCCAGCTTCAAGGCGCCGGATTTGAACCTGCCCGACCTGAGTTTTGGCAACTCTGACGCCACTGACAAGAACTTCGACCTCGGCCCCAAGGGGCCGGTGTCAGCGGAGAATCTCATCAGCGCGACCGGCTACTGCGCACCCGCCGCCGCGCCGGCTGCGCCGGCGGCGCAGACCACCCCGCCGGCTCAGCCGCAGGCCCAGGCTGCAGCGGCGCCTCCGCCCGACCGGCTTCAGACCTCGGGGTTTACCCCGACCTTCCAGGCGCAGCCCCAGCTGATCGGAGGGGTGTCGCTTGGCATGAGCGAATGCGCGGTGGCGCGCCGGCTCGGCACGCCAGGCAACGTCAGCATCAGCGCCGGCCCCAAGGGCGAGCGGCGGGTGGTGCTCACCTATCCTGAGGGCAACCGGCCTGGCCTCTACAGCTTCCGATCCGGGCGGCTGATCCAGGTCGACGCCACGCCGCAGCAGGCGGCGAAACCCGGCCGGACTGCGAAGAAGCCGGCGCGCCGGAAGCGCACTCGCCAGGAAGTCCAGCGCATGTATGTGCAGTGAAGGGGCTGGGTTCGTGCCCGCGACCAACCGCACCGCGCCATCGTGAGCGGCGATCAGCGCTTCCATGATCCGGCCCCGGATGCCGGCCCGCCTGACCCAGGGTCACGTGAAAAAGCTGACGGCGACAAGGGCTAATCGGGCGATACAGGCGGGGAACCGGCGTTGCCGCCCTGCGTTCCCGTACGCCGTTGGGGACGCGTGACCTCGTGGCAAACGGCCCGGCAATTGGAGAATGACGGATGCAAGGCATATGGCTGGTGCTCGCCCTTATCCTTCTGACAGCGAGCGCCGCTCCAGACGCTGACGCCGCGGAGAAGCCGGATTTGATCTTCAAGCGCTCCACCGTGTTCAAATGGTTAAGCCCGGACCACAAGCTGGCCACCTACGGGATTGATGACCAGCTCGTCGAGGGCGTCGCTTGTCACTTTACCGTTCCGGAAAAAGGCGGATTCAAAGGCTGGATCGGCGTCGCCGAAGAGGTGTCGGATATTTCACTGGCCTGCCGCCAGATTGGGCCGATCCGCTTCAAGGCGAAGTTTGAACAAGGCGAGGATATGTTCAGCAAGCGCCGCTCGTTGTTCTTCAAGAAAATGCAGATCGTGCGTGGCTGCGATACCAAACGCAACGTGCTGATTTATATGGTCTACAGCGACAGGATTATCGAGGGCTCGCCGAAAAATTCGACCTCGACGGTGCCTATCATGCCGTGGGGAGCGGGCGACGCGGTGCAGAAGTGCGCCGACTACCTGGAGTAAACAGCCTGGCACAAGATGGAGCTGAAACCGCGGCTCGGGCGGCAAGGCAAACAGCAGGCTACCGGGATTGCTGGCGCATGCTTTGGGTCTAAAACCGGCCCCCCTTTTTCGCGATCATGCGCTAAGCCGTTTCCAGCGCCGCGCTGGCAACGAGCCATTCCTCTTCCGCGGCGGCGAGCGCATCGGCCGTGTCCGAACGCGTCTTGGCGAGTTCGGCTGCCTTCGCGGCGTCGCGGGTGAACAGATCGCCATCGGCGAGCTTCTCATCGAGCGCAGCGAGGTCGCGCGTCAGCTTCTCGATCTGCGCTTCCGCCTTCTTGACGCGTTGGCGCAGCGGCGCGGTCTCGGCACGTTTTTCGGCGGCCGCGCGCCGGACGTCACTACGGCTCGGACTCGACGATGTCTTCGTCGCGCCTGCGTTGCTGCCGCTGCGCTCGCTCAGAACGGTACGGCGATAATCGTCGAGGTCGCCGTCGAACGGCTGCACCTTGCCTCCGGCGACCAGCCATAGCCGATCGGCACATGCCTCCAGCAGATACCGGTCGTGCGAGACCAAGATCACGGCGCCGGGAAAGTCGTTGATCGCCTCGACCAAGGCGCCGCGGCTGTCGATGTCGAGATGGTTGGTGGGCTCGTCGAGGATGACGAGGTGCGGCGCCTCGAAGGTGGCGAGGCCGAGCAACAGCCGCGCCTTCTCGCCGCCAGACAGCTTTTCCACCCTGGTATCGCCGGCCGCGCCCGAGAAGCCGATGGCGCCGACCCTTGCGCGCACCTGCGCTTCCGCCGCATCCGGCATCAGCCGGCGCAGATGGTCATAGGGGCTTTCCTGTGGATGGAGCTCGTCGACCTGGTGCTGCGCGAAATAACCGATCCGGAGCGTTGCCGCGCGGGTGATCGTACCTCGCATCGGTTGCAGCCGGTCGGCGATCAGCTTGACGAATGTCGACTTGCCGTTGCCGTTGGCGCCGAGCAGCGCGATGCGGTCGTCGTTGTCAATGCGGAGGTTGAGGCCCGACAACACCGGCTTGCCAGGCTCGTAACCGACCGACACGCCGTCGGTTGCGATGATCGGCGGCGACAGCAGCTTGTCGGGCGCGGGGATATTGATCGGCCGCACTTCGTCGGTGACCAGCGCGGCGATCGGCTCGAGCCTGGCCAGCATCTTGAGCCGCGACTGGGCCTGCCGCGCTTTCGTCGCCTTGGCGCGGAAGCGGTCGACGAAAGCCTGCAAATGCTTGCGTTGTGCTTCCTGCTTCCTGATCAGCTTCTGGTCGAGCGCCTCGCGCTCGCTGCGCTGGCGCGCGTAGGCCGAATAGCCGCCGCGCCACAGCGTGAGCTTCTTGTGCTCCAGCGCCAGCACGTGGCCGACGGCGCTGTCGAGCAGGTCGCGGTCGTGGCTGATGACGACGAGCGTCGCCGGATAGCGCGAAAGGTGCTCCTGCAGCCACAATGTACCTTCGAGATCGAGATAGTTGGTGGGCTCGTCGAGCAGCAAGAGGTCGGGCTGCGCGAACAGCGTTGCAGCTAGCGCTACGCGCATGCGCCAGCCGCCGGAGAATTCCTGTACAGCGCGCTGCTGGTCTTCGCTTGAGAACCCCAGGCCCGACAGGATGGAGGCCGCGCGCGCCGGCGCAGCGTGCGCGCCGATGTCGGCGAGCCGGGTCTGGATCTCGGAGATTCGATGCGGATCGGTGGCGGTCTCGGCTTCCGCGAGGAGGGCGGTGCGCTCGCTGTCGGCTTTGAGCACCACGTCGAGCAGGCTGTCGGGCCCGCTCGGGGCTTCCTGCGCCAGCCGCCCGATGCGCCAGCGCGGCGGCAGCGTGACGCTGCCGTGCTCGGGCGCGTAATCGCCGGCTATGACGTTGAACAGCGTGGTCTTGCCGGTGCCGTTGCGGCCCACGAGCCCGACGCGCGCGCCCGTCGGGATATTGACGGAGGCGCCTTCGATCAGCATGCGCCCGGCAATGCGGACGGTCAGGTCGTCGATGACGAGCATGGGGCTGCGTTTTGGCTGAGGCATCCTGAGGATGCAATCCCTGGCCTGTCATTCCGGGGCGCGAGCGCAAGCGAAGCGAGCCCGGAAACCATAACCCCGGTCTTGCCGAATCTTGACCGCTGCGGCGTTTAGATTCCGGGTTCGTGGCCTAACGGCCGCGCCCCGGAATGACAGAGAGGATTTACCCCAAAGCGTCGGCGACCGCCTTGCCGCAGGTGACGGTATCGGCCGGGCCCTTGAGATCGCGCGTGCGCAGCTTTTCCTGTCCGAGTACGGTTTCGATGGCCTTGACGATCGCCTGGGCGGCTTCGTTCTCGCCGAGATGCTCCAGCATCATGGCGCCCGACCAGATCTGGCCGACCGGGTTGGCGATGCCCTGGCCAAAGATATCCGGCGCGGAGCCGTGCACCGGCTCGAACACCGACGGGAATTTGCGCTCCGGATTGATGTTGCCCGAGGGCGCAATGCCGATGGTGCCGGTGCAGGCCGGACCGAGGTCGGACAGGATGTCGCCGAACAGGTTGGACGCCACAACCACGTTGAACCTGTCCGGGTTCATCACGAAGTGCGCGGTGAGGATGTCGATGTGGAACTGGTTCCATTTCACGTCCGGGTAGTTCTTCGCCATCTCCTTCACGCGCTCGTCCCAGTACGGCATGGTGATGGCGATGCCGTTCGACTTGGTGGCCGAGGTCAGATGCTTCTTCGGCGTGGCGCGGGCGAGCTCGAAGGCGAACTTCAGCACGCGGTCGACGCCGGTGCGGCTCATCACCGTTTCCTGCACAACGACTTCGCGCTCGGTGCCGGCGAACATCCTGCCGCCGATCGCCGAATATTCGCCCTCGGTGTTCTCGCGCACCACCCAGAAGTCGATGTCGCCGGGCTTGCGGCCGGCGAGCGGGCAGGGCACGCCGGGCATGAGGCGCACCGGGCGCAGGTTGACGTACTGGTCGAACTCGCGCCGGAACAGGATCAGCGAACCCCACAGCGAGATGTGGTCAGGCACGCGGTCGGGCATGCCGACGGCGCCGAAGTAGATCGCGTCGTGGCTGCCGATCTGCTCCTTCCAGTCCTCCGGCATCATGCGGCCGTGCTTTTCGTAGTAGTCACAGCTCGCGAAATCGAAATCGTCGAGCCGCAGCGCGAAGCCGAATTTCCTGGCTGCGGCTTCGAGCACGCGCACGCCCTCGGGCATGACTTCCTTGCCGATGCCGTCGCCGGGAATGACGGCGATGCGATGAACGCGATTGGTCGTCATGGATGAATCGTCCTTGCCGCTGACGGGCCGCGGGCCGCCTGGCGCGAACCGCAGCGGGGCGTTTCATGCCGGTGCGCGGGGCGGGATGCAATCCCCCGGGTCGGGTCCGGCCGGGCCATTGCAGGGCGCCGGCAGCCGTCCGGTACGGCCTCTGCGGCGCCGATCTTGCCGCTTCCAGGCCCTGCCGGTATAAGCCGCCGCGAACGTACCTGACCCAGCAAAATCGGTAAATGCGCCGGTTTATCTCACTGAAGGACCTCTCCCGATGGCGCTCGAGCGCACCTTTTCCATCATCAAACCCGACGCCACGGCCCGTAACCTGACCGGCGACATCAACGCCATGATCGAGGCCGCCGGTCTGCGCATCGTCGGCCAGAAACGTGTGCTCATCACCCGCGCCCAAGCCGAGAAGTTCTACGGCGTGCACAAGGAGCGGCCGTTCTTCGGCGAACTGGTCGACTTCATGATCTCCGGCCCGGTGGTGGTGCAGGTGCTGGAAGGCGAAAACGCCATCGCCAGGTATCGCGATGTCATGGGCGCCACCGACCCGTCGAAGGCCGACGCCGGCACCATCCGCAAGGTGCACGCCAAATCGATCGGCGAGAACTCGGTGCACGGCTCGGACGCCCCCGAGACCGCGGCCAAGGAAATCGCGCAGTTCTTCTCGGAGAACGAGATCGTCGGCTAGGCGCCGGCCGGCGCGGGCAGGGAAAGCGAAATTGCATTTGATTGCTGAAATGCTCGATCCTGCCGGCTGGACCGCATTGTTCGGCAGCGGCTGGGGCGAGCTCCATCGGACCGGGTTCTGGCTCGCCTTTCTCAAGATCGTCTGGATCAACATTCTGCTCTCCGGCGACAACGCGGTGGTCATCGCGCTGGCCTGCCGCGGATTGCCGGAGCGCCAGCGCCTGTGGGGCATGATTCTCGGCGCCGGCGTCGCGGTCGGTTTGCGCGTGATCTTCACTGGCGTCGTCGCGTCGCTGATGCTGCTGCCGTACCTGAAGATCGTCGGCGGCCTGGCCCTGTTCTACATCGCAGCCAGGCTGCTGGTGCCCGACGATCCGGAAGAGGACGGCGCGGTGCCGGCCGAGCACCTCTGGCGCGCGGTCCGGACCGTGGCTGTCGCCGACATCATCATGAGCCTCGACAACGTTATCGCCATCGCCGCTGCCGCCGAGGGCAACATGGCGCTGCTGGTGCTGGGTCTGGCGATCAGTATCCCGCTGATAGTCGCCGGCGCGGCGCTGATCATGGCGCTGCTCGACCGCTTCCCGATTCTGGTCTGGGCCGGCGCGGCACTGCTCGGCTGGATCGTCGGTCAGGTGATCAGCACCGATCCGGTGATCGAGATATGGATGATCCACGACTTTGGCGTGCCGATGGCCCACACGGTCGAATATGCGTCGGCAGCTGTTGGTGCCGTGCTGGTGCTGATTGTCGGCGGCCTGTGGCGGCGGGCAAAGCGCCCGGCCGAGAGCACGGTCTGAGTTCCGCGGCCGTTCCCGCCTGGCGTGTTTTTCCCCGGGGACGTCGAATTGGTTTATACTTGCGGGTATGAACCAGACCGTCCGAGACCCCAGCGGCAAACACATCGGCTATTCGGCCTGCCCGCACGATTGTCCCTCGACCTGCGCGCTCGAGGTGGAACTGCTTGACGCGCGCACCATCGGCCGGGTGCGCGGCTCGAGAGACAACGACTATACCGCGGGCGTGATCTGCGCGAAGGTCGCCCGCTACGCCGAGCGCGAGCATCACGCCGGGCGCCTGCTGCATCCGTTGCGGCGGGTGGGGGCGAAGGGTTCCGGCAAGTTCGAGCGTGTCTCGTGGGACGACGCGCTCGATCTGGTGGCGGAAGCGTTCATCAAAGCCGAACAGCGCCACGGCGCCGAGAGCGTGTGGCCTTACTACTACGCCGGCACCATGGGCCTCGTCATGCGCGACGGCATCAATCGCCTGCGCCATGTGAAGAAATATTCGGGCTTCCATTCCACCATCTGCGTCAACCCGTCCTATGCCGGCTACGCCGCGGGCGTGGGGCGGGTGGCCGGGCCGGATCCGCGCGAGATGGCGAAGTCCGATCTGGTGGTGATCTGGGGTACCAACCCGGTCAATACGCAGGTCAATGTGATGACCCATGCGACGCGCGCGCGCAAGGAACGCGGCGCCAGGATCGCGGCGGTTGACGTCTACATGAACGGGACCATGCAGCAGGCCGATCTGCCGGTGCTGGTGAAGCCCGGCACCGATGCGGCGCTCGCCTGCGCGGTGATGCATTGCCTGTTCCGCGACGGCAAGGCGGATTGGGACTACCTGGACAAATACACCGACGCCCCGCGTGAGCTGGAGGCGCACTTAGCGACCCGCGATCCGCAATGGGCCTCCGCCATCACCGGCACGCCGGTGGAGACCATAGAAGAATTCGCCCGGCTGATCGGCGACACCAGGCGCACCTATTTCCGGCTCGGTTACGGCTTCGCGCGCTCGCGCAATGGCGCCGCCAACATGCACGCGGCGAGCTGTATCGCGGCGGTGACCGGCGCCTGGCAATACGAAGGCGGCGGCGCCTTCCACATCAACGCCGACATCTTCCAGCTGGACATGACGCTGATCGAAGGTCGCGACGCCCGCGATCCGTCGGTGCGCATGCTCGACCAGTCGCAAATCGGCGCCATTCTCACCGGCGACAAGGAGGCATTAACGGGCGGGCCGCCGGTCGACGCGCTCATCATCCAGAACACCAATCCGCTGTCGGTCGCACCGGATCAGAACAAGGTCAAGGCCGGCTTCGCGCGCGACGATCTGTTCGTCTGCGTGCACGAGCAGTTTATGACGGAGACAGCGCAAGTCGCCGACGTGGTGTTGCCCGCCACCACTTTCCTCGAGCACGATGACATCTATCGCGGTGGCGGACACCAATACCTCATCCTCGGCCCCCGGCTGGTGGAGCCGCCGGGCGAGACGCGCAACAATCACGAGGTGATGTGTGCGTTGGCCAGGCGTCTCGGAGCCGGGCACAAGGGCTTCGCATTAAGCCCGCGCGAACTGATCGACGATCTGCTGCGGCGATCGAACCGCGGTACGCTTGATCAGCTGGAAGCCAACCGCTGGCTCGATTGCCAGCCGCCGTTCCGGCAATCGCACTATCTCGACGGCTTCCCGTGGCCGGACGGCAGGTTCCGTTTCAGGCCGGACTGGGAAAACGTGCCGTTCCGCAGCCCGTACAAGGAAGGGCCGATCGCGGATTTGCCGGGCCTGCCCGATCACTGGACCTCGATCGAGCTTGAGGACGACGCGCATCCGTTCCGGCTGGCCACATCGCCGGCGCGCGGCTTCCTCAATTCGACCTTCAACGAGACGCCGACTTCACTTGCCAATGAAAAACGCCCGACGGTGATGATCCATCCCGACGACGCAAAAGGTTTGGGGATCGCGGATGGCGATTACGTCGTGCTTGGCAACACACGTGGCGAAGTGCGCCTGCACGCCAAACTGTTTGACGGTGTGCGCCGTGGCGTACTGATTGCGGAATCGATATGGCCGAACGCGGCTTACGAGGACGGCTGCGGCATCAACACGCTCACCGGCGCCGATCCGATCGCGCCTTATGGCGGCGCCGCCTTCCACGACAACAAGGTATGGGTGCGGCGGCCCGAAAGCTGAGCCGCCGCTACTTCGTCAGAGTTCTTTCCCGATGTAGCGGTCGATCGAGTAGGGCCCGCCGCCGCGCAGCGCGATGGCGAACATCACGATGCCGATCAGCAGGATGTACTCGTAGCCGCCTTTGCTAGCCGAAACCGTTCGCCCAATGCACGGCGAACATGCCGATCAGCATTTCGATGGCGATGGCTGCGGCGAAGAAGCGGGTGAACAGGCCGAAGATGATGCATAGCGCGCCGATTGTTTCGAGGAAGATCGCGACATAGGCGAAGGCGAGGCCCGGCTCGAGGCCGTGCTTGGCCATGATATTCGGCGACGCCGACAGCGCCCAGACTTTCACCTTGCCCCAGCCGTGCATGAACAGGATGATAGCCGATTACGACGCGCACGGCCGTATCGCCGATGTCGCGCCACGATGCGTAGAAACCCGCGAGCCCAGGAAACATCAGTTTCGGCTCGTCATGCGTCATGGACATGTTTGTGCTCCCCTTTGAAGGATCGTTATCGCCCCCGGCTGTTTCTTGTTGTTGGCGGCGTCATTCAAGCCGCGGAACGACTCTATAACACGCGAGACCCGGCCGGAATTCACCGGCGGGACACTTGTCCCCCATGCGTGTTTGTGCGCTGCGTCAGGAGCGTCAGTCGCGGTCGTCCGGCACCACCAGGGCACCGTCGGGCGCGCGTGTGCCGGCTATGCGGCAGCCGGTATAGGCCAATTCTATGCGACCTTCGGCCACAAGCCTGAGCGCCATCGGATAAATTCGGTGCTCCACCGCCAGCACGCGGGCGGCGAGGGTGGCCTCGCTGTCGTCGTCGTGCACCGGCACCGCGCCTTGCGCGATGATCGGACCGGAATCCATTTCCGGCACCACGAAATGAACGGTCGCGCCGTGGATCTTCACGCCGGCTTCGAGCGCGCGGGCGTGGGTGTCGGTCCCCTTGAAGGACGGCAGCAGGGCAGGGTGGACATTGAGCATGCGCCCCTTCCACTGCGTGACGAAATTGGCGGTGAGCAGCCGCATGAAGCCGGCGAGACACACGATCGCGATGTCGTGTTGTGTAAGCACCTCTTGCAGCGCCGCGTCGAAGGCTGCGCGGTCCTTGCCGTAGGCGGTGTGATCGACGACGGCGGTTTCAATGCCCGCCGCGCGCGCGGTGGCGAGACCGCCAGCGTCGGGCCGGTTGGAAATCACCAGCACGATCCCGGCCGGATAGTCGGGCGCCGCGGCAGCCTTGATCAGCGTCGCCATGTTGGAGCCGCGGCCGGAGATCAGGATGGCGACGCGCTTGCGGCTCATGCCTTATCCGCCGAGATCGAGTTGGCCGGAATAGATCACACGTTCACCTTCGCCCGCGCGTGCGATTTCGCCGATCGTGACTACACGCTCGCCGGCCTTGCTGAAGACATTCGTCACCGCGTCGGCATCCTTCGGTGCGGCGATGGCGATCATGCCGATGCCGCAGTTGAAGGTGCGCAGCATTTCGTCCTGGGAAATGCCACCCGCGTCGCCAAGCCACTTGAACACCGGCGGCAGCGGCACCTTCGAAAGATCGATGCGCGCGCCGAGACCCTTCGGCAACACGCGCGGGATGTTCTCGGTGAAGCCGCCGCCTGTAATGTGTGCGAGGCCCTTCAGTGCATTCGTTTCGCGCAGGGCGGCGAGACACGCTTTCACGTAGATGCGGGTAGGGGTCAGGATCGCTTCGCCCAGGCTTTGCGTGGGCGCGAACGGCGCCGGCGCTTGCCAGGCAAGGCCGGTTTTCGCCACCACCTTGCGCACCAGCGAATAGCCGTTGGAATGAACGCCCGAGGAGGCAAGGCCGATCAGCACGTCGCCTTCCGCGATATCCCCGCGCGGCAGCAGTTGCCCGCGCTCGGCAGCGCCGACAGCGAAGCCTGCGAGATCGTAGTCGTCACCGGAATAGAGCCCGGGCATCTCGGCGGTTTCGCCGCCGATCAGCGCGCAACCGGCCTCGTGGCAGCCAATCGAAATACCGGCAACCACGGCAGCGCCCATTTCCGGCGAAAGCTTGCCGCAGGCATAGTAGTCGAGGAAGAACAGAGGTTCCGCTCCTTGCACCACCAGGTCGTTGACGCTCATGGCGACGAGGTCGATGCCGATGGTGTCGTGGTTGCCGGTCTCGATGGCGATCTTGACCTTGGTGCCGACGCCGTCGGTCGCGGCCACCAGCACCGGATCGGAGAAGCCGGCCTGCCTGAGATCGAACACGCCACCGAAGCCGCCGATCTCGCTGTCCGCGCCCGGCCGCGCGGTGGCGCGCACCAGCGGCTTGATCAGATCGACCATCCGGTTGCCGGCGTCGATGTCGACGCCTGCCTGCGCGTAGGTGAGCCCGCGCTCCGTTTCCGCCATATTCTTCCCCGTTTACGCCGGGGTCGTACGTTGGAATCGCAAGTCGCGCAATGGTCCGGCCGCGGTTATACTCCGCCCGAAATCGGGGTGCGCGGCCGGCGGCGGGGCCGGGACTTCAGACCCCCGGACCGGGACCACATTTTGAGTATTCCGAACCTCATTACCCTGGGGCGCATCCTGCTGGTGCCGATTGTCGTCTGGGCGATCGCTTCCGGCGCCATGTGGCTTGCGTTCGTGCTGTTCCTGGCCGCCGGGGTGAGCGATGCGGTTGACGGGTTTCTGGCCAAGCGCTTCAACATGACCACGGTGCTGGGGTCCTATCTCGACCCGCTCGCCGACAAGGCGCTGATCGTCTCGATCTACCTGACCCTTGGGATCAGCGGGGAAATCCCCCGTTGGCTGGTGATCCTGGTGGTGTCGCGTGACATCATGATCGTGGGCGGGGTAGTCCTGTCCTGGCTGGTGGGCAGTCCGCTCAAGATGCGGCCTCTGATTGTGTCCAAGCTCAACACGGTGGCGCAGATCGCCTTTGCCTGCGTGGTGCTGGGCTCGCTCGGCTTCGGCGTCGCCGTCGCGCCGCTCGATACGGTTCTGATGGGGCTGGTGGCGGCCCTGACGCTGGCATCGGTCACCGCCTATCTTTTCGAATGGATCCGTCACATGAACTCGGCGACGGCCGGACAGTGAGCTCGCAAGAACCCTCCCCGGCGCGCGCGGTTGCGGCCGTCACGATACCGATCCAGCGCCAGATGGTTTTCTGGCTGGCGGCGCTTGCCATCTTCATCCTGCTGCTGTGGCTGTTGAGCGGCATCCTTCTGCCGTTCGTCGCCGGCCTCGCCATCGCCTATCTGCTCAACCCGGTCACCGACCGGCTGGTAAAGCTCGGCCTCAACCGCATGGTGGCGGCGCTTCTGATTATCGCCGTGGTGGTGCTGGTTCTGATCCTGATCATCTTGCTGGTGGCGCCTCTCATTGGCGGCCAACTTGCCTCCCTCATCGAGGCCATTCCCGGCTACGTGGCCAAGCTCCAGGCGATGATCAACGATCTGAGTCTGCCGTGGCTGAAGGATCTTCTGGGAACCGGCTTGAGCCAGGACACCACGGTCGGCAAATTGGTCACGCAGGGGATGGGCTGGTTCACCACCTTCCTGAAGTCGCTATGGTCTGGCGGCCAGGCGCTGGTATCGCTGTTCTCGCTGATCGTGGTGACGCCGGTAGTGGCGTTCTATCTCATGTACGACTGGCATCGCATGGTGCGTACGGTCGATAGCTGGGTCCCGCTCCACCAGCGCGCCACCGTTCACCGGCTTGCACGCGAGATCGACGCCACAATTTCCGGCTATGTGCGCGGGCAGAGTGCGGTCTGCGTGTTGCTGGGCTCGTTTTATGCGATTTCGCTGACGCTCTCCGGACTCAATTTCGGCCTGCTGATCGGCCTGATCTCCGGGGCGATCACCTTCATCCCCTATGTCGGTTCGATGACCGGGCTCGTGCTGTCGGTCGGCGTGGCGGTGGTGCAGTTCTGGCCGGAGTATTCATCGATCTTGCTCGTGCTCGGTATCTTCCTTGTCGGCCAGTTTCTCGAAGGCAACGTGCTGTCACCCAAGCTGGTTGGCGAAAGCGTCGGCCTGCATCCGGTCTGGGTGATCTTCGCGCTGCTTGCTTTCGGCTATCTGTTCGGCTTCGTCGGCATGCTGGTGGCGGTGCCGGTTTCCGCGACGATCGGCGTGCTCTGCCGCTTCGCGCTAGGGCGCTATCTGGAGAGCTCGTTCTATACCGGTGAGACGTCGAGTTGAGCACCATGAGTCAGTCGCCCGCGCCGCGCCAGCTCGTGCTGGCGCTGCCACATGCCGAAAGCTTTGCGCGCGAGGATTTCCTTGCTGGCCCCAGCAATGCCGCTGCGCTCACGCTGATCGAGCGCTGGCCCGACTGGCCGGCGCCGGTCATGGCGCTGGTCGGGCCGGAAGGCTCGGGCAAAAGTCATCTTGCCGCGGTCTGGTCGCAGATGTCCGGTGCCCGCGTTTTGTCGGCGCGGCTTTTGGGGGAGACCGGTCTGCCGGCGGCCCTTGCAACCGGTGCGCTGGTGGTCGAGGACCTGGAGCCGCAAGCGTTCGAGGAGCGCGCGCTGTTCCATCTGCTCAACCTGGCGCGCGAGGAGGGGGCTTCGGTGTTGATCACGGCGCGCACGGCCCCGGCAAATCTCAGGGCCGAAATCCGCGATCTCGCCTCGCGCCTGCGCGCCCTGCCGGTGGTGACGCTTGATCCGCCCGACGACGATCTCTTGCGCGCGCTCATCGTCAAGCTCGCCACGGACAGACAGATCGCAGTCGACCAGGGCCTGGTGAACTACCTCGCCAGTCGTATCGAGCGTTCCTTTGCTGCCGCCCGCGCGGCGGTCAAGCAGCTCGACCAGGAAGCCATGCGCCAGCATCGGCCGGTGACGCGGGCGCTGGCCGCGGAACTCTTCCGTTAACGCGCCATTCACCGGATCGCACCGAATAAGCGCGAATTTGACGGATGCTTGACGGATCGGGCGTACAAGCGCGAACTGTCATCCAGGCGCCACGATTATCGGTTACCGGTCCTCCGTCAGGGCGGCCCTTTTCAATATGGCAGATCGAAGACAAGCTATTGCAGCGATTGAAGAAATCGCACCGGAGGAAGAGCGCGCGACGTCCGTTCTGGCGGCAGAGGTCGCGCCCGAGGCGCCATTGAGCGAGCGCCCCGAGCGCTTCATCAACCGCGAGCTGTCGTGGCTGCACTTCAACCGTCGCGTCCTCGAGGAGGCTGCCAACGAGCATCATCCGCTGCTCGAGCGCGTCCGCTTCCTCTCGATTTCCGCCAACAACCTCGACGAATTCTTCATGGTGCGCGTCGCCGGACTCAAGGGCCAGGTGCGCCAGGGCATCGTCGACCGCAGCCCCGATGGCCTCACCCCGGCCGAGCAATTGACGCGCGTGGTCGAGGCGGTCGGCCGGCTCGCCAGCGACCAGCAGCAGCGCTGGCTGGAATTGCGCCCCGAACTGGCGGGGGCCGGCGTCACCCTGATCGAGGGCGCCGAACTCAGGAAGGCGGAACGCAACTGGCTCGAGGAGCAATTCCTCACCCACGTCTTCCCGCTGCTCACGCCGCTCGCGATCGATCCGGCGCATCCGTTTCCGTTCATTCCCAACCTCGGCTTTTCGATCACGCTGCAGCTTTCGCGCCTGCGCGACGGCAAGGCGATGAATGCGCTAATTCGCATTCCGCACAAGATCGAGCGATTCATCCAGCTGCCGAACGGCAAGGGCGACGGCCTTCGCCTGATCGCGCTGGAGGAGGCGACGCAGCAATTTATCAGCCGTCTGTTTCCGGGTTACGTAGTGAAGGGGCAGGGCGCGTTCCGTCTCATCCGCGACTCCGAAGTGGAAATCGAGGAAGAGGCCGAGGATCTGGTGCGTCTCTACGAGACCGCGCTCAAGCAGCGCCGCCGCGGTTCGGTGATCCGCCTCGAGCTTGAAGCCAAGATGCCGGAGGAACTGCGCCGCTTCGTGCAGCGCGCGCTCGCGGTTGCCGATGACGAGGTGTTCCTGGTCGACGGCGTGCTGGCGCTCAACGATCTTTCCCAGCTCACCAGGATCGACCGCCCCGATCTCGAATTCGTGCCGTACAACCCGCGCTATCCGGAGCGCATCCGCGATTGTGGCGGCGACGCCTTCGCCGCCATCCGGCAGAAGGATCTGGTGGTCCATCACCCCTATGAATCCTTTGACGTCGTGGTGCAGTTCCTGCAGCAGGCCGCGCGCGATCCCGACGTGGTCGCCATCAAGCAGACGCTCTATCGCACCTCGGCCGAATCACCCATCGTCAGGACGCTGGTCGAGGCGGCAGACGCGGGCAAGTCGGTCACGGCGCTGGTCGAGCTGAAAGCGCGCTTCGATGAGGAAGCCAACATCCGCTGGGCGCGTGACCTGGAGCGCGCCGGCGTGCAGGTGGTCTACGGCTTCATCGAGCTCAAGACCCACGCCAAATTGTCACTGGTGGTGCGGCGCGAGGCAGGCGCCCTGGCGACCTACGTGCATGTCGGCAGCGGTAACTATCATCCGGTGACCGCGCGCATCTATACCGACCTTTCGTTCTTCACCGCCGATCCGGTGATCGGCCGCGACGTCGCGCGCATCTTCAACTACATCACCGGCTACGCCGAGCCCGATGCGCTTGAGCGCATGGCGGTTTCACCGATCAACCTGCGCAGCCGTATCCTTGCGCATATCGATAAAGAGATCGCGAACGCCAGGGCCGGAAAGCCGGCAGCGATCTGGATGAAGATGAATTCGCTGGTGGACCCGGGCATCATCGATGCACTCTACGAGGCGTCCAGGGCCGGCGTCCCGGTCGACCTGGTGGTGCGCGGGATCTGTTGTCTCAGGCCGGAGGTGCCGGGGCTGTCAGAGAATATCCGCGTCAAGTCGATCGTTGGCCGCTTCCTCGAGCACGGGCGCATCTACTGCTTCGGCAATGGCCACGCCCTGCCGCACCCGAAGGCTGCGGTCTATATTTCCTCCGCGGACATGATGCCGCGCAATCTCGACCGGCGTGTCGAGGCCCTGTGCCCGATCCTTAATCCAACTGTGCACGAACAGGTTCTGGACCAGATTATGGTCGCGAATCTGATGGATAATCAGCAAAGCTGGGACGTCTTGCCAGACGGCAGTTCCGTCCGCATAAAGGCTGAGCCGGGCGAGGAACCGTTCAATGCCCACAAGTATTTCATGACCAATCCGAGTTTGTCGGGCCGTGGCAAATCGCTCAAAGAATCCTCACCGCGCCGTCTTATCCGCAGCCTCGTCGAAGGCGCGTAAGCGCTCGTCTTCCGTCGTCAAATCGGCCCAGGGCCGGCTCGATCACGGGCCACCGATCGCGGTCATCGACATCGGTTCGAACTCGGTTCGCCTCGTCATCTACGAAGGCCTGACTCGCGCGCCGACCCCGATCTTCAACGAGAAAGTGCTCGCCGGCCTCGGCCGGCAGGTACAGACCACCGGCCTCCTGGCGCCCGAGGCGATCGACGCCGCGCTCACCGCGCTCAAGCGCTTCCGCGCGCTCTGCGACACGGTGCACGTCAAGCGCGTTTGGGCGATCGCCACCGCCGCCTGCCGCGACGCCAAAAACGGCAAGGCGTTTATCGCCCAGGCCGAGCGCATTTGCCGCACCGGGATCACGGTCCTGTCGGGTACGCGCGAAGCCAACCTCACCGCGCTCGGCGTCGTTTCCGGCATCCACGCGCCCGACGGCATCGTCGGCGATCTTGGCGGCGGCTCGCTCGAACTGATCGACGTTCACGGATCCCGCGTGCGCCACGGTCTGACGTTGCCGCTCGGCGGCCTCGCCCTTCAGGACATCGCCGGAAGGTCGCTGAAGAAGGCGGAGCGCTTCGTCGAGCAGACGCTTGACCGACTCGGCATGCTGGAAGAAGGCGAGGGCCGCACTTTCTATGCGGTCGGGGGCACCTGGCGTGCGCTGGCGCGGCTGCACATGTGGCAGACGGGCTACCCGTTCCACGTCATGCACAACTATCGCATCGACGCGCGCGAGACGCTGGAATTTTCACGGCTCGTGCATCGCGTCGACACCGAGACACTGTCCAAGATCGAGGTCGTCAACGCCGCCCGCCGTCCGCTCTTGCCCTATGCTGCGCTGGTGATGGAAGCGCTGGTGCGTAAGATCAACCCGAAGGAAGTGGTCATCTCCGTGCTCGGCGTGCGCGAAGGCCTGCTTTATTCCCTGCTCAGGCCCCGGCAGCGTGCCCACGATCCCTTGATCTGCGCGGCCGCCGACCTCAACGTGCTGCGTTCGCGCTCGCCGCGCCACGGTGAGGAATTGATCGGGTGGACGGACCGCTTCATGGCTTCGACCGGCATCGAGGAAAGCGCAGAGGAGCGCCGCCTGCGTCACGGGGCCTGCCTGCTCGCCGACGTCGGCTGGCGCGCCCATCCGGATTACCGTGGCGAGCAATCGATGAACCTTATCGCCAACGGCGCCTTCGTCGCGGTCGATCATCCCGGCCGCGCCTATCTGGCCTTGTCGATCTATTTCCGGCACGCGGGCCTGAGCGAGGAGGATCTGTCGCCACGCCTGCGCGAACTCGCCTCCACCCGGACGCTCGACCACGCGCGCATCCTCGGCGCGGCCATGCGCGTTGCCTATATGCTGACGGCGGGCGAGGGCGGCGTGCTCCCGAAGACGCCGATGAAGGTCAGGCGCGGCAAGCTGGTGCTGACGCTGAGGGGCAAGTACCGCGGGCTCGCCGGCGACCGGGTAGCCAACCGCTTGCGCCAGCTCGCGCGGCTGATCGGCCGCGAGCCGGTGCTGGAGGCCTAGTCCTTCTCCACCGCACCACGCGGCCTTTTTTCGATCGCCAGCGCCAGTTGGCCGTGCTTGGGCGCCAGCGCCTTCTCGCCGAACAACGCGTGCCGCCAGCCCTTTAGCGCCGGCAGGTCGGCCTCGTCGTTGGCGGCGATGCGGTCGAGATCGTCCACGGTGGCGATCACCGCTCGTCGCCGGTCTGCAGCACCAGACGGACGAGTTCCGCCTGGCAATGGGCGCCCGTTTTCTCGAAGATGTGCGTGAGATGCGTCCGCACCGTGGCGACCGTGACACCAAGACGGCAGGCGGCGGCCTTGCGTCCGTCGCCGCGCCCGATCTCGATCGCCAGGTCGGCTTCGGCGGAAGTCAACCCGAAACGGATTCGTAAGCGCTCCTTGCGTGTGGAGCGTTCTTCCTCCGGGTCGGTAACGAGCAGCAGCGCAAGCGGCCTGACACGCTGGTCGACGTGCATCCCGATGCGTTCGGGATGTAACGGTGCGCCCACTACCCGCAACGGCGAGCGCCCGTCGTTGCGCGGGAGCTTGACGGCATTTCCATTGCCCTCCCTTGGCTCCGCGGCGACGCAGCCCGCAATCAGACGGCGCAATTCGCAGCACGCTGTGGCATCCGGCGCGCGGGGGCCGTCGCGGTCGAACTCGAGGCCGCCGTCGCGAGACAGAGTCGCGGCTGCCTTATTGGCAAACACCAGGCTGCCCGCCGCATCCACGATCATGACGCCCGTTCTCAGATGTTCGAGCGTAGCCCAGGCGCCAGCGGCGGAGAGATCGGCCGCGTGGAGACGCTGGCGCACCCGCAGGGCATTGGCCAGGTGCGGCGCCAGGCGTTGCATCTTCGTTGCGTCGGCGGCTGTGAAATCGGCGCGCCTGCGGCTGCGACAGACCGCCACGAAGGACGACAGCGTCGGCGTCTCCTGGCGGAAGGCGACGGCATAGAAACCGCGCGCCGGGCGTACCACCTCGTTGTAAAACTCGGTTCGCTCGAACTCCTGATCGCGGGCCAGATGCGACCAGACGATGGCCACGCCGGAGGGCAGCGCGCGCGTGAACGGTGCCATCAAGCGGAGGGCATGCGGCGAGAGGAAACGGGAGAAGTCGCTGTCGTCCATCCCGGCGCATGTCGCCACAATCGGGTCGTCGTGCGCCGGATCGCGAGCGACGAGAATCGCGTGATCGCCGCCGATAAGGTCAACGACGGACTGGAGCGCCGGCTGCCAGGCATCCGGCGTCAGCGCCGCGTCGTAGATGCGCTGCACGCTGGTAAGGTCTGTCGCCCCGCGTGTCATGACAACCTCCGGCCTATGCCCTCCGGATGAGTGTCTCCACCGCCCTTATCCGTTCAAAGCGTATCGGACGAATGTCCGAGGCGGCAAGCGCAAACATTTCCATGACGGCGCATGGTGTACCGTGCCGTTATCGTGACAGGATCAATTTATCCTGAATTATCAATACCGTGCGCCTAGGACGTATGTCCGATGCGGCGCGCCGGTTTCGGCCACTACAATCGGCGAGAGGTCAAACTGCAGTCCCTGCAAGCCTTGGGGCAACCGGGAGAATGCCGGCCGGGCCCGGCGGAGCCGTCGAAACCGAGGAGGGTGATATGCGCAGCGCCCAGACTTTGTTGTTTGCAACAACTCTCTTGCTGGGAGGCTTGCTTCTCGCAACGCCGGCCTCGTCCAAAGGACGCGGCTTGCACGGCCATACCAACGCAGCGAGCGTCAAGCAAGCATGTGGAAAAGATTTGCAGAGCGGAGGAGGCGCATTTGGATGCACCAAATGCGACGGGGAGGGCTGCACTGACTGGAGCTGTAATAACAGCGGGCAGGGCCGGCAGGGCTGTTGGGTGGAGCCCGTTGGTAAAATTGTTCCTGGTGGCGGAAAGGGCAAGAAGGGCATCGGCAATTCAGTGAAAGGGGTCAAGAGTGTTGGAACCAGAGGCGGGAAGCGCAACGTCGGAACCGGCGCCGGTGGCGCCAGACCGACTGGCGTCGGCGTCCGCGCCGGCACGACACGCGATCATCGCCGAGGGGGAGGCAGCACCACGTCGTCGGCGCAGGGCGGCGTTCTGGTTGACGGAAGGGAAGGAAAAGTAACGACCTCTCGCGGGTGCTTGGGGAGGAGACCAGGAGGCGGCTGCCGCCCCCCGAGCGCTTGGCACTACGACTGGCGGAATCCCAAGAACACCGTCCGTGACCATCGCTCGAAATGACCACGAGCCGATGACGGTGACAATGGACCAAATTGCTCTGCGCCCCGCGGAAGCAGTGGTGTCGCAGGGGCCGCGTTGCGGCCGATCGGACGGCTCGCGTTCAGCTGACAGGATCACATGCGCAAATTGGCGCCAAAAACAGGAGGTCGGTCAATGAAAAGTCTAAGCGTAGCACTCGTGATTGGGCTACTGACAAGTGCGATTTTTCCCATTGATGCCGCATGGCCTGAAGTCAAGAAGAAGGTTCCCGGCGCTGCGGTTCCCCAGGGGGTGCTCAAGAAGAGGGTCCCCGGCACTGCGGTTCCACTTACGACGAACGAATGCGCAGGGCTCGGCGGCGATGTTGTAGATGGGCCAAGATGCAACACCGGGTCGGCGTGCAAGGTAGTGACCAAAAACAGAGGGGTGCGCTACCTGTGCATCACCAAGCGTAATTGAGCCGAGAGAGTTGACCGGGCCTTCCGCCCGATCTGTGCAGATCACACAGCCACGGCCGCGAGCCAACCTTGTATGCGCCATCAGCCCGAGCGATGGCGGCAACAGCGTGGGCGAGCGAGGGCGCTGGCAATGTGCCAGCTGGCCGCCATGCGATGATCGAAGATGTGAAGCGCCCTTGCCTGCAAGGTAGGCTGCTGCTCACAGAGTTTGATCACTTTGCGTCGATGCAGGTCTTGCCACCGCCACGACGCGTCCTTTTTCGACCGCCAGCGCCAGCTTGCCGTGCTTGAGCGCAAGCGCGTTTTCGCCGAACAGCTCGCGCCGCCAGCCTTTGAGCGCCGGCACGTCGGCCCCGTCGTCGGCAGCAATGCGGTCGAGGTCGTCAACTGTGGCGATCACCTTGGCGGCGACACCGTGGCGCTCCGAGGTCATGCGCAACAGCACCTTCAGCAGTTCGACCGTCGCTGCGGTGTTGGCGGTCGAGCGCGCGCGCTCGAAGCGCGGCAGCGATTTCGGATCGCGGTCGAGTTCGCGTTTGACCGCGTCGATGATGTCGTTGCCCCAGCGCGAGCGCTCGAAGCCTTTCGGCAGCGAGCGCAGGTGGCCGAGCCGCTCCAGCGTGGTCGGCGCTTGCGTGGCGATATCGCTGACCGCATCGTCCTTGAGGACGCGCGAGCGCGGCACGTCGCGGGTCTGCGCCTCGCGCTCGCGCCAGGCTGCCACCTCCATCAGCACCGCGAGGTCCTTCGGCTTGCGCACGCGGCTCTTCAGCCGCTCCCAGGCGCGCGCCGGTTCCATGCGATAGGTCTCGGGTGAGGTCAGCACATCCATCTCGGCGGACACCCAGTTGGCGCGCCGGCGCTTGTGCAGGTCCTCGTCGAGCTTGAGGTAGACCTGACGCAAATGCGTCACGTCCGACAGCGCGTAGGCGATTTGCGCGTCGCTGAGCGGGCGCCGGGTCCAGTCGGTGAAGCGATGCGATTTGTCGAGCGCATCGCCGGTGATGCGCTGGACCAACTGGTCGTAGGAGATCGAGTCGCCATAGCCGAGCACCATCGCCGCGACCTGGGTGTCGAAAATCGGGTTCGGGATCTTCTGCGCCAGGTTCCAGACGATTTCGATGTCCTGGCGCGCGGCGTGGAATACCTTGACCACGTTCCCGGCGGTCATCAGGTCGAAGAACGGCTTGAGATCGATGCCCTCGGCCAGAGCGTCGATCACCACCGCCTCGTCGTCGGTGGCCATCTGCGCGACGCAGAGCAGGGGATAATAGGTGGTCTCGCGCAGGAATTCGGTGTCGACGGTGACGAACCGGTGCCCCGCCATGCGGGCGCAGACTTCGGCGAGATGCTCGGATTTCGTAATCAGGTTCATGGGCGGCGGTGACTCAACGCGATTGGGCGGGGTTATGGCAACTCATTTCAGCCCCGTACCCGCGGCATGAAGATGAATTCCCAAGGGGACGGCATCGGTCCGACCGGCACGTCGATCAGCGTCGGGCCGTCGCGCCGGGCGAAGCCGCGACGCAGCGCCCGGCGAAGTTCATCCGGCGTACGGGCTCGCTCGCCCGCGGCACCAAAGCTCTCGGCGAATTTCACGAAATCCGGATTGGCCAGATCGCTGGCGATGAGGCGGTTGCCGTATTGCTCCTGCTGGATACGGCGCACGTTGCCGAAGGCGCCATCGTTGAACACGATTCCCACCAGCGGGATCCGGTGGCGCACGGCGGTGGCCATCTCGTTCGCCGTGTACATGAAGCCACCATCGCCGTTGATCGACACCACCGGCGCGTCGCGCCGCGCGTCCTGGGCGCCGAGCGCGGTGGCGAAACCCCAGCCAAGATTGTCCTGGTATCCCGGCGACAGGAACGTGCGCGGTTTGTAGACCGGGAAGACGAGGCGGGCGGCGAAGCCCATCTGCGTCACCTCGTCGACAAAGATTCCGTCCTCCGGCAGCTCGGCGCGGATGGCGTCGAGCCAGGCGATCTGCGGCGCGAGCTTTCCAAGGCGCGCACGTACCTTCGCTTGCCGCTCCTGCATTTCCGCGCGGCGCGAGGGCCGTGCCATATTGTGGGCGGGCAGCAGGTCGATGAGCCGCTGCAGGATGGGTTTGGCGTCGCCAATGAGTGACACCGCGGGTTTGTTGTTGCGCTTCGCTTCCTTTGCGTCGGCATCGACCCGGATGATCGCAAGGTTGCGGTCGACGCCCCAATGGAATTGCGGAAAGAACAGCCGCGTGCCGATGCCGATCACCACATCGGCCTCGCTCCACAGTTCGTGGCCGAGCGGAATGGTCACGGCAAACGGGTTGCGGCTGTCGAGCACGCCCTGGCCGCGGCGGAAGCCACAATAGACCGGCGCCTGCAGCATCTCCGATAACGCCGTGACTTCGGCGGAGGCATCCTGTGCGCCGCCGCCGACGCAGATCAACGGCCGCTTCGCCGCGCCCAGCTTCCGCGCGGCGCGGCGTAACGCATCCTCGTCGATGCGCTGACGCGGCACCGGCGTGGGCGCGGCGATGGGACCGACCTTGCCGGGCTTGCCCCACACGTCCATCGAGCATTCGAGCGCGGCCGGGCCGGGCCGGCCGGTGAACATGGCGCGCATCGCCCCGGCCACGAGACGCGGCGCGCCGCTTGCGTTGCGCAGACGTGCAACGTGGTCGACCAGATGGGCAAGGATATCGGACTGGCCGCGCAGTTCGTGCAGGTGGCCGATGTTGCGGCCGATTGCGGCTTCGGGAATTTCGCCGACCAGGGCAAGGACCGGCGCATTCATGCTGTAGGCGGTGAGCAATGCCGCGCCGGAATTGAGCAGGCCCGGACCCGGCACGACGGCGTAAGCCTGCGGTTTGCCGGTCGCCAGCGCCGCGCCCAGCGCCATATAGGCTGCGCCCTGTTCGTGACGGGTATGGACGGTGCGCAGGCGGCTGGAAAACCTGAAGAGCGCATCGAACAGGTGGTCGTTCTGCACGCCCGGCAACGCGTAAATCGTATCGAACCCATGCTCGAGCATGGTCTCGACGGCCGCTTCGGCCGTTGTCATCGTCCTGGTCTCCGTTGCCGGGCGGTGCGACTTTTTTTTGTTCTTCTTTCTCGATTTCACGATTACCTTTCCGGCAGCGAATTGATGACGAACATGGCCTCGAGCATCTCGTCGAGTGGCTCGTTGCCGAAGGATCTGGTCAGGATGGTCTTGATCTTGCCGGACCGGTAAAGCGCAGCGAGCGTTCTGTCCACGAACAGGCGGAAGGCGCTGTCGTCACGCGGCAACGCCAGCGCGTAGGTTTCGTAGCTGAAATAGCGCTTGCTCAACTCAAATCCGGGCCGTCCGCCCTGGCGCAGCATGGCGGCGAGAATGCCGCGGTCGGCGATGTAGGCATCGATCCCGGCGTCCTGCACGAGGTCCATGCCGTTGCGGTGGTCGCTCACCGGGACCACCGTCACGTTGAGGCCGAGGGTGTCATTCACGCGGCGCAGCAGCCGCTCCGTGGTGGTGCCGATCAGCACGCCGACCCGCTTGCCGGCGAGGTCCTCGAAACGCTGCACGGGATTGCTCGAGCGCGCCAGCACGCCGGCGCCGTCGAGGTAGGTCGGAATCGAGAAGTCGACGATCTCGCGCCGGCCGATGGTGACCGAGCTGGGGTCGCAAAGTATGTCGATCTTGCCGTCGCGCACGGACTGGAAGCGTTCGCCGGCATGCACCAGCACGTAGTCCGTGCGCACGCCGGGTCCGAGCGCCGCGGCGACCTCCTTGCACAGCTCGACGATATAGCCAGCCGGCTGGCGGCGCTCATCCTGGTAGGAGTAGGGCCGGGCGTCGGCGCGGTAGCCGATACGGAACACGCCGGTCTCCTTGACCCGATCGAGGGTGCCGGCGGCGGCGGCCTGCGAGGCGAGGGCGAGCGCTGCGGCGAGGATGAGCAGGCGTCGCATGTCTTGGGCTCTCCCTGCGGGGTGGTCGTTCGGGGCGGTCCGGCGCCGCCCGGCGGTTAACGCTACTATAGCGCATAGAGCAGGGGACGCAGCCAGAGGGCGGTCGCGCCGCGGTCCTCGCCTTGACAAAGCCGACCCCCCATGCGCTTTTCCCGCCGCCTCCGCCCAAACCGTGAATCACTCCTGAATCGGCCAGAATTCATCATGCACCGCTATCGTTCCCATACCTGCGGCGCGCTGCGCGAAGGCGATATCGGGCAGACCGTGCGGCTTTCAGGCTGGTGCCATCGTATCCGTGACCACGGCGGCGTGCTGTTCATCGATCTGCGCGACCACTACGGCATCACCCAGGTTGTGGCCGACCCAGACAGTCCGGCCTTCGCACTGGCCGAGAAGCTGCGCGCGGAATGGGTGGTGCGCATCGACGGCAAGGTCCGAATCCGCCCGGAGGGGACGCTCAACCCCGACCTGCCGACCGGCCAGGTCGAGGTCTATATCGACGAGATCGAGGTGCTGGGGCCGGCGGCCGAACTGCCGATGCCGGTGTTCGGCGAGCAGGAGTACCCGGAGGACATCCGGCTCAAGTACCGCTTCCTCGATCTGCGCCGCGAGCACCTGCACAATAACATCATGCTGCGCGGGAAGGTTATCGAACTCGATCCGCACGCGCATGAAAAATGCCGGCTTCTTCGAATTCCAGACGCCGATCCTGACGGCCTCATCGCCGGAAGGCGCGCGGGACTTTCTGGTTCCGTCGCGGCTGCATCCCGGCAAGTTCTACGCGCTGCCGCAGGCGCCGCAGCAGTTCAAGCAGTTGTTGATGGTGGCGGGCTTCGATCGCTATTTCCAGATCGCGCCCTGCTTCCGCGACGAGGACGCGCGCGCCGACCGTTCGCCCGGCGAGTTCTACCAGCTCGATCTGGAGATGAGTTTCGTCACGCAACAGGACGTGTTCGAAGCGGTCGAGCCGGTGATCCGCGGCGTGTTCGAGGAATTCGCCAACGGCAAGCCGGTGACGCCGAAGTTTCCGATGATTCCGTATGCGGAAGCCTTGTCGAAATACGGCAGCGACAAGCCCGACCTGCGCAATCCGATCGTCATGCAGGATGTGAGCGAAGCCTTCCGCGGTTCCGGCTTCAAGATCTTCGCGCGCATTCTGGAGACCGAGGGCAACGCGGTGTGGGCGATCCCCGCACCGAAGGGCGGCAACCGCGCCTTCTGCGACCGCATGAATTCGTGGGCGCAAGGCGAGGGCCAGCCCGGCCTCGGTTACATCTTCTGGCGCGAAGGCGAGGAGAGCGGCGCCGGACCGCTTGCCAGGAACATAGGCCCCGAGCGCACCAGGCAGATTGCCGACCAGCTCGGCCTCGGCGTCGGAGACGCCGTGTTCTTCGTCGCCGGGCGGCCGAAGGATTTCGTCAAGTTCGCCGGTCCCGCGCGCACCAGGGTAGGCGAGGAACTCGGCCTGATCGACAAGGACCGTTTCGATTTCTGCTGGATTGTCGACTATCCGATGTACGAGTGGAACGAGGAGGAGAAGAAGATCGACTTCTCCCACAACCCGTTCTCCATGCCGAACATGCCGGTCGAGGAATTCCTCGCGCTCGATCCCGACGACCACGACACGCTCCTGTCGATCCTGGCGATCCAGTACGACATCGTCTGCAACGGCATCGAATTGTCGTCCGGCGCCATCCGGAACCATCGTCCCGAGGTGATGCGCAAGGCCTTCGCCATTGCCGGCTACGGCGAGGACGTACTGGAGGCCAAGTTCGGCGGCATGTTGCGTGCGCTGCAATACGGCGCGCCCCCGCACGGCGGCATCGCGCCCGGCATCGACCGCATCGTCATGCTGCTGGCAGGCGAGGAGAACCTGCGCGAGGTGGTCGTGTTTCCGATGAACCAGCGCGCCGAGGACCTGCTGATGGGCGCGCCGTCGGAAGTGACCACGCGCCAGTTGCGCGAGCTCAGCATCCGGCTGGATTTGCCGAAGAAGTAGCGCCTGTCAGCGCCCGCGTTTGCCGGCACTCTTGCCGTTCTCCTGCGCCTCCCTGGCGCGCGCCTCGAGCACCTCCAGATCCTCTTTGGCGGCCATGCAGCGGCGGCCGGCGTCAACCACCAGGTTCAGATGTTTTTCCAGTGCCGGCCGTTGCGTGTCATTGGCCTGCTGCAGCAATTGGCCGATGCACTCGGCCATGCGGATGACAACGGCCGGCAACGCCTGCTGGCGGATCTCGTTGAAAGCGGCGTCGCAGATCCCTTCGAAGGTCGACGTCTCGGCAACAACTCGCACTTTCTCGTCCGGGCCTTTCCACACGGATTTGGCCGATCCGCGTGTCATGACAAACGCAATCGACAGGGTCAGACGATCGAGCGCAGCATTGGCTGTGTGCGGATCATTGATGCCGGGTGAAAGGGCGCGCAACGCGATCTCCACCAGCTGGCGGATGGAGAATTCAAGGTCCTGCACGGGCGTGCGCTCGCGGCCGATGACAACTGCGCTCTGAATGGCGTGGCAGAGGTCCCCGTCGGTGGCGGCCTTCTTCGGAGTCACATGAGCAACGTTGCGGCCCGGTATAATGTGATGCCCGGCGCGGATGTCGAGCGCGACCACGGCGTCGGCCTGCGCGGCGGCGTTGACGATGCTCAGGAAGTCGATCGCCTGCACGTAGCCGCCGTTCGGGAGCGCCACTGGCGCGCCGCGTTTTTCAATATCCTTGGGAGCCTCCGGCTGCTCTGCGGTTTCTTCCGGCAGCAGCCGCGCGATATCGGCGTCGAGCCGGGCGCCAACCCGGTCGATCACATTGTCGGCGATGATCGACTGGGCGAGGTGGTGGACGAAGACGATGAGCGTGGCAACGCACAAGAGCATGAGCACGGTGCCGCCGGTCACCGCCAGATTGGGCACCGATTCAGTCTTTCCATAGGTGCTGCGCAGCACCAGCAGCAGATACACCACCGTGCCGACGAAAAGCCCGAGGGTCGCTTGCGTGCGGCGGTCGCTCATGAAGCTGCGGATCAGCCGCGGTCCCAGTTGCTGGGCGGCCAGCGTCAGCACCACCATGGTGATGGAGACCACCAGCGTCGCCATGGTGATCATGGCGGTGACGAGATTGGACAGGAACTGCGGGGCCTGATCGGAGCCGCCGCTGAACAGGAACCAGACCGAACTGTCGATAAACCCGACATCGACGTTCAGGGCCGCGTAGGCCAGCCCGCTGGCTGCGAAGACCATGGCGAGCGGCAACGCCCACAGGCTGCTGCGTACGCCATGCCAGATGGTGAGCAAACGTGTGATCAGGCGGGTGCTCATGGGGCTCTGGTTCCGGGCGCGCCGCCGGCGCCCGCTTTGAGCCCGACCACACCCTTAAACGGTATGCCGACGGCTATTGTTCCGGCAACGGGATGAACTCGATCTCGTCGCCCGGCACCTTCGCGAAATGGCCGGCTTTCCAGTCGGCCTTCGCCTGCTCGATGCGTTCCCTGCGCGACGAGACGAAATTCCACCAGATGTGCCGCGGGCCGTCCATCGGCGCGCCGCCGAGGATGACCACATGGGCATCGTGCAGTGCGGTGACGTCGATGCGGTCGCCCGGCTTGAACACCAGCAGGCGGCCGGGCTCGAACCTGTCGCCCGCGATGTCCACGACGCCGTCGATCACATAGAGTGCACGCTCCTCGTGACCAGGATCGAGCGGCAGTTGGCTGCCCGCTTTCAGATGCACGTCGCCGAAAAAGGTTTCGTGCACCACCGGCACCGGCGATGTGACGCCGTAGAGCGAGCCGACCACCACGCGCACGGTTTTGCCGTCGTCCTCCACAATCGGGAATTCGGCGGTCTCGTGGTGCGCGAAGGCCGCCTCCATCTCTTCCCTGGCCTGCGGCAGCGCCACCCACATCTGCAATCCGTGAATTGGGCTGCCGGTGGTACGCAGTTCCATACCGGTTCTTTCCGAATGGACGATCCCGCGTCCCGCGGTCATCCAGTTCACTTCACCCGGCTTGATCGCCGCCGCTGTGCCGAGGCTGTCACGGTGCACGATCTCACCGTCAAACAAATAGGTGACGGTGGCCAGCCCGATATGCGGATGCGGCCGTACGTCGATGCCGGCGCCGGCTTTAAATTCCGCTGGACCGAAATGGTCGAAGAAGATGAACGGCCCCACCATGCGTGAGCGCGCCGAAGGCAACGCGCGTCGCACGCTGAATTCGCCGAGGTCGACCGAGCGCGGCACGATGACTTGCGCCAGCGCGTCGCAAGCATAGACGTCACCCGCTTTCGGGTCTTTACCGGGAGCGAAAGCTCATGAAGCGCCTCCTTGATTCAGCCTCGTCGCGGAGATGGGGTGCATATAGAGTGTCATCGGCATCTCGCGGTATGCTTGTGGCGGCGGCCCCCATGCGCCGACGCGCGGAGCGCCAGCCTAGCGGTTTGCGGATCAGGGCGCATCGGGGCGGCGTCATTCCGGCCTTGGCCGCCGCGGACGGACAGAATCTCCCCGTATTTACAGATTCTTCTTGATCCGCCCGTAACTTGCCCTTATGTGAACCCTGCCGCGTACGGCATCTCCGTGACGCGGCATTTTTTCACTCCGCGAGCCGGCTCGCCGGTCTCTCGGGCTTACATCTCTGGTTGGGGAGAGCGGCATGTCTCAGAACGCCCTCTTGCGATCGGGGAAGGGCTTGGAGACTCCAGGTACCACCCGAAAAAAAGAAGCCGTGATCGCGGCGCCGGCGGCCGAGGTCGACGCACAGGACGATCACTTCGTGGTGAGAAACGGCGTGCGCTGTGCGGGCGCGCATCTCATCATCGATGTCTACCAGGCGCATCGCCTGGACGATCTCGATCATATCGAGCAGACGTTGCGCAAATGTGTGGATGCCGCGGGTGCGACGCTCCTGCACATTCATCTGCATCATTTCGAGCCCAACGGCGGCGTTTCCGGCGTGGCGGTGCTGGCGGAAAGCCACATCTCCATCCACTCCTGGCCGGAACATGGCTATGCGGCGCTCGATATCTTCATGTGCGGCAATGCCAACCCGGACGCCTGCGTTCCGGTGTTGCGCGAGGCCTTTTCGCCCAGGAAAATCGCGGTCAGCGAGCACTTGCGCGGCCAGGCCGCGACCTGACACCTCCGTGGTGACGCGAGCGCACGCCAGCCCGCCGTGGCCGGCGCACGCGCACGCGCATGCATGCAATTTTCTGACGTGAGCGAACGGCCGGCACGGCCGGACGCCGAAGGAGAGGAAGCCGGTGGCCGAAAAACGCTGGATTGCGGAAACCCTGTTCGACGAACTCGGCTTCCATGTGAGCTATGAGGTCGACAAGATCCTCTACGAGGTCGATACCGCCCACCAGCAACTGGTGCTGTTCGAGAACAAATTTTTCGGCAAGATGCTGGTGCTCGACGGCGCGGTGCAGATCACGAGCCGCGACGAATACGTCTATCAGGAGATGATGAGCCACGTGCCGCTGTTCGCGCACGGCAACGCCAGGCATGTGCTGATCGTGGGCGGCGGCGACTGCGGCATCGCCGAGGAGGTGCTCAAGCACAATACGGTGGAGCGGCTGACGCAGGTCGAGATCGACGCCTCGGTGGTCGAGTTCGCCAGGGAGCACTTCCCGGAATTCACCACGCCGGTGTTCGCCGACGGGCGCTTCGAATGCGTGATCGATGACGGCATGAAATATGTGGCCGGGACCGATCGCCGCTTCGACGTCGTCATCGTCGACTCGACCGACCCGCAGGGGCCGGGCTCCGTGCTGTTCACCAGGGAATTCTATGCGGGATGCAAGCGCTGCCTGAACGAAGGCGGCGTGCTGGTGACGCAGAACGGCGTTCCGTTTTTCCAGCCCGGCGAGCTCGCAAGCAGTATCCGTCATTTCCGGAATCTGTTCGCCGAGGGCACCTGCTATACCGCCTCGATCCCGACCTATGTCGGCGGCCACATGGCGATGGGCTTTGCCACCGACAACACGGACCTGCGGCGCACGCCGGCGGACGTGCTTGCCGGGCGCTACGCGAGAGCCGGCAGCTTCGCCACGAAGTACTGGACGCCGGAGTTGCAGGTCGGCGCCTTCGCGCTGCCGCGCTTCATCGCCGATCTGGTTGCGTCTGCGACCAAAGACCAGGTTGTGAACTCATAAAGGGAGAATCGCCTGGATCCCAGGAAAGCGGTCATCCACTGCAAACGACTGCGGCGCTGAAGACCGGCTGCTCAGGCAGTTCGCTCGTGCTATAGTCGGACGACCAGATCGAACCACGGGCCGACGAAAGATTTCGAGAAATGATCACCGTCTTCGGCGAAGGAAGAGGGTTCCGGGTCGTCTGGCTGTTAGAGGAGATGGGGCTCGCATACCGGCTAAGGCCGGTAGACCTGCTGGTCGGCGTCGAGCACGACGCGGAGTATCTGGCCATCAACCCCGCCGGGTTTATTCCCGCCATCCAGGATGGCGACGTTACTATGGTAGAGTCGATTGCGATCATGGAGTACCTGATGGCGCGCTACGGGCCGACACCCCTCGCGCCGGATCCGTACAATCCCGCTTTTCCCGCGTATCAACAGTTCCTTCACCTCGGCGAAGCCGGCCTCGCTGCCTCGATGTACTTCGTCGTCGTCAGCCGCAATCTCGCGCCCGAAACCGAGCGGCAGAATTGGGGTGCCGCCAAGGCGTTGGAATTATTCGAGAGCCGGCTGGGACTGGTCACCCGGCAGCTCGCGCGCTCATCCTATCTTGCAGGCGACAGATTCACTGCAGCCGACATTTCGGTGACCTATGCCCTGGAATTCGCCCAAAGAACCGGCTGCTTTGCCCTTGGCGAAGCAGAGCGAGCATATGTGACCCGCACCAGCGAACGCGAAGCCTACAAGCGGGCCATGGAAACATGTCAGGTCACGAAAGCATGGGCCGCCGAGGTGGCCGGGTGATGACTGCTTTTGTGGCGCCTGCCGACTGGCCGCTTTCTCCTTCGCGGCCTCGGCGGCAGCGGGGTGCCGCCCAACATCCCGCCGAAGAGCAATCGGCATCGGAAGTCTTGCTTCAGCAAATGGCGCTGCGTGACGACGTCCGGCGAACGGCCATGGCGCGCGAGCGCGCCGTAGCCTGGCGCGATCAATTCTCGCTGATCGAGGTCATGCTGCCGCAAGGCAAGACCTCGGACACGCTGGCGCGCTCCGTCGCCGGGTTCAGGGCGCTCCGGGCGCGCAGAATTCCGTCGGTGCCGACGGCCGGGCGTTAAGGTCCCGCTAACCGCATCGTCCCGCATAGCGCGCATTGTCGCAAGTCATGCACTTCGGCGCGACTTTAGGCTTAAGGCGCCCTTAACGGCGGCGTGGCGTATTACCTTTATACTTGCGGGAGTTGCAGGCTCCGGCGCCAATGAGGGGACGATTGTGCGCGCGCTCACGCGCCGGAACATCATTGTCATCGCGGTCGGCGTAGTGCTGACGGCCGCTCTCCTTGTGGCGTTCGACTTCGGGTTGGGCGGTGTCGTCGACAAACAGGCCCGGGCGGAAATCACGATCGGAGCGCGGGGGGCCGTAGCGCTGGCCGAGACCCGGATCGATCAGGCCCGCGCCGCCCTCGACGCGGCGATCAAGGGGCGCGCACGTGTGTGCGATCCCGCCGCGATGACGGCGATGCGCCAGGCCGGGTTCAATGCAGCGCCGGTAAAGGACATCCTGTTACTCGGGCCGGCGGGGCAGGCGCTATGTTCGGGCAGCGGCATGCCGCTCGGTTCGCTCCGGCTTGTTTCCTCGCACGCGCTGGCGGACAAGTCGGGCCTCTCGCTCGATATCATGCGCGCGCCCGACGGCGAGATCATGCTCCGGTTGCGCCGAAAGATCGCGTCGAGCGTCAACGAAATGGCGGCGCTATTGCCGGCCGACCTGCTCATGCCGCAGACGACGATCGCCGGCTCGCCGGCAGGCGCCCATGTCAGGCTTCTGACCAGTGACGGTCAGCTGATCGGCACGGCGGGGGCGCGTCCGGCAGATGGCGATCCAGGCTATGCGGCCAGTGCGAAATCCACGCGTCTCGGCGTTGCCTACGACATTGTGGTGCCGCGCGCGATCGTGCCGGCAACGCACGACGACATTCGATGGCTCGGCATGACCGTGATCGGCGGGCTGGCGATGATACTGATCGCAGTTTTCCTGATCATGCGGCAGCGCACGTCCGTCAATCCGGTGACCGAAATGCGGCGTGCGCTGAAGGCCGGCGAATTCGTGCCGTATTACCAGCCCATCGTCGACATCACGTCCGGTCAATTGCGCGGTGCGGAAGTGCTGGTGCGCTGGCGCAAACCCGACGGCACGCTGGTCCCGCCGGGTTCCTTCATCCCGCTGGCGGAATCGAGCGGGCTGATCCGCGAGATGACCCGCGACCTGATGAAACGCGTCCGCGACGAGGCCGGCGAAGCGATTGCCCGGCGGCCCGCGCTCAAGGTCTCGTTCAATTTCGCCGGCCAGCTGTTCAGTGATCAGTCGATCGTCAAGGAGGTGCGCAACATCTTCGCCGGCGGTCCGCTCAGGTACGAGCAGGTCGTGCTGGAGGTGACCGAGCGCGACCCGATCGAGAACTTCACCGAGACGCGGCAGACCATCGCCGCGCTGCAGGGGCTCGGCGTACGCATCGCGATCGATGACGTCGGCACCGGGCACAGCGGTCTGACCTACATGCTCAAGCTCGGCGTCGATATCATCAAGATCGACAAGATATTCGTCGACGCGATCGGTACGGACCGCAACGCCACCACCATCGTCGAGACGCTGATCGATCTCGCACACAACATGCGCATGGATATCGTGGCGGAGGGCGTGGAGAACTTCGAGCAGGTGATGTATCTGCGCGAGCGCGGCATCCGCCAGGCGCAAGGCTACGTGTTCGCGCCGCCGCTGCCCGGCAGTTCCTTCCTGCAACTGATCGAGGCCATCGATCCCTTGGCGAAGTATCCGGCGAAAACCGAAGCGGCGGGTGATCCCGAACCGGCACAAAGCAGGTCTGATGGCGGGCAGGCGGTGGTTGCCGCCTGACCGGCCTGCCTTTGCGTTATCTCAAATTGATCGGCCTGCCGATGTGACATAAACAGATACTCTACAAAGGGCAGACGGAGGTAGCCGGAGATGACCCAATTCATGATTGTGGTGGCCATGCTGGTCCTGGTCATCGGTGCGGCGCCGCGGCATGCGGCGGCGCAGGACAACACCCTCGGCGGCGCGCTGCTCGGCGGGGCCGCCGGTGCGGCCATCGGCGGCATTGCGACCGGCAAGGCTGGCGGCGCGGTCGTTGGCGGCGTTATCGGGGCGGCGACCGGCGCCATGATCGGTTCCCAGCTCGAGCCGCGGCCCCGATATGGCAAGTATTACTGGTACAAGGGGCGCTGCTGGCGTCTGGCGCGTGACGGCAATTACTACCGCACGAGGAGCAGGTACTGTAATTACTGAGTTCGAGAGACGCGCACGCAAAGAAAAAGGGCGGCCTGACGGCCGCCCAGTTTTAACGCCACGCGGGAGGAACCAGACAACGGGTCGGCAAACCCTATACGGCCGGCCCGCGTGACCGAATGCGTACAAACAATCCGACACGGCGGGGCCGATTCGTCAAGCCACAGCTTCTGTCGGAACATGACAAAACCGCCGATGCCGGCGGTTTTTCGCGTTTTCCCCGTTATCCAGACAGGCACCATCATCGCCCGGCGCGCACGAGCCTCCGCCGGCGGCATTCCGGTACCGCAACGATTCGCGTGTTCGAGGCAAGGAGCCGGCTTATGTCACGTTCGCCGCCGATGCTCTGTGTGCCGGGGTGAGGGCGCGTGCGCCAAGCCGGCTCCTTACTTCTCCGGGCGCATGACCGGCTACGCTTCCTCCGGGGTCATGCGCTGTCGCCCCATAAGATTTGTTTCCTCCGCCAGGTGCCTGTTCCGCGAGTGTCCCGATCAGGCCGCCTCGAACTCCGTGGTGGTCTCGAACGATATGCCGCAAGCCTCGCACTGCCAGAGATGGCGGACCCGGCGGGCATCGACATATTCCGACCATTCGGGAACGTAGATACGCACGCCGCACCGGACGCATTCGACGATCGGGCGCGCCCGCGCGAACAGCCGCGTGCTGGCGATATCGCCGAAACTCATGTGCGACTCCCTGCCGACGCGCTTTTTTTCCGCTTGGGCGTCGTGCATGAACGCTAACCCGGTCGTCGCGCGAATGAAGCAGCAAGGCTGACGTATCTCGTGGTCTGTTTTGTCGCGCCCGGGTTCCCGCGCGCATTTTTTGCGCGTGCGTTACAGCGCAATGCCGAACCGGCCCAGCGCCCAGACGGTAATCAGATAGAGCGCCACGGTGAGCGCGCAGCCGGCGGCGAGCGACGGCCAGAAGCCGATACCGGCGCGCAGCATGAACGGCACCAGCAGAAACATCGGCAGCGTCGGCAGCACGTACCAGAACGTCGCCTGCACATGCGCGGCGATGCGTTCGGCGTCGCCGGTGTCGTGCCAGAGCCAGAGAATGCCGAGCAGGGAGACGAGCGGCAGCGAGACGATGAGCGCGCCCAGCGCCGGCTGCCGGCGGGCGACCTCGGAGACGATGGCGATGATGACGCCGGAGAGGGCGGCCTTGATGGCGAGATAGAGCATGCGGCGCGGGCTCCCGTGAACTGAAGGCGCTACTCTAGGCCGGACGGCGGGGCGGCTGGAAGGCGGGGTTGCGGCTTGCGACAAAGGCGCTGAAAATGGCGGCGAGGCGATCGTGAAGAGCCTTGCGCGGGATGCCCGGGCAGCCCGATCAAGAGGGACAATGATGAGCCCGACCCTCACCACACCGCGCACGCAGACGCGGACCAGAACGCAGCGCCCCAAGCTGTGGAAGGTGATCCTGCTCAACGACGACTACACGCCGCGCGAATTCGTCGTGCTGGTGCTCATGGCCGTGTTCCGCATGAGCGAGAGCAAGTCCTACAAGGTGATGATGACCGCACATCAGAAGGGCGCCTGCGTGATCGCGGTGTTCACCAAGGACGTCGCCGACACCAAGGCCAGGGAGGCGACCGGGCTCGCCCAGCAGAAGGGCTATCCGCTCTATTTCACCACCGAGCCGGAGGAATAGTCCGCCCCGCCGCGCATCGCGCGCGGGGGGAGGGGGCGGCAGCTTTCCCGGCCGCAGGGCTGCGGGGCCGTGGCCGATGCGGCGGACAGGGGACGGGCGTCTTGCGGGCGCGCTGCGCGCAATTTTATTCAAGCCTTGGCTCTTGTTGAATCAAGCCCTCGGCAACTGGCTAACCGGTTCGCTACGGAGGCGCTCCGATACTCGGCGGAGGATGTTGCCGGGAGGCGCGTCATGAGTGACTGGATCTGGACCCTGGCGCCGGTCGCCGCGGTCGTTTACTTCGCCGTCAACCCGCACCAGTTCGGCGAGCTGCTGAGCTGGGCGGGGTATTTCGTGCACTAGCCGCCGCGCAGCGGTTGCCGGTGGCAGGGGGACGTCGCCCGCGGGGGCGCCGCTCACGTCTTCTTTTTCGCGCTCTTCTTCTTTGCCGGTTCGGGTGGCGCTTCCGCCGCCGCCCTGGCTTCGTCGGCGTCCCTGGCCTCGCGCATCGCCTTGAGCTTGGCGGTCTTGGCGCGGGTGGCGACCAGCGAGGCCTCGTATTCGGCCATGGCCTTGGCGCCGTCGCGCGCCTGCTGCTCCTTGCGCTTGAACTTGGCTTCGGCCAGGGCCTGCTGGGCTTCTTTCGGGGTCTTGGACAGCGCGCTCTCCATTGCCGGGACTGCCACGCGGTGGCGCGGCGTTGATTCGCCATGATAGCCCGGATGGGCGGTGGCGTCAGCCGGGCGGGCCTGGGCGGCGCGGAACCGCAGGGCGGATTAGCGAAGCGATATCCACCCCTTAGGCCTGACCCCGGCGGCCGCGTGTCAGATAAAGGAACACAAAGCCGATCAGCGGCACGATGATGTCCATCCAGAAGATGATGCCGGCGTTGCCGGGCGCGAAGTTGCGCGCGACGATCATCTGGTAGACGTGGCCGCCGGCCGCGCCCCACAGGAAGAACGCCGGCCCCACCACCGCGCCGACGCGCAAGCCGTAAGAGCCCTTGAAGGCGAGCAGGGCCACTGCCGCGAAGCCGAGGCTGGCGAAGCCCACCTCGGTCTCGAACGGGCTCGGCTGCCACCCGATATAGGCCGCCGCGATGTCCTGGAAGAAGACATGCATGACGAAGTTGTAGAGGTAGCTCAAGCCGACCGCGCACAGCAGGTAATAGGAAAACAGCGCTTCCACCATCGCGCCTTCGCCCTTGGGCCCGAGCGCATAGGCGATGAGCCCGAGCACGAAGCCGAGAATGAGGAAGGAGAGGGGGTAGTTCGAGATGATGAAGACGATGATATCGCGCATGAGATGGCCGATGGCCCGATTCCTTTTCGCCCGTCAGGCTATCATGGCGCTGCCGCGTGGCGAACTTTGCCCGCGCCCGCACGTTACCGGTGTGCTAGCATGCCCGGCATGCACCTGCGATCAGCGCCGCCCGCGCGGCGACAGGAGGTTGCCCATGCGTTACACCGTCGGCTTCAAGCTCGATGACCGGGCTGGCCACGTCACCGTGGAGAGCGAGGACGCGCTCGCCGCCGCGCTCAGCGTCAAGGAAAAGAACCCGCGCGCCGCGATAACCTATGTGCGCGCGGCCAACCGGCGCGGCGACACCCGCCATCCCAGCCACGGGCTCGGCACGGCGACGACGCACTGAGCGGCGCGCGCTTGGCTCGTATCGGGTCCAGCCTGACGCGCCGGCTTGCCCGGATACCCCCCATGTTGCGCTATCATGGCCAGGCCGGACGACGGATGCCGCGCACGGTATGCCGCTGACGATCCGCACGGGGGGAGAAACCGACCATGCCGCAACGGGTTCTGATCACCGCCGGGGCTGCCGGCATCGGCCGCGAATTCGCGCGCGCCTTCGCCGCCACCGGCGCAAAGGTGTTCGTCTGCGACATCGACGACAAGGCGCTTGATCAGATCGGAAAGGAGATCCCCGGCCTCGCCACCGCGCGCTGCGACATGAGCCGGCGCGCCGACATCGAGCGCATGGTGCCGGCGGCGGTGGCCGCGCTCGGCGGGCTCGACGTGCTGATCAACAACGCCGGCATTTCCGGGCTGACGTTGCCGGTCGCCGAGTATCCGCCGGACGACTGGGACAAGGTGGTGGCGGTCAATCTCACCGCCATGTTCGACGTCAGCCGGCTCGCCATCCCGCATCTCAAGCAGTCGCAGGCGGCGAGCATCATCAACATGACCTCGATCGCCGGGCGCCACGGCTTCGTCAACCGCAGCCCTTACTCCGCGACCAAGTGGGGCGTGATCGGGCTGACCAAAACGCTGGCGATGGAGCTCGGCGAATGGGGCATCCGCGCCAACGCGATCGCGCCCGGGGCAGTGGCGGGCGACCGCATCAAGCGCGTGTTCGCCGGTCGCGCGCAGATCAGCGGGCGCTCGCTCGCAGACGTGGAGGCGGACGCCATGGCCAACCAGTCGATCAAGGCGATGGTCGACCCGCAGGACATCGCGCAGCTGGCGGTGTTCCTGGCCTCCGATGCGGCGAAGGCAATCTCGGGGCAGGTGATCCCGATCGATAACGACCGGCAGCGGGCGTGAGGGGGCAGTGGCGGGCAGTACACTCTCCGTTCGTCCCCGCGCAAGCGGGGACCCAGCGCTGTCGCAGATGACCCCTGGAGCCGGTTGTGCTAAAAGTATTCCATGAACACCGCCACCAAGGAACTCCTCAAGAAGGTCGCCGACTGGCCGGAAGAGGACCAGCAGGAACTGGCCGAGCTTGCGCGCGAGATCGAAGCGCGGCGTACAGGCGTTTACGTGCTGAGCGACGAGGAGCGCGCGGCGATCGCCGAGGCGCGGCAGGGCGCGTTCGTTTCGGATGAGGACGCGGCGGCGTTCTGGCAGCGGCACGGCATCCGATGAAAATCCGCTACCGCCCGCGGGCGTTGGCCGATATCGACGAGATTTTTCAATTCATCAATGCACGCAGCCCGGCCGGGGCGCGTAACGTCTTGCATGCCCTGGCCGACGCCATCGCCGAGATCGGCGCGCATCCATTGGCATCGCCGGTGGCGTCCGACGCGGACATTCGCGTGAAGATCCTTACACGATACCGATACAAGATCTTCTACAGTGTTGTGGGCGACGACTTCGTCGAAATTATCCATGTCCGCCACGCGGCGCGGCGGCCGTGGGTGTAGCGTGTAGCTCGCATGGAGCGGGACTTGCATCCGAAGACGGTAGGTCGATCTATCGACAGGCGGGCTTGAAGGAATGACGATAGCTAAAATGGCGGGCTATATCGCACTGGTGCACAAGGACGAAGGGACGAGCTACGGCGTGAGCTTTCCCGACGTGCCCGGCTGCATTTCGGCTGGCGATACGTTCGAGGAAGCGGTGGCGAATGCCTCGGAAGCGCTTGCCGGCCATTTCGCCGCCATGCGCGCCGACGGCGAGACCATTCCGGCGCCGCGCAGCTTCGACCAGCTCAAGCGCGATCCGGCGTTCGTGCAGGATGCCGAAGGCGCCATCGTGACCATGGTGATGCCCCGCGAGATGGCGTCGGCGAGTTAGAGTTACGCGTGCTCTTTTGTCATGGCCGGGCTTGTCCCGGCCATCCACGTCTTACTTGACCGGGGTGCCGTTGAGAGGTGCGCCGCGGAATTTGGCGAATGCCTGTTCCACCTCTTCATCCGTCGCAAACCGGCCTTCCTCAGCGTCCCGCAGACCGCGATCGATGCCGACGATTTCTTCCGGCGTTGGTTTGTAGTAGGAGCGATCTGTGTCTTCGAAGCTCACTGCGCCGCTTCCTCTGCCTGCCGCGTCATGTCTCCGCGGCCGGCGATGAGGCCGGCAATCGAGATGTCCTCGTCCAGATCTTCCCAGTGCAGGCCGGTGCGGCTCAGTTCGACGCGCGCGCGCTGATCGGGCGTGGCGTTCAACAGGCGCGGAAACCAGGCGAGCGGCACGCCGAGCGTGCGGCCGTCGGTGAGATCGACCCACATGAAATCGTCGTCAAAGCGGACGCTGGTCGCCGAAATGGTCATGCCATGCCCTCAAAATCTGGTCCCGGCGCTGCGAGACGATGCGTAGAATACGCGCCAATTCGGCGGAATTGAAGCCGTAACTGTCGGCCAGCGCGACCTCGGGCTCCAGCCAGATTTTGGCATCCTTGCCGCCGCCCTTCACGTGGACGTGGCGCGGCTCGCGCGGCTCGCCCTCGTTGGAATAGAAGAAGTAACGCAGACCGCCATCGCGGAAGACGACCGGCATGCGCTGTCCCGCCCTTTCGGGTTTTCGTTTCTATTGCCGTATGTATCATAGTCCCTAACGGCGCTCCGCTCCATCCGGCTATGCCCGCTTACCGCCTGTGCCTGCGCCGCCAGTCCTGCGGGCGTTCGAAGTCGCCCCCCCACAGGCCGCGCTGGCGCAATCGCGCGCCTGCTTCGGCCAGCAGATATCCGCCGAAATAACCGACCGCGTGACCTTCGCGCACCATCGCGCCGCCGAGATCGCCGACGCTGCCGGCGGCGCAGGACGCGAGCGTGCGGCCATAGCGGTCGCGTCCCTTTGCGGTGCATTCGACACGACCGCCGGAAATCATCGCATAGAGCCGCTGCGTGGCCACGCGCCCGCACGCCCATGGGCGTCCGCTCGCGTCGGTGCAGATCTGGTTCGTTTCGGGCGCGTCGATGCCGACGATGCGAATGCGCTCGCCGTTGAGGCGCAGCGTGTCGCCGTCGACGACCGTGGGGTAACCGGCGAGCGTCGATGATACGCCGGTCGGCGATGCGGATTGCCGGGCTTCCGTGAACTGCCCGTCAATGCCGCCGCCCAGGAGCAGGAACACGGCCACGGCGCCAAGGGCAATGAATCCGAAGCTGCGGCCGATCCATGCCAGAGGCGAGCGGCGCCGGCGCCGCAAGCGCGGCGCGGGCAGGCGCTGCGGCGCACCGTGACGCAGCCTGCGATAGGGAACGACCGTGGCCATACCGCCACGGTATGTGCGCGACTGTTAATGGAGGGTTTTGCGGGAGAGTAGAACTCTAGATAGAGTGTAGCCCCGTGGCGCGAAGCGCAATGCGGGAGTCATATGTGGCGATGTCAGCCCCGGATTTCGCTTCGCTCTATCCGGGCTACGTCTGCTTAGGGGCGGGCTCAGCCGATCACGACGTCATAGAACGTCGGCTTCGGGTCGCCCTCGAACAACGGCGCGGACCGCTGCCGCAGCTCCGCTTGGGTGGCGCTGGTATGCATGGCCATGAACGTCTCGTGGCTTTCGTGTTCGACCACGGCGGCATAATTCCCGCCCTCGCGCGAGCGCAGCAGGATGCGGCGGATGAAGCCGGGATGCGAGGCATAGGCGCGGTTGGAGTCCTCGAACCATTGGCGGAATTCCGCGTCCTTGCCGTCCTTGATCTTGGGAAACTGCACGATGTTGACGAACATGCGTCGTACTCCGAGATGAAGGTTGAGCGCCGGCGCTCATCCGTGGTGATGGCCGTGGTGCGCTTTCTCGCCGGCCGACGCTTGCGCTTCGTGCGGATGCGCCTTCATCGCCTGGTAGAGCTTGTGGGAGTAGACTTCGAGCCCGAGCATGGCCTCGACATATTCGCGCGCGCTCGTCACATCCTCCGGGCGATAGTTGCGCAGGTCCATCATGCGGTCGAAGCGATGCTGCACCTCTTCACGCAGCGTGTCCGTGAGCAGCCCGATCAACGCGTCCGGTGAACCCTTTTCGATCGCCTGCTCGGCCACGGGGATCACCGGGCCCTCGTCGAGCCCGGCCGGCTTGAGGCCGCTGTAGGGCGCGCCTTCGCCGGCGCGGTGGATGCGCACCACCGTTTCGAAGAAATAGAGATCGGCCACCTCGCGCGCCGTTGGGTCGGCCTTGCGCGCGCGCAGCACCTTGTCGAATGCGGCTTTCACCTCGTCTACCCCGCTGTCCGGCACAAACGGCAGAACGCGGTTGATATCTTCCGCTTCCAACGCATCGCGGGCTGCGGTGACCACAGGCCCGTCCATCGTATCGCAGTGGGGAGGCATGGCTCGTCCTTTGTCTGGCAGTTTTAAGGATTGTCGAGACAAGTGGCCATGCTGCATTGATTTAGCTCAAGGATGATGTCCGAATGAATTGGAGCGGCTTTATCGTTCAATAAAAAAGAGGCGACCCTGGGCCGCCCCTTTTTGTGTCGAATGCTCAGGATGCGGTCTTCGAGTTTACGAACACCCCGTCGTTGACCCGCACGTATCGCACTTCATGCAGGTGCCGTTGCGCACCAGGGTGAAGTTGCCGCATTCGCCGCAAGCCTCGCCTTCGTAGCCCTTGGCCCTTGCTTCGGCGCGCTTCTCGGAGGCCGCCGTCTTGGCGTGCAAGCGGGCATCCACCTCGTTGAGCACCTCGAGCTTTTCGGTGGGCGAGAGCCTGGCCTCCGGCTCGGCTTTGAGCGCGGTGGCGCCGGCGGCCTCGGCGCGCGGGCCGTGGGCGGCGAGCGCCGTCACCTTGCCCGACGCCGACGCTTGCGTGCCCGTGGCGGGTGAAGCCGGCGTGCTCACCACGGACAAACGATCGGTGCGCGAGCGGGTCAGGCCCTTCGACACCAGGTGCGAGGCGGAGGTCGGCTTGCCCTCCGCTTCGCCCTTGCCGAGCGCGTCGAAGCCGGTCTCGCTCGGGTCGACATGGGCGAGGTCGAAGCGCTCCATGTAGCTCACCGCCAGCTCGCGGAACACGTAGTCGAGGATCGAGGTGGCGTATTTGATCAAGTCGTTGCCCTGCACCGGGCCCTGCGGCTCGAAGCGGGTGAAGGTGAAGGCGTCGACATATTCCTCGAGCGGCACGCCGTATTGCAGGCCGAGCGAGACCGCGATCGCGAAGTTGTTGAGCAAGCTTCGCAGCGCGGCGCCCTCTTTATGCATGTCGATGAAGATTTCGCCGAGCCGCCCGTCGTCGTATTCGCCGGTGCGCAGATACACCTTATGCCCGCCGACCACGGCTTTCTGGGTATAGCCCTTGCGGCGGTCGGGCATGCGCTCGCGCTCGCGCAGCACCGTGACGCGCTCGACGATCTTCTCCACCACCTTTTCCGCCAGACCGGCAGCGCGCGCGGCGGCCGGCTTGTCGAGGAAGGCCTCGATTTCGTCCTCCTCGTCGTCGTCGGCGATGAGCTGCGAATTGAGCGGCTGCGAGAGCTTGGAGCCGTCGCGGTAGAGCGCATTGGCCTTGAGCGCCAGTTTCCAGGAGAGCAGGTAGGCCGCCTTGCAGTCCTCGACCGTGGCGTCGTTCGGCATGTTGATGGTCTTGGAGATGGCGCCGGAGATGAAGGGCTGCGCCGCCGCCAGCATGCGGATGTGGCTTTCGACCGAGAGATAGCGCTTGCCCGTGCGCCCGCACGGGTTGGCGCAGTCGAACACCGGATAGTGCTCGGCCTTCAGGTGCGGGGCGCCTTCCACGGTCATGGCGCCGCAGACGTGTATGTTGGCGGCGTCGATCTCGCGCCGGGTGAAGCCGACGTGCTCGAGCAGGTTGAAGGTAGCGGAGGCGAGCTCCTCCGCCGGGATTTCGAGCGTGTCGCGGCAGAACTCTTCGCCAAGCGTCCACTTGTTGAAGGCGAACTTGATGTCGAAGGCGGTCGGCAGCGCCTTTTCCACCTTCGCAATGGCCTCGTCGGTGAAGCCCCTGGCCTTCAGCGTGGTGTGGTTGATGCCGGGGGCCTGCGCCAGCGAGCCGTGGCCGACCGCATAGACCTCGATCTCGGCGATCTCGCTTTCCGAGTAGCCGAGCGTGCGCAGCGCCTCCGGCACCGCGCGGTTGATGATCTTGAAGTAGCCGCCGCCGGCGAGCTTCTTGAACTTCACCAGCGCGAAGTCGGGCTCGATGCCGGTGGTGTCGCAGTCCATCACCAGGCCGATGGTGCCGGTGGGCGCGATCACGGTCGCCTGCGCGTTGCGGAAGCCGTGCTGCTCGCCCAGCGCCAGCGCCCGGTCCCACGCCGCCTTGGCATGGGACACAAGCGCGGCGTCGGGGCAGGCAGCAAGGTCGAGCGGAACCGGGGGCGTCGCCACCTTCTCGTAACCGGTGCGCTCGCCGTGGGCGGCGCGGCGGTGGTTGCGGATCACCCGCAGCATGTGCTCGCGGTTCTTCTTGTAGCCGGGGAACGTCCCGAGTTGCGCCGCCATCTCCGCCGAGGTGGCGTAGGACACGCCGGTCATGATGGCGGTGAGCGCGCCGGCAATCGCGCGGCCTTCGTCGGAGTCGTAGGGAATGCCGGACGTCATCAGCAGGCCGCCGATATTGGCGTAGCCGAGGCCGAGCGTGCGGAACTCGTAGGAAAGCTGCGCGATCTGCTTCGACGGGAACTGCGCCATCAGCACCGAGATTTCCAGCACCACGGTCCACAGCCGCACCGCGTGTTCGTAGCTCTCGACGTCGATCGCCTTGGTCTTCTCGTCGCGGAAGGCGAGCAGGTTCAACGACGCCAGGTTGCAGGCGGTGTCGTCGAGGAACATGTATTCCGAGCACGGATTGCTGGCGCGGATCGGGCCGGAGGCCGGGCAGGTGTGCCAGTCGTTGATGGTCGAGTGGAACTGCAGGCCGGGATCGGCACAGGACCAGGCGGCGTGGCCGATCTTCTCCCACAGGTCGCGCGCCTTCAGCGTGTTCGCGATCTTGCCGTTCTTGCGCCAGGTCAGGTCCCAGCTGCCGTCGGCTTCGACCGCCTTGAGGAAGCCGTCGGTCACCCGTACCGAGTTGTTGGAGTTCTGGCCGGAAACGGTGAGATAGGCGTCACTGTCCCAGTCGGTGTCGTAGGTCGGGAAGTGGATGTCGGTGTAGCCCTGCCGCGCAAACTGGATCACCCGCTGGATGATGTTGTCGGGCACGAAAGACCGGCGCGCCAGCCTGATCTCGCGCTTGAGCGCCGGGTTCTTGTCCGGCGAAAAGCAGTCGTCGCCCGAGCCCTCGCAGTTGACGCAGGCTTTCAGGACGGCGCGCAGGTGCTTCTGGTTGATTTTGGAGCCGGTGACCAGCGCCGCCACCTTCTGCTCTTCCAGCACCTTCCAGTCGATGTACTGTTCGATGTCGGGATGATCGACGTCGACCACCACCATCTTGGCGGCGCGCCGCGTGGTGCCGCCCGACTTGATGGCGCCGGCGGCGCGGTCGCCGATCTTGAGGAAGCTCATCAGGCCCGACGACTTGCCGCCGCCGGAGAGCCGCTCGCCTTCGCCGCGCAGCGCCGAGAAGTTGGAGCCGGTGCCGGAGCCGTACTTGAACAGGCGCGCCTCGCGCACCCACAGGTCCATGATGCCGCCTTCGTTCACCAGGTCGTCGTTGATGCCCTGGATGAAGCAGGCATGCGGCTGCGGGTGCTCGTAGGAAGTCTTCGACCTGGTGAGCTTGCCGGTCCGGAAGTCGACGTAGTAGTGGCCCTGGCTCGGCCCGTCGATGCCGTAGGCCCAGTGCAGGCCGGTATTGAACCACTGCGGCGAGTTGGGCGCGCACATCTGCGCCGCCAGCATGTAGCGCAGCTCGTCGAAGAAGGCCGACGCGTCGTCTTCCGAATCGAAGTAGCCGCCCTTCCAGCCCCAGTAGGTCCAGGTGCCGGCGAGGCGGTCGAACACCTGCTTGCAGGTGTGCTCGCCGGTGGTGCGTTCTTTCTCGGGCAGTTCCCTGAGCGCTTCCTCATCCGCAACCGAGCGCCACAGGAACGAGGGGACGGAATTCTCTTCCACCTTCTTCAGGCGGGCGGGGACGCCGGCCTTGCGGAAATACTTCTGCGCCAGCACGTCGGAGGCGACCTGCGACCAGCTTTCCGGCACCTCGACGTTGTCGAGCTTGAACACCACCGAGCCGTCCGGGTTGCGGATTTCACTCGTGGTCAGCCGGAAGCCGATCGAGCCGTAGGCGTTTTCGCCTTCCCTGGTGTAGCGACGCTGGATCCGCATGGTTGTCTCTCGCCCCGTAAAAGTGCCGGCTTGAAACGCCGGTGATTATAGCCGTGACGGGACTGCTTGCCCGCCGGTTGGTTCGGTCCCGGGACCCCCTGTATCTGGGGTCTGCACCCGCCACCCGGTACCGGTACTCGGATGGGCCCCGGGGCCCGGCACAGACAGCAAATCCCTCTCCCGCGACGCGTTTTTCCGCGCGGGCGCTGTCGATCTCGATCGGTTTTGAAGGTCCGGAAGGCACCGATACGCATGCACACCGCCGAACGCATCGAAAGCTACGGGATACTCACCCTACGCGTCAACAACAGATAGTCACTAAATCTGAATCAAACACTAAATCTTGTGGTCTGGCGGCGAAAAATGGGGACAAGGCCCGCCGAACCGGGGCTGAGTATCGACGCCGGAGGGGGGTGCGGGAAGCGTTTTCTCCGAAGCTGCGGCTAGGCTTTTATGCCCGGCCGCGCGCCCCGAAAACCACCGGAAAATGGGGATTCCGGATTTGCCCCGGCGCGATGCCGATGCCTGGCCGGCAGGGGACAGAGGCGGGACAGCATGCGCGAGGCGTTCCCGGCGCACGCTGATTCTCAAAGTGGGGTCAGGTGGTTAGCAAAGGGCGCGGCGGCGTGGCGCAGGGGAACAAGGTTATAAACGGTTGTGAATGGCGCATCGCAGCGCCGGCGGCACGATGAAACCGGTGCGTGGCGGGCTTGCGGGAACCGATGGGGCCGCAGACGCCGGGAGGCAATAAAAAGGCGGGCCCCGCAAACGGGACCCGCCCTGGTCCGGCACTGTCATCCCCGGTCCGGCAGGTGCCGCACAAAGCGCCGACTCGGGCGCGCGGCTGCCGAATTCCCGGGCACCATAGCCAGTCCGCTGCGGCCAAAGCAACAGGGGCGGCAGAGACAGCGCCTCACGGCGGCGCCGGTCCCGGGCCCGCGCAGGTTGACCGCGCGCCTAAGCCTGCTGTTTGCGGATCGATTCCTCCGCCGTGCGCGTACGCTCCGGGTCGAGACCGCCATCGCGGCCGAGGTAGAGGGTCTGCGACGGGAAGGCGAAACCGGTCCCGCTCTCCGCCACGATATCCATGCAACGCAGCAGCAGCTCCTCCTGGACTTCCAGGAAGCCGTTGTAGTCCCACGCGATGATGTAGGCGAAAATTTCGATGTCGAGCGAGTGCGAGCCGAGCGCGATGAGGCGGACCCGCGCGGTGGTCGAGTCCACCCGTGCGTGTTCCTCCAGCAGCGCACGCAGCGCCTGCAGGACGTAACGCATCTGGTCGGGGCTGGTCTCGTAGCGCAGGTTCAGAACCGGATGGAACCAGAACCGGTCGCGCTGGGTGTAGTTCTCGATGGCCTGTGCGGAGAGCTGGCCGTTGGGAATGGTCAGCACGGTGCGGTCGAGGGTCCGGACGCGCGTGGACCGGATGCCGATCTCTTCCACCGTCCCCAGCGTATCGCCGAACTTGCCGAAGTCGCCGATGCGCATCGGGCGGTCGGCGATCAGCGTCAGGCTGCCGATCAGGTTCTCGAACAGCTTTTGCGCGCCGAGCGCAATGGCCAGACCGCCGATGCCGAGGGCGGCCAGGCCCGCGGTGACGTCGACGCCGAAGGCCCTGAGCATTGCCGCGATCAGCAGGCCGAGAAGCAACGCCTTGAAGGCGCGCTTGAGGAAGCTGACGGCGGAGTAGGCGGAGAGCTGGCCGCGCTGCGACATCTGGGCGAGGATCACGTCGCCGGCGGCGTCCGCCCACCGCCATATCAGCCAGGCCACGGCGAGCCAGCCGGTGAGTTGCATGGCGAACACGGCGCGGTAGCGGGCAACAACCGTGACGCCCAGCCACTGCATCAGGATGCCGAAGAACAGGAGCGCGATCAGAATGCGCAGGGGTCCGGCCGACACCTCGATGAAGCGCGACAGCTTGGTTTCGGGACCGCCGCGCCGGACCAGGCGTTCGACCGGTCCGCGCAGCCCCGTCAGCGCCCAGGCGATGCCAAAGCTGAACAGGGCCGCGATGACCAGTGCGATCCAGTGCGAAAGCGGCGCGCCGTAGACGACCGGGCCTTCCGGCACCTTGTCGAGCCATGGAACGGCGGATGAACCATTCGCGACCATGCGGTAGAGGCCGGGAACCCGCCGCAGGGTGTCTTCGGAAACCAGCCACAACGATTTGCCGTCGCTCTCGACACGCCTGGCCAGCAACGCCACCGGACCCGCGCGGGTCTTCACCACGCCGAAGGTCTCGATGTCCTCCGCCAGCCCGTCGTTGACGTTGCCGGCCGGATCGCTGCTGAGTTCGGCAGGCGTAATGATGTTGCCGGCGCGGTCGAGCACTTCCTGAAACCGGCGCGCCAGGTCCGGCCCCGACAGCGACGACCAGCTTTGCGGTCCGGGCACCGTGTCGGTCTGAAAGTAACGAACCGCACGCGTGTAATCGGCGGCCGCCAGCGCGCTCATGAGGCCGGAGACCATGCCCTGCGGTGTCTCGCGGCCGAACGGATCTTCTCGGGCTTGGCCGGCGCGGCCGGTGAGCCGTTGCCCGCGGGCGCCGGCCCCGTCTGTGATCGCGCGTCGGTGGCGAACAGGGCGAGCAGCAAGATCAGAACGGAAAACGACGTGCGGAGCGGTGAGGTGAGTGTCATCGAATTGGGGACGTTCTTCCTGTCAGCGGCCGGGGGCCGTGCTTCGACCATACTGAAAACGACTTGCGGGCAATTCGCGAAACGCCGTGGCGGGTCAATGTGGCCGGGCCGTGGCCGCCGCCGGTCAGGCCGGAGGGCGGCGGTGCACGGCAGGCGCGGCCGGCAAGACCCGCATGATCCACGCCACAACCGGCCGCCCGGGCCGACACGCCACCAAAAGGGGCTGCGCCGGGGGAAGCGAATCCGTGACGGCCTGCATAGCACGGGCGTGCCGGTGCGCGAATACGGCCGGGGATCGGCGCGCCGGCGCGCGCTTGTCAGGCGGGCGGCGAGGTGGCAGAACCGCTCAGCAATGGCCTCATTGGTCCTTCACGGCGCGGGTGCGATGAAAAATTTCCTGCTGAAAATCTTCACCTGGTGGAACTCGCAGACCTTCGGCACCCAGTTCTGGACCTGGATGTACGGCGAGGCCGTGGGGGAGGACGAGGCCGGCAATCGCTACTACCGCACAAGGGGCGGCAAGATCGATCCCGTCCTCGGCTTCGAGCGGCGCTGGGTCATCTACAACGGCTACGCCGAGGCCAGCAGGGTGCCACCGTCCTGGCACGGCTGGCTGCACCACACGGTCGACACGCCGCCGACGCAGGAGAGCTACACACCGTACGACTGGCAGAAGCCGCACCTGCCCAACCTGACCGGCACGCCCGCCGCCTATCGGCCCCCGGGCTCGACGCTCGCGCTCGGCCGTCGTCCCAGGGCGACCGGCGACTACAAGGCCTGGGCGCCCGAGCGCTAGTGCCGCCGATTTGAAGCTCCTGCACTGTCTGCCGCAATTTCACGCAGCAACTTCAAATCGAAAGCGGCACCGGAATCATATACTTGCTGGTGCCCCTTGGGCGTCCGAAGTTGGTGTCAGAGCGGGCTGCGGCGTATCACGGACTTCGGAAGCGGGGGCACCGGGGCGCCGCCCTTCCGCCGCCCTATTTGCCGTGTTAACCGGGCGTTCGCGGGACAGGGGCACTATCCGCTGGCCTGGCGCGAGGCGGATCACAAGCCGGCATTGATGGTGCGACACGCGGTATCGACGATCGGACTTTTGTTGCTGGTGGCCGCGCTGCTGCCGACGCCGCCCGCGCGTGCGCAGTTCGATACCATCTTCGACAACATATTCGGCAACAAGCGACCGCCGCGGCCGCCCGCCGACATCCCCGATCCGGAGCGGCAACCGGGCTACTACCCGGGCCAGCAGTACCCTCAGCAATATCCGCAGCAGTATCCGCGCAATCCGGATCAGGGCGCCTATCCCCGGTATCGCGACTATCCGGCCGGCCAGCGCCAACCGTCGGATGCGGCGGCGCGGGGCGACGAACCGCCGGCGCAGCCGATGCCGTCACCGATGAACCTGCCGCCCGCGGCGCGGCCCGGCGGTGGCACCATCGAATCGCAGCCGCTCGCGCCGCCGTCCGGCGTCGCGCCGGCCCGGCAGGCCAATACGCCGAACCCGGCAAATCCGAATGCGCCCGCGCCGCAACAGCCTGGCGCCGGGCAGCAGGCCAATCAGCCGCCGGCCGGTCAGCCGCCCGCAGCGGCCGGCAAGCCGCCCGCGCGCGAGGTGGTGGTGGAGCCGCCGCCGCAACGCATCACCAACCCGACCGCGGTGTTCGAGGGCCTCGACAAGATCACCGGGCGCATCACCTCGTTCGACGTCGCCGTCAACGAGACCGTCCAGTTCGGCGCGCTGCAGGTGACGCCGAAAGCCTGCTATTCGCGCCCGCCTACGGAAACGCCGCAGACCGACGCCTTCGTCGACGTCGACGAGGTTACGCTCAAGGGCGATATCAAGCGCATCTTCACGGGCTGGATGTTCAAGGCGAGCCCCGGTCTGCACGCGGTCGAGCATCCGATCTACGACGTGTGGCTGATCGACTGCAAGGGCGGCAAGAGCCCTGACGTCGCGGATGCGTCCGCGGCCACGGCGACCGACCAGGCTGCCGCTGCGGCCGGCGAGGCAGCGCCGGCACGGCCGGTACCGCAGGCACGGCCGGCACCGGCGGCGCGGCAGGCGGCACCGGCGCGGCAGGCACCGCCGCCGCGCGGTGTTCTGCCCGCGCTCAGATAGAAAATTCCTCGCGTCCCTCGATGACGGCCAGCGCTTCCGCCCCCTTGACCGGCCGGTTCATGGGCAGCGAGGCGAACTCGCCTTCGCCGTCGAGCGCGTCTTCGAGGAGCTGATGGTACCGCCGCTTGGGCACCTCGACCGCGCCGAAGGTCTTGAGGTGATCGGTCACGAATTGCGTGTCGAGCAGGCTGTAGCCGCCGGCCCTGAGCCGCGCGACCAGATGCACCAGCGCGATCTTGGAGGCGTCGCGCGCGCGGTGAAACATGCTTTCGCCGAAGAAGGCGCGGCCGAGCGAGACGCCATAGAGACCGCCGACCAGCTGGCGGCCGTCATAGACCTCGACCGTATGGCAATGACCCTCCGCGTAGAGCGCGCGGTAGATCTTGCGGATGCGCGTGTTGATCCAGGTGCGCGTGCGTCCGACGTTAGGTTCCGCGCAACCTTCGATCACCTGGTCGAAGGCGCGATTGACCATCACCGTATAGCGCGTGTTGCGCACGGTGCGCGCGAGCCGCGCGGGCACATGGAAGGTGTCGAGCGGGATGATGCCGCGATGGTCCGGCTCGATCCAGTAAAGCGCCGGATCTTCCGCGCTTTCGGCCATCGGGAAAATGCCGCAGGCATAGGCCTTGAGCAGCACCTCGGGCGTGATCTCGATAAAGTTGTTGCCGCGACTGGCCATGGTCCGAACACGTGACGAAGCCATTCATGTTAGGACAGTCGGCGCAATTTGAATACCGGGACGAAACAGGAATCCGGGTTCACCGCCTCATTGCCGCGACACGTGGCACGCGATGCAACTGACGGCGCCTTTGGCGGCGAGTCCGTTGCCGGCGACCGGCAGCTTCGCTTGCGCGCCCTCATAGGTGCATTGCTTCGGCAATGCGAAGGCTTCCTGCGGCATCGTGGCGCCGGGCAGCCAACGGTAATAGTCGGCAATGTGCAGGCCGGTGCTGTTGGCGCGCGGCTCGGTGAACAGGATCGGGCGGCCGTTGGCGGCGTACCAGGTCCACATCGGGTAGAGGCCGAGATTCCTGATGGGGCAGGCGCGGATAACGCTGACTTCGTCGGGCCCGAACTGCGGATTGTGGTCGATGACCGCCTTGCAGTCGCAGCCGGCAGACGCCATCCAGTCCGGCCGTACGACGCCGGGTCCCTTGGCGCCACAGGCGAAGATGCGGTTGGGCAGGCGCTCGACCGAATAGCCGATATGGTGCCGCAACACGCTGACGATTTCGAGGGTGGGCGGCCGGGTGCGCGCTTCGTAGAGATAGCCGAACAGCGTGCCGGCCTTCTCCCAGTCGTAGAACAGTTGAGCCGGCAGCGGTGTCCATTTGAACTGCACCGGCGTCAGAATACCGGTGGTGATGAACTGGTGTGGCCATTCCGGCGGCGCGAGGTCCGCGCAGGCCTTCTGGCTGATGCCGGGGATGAGCGCTTGCAGGCGTCGGGCGCGTTCGGACCGGGAAATGTCCGTTCCGAGCGCCATGAGTTCGCGCGCGGTGCCGGCGGCGGCCGTGGCGTTGTCGGCCTTGCGCGCGTTCGCGGCACAAAAATCGCGCAGGTGCTTGAGCCTGGTCTCGGCCAACGGTGTGAAAGTGGGAAAGTAGGTTATGGCGTAATCACCGATCACGGCAGGATCGGGCGAACGGTCGGGGAACATCACCCGCCACGGCAGGCGCGTGTCGGTCGCGTACCATTGCCGCTTGCAACGCCCTTCGGGCGTGCGCATCTTCCACCATTGCGTTTGCTTCGGGCCTACAGGCGCTTCGCCGTCGCATACGGCGTCTTTTGAAAGCCAGTGGCGGTCGGGCGGGCGGTAGAGCGGGCCAAGCGCTGTGCAGCCGGTCGGCGCGTCACGCGGACCGGTGAGCCGGTAGGTTTGCTTTTCAGTGATCAGAAGATCGATCGCGCCCGACTCCAGACCATAAACGGTGGCGCGCATGGCCGGCAGCGACGCGTCATAGACGAAGTCGCCGACGTCGAGTTGCACGCGTTGTTGCGGAATCAGCAGAGCCACCGCGCGCCAGCGTTCCGGCAGGGCCGGCGGCGATGCAGGCTTGCAGGCGGCCATAAGCGGAATACCGGCGGGCGGCTCGGCCGCGAGCGTCCCGCGCGTGCCGGAGGCGGCAAGGATGGTGCAGATGAGCGCCAACGATTTGACAGTGCTGATAGTCATGGCCTGAAAGGGCGTCACTGGATCATGGTTGGCCGCAACGCTGCGCTTGTTGGCGGAGATTGGCGCGCAGGAAGATAGTACGGTATCAGGGGCAGATGTCCTATCCCTGAGTGGCAGCTTGCGCTTGCCTTCGCCCGCCAAAGAGGGAAACTTGCACGAGATGTTGGCACGGCTGCGCGGACGGCGCGGCAGCGTAACGCATTTCGGCCGTGCGGCTATCCGGGCATTTTCCGCGACGTCGCCGACGCGATCGCCTCTCTGCAGGTGCTGGCGAAGACCTATCCGCGCCGCGCGCGCGTGTCTGGCCAAGGCCGGCCCGGTCTACCGCGCGGACCCGCTGCCCGGCGCGCTTGACCCCATCGTGCCGGCGGCGTTCGGCGAAGCCTACGCAGCGAAGACCAGGGCCGACGGCGACCGCGTCAAGGCGGTTGCGGCGGTTTCTTGGCGGCCATGTTCGTTACGTCGTTCGAATCGGGAATACGCGGGTGCTGGTCGACACCAGCCACCGTCCCGGGCGGCGCGACCACGAAAGCGGCGACCCGGTCGCGCTTTATGTGGCCGCTGAAGAGCTGCGAGTGCTGGGAGACTGAGTTGGCTACCGTTGCGCCTGCGGCCCATACCACCACGAAGCGGCAGGGCTTGCGAGCAAGTTGAGCAGATATACGTACATCGCGAGGGCCGGCACGATCAGGCTTGCGAGCACCGAGAGAACAGCGGCTCCCATCACGACCACGATCCTGAAATGGCCGAGGCGGGCGTGCGGGCGGTTTTCGGGCACGATCTCCAGAACGCGCAGGCGCAGGAGGAGCGCGGAAACGACAACCAGGTTGACGGCGTAGAGCCACACTGCAGGCGGCAGGTCGCCATGGAGGCCCACGACGTTGGTGGACAATGGAATGCTGGTGATGAAGAACAGGTATACCATCGAAAGGCCCATCGCTTCTGATGATATCTCCTCGACCCGCCGCAGCTCGACGTTGGAGCGCCAATGGGCGGCGAGTACGAAGAAGCTGATGAGATAGGCAAGATACTTCTGCCACAGGCCCGCGAGGTCGGCGATCAGTGCTGCGCTGTCCTTGACCGGCAGGTCGGGAAGATGGAGGTCGAGCACCAGGAGCGTCATGGCGAAGGCGAAGATGCCGTCGGTCAGGGCATCGATACGCGGCCTGGGAAACGTTCTCATCTGCGTGGCTCCCGCGAAAGGGGCCAGCCTGAGCCACAAATCGGCAAGCTGTTTGACATGGGTCAATGAGAACAAATGCGCCGGTGCCATCCTTTCTGTATTTCAGGAAGGAGGTCTGCCATGTCCATCCTCGAACACGGAACACGCCGCCGCTCGCCGGGAGAGGTTATCGCGGACTGGTGGCACGACTGGCGGCAGCGCGCAGCGAGTTGGGCCGAACTCTATGCCTGCGATGCTAATGACGTCGACCGCATCGCGCACGACGCCGGGCTCACGACCTACGAGTTGCAACACTTGGTGCGTCGCGGGCCCCATGCCGCCGACCTGCTGCTGCGCCGCATGGCGGCGCTCGGCCTCGACCCCAAAGAAGTGGATGAGGTCGATCGGGCGACGTTTCTCGACCTGCAACGCGTGTGCACGAACTGCGACCCCAAGGGACGCTGCAGGCGCGATCTCGCGAAACGTCCGGGCGATGCCGGCTGGGAAGACTACTGCCCGAACGCGGCGACACTGAAGATGCTGGATTCGATGCCTTGGGCGTCACGGCGCGAGTGGTAGGGGACCGCGCCGTCAGCGGGCTGCCGCCCCGTGCGGGCAAGGCGCGGCAGCCCGTTATTCGTCCATGCCCCCCCTGGCGAGGAACTGCTCCAGCCAGTGGATGTGGTAGTTGCCGTCGATGATGTCTTTTTCGCCGACCAGCGCGCGAAATAGCGGCAGCGTGGTTTCGATGCCATCGACGACGACTTCGTCGAGCGCGCGCTTGAGCCGCATCAGGCATTCGGTGCGGGTCTTGCCGTGCACGATCAGCTTGCCGACCAGCGAGTCGTAATAGGGGGGGATGGTGTAGCCCTCGTAGACTGCTGAATCGATACGCACGCCCAGGCCGCCGGGCGGATGGTAGTGCAGGATCTTGCCGGGCGAGGGGCGGAACGATACCGGATTCTCGGCATTGATGCGGCATTCGATGGCGTGACCGCGGAATTCGATATCACTCTGCTTCAGGGTCAGCTCGGCGCCGGTGGCGACGCAGAATCTGCTCGAAGATCAGATCGATGTCGGTGATCATCTCGGTCACCGGATGTTCGACCTGGATGCGCGTGTTCATTTCGATGAAGTAGAACTGGCCGTCCTCGTACAGAAACTCGACCGTGCCGACGCCGAGATATTTGATCTCGCGCATGGCCTTGGCGACCGTCTCGCCGATCTGGTTGCGCGCAGAGGCGTTGAGTGCAGGTGAGGGGCTTTCCTCCAGCACCTTCTGGTGGCGCCGCTGCAGCGAGCAGTCGCGTTCGCCCAGATGGATCGCCTTGCCCTGGCCGTCGCCGAGCACCTGGATTTCGATGTGGCGGGGGCGCGTGAGGTACTTCTCGATGTAGACGGCGTCGTCGCCAAAGGCGGCCTTGGCTTCCGTGCGCGCCGTGGAAAGCGCCGCGGACAGGTCGGCAGGTTCACGCGCAACTTTCATGCCGCGGCCGCCGCCACCGGCGGCCGCCTTGATCAGCACCGGAAAGCCGATCTCTTTGGCGATGCGGGTCGCATCCGCGTCGGACGTAACGCCCCCTTCGGAGCCCGGCACCACCGGAATGCCGAGGCGCCTGGCGGTGCGCTTGGCCTCGATCTTGTCGCCCATGAGGCGGATGTGCTCGGCCTTGGGACCGATGAACTCGACATTGTGTTCGGCGAGGATTTCGGCAAAGCGCGCGTTTTCGGACAGGAATCCGTAACCGGGGTGCACCGCGTCAGCGCCGGTGATCTCGCAGGCGGCGAGGATCGCCGGGATGTTGAGATAGCTGTCCCTGGCGGCGGGCGGGCCGATGCACACGCTTTCATCGGCGAAGCGCACATGCATGGCGTCGGCATCCGCCGTGGAGTGCACCGCCACGGTGGGGATGCCGAGCTCCTTGCAGGCGCGCAGGACGCGCAACGCGATCTCGCCGCGATTGGCGATGAGGATTTTATCGAACATCGTCTGGTCCGGCCGTGCGAAGCGCGGTCACTCGATAATCAGCAGCGGCTCGCCGAACTCGACCGGCTGGCCGTCCTCGAACAGGATCTGGGTCACGGTACCGGCGCGCGGCGCCGGAATCTGGTTCATGGTCTTCATCGCTTCCACGATCAGCAACGTGTCGCCGGCCTTCACCTTGCTGCCGATTTCGATGAAAGGCCTGGCGCCGGGCTCGGGCGCGCTATAGGCGGTGCCGACCATGGGCGAAGTGACGACGCCCGGATGCTTGGCGACATCGAGTGGCATGGGCCCGGCGTCAGCCATCTGCGCCAGCGGCTGGCCGGCAAGCGGCGTGACCGCGGGCGCTGCCGCCACGGCGGCCGGGCCGGCAACGTTGCGCGCCACGCGCACGCGCTTGCCGTCCTGCTCGATCTCGATCTCGGTCAAACCGGTCTCGTCGAGCAGCTCGGTCAGTTCGCGGATCAGGTCGCGGTCGACCAGACTGGATTTCGGCGGTTTTGCCATCGCGCGGTCCCGGTTCGGTCGTTGGCCGTGATGCCCTATTTGGAGTTTTCTTTTGCGCCGACCATGTCGGCGAGGCCGGTGATTGCGAGCGCGTAACCCTGGATGCCGAAGCCGGCGATCACCGATCTTGCCGCCTTTGAAACGTAGGAGCCCTGCCGAAAACTCTCACGAGCATGGATATTGGTGATGTGGATTTCGATCACCGGCATGCTGACTGCCAGCAGCGCGTCGAGGATGGCGATCGAAGTGGTGGTGTAGCCGGCCGGGTTGAGGATGATGCCGGCGGCCTTCCTGGCGCTGGCCTCCTGGATCCAGTCGACCAGCTCGCCCTCGTGGTTCGACTGGCGGAACTCGACTTCAAGACCGAAACGTTTGGCGGTGGCGCGGCAAAGCTTTTCCACATCGTCGAGCGTGGCGCGCCCGTACTTTTCCGGCTCGCGGGTGCCGAGCAGGTTCATGTTGGGGCCGTTGAGGATGTAGATGGTCTGGGCCATGGCTTGAATGCGCGCCGGTCACCGCCGGCCATGATCCACGATTCGCCGGCGGGTGAAAAAAAGTTCGGGGCCTTATAGGCGGACACGGCGGCGAGGGCAAATTTGGCCGTGAATTCAGGCTTGACGTCCCGTTGCAGCCGGGACTGAGGCGGCCGGTCCGGCGACGCAAAACGGCCGCCGGGGGAACCGGCGGCCGTGACGTTTCAGGTCGGGTTGCGTGGGAGGGATGGTCGCCGCCTCAGCAGGCGTCCTTGCCACAGCGGGCTTTGGCGATCTTCTGCTTGAGTGTGTCGAGACCGACGGCGCCGACGATGACGTTGTCGCCGACGACATAACTCGGCGTGCCGTTCAACCCGAGGGCCTGAGCGAGCGCGAAATCCTGCCGCAGCGCTTGCTCGACCTCGGGGGCCTTCATGTCCTTGCGGATGCGGGCCATGTCGAGCCCCATCTCCTTGGCTACCGCCAGCGCACGCGCTTCGTTGGCGCGGCCGCGGCCTCCCAGAAGTTTGGTGTGAAACTCAAGATATTTCTTCGGCGCCTGCATGCGCACGGCCATCGCCACCCGTGCGGCCTCGACCGAGCCCTCTCCGAGCACCGGGAATTCCTTGAGCAGAATCTTCAGATTGGAATCAGCCTTGAGCAGCGCGAGCATGTCACTCATGGCGCGCTTGCAGTAGCCGCAGTTGTAATCGAAGAACTCGACCAGTGTGACATTGCCGTTCGGATTGCCGAGCACAACCTGGTCCGATGAATCGAACAACTGCCTGGCATGCGCCTTCACCGCGTCCCTGGACTTCTCGGCTTCGGCGGCCTGCTGCCGCTTCTGCAATTCCTGAATCGCTTCCTCGATCACTTCCGGATGCTTGACGATGTAGTCGTGCACAATCTTTTCGATTTCCGAGGTCTGCGCCCTGGAGAGTTCGGCCGCCCGTGACAGCTGCGGCTGGGCGAAGATCAAGAGTGCTGCGCACAGCGCGCCGGCAATCGCAATGAAACGGGGGCTTGAGGTCATAGGCGTCTTTCCTGAAGGGTGATCAGCGACGATGCTGGTTCTCGGGAATCTTTGTGTTGACGATATCGTCGGCGCGCACCCAGGCGGGCGAGCCGACCTTCAGCCGGGTCTTGGCACGGGACGCGAGCAGGTGCGCCGTCTTGATGTCGCCGCGGTTGAATGCGGCGTGCGCGGAGGCGAGATCGGCGCGGGCGAGGTCGCCTTCGCGTCCATAGGCCATGGCCAGCTGCTCGTAGGCGCCCGGCATTTCCGGCTCGCGCTGTACCGCCCGCTGCAAAAGCCGCACGGCCTCGTTTGCATATTTCTTGTCGTTGGTGGCGACCATGGCCTGGCCCAGCATGATCGATATCAGCGGCGCCTGATTTGAAAGCGCTACGGCGCGGCGCAGCGGGGCGATGGCTTCCGTCGGCCGGCCGCCTTCCAGCAGCGCCTGACCCTTGAGTTCGTTGAAGTAGGGGTTGTTCGGCTCACTGCGGATCAAATCGTCGATCATGCCAATCGCGCGCCGCAGGTCGCCATTGCGGTAGGCCGAGATCGCGCGCGCATAGCGCGCGGCCAGACTGTGATTGCCCCGCGGATAGCGGCGCAACACCGTGCTGGGCGGCTCCAGGAATCCCGACAGTTTGGCGCGCATCAGGTCATGACGCAGTTGCAGTGCCGGCGGATCCTTCCTGTTCCAGTACGGGGCCGCCTTGGCCAGGGTTTCGATCGCGGCCACGCGGTCGGTGGGCATCGGATGGTTTTGCATGTAGGGATTGATCGAGCGCGACGCGTACAGGTTCTCGTCGGACAATCGCTTGAACAGGTCGACCATGCCTTCGCCGGACTGGTGGGAGGCGGTGAGGAACTTGATGGCGGCGTGGTCGGCCTGGTCTTCCTGTGTGCGCGCGTAAGCGAGCAGTGAGTTCTGGATCGCTGCCTGCGGCGCCAATAGCGCTGCGGCGCCGATGTTACCGGAGCCGGAGACCCCGGCTTTGGCCCCGGCAACGGCCGCAGCCGCGCCGGCGATCATGGCGATAATCGACATGGTCTGCGCCCGCGCCAACCGCTCGCGCAGGCGGATCAGATGGCCGGCTGCCAGATGGCCGGTTTCGTGCGCAATCACCCCGATCAGTTCATTCGGCGTCTTGGTGTCGAACAGCGCGCCGGCGAAGACGAAAATATGCCGGCCATCCATCACGAAGGCGTTGAAGCTGTCGTTGTTGACAATGACGACCTTGACGTTGTGTTGGGCGAGTCCGGCGACCTTCAGGATCGGGCGCGCGTAATCGCGCAGGAGATTCTCGATCTCGGTGTCACGGATCACCCGCAGGCCGGGGCCTTGCGCATGGGCCGGCGTCGCCGACGGGCCAACGCCGGTGGCTGCGATGGCCACGGCGGTTACCAGCGCCAGCATGCGGCCGGCTGGCGTCATGCGCCGGGCCCTGATAGGGGTCTCGTTCTCGGTCATGCCGATCTTTACCAACGGGTGAGGTGAACCTAGTGACGCCTCTTGAGGCGGTCAACGCGGGTCTTGCCGGCCGCAAGCGCGCGAAATTCGCGACGCGCACTGCAGGCAAGCCGGGGAATGCGGCAACAGAGGGGCGGCAAGGCCGGCGGGAAGGGTGACGAATTGCGATGCTCGATGCGGCAAAAAGACTTTTGACCCCCTCCAGACGCAGCGATGTGCCGCCCTTCATCGTTATGGACGTGATGGCGGCCGCCGCGGCGGCTGAAGCGCGAGGGCAACGCGTGGTGCACATGGAGGTGGGCCAGCCGGCCGCGCCCGCGCCGCGGCCGGCGCTCGAGGCCGCCAGGGCCGCGCTCGGGCGCCGCATCGCCTACACCGAGTCGCTCGGTGTTCCGTCACTGCGGGCCCGCATTGCGCGTCACTACGGCGAGATCCATGGCCTCGACCTCGACCCGGGCCGGATCGCGGTAACCACCGGTTCCTCCGGCGGCTTCATCCTCGCCTTTCTGTCGCTGTTCGAGCCGGGCGAGCGGGTGGCGCTCGCCAATCCCGGCTATCCGCCGTACCGGCATATCCTCAGCGCGCTCGGCTGCGAGCCGGTGCTGATCGACACCGCGGCGGAAACACGCTGGGCGCTGACCGGCGAGGCAATCCTCGCCGAGCACCGCCGCAAGCCGCTCGCCGGCGTGGTGATCGCGAAGTCCGGCCAACCCGACGGGCACCATGCTCACCGCCGAGGCACTGTCGCATCTGATCGACCTCTGCGAAGGCGAAGGCATCAAGGTCATCTCCGACGAGATCTATCACGGGCTCGACTACGCCTTTCCCGCCGAGACCGCCGCCGAGACTCTCGCCGCGCACGCTGGTGATCAATTCGTTTTCCAAGTACTTCTGCATGACCGGCTGGCGCGTCGGCTGGATGGTGGTGCCCGACAATCTCGTGCGCACCGTCGACCGCCTGCACGGCAACCTCGCCATCTCGGTGCCGACACTGGCGCAGACTGCGGCCGAAGCCGCCTTCGACGGCCGCGATGAAATGGAAGCGGTCAAGCACGGTTACGAGGAAAACCGCCGCATCCTGGTCGAGGGATTGCCGAAGGCCGGTCTCGACAGGTTCTTTCCGGTCGATGGGGCATTCTATCTCTACGCCGACGTTTCGCGCTTCTCTGACGACAGTCTTGCCTTCGCAAGGCAGATGCTGGATGAGGCAGGGGTGGCGGCGACGCCGGGCATCGATTTCGATCCGCGCAACGGGCGGCACTTCCTGCGCTTTTGCTATGCGGGCTCCGCGCCCGAGATGCACGAGGCGGTGGAACGCATCGGCAACTGGCTGGGCGCTGCCTAGCGGGAGGTCGGATTTGATCGTGCAGGTCGTCTAGCAGGCGCCCAGAGCCGCCCAGCAGCCGCTGAAACAGCGTGCCGCCGAGATACCGGCGAAAGATGATGAAGTAGAGAACGATCAGGGCGAACAGCACAAAGGCCGGACCGCCGTTGAGCCTGAAGCCGCCGTCGGCGAGATTGCCGGTGAAATATCCGATCGCATAGCCGCCGAGGAAAAAGATGAAGATGAAGTCGAGGATGGCGGCGATTACCTTGCGCCACGTGCCCGCGGGTTTGCGCGGCCCGGATGCGTTGGGCTGGATCATGGGTTTGCCTTTCGACGTCTTCCGTGCGCGCGTTGAAGGAAGGCTTACTGCTTGTCCACCGGCTTGACGTGAACGTTGAGCTTGATCGGCTTCCATTCGCCCTCGGACGGGACAAAATCGAGTTCGTAGCTGACGCGGCTCGGCGTGGTGTCGAAATAGCCGCGCAGGATGAGTGCGCCGCGTTTGTCGATTCTGCTCTTGCTCGAGGCGATCGGCGTCTTGCCGGCGATGATGCCGAAGTCGATCTTCTTGTCGCTGAACGATCTGAACACCTTCTTCAGCCGGGCGGCGTCGAACTGCTCGCGGAACGGCCTGGCCAGCCTGGATTGCAGCACCGTGTAATTGCCGGTGATATTGGCGTCGTTGAGGGAGAGCAGGTAGGTCTTGATCAGCACCTCCTGCATGAGCGCGCCCGGAACCTTGTTTTCGACCCGCGCCGCGGCCCGGCTCGCGTTCAATGCCGGAATCGCCAGCCCGGGAGGCGCATCGCCTTCAATCGACTGCTCGCATCACCCATTGATTCTGCCGGAACTATATTGGGTCCGTCCGGTGGCGCGCGTGTTCCGTCAAATCCCGCGACGCGGTGCGCGGGAAGTCAGCATAGCGGTCATGCCCGGGCGGGGGCAGACGCCGGGCTCGCAAGCTGGCACAAGGCGGGATAATGCTGGATTCCACGAAAGCCTCAGTCGCTTTTCCCCACGCCACCGGCCTGCCGGGCCCGGCTGCCGCCGCCGTCCTCCGTCCGCTCCCGTGTTCGCGGCAACCTAACGGCCTGATTTTGCGCACCCCGTTCCGTCTCTTCGACCGCTGGTTCCGGCGATGGCTCGGTGGCCGCAGCACCGCTGCCCAGTGGGCGGTGCTGCTGTTTCTGTCGGTGATCTGCTTTCTGGTGTTTGAGGCCTTGCATCTGCCGGCGGCACTGCTGATGGGGCCGATGGTGGCGGCCATCCTGCTGGCGGCATCCGAGATCCGCGTCCGTGTGCCCATGATCCCGTTCTTTGCGGCCCAGGCCGTCGTCGGCTGTCTGATCGCACGCGGACTGCCGCCATCGATCTTGCCCGAGCTGCAAAAGGACTGGCCGGTATTCGCGGTGGTCATCGTGCTGGTGGTCGGATCGAGCACCAGCCTCGGCTGGCTGCTGGCGCGCTTGCAGGTGCTGCCGGGTACGACGGCCGTGTGGGGCGCCTCGCCGGGGGCGGCGGCGGCCATGACCCTGATGTCGGAGGCCTATGGCGCCGACATGCGGCTGGTCGCCTTCATGCAGTACCTGCGGGTGGTCATTGTCGTCGCCCTGGCGTCTTCGTTGTCGGCGCTCTGGGCGGTCAGTTCGGGCCGCGTTCCGGAAATCGTCTGGTTCCCGCCGGTGAACTGGCCGGCGCTCGCTGCGACGCTGGCCCTCGCCGGTGTCGGGGCCGTGCTGGGGCGCCTGCTGCGCGTGCCGGCCGGCGCGCTGATGGTGCCGCTCATGCTCGGCGTCATTTTGCAAGGTGCAGGCCTGCTCACCGTCGAACTGCCGCCCTGGCTGCTGGCCATGTGCTACGCAATCCTCGGCTGGACCATCGGACTGCGCTTTACGCGCGCCATCATCGCCCACGCAGCGCGCGCCATGCCGCGCGTCACCGCCGCGCTGCTGACGCTGATCGTCTTTTGCGGCGGGATCGCCGTCCTGCTGGTGGTGTTCATGGGGATCGATCCGCTGACGGCCTACCTCGCCACCAGTCCGGGCGGTGCGGACACGGTGGCAATTATCGCGTCTTCGAGCAACGTTGACGTCGATCTGCCGTTCGTGATGGCGATGCAGGCGAGCCGCCTGTTCGTTGTGATGCTGGCGGGTCCTGCGCTGACGCGCTTCGTCGCCGGCCGGTTCGAGCGCACGCAGGCCGCGCGCGATCAGGCCACGCCTTCCGCCTTGAGCGATCCGTAGAGTTCGAGCGCTTCCTTCGGCTTCATGTTTTCGTGCACCACCGCGTTGACGGCGGCGAGCATGGCGTGCGGCGCCTCCGACTGGAAGATGTTGCGGCCCATGTCGACGCCGGCCGCGCCCTGCTGCACGGCGTTGTAAGCCATGGAGAGCGCGTCGAGTTCGGGCAGCTTCTTGCCGCCGGCCATCACGATCGGCACCGGGCACGACGAGGTGACGGTCTCGAAGTCCTTGTCGACGTAATAGGTCTTCACGTACTGCGCGCCCATCTCGGCGATGATGCGGCAGGCGAGGCGGAAGTACTGCGCGTTGCGCACCATGTCCTTGCCGACCGCGGTGACCCCCATCACCGGAATGCCGACGCGCAAGCCGGCATCGACCAGCCTGGTCATGTTGTGGATCGAGCGGGTCTCGTGTTCGCCGCCGATAAAGACCTGGATGCCGACGCCGGCGGCGTTGAGACGGACCGCGTCATCCATGTCCATGGCGATCTGTTCGTCAGAGAGCTCGTCGCGCAGGATCGACGGACCGCCGCTCGCGCGCAGAACCATCGGCTTGGCGCAGTCGGCGGGGATCAGCGAACGCAGGATGCCGCGCGTGCAGAACAGCGCGTCGCATTGCGGCAGCAGCGGCACGATGGAGAGGTCGATGCGTTCGAGCCCGGTTGTCGGACCCTGGAAATAGCCGTGATCGACCGCCAGCATGACGGTGCGTCCGCTCACCGGATTGAAGGTGCGGGCGAGCCGGTTCTTCATACCCCAGTCGAGCTGATGGGCGCCCTTGAGGAAAAATCCGGGCGCATTCTGCGGCTTGTCGATGTGATAACGCTTACCTTCCTGATCGACTTCGGGCATGACTTCTCGCAAGCTTATTGAATTGCAAATCGTGGTGGGATGTAGCGCCTAATTGGACGCCGCTCTAGTTTTGTTTCGGAGGCGGCTTCTTCATGGCCGGCTTCTTCATCGCATCCTGTTTCAGCGCGCGTCGCGCCGGCGGCTCGTAGTTGCCCCTGGCCATGCATTTCTTGATGAAGGCGTTGCGCTTGCCGCCGGTGAGCTTCTGTGCCTCCGCGCCGACCTTGCACGTTTCCATCTTCTGGCTGGCCGTCGCGCGTTGGGCCGGCGCCTGGGCCATGCAATTCCTGATGAAGGCGTTCCGTTTCGAGCCGGTCAGCTTCTGCGCATCCGCGCCGATCTTGCAGGTTTCCATTTTCTCCTTGCGGGAGAGCGCGGAAGCGGGCGCCGCAAGGAGCAACATCGTCAGGGCTGTGATCAGGAAACCGGAATATCGCGGCATGATGGTCGTTCCGTCCGTCAGGGTGAGAGTAAATCACGATAGCATGGATTCATGTCAATGAGGCGGTTCTAGCGTAGCGCCGCGGCGATATTGCCGCCGTCGACCGTGGTGACGTCCGCCGTGGTCTTGAGCGCCAGCGCCTGGGCGAGGAAAGCCTGCGCGACGTCCTCGGCGGTGACCTCGCGGCCGAGCAGGTTGCCGCTCATGTAGTCCTTTTCGGAAAGCCCGCGCGCCCTGGCGCGCTCCTTGATGAAGTCGTCGGTGAGGAGGCCGGAGCGGATGCGGTCGGCATTGATCGCATTCGCGCGGATGCCGTCGGCGCCGTAGTCGAGGGCGTATTGGCGGACGAGGAACAGTGTCGCCGCCTTGGGCAGACCGTAGGGCCCGAAGTTCGGGCCCGGATTCACCGCCTGCTTGGAGACGTTGAACAGGAGGCAGCCGCCCGTGCCCTGCGCGAGCATGATCCGGACAGCGGCCTGCGCTACTTTCTGGTGGGCGAAAAAATTGAGCTCGAAGCTCTGCCGCAAGGTCGCTTCGTCGACTTCACCGATCTTGCCCTGCCAGGCGGCGCCGGCATTGGAAATGAGGATATCGACGCCGCCGAAGCGCGCTGTTACCGCGTCAAAGGCGGCAGCAACAGAAGCCGCATCAGTGACGTCGCATTGCAACGCGAGCGCATGCGCACCGGTTTGGGCGGCCTTGTTGCGCGCCGCTTTCTCGTCGCGGTCGAGCAGGGCGACTTCCGCCCCGGCTTCCACGAAGGCGCGGGCGCAAGCCGCGCCGATGGCGCCGCCGCCGCCGGTTATGACGGCCACCTGTCCGGCAAGCGGCAGAATCTTGCGCGCGCCAAGCTTGGCGAGCTCGGGCGGCCAGTATTCGCAGTCGAACATGTCAGCGTCGCCGACCGGCGCGTAGCGGCCGACGGCTTCCGCGTCGGTAACGCATTCGACCATAGCCTCCGCCATGTCAGCGGCGATCTTTGCGTCGCTGGCATTGTCGCCCATGCCGAACAGGCCGAGCCCGGGCACCAGCGCGACGCGCGGCGCCGGATCGTGCATGGCGGCGCCCGGCGAGCGCGTCCTGTGCGCCTCGAAATAGGCGGCGTAGTCCGCGACGAATTGTTTCGCCGCGTCCTGCACCGCACGTCTGAAGCCGTCGGGATGGTCCGCTGCCGGGGCCGGCACGATCAGCGGCCAGGGTTTGGTGTGGATGACGTGGTCGGGGGTGACGACGCCGGCGCGCGCGTAACGCGCAACGTCCTGGCCGTCGACAAAAGCACGGATGGTCTCGCTGGTACGAAAATCGAGGATCAGGCGCTTGTGCGCGCCTTCGCCGTAATGATCGGGCAGGGCGCAGGCGCCGCGCAAGGTTGGTGCCACCTCGGAAACCGAAGCGATTTTTGTCGGGAGTTTTGCGGCAGCGAAGGTCTTGCGGTTCTTCACCAGCTTCTGTTCTGCCAGGGTTACGCATTCGATCATGCGCTCGTAGGCTTCACGCGCGTTCTCGCCGAAAGTGAAGATGCCGTGCTTGTCGAGGATCAGGCCTTCGACCTTGGGATTCCTGTCGAAGGCGGTCGCGGCCAGCCGCGCGAGACCGAAGCCGGGGCGCGAATAGGGCACGAAGCCGAGCCGGCCGCCGAACACCTCGGCGCACAAGGCTTCGCCGTCGGGCTGGTCGACGATGCTCAACACCGCGGTGGCGTGGGTATGATCGATAAACGGCGCCGGCATGAAGGCGTGCAGCAGCATCTCGACCGAAGGGACCGGTGCCAGCGGATCGAGACGCAGGCCTTGCTGCACGCGTACGAAATCCTCGTCGCTCAAGGTTTCCCGCGTGCGCAACGTGCGCAAGGCTTCGAGGCGCACCGCCGGAAAACCGGCCGGCTCGATGACCCCCATGTCCCAGCCCGACCCTTTGACATAGAGGACGTCGATCTCTTTGCTGGCGAGATCGCGGGCCCTGGCCTTCAACGATGTGTTGCCGCCGCCGTGCAGCACCAGTTTGGGATCCCGGCCGATGAGCCGGCTTGTGTAGACGCGCAGCGCCAGCGCAGGCTGAATACCGTCGGCCGCGTATTCGTCAATGAGGTGTTGCGCGTCGCGGTCGACCCAGGCGGACTTCATCCTAGTGTACCGAATCCGAAGTTCGTCAGATTGTGCGGCTTGTTCGATACGAATTTCGGATTCGAAAAGGACACAAGCAAGTTTATGATCCTGGTGTGGCTTTGGATTTGAAATCCGTCTCCGAGATTGCAGCAAACAATGTAACGGACTTCAAATCCGCCACACCAGCGTGTTCCGAGCCACGCTTTTAACCTGTGCGGTCCGGCGCGGCCACCCCACACCATACGAGGGCGCAGGGCGTCAGTCCTTGTCGCCCATCATGCGGCGGCCCCACCACCCACGCTTGGGCTGGGCCGGCTCCTCGCTCGACGAGACCGAGATCACCGGGGTCGGTGGCGGCGGCAAGGTCGGTGAGGGCAACGGCGCCTCACCTTCGATAGCAATCGGGGCTCGCTCGCGCACGGTGGAGCGGCGACGTTGCTGTTCTGCCGCAGCCTCGGCTTCCTCGGCGGCCTCCGCCTCTGCTTCGGCTCGAATGGCCTCGGGCGCCTCGCGTCCGACCGGCGCCGGGAATTCGGCTTCGGCGGTGGAAGGTCTGATCGCAGGCTCGGACGACGACGGCGCGTAGTCCGGCTGGAATTCTTGCTGCTCTCCAGCGGTCGGCCCGGATGCGACCCGGTCTTCCCAGGAAGAGGGCTGGTCCCTGTCCTCGCCCGCGTGTTGCAATTCCCCTTCGGCCTCGCCTTCGCCGTTTACGTAAGAATCTTCCTGCGAACCCTCGCCATTGCGGCCACGCCGGTTGCGGCGTCCGCCACGCCGGCCACGCCGGCGGCGGCGGCGACCGTCACGGTCGCCATTCTCGGCGCCGGCGAGAGTTTCCTCGCCTTCGCCCGCATCGGCGTCTTCGCTTTCCTGGTCACCAAATTCTTCCGGCGAAGCGGCCTCGTGATCTTCGTGGGCGACGGCGTGTTCGGCCACCGTCTCCCGGGCGGCGCTCTCGGAGTCTTCGTCGCGGGATTCGCCATTGCGGCCCCGGCTCCGGCCACGGCCGCGGCCGCGCCGGCGGCGGCGGCCGGCTTCGCGTTCGTCTTCGCCGGTTGCTTCTTCCGCCTCGGCCTCGACACCGGCCTCGGAGGGCTCTTCCTCGATGACCGGGGCTGCGGCCTGCGCAGCGGCGGCGAGGCTGCGCGCGGCTTCCACGCTGTGCACCTGCTCGCCGCGGTCGATAATGTAGGACTGCTGGCCGCCCACGGTGGCGTCGGCCGACACCGTGATGGTGACGCGGAAACGCTCTTCCAGTTCGCGCAGATGTGCGCGCTTGTGGTTGAGCATGTAGAGCGCGACTTCGGCGCGGGTGCGCACGATCAGGTTATGGGTGGCGCCCTTGATCAGCGTCTCCTCGATCGCGCGCAGGGCCTGCAGCGCAACCGACGACACCGAGCGCACGTGGCCGGAGCCACCGCACACCGGGCACTTCTCGGTCGAGCTTTCAAGGACCGAGGCGCGGATACGCTGGCGCGACATTTCCAGCAAGCCGAAATGCGAAATGCGGCCGACCTGGATGCGCGCGCGATCATGCTTGAGCGCTTCCTTCAGCCTGCGCTCGACCTGGCGGTTGTTGCGGCTCTCGTCCATGTCGATGAAGTCGATGACGATGAGGCCGGCGAGATCGCGCAGCCGCAACTGGCGGGCGACTTCCTCGGCCGCCTCGACGTTGGTTTTGAGGGCGGTGTCCTCGATGTGGTGCTCGCGGGTGGCGCGGCCCGAGTTGACGTCGATCGCCACCAGCGCCTCGGTCTGGTTCAGCACGATGTAGCCGCCGGAGCGCAACTGAACGACCGGCGAGAACATGGCGTCCAGCTGGCTTTCAATGCCGTAGCGCGTGAACAGCGGCTGGCCGTCCTTGTACTGCTTTACATGCTTGACGTGGCTCGGCATCAGCATGCGCATGAAGTCGCGCGCTTCCTTGTAGCCGTCATCGCCGGCGACGACGATTTCGTCGATGTCCTTGCTGTAGAGGTCGCGGATCGAACGCTTGACCAGCGAGCCTTCCTCGTAGACGAGCGTCGGCGCCATCGATTTGAGCGTGAGATCGCGCACCGTCTCCCACAACCGCAACAAGTATTCGAAGTCGCGTTTGACTTCCGCTTTGGTGCGGCTGGCGCCGGCGGTGCGCAGGATCACGCCCATGCCCTCCGGCACTTCCAGCTCGCCGGCAATTTCCTTGAGGCGCGAGCGGTCTTCCGAACTGGTGATCTTGCGCGAAATGCCACCCCCGCGGGCGGTGTTGGGCATCAGCACCGAATAGCGGCCGGCGAGCGACAGGTACGTCGTGAGCGCCGCACCTTTGGTGCCGCGCTCTTCCTTGACCACCTGCACCAGCATGACCTGGCGGCGCTTGATGACTTCCTGAATCTTGTAGTTGCGACGGAAGCGCGGCGCGCGCTCCTGCGCCTCCTCCAGAGCGTCGGCCCCGCCGACGGACTCAACGGCTTCTTCCTCGTGCTCTTCACCGTTGCCGTTCGGCTCGGCAGGGGCGGCTTCGGAGCGCGGTTCTCCTTCTTCGCCTTCTTCCTGTTCGTCTTCGGTCTCGCCGGCGCGATCGTCGTCTTCCTGTTCTTCTTCGTGTTCGTTGTGCCCTTCGGCTTCGACGGGGTCATGCGCCACTGCGGCGGTCGCCTCGGCACGGGCGGGTTCCGGCGTCGGCTCGTAGATGTCGGCCGGTTGCTCGCCCTCGGCCACGGTGGCGGGTTCGGGCGCCGCTTCAGGCTCGGACGGAGCGAACGGTGTTTCCGCGGAGCCGGCTCTCTCGGGCGGGAAGTCGGCTTCGTGCGCGGCTTCTTCCGCGCTCAGCATTGGCTGCCCGGACGCCATCTCCGTGCCTGCGGTCTCAGGCGTTTCAATGATCCCGGCGGTCATTTCGCCGCCGACAGCCGGTTCGCTGGCCTGGAATTCTGCGGTCTCGGGCGCCGCCTCGTTGCCGGGAAGCGCCTCGCTACGCTTCACATCGCGGCGGCGGCTCGCGCCACGGCGGCGATGACGGCCGCCGCGCCGCGAGCGGTTGTCGGCCTCTTCATCGGCGTCACGCTGGGCCCGCGCCTCTTCGGCGAGGAGCGCCTGCCGGTCGGCGACCGGGATCTGGTAGTAGTCCGGGTGGATTTCGGAGAACGCCAGGAAGCCGTGGCGGTTGCCGCCGTAATCGACGAACGCCGCCTGCAGCGACGGCTCGACCCGGGTGACCTTGGCGAGATAGATGTTACCGCGGAGCTGCTTGCGGTGGGCGCTTTCGAAGTCGAATTCCTCGACGCGGTTGCCACGCAGTACGACCACCCGGGTCTCTTCCGGATGGGTCGCGTCGATGAGCATTTTGTCGGCCATTTTCTTGACTCTCGGGGCCCGGGCTCAGGGCGCGCTCGCGCGGGAGAGGCGGCGCAAAGCGACGCGGATGGGTGCCGGCCGTAGGGGTGTGGAAGGAAGTTGGGCGCGCGTCTTCACGCGAAAGCGCCTCGAGGCCCAAGCTGAAACGCGCCGTCGCGCGCATCACGCAAAAGCGGGGGACCTCAAATGGCTTTTGCTGCATCGTCGGCAGCATGAAAAAGCGACCCGTGGCGGTCGGCCGCGCCAATCAAGTCGGCGGCGCAAGCCGGGATTAGTCGGTGCTGACGGCTCGAAGGCGGGCGGCAAATCAGGGCCGCGCGCCAATCCGGTGTCCTTGACCTAGGGTTTCGGCTCGTTTCGCTTGTCCATCCGCCGACCTCCTGGGGGGGCGGTCCTGGACCTAATTCAGCGCGCCGGGGCCCGAACGCGGCACAACCGGAACTCATGACCGTCAGCAGACTGTTACATACGGTCGGATTCCCCCAATAGCAAGCGGGGTTGGGGGCGATCACCGTGTTGTCATGGCGTTGCGGCAGGCGGAACAGGCGGAATTTCCGCTCATCCACAATCCTGGCCGGAAAAGATGCCACCTATCCGCAACACCGCCGCAGCGAAAACCAGCGCCGGTCAAGTTCCGTTAACCGAAGCGGCTCCTAATGCGCTAAAAGGGCGCGAAAGGGTCAGGATTCGTGACGGTCAGCCGGTTCGCCATCGTTGACGCCGTTCTGGGCGCCTCAGCGCGCGTTTGTGGCCTTGCCGCTGTTCTGGCGGCTGTTGCGGGCGTAGCGGCCGTGCTGCTTACGCCGGCTCCGGCCGCCGGGGCGGAGAAGGCCGGCAAGCCGGGCCAACACCCCGTCGCCTCGGCCGTGCGGGTCGGCGGCAATGAGGAACAGACCCGTTTCGTCCTCGACGTTTCCGACAAGGTCGACGTCGCCGCCTTTACGCTCGCCGACCCCTACCGGGTGGTGGTGGATTTGCCGCAGATCACCTTCAAGCTGCCCAAGCGCACCGGCGAGCACGGTCGCGGCCTCATTACCGCTTATCGCTACGGCCTCGTTATGCGCGGCGGTTCCCGCATCGTGCTCGACACGGCAAAACCCGTTCAGGTGAGAAAAGCGTTCGTGCTGCCACCCGCCGCCGGCCAGCCGGCGCGACTGGTGCTCGATCTCGCGGCCATCGACCGCGCGACCTTCATGCGCAACATCGCGCTGCAGGACCGCAACGGTCGAGGCAGGCGACCGCACGTCGCCATGGCGCCGAAGCAGAGCAACGACCCGCGGCCGTTGATTGTCCTCGATCCCGGCCATGGCGGCATCGACAACGGCACCCATTGGAAGAGCGTCGACGAGAAGGACATTGTGCTCGCCTTTGCCCGCACCCTGCGCAAGAAGCTCGAGCAAGGCGGCAAATACCGGGTGGCGATGACTCGCGAAGACGACGCGTTTATCGCTCTTGGCGAGCGCGTCCGGTTCGCGCGTTCACGCCACGCGGCGCTGTTCATTTCGCTGCATGCGGATTCGTTGCCGCCGAAGGAGGGGCAGGCCGAAGGTGCCACGGTCTATACCCTGTCGGAAAAGGCCTCCGACGCCCAGGCCGCAGAACTCGCCAACAGCGAGAACGCCTCAGACATTATCGCCGGCGTCGATCTTTCCAACGAGCCGAGCGACGTCGCCAGCATCCTGGTCGATCTGGCGCAGCGCGAGACCAAGACGTTCTCGGTGCAGTTCGCCCATCACGTGGTCGGCGAACTGCGCAACACGGCCAAGCTCTACAAACGTCCGATCAAGTCGGCCGGGTTCGTGGTGCTGAAGGATCCGGACGTGCCTTCGGTACTGATCGAGTTGGGCTATCTGTCGTCGGAATCGGATCGCAAGAACCTGACCTCGCCGGTCTGGCGGGCGAGGACAGCCGGCGCACTGGCCGAGGCGGTTGACGTATTTTTTGCGCCGCGGCTCGCCGGCACCACCGGGGGTGCTCGTTGATGAGCGGCGAGCGGTCATTCCGGACGGGCGTGTTGCCTGCTTGCCGCGAACGGGCGGAAATCGGCCTTGCGGCTCCCGGAATCATGGGCTACCGGCCTCAGTTTCAACATAAAACCGCGCGACCACGAGCCTGCATCGCGGTTTTGGCGGGACGCGGACGGGCCACCGGTTGCAATGCGGACCCGGCGACGAAGAAGGCACGTTTGACGGCCCCCGGCCGGGTACCTGATCCGGGGTGGGTTATGAGGGTGAGGGCGGCCAGGGCCGCCGGCGAATTCGAGGCGGGATCATAGCCTGATGAAAGGTTTGTTGCGCTTCTTCGGCTTCCTGTTCGCCGCCGGCACCATCATGTTCGTGGTGGGTATTGCCGCGGTGGCCGGCGTCATGTGGCATTTCTCCCAAGACCTGCCGGATTATTCGCAATTGAAGGACTACGAGCCGCCGGTGATGACACGGGTGCACGCGTCCGATGGCGCGCTGCTTGCCGAATACGCCAAGGAACGCCGGCTCTATATTCCGATCCAGGCGGTGCCCAATCTGGTCAAGTATGCCTTCATGGCCGCCGAGGACAAGAACTTCTACCAGCACGGTGGCCTCGATTTCGTCGGCATCGCGCGCGCGGCGATCATTTACGTGGAGAACTACGGCACCGGCCGTCGTCCACAGGGCGCGTCTACGATCACCCAACAGGTCGCCAAGAATTTCCTTTTGACCAACGACGTATCGCTCACGCGCAAGATTCGCGAGGCGCTGTTGGCGCTCAAGATCGAGCGCGCCTATTCCAAGGACAAGATCCTCGAGCTTTATCTCAACGAGATTTATCTCGGCATGGGCGCGTACGGCATCGCCGCCGCCGCGCTCACCTATTTCGACAAGAGCGTCAACGAGCTCAACGTGCAGGAAGCGGCTTATCTGGCGGCGCTGCCGAAGGCGCCGAACAATTACCAGCCCTTCCGTCATGAAAAGCGCGCCATCGAGCGCCGCAACTGGGTGCTCGACCAGATGGCGGACGACGGTTTCATCAAGCAGGCTGTCGCCCAGGCGGCCAAGAAACAGCCGATCGGTGCGGTGACGAAATCGGTTGGTCCGCATTATTTCTCGGCCGAGTATTTCGCCGAAGAGGTGCGCCGCGAGCTCTACGAGCGCTACGGCGAGAAGAAGCTGTACGAGGGCGGGCTGTCGGTGCGCACCACGCTTGATCCCAAGTTACAGGTCCTGGCGCGTGATACGCTGGTACAGGGCCTGGTGGACTACGACCAGAAGCATGCCGGCTGGCGCGGGCCGATCGAGAATATCGACGTCAAGACAGGTGACTGGGGTGTCGCGCTCGCCAAGGTGAAATCGCTCAACGATATCTCGCCATGGCGGATGGCGGTCGTGCTCAACGTCTCCGACAAGGCGGCGCGTGTCGGTTTGCAGCCCGGCAGCGAGCCGAGCGGCGCGGTCAGCAAGGCGCGCGACATCGGCATCCTGCCGCTCGTCGGCATGAACTGGGTCAGGATCAAGGGCCGGAGCGCACGCAAGGTCGAGGAGGTGCTCAAGCCCGGCGACGTGATCTATGTGGAGCCGGCAAAGGACGCCAAGGATTTCGAGGACGAACGCAAGAAAGACAAGATCGCCGAAAGCCAATACGTGCTGCGTCAGGTGCCGCAGGTGTCGGGCGCCATCGTGGTGGAGGATCCCTGGACGGGCCGGGTGCTCGCCATGGCCGGCGGCTTCTCCTATGACCAGAGCCAGTTCAACCGCGCAACGCAGGCGCTGCGTCAGCCCGGCTCCTCGTTCAAGCCGATCATTTACGCGACGGCTCTCGACAACGGCTATACGCCATCGACCATCATTCTCGATGCGCCGATCGAAATCGACCAGGGCGCGGGTCAAGGCATATGGAAGCCGGAGAACTACGAGAACAAGTTCTACGGGCCCTCGACCCTGCGGTTTGGCCTTGAACATTCGCGCAACGTGATGACGGTGCGGCTGGCGCAGGACGTCGGTATGCCGCTGATCGCCGATTACGCGAAACGTTTCGGCGTCTATGACAGTCTGCCGCCGTATCTGTCGTTTGCGCTCGGCGCCGGAGAGACCACGCTGCTGCGCATGGTCACCGCCTATGCCATGATCGACAATGGCGGGCGCAAGGTGACACCGACCCTGATCGACCGCATCCAGGACCGTTACGGCCACACCGTCTACCGCCACGACAAGCGCGAGTGCATCGGTTGCGACGCCAGGGCCTGGCGCGACCAGCCGGAGCCGGTGTTGATCGACCGCCGCGAGCAGGTGCTCGACCCGATGACGGCTTATCAGGTCACCTCGCTGATGGAAGGCGTGGTGCGTTTCGGTACCGGCAGCAGGCTGCGCGCGCTTGGCCGGCCGGTGGCGGGCAAGACCGGCACCACCAACAACGAAAAGGATGCCTGGTTCATCGGCTTCACGCCCAACATGGTGGTCGGTGTCTATGTCGGATACGACAAGCCCAAGCCGCTCGGCCGCGGCCAGACCGGCGGTCATGTGGCGGCGCCGATCGTGCGCGATTTCATGCAACAGGCGCTCAAGGACAAGCCGGCGGTGCCGTTCCGCGTGCCGCCCGGCATCAAGCTGGTGCGCGTCGATCGCAAGACCGGCGTGCGCGCCGGCCCCGACAGCAAGCAGGCTATCCTCGAAGCTTTCAAGCCCGGCACGGCGCCGCCCGACGGCTACTCGATGGTCGGCTATGGCGAACCCGAAGGCGGTAGTTTCAATCGCTCCTGGAACTCGGGTGGCGTGTCGCCCGATGCCGACCGTGCGGTGCGCTCCGGCGGCGGTCTGTACTAGTGGAGCTAATTTGACATTTGATGCCCACTTGCGGCGTAACGACCATCAAATGTCAAATCAAGGCTCTACCGGAATCAGACAATTGCCGGTAGTCCTTTGATTCCGTGATTTGCCCGGGCGCCTGCGGCAACCGGAAGCAAATGGCGGAATCGAACCACCAGAACCGCCGGCGTGGCCCCGAAGTTGCGTCCGCGGGCCTGCGAGGCTAAATCCCCCGACAACCTTGAATTGGAACGCCGCCCCGGGCGGAGACGGAAACGGATCATGCGCGCGGAAACCCAGACGCTCCTCGAGGAGATCAAGCAGTCGCTCGGACTGCTGAGGAGGCATCTTTGACGTCGAGACCGCGCAACGGCGCCTCGCCGAACTGAACAAGGAAGCCGAAGGCCCCGAGCTGTGGAACGACCAGGCGCGTGCGCAACGCGTGATGCGCGAGCGCGACGCGCTGGAGGACCAGCTCAACGCCATCGGTCGTATCGGGCAGGAACTCGATGACCAGCTAACCATGCTCGAACTCGGCGAGGAGGAGGGCGACGATGTCACCGTCGCCGAAGCCGAAGCCGCTCTCAGGCGTCTGAAGGCGGAGGTCGGCCGCCGCGAACTGGAAGCCCTGCTCTCGGGCGAGGCCGACAGCAACGACTGCTATCTCGAAGTCCATGCCGGCGCCGGTGGCACCGAGAGCCAGGACTGGGCAGGCATGCTGATGCGCATGTATGTGCGCTGGGCGGAAGCGCACGACTACAAGGTCGAATGGGTGGAAGAGACCGAAGGCGAAGGCGCCGGTCTCAAGTCAGCGACCGTGCAGATCAAGGGCCACAACGCCTATGGCTGGCTCAAGAGCGAGAACGGCGTGCATCGCCTGGTCCGCATCTCGCCGTTTGACGCCAACGCGCGCCGGCATACCTCGTTCGCCAGCGTCAACGTCTTCCCGGTGCTCGACGACTCGATCAAGATCGATATCGACGAGAAGGACGTGCGCGTCGATGTGATGCGGGCGGGCGGCGCCGGCGGCCAGCACGTCAACAAGACCGAGTCGGCGGTGCGCCTGACCCACGTCCCGACCAACATCGTGGTGAAATGCCAGAACGACCGTTCGCAGCACCGCAACCGGGCGCAGGCCTGGGATATGCTGCGCGCGAAACTGTTCGAGCGCGAGGTGCAGAAGCGCGAGGAGAAGGCCGCCGCCGATCAGGCTGCCAAGACCGACATCGGCTGGGGCCACCAGATCCGCTCGTATGTATTGCAGCCCTATCAGATGGTGAAGGACCTGCGCACCGGCGTCTCCACCTCCAATACCGGCGGGGTGCTCGACGGCGATCTCGACGAGTTCATGCAGGCCGCACTGGCGCAGAAGGCGTTCGGCGGCGGGCCGATCGAGGTCGAGGACGTGGAGTAGGGCGCGCCATCCTGATCAGGCGGACAGCGGCTCCACCGTCCGCTGCGCCAGAAGCTCGTCGGCAATCTCGTTGTTCAGTACTTCTTCGAGACGCAGCAGGGCGCGCGTCGCCACCATGCCGTCGTAGACGCAGTGGTCCCAGTGCAGCCGGATTTTCATGCGGTGGTCCGGATGCACCAGACCGTAGCTGACGAGGGTTGGGCCGGGCGTGCGCGCGGTGACGGTCTCGGAGCCGAGCGACGCGACCGATGTGATCCACAACGTGCCGAACCGATTCGAGCGCATGCGGCCGCTGTTGAGCACCATGGCCCAGACCAGCCGGCGCACCAGCAGCGGCAGCCGGGCGATCCGCGCACTCCGCGCGAACGAGGGCACCTCGATGATCGGCGCCGTCTTGGCGCGCTGCATATCGGCTTCCATGTCCGGCAGCGAACGCTCGTCGGCGGCGCCGAGCTTCATCATGATGGGGACGCCGTCATCGAAGTCGTCGCGCACCAGCGCGACCAGCACGGTGCTCTTCGGCAATTCGTAGAAGCGCGCCCACGGCCACTTCAGAAGGAGCGTGCGCAGCCACGGCTCGTCGCGCGCGACGATGCAGAGCGCCTTGGCCATGATTGCCGACCAGCCCGGACGCACGGAGAGCGACGCACGCGCCTTCACCAGCCGCTCGAGGTGCAGCGTGCGCTCGACCGCCACCAGCGGCACCGACGCGCGCATCAGGTCGATGACGAGCTTGCGCGCCAACGAAATGGATTTGGTCTTGCCTTGCATGGTTCCCGTAGACTGCTGACGCGAGCCCGTGCCCGGTCAGTTCCCGAATCCGGCACCTATAGTGTATGCGCCGGGCGCGGTCGAGCGGTCGCCGCCCGAATCACGGCGCGCCGGCCGTCGGCCCCAGTTCCTTCAGCAAGGAGCCAAGCGACTTCTCGTGCACGCGCCAGCGTTCGACCGAATGGCCGTAGATCGGCTGCCGCACCTGGGCCGCGCTGGCGGTACGCACCGGTCGCGCGGTTTCGTTGAACGCAAGGCAGCGCGGGTCCCAGGCAAGCCCGCAATGATCGAGCAGGCGGCGCGCCTGGCCCTCCAGGTCCGCAACGACGTCTTCGTAACGCACGTCGAGGATGGCGCCCGGCGGCAGCACCCGGTGCCAATGTGCCATCAGGCGCTGATAGCGCGCGTAATAGCGGCCGAGCTCGCCGAGATCGTAGGTGAAATCCATCGCGTCGGCGAACAGATTGGAAAAGCAGGACAGGCAGGTATCAAGCGGATTGCGGACCGTGTGAATAATCCTGGCGTTCGGCAGCGCCAGATGGATCATGCCGATGAAGAAGAAATTGCCCGGCATCTTGTCGGTGACATGCGCGACGCCTGGCGCAAGCCGGGATAACGCGGCGACATAGCGCGCGCCCATCTGGCGGATCGCCGGCCCGTCGAGATCGGGAACGTAACGCGGATAGGGAACGGCCTTGTCGTCTGCGCCCGGCGCCGCGCCGAGGATCTTATCGAGAAACTTCAATTCGCCGGCGCCATGGACGTCCGGATGGCTGGCGAGAATTTGCTCGACCAGCGTGGTGCCGGACCGCGGCATGCCGAGCACGAAGATCGGCGCCGCGGAAGGATCGCCGTGGCCGCTCCTGGATTCGATCAGGGCCGGCGTGAAGACCTGTTCGGTCTCTTCAATCTGCGCGATCGCCGCCGCTTCGTCATAGTCGATCTGATCGCGCTTGAGGGCGCTGGCGGAGAGCCAATGCGGGAACGCGCGCGCGTGATCGCCGATGTCGGAGTAAGCCTTACCGAGCGCGAAGTGGACATGCATGCGGTCGAGCGGTGTCGCCGCGGGGTCCGCGCCGAGGGCCTCCATCGCCGCAAGCTGCGGGTCGCCGGCCTCCATCCGCTTGATGTTGGCGTAGTGATAGAGGAACTCGCCGCAGCGTGGCTCCAGGGCGAGTGCCTTGAGATAGGCCTCGCGCGCTTCGTCCAGCCGTCCCAGCTCCCGCAACGTGTTGCCGATGCCGGAATGGGCATCGGCCCGGTCGGGGTCTATCGCCAGCGCCTGCTGGTAGGCGGCGAATGCGTCCTCGTAGCGGCCGTGCAAGGCGAGCACGGTGCCGCGCCCGAGCCACGCTTCGATCAGGCGGGGATCAATCGCCAGCGCCTTGTCGCAGGCGGCGAGCGCCTCCTCGTAGCGTTGCAGCGCGGCGAGCGCACGTCCCTTGTTGGCGTAAGCGGCGGGATGGTTCGGATTGAGAGCGATCGCCCTGTCAAGATCGCCCAGGGCGCGCTGGTATTGCCCGAGGTCGTTCAGCACGGTGCCACGGCTGTTCCAGGTGTCGGGTATGGTCTGGTTCAGGCGAAGCGCAGCGGTGAACTGCTCCAGCGCTTCCTTCGGCTTGCCGAGATGCTTGAGGATCAATCCATAATTATAAAATGAAACTTCCGAGCGCTGATTGAGTTTTAGCGCGCGTGCGATGACCGGTTCGGCTTCGGCGAAGCGCTCCATGCTCATTAGCACGATGGTCAGGAGGTTCAGCGCGCCGACATGGCCGGGATGATCTTTCAGGAAACGCCGGAATTGCTTCTCTGCGTCGGAAAACCGGCGCTCGTTCAGGCAAACAAGGGCTTCCTGATAGCGCTTTCCCGCGGCGTTCATGGAAACTCCGGCCCGCTTGTTCTACAGGAGTGCAAGACGGGGCGGCTTGTAAATCAGCCCCGGAGTAGAGGCAAATGGCGAGTTTCGGCGCCGCCCGGCCGGAACGCGCCGTCATATCCGGATTGATCCATGACCAGAAAGATCACATCGGCACCAGCGATCCTGAATATACTGTCCGCCATTCCGCCGCCGGGCACCGATGAAGCGATTGGGACTTTGCTGAAAGGAGACGGAGTCCGCGTGGAGCGGATTGTCTCCCACGGCCACGCGTCGCCGGCCGGCTTCTGGTACGACCAGCCTGAGGTCGAGTGGATTCTGGTCGTAAGCGGGCGGGCCCGGCTCACCATCGACGGAGAAGCGGAAGACCGCGCGCTCGGCCCAGGTGACAGCGTGTTTCTTCCGGCTCATTGCCGGCACCGGGTTGCCTGGACGGAGCCGGGCGCGCCGACCGTCTGGCTGGCGCTCTTTCTGGATCCGCGGTTGTCGCCCGAACCCGCCACCTGAACGTTATCCCTCAGCGCTCCAGACGGTTTGCCCGTTTCTCGCTGCCAGTCGTCAAGCCATGGCCGGAAACGGTTGTCTTCACCGCTGCCGGTTTGCTTGCGCAGGACGGCGAACGCCGGTCCTTCTGCGGAGATCATCAGCACCGCGTCGAGACCCCTGGAACGGCGTAGCGTTGCAAGCGCCTGGCGCGGCGTTTGCGCGATAGGGCCTGCGACGTTGAAAGAGGTGTTGACCGCCACCTCGACGCCGATGCGTCGACCAAGCGCTTTCAGATAGGCGTAGGTGATGGGATCGGCGTCATGGCGCACGATCTGCAGGCGACCGGTGCCGTCCGCATGCACGACCGAAGGGATGCGGTGCTTCGCGTCCGGTTTCACATGCGCCGTGAGCACCATGTAGTTGTAGGCGTTGTAGTCATCGTCACTGGCGCCGTCCGATAATTCGAAGAGCATTTTCGCTGCCTCCAGTGTCATCATGGGCGCCAACGGGCGGATTGCCTCGCGGTACTTCACCCTTGCGTTCAGGTTCTCGCGCGTTTTCGGATTGCACGGATTAGCCAGGATCGAGCGGTGGCCGAGCGCGCGCGGGCCCGTTTCGGCCGCGCCCTGGTAGAGCGCAAAGATGGCGTCGTGCGCGGTCATGTAGGCCATGAAATCGGCGTAGCGATCTCGCGTCGTATCATCGGCGGCAACCAGCTCGATCCAGTCGACATTATCGGTTTCGGCCAACGCGGCGCGGATATCGGCTGCCGCGGGTGGCGTACCGCAATAGAAGGCAAGTGTGACCGGCGGGCCGAGGGCGTAGCCGGCCAGGTATGCACCCATGTAGGCGGCGCCGATCGGAACGCCCGCGTCATTGGGCGTCGGCGGCACGCACAAATGCAGCCGGCCGGTGCGACCAAGTTCGCGGCGGAAATAATCTTCATCGAAATGCTCCAGCAGCCGCATATTGGCGAGCGCGTTCAGGCCGACGCCGCCGGTCAGCACCAGCCGTTCGCTGCCGGTCAGGCGAATGAAATGACCTCGAACACCATCTGGCAGGCCGCCGACTTGTCGAGACGCGCTCGCGTGTTTTCGGCGTGCCTGATGTCCTCGATGCGCAGCACTGCGTCCGGGTTCCACATCTTGCCGGCAGGGATCGGTTCGCCGAGAGGCGGTGGCGCCCATGTAGCGGCCCTCGCTCGACAGCCACGTCCAGCCGCCCTGGGTCGAGGAGATCACGGCATAGTAAATGCCGAGCGAGTCGAACACGCTGTCTTTGCAATAGAGCCGCCGCATGCGGCCGTCCTCGCAGACGTAGAGCGAGATCGAGCCGTTGTCGCCGAGACCGTCCAGCACCGCCACCATGGTTGGTCCGGCGGCGCAGGCGAACGGCGAGGCGGCAAACGAGAACCAGGCGTGATTGTCATGATGCGCCGTGCCGATCAGGAGCGGCGGTGCATCCATGCCGAGCTGTTTGCCGATGTGGCGCGCTGCCCGCAGCCCTCCGTCGATGGCGCGGATGTTGAACATCCCGGTCGGCTCGTCGCGCAGCATGCCGAACGTCTGCGGCGCTTCCTCCAGCGTGGTGCGGATCAGCGTCGCGCACAGGGCGGCAAGGTCCCAGGCGCTGAACCACCCGTCGATTTTGCAGATGTCGAGGCCGTGTCGGGCCAACTTCGACGAGCGCGATGCCGGTGTTGTGGGCGCCGGCGGCCGAGACACCGGCAAGACAGGCGGTTCCGCCGCGGCCGATCTTGCCGCGGATCGCAGCGATCCTGGCGCGCGCGGCGGGGTTCCCGGCGCGCAGGATGTTGCGGTTGCGGCAGATGCGGTCAATGGTGCGCAGCGCAAGCTCGTGCCCAAGCGCACCCAGCCAGGGATGACGTGGTTTGATCCGCACCCGACCTGAGCCCCCTCGCCGTGATCGTCTTCAGGGATTCTTGGAATACCCCGGACCTCGGGGCAACCGCGCTTTCCGGGTCGATTCAGAGGCGGCCGAGACGGATGCCGGCGCGCAGGAATTTCTGCGGATTGACCGCTTCGCCGTTGACGCGCGTCTCGTAATGCAGGTGCGGGCCGGTGGAGCGTCCGGTCGAGCCGACGCGTCCGATCAACTGTCCGGTGTGCACCTTTTGTCCGGCTTTCACGACGATCTCGGAAAGATGGCCGAAGCGGGTAGAAAGGCCGTGACCGTGGTCGATCTCGACCATCTTGCCGTAGCCGCCCTCCCAGCCTGCGCTCGTGACCTTGCCGGCGGCAGTGGCATACACCTTGTCGCCCTCGTCGCCACGCAGATCGAGGCCGGTGTGCATGGCGGGCCTGCCGAGGAAGGGATCCTGGCGGACGCCGAAGCCTGAACTGATTGACAGTCCGCCGGTCAGCGGCCTGCGCACCGGCACCGCGAGCAGTGTGCGCCGGTAGTGGCTGATCTCGGCGCGCGCAACGTTGACGTGATGAAACTGACGGGCGAATGCGCTCGCGCCGGCCGGCCTGGCGGGAATGAAAGGTCCGCCTTCTGCAGCGGGGCGCCCCGGCTTGACGCCGAGTTCGGTCAGCACGCTGCGTATGCGGCGGGCCTTGCGGTCGTAGTGTTGCTCTATGCCATCCAGCAGGACGGTTTGTCGCTGCTCGACGCGGTCGAGTGAGTGCGAAACGCGCGCCAGCATGCCATCGAGACCGGCGGCGTTTTCAGCCGAGCGCAGATTCGCCGGATAGCGCAGCTGTGCGTCCTTGTCGGGTTTGCCGCGACGGATCGAGCCGGTGGCAAGGCCATCATCGGCAAGCGCCGTGGTGCGATCCTCGAGAAGCGATTGCCGCTTGAGCAGGCCGTCGAGGCGGCGCTCGAACAGGTTCTGGTCGAGCAACTGGCGGCTGGTGATACGGTCGATCTCGCCGCGCAATTCGGCGATGCGGTCCTCATAGGCAATCTGCATGCGTGCCTGGCGGCCGATCAGACCGCTCAGAACGTCTTCGCGAAACGCGAAATAGGTGCCGGTGGCGACCGACCACACCGCCATGATCACCAGCGTGCCGACCACGATCCAGAAGGCGACCGGACCGATGCGGACCTGACGGCTGCCATGCACCAGTGTGTAGTCACCAACGGCGGTGTGAGCCCGGCTGATGTGCTGGGAGACCGCGGCTGCCGATTGCGTGCGGGCAGACGCCGGGCGGGCGGATGACCCGATGCTGCGATGATGCGGATTGGACAAATGCGACATCGACGCTCCCGGCCGGTTCGCACGCAATCGAGCCGGTGGACCAGATGGGTCGATATGAATCCGATATGGTTAACAAAGCGGTAAGAGGGTTCCGATAGCGTGGCAATCGGCCGGAAAGCGATGGGTGAAGGCATGCGGCAAATGGACCATGCTTCGGCCCGCCGCGGGGCCGGCGCCGCGGGCGCGGGGGCCTACTCAGCGTGCCAGCGCGCGCGCGGCTTCCAGCACCTCTTCGGCGTGGCCGGTGACATTCACCTTTGGCCAAATCCTCGCGATGCGCCCCCGGCCGTCGATGAGGAAGGTCTTGCGGAAAACGCCCATGTATTTGCGCCCGTACATCGATTTTTCGCCCCAGGCACCGTAATCTTCCAGCATCTTTCTGGTTTCGTCGGACGCCAATCCAATTGTCAGCTTATGTTTGGCCTTGAACTTGTCCTGTGCGGCGACAGGGTCGGCGGAAACACCGAGAATCTCGGTGCCCGCCCTGGCGAAGGCCGCCCGCAACCCGGAAAACGCGATTGCTTCCCTGGTGCAGCCGGGCGTGTCCGCCTTGGGGTAGAAGTACAGGACCAGATTGCGGCCATTGAAATCCCTGAGCGAGACCCGGGTTCCACCGTCTCGGGGCAGGGTGAACGCCGGCGCCTTGGCCCCCTCGACCGGTTTGCGAACCATGTGCCTTCCTTTCGTCGTTTTCGACGCTTCAATGTCGCAGATGCCAGTTGCGTCGGGTGGGCGCAATGGGCCTCAAAAACAAGGCCGGGGGCCGCGCCGGATGACGGTTTGTCGGACGGCCGAGAATCGCGCGTGAAGCGCCGGACGAGGGGCGCCCCCAAGGCATGACGGGTAGCGACCACAAACACAACGCCAGGCCACACCCCAAAAAGGGGCAGCACCCGGCTGCGCATCATCCCCTTCACCCGGAACCACCTCCCCTTCACGCGGAACCGCGCCTGCGCGAACGCCCCAAGAAAGAGGCCCGTGGCGTCCCCTTCGCCACGACCTTGCGCGAGGGTCTCGCCCTCGCCATCGGGAGGGCCCGCACCGGCCAGCGCTGGGTTTGGCGATATGGGGCGAACCTGCGCCGCAGTTTCGCGACGATCCTGCGGCGGCGCTGGGTACAGCGGCTGTTCTTCGGCGCGTCGATCGCGGCGGTGCTGGTCGTACTGGGCGCGGCCGGCCTGTGGTGGCGGCTCGCGCAGGGGCCGATCGAATTCGACATGGCGACGCCGTGGCTGAAGTCGGCGATCGAGCAGAATTTTGGCGGCGATCACGTGGTGGAGGTCGGCGGCGCGCAAATCGAGCGTAACGAAAAGGGTCGGCCCACCTTGCGCCTGCGCGACATCGTGGTGCGTGACGGCGACGGCGCCGTGGTTGCGAGCGCCCCCAAGGCCGAAGTCGGCATGTCCGGCACCGGGCTGCTGAGCGGCCAATTGCGCGCCGAGAGCCTCAATCTGGTCGGCGCCAGGCTGGCGGTGCGCATCGAGCGCGACGGCGAAGTTACCGTGTTCGCCGGCGCCGACAAGCGTCCGATCGCGACTTCTTCGTCCCCGGCGGAGCGTTACAGTCCGCCGGTGCGCGTCATCGTCCCGAATGGCACGTTGCGCTCGGGCATGAACGAAATCACCGGTGCCCTGGCGTGGATCGACGCGGTCAGTGTGACCGGTCTCGACGGGCACGATCTTGACGAACTCGGTTTGAAGAATGGCCAGTTGACGGTAGACGACCGGCGCAACGGCAAGCATTGGACATTCGATCACATCAACGCAAGTCTGCGGCGGCCGGCGCAAGGCGGCGTCATTTTTCAGCTGGGATCCGACGACAAGAAGCGTCCATGGCTGATCAGTGCGGCGATGCGCCCGCTCAGTGACGGCGTGCGAGCCGTCGGGATCGAGGCGCGCCAGGTTTCACTGCGCGATATTCTGCTGGCGTTGCGCGTAAAGGACGGTGCGCTGACTGCGGACCTGCCGCTGTCGGCTTCGATCCGTGCCGACATCGCCGCTGACGGTACGCCACAGCGAATGCAGGGCGAGGTGATCGTCGGCGCCGGCACAATCAGCAGCCATGACGGCCCCGATATCGTCCGTATCGGCATCGACCGTGCCGATTTGCGCTTCGACTGGAACATGAGCCGGCGCAGCCTCATCATGCCAATCCGGGTCCAGGCGGAAGGCAACCAGTTCACCTTGCGCGCAGCGCTGAAAGCGCCGGATGAGGATAGCGGCGTCTGGCAGTTCGCGATAACCCGCGGCAATGCGGTGATCGACCCCGTCATCCTGGTGCCGATCACGGGCGGCGACAAGGAAGGCCTGGCCCTCAACCGGGTCAGCGTGCGCGGCCGCATTGACGTCAAAAACCGGCGTATCGATCTTGACCAGGCCGACTTCAGCCGCAGCGATACGCGGCCGTCGTATAATGTCGGCATCGCGGTTACCGGCAGCCTCGATTATTCCAAACCCGATCCGCACCTTGCGTTCGGTGTGGCCGGCACGCGCATGCCGATAGCGGTGATGAAACGTTTGTGGCCGGTGACCATCACTCACAACATTCGGCAATGGGTCGAAGATCACGTCAGCGCCGGTACCGTCGAGCGTATCGTCATCGCCGGCAACGCGCCGTTGTCGACTTTCGCATCGGGCGGGGTGCCGGTCCCGGATGACGGTCTGTCCGTCGATATCGAAACCACCGGCACGTCCTTGCGTCCGGTACGCGACCTGCCGCCGATCGATGACGCCGACCTCGCGGTGCGCGTGACCGGGAGCACCGCCACCGTTCGCCTCGGACGTGGCGTGGTGACGGTTGCGCCGGGGCGAAGCCTCAATATCGCCAACGGCGTTTTCTCGGTGCCGGACACCAACCCGGACGTGGCGCCGGCGCAGGCCGGTTTCCGCATCGATGGCAGCGTGCCGGCAGCCGCCATGTTGCTGGCGAACCCGATGCTGAGCCACAACGTCGGCATCAAGCTCGATCCCGCCACCAGTCGCGGCACCGTCGCCGCCAACGTCACGCTCAACATGCCGCTCGCGCGCACCTTGCCCAAGGATTCGGTGCGCTACGCGGTCAGTGCCGTGCTCTCGAGTTTCAGCGCCGAGAAGGCATTGATGGGCGAAAAACTCGAAGCTGCTTCGCTGCACGTGGCCGCATCGAGCGGCGGTGGCTATCGGGTCAAGGGCGACGTCAAGATCAATGGCATGCCGGCCGAGATCGACGTCAACAACAAATCGGACGACGCCGTGGCTGAGCTGAAATTGAGCTCGAAACTCGACGAAGCCGCGCGCCGCAAGCTCGGAATTGACTTCGGCGACACCGTCAAGGGCATCATTCCGGTGAAGCTCACCGGCAAGCTCAGGGAAGGCGACAAGGTCGCCAGGTACGACCTGGACGCGGACCTCACGCGCGCCAGGATCGACGACCTGTTGCCGGGCTGGGAGAAGGCGCCTGGCCAGCCGGCGCAACTCACCGCCATAATGATGAAGAGCGCGGACGGCATGCGCTTCGACAAACTCGCGATCAGCGGTTCCGGCGTCAAGGTGGAGGGCGAGGTCGAACTCGACAAGACGGGCGACCTTGCCGCGGTGGACTTTCCGGTGTTCAGCCTGTCAGAGGGCGACAAGGCGTCGCTCAAGGCCGTACGCGGCAGCGATGACGTGCTGCGCGTGACCATGCGCGGCGACGTCTACGACGGCCGCGCTTTCGTCAGGTCGTTGTTTGGCGGTTCGGACGCCAAAACCGGGGGCAAGCAGGCCGACATCGATCTCGACATCAAGATCGGCACCGTGCTTGGCCATAACGGCGAGACCCTGCGCGGCCTTGATCTCAAGCTGGCGCGCCGCAGCGGGACTGTCCGTAACTTTGTCCTGCGCGCCCGGATCGGGCGCGACGCCGAGTTGCTCGGCGACCTGCGTCTGCGCGCGCGCGACAACCACCGCGTCGTCTACGTCGAAAGCGCCGATGCGGGCGCGCTGTTCCGCTTTGTCGACATGTACGCGCGTATCCACGGCGGAAAGATGTGGGTGGCGATGGATCCGCCACGTGCCGACCGGGCGCCGCAGGTCGGCATTCTGTTCATCCGCGATTTTGCCGTGCGCGGCGAGCAGGGGCTCGACCGCATCGTCGCCCAGGCGCCGGATCAGAACCGCAACGGCGTGCCGTTCAGCGAAATGCACGCCGATTTCACCCGCTTTCCCGGCAAGATGGCGGTGCGCAATGGTGTTGTGCGCGGGCCGCTGGTGGGAGCGACCATTTCGGGCCAGATCAATTACACGCGCAATGACGTGCACCTGCGCGGCACCTTGGTGCCGTTCTACGGTCTGAACAACATGTTCGGGCAGATCCCGATCGTCGGGCTGGTGCTCGGCGCCGGCGCCAACGAGGGCCTGGTCGGCATCACCTATGAAGCGGTGGGCCCGATCGCCGCGCCGCAGATCCTGGTGAACCCGGTGAGCGCGATTGCCCCCGGTGTGTTGCGCAAGTTTATCCCGACGCCCGGCACCTTCGATCCCGAGTTCATCCCGCCGTCGCGTTGATGCTGCTCGCCCCTTTGACGTGTGCCAGGGGACGGGGCGAGCGGCGGAGCGCTCCTGTCCGTGCTGTTGGTCTTTCAAACGGCGGTGGCACCAATTTCCACCCGCGTTCACACTGTGGCTCAAACGCGCCGGGGTCAGTTTCCTTACCGAGCCGGACGGCTAAGCCGGCTGTCATCCCGGAAAGGAAACACGACCATGAGCACCGCGACCGCTACCGTTGAAGTCCCGGTCAAGAAGGCCCCGCCGGCTCCTCGCCACGGCGTCGACACGCCGGTTCTGCTGGCCACCATCAATGCCGTGGGCGGCCAGCCCGAACTGGCCAAATTCCAGTTCCGCGCCAGGAACAGGTGGATCGAGGGCACCCACAGCCGCACCACCATGTCCGATTTCTCCGGCGCCGGCGGCGAGCACCGCCATGTCGCCGAGACCACCGCCGAGGGTGACCATCCCGCCGTGCTGGTCGGCGCCGACCAGGGCCCGACCCCGGTCGAGTGGGTGCTGCACGCGCTCGCGACCTGCCTGACCGCGGGCATCGCCAATATCGCGGCGGCGCGCGGCGTTACCCTCAAGCGTGTGGAGTCAACCGTGTCCGGCGATATCGACCTGCGCGGGCCTTCGAGCAAATCTGGGGTGCGAACATCGTCGCTCATTGACGTGCGATGGGCCGCGAGTTGTTATGGCATCGCCACAATGCGGCCGTGATCGTTATTCTGAATTTGGATGTTAACGACAGGCGTCGACTCATCTGGTCAGCGATGCGTAGACCGGCTATGGTTCTGTTTATGTGGCGCACCTTACGCGGTTTTGTCATTGGCCTTTTTGCGGTTGCCCTCGTTTTCAACGGGGGTATTGCACCTGTGCTGGCTGATGGCCAGGCCGCGAATGTCCACCATGTCGTTGCAAAAAAGGCCGAAGCCGGTCATCAGAAGCAACATAACCGCTATCATCACGGTCAGTTGGACGACGCAACTGCGGCGCCTGGCGATCCGCCCGCGCATGATCACGCCGACGGCGATGCCAGGTGCTGCACCATGTGCATCTCGTTCGACAATGTGACGCCGGTGTTCGCCGGAAACGTGCTGCGGTTCCGCCATCGCATCGTTGGTTTCAGGATCGACCGTCAGTTGCTGATCGGTCATCCGGTCGCGCTCGACCCCGACATCCCCAAATCCATCGTCTGAGCCTGACGCATTGCCTGTTTGCGATGCGGACGACGGCGCTCGCCCCGGTTCGCGGGGCGGTGCGTCCCCGTGCATGCCTCATTCGGAGTAGACGATGGTTTTCCTTGCCTGGGCGCATCGCGTCCGCCACCGGATTTGTGCAGCCGGTCTTTGCCTGCTGGCTGCTGCCTGTTCCACGCAACCCGACCGTTTGGCGGTGGACTCGGGTCCGGCCGATCCGAACGCGCGGGGTTCGGCAGTGTCCTACCGCTCCGTGCTCAGCGGTTACACCGGCCAGCGTCCGGTCGCGCCCGCGCCCTGGCGCGAGCAGAACGACCGCGTCGCGCCACGGAAACGGTGAGCGCCATGCGGTCATACCTTTCCTGGCTCGTTGTCGGCGGTGGCATGCTTGCGCTGGCCGGCTGCACCACCTTTTCCCCCGATGGCGGGATGGGGCCGGTGGCAAAGTTCACTCGCGCCGAACTCGGCAAAGACGTCAGCGTCTACCGCAATGAATCCGAGGCCGCTGCGGCTCACGCCACCGTGGTGCGGCTGTTGAAGCGTCCTTTGACCGCCGACAGTGCGGTCCGAATCGCGCTCCTTAACAACAGGGGCTTGCAAGCGGCCTATGCGGAGCTCGGCGTTGCCGAAGCAGCGATGGTGGGCGCCAGCCTGCCGCCCAATCCAAGCTTCTCGCTGATGCAAATTTCGGGCTCGGCCGAAATCGAGATCGAGCGACGCATCGTCGCCAACATCCTCGCGCTTGCCACACTGCCGGCGAGGGCAGATCTCGCCAAGGATCGTTTCCGGCAGGCGCAACTGCGCGCAATCGGCGAGACCATGCGCACGGCGGCGGAGGCGCGCCGGGCCTGGTATCGCGCCGTCGCAACGCGCGAGACGGTCGCATTCCTGGAGCAGGCCCAGTCCGCCGCAGGCACCGCAGCCCAACTCGCCAGACGGCTCGGCGAGACCGGCGCGATGAACAAGCTCGACCAGGCGCGCGAGCAGGTATTCTACGCCGACATCGGCAGCCAGGTCGCGGCCGCACGACGGCAGGTCACCCGGGAGCGGGAAAGCCTGGCGCGCGTCTTGGGGCTGTGGGGCCGCGATCTGGATTTCCGGCTGCCTGCCAAGCTGCCAGCGCTGCCGGCACGACCGCGCCTGCGGCGCGCGATCGAGACGGACGCCGTTCGCCGCCGTATCGATCTGCAAATTGCACGGCTCGAACTGGATGCGCTGACAAAGTCCTATGGGCTTACCGAGGCCACCCGCTTCATCAACCTGCTCGAGGTCGCCGGCATATCGAAGACCGTGCGGCCGGCCGAGGGCGACACCGTCAACCAGCGCGGGCTCGAAGTCGAATTTCAGATTCCGATTTTCGATTTCGGCGAGGTGCGCGTGCGCGAGGCCGAGGCCACCTACCGGCAGGCGGTCAATCGCCTGATCGAAAAGGCGGTCAATGTGCGTTCGGAAGCGCGCGAGGCTTATCGGAGCTATCGCGGCGCCTACGACATCGCCCGGCACTACCAGCGCGAGGTGGTGCCGCTGCGCCAGATCATCTCGGACGAGACCTTGCTGCGTTACAACGCGATGCAGATCGACGTGTTCTCGCTGTTGAGCGAAGCGCGCCAACGCGTCGCCGCCAACGTCAGCGGCATCGAAGCGCGGCGCGACTTCTGGCTCGCCGACACCAACCTGCAAATGGCGGTTACCGGATCGGGTCCAGCGGCGGCCCGAGGGCGGCGCGTCCGCCACGACTGTCGCCGCGGCCGAACCCGCAGGCCATTGAAAGAGGAGATGACCATGCTCTCACGCAGAAGTTTCCTCGGTTCCGCGGCGGCACTTGCCGGCGCGGGCGCGGTCAGTGGCCGCACCGCTGCCGCCGCGATCCCTGAGGCGCCGGTGATGACGTCGCCCGCCATGCAGCCGCCGCTGCACCCGGCGAGCGGGCCCGACTACCAGCCGGTGGTCACGCTCAACGGCTGGACGCTGCCCTGGCGCATGAACGGCGACTGGAAGGAGTTCCACCTGGTCGCCGAGCCGGTGGTGCGCGAGATGGCGCCCGGCATGAAGGCGCACCTGTGGGGCTACAACGGCCAGTCGCCGGGCCCGACCATCGAGGCGGTGGAAGGCGACCGGGTGCGCATCTTCGTCACCAACAAGCTGCCCGAGCACACCACCATCCACTGGCACGGCATGCTGCTGCCCAACGGCATGGACGGCGTCGGCGGCCTGACCCAGCCGCACATCAAGCCGGGCAAGACCTTCGTCTACGAGTTCGTGATGCAGAAGAGCGGGACCTTCATGTACCACCCGCACGCCGACGAGATGGTGCAGATGGCGATGGGCATGATGGGCTTCTTCGTCGTGCATCCGCGCGACCCCAGGTTCATGCGCGTCGACCGCGACTTCGTCTTCCTCATCGGCTCCTACGACATCGATCCCGGCAGCTACGTGCCCAAGGTCAACACCATGACCGACTTCAACCTGTGGGCATGGAACAGCCGCGTGTTCCCCGGCATCGATCATCTGGTCGTCGGCAAGGGCGACCGGGTGCGCATCCGCATGGGCAATCTCACCATGACGGCACACCCGATCCACATGCACGGCTACGACTTCGAGGTGACCTGCACCGACGGCGGCTGGGTGCCGGAAAGCGCGCGCTGGCCGGAGGTGACCATCGACGTGCCGGTCGGCGCCATGCGCGCGTTCGAGTTCGACGCCGATGTGCCCGGCGACTGGGCGTTCCACTGCCACAAGTCGCACCACACGATGAACGCGATGGGCCACGACGTGAAGAATTTCATCGGCGTCCAGAAACGCGATCTCGCCAAGGCGATCCGCCGCGTGGCGTCGCCCGACTACATGCCGATGGGTTCGAACGGCATGGCCGACATGGGCGCGATGGAGATGCCGATGCCCGACAACACGCTGCCGATGATGACCGGCTTCGCCCAGTTCGGCCCGGTCGAGATGGGCGGCATGTTCACGGTGGTGAAGGTGCGCGAGGGGCTCGCGCGCGACGATTACAAGGATCCCGGCTGGTACAAGAACCCGCCGGGAACCGTGGCCTACGAATTCAAGGGCTCGGTCGGTGCGCCGGCGCGCGCCGAGGCCCCGGGCACAAGCTCGCAAATGGAAGTCCGTGCCGTGAAGCCGGGAAGCCGGCACTAGAAGTCCAATCACCGATCAGGGAGAAGAAACCTCATGCAACGTATCTCAACCTGCCTTGCTCTCTCTCTCGCTGCCGCCATCGCGGCGGCGTCGCTTGCAGGATTGCCGCGGTTCGCCGCCGCCCACGAGAAAAAGGCGCACGCCGAGTATCCGGCCGGGATACCCGGCGATCCCAAGAAACCCGCGCGCACGATCAAGGTCCGCATGTTCGAGCAAGGCAAGAAGATGCTGCTACGAGCCGTCGACCATCACCGTACGCCACGGCGAGCAGGTCCGCTTCGTCATCTACAACGAAGGCATCGAGAACCACGAATTCATTCTCGCGACCGTGGCGGCGAACCGCAAACACGCCGCGTTGATGAAGAAGTACCCGCACATGGAGCACGCCGATCCAAACGCCATCACGCTCGCGCCGCTTAACGGCGGGGAAATCCTCTGGAAGTTCACCAAACGCGGGGAGTTCGAAATCGCCTGTCTGATTCCGGGTCACCGGGAAGCGGGCATGTACGGCAAAGTCATCGTGAAATAACTTAACCGAAGGAGAGAGCAATCATGCGTAAGCTTACGTTCATCACCGCCGGCTTTTTGGCGCTGTCCGTCACCATGGCGCAGGCCGAGACGGTCAACGGTCAAGTAGTTAAAGTCGACGCACCCGCCGGCAAGATCACCATCAAGCACGGCCCGATCAAGAAGTTCGACATGGACATGGGCATGACCATGGTCTTCCGCGCCAAGGACCCGGCGATGCTGACCGCCGTGAAGGCCGGCGACAAGGTCAGGTTCGAGCCGGAGCAGGTCAACGGCCAGTTCACGATCATGAAAATCGAGAAGGCGAAATAAGGACGCTCCGTCTGGAGAGCGACGCTGCCGTCTATCCGCCTCATCCTGAGGAGGGCGCGTAGTGCCCGTCTCGAAGGATGGGGCGGCGCTCATGGTTCGAGACGCGCGGCATAGCCGCGCTCCTCACCATGAGGCCGATAGCGCCTCACACCGGCTTCAACAACACATGCCGCTTCTTGCCGAGCGAGAGCTTGATCACGCCTTCCGGTGTGAGGTCCTTCGTTGACAGCGTCATCTTGTCGTCGGTGACGGTCGCATCGTTGACCTTCAGCCCGCCCGATTTGATCTGCCGGCGCGCGTCGCCGTTGGAGGTGACAAGCTTCGCTTTGTCGGAGAATGCGAGCAGCACGCCGAGACCCTTGTCGAGATCGGCGCGGGCGATCTCCACCGTCGGCAGGTTTTCGGCGAGTGTGCCTTCCTCGAAGGTGCGGCGCGCGGTGTCGGCCGCCCGTTCGGCGGCCTCACGCCCGTGCACCATGGCGGTGGCTTCGGTGGCGAGCACCTTCTTGGCCTGGTTCAGCTCCGCGCCCTGCAAGGCGCCGAGCTTCGCGATCTCGGGAAGCGGCAGGGTGGTGAACAGCTTGAGGAAGCGGCTGACGTCGCCATCCTCGGTGTTGCGCCAGTACTGCCAGTAATCGTACGGGCTCACCAGATCGGCGTTGAGCCAGACCGCGCCGGCGGCGGTCTTGCCCATCTTGGCGCCCGACGAGGTGGTGATGAGCGGCGCAGTGAGCGCGAACAGTTGCGCGTTCGCCATGCGGCGGCCGAGGTCGATGCCGGAGACGATGTTGCCCCACTGGTCGGAGCCGCCCATCTGCAGGATGCAGCCGGTGCGCTTGTTGAGCTCGACGAAGTCGTAGGCCTGCAGCACCATGTAGTTGAATTCGAGGAACGACAGCTCCTGCTGGCGGTCGAGCCGGAGCTTCACGGAGTCGAACGACAGCATGCGGTTGACCGAGAAGTGCCGGCCGACGTCGCGCAGGAAGTCGATGTAGTTGAGCGTGTTCAGCCAGTCGGCGTTGTTGGCCATGATGGCGCTGCCGCCATGCTCCTCGAACTTGAGAAACTTCGCGAACACCGCGCGGATGCCCTTGAGGTTCTCGCCAATCTGTTCGTCGGTGAGGATGCGCCGGCTTTCGTCCTTGCCGGAAGGATCGCCGACGCGGGTGGTGCCGCCGCCCATGAGCGCGATCGGCCGGTGGCCGGTCTGCTGCATCCAGTACAGCATCATGATCGGCAGCAGCGAGCCGATGTGCAGCGAGCCCGCCGTGCAGTCGAAACCGATATAGGCCGTGACCGGGCCGGCCACGGCGCGCGCGTCGAGGTCTTCCGGCTCCGAAATCTGGTGGATGAAGCCGCGCTCGGCCAAAATACTAAGAAATTCGGACTTATAGGCACTCATCGGTCGTCACTCGCAGCCGCCGGCATTTTCGCCCCGGGGCGCGGGTGGTGTAACAGGTCCGGTCAGGGATTCAACCGACTGGCGTGAAAGCGGTAACGGGGCAGGGCAGTGCGGGCAATCGGGCTGATGAGCAGGACCTCGCTCGACGGGGTCGATGTGGCCCTGCTCGAGACCGACGGCGAGGCCATCCGGGCTTTCGGCCCGACCGGCTACCGGCCTTGCGCCGAGGCGGAGCGCGATCTTCTGCACCGGGCGCTGGCGGCGGCCCAGCCTGACCGACCGCGTGGGGCGGCCCGGCGTGCTGGCGGAAGCCGACGCCTTCGTGACGGCCGCGTGCAAGCCGAAACCGTCGAAGCCTTTTTCAACCGGGCGCATCGACAATGCCACCATCGACGTCGTCGGCTTTCCACGGCCAGACGGTCCTGCACAAGCCCGACAAGCGGCTGACGGTGCAGATCGGCGACGGCGAAGCGCTGGCGCGCCGGCTTGGCATGCCCTGGTCCACGACTTCCGTGCGGCCGGCGTGGCGGCCGGCGGGCAGGGCGCCAGCTGGTACGCGCTCTACCACCAGGCGCTGGCGCACGCGCTTGATCGCCCGCACCCGATCGCCGTGCTCAATATCGGCGGTGTTGCCGCCGTCCTTTGTGGACGGCGGCGATCCGGTCGCCTTCGATACCGGCCCGGGTAATACGCTGATCGACGATTTCATGCGCGCGCACACCAGTGTGCCGGACCCAATGAAGGGCGGAATTTTGGCCAATCCGGCATGCAATTGACCGGAACGCGGGTCTGGTGCACGGTCTGCCCGCTCACGCAGCAAGGGCCGGTCCCGCCGACAAGAAAAACAAATTATCTATGCAGATCAAAGATATCGCCCAAGCGCTTAAAGCCCGGTTCGAGGGCGATGGCGCGCTTGAGATCGACCGCCTCGTTCACCCCGACGGGGCGGAACGCGGGTCCGACCTGGCGCTTGCCATGAGCGGCGACGCAATAGCTGCACTGACCAAAGGCAGGGCGCAGGCGGCGGTGGTGGCGGCGAAAAATCCGGCGCCCGCGGGCGCCTTCAAGGCCCTGATCACGGTCGACGACCCGCGTCTCGCGCTGGCGCGGCTGACCGCGTTGTTCGATCCCGGACCGGCCCACAAGGCTGGCATTCATCCGACCGCGGTGGTCGCGTTCGATGCGAAACCGGGCGAGGACGTCAGCCTGGGCCCCTATGTCGCGGTCGGGCCGCGCAGCCGCATCGGCGCCGGGACCGTGCTCCTGTCGCATGTGACTATTGGCGCCGATGTTGAGATCGGCGAACAGTGTCTGTTCCACCCCGGCGTGCGCATCGGTGACCGGGTCAGGATTGGAAATGGCGTCATTATCCACGCCAACGCGGTGATCGGCGCCGATGGATTCAGCTATGCGCCGGACCTGGCTTCGCCCACCGCCTTCGTGCCCGGCATGGTGGTGACGCGCGTGCATTCCCTGGGCACGGTGGATATCGGTGACGAGGTCGAGATCGGCGCTTGCACCACCATCGATCGTTCGACCATCGAAACCACGCGGATCGGGCGCGCCACCAAAATCGACAATCATGTCCACATCGGTCACAATGTAACTGTTGGCGAAAGCTGCATGATTTGCGGAATGGTAGGCATTTCCGGCAGCGTTCGAATCGGAGACCGGGTCCGTCTGGGAGGTGGTGTGGGAATTGCCGATCATGTTGCGATCGGGGACCAGGCGATCGTTGCCGCGGGTTCCGGTGTCGCCAGCAATGTCGCAGCGGGCAGTTTCGTGTCAGGTTTTCCGGCGCAGCCGCACCAGCGCTCGGCGGAACAGTTTTATTACATGACTCGACAGAAGCGCCTGCATGGCAAGGTTGACGAGATCAGCGCGCGGCTGGAAGCCGTCGAACGGTCAGTGATGAAATAGCGGGGGGTCCGACGCGATGACCGATGTTGCCAGTGACGTGATTGAAATCATTACCAAGAAGAAGCGGGTCGACAAGCCGAATGTCGAACTGACGGACCGGCTTGAGGATCTGGGACTGGAGTCGCTCGATGCCGTCGAGATGATTTTCGATCTTGAAGAAAAATTCGATATCTCGATCCCTTACAACGCCAACACCAACAATCCGCGCACCGAGTTCGAGACCGTCGACGATGTCGTCAAGGCCATCGAAAAGCTGGTCGCCGACAGCAAGTCGTGAATGACGTGAATCGTGTCGTTGTTACCGGCCTCGGGGCCGTTACGCCGCTCGGCCTTACGGTCGATTCCTACTGGGCGGGCCTTAAAGAGGGAGTCGCCGGTATCGGGCCGATCGCGAATATTCCCGATGCGGAGCAACTGAGCCAGAAGGTCGCCGCCGAGGTGCGCGGCTTCGATCCGCTTCAGCATTTCGAGGAGCGCGCGCTCTCAACACTCGACCGGGTGTCGCAGATCGCCGTGGTGGCCGCGCGTGAGGCCATCGCGCAGTCCGGAATCACGTTCGATGCGCCGTTGTCCGAGCGGACCGCCGCCATTGTGGGAACCGGCGCCGGCGGTCAGGCGACCGTCGACGAGAATTTCAGGCGCATCTACATCGAGAAAAAGACGCGTGTCTTTCCGTTGACCGTGCCGAAACTGATGGTGAACGCGGCGGCGAGCCAGGTTTCCATGCAATGCGGCCTGCGCGGGCCGTCCTTCGTCGTGGCGAGCGCATGTTCGTCGGCGACACATGCGATCGGGCTGGCCTTCCAGATGGTGCGCTCCGGTATTGTCGATTGCGCCGTGACAGGCGGCACCGAGGCTTGTCTGACATTCGGTTCGATGCGCGCCTGGGAGGCCATGCGGGTCATGGCCCCCGACACCTGCCGGCCGTTCTCGAAGGACCGCAAGGGCCTGGTGCTGGGCGAGGGCGCGGCCATGATGGTGCTGGAGCCGCTGGAACGGGCACGGGCGCGCGGCGCCCACATCCTGTGCGAAGTTGCCGGCTTCGGCATGACCGCGGATGCCGCCGACCTGACCGCGCCCGATCTCGGTGGCATGACCCGCGCGATGAAGGGCGCACTCGACGACGGCAAGCTCGCGCCCGGGGACATCCAGTACGTCAATGCCCACGGGACCGGCACCGCCATCAACGACGAGACCGAGACCAGGGCGCTGCGCATGGTGTTCGGTGCACACGCCGACAAGCTGGCGGTGTCGTCCACGAAGTCGATGGTCGGCCACGCGCTGGGCGCCGCCGGGGCGCTCGAAATGGCGGCCATGGTGATGTCGGTCCACGACGACATTGCGCCGCCCACCATCAACTACCTCGAACCTGATCCGGCCTGCGATCTCGACTGGGTGCCGAACGAGGCGCGTCAGATGACGATCAGCGCGGCGATGTCGAACTCGTTCGCCTTCGGCGGCCTCAATGCGGTGCTGACGGTGAAGAAGTTCGCGTAAGCGACAAGCTCGAAATGTGAATGGCCGGGCACGAGCCCGGCCATCATATGGAAGTTGCCTTCCGTGGAAACGTTACGCCGCGCTCGGCTTGCGTTCGATCTTCAGCCGCTTGTCGAGATAGCCGCCGATCTGCTCGAGCAGCGTCTCCACCTTGCCGTCGAAGAAGTGATTGGCGCCGGTCACCACCTTCTGCTCGATGACGATGCCTTTCTGGGTCTTCAGCTTCTCGACCAGGGTGTTGACGTCCTTGTGCGGCACCACCGCGTCCTTGTCGCCGTGGATGATCAGGCCCGAGGACGGGCAGGGCGCCAGGAACGAGAAGTCGTAGAGGTTGGCCGGCGGGCAGATCGAGATGAAGCCCTCGATCTCCGGGCGGCGCATCAGAAGCTGCATGCCGATCCAGGAGCCGAACGAGAAGCCGGCGATCCAGCAGCTCTTGGCTTCCGGATTGATGGTCTGCGCCCAGTCGAGCGCTGCGGCCGCATCGGACAGTTCGCCGGTACCGTGGTCGAACGAACCCTGGCTGCGGCCGACGCCGCGGAAATTGAAGCGCAGGGCCGAGAACCCGCGATGCACGAACGCGTAGTACATCTGATAGATGATCGGGTGGTTCATCGTGCCGCCAAACTGAGGATGCGGATGCAGGATGATGGCGATCGGCGCATTTTTCTGCCGCGCCGGATGATACCGGCCCTCGATACGTCCGGCGGGACCGGTGAAGATGACCTCAGGCATTCAATCGACCTCGAATCAGCTTGCCGCCACAAACGGCACGTCAGAGTGGGCGGTGCGCCGGGGTGACAAACGTGGGGATGCCGGCACCCTCTTTAGAATTGTTCTAATTATGTGATTTCCGCTGGTCACAAGCGCAACACAGGCTATAAGTGCCCGGGTGAATCCGGCTTCTAGCATGACCTTGGGAGCAAAAAGCAAGCTTTTTGCGTAGTCTAACGGCTGAACGGTAAATTGGTACCCAGAAATTTCAAGTGTAACCAAATCGGCATGAGCGAACGGGCCTATTTCGACTGGAATGCGACCGCTCCCCTTCGGGAGGAGGCCCGGAACGCCGTGGTCGAGGCGCTTGGCCTGACCGGCAACGCCTCCTCGGTGCATGCCGAGGGCCGTGCGGCCCGCCGGCTGGTGGAGGATGCCCGCGCCCGGGTTGCGGCACTGGTCGGGGCCGAGGCCACGGAGGTCGTCTTCACGTCGGGGGCGACCGAGGCCAACATGCTGGCGTTGACCCCGGCATTGGAGATCGCGGGCGAGAAGGCCCCGCGCGACCGGTTGTTTGTGTCTGCGGTGGAACATCCGTCGGTCCTCTGCGGGGGGCGGTTTGCGCCGGAACAGGTTGTCGGAACTCGCCGTCGACGGTAACGGGCTGGTCGATCTCGCGGCGCTGGAGCGGGCGCTGGCGAAAGCCGAGCGGCCACTGGTTTCGGTGATGCTCGCCAACAACGAAACCGGCGTGATCCAGCCGATCGCCGGGATTGCTGCCATCGTGCACGCCGCGAACGGTCTCCTGCATGTGGACGCTGTGCAGGCGCCCGGGCGCATCATCTGCGATATGGCGACGCTTCAGGCCGATATGATGAGTCTTTCCGCCCACAAGGTTGGCGGTCCGCAAGGCGTCGGCGCGCTGATCCGGCGCGGCGACATCCATATTGCCGATCCGCTGATCAGGGGTGGCGGCCAGGAACGCGCCCAGCGCGCGGGCACCGAGAACGTGGCGGCCATAGCCGGCTTCGGCGCGGCGGCCGGGGCCGTGCGGGCTGCGCGGGAGGCGGACGCTGACCGCATGGCGGCCCTGCGCGACCGGCTGGAGGCTGGCCTCAAGGCCGCGACGCCGGAAGCGGTGATTTTCGGCGCTGATGCGCCGCGCCTGCCCAACACGACAATGTTCGCGGTTCCCGGCCTGAAGGCCGAAACCGCGATTATCGCCTTCGATCTCAACGGCCTGGCGCTCTCGTCCGGGGCCGCCTGTTCGTCCGGCAAGGTGCAGCCCTCGCACGTGCTCGCCGCCATGGGCGTTTCGCCCGATCTGGCGCGCGGAGCGCTTCGGGTCAGTCTCGGCTGGAACACCGACGAAGCGGATGTGGACCGGTTCCTCGGAACTTGGAATAGGCTTGCGGGATCATTAGTTAAGGAGAAGCGTGAACTGGCCGCCTGAGCGGCTGAACGGGCGCGATCCAGCACCGGTCACAGAGGTCAACCAGACAGGGAAGCCAGGCGAACAGAAACGCTGAGCCACCATAACCGACAAATCCAACCCGCGGTCCTTGCAACCGTGAGCGGAGGGAAGAATGCCGGCCGTACAAGAGACCGTCGAGCAGGTCAAAAGCATCGACGTTGATCAATACAAATATGGGTTCGACACCAACATCGAATCCGAAAAGGCCGCCAAGGGCCTGAGCGAAGACACCGTTCGCTTCATCTCGGCCAAGAAGAACGAGCCGGAATGGATGCTCGAATGGCGGCTGGCGCCTTCAAGCGCTGGCTGACCATGCAGGAGCCGACCTGGGCGCGCGTCAGCTATCCCAAGATCGATTACCAGGAGATCTATTACTACTCGGCGCCGAAGCGCAAAGAGTTCGCTTCGCTCGACGAGGTCGATCCGGAAATCCTGCGCACCTACGAGAAGCTCGGCATTCCGCTCAAAGAGCAGGAGGTCCTCGCCGGCGTGCGCAAGCAGGGCGAGCCGAGCCAACTCGACGACGACGAGACCGGCGGCGAGTACCGTTCCTCCGGCCGCGTCGCGGTCGACGCTGTGTTCGATTCCGTCTCCGTCGCCACCACCTTCAAGGCGGAGCTGAAAAAGGCCGGCGTGATCTTCATGCCGATCTCGGAGGCGATCCGCGAGCATCCCGAACTGGTGAAGAAGTATCTCGGCTCGGTGGTGCCGACCTCCGACAACTTCTTCGCGACGCTCAATTCGGCGGTGTTCTCCGACGGCTCCTTCGTCTACGTGCCGGAGGGCGTGCGCTGCCCGATGGAGCTCTCGACCTATTTCCGCATCAACGAGGCCAACACCGGCCAGTTCGAGCGCACGCTGATCATCGCCGACAAGGGCGCCTACGTCAGCTATCTCGAAGGCTGCACCGCGCCGATGCGCGACGAGAACCAGCTGCACGCCGCGGTGGTCGAGCTGATCGCGCTCGACGACGCCGAGATCAAGTATTCGACCGTGCAGAACTGGTACCCCGGCGACGCCGAGGGCAAGGGCGGCATCTTCAACTTCGTCACCAAGCGCGGCGACTGCCGCGGCAAGAACTCCGAAGATCTCCTGGACCCAGGTCGAGACCGGCTCGGCCATCACCTGGAAATATCCGAGCTGCATCCTGCGCGGCGACAATTCGCGCGGCGAGTTCTATTCGATCGCCATCTCCAACGGCCATCAGCAGGTCGACAGCGGCACCAAGATGATCCATCTCGGCAAGAACACCATCAGCCGGATCATCTCCAAGGGCATCTCGGCCGGCAAATCCAACAACACCTATCGCGGCCTGGTCTCCGCGCACCGCAAGGCGACCAACGCGCGCAACTTCACCAACTGCGATTCGCTGCTGATCGGCGACAACTGCGGCGCCCACACCGTGCCCTACATCGAGGCCAAGAACTCCTCGGCCATCTTCGAGCACGAGGCCACCACCTCGAAGATCTCCGAGGACATGCTGTTCTACTGCCAGAGCCGCGGCATGTCGGCCGAAGAGGCGACCGCGCTGGTGGTCAACGGCTTCGTCAAGGACGTGTTGCAGCAACTGCCGATGGAATTCGCCGTCGAGGCGCAAAAACTGATCTCAATTTCACTGGAAGGAAGCGTCGGATGAGTGCGGATCGTAATGGCTTCAAGCAGGAAGTTCTCGCGTGTCTCGGCAAGGACCAGGGGCGTGGTCGCCCTGCAGGCTTGCATTGCCAACCATTTTCCCGATCTGGAAGTCTATCGGGAAGAAGACGATCTGGTCATCAAACATGGCGGCCGTTTTCTGATCGTCCGCCGCGCGGGTGCGGACAAGTTCCGCACCGAAATCATGGTCGAAGCGCCGTCCACCAACGAGGTCGATTCCGGTGGTGGCGTCGAGCGCGATGTCGACGGCATGTTCGACGAAATAGCCGTTTTTGCTGGAGCCTGAATGTCAAAATTGCTTGAAATCAAAAACCTGCACGTCGAGATCGACGGCAAGAAAATCCTCAACGGTCTCGACCTGGCGGTCGAGAAGGGCCAGGTCGCGGCCATCATGGGCCCCAACGGGTCGGGCAAGTCGACACTCGCTTACGTGCTGGCGGGCAAGCCGGACTACGAGGTCACCGAGGGGGACGTTCTGCTCGACGGCGAGAGCATCCTGGAGATGGGCCCGGACGAGCGCGCGGCAAAAGGCGTGTTTCTCGCATTCCAGTATCCGGTCGAGGTTCCGGGCGTCGCCACCATGACGTTCCTGCGCACCGCGCTCAACGCGCAGCGAAAGACGCGCGGCGAGGGCGAGGTCTCCACGCCCGAATTCATGAAGCTCGTACGCGACACTGCCAGGCATCTCGGCATCAGCCAGGACATGCTGCGGCGCGCGGTCAATGTCGGCTTTTCCGGCGGCGAGAAGAAGCGCCAGGAAATCCTGCAGATGTCGGTGCTGCAACCGCGCCTCGCCGTGCTTGATGAGACCGATTCCGGCCTCGACATCGACGCGCTCAAGATCGTCTCGGAGGGCGTCAACGCCCTGCGCTCGCCCGAGCGCTCGATGGTCGTCATCACACATTATCAGCGCCTGCTCGACTACATCGTGCCGGACGTCGTGCACGTGATGGCCAACGGCAAGGTAGTGAAGAGCGGCGGCAAGGATCTGGCGCTCGAGCTCGAGGCCAAGGGTTATGCCGAATTTGCCGGCGAGGCGGCGTAAGCCATGAATGCGGAGATTCGTCCCATAAAGACCCCCGCCGAGCAGGCGCTGAGCGCGGCCTACGAAGCCGTACGCGGGACGCTGCCGGGCAAGGGCGCGGTCAAGTCCTTGCGTGAGGGCGCCTTCAGGCAGTTCGAGGCGCGCGGGCTGCCGCACCGGCGCGTGGAGGAGTGGAAATACACCGACCTGCGCGCGCTGATGCGCGAGGCCAATCCGTTGGCGCCGGCGCCTGATGCGAAAGCCAAGGCACGCGCCAGGGGTGCCGGCAAAATCCTCGCCGGCATCGACTGCCGGCGGCTGATGTTTGTCGATGGTGTATTCGCGCCGGAGATGTCCGATCTCGCGCCGGAAGAAGGGCTCACCATCGGTTCGCTCGCCGATGCGCTTGCCAAGGGTGACCCACTTGTTACAGAAAACGTCGGCAAGACGTTTGCCACCGAGGACGTGGCGGTGGCGCTCAACACCGCGCTGATGGGAGACGGCGCGGTCATCCAGGTCGCCAAGGGCGCGGAACTCAAACGGCCGATCCACCTGATCTTCGCCACCGGCGCCGACAAGCCGAGTGCCACTTTTGTACGCTCGATGGTCGTGGTAGGCGAGGGCGCCAAGGCGACCATCATCGAGGATCACGACAGCGGTGACGCCCAGGTCAACGCCGCCTTTGAACTGATCGTCGGTGACCAGGCGGAAGTCGATTATTTCAAGATCACGAACGCGCGCGCCCTGCATGTCGCCAGCCTGCTGGCCGAGATCGGCACGCGGGCGACCTTCAACAGCTTCGCCTATACCGCTGATTCGGACCTCGTTCGTAACCAGAACTTCGTGCGGTTTGCCGGTGGGCACAGCCACGGCGGCATCCGCGGCGTCAACCTGCTGCGCGGCAAGGAACACGTCGACACAACGCTTCTGATCGAGCATGCAGGGGCCCACTGCGAGAGCCGCGAACAGTTCAAGACCGTGCTCGACGACGAGAGCCACGGCGTATTCCAGGGCAAGATCGTGGTCAAACGGCACGCCCAGAAGACCGACGCCAAGATGATGACGCGCTCGTTGCTGCTCACCGACGAGGCGGAGGCCGACGCCAAACCCGAGCTGGAAATCTTCGCCGATGACGTGGTCTGCGGCCATGGCGCCACCACCTCGGCACCCGACAAGGCGCTCAAGTTCTACCTGATGTCGCGCGGCATCACCGAACCGGAAGCCGAAGCACTCCTGATCCAGGCCTTCATCGGCGAGGTGGTTGAGGAGATCGGCAACGAAGTGATGCGCGAGGCGCTGATGAACGCCGCGATCGACTGGATGGGGTCGCGGGGTTGACCATGCATCCAGCAGTGACCAACGGTTCCTTCGACGTCGGCCGCATCCGCGCGGATTTTCCCGCGCTTTCCATGCAGGTCTACGGCAAGCCGCTGGTCTATCTCGACAACGCGGCCTCCGCCCAGAAGCCGCAGGCCGTGCTCGATCGTCTCAACAAAGCCTATACCGAGCAATACGCCAACGTGCACCGCGGCCTGCATTATCTCGCCAACGAGGCGACCGAGGCCTACGAGGGCGCGCGCGAGACCGTGCAGAAGTTCCTCAATGCCGGGCGCAAGGAAGAGATCATCTTCACGCGCAATGCCACGGAGGCGATCAATCTGGTCGCGTATACCTTCGGTCGCGAGCGTATCAAGGAAGGCGACGAAATCGTGCTCTCGATCATGGAGCACCATTCCAACATCGTGCCGTGGCACTTTCTGCGCGAACGCCAGGGCGCGGTGATCAAATGGGCGCCGATCGACGAGGATGGCAATTTCCTGCTCGACGAGTTCGAGAAGCTGCTCGGCCCCCGCACCAGGATGGTCGCCATCACCCAGATGTCGAACGCGCTCGGCACCGTGGTGCCGGTCAAGGAGGTGGTGAAGCTCGCCCACGCGCGCGGCATTCCGGTGCTGATCGACGGCGCCCAGGCCGCCGTACACTACGACATCGACGTGCGCGATCTCGACTGCGACTTTTATGTCTTCACCGGCCACAAGATCTACGGACCGACCGGTATCGGCGTGCTCTACGGCAAGTACGAGCACCTCACCGCCATGCCGCCGTTCAACGGCGGTGGCGAGATGATCCAGGAAGTGTTAGAAGACCGGATCACCTACGGGGAACCTCCGTACAAGTTCGAGGCCGGCACACCGGCGATCGTGCAGGCGATCGGCCTTGGCGCCGCCATCGACTACGTCAATTCCATCGGCAAGGGGCGTATCCGCGCGCACGAGACCGAACTGGTCAAATACGCCCACGACCGGCTTGGCCAGATCAACTCGTTGCGTATCATCGGCAATGCCAGGGAGAAGGGCCCGGTGGTCTCGTTCGAGATCAAAGGGGCGCATCCGCACGACGTCGCCACCATCATCGACCGTTCCGGCGTGGCGGTGCGCGCCGGCACCCACTGTGTGATGCCGCTGCTCGCGCGCTATGGCGTGACCGCCACCTGCCGCGCTTCGTTTGCTATGTACAACACAAAGGATGAAGTGGACGCGCTTGCCGCCTCGCTCATCAAGGCGCAGGAATTCTTCGCATGACCGATGACCCCCATGTGACCGACCAGACGGCTGAACCGACGACGCCGGCTCGACGAGAAACCGTCGGAAAATGCTGCGATCGTCGGTTCCTCGGCGCTGCCGCCGGCGGAGCTCGAGCAGCTCACCGACGACATCATCGCCGCGCTCAAGACCGTCTACGATCCGGAAATCCCGGCCGACATCTACGAGCTCGGTCTGATCTACAAGGTCGACATTGGCGACGACCGCAGTGTGGCGGTCGACATGTCGCTGACCTCGCCCAATTGCCCGGCGGCCCAGGACCTGCCGATCATGGTGGAGAACGCCGTTTCCAGTGTGCCGGGGGTGAAGGAAACCAGGGTGGCGGTGGTGTGGGAGCCGCCGTGGGATCCGAGCCGCATGTCGGATGAGGCCCAACTCGTGCTCAATATGTGGTGAGGGGGCGGGGTTTGCATTTCGCCGCGTAAGCCCCACATTGGGAGTTAAATTGTTTCGTTGTTTCAATCTGTTATGATTCGAACGAAAGTCAGGCGCGAACCCGACCCGCTGGAGACGATGAAATGGCCACCGCTCAGCCCCGACCCCGCCCGCAGGTGATGCGGCTCACCGAGGCCGCCGCGACACGCATCAAGGACGTCATGGCACGCGCCGACAAGCCGACTGCGGGCATTCGCGTCGGCGTCAAGAACGGCGGCTGTGCCGGCATGGAATACACCATGGAGTACGCCGAGGCCGTGAACCCCACTGACGAAGTGGTAGAGGACAAGGGCGTCAAGATATTCATCGATCCCAAGGCGATCCTGTTCCTGCTCGGCACCGAGATGGACTTCAAGACCGAAAAGCTGTCCGCCCAGTTTGTGTTCAACAATCCGAACCAGACCAGCGCCTGCGGCTGCGGTGAATCCGTGCAACTCACGCCGGCCAAACTGGACGCGGACTGATCGCCGCCGCGGCAGGCAGCCGTGGACTCCGATTACATCCAAGAACTATTCGCCGCCTTTGGTGCCGTTTCGGTGCGCCGCCTGTTTGGTGGCGCCGGTCTCTACGCCGACGGCATCATGTTCGGCCTGGTGTCACGCGGCGAGATCTACCTGAAAGCCGACGACGTGACGGCCCCCCGCTTCGAGGCGGAAGGCTGCGGTCCGTTCGAATACGGCACCAGGACCGGCCGGCGGGCGATCGCGTCGTTCCGCAAATTGCCGGAACGGCTCTACGACGATGCCGATGAGCTCGCCGACTGGGCGCGGGAGGCACTCGCCGTCGCCCGGCGCAACGCGGCCGACCGATCCGGCAAAGGTTCGTCCCGCGCCAAGGAGCCTGCGACCCGTAAATCCAGGCCCAAGAAACCTGGGACCAAAACGCCGCGCCGGCGCGCGCCAGCTTGACGGCGTACCAGGCCTGCTGCCCAATGACCCGAGGGGGAGGCAGTACCGGTGCGGAGTGGCGTATTCGGACGATGGCGCGCCGGGCTCGGTGTGCTGCTGATCGCCGCTGTGCTGGCGGTGCCGGCCACCGCAGCGGAGAAATCGTCCAAGCAAAAGGCCTCCGGCGAAAACCCCTGCGCCGACAGCGACGACAAGCCCGATTTCCCCTAGCAGAAATTCAAGGTCGGCGACACCTGCGTCGAGTTCACCAACACGCTGGGCGCTGTCTACCAGCATGTGATGAGTTCAAGCGGCAGCCTGCCGGCGCCGGCGCAGCGCGGGGCCGCTTCGACCGGCAATCCGGACGTCACGACCTTCACATACAGCCCGAGCCTCGCCACCACCACGGCGACGGCGCTCGGGGAATTCAAGACCACCTTCGAGCTTTCGATCCAGTACACCAGCGACAATTCATCGCTGGTAACGACCCTGTCGGACGGAACAGCGGCGCTCGCCGGTGCGACCGTCGGCTACACCGGCAGCGTCATGAATTTCTGGGACGGCGATTTCATCCCGCTTTGAGCGGCGGACCCGGCTCAGGCCACCTGCGTTTCCGTCGGGTTGCCGGTGACCTCAGGATCGGTCTCGCTCATAACCCGGTTGCGGCCGCTGCGTTTGGCGGCATAGAGGCAGGTGTCGGTGCGCTCGATCAGCGTCTGCGCGGTGTCGCCCTTGCGCAGGGAAGCGACGCCGACGGAAATCGTCACCCGACCGAGATGCTCGCCGGTCGAGCGTTTCATCAGTTCTTTGGTCATCACAGCGCGGCGGATGTGGTCCGCCACCGTGATCGCCGATCGCAGCACCGTGTTGGGCAGGATAATGGCGAATTCCTCGCCGCCGTAGCGTGCCGCGGTGTCCTGTCCCTTGACGTTCTGTCGGACCGACATCGCCACCAGCCGCAGCACCTGGTCGCCGGTGAGATGGCCGAAGCTGTCGTTGAACTTCTTGAAATAATCGATGTCGGTCATCAGCAACGATAGCGGCTCGTTCTTCTTGCGGGCATCGACAATGGCCGCGTCGAGCGAGGAGTCGAAGAACTTGCGGTTGGAGAGCTGGGTGAGCGGGTCGGTCAGGCTCTCGGTGCGCACCGCTTCAAGGTTTTCATGAAGCTGGTCGATTTCCTGTTTGGACGCGTTGAGCCGCGCTTCCAGCTTCTGGTTGGAAGCCTCCATTTCCTTCGCCGTCTGCACCAGGCTCTCGACGATGGCGCGCAGGCCCTCGCGGTCCTTCGACTGGCCGAGCTTGGCGCTCATGTCGGCGAGGCTCTCTGTGTAGCTCGAGGCGGAGCCGGCGGCGGCGTCGATCATCGACATCACCTGCTCGATCTCGCCTTTGACCATGTTGCTGACGTTATCGATACGTTCGGAAAGGCGGGTCGGCGCCAGAAAGGCGCCATAGATCTCGTCGAGGTCGCGCTCGGAGAGCGTCCCCTTTTCCTTCAGGGTTTCGTTGATCTTCTGATTGAGGGAAGGATGGTAGCCGGTTGCGTAGGCGTACCAGATTTCATAGTTGCGCGGCGTCGCCGGCTGACGCAGCGCCTTGATCTGCCCGAGAGCAATGTCAGCGAACGCCAAGCTGCGTTCGTGCTCGTCGGTATGCACGTTCATTATACCCCCCAATGGCGGCATCTGCCGGGCGCGGCGGTGCGGCTAGGTGGCGGCACCGCATCGTCCGCGCGCAACCTATGCGAGGGAGATGAATCGCCGGTAAATGAGAACTGTGAACGCGTAATATTGGCTTAAAATATAGTTCAGTTGCGCGCGAGACGGGTCTTACGGCCGCGTTGCGGCGGGAAATTGCGGTTGTGTGGGGTTGTGGCTAGGCCTTGACCGATACCGGGCGCAGCAGGAAAGCCGGCAGATGGCTGACGTCGGCCTCCTCGGCCGGAGCCTGCTGTGGCGCGGAACGCGGACGCGGTTGGTCACCGGCGCGTACGGGCTGCTTGTTTTCCGTCGGCCGACCGTCTTTGCCGCGCGCGGGCCGTCGTTCAGACCCGCCTCGGCTGCGCCCACGTCCGTTGTGCCGGCTGCGCCGGCCGCCCTCGGCCGCAACAACTTCCTCGTCTTCCCGGACCGCCGACGCGGCATCGCCCATCCAGGGAATTGTCTGGCCGATCAGCTTCTCGATCGAGGTCACCAGTTTCTTGTCGATGGGGGCAACAATGGAAATGGCGGTGCCGGCGCGGCCGGCCCGGCCGGTGCGGCCGATGCGGTGGACATAGTCGTCGGAATGGTGGGGAACGTCGAAGTTGAAGACGTGGCTCACTTCCGGAATGTCGAGTCCGCGGGCGGCGACGTCGGAGGCGATCAACAGTTTGGCGTCACCCTTGCGGAAGGCTTCGAGCGCCGCGGTGCGCGCTGATTGGTCCATGTCGCCGTGCAGCGCTACCGCATTGAACTTGTGGCGCACCAGCGAGCGGTGCAGCTGCGCTACTTCGCGCTTGCGGTTGCAGAAGATGATCGCGTTCTTGAAATTGTCTGCCGAGCGAATGAGCTGGCGCAGGGTCTCGCGCTTCTCGTGCGGCTGGCCGCGGCTCGCCACCAGCATCTGATTGATGGTGGTCGCGGTACTGGCCGGCTTCGAGACTTCCACCCGCACCGGATTGTGCAGGAAGGTGTCGGCAATGCGCTGAATTTCCGGCGGCATGGTGGCCGTGAAGAACAGCGTCTGGCGCGTGAACGGTACCAGCTTGCCGATGCGTTCGATATCGGGGATGAAGCCCATGTCCAACATGCGGTCGGCTTCGTCGATGATCAGCAGTTCGCAGCCCGACAACAACAGCCGCCCACGCTCGGAATGGTCGAGCAGACGACCCGGCGTGGCGATCAAGACGTCGACGCCGCGCAACAGCTTGGCATCCTGGTTGTCGAAGGATACGCCGCCGATGATCAGCGCGACATTGAGCTTGTGGTTCTTGCCGTATTTTTCGAAGTGGTCGGCGACCTGCGCGGCGAGTTCGCGCGTCGGCTCGAGGATCAGCGTGCGCGGCATGCGCGCCCGCGCGCGGCCCTTCTCCAGCATGGTCAGCATCGGCAGCACGAAAGCGGCGGTCTTGCCGGTGCCGGTCTGCGCGATGCCCAGCACGTCGCGGTGCGCGAGCACGTGCGGGATGGCTTGTTCCTGGATCGGGGTGGGGGTCTTGTAGCCGGCCGCCTCGATGGCGGCGAGAACCTTGGTGGAAAGGCCGAGTTGGGAAAAGGGCATATAACCTCGGAGAGTCCTGGGGCCGCGCCGGACGAAAAAAACGGGTTGCGTTGCGCGGGGGAACGGTTCGAATCCTGTGTCGGCGAACCGATTGCGGGGAACATAGGGACGAAGGCTGTAAAGTCAATGGTTAAGGGCCCTAAACCGCATTAATTCTTAATGTTTTCACGGTGTTTCGGGTCGTCCGGCGCCCGCCGGGAGCCGGCTCGCGCCCTGTGAGAGGTGAATATGCCGTTGTCGCTACCGCTCGTTCTGGTGCCCGGTTTGCTGTGCAGCGCCCGGCTTTACGGCCCGCAAGTCGCGGCCTTATGGCGCTTCGGCGCGGTGGTCGTGGCCGATCACCGGGGCGACGACGCGATCGGCGCAGTGGCGGCGCGCATCCTGGCCGAAGCGCCACCGCGCTTTGCGCTCGCCGGCTTGTCCTATGGTGGCTATATCGCGTTCGAGTTGATGCGCCGGGCGCCCGAGCGTATCGAGCGGCTGGCGCTGCTCGATACGTCGGCGCGCCCCGATACGCCCGAGCAGACCGCCGCGCGCTATGCCTTTATCGAGATGGCCGAGAAAGGCCGCTTCCCGGAAGTGGTGGAGACGCTGACGCCACGCTTCCTGCAAGCCAGCCGCCGCGAGGAGCCGGCCCTCAAGGAGATCCTGCACGCCATGGCTGTCGACACCGGCGCGGCCGCTTTCGTGCGACAGGAGAAGGCCATTATCTCGCGGCCGGACTCGCGGCCGTCCTTGCCGCAGATCCGCTGCCCGACCCTCGTGCTGACCGGTGAGAACGACGACCTCACGACGCCGGAAATGGCGCAAGAAATTGCGGGGGGCATTTCCGGGGCCAGGCTCTCAATCGTCCCGGACTGCGGGCACCTGTCGACCATCGAGCGGCCCGAGGCGGTGAACGCGGCGCTCGCCGACTGGCTGTCCGGCTGACCGGCTGCCGAGCGAATTGTTCAAGCCATTCCGGGCTTGATCCCTTTGCGCTGCCGGCGGGCGGCATCTATAAGCGCGCACAACAAGAGCCGGGAGAGGACAATATGCGCACCCAGGTCGGCATCATCGGAGCGGGCCCCGCCGGCCTGATGCTGGCGCGGCTTCTTCACCTGCAGGGCATCGAGTCCATCATCATCGAGAACCGCAGCGAAGGGTACATCTACAACCGCATTCGCGCCGGCCTGATGGAGCATTGGGCGACCGATTTGCTGGCGGAAGTCGGCGTCGGCGCGCGCATGCAGCGCGAAGGCACGCCACATTGGGGCATCAATATCGGCATCAACGGCGACATTCACCGGCTCGACTTCAAGAAGCTGGTGAACAAGCGCGTCACCATCTACGGCCAGCAGGAAGTTGTGAGGGACCTGGTCGCGCAGCGGCGCGCCGACGACGGCCCGCTGCTGTTCGAGGTCGACGGCGTGACCGTGCACGACCTCAATGCCGAGCGGCCGAAGATCAGGTTTACCCACGAGGGCAATACGCAGGAAATCGAGTGCGACTTCATTGCCGGCTGTGACGGCTTCCACGGCATCTGCCGGCCAAGCATTCCCGACGGCGTGCTCAGCGTGTTCGAGCGCGACTACCCCTTTGGCTGGCTCGGCATTCTGGCGGAGAGTCCGCCGCCCGACGAGGAACTGATCTATTCCTACACCGACCGCGGCTTTGCCCTTTACACCATGCGCTCACCGACCCTGGCGCGGCTTTATCTGCAGGTCGAGCACGACGAAGAAATCGAGAACTGGTCCGACGACCGGGTCTGGGACGAACTGCACCAGCGGCTTGGCGGCTCCCGGAAGCTGCAGGAGGGCAAGATGCTGCAGAAGGGGATCACCCCGATGCGCAGCTTCGTGGTCGAGCCGATGCAATACGGCCGGCTGTTTCTCGCCGGCGACAGCGCCCACATCGTGCCGCCGACCGGCGCCAAGGGCATGAACCTCGCCTTCGCCGACGTGGTCTATCTCTCGCGCGCGCTGGAGCGCTACTACAAGCACGAAGCGCACCGACCTGCTCGACGGCTATTCGGCCAAAGCCCTGCGCCGGGTTTGGTACGCGCAGCGCTTCTCCTGGTGGATGACGCAGATCATGCACCGCTTCCCCAACGAGACCGCCTTCGACCGCCGGCGCCAGCTTTCCGATCTCGATTACCTGACGTCGTCGGAAGCTGCCTCGCGTTCGCTTGCCGAGCAATATGTCGGCCTGCCGATGGATTAATCCCGCAGCACATTCCTGAGCGGCCAGTTCAACAGGGCGATGATGGCTCCGGCCGCGGCCGACACGGTGGCGAGCATGACGAAGAAATCGCTTTTGGCCATGCTCGACCACCAGGTCCCGAGATAGCCGGCGAGCAGGTTGCCGAAAAAGCTGGTTGCGAGCCATACCCCCATCATCAGCGACAGAACGCGCAGCGGCGCCACCTTGGTGACGAGCGAGAGGCTCGTCGGCGAGAGATAAAGCTCGCCCACGGTGATGATGAAGAAGAATGCAAACAGCCACAGCCAGCTCGCCTGGCCGTGGCCGGGCCCGTCGCCGGTCACCTGCACCGCGCCCAGCATGACCAGCCACGAGGCCGCGTTCAGGAAACAGCCGATCGCCATCTTCGTGACTGTCGAGGGTTCGCGCGCGCCCTGCCAACGCCACAGCGCCACGATGAACGGTGTGAAGGCAAAGATCATGAAAGGGTTGAAGGACTGGAACCAGGTGACCGGAATCTCGAAGCCCAGCAGGTGGCGGTCGGTGTAGGCGCTCGACCACAGGATGATGGTGTTGCCCTGCTGCTCGTAGGCGGCCCAGAACAGGCTGACCGGCAGCACCAGAACCATCAGCGACAGGATTGCCTGCCAGTCTGCCCGGCCGAGCGGCGCGGCCGGCGCCGCGCGCCGGACGAAAGCGTCCCGCGGCAACGCCGGCGTCGCGCAAAGATAAACGACGAGCCCGATGGTCATGCCGACGCCGGCGGCGCCGAAACCGTAGTGCCAGCCCCAGGCTTCGCCCAGCGTGCCGCACACCAGCGGGGAGAAGAACGCGCCGAGATTGACGCCGACATAGAAGATGGAAAAGGCGCGGTCACGCCGCCGGTCGCCGGGGGCGTAAAGCGCGCCAACCTGCGTCGAAACATTGGGCTTGAAGCAGCCGTTACCGAGGATGAGCAGCAGCAGTGCGAACAGGAAAAGGCCTTCGGCCGCCATCATGAAATGGCCGGCCGCCATCAGCGCGGCGCCGAGGATCACGGTACGGCGCTGGCCGAGCAGGCGGTCGGCGAGCAGCCCGCCAAGGATGGGCGTGAGATAAACGAGGCCGGTGTAGAAACCGTAGATTTGCGACGCCAACGGCTGGACGGCGAGAGGTCCGAACACCGCTTCCAGTCCGGCGTGCAACGTCGAAAGGCCGACGACGTCGCGCGCATGCTGCGGTTGCAGCAGGTACTCCACCATGTAGAGCACGAGCAGGGCGCGCATCCCGTAGTAGGAGAAACGCTCCCACATTTCGGTCGCGAACAGGTAGGAAAGCCCCGGCGGATGGCCAAAGCGATCGGCGCGCGCCGGTTGCGCGGCGGTCGGACTGACTGGCTTGTCGCGCATTCCGGTACCGCCGCGCCGTTTTGATCAGGGTCAATGTAAAACCATAGCACAACCGCTGTGTGGACATTGCTGTGAGGGGTCCGGCTGCTATGCTCGGTGCCGTACGGGATGCAGGAGCTGTCATGCGAACGATGGTGGTGGTTGCGTTTTTGTTGTCGACGACGCTTGTCGCCACCGCGGAACCACCAACCACTGTAGAAGTGCTCCGCCAATTTGGCCTGTTTGGAACCTGGGCAGTCGATTGCGGCCGGCCGGCCTCGCCGTCGAATCCTTATGTCAGCGATATTGTGCAGGACAACGATGCGGTGGTGGAGGAGCACCATCTCGGCCCCAACTACGCCGTGAACCGCTACCGCGTGCTCGTCGCCGAGCGGCTCTCGGCCACACAAGTCGCGCTGGAGGTCGTATTCCGGCCGGGCAGCGAGGCCGCGCAGCAACAGAAACTGATCATGCTCGTCAGCGGTGGACAGCGTCGGACGTTGTTCAACCAGCCCAAAGACGGAGCGGTGCGCGTCAGGGACGGCATCGTGCTCGCAGCCAAGGTCAAGACACCGATACTGAGCAAGTGTCACTAGGCCGTCAGGCCGGCAAAGGGGCGGGATGGCCGCTGCCGCGTCCTAGACGTCCAGCATTTCCTCGCTAGCGAACTCGGCGTGCTCCTGAATGAAGGCGAAGCGCGTTTCCGCCTTGTTGCCCATCAACTGCTCGACGGCCCTGGCGGTGGGCTTCAATTCCTTGTCGACCAGCATGACCCGCAGCAGCGTGCGCTTTGACGGGTCCATCGTCGTTTCCTTGAGCTGCGCCGCCATCATCTCGCCCAACCCTTTGAAGCGCGAGACCTCGACCTTGGCGTTGGCGTGGAACTCCTTCTTCAGAAGCGCGTCCTTGTGCTTGTCGTCGCGGGCATAGACGATCTTGCCGCCGTGGCTGAGGCGAAAGAGCGGCGGCACCGCCAGATAGAGTTTCCCGGCCTCGATCAGCTTCGGCATGGTGCGGAAGAAGAAGGTGATCAGAAGCGAAGCAATGTGCGCGCCGTCGACGTCGGCGTCGGTCATGATAATGACCTTCTCGTAGCGCAGATCCTTGTCTTGATAATGCGTGCCAGTGCCGCAGCCAAGCGCCTGGATGAGATCGGCGATCTGGGCATTCTGCGCAAGCTTGTCCTTGCCGGCGGACGCCACGTTCAGGATCTTGCCGCGCAAAGGCAGCACGGCTTGCGTGCGGCGGTCGCGGGCCTGCTTGGCAGAGCCGCCGGCCGAGTCGCCCTCGACGATGAAAATCTCCGAGCCGTCCGAGGCCGAATTGGTGCAGTCGGCGAGCTTGCCCGGCAGGCGCAGCTTGCGCACCGCCGACTTGCGGGCGATGTCCTTTTCCTGGCGGCGGCGGAGGCGCTCCTCCGCACGCTCGACGACGAAGTCGAGGAGCTTGTTGGCCTGCGTCGGATTGGCGGCGAGCCAGTGGTCGAAGGGATCGCGGATCGCCTGTTCGACGATGCGCTGCGCCTCGGCGGTGGCGAGCCGATCCTTGGTCTGGCCCTGGAATTCCGGTTCACGCACGAACACCGACAGCATGCAGGCCGCGCCCGTCATGATGTCGTCGCTGGTGATGGGGGCGGCGCGTTTTTCCTGGCCGACGCGGGCGGCGTGGTCCTTCAGGCCGCGCAACAGCGCCGAGCGCAGGCCGGATTCATGCGTGCCGCCGTCGGGCGTCGGGATGGTGTTGCAGTAGGAGTTGATGAAGCCGTCGGTGTCGGCGGTCCAGGCGATCGCCCATTCGGCGGTGCCGTGGCGGCCGGTCTTGCCGGATGAGCCGGTGAAGATTTCCGGATGCACCAGGGTCGCGCCGGTGAGACTTTCCGCGACGTAGTCCTTCAGGCCTTCAGCAAAATGGAAGGTTGCCTTTTCGGGAACGTCCTCGATGCCTTTCAGAAGCGCCTTGTCGCAATGCCAGCGGATTTCGACGCCGCCGAACAGGTACGCCTTCGAGCGTGTCATCTTGAACAGGCGCTCGGGCTTGAAGGCAGCCTTCGGTCCGAAGATCTGCGGGTCGGGATGAAAGCGCACTCTGGTGCCGCGCCGGTTGGGCGCGCGGCCGACCTTCTGCAATTTGCCCTTTGGTTTGCCGCGCTCGAACGCCATGCGATAGAGCTGCTGCCCGCGCGCGACTTCGACTTCGAGGCGCTCCGACAGCGCATTCGCGACCGAAACGCCGACGCCGTGCAGACCGCCCGAGGTCTCGTAGACTTTGGAATCGAATTTGCCGCCGGCGTGCAGCGTGCACATGATTACTTCCAGCGCCGACTTGTTCCTGAACTTGGGATGCGGGTCGACCGGAATGCCGCGCCCGTTGTCGGTCACGCTGACGAAGCCGTCCTTTTCGAACTCGACCTCGATCCAGTCGGCATGACCGGCGAGCGCCTCGTCCATGGCGTTGTCGATGACTTCCGCGAACAGGTGGTGCAGCGCTTTCTCGTCAGTGCCGCCGATGTACATGCCCGGCCGCCGTCGCACCGGTTCGAGCCCCTCCAGCACTTCGATGTGTTTGGCGCTGTAGCCCGCGTCGGCGCCGCCACGGGCAGCCTTAGATGGCTTCTCGCGCGCGGTCTTGCCACGCGCCGGCGCCTTGCGGCTGGCGCCCGCGCGCGAAGGCGCTTCGAACAGATCGGGCTGGGGCGTTTTTTTTCTGGTTGCGATCTTGGCCATTGCCTACGTTCGGTTGGGTCCCTTCCAGATAGGGAGGGGACGAATCATTTGCCAGCACTATGCCACGAACGAGGCCGGGGCCACGGCCCCGGAGACCACCAGATCGCATCGGGATGGGCGGCGGCCGGTAAATCCGGCGCGAAGCGCCGCGCGGGCAACCATTCGGAACCTGGTTTGTTATGCCTCTGATGGATGCCCGAAACCCGAAATCGGTCAGGCGGCCCGGACGACGAGACCGTGCGCCCGCCGCCTTTGGAAGCCGAAGTGCCCTTGCCGATTCCGGCTGCGCCCGAGGTGCGGCAGGAATTCGCGCAGTTGGCGGTCATCGGTATTTTCGTCATCCTGCTCGTCGCCGCGCTCAGCCTGGCGCGACCGGTGTTGCTGCCGGTTACCGCCGCCTTTGTGGTGACCCTGATGCTGGGCCCGGCGTCGGTCTACGCCGACCGTTTGCGCGTGCCCAAGGTCTTAACGGCCGTCGTTCTGTGGCTCCTGGTCGCCGGCGTGTTTTACGGGCTGATCATGTTGCTGTCGGCGCCGGTGGTCGATTGGGTCGGCAAGGCGCCGGAGATCGGCCGCAACATTCAGGACAAGCTGCGCCTGTTCGACGGGCCGCTCGCGGCCTTGCGCGATTTGCGCAACGCGTTGCTGCCATCGGAAGAAGGGAAGGGCGTCGGTATCGATCTCATGTCGATCGTACAGCCGGCGGTGTCGATCGTGACCCCGGCGATCGGGCAACTGGTCATCTTCTTCGGTGCGCTGTTTTTCATGTTGCTGGGGCGTGCGGTGTTCCGTCAGGAAGCGGTGGCATTTTTCCGCGCGCGTGAAGCGCGCCTGCGGGTGCTGAAGATCCTGAACGAAATCGAGCGCAATCTGACCGGTTATCTCAGCGTGGTCGCACTGATCAACCTGTCGATGGGCGTGCTCGGCGGCCTCATCGCCTGGGCAGTCGGGTTACCCGATCCGGTGGCGTGGGGCGTGCTCGCTTTCGTGCTGAATTTCATTCCCTATCTCGGCTCGCTGCTGGTGGAAGCGGCGATGTTCATGGTCGGTCTCGTCAGTTTTCCGACGCTGACGCTGGCGGTCGTCGCGCCAGTGCTTTATCTCGCCTGCGCCACGCTCGAGGGCGAGTTCGTCACGCCGAGTGTGGTCGGGCGCAAGTTCACGCTCAATCCGCTCATGGTGTTCCTGGCGCTGGTATTCTGGGCCTGGCTCTGGGGTCCGGTGGGGGCGTTCCTGGCGACCCCCTTGTTGATCATGGGCTTGGCGGCGTTTGTGCACCTTTTCCCGAAACATGAACCGGAATTGCCTGAATAGGCCCCGGAGCGACGGGCTGACTGGTGCGGCGGCGACGGCCGGGTTAGATAGCGGCGCCCGCCGGACCGGAACCCCTCCCATGAATGCTGTCAACGGCTATGCACACGAGATCGTGGCCTTTGTCCGCGCGCATTCGGAATGGGCGGCGCCGATCGTGTTCGGCCTCGCATTCGCCGAATCGCTCGCCTTCATCTCGCTGCTGGTCCCGGCCTGGGCGGCGCTGGTTGCCATGGGCGCGCTGATCGAGACCGGAAAGCTGAGCTTCTGGCCGGTCTGGATCGCCGGCAGTCTGGGCGCGGCGCTTGGCGACTGGCTGTCGTACTGGATCGGCATCAAGCTCGAGCACTCGGTCGCCCACGTCTGGCCGTTGTCGCGCCACCCCGACGTGATTCCGCGCGGTGAACGCTTTGTAAAGCGCTGGGGTATCCTGGCGATCTTCATCGGCCGTTTCTTCGGGCCCTTGCGGGCCTCGGTGCCGCTGGTGGCCGGCATTTTCGAGATGCCTTTCTGGCGCTTCCAGATTGCCAATGTCAGCTCCGCGCTGCTGTGGGCGGCGGTGCTGCTGACCCTCGGAGACGGTCTCACCCAGGTCGTGAAGTGGGTGTGGTGACAGTCCGGCTATCGGCCTCCGGTAACGTCTTTTGAACCGATCCGGTCGACGCCACCCCTCTTGCCGCGGCCGTATTGGCGCAGGATGATTACGCGCTTGGAGGAGAGGTTTGCTGCCGCCAAACGGGCAGGGAGGTAAGCCTACCAGTCTCGGAATATTCAAACAAAATCAGGGTTTATGGCTGCGCACATGATCATCGGCGGGCGCGCAGGGCGCTGCTCCCGGGGCCGCGTGCGTGCCGCGCAATAACATGACGCAACCAGGGAGAGAGATACCATGACGCAACTGACACGCCGCCGTCTGTTCGCCACCGCGGCTGCGGCCGGCGCTGCCGCGGCGCTGCCGCCGCTGTCAGGCCGGGAAGCTTTTGCTGCCGCGCCCGCCGGCGGCGCCCAGTCCCCCGGCTTTTACCGCTACAAGGTCGGCGATCTGCAGTGCACGCAGGTCACCGACGGCATCGCCCAGTTCCCGATGAAGGAAGGCTTCATCAAAAACGCCAGCATGGCCGAGATCAACAAGGCGCTGGCGGCGGCCTATCTGCCGCAGGACAAGATGACTGTACTGTTCAACCCGCTGGTGGTGAACACCAGCTCCAAGCTTGTCGTCATCGACACCGGCTACGGGCAGGCGGTTTACGACCAGAGCAAGGGCGGGCGCGGCCAGTTCCACGCCAACTTCAAGGCGGCCGGCTACGACCCGGCCAAGGTCGACATCGTCATCATCTCCCACTTCCACCCGGACCATGTGAACGGCCTGGTCACCGCCGACAACAAGTCGGCGTTTCCGAACGCCGAGGTCAAGGTGCCGAGCGGTGAGTGGGCGTTCTGGATGGATGACGGCAACATGGGCAAGGCCAAGGGCGGCCTGCTCGGCGCCTTCAAGAATAATCGCCGCGTGGCGGGCGTCGTCGGCAAGCAGATCACCAAATACGATTGGAACAAGGAAGTGGTGCCCGGCATCACCGCGATCGGAACGCCCGGCCACACGCCGGGACATACTTCCTTCGTGGTCGCTTCGGGCAACAGCAAGCTGCTGGTGCAGTCCGACGTCACCAACAATCCGTTCCTGTTCCTGCGCCATCCGAACTGGCACGTGCAGTACGACATGGACGGCAACAAGGCGGAGGAAACGCGGCGCAAATTCTACGACATGGCGGCGGCGGAAAAGACGATGATCGCCGGCTTCCACTTCCCGTTCCCCTCGCTCGGCTTTGTCGAGAAGAACGGCAAGGATTACGAACTGGTGCCGATCACCTGGACGCCGACGCTCTGAGCAAGAACCCGCATTGGCAGAGAAGGCCGCCAGTTCTGGCGGCCTTCTTTTCGGGGCGACCACTGATGGCCCGCGCCGCTTGACGGGCCGGGGCGGGCGGCCTATAGCGCGCGCCCATGAAGATGACCGTGACAGCACAACTCCGCCGCCGCCGCGCCACCCCGGCACGGTCCCGGCCCTAAGCCGTCACCCGTGCCGCCGGATGAAGGCTGCGGCACGTTTTTCCCAAAATCTTCCGCGATTGGCCTTCTTCCGGTAGTCCGTTAAGACACTGGATGAGGATCGACCCATGGCCCAAAAAGCGAAAATCGGCGTGCTTGGCGCCTCCGGCTATACCGGATCGGAGCTGGTGCGCCTGCTGCTGCGCCACCCGCGGGCGGAGCTCACGCTGCTCACCGCCGACCGGCGCGCAGGCCAGGAGATGCGCAGCGTCTTCCAGCATTTTTCACCCCATACGCTGCCACAGCTGGTGTCGATCGATGACGTGGACTGGACCGCGGCGGGGCTCGATATCGCTTTCTGCGCGCTGCCGCACGCCACCACCCAGAAGGTTGTGAAGGCGCTGTTCGCCAAAGCGCCGGCCACCAAGGTGATCGATCTGTCGGCCGACTTCCGGCTCGCGGATACCGGCGCTTACGCCAGGTGGTACGGCCACGAGCATCATGCGCCGGAGCTGCAAGTGGAGGCGGTCTATGGCCTGAGCGAAATCCACCGGCGCGACATCAGGAAGGCGCGGCTCGTCGCCAATCCGGGCTGCTACACCACCTGTGCGCAGTTGCCGCTGGTGCCGCTCATCAAGGCCAAGGCCATCGATCTCGACGAGATCGTCATCGACGCCAAGTCGGGCATGACCGGGGCCGGACGGGCCGCAAAGGAGTTGATGCTGTTCTCGGAAGTCTCGGAAGGCTTCAACGCCTATGGCGTCGGCGGCCACCGGCACATGGCCGAGCTCGACCAGGAGTTCTCGCTCGCCGCCGGGCGCGAGGTGGTGGTCAGCTTCACGCCCCATCTGGTGCCGATGAACCGGGGCATTCTCTCGACCAGCTATGTGCGGGGCCGGCGCGGGCGGACCGCGGAGGATCTTCACGAGATACTTTTAAAGTCTTACGCGAAGGAACCGTTCGTACACGTGCTGCCGTTCGGCGAGACGCCGCAGACCCGGCACGTGCGGGGCTCCAACATGACGTTCATCGGCGTCGCCAGCGACCGCAAGGAGGGCCGGGCCATCATCATCTCGGCGCTCGACAATCTGGTGAAGGGCGCCTCCGGCCAGGCGATCCAGAACATGAACCTGGTGATGGGCTACCCGGAGACCTTGGGGCTGGAGCAGGTCGCGCTGTTTCCGTGAGCCCGGTCATTCCGGGACGGCGCGTAAGCGCCGGGCCCGGAATCCAGCTACAATCGCCGAGTCCGCTTCTGGATCCGGGTTCGCTCGCCATAGCGCGTCAAAGACGCGCGTGAACGCGCTTATGGCTCGCGCCCCGGAATGACGGGGAAAATCATGTTCGAGGTCCAGAACCAGCCGCCGCCGCTCGAGCCTTACAACCTGTTTTCAGGCGACACGGTGCTGCGCGAGGCGGTCGCGCGCGAGCAGGCCGGCTGGGCGCAGGACGGACTGAATGCGCTCGGAGCGACCCTGGGCAAGCCGGAGACCATCAGGCTCGGCTTCGACGCCAACAAATATACGCCGACCTTACGCACGCTCGACCGTTACGGTCACCGCATCGACGAAGTCGAATTCCATCCCGCCTGGCACGAACTGATGGCGATTGCGTTGCGTGCCGGCTTGCATTCGAGCCCCTGGGCGGAGCCGAAAGCTGGCGCGCATGTGGCGCGCGCCGCCGGGTTCTACCTGCTCATGCAGATCGAAAGCGGGGTCTGCTGCCCGCTTGCCATGACCTACGGTTCGGTGCCGACCCTGCGGCAGGCGCCGGAGATCGCCGCCTCATGGCTGCCGAAGATCTACGGCCGCGCCTACGATCGGCACTTCCGCCCGGTCCGGGAGAAGAGTTCGGCCCTGATCGGCATGGGCATGACCGAGAACCAGGGCGGCTCGGACCTGCGCGCCAACGCCACCCGCGCCGAGCCGGCGGGCGATGGCACATTCCGCCTTTACGGCCACAAGTGGTTCATGTCGGCGCCCATGTGCGATGCCTTCCTGGTGCTGGCGCAGTCGCCCAAGGGATTGAGCTGTTTCCTGATGCCGCGCTGGACACCGGACGGCGAGCGCAACGCCGTGCACATCCTTCGGCTCAAGGACAAGCTCGGTAACCGCTCCAACGCCTCCAGCGAGGTCGAATTCGACGGCGCTTTCGCGCAACTGATCGGCGAGGAGGGCCGCGGCATTCCGACCATCATCGAGATGGGCAATTACACCCGGCTCGATTGCGCTGTCGGATCCACCGGTCTGATGCGGCAGGCGCTGGCGCAGGCCGTGCATCATGCGCGGCACCGCTCGGCGTTCCAGAAGAAGCTGATCGACCAGCCGCTGATGGAGAACGTGCTCGCCGATCTTGCGCTGGAATCGGAAGCGGCCACGGTGCTGACGATGCGGCTGGCGCGCGCCTACGATGAAGACGACGAAGCCTCGCTCGCCTACCGCCGGGTGGTCACGCCGGCGGCCAAATTCTGGATCTGCAAGCGCACGCCCTACGTCACCTTCGAGGCCATGGAAGTGCTGGGCGGCTCCGGCTACATCGAGGAAAGCATCATGCCGCGGCTCTACCGCGAGGCGCCGGTCAACTCGATCTGGGAGGGTTCCGGCAACGTGATGTGCCTCGACGTGCTGCGCGCGCTGGCGCGCATACCGAATGCCGGCGAGATGCTGACGGCCGAGCTCGATGATGGTGGCGACCAGCGTCTGAACGCCTTCGTGCAGCGCTTGCAGGCGCGACTGCAAGGCTCTGACAAAAATGATGAAGCGCAGGCCCGCGCGCTGGTGCGCGAACTGGTGCTGGCGTTACAGGCAGCGCTCCTGATCAGGCATGCGCCGGCCGCGGTGGCCGACGCCTTCTGCGCCTCGCGGCTTGAGGGGGAGGGCGGCAGCGCGTTCGGCCTGTTGCCGCGCGGCGTCGACGCACGCGCGATCATCGAGCGCGCCGCACCACTCGCATAGCGCCCTTAAAGTTTCCCGAACACCGCCAGCACCAGCGCGACCTGCGCCAGGAAGCCGACCGTGAACGCCAGCGTGCGCAGCACCGGAATGCCGGCGCAATAGATGATGGCGTGCGCCAGCCGCGCCCAGAAATAAATCGCGCAGGCAAGCACCGTGCTCGCTGTTGAGTGCTTCATCACCGCAAGCGTCAGCACCAGGGCGGCAAAGATCACCAGGTTCTCCACCGCGTTCATGTGAGCGTGTTGCAGCCGCTGCGCCCAGGCCGATTGCGGCGCGTCATCGGGCGAGGGGTTGCCCAAGGCGCCCATCCGGCCGCGCACCATGATGCGGTCAAGGATGTAAGGCACCCACAAGAGCCCGGTGAGGATCACCGTCAGCGTCAGCCAATAGAGTTCACTGGACATCGCGTTCTCCCGGCGATTGGCGCGCGCGGCTTCAAAAAGCACCGTTGCCCCGGCGGGCTTATGGGCGCTCCTTGATGTCGTGCGCACGGATGAATAACAGGCGAACTCTAACTTGAGTCGGGAACGTGGCGCGTCATTGCGGCCTCACGAGTGCGTTATCGGGCCGCCGACGAAAAGGTCCGCCGCAAGCGTGTCCCGGCGATCCTCGACCACCATGGTGAAGTCATCGGCGCCACGCCCTTCGGGCGCACGACGCGCAACGAAATGCGCAATCGTTTCCTGTCGGCGATGAAAAATTAGCCGAATGAATTCGGCCGTCGGTGGCGAGACCTTGCATTGCGCCGGCCTTGACGGGCGTGCGTGATTTCTCCGCGGTTTCACTGCTATACTTGCGCCGTCCAGGGGTGCGACGTACGTTCGAGTGAGGTTCGATCATCGACCGTTTGTTCGACGTCCGAACACCAGGGAATTCCAGGGCAGGATCAAAATATTGGGAGGAGGGGTATGAACGAGCGCGCCAATCCGGAGGCTTTCGCCGCCGAACCAACCACCATCGGCAACGAGGCAGTGAGCCGGCCGCAGAATGGCGCCGAGTACCTGGAGTCGCTCAAGGACGGCCGCGAGGTCTTCCTCTACGGCGAGCGCGTCAAGGACGTCACCACGCATCCCGGCTTCCGCAACACCGCGCGCATGGTCGCCCGGCTCTACGACGCGCTGCACGATCCCAGGAAGAAAGACAAGATCCTGGTGCCGACCGAGACCGGCAACGGCGGCATGACCCACGCCTTCTTCAAGGCGCCGAAGACGCTGGAAGAGACGATCGCCGGCCGGGACGCCATCGCCGAATGGGCGCGGATTGGCTACGGCTGGCTCGGTCGCGCCCCCGACTACAAGGCGGCGTTTCTGGCGACGCTCGGCGCCAATGCCGATTTCTACGATCCCTATCAGGACAACGCCAGGCGCTGGTACAAGTACAGCCAGGAGCGCGTGCCCTTCGTCAACCACGCCATCATCCATCCGCCGGTCGACCGCGACCGTCCGCCGAACGAAGTCGGCGACGTCTGCGCGCACGTCGAGAAGGAAACCGACAAGGGTCTCATCGTCTCCGGCGCCAAGGTGGTAGCGACCGGCTCGGTGCTGACCAACTACACCTTCGTCGCGCACCACGGCCTGATCCCGGTGCAGGACAAGAAGTTCGCCTGCGTCTTCATGGTGCCGACCAATACGCCGGGCGTGAAGTTCATCTGCCGCACCTCATACGAGATGACCTCCACGGTGATGGGCTCGCCCTTCGACTATCCGCTGTCGAGCCGCATCGACGAGAACGACGCCGTGTTCATCATGGACAAGGTGCTGGTGCCCTGGGAGAACGTCTTCGTCTATGGCGACGTGGAGAAGGCCAACAACTTCTTTCCGCGCACCGGCTTCCTGCCGCGCTTCGTGGTGCACGGCTGCACGCGGCTTGCGGTCAAGCTCGACTTCATCGCCGGGCTGCTGCTGAAGGCGACGGAAGCCGCCGGCACCAAGGACTTCCGGGGCGTGCAGGCCAACGTGGGCGAGGTGATCGCCTGGCGCAATCTGTTCTGGGCGCTGTCGGACGCCATGGTGCGCGACCCGAAGCCGTGGATCGGCGATTACCTGCTGCCCTGTATGGAGCCGGGCAACGCCTACGCCATCATCGCCACCATCGCGTACTCCAAGGTCAAATACATCATCGAGCAGACGGTGGCGTCGGGTCTGATCTATCTGAATTCGCATGCGCGCGATTTCCGGAATCCCGAAATCCGCCCGTATCTCGATCAGTATCTGCGCGGCTCCAACGGCTACAAGGCGGAGGAGCGGGTGAAACTGATGAAGCTGCTATGGGATTGTCTCGGCACCGAATTCGGCGGGCGGCACGAACTCTACGAGATCAACTACGGCGGTTCGACCGAGGAAATCCGCCGTTACTGCCTGTTCGGGGCGCAGGCTTCCGGCAACGCCGACAGGTTCAAGGGGTTTGCGGAAGAGTGCATGGCGGAGTACGACCTCGACGGCTGGCGTGTGCCGGATCTGACCGACCCCGGCGAGCTCAGCTATCACGCCACGCGCGGCGCCCCGTGAGCGGCGGAGTCGCGGGTGTGATGACGCGGGAAACGGCGAGGGAGCGCGAAACGTTTCAATGAATGTGCAGGAGCAGGAGGCACCGGTCGACTCGAAACTGTTCCGCCGCGTCATGGGGCGCTTCGCCACCGGCGTGACCGTGATCACGGCGGAGGCCGAGGGCGGCGTGCGTGGCATGACCGCCAACGCCTTCATGTCCGGATCGTTGATGCCGCCGCTGTGCATCATCTCGGTGGCGACGAAGGCGCGCCTGCACGACGCCCTGGTCGAGGCCGGCCAGTTCGGCGTCAGTATTCTGGCGCAGGGTCAGGAGGCCATCAGCCAGCACTTTGCCGGGCAGGGGGTGGAGCAGCCCGAAGTCCTGTTCGAGCATATCAGCGGCGTGCCGGTGCTGGCCCGGGTCTGCGCGGCGATCGCGGCGGAGATCGTGGCGCGCCACGACTGTGGCGATCACAGCCTCTTCATCGGCCACATTCTCGGGTTGCGCGACGACGAGCGGCCGCCGCTCGCGTTTCACGGGGGCCATTACGCCTCGATCCATCACCGCAAGGCGATGCCGGCCGATCAGGCCATCGACTTCTGGGAGCTAGAACCAGAGTGAGCGGGTCGATAACGTAGAGCCCGACCACGATCACCACGCCTGCGAAGATCAGCGTCAGCACGCGTTTGTGCGAGGCCAGGTGGTGCGCAAGCTTGATGCCGGCAAAGCCGCCGAGCGCGCCGCCGGCGACGAACAGCCCCGCCAGTTGCCAATCGACGAAGCCAGACCAGGCGTAGCTTGCCGCCGTGGTCAGCCCGAAGGCGGTCACCGACACCAGCGAGGAGCCGATGGCGTTGATCAGCGGCATGGCGGTGGCGGCCATCAGCCCCGGCACGATCAGGAAGCCGCCGCCGATGCCGAAGAAGCCGGATAGCGCGCCGACCAGAAAGCCGGTACCGATCAGGAACGGCAGCAGACGCCCCGCGCTCATGGCGGTGAGCCTGACATCCGGGTCGCCGTCGGACGCGCGCGGCCGCAGCATGAGCGCGCCGACCACCACCATCAGCACGCCGAAGAGCAGCAGCAGTTTTTGACCGTCGACCAGCTTGCCGATGTGGGCGCCGGTTGCCGCGCCCACGATGCCGGCAAGCGCGAATGTGATCGCGCACGGCCATTTCACCGTGTGCTGGCGCGCGTGGCCGGTGAGGTTGAGGGCGGCGCTCGCCGCGACCGCCAGCGCGCTGGTGCCGATGGCCACATGCGTGCCAGGGACGCCGACCACGTAAACGAGCAGGGGCACCGCCAGGATCGAGCCGCCGCCGCCCACCAGACCGAGGGTGAAACCGACCACGCCGCCGGACAAGACCGACAGCAGATAATGCAGCGTCAGCATGGTTCGGTTGCTTTGTCGCGGTTTAGCGGAACAGGCTCGAGAGCTTGGTGATCAGCCCGCCTTCGTTCGCGTTGGCCGGGCTGCCTGCCGGCTGTGCCGAAGTCGGCAGGCCGGCGCGCTTCCAGGCTTCGATCCCGCCGCCGAGCAGATAGACTTCGCAATCACCGGCGCAGGCCGCGAGCCTGGCCGCGTTCATGCTGGTGCGCGCGCCCGACTTGCAGTGGAAGATCAGCACGGTGTCGCCCTCGCGCGCCGGATGGCGGGCGTCGAGCTGCGACAACGCGTGATGGCGGGCCCCGGGAACGTTCTCGCGGGCATATTCATTGGCTTCGCGGATATCGATCAGCACCGCGCCTTCCTGCATCATCTTCGCGGCACGCTCGGGGGTAATGGTCTCGACTTTGCTCATGGCGTCTTCTTGTCCTTGTCGGAGGGTCGGTGGCTTTGTCGGGGATCAGGGGCAGTAGATGTCGCGCAGCAGCGCCAGCAGGCGCGTCGCGTTCGGATCGGCGAGGCGGTAGAAAACGGTCTGTGCCTCGCGCCGGGTGCCGAGCAGGCCGTCTTCGCGCATCCTGGCGAGATGCTGGGAGAGGGCGGACTGGCTCAGGCCCACGGCTTCGGCGAGGCCGTTCACCGACATTTCGCGGGTCTCGGCCAGGCGACAGAGGATCACCAGCCGATGCTCGTTGGCGAGCAGCTTCAGGAGCTGGGCGGCATCGGCCGCCTTGCGCTCGAAATCCTGGGAGGCAGCGCTTCCCTTGGCCGGACCGCAGCGGGCAGGTTGAACGGACATCGATCAGCCTCTGTGACATTAGATATTGCTAAATTAGTGAATACTAATATATAGTCAAGTGAATATGAGAGAAGGAGGGCAAGAATGTCTGCAAAGCCCGAAATTCGCGCCTTTTTCGACGAGCCGACCAATACGGTGAGCTATCTGGTCTGGGATCCGGCCACCATGGAGGGGGCCGTGATCGACCCGGTGCTCAACTTCGATCACCGCAGCGGCAAGGCGGCGGTGGATTCCGCCGATGCGATCCTGGCCGAGGCCGGGAAGCTCGGGGTCAGGATCGGTCTGGTGCTGGAGACCCATGTCCACGCCGACCATCTGTCGGGCGCGCCCTACATCAAGCTCAAGACCGGCGCCAGGGTTGGCATCGGCGAGCACATCCGCGATGTGCAGAAGATCTTCCGTCCGGTGTTCAACGCCATGGACGTGTCGGGAGACGGCTCCGAGTTCGATCACCTCTACAAGGACGGCGAGCGCTTCAGGATCGGCACGCTTGCTGCCGAAGTCATCTACACGCCCGGCCATACCCCGGCCTGCATCTCCTACAGGATCGGGGATGCGGTATTCGTCGGCGACACGCTTTTCATGCCCGATTTCGGCACCGCGCGGGCGGACTTTCCCGGCGGGGATGCGCGCGCGCTCTACCGCTCGATCCACCGGTTGTTGTCGTTGCCGGACGAGACGCGGCTGTTCATGTGCCACGACTACAAGGCGCCGGGCCGCGATCAGTACGCCTGGGAGACCACGGCGGGCGAGGAGCGTGCGCGCAACGTGCACGTGCACGAAGGCGTGAGCGAAGACGAATTCGTCGCCATGCGCACCAGGCGCGACGCGACGCTGGCCGCTCCCTTGCTGCTGTTGCCGTCGATCCAGGTCAACATGCGCGCCGGCAAGCTGCCGCCAGCCGAATCCAACGGCGTGCAGTACCTGAAGGTGCCGGTGAAGCTCACCCTGTAAACATATGTAACAAAAACAAAAAAGGACCGGATCGAACCGGCCCCTCCTGGTTTTAAGGCCTGTGCCTCACTCCCGGCTCTTCACCTTCACATAGGACCCCGGCGCATCCTCGATCGGCGTCAGCTTTCCGCCGCCGATCTCGCGCGCGGGCACGGTCTTGCTGTCACGCTTTTTGATCCAGGCGAGCCAGTTCGGCCACCAGGAGCCAGGATGCTCCCTGGCCTTCGCCAGCCATTTGTCGACGTCGGAACCGACCGGCGCGCCGCCGGTCCAGTACTGGTATTTCGGTTTCGCGGGCGAATTGATCACGCCCGCGATATGGCCGGAGCCCGCGAGCACGAACGTCACCGGACCGCCGAAATACTGCGAGCCGAACAGCACGGATCGCGCCGGCGCGATGTGGTCCTCGCGGGTGGCGAGATTGTAGATCGGCACCTTGACCTTGCGCAGGTCGAGGGTGGTGCCGGCGATCTCCATGTCGCCCTTCGTCAGCCGGTTGTTGAGATAGCAATTGCGCAGATAGAACGCGTGATTGGCCGCCGGCATGCGCGTGGCGTCCGAATTCCAGAACAGGATGTCGAACGGGTGAGGGGTCTTGCCGCGCAGGTAGTTATTGACGACGTAAGGCCATATCAGGTCGTTTGAGCGCAGCAGGTTGAAAGCAGTCGCCATGCGCGAGGCTTCCAGATAGCCCTGTTCCTTCATGTGGGCTTCGAGCTGCCTGATGCGTTCCTCATCGACGAACACCAGCAGATCGCCGGCGTAGGTGAAATCGACCTGCGCTGCGAACAAGGTGGCCGATACCGCCCGGTTCTGCCGCCTGGCGGCGAGCCAGGCGAGCGTGATCGAGAGCAGCGTACCGCCGACGCAATAGCCGATGGTGTGCACCTTCTTCTCGCCGGTGACTTCGGCAATCTTGTCCATCGCCGTGATGACGCCTTCGCGCATGTACTGCTCGAAGCTTTTTTCGGCGAGCCTGGCGTCGGGATTGACCCACGAGATCACGAACACGGTGATGCCCTGATCGACGCACCATTTGATGAAGGATTTCTCCGGCGTCAGATCGAGGATGTAGAACTTGTTGATCCACGGCGGCACGATCAGAAGCGGAACCTTCAGCACCTCTTCCGTGGTCGCCTCATATTGAATGAGCTGCATCAGCTCGTTCTGGAACACGACCTTGCCGGGCGTCAGTGCGAGATTACGGCCGACCTCGAAGTTCGAGCCGTCGGACTGGCGGATGCGCAGCTTGCCGTGACCGGCCTCGATGTCCTCGCCCAGCATGTGCATGCCGCGCACGAGATTCTCCGCGTTCGTCGCCATGGTCTCGCGCAGCAGCTCGGGATTGGTCAGCACGAAGTTCGAGGGCGAGATCGCGTTGGCGATCTGCTTGACGTAGAACTCGGCCTTCGCGCGGGTGTGCGCGTCGATGCCGCCGGCGTTCTTGACCAGATGCTCGGCCCAGTGGCTGGTGAGCAGATAAGCCTGCTTGAGGAAATCAAAGAACTGGTTCTGCGACCATTCCGGGTCGGCGAAGCGCTTGTCCCTGGGGTCGGCCGACACGACGGGGGCGATCGTCTCGCCGGCGAGTCTTCGGGCGGCGGTCGCCCACAGGTCGAGATAGGCGGCGCCAAGGCCGGCCTGCAGTTCGGTCACCCGCTGCGGGTCGGACAACCAGTATTCGAGCACCTGGGCGAGGGTGCGAACGACGTCGGCGACCTCTTCGCCCAGATCGCTTTTGATGGTGCCTTCCTCGCGCGGCTTCATATAGGCGGCGAGCGCCTTGCCGCCTTCCTCGATCAGGCGGGCGAGGTTGCGTGAGAACGCCTCGATATCGGTGGCGTTGACCGGGGCCGGCGCTTCCGCCGGTGGCTTGCTGCCGGCCGGCTGAGGGGGCTTTGCGGCGGGCTCGATGGGGCGCACCGCGAGCGGCTCTCGAAGAGGCTTCTCGCGCGGCTTTTCGCCTGCCCCTGCTATGGGCTTGTCCATGCGCATATCGTTGATCCCCGCCCCACAAGTGGCGCGGACCGCGTACCGGTGCAAGGCGCGCGTCGCCACAGGCTTTCGCGAGGCATGAATTGTGCCGGTTCCGGCGGCCGGTCGCCATGGGTCCTTGCTGGTGCCATATTATCCGGCTAGCCGATTTAAGCTATAATTCATTGAGTCTTCGTAACTTTCCCGGCCTTCAGGAGCCGGAACGGGGCCATGACGAAAGCTCTTGCGGCAACAGGTCTGACGATCCTCGCGGTTATCCTCGCCGGCTGCTCGCCCGCGCCGCTGATGGAGCACGTGCCGACCGAACTGGGCGGGCTGCCGTCCGGCACCCCGCCGCCGCCGCGGACGAGCTACCGCTTTCCGGCGGTGCATGACACGCCGCCGCCGCGCGCTACCGCGCCGCTGACGGCCGAGGAGCAACTCGAGCTGGAAAAGCGACTGCAACAGGCCCGTGAGGAGCAGGAAAACAAGGCCGGCGACATGAATGAGGCGCCGCCCGGCGAGGCCGCCGGCGGCAAGCGATGAGCGACAAAGCTGGCGCTGCCGGCGGGCCGTGATAAAAGCCAGCCCGGGGTTTGAGCCTGCGTCCGGAGAGGGTCAGGGCAGGCGACGCGAAGGTCCGAACCGATGGAAGATTTTTACAGAATCCGCCGCCTGCCGCCCTACGTGTTCGAAGAGGTGAACCGGGCCAAGGCCAAGGCCCGCAACGCAGGGGCGGATATCATCGACCTGGGCATGGGCAATCCGGACCTGCCGGCCCCAGCCCACGTCATCGACAAGCTCAAGGAAACGCTCGGCAAGCCGCGCACCGACCGATACTCGGCCTCGCGCGGCATCCCGGGCCTGCGCCGGGCGCAGGCCGCCTACTATGAGCGCCGCTTCGGGGTGAAGCTCAACCCCGAGACCCAGGTTGTCACTACGCTCGGCTCCAAGGAGGGCTTCGCCAACGTGGCGCAGGCGATCACCGCCCCTGGCGACATCATCCTGGTGCCCAATCCGAGCTACCCGATCCACGCCTTCGGCTTCCTGATGGCGGGGGCCGCCATCCGCTCGATGCCGTCCGAGCCGACGCCGAACTTCTTCCACACGCTCGAGCGCGCAGTGTTGCATTCAATCCCCAAGCCGACCGTGCTGGTCGTGTGCTATCCGGCCAACCCGACCGCCTACGTGGCGAGCCTCGACTTCTACAAGGACCTCGTCGCCTTCGCGAAGAAGCACGAATTGCTGCTCCTGTCCGATCTCGCCTATGCCGAGGTCTATTTTGACGACAACCCGCCGCCCTCGCTCTTGCAGGTGCCCGGCGCCATGGACGTCACCGTCGAGTTCACCTCGATGTCGAAGACCTATTCGATGCCGGGCTGGCGTATCGGCTTCGCCGTCGGCAACGAGCGCATCATCGCCGCGCTGGCGCGGGTGAAGTCCTATCTCGACTACGGCGCCTTCACGCCGGTGCAGGTCGCCGCCACCGCCGCGCTCAACGGCCCGGACGATTGCATCAAGGAGATGCGCGAGACCTACAGACGCCGCCGCGACGTTCTGGTGGAAAGCTTCGGCCGCGCCGGCTGGCACGTGCCGAGCCCGCGTGCTTCCATGTTCGCCTGGGCGCCACTGCCCGAGCCGTTCAAGGAGTTGGGCAGCGTCGATTTCTCCAAGTTGCTGGTCGAGAAGGCCGATATCGCGGTGTCGCCCGGCATCGGCTTCGGCGAATACGGCGAGGGCTTCGTGCGCATCGCGCTGGTCGAGAACGAGCAGCGTATCCGCCAGGCTGCCCGCAACGTGCGCCGTTTCCTCGAAACCGCGCCGGAGCAGTTGCACAACGTCGTCCCGCTCGCCACCCGGCGCTGATCATCTTTTCATTTCGGATAACAAGTACATTTCATGTCCGCTCCCCTGAAGGTAGGCGTCGCCGGTCTGGGCACGGTCGGCGCGGCCCTGATCGCCCAGGCAGGGCGCCGGCGGGGGGCGATCGCCGCCCGCTGTGGCCGCCACGTCGAGGTCGTCGCGGTTTGCGCGCGTTCGCGCCACAAGGATCGCGGCGTCGACCTGAAGAAGATGAAATGGTTCGGCGATCCGGTCGAGCTGGCGAAATCGCCCGACATCGACGTGTTCGTCGAGCTGATAGGCGGCGCCGGCAATCCGGCCAGGGCCGCGGTCGAAGCCGCCCTCAGAGCCGGCAAACCGGTGGTCACCGCCAACAAGGCGCTGCTCGCGAGGCACGGGGTGGCGCTGGCGGCGCTGGCGGAAAAGAAGGGCGTGGCGCTTAACTACGAGGCCGCCGCGGCCGCCGCCATTCCGGTGGTGAAGGCGCTGCGCGAAGGGCTCGCCGGCAACGCGATTCATCGTCTCTACGGAATCCTCAACGGCACCTGCAACTACATGCTCACCCGTATGGAACAGGAGAACCTGTCGTTCGCGGAATGCCTTGCCGATGCGCAACGGCTGGGTTACGCGGAGGCCGATCCGACTTTCGATATAGAAGGCCATGACACCGCACAGAAGCTTGCAATACTGGCGAGCCTCGCCTTCGGCACGAGGGTCGACGAGAACGCGATCTATGTCGAAGGTATTTCGTCGATAACGCCGGAGGATTTGAGCGCCGCGGACGAGCTCGGTTACCGGGTGAAGCTCCTGGGCGTGGCGGTGAGAACGCCCAACGGCATCGAGCAGCGCGTGCATCCCACCATGGTGCGAAAGGACTCCGCCATTGCCCAGGTGATGGGGGTGACCAACGCGGTCACCATCGATGCCGAGGGGCTAGACCCGCTGACGTTGATCGGTCCCGGCGCTGGCGGCGCTGCGACTGCCTCGGCGGTGCTGTCCGATCTGGCCGACATCGCCTGCGGCGTCTGCCCGATCCCGTTCGGCCGGCCCGCCGGCGGGCTCGCCAGCGTCAAGAAGGCGCCGATGCAGCGCCACGAGGGCGGCTACTACATCCGCCTGCTGGCGCGCGACAAGCCCGGCACCGCGGCGACCATCGCGCAGCGCCTGGCCGATCAGGAAATCTCGCTTGAATCCATTGTGCAGCGCCACAGCCAGGCGCAGCCGTTGAGTGATGGCAAGGGCCGGGCCGTCCCCGTTATCCTTGTTACCTATGCGACGACCGAGGACGCCGTGCGCAAGGCCCTTGCCGCGGTGGGCCGAGATAGGGTCATCTCTGGCCGGCCGCAGGTGATCCGGATCGAAAAGAACTGATCGGCGGCGAGGGTCTGCAAGAGGGGCCGCCGTGGGTCGGGAGCAACCGGTCCTGTGAGGGGAGCTGTCAAAATGGCGTCGATCACCGTCCAGCCGGAACTGCTGCTGGAGCGTATTCTGACTCTCGAAATCGTGCGCGTGACCGAACGCGCGGCGGTGTCGGCGGCGCGTCTGCGCGGGCGCGGGCTGGAGAAGGGCTCCGACCAGGCTGCGGTCGACGCCATGCGCCGCGAGCTCAACCGCTTGCCCATCGACGGCACAGTGGTGATCGGTGAGGGCGAGATCGACGAGGCGCCGATGCTCTATATCGGCGAGAAGGTCGGCAACAAGAACGGTCCCAAGGTCGACATCGCGGTCGATCCGCTTGAGGGCACGACGCTTTGCGCCAAGAACATGCCGGGCGCGATTGCCACCATCGCCATGGCCGACGGCGGCACGCTGTTGCACGCACCTGATTGCTACATGGACAAGATTGCCATCGGCCCGGGATATCCAAAAGGTACCATCGATCTTGATGCGCCCGTGGAAGAAAACATCATCAATCTGGCCAAGGCCAAGGGCGTCAAGCCCGCGGAAATCACCGCAATCCTGCTCGACCGCCCACGTCACGCCGATATGATCGCGGCGATCCGCAAGCTCGGAGCGTCAGTGACGCTCATCACCGATGGCGACGTCGCCGGCGTGATCCACTGCGCGGAGCCGAAGACCGGCATCGATATCTATCTTGGTATCGGCGGCGCGCCGGAAGGCGTGTTGTCCGCCGCCGCGCTGCGCTGCATCGGCGGGCAGATGCAGACCCGCCTCGTCATCGACACCGACGAACTGCGCGCGCGCACCCAGAAGATGGGCATCAAGGATCCCAAGAAGAAATACGAGATCGAGGACATGGTGAAGGGCGACTGCCTGTTCTCCGCCACCGGCGTCACCACGGGCCCGATGCTGCAAGGCGTTAAGTTCAACAGGGATACGATCGAGACCGAGACAGTCGTGATGCGTTCGACCACCGGCACCGTGCGCCGCGTCTTCGCCGAGCATCGGCAACTCGACAAGTTCTACCTCGACTGAGGCCTGGAGCCGCGCGGCGCCTCGCCTGAGCCCCAGGTACAGTTATCCCGGCCGGCCGCTCACTATCCACGCCGCAATGGCGCGGGGCGGAACCGCCCGCTGGCATGGACCGGCCCCATGGTCCACACTGGCGCCTCCCTTTTGACATTCGACTCGCGTGACGCTAGCGCGTGGGCTTACGGCTTGGTGGAAACGATGGCGGCATTGGCGGCCACGGCATTGAAGGCGGAAGAGCGCGGCTTCCTTGGCGTCGCGCGCTCGGCGACCGGGCGGGTCTGGCGCGACCGGCTCGATGCCCGCGGCCAGGCGCAGGCGCTCGCCATCGCGCAGCATCATGGCCTGCCTGAGATTCTTGCCAGAGTGCTTGCAGGACGCGGCGTAAATACCGAGGATGTGGACGCTTTTCTCGATCCTTCCATCCGGCGGCTGATGCCCGATCCGTACCAGTTGACCGATATGGAGACAGCGGCGGCGCGGCTCGCCGACGCGGTGGAGAAGAGCGAGGCGATTGCCGTCTTTGGTGACTATGACGTGGACGGAGCGACGGCGGCGGCGCTGCTCACGCATTATTTGCGCCAATGTGGCCTCGATCCCATCGTCCATATTCCTGACCGGATTTTTGAAGGTTATGGGCCAAACGTCGACGCTATCAGGTCTTTTGCCGACAAGCGGACGCGCCTTCTGGTCACGGTCGACTGCGGCACCACCAGCCAGGAAACGCTGGCCGAAGCCAACAGGCTCGGCCTTGATGTGGTGGTGATCGACCATCACCAGGCCGACGAGGAATTGCCGAAGGCGGTTGCCATCATCAATCCGAACCGAGCGGATGATTTGTCCGGGCTCGGCCATCTGGCCGCTGTCGGGCTCGTGTTCATGACGCTGGCGGCGGTGACGCGGACGCTGCGACAGCGTGGCTTCTGGAGCGGCACGCGGCCTGAACCGGACCTGTTGTCGCTGCTGCATCTGGTGGCGCTCGGCACGGTGGCCGACGTGGTGCCGCTCACCGGTCTGAACCGCGCGTTCGTCGCCAAGGGGTTGCTTGCGATGCGCCGGCGCGAGCATCCGGGGCTCACCGCGCTCATGGACGTGGCGCGGCTGTCTGGTCCACCGGAGTCCTGGCATCTCGGTTTCCTGTTAGGTCCGCGTATCAATGCTGGCGGCCGTATCGGCCGCGCCGATCTCGGTGCGCGGTTGCTGCTGGAGGAAGACGTTTCAGAGTGCGCGCGCATTGCCGGCGAGCTCGACCGGCTCAACCAGGAGCGCCGCGCCATTGAGCAAGCGACACTGGAACAGGCGGAAGCGGAGGCCCTGGCTGCGCTCGGCCTGGAGGAAAAGGGCGCCGTGGTGCTCACCGCCGCGGAGGGCTGGCATGCGGGCGTGGTTGGCCTGGTGGCGGCACGTCTGAAGGAGCGATACGGTCGTCCCGCGTTTGCAATCGCGCTCGGGCCTGGCGGCGTCGGCACCGGCTCGGGTCGCTCGATCGCCGGCGTCGATCTCGGCCGCACGGTGCGGCGCGCGGTATTCGAAGGCCTGCTGATCAAGGGCGGCGGCCATGCCATGGCGGCAGGCATCACGATCAGGAAAGATCGTCTCGGCGCCTTCCGCGCCTTTCTCGAAGACGCGCTGACGGTGAGCGTCGAAGCGGCGCGCCGCGAGAGCGCATTGATGATTGACGGTGCGATCAGTGCGGGCGGCGCGAACCGGGAACTGGTGGAACTTCTGGCGCGGGCCGGGCCCTACGGTGCCGGCAATGCGGAACCCTTGCTGGCGCTGCCGTCGCACACGCTCGCTTATGCCGACCCGGTGGGTGAAAGCCATATCCGCGTGCGCCTGCGGTCAGGCGACGGCAAGCTGATCAACGCAATTGCTTTTCGCGCCATGGGCCAGCCGCTCGGCAAGTTCTTGCTCGACAGCCGCGGCCGTCCGGTGCATGCCGCGGGGCATCTCGCGCTCGACCGCTGGCAAGGCGAGGCGCGCGTGCAGGTGCGCTTGAGCGACGTGGCGCCGGCGGCTTGAGCAGACTGGCACTTCGCGCCAGCCTTTTGATCGAATTGCAATATGGCGGCAGCAGGCGGAGCCGTGGTTGTGTGGACAAGCGGTGGAAAACTTCGCTAGGCCGAGGGCGTTTGCTTGCAAAGGTATGACCGTGTTGCTGCACTACAATCGTGATCCCTCGTTTGTCGCTTGGTCCTGCACATGTCGAAACTGGCGGATATCTTTCGGCCCAGGGGGCAAGAGGGCAGCCGTGGCGGCGTGGTCGTTCCCATGCCGCGGATATCCATGATGGCCAGCGCCGCGCGCCGCCCGACGGCGGCCGGCATCCTCCATGACGAGATTGCGAAGGACGAAATGGAAGGGCGCAATCTTGCGTCGCCGGACAGCGGCGCTCACCGCGCCGAAAAGGGCGCCGCCCACCGTAGCGAAGAGAGCGAAGCGCTGCACCGCCTGCTGGTCGATACCAGTCGCAAGATCAGCGATCTGGACTCGCTCAAGAGCGCCCTCGACGACATGACGCTGCCGTTCCGCGGCGCAATGCGCGCGCTCGAGCAGGAGCGGACGCTCTCGAACAATCTGTCGCGGCAACTGGGCGAGAAGGCGGCTGCCTGCGACAAGCTGCGTGACGAGGTGCAGCACGGCAAAAACCGGGCACGCGTGCTTGAAGCCGAAGCGGAAAGCCTGCGCGACGCGCTCGATCAGGCGCGAGAGTCCGGCTACGCGATCGAAAGCGCGCACGCGCTGCTGAGCGAAGAGATCATGCGGCGCGACGAGAAGATCGCAGCGCTCGAGCGCCAACTGGCGCAGGAGGCGTCGCAGCGCCGGACTCTGAGCGACAACATCCGGGCCCTGCAGGAGCAGGCGTACAAGGCCGAAGCCCGCATGAGCGAGTTGCAGGACGCCCTGACGGAATCCGGGCAGGCTTGCGAACGGTTGAAGCAGGACAAGCGCTCGCTGTGGCGTTCCGCCGAACTGGCGCGCGACGAGGCCGAGCGCGTGGGCCGCCGCCTGGCGGATGGCGAGAAAATGCTGAGTGCCATTCGCGCCGAACTCGGCAACGTCGAGGCTCGCCATGTCGAGATTTGCGCCGAGCGGAACCGGCTGGCCGATACCGTCGACGAAATGCATGCGCAGCACGAAGCCGAGCGGCAGCGATTCAATGGCCGGCTCGAGGCGCTGGAAGCGCGCGCCGCAGCGGCCGAGCGGGCGGTGGCGGAAACGCGGCAGCGGCTGATCGATCGCACCGAGGAGGCGCGCGCCTTCGTTTGCAAGGCTGCCGAAGCGACCATGGCGCGCGCCGCCGCCGAGCGGCGGCTGTCGGCGTTCCAGGTGGCGCAAGGCATCGGCGAACGCGGGGATGAAGACCCCAACGAGTCGCGCACGGCGTTGTCTGAATACCTGCGCGCGCTCAATTTGAAGTCGCGCGAAATGGCGCTGGCAGGCTCCGCCGAAAGGCTGGCGGCGCAGACTGACCGCAAGCGCCTTCAGGCGTCGGCGGGCGAGGGCACGCGCCCCGGCACCGTAAAAGAGATCGAGGACATCATGACGGCGTTGGCAGCGCGCGACCGCGGGCCGCGTGGCGACCTTGACGATGCGCTCGACACCGCGCGCAGGGCCAATGTGCGCCTGGAAAACGAAGTGGCCAGTCTGCGTTCCGGGCTCAGCGACCTGGCGAACCCTCCGACCATCGCCATTCCGGTGAAGGCCGAGACCGCGTTGCACAGGGAGGAACCGCCCGTGCGCGAGCGGGCAACGCCCGAATTGCCCGGGCACCGGATCGGAACGGCGTCCCAGGGGGCGCTTGCCTATGAATCGGGTCTGGTGGCGCAACTGCGCCCGCCTTCCAGGGAGGACGATACGCCACGCTCGGTGGCCTAGGCAGGCGTTATCGCCGACGGCCTTGCTGGCATGAGGGTTCTGGTAAGATCACCTCTACCGAATCGCGCGGGCAACCGGCGAACGGCTTCGAGGGACGACAAACCATGCATCCAACACGTGTGACTTTGGCTGCGGCCCTGCTGGTCGTGGCCGTGCTTCCTGTGCGCGCGGCTGACGACATTCTCGACGCAATCGATCAGGGGCGCAAAGCGTACCAGGCAGGCAATCTGGGTGGTGCCAAGCAGCAGCTCGATCTCGCCTCGCAGTTGATCGGCCAGAAGAACGCTGAATCCTTCTCCAAACTGCTGCCCGCGCCGTTGCCGGGCTGGCAGGCGGAAAAGGCCCAGGCGCACGCGCTCGGCGCGTCGCTGCTCGGCGCGTCCGCCGCCAGCCGCAGGTATACCAACGCCAAGGGCGACGACGTGGAGGTGTCCATCACCGGCGATTCCGCCATGGTCATGCAGTTCGCGCCCATGATGGCGAACCCGGCCCTGGCCGCGGCCATGGGCAAGCTGGTCCGGGTCGGCAGCCTGCGCGGTATCCAGAACCAGGACGGCGATGTGCTGCTGGTGGTGAACAACAAGTTCCTGATCAACGTCACCGGCTCGGCCGACGGGGCATCCAAGCTCGCCTACGCCAACGCCGTCGACGCCGCCACGCTCTCAAAGATGTAGGGGAAGCGGCGTGAGAACGTTCCATCATTGTGCTGCCATCGCCGGAGTCGTGCTGGCGCCCCTGTTCGCCGCGCCGATGGCGCACGCCGCGACTGTGCTAGATCCGGGGCTGTGGCAGGACACCGAAACCGGCACAGAGGACGGCCAGCCGGTGAAACCGGAAGTGACCACCGAGTGCATGTCGGCCAAGGACGCCGAGGATCCGGCCAAAGCGCTGTCGGAACTCAAGGGCAGCGCCGGTCAGCAGTGCAGCAGGATGGAAGTGCGCCGCTCCGGCAACGGCTTCGCGATCGAGATGCGCTGTGGCGATCCGAAACAGTTTTTCATCGACATGACCGCGACCTACACGATCCATGACCGGCGTCACTATAGCGGGCGCATGAAGACGACGGTCCTCCTCGGCGGGCGCAAGACGACCAGCGACAAGCAGGTCGAGTCGAAATGGATCGGCGCGTGCAAGAAACAGGCGGGTGGACGGCAGGAACGAAATCGGCCGGGGCAGGGCCCGGCCGTCGCCATGCAATTCGAAGATTGAAAATCGGCGCACGGGCGAACGCGGTGCGCGTCAGCGCTTGCCTTTCGGCTTGCGGCAGAACACCTCGTAGACCGCGCCGATAACGACGCGCGCTTCCTCGCTGGCGAGGCTGTAGTTGATCACCTTGCCGTCGCGGCGTGTCGCGACCAGTCCGTCGGCGCGCAGGCGGGCGAGTTGCTGCGACACTGTCGGCTGGCGCAGGCCGAGTTCCTGTTCAAGTTCGCTCACCGATTTCTCGCCGTCGGCAAGAATGCACAGAATCATCAGCCGGCTCTCATGCGCGAGCGCCTTGAGAAACGCGCTTGCGCGCTTGGCGTTGTCGGCCATGCGCTCAAGTTCGCTCGGTTGGCTGCGCGCCTCCTGGCGAGGCAGGGTCAATTCCATTGGAGCACCAAGTGTTGCGTTGCGCCGGCGTCGACATATAGACGATTAGCCCCCGCCGCGCATAGTTTTTTCAAGGACTTGAGCACGTTCCCCACCCGTCCCGGCTGCGCCGAGTTTGTCAAACAGAACAGAAAGCTGCATCCAGAAGCTGTCGACGCCCGGATAGCCGCGAATACGGCCGATTTCATGGCCATTATCGACGAGCACGAACAGCGGGGTTAACCGTTCGACCCGAAGGAAGGCGAGATCGCGGGGCAACGGCTTGTCGATATCGACCCGGCGCAACGGTGCGCGCAAGCCCTCGTCGGATTTTTCATACGCCGGTGCGATGTCGCGCTCGAATCGCTCGCACCACGGACACGCGCTCTGGAAGAACATCACCAGCTCGGCGGCGCGGGTCGGCGATGGCGCCAGCGCAAGAAACATAACGCCGGCGAGCGCGAGCAAAGAAGATAATTCCAGGATACGCCGCATGGCTGCCGACACCGTTCTCCACGTCCCTGCGAGCGCGCACTGTGAGGCAAACGCGTGGGCGGCAGCAGGCTGTTGAATTGTCGGCAAATATATCACACAAATTGAATATGTCGATGCGGGAGAGCCGGTCATGGGTCTGGACGTAAGCGCGGGCGGCGCCTTCCTCGCAGGACTATTGTCCTTCGTCTCGCCCTGCGTGCTGCCGCTGGTGCCGCCTTATCTCGCCTATATCGCGGGCGTTTCCATCGAGGAACTGGACCCGCAAGGAGCCAGGCCGGGCCATGCGGCGCGCGGGCGGGTGCTGGCGGCGGCGCTGGCGTTCGTGGCCGGCTTCAGCACGGTGTTTGTCCTCCTGGGCGCCACGGCCTCCTGGCTGGGGCAGGCGGTCAGCGCGCGCCTCGACATCCTCGGCTATCTGGCCGGCATCCTGATCATCCTCATGGGGCTGCACTTCCTGCACGTGGTCCGCATCCCGCTGCTCGATCGCACCGCCAGGGTCAGTGTGGCGCAAAAGCCGGCCGGTCTGATCGGAGCCTACGTCATCGGGCTCGCCTTCGGCTTCGGCTGGAGCCCGTGCGTCGGCCCGGTCCTCACCGCCATCCTGCTGCTCGCCGGCGCCAGGGAGAGCGTGGGCGAGGGCGCCTGGCTGCTGCTGATCTATTCGCTCGGTATCGGTCTGCCGTTCCTGGTGGCGGCGGGCTTCGCCTCCGCCTTCATGCGCTGGAGCACGCGCTTCAGGACGCGGCTCGGCCTGATCGAAAAAGCGATGGGCGCGTTCCTGGTCATCACCGGTGTGCTGATCTTCACCGGGCAGATGTCCACGATCGCCTTCTGGCTGCTCGAGACGTTCCCGGTGTTCAGCCGGTTCGGCTAGCGCGTCATTCCGAAAATGCCTGTCCCCGCCGCGATCGGACATGGGCGCCGGTCTTCGGGCGAGATCATCCGCAGACAGGGTCAGCCGTAACGGAACGACAGCAGGTTATCGATCGCGCGCAATTCGATCATGATGCGATGCAGGAGGCCCGTGCTGCGCTGCGCGATCGCCTGCGGGATCTGCGTGAGGCTCTGCTGCGCGCCGTCGATCAGCCGGCGGAATTCGGGATCCTTGCGCACCGCCCCGCTTGCCATCGCGTCACAGCGCGCGATCTCGTGGCCGTAGATCGCCGCCTTGCCCGCGATCGCGTAGCGCGTCTCGGGCTTGTTCCAGTCGAGATCGCGCTTGTTGTACACGACGAGCGCCGCAAATGCCTTGTTGGTGTCGCCGATACAATCGGCCAGCACGACGATGCCGCTCGCCTTTCGCAGCTTGTGCAGGTCGTCCCGGATCGCAATCAGCGATTGCTGCGCATTCTTCGGCCGGCCGTTGTTGAGCATCATGTCGGTGCCGACCAGGCGCGCGTCGATCACCGTGAACAGTTTCGGGTAGAGCGGGTTGTCCGCGAAAGCGTCCGGGGGGTGGCCGGAGAAACGCGCGGTCAGCCTGCGCCAGGCGTCGCGCAGGCGGTCGATCTCGAGCGAGGCGAGATCGATGTTGCCGGTGCGCAGGTAGCCGATCGCCACCCGGTTATGGCCGCTCACCGCTTCGACCGCGGTATTGAAGTCGGCGAGGTCACCGGCCCTTGCCTGGGACAGGACGGCGCCGGCCGGACCGGCCCACAGGGCGGCGGCCACGAGGGCGGAGCGGGCAGCGCGGGCGATGGAAAGCCGCATGGTTGTTCACCGGACTGTGAGACCGAGATATAGCGTTGTTGGAATATAACTGGCGCCGGCCGCCCGGGCGAGGGTATCCTTTGTCATGCTTCGCCCCACATCACGGCGGTCTGTACTTGCTGTAGCGGGGAGCCTCATATCGGGAATTTCACCATGCAGATGACACGTCGAAGCCTGCTGCTGGCGGCGGCCGCCGGCGCCGCGGGTATTGTCCCGGCGCGCGCCGAACCGGCGCTGACCGACAGCGGGCTTTATCGCGAGCCCTGGTTCCTCGAGAGCTTCCTGAACCTGCCCGAGGATCTCGAAGCCGCCACCAGGAAAGGCAAGCGCTTCGCCATCATGTGGGAGCTCAAGGGCTGCCCCTATTGCAAGGAAACCCACTTCGTCAATTTCGCTCAGGCCCGCATCGCCGATTACATCAAGGCCAATTTCGAAATTCTGCAGCTCAACATCATCGGCTCGTTGCCGGTGACCGATTTCGACGGCGAGGAATTGCCGGAAAAGAAGTTCGCCGCCAAATATGGCGTACGCTTCACGCCGACCTTCCAGTTCTTTCCCGAGCAGTTGTCCGCTATCAAGGCGCTGCCGCCGGGCAAACGCGAGGTGGCCCGCGCGCCCGGCTATCTCAGGCCCGACGACTTTCTCGCCATGTTCCGCTTCGTGCGTGAGAAGGCCTACGAGAAGGGCAGCTTTCGCGATTTCCTCAAGAGCCAGCCGAGCTGAGCCGGCCGCTTTGCCTTGGCCTGCCGTTTCCCCTATGACGTTCCCCGAAAACTGGAAGGGAACCGGAACGCTCCATGGCCAAACTTGATCTCTCACTCGCCGTTGGCCCCTACGACCGCACCCGCGCGCTTATCGACGGCACCGTACAGATCGATGGCGTCAACGCCGTCGGCATGACGCTTTCGCCGGAGGAAATCTTCTTCCGCGCGTTGCGCCACGCCGAGTTCGACATCTGCGAATTGTCGTTGTCGAGCTTCACGGTGAAGACCGCGCAGGGAGGGGGGCCTTATGTCGGTGTTCCGGCATTCGTGTCGCGCGCGTTCCGCCACACCTCGATCTATGTGCGCACCGACCGCATCAAGAAGCCCGAGGACCTCAAGGGCAAAAAGGTCGGCCTGCCGGAATACCAGTTGACCGCGAACGTCTGGGCGCGCGCCATCCTGGAAGACGACTATGGCGTCAAGCCTTCGGACATCCACTGGGTCCGCGGCGGTATCGAGGATGCCGACCGTCCGGAAAAGATCACCATCAATCTGCCGAAAGACGTGAAGCTGGAGAACGGGCCGCCCGGCAAGTCGATCTCGCGTCTTCTGGCTGACGGCGATATCGACGGCTTCATTGCGCCGCGGCCGCCGTCGTTGCCGAAGAACACGCCCAATGTCGGCTGGCTGTTTCCCGATCCGGTCGCGGCCGCGCAGGACTATTTCAAGCGCACCGGTATCTTCCCGATCATGCATATCGTTGGCGTACGCCGCACGCTCGCCGAGCAGCATCCCTGGCTGCCGGGCGCGGTATTCAAGGCGTTCAATCAGGCCAAGGACGTGGCGCTCGACTTCCTCAGTGACACGTCAGCCACGAAAGTCACTCTGCCTTTCGTGGAGGAGCGGCTCGCCGAAGCCCGCACGCTTATGGGCGAGGACTTCTGGTCCTACGGTATGGAGGAAAACCGCAAGACGCTGGAGAACTTCCTGCGCCATCATCACAGGCAGGGCCTGTCGTCGCGCGAGGTGAAGCCGGAGGAGTTGTTCCATCCGGGCACGCTGGAGTCGTTCAAGCTGTAGGTGTTGTTTCGTCATTCCGGGACGCCGCGCAAGCGGCGGACCCCGAATCCATACGCCACCGTGGTCAAGATGCAGCAAGACAGAGGTTATGGATTCCTGGGTTCGCGCACTTCGTGCGCGCCCCCGAATGACCAGGTTGCCTACCGGCCCTTTGTCGCCATCTTCGCGGGATCGGCGTAGCCGGGCTCGACCCAGACATCGACGACCGCCAATTGGCCGGCCTCGACCGCCGCGATGGCCATCTCGAAGGTCGGCGCCAGCTCGTCGATCGACTTCACCGGACCGAAGCCCTGCGCGCCTTGCGCGCGCGCCATCGAGGCGAGATCGATGTCCGGCTCGCTGATGCGCTGGCCGACCCAGCGGTTCTCCACCGGCCGGCTGCGCATGCGCGCGACCCGCTCCTGATGCAGTTCGTCGTTGAAGAACGAGCGGTTGTTGGCGATCACGAACAGAAGCGGGATCTTGTAGTGCACCGCCGTCCACAGCGCGGTGACGCCCATGAGGAAATCGCCGTCGCCGCAGACCGCGACCGGCAACCGGCCGGAGCCTTTGAGCGCCAGCGCCGCACCCACCGAAATGCCGGGGCCGCCGCCGACGCCGCCGCCGCCGTCGGAGCCGAGGTAATCGAGCGGATGGCGGAAGGGCCATGCCGAACCGTTCCACGACAGCGAGATATGGGTGAGCGAAACCGGACGTTCGCCGACCGCGCGGCGCAGCTTGTCGGTCATGTGATCGACCGTGAGCTTGTCACCGGTCGGCGTGAACGAGAACGGTTCCGCCTTCGGCAGCGTCGCCTTGCCGGGGCCGAGCGCGTCGATGAGCGCCGGCACCGCCACCTCCGGGGTGCAGGCGATGAGCACATCGACCGGCGGCAGGCCTTGATAGTCCATGCTCCAGCCGTTGTGCAGATGATGGTCGACAGAGACCTGGATCACCCTGGCGGCGACGTCGCCCGCGTTCCTGAACGTGCCGGCGACGTCGAGCCAGTCGAGGCTGAGGATGACGTCGGCGTTGCGCAGCGTCTCCATGATCGCCGGCACCGGCGCGGTCACGCTCGGCGGGCCGACGTGCAGGGGATGATCGGTGGGGAAGGCGGTCGCGATCTTCAGATCGCTGACGACGCGCGCGCCGAGGCGCTCGGCAAGCGCGATGCGCGCGTTCCACGCGTCGAGATTGCGTGTGCCCCGGCCGGCCATGATGACCGGACGCCTGGCGTTGCGCAGCAGTTCGGCCGCGGCCGCGACCATCTCCGGCGCGGCGGCGCTCGCGGTTTCCGGCATGAAACGCTGCGCATCGACCGGCGGCACCGGCTCGTCGAGCTTGCCCTCCTGCATGCCGGCGTCGAGATTGACGTAGGTCGGCCCACACGGCGCATTATTGGCGATCCAGTACGCGCGCAGCACGGCTTCGCGCGCGGCCACGGGCGAAGCCGGCTGATCGTCCCATTTGGTGTAACCGCGGATGAGCGCGCCCTGGTCGGCGGCGGTGTGGATCCAGTCGATCCACGGCCGGCGCTCGGTGGCATCGACCGGTCCGGTGGCGCCAAACATCAGGATCGGCATGCGGTCGCACCAGGCGTTGAACACGGCCATGGTGGCGTGCATCAGGCCGACGTTGGAATGAACCGCCACCGCCATCGCCTTGCCGGTGACCTTGGCGTAGCCGTGCGCGATGGCGACCGCGCTTTCTTCGTGCAGGCAGAGCAGCATCTGCGGCTGTTCGTTGCCGAGATAATTGACAATGCTGTCGTGGAAGCCGCGGTAGCTGGCGCCGGGATTGAGCGCGATATAGGGCACCCCCGTCGCGCGCAACGCGTCGGCGACCACGTCACTGCCGAACTGGGCCGCGTTGACGCCGGCGGCGACCGGACGATCGAGGGTGGCGATGGTCGGATCGGCGGCACGCGGCGCGGCGCCGCCTTCGCGTTTCGAATTTTTCACGGGGCATTCCTGTCGTTATGCGCGGCCCGGCCGGGCGCGGCGCATCCAACAGGATTACGGCGTCTGACGCAATCGGGCGAGCACCTTGAGGCCGATATAGCCGTCGGCAGGTTTCATCCCGACCTTCTTCTCGAAGGCGAGCACCGCCTTGATGGTCTGGCTGCCGGTACGGCCGTCGACACCGCCGGTCGGGAATCCGCGTTCGGTCAGCCGACGCTGGATTTCCTTGACCTCGTCGAGGGTCGGCGGGCGCTCGCCGCCGGGGAAGTTCTGGTGGAAGTGGCCGTCGCCGCGGATGAGGTCGCCGAGGTGCACCAGCGCGAGCGCGTAGCTGCGCGAGGGATTGTACGAATAGACGGCGCGGAAGTTCTGGCCGACCAGGAAGGCAGGACCGCCGCGCACAGGCACCCACAACTTCACCCGGTCGTGCGGCCGCGCGAACGGCTTCTCATCGGCGCGCCGGACGCCATGCTTCGCCCAGGTCTCGTAGGTGCGCATGGTGCGGTTATCGGCATAGCGCATGTTGAAGCGTTGCGGCAGCGTGACCTCGCAGCCCCAGGCCTCGCCGCGAACATAATGGCCGCGCTTGACCAGATAGCGCGCGGTGCCGGCGAAGGCATCGTCCGGACTACCAAAAGGCATGACGCGGCCATCCTTGTCGAAGTCGACGCCCATGTTGAGCCAAACTTCCGGCATCCATTGGGTGTGGCCCATGGCCCCGGCCCAGGAACCGATCATCTGATCCGGTTTCGCCCAGCCGCGATCGACGATGATCAGCGCGTGCGCCAGTTCCGCGCGCCAGTAGCGGCGGCGGCGCGGATCGCGCCAGGCGAGCGCTGCGAGTGCCGGAATGGTCGGCCGCATGTATTTCATATTGGTGATGACGTCGCCGAACGAGGACTCCATGCCCCACAGGCCAAGCATGATGTAACGGTCGACGCCGTATTCTTTCTCGATGCGGTCGAGCAGCCCGGCGAACTCCAGCGCGCGCTCCTTGCCGGTGATCACGCGCCAGTCCGAGCAGCGCCGGTTGATGTACTGCCACATCTTCTCGGTGAATTCGGGTTGCGCGTGGAGCGACTCGAACACGCTCATGTCGGGGCTGATGGCGCTCATCACCCGGTCGTATGTCGCGGGCGAGACGCCGCGCTTGAGCGCGTAGGAGCGAAAGCCCGCGACCCAGCGATCGAACGCAGGCGATGGCTTCGCGAACGCGTCGCCGCCGAGCGCCAGCGCCGCGACACCGCCGAAGGCGGCGGTGAGCACGCTGCGGCGGCTTAGCGGTACGGATGGAACAAATGTGTCGTCGAAGAATCGCGGCATGCCGGCATTGTATCGGTGGCTTTGCGGCAAACAATTGGCGCGGGTCGCGCGCCGCCCATCATGGCTAACGCCGTTTTGTCGCGCGTCCAAAGGCCGCGACGCCGTCAATTGCGACCGGAGCGACGGACGGTCTTCTCGCCGTGCGCGCTGCGGCGCCCGGATTTTTTGTCGGGCTGCCGGGTCTGCGACGGCCGCTGCGGGGGCAGCGCGATGGCGTCGTCGTCCGGATGGTCGATGACCGGTGGCACGGGGGCGAGTGCCGGAACGGAATCGCCCGGTTTGATCTCCGCGCCGCGCGCACCGATGAGGCGCTCATACGCGGCGACCAGCGTCATGTAGGGATTGACCAGCGCCCAGCCGACCCTGGTCGGCACCTGCAGATCGAAATGCAGGTGATAGGTCGTACCGTGGGCGAAGTCGTTGTAGTTGGCGACCTTTCCGATGATCTCGCCACGCTTGATCAGTCTGCCGCTCAGCAGGCCGTCGGCATCCATGCGCGCGGGATCCATGTGCATGTAGCGCACCCGCAGACGGGTATCCGGCGTGTTGATGAACGTCATCAAGGCTTCCAGCCCGGGCGGGCGCAGGATCATCGCGTCATCGACCGCGACCACGTCATGCTGGTAGGGCAGGCAGCGGTCGGCGCCCTGGTTGAACATCTTGCAGTGGCTCGGGCGGATATCCTGGCCCTGATGACCTTCGCCGCCCGGACACTGACCGGCGAAGAAATGGCGATGCTCGCAGAAGTTATCGCGCCAGGGATAGGAGTAGTTGCGCCCGGCTGATTTATCGAACACCAGCGTGCGGTCGTTCACCTTGCAGCTGTAGCGCTGGCCTTTCTTGCCGAGACGGCGCGGCCGGCGCCCAACGGTGTCGCAGTTACCCCAGTTGTTGAACGACTGCGAGTTGGCGAACGCGGGCGCGCTTTTCATCGGAAAGCGCAGGTTGCCGTAGACGGTGTAGTCCGCGCGACCGCCGAGATCGGGCTTGAGGCCGGTGCCGGGAATGAGAAAGCCCGGACTGAAGTAGGTAAAGGCCGGCGATAGTTCCGTCGGACGTTCGATCGGTGGCGGCGTGGTCGCTGTGCCTTGTGGCGCCGGTCCACCGCCGACGAGATGCAAGGCATCAAGCAAGCGCGTGATGATGCGGTCGGCCTGGCGGCAGGTGAGATAGCGCCTGCCCGGTCGCCGATCCTGGCAATAGGTCGCCACCACATAGGTCGCGCCGTAGCGTTCGAACGCGTAGCGCACATAGGATTTAAAGAGAACGCGACGGATGCCCGGAAACTTGTCCTGCAGGTCCTTGACCGGTTCGCCTCCCGGCAGCGGCGGCCCACCGAGATCGTACAGCATCGAAAAACCGGACAAGAGCAGATAGACCGGTTTGCGGTAGCGGATATCGCTTAACGTCGACACATCGGCCGCGCGCAGCCAGAACGCCGCGTCGTAACCGGCGGGCCCGGCGAGAAAGAACCTTGAAGCGCGAAAGCCCGCCAGCACGAAATTGTCGGCGTCGGGCGATATGTCCGGCCTGGCGGCGCGCGCCTTGCGGTAGCCCTCGACATCGAAAGGTAGCAGCACCGGCACCGCGCTCCTGGCGATGCCGGGAAAGCGCGCGCTGATGGCGGCATTGAGCGGGGCGAAGGCCTCGGCCGGTGCGATGCCCGGCCTCGCATCGAGCGCGGCTGTGGCGGCCTGCCAGTCGACGGCCAACGGGGTCAGCCGAGGGCTTTCCATCCGGCCTTGCGCCGGCTTCACCGGCTCTTGTTGCGCAGGATTTTGGGCTGCGGCGGCGGTGCCCGCCAGCAGGACCGCGAAGGTCGCAACAATGGCACGCTTCAAGACAGATTCCTTACCTTCCGCCCGCCGGCCCCGGTCCATTGCCCGTGAGGCCCCGAAACTAAAAGGCATCGGAAAGCGCCACACAAGACCCGTATCTCTGCGGACCGAAACGCAACTTTTTCAGGCGCGCGCGCCGCACGAGCAGCGCTCAGTCCTTGGCGCGCTCGACGTAGGTGCCGTCGGCGGTGTTGACCACGATACGCGTGCCCGTGGTGATGTGGGTCGGCACGCCGGTGCGCACGCCGTTCGACAGCGTCGCCGGCTTGAACGAGCCGGAGGCCGTCTGGCCCTTGACCACCGGCTCGGTCTCGACCACTTCCAGCGTCACCTTCTGCGGGATTTCCATCGACACCGGCACGCCCTCGTGGATGGCGAGGGTCACCACCATGCCTTCCTGCAGATACTTCTCGAAATCTCCGACCACGTCGGCCGGCACCTGCACCTGGTCGTAGGTTTCCTGGTTCATGAAGTGGAAGCCGTCGCTGTCCTGGTAGAGGTAGCTGAAGTCGTGATCCTCGACGTGGGCACGCTCGACCTGGTCCGTGGTCTTGTAGCGCTGCTGGGTCTTCACGCCGTCGGAAATCCGGCGCATATCGACCTGGGTGGTGGGCGTGCCCTTGCCGGGATGAAAATTTTCCGCGCTGAGGACGACATAGAGCTTGCCGTCGATATCGACGATGTTGCCTTTGCGGAGCTGGCTGGCGATGACCTTCACGTTAACAGTCCTTGGATGGAGATATGGCCTGGCGCGGACTTTGGGCCGCGGTTTCGGGGCGCACCATACTCATCTTGACGCGGGAAGCCAGTCTTTCGGGGCCGACCAAGGTATGAGGTAAACGTGGCCGAAACGGTACCGTTCTGGTTGCCCGGGGTGCATGGGGCGCGCCGGCCTTATCTGGTGGCGCGCACGCGCATTGCCAGCGCTGTGCGGGCCTGGTTCGCCGGTGAGGGCTTCCTCGAGGTCGAGACTGCCGCCCTCCAGGTCTCGCCCGGCAACGAGACCCATCTGCACGCCTTTGCCACCGATCTGATCGGGCCGGGCGGCGAGCGCCGACCCGTGTATCTTCGCACCTCGCCGGAATTTGCCTGCAAGAAGCTGCTGGCGGCCGGCGAGACGCGGATTTTCGACTTCGCCCGCGTGTTCCGCAACCGCGAGCGCGGTGCGCTGCATCACCCCGAGTTCACCCTGCTGGAGTGGTACCGCGCCGACGCCGCCTGTGAGACGTTGATGGACGACTGCGCCGCGCTGCTGCGGGAAGCCGCGACAGCGGCGGGCGCAAAAGCGCTCTCGTTCCGCGGCAGGGCCATCGATCCCTTTGCCGAACCGGAACGTTTGACGGTGGCCGAGGCCTTCGCGCGCCATGCCGGCGTCGACTTGCTGGCAAGCGTGACGGCGAAAGGTGAGGGTGACCGTATCCGGCTCGCCGCCGAAGCCGGCAAGGCCGGCATCGCCATCGCCGCCGACGATAGCTGGGGCGACATATTCAGCCGCATCCTGGTCGAGCGCGTCGACCCGCATCTCGGCCTTGGCCGCGCCACCATCCTCCATGAATATCCGATGCCGCAGGCCGCCCTGGCGCGCGCCAAACCCGGCGACCCACGGGTTGCCGAACGCTTCGAGCTCTATGCCTGCGGGGTCGAACTCGCCAACGCTTTCGGCGAACTGAACGACGTTGCCGAGCAGCGCGCCCGTTTCGAGGAAGCCATGGCGGAGAAGCAACGTGTTCACGGCGAGCGCTATCCGGTCGACCAGGATTTTCTCGCCGCGCTGGCTCACATGCCGCCGGCGTCCGGTATCGCGCTCGGCTTCGACCGGCTGGTGATGCTGGCCACCGGCGCCGCTCGTATCGACCAGGTGATATGGACACCGGTCGTGGAAACCGACCCCGAGTAAAATGAGCGATGCGATGACCTCACAAACGCTGCGCACACCAGAGCAACTGGCGGAGCATGGTTTGATCGCGCCCGAGCGGCGCGCCGTGCTGGGCGCGGTTGCCGCGCGCTATGCGGTGGCGGTGCCGCCGGCGCTCGCCGCGCTCATCGATCGCGACGATCCGGACGATCCGATCGCGCGCCAGTTCATTCCTGACGTCGCGGAACTGGAACAGCGTCCCGAAGAAGATGCTGATCCCATCGGGGACGACAGTCACAGCCCGCTTGAAGGCATCGTGCATCGCTATCCCGATCGGGTATTGCTCAAGCTCACGCCCGTCTGCGCGGTCTATTGCCGTTTCTGCTTCCGCCGCGAGATGGTTGGTCCCGGCAAGCCGGGCGCCCTGTCGCCGGCGGCGCTCGCGCGTGCGCTGGATTATATTCGTGCGCGCCCGGATATCTGGGAAGTGATCCTCACCGGCGGCGACCCTCTGGTGCTGTCGGCGCGCCGGTTGCGCGCCGTGATGAAAGACCTGAGCGCCATCGAGCACGTCAGGATTGTGCGCATCCACACCCGCCTGCCGGTGGCTGATCCCGCCCGCGTCACGCCCGAGCTGGTGCGGGCGATGAAGGCGAAGGGCAGGGCGGTTTATGTCGCCGTGCACGTCAACCATCCCCGCGAGCTGACGGTGGAGGCGCGCGCGGCGCTTTCGCGCATGGCGGATAGCGGGCTGGTGCTGCTCGGCCAGTCGGTGCTGCTCAGGGGCGTCAATGATGACGCCCATGTGCTCGGCGACCTGATGCGCGCGCTGGTCGAATGCCGGGTCAGGCCGTACTACCTGCACCACGGCGATCTCGCGCCGGGCACTGCGCACCTGCGCACCGACGTCGAAACCGGGCAGGCGCTGATGCGCCAATTGCGGGGACGCTTGTCGGGCCTGTGCCAGCCCACCTACATGCTCGACATTCCGGGCGGCCACGGCAAATCGCCGCTCGATCCGGGCTACGCCGCTCGCGTCGGCGTCAATGGTGAGGCGCACTTCATCGTGGACGACTTCAACGGCCACCGGCACCGCTATCCGCCGGTGCCGGGCGACAGGCCGACGAGACCGGCGGAACTAGTTGCGGATCGACAGCAGGTCGAGCAGCGCCGCCGCCACAGCCAGGCTGACGAAGCCGATGAACATCACGGCGATCACGGCGTGCCAGATGAAGGACGCGTCGCGCCGTAGCGCCGCCACCAGGCTCCTGTTCTTGAACATGCCCTGACGCTCCTTTCAGGAGCTCACGGCAGGACTCGAAACCGGAGTCCCGCCCCGGACTCATATGGCGCATCATTCAGATGCCGGGACGCTCGGCACATGTGGCACAACTTCGCACGCCGGCCAGAAGGCGCCATCTGCGCCGCGGCATGATGGCGCGCCCTAGGGGATTCGAACCCCTGTCGCCGCCGTGAAAGGGCGGTGTCCTAGGCCTCTAGACGAAGGGCGCTAACCGGCGGCCGGGCTGAACCAGCCGGCCGCGACGGCGGCGAGGTATAAAGAGCTTCGCCGCCAGCGGCAAGTTTACCAGTGCCCCGTATTGGGCATGGATTTCCAGGGTTCCTGCGTGGGCCTGGCCGGCCCCTTCTGGAGCAGCTCGATCGAGTGCCTGTCGGGCGAACGCACGAACGCCATCACCCCGTCGCGGGGCGGCCGGTTGATGGTCACGCCGGCCTTCATCAGCCGTTCGCAGGTGGCGTAGATGTCATCCACTTCGTAGGCGAGATGGCCGAAATAGCGGGCCTCGCCGTAGTCCTCGTCGCCGTCCCAGTTGTAGGTCAGTTCCACCTCCAGGCCCGGGCGGCCTTCCTTTTTGGTTTCCTCGACGCGCTTCTCGTCGCCGGGGGCCGCGAGGAACACGAGGGTGTAGCGACCCTTGTCGTCTTCGCGGCGGCGGGTTTCCTTCAGGCCGAGCGTGTTGCAGTAGAAATCGAGCGCAGCATCGAGATTGCGCACGCGCAGCATGGTGTGCAGATATCGCATGGAAAATGCCTCATCGCTTCAACAGTTCGTCTCACTCGCCAGGGTCCCGGTTCCGACGCTTGTACACGCCCGTTTACACGCGCCGGAACCGAAAGGACACTGGCTGCGCTTTGATTTTTTGTGCGGCTCGGGATTTGACGTTCCTGTAAAGGATCCGCGGCAACGCTGACAGGAACATCTGATCCGCCGCACCAGGACTATATAGGGTTCGACAGCCATGATCGCTCCCGATCTCGATACCGCCGTCAACAATCTGCGTGATCTGATCGAAGGCGCGATGCGCATCGTGCCATTTACGGGCGCCGGCATCTCGACCGAGTGCGGGATTCCGGATTTCCGCTCGCCCGGCGGCCTGTGGACCAAAAACAAGCCGATCGAGTTCGAGGATTTTGTCTCAAGCCGGGAGATGCGGGATGAATCCTGGCGCCGGCGCTTCGCCCTGGAGGACAGTTTCGGCGGCGCCACGCCCGGCCGCGGGCATCTGGCGCTGGCGAGCCTCTATCGCGCCGGCAAGGTGCCCGGACTGGTGACCCAGAACATCGACAATCTGCACCAGGAATCCGGCATTGCGCCGCGGGACGTCGTCGAACTGCACGGCAATACCACCTATGCGCACTGTCTCGACTGCGCGAAGCGCTATGAGCTCGCCTGGGTGCGCGAGCAATTGGAAACCGGCGGGCATGCGCCCGATTGCGATTGCGGTGGGTACATCAAGACCGCCACTATTTCGTTCGGTCAGGCCATGCCTGCCGATGCCATGCAGCGCGCTGAGGAGCTCTCCACGCAGTGCGACCTGTTTCTCGCCATCGGTTCGTCGCTGGTGGTGTGGCCGGCGGCCGGTTTTCCGTTGCTTGCCAAGCGCAACGGCGCCGCACTCGTGATCATCAACCGCGAACCGACCGAGTTCGACGAAATTGCCGATCTCGTGGTGCGTTACGACATCGGGGACGTGCTTGGACCCTTCATCGGGCACTGATTCGTCTCGTTTTGCGGCTGTGCAAAGGCTGTGCGCAAGCACATTTTGCTCTTTGCCGTCCAGTTGCCAGTGTTATCTTCGATTTGGCTTAGGAGATTCGAATAAGCGCTCTTGAAGAAGCGCCCGACTGGAAACAGCGTACGGCCTCATGGCGTCGGACGGGACAGAATCAAAAATGTCTGGGACAGATCTCCGGACGGGGGCATTCTCCGACGTAACAGATGAGACGGCCGCCAATCTCATTGAGATGGCCGGCGTCATAAAGTGGTTCGATGTTTCGAAGGGTTTCGGTTTCATCGTTCCCGACAACGGCATGCCGGATGTGCTGCTGCACGTCACCTGCCTTCGCCGCGACGGCTACCAGACGGCCTACGAAGGTGCCCGCATCGTGTGCGAGGTGCTGCAGCGACCAAAGGGTCTGCAGGCGTTCCGCGTGATCTCAATGGATGAGACCACCGCGGTCCACCCGGCCCAGATGCCGCCGCCGCGCACCCACGTCACGGTGACCCCCACCAGCGGCCTCGAACGGGCCCAGGTCAAATGGTTCAACCGCCTGCGAGGGTTCGGTTTTTTGACCCGGGGCGAGGGCACGCCGGATATCTTCGTGCACATGGAGACGCTGCGGCGCTACGGCATCACCGAATTGCGGCCGGGGCAAACCGTGCTGGTGCGCTTCGGGCCGGGGCCCAAGGGTCTGATGGCCGCCGAGGTCCGCCCGGATGGCGGCGGGCTGGGGCCGGCCTCGCACTGACCGCCGGACGGCGGATTTCTTCCTCACGGCAATTTCCGTTGCGGGCACGTTCGCGGGCGCGTACATCGGCGCGCATGCGCGCATCCCGCATTGTCGCATTCCTTCTGCTCGGACTGTTCATCGCCGTCGCTCCGGCGCGGGCGGCGACGTTCAAGTCGCTGGAGATCGTCTCCGGGAGCGGCGTGCATGTTTTCCTGGTCGAGATCGCCGATACCCCGGAGCAGCGTGCGAAGGGTCTGATGTTCGTGAAGCATCTGCCGGACGGGCAGGGCATGCTGTTCGACTTCAAGAGCGAGCAGCCCATCGCCATGTGGATGAAGAACACTTACATCCCGCTCGACATGATCTTCATCCGCGGCGACGGCCGCATCGCCCGTATCGCCCAGAACACCACGCCGCTGTCGACCGCCGTGGTGTCGTCGGGCGTGCCGGTACTCGCGGTGCTGGAGGTGGCCGGCGGCACCGCCGCCAGGCTCGGGATCGCGCCGGGCGACCACGTGGCGTTTCCGATCTTTGACCGGCGCTAGGGTCTGCTGGTTGATCTGGGCGCGGCCGGTGCTTGCTGGCCCCGGCGTGGCCGTGTAACGAACGCGAACCAAGTACGTTGGAGCGCAAAAAGCGTTCCGTCGGGGCATAGCGCAGTCTGGTAGCGCGTCTGGTTTGGGACCAGAAGGTCGCAGGTTCGAATCCTGCTGCCCCGACCAATTCCTCGCCCGAATACTTCCTATTTTCACAAATATAATATAGTATTGGTCAGGTAATTTTCAAATATAGTCTGCTTTTTTCTGCAAAAATCTGTCAGTTAATCTTCGGCCATCTTTCATGTTGCGTCCGGAGTCCCGCGGGCGGAATGGACGTGGTCTGGCCGGTACCTACGGTCAAATCAACTTCAACTCGACCGCGAACACCGTTGTCAACGGTGGTGGTATCGGCGACGCCGACTCGGCGTTCTGGCAGATCGGCTCGCGCACGGTGTGGACGCCGGTTCGCAACCTCGATATCAGCGTCGACATCATGTACAACAACGTCGATACGGCCACAGCGCAGGGTGGCGTCGACCGGCTCACCGCCTCGGATGTGGGCTGGTTGCAGGGCATGTTCCGCCTGCAGCGGAACTTCTGGCCCTGACCTGCCTGCGCGAAGCCGAAGCGGCTTCGCTTCGGCGAAGGCAGGTCGGCTGACCCGATCGATGCACAAGACCCCCGGCGGGAAACCGCCGGGGGTTTTTGCGTTCGGTGCCGATGTGTGGAGGAGCGGGCTTGGCCGCATTGTCAGCGCGTCGCAATGACCTTATACCCGGCCCGTCTGCCGTCCCTGAGGCAAATCCATCATGACCGCACGCATCTACAAGCCGTCCAAGACCGCCATGCAGTCCGGTCTCGCCAACACCAGGGCCTGGGTGCTCGATTACGAGCCGGAACAGCCGCGCCAGGTCGAGCCGCTGATGGGGTGGACCTCCTCCGGCGACATGCGCCAGCAGGTGCGCCTGCGTTTCGCCAGCAAGGAGGAGGCGGTCGCCTATTGCGAGCGCGAGGGTATTCCCTACCAGGTATTCGAGGCCAAGCCGGTCACACGGCGCACCATTTCCTATTCCGACAATTTCGCCTTCAGGCGCCGCGACGCCTGGACCCATTGAGTCCGGCTCGCCGATCGATACCGCATCACATGCTCATGCCGCCGTCGACCATCAGCATAGCGCCGGTGGTGAAGCTCGCCTGATCGGAAGCGGGATAAAGAACCGACCTGGCGATTTCCTCTGCCGTGCCGTGGCGGCCGAGCGGCATCAGTTCATTGGAGAACCGGCTGCTACGCCTTCTACGCATTCGCCGTGTTTACAACCCTCGACCCTTATCTCGCGATCCTGCTGGCGAGGCTCACCACGCTCGCCTTCGCGGTGCCGTCGATGACCATCATTTTCAGGCTGCGCGCGGCCTATCTGGCGGTCGGCACGTGGGTGCTGGCCGAGGTGATGATGCTGGGCGCCGGCAAGATCAAGGCGTTCGGCGTCGGGCTCGGGATCAGCCTGCCGATATCGGTGGTGCGGGAGTTCGGCGGCAACATCGTCGAACGCTTTACGACCATCTACTGGATGGCATTCATGCTGGCGGTCGTAGCCATGGGAGCGACCTGTTCTGCTCATGCGCTGGACGGCCTATATCATCGTCATTGCGCTGATCGGCGGCGTCGGCAGTTTTGAAGGCCCGATCATCGGCACGATCGTGTTTTTCCTGATCCGCGAGTATCTGCAGGATTGGGGAGTCTGGCATTTCATCTTGCTGGGCTGAGTGTCGATCGCGATGGTCATGATCGAGCCGCGCGGTATCTGGGGCCTGTTGCGCCGGGGATGCCGGGTGATCTCATCCCGGTTTCGCACAAACCGCGGGGCGGCGCGGGCGCCAGCAGCAGGGAAGACGCTTTGTGAGCGCGCTGGCTGCCCCGGCACGATTTGCGCTTGCTGCGTTCTCCCGACAACTCGCGGTCGGCATCGTTATTGAAAGTATCGATGTTTTTCATACGGTCGAAATCTGGCTGCTTTCGTTCGCCGGTATAAGGACGAACCGCAGGATGACGCGGATGCACATCAATTGAATGATGCATTCGGGGATGCGACATCCGGCGCCCATTAATTGGTGGACGAACACTGCCCGCTCAATGGTCAATTAATGCGTTAAATCCCTGCGACATACAGGCCGCTTCCAAACGCTCCTCGATTGACTCCATGATGGCGTTGTAGCACGCTTTCTGACCCGCAATGCGCAACGCACTGGTCCGGGTTTCGGGACCTCGAAGCAAAGCCGCATGGCCACCCGATTGATGATGGAGACGAAGAGCGATCCCCGACCCGCGATAAATGAGCGGGACGATCGGTAATAGAATAAAGAGCATAACGATGGGAGGAAACGTTCGATGACGAGGAGACAATTCAAGTACCAGCCTGGCCAGTTCCTGGCCGCCGCCGCGGTTGTGTCCATGGCTGCTGTCGCGAGCGGCCCCAGCAGCGCGGCCGACTTACCCGGACCATGACATTACGTTCATCGTTCCGTACTCGCCGGGCGGCGGCTCCGATCAGCAGGCGCGCCGGCTTCAGCCCGGTCTGCAGAAAGCGCTCGGCGTCAATATCCGCATCGTCTACAAGACCGGCGGCGGCGGCGCGATCGGGTTCAGCGAATTGTACCGCTCGAAGCCGGATGGCTACACGATCTCGAACGTGGTCGTTCCGAACATCATCGTGACGGCCAAAGGCAAGAATGTCGGCTACAAGCCGGACGAGTTTGCCTATATCGGAATGACTTGTCAGGCCGTCGGCGCGCTGATGGTTCCCAAGGACAGCAAGTTCAAGAGCCTGAAAGAGTTCGTTGCCTACGCAAAGGCGAATCCGGGCAAATTGACGGTCGCCGGTGTCGGGAACACGGGCAAAGTGCAAACCGCGCAACTCATGAAATTGCTCGGGATCAAGGTCAGCTATGTGCCGGTCTCGGGCGGCGTGGGCAAGATGATCCCCATGCTCGTCGGCAATCACGTTGATGCCGGCATCACGTCGTCGTCCCATGCCGTCAAGCATAAATCGGAATTGAACACGCTTGTCGTCGCCGGCAAATCACCTGTTAAGTTGCTGCCGGGCGTCCCCAGCGAGCCAGGTTGGAAAATGGCGACCACGTGGGGCGTCATGGCGCCTCCCGGAACGCCGGCCGCCATCGTTGCAAAACTCAACGCGGCTCTTAACAAGGCGACCCCTCCTGTGAGGGCCCTCGTGGAAAAGAATGGTCTCACGCCGATGAAGCAGACGCCGGCGGAGGCGAAGAAATTTGTCCAGGAGACCATGGCGGATTTCTGAAGCTGAGACTGCTTCCGTTCTAATCTGTCCTAGCACCAAGAACCTTGGTGCTAGGACGTCTCGTTCGCGAGACCGGGATCTACGATGATCTCCAGAATGTGTGTGTTGCCTGCCGGCGGGGCGAGAGGCGAATGCTCTTAAGGACGTGCCCAGGCAACGGACTCTATCAATGCGTTAGCACCGCCGTGCTTTTAGGAGTGTCTTGATGTTGGACGGTTTGATGATGGCCCTCCACCCATCTTATATTTTCTGGCTCACCGTGGGGGTCATGGTGGGCATGGTGGTCGGCGCGCTGCCAGGCCTCACCGCCACGATGGGCACGGCATTGCTCGTCCCCTTCACATTCGCCCTGCCGACCGGTGCAGGCCTTGCGATGTTGGGAGGGCTTTATGTTTGCGCGATGTATTCCGACGCCATACCGGCGTGTCTGGTAAACACGCCGGGAACACCAGTCGGCGATGGCCACCGCTTTCGACGGCTACCCCATGACGCTGCAAGGGAAGGGGACAGGAGGCCATCGTGGCGGCCTGCTTCAGCTCGGCGCTGGGAACGCTGTTTGGCGCCGCGTGTTACCTTCTGCTTGCCTGGCCGATGATGGCGGTCGCGCTGAAATTCGGCCCCCCCGAATTCTTCTGGCTGGGCGTGTTCGCGCTGACCATCATCGGCAGCTTGGCCGGCAAGTCGGTGCTGAAGGGCCTCGCCGGCGGCGCCATCGGTCTTCTTATCAGTTCCAGTCGGCATAAGCCATGCCAACGAAGTGGCGCGCTTTACTTTCGGCATTCCGGAGCTTCGCGGCGGCGTCTCCCTCGTTGCGGCGCTGATCGGCGTCTTTGCCATTCCGCAGGTTCTTTCGATGATTGCCGAGTTTCGGACGAAGGAAACCATCGCCGAGTACAAACCCCAGCGCGGGCGTTACCCTGAAGACGATCGTGAAGGTGCTCTCCGAACCGGTGCACTTCCTTCGCTCCGCGGCGATTGGCAGCTTCATCGGAATCCTGCCTGGAGCCGGCGGCCCGATCGCTTCATTGGTCTCTTACAACGAGGCGGTGCGCTGGAGCAAAGACAAGAGCCAATTCGGCAAGGGTGAGCTGCGCGGCGTGACGGCATCGGAGGTCGCGAACAACGCCTGTGCGCCGGCGTCGTTGATCCCGCTGGTGACGCTGGGTGTCCCGGGCTCTTCGCCCGCCGCGGTCATTGCCGGCGCGCTCATGCTGCGCGGCCTCAACCCGGGTCCGGAGCTCTTCCAGACCGACGGAACGCTTGTCTACGCCTTCGGGTGGTCGCTGATGCTGGCCGGGGTCATGACGTTCATCGTTGGCAGCTTGTTTTCGCCCTTGATGATTCGGATCGTGAGCATCCCCTTGCGGCTGCTGGCGCCCATGATCTTCTTTTTGTCCGTGATCGGCGCCTATGCAATCAGAAACGATATCTTCGACGTGTACTTGATGTTTGGGCTTGGGGTGCTCGTTTTTCTTGATCAGGCCGCTGGGCATTCACCCTGGCCCCATCGGTCTTGGCATCATTTTGGGACCCATCATTGAGCCCGCGCTTGTGCAGTCGCTTTATATTTCCCACGCATCTTCTATCGGCAGACGTCTTCTTCACCGGTGACGATCAACATCATACTTATAGCGATCACGGTCCTCTCGGTTGGCTTGGTCGTGTTGACGCGCTTCAAGGATCGGGCGCGGGAACGTGCTGGCGGAACATTCGAGCCCGAACCAATCGAGGCCGAGTAGGCGGCTGTGTTGAAACGGAAGAAGTGAGCGACATGCAAAAATTAATGAACCGAGACCTCCTCGCGGCGCTGATCTTATTCTTGATCGGCTCGATCGCCTTGGCCGAGGCGGGCTCCGATTTGATGGACTGGGTGTTCCCCCTTATGGCGGCTTATTTCGTCTTGTTCGCCGCGGCAATCTTGGTTGGAGCGCGTACTTTTCGCGGCAGTCACAGGGCGCGCGCTGGATATCATTGGCGTGAGTGCGGAAGACAGGGTCGTTTGGCTGGACGTGTTGACGTTTTTAGCGATTGCGCTTGTTTATTTGCTGGTGATGTACGGTCTCGGATTCTGGCTGGCCAGCTTCCTGATGTTGTCGCTGGTATCGCTCTATCTGACAAAGAACAAGACGCGCCACAACGTGGCTCTCGCGATTGTCACGCCGCTTGCGGCCTGCGTCGTGGCCTATGTCGTTTTCGAGCATGTGTTCTACGTCCCGCTGCCGGACGCAACCTGGTGGGCCGGATCTTCGGCTGAGCCGAGTTGCCGCGGTGCAGTCGCGATTATTGAGCGCGGCCGGTTTCAACAGGCAGCTTGTCTGCCGCTTTCTGAGACAACATAGGTTGCGAGGACCAGCATGGCGAAGACGCCAAAATATTTCATGTACTATCCGGACAATTACCGCTGGTCCGCCGCCTATGTGAACATGTTGGGACGCGGCCACTACGGCGGCTCGGACATCAGCGAGTTGCACAAGATCGGCCGGCTGCTGGAGGGGCATGTCGGCGACGACGCCGCGTGGTATGACGCATTCGTCAAAGTGGCCGACGAGGTGAGCGGCCACGCCGACGCATTTCGCGCCGGCAACCACCCGGTCTCGGCGGCGCCCTTCTACTTGCGCGCCTGTCACTATTATCAGATGGGCGAGCGCTTCCGGACGCCGAAGGACGAAAAGGCGCTCGCGACCTACCAGCGCAGCATCGACTGCTTTCACAAGTTCGTCGAACAGACCGATCTGGAGATCGAGATCGTCGAAGTCCCGTTCGAGGGCGGGAGCATGCCCGGCTATTTCGTCCATGCCCAGAACGCCAAACCCGGGCGCACGCCGTGCGTGGTCTTCTTCGACGGGCTCGACGTGACCAAGGAGATCCTGTTCGTCATGGGCACGCCCGAGCTCATCAAGCGCGGCATCTCGGTGCTGCTGATGGACGGGCCCGGCACCGGCGAGGCGATCCGCTTCCGCAACATGCATCTGCGCCACGACTACGACCGCGCCGGCAGCGCCTGCATCGACTATCTGGAGACGCGCCCCGACGTCGACCCCAAGAAGATCGGCATCGTCGCCGTCAGCCTCGGCGGCTATTACGCGCCGCGCTGCGCCTCGCTGGAGCCGCGTTTCGCCGCCTGCATCGCCTGGGGCGCGATCTGGGACTATCAGGCCGTCTGGAAGCGGCGGATCGAGGCGCAGTTCAACGCCTCGATGTCGGTGCCCGGCCATCACATCATGTGGATCCTGGGGGCCGACAGCCTCGACGACGCCTTGCAGCGGCTGGAGAAGTTCAAGCTCGACGGCGTCGTCCAGCAGATGCGCTGTCCGTTCCTGCTCTGCCATGGCGAGGACGACGAGCAGATCCCGCTCAAGGACGCGCAGGCGCTCTTTGACGCGTGCGGGTCGCCGGACAAGACGTTCCGCGTGTTCACCAGCGAGGAGGGCGGGGCGCAGCACTGCCAGCGCGACTACCTGCCGCTCGGCTGCGCCATCATGTGGAACTGGTTCGAGGACAAGCTCGTGCGGAACTGATTGCTCGCGGGAGCGCCGTACGCGCCTGCCCGGCAGAGGGGAGAGATGGCGACCCCGCCTGGATTCGAACCAGGGACCCTCAGCTTAGAAGGCTGATGCTCTATCCGGCTGAGCTACGGGGTCTTCGTGTCCGGTTTACCCGGCTCCCGTTACCATTGAAAGGTTGACGGCGGGCTTCGCCGGCCGGTGTGGCGCCGGGCCGACCCGGAATCCGCCGTGGACCGGAGAAGAAGGGCGTTGGAGCGCGAAATCTCCCCTTAAACCAGTACTTTAAATCTATTCGCCGAGGCTTCTTAAAGTTCTTTTTGAGAAGATACGGACAGGGTCTTAATTGCTATAGTCCTTGCGTTGTCGGGCGGCCTCGCCGCTGCCCGTCCGCACTGCGTTTTTGTGACCAGGAGGTAATCCGCGTCACGACCTCGACACCATCCCCCGCTCAGATGATAGTTGCGGCCTAAAGCAAGCGCGGCGGTCCCGTCTGGCGGCCGCAGCGGGAGGTTTGTCGATGCTCCATCTGCTCCGCGCCGGCCTCGCGGCCGCGCTTGTCGCCCTGGTCGCGGTTCCGGCGTTCGCCGCCGACAAGGCCTTCCATCGCAGCGACCTCGACGATGCGGCGATCAAGCTGGAAGCGCAGATCAAGCGCGACGCCGGTGAGGTGAACAAGACAGCAGCGGCCTTGCGCAAGGAAGCCGACGTCGCCTTCCGCAAACACGACAACCGCACCGGCATGGTGGTGCTCGGCCAGCTGGTCACCGTTGCGCCCGATGACAGCGCCAACTGGCTGCGGCTTGCGCGCACCATCCTGCAGATCAAGCCGCGCGATACGCGCGAGCGCAATTTCCTGCTCCAGCGTGCGAACACCGCCGCCTACATCGCCTACCAGCGCGCCCGCGGCACCAACGCCGAGGCCGAGAGCCTGGCCGTTCTGGGCCAGACTTTCGAGGACCGGCAGCAGTGGCGCGCCGCGCTCGACACCATGCGGCTGTCGCTGGTCTTGCGCGAGATCGCGGAGCTGCGCGGTCAGTACGAAAAGCTGCGGCTGCAGCACGGTTTCCGCGTGATGAACTATTCGGTGGATTTCGAACGCCACTACGCCGCGCGCCTGCTTCCAGTTTTCGGAAGACCTGCCGGGCGGGCGCACCGATTTCTCGCCCTACGTGGCGGTGGCAGGCCAGGACAAGCCGGCGATCTCGGCCAGCGAGCGCCAGCTTTGCGTCGAGGGCCTCAGGCACGGCGAGCGCTACGCCATCACGCTGCGTGCCGGTCTTCCGTCGACCGTGCACGAGACGCTGCCGAAGACCAGCGAGTACACCGTGTTCGTGCGCGACCGGCAGCCGTTCGCGCGTTTTTCGGGCAAGGCCTATGTGCTGCCGCGCACCGGACAGCAGGGCATTCCGGTGCTGAGCGTCAACACCAGGGCGGTGGAGATTTCGGTCTACCGGGTGGGCGACCGCAATCTGCTCGACACCGTGCTGGGTTATCAGTTCGAGCGAAACATCAGCCAGTATCAGGCCGAGCAGCTGGCGTCCGAGCGCGGGCAAAAGGTGTGGAGCGGCGAACTGGCGATCAGCCCCAGGCTCAACACCGAGGTCACCACTGCGTTTCCGGTCAGGCAGGCGCTCGGTGACCTGAAGCCCGGTGTCTACGCCATGACAGCGCGGCCGAAGGAGCTGGTCGCCAACGATTACGACCAGCGCGCGACCCAGTGGTTCATCGTTTCCGATCTCGGTCTCACCGCCTATTCCGGCCACAACGGCATCGACGTCTTCATCCATTCGCTGGCGACGGCCGAACCCGACGCCGATGTCGAGGTGCGCCTGATCGCGCGCGACAACGAGGTGCTGGCGACCCGCAAGACCGACAAGAACGGCTTCATCCATTTCGAGCCCGGTCTGGCGCGCGGGGAGGGCGGTCAGTCGCCGGCGGCCATCGTCGCCACAGCGCAGGGCGACTATGCGTTCCTGAACCTGAAATCGGCGGCTTTCGATCTCTCCGACCGCGGTGTCGGGGGACGGCAGGTCCCGGCCGGACTCGATGCCTTCGTCTATACCGAGCGCGGCGTCTACCGCACCGGCGAGACCGTGCACGTGACGAGCCTGCTGCGCGACGCGCAGGGGCTTGCGGCGAGCGGGCCGCCGCTGACGCTGGTGATGGAGCGTCCCGACGGCGTCGAATACCGCCGTGTGCTCGCATCAGACGAGGGGCTTGGCGGCCGCAGCTGGAGTGTGCCGCTGGTGTCATCGGCCATGACCGGCACCTGGCGGGTTACGGCCTACACCGACCCCAAACAGCCGGCGATCGGCCAGACCACTTTCATGGTGGAAGATTATGTGCCCGACCGCATCCAGTTCGAACTGACCTCGAGCGACGATGCGATCTCGCAGAAGAAGCCGGCGCAGGTCAGCGTCGACGGCCATTTCCTCTATGGCGCGCCGGCCTCCGGTCTCGATCTCTCGGGCGCGGTGACAGTCGCAGCGGCGCAGGAACGGCCCGGCTTTGCGGGCTATTCGTTCGGCTCTGGCCGACGACGACGCAACGGCGGTGCGCCAGCCGCTGGACGACCTGCCGGAGACCGACACCAGGGGCCAGGCGACCTTTCCGGTGGCGCTCGACAAGGTGCCGGCGACCACGCGCCCGCTGGAAGCGACCGTCACCGTCAGCATGGCGGATGCCGGCGGCCGTGCGGTCGAGCGCAAGCTGACGCTGCCGGTCACGCCCGACGGCAACATGATCGGCGTCAAGCCGCTGTTCAAGGGCCGCTCGCTCGACGACGGCGCCAGTGCCGATTTCGACGTGGTGATGGTCGCGCCCGACGGCAAGACCGTCGCCGGGAACAGCCTGAAATACGAACTGCTCAGGATCGAGACCACGTATCAGTGGTACCGGCAGAACGGGCAGTGGCACTATGAGCCGATCAAGCGCACCGAGCGTGTCGCCAACGGCACCGCCGATGCACGCGCCGAACGACCGGCGCGGCTGTCGCTGCCGGTGAAATGGGGCCGCTACCGTCTGGAAGTTTCGAGCGCCGATCCCGACGGCCCGGTCACGTCGCTGACCTTCGACGCCGGCTTCTATGCCGAGGCCAGCGCCGACACCCCGGACCTTCTGGAGATCGCGCTCGACAAGAGCCAGTACCAGAGCGGCGACACCATGAACGTGGCGGTGACTGCGCGCACCGCCGGCCGCCTGACGGTCAATGTGTTCACCGACCGGCTGGTGGAAAGCAAGGAACAGGAGATCAAGGCCGGCACTGATCACCTCAAGATGACAGTCGGCAAGGATTGGGGCACCGGCGCCTACGTGGTCGCCACCCTGCGCCGCCCGCTCGATGTGCCGGCCAGGCGCATGCCCGGCCGCGCCATCGGCGTGCAGTGGTTCGGCATCGACCATGCCGCGCGCACGCTCGCCATGAGCATGGAGCTGCCGGCGACACTGCGCCCGCAATCGACCCTCGACGTACCGGTGAAGGTGGCCGGCTTCAAATCCGGCGACGACGTGCGGGTGGTGGTGGCTGCGGTCGACGTCGGCATCCTCAATCTCACCAATTACAAGCCGCCGGCGCCCGAGAATTACTATCTCGGGCAGCGCCGGCTCACCGCCGAGATCCGCGATCTTTACGGCCAGCTGATCGACGGCATGCAGGGCGCGATCGGCGCCATCCGCACCGGCGGCGATATCGGGGCCGGCGAGCTCAGCGGCTCGCCACCGGTACAGCCGCCGCTCGCGCTTTATTCCGGGATCGTCAAGGTCGGCGATGACGGCATTGCGCGTGTGCAGTTCACCATTCCCGCCTTTGCCGGCACCGTGCGCGTGATGGCGGTCGGCTGGAGCAAGGACAAGGTCGGTCATGCCGGCGGCGACGTCATCGTGCGCGATCCGGTGGTGCTCTCGGCGACGCTGCCGCGCTTCCTGCGCACCGGCGACAAGGGTGTGGTGCAGCTCGTGCTCGACAACGTGGAGGGCGCCGCCGGCGACTACAGGATCGCCGTGGCTGCGGAGGGCACCGTCTCGATCGACGGCGACAAGACGCCGTCGCTGACGCTGGCTGAAAAGAAACGCGGCCAGGTGTCGGTGCCGGTCAGCGCCCATGGCGCCGGTGCCGGTACCGTGTCGGTCGATGTCAGCGGTCCGAACGGCTATTCACTGGCGCGGGTCTATGCGCTCAACGTGCGGCCGGCGACTCAAACGCTGACACGGCGCAGCATCCGTCCGCTCGCCGCCGGCGAGAGCCTGACCCTCGACCGCGCGATGTTCTCCGATTTCGTGCCGGGCACCGGCCACGCCGCCGTGTCGGTCTCGGTTTCGACCTCGCTCGATGCCGCGACCCTGCTCGGCAAGCTTGACCGCTATCCGTTCGGCTGCACCGAGCAGATCACCAGCACGGCGGTCGCCATGCTCTACGTCAACCAGATCGCCGGCGACGCGCATCTCGCCATCGACGGCGACATTGATACCCGTATCAACGACGCCATCCAGCGTCTGCTGGCGCGGCAGGGCTCCAACGGCTCGTTCGGCCTGTGGTCGGTCGGTGGCAACGATGTCTGGCTCGACGCATACGTCACGGACTTTCTGACCCGGGCGCGCGAACGCGGGTTCAAGGTGCCGGTGACCGCTTTCGCCCTGGCGCTTGATCGCCTGCGCAATTACGTCGCCAACCAGCAGGACACCACGCGCAACGGCGGCCGTGACATGGCCTATGCGCTTTATGTGCTGGCGCGCAACAGCGCCGCGCCGGTCGGCGACCTGCGCTATATCGCCGACGTCAAGCTCGGCGAGATATCGACGCCGATCGGCAAGGCGCAAATCGCGACCGCGCTCGCCATGCTCGGCGACAAGACCCGGGCCGATCAGGTGTATCGTGCCGCCCTCAACGCGCTCCCGCCCAGGCCGACGCTGGCCACGTTCGGCCGCGAGGATTTCGGCTCCAGTTTGCGCGACGCCGCCGCGCTGGTGACGCTCGCCTCCGAGGGCGGCGCGTCGCAGCGGACCATTGACGATGCGATCGCTCGCGTCGATGCCGCGCGCGCGCAACTGACCGCAACCTCGACCCAGGAAGACGCCTGGATGGTGCTGGCGGCGCGCGCCCTGGAAAAGCAGGTCAGCGCGCTCCGGCTTGCGGTCAACGGAACGGAGCACAAGGGGCCCCTCTACAGTTCCTTCAGCGCCGCCGCTCTGGCGCTGAAGCCGGTGACAGTCGCCAACAAGGGCGACGGGACGTTGCAGGCGGTCATATCGGTGAGCGGCTCGCCGCTGACGCCGGAGCCGGCCACGGATCACGGCTTCACGATCGGGCGCAACTACTTCACGCTCGAAGGCAAGCCGGCCGACCCGGCCCACGCCAGGCAGAATGAACGGTTCGTCGTGGTGCTCAAGGTAACGGAGCCCCAGCCGCAGTTCGGGCGCGTGATCCTGGCGGACTATCTGCCGGCCGGCTTCGAGATCGACAACCCGCGGCTGGTGTCGTCGGGCGACACCGGCACATTGTCCTGGATCACGGACGCCGCCCAGCCGGTGCACACCGGGTTCCGCGACGACCGCTTCACGGCGGCCTTCGACCGTGACACCAAATCGAAGCCGGTGTTCACGGTGGCCTATGTGGTGCGGGCGGTGTCGCCGGGGCACTACGTGCTCCCGCAGGCTTTCGTCGAGGACATGTACCGGCCCGAGCGTTTCGGGCGCACCGACACCGGGTCAATCGAGGTCACACCCGCGCAATGAGGGACGGGAAGGACGAGCGCAGGGCGAAACAGCCGTCAATCCGGTGGCGGCCGCGCGATGTCTTCGTCGGCGGCGGCGCAATGGTGCTGGCGGTGGCGGCCGTCTTCGGCCTTTACGTTTATGCGCTGGGGCCGGTGCCGCTCGGACAGAATCTCGCGTATTCACGCCTGGTGGTCGACCGCAACGGCAAGTTGTTGCGCGCCTACGCCACCCCGGAAGGACGCTGGCGCTTGCCGGCAACGGTCAAGGACGTTGATCCGCGTTTCCTCAGGCTGCTGTTTGCCTACGAGGACAAGCGCTTCTACACGCACGACGGCGTCGATCCGCTGGCGATGATGCGGGCGGCCTGGCAGTGGATCAGCAGCGGCCATATCGTCTCGGGCGGTTCGACGCTGACCATGCAGGTGGCCCGGCTGCTGGAGCCGCGGCACCATCGCAGCATCGAAGCCAAGCTGCGCCAGATCGTGCGCGCGATCGAGCTGGAACACGCCCTGACCAAAGAGCAGATACTTTCGCTTTATCTCACGCTCGCGCCGTACGGCGGAAATCTGGAAGGCATCCGCGCGGCCTCGCTTGCCTATTTCGGCAAGGAGCCGCGTCATCTGACCTTGGCGCAATCCGCGCTCCTGGTGGCGTTGCCTCAATCCCCGGAACGGCGCCGGCCAGACCGGCATGCGAAGGCGGCGCGGGACGCGCGCGACCGCGTGCTGGACCGGGTGGCCGAGGACAATGTCGCGCCACCCGACGAGATCGCCCACGCCAAACTGCAACCGGTGCCGCACGCGCGCCAGCAGTTGCCGATGCTGGCGCCGCACACCGCCGACAAGATGGTTTCTGCGGACCCGCAGACGGATATCGTCCGGCTCACCATCGACGCGACCATGCAGAACGCCCTGCAGGGGCTCGCACGCGAGCGCGCTCAGGCGATGGGACCGCACATCTCGGTTGCGATCCTCGCTGTCGATAACGCCACTGGCGAAGTTCGCGCCAGCGTCGGGTCCGCCGGTTATTTTGATGACAAACGGGCAGGCCAGGTCGACATGACCGATGCGCTGCGCTCGCCCGGCTCGACCCTGAAGCCGTTCATCTACGGCATGGCGTTCGAGGACGGGCTCATCCATCCCGAGACGCTGATCGACGACAAACCCGGGCGTTTCGGCAACTACAAGCCGGAGAACTTCGATCTCACCTTCCAGGGCACCGTGACGGTGCGGCGCGCGCTGCAATGGTCGCTTAACGTGCCGGCCATTGCCGTGCTCAACCGCGTCGGCGCCAGCCGGCTGGATGCGCGGTTGAGCGGGGCGGGCGCATCACTGGTGTTGCCGCAGCATGAGGCGCCGGGTCTGGCCATGGGACTCGGCGGCGTCGGCGTCCGGCTGTCGGATCTGGTGAAGCTCTACGTGGGCCTCGCCCGGCTGGGCACGGTGGTGCCGCTGGTCGAACGCGCGGGGGAAAAGCCGGCGGACCTGCGCCGGCTCATCGATCCGGTCGCCGCCTGGTACGTCGGCAATATCCTGATCGGCGCGCCGCCGCCCGACAACGCGCGGCGCGGCCGCATCGCCTACAAGACCGGCACCTCCTACGGCTACCGTGACGCCTGGGCGGTGGGCTTCGACGGCCGCATGACCATCGGCGTCTGGGTCGGCCGTCCCGACGGCACGCCGGTGCCGGACCTGGTCGGGCGCGCCTCCGCGGCGCCGATCCTGTTCGACGCCTTTGCCCGCAGCGGTACGGCCCCGGCGCCGCTGCCGCCGCCGCCCAGGGGCGCACTGTTCGCGACCACCGGCAAACTGCCTCCGCCGCTGCAGCGGTTCAATCCGGACAAGGCGACGGGCGCGGTAACGGCCGCACCGCGCATCATGTTCCCGCCCAACGGGGCGCGGCTGGAGCTTTCCGGCCCGCGCGACGATCCCGAGCCGGTGGCGCTCAAGCTGGCCGGCGGGCGCGGGCGGCTCACGGTCATGGTCAACGGGGTGCCGCTGCCAGCCGTGCGCGGCCGCCATACCTTGTTCTTCCGGCCGGACGGGCCCGGCTTCGTGCGCCTGACGGTGATGGACGCCCGCGGCGCCAGCGATAGCGTCATGGTCCGGATACAATAAATAACCACGAAAATGGTCACGAATTCCGCTGCATCACAGCAGTGGCGGCTTTCGCGGCCCTGGTTTTTTCTCTATGGTCGCGCCGGGATCCCGAACAGAAGCAAGACCAGCATGACGATCACCACGTCAGCAACGCCGCGGCCTAAACTCGCGCTGAAAAAGAAGATCAAATTCGTCGGCATCGGCCTCGGCGCCATCGTCTTCGCCTGGTTCTTCCCCAAGCTGAGCCTGTTTTACGTCTTGTGCGGCCTCTACGACGTGAGCCGGCACCGCCCCGTCACCTGGTTCTTGCTGCGGCAATATTTTGTCGGCAATGGTGTGACGACCTGGTTGTTGTCGCCGTTCAACATCCTTCTGGATATCCTGACGCTTCCTTACATCAACAAGGGCGTTTATCAGCTCGCCGACCTGCCGGCGCCCTATCGCGCCGAAGTCGAACGCCTGATCGATGTGGCCAAACAACAGAACCTGGTCGGTCAGATCGAAGAGCGCGCGAAGAAACTCGAACGCACAATGATTTTCTTCAAATGGTACGGCGAAAACGTCGATACCTTCCTCGATACGCCGGCTTTTCACGAGAAATGGAAATATATCCAGACCATCGGCGTCTCGGTTTTCAACAGGAAGGTTTCGACCTCCGAGCATTTCGGCCCGATCCGGCCGACGTTGCGCGTGCTGTACAATCTGAACGATATCGACGATCGTTCCGCCTATATCGTGGTCGGTAACAAGACGAACTATTGGCAGGACAACAAGCTTTTCATCTTCGATGACACCTTGCTGCACCGGTCGATCAACGAGACCGAGAAAGTACGCTATTGTCTGTTTGTCGATATGTTGCGCCCGTCGCTTTCGCCGTCGCTTTTGTATCCATTCGTCAAACTCGTGCACTTTTTGTTCAAAAGCGCGAACTCCATCTTCTATAAAAAATGGAAAGTCATACAGTAGCGGCAGCCTCCCGCCGGCCCCGCTCGGGGCCCGGCGCCGCGCTCGACGTCGCGTCCGGCTCGGACGCTCGCGCGACGATGCTGCTCGTCCTCTTCTGCCTGATTGCTTTCCTGCCGGGCTTCTTCCAGATCCCGCCAGTCGACCGCGACGAGGCGCGCTTCGCGCAGGCCTCCAAGCAGATGATCGAGTCCGGCCAGTATGTGGACATACGATTCCAGGACGAGGTCCGCTATAAAAAGCCGGTTGGCATCTATTGGTTGCAAGTGGCCGCGGTGAAGACCGGCCAGGCGCTTGGCGTTCCGGACGCGACCTCGACCATCTGGCTCTACCGGCTGCCGTCGCTGATCGGCGCCATCGGCGCGGTGCTCCTGACCTATTGGACCGCGCTCGCCTTCGTCAGCCGCCGCGGTGCGCTTGTTGCCGCGCTAATGATGGGCAGCTCGATCCTGCTCGGCGTGGAGGCGCGGCTCGCCACCACCGACGCCATGCTTCTGCTCACATGCGTCGCCGCCATGGGCGCGCTCGCGCGCATCTATCTGAGCCAGCAACGCCATCCTGACGTGCCCATCGGCTGGACCTGGCCGGCGATTTTGTGGACAGCGATAGCCGCGGGCATTCTGATCAAAGGACCATTGGTCGTGATGTTCGTGGTGCTGACGGCCACGACGCTGTCGATTTCTGGACCGGTCGATGCGCTGGCTCAGGGGCGTGCGCCCGCTCGCGGGCATCATCTGGATGCTGCTTCTGGTGCTGCCCTGGTTTGTGGCGATCGCCGCCAAATCCGGCATGGCCTTCTTCGCCAATTCGGTCGGCCACGACATGCTGGCAAAGGTAACCAGCGGGCAGGAGGCGCATGGCGCGCCGCCCGGGTATTACCTGGCGCTGTTCTTCGTAACGTTCTGGCCAGGCGCGGTGCTGTCGGGCTTTGCGGTGCCCGCGATCTGGAAGGCGCGGCGGGAGCCGGGCGCACAATTTTTGCTCGCATGGCTCATTCCGTCATGGCTGGTGTTTGAAGCGGTGATCACCAAGCTGCCGCACTATGTGCTGCCGCTTTACCCCGCCATTGCAATCCTGATTTCCGGAATTCTGGAAGGTGGCGGTTTGAGCAAGGCGCAGTGGCTGGTGCGGGGTACCGTCGGCTGGTTTCTGTTCCCGACCGTCATCGCGATCGTGGTCGTGGTTGGCTTCATCGCGATCAATCACGACCTCGGCCTTCTGGCCTGGCCATCCGCTGCGGCGGCAGTAATTTTTGGGTTATTTGCGTGGTGGCTTTACGATGTGGACGGCGCCGAGCGCGCGCTCCTGCGCGGCATGGCGGCCTCGGTCCTGGTTGGCATTACGGTCTACGCCATCACCTTTCCGAGCATGCCGCCGCTGTTCCCGAGCGAACTGGTTTCCAGAGCCGTTCACGCAACCGGCTGCAAGGACCCCCGTGTGGCGTCGACTGGCTATTACCAGGAGCCGAGCCTGGTCTTCCTGCTCGGTACCGACACCAGGTTCACGAACGCGGCGGGCGCCGCCGATTTCCTCCAAAAGGGCGGTTGCCGGTTTGCGCTTATCGACGGGCGCAGCGAGCGCAGTTTCATCCAGCGCGCCAATTCGATCGGCCTGCGCTATGCACTCAGCGAGCGTATCAGCGGTTATAATATCAGCATCGGCCGGCAGGTGCGGCTGACCGTGTTTCGCTCGATGGCGAATTGAATGACCACGGTGAACGGATACAAGACCGGAGGCGAAGCACAGGCGGCGCTGCGACGCTGCAGGCGCAATACGCTCGACGCGATCGCGCTGCTCACGCGGCCGCCACGCATCGCCGGCGTGCTCTGGCCGCCGTCGCCGCAACAGACGGCCGCCACTGCCGCCATTCTGATTACAGTAATCTTGTTGGTGATGTGGCTGATTGATGCGCCGATTGCGCGCGGCGCGCCGCAATTGCCGCACTCGGTGCGCTGGTTCTTCGATGAGATAACGGACTTCGGCAAATCGGGTTGGGTGCTGTGGCCAGCCGGCATTCTGTTTCTTGCGCTGGCCGCGTTGCCGTCGGCGACGACTCGCGTGTCGCAAGCGGTCATGGCGGCGTTGATTGTGAGGGTCGGCTTCGTGTTTCTGGCCGTTGGCGTGCCGGGTTTGTTTGTCAGCATCATCAAGCGCGTGATCGGCCGCTCTCGCCCAATGGTGGATGGCGGCCCGCATGCGTTCGCATTTGAACCGTTCTCGACCGCGGCCTATGCCAGCATGCCGTCTGGCCACGCCACTACCGCCTTTTCGATACTGGTCGCGCTCGGCTCGTTGTGGCCGCGCGCACGCACCGCGCTCTGGATCTACGCGCTGGCGATCGTCGCCAGCCGGGTTGTGGTAAGCGCGCATTATCCGAGCGACGTCCTGGCGGGCGCCGTTGTCGGTACGGTGGGGGCGCTCCTGGTGCGGCGCTGGTTCGCCCTGCGCCGGCTCGGCTTTTCGCTCACCCCGGACGGCCGGGTGCACCAGCTTCCGGGGCCCTCGACCCGACGTCTCAAAGCAGTTGCCCGCGAACTGCTGGCCCCATAAAACCCCGGACATGCTAGCGGTCCGATTCCGACATTTGCCTCCCGTTGCTGCAAGCTTCTGAGCAAATGTCGGAATCAAAGACCGCTAGCAACTATTTGATTTCTAGTGGAGCTTTGAATTTGACATTTGATGAGCGGTTCGCCGCAAATGAGTGTCGAATGTCAAATTCGCTCCACTAGAGGCGGAGCCCTTACCAGAATGAACACATTTGATCCGGCGGTTTCCGTTGTCGTCCCGGTGCGCAACGAAGCGGAGAACATCGCGCCGTTGTTGGGCGAAATCACCGCCGCGCTCGACGGTCAATGGCCGTTCGAAGTGGTTTACGTCGATGACGGTTCAAGCGACGATACCGCGGCTGAACTCGCCCGGCTCAAGGCGCAATATCCGTTTCTGCGCCGGCTGTACCATGCCCGGGCCTGCGGCCAGTCGGCGGCGGTGCGCTCGGGTGTCAGGGCGGCGCGCGCGCCGCTTGTCGTCACGCTCGACGGTGACGGGCAGAACGACCCGACCTTCCTGCCGGCCATGGTGAGGGCGCTCGAAGATGGCGGTCCGACCATGGGGCTGATTGCCGGCCAGCGGGTCGGCCGCAAGGCCTCCGTCTTCAAGAGACTGCAATCGCGTATCGCCAACGCGGTGCGCGGCGCGGTGTTGCGCGACGGTACCCGCGACACCGGCTGCGGGCTGAAAGCGTTCCGCCGTGACCTGTTCCTGAGCCTGCCTTATTTCGATGGATTGCATCGTTTTCTGCCCGCGCTGGTCAGACGCGAGGGCTACGAGGTCGGTTATGTGGATGTCGTCGATCGCCCACGAGCGCACGGCGTCTCTAATTATGGCATGTGGGATCGTCTGTGGGTAGGCATTCTCGATCTTGCCGGTGTGTGGTGGCTTATCCGGCGCAAGAAACGCGTGCCGCAGGTTTCGGAGGATTGAATGCTGATCGATCTCGCACGCGCTGTCGGCGGTTATCTGCACGAGGTGTTCGTCACCAATCTCGACTGGTGGGTGCTGCTTGGCTTCATCGCGCAGGCGTTCTTCACCGCCCGTTTCGTCGTGCAATGGATCGCCTCGGAGCGAGCCGGCAGAAGCGTCGTACCGCTCGCGTTCTGGCTGTTGTCGATCGGCGGCGGCATTCTGCTCCTGGTCTATGCCCTCTACCGGCGCGATCCGGTGTTTATCGCCGGCCAGTCGTTCGGCGTATTCGTTTATTTGCGGAATCTTTATTTCGTGCTGCGCGAGCGGCGCACAGTCGCGGCCAACCCGGGCTGAACGTTGGGCCAAATCCGAGGCAGGTATTCCCCGATCGGGGCAGGCCCAGGTCGGTTTTCGGCAGGGCCGCAGGCGGATCTGCCGTGCAACGTTGCGCACGATTGTGCCAAACCGGGACCCGCAGGTATGCCTGCGGCATTGCGGTCCGCCTCCTTATGCGACAACCCCTTGACCTTGCAGCGCGATCGTTCTGAGATGGGACAGGCGCGGGGGCCTTGGGGAGACATTGGGTCCAGACCTGAGCTTTTCTCACCACTGAGCTTTGGCCCGGTGGCGAAAAAATGTTTGACCCAACCCTGTTTGACCCGCCCAGGGAGCGCCGTAACCGAGTTCGCGTTGGAAAGGCCTCACCATGAAACGAATTGCATCTGTTCTTGCGCTTGCCGTCATCGTTTTCGCGCCGGCGGCGTCTGCCCAGACCCTCAAGGCCGTCAAGGACCGCGGCGTGCTCAATTGCGGGGCCAACGGCACCTTGGCCGGTTTCGGTCTGCCCGACGCCAAGGGTGCCTGGCACGGCATCGACGTCGACATCTGCCGCGCCATCGCCGCCGCCATCTTCAACGACCCGAACAAGGTCAAGTTCACGCCGCTGTCTGCGAAGGACCGTTTCACCGCACTGCAGTCGGGCGAAATTGACGTGCTGTCGCGCAACACGACCTGGACCTCCTCGCGCGACACCTCTCTCGGCCTGAATTTCACCGGCGTCACCTATTATGACGGCCAGGGTTTCATGGTGCACAAGTCGCTGAAAGTAAATTCGGCGCTCGAACTCAACGGGGCCTCGGTCTGCGTGCAACAGGGCACCACCACCGAGCTCAACCTCGCCGACTTCTTCCGCGCCCACAACATGCAGCTCAAAACGGTGACCTTCGCCACCGCCAACGAGGCCGTGAAGTCCTATGACGCCGGCCGCTGCGACGCCTACACTACCGACGCTTCCGGCCTCTATGCCGAGCGCTTGCGGCTGTCGAACCCTGACGAGAATATCGTCCTGCCGGAGATCATCTCCAAGGAGCCGCTCGGTCCGGTCGTGCGCCACGGTGACGACCAGTGGTTCGATATCGTGAAGTGGGTGCTGTTCGCGATGGTCAACGCCGAGGAGCTCGGCATCACGCAGAAGAACCTCGACTCGATGATGAAGTCGACCAATCCGTCCATCAAGCGCTTCGTCGGCACCGAGGGGAACTACGGCGAGCAGCTTGGCCTGACCAACGACTGGGCGGTGCGCATCATCAAAGCTGTCGGCAACTACGGCGAATCGTTCGACCGTAACATCGGCAAGGACTCGCCGCTGAAGATCAACCGCGGCCTCAACCGGCTGTGGACCAACGGCGGCATCCAGTACGCGCCGCCGATCCGCTGAGGCAGAGACCTTGACCGCAAGCGCCGCGGAGGCCCGTCCTCCGCGGTGGCGGATCGACCTGACGGGGGCGATGACGGGCCATCTGGCAGCGCGGTGAGGAGACAGATGTCGGCGGAAGCTTCGACCGGGGCGAGCGCTGCACGCGTTGCCTTCTACAACGACCCCCGGGTCCGCAGCGTCGTCTACCAGCTTGCCCTTTGCATTATCATCGGCCTGCTGGTCTATGGCGCCGCCTTCAACGCCATTGACCACCTGCGGCGCGCCCACATCGCTTCCGGTTTCGGCTTCTGGCACACAACCGCGGGCTTCGATATCAGCCAGACGCTGATTTCGTATTCATCTTCGGCGTCGACCTACGGCCGCGCCTTCTGGGTAGGCCTGCTCAACACGCTGCTGGTCGGGTCGCTCGGCATATTCTTTGCGACCATCATCGGCTTCGTCCTCGGCATCGCGCGCCTGTCCAACAACTGGCTGGTGGCGAAGGCGGCGACCGCCTACGTCGAGATTGTCCGCAACATTCCGCTGCTGCTGCAACTGCTGTTCTGGTACAACGCCGTCCTCAAGACACTGCCACTCGTGCGCGACAGCTACGTGTTGCCGGGCGGCGTCTATCTCAACAACCGCGGCCTCATCCTGCCGGAGCCCGTGCCGCAGGGCGATTTCGACTGGGTAATTGCGGCCGTCGGCCTCGGCATTGTCGGCTCCGCCGTCTTCTACTGGTGGGCGCGACGCCGGCAGATGCTGACCGGCGAGCAGGCTCCGGTCCTCGGGGTATCGCTTGTGTTGATCTTGGGATTGCCGGCGCTCGTCATGCTGCTGCTTGGGCTTCCGTTTCATTTCAACTACGCCGAGGCCGGGCGGTTCAACATCATCGGCGGTGTCAGTGTGCAGCCGGAATTCCTGGCGTTGCTGTTCGGTCTCTCGATCTATACCGCCGCCTTCATTGCCGAAGTGGTGCGCGCCGGTATCCTGGCGGTCGCACGGGGGCAGACCGAAGCCGCCTATTCCCTGGGCATGCGGCCGGGACCGACGCTGCGGCTGATCGTGGTGCCGCAGGCGATGCGGGTGATCATTCCGCCGCTCACCAACCAGTACCTCAACCTGATCAAGAATTCCTCGCTGGCGGTGGCGATCGGTTATCCCGACCTGGTGCAGGTGTTCGCCGGTACCGTGCTGAACCAGACCGGGCAGGCGGTTGAGGTCATTGCCATCACCATGCTGGTTTATCTGACGATCAGCCTGCTCACGTCGCTGGCGATGAACATCTACAACCGGCGCATGGCGCTGGTGGAACGGTGAGGGGGGCCGCGCCATGACCATGGCTGAAGGCGATCTTGCCGTTGCCGAACTGACGTTCGTGCGTCAGGCCCAGATCGAGGCCCGGCCGCCGCCGGCGTCGATAAGCGGCACGCTCGGGTGGCTGCAGCAGAACCTGTTATCAACGCCGTTCAACATCGTCTTGACGATTCTGATCGTCCTGCTGCTTGCCTGGATGATTCCGGAGCTGCTGAAGTTCCTGATATTCGACGCGGTGTGGACCGGCGCCGACCGCGATGCCTGTCGCGAGGTCGTGCAACAGCGGCCCATCGGCGCCTGCTGGCCCTTCGTATGGGAGCGACTGCCCTACTTCATTTACGGTTCCTATCCGATCCCGGAACGTTGGCGGGTGGACCTGTTCTTCGCCGCGCTCGCTCTTGGCATCGTCTGGCTATTGTGGTTGAACGCGCCGCGGCGCGGCCTCGGTGCCCTCTACTTCTTTGTCGTGTTGCCGATCGGCTCCTTCTTCCTGTTGCACGGCTTTCCGGCGATCGGCCTGCCGGTGGTCGACACCGTACTGTGGGGCGGCGTGCTGGTGACCATCGTGCTGGCGACCGTCGGCATCGTGGTGTCTTTGCCGATCGGTATCGTGCTGGCGCTCGGCAGGCGCTCGCATATGCCGGCGGTGCGCCTGCTCTCGGTGATTTTCATTGAATTTGTGCGCGGTGTCCCGCTGATCACCATGCTGTTCATGGCGAGCGTGATGCTGCCGCTGTTTGTGCCGCCGCATTTCGAGCCCGATAAGCTGGTGCGTGCGCTGGTCGGACTTGCGCTGTTCGCCTCCGCCTATATGGCGGAAGTGGTGCGTGCCGGCCTGCAGGCAATTCCGCGCGGGCAATTTGAGGGCGCGATGGCGGTGGGCTTGCGATATACGCTGATGATGCGGCTGATCATCCTGCCGCAGGCGCTCAAGATCACCATACCCAACATCGTCAACAGCTACATCGCCCTGTTCAAGGACACTTCGCTGGTGCTTATCATCGGCATTTTCGACTTCCTCAAAACCATCGAGGTCTCGCGAATCGATCCGAAATGGGCGGCACCCGTCACCTCGACCACCGGCTACGCGGTGGCGGCGATCTTCTATCTCTTCTTCTGCTACGGCATGTCTCGCTACGCGCGCGCGATGGAAGGCCGCCTTGCCAGCGGCGACAAGCGATAAGGGGCCGCCATGGACGTCAAGCCTAACGGACAGACCAATGGCGACGCCCACCGCTTCAAGCCGGCGCCGCTCAACACCGGCGTCGCGGTCGAGATCGTCGGCATGAACAAGTGGTTCGGCGAATTCCACGTACTGCGCGACATCAACCTCAAGGTAACGGGCGGCGAGCGCATCGTCATCTGCGGGCCGTCGGGCTCCGGCAAATCGACCATGATCCGCTGCATAAACCGGCTGGAGGAGCACCAGCAGGGCCGCGTTGTCGTCGACGGTGTGGAACTGACCAACGACCTGAAGAAGATTGACGAGGTGCGGCGCGAGGTCGGCATGGTATTCCAGCACTTCAACCTGTTCCCGCACCTGACCGTGATAGAGAACTGCACGCTGGCGCCGATCTGGGTGCGCAAGATGCCCAGAAAGGATGCCGAGGAAATCGCGCTGCATTATCTCGCCCGGGTGAAGATTCCCGAGCAGGCGGATAAATATCCGGGCCAGTTGTCCGGCGGTCAGCAGCAGCGCGTCGCGATCGCGCGCGCCCTGTGCATGAACCCGAAGATCATGCTGTTCGATGAGCCGACGTCGGCGCTCGATCCCGAAATGGTAAAGGAAGTGCTGGAGACCATGGTTGGTCTCGCCGAAGACGGCATGACCATGCTGGTGGTGACCCACGAAATGGGCTTCGCCCGCCAGGTCGCCGACCGCGTGGTGTTCATGGACGAGGGCCAGATCGTCGAGATGAACGCGCCGGAGGAGTTCTTTGCGCACCCGCAACACGAGCGCACCAAGCTGTTCCTCAGCCAGATTTTGTGATGTGGCGATCCGACTATTCCTCGTAAATCATCTTGCGGGTCATGCCACCGTCGACGACGAACTCGGCGCCGGTCACGAAGCCCGAGCGCTTCGGGTCGAGCAGGAAGCCAACCATCTCCGCGATATCTTCCGGCTTGCCGGCGCGGCCGGCCGGGTGCTGGGCATGGTCCTTCCGCCGCAGCGCGCCAAATTTCCGGGTCGCGATCCAGCCGGGGCTCACACAGTTTACCCGCACATCCGGGGCCAGGCTGATGGCGAGCGCGTGGGTGAGGGCAACGATGCCGCCCTTTGATGCCGAATAGGATTCGGTGTCGGGTTCTGACATCGATGCGCGGGTGGAGGCGACGGCAACGATCGCACCCTTGCGTTTGCGCAGCGAATTCCCGGCGGCGCGCGCAAACAGGAACGCGGCAGTAAGGTTGGTATCAATGACACGATGCCATTCGTTCACGGTCAGGCGGGCGAGCGGCTTGCGGATCATGATGCCGGCGTTTGATACCAGCCCGTCGAGATGGCCGAACGATCGCAGCGCGGCTTCGACGGCGCGCCGGGCGGTGAGAGCGTCGCGCACATCGCCTTCGACCCTTGCCACGTGAGCCTTTGACGGGAAGGCGCGCGCCAGGCCGCTCTTCGGCAGATCGACGGCGACGACATTCCAGTCCTGATCGATCAGATGGCGGGCGATGGCGCGGCCGATGCCGTTGGCGGCGCCGGTAACGATGGCCGTGGGGCGGGGGCTTCGGGCTTTGCGCGATTTGCTGCGGGCCATGGGGACAAGCTCCTTCGTTCTCGCGGCGCGTCAACGCCCGAGCTTTGCGATATTTCCCTCGCTTGAGGCAGGGGGCCCCCGGGGGAGTCGCCCCCGCAAGATGCGAGGGGGACGGCGCGCCGAAGAAGCGCAACCAGTCCTTCTGTGCACGCGGGTCTTTGGAGGACCCACGCGGCGCCTCTCGGCGCGCCGTCTCGGCGATTTCCGTCCCCGGGGCCGTGCTTCCGGCCGCCGACGGGTCCCGAGCCGGGACCCCGATCCGGCCGGCTTTCGCCCGCCTTCGTCGACACCGCGTCCAGCCATTCAAGGCAGACCCTCGTAGTAGGGCCGGACGGCTGCCCGGGGCCTCCCGGGGACGTGCTTTGCGAGAGCACGCCCGCGGGCGCCGGCCCGACCCCCACGACACGGCGCAACCGGTTCGCACCCCTCAGGGGATCAGGCGGGCGGGAGTGTAAGGGCGGTCAGGAGGGGCGGGGATAAGTTCTCACGAAGATGTGATTATGGTCCTAGGGGTGCCCCGTGCGCCCACCTGATTATTTGATCAGCGCATCGTAATCGGCGTGCGAGCCGATCCAGAACCAGATCAGGTCGTCGCCGCTCTCGACGGCCAGCGCCCGATAGCGCAGCCCGACACGCACCGACCAGAAGCGACCAGTCTTCTTAAAATGCAAAGAGGGATGCTGCGGGTTTTCCTTCAGCAGCACATAGTTCTTGTCGGCCAGAGCGCGGACGTTGTCGGGTAGCTTGCGATAGGCCACCCAGAACGCCGGGCTGGCAACATGCCTTATAGCGCGCGCGTGCGGCCTTGGGCGTGATCGGGAGCGCCTGCTCGGCCAGACGGTCCAGCTTGCCCGCCTTGGCGTCGCGCTCGATCTTCTCATCAAAGCGCGCGGCGTCGAACGCCTCGAACCAATCGCGGAATTTGGCGAGCTGGTCGGGCGGCAACGTGGGCAACGGCTTTTTCGAGGTCGTCGATGGTCATGACGGAAATATAGCATTGAGGCCGCGATTTGTCTGCGCTCGCTAGTGCACTTCTTGGCAATCTCGTGGGCCAGACTGGTACCCCGCCGCCGTCGATGAGCGAAATTGCGAACTTCATCGGGGGTGCTGCGGCCGAATATATGAGGGAAGTAGGCCAACTCACAGGAAATAGTGCATTGTTTAGCGCAGTTGTATTTGGGTTCTGCCATACCACGAAACGGTTGTGCGGCTTCGAAATCAGACCGCGCCTGAACCAAACCCCATTCGCGTGCGACATAGTTGAACGCGACTTCCAACAAAACAATGCGATTGTCATAATCGGCAGTTGTCCAAATCTTCTTCGAGAGCGTATTGAAGCGGATAGATCAGCGGCAATAGCGCGAGGGGATACTCACCCGGTGCTTGATATTGATAGGCCAACCCGCGCTTTGCAGGCGCTCATTGATGACGCAGTCGATCCAAGTGTCGGCGGCATGATCCAGCAGGGCTGGGCCACCGTAGCCGGTTTTGAATTGGCGGCAAAAATGCTACCCATTCCAGCCTCAGCCTCCATCGACCCGGAATGCTGGCCTGTTTATGCTTGGCTTTGATATCATCGACATGCAGCAAGTCGGCGGATACATGGTTAGTTTGACTGGCAGGTAATTTGTGTGCGCCTGCGGACGGCGTCTCGTAATCCGGCGCGATTGAGCCTGATCTCGGATTTGGCTGTGCTCCATCCGGGCTTGCTAAAGACACTCGTTTGGCGGAGTGTCTGGGAACATCTTGCACGACCAAAGTAAGCGGCGCAGGCCGGTGTTGTTATTATATTGCCAGTGCGCAACTTTAGACGCGACCTGTGCGTCAGACATTGGCAGTGCTTTCGGAGCATTAGTGCCGGCTACCCAAAAGAGAACTTGGCAGATGGGCCTTACGCCGCAAATCTTCGCGATAGAAATGCGATAGATGTCCTGATTTTTCGCCTGATTTTTTTCGATCACCACAAGGTTCATGACCCCTTGTTTTCCGTTAAGTTTCCATCCGGTGCCGGCTGAGGCCACGCCGGACTTCACCACCTCGGTGTCCGGCCGTCCGCCCCATTCCGACCACGACCCGTCGTAGACGCGGCCGAGCGGTTTGCCGATGGCGTCGAGGCCGAGGCTCAGGATCACGGCGGTGACGCCGGAGCCGCAGCTGGTGATGATCGGCTTGTCGAGATCGACGCCGCCTTTCTCGAACGCGGCCTTGATGCGTTGCGGTTCGACCAGCCGGCCATTTTCCAGCAGCTCGGTGAAGGGCACGTTGAAGGAGCCGGGCATGCGGCCGGAGCGCAGGCCTTGGCGCGGCTCCGGATCGCGGCCGGCGAAGCGGCCGGCGGAGCGGGCGTCGACCACCTGCGCGCTGCCGTCGTTGAGCGCCATCTGCACGTCGGAATGCATGGCGACGGCCCCGGTGTCCATCTCGGCGTTGAACGTTTTCGGCGCGCGCTTGACATCGCCCTGCTCGAGCGGGCGGCCTTCGTCCTTCCAGGCCGGCAGCCCGCCGTCGAGGATGAAAACATCTTTGGCGCCGAAAATGCGGAAGGTCCACCAGATGCGTGCCGCCGAATAGAGCCCGGTGGCGTCATAGACGATGATGGTGTTCGTCTCGCTGATGCCGAGCTTGCCGACTTCCTCGCCGAACTGATCGGGGCCCGGCAGCATGTGCGGCAGGTCGCTGGAATGATCGCAGATCTTGTCGATGTCGAAGAACACCGCGCCGGGGATGTGCCCGGCGAGATATTCCGCCCCGGCATCGCGCTTCTGCACCGGCAGATAGTAGGAGCCGTCGACCACCACGACATCGGGTTTGCCGAGCTGGCCGGCGAGCCACGCGGGGGACTTGAGCCAGCGGCTGTTGGGGGTCTTTTCAGTCATTGAAACCGGCCTCATTCGAAGGTCAACGTGCACCATCACGCAATCGTTCCGTCGGCGCAATGGCTCCTGCGATGGGATCACTTCGTGCCTGATGGGCACAGGGAGGGCACGGCACGCGATTGCGGGCTAGTCCGAAACCTCGTCGACCAGCGCGAGTCGCACGCGGCGGTTCAGCTTGCCCTTCTTCTCGATACCGGTCACCTCCAACTCGCCGATCTCGGCGGTGGAGCGCACATGGGTGCCGCCGCAGGGCTGCAGGTCGAGGCCATCGATCTCGATCAGCCGCACCTTGCCGGTGCCCCTCGGCGGGGCCACCGACATGGTCTTGACCAGGTCCGGGTTGGCGGCGAGCTCCTCGTCGGTAATCCAGCGGCTGGTGACCGCGGCGTTGCTCGCGATCATCCTGTTGAGTTCGGCGGTGATGGCGTCCTTGTCGAGGCCGCCGTCGGGAATATCGAAATCGAGCCGGCCGTCGCCGCCGCCGACCGCGCCGCCGGTCACCGGATGCGGAAGGACGGCGGAGAGGAGATGGAGCGCGGTGTGCATGCGCATACGCGCGTAGCGCTTCTCCCAGTCGATGGCGGCGGTCACGGGATCGCCGACCTTGAGGCTGGAGATGTTGGCGCCCTCGGCCGGCATATGGGAGATCTCGGTCTTGGTCCTGTCGGTATAGACCGCGGTGGCGATGGGGATGGATTTGCCGGCGTCGGTCTTGAGCCAGCCGGTGTCGCCGGGCTGGCCGCCGGAGGTGGCGTAGAACACCGTGCGGTCGAGCACGATGCCGCCCTTGTCGGTGAAACCGACCACGTGCGCCTCGCACGATTGCAGATATGAATCCTCGCGGAACAGACAGTCGGTGGCCATGGCGCGTCAGCTCTTCACAAATGGTAACTCGATCCTGGATTGCCGCTCCAGCCAGTCCGGCACCGGCAGCTTTTTCGAGCGCAGGAACGTCGGATTAAACAGCTTGGACTGGTAGCGCGCACCGCCGTCGCAGAGCACGGTGACGATGGTGTGGCCGGGGCCGATGTCCCTGGCGAGCCGAATGGCGCCGGCGACGTTGATACCCGAGGAGCCGCCGAGGCAGAGGCCTTCCTGGCTGAGCAGGTCGAAAACGATTGGCAGCGCTTCCTCGTCGGGGATCATATAAGGCTTGTCGACGGTAATATCCTCGATGATCGCGGTGACGCGGCCGAGCCCGATGCCCTCGGTAATGGAGCCGCCTTCGGTCGCTTTTGCCTCACCGTCCTTGAACAGATGGTACATGGCGGCGCCGCGCGGGTCGGCGACGCCGATGGTAACGTCGTCCTTCTTCTCGCGCAGGAAACTGGAAACGCCCGCGAGCGTGCCGCCGGTGCCGATGGCGCAAATGAAGCCGTCGATCCGCCCTTGCGTCTGCTCCCAGATCTCGGGGCCGGTGGAGACGTAGTGGGCCTTGCGGTTGTCGAGATTGTTCCACTGATCGGCGAAGATGACGCCGTTCTTCTCGGTCTTTTTCAGCTCTTCGGCGAGGCGGCGGCCGACGTGCTGGTAATTGTCCGGATTGGACCAGGGCAGGGCCGGCACCTCGATGAGCTCTGCCCCGCACAGCCGCAACATGTCCTTCTTTTCCTGGCTCTGGGTCTCCGGGATCACGATGAGGCTGCGGTAGCCGCGCGCGTTGGCGACGAGCGCCAGGCCGATGCCGGTGTTGCCCGCGGTCGACTCCACCACCAGTCCGCCGGGCTGGAGCTCGCCACGGAGCTCGGCCTCCACGATCATCTGCCGGCCGGCGCGGTCCTTCACGGAGCCGCCGGGGTTCATGAATTCGGCCTTGCCGAGGATGGTGCAGCCGGTGGCTGCGGAGGGGCCTTCGAGCTTGATCAGGGGGGTGTGGCCGATGGCGTCGATGATGCCGTCGCGAATTTGCATGCCAGGTTCCGCCGCGAATTCCGGGTCGCTGAAGGGATGTAAATGAACCTAGTGGAGGCGCCCGGAGGCCACAAGGCCGCACGCTCCGCGGTCGAGTGGGGGGCGGGCGCCCGCCATACGGGTGAGGGCGTGGTACTCCGGTACACTTTGCGCCGGCATGGAAACGCTCTCGAAACCATAAGGGGGCGTTATGGGGCGGTATCGGGACACATTCACCAGTTGTTTGCGCGCGGGGCCCTAAGGGTAAGCCTCGGAAAAGGCCCTGATACAGCCCGCGAGCAGACTCCCGCGCAATGCATCTCGATCTCAACACCCTCTTCATGGTCACGATCTATGTGGAGGCGATCCTCGGCCTGTTGCTGCTGTTCGCCTGGGTGCAGAACACCCAGATCCAGGCCGTGGCGTGGTGGGGCTTTGCGCACCTGATGCGCGCGGGTTCGGTGGCGCTGTTCGGCCTTTATGGCTCGGCCCCCTCGTTCATCACCATCGATCTCGCGAATGCGCTGTTGCTGACCGCCTTCGCAGTGACGTGGACCGGCGCGAGGGTGTTCGATGGCCGCCAGGTCGAGCCGGTCTATCTGGTGACCGGTGCGGTGATCTGGCTTCTGGTCTGCCGGCTGCCGGGCATCGAGGACACGATGGGGCTGCGCGCCCTGGTCGCCTCGGGGATCATCACCGGCTACACTTGGCTCACAGCCTTCGAATTCTGGCGCGGGCGCAGCGAGCAACTGGTTTCGCGCTGGCCCGCGATCTTCATGCTGTTCGCCCACGGCGCCCTGTTCCTCTTGCGCACGCCCCTGATGGCCAGGTTGCCATGGTCGCCGACCGACGGCGTCAACGGCAGCGTGTGGATGACCGTGCTGAGTTTCGAGGCGCTGCTTTTCACCATTTCGATCGCCTTCATCCTGCTCGCGATGGCGAAGGAGCGCACCGAATTTCGCCACCGCACAGCGGCCATGGTCGACCCGCTCACCGGCATCGCCAATCGCCGCTCGTTCCTGCAGGACGCGCAGGCCGTCGCCCAGAGCTACAGCAGCAATCCGCGGCCGACCGCGGTGCTGGTGATCGATCTCGATCACTTCAAGTCGGTCAACGACCGCTTCGGTCATGCAATCGGCGACCGCGTGCTGGAGATCTTCGCCGACTCCATGCGCGAGTTCATCCGCTCCAGCGATCTGATCGGCCGGCTGGGCGGCGAGGAGTTTGCCGCCATTCTGCGCGACACCGGCAAGGAGAAGGCGGTGGCGGCAGCTGAACGCCTGCGGGAATGCTTCGCCAGGGAGGCGCAGGACGTTGACGGCCGTCCGGTCTGCGCCACCGTCAGCATTGGCGTCGTCCATTACGATGGGCCTGCGCTGGACGTGGCCGAGCTCCTGGCCCAGGCCGATCAGGCGCTCTATTTCGCCAAGGAGCGCGGCCGCAACCGGGTAGAACTTGCCTCCCTCGACATGGTGCTTGCAAGCCGGGCGGAAGAAGTTACAGGCCAGGCAACCCCCGTCGCTGCATTGGCCGCCAGGTCCGCGGCCTGATAACCTCCCTCGGCGCGCAACCCGCGCCTCATCCCGTCTCTGTCATCAGCGCACGTGCATGGGCCCGGTACGGGACCCGTTTCCGATCATCACGCCGTCTGCCGCCATCGCCGAGCTGGTGCAAACCGGCGAAGTCGAGTTCGGTCTGAGCGTCGTCCAGACAAACCGGTGGGATCTGAACGTGGAGACGATCTCCGCCTCGCCGCTGGTGCTGACCTGTCCCGCGGGACGCGCTGGCGAAGAAGCGTTCGATAGGGTGGAGCGAGCTTCGTAACATGCCGCTGATCCGCGTGAGTTCGAAAACGGCCATCAGGCCGATGATCGACGATGCGCTCGGCGCCGCACGCATGTCGCTGAACTGGCAGTACGAGGTCCAGCACGTCGAGACCGCCGTCAATCTTGTCGAGGCCGGATTGGGCTACGCGATCGTCCCCACGATCGACGTCGCGCTACATCGTGGCCGGAGGCTGGCCGCGGTGCCGCTGCGTGCGCCCGGATTGTCATGCACCTACGGGCTCGTGACGCGTCGCGGGATGCCGCTGTCACCGCCCGCAGCATCGCTGCGCGGCCTTCTTGTCGACGAAATGAAGCACAAGGGCGGGGCGGGCGCTAAAGCAAGGGCGGTATAGCGGGGCGTGCATGCATTCGATGCATTAATGGGCATATTTTATTCATTTGATCGGACGGGGATATGCCGGCACCTTGCCGGAGGCAACGGATGCGCAGACCATTGCACGCAACGACCGGAAGTTCCGGCGCGGCGCGCGGTCGCGTGGCCCCGGATTGACCGCGAATGCTAAATCAGGCCAATTAAGACCAGTGGGCCGGAAATCCGACCTGCGAATTAGTGGGATTTCCAACTGATTCCGGTTTAAACGGGAGGACAATATGAAACTGTGGCGATGGCTCGGAGCGGCTGCTCTGGCCTTCACTGTGGGCGGAACCGCTCACGCAGCCGACATCAAGATCGGTGTGGTGCTGCCGTTCAGCGGCCCCAATGCCGATCTCGGCCACCAGATCGACAAGGCGTTCGATCTCTATGTCAAGCTGCACGCCAAGGACATCGCGCCCCACAAGGTGCAGCTCATCAAGCGCGACGAGGGCCCGCCGACCGGCGCCCAGGCCAAGCGCGTGACCACCGAACTGATCACCAACGACAAGGTGCAGATACTCACCGGCTTCGTGTTCTCGCCGTCGGCGATTGCGCTGGCGCCGGTGATCAACAAGGCCAAGGTTCCGATGGTGATCGCGAATGCGGGCACCGCGTGGATTCCCAATCTGTCGCCGTACTACGTGCGGTTGTCGTTCAGCATGTGGCATCCGGCCTATCCGATGGGCTCCTATGCGGCCAAGGTGATCGGCTGCAAGACCGCGGCGGTTGCCTACACTGACTTCCCGCCCGGCAAGGATTCGGTCGAGGCGTTCAAGGTCGGCTTCGAGAAGGCGGGCGGCAAGGTCGTGCTCTCGATCCCGATGGGGTCGCCAGCGCAGGTGCCGGACTTCACGCCGTTCATGCAGCGCGTCAAGGATGCGCACCCCGACTGCCTCTACGGCTTCATTCCCTCCGGCGCGCACGCGACCGGCCTGATGAAGGCCTATGGCGAGCTCGGCCTGCGCAAGGCCGGCATCAAGCTGATCGGCCCGATGGATCTGGTGCCCGACAACAAGTTGCAGGACATGGGCGACGCCGCAATCGGCACCATCGTCATGAGCCACTACGCCGTCGACCTGGATAACAAGGCCAACAAGGCGTTCGTGGCGGCTTGGCACAAGGAGTACGGCGACGACTCCTATCCGGACTTCATGTCCGCGCAGGGCTGGGACACCATGCATGCCATCTTCGCAACCATCAAGAAGCTGGAGGGCAACGTGTCCGACGGCGCCAAGGTGGTGGCGGCGCTCAAAGGCTGGTCGACCGACGGACCGCGCGGTCACGTCCGCATCGATCCCGCCACGCGCGACATCATCCAGGACGAGCACGCCATGGAGGTCTACCGCAAGCCCGACGGCAAGCTGGGCCTGCGCGTGCTCAACACCGTCCGGCAGGTAAAGGACCAGTGCAAGGTGCTCAAGGCCGGCCGCTGCAAGTAAGCGCAGGGTCGACCGTCTGACGCGTATTATTTGACACCAACCGGCGCCGCCGCGCATAAGTCGCGGCGGCGTTTCTCTTGGAAAGCGGGGTAGGGCCTGTGCCGCAAATCGCCAATATCGTCGTCAGTATCCTGTTCGACGGCCTGGCCTACGCCATGTTCCTGTTCATCACGGCCGTAGGCCTTTCGGTGACGATGGGGCTCATGGGTTTCGTGAACCTGGCGCACGGCGCGTTCGCGATGTGCGGCGGCTATTTCGTGGTTTCGCTCACGCGTGAGCTCGGCGTTCCGTTCGTGCCATCGCTGATCCTCGCCGCTGTCCTCGTCGGTGCGATCAGCGTGCCGTTCGAGCGCTATCTTTACCGTCAGCTCTACAAGTCGACCGAGCTTGACCAGGTACTGCTGACCATCGGCCTCGCTTTTATGGCGATCGCCACCTTCACCTATTTCTATGGGCCCATCCCGAAATCGGTGCCGTTGCCGGATTGGCTGACCGGCGACATCAATCTCGGATTCCGCGCGTTTCCGACCTATCGTGCCTTCCTGATAGTCGTCGGCCTCTGCCTCATCACCGTGCTGTGGTACGCCTTCGAGAAGACCAATATCGGCGCCAAGATCCGCGCCGCCGTCGATAACCGGCGCATGGCGGAATTGGTCGGCATCAATGTCGATCTCCTGTTTACGCTCACCTTCGCGCTTGGTTCGGCGCTCGCCGCGCTCGGCGGCGGGCTTGCCATCCAGCTCTTCGGGCTAACGCCGAGCTTCGCGTTGCTCTATCTGGTGCTTTTTCTGATCGTGGTGGCGGTTGGCGGGCTCGGCAGCCTCAAGGGCACGCTGCTCGCCGCGCTGGTCATCGGCATCATCGATACCGGCGGCAAATACGCCTTCCCGGTGGCCGGCAACCTGTTCATCTACGCCGTCACGGTGTTCGTGCTGCTGATCAAGCCGGCGGGATTCTATGGCCGTGAATGAGAGCAAGGTTCGCGCCGCGGCCGCACTCGAAGCGCGCCAAAACGCAGCGGAATATCTCGTCCGACGTCATTATTTCCGTTGGCCGGAGGCGTTGCCCTGGCTGATCGCCGTCGCCTGCTACTTCGCGTTCCCGGACCGCATGGTCTTCGGCAATCAAGTGCTGGTGATGGTCATCTTCGCGCTGTCGCTCGATCTGATCATGGGTTACGCCGGCATCGTCACGCTCGGCCATGCCGCCTTCTTCGGCATCGGCGCCTATGCCGCCGCGCTCCTCTCATTGCATGTCGGGTGGAGTGAGCCGATCAGCGGCATCCTGCTCGGCGGGATCATGGCCGGAATTGCCGGTGTCATCGCCGGCTGGTTCATGCTGCGCTACCACGGGCTGACGTTCCTGATGCTGACGATCGCCTTTGCCGCCATGCTGCTGGAGTTGGGCAATCTGCGCGACGATATTACCGGTGGCTACGACGGCTTGCCCGGACTGGTTATCTCGCCGCTGTTGGGCACGTTCGAATATGATCTCTACGGCCGCGTCAATTACATCTACGTGCTGGTGGTCCTGGCGATCATCTTCTATTTCGTGCGCCGGATCGTCTATTCGCCCTTCGGGCAAGCGCTCACCGGCATCCGCGAAAACGTCGGGCGCATGCACGCCATCGGCTCGCCGGTGCATCGCCGCCTGGTGACCGTGTACACAATCTCGGCGGCGATCGCGGGGGTAGCCGGTGCGCTGTTCACCCAGACGAACGCCTACGTGACGCTGACCGTGTTCGACTTCGAGAACTCGGCCAAGGTGATGGTGATGCTCATCCTGGGTGGTACCGGGCGACTCTACGGCGCCTTCATCGGCGCCGTCGTCTATATGTTCATGGAGGATTATTTTTCCAAGCTCTCGCCCACCTTCTGGCAGTTCGGCATCGGCTTGATGCTGGTGCTGGTGGTGCTGTTCGCCCGGCGTGGCCTGCTCGGACTCCTTGAAGACGCCGGTCAGTTGCTGGGGCGGAGAAAAGCGACATGACAGCCGCGCTCGAGGTCAAGGGGCTCAACCGCAGCTTCGGCGCGCTGCAAGTCACGCACGACGTCGATCTCACGCTCGAAGTCGGCGCCCGCCGCGCGTTGATTGGTCCGAACGGCGCAGGCAAGACCACGCTGATCAACCTGATTACCGGCGCGATCAAGCCCTCATCCGGAACGGTGTGGCTGAACGGCGAAGACATCACGGGCCTGAGCCAGGCCCAGCGGGCACGCCGGGGGCTGGCGCGCACTTTCCAGATCAATCAGCTGTTCCGCGGCCTGACGGTGCTCGAAAACATCGCCATGACCATCGGCGAGCGCGACGGCAACTGCAACAACATGTGGCGCTCGGCGGGGGCCAAGCGTGCGGTGATCGACGAGGCGCTCGACCATCTGGAGTTGCTGCAGATCGCCGACGACGCGCTCAAGCTGGTGCGCGAATTGCCCTATGGCCGCCAGCGGCTGGTGGAGATCGCGATCGCGCTGGCGCAACGCCCGCGCGTGCTGCTGCTCGACGAGCCGGCGGCGGGCGTGCCGTCGTCGGAAAGCCATCTCATCCTTGACGTCGTGGCGGCGCTCGATCCCGACATCGCCGTCCTGATCATCGAGCACGACATGGACGTGGTGTTCCGCTTCGCCAGGGAAATCACCGTTCTGGTGCAGGGTGCGGTGTTCACGCAGGGCACGCCGGACGAGATCCAGGCCAACGAGGACGTGCGCGCAGTTTATCTCGGACAGGAAGGCCATCATGCCGTGGCGGGAGGCGCCCATGGCTGAGGCCGCGCTCGCCCTCGAGAAGGTTTCCGCGGGCTACGGCGAGACCGTCGTGCTGGAGAATGTCGATCTGACGCTCGCGCCCGGCGAGACGCTGTCGATTATCGGCCGCAACGGCGTCGGCAAGTCGACGCTGCTTGCCACTATCTTGGGCCACACCACGCTGCACGGCGGCGCCGTACGCCTGCACGGCACCGATATTTCGCAACTCGCCACTTACCGGCGGGTGAATGCGGGCCTGGGCCTAGTGCCGCAGGAACGCGAGATCTTCCCGTCGCTGACGGTGCGGGAAAACCTCAGCGTTGCCGCGCGAGCCGGTGAATGGACGGCGGAGAAAGTGTTCGACCTGTTCCCGCGTTTGTTCGAGCGCACCGATAACCGCGGCAACCAGTTGTCGGGCGGCGAGCAGCAGATGCTGGCTATCGGCCGGGCGCTGATCGGTAACCCGTCCGTCCTGTTGATGGACGAGCCGTCGGAGGGGCTGGCGCCAGTGATCGTCGAGGAGCTGTCGCGGGCGGTAAAGCGGCTCACCAGTGAGACCGACCTGGCGCTGATCCTGGTCGAGCAGAACACGCGGCTGGCGCTCGATATCGCGCCGCGCGTGGTGGTGATGGACCGCGGCCAGATCGTTTTTGACGGGGAGAGCCAGACGTTGCGCAACGACCCCGCCAGGCTGGAACAGCTGATCGGCGTGGCGCGGGGGTAGGGGCGCGCCTGACTGCTGCACCTTTTCGCTCCGGCGTTGGGTGCGTTTGCGGATGGGGTGCTGCCCATCTTTCAGTGACCTTGCCTTGGCACATGATGAAATTGCGTTCCCTGCATTGCGTTTCGCGATGGCCGGGGGCATAGCGGGGCCAACAATTACCCACGCGAGAGCGCCACAGCATGAAGCACAGTACCGACCGTATCCTCACCACCCATGTCGGCAGTCTGATCCGCCCGCCCGAGTTGCAGGAATTCCTGCGCGCCAGGCAGGGCGGCAAGCCCCATGACGAGAAGGCCTTTCAGGCCTGCCTGTCGTCGTCGGTGGCTGAGGTGGTCAAGCGGCAGGCCGATGCCGGCATCGACGTGGTGAGCGACGGCGAATTCGGCAAATCGATTTCGTGGGCGCAATACGCGTTGACGCGGCTCTCCGGATTTGAGCGCCGGCCGATCACCGACGACAAGGCCAATCCGTTCAAGCGCGGCGCCGATCGCACCAGGTTCGCCGAGTTCTATGCCGAGCTCGACTCCAAGGAAGCGCCAGCGACCGTGACGGAAGCGATTTGTACCGGGCCCATCACCTACACCGGCAATGACGAGCTTCGGCGTGACATCGACAACTTCAAGGCGGCTCTGAAGAACGTGAAGGTGGAAGAGGCGTTCTTGCCGGTGGCGGCACCCTCGAGCGTGATCCCCGACCGCAAGAACGAATACTACAAGAGCGAGGAGGAGCTTCAGTTCGCCATCGCCGAGGCGATGCGCACCGAATACAAGACCATCATCGATGCCGGCTTTCTGGTTCAGCTCGACGACGCGCGCAGCGCCGTTACCTTTGACCGTATGGTTCCGCCGGCGAGCTTCGCAGACTACAAGCGCTGGCTCGAAAAACAGATCGAGATCATGAACCATGCGCTCGAAGGCCTGCCGCGCGATCGCATCCGCTATCACATCTGCTGGGGAAGCTGGCCGGGCCCGCACACCAGCGACGTACCGCTCAAGGACGTGATCGATGTGGTCCTGAAAGCCAGGGTCGGCGCCTTCGTGATCGAGGGCGCCAATCCGCGCCATGAGCATGAATGGAAGGTGTGGAAGGACGTCAAGCTTGGCCCGGACCAGATGCTTGTTCCGGGCGTCATCAGCCACGCCACCAATGTGGTAGAACATCCCGAGCTGGTGGCCGAGCGGCTGGTGCGGCTCGCCAGCATTGTCGGGCGTGAGAACGTGATCGGCGGCACCGACTGCGGCTTTGCGCAAGGACCGTTCTACCGGCGTGTCCATCCCTCGATCATGTGGGCGAAGCTGGAGGCGCTTGCCGAGGGCGCCCGCATCGCGAGCCGGGAACTGTGGGGCAGGGCTGCGGCCTGAATGTACAGCTGCGGCTGCGACATAGCCGGGACTGGTTTTCGCGGCCTGATGGGTTAGGCTTGCCGGAAAGAGGCGGGGGCTTGCTCCCCGTCCACCGGGAGCGAAGCCCATGAATGTCAGCGCGAAGCCGGCCGGCGGGCTGGCCATTCCGTTCGATCACCACCGTCTCGACCGGCTGATGGACGAGGCCGGCATTGACGTGGTGCTCGCCACCTCCAAGCACAACGCGCAGTACCTGACCGGCGGTCACCGCGCCAACTTCTTCGACTACATGGATGCGACCGGCGTCACCCGCTATCTGCCGGTGTTCGTCTATCCGAAGGGTCAGCCGGAGAAGGCGGCTTACATCGGGCATCGCCTGGAAGGATTCCAGCACCAGGCCAACCCGTTGTGGACGCCGGAAACGAACATGACCTCGAACGGCTGTGTCGAAGCCATGGAGAAGGCGGTCGGCTACATCAAGAAGGCCGGGCTCAAGCCGAAGAAGATCGCGACCGAGCTTGGCTTCCTGCCATTCGACGCGGCGCAGGCGTTGCGCAAGGCGTTCCCCGACGCCGAATGGGTCGACGCACTCTATGTGATGGAGCGCCAGCGGCTGGTGAAGTCGGCGGACGAACTGAAGTTGATGAAGTACGCCTCGGAAGCCGTGGTTTCGGCCATGCAGGCGGTGATCGCCATGACCGGACCGGGCAAGACCAAGGCCGAGGTGGTGGAGGAATTGCGCCAGCAGGAGACCCTGCGCGGGCTCAATTTCGAATATTGCCTGATCACCTGCGGCACCAGCATGAACCGGGCGCCGTCCGACCAGGTCTGGGGCGCGGGCGACATCATGTCGATTGATTCCGGCGGCAATTACCACGGCTATATCGGCGACGTCTGCCGCATGGCGATCCAGGGCGAGGCGGACGCCGAGCTGGAAGACCTGCTGGCCGAGATCGAGACCATCCAGCGCACGGCGTTCAAGGCGGTGAAGCCCGGCGCCATGGGCCGCGAGCTTTATGAGGTGGCGGAGCCGCTGGTGGCCAAATCCAGGCACCACAACAACTTGGAATTCCTCGCCCACGGCATGGGCATGGTGAGCCATGAGGGGCCGCGGCTGACCGATTCAGGACCGGTGCCTTACCCGGCCGACGACGCCGACAAGCCGCTCGAGCGGGGCATGGTGATTTCGGTGGAGACCACGCTCAAGCATCCGGGCCGCGGGTTCATCAAGCTCGAGGATACCGTGGTCGTGACCGACAACGGCCATGAGGTTTATGGCGACGCCGCCCGCGGCTGGAACAGGGCGGGCACGGCGGCGAGATAGGGCGCGGACAAGCGCCGCAGGTAACGCGGCCGGTATGGCAGGGGGGTGAGGTGGCCGAAATCGTGGGTGCGCTGGGCGTACCGCATACGCCGTTCTTTCCGTTCTTCGTCGAGCGCGACGGGCCGGAGTGCGAGACCGCGCGCTATTTCGACACATTGCGTAAAGCGCTTCTGGCGATGAAGCCCGACGTGCTGGTGATCTTCGACACCGATCATCTCAACACGTTCTTCTTCGACAACCTGCCGATCTTCGCCATGGGCGTGACCGACAGTTTCACCGGGGCCTGCGACGAGGTGCGCGCGACGCCGCCTTATACGGTGAAGTCGCTGCCGGATTTCGCCGCCCATCTGCACAAGGCTTGCGTCGGCGCCGGCTATGACGTTTCGGTGACGCAGAAGTTCGCCGTGGATCATTCTATCATCGTGCCGCTGCACTTCCTCACCCCGGACATGCGGATACCGGTCATACCAATTTTCATCAGTGGGCACGTGCCGCCATTGCCGTCGGCGGCGCGCTGCTACGAGTTCGGTCGCAGCTTGCGCGAAGCGATCAGGAACTTTCCGCGTCCGTTGCGGGTGGTGACCATGGGCAGCGGCAGCATCTCGCTGGAGGTATGGGGCCCGCGGCTCAGGATCGGCTCCGGCGATGGCGTACCCGATCCCGACTGGGTGACACGGGTATGCGGGCTGCTGGAAACCGGCGACGTGGACCCGCTGATCGCGGAGGCGACGCCGGAGAAATTCCAGGCCGCCGGCAATGTCGCGGGCGAACTGCTCAACTGGATCGCGATGCTCGGCACTGTCGGCGCCAAGGCGGCCCAATCGGTCACGCCGCAGATGGCCAACGGTCACGCCTATGCCGTGTGGCGGGAGAGCTGACCATGTCGGTTTACAATGTGAACTATCTGCTGCGCGAGCTGTTGCGCGACCATGCCTTCCGCGCGGCCATGAAAGAGAATCCCGCGGATGCGCTTAACGGCTGCGACATCACCGCGGAGGAACGCAAGCTGCTGCTGGCCGGTGACGTGGCGGGGCTGCACCGGCTCGGCGTCAACGACTTCCTGATGGGTTATCTGCCGCGCTTCGGCATTTGCGGGCTCGACCCGAAAACGTATGGCGAGCGCATCAGCACCGCGCGGTAGAAGCGCCCCGCGCCTGGTTCACCCCTTGGCGATGCGGTCGGCTTCGGCAGCCAGCGCCTTGAGCTCGTCGGCGATGGTGACCGGATAGCCGCCGGGCGCCAGCCGGGCGAGGGGCCCGGGCAGGCGGGCGAGGTCACGCCTCGCGCGATCGCGGATAGCGTCGAGCGTCGGCGCGGGACCGAGGCGCTTGCCGGCGCGCATCACCGGCTCGATGAGCGTTTCGCCCGGATGCCTGCCGGTTTCGATCGACAGGATGTCGCCGGCCATGCGGCCTTCGGTATCATAGGCGCGCCAGACCTGCTTGCGGCCGGGCCAGGTCTGCTTGCCTTCCGACAGCTTGCGGCGCGGCTTGCCGGCGTATTCCTGCAGCTTGTAGGCGCAATCGAGCGCGGGCACGTCGGTCGAGACGTCGAGATTGACGCCGATACCGAAGCCGTCGATGGGCGCGCCCTGTGCCATCATGGTCTGCAGAACGTCCTCGGTGACGCCGCCGCTGACCACGATCATCACGTCCTTCAGCCCTCCGTCGTCGAGGATGCGGCGCACGCGCCGCGCCATTTCAGTGAGATCGCCGCTGTCGATGCGCACGGCGCGGATGGCGATGCCGTCGGCTTTCAGGCGCGGCGCGAGCTCGACCACTTTGCGTGCGCCCGCTTCGGTGTCGTAGGTGTCGATCAGCAGAATCACGCCCTCGGGGCGCGCGCGGGCGAAGTCCTCGAAAGCCTGCATCTCGTTTTCGTGCACCTGCACGTAGGAATGCGCCATGGTGCCGACGACCGGAATGCCGTAGCGCGGGCCAGCCAGCACGTTGGCGGCGCCGGCAAAGCCGGCAAGATAGCTCGCCCGCGCAGAATAGAGTCCGGCTTCGGCGCCGTGAGCGGTGCGCAGGCCGAAATCCGAGAGGATCTTGCCGGGGGCGGCCAGCACCATGCGCGCGGCCTTTGACGCGATCAGCGTCTGGAAATGCAGGATGTTGATGATCCGGCTTTCGATGAGCTGGGCCTGCGGCAGCGGCGCGGTGATGCGGATGAGCGGTTCGCTGGCAAAGCAGACGGTGCCTTCCGGAATGGCGTGCACGTCGCCGGTGAAGCGGAACGCCTTGAGATAGTCGAGCAGGTTCCTGCGGAAGCGGCCGCTCTTCTCAAGCCAGGCGAGTTCCTCGTCCGAATAGGCGAGGTTCTCGAGAAAATCGAGCGCGTCCTCGAGGCCGGCGGCGAGCAGGAAACCGCGCCGCTCCGGCAGCCGCCGCACGAAAAATTCGAATACCGCTTGCTTGTCCTCGCCCTTGTCCAGATAGGCCTGGACCATGTTGAGCTCGTAGAGGTCGGTGGTGAGGGGGCTGGTGAGCGGGATCATGGACTTCGATACTGGTGAAGAGTGCCCCCGCGCCAGTCGAATCAATCAGGAAACGGATCAGCGCCGCGCAGGTGAGGAAAAAAGGCATAGCGAACCCGCTGCTTGATGCCAAGCGGTCGAGACGCGTTCCTTGCGTTCCTGACGAAAGTGAGGGTCTCGCGATAACGCCTTGAAAAAGAATGGCTCCCCGGGCCGGATTCGAACCAGCGACCAACCGGTTAACAGCCGGTTGCTCTACCACTGAGCTACCGGGGAACAAGCCGGCGCCTCGCGCAGGGGCCTATAACAAAGCTAAATTGCTTTGCAAAGCGTGAAGGCGGACGGCGGTTGTGGGCACATTTCAGCGCTCCTGGCGCGTCTTATTTGGCGGCCCCGCCGGGGTGGTCAAGGCGGGAATCCTGTTTCGCCCGCCTTCGCGCTGTGCGCTACGGCGCGGCAGCCTTCGCGCAAGACGGCTTGCCGAGCCGAAGCTCCGAAGGAGCGAAGGCTGGAGGCCACGGCCGGAATCGAACCGGCGTGCACGGATTTGCAGTCCGCTGCGTAACCACTCCGCCACGTGGCCTTTGAAAAACCAGCCGGTCCCCGAACAGGAGCCCTCGGCCGCCTTTTTCGCCCCTGCCTATATAGGAGGGCGGCGCGCTCCACAACGCCGCGCGCGCGACCGGGCGTCGGCTTGCCTTTTGCCCGGCCTTGCCGCAGAAAAGCCCGCATATTCCGCCCGCAAGCTTCGCCGAGGATCGCGATGACCGACTTCGCCGCCGCCCGCCGCCACATGGTGGACGGCCAGGTCCGCACCGCCGACGTCACCGATCTGCGCATCATCACGGCCATGCAGGAGATCCCGCGCGAGCGCTTTCTGCCGCCGGCGGCAAGCGGGCTCGCCTATCTCGATCTCGACGTGCCGGTGGGCGAGGGCGGCCGGCGCATGCTCAAGCCCATGGTGCTTGCCAAGCTGATCCAGGCCGCCGATCTCGCCGGAACCGACCGCGTGCTCGATGTCGGCTGCACCACCGGCTACGGCGCGGCGGTGCTGTCCCGCATCGCGGGCGAGGTCGTGGCGCTGGAAGAGGATGCGGCGCTGGCCGAGGCGGCGCAGACGCATCTGGCCGACACGCCCAACGTCGCGCGTTGTCGCCGGTCCGCTCATGAGCGGCGGGGCAGCCGGCGCGCCCTACGACGCGATCCTGCTGGAAGGGGCCAGCGAGATCACCCCGGAGCCGCTGTTCCGCCTGCTGAAGGACGGCGGCCGACTCGTTTGCGTCATGGGCGCGGGCCCCGGCGCCAAGGCCACGATCTTCACCCGCTCGGGCGACGAGATGGGCAGCCGCCACATTTTCGACGCCACCGCTGCGGTGCTGCCGGGTTTCGTCAAACCCGTTGAATTCGCATTCTGATACCGCTGCCTCTTGAACCGTTGCGTAAAGTCCGCAGGCTTCGGGCTTTCTGTTGAAGCGGTCAGGCCGAGGGCTTTCATGCCCTGGCGGGGGTGCTTATGGTGGCACGGTCCGTTTGGTAGAGTCGCCGATATTCGGGGTGGGAGAAGGTCGGTTGGGGCGTTCCATGTCGCGTATTGCTCGGCGTCTCCGGGGTCCATCCGGGCTCCGGCCGTTGTGGTCGCGCGATTGCCGTCGGGGCTACTCGCACGTGTCGCGGCGCTCGCCAGCGCGCCAGCGGCACGTGCAGAGACGCTCAATTCGGCTCTGGCGAAGGCCTACAAGAACAACCCGTCGCTCAACGCGCAGCGGGCGTCGGTGCGTTCGACCGACGAAAACGTGCCGCAGGCGCTGGCCGGCTATCGTCCGAAAGTCACCATCACGGCCACAGGTGGCGAACAGACGCTATCGTCGACCTCCAAGTCCACGTCGAGCGGGTCGCCGATCTATACGACGCTGCAGCGGCTACAATTCGCCGTTCTCGACCAGCATCACCGCGAGCCAGACGCTCTTCAACGGTTTCCAGACCGCCAACCGAGACCCGCCAGGCCGAGAGCCAGGTACTGGCCGCGCGTGCGACGTTGCGCAATACCGAGCAATCGGTGCTGCTCGATGCCGTCACCGCGTACATGAACCTGCTGCGCGACACGGCGATTCTCGGATTGCAGAAGAGCAACGTCGAGGTGTTGCAGGAGCAGCTGAGGCAGACCCGCGACCGCTTCAACGTCGGCGAGGTGACGCGCACCGACGTGGCGCAGTCGGAATCACGGTTGGCCCAGGGGCGTTCGTCGCTGCTTACCGCGGAGTTCGAACTACAAGACGTCGGCCGCCGCCTACCGCAAGGTGATCGGCACCGAACCCGGCAACCTGACGCGCGCGACGTCGGTGGACCGGTATTCGCCCCGAACCCTGCCGGCGGCGATTGCGGTCGGTATTTCGACCAATCCGTCTGTGGCCTCAGCCGAATACAATGTCGATGTGGCGCAACTGCAGGTGAAGGTCGCCGAGGGCTCGCTCTATCCAAGCCTCTCGGTGCAGGGCAGCTACACCAAGAATTTCCTGAGCACGTCGAGTCTGAGCGTAATGGACAGCTACAGTGCTTCCGTTCTCGGGACGCTGACCGTACCGGTCTATCAGGGCGGTTCGGAATATTCGCTGATCCGCCAGGCCAAGGAAACACTGGGCCAAAAGCGGCTCGACCTCGACAACGCGCGCGATACGGTGCGGCAGAACGTGGTGCAGTCGTGGGGCCAGCTCGAGGCGGCCAAGGCCAATATCGAGGCGACGCAGTCGCAGGTGCAGGCCTCCGAAATTGCGCTCAACGGCGTCCGCGAGGAGGCGCGCGTCGGTCAGCGCACCACCCTCGACGTGCTCAACGCGCAGCAGGAACTGGTCAACGCCCGGGTGTCGCTGGTGACGGCCCAGCGTGACCGGGTGGTGGCGTCGTACACATTGCTGTCCGCGGTCGGCCGGCTGTCGCCGCAGATGCTGGGTCTGCGGGTGCCGACCTATGACCCGAAGGTGCACTACCATCAGGTCCGCGACAGCTGGGCCGGGATGCGTACGCCCGACGGCCGCTGAGGTCGTCGCGGCCGGTGGCCGCTCCCCGGCGCCGGAGCGTTTCCTGTAGCGTCTGTGTCCACAATTGATTGCGGACTTGCGGGTTTTCAGCCTGCCAATGCCGCACCCCTCTGGCGTATAAAGGTAATCACCGATGATTCGCGCCTGCGGGGAGCAGGCGGCGGCGAATCTGGGGTTCGGTTCGAGAACTGCGCTCGGGAAAGTGTGCCAATGAGCCAAGCGGCAAAGGCCCAAGAGCCCTCGATGGAGGAGATCCTGGCCTCCATCCGACGCATTATCGCGGACGACGATGGTGGCGAAGGCCAAGGCGGCCGCGCCCAAACCGGCGGCGCCCCCTCAGCCGGCGCCTCCGCCACAGCCGCAGCCGACATCCAATACGCAGGACGACATCGACGCGATGCTGGCGGACCTTGAGCCGCCGCAAGAGCCGGCGCCTGCGCCGCAGCCCGCGGCTGTCCAGCCGGAGCCGCCACCGCCTCCGCCTCCACCGCCGGAACCGGCTCCCGACGTGCTGGTGCTGACCGAGGAGATGACGGCTTCCGCGCCCGAACAACCCTCGGGGTTCCGCACCATCGAAGCAGGTTCCGACGTGGTGTTCTCGGAGGCGCCGGCGCGCACCACGGTGGACGAGGCGCGGCGTCAGTTCAATGAAAGTTCCGGCGACCAGTTGCTCTCGAATACGACGGCGGCGGCGGTGGACAATGCGTTCAACTCCCTCGCCAACACCATCCTCGGCAACAACGCGCGTACGCTGGAAGACCTGGTCAAGGACATGTTGCGGCCGATGCTGAAGGCATGGCTCGACGACAATCTGCCGGGGCTGGTCGAGCGCATCGTGCGCGCCGAGATCGAACGCGTCTCGCGCGGGCGTTAGCGTCCGGTTTGATCTTTTCTGAAGTGCTGGCTCTCTATCGGCCTCATGCCGAGGGGCGGCGCACAGGCGCGGCGTCTCGAAGTACAAGAAGTCTCGCTACGCCGGCCGCCGCGCTATCCGGTAAGCGACCCAGAACGCCAGCGCGGGCCACAACACCGCCGCCAGCACGAACACCGGCACCGCACTGACGCGGTCGACGATGGGCGCCGCCGCGGCCACGCCGAAGCTCTGGCCGAGATAAAGCGCGGCTGAAAAGCCCGCCATGGCGGTACCGCGCGCATCCGGCAGCATCTGGGTGGCATTGGTCTGCAGCGTGTTGTGCAGCATGTAATAGCCGAAGCCGAGCATGGCGCACGCCAGCGGCGCCAGTTCCCACACCGGCTGAACCGCGAGTATCAGGAACGCGAGCATGGCGACCACGCCGCCGCCGGCCGCGAATCCGCGTTCGCCGAAGATCGCCACCGTGCGATGCACGGTGCCGGCGAACAGGAGGCAGCCGAGACCGAAGGCCGCCACGATCACGCCGACCGTGGAGAAGCTCAGGCCGAAACGGGCGTGCAGGCTGGCCGCGACGTAGGTGAAACCGCCGAAGAAGATGGCGCCTTCGATGAAAGCCGCGAGTGTAATGAAGCGCGCCCACGCGCTGGCGCCGAGCGCGCGGTAGCCTGCGATCATGCCCTTGGGCGCTGCGCCCTCGTGGTGGATCGGCCTGGTCCACGGGTTACTGCGGAACTGGCTGGCGAGCGCCAGCCCGGAGAGGATGAATACGCCGGCGACCACCACGAATACCATGCGCCAGCCGAGATGGTCGCCGATGATGCCGCCGGCGATCTGGCCGGTGATCATGCCGATCATCTGCCCGGTCATGTAGCGGGCGAGCATCATCTGCCGCCGCGCATAGGGCACCACGTCGCCGATATAGGCGAGACCGAGCGGCACGATGATGGCCGCGCCCGGTGCGCAGACGAGGCGCGCCAGCGTGAGTTGGGTCAGCGATTGCGAGATCGCGCACAGCAACACCAGGACGCCGGAGAGGGCGCAGGCGATCGCCACCGCCTGACACTTGCCGAGCCGGTCGCCGATCGCGCCGGAGAACACCTGGGTCAGCCCGTAGGGCACCGCATAGGCGGTGACGATGGCCGAGGCCGCGCCCACGCTGACCCCGAAATCGCTCGCCACCTGGGGCAGCAGCGGGTCCGATACGCGCAACGAAATGCCGCTGCCGAAAGCGGCGAGTGACATCAGCGCGATCGCCCGCGTGAGGGCGCGGTCGGAAACGGGGGCCGCGGCGGGGATGGCGGACGATGGCGGGGACACGTTGACTCCGGGGGGTGTGGCGGGCTTTCTAGCGCGCCAAACGCGCGTCGCGCGACCGAATTTTCAGATAAGACGGCGAAATGATCGAAAAGACCTATCAGCCCTCGGAGGTCGAGGGCCGCATCTACCAGACATGGGAACAGGCGGGAGCCTTCCGCGCCGGCCGGCCCGAGCGGGCTAAGGCCGAGCCGTACTCTATCGTCATTCCGCCGCCGAACGTCACCGGCTCGCTGCATATGGGCCATGCGCTCAACAACACGCTGCAGGACATCCTCTGCCGCTTCGAGCGCATGCGCGGCAAGGACGTGCTGTGGCAGCCGGGCACGGATCACGCCGGCATCGCGACCCAGATGGTGGTCGAGCGACAGCTGATGGAGCGCCAGGAACCCGGCCGCCGCGCGATGGGGCGCGAGAAATTCCTGGAGCGGGTGTGGGCGTGGAAGGCGGAATTGGGCGGCACCATCGTCAACCAGCTCAAGCGGCTGGGCGCCTCGTGCGACTGGTCGCGCGAGCGCTTCACCATGGACGAGGGGCTGTCCAAGGCGGTTCTTAAGGTTTTCGTGGAACTCTATAAGGCGGGGCTCATCTACAAGGACAAACGGCTGGTCAACTGGGACCCCAAGCTCCTCACCGCCATCTCCGATCTCGAGGTGGTGCAGGTGGAGAGCAAGGGGCATCTCTGGCACCTGCGCTATCCGATCGAGGGCAAGACCTTCAATCCGGAGGATCCCTCGACCTTCATCGTGGTCGCCACCACGCGGCCCGAAACCATGCTCGGCGACACCGCGGTGGCGGTGCATCCGGATGACGAGCGCTACAAGGACTATGTGGCGGCGTTCAAGGCGGGCAAGCCGGTGAACGTCATCCTGCCGCTGGTCGGGCGGCGCATTCCGATCATCGCCGACGAATACTCCGACCCGGAGAAGGGTTCGGGCGCGGTGAAGATCACGCCGGCGCACGACTTCAACGACTTCGAAGTCGGCAAGCGGCATGGGCTGCCGCAGATCAACATCTTCAGTGTCGAGGCCAGGCTCGCGCTCAAAGGGGACTTCCCCGCCGGCGTGCCCGCTTCAAGCGAACTCGAAGAGACGCTTAAACTCAACGGTCTCGACCGTTTCGCCGCGCGCAAGGCCATCGTCACGCGGCTCGAAGGCATGAACCTGGTCGAGAAGATCGAGCCGAACACCCACGTGGTGCCGCACGGCGACCGCTCCAACGTGGTGATCGAGCCTTATCTGACGTGGCAGTGGTACGTCGATGCCAGGACGCTTGCCGAGCCGGCGATCAAAGCCGTGCGCGAGGACAAGACCAAATTCATCCCGAAGAACTGGGAGAACACCTATTTCAACTGGATGGAAAACATCCAGCCCTGGTGCATCTCGCGGCAACTGTGGTGGGGGCACCAGATCCCGGCCTGGTACGGGCCGGATGGCGAGGTGTTCGTAGCGACCACCGAAGCGGAAGCGCAGGCGGCCGCCGACAAGCACTACGGCAAGGCGACCGCACTCAAGCGCGACGAGGACGTGCTGGACACCTGGTTCTCCTCGGCGCTGTGGCCGTTCTCGACGCTGGGCTGGCCGGACGAGACCCCGGAGCTCAAGCGCTATTACCCGACCGCGGCGCTGGTCACCGGCTTCGACATCATCTTCTTCTGGGTCGCCCGCATGATGATGATGGGCCTCCACTTCATGAAGGACATCCCGTTCCACGACGTCTACATCCATCGCCTGGTGCGCGACGCCACCGGCGCCAAGATGTCGAAGTCGAAGGGCAACGTGGTCGACCCGCTCGGGGTCATCGACCAGTACGGCGCCGACGCCCTGCGCTTCACGCTGGCGCGCGGCGCGGCGCAAGGCCACGACATCAAGCTCGCGCCTCAGCACGTCGAGACCAACCGCAACTTCGCGACCAAGCTGTGGAACGCCGCGCGCTTCGTCGAATTCAACGGCGCCGGCCGGGTGTCCGGTTTCGATCCCCACAGCGTGAAGGAGACGCTCAACCGCTGGATCGTGCACGAGACCGCGAAGGCTGTGCGCGAGGTCACCGCGGCGATCGAGGACTATCGCTTCAACGATGCCGCGGCCGAGGCCTACCGTTTCGTCTGGAACGTCTATTGCGACTGGTACGTGGAGCTGTCGAAGCCGCTGCTGGGCGGGCCGGACGGCGCGGCCAAGAACGAGACGCGCGCCACAGCGGCCTGGGCGCTCGACGAAATCCTCAAGCTGCTGCACCCGTTCATGCCCTTCGTTACCGAGGAGTTGTGGCGGGTGACGGCGGACGAGGGGCCCGCGCGCGAGAGCCTGTTGGTGCTGGCCGACTGGCCCACGATCGATTTCAGCGACGAGAAAGCCGAAGCCGAAATCGGTTGGGTGGTCGATCTCATCACCGCGATCCGCTCGATCCGCGCCGAGATGAACATCACTGCGCAGATCCCGCTGGTGCTGGCCGGCGCATCCGCAAAGAGCCAAGCGCGCGCCGAACGCTGGGCCGAATTCATCAAACGGCTCGCCCGCGTGTCGGAGATTTCGTCGGCGCCGGGCGCGCCGGAGGGCTCCGTGCAACTGGTCGTGCGCGGGGAGGTGGCGGCGCTGCCGCTCAAGGGCGTCATCGATCTCGCCGCAGAGCGCGCCCGCCTTTCCAAGGAAATGGAAAAGGCCGAAGCCGACATCAAGCGCGTCGACGCCAAGCTCGGTAACGAAAAATTCGTTTCCCGCGCGCCGGAAGAGGTGGTCGAGGAAGAGAAGGAAAAGCGCGAGGAAGCAATCGCACGCAAGGCCAGGATCGCCGAGGCGATGGAGCGGCTGAAGGGCGCGGCCTAACTAACGCGCGACCATAACCTGATGGATGCAAGCTGGATGAAGACGAGATAGTTCGCCGCAGGCTTGTCGTAGCGCGTTCCCGTCGCCGACACTGCTCGATCTTGCATGGACGAACATCCCGCCGCGGCGGCAGTGCGCCAGCGAACAAAACGATTGTAGCCGGCGGTGGAAGAGTACCGCGTTCTTCAATTATTCTTGTTGGGGAATAAGGCCACGGTTGCGCGGTTAGTTCGGCAGCAGGCTCTCGATCTGCGCTCTTCGGAAAAATAAACAACGGACGGCATGGTTCAAACGGACCACGCCTGCCCTCATCTCCACGGAGGTAACGATGGCAGATGCTGTTTCGAAGTCTATCACAAGACGAAGCGTAGTCGCCGGGCTGGCGCTGACCGCCGCGCCGGTGACCCTGGCGGGGGCGGATAACGCGTACGCCCAAGCCAAGCAAACTACGCCCCGGAAAAGCCTGTACGAGCGGCTCGGCGGAGTCTTCGCCATCGCGGCGGTAGTGGATCACTTCAGCGACGCCGTCGTGCAGAATCCCGTCGTCGGCCAGAAGTCCAAGAATCCGCAACTGCGGGAATGGCACACCAAGAACCTGAAAAGGCTGCCCGGCCTCAAGTTCATGCGTACGCTGTGGGTCTGTAACGTTTCAGGTGGGCCGTTTCAGTTCAAGGCTACCAAGCCCGGCAAGACGCCGCTCGGACTTGAGGAGGCCCACCGGGACCTCCGGATTTCCCCCGCAGAATTCGATGAGGTCGCAGCGGAACTCGGACGGACTTTGGACTTCTTCAAGGTTCCGAAGCGCGAGAAGGGCGAAGTCCTGGCTGCTTTCGCCGCCCACAAAGGCGAGGTGACCGCCGGCTACGTCGTCAAGCGCCGCTGAAGCTTGCGGAGTTCCCAGTCTGGACGACCCCGCCCAGCCAAGGCCGGACGGGGACTGTGACGCGCGCGGCGACGCAACAGTTGGCGAGCCGCGCCTAAAGGACCGGATTTATCAGGTCCGCGCGGTCGGGATTTGCGCCATCACCGTTGGTAGCTGCGGCGTGGCGCAATCCGTCCGTTCAGGATGACGGGTTGGCAGGATCCGCGCGGAAAGGCCGGCTGAGGAAGCCCGAGCCCTTGAGGCCATAGCGCCACCGGTGGTCCACCGCCTTCGTAATTCCGATGCGCGGGCCGGTGACAATCTCCGGTTTGTTCTCTCTCGCGCGCAATTCGAAAGGCGGACGGTCAAGTGGCAAGCCGTTGTGCTTGAGACTAACGCCAAGGGCCTGCGCGAGCTTGCCGGGGCCGGAGCAGAGCGCGTGCGTCTTGCTCAAGCCACGCCGGCGGCGCATCAGGCTCAGGCCCTGCGTCGGCTCCAGCGCCCGGATCAGCACGGCGCTGGCCGAGCCTTTCACCTCGCACACGAAATTCAGGCACCAGTGAATTCCGTAGGAGCGGTAGACATAGGCGAAGCCGGGCGGACCGAACATCACGCGATTGCGCTCGGTCTCCCCGATGTAGCTGTGCGCCGCAGGGTCGCTGTGGTGGTAGGCCTCGACCTCGACGATGATCCCGCCGGCGCCGCCGACCGTGAGCGTCGCCCCGATCAGTTCGGGGGCGACGTCATGCACCGGGCGGGCGAAGAAGGAGCGGCGGAGGCGGGGAGGCATTGGGCGAGGCATTCTCAGGGTGGGTGATCGAGGCACATTACTGGCTGGAGATCCACCCGTGGCAATCGTGTGCGTTGCAGCATGGGCACAATTTGTGGCCTGCCCGCAACACCCCGATGGCAATCCAACCGCCGACGCCGGCCGCGCCGCGATTTGGCCATACCCTTCAACGACATCCACAGGCTAATAGAAAGGCCATTCAAGCCGTTGCCGGATTTTCGCTTTTGCAGCCGGTCGAGCGCCGTCGGTTAACGGGATTGGCATCATCATCAGCCGGGATTTGCCGGCCGGTAAAGTAACGCGCCGTATTGAGCATCGCAGGCGTGTGTTCGGTAGTGAGTTGGGCGGGGGGCCAGTAAAGACTATGGACGCCAAGACCAGCCTTAAGAACCGGCTGCCCAGCCGCCACGCCACCGAAGGCGTCGACCGCGCGCCCCACCGCGCGTTCTACTACGCCATGGGGCTGAGCAAGCAGCAGATTCACGCCCCCTTCGTCGGCGTTGCCACCTGCTGGAACGAGGCCGCCCCCTGCAACATCGCCCTGATGCGGCAGGCGCAGGCGGTGAAGAAGGGCGTCGCTTCCGTCGGTGCCACCCCGCGCGAGTTCTGCACCATCACCGTCACCGACGGCATCGCCATGGGCCATGCCGGTATGCGGGCCTCGCTGCCCTCGCGCGAGGTCATCGCCGACTCCGTCGAGCTGACCATGCGCGGCCACGCCTATGACGCGCTGATCGGCGTCGCCGGCTGTGACAAGTCGCAGCCCGGTATGATGATGGCGATGTGCCGGCTCAATGTGCCGTCGATCTACATCTACGGCGGCTCGATCCTGCCCGGTACCTTCAAGGGCAAGGAAGTCACCGTCCAGGACGTCTATGAGGCGGTCGGCAAGCACTCGGTCAACGAGTTCTCCGACGAGGACCTCGACATGCTGGAGCAGAATGCCTGTCCCTCGGCCGGCGCCTGCGGCGCGCAGTTCACCGCCAACACCATGGCGACGGTATCGGAAGCCATCGGTCTGGCGCTGCCGTATTCGGCGGGCGCGCCGGCGCCTTACGAGATGCGCGACAAGTTCTGCATGTTGTCCGGCGAGATGATCATGGATTTGATAGTCAAGAACATCCGCCCGCGCGACATCGTCACTCGTAAGGCGCTCGAAAATGCCGCCGCGGTGGTGGCCGCCACCGGCGGTTCCACCAATGCCGCGCTGCATCTGCCCGCGATCGCCCACGAATGCGGTATCGTGTTCACGCTGTTCGATGTCGCGGAAGTCTTCAAAAAGACACCTTATATCGCGGATTTGAAACCGGGCGGCCGTTATGTTGCCAAGGATATGTTCGAGGCTGGCGGGGTGCCAAACCTCATGAAAACGCTGCTCGATCACGGGTACCTGCATGGTGACTGTCTCGACCGTGACCGGCCGTACGATCGCAGAAAACCTCAAAAGCGTGAAATGGAATCCGGACCAGGACGTGGTGCGTCCGGCCGACAAGCCGTTGCTGCCAACCGGCGGCGTCGTCGGCCTGAAGGGCAACCTCGCGCCCGAAGGCGCGATCGTGAAGATCGCCGGTATGAAGAAGCTGCAATTCACCGGTCCCGCCCGCGTCTTCGAGGGCGAGGAAGCCTGCTTCGAGGCGGTGAAGAAGCGCCAGTACAAGGAAGGCGAGGTGCTGGTGATCCGCAACGAGGGCCCGAAGGGCGGTCCCGGGATGCGCGAGATGCTGTCGACCACGGCGCTGCTTTACGGGCAGGGCATGGGCGAGAAGATGGCACTCATTACCGACGGCCGTTTCTCCGGCGCGACCCGCGGTTTCTGCATCGGTCATGTCGGGCCGGAAGCGGCGGTGGGCGGTCCGATCGGGCTCTTGCGTGACGGCGACATCATCGAGATCGACGCCGACAATGGCACCATGAACGTCAGGGTTTCCGACCAGGAGTTCGCGAGGCGCAAGGCCGAATGGAAGCCGCGCGAGAGCGAATACGGCTCCGGTTATCTTTGGAAATACGCCCAGCAGGTCGGCTCCGCCGTCAACGGCGCGGTGACCCATCCGGGCGGCGCTGCCGAGAAGGAATGTTATGCGGACAGTTGATACCCTGTTGCGTGTGGCAGTGATCGGCGCCGTTTTCGCGGCGGCGCCCGCGCTCGCCTTTGACGGCAGCAAGTCCGACGACGCGGTCAATCCCGCGTCCCCGATGACGCCGACGCAGGCGTTCCGGTCCGGCGCCCAGTGGCTGAAGACCGGCCAGAAGACCAAGGCGATCGACTCGCTCAAATACGCCGCCGAAAAGGGCCATCCGCTGGCGCAATGGAAGCTCGGCCGCATGTACGCGCAAGGCGACGGCGTCGCGCAGGATGATCTCAAGGCGTTCAAGTATTTCGAGAGCATCGCCGACCACCACGCCGACGACAATCCGCACACGCGGCAGGCGCGTTTCGTCGCCAACGCCTTCGTGGCGCTCGGGCGTTATTATCTCGACGGCATTCCGAACACCGAGGTCAAGCGCGATCCGGCACGGGCGCGGCAGATGTTCGCTTATGCGGCGTCGTATTTCCGCGACCCGGATGCGCAGTACCATCTGGCGCGTCTTTATCTCGACGGCAACGGTGCTCCGCATGATCCGCGCACCGCGGCGCGCTGGTTCGCGCTGTCGGCGCAGAAGGGCCAGTGCCGCGCGCAGGCAATGCTCGGCGCCATGCTGTTTGCCGGCGACCACGTCCCGCACCAGGCCGCGCGCGGCCTGATGTGGCTGACCCTCGCCAAGGACAACGCCAAGGATTCCTCGGTCGCCGACCAGGCCTGGATCAATCGCCTCTACGAGAACGCCATGCGGGAGGCCGGTGACGATGACCGGGCGCTTGCCGGCATTTATCTGAAGCGTTGGCTGGAAACGCGGCGCGAGTGAAGGGGCGGTATTTTGCTGCTTCTCGGCTGTCATGCGCGGGGCTTGCCCCGCGCATGCCGTTTGGGGACCATGGACCTTTCTCCTGCGGGGCGCGTGAAACTTGCGTTCCGCGGGCGACCAAAGGGATCAGACGATGAGAGCGTTGTACCGGTTGCCGAAGCCATACTTGCAGGCCGTTGCCATGACGCTGGTCTTGCTGGTGTCGGTACCGACGGTTGCGCAGGGCCAGGCGCCGATGCCGCTGGTTACCATGGAGGACGTCGCCCCCGGCGTCGATCACACGGCGCTCGCGGCCAAGCTGCCTTATGACTACCGCCGCCAGCCGGTGTATTACCGCAGCGACTATCCGCGCGGCACGATCATCGTCAACACGAGGTTGCGCTATCTCTACCTCATCCAGAGCGATACCGTCGCGCTGCGCTACGGTGTCGGCGTCGGCCGCGACGGGTTTCAGTGGGGCGGCACCCACCGTATCGGCCGCAAGGCGGAATGGCCGGACTGGACGCCGCCGGCCGAGATGATCGAGCGGCAACCGTACCTGCCGCGCTGGATGGCCGGCGGCCCGGGCAATCCGATGGGTGCCCGTGCGCTCTATATCAGCAACACGGTCTACCGCATCCACGGTACCAACGCGCCGGAGACCATCGGTCAGGCGGTATCATCGGGCTGCTTCCGCCTCGTAAACGACGAGATCATCGATCTTTACGAGCGCGTGCCCATCGGCACCAAGGTCGTGGTGCTGCATAACTAGCTCGACCGGCGCGTGCTTCGCGCCACTTTCCCGCTGCCGATATGGAATGCGGTCCCGTTCACGCCCGGGCGCCTGTCCGCGCCCATATTCCGCTATGCGGAACATAATTCTGCACTATTGACCCTGATGTGAGGCCCGCGCGATCATGCTCACCGCGGCGCGCCAGGGGCCATCTCCATGACTCTGCTTTCCGGTAGTGAGACGTGGAACGACATGGCGCCGATCAGGAACGCGCCCGCCGGACAAATCTCTGACCGCAAATTCGTCACGGCGCTGGCTCGCGGGCTCGAGGTGTTGAGGGCCTTTACGCCGAACGACGGACTGCTGGGCAACGGCGAGATCGCCGAACGCACCGGCCTGCCGAAGGCCACAGTCACCCGGCTGACCTACACGCTCACCAAACTCGGCTACCTCGCCTATATCTCGCGGCTGGAGAAATACCAGCTCGCGCCATCCGCCCTTTCGATCGGCTATGCAACGCTCGCCAACATGCGGATCCGTCAGGTGGCCCGGCCCTATATGCAAACGCTCGCCGATTATGCCGACGCCTCGGTCTCGCTGGGCAGCCGCGACCGCCTCAATTTGATCTACGTCGAGCACTGCCGCGCCAGGTCCGCGGTTATGCTGCGGCTCGATGTCGGCTCACGGATCCCGATGGCCACCACCGCGATGGGCCGCGCGTTGATCGCCGCGCTGCCGGAGCACGAGCGCGACTGGCTGCTCAGCCGCATCCGGCGGCAGGCTGGCGACGATTGGCCGAAAGTCCGCGCCGGCATCACGCGTGCCATCAAGGACCTGGCCATGCGCGGGTTCACCATGTCGATCGGCGACTGGCAGCGCGACGTGAGCGGCGTCGGCGTGCCGCTTGTTCCGAGCGACGGCTCGAGCATCTTCGTATTCAATTGCGGGGCGCCGGCATTTCGTCTGACCCGCGACAAGCTCGAAAACGACCTTGGGCCGCGCCTGGTCAATATGGTTCGCAACGTCCAGATCGATCTCAACGGCCGCTAAGAGCCAAACATGAATGCAAACAGGGAGGGGTACGATGATGAAGCCAAAGACCATTGGCGGCGTCTGCGCCGCACTCATGGCGGCGGCCGCTGCCGCGTCCGCCGGCGCCGCGGAAGTCAAGCTTCCCGCGACGATGGCCTGGACCGCGTACAACACCGGCACCACCGGCTACAACCAGTCGGTCGCCATCGGCAAGGCGCTGAAGGACAAGTACAACGTCACGCTGCGCGTGGTGCCGGGCAAGAACGACATTTCAAGGCTGACGCCGATCAAGGCCGGCAAGGTCCATTACTCGGCCAACGGCATTGCGACCTACTTCGCCAGCGAGGGTGTGTTCCAGTTCGCCGATCCGGCGTGGGGCCCGATGCCGGTCCGCATCCTGCTGACGGCCAGCGGCTCCTCGGGGCTGAGCGTGGCGGTCGCCGCCGACAAGGGCATCAAGGGCTATGCCGACCTCAAGGGCAAACGGGTCGGCTACGTGCGCGGGGGCGACGCGCTCAATGTCGGCATCGAGGCCATGCTGGCGTGCGGCGGCCTGACCTGGGCGGACGTGCAGAAAGTCGAGTTTCCCGGCTACGGCGCCGCCTGGGAGGGCATGGTGAACGACCAGGTCGACGCCATGTTCGCATCGACGCTCTCGGGTCCGACCAAGAAGCTGGAAGCGAGCCCGCGCGGCATCTACTGGCCGCCGACGCCGCACAAGGACGAAAAGTGCTGGAGCGGCATTCACAAGGTCGCGCCCTACTTCGTGCGCAAGATGGTGACGCGGGGCACCGGCATTTCCGCGGCGAAGCCCTATGAAGGCCCGTCCTATCCCTATCCGATCCTGATGACGCTCGCGAGCCAGGACAAGACCGAGGTCTATTCGCTCACGCGCGCGCTGGTCGAGGAATACGACAACTACAAGAAGGCCGATCCGGCCGCGGCCGGGTGGGCGATGGAAAATCAGGTCTTCGACTGGGTCGTGCCGTATCACGACGGGGCCATCGCCTACCTCAAGGAGATCGGCAAATGGACCGCCGCGCATCAGGCGCACAATGACAAGCTGGTCGAGCGCCAGAAGGTGCTCGCCAAGGCCTGGGCCGGTATGGACAAGAAGCTCGAAGGCGGGGCCTTCGCGAAGAAGTGGATGGAGGTGCGTGCTGCCGCGCTCAAGGCCGCCGGCTTCGATCCCATATGGCAGCAATAGAGGCCAGGCAGGAACAGCCGCCGGAGGCGCAGGAACGCCACCGGCGGCTCGGCCTGTTCTGGACGGCGGTCACGCTCGCCGTCTCCGTGCTCGTCATTGTTCTCGCCGTTGATCAGGTCCGCGTTGTTTTCGGCCAGCAATGGCTCGGCGGGATCATTCGGCTGAGCAATCACTACCTCTACGCCATCCTGGCGTTGCTGCTGCCGCTCACCTTCGTCTTTTTTCCGGCTTACGGTGGCGCCCGCCGCGACCGCGTGCCCTGGTACGACGCGCTCTTGGCCGCGGTCACATTCGGCGTGTGCCTGTTCTTCTTTCTCAACGCCACCAACATCGTCGACCAGGGCTGGGAGTTCGTCGCGCCTCCTCATGCGGTTTATATGAGTCTGGCGCTCTGGCTGCTGGTGCTGGAGGCGGTGCGGCGGGCCGGCGGGCTCGCCATTTTCGTCATCGTGGCCGTGATTTCGACCTATCCGCTGTTTGCGGCCTCGATGCCCGGGCCGATCGCCGGGCTGGGCAGCACGCCGGGCGAGGCGGCGTCCTACCACGCCATGAGCATCGAGAGCATTCTGGGCATCCCGATGCGGGCCTTCGCCGAGTTGGTGATCGGCTTCCTGATTTTCGGGGTGGCGCTGCAGCACTCGGGCGGCGGCAAGTTCTTTCTCCATCTCGCCTTCGCGCTCCTGGGCGGCACCCGCGGCGGGGCGGCCAAGGTCGCCATCTTCGCCAGCGGCCTGATGGGCTCGATGAGCGGCAGCGTCATCACCAACGTGCTGACGACCGGCGTGATGACGATTCCGGCCATGAAGCGTTCCGGCTTTGCGCCGCATTACGCCGGCGGCGTCGAGGCCTGCGCCTCGACCGGAGGTGTGCTGATGCCGCCGGTGATGGGCGCCACCGCCTTCATCATGGCGACCATCATCGAGGTGCCGTATGCCGATATCGCCATTGCCGCCATCATTCCCTCGGCGCTCTATTTCTTCGGGCTGTTCATGCAGGTCGACGCCTACGCGGCGCGCGAAAAGCTGCAGGGGCTGCCGCGCGAGGAATTGCCGAAGCTCGTCCCGGCGCTGCGCGAAGGCTGGTATTTCGTCTTCGTCTTCGTGCTGCTGATCTTCATGCTGGTCTATCTGCGGCGGGAAGCCCTGGCGCCGTACTACGCGACCGCGATCCTGATCCTGCTCAACCAGGTGTTCCCGCAGAATCGCTGGGGTTGGCGGGAGTTCAGGGATTTCCTGCTGGCATCGGTCATGCTGCTGACGGAGCTCACCGCCATCCTCGCCGCGGTCGGCCTGATTGTCGGCGCACTCTCCATGACCGGCATGGCGGGCACGCTGGTCAACGATCTGGTGTTCATGGCCGGCGGCTCGACGCTGGTGCTGCTGTTCATGGGCGCGCTTACGAGTTTCATCATGGGCATCGGCATGACGGTGACCGCGGCCTATATCTTTCTCGCCATCGTGCTGGCGCCGGCCCTGACGCAAGGCGGCCTGTCGCCAATGGCGGTGCATCTGTTCATTCTCTACTGGGGCATGCTGTCCTTCATCACGCCGCCGGTCGCGCTCGGCGCCTATGCGGCCGCCGCGCTGGCGCGGGCTTCGCCCATGCGGACGGGGCTCGAAGCGATGCGGCTCGGCAGCATCATCTACTTCATCCCGTTCTTCTTCGTGCTCAACCCGGCGCTGATCCTGGAAGGCTCCTGGTCGGGCATCGTCATCGCCACAGGCTCGGCCTTTGCCGGTGTCATTCTGGTCGCGGGCGCGCTGCAAGGGCACCTGGTGGGCCTGGGCGATCTCACGCGGGTCGGCCCCGCGCAATGGCCGGCGCGTATCCTGCTGGCCGGCGCCGGCATGAGCCTGGCGACGCCGGGCGGGGGCCTGCTGCCCTGGACCAATCTCGAAGGCACCGCCGCGGCGGCAATCATGTTCGTGGCCGCGGTAGTCCTGATCCAGGGCTGGCGCCGCGTCACTCGGCGGCGCGCCGCTGTCGGCTAGATTGGCGCTACGGATAACGCCTATTCCGCGGCGAAGGCGGCAGGCTGGCGCAGCTCGGCCAGCGCGTATCTGATGGAACTCGCGGCGCCTTGCAGCGCCAGCGCCGCCATGATCGCGGCGACGACGATGTCGGGCCAGCCGGTCCGCGTTCCGAAGACGCCGAGCGCGGCGAGCAGGACGGCCAGATTGCCGAGCACGTCGTTGCGCGTGCAAATCCACGCCGAGCGCATGTTGGCGTCGCCGTGCCGGCGCGCCCAGAGAAGACCGAACGACGCGGCATTCGCCGCCAGCGCCGTGAACCCGATCGCGCCCATGGTCATGGCGCTCGGTAACGTGCCGTGCAGTGTATGCCAGACTACCGTCCCGATCACCCACAGCCCGAAGACGCCCATGGTCGCGCCCTTGGTGAGCGCAGCGGCGGCGCGATAGCGCAAGGCCATGCCGACGACGAAGAGGCTGATCCCATAGTTTGCCGCGTCACCGAGGAAGTCGAGCGCATCCGCCTGCAGCGAGGCCGAGCCGGCCGCCAGCCCGGCGCCCACCTCGACGACGAACATGGTCGCGTTGATGGCCAGGACGGCCCAGAGGACGCGGCGGTACGCGCTGTCGCGCCGGTGCCGGTCCGGATCGAGGGGTGGCGGTGTGCAACAGCAATCGACCATGCCTGTCACGTATGCCGGCACCCTCACGTTACACAATTACGCGCGCAGCGGTTCCGGCACGCGGGCGCTCAATCCCGCGCTTCGAGGTCGAGATCAACCCACACGGGAACGTGATCGGAAGGTTTCTCCCAGGCGCGCACGTGGCGGTCGATGCCGGCATCGATCAGCCGGTCGGCGGCCTGCGGCGACAAGAGCAGGTGGTCGATGCGAATGCCGTTGTCCTTCTGCCAGGCGCCGGCCTGGTAGTCCCAGAAGCTGTAGAGACCGCCCGCGTCGCTGACCGCCCTGAGCGCGTCGGTGAGGCCGAGGTTGATAAGCGCCCGAAACTTTTCGCGGGTCTGCGGCAGGAAGAGCGCGTCGTTGACCCAGGCTTCCGGCCGCCTGGCGTCGAGCGGGGTCGGGATGACGTTATAGTCACCCGCCAGCACGAGCGGCTCCTCAAGCTTCAGTCGCTCGCGTGAGAAATTAAAGAGGCGTTCCATCCAGCTGAGTTTGTAGGCGTATTTGTCTTCTCCGCCATTGCCATTGGGAAGGTACAGGCTGATCACCCGCACGACGCCGTTCCTGGTTGATACCAAAGCCTCCAGAAAGCGGGCCTGCACGTCGCCGTCGCCGCCATCGAGGCCGGATTTCACCTCGTCGAAGGGCAGCTTCGACATCAGCGCCACGCCATTGAAGGTCTTCTGGCCGTGAACGGCCACGTTGTAGCCGAGGTTCTCGAACGCCTCGCGCGGGAAGGCCTCGTCGGTGCACTTGATCTCTTGCAGGCAAACAATGTCGGGGCTGTTCTCCCTGAGCCAGGCTTGGAGGTTTTCCATGCGTTGGCGGACGGAATTGATGTTCCAGGTGGCTATTCGCATGAGGGCTTCCGGATTCGGCGCAAGTCGACGAATTTATGGCCATTTCTCTATCAGTCAGCGCAGGAATATGCACTCTGGGGCGTTCTTGTGATAATGTAGCCGTCCGTGCGGCCGCAGACGGTAAGGGTTAAAACGCCACCAGCACGGGAGAGGGAGCGCCCCGGCCGGACTTGAAATGGCCGGTCCGAGACACCGCCCATGAGCAAGAAGACGTGGTTTTTTGGGGTAGCTGCGCTGGCCCTGGCCGGTGGCGCTGTATTCGTCCACAGCCAATCGCCCACCCTCATCCCCGGCTACTGGGCCACCTTCCGCAAGAACTACTGGCCTGCCGAGCGCACGGCGGCGCGCCAGCCGGGTCGGCCCAACGCCGACCGGCCGGTACCGGTGGAGGTCGCCAGGGCCGAGCGCAAGCAAGTGCCGGTCCGGCTCGACGCCCTCGGCACCGTAACCCCGATTGCCAGCGTTGCACTCAAGACGCGCGTCGACACCACCATCACGGAAGTCCATTTCAGCGACGGTGCGCGTGTCCAGAAGGGCGACCTGCTGTTCACCCTCGACTGCCGCCAGATCGAAGCGGACATGGAACGCATCCAGGCGGTGATCGACGGAGCCGAAGCGACGCTCTCCGAGGCCAAACGCGACGTCGAGCGCTACACCGAACTGGCCGCCCGCAACGCGACCCCGATCGTCACGCTCAACAAGGCCCGCACTTTGGTCAACGTGTCGACCGCGACCGCGAAATCGAACCGCGCGCAACTTGAAAATCTGAAGGTGCAGTTGGGCTTCTGCAGCGTCAGGGCCCCGATCTCCGGCCGCATCAGCATGGCGAACGTCAAGGTCGGCAATTTCGTGCGCCAGGCCGATTCGACGCCAATGGCGACGATTATCCAGATGGCGCCGGTCTACGTCACCTTCACGGTGCCACAGCAGAATCTGCCGGCGATCCGTGAGGCGCTCGCCGCCAGGACGGCGCGCATCCAGGCGATCATTCCGGGTGCGAAGAAGCCCGAGGACGGTCAGGTCTCCATGATCGAGAATACTGTGGATGCTGCCACCGGCATGGCAACTATCCGCGCCACCATGCCGAACGACGACGAAGGGCTCTGGCCCGGCACGCTGGTCTCGGTCGACCTGACATTGAGGACCGAGGAAGCGGTGGTGGTGCCGTCGAACGCCATCCAGGTGAGCCAGGCCGGCAGCATCGTGTTTGTGGTCGACAAGGGCGTTGCCAAGGTTCGCAACGTCAAGGTGGCGCGCCAGGCGGGCGAGCTGTCGGTGATCGGCACCGGCCTCGAACCGGGCGAGACCGTGGTGACAAACGGGCAGTTGCGCTTGAGGAACGGAGCAAAGGTTACCACCCGCGGGCGCAACGGGGGCGGCTCACGCAAGCCGAGCCAGGCAGGTAGCTGAGCCATGAATCTCTCGGAGATCTGTATCCGCCGCCCGGTGCTGACGACGCTGATGACGGCGTCGCTGATCGTTTTTGGCGTCTTCGCCTACCGGCTCTTGCCCGTCGCGGCGCTGCCGGCGGTCGACTTCCCCACTATCCAGATCACCGCCAACCTTCCGGGCGCTTCGCCCGAGACCATGGCGGCCTCGGTGGCCTCGCCGATCGAGCGGCAGCTCTCCACCATCTCCGGCATCTCGACCATGAGTTCGTCATCGTCGCTCGGCTCGACGCAGATCACGGTGCAGTTCGATCTCGGCCGCGATATCGACGGCGCCTCGCTCGACGTACAGACCGCGCTCGCGACCGCGCAGCGCCGGCTGCCGGCCGAAATGACCACGCCACCGTATTTTCGCAAGGTCAATCCGGGCGATTTCGCGGTGCTGTACCTCAGCATGCGCTCGGACACCATGCCGCTCTCGCAGATCAACGATTATGCCGAGACGGTGGTGGCGCCGACAATCTCCCAGCTTTCGGGTATCGCCCAGGTGCTGGTCTACGGCTCGCAGAAATATGCAGTGCGCGTGCAGGTCGATCCGGCCGCGGCCGCCGCCCGCAACATTTCGCTCGACGAGATCCGCAGCGTGGTGGCCAAGACCAACTCCTCGACGCCGGTCGGCGCGCTGGAAGGCAAGGAGCGGACGGTCTCGTTGCTGGCGACCGGCGCCCTGGAAAAGGCGGCCGATTACCGCGACGTCATCGTCGCCTATCGTAACGGCGCGCCAATCAAGCTCAACCAGGTCGCCCGCGTCGTCGACAGCGTGGAGAACCTGCATCAGGCAAGCTGGTTCAACGACAAGCGCGCGATCGTGCTCGGCATCTACCGCCAGCCCGACGCCAACACCGTGGCGGTCGTCGACCAGGTGCGCGCCAGGCTGCCGCATTTGCGCGCGCAAATCCCGGCAGCCATTGACATGTCGCCGCTGTTCGACCGGTCGGTCTCGATCCGCGACGCGGTCTGGAACGTGCAGGAGACCCTGGCGATCGCCGTCTGCCTCGTCATCATGGTGATCTTCCTGTTCCTGCGGAAAGTTTCCGCCACCGTCATCCCGGCGCTGGCGGTGCCGATCTCGCTGGTCGGCACCTGCGCGGCGATGTACGCTTTCGGCTTCTCCATCAACAACATGACGCTGCTGGCGCTAACCCTGTCGGTCGGCTTCGTGGTCGACGACGCCATCGTCATGCTGGAGAACATCGTGCGCCATATCGAGGGCGGCATGCGTCCGTTCGAGGCGGCGCTGAAGGGTTCGCGCGAGATCGGCTTCACCATCGTGTCGATCACCTTCTCCCTGATCGCCGTGTTCATCCCGGTGCTGCTGATGGGCGGCATGGTCGGCCGCGTGTTCCGCGAATTCGCCGTGGCAATCTCGGTGGCGATCATCATTTCCGGCTTCGTCTCGCTGACGCTGACGCCCATGCTGTGCGCGCGCGTGCTCAAGGCGGAGGCTCCGGACAAGAAGGAAAACTTCTTCCTGCGGGGGGTCGAGGCCGGTTTCCGCGGCATGTTGCGGGCCTACGAATGGACGCTCGATTGGGTGCTGCGCTTCCGCGCGATCATGCTGGTAGTGACGCTGCTGACGATTGCCGGCACCATCTGGCTCTACGTCATCGTGCCCAAGGGCTTCTTCCCGACCGAGGACACCGGCTTCCTGTTCGCCATCACCGAGGCCAAAACCGATATCGGCTTCGACGCCATGGTCGAGCAGCAGGGCAAGATCGCCGATATCGTGCGGGCCGATCCGGCCGTCGATTATGTGAACTCGACGGTTGGCGGCTATGGCTCGCGTGGGCTCGGCAATAACGGACGCATGCTGGTGGCGTTGAAGGACCGCGACAAGCGCGGGTCTTTGCGTCAGATCATGGGGCGGCTGCGGCGCGAAGCCAATGTTCTGCCCGGCATCCGCATCTTCTTCCAGCCGATCCAGAACATCCGCCTGGGCGGGCGACTGAGCAAGAGCCAGTACGAATATACGCTGCAGTCAAACGACACCGACTCGCTCTATCGCCTGGCGCCGGAATTGCGCAACAAGATCGCGCGGCTGCCCGGTCTGCTCGACGTCACCACCGACCTCTACATCAAGAACCCGCAGGTCACGGTCAATGTCGACCGCGAGAAGGCGGCGGTCTACGGCGTGTCCGTCGACCAGGTGCGCCAGGAACTCTACAACGCCTTCGGCTCGCGCCAGGTGGCGACGATCTATACGCCGGCCAACGACTATCAGGTCATCATGGAGACGGCGCCCGAATATCAGCAGTCGGCGAGCGACCTCAACCGGATCTACCTGAAGACGTCGAGCGGCAAGAGCGTGCCGCTATCGGCGGTGACGCATTTCGAGCGCACGGTCGGGCCCTTGCAGGTCAACCACCAGGGCCAGCAGCCGGCGGTGACCATCTCGTTCAACCTCGCGCCCGACATGTCGCTCGGCCAGGCGGTCGACGCCATCCAGAAGCTGGAGCGTGATGCAGGGGTGCCGGCGACCATCACCACCGGCTTCCAGGGCACGGCGCAGGTTTTCCAGGATTCGCTGCGCGGGGCAGGGGGTCCTCATTCTGGCCGCGATCTTCGCGGCTTACGTGGTTTTGGGCATCCTCTACGAGAGCTTCATCCACCCGATCACCATCATCTCGGGCCTGCCCTCGGCCGGCATCGGCGCCATCCTGACGCTGATGCTGTTCGACATGAATTTGACGGTGATCGCCATGATCGGCATCGTCATGCTGGTCGGCATCGTGAAGAAGAACGCCATCATGATGATCGACTTCGCCATCGACCGGCGCCGCGTCGGCCTGTCGGCCGAAGCGGCGATCCGCGAGGCTGCGTTGTTGCGCTTCCGCCCGATCATGATGACCACCTTCGCGGCCATCTTCGGCGCGTTGCCGATCGCAGTCGGCACCGGCGCCGGCGCGGAACTGCGCCAGCCGCTTGGTGTTGCCGTGGTGGGCGGCCTGGTGCTGTCGCAGCTGCTGACGCTCTATATCACGCCTGTGATCTACGTGTACCTCGACCGCTTCGACCGGATGATCAAGCGCCGCATCGAGCCGCAGGTGTCGGAGGTACCCGAGGCCGCACCGCGGCCGGCGGTGGCGGCGGAGTAGCCCATTTTGTCATTGCCGGCCGCCGCAAGGCGGCGAGACCCGGCAATCCGTGTTTTCACGATGATAGACGGGTGCGCAGGTCAAGCCGCGCATGACAATCGGGAGTTGGCGCCGGAAAACGACGGCGTGAATATATGAATGGGCAGGCAAGTGCCCTGCATGGCGGCCCAATGTGGTGCGCTTTCAGGAGGAAAGCGGGCAAGGAACGGACATGCCATTCATGTCTGCCAGCGACCCCAGGCCGACCTGACTAGCCAGCTTCGCCGACCCCCGGAATATCCGGAATATCCACCACTTTACCCCGGGGGATTTGCCGGTTCCGATCGTACATCGGTAAATCGCACGTCTCCGCCGGGCGAATTTTGTCATCGTGACACGCGACGTCGAGGACCGTCCCCGGCCGGAGGTCAGGATCATCGAGCCGTACGATCGCCACACCGCATTGCAGGAAGGGGGACCAGGCCGTCGAGCACACACGACCGGCCGGGACGCCATCCTTGCTCAGGCCATAGCCAATCCGTGCCACGCCCCCCGGGACGCGGAGGCCCCAGGTGCGCCGCCGTTGATCGCCGTTTTGCAGGGCCGCCCTTTCCAATGAAATCCTGTTTGTCCAGGTTCACCATGGCGCCCAGGCCGGCAGCAAAGGGAGTGACCGTTTCGTCGAAGTCGGAGCCGGCGTTGAGCAGCCCGGCCTCGATTCGACGGGCTCCACCCACTGCGACGGGTATCATTCCGTACTGTCTGCCGGCCTCGAGAATGCGTTCGCCCACCGCCCGCGCATCGATGTCCGGCTCGAAGTAGACTTCCCATCCCAACTCGTTGGTGAAGCCGGAGCGGGTGACGATGACGTCCTGACCAGCGATGGTCACCCGTGCGGCATCGAAATAGCGGAACGGGTCCGGATAGGCTCCGTCGACCGCGGCCTCCAGGATCCTGAGCGAGTCGGGACCCTGCACCTGACTGACCCAGACGTCCGGGTCGAGGATCTCGACGTCCATGCCGCGGCCATGCGCCCGGAGCCACTGCGACAGATCGCCGTCCGCCTGTACATACCAGAATTGGTCGTCGGCCAGGCGGACGAGGACCCCGTCGAGGATCATGCCGCCATCGTCGTAGCAGGCGAACTGATAGCTGCACCGTCCAACCCGGGTCCTGGCGACGTCGCGGGTGAAAACAAGATTCAGAAGCTTTTCCGCGTCCCGGCCGCGGACCTCGATCGGCAGTTCGCCCGTATGACGCAGGATCGCATGACGGCGGAGCTTCCAGTATGTCTCATCGGTCGACCCGTTGCTCATGGTCATCGCGGTCAGCCGGTCGTTGTAGATCGTATACTGTGGTTTGTAAGGAATTTCCTGATAGACGAGCGGATGCGGCGCCATCGTGCGCGCGAATTCACTCGGGCGAGCATCTTCGCTGGCCAACGGCAGGACAGCGAAGCGAAGGTTGACTTGCAAATCTGACATGCGTCCGTCCGATCCCTCGTGCGCGGTTGGTCCTGTTGCCGGCGCTACCACGCCAAGCGGCAAGAAGACTCATCGCGCTCGGGGTCGCAGCTGACGAACAGCCGATCCAACGCCGGCGCCTGGCCCGAAGCAGAAATTCCAATGCCGCCGTCGCATGCCCGCTTTCGGCGGCAAAGCGAACATTGACCAACTGCTGCTCAGCGGTCTCGATTTATGAGGACATTCGCTAAAGTGCGAAACTCGTCCCGCAGCCGCAGGAGGCGGTCGCATTCGGGTTCTTGATCTTGAACGAGGCGCCGATCAGGTCCTCGACGAAATCGATCTCCGAGCCTTCCATGTATTGCTGCGAGACGGGATCTATGAGCACGGTGGCCTCGTCGCGCGCGATCACGAGGTCGTCCTCGGCCTTCGCCTGTTCCATGTCGAACTTGTACTGGAAGCCGGAGCAGCCGCCGCCTTCCACAGACACCCGCAGCATGGTGCCGGCCGGCTCGCCCTTGAGGATCTCGCCGATGCGGCGGGCGGCGCGTTCGCTGACTGTGATGCTGGCGCTCATCGAATTGCCTTCAAATCGCGTTCCGGGCAGCCATCCTGTTGGCAGGGGCTGACGAATTAGTTAAGTGCGCGGGACCGACAGGTCAATGTGGGGGAAAATGGCGATTTCAACGCCCATTGCGCGCGCGCCCTACGCCGCCGACCCGGCCCGGAGCCGCGGCCGGCGCTTTCCCGAGCCGCCCAGCCCCTCGCGCAACGACTTCCGCCGCGATTGCGACCGCATCATCCATTCCGCCGCCTTCCGCCGGCTGGCCCACAAGACGCAGGTGTTTGTCTATCACGAGGGCGATCATTACCGCACCCGGCTCACCCATACCCTGGAAGTGGTCCAGATCGCCCGGTCGCTCGCCCGCGTGCTGGGGCTGGATGAGGACCTTGCCGAGGCGCTGGCGCTGGTGCACGACCTCGGCCATTCGCCCTTCGGCCACGCCGGCGAACGGGCGCTCGATCGTTGTCTCGCGGGCTTCGGGGGCTTCGATCACAACGCGCAGGCCTTGCGCATCGTTACCGGCCTGGAGCGCCGCTATCGGCGACTTCGACGGCCTCAACCTGACCTGGGAAACGCTCGAAGGCCTGGTCAAGCACAACGGCCCGCTGACCGACCGCGAAGGCGAACCGGTCGGCCGCTATGTCGAGCATGGCGTGCCGGCGCCAATCCTGGCCTATTCGAGGATCCAGGACCTGGAGCTCTGGTCCTACGCCAGCGCCGAAGCGCAGGTGGCGGCGCTCGCCGACGACATCGCCTACGACGCCCACGACATCGACGACGGCCTGCGTGCCGGTCTGTTCACGCTCGACGATATTGCGGCGGTGCCGCTCATCAGCGAAATCGTGGCCGAGATTGATGACCGCTATACCAACCTTGGTGCCGACCGCCGCGCGCACGAATGCGTGCGCCGTATCATTACCCGCATGATCGAGGATGCGACCCTCGAGAGCCGGCAGCGGCTCGCGGCGTTCAAGCCGCGCTCGGCCGCCGACGTGCGCAACGCCGATGGTCCGGTGGTCGGCTTTTCGGCAGCTTTTGTCGACGCCGACAAGGACATCAAGGGCTTCCTCTATCCGCGCATGTACCGCCATGACCGGGTGATGCGGGTGATGGGCGAGGCGGAGCGCGTGGTGCAGGACCTGTTCGCCCATTACGTCGCGTCACCCGCCGACCTGCCGGACGAGTGGGGTGCGGGCATCGCCGCCGCCGACGAGGCGACCCGCATGCGCCGCATCGGCGACTACATCGCGGGCATGACCGACCGCTATGCGCTGATCGAGCACGCGCGCTGGTTCAGCGAGACGCCGGAGCTGCGCTGACGTATTCCGGCGGCAAGGGAACCTCGATGCGCCTCGCCGGTTAACAGGCGCATCCGATCCAGTTCCCGAGATGAGTATATGGCGAAGTATCTGAAATTCGGCGCGATGATCGCGACGTCGACGGTCATGATGTACATCCTGATGTATTTGAATACCTACAGTGCCGACCATGTCTATTGGAGCGAAACACGCGCCTACATGACCCTGATCATGGGCGCGAGCATGGCTGTCGTCATGATGTTGTTCATGCTCGGCATGTACGACAGCGCCAGGATGAATGCTTCGATCTTGGTCGCCAGCGTGGCGGTCATTGCCGGCGCACTTTACCTGGTCCGCAGCCAGGCGACGGTCGACGACATCTCCTATATGAGAGCCATGATCCCGCACCACTCCATCGCGATTATGACCAGCCGGAGGGCGCGCATTTCCGATCCGCGCGTTCGCAATCTGGCGGATGAGATCATTGCGGCGCAGGTGCGTGAGATTGGCGAGATGAAGACGCTGATTGCGGACCTGCAGAGCCGCTAGCGCCGTTACCTCTGCTCGACGGCGCGCTCGAGCCGCTTGCTCAGGAACCACGACAGGCCGAGGAATACGACCAGCATGATGAAGCCGAGGCCCGAGGAGGCGTCGCTCATCATCGTTTCGGAGAGATGCCCGAACGAATAACCGGCGGTCACGATCACGAGCGACCAGAGGCCCGCCGCCATGAAGTTGAGCGCCAGAAATGTCGGCCACCGCAGCTTCGACATTCCATAGGCAATTCCCGCGACGCCGCGGATGCCGTGCGGATAGCGATGAAACAGGATCATCCAGACATAATGGCGATCGGCGAGCCGAGCCGCTGTTTGCACGGCGCGCTCGATGCGCGGGAAGGATCGCAGCCAGCTGGTGCCGAACCGCCGTCCGATCCAGAAGCGGACCACATCGCCGGAAAAGCTGCCGAACCAGCACACCGCAAGCAGCGTACCGAAAGCGAAGGCGCCGGAGTGGACCGCATAACCCGCAAACAGCGTGAACAGCAGGCTGTGCGATGCCGCGTAGGCGAACATCAGGCTATACGCGGTGTCGCTGTGCTGGCGGATGATCTCGAGGAACGAAGTGAGGTCGGTCGGGATGGGCAAAGGGTACCTGCTGCGACAGCCAGATGCCCCTCAATCGGGGACGCATACAGGATAGCATCGGGGAGCCCCTTTCGGAGGCCGGACGCGAGGCCTTAACGTCGCAGTCTGCAATGCCACGCACCGCCGGGCGGCCTTCCGGCTCGAGCGGTGGCCGCGATGGCAAGCGGTCCGGCGCTCAGACCTTGAAGCCGATGCGAAAGCCGCCCCAATGGCGGCCTTGTACGTAGATTGGCGCGGACACATCCTTCATCAGCGCGAAATTGCCGCCTCCCATGTCACGCCGGTAGGTTTGCAGCAGGAACGGCCGTGTGCTGCGGCCGGCGGAAAGACCGGTGCGATCATTGAAGATGCGCCGGTTGCGGCAGTTCGCTCCGTTCCAGGCCGGGTCCGGGCCCTGGGGCTGCGAGTATTTCAGATTGTGGGTCGGCAGATAGCCGTTGCGGTCGACCGCCGCGCCGAATGCGATACGCGGGTCGGCGTCGAGCAGCGGTTCCTGGATCGGCGGCAGCACCTTGTCCGTGAACATGACGAACCGGGTCATGACCTGTTGCGGATCGGTGTCGGGGATCGGCACATAGTTCTCATCGAACAGGTCGTTTATGCCGAGTTCGCCACGCGTGACCGCGTGCTCGAACAAGGCGCCGACAGCCCGCGCGGTTTCCTGACACAGTGTGATGATCGGACTGTCCGGCGTTTCGATGCCGCTATCGGCGATGAAGAGGATGAAGTCTTCGCTGATCTCCAGGATCGAGTCGGAGCGGGTCTTGGCCCGCGCGAGCTTGCCGCTGCCGGCCTGCACCGATTGAACGAGGCCGGTTAGCTCGTCCTGCAGCGCATTAAAGCTCGCGCTGTTGGTCTCGACCTGTCCCGACATTGAGACGATCTCTTGCGTCAGCGCCTCCACGGAGGTCTCCAGCGCATGCAGTTCATCGATGGATTTGTAGGCGTGACTCGACTCGGTCCTGGCATCCTCGGCGGTCGCCGTGTTGCTGTTCGCCTCCTCGACGAGGTCCGCCAGGGTCTGTGACAGCACCTTGAGATTGCTTTGATTGGTTTCGGTGGTGGCGCGCGCCTGCTCGGCGAGCGCGCGTACCGCATCCGCGATGATCGCAAATCCGGCGCCCGCTTGCCCGGCATGGGCGGCCTCGATGGTGGCGTTGAGCGCGAGCAGCTGGGTGTCGTCGGCGATCCGGCGGATCGCGTCGCTGGTTTCCTGCACCTGCTGGATGGTCGCCGCGACCTTTTCGATGGCCGACTTGAGGGCGATCGCGCCGTTGCCGAGCGTTTCGATCCTGGCGATTGCGCCGGTCAGCGCCGACGACATGTCGTTGGCGCTTTGGGTGAGCGTGGCCCGCGTGGCTTCGGCCGACACGCGCGCATTCGCCATGGTTGAGGAGAGGGCGGTGTTGACCTGCGCCATTTCCTGCGCGGCGCTCATGGCGCCCCGGGCGCGCTGCGACTGCTCCTGGCCGAGGGCAGTGAGGTCGCCGATCAGGCCGGCAATATCGGCAATTTCGACGCCAAGCCGGCCGGCGCGGCCGCCGATATCGGCGAGGGAGGAAGACGACTTCGACCGTCGTCGGTGTGGGCACCTGCCGGGTCGCGACCATCGGACGACTCGATTCTTTCTCATGGTGACAATGGCCCCCGCGTGGTTAACAGGAACTTGATCATGCGCACTTCCTGGGCAGCGGGCTGTCGGCTTGTGGTATCCGCGAAGCCGGTGTTAGCGTTTTCCGCGCCCGGGCCGCATCCGCGCCCGTCTTTGCCGGAAAACGCATCATGGTTGAGCTCGTCGATGCCGACATCAGGACGCGTGAAGTGCTCGGCTGGAAGGGCGTGCACATCTTCCATTTCTTTCTCTCGTCGTGCTCGCAGAAGCTGCGCATTTTTCTCAATCTGAAGGGCATTGACTGGGAGTCGCATCCGATCGATTTGTCGAAGAACGAGAACCTCACCGAATGGTTTCTCGGCATCAATCCGCGCGGGCTGCTGCCGGTGCTGGTGCACGACGGGGCGGTGCACATCGAGAGCAACGACATCATCACCTACCTCGACGCCGCCTTTCCGGATGTGAAGCTCATTCCGCCCGGCCATGAAGGTGAAGTCGCCGCGCTGCTCAGGCACGAGGACGATCTGCACATGGACCTGCGCGGACTGTCGTTCCGCTTCGTGTTCGCGCCGCCGGGGCCGCCGAAACCGCCGGAGGCGCTGGAGCTTTACGCCACCGCCGGCACCGCCACGGTGCAAGGCAAGGATGATCGCGCGAAGGTCAACGAGCAGATCGAGTTCTGGAAAGCCTACGCCAGGCAAGGCTATACCGACGAAGCCGCGCGCAAATCCGCACAGACCTTCCGGCGGACGTTCGAAGAACTGGATCAGAGACTTGCCGGACAACCCTACATGCTCGGCGACAAGCTGACCGTGCTCGACATCGCATGGTTCATCTATGCGAACCGGCTGGTGCTGGCCGGCTATCCGCTGCCGCGTCTGCACTCGCGGCTGGCGGCGTGGTTCCACGATTTGATGGCGCGGCCGGAATTCGCCAGGGAAGTTGCCTTGCCGGCGCCGGTCGAAGAAGCCTTTGCCGCCACCCGCAAGGCGCAAGAGCAGGCAGGTCAATCGCTGGAGGCGGTGGCGGGGTTCTAGGTACACGTGCTTTGCGTCCGCGCGTAATGATTTGCCGCAATGCGGAATGTCGCCGGACCTGTGCGCGGACCGCGCTGTTCTTTTGACTCGCTCCCCGAAATCCATTACCCGCAACGGCCATAATGGCAGCCGCGACCAGATTCAATCGCAAGCGCAAGACCGGGTCACGGCAAAAATCCGGGGCCAGGCGCAAGACCGGGAAGACCGGGGCGGCGGCCAAAACCGCGAGCGCCAAGGCTGCGCGCCGGTCGAAGGTCAAGCGGAAGTCTGCTGTCAAAAAGGGGCGCAAGACCGCTCCGAAGCGCAAGGCACGCGCTGCGGCCAATGCCAGGCGCAAGACCAGGACCAAATCCAGGACCGTGCGCAAAGCGGCGGCCGGGCGTGGACGCAAGGTGAAAGTCAGGACCGTCCCCAAGACGAAGCCCGGGGCCAGAGCCGGCGCCAGACCGAAAGCGAAAGCCGCGCCCAAACCGGCGCCGAAGATGTTGCCGCGCGCCGCGCGCGGGCCGCGGACCGTTGCCCAACCGCAAGTACGTGCGCCCCATTTGTTCGCGGCGATCCTCGACGCGGTCCGAAAGGCGTGCGTTGGCGAGCTCGGGCCGCAGGCCGATCTGTCGCGCGTGCTGGTCGAGCCGCCTCGCGATCCGACGCATGGCGATATGGCCACCAACGCGGCCATGGTGCTGGCCAAGGGAGCGGGTCGCAATCCCCGTGATTTTGCCGGGAAGATCGCGGCCGCGTTGCGCACCGACCCGCGTGTGGAAAAGGCCGATGTCGCCGGACCGGGCTTCATCAATCTGACACTGCACAATTCCGTCTGGAGCGAGGCGCTGCTGGTGGCGCTCGCGCAAGGTCACGACTACGGCCGGAGCGACGTGGGGCAGGGCGACAAGGTCAACGTGGAATACGTTTCCGCCAACCCGACCGGTCCGATGCACGTGGGTCATTGCCGCGGCGCGGTGTTCGGCGACGCGCTGGCGAGCCTGCTGGCCTTTGTCGGTTACGACGTGACGCGTGAATACTACATCAACGACGCTGGCGCGCAGGTCGACGTGCTGGCGCGCTCGGCCTATCTCCGCTACCGCGAGGCGCTCGGCGAGCCCATCGGCGAGATCCCGGAAGGGCTCTATCCCGGCGACTATCTGAAGGAAGTGGGTGGCGAACTTGCCGCCGACTTCGGCACCCGGCTCACCACCATGCCGGAGGAAGAGTGGCTGCCGATCGCGCGCGAGCGCGCCATCAATGTCATCATGGCCGACATCCGAAACGACCTGATGCGGCTCAACGTGATCCCGGACGTGTTTTATTCCGAGCGCTCGCTGATCGAAGGCGAGGAGCACGATCCGTTTTCGCCGCATCCGCCGGCGGACGGGCCGACCGACGTGGTTGCCCAGACCATCGAAACCTTGCGGGCGAAGCGGCTGGTCTATGAAGGCCGCCTGCCGCCGCCCAAAAGCGGCGCGGTCGAGGACTGGGAGGACCGCGAGCAGACCCTGTTCCGCTCCACCGATTTCGGTGACGATGTCGATCGCCCGCTTCTGAAATCGGACGGCAGCTACACCTATTTCGCCACCGACATCGCCTATCACAAGTCAAAGCTCGACCGCGGCTTCGCGCATCTGATCGACGTCTGGGGCGCCGACCACGGCGGCTACGTCAAGCGCATGCAGGCGGCGGTCAAGGCGCTGAGCGAAGGCAAGGTCGATCTCGACATCAAGCTGGTGCAGCTCGTGCGCCTGTTACGCAACGGCGAGCCGGTGAAAATGTCGAAGCGGGCCGGTGAGTTCGTCACATTACGTGAAGTGGTGGAAGAGGTCGGGCGCGATGCGGTGCGCTTCGACATGCTCCACCGCAAAAACGACGCCGCTCTCGACTTCGACCTCGCCAGGGTGATCGAGCACTCGCGCGACAACCCGGTGTTCTACGTGCAGTACGGCCACGCCCGCGGGCAGTCGGTGTTCCGCAATGCCCGAGACGAGCTGCCCGATCTGCCGGCCGAGGATGCCGCGCGTGCCGAATGGCTCAAGGCGGCCCCGCTCGAAGCGCTTGGCGATGCCGGGGAACTGTCGCTTTTGCGCAAGATCGCGCACTATCCACGCACATTGGAGGCCGCTGCCGCCGCCCACGAGCCGCACCGCATTGCCTTCTATCTATATGAATTAGCAAGTGAATTTCACGCGCAATGGACGCGTGGCCGGGACTTGCCTCATTTACGCTTCATTATCCAGAATGATCCACAAACGACCAGGGCGCGGCTGGCCCTGGTCCAAGGCATCGTTATTGTGCTCGCCTCTGGGCTCGCGCTGTTGGGGGTCGAAGCGCCGGAAGAGATGCGATAGGCCTCGCCCGCCGGGTGTGCTGTTGGCGCCTGTTGCTGTGGGTGGGCAAAGAACGAGCACGGACAACCGGGTACCCTATGGCTGACGACAACTCCCAGCGTCCCTTTCGCAACGCCGATCTGAAGAGCCGCGCCACGCCGACGGCCAGTAATCCCTCTGCCGGCAGCAACGATCCGCTTGCAGAACTCGCGCGTCTGATTGGCCAGAGCGATCCCTTCGGCGAGTTTGGCCGCGCGGGCGCCCGTCCGCCGGCCACGCCGCAGCCCAGCGTGCGGGAGACTGAGCCCATGCTCCGCGCGCTTGCCGCGCAAATTCCGGCGCGCGATCCGTTCCCCGAAGAGCGCCCCGCTGCGGCGGGCCCTGAAGGATTTCCGGCCGAGGATCTGGGCCGGCAGCCCTATGGCAGCGCGCCGCTCGCTGGCGACGGCGACCTTTACCGAACGCAGGGACCGGTACCGGGCTACGACGACCATGCAGCGGATGCAGGTGCCTTCGAGGGCGCCGCCTACGATCCGAACATGTCGCCGTATGCGGGTGAGCCACAGGAGTTCTATGACGATGTCCCGCCGCCGCGGCGGCGCATGGGTGTGCTGGCGATCGCCGCCGTGTTCGCGCTCGCCGTCATCGGTACCGCAGGCGCTTTCGGTTATCGCGCGCTGTTCGGATCGGCCAGTTCCGGGCCGCCGCCGGTCATCAAGGCCAACTCCACGCCGAGCAAGATCGTGCCCGACAAGGAGAAGGAGCAGTCGGCCAAGCTGATCAATGACCGCGTCAACAATGCCGGCGACCAGAAGCTGGTGTCGCGTGAGGAGCGCCCGGTCGAAATCAGCCGGGACAAGCCGGCCGGCGTCCTGACCCGGAATCCTTCGATGGCCAATGGCGGCGGCGCGCAGATGCCGGCGATCGGCAGCGGTGTCATCGGCAGCGATCCAAAGAAGATCAACACCATCACCATCCGCCCGGACCAGGCGGGGATGGCGACTGCGGCTCCGGCAGTCGCGTCGCAGCCCAATGTGGCCGGTGCCATGCCAGCGCCCGAGCCTGAGCCCGCGGTGACGGCCGGACGTGAGGCAGTGAATCAGCCGCCCACACCGGCGCCGCGCCAGACCACCACCGAACGGTCTGCACCTGCGACCCGGCAGGTTGCGGCCGCATCGAGCAACGCACCGCTTTCCCTGACCCCTGATGCAGTGGCGGCGCCCACGCGCGCGGCGCCCGCGCCAGCACGGACGGCCAGCGCGCCGGCGCGGCTGGCCCCGCCGTCGGCGGCTTCAGCGAGTGGCGGCTACGCGGTGCAGGTGTCTTCGCGCCGTAGCGAGGCTGACGCGAAGGCGGCGCTGCAGCGTACGCAGAGTCGGTTCTCCAACGTGCTTGGCGGCCAGCAGGTCATGGTCCGGCGCGTCGATCTCGGCGCCAAGGGAGTTTACTATCGCGCGATGGTGGGACCTTTCGGCAGTTCCGAGGAAGCGAACAGTCTGTGCAGCCAGCTGAAGGCAGCGGGCGGCTCCTGCTTCGTCCAGAAGATTTAAGCGCGTCGGTGGATACAGGCCGCTGAAGCTTGCCCTCGCGGCTTGCGCGGGCTAATCCGCGCCATGGCTCCCCGTGCATTCATCATCGGGCTGGCGGGACTCGAAGTCTCCGCCGACGAACGCGCTTTCCTGCGGGAGGCGCGGCCATGGGGTCTCATCATTTTCAAGCGTAATGTGAATTCTCCCCGTCAAGTCACTGAACTGGTTTGGTCATTTCGTGACATCGTCGGTTGGCACGCGCCGGTGCTGGTGGATCAGGAGGGTGGCCGCGTCCAAAGATTGGGGCCGCCCCACTGGCCGTACTATCCGCCGGGGGCGTGCTACGGCGCGCTCTACGATCGCGACCCGGCCATGGGGCTCTCAGCCGCGCGCCTGGCAGGCCATCTGATCGCCGCCGACCTCGGGCCGCTTGGCATCGATGTCGACTGCCTGCCGCTCGCCGATGTGCCCGTTGCGGGCGCCGATGCGGTGATTGGCGACCGCGCCTACGGCACGGAACCGGTCAAGGTCGCGGCCATCGGCGGCGCTGTTGCCGAGGGGCTCCTGGCGGGCGGGGCACTTCCGGTGCTCAAGCACCTGCCGGGCCACGGCCGCGCCACCGCCGACAGCCATCACAGGCTGCCGGTAGTCGATACCGACCGCGCGACCCTCGAATCGACCGATTTCGCGGCATTCAGGCCGCTGGCGCGCCTGCCGCTGGGCATGACTGCACATGTTGTGTTTAGCGCCATCGACCCGGTCGCGCCGGCCACGACTTCGGTCACAATGGTGCAACAAGTGATTCGCGGGTCTATCGGATTCAACGGGCTGTTGATGAGCGACGACATCTCCATGGGCGCCTTGTCGGGTACGCTGCGCCAGCGCAGCGAAGCAGCGCTTGCCGCCGGTTGCGACGTCGTGCTTCATTGCAACGGCAATCTTGAGGAGATGACGCAGGTCGCGGGCGTCGTGCCTGAACTCGCCGGTGAAGCCGCGACGCGTGCACGAGGTCGGCCTCGAGGCGCGTGGCGCGCCGGAAGATTTCGACATGGCGAGCGCGCGCAAGACATTCACCGACATGGTGGCCACCGTGGGGCCGCTGAACCAACGGATGACCGGCTCATGAGCGCGGATGAATTCGATACAACGCTGGAGGCGGACCGCGGCACCACCGAGCCAGCAATGATTGTCGACGTCGAGGGTTTCGAGGGGCCGCTCGATCTCTTGCTGACGCTGGCACGCCAGCAGAAGGTCGATCTTTCCAAGATTTCGATCCTGGCGCTGGCCGATCAGTACCTCACCTTCATCGAGGCGGCGCGCAAGCTGCGCCTCGAACTCGCCGCCGACTATCTCGTCATGGCGGCGTGGCTCGCCTATCTGAAATCACGCCTGCTGCTGCCGGAAGCCGCGCCCGGCGAGGGCCCGAGCGCCGAAGACATGGCGATGGCGCTTGCCTATCGCCTGCGCCGGCTGGAGGCGTTCCGTGAGGTGGCGACACGCCTGATGGGCCGCCCGCAGCTCAATCGCGACGTATTCGCGCGCGGCGCGCCCGAGCCGATCGCCGAGATCAGGCAGTCTGAATGGACCGCGACGCTTTACGACCTGCTCAGCGCCTACGCCGTGCAGCGCCAGCGCACGACCCTGTCGCAGGTGCGCTTCAAGAAACGCGAAGTCTGGTCACTGTCGGAGGCGCGCGAGACGCTGGAGCGGCTGATCGGGCAGTCGTCGGACTGGTCGCGGCTCGATCAGTACCTGATCGCCTACGTGGTGGAGCCGTCGCTGGCCTCCACCGTATTCGCGTCGTCGTTTGCCTCCGCGCTCGAAATGGTGCGCGAGGGCGTGGCCGAAATTCATCAGAAGGAATCCTTCGCGCCGATCTTCATGCGCAAGCGTGTCGGCGGGAGCGGGACTACAAGCAGGTATGACGTCCAGGAAAATGGATGAGGAGACGGAGCCGATGCCGCGAGCGGCCAACCAGTTGCAGATTGTGCAGAACGATAACGAACCGCCGGCGGAGCAGGCCGTGACGGACGACGCGCAATCGCAGCCGCAGGAGCGGCCCGAGGAACTGCGGCTGCTCGAAGCGCTGCTGTTCGCCGCCGGCGAACCGCTCGACGAGGCGACCTTGGCCAAGCGGTTGCCGGACGGCGTCGACGTCAAGCAGGCGCTGGCGCGGCTGAAGGACGAATACGCCCCGCGCGGGGTCAATCTCGTGCGCATCGGCCGCAAGTGGACCTTCCGCACCGCGAGCGATCTGTCGTGGCTGCTCACCAGGCAGACGGTTGAAACCCGCAAGCTGTCGCGCGCCGCGATCGAGACGCTCGCCATCGTCGCGTACCATCAGCCGGTGACGCGCGCCGAGATCGAGGAAATCCGCGGGGTGGCGACCGCCACCGGCACGCTCGACCTGCTGCTCAAGACCGGCTGGATCCGCCCGCGCGGACGGCGCAAGGCGCCGGGTCGGCCGATCACTTATGGCACGACCGAGGATTTCCTCTCCCACTTCGGCCTCGAGGGCGTGGGCGATCTGCCCGGACTGGATGAGCTTAAGGGCGCGGGGCTTCTGGAAGGTGCGATGCCGCCGGGCTTCGCGGTGCCGATCCCGACCGATGACACCACCCTGCGCGACGACGAGGACCCGCTGGAACCGGGCGACCTCGATCTCGGGCTCGCGCCGGCGCCGCAGCAGGGCGAGAGCTAACGCGGCGAAATTAAGGTAAACCCTGTTGCCGGCGCGACAATTACGGCCCGCCAGCGGCCCCGGAAGTTCTTGTTTTTGCCTGCCGCCAAGCCTAGTTTCTAGCTCAAATCATGGGCGGGACGTGGCGTTGAAAAGCCCGTCGATCCGGAGGGTTTGCGGATGGGTTCCTTAAGTATCTGGCACTGGATCGTCGTGATCGCAGTGGTGCTGCTGCTCTTCGGCCGCGGCAAGATTTCCGATCTGATGGGCGACGTCGCCGGCGGCATCAAGGCCTTCAAGAAGGGCCTGGCGGAAGACGACGACAAGTCGAAGGACACGGCCAAGACCGAGCCGGTGAAGACCATCGATCATCAGGGCAACGACGCGGGGGCGTCGAAGACGGAAACACAACAGCGCACCGAGAGCGTACGCTCCTGAGCGTGGCCGCGGCGGCGTTGTCGGGTCTGCTCGACCGCCGTGACAAGCGTCGCGGCGCGCGCGGACCCGGGGTTGACTAATCCATGTTCGACATCGGTTGGAGCGAGCTCGTCCTGATCGGCTTGGTCGCGCTGATCGTGATCGGGCCCAAGGAACTGCCGACGGTGCTGCGCACCGCGGGGCAGTGGATGGGCAAGGTCAAGCGCATGGCCTCCGAGTTCCAGGGGCAGTTTCAGGAAGCGCTGCGCGAGGCCGAGGTTGCCGATCTCAAGGATCAGGCCGACGACCTGACCGGCTCGCTGAAGAGCATCACCGAATACGACCCGCTGGCGGACGTCGACAAGGACAAAGAAAAGGACGACGACTCGAGCGAGTGGGACGACACGTTCGACACGCCGGAGCGCGAGGAGCCGGACGCCGGGACGGCGGCCGAAACCGGACCGGCTTCCGGCGAAAAAGAGCCGACGGCCGCGGCGCCGGTTGCCGCGGTTGAATCGGCGCCGGCTGAAGAACTGCCCGACATCGAGCCGTCGCCGGAGCCGGCGGCGCCGGCCGAGACGCCGCCGCCCAAGCAGGCGCGGGGCTCCGCATGACCACCGATGCCGAAGACATCGAGGCCACAAAAGCCCCGTTGATGGACCACCTGATCGAGCTGCGCTCGCGGCTGATCAAGGCGGTGATTGCGTTCGCGGTGACGTTCGGCATCTGCTTCGCCTTCGCCAAGGACATCTACAACGTGCTGGTCTGGCCCTTCGTCTGGGTGGCGGGGCCGGAAAATTCCAAATTCATCTACACGGCGCTGCTCGAATACTTCATCACGCAGCTCAAGCTCGCGATGTTCGGAGCCGCCTTCCTGTCGTTTCCGGTGGTCGCGGCCCAGATCTACATGTTCGTGGCGCCCGGCCTCTATCGCCACGAGCGCAAGGCGTTTGTGCCGTACCTGATTGCGACGCCGGTCTTTTTCGTCATCGGCGCGATGGTGGTCTATTTTCTCGTGTTTCCGATGCTGGTGCGCTTCTCGCTTCACATGGAGCAGACGGGCGGGGCGGTCGATGCATCGATCCAGCTGCTGCCCAAGGTCGGCGAATACCTGTCGTTGATGATGTCGCTGGTGTTCGCCTTCGGCGTCGCCTTCCAGCTCCCGGTGATCCTGACGCTGCTTGGCCGCATCGGTGTGGTCACGTCGGCGCAGCTCAAGGCCAAACGCAAGTACGCCATTGTCGGCGCCTTCATCTGTGCCGCCGTTCTCACGCCGCCGGACGTGCTCAGCCAGTTCTCGCTGGCCGGGCCCCTGATCCTGCTGTACGAGGGTTCCATCTGGTCGGTGCGCATGGTCGAGGGCAAGGCGCGGGGCCCGGCGCAGGCCCCGGGCACCGCATCCGCCGAGTAAGCGGCGGAAAATCCGTCGCAAACTGGTTTATGAAGGCGAAATGACAAGGTTGCGCGGGGTGCGGCGCAACCGTCGGAGGCAGCGCTAACTACGTGTTTATTATAGGATTTTCGTCGCGCGGGGCCAGCGTCCGCCGCCGCCCGCGCCGCCTGGAGTTGTAGAGAGGTAACCAAGGCCCGGCGACCTCACCAATTCGGTTTAACTTTTATTTGCCGTCGTTCGGGTATGACCGGTGCCAGCCTCGCGTAGTGGGTAGGGGTATCCGGGATGTCGCAACAGGTTCAACAAACCGAAGAATTGCTGGACGAACTGGACGACACGCTTTCGCGGGTGACCGGTTCGCGTCGCCTGAAGATGTTGCGCCAGATGACCGACCTGTTCCTCGCCGGCGCGCCCAGCTATTCCGAGGAGCTGGCCCAGCTTTTCGACGCCATCATCAAGCGCCTCAGCGAAGGGGTGGAATCGAAGGCGCTGGTCGAGCTGAGCAACCGTCTGGCCGACACCGACACCGCGGCCATCGACACCATCGCGCGGCTCTCGGCCAGCGATGACGTGGCGGTGGCGGCGCCGGTGCTGGAGAAGTCGCCCGCGCTCACGGACAACCACCTGGTCGGCATCGCCAGGACCAAGGGTCAGGGCCACCTGCTCGCGATCGCCGCGCGCCAGCGCATCACCGACGTGGTGAGCGACGTGCTGGTCGAGCGCGGCAACAAGAACGTGCTGCGCAAGATCACCGGCAACAACGGCGCCAGGATTTCGGAAGACAGCTTCGCCCGCCTGATCACCGAGGCCAAGGGCGACAAGACCCTGGCCGAGCTGGTCAAGACGCGAGAAGATATTCCCGAGGAGCTGCGGCCCTTCGTCAACGTCATGCTGACCTGAGCCGCGTCCGGCCGGGCTTCCGCGGACCGGCTGACAAATCGTCCAAATCGGAATAAAGCCTGCTGGCACCGGCCGCTCCTGGGGCAGTCGGCGGCCACGCGCCGTCCGCGCATGACCGGCGAAGGGCGCAACGCGCGATTTCTCGAGCGAATGGAAGCGGCAAGACCGGCAGGATCATGTACGACATCAAGTGGATTCGCGAGAACCCGGAAGCCTTCGACAATGGCCTGAAACGGCGCGGGACGTCCGACGACGTCCGCCGGAAGATCGTGGATGGCATCCTGTCGCTCGACGAAGCCCGCCGCGCCGCCATTCTTGCCTTCGAGCAGGCGCAGGCGCGCCGCAATGCGGCCTCCAAAGAGATCGGCGAAGCCAGGAAGGCCAAGGACGAGGAGAGGGCGGCCGTCCTGATGGCGGAAGTCAACGAGCTCAAGACCAATCTGTCCGGGCTTGAGGCGAAAGCGAAGGACCTCGATGAAAAGCTGAACGGTCCGGGCGGTATCCTCGCGACAATCCCCAATACGCCACTCGCCGATGTGCCGGACGGCGCCGACGAAACCGGCAATGTCGAGCACCATACGCATGGCGCCAAACGCAATTACGCCTTCACGCCCAAGCAGCATTTCGAATTGGGCGAAGCCTTGGGGATGATGGATTTCGAACTGGCGGCGAAGCTGTCGGGCGCGCGCTTCGTCGTGTTGCAGAAGGGCCTGGCGCGCATGGAGCGCGCGCTCGGGCAGTTCATGCTCGACCTGCATACCGGCGAGGAGCATGGCTACACGGAAGTCGATCCGCCGTTGCTGGTGCGCGACGAGGTGATGTTTGGCACGGCGCAATTGCCGAAGTTCGAAGACGATCAGTTCTTTGCAGTTCGCGATTTGGCCTTAGAGCCGAGTTTTTACTTAAAAACATCGACGCTGAGTTGTCGAAGGAAGATAAATCGGATGTCCTTGACCACGTAGTAGCTCACGTTGATGGGCTTGGATGCGTTGGCCGCAAAGCGGCTCGGCTCATCCCCACCGCCGAAGTGCCGCTGACCAATCTCGTGCGCGAGTCCATCGTTGCCGAAGACGAGCTGCCGATGCGGCTGACCGCCCTGACGCCGTGCTTCCGCGCCGAAGCCGGCGCCGCCGGCAAGGATACCCGCGGCATGATCCGCCAGCACCAGTTCACCAAGGTCGAACTCGTCTCCATCACCACGCCCGAGCAGTCGAAGGACGAGCACGAGCGCATGCTGGCCTGCGCCGAGGACGTGCTGAAGAAGCTCGACCTGCATTACCGCGTCATCACGCTCTGCACCGGCGACATGGGCTTCGCCGCGCAGAAGACCTGGGACATCGAGGTCTGGCTGCCGGGCCAGAACATGTACCGCGAGATTTCCTCCTGTTCGGTCTGCGGCGACTTTCAGGCGCGCCGCATGAACGCGCGCTACCGCGGCAAGGATGGCAAGCCGGCCTTCGTGCACACCCTCAACGGCTCCGGCGTCGCCGTCGGCCGCGCCCTGATCGCGGTGATGGAGACCTATCAGCAGGAGGATGGATCGATTGCCGTGCCGGAGGCGTTGAAGCCGTATATGGGCGGGGTGACGAAGGTTGAGAAAGCGAAGTGATGGCCTCACCAATCGTCATTCCGGGGAGCGGCCTTTTGGCCGCGAACCCGGAATCCATAACCCCGGCCTGTGAGTATGGATTCCGGGTTCGCTCGCTTACGCTCGCGCCCCGGAATGACAGGAATTTGTAATGCGTATTCTCATCACCAACGACGACGGCATTCATGCCGAGGGCCTCGATGCCTGCGAAAAAATCGCCCGGACACTCTCGGATGAAGTCTGGGTGGTGGCGCCGGAAACCGACCAGTCGGGCGTGGCGCATTCGCTGTCGCTGAACGATCCGCTGCGCCTGCGCGAGGTCGGCGAGCGCCATTTCGCGGTCAAGGGCACACCCACCGACTGCGTCATCATGGGCGTACGCCACATCATGAAGGATCTGCCGGATCTGGTGCTGTCCGGCGTCAACCGCGGGCGTAACTGCGCCGAGGACGTCACCTACTCGGGCACGGTCGCCGGCGCCATGGAAGGCACCGTGCTCGGCATTCCGTCGTTCGCGCTGTCGCAGTCGTATTCGTTCGCCAACCGCACCAATCCGCCCTGGGACACCGCGATGCGGTTCGCGCCCGACCTCATCCGCCGCGTGCTTGAGGCGGGGATGCCGCGCGACGTGCTGGTCAACGTCAACTTCCCGGATTGCAGGCCGGAGGAGGTGGTCGGCGTCGCCGTCACCTGCCAGGGCAAGCGCGACCAGGAACTGTTGCGCATCGAGCCGCGCCACGACGGCCGCGGCAATCCCTATTACTGGATCGCGTTCGAGCGGGGTGGCGCACGCGGCGCCGCGCGCGGCAGTGATCTCGCGGCCATTGCCGAAAATCGCATCGCGGTGACGCCGCTCAGGCTCGACCTCACCGACGAGCCGTTCATGACGCAACTGGCGGAGCTGTTCGATTAGGCCAGGTCGTTGAGGGCTCTTTTCACGAGCGCTACCCACATGGGCGTGCCGGCGGCCCTGGAAGGGGCCATACCCTGCCCAAGCGTAACCAGTTTCAATTCCCCGATGGTGTAGGTGCCCGAGATGGCCTCCCGGCCTTCGCCGCCAGGCTTGTTGAGCGAGGCGAGAAAATCGTCGCCCTTATCGGCCCTGACAATTTGATATTCCCAATTCATGATCCTGCTGGATCTGCCTGTAAATAGCGGGAAAAAAACGGTCGCGACGAGGCCTAGGCCGTCGCCAGCAGGTTGTCGAGGGCGGCCTTGAGCTGCTCGGCCTGGAACGGCTTCTGCAGGGCCGGACGCTCGTTGTGGGGCCCGGGCAGGCTGCGTTCGCCATACCCGGTGACAAACAGATAGGGCAGGCCGCGTTTCGCGAGGATATCTGCGACCGGGAAGATTTCGTGCCCGTCGAGATTGACGTCGAGGATGGCGACGTGGAAATCGCCCTTGGAGGCCTCCTCGCTCGCTTCCGCGATGGTTCCGACCCCGGCCGCCATATCGTAGCCGGCCTCCTCGAGCATGTCTTCCAGCAGCATACGGATGAGATATTCGTCCTCGACCACCAAAACCCGTGGTTTCGTCTGCATCGAAAGTTCCATCCCGTGATCCAACCGGCAGGCTCGGTGCTGCCAGCGTGCGCCGGAATTGGCGCGGGGCGACGAAGCATACATGGAACCCCGGAAGACATGCTAGAAAAACGGCGAAATGAGGATGGCAACGTGACCATACGGGCGACGGACGACCGCGGCGTCGGCCGCATGGAATTTCTTCTCAAGCTGCGCGGGCGCGGGATTTCCAACGCGGCCGTGCTGCGCGCCATGGACGAGGTTCCGCGCGACCATTTCGTGGAAGTGGCGGACATCGGCCACGCTTTCGCCGACCGGGCGCTGCCGATTGCCTGCGGGCAAACCATCAGCCAGCCCTATGTGGTGGCCTACATGACCGAGAAACTGGACGTTAAGCCCGGGCACCGCGTGCTCGAAGTGGGCACCGGCTCGGGCTACCAGGCCGCGGTGCTGTCGCGGCTGGCGCGCGAGGTGGTATCGATCGAGCGCTACCGGACACTGGCCGAGCAGGCGCGGGAGCGCATGCGTGCGCTGGGTTACGGCAATGTGGAGGTGGTGGTCGGCGATGGCCTGGCCGGCTGGCCCGCGCGGGCGCCGTTCGACCGCATCATCGTGACGGCGGCGGCCGCGACCACGCCGCAAGTGCTGCTGGACCAGCTGGAAGAAGGCGGTGTGATGGTGTTGCCGCTCGGGCCTCACGGCGAGACACAACAAATTATCAAGCTTACCAAAACGCAAACCGGCATTGAGCGCGAAAGCGGCATTCCTGTGCGCTTCGTGCCGCTGTTGCCGGGGCAGGCGCACGAACTTTGAAAGAAACGCCTTGAACGAGAGGTTTGGAGCTGCGAGGTCTGTGATTGCAGTGTGGCATTTTTGCCAGTCCGTCGTGTCCCCGGCAACGATTGAGTAAGCCTTAAACGGTTGTTTACTCGTGACTGATTTAGTTCGCATTCGACGTTTGTCGCGTACGAACGAGTAAACCCATGTCGTTTCCCGTGCCGTTCCGCTCGCGCACCTGGCCGAGCGTTGCCATTCTCGCGCTGGTCGCTGTCGCCGCAGCCGGTTGTTCTGACTCGGCGCGCTTTGGCTCCAACCGCAGCGAATACTATCAGGCGCCCAGGTCGGAGGTGACCGGCTCGGTCGCCAGGCGTCCGGCCGCGAAGCCGCAGGTGACGGCGCAGCCGCTTCCGGCGCCCGGCAAGCCGCAGACCGTTGCCGCCCATCGCGCAGGCGCCGCGAGCGGCGCGCAGGGGCTGAGCGCCTGGCGGCCGGCGACCCGCAACAGCGACATCACCGGCTCGGTGCCGGCCGCTCCCGCGCCGCAGCCCGCCGGTCACTGGACCTGGAACGGGGGCAAGGCGGTTGCCGTCGCGCGCGGAGATACCCTTGCGTCCATCGCCCGCAAGCACAACGTGCCGATGTCGGCGCTCATTCAGGTCAATCACATCGCGGACCCGGCCGCGCTCAAGCCCGGTCAGCGTCTGGTCATTCCGCGCTGGGTTTCCGGCGCCCGTGCCAGCGCAGTCGCCGTGCCGCCAGCCTCGTCAGCGCCGCAAACGCAGGCCGCTGTCCCGCCCGGTAGCAGCACCGTTCACACGGTCGGTCGCGGCGAAACGCTGATCGGCATCGCGCGCCGCAACGGCATGTCGCTGTCGGCGCTGGCGCGATACAACAGGATCAGTCCCTTCACCAAGCTCAGCGTCGGCGACCGGGTCAACATCCCGGCGGAGCGCCGGCAGGTGGCGAGCCATACGCCGGCACCCAGGCCGGCCGCGTCCGAGCCGAAAATCGCGCGCCCAAACACCCCGCCGGTGCAGAGCGTCGCGAGCGTGCCGGCGGAATCCGCGCGTGTCGCCCATTCGCAGCCCGCGCCGCAACACAGCGCGCAGCGGGACGTCACCGAAAAAGCGGAGCCGGCGGGCTCCCTGCCGCAATTCCGCTGGCCGGTGAAGGGCCGCATCATCGCGCGCTTCGGCCGCGAGCCCAACGGCATGCAGAATGACGGCATCAATCTGGCGGTGCCGGAAGGCACGCCCGTCAAGGCGGCTGAAGACGGCGTCGTCGCCTATGCCGGCAACGAGCTGAAGGGCTACGGCAATCTGGTGCTGGTCCGCCATGCCAACGGCTACGTGTCGGCCTATGCCAACGCCAGCAAGCTGCTGGTGCAGCGCGGGGAGAACGTCAAGCGCGGTCAGGTCATCGCGCACGCCGGCCAGACCGGCAACGTGACCTCGCCGCAACTGCACTTCGAGATCCGCAAGGGTTCGACTCCGGTCGACCCCACGCGGTATCTTGGCGGCTAGATATCTCTACGTCATTCCGGGGCGCGCACCATAAGCGCGTTCACGCGCGTCTTCGACGCACTATTGTGCGCGGACCCGGAATCCATAATCACCGACCGTGGTTATGGATTCCGGCTCTCGCCGCTGGCGCGGCTCGGCCGGAATGACGAATTAAATCTAATCCCTCAGCGCCACACCCAGGCGCCCGGCGAGGTCCTGCACGAACTGCCAGGCCACGCGGCCGGAGCGCGAACCGCGCGTGGTCGCCCATTCCAGCGCCTCGCGCCGCAACGCGTCCTCGTCGACCGGCACGCGATAGTGCGCGATGTAGCCGTTGACCATGGCGAGATATTCGTCCTGGCTGCAGCGGTGGAAGCCGAGCCACAGCCCGAAACGGTCGGACAGCGACACCTTCTCCTCGACGGCTTCGCCGGGATTGATGCCGGTCGAGCGCTCGTTCTCGATCATGTCACGTGAGAGCAGGTGCCGACGGTTGGAGGTGGCGTAGAAGATGACGTTGTCGGGCCGGCCTTCGATGCCGCCTTCCAGCACGGCTTTCAGCGACTTGTAGCTGGTGTCGTCGCTGTCGAACGACAGGTCGTCGCAGAACACGATGAAGCGATAGGGCGCGGCGCGGGTGATCGCCATCAGTTCCGGCAGGCTTTCGATGTCCTCGCGGTGGATCTCGATCAGCTTGAGCGGCCCGCTCTTGCCATTCCTGGCGAGCATGGCATTGACCGCGGCGTGCGAGGCCTTGACCAGCGATGATTTTCCCATGCCGCGCGCGCCCCACAGCAACGCGTTGTTGGCGGGCAGACCCTTGGCAAAGCGCTCGGTATTTTCCACCAGCAGGTCGCGCACCCGATCAATGCCCTTGAGGAGCGACATGCCCACCCGGTTGACGCGCGGGACGGGCGCCAGTCGTCCTTCCGGATGCCAGATGAAGGCATCGGCTGCGGCAAAATCGACCGGCGGCACGGCACGCGGCGCGAGGCGCTCAAGCGCATCGGCGATGCGCGCGATCAGTACGCCATCCACGCCGGCTTTCGGCGCAACGGGAGACCTCGGCTTCACGCCGGTTTTTGGCTTGGGTCCCGATCCGGGGCCCGATTTTCGCTTCGACCTGGCCATGACATGTGACTTTTATGAAACTGGCGCTGCTCTTAGCGGGGCGAGGGGCCCCGGGCAAGGCGGCTGCCCGGAAATGGCCCGGATTCGCGGGCTTTGAGGGTTGGCGCGGCGTTGCAATTGGGGCCGCGCCCGCTATAGTCCCGCGCGAAATTTGCGCCGGCGCGCCGGTTTGGCAGGCGCCGGACAGCTTTCTGCGCTGCGAACCCGTGAGGAACCACGAAATGTTTATTACGCCGGCCTTTGCGCAAGGCGCCTCGCCCCTGGGAGGCGAGGGCGGCATGCTGATGTCCCTGCTGCCGTTTATCCTGATTTTCGTGATCATGTATTTCCTGATCCTGCGGCCGCAGCAGAAGCGGGTGAAGGCCCACCAGGAGATGGTCAAAAACGTGCGGCGGGGCGACACCGTCGTGACCAATGGCGGGCTGGTCGGCAAGGTCACCAAGGTGATCGACGACGACCAGCTTGAAATTGAAATTGCGGACGACGTGCGCATTCGCCAGATGCGGGGAATGCTCACCGATGTGCGCGCCAAGGGTGAGCCGGTGAAGGAAGAGGCGGCCGGCTGACGCTCGCGCGCTTCTTAAACCTTCACTTCAAGTCGGGATATCATGCTTTTCTTCTCACGCTGGAAGGCGGCGGCGATCGTGGTGGCGGCGTTCGTCGTCATGCTGTTTGCCGTCCCGAACTTCCTGCCCGCCGGCGTGTTCGCGAGCCTTCCGCAATGGGCGCAGCGCCATATCGTGCTCGGCCTCGATCTGCAGGGCGGCTCCTACATGCTGTTGCAGGTCGACGGCGGTGCGGTACGCAAGGAGCAGCTGGAAACGCTGCGCGACGATGTCCGTCGTGTGCTGCGCGAGGCGCGCGTCGGCTATACCGGCCTGCTGGTGCGGGGCAACGCCGTCCAGGTCACGATCCGCGAGCAGAACCGGTACGACGAGGCGCTGACCAAGTTGGGCGCGTTGTCGCAGCCGCTGGGAGGCATCCTGAGTGCCACTGGCCGCCGCAGCCTCGATGTAACCACCGCCGGCGAGCGGCTGATCAGGCTGACCCCGACGGAGCCCGCCATTCTCGAGCGGATCAGACAGGCGGTCGGTCAATCGATCACGATCATTGAGCGGCGCATCAACGCACTCGGCACCCTCGAGCCGCTGATCGCACGTCAGGGCAACGACCGAATCCTGGTGCAGGTGCCCGGTCTGCAGGACCCGACCCGTCTCAAGGAATTGCTCGGCAAGACCGCCAAGCTCGACTTCCGCCTGGTCGATACCACGGTGTCGGCGCAGCAGGCCCAGGCCGGCAACCTGCCGCCCGGCGACGAGATTCTGTATGGCTCCGGTCCGGAAGCGAGCGTGCCCTATGTGGTCGAGAAGCGTATCATGGTCTCGGGCGGAGACCTCAACGACGCGCAGCCCGGCTTCGACCAGCGCACCAACGAGCCGATCGTCTCCTTCCGCTTCAATACCTCCGGCGCCCGCAAGTTCGCCGAGACCACGCAGCAGAATGTCGGCAAACCGTTCGCCATCGTGCTCGACAACAAGGTGATCTCGGCGCCGGTGATCCGCGAGCCGATCCTCGGCGGCTCGGGACAGATCTCCGGCAATTTCACCGTCGAGAGCGCCAACGATCTCGCGATCCTCCTGCGCGCCGGCGCGTTACCGGCGCCGCTAACGGTGGTGGAGGAGCGTACCGTCGGCGCGGGCCTCGGCGCCAACTCCATCGCGAAGGGCAAGATTTCGGCCTATATCGGCGCCGTCATGGTGGTGCTGTTCATGCTCGTTACCTACGGCCTGTTTGGCGTGTTCGCCAACATCGCGCTCGCCGTCAACGTCGGCATGATTTTCGGCGTGCTGTCGATGCTGGGGGCTACGTTGACGCTGCCGGGCATTGCCGGCGTGGTGCTGACCATGGGGATCGCGGTCGACTCCAACGTGCTGATCTATGAACGAATCCGCGAGGAGGTGCGCGCCGGTCGCTCCGCGATCAATGCCATCGACGCGGGCTTTTCCCGGGCGCTCGCCACCATTCTTGACTCCAATATCACCACCTTCATAGCGGCGGCCGTGCTGTTTTACGTCGGCACCGGACCGGTGCGCGGCTTTGCGCTCACCCTCGGCATCGGCATCATCACCACCGTGTTCACCGCCTTCACCGTGACGCGGCTGATCGCCGCCACCTGGGTGCGCTGGTGGCGGCCCAAGACCGTGCCGATCTGAGGGACGTTAGCGACATGCGATTGCTCCGGATCGTCCCCGACGACACCAAATTCGACTTCATGCGCTTCCGGCGCATCAGCTTTCCCGTATCGGCCATCCTGTCGATCGTGGCGATCATTCTGTATTTCAGCGTTGGGCTGAACTTCGGCATCGATTTCAAGGGCGGCACGCTGCTTGAGGTGCGAACCCAGTCGGAGAAGGCGGATCTCGCCACCATGCGCTCGACCCTGGACAAGCTGGAGCTCGGCCCGGTCCAGTTGCAGCTGTTCGGGCAGCCCAATGAAGTACTGATCCGCATCGGGCAGCAGCCGGGCGGCGACGCCGCCCAGCAGGCGGCGGTACAGAAAATTCGTGGCGCGCTGGGCGATTCCGTCAGCTATCGGCGGGTCGAGGTGGTGGGCCCGAGCGTGTCCACCGAGCTCCTGTCCTACGGCATCATCGGCCTGATGCTGGCGATCCTCGGCATCCTCATCTACCTTTGGTTCCGCTTCGAATGGCAGTTCGCCGTCGGCGCCATGATTGCCAATACGCACGATCTGGTGCTGACCATCGGCTTTATGTGTCTGACCGGCATCGATTTCGATCTGACCAGCATCGCCGCGCTGCTCACCATTCTCGGCTATTCGCTGAACGATACCGTGGTCATCTACGATCGCGTGCGCGAGATGCTGCGCCGCTACAAGAAGCTGTCGATGGCGGACCTGCTCAATATTTCGGTCAATTCAACCCTGTCGCGTTCGATCATCACGCACTTGACCACGACGCTGGCGCTGCTGGCGCTGTTCCTTTTCGGGGGCAATGCCATCGGCAGCTTCACGGCGACCATGCTGTTCGGCGTGGTGCTGGTCGGCACCTACACCTCCATATTCATCGCCGCCCCGGTGCTGATTTATCTCGGCGTCGGAGAGGGACGGGATTCACTGAGCAGCTCCGGTCAGGACACGCCGTAAACATGGCGGGCGGTCTCGGACCCGACGCCCCGCATTTGCCCAACCCGGCGCCGATCGATGCATATGGCAATGGCGGCTTCCGCTTCGGCGGCATGTCTCACCGCGGCTCGCTGTTGTGTTTTCCCGACGGCATCTGGGCGTGGCCCGTGGCACGAGTTCGCCGACATCACCGATGAAATCCTGGCGCCGGCGCTGGCGCGCGCCGGTCAACTCGATTTCTTCATCATCGGGGTCGGCCCCGATCCCTGGGTGCTGCCGGCGTCCCTGCGCGAGCGCTTCCGCGCGGTGAACCTGTCGGTCGATCCGATGACCACGGGGCCGGCGGTGCGCACCTATAACATTTTGTTGGCCGAAAACCGCCGGGTCGGGGCGGGGCTGATCGCGGTCGACTGACAGCCGCGATAGACTGGCTTCCATGATCTCCAACGCCGAGTACTGCGCGAACCTGGTGCGCGAGGCCGACCGCGACCGCTATATCGCGACCCTGTTCGCGCCGGCGCAACATCGCGATGCGCTGCTCTCGCTTTATGCGTTCAACGCCGAGATCGCGCGGGTGCGCGATTTCGCGCGCGAGCCGGTGCCGGGCGAAATTCGCCTGCAATGGTGGCGCGAGGTGCTTGAGGGCAGGCGCGATGGCGAGGCGGCCGCGCATCCGGTCGCTTGCGCGTTGCGCGCGACCCTTGATCGTTACGGGCTTTCCGCCGATCCGCTGCAGGCGCTGATCGATGCCCGGACATTCGATCTTTATGACGAACCGATGGCGAGCATGCCGGCGTTCGATGACCACGCCGGGAAGACCCGCGCCGGCCTTTTCAATATGGCGGCGGCGATCCTTGGTGGCCTGACGCCGGAAACACAAACACTCAGCCGCCACGCTGGCATCGCCTATGCGATCGCTGGCGTCTTCACTAATTTGCCGCTCAACGCCGCGCGCCGGCAGCTCTATCTGCCACAGGAACTGCTCGGCCGGCATGGCGTCGTGCCGGAGGCGGTGTTCGCGCGCGAGACTAGCGACGGTTTGCGCGCTGCACTGGCCGACTTGCGGGCGCATGCGCGCGAGCATCTGGCGACAGGGCGGTGTATGCTCCAGACTGTGCCGCCGGCGGCGCTGCCAGCGCTCTTACCGGTCGCGACTGTCGGCGCGGCGCTGCGGCGGAGCGAGCGGCTGGGCGCTGACCCATTCAAGCCCGAGCCGCTGTCGCCTATCCACCGGCAGTGGCTGCTGTGGCGGGCGGCACGCTGGCCGGCGCAGATTTTCCGGTCCTGAGCCTATTCTGCCGCGTCCACGCGTGCGGTGGCGGGGAGCCAGTGCTCGAGGCAGGCGCGGGCGGGGCGGGTCAGCGCGCTCTTGCGCACGAAATTCTTGGCCCTGTCGACGGCTTTCCACTCGCATCGGCGCGCTTGCTCACTCGAACCTCGATCGGCGCTATGCGGGCTCGGAAGGCGCGGATTTTAGCTGGGCGCTCACCTGCCGCGCCGGCGCAGCCCCGGTTTCGCAGGCTGATGTTTCAACTTCAGTGGCGCCACAGCGGGTCCGGGACTGCAGGTGTCCCCGCCGCCGCGTTCGCTGCTCATCCCGCCCGAGCAGATGATTGCAAACTCGGTGGGGCCGGTGAGGTCACAGCTGCCGTCGGCCCCGGTGGCGTTGCAGGTAACACTGCCGTCTGGGTTCTTTGTCGGCCCGGCAGAGGCCGACGCGACGGTCAGGCCGAGGACGGCGACGCAGATAAGGATTTTGCGGTACATGGCTTGGTCTCCTACCTGGCTGTTATATGTCGCGCCGGGGCGGTAGAAGGTCCGACCTGACGGTGCACGCGCCATTTTTCAGTTGCTTACCGCGCGGGCAGTAACGTCTGTTCGCCCGCACGCCGCTGGTGCAGACGAGCCGGTACCCGCTTGTCGATCGGCGATCGTGTGGCGGTTCGCACGCAGCGGAACGCATTGGCTCCCGCCGCGACCGCGTGAAAGCCGCGCCCGCAAACGCACTTGCCACCCAACGTGCGGCCATTTGCGCAGGCAATTTTGCGCTGCGGTGCGATCGCATGGGGCTTCGCCAGCTTCGGCGACGGCGTCTTGGCGACGCAACGATAAATCGGCCGCCGATCGCCGGTGGACATGAGACCGCCGATGACGACGGTCTGGCCGGACTCGCAGGCGCACTTTCCATTTCGCACCTTGCCGCCTTCGCAGCCGACCGGCGCGGGGATCGCGATCCCCTTGCGCTGCGGCACGGCCGCTTTGGACCTCGGCTCGACCTGTAGATTTTTGCTGCCGGTGACGGCGGTCGTCTTCACGCACTGGAACAGATGCCCTTTGAGCGTATGCACCTTGGGCTTGCCTGGCGCGACGCTCTTAAGCGCGCAATTGGCTTGCGTGGTTCCGGTGACGTCGAAGGTGACCAGGGCCGGAGCGACATAGCCGCCGCCTGGCTTGGGTGCGGTCTTTGCCACGCCGGAGAATTGCCCGTTGGTGCAATCGAGCGAATAGTGGATGTTGTCCTTAACACTGCTTGTGAAGTTGATCAGCGCCTTGGCCTTGCGCGGGCAGCTCGTGCCTTTATCGGCCAGGAATTTGAAATCGCCCTTGAGCTGCAGGGGCGCAGGAGCACCGTTATCGTCCGGGTTCGACGAACTGGTATTCGGCGCGAGGCCTCCGCCGCCGGCGCCGGTGCAGTTGACGGTAATGTCCTTCCAGCCGTCAAAGGGCAGGAACGGATCATTCTCGACGATCTCGGTCTTGAACTGGAAAGTCGATGTCGTTCCGACATGCTCCCATTGCTCGTAGCTCGCGAAATAGCCGTTCTTGGCCGCGTCATAGGCTGCCCACGCCTGCTTCACCTGCGAAGAGATCGGCCCGTTGTTCTTCTTGCGCCAGATGCGCATCGTCACCGGCCCGGCCTGGTTCGTCTGGGCCCGGGAGGTTACTTTGAGCCTAGGGCAGACCGTTCCGGGAATCGAGCCCGGCTCGCCCGGCTGGACAGTTGTCAGGAAGAGCTTGACATTTTTCACGTCGAAGTCGCCGAAATCGTGCTTGAGATCGGACGTCGCCGTCGGCAATGGTACAGCCTCGCAGACCACCGGAATTTGGACATTGACGGTCTTGCTGAAATCGACATCGGTCAACAGCACGTTTCCCAGGACGAAGTTATTGCCGGCCGAACCAAAGTTGAATCCGTTCCAGATGCGTGTATCGGCCCCAAGAGTCATCTGCACTGTATGCGTGAAGCCGAATCCCTTGTGAATGCTCTGCCCTTCTTTCAGTCCGGCGTTGCAGCGCGCGACCATCTCACTGCCGAACGGCACGACTGCAATACCGGGCGAGCCGGGGTCGCCGAGCTTGAGCGAAGAGAAGGAAAAGCTTGTGGTGCCGTCGACGGATCGGACATAGGGAGGATCCAACTGAATGGATCCAAGCAGCGGCGTTCCCACCTGCTCGAAGCAGGCATGCCCGCTGCACGTTCCCAAATAAATGCCGAATGCTTTTATCCGGCCGCCGATCTTCATCTCGATCTTGACCGAGCCGGCAAGCGAGACATCGCTGGGTTTGAGGCCGGTCCAGCTCGTGCCGTTGCTCGACACGACGGTGACGCCTGCCAAAATTCCGGTTGTCAGCTCCAGCGACATGCTCTTGAGTTTGCCTTCCGGCGCAGCGATCGCTCTTGACGGCGGCAAGACGGCGGCGAGCGCAAGGCAGCCTCCCGCCGCAGCGGCTAGAAATATTTGGCGGCGAGATGCGACGCGGCGTTCCGAAATTCCCTTCGATCCGATCATGATGCTACTCCGGTTTCGGCCACACACGCGAGCCGGGATTCGATTGGCCCACGGCACGTTCGCGAAGCCTGCCTGGCTCAAGGCTTGCACGGACGTGCGGATGCCGTGCAGTTCCAGGTGCCGGCAAACTTGCAGCTGGTGTTACGGTTCCTGGCGTTGTTCCAGTTGCCCCAGTTGCTCGGGTACTGCTTCTCGATCGCGCCTTACTGTCTTGGTATGTGCGCGCCGCCGCGAGGTTCACGACGACCAGACCATTTATTTTGGAGGTCCAAGCCGTCGTTTTGGACAGCCGCAACACGGCTTGTCCTGTGGCGAACAATCGGCTCGACGTCTTGGACAAGCGCAAGTATCATTCTGCCCATACCGTGACAGCTTCGGGTGGGGCCACGAGCGCGCCATTCAGTCAATGATAGCGGGGTCGAAGCGAAAACCGCTTGTAAAAATCGGACCAGCACCATGGAGCGAAGTGACTGGGAGATTGTTATGCCGCCGGCCGAGCTTCGTCCCTTCGTCCGGCGTTATTTGTATGTGAACCGGACGCTCGAAACCGGGGTGACGTTCCAAGCCAGGCCGGTCGGCTATTCATACTTCTCCAATTTCTTCCAAATGCCTAAAGGAGGCTACGGCATCGTTGACGGCCGGAAGGTCGAACGAAAGACGCAATGGTTTCTGCTCGGCCAGATTCTCTATCAGGACGTCTATTTTCACCACGCACATCGTCTCGGTTACCTAGCCGGCGAGCTGACGCCGACCGCGCCTTATCGGCTGTTTGGCATTCCCGGGAAGAAGATCTTCGGGCTGGCATGTTCGTTTGAAGATGCGGCGCCGCACCTCGTGCCACTCGCGCGCGAATGCTTTGTGTTTGATGCGGCGGTTTCGCGTGATGATCATGTCAGGGAAGGCAACGCATTTTTTTCACGGCTGGCCGAACAAGCGTCGCCGGAAGATGCAATTGTCGAGCGTGCCGTATCACTGATCGAGGACGCCGATGGCGCGGTACGCATTGCCGACGTCAGCCGTGAGGTCGGCGTGGAATTACGCCAACTTCACCGCCGGTTCAATCGTATTGTCGGATTGAGCCCGAAGCACTTTGCGCGCATCTTGCAAATTAACCGGGTGGTCGGCCTGCTGTATGCAAAAGACATGACCACACTGACCGAAATCGCCCAAGAGGCCGGATTTTACGATCAGGCGCATTTCAATCACGCCATTCAGCAGTTTTTTCGCGAGGGGCCGCGCGAATTTTTGCAAAGCGATCACCCGGGGTTCCGCTCATTCCTGGCCAGGTCGCGCCGGTTCGGTCCGGCAGCGCCGGCGGGAGAGGTCTGAGTGGTCGTTCCGTGAATGTCATACCAGCGGCGGCAATATTTATTGTAGCAGGCGGCGCGCCGGCTTAAACGCATACTCAGAGGTTAGCGCTACTCAGCCGCATCCACTTGCGGGGTGGTGGCGAGCCAGCGTTCGAGATCGGCGCGCGCGCGGCGGGTGAGCGCGCTCTTGCGCGCCAGGCCCTTGGCCTTGCCGCGGCCAAGCTTGCGCCACACCGGATCGATCACCAGCGGTCCGTTGACCGGCGGGAACAGGCCGAAGTTCACGTTCATCGGCTGGAACGACGACGGGCCGGCGTCGATGGTCTCCACATGCCCGCCGGTGATGTGCGCGAGCAGGGCGCCATGCGCGGTGGTCGGTGGCGGCGGTGCGAGCGCTTCGCCGCGGCGCTCGGCGGCGGCGAACCGCGCCGCCAGCCCGCCGATGGCGGCGGATTCCACGTAGCCTTCGCAGCCGGTGATCTGGCCGGCGAAGCGCCACGCCGGTCTCGCCTTCAGCCGCAGTGTCCCGTCGAGCAGCGCCGGCGAATTGAGAAAGGTGTTGCGGTGCAGGCCGCCGAGCCGGACGAACTCGGCGTTCTCCAGGCCCGGGATGGTGCGGAAGATGCGGGCCTGTTCGCCGTGCTTCAGCTTGGTCTGGAAGCCGACCATGTTGAACAGGGTGCCGAGCCTGTTGTCCTGGCGCAGCTGCACGATGGCGTAGGGCTTGACCGTCGGGGCGTGCGGGTTGGTGAGACCGAACGGCTTCATCGGCCCGTGCCGCAAGGTCTCGCGCCCGCGCTCCGCCATCACTTCGATGGGCAGGCAGCCGTCGAAATAGGGCGTCGACTTTTCCCAGTCGCGGAAGTCGGTCTTGTCGCCGACGATCAGCGCGTCGATGAAGGTGTCGTACTGCGCGCGTGAGAGCGGGCAGTTGATGTAGTCGGCGCCGGAGCCGCCGGGTCCGCTCTTGTCGTAACGCGACTGGAACCAGGCCTGATCGAAATCGATGGAGTCGCGGTGCACGATCGGCGCGATGGCGTCGAAGAAGGCAAGTTGCGTCTCGCCGGTGAGCGCGGCGATGGTGGCGGCGAGGTCGGGCGAGGTCAGCGGGCCGGTGGCGATGATGACGCTGCGCCAGGCCTCGGGCGGCACGGTCACCTCGCCACGTTCCGGCGTGACCAGCGGATGCGCCTCGAGTGCCGCGGTGACGGCGGCGGAAAAGCCGTCGCGATCGACGGCGAGCGCGCCGCCCGCCGGCACCTGGTTGTTATCCGCCGCGCGCATGATGAGCGAACCCATCCGCCGCATTTCGGCGTGCAAGAGTCCGACGGCGTTCAGGTCGGCGTCATCGGAACGGAACGAGTTGGAGCAGACCAACTCGGCGTAGCCGTCGGTCTTGTGGGCGGCGGTTTCGCGTTCCGGTCTCATCTCGTGCAGCGTTACCGGCACGCCGGCCTGCGCGAGTTGCCAGGCGGCCTCGGAACCGGCGAGCCCGCCGCCAATGATGTGAACCCTGTCGGTCATGGGGCGAACCTAGGCGCGCCTCCTGCATGCGGCAACCGCCCAAAAGCGAACCGCCCGCGGCTCGGCCGCGGGCGGCTTCAGACGGTCCGTGTGGAAACGGAAGCTCAGTCGACGAGCGCGTGGTTCCAAGCCACCCGCGGGATGTCGGAGCGGCTGATGCCGATATCGGCCAGTTCGCGGTCGCCCAAACGATTGAGCTCGCTCATGCTCTGGCTGTAGCGGCGCCACTCGCGGAAGAAGCGGACAATGGCGGCAAGCATGGTAGTTCCTCTTTGGTCTTCGTCCGCCGGCCGGGGGGGAATGGCCGGTGAATTTGCTGCCCGGAAAATAGGGATATTGGGCGCGGTGAAAAGCAATATTGTTGCGTCGCAGCAATGCAGAAATGCATGGCTTAACACCCTGAAATTTAACACAAAACTCAGAAATCGCAGCCGTGACGGCCGCTCGTGGCGGACGTTGATTTCGCAGCCGGTAAGAGCGCCGCCAATCAGCCGGGAACATGCGCGCCTTTCGACCATTCTGCGGCAACTCTGCCGGAACGACCTGCGAAATCACCTCAAACCGGCCGACTGGTTGCCGTGCTGGTCCCGGATTGCCATGCGTTCCCGCCGGATCAGGATCGTGTAGGTTGCTGGCGACCGACGCGCCAGGGAGGGCCGGCTTTGAGCGCAGGGGCTGAAGCGCCACAACGCGACCGCCGCGTGGTCATCACCGCGCTCGGCTTTGCCCAGATCCTTGGTTGGGGCACCTCGTTCTATTTCCCCGCGGTCTTTTCCGGCGCGATCGTGCAGGAGACCGGCTGGTCGCTCGGCTGGGTCGTTGGCGGCACCTCGATCGGTCTCCTGGTTGCCGGGCTGATCTCGCCGCAGGTCGGGCGCGTGATCAGCCGCCACGGCGGTCGGCCGGTCCTGCTGGTGAGCTCGCTCGGTTTTGCCGTTGGCCTTGCCGGTATCGGACTGGCGCCCGTGCTTCCGGTTTATCTCGCGGCCTGGGCGGTGCTCGGCGTCGGCATGGGCACCGGGCTGTACGATGCGGCGTTCGCGACGCTAGGCCGTATGTACGGCGCCGGGGCGCGCGGGCCGATCACCAATCTGACGCTGTTTGGCGGCTTTGCCAGCACCGTCTGCTGGCCGCTCAGCGCCTTCATGATCGACCATGTCGGATGGCGCACCGCCTGCCTGGTCTATGCCGGCCTGCATCTGCTGGTGTCGCTGCCCCTGCAGATGGCGGTCGTTCGCGCAGCGCCCACCGACGCCCCGGCGCCGGACCAGGGCACGGCCGCGTCGGCGGGCGATGAAACTCCCATCGCCAACGAAGCCCTGGTGTTCGTGCTGGTGGCGATGATGCTGGCGCTGGCTGCCGGTGTGGGCTCGATCGTGGTGGTCCATCTGCTGATCTTCCTGCAGGAGAGGGGCACCGATTACACGACGGCAGTCGGCCTCGGCACCTTGTTCGGCCCGGCACAGGTTGGCGCCCGCTTCGTCGAACGTCTGTTTGGCAACCGCTATCATCCGATCTGGACCATGATCGGTTCATGCGCGCTGATGGCGATCGGGCTCATGCTGCTGCTGGTGCGCTTTCCGGTGCTGGCGCTGGTCATCGTGCTCTACGGCGCCGGCTTCGGGGTGTCGTGGGTCGGGCGCGGGACGTTGCCGCTCGCGCTGTTCGGCCCCAGGCGGTTTCCGCTGTTGATGGGCAAGCTCGCGTTCCCGACGCTGATCACGCTGGCGCTGGCGCCGTCGCTGGGCGCGTTGCTGATCGAGGACCTCGGCGCCAATACGACCATCGGCGTCTTGACCGTTGTCGCGCTGATCAATCTTGTGCTGGTCGGAGTCCTGTGGTGGCTGTGCCGCGGCGCGCGGCGCGACCAGGAGGCATGACGATGACGCTGTCCCTCCAGATGCTTTATTTCGAGGATCTCTCGGTCGGCATGACCGAGACCCTGCACAAGACAGTGGACTCCGCCGACGTGGTCGGCTTTGCCGCCATCACCGGCGACCGCAATCCGATTCACCTGTCGGAACACTTCGCCGCGAAAACGCCGTTCGGCACCCGCATCGCCCACGGGCTATATACCGCGAGCCTGATTTCCGCCGTGCTCGGCACGCGGCTGCCCGGGCCGGGCGCCGTCTATATCTCGCAGACCCTGAACTTCCGCGCGCCGGTCAAGATCGGCGATACCGTCGAGGTGAAGGTCACCGTCGCCGAGCTGATGCCGGAGAAATGTCGCGCGCGGCTGACCTGCACCTGCAGTGTCGACGGCGAGATCGTGCTCGATGGCGAAGCCTGGGTGAAGGTGCCGTCGAAGGAGGCGGGTGGCCGTCCGCTGCCGCGGGTCTAGGTTAAGGGACAGCTAATCTCCGCACGCGATCTTGTGATCGCATTGTGAGCGATCGCGGCCACAATCAGTGGTAGGAGCATGGCGCCTTCGGGGGTGGCCGAATCATGCGATCCACGTCAGGACCACGGACAGAACCGGGAATGGGGCCTGGCGGGGCGAAGCGACCATGCATCTGATCCCTTTCTCCTGGCAGATCTGGCGCGACAAGCGCGGACGGCTTTCGGCCCTGCGCATGGCGACGCTCGCTTTGCTGTTGTTTCCGCTCGCCAAGGCGCTGTTTGACTACGAGGCCATTATTCATGGTGCGCGACCGCTCACCGAGCTCATCCACCGCGCCGGATTCTGGGCGCTGATTTTCCTGGGCGTGACGCTGGCCGTGACACCGTTCCGCAGCGTCGCGCGCTACGGCAACCTCATCGATGTGCGGCGCATGCTCGGCGTCGGCACGTTCTGCTATATCGCAGCGCATCTCGGGCTCTACATCGCCGACCAGATGTTCGATCTCGGCCGGGTCTTCCACGAGATTACCCATCGTTGGTATCTGATTATCGGTGCTACAGCCTGGTTGGGTCTGGCGGTGCTGGCGATCACCTCGACCGATGGCATGACCCGCCGGCTCGGCGGCCTGCGCTGGCGGCGGCTGCATCAGCTTGTGTACGTCATCGCGCTGCTTTCGCTGATCCACTACTTCCAGCAGACCAAGGCCGATGTCACGGTGCCGGTGTTCGCGGCCGGCCTGTTCGGCTGGCTGATTGCCTACCGCGTGCTGGCCTGGTGGCAGGACACGACGCAGCTCTCGACGCTCGACCTGTTGCTCCTCACCATTGTTGTGTCGGCATTGACCTTCTTCGGCGAGGCCATCGGCATCGGCATCGCCTTCAACGTGTCGCCGATGACCGTGCTTGGCGTCGCGTTCAATATCGAGGCCGGTATCCGGCCGGGCTGGCAGGTGCTGGGCGCCGGTCTTGTGGTGGTCGCTGTCGATTTCGTACGCTCGCGTTTCAACAGCCGCAACGCGCGCTCGGGCGCCCGCGCGGTCGCCGCCGAGTGAGGGAACATGGCCACATTTCTGGTCTGCCACGGCGCCTGGTCGGCCGGCTGGGCGTGGAAGAAGATGCGCCCGTTGATGCGGGAGCGCGGTCACGATCTTTTCACGCCGTCTTACACGGGGCTTGGCGAACGCTTTCATCTCGCCACGCCTGACGTCGATCTCGAGACGCACATCGCCGACATCCTGGGCGTGCTCGAGATGGAGGATTTGAGCGGCGTCAACCTGATCGGCCACTCCTATGGCGGCATGGTCGCGACCGGCGTCGCCGACCGGGCGCGGGCGCGCATTGCCAGGCTGATTTATCTCGACGCCTTCGTGCCAGAGGACGGTGAGAGTTCTGATGGATCTGGTGCCGGCCGAGTTGCGCACGCAGCGTCAGGCGCGTGCGCCCGACGGCTGGCGCATTCCGCCGACGCCCATGTCGGCCGACACTTCGCCGGAAGATGTCGCCTGGGGCACGCCGCGCCGCAAGCCGCTGCCGGCCAGGACCTTCGAGCAGAAACTGAAGCTGCACAATGGGCCGCTGATGCTGCCGCGCCATTACATCTACTGCACGCGCATCACGGCCGGCGACCGTTTTCGCCCGTTCCTCGAACGCGCGCAGCGGGAAGGGTGGGGAGTTCGACCTGATCGATTCCAGCCACACCCCGAATATCACGTGCCCGGAAGTGTTGATGGGGGTGCTGGATCGGGTAGCGCTTTAGAAGAGTCCCGAGAGAAACGGGATTTCTAATCGGCGAAAGAGACAAGGCATGGAAGGACCCAATCCCAAGATGTGGTGGGGCGCGCTCACGGGCTTTTACAAGCCCGGCGTTGCGGACATCCCGAGTCCGGACCGTGTGGCGCTGTTTCTGTATTCCGCCCGCAGCGTCATCCTGGTTATTTCGGTGCAGGCGGCGGTCATCGCCGGCTTGCTGGCCGCTGGTGTCGGTCTCTTCGACTGGCGCTACTTCATTGGCGTGCTGGCCGGGTTCGTTGTCGCCCATATGATCAGCAACTTGAGCAACGACTATTTCGGTTTCGTGCGCGGGCACGACAAGCCCGATTCACCCCGCATGCGCTACACCGTGCACCCTTTGGCGAGCGGGGTGCTCGATCGGCGCACGCTCGTCGGCGGGCTGGGGTTGCTGGCGATCATTGGTCTTGGCATCACCGCCTATTTCATCATCGAGCGCGGCTGGCTGGCTGTCGCATTCGCCGCGGCCGGCATCTTGCTCCTGTTCTGGTACGACGCAGCGCCGACACCGCTCAAGAGCATCGGCCTCGGCGAACTCGCCGTGCTGCTCGTGTGGGGTCCGCTCATGATTGGCGGCGGCTTCGCGATGATCGCCGGTCAAGTGTCCGTGCCGGTGATGCTGGCCTCGATCCCTTACGGATTGGGCGTCATGAGCATCCTGGTAGGCAAGCACATCGACCAGATGGGCTTCGATTTAAGGGAAGGCATCAACACCCTGCCGGTACTGATCGGGGAACGCGCGGCGCGCATCCTGAACATAACGGCGATTTGTGCGATCTACGGCATCATCGCCGTTCTCATTGTCTTTGGCGACTTTGGCGCATTGACGCCGTTTGCCGCCGTAACCGTTCTTGCGCTCCCGCGCGCCGCCCGCGCGGTGAAGATCCTGCGCGAACCGCGTCCGGCCGAGCCGCCGCCTGGCTATGTCGGTTGGCCGCTCTGGTATCACCGCGCCTGTCTCGCGCACAGCCGCGCGTTTGGCCGCACCTTTATCGGCGGACTGGCCGCCGGAGTGGTTTGGCAGGCTTTGCTGCCGCTAATGCGGGGGTGATCGGCCGCGCCGGTTCTAAATCTTTCGGCTGTCGTAAGCCCAGTGCAGGAGCGCCTGGCGCTGGCGGCGGCGGCAGAGCAAGTCGCCCGGTTCGCAATTCTTCTGGACCTGCCGCACGTGGCGGCGGATCGCCTTCCAGCGGCCGATCTGGCGTTTGTCTTCGTCTGGCATGCGGCGGCCCATGTAATAACGGCAATACCACTGGAACCAGCCGCGCGGATCGTCCGGGTGGATCCAGCCCTTGTGCTGCCATTCCGACAGCGGTTGACTGGCGTCGACGCCGAAAAAATTGAGGGAGCAGTTGCGGCCCGTGGGCGACAGTTTGGCGCGCGCGAACCAGCTCCTGGGGAATTCGCGCCGGCAGTCGGTCATGTACTTGCCGCCGAATACGCCGAGGCGGAGCATCTCGGCCGGTGTCAGGTCGGGCTTGAAGTCGGAATCGAACCCGCGGCCGGGCGGGGCGGTGAGCGCGTAGCGGTAGCCCTTCTGCATCCTGTCGTTGACGGTGACCGTGCGCCGGCGCATGTGAGGCTCAGCATTCAACCAGCCCGGCATATTGCGGATGCCGTTTGATATAGGCCGTTACGAACGAACAGCGCGGCACCACGGTCAGGCCCTGCGTGCGGGCGATGTCGAGAACGACGGCCACCAGCCGTGAGCCGATGCCGCGGCCTTCCAGATGTTTCGGGACTTCGGTGTGCGTTAGGGTGAGCACATTGCCGTCACGACGATAATTGGCGAAAGCGATGCCGTCTTCGACGTCGAGCTCAAAGCGATGGCGGGCGATGTTGTCGCGGACGGTATCGGACATGGTCATCCTGTTTTCATGATCTTAATGTAGTGACGATCGCCAACCCTGCCTAGTACGCGAACAAGGATCTGCCATGTCGAGCCTCACGCTCTATCACGCGTCGCCGTCGCGCTCGTCCATCGTATTGTGGATGCTTGAGGAACTGGGCGAGCCCTACGACCTCGAACTGATCAACTTGAAGGAGGGCGACAATCTCGAACCCGACTATCTGGCCATCAATCCGATGGGTAAGGTGCCGGCGCTCAAGCATGGCGACACGGTGATAACCGAGGTGGCCGCAATCTGCGCCTATCTCGCCGACGAATTTGCCGCCGCCAGGCTCAACGTGCCGGTCGGCATCCCGGCCCGCGGCATCTACCTCAAGTGGCTGTTCTTCGGCCCGAGCGTGTTCGAGCCGGCGATGACCGACCGCGCCTTCCCGCGCAAGGAGGATCCGCGCGCCTCCGCACTCGGCTGGCGCGGCTTCGATCAGGTGCTCGACGTGATGGCCACGGCCATAGGGCAAGGGCCTTGGCTGATGGGCGAGCAGTTCACCGCCGCGGATGTCGTCATCGCTTCGGGCCTGCGCTATGGCATTATGTTCAAGCTGGTGCCGGAGCGGCCGGAATTTGTTTCCTACGTGGAGCGTATCGTCAGTCGGCCGGCGACGCAGCGCGCCGAGGCCAAGGACAAGAAGTTCAGCGGCGGCTGACGGCGGCGCGCCCGCGTTCAATAGGCCCGGCCCTCGTCGGGGATGTTGAGCACTTCGCCGCAGGCCTTGCAGTGGACGGCATCGGCGTCGTGCCGCATGAGCCCGCAGGTCGGGCAGCGGAAGCGCACCTTGTTCGGGCTGAGAAGCGCGCGTGCCAGATTGAAGAACAGGGTGACGCCGAAGATCATGATTGCCACCGAGATCAGCCGGCCGAGGGTGCCCGGCAGCGTGATGTCGCCGAAGCCGGTGGTAGTCAGCGCCGTGACGGTGAAATAGAGCGCGTCGGCCCAGTTGTGGATGGCCGGATTGCTGTAGCGCTGGGTCTCGTAGACGATGCCGGTGGTGATGAAGATGAACACCGCCAGATTGGCGACGGCGAAAATGACCTCCTCGTGGCGGCGGAAGTAGCGGCTGTCGGCGCGCAATTGCGCCAGGAGATGATAGGTGCGCATCAGCCTGAGCGTGCGCAGGATGCGCAGGAACCCCACGCCTTCGCCCACGATCGGCGCCAGGAAGGAGACGATGGCCGCGACGTCCGCCCAGGTCGAGAAATGCAGGAGATCGCGGGTGCGCCGGCGGCTGATCGCCAGGCGGGCCACGAAGTCGGCGAGGATGACGATGCCGAACAGCACATCCAGCATCTCGACGACCGGTGCGCGGGGTATGAAGGAAGTCGCGACGATGAAAACGATTGTGAGAATGTCGAAGGCCAGAAGGCCGTAGCGGAAGCGCCGGCCGAGGGGCGTACGGGCTTCGTACAATTCGCGCAGGCGCTCCCGCAAACCGGAGGACTCGTCAGTCGAACGGTAAGAGCGGACGGCGCCTCGCTTGCGTCTGGACTTCGGCACCGACGGCGCACCCCGTGATTGGCAATCGGTTGAATCGCGCAATCGGGATTATAGGGCCATGATCTGGATCAAGCAGCTACCCGCGCGTCACCGGGCAAACCACGCCAGTATCACGCTCAGGATCACCGCGCCCGCCAGGCCGGCGATGAAGACCGCGCTCCCACGGCTTGCGCAGGACGATATCGGCCCCGAAGGTCTTCTCGCCGGAATAAGCCGGCGGCTGGTCGTCCGGCCGCACGACGGCCTCAACGCCGTGGCCGAGCGCGGGCATAGGCCGGCCTGCGAACGCGGCGCTGCCGCCAGGTGCGGGCGCGCAGGCGCGGCGCGATCAGCCAGGCGACCGGGGCGGCTGCCACCAGGCTCACGAGCACTGCCGCACCGATACCGATTTCGGCATGGGCGCTGAAGTATGGCACCGCCAGCACCGTGGTGAGGGTGGCGCCGAACATGACCGCGTTGACCATGGTGTAAACCAGGGCGGCGATGCCGGCGCGTGTTTTGGTATCCCGTTGCATGGTTCGGTACCTCGGAATTTCCGAAATCTCAATTGAATCGTTTCGACGTCAATTCAACTCACATCGTGATGCGCTGGTTCCCTTCATCAAGCCTGTTTGCGCAGGAACGGGGCTTGTCGTTCGTTGAATGCGTGTGCCGTGTCACGCGGCCCGATCGACTTCCTGTGCAACCAACGAAGGAAACGCACATGATCATGCGGAAAGCAGCTCTGGCGCTCGTGGGGGCGATTGCGCTCGGAGCCGGTACGATGATGACGATGGGGGTCGTACAGGCCGCGCCGGCGGGCATGTTGGCCCGATCAGCCGTCGGCGCCGTCGGTTTCGATCTGGTTGAGAAGGCACAGTATACCTATCGCGGCCGGCGCTACTGCTTCTATTTCGACGCCTGGAAAGGGCCCGGCTGGTATTGGTGTGGCTATGCACATCGCCGCGGCTATGGCTGGGGCGGTACGAGCGACTGGCGCGGCTGGGATCACGGACGGGTATATCGTGCACCGGTCCATCGCGCGCCGCATCCCAGGGCACCTGAGTATCGGCATCAGACGCCGCAGCCGCGCTGGTCGCGTGAAGGGGAGCCGCCACGTCATCAGCCGAAGCGCGAATATTGAAATCTGGATGGTAGCGGGTGGCGCGCGGGAGACCGCGCGCCGCATTGCTTATGCAGGTATAACGTGTCTAGGCAGCTTCCGCTCAGCTGTTGCGGTGGATGAGACGGCGCACCGTGTTTTCGATGGTATCGTAGGCGCCTTCGCCGGCGTGCTGGTACACGATGCGGCCCTGCTGGTCGAGGATGTATTGCGCCGGCCAGTACTTGTTGCTGTAGGCGTTCCAGGTGGCGAGGCTGTTGTCCTGTGCCACCGGATAGCGGATGTGATGGCGCTTGACGGCCGCTGCGACATTGGCGGCCGACCGCTCATGGGCGAATTCCGGCGCGTGCACGCCAATCACCACGAAGCCGAGATCCTTGTACTTCTCATAGAGGCTGACGACGTGCGGCAGCGTGTTTACGCAGTTGTAGCAGCCGTAGGTCCAGAAGTTCACCAGCACCACCTTGCCGCGGAGCCCGGCGATCGTCAGCGGTTTCGAATTGATCCAGTTGGTGAGACCGCGGAGTTCCGGCGCACGCTGGCCGGCGGCAGCCACCTTGACCGCCTCGGAAGCGGTGGCGCGGGCGGGCACCGAGACGCCGATCATGCTGCCGGTGGCGAGCACGAGGGCGACTAGCGCGGCGGCGGCCAGCGCCACATAGAACAATCGTCGAAGCATGGCGTTCGTCCTTTCGGGTTAAAGGCCGATCTGGCCGGCGGGATAGAAGCGGGTGAGCCAGGCGGTGAGCTGGACATCGACCTGGAAGTACATGGCGGTGGCGAAGGAAACGATGATGACGCCGAAGCCCTGCTGCAAGCGCCGCACGTAAGGCGCGATGGCGCGCACGCGGGTGGCGGCGACCTGCCCACCGTACGCGATGGCGAACATCGGGATGGCGGCGCCGACGGCGTAGAACACCAGCAGCGTGGCAGCCCATTCCGGCTGCTGCTGCGTCGCCAGCAGCGTGAGGATTGAGCCGAGCACCGGGCCGGCGCAGGGCGTCCAGACGAGACCGAGCGTGGCGCCAACCAGGAAGCCGCCGGGCGCGCCTTCGCTGTTACGCGGGGCGCCATTGCCGAAGCGGCTGAAGAAAGCGGATGCCGCGGCGGAGAAGGGCTTGTAAAGCGTCGGCCACACCAGCAGCACGCCGAAGGCGGCGAGCAGGACGATCGCGACGGTGCGCAACTGGTCGGGCGTGAGGCCTGCAACGTGGGCGAAGAAGGTGAACACCAGCGTCACCGCGGCAAAGGCGACGATGAAGCCGGCAGCGATGAACAACGGCCGCGTCCTGTTGGTGCCCTGGCTGCGCCCGGCGATGCTGGCGCCGAGCAGGATCGGCAACACCGGCAGCGTGCATGGCGCTGCGACGGTGACAATGCCGGCCAGCAGGGCGAACAGGGCGCTGAGCATCTCCGATCCTTCGGTTGACGGCAGGGCGCGGCTCGTGCGCTGGCGCCTTGCAACCGGAGAGATACGCGCGGGTACCCTCAACTGCGACCGACAAGCGCGTGATCAGCCGTCACGTTGCGGTCAGCGGCGATGACGCAGCGATCACGGTGCGGTGAGGGATTGCGGCCGGGCGGGGGTGGCGGCCGCGCGGTTGAATAGGTCTGTCTACCATGGTAGGATTTTATTCGTGTCAGGGGCCCGGGCCATGGCGTGCAGGGCTCAGGGCGCCTGACCCGCCAGCGCACCACAACCTGCACGCGACTGACCGCGGGGGCCGATCCGGGTTAGGATGACAGAGACATGAAACACCGAATGGTCCAGGGCCGCGCCCGTGAGGGGGGACACCGGTGATCCGTATTTTCGGCGCCTTTGCATTTGTTGCCGTATTGCTCGCCGCACCACGTGCGGCGACGGCCTATTCGTTGCGTCATCTGGAGCCCGGCGAGCGCGCGCAGATGCTGACCGCCTGCCGGCGGTTGCATCATGGAGACGACCAGTCGCTGTGCCGGCGGGTGGTCGACGATCCACGGGTGATCGTCAACGACAAGCGCGGCTGCCTGTGGGCGATGACCATGCTCATGCAGGGGACGGCCTGGTCAAAAGTCAGAAGCCTGCCGGCGGCGCTCACATGCCGCTCCGGCCTTTCCCGCGCGGGCTATCCGGTGCGGGTGATCCTGAGGCGGCTGAACGGCGGGACGTGAGGTGCGCGGGCGCGGGCGCCGCAAGCCCGTGCGCGCGGGGAAACAGGGCCTCGTTGTTGTGGACGGCCAGGCCGCGGCCGCTGTCAAATTTTCCGTCGCAGCTGCCAGAAGAGGGGTGCCGGAACCAAAAGCCGGAACCGGAATTATGCTCTCGCCTGACGTGGAGCGCTGAAATGACCCTCGCCCTCATTGTCGCCAATCCGCTGTTTCCGGTGAGCGCCATTGTGACGGTGGTGTTTCTCGCGCTTTACGCCGTGGCATTCCCCGATTAACGCCCAGAGGAGGCACGGATGAAGACGCGGGTTCTGATCGCAAGCCTGATGCTTGTCGGGTTCGCAGGCACGGCCATGGCCGACACTTATTATGTCGTTCGCGATGCGAAGACGAAACATTGCACGGTGGTGACCGAAAAGCCGAAGAAGGAAGTTCTGGTCACGCAAATCGGTCCCGTCGCGTTCAAGACCAAGGTGGCAGCCGAGAACCGCATCAAGAAGACCAAGGTTTGCGTGGTGAAGTAGGCGGCTCACGCGCCTGACACGGACCTTGATCACGGAGACGTCCCGCGCGCCATCGCGCCTTCAGGAGCGGCGGCGGGCGGGATGTTTTTTTTAACCCCGGCGTTCGCGCGCCAAACATTGTGCGACGCCCCTTTGTGTTCACGGCGCCGGGCAGCCCGACATCGAAACATCCGTCCTCCAGGGCCCTTGTTTCCAGCCTCCGCCTGCAGGGCGGCGCGGTCGCGCTGCCGGACCCGCCCGGGTCGAGAACATCACCAGGATCATGTAGGTTCGACCCCAACACGCCGCCGCGCCCGCGCGGACGCAAAAAACACCAGGGGAGGACTTCATGACGGCACAGCGTCCGGCCATGCATGCGGGCGAGGCGGTGGCGGAGGCGCTGCGCGAGGAGGGCGTCACGCGGGTGTTCAGCGTGCCGGGCTCGCACATCCATCCGATCTATGACGGCATCAGCCGCGTGCCATCGATCCGCATGGTCACCTGCAAGATGGAGCCGAATGCGTCGCTGATGGCCGACGCCTACGGCCGCCTCACCGGCAAACCGGGCATCTGCATCGTCACCGCCGGGCCCGGCTGCGTGAACTCCATGGCCGGTGTGGCGCAAGCCTACGGCGCAGCCTCGCCCATGGTGCATATCGGCGGCGCGGTGCCCCTGAACGCGCCGCTGGAGCCGTTCCACGGCGTCGACGACCCCGCCTTCGTCGACGCGATGTTCAAACCCATCACCAAGTGGACCGTGCGCGTCGAACGCCTCGCCGACGTGCCCGAGACGATGGCGAAAGCCTTCCACATCGCGCGCAGCGGACGGCCGGGCCCGGTGCATGTCGAACTGCCGCGCGTCGCCGACTACAGCGAGTTTGTGTTGCAGGAAAAACCCGCGGTGCTGCCGGTCTACAAGCCGCGCCCCGCCACCGTCGTTGCTCCCGATCCGCAGGCCGTCGACCGTTTCGCCAAGCGGCTGATGGAGGCGAAGGCGCCGGTGATCGCCGCCGGCAAGGGCGTCATCCGCAGCGGTGCGATGGCTGATCTGGCGGCGCTCGCCGAACGGGTGCAGGCGCCGGTGATCTTCGCCCAGGATTCCATCGGCGTCATCCCCGAGGACCATCCCTTGTCGGCCGGCTTCATCTCCGAGATCCAGCCGCATCCCCTGTGCGCCGCGGTGCTGAAGGACGCCGACGTCGTGCTCTGCGTCGGCATGCGCCCGGGCGCGGCCGAGATGGCGGCGCTGACCATGAGCGTGCCGGAGGACAAGCTGATGGTCGCCGGCTACGACGACCGGCAGAGCGAACACTATCGCGGCGACTTCCAGCGCGTCGCCGACCCCGGGCTCTTCCTCGACGCGCTCGCGACGCGGCTGGGAAACTTTCATGCCGCGCCCAACGGGACGACGATCAGCCTGCTGGCCGAGGGCAAGGCCGCCATCCGCCGCACGCTCGCCGCGCAGAACGCGCCGCACAGGAGCGACACGCCGATCTTCCCCGGCATCCTGATGGACGCCCTGAACGCCGTGCTCGCCGACGACGCCATCGTCGCCAGCGATGTCGGCTCCTGCCAGATGTGGCTGCGCCGGCACCGGCGCATCGTCACGCCGGAATCGTTCATGCAGTCGGGCGTGTGGAACGCCATGAGCTACGGCTTGCCCACCGCCATGGTGGCCAAGATGGAATGCCCGGAGCGCGACGTGATCGGCATCGCCGGCGACGGCGCCTTCCTGATGACGAGCGGCGACCTGCCGACGGCGGCGGAATACGGCGCCAATATTCTGATGATCGTGCTGAACAACGGCACGTTCGGGCAGACCTTCATGCAGCAGCAGGGCCTGTACGGCCACGCCTACGGCACCAGCTTCACGAGCCCGGATTTTGCGATGATGGCGAAAGCCTGCGGCTGCGAAGGGATGCGCGTGAGCGACCCGGCCGCGCTCGAGGATGCGCTGCGGCAGGGCCTGGCGGCGACCCGGCACAAGCCGGTGCTGCTGGAGGTGATGACGGGGGATCATCCGTATCCGAAGGTTTGAGCGACGTGTGGGGTGGGCTCGCCGATCCGGCGCGTGTGCTGGCCGATTGCCGCAGGCTTTCTTCGCCTCATTCTGAAGAGGCCGCCAACGGGTCCGCGCGAAGCGCGGCCCGATGATAAACTCCGCGGCCGTCTCGAAGAATGGGGGCGGGCACCGGGGCCTCATGGTTCGAGACGCTGCGCTGCGCGCTGCTCCACCATGAGGTTCACTGTCTGTAGCGGCGCGGCCATCCCGGATTTCGCTGCGCTCCGTCCGGGCTACGCTTGCTCGCACTTGGCGGCGGTGACGCCGGCGTGGCGTGAGGATGCCGGCGAAGGCATCGGGCGGCAGCAGCGGGATCACGATCTGCAAACAATGCAGCGGCTCGCCGCGACAGCAGCCGCTGCGGCGGCATTTGCTGTGCCCGCACAGCGTGAAGAGGCGCAAGATGTTGGCGAGCTGGCGCCGGGCGACGGCAGGCGGCGGAGCGCCGGGGCGCGTCCTGGGCGGCAGCATCTGGTCGAGCAGGTGATCGATGGCGTCGAGCATCTTGTGTGACGTTGACGTAATGCGGGCGGGGATTTCGTGCGCGGGATTCATTTGGGTCATGTGGGTGGTGCTCCTGTGTGGTGTGAACTTCTCAGCCTCATGCTGAGGAGGGCCGAAGGCCCGTCTCGAAGCATGAGGCTCCGTGGCCGCCTTCATCCTTCGAGACGGCGGCTTCGCCGCCTCCTCAGGATGAGGCGGGGAGAGGGCAGCGTGAGGCGGCGAGAGGAGCGGCGGCGTTTTCTGAGCGGATCATGTGGGCGCACTCCTTCGTTCTCGCGGCGCGCGTTCGCGCCCGAGGTTTGGCAGGTGGCCCTCGCAACAGGGGTCCGGGGAGTCGCCCCGGAAAATGCGAGGGGGACGGCGCGCCGAAGAAGCGCAACCAGTCCGTCTGTGCACGCGGCTTTTGGACCGCGTGGCGCCTCCCGGCGCGCCGTCGCGGCGTCTTTCCGGCACGGGCCGCGCTTTCGGCAAGGTCTCGAAGACTTACGCCGTCAGCCGGCTCCCGGCGGGGGGTCCTGGTGCCCCCGGGCGGCGCCCCGTGCCGCCCGGGCGCGTGTCTTGCGAGGACACGCCCGCGGGCGCCGGCCCGACCCCCACGAAACGGCGCAACCGGTTCGCACCCCTCAGGGGATCGGGCGCGGGAAGGCTAAGCCCGTGCGCGGGGCGCGGGGATAAGTTCTCACGGAGATGTGATTATGGTCCTGGGAGGATACGGCCCGGGCGCGGCGCAGAGCGCCTTGCGTGTGCCCTTACACGTGCCCTTACACGTGCCCTTGCACAGCCCAGGCGCGCGCCATCAACGGGATGCGTCCGTCGCGCGCCACCGGCAGCGACGCGCGCAAGCGTTCGCGCAAGGCATCGCGGCCGGCTTCCGGCAATTTCATGCAATAGCCGGGCGCCGGGCCCTGGCCGCCGAGGAAGGGCGACCAGTAATCGTCGAAGTCCGCGAACACGGTCGGCACGTCGATCGCTTTCGTCCCGACGTCGCGTAAGTCCGCGCCTTCGAACAGCGCGCGCAGCGGATCGGGCCGGCAGAGCGGAAACCGCACGGCCTCGTCGAGATCGCGCGCCGCCGGATCGAGCGCGATCGCCGCGTCCCAGAACCGGCGGATCAGCTGCATCTCGCCGGCATAATCCCAGACATAGACCGCGACCGTGCCGCCGGGTCGGGCGGCGCGGCGCATCTCGGCCACCGCCCTGGGCTGGTCGGGCACGAAGTTGAGCACCAGCCCGGAGACCACGGCGTCGAATTCCCGGTCGCTGACCGGCAGCGCCTGCGCATCGCCGACGCGGAATTGCGCGCCGGCGACATGGGCGCTGGCGTGCGCGACAAAGCCTTCCGAGGAGTCGATGCCGGTGACCGCGGCCGGCGCGGCGGCCTCGACGATGCGCTGGCTGAGCGCGCCGGTGCCGCAGCCGACGTCGAGCCAGGCCTTGCCGGGGAAATCGCGAGCCAGTTGAGGAATTCGGCGGCGACCGGCCGACTCCAGCGGCCGATATAGCGTTCGTAGCCGGCGCCCTGCGCCCACACGTAGCATGCCGATGGTTCCAAAATGTAATTGCCTTTCTCCAGTAAGTTCGTTACCCTAGAAGGGCACAATCAAGATACCGCGTGCGATTTCGGCTAGCGAAAGGACTATCCCAGCAGCAATGGTGAAAAAAGATGGAATTGATAATGAAATCGTCCAATACCGGTATTTGCAGTAAGGGTAGGAACAATTGTTGAAACATGCCCATAAAATTCAGGATTGTCAAAGTGCGCAACAATTACCAATTCTAACTTTAGAAATACCAATTCCTGTTAGAGCGGTCATCGGGCAATCAAGTATATAATCAGGGCCACAATGGCCATAATTGTCCAAAATAGCGTGTTTTGCTTCTTCGGATTGTTCCAAAATCCCATAGTACTATTTTACATATTTTTCAAAATTAGTATAATATATTGAGGCTAATTAGCACATTGAATACAATGAATAGTTCAAATGCTATTTTAATAAATCAAAAGGTAAATTTCGATTTATTCCTGCCAGACTACCGTCAATCTTCTTTCGACTCCCGAATTGACCGAATCAATTTTGCCGATAATAAGTTTGCTACAGATCAATTCCGAATTTTTATTATTCCTATTTTTGACACGTCCTAAAATCGTATCAAACCTTAAACGCTCACATCGAGATTCCAAAACATTGTTTATGCATATTTCCGTACAACGAAAAAACGTCAATTTTTATCCCGATTCAAGCCGTGTAGTGGCCCGATTTTTTAACAATGGTGAACTTCGTACCCATGAACTGATCAAGCGAGTCAGAGCTTTGGACCCTCAGGCGGTCAACAGGGAACTGGAACATACACTAAGGGAATTTGCGGGCCGTCATCGTAATATATCCCAAATTTTTCTACGCCATTTTGAGGAGCATAGGGCGCTTATAGCGCATTTGGGAATAGATGAAAACAGATTTTCGCAAGAAGAAAAACTGCTGATCGGCTCCTATGCCACCATGGAGTATTCCATAGAATCGGCTGCCATGTTCAATCCTTCGATTATCGAGGATTTCGACCAATCTTTTCTGGCGAAAGGCGAAAAGCGTGTCATTATATCCTTCCGGGCAACAGGTGAGGGCCATCTCTCATCTATTGTATTCCGTCGCGGGATACTGGATGCCAGTAACAATTTTCATCCAAACCGGGTCAGGAACCATATCGATATGGCCAATATCGTTCAAAAAAAATCCTACGATAAGGGTCGATTTGTCCGAAAGCTTCAGGAGATGAACATATCAAAGCAATATTCCTCATCAATCATGGAAGATTTGCCCGACCATTTTGAGTATCACCAACTGACCGTAGCGGTAAACAAGGTGCTGGCCCATGGTATAAGTATAGACCAGCGCCGTGCTTTGGAAGAAATAACATGGTTGGTCGATTCGTATTACGATATTGAGTTCAGTCGTGATTCCGATATCTCAGAACGGGTAATATTCCCGATTTCGCCGTCTGAAAGCAGAGGCATCGAAGATGCGCGTTTCGTTCGCTTTACCGAAGACGATGGCTCGATTAAGGTATACGCGACCTATACCGCATATGATGGACGTACCATATTGCCAAAGCTGTTATCAACCGATGACTTTACCACCTTCCGTATCATGCCCATGCACGGAAAAGCGGCACAGAACAAGAACTTTGCACTGTTCCCGAAGAAGATAAACGGTAAATATGCCGTTTTGGCTAGGGTAGATGGCGTCAATAATTATTTGATGTATTCCGATCGAAATACCCTTTGGAACCACCCTATCAAAATCCAGGAGCCAAAATATCCATGGGAGTTTACCCAGATCGGTAATTGTGGCGCACCTTTATATACGGAAGAAGGCTGGCTGGTGATAACCCACGGTGTGGGACCCATGCGCCGATATTGTATCGGGGCATCCCTTTTTGATCTGGACGATCCGACGAAAGAAATCGGAAGACTATCAAGGCCTTTACTCACCCCTTTAGAGGAGGAACGTGAGGGCTATGTGCCCAATGTGGTCTATTCCTGTGGTCAATGATCAATAACGGCAGTTTGGTGTTGCCGTATGCAGTTTCGGATTATTCATCCTCATACGCCACTGTTGAAATGGAAGAACTGATGAATGCCCTGAAAAGTTGAGGAATCCAATTGGGTTTGGTAGACCTTTAAATTTCATTTGTTTATCGTTCTTCTACCTGGCAATATCCTCGTAAACCTGTATATATTCTGAAAGCATCTTATGGATACTGAATTTTTCCATGGCATACGCCCTACAAAAAAATGGGTCCAAGTCTTTTACCACCTTTAAAGCTTCCACCGCCTCGGGCACGTTTCTGACCAAAAAGCCGGACTTTCCGTGAGCCATAAGTTCGGCCATACTTCCTCTGTTAAAAGCAATCACAGGAGTTCCGCACATCATAGCTTCGGCAACACTTAATCCGAAGGGTTCGTCGAATGAAATAGGATGCAGTAATGCTTTTGCCCTGCCCAAGAGTTTATTGCCATGTGATTGGTCCAAATTTCCCCAAATACGCAACATCCCCATCATTTAAAAGGGGAGCAATCTTGGTATCGAAATACCCCTGGTCCTGGATGAGTCCTGCGATTTTGATGGGATATCCGGCTGCATTGGCAATTTTAATGGCTTCGAGTGTACCTTTATCGGGATGTATCCGTCCGTAGGAAAGTAGATAATCCTCTTTATGCACATTAAATTTAAACTTTTCGGAATCGATACCGTGATAGATGGTGCGATAATAGTTTAAATCGGGATGTCGATCGGTTTCCGAAATAGAAATATAGGTAGCTGTTGGATTGTATTTTTTGTAAACAGGAATTATTTTTTCGGAAGAAAAACCGTGGATGGTGGTCACCATTGGCGTATCGATAAGCCGAGAATAGGTCAAAGGTAGGAAATCAAAATGATTATGGATAATGTCAAAAGTATCGGCCTTTTCCATTAAGTTACTGATATGAAGGCTCTCCCAAACCTTGGGGTCCATATTTCTATCTTCTTCATAGGGTTTTGGACATATCGCGTCCAGTTTTCCCGAAGTCCTCGAATCGCCGGTCGCGAACAGCGTAACGTCAAACCCTTTAGCCACCAAACCTTCGGCGATTGTCGATGCTACCAGTTCCCATGGCCCATATTGTCTAGGTGGCGTTCGCCAAGCAATGGGCGATAAAATGGCGATCCGCATCAATACTTAAAATTGGATAGGCATATTCGGGCCAAGAGGTAGCTGATGGTAGATTCCGCGCCTTGATTTAGATTGACGTTATGCAGTTCCAACCCATCATAGCATCCGCCCGTACAGGGGTTATAGACCATTTGGCCGAGCGGGTTTCTTCCTAAAAACCAATCAAAGGCATTTTTCATCAGCAGCCCGTACCCCTCTAAAGGAAAGATAGTATGGAAAAGGTTAAGGGCCAATATAGTATAGGTAACATCAATGGGCTGCTCCCCTCCCTTGAATTTGAAATCGTTCTCGGTACCGAGCGTATGCCAATCTTGATTTGAAATTATTCGGATCGATCCATCCTTAAAAATTTTGGACAACAGGAAATCGAAAGAATCCTTCGCCACTTTTTTATATCTTGGGTTCAAGGTCATTACGTAAGCCATGAGCATTGCCTGCGGCAGTACACTGTTGCCATAAAGGGCGAGATACCCCTCGAACCAATGCCAATCTTTGTTCGATTCGCTATCATAAAAACGTATCAATCGATCCGCCAGGTCTTCTACATTCGAATTCTTACATTCCCGATCCTCATACTTATTGTAAAAATAGAGTCCTTTAATGGTAAACGCAATGGCACGGGGAGACTCACATTTTCAAAGGCTTCAAAGCATTTTCAAATAGAAATCGCGCCTTTCCGGTAACATGCTGATAATTCTCTGGCAAAAGCCTGTGAAATTGAAAGCAGATATCCCAAAGACCAAATGGCCCTGCCGCAAGCATCATCAAGATTTACCGTGTTATTTTGATCGGTAAACTGGCGCTCCTTATCCACGTAATTTAAAAAAGTGCCATCACTACGAAAACAACGTTCAACAAAATTCAAATAGGTCGTTATATACTTGAGGTCTGAACTTTTACCCGTTAGAGCGAAATGCTGGCAATAACGATTAAGGCCCTGGCGTTGTCATCTAAGGTATAGCCGCTTTCGATATCGGGACTATTGAGTTGCGAGAATTGAACAATACCCACTTCATCGGTCATTTTTTTAAGATGCTTCAAATCGATAGGCCTCTTTTGTAGCTTAAGTTTATCGGCACATCCAACGCCTGCTGAAAAACCTTGACATGCGCGATCGCTGCAGTTTCCCAAGCCGAGCCCGAAGAAGTGTGCATGCCGTTAAGACTCATTTTGAACCTGATTTTTTATCGTCCAACAGTTCCAATACCAATTGTTGCAGTTGAAGGGAATCCTCAAAATCGAATAAAACTCCTGCGTGGTTCTGCAGAACTTCCAAGGCATGGGGTATGGGTGTTGAAACTATAGGAGAACCACAGCTCAGGGCATAGGCAAAAGTTCCACTGACCGCCTGATTTGGATCATTTGAAGTAAAGAGATAGATATCGGTCAGTTGTAAATATTCGAGCAAACTATCCGTAGGCACGAACTCGTATCCACAAATCGTACGTGATCACCTAGGCCCAATTCATCGATTTTTTGCTTTAGGAATTCACGATATACCTCCCCATTTTCTTTTACTATCGTGGGGTGGGTCCTTCCGATGATTAGAAAAATAACTTCTGGGTATCGTTCGATTATTCCGGGCAAGGCCGACAATGAAGTCTCTAGAGTTTTCGCCTTCGGCCCCGACAACCCAAAAGTGGATAGTACCGTTTTGCCCTCTAAATCATACTTTGTTTTAAGGATATGTTTGTCCTCATATTCAATTAAATGCGTACCATGGGCGATGACACTTATCTTATCGGGAGAAATGCCATATTGATTTTCCAAAATATCGGCTGAGGTGCGCGTCATGACAATAATTCCTGCGGATCGAAAGGCAATCGTAAATACCTTGTTTTTCATTACGGGCGTCGGATTTGGTAGTACCGTATGAAAAGTAACTACCACAGGTTTGTCCAGATAATCAAAAATTCGTAGAATGAATGTTCGTTTCCCTCTAAAAAGACCGAATTCATGTTGAACCAGAACCAAACCTACCTTCGGGTTTGCATTGATGGCATTAGGCCGCTTTCAGAAAATCGAGGGCGGAATCGGTATTCAAGGGAGGCTCGATATTTTTGGTAACGAACGGTTCGAAGTTCCCGATTCCAAGGGATAACGAATGTAGATTGCTAAGGTATCCATAATGGCTTTTTCCAAATCCTTTGAATAGGTGGCGATACCACACTCTCTTGGCGGTATGAAGGGAAGGCAAAACATCTTCGTCAAATTAGGATTATGCCTTTTATCTGTACATCAAATTGTCTATCTGACCATTGATATTTGTATTGGGCAGGGGCCTATTACCTGATTTTGTCTTCCTAACCCGATTTTCAGTCGTGATTTTACTTTGCATAGTCTTTTTCATTTTGTGCCTTATGGGGGAATTGATTTCTACGTACTTTTATGAAGACTGATTCTTAAGTCACCGTAAACTATTTTCAATGGTAGAATTAGCTCGCTCGGATGCGGGTCCTATAAAAGGTTATACTACTTCCGTGCAAAGTTACCTGAAACATAGGGCTGGGATTTCTATTGCTTATAAAAATAGACCTAGTTAATTACACGGAAAGCGCTTTTCTAAAGTGGGATATTGTAATTTTAACCGTTATATCCCCTTTATCCTTTTTAATTTTCGCTCTTGTATATATTTGTATCCAAGGTATACTCAATCGGCGCTCCTACCAGAGCTAACGTATATTTTCTACTTTTTACCAAGGCAGCTGCGATTCCAAATAATTTTGATTTCATTTCATATTGTTTTAAAGCATTTTGCATAACTGCGCTGTGATGTTGAAGGTTTGTTGAAAGTGATAGCCGTTTCGATTTTGGTCCGTTATCACAATGAAGTAACGCTTACAACACCATTAGAATTCGAATTTTGAAAAGTAGAGAGATATCTTTTTTGTATGCAACTCAACTGCTCGAACTTTTTATCCCTATTTGATATTATTTGTTAAACAGACTTTGAATAAAATTTCTATTATCCCTCCCTACTTTTGCTGACCGATAGAAAGTTCTATTTTTTTGGCATATCTACCAATAGCAGCTGTCGCCAAATACCAAAGGATTGAAATTTGAAAAACGCTTATACCTTCCCTACAGTAGCGAAGATATTTTGATGATTTTAACCGATGTATAGGGAATCTACCATTGGGTTTGGAGTATACCTACTATTTCAATCTTGAAATGCCTAGGTCGAAGACAGTCACTATTTCGTTTAGCTCAAAGATGGATGGCTAGAATGAGAGTTTGGCTACCCTCAGACCTTCTTCAATTAATTCCTGTAATTCCTGAATCGAAAGGTTCTTAAACCTTAAAGACATCTTTCGTTAATCTACACCAAAGATTTCATTTGTATTACAATCCGTTGGTATCAAGACAAATCAATTCCTTGATTGAATCTAATTTTGCAACCTTACATTATCTTTTACTATACTATTTAAAACTTCCAATCTTAAGCGTCTGTATCCCATTAAATTTTAATAAAATGTTTGAAATACCGGTTCATATCGTGAAGGAAAGGATGTCATTCATTCCTAAAAAATATATCGAGAATAACGATGATTTTCCTTATTTGGGCATAGAGCTATTGCAATCTATTGGACTGATGAGTTTAAATGTACCAACGGAATACGGAGGAAAAGGCCTTGGCCATGACCACGGTAATTTCGTAATTCTCAACGCCCTTAAGGATATTGGAGCCTATGATCTTTCCCTTGGGAGAATTTACGAGGGGCACCTAACCGCGCTTTTGCTCATCGACAGATACGGCGATAAAAATCAAAAGATGGACTATTTTCAACAGGCCATGTCCGGAAAAACTTTTTGGAATCTGGAACTCTGAGTTTCCATCGGAACCATTGAAATTAATCTCCGGAGATGGGGGTATCTTGAAGGGAGCCAAGGTATTTTGTTCCGCGCTTCCAACATACATAGGCCAATTGTTACCGCAGCAGGACCCCAGGGCACCCGTACGATATGATCCAGACCTGACCCAGTACGAACTTATGGAAGATATGACCTATTGGAAGCCTTTGGGAATGAAATCGTCAGTGAGTTGTCGTTTTGATTTCACCGGCAAAGTTTTTCATGAGAATCAATTATTGGGCGGCGCTTACGATTACGTTAGCGAACCCGATTTCACCAGTGGTGCGGTGAGATTTGCCGCCGTACAGTTAGGGGGTGCCGAGGCGGCGATTAGAGCTACCGCGACCCATCTCAAAAATTTGAATAGAACCGGTGCGCCGGAACAGGTGGCGAGGTTGGGAAGATTGGCAGTGCTGCGTGAAACGGGCCTTGTCTGGTTAAAGAGGGCCGGGGAAGCTATGGATAGCCGTTATGTGGATCCCTCCGGGACTATGCACCTTGCCAATATGTTCCGGACCCTCACAAGGGATATTTGCGAGGAAGTCCTAAAAATCTGCGAAATGGCCGTCGGTCTTCAGGGAATGACGGAACCCCATCCCTTGGAGCGAATTCACAGGGATCTTAGTGTCTATCTCAAACAGCCCGGGCCCGATAGGACCATCAGCGCAATTGGCACTTCATTCATTACAAATTATTCTTAAGTCGAGATCGATGATAAATAAAAACCAGATTTTGAACGCCCCTTTATTGAACGGTGAGCGTCTGTCGGCGGATTTAGGAAATCTACTTGTTTTGGCTCCCCATCCCGATGATGAAAGTTTAGGTTGTGGTGGTCTGATTGCCTTATTAAAGGAGGCAGGTAGTTCAGTGTCCATTATTTTTGTAACCAGCGGTTCGGCATCGCATACATCAGTCACGTATCCTTCGACAACGCTTTCTAAAATAAGGGAAGCCGAAGCGATAAGGGCGTGTTCGGAATTGGGAGTACCTATTGCAGCATTGCGATTCTTAAGGGCCCCCGATTCCAAACTGGGTGAACTTCAGGAAAAGGAGGTCGATGCACTGGTCCGAGAGGTTATGGAAGTTTTCGGGGCTGGTAATTTCTCGTCAATCGCGCTTCCATGGCGTCGAGACCCACACCCAGATCATCGCGTGGTGAACACCATAGGCGAACTGGCCATCGAAAAACTTCTAAGCTAATGTGACAAAGTTCGAATATCCCATCTGGCTTTGGAAGAACGGAACTGAGAACGATTGGCCGTTAGAAGGCGAAGCCATCCCCTATAGATTACAAATTAAGCCTGTTTTTCATAAAAAATGGCATGCGGTACAAAGGCATAGGTCCCAACTTGGTAAAATAATTTTCGATGATCCCAACGGGTTCGAACTGACCGATGAACTTTTGGAACCTTTCAAAACCGATACCGAATACTTTTTTGTTACAAAACAAGCGGTACAGACGTTGGACACTATATATTTCGAAAAACTGTATTCCCGACAAGTTTGATCCCTGGAATTTTAAGAATAGCGAATACGAGTTCCGTAAATACAAAAGATCTATAAAGGTATTGGGTCGCCGCAACTTCGATTCCGGACTTGAGCTTGGATGCTCGGTGGGCGTACAGACCGAATTGCTATCCGAAATCTGTAACCAGTTGACCGCTGTTGATATCAGCGAGGTTGCCATTAATGAGGCGAAAAAAAACTGTTCGGGAAAAGCGAACATTACCTTTAAAACTATTGATATTGTAAAGGAGTTTCCCCAAGGTAAATTCAATCTCGTGACCTGCTGTGAAATCGGATACTATCTAACTAGGGAACATCTTGAACAACTGTTCCTCAATATTTCGGACGCGCTTTTACCCAATGGCAGACTTTTGCTGGTCCATTGGACACGCTTTGTGCCCGATTATCCACTGAGCGGTGATGAAGTGCATAAGCGTTTCGCGGACTTTGCAAAAAGGACAGGGCTTTTCATGGAAATTGTGATAGAACGCAAAGAAAACTATGTACTACAAGTATATCAAAAGCGTTCCGATGAAAGGGAAAGATAGTTTTCGAGTTCTTGACAGGCGCGTTGTATTTCCATTTTAGGATAACGTTCTCGCCAGCTTGCCAAACTGTCCAAATCTTTTTCCAACCTAAGCATAAGGGCAGAGTCGTTCCGAAATTTAAGGATACATTCAACCAAACGCTCTTTTTCTATTCCGCTTCGTCGAGCGGCCGCCCAAAGGTCTTGCTGTTCCTTGGAGAGCGAGTATTCACGCATCAATTTAAATATGCGCAACCTTTCCAATAACGCCTCAAGACCTTCGACCTGTAATCCGGAATCGGTGTTCCCGTCCCATGTACTGAGCTCCGCTCCAAAACCCCAGGGGGCACGGGGCACTGTGCGTCCCGAGGTCGTCATTAGGGTCATTGGGCAATGTCTAACCTTATATCCGGCATAGACTATC
>CAVZCM010000007.1:0-168308 GCA_963773715.1 uncultured Pseudomonadota bacterium | reverse complement strand
TCCCACACGCCGTCGAACAGCGGGCTGTCGGCGGTGACCTCGAACTCGGCGCGGCCAAACTCGCGGTGATGGCCGCCCTCAACCTTGCCGCCGAGTTGCTGGGCCATCGCCTGTTCGCCGTAGCAGATGCCGAGCACCGGGACCCCGGCCTCGTAAATCGCCTTCGGCGCAAGCGGCGCATCCCTGTCGAGCACCGAAGCCGGTCCGCCCGAAAGGATGACCGCTTTCGGCTTCATCTCCGTGAAGGCCTGCTCCGCCTTCTGGAACGGGACGATCTCGGAATAGACCTTCTCCTCACGCACCCGGCGGGCGATGAGCTGGGTGACCTGGGAGCCGAAATCGACGATGAGGATTTTGTCGTGCATGGCCGCGCTGTTGGTGACCCGATGGCCCCGTCGCGAACGACTGAATTGACCGAGCGCCCGCCAGGAATGGCCTATTTGCGGCGCAAAACGCACGCGGTCAAGCCCGCCGCCCGCCTTGTCCAGGGGCGGACAAGGCGGACGACGGATACGCGCTTCCGGCTGATTACCGCTTAGCGGATGTTGATACCTGAAGGGCCGAGCCTGATCTGCAACCCTTCGTCCGAGCGATCGTGGCGGCGCGCATCCCGCTGGTGGCGGTTATCGCGGTCGCCACGGCCGACGGTGCGATCGCGACCGCCGCGGCGGGCATCACGCTCGTGGTCCCGGTCACGATCCCTGCGGCGGGCGTCGCGATCATGGTCCCGGTCACGACCCCCGCGCCGGGCGTCCCGGTCATGATCCCGGTCGCGGCCGCTACGGTTATGGCGCCAGCCGGGATGGTGGCGCGCAAAACGATCCCGCCAATAGCCGCGCCGGTGATGCCAGTTGCGGTGGCGGTAATGCCGATCCCAGTAGTCGCCGAAGGAAAAGCTGACGACCGGCAGATCGATACGTGCAGCAAAGCGCGGCACCCTCACACGGCGGTCGCGATAGGCGAGGCGCAGATAGCTGGAATAGACCCAGCCCCGCTCGCCACGCCAGGTCACGTCGCACCAGTTGTAGCTGTTGAGGCAGCCGTGGATATTAACCCGGTCGCCGCCGTCGATGGTGGTGACGATCGGCAGGTTCGTGCTGGGACCCGCGCGCAGATGCACGTCGGCAGTAGCGTAGCCCGGCCGCGCGAACGCGGTCACGGGTGCCACGACCGACACGGCCAAAACAGTTCCTATGATGATGGTTTGTTTTTTCATAACGAGTTCCGTCCTCCTCTTGTTCGAAGGTCGGACGGCAACGGGTAACAGCGAGCGATGTTCCGAAATGAGACGATTTTTGGCTCGCCGTGAGTTGAAAGCACGGCAGATAACCGTCCATTAGGTGGACTCGTGGCAGGAAACCTGCGCCTCGAACCCGTCTCAATCGCGCGCCAATAATCGAACCATGGCTTTCGAAACCGAGCGCCTGCATATGCCGGCCCCGGCCTCCGGGCTGGCGAGGCGTCGTGCCGCGCTGTTTCGTGAAAGCCTGCCGGAAGTCGCCGAGCGCTGGGCGCTGGGGTTCGCCTGGGCGTTGATGCCGAACCGCATTCGCGGCGTGCCGGGGCTGATGAAGCTCTGCTTCGACGAGGCCTTGAGCCCCGATTACGCCCTGCCCGATCCCGAACGCGCGTTCGATCAGCCGCCCGGCCTTGCCGGCATTGTGCACGATCTGTCGTTGCCGACGCTGCTTGCGGCCTACCGACGCGGGCTCTATCCGCTCGCGCACGTGCCGCCGCTGAAATGGTGGTCGCCGCCGGAGCGTTCGGTGCTGCTGTTCGACAATGTCCACACCTCCAAAAACCAGCGCAAGCTCATGCGCCAGGGCCGTTACACGGTCACCTTCGACCGCGACTTCGAGCAGGTGATCACGGCCTGCGCCGGACGCCGCCAGGGACGCTGGCACCTCACCTGGATCACGCCGCAGATCATGCAGGTCTATGCGGAGGCCTTCGACGCGGGCCATGCGCACTCGTTCGAAGTCTGGAACAGGGCCGGCGAACTGGTCGCCGGCGGCTACGGGCTCGGCGTCGGCGCGGCATTCACCTCGGAGTCGCAGTTCTTCCGTGAATCCAACTCATCGAAAATCGGCATGGCGGTGCTCAACTGGCACCTGGCGCGCTGGGGCTACCGCTTCAACGACGGCAAGCTGATGGGCCCGCTCTGGCACACCGTCGGTTTCCGCGACATGCCGCGGCGTGAGTTCCTCGCGCGGCTGGAGAAAGCGGCGGAAGCGCCCGGCAAGCCCGGCCGCTGGCAAGTCGAAGCTGACCTCGACACCGTGTCGCGCTGGGACCCGACGGCCGGTGAACCCTAGCAACGGTTTCTATTGGGGCCCGACATTGGGGATCGGTGCCGGCGGTACCGGATGATCGTCATCCGCGCGCGACGCCGGTGCGACGCCAACTGACGTTGTCGGCGGCAAAGGCGGCGCGATTTGCGTGTGAATCGGCAGCGGTTGCGCCATCGGCCGAACCGCAGGCGGCACCGCTGCCTCGACTGGCGCCGGCGCTTGCTTCACCAATGCGCGGCGAACTTCCAACAGCCAATCGGCATCGGAATCGGCGTGGATGGTCCTGGCGACGGTTGTCCTGACCGGCCTGGCCCTGACCGCGGTTCCCTTGTCCACGGTCGTTCTGGCCGCAAGACGCTTGCCAGAGTCGGGCTGCGATGCCGACACGCCGCGCTCCGGGGACTCGGACTTCGTCGCTTTGGGGGCGGCCGCGGCGACCGGGACCGGCTCGATGAGCAGCGTCTTGAAGGCCGCCACCGCGTCGGGATCGACTGAGGCACAGGAGCGTTCGAACGTCGCCACGTCCCGGCGCACCAAAAGACGCAAGGTGGAGGCGTCGGCCTTCTTGTCCAACAGAGAGACGATATTGGCGCGCAGGCTGCCGCACGTCGCTTCCGGCGAGAAGTTGGCGCGGTAGATCGAATAGCCGCTAGCGAGGCCGACCGGGATCGCCAGCATGGTGGCGAGGATTTGCACCCCCGCAATGAAGCGGGCGAACCCTGTCGGCTTCGGCGCGGGATGGCCGCCGCCAGGAGCCGCGGACGGCGGTGCCTCCTGCGTCCCATGAACGGGGATGGGATCGCGCCGTGCCACCAACATTTCTGGAGCCCTTCAAAGGAACGAGGCGCGGCCCAAAGGCGCCGCGCCCCGGTCAGTCACGAAATCATCGCGGAGAATTTTGGCCGGGATTTGGGCGCAATCGGGGAAATCGTGTTAACGCGCGATTTCCATGGTCAAGCGTTGCGCCCGAGCACCGATACGAAGAAGCCGTCGGTACCGGTCAGGTGCGGCGTCATCAGCAGTCCTTCCCCTGAAAAACGCGCCGCCCTGGCGAACAGAAGGGCAGGCTCGCCCAACGCGGCGGCGACCTCGGCCGGCGGGCGCACCGAAAATTCGGGATGGCGGCGGACGAAGGAGTGCACCTGATCGCCGTTTTCGGCGTCGAGCACCGAGCACGTAATGTAGGCGATGCGGCCGCCGGGCTTGAGCAGTGGCAGCGCGCGCTCGAGGATATCGCCCTGTTCCCTGGTGCGCTGCTCGAGGGCGCCGGGGCGCATCCGCCATTTGGCGTCGGGGTTGCGCCGCCACGCGCCGGTGCCGGTGCAAGGGGCGTCGATCAGGACGAGGTCGAGGCGGCCGGCGAGATCATCGAGTTCTGTGCCGACAGACTTGGGCGTGCGGACCTGCACGTTGCGCGCGCCCGAGCGCCTGAGCCGGTCGTGGATAGGGGCGAGCCGGCGCTTGTCGTCGTCGGTGGCGTAGAGCTGGCCCTTGTTCTCCATCATGGCGGCGAGCGCGAGGGTCTTGCCGCCGGCGCCCGCGCAGAGATCGAGCACCTGCTCGCCGGGCCTGGCGCCGCTGAACAGGGCGGAGAGCTGCGAGCCTTCGTCCTGCACCTCGACGATGCCCTTTATAAAGGCCGGCTCCGCATGAACCGCCGGGCTCCTGGCGTCGGCGGCGAGACGAATGCGGAGGCCCCAGGGCGACCAGCGGGTCGGCCCGGGATTGAGATCCGAGAGCATTCTGGCGGCAGCGTTACGCTCGCCCTTCAATGTATTCACACGCAGATCGAGCGGCGCGCGCGAGGCGAGCGCCGCGCCCTCCTCGGCCCGCTCATCACCGAAGGCGCGGTCGAAATGGGCATCGAGCCAATCCGGATAATCCCCGGCAACATGGGACGGCGCCCCGGAAAGATCGGCGGCGTCAAGCCGTGCGCGTTCCTCGTCGGTCAAGGCAGCCGGCGCATAGCGCTCGCCGCTGGCGAGCCGCGCGATCGCCTCGGTGTCGAGGCCGCGCTCGCGCTTCAACACGCCAATGAGAACTGCGCGTGGCGTGTCGGCGCCCATGAGCCAGGCGCTGGAGGCGCGCCGGCGCAACGCGTCGTAGACGAGGCCGGCAATCGCCGCACGATCACCGGAGCCGGCGAACCGGTGACGTCAAGCCCCAGACTTTAAGCGCGTCGGCCGCCGGCCGGCGCTCGCTCTCGATGGCAGTGAAGACCTCGATGGCGGCCGCCAGCCGCGCCGCCGGCGTCATGGCCAGCCAAGAAGAATGCGGACGATGAACATCGTCCACATCACAATCAGGACAAAGACGCCGACGCCATAGATGGCGCCGCGCAGCCTGACGCGGTTGCTGGTGGTGTGGACGTAGGCGTGCGCGAGCCGCGTCAACACGAAAATCCAGGCCAGCACGACGAACAGCAGATCCGCGTGGCGCGTGACGATCGCAAGCACGGTGAGCAGATAGAACAGCAGCGGCACTTCAAACTGGTTGCTGAAGGAATTGCCGACCTGCAGTGTGCGCTTGGGCCAGTGCCGCTCGCGCAGCGCGATCTGCGACGGTTTGACCTCGCCGCCGGCCAAATCATTACGCCGCAGCACCGCGAGCCACAGCAGCAAGCCGAGCGTGAGCGCGACTTCGACAAAGAGCGGCAGGAGGATGGCGCGGATCGACATGATGACTCTTCAAGAACGCAAGGCAGAGGACTTGTAGTCGCGACACCATCCTCCACCCGGCGGCGCCACCCTCCCGCTGCCGGGGGAGGTATAAGGAGTGCGCTAGCGGCCGCCCGGATAGTTCGGACTTTCGCGCGTGATGGTCACATCGTGCACATGGCTTTCGCGCAAGCCTGCCCCGGAGATGCGCACGAACTGCGCCTTGTCATGGAAATCGGCCAGCGTCGCGGCGCCGGCATAGCCCATGGCGGCGCGCAGGCCGCCGGCAAGCTGGTGCAGCACGTTGGCGACCGGGCCCTTGTAGCCGACCTGGCCTTCCACACCCTCCGGCACCAGCTTCAGCGCGTCCTTGATATCCTGCTGGAAGTAGCGGTCGGCCGAGCCGCGCGCCATGGCGCCCACCGAGCCCATGCCGCGATAGCTCTTGTAGGAACGGCCCTGATACAGGAACACTTCGCCCGGGGTTTCATCGGTACCGGCGAGCAACGAGCCGATCATGGCGCAGTCGGCGCCGGCGGCGAGCGCCTTGGCGAGATCGCCGGAGAACTTGATGCCGCCGTCGGCGATCACGGGCGTGCCGGTCGCCTTCGCGGCCTCGACGCAATCCATCACCGCGGTGAGCTGAGGCACGCCGACGCCGGCGACGATACGGGTGGTGCAGATCGAGCCGGGACCGATGCCGACCTTGATGGAGTTGGCGCCGGAGTTGATCAGCGCCTTGGCGCCTTCGCTGGTCGCGACGTTGCCGGCCACCACCTGCACCGCGTTCGACAGCTTCTTGATGCGGGTTACCGCTTCGAGCACGAGACGCGAATGACCGTGCGCGGTGTCGACCACGACGAGATCGACTTCGGCGCCGACCAGCGCCTCGGTGCGCGCGAAACCCTTGTCGCCCACCGTGGTCGCGGCGGCGACGCGCAGGCGACCCTGCTCATCCTTGCAGGCGTTCGGGTTGGCTACCGCCTTCTCGATGTCCTTTACGGTGATCAAGCCGACGCAGCGATACTGATCGTCGACGACCAGCAGTTTCTCGATGCGGTGCTGATGCAGGAGCTTCTTGGCCTCTTGCTGGCTGACGCCCTCGCACACGGTGATGAGGTTGTCCTTGGTCATCAGTTCGGCCACGCGCTGGTTCGGGTTGGTGGCGAAGCGCACATCGCGGTTGGTCAAAACCCCGACCAGCTTGCCTGGCGCGCTGGTGCTGGCGTTTTCGACCACCGGGATGCCCGAAATGCGGTTCTCCTTCATCAGCGCAAGCGCCTGCTGCAGCGTCGCGGTCGGTTCGATGGTGAGCGGGTTCACGACCATGCCGGATTCGAATTTCTTCACCTGCCGCACCTGCGCGGCCTGGTCGGCCGGATCGAGGTTGCGGTGGATGACGCCGATGCCGCCGGCTTGTGCCATGGCGATGGCCATGGCCGCTTCCGTCACCGTATCCATGGCGGAGGCGATGATCGGCACGTTCACCGGAATCGAACGGGTAATGAAGGAACGGATATCGACGTCGCCGGGCAACACTTCCGACAGGCCGGGCCTGATCAGGACGTCGTCGAAGGTGAGGGCTTCGCGCGGGGAAGCGTTGTTCTTATCAGCCATGCCAACTCCCAATGTCCCCCAAAAGGAGGTTCGAGGCCGAAATCCGGGGGGCTGGATAATAAGAATGCCTGTCGCGGAGGGCACCCCCCGCCCGAAGTCGCGGCCCGCTTTTGGGTTGGCGTGGGTCAGTAGCACGATGAACCAGCGATTCCTAGGCCAATCGGCGGATCAGCCGGGGATGGCTGTTATGAGGGGACAAGGCCCCGTTGCGGGCTTTATTCCGCCACCCGTTTGCGGTTCAAGGACGGCGGACGACATCCGCCCTGCCGGGTAATTCATCCAATGCGCATTCTCTCTTCCGGGGACCGAATGCCGGGTCGCGGGGCCGCGCGGTGACGCCGCGCGAACGCATCGTCCCGCTGATCGTCGCGGTCGCCCTGTTCATGGAACACATGGACTCGACGGTGATCAGCACCGCCCTGCCGGCGATCGCCGACGACATCGGCGCCAACCCGCTGGCGCTCAAGCTCGCTATCACGTCCTATCTGCTGTCGCTGGCGATCTTCATCCCGGCGAGCGGCTGGATTGCCGACCGCTTCGGCGCCCGCACTGTGTTCCGCGCGGCCATCGTGGTGTTCATGGTCGGATCGATCGGCTGCGCGGTGTCGGGCTCGCTCACCGACTTCGTCGTCGCCCGCACCGTCCAGGGAATTGGCGCCGCCATGATGAGCCCGGTCGGCCGCATCGTCCTGATCCGCAGCGTGCCCAGGCGCGATCTGGTCAACGCCATGGCCTGGGTGTCGATGCCGGCGCTGGTCGGCCCCATGCTGGGACCGCCGGTCGGCGGCTTCATCACCACCTATTTCACCTGGCACTGGATCTTCCTCATCAACCTGCCAATCGGCCTGCTCGGGATCGCACTCGCCACCCGCTACATCGAGGACTTTCGGGCCGAACAACTGGAGCCTTTCGATTTCGCGGGTATGCTGCTGCTCAGCGCCGGCATTGCCGGCGTGGTCGGCAGCGTGTCGGTGCTGGGTATCGGCTTCCTGCCCTGGCCCATCGCGGCTGCACTTGTCGCCGGCGGAGCGGTCTTCATCACAGCCTACGTGCTGCACGCGCGCCGCAAGCCTTCACCGGTAATCGATTTGACGCTGCTCAGGCTGCCGACCTTCCGCGCCAGCCTCACCGGCGGCTTCCTGTTCCGGCTCGGCGTCGGCGCATTGCCGTTCCTGTTGCCGCTGATGCTGCAGCTCGGCTTCGGCATGACGCCGTTCAACTCCGGGCTCATCACCTTCACCGGCGCGGCCGGTGCCATCGTCATGAAGGCAGTGGCCGCGACCATCCTGCGCCGCTTCGGTTTCCGCACCATCCTGGTCGTCAATTGCCTGGTGAGCGGCGGCTTCCTCGCTGCCTGCGCCGCCTTCACCGAGGCGACACCGGCGGCGGTCATGGTGACGGTGCTGTTGATCGGCGGGTTCTTCCGCTCGTTGCAGTTCACCTGCATCAACGCGATTGCCTTTGCCGGCGTCGAGCAGACGCGAGTCAGCCGGGCGACATCCCTGACCGCCGCCGCCCAGCAACTGGCGCTGTCGGCCGGGGTCGCTTTCGGAGCGCTGACGGTGCAGCTGGTCGTGCTCCTGCGCGGCGGCGGCGCACTGGTGGCGTCTGACTTCGCACCGGCATTCATCGCGGTCGCGACAGTTTCGACGCTCTCCCTCGTAATTTTCGCGCGGCTGCCAGCCGACGCGGGGGCTGAAATAGCGGGTCGTCACAAACCTGACGTTTAACGGGATCATTTTACCGCCCGCTCGATCCAGCTGTCATCTTAGTTCCAAATTAACCATGTTCGTTAACCATGTTGCAGCATAGGTTAACCGAAGTACGCCTGCTCCATGGACAAGTGTTTGGACTGACGCGTAATTTCGACGGGCAACATGGTTAATGCGTAAGGCTCAGTAATGCGTGCGACCGGCCCCGGATGGCTGCGAAAAGGCGCTCTACTCGCCCTGGTTGTCATTTCCGGCGGGATGGCGGTCAGCGCGCAGGCCATGCTGACACGGCGCGACGCCCTCACCTGCTCGAACCAGAGCCGGGACCGGGCCGATGCCCGCATTGCCGCCTGCACCAGTATGATCAACTCCAGGCGGCTCAAGGATCAGGAACTTGGCGTTGCCTATGCGCTTCGCGGCCTCGCCTATCTCGACCGCGGCGATGCTCCACATGCCATCGGCGACCTCAACCGGGCTATCGCGCTGGCGCCGGATTTCGTGCCGGCCTACCAGAACCGCGGCAACGCCTGGTACGCGCGCGGCAACTACGGTGAGGCGCTCAGCGACTACAACACCGCGATCAAACTGGATCCCAATGCGGCCTCGGCCTACGTCAACCGCGCGACGGTGCGCCGCGACCTCGGTGTCATCGACGGGGCGCTGGAAGATTATCAGAAGGCGATTGAACTCGGCGCGCGCGCACCCGCCTACAGCAGCCGCGGTACGCTCTACCTGCATCAGCAGCACCGTGCCGAAGCCATCGCCGATTTCGACCGCGCAGTAAAACTGGATCCCGGCGTCGCCAATTACATGCTGCGTGCCCAGGCGCTCGAGGCCGACGGCCAGTTTGACAAGGCGCTCGCCGACTATGAGCACGCGGCTCAGCTCGCCTATCGCGACTTCCCCAGGCGCGCGCCCGCGCATGCTTCAAGGCACGCGGCTGATGACACGTCAGAGAACGCCAGCAAACCTGTCAACATCAAGCTCATCGACGCGCTGACCGCCCAGGCCAGCGTCTGGCGCAAGAAGAACGATCCCGACAAGGCGATCGCGCTCTACAACCGCGCGGTTCTTGTCGACCAGAAGCGCGCCAGCACGTATGCGCTTCGCGCCGAGGCTTACATGGCCTTGGGCGACGACAAGCGCGCCATGACCGACATCAGCCGCGCGCTCAGATTCTCCTGGCGGCCCGGATTCCTGAAGACGCGCGGCGAGCTTCGGCTCAGGACAGGCGACATCGCCGGCGCCATCCACGATGCCGACGCCATGCTCAAATTCGATCCCAACGACAGTGCGGCTTTCCTGATGAGAGGCGTGGCGCTGGTGCGGAAGAAAGATTATGCCCGGGCGTTGCCCGATCTTGACCGTGCCATCAAGGTCGACGGCAAGAATGCGCTCGCTTATGCCGCACGCGGGGAAGTCTATTTCGCCAAGCGCGAAACCGACCGTGCGCTCGCCGATTTCGACCGCGCCGCCGAACTGGGCGCCAGGAATGCCGTTCTCTTCCGTGCGCGCGCGTCCATCCATATAACCAAAGGGGATCCCGCCGCAGCAATGGCCGACCTGACGGAAGCGATCCGCCTCGGCGCGGAGCCTGCGGATTTCTTCCAGCGCGCGGCGCTCTACAAGGCCAAGGGGGACATCGACAACGCCCTGCGAAATCTCGACGCCGGCCTGCAACGCGAGCCCGAAAATCTCGACGCCCTGCGCATGCGTGCTGACATTGAACGCGAGACCGGCGATCTCAACGGCGCCATCGCCGACTACTCCGCCGTGCTCAAGCGCGCCCCGAAGGACGTCGTCGCCTTGCGCGCACGCGCCGACGCGCGCGTCGCTGCCAGGGACATTGCCGGCGCCATCGCCGATTTCGACAATCTCGTGCAGGTGGCACCGCGGGACCTCAAGGTCCGCTATCAGCGCGGCAACTTGCTGGAACAAAACGGCGACTTCGACAAGGCGATCGACGACTACAAGGCCGTGCTGAAATACGGCCGGCGCTTCAGGGATGCGTTCGGGGCGCTCAAGCGTGCGACGCTGGCGCAACGCAAGATGCAACGGAAAACGCAAAAAGCGGCGCCAGCCAAGGCGGAGCAGGAAGCGCGCGCCCAAAATGCCCTGGAAGCCAATGAACAGACGGCTACGGCGACGGCCCCGATCGGACGGGGCGCGAACCGCGACCAGCCGATGGCTGTCGCCGCCATTCCCGAAAACCACCCGTCGCGGACCGCGCCCGAGATCAGCGGCGACAACGTCGCCACGCCGTTGCCTCGGGCGCGGCCCCGCGCACCCCAGGTGCGCGAAGCAAGCCAGACGCCGGAGCCCCATGCAGAACCGGCAGCAACGCCGACAAGCGCGGAACCGCTGCCGGTGCCAGGACTACAGGCCGCGTCACAGCAGCGTCGCCATGACCGGAGCGCCGCGCAGCAACGCTATCGCCTGCGGCAGGCCGAACGGGCGCGCCAGCATCGCGCCGCCGAAATCCGGCGTTACCGCGCCGAACAGGCGCGACGGTACCGCGCGGCGCAGACCCGGCGCCGGCCGCCCACCTTCGACGACCTGTTCCGGTAGTCCTCTTTACGCATGATCTGATCCGGAAACCGGCTCCCTCCCCGATCAATTCGGTGACAGGCTATTTCGGGTTCATGCGCCGCCTTTTCGAAAACCGGTCGCCAGCAGATAGAGCTCGGAAGAATCTGCGCGACTGGCCGGCGGCTTGATGTGCTTCACGCTCTGGAAGTCGCGCTTGAGGCCGGCGAGCAACGCCGCCTCGGTACCGCCCTGCAATACTTTGGCCAGGAAGCTGCCGCCCGGCGCCAGCACCTCACGGGCGAAATCGGCGGCGAGTTCGACCAGCGCCATGATCTTCAGGTGATCGGTCTTGCGATGGCCGGTGGCATTGGCCGCCATGTCGGAAAGAACAACGTCGGCCGAACCGCCGAGCATCGCCTTGAGCCTGTCGGGGGCATCGGCGTCGAGGAAATCGATCTGCGCGAATTCGGCGCCAGCCACCGGCTCCATCGGCAAAAGGTCGATGGCGACGACCTTGCCCTGCCGCGGGGCGGCCACGCGTTTGACCGCAACCTGGGTCCATCCGCCGGGCGCGGCCCCGAGATCGACCACGCGGGCACCCTTCCTGAGGATATGCGCCTTGTCATCGATTTCCGTAAGCTTGAAGGCGGCGCGCGACCGATAGCCTTCGCGCCGCGCGCGGGCGACGTAAGGATCGTTGAGCTGGCGCGTGAGCCAGCGTTTGGACAACTCGGTGCGCGCATGTTTGACGCGCACCTTCAGATCGCGCGCGCCGCTCTTCTTTTTCTTCTCTGTCACGGCGGCGCCGGCTGGTGACCGCCCCACACCCCGTCATCGCGCATCATCTGAACCAGGATGCCTTCGCGCAATCCGCGGTCCGCGACGCGCAGGCGCGGACAGGGAAAGGCGCGCCGGATCGCTTCCAGAATGGCGCAGCCGGCCAGCACCAGATCGGCACGCTCGGCGCCGATGCAGGGGCTGGCCACCCTGTCCTGGTAGCTCATGGCCATCAGACGATCGACGACGTTGCTGATTTCCTGCTCACTCATCCAGCAGCCGTCGACGCGGTTGCGGTCGTAACGTTTGAGGTTGAGATGCACGCCGGCAATCGTCGTTACCGTGCCGGAGGTGCCAAGCATATGAATGCCGCGCAAGCCCTCGCCGCCGTGCTCGCGCGCGAATGGCGCGATGATCTCCGACACTTCCGACACCATGCACTCATAGATTTCAGGCGTGACCGTAAAGCCGCCGTGCCGCTCGGCGAGCGACACCACGCCATGCGGCAGCGAGACCCATCCGCTGATCGTCGGCAGCGGCGGACCGGCGCGCATTTTCTGCGGACGGCTCAGGCGCACCAGTTCGGACGATCCGCCGCCGATGTCGAACAGCACGACGCCTTCCGCCTGCGGATCAATCAACGGGGTGCAGCCGGCGGCGGCGAGTTGCGCTTCGGTCTCCCGGTCGATCACTTCGAGCTCAAGCCCGAGTTTCTCGGCAACGCGATCGCGGAACTGGGCACCGTTCTCGGCGGCGCGGCACGCTTCGGTGGCGATCAGCCGTGCGCGGGTGACGCCGCGGTTCCGCATCTTGTTGCGGCAGACGGCAAGTGCATCGAGCGCGCGCGCGATGGCGGCGTCGCTGATGCGTCCTGTACCCGATACACCCTCACCCAGCCTGATGATCCGCGAAAAGGCATCGACCACCCGGAAGCTGTCGCCGGTCGGCCGCGCCACAAGCAACCGGCAATTATTGGTTCCCAGATCGAGCGCAGCATAAGTCGCGCCGCCCCCGTCCGAACCGTGAGCACCGTAATGCCGTCCAGGCGACCGCCGACCGATCCGGGACCGCAGCGGCGGCGCCGGCTCGACCGCGGGGTCAAGGCCTGGGTTTTCCCCGGCCTCGCCGCTCATTTTGCAAACCTTCCTGCCGCCCCTTCACGCCACGACGGGCGCACCGCAGTTGCGGCTATGTTCTCTGATCACCAAAAGTGTAACAGCGCTCCCGCCCCGTGCAACCCTTCATCCTCCGCGCCGTTCTTGTGTCAGCGGCCCGTGTGCTTTATCTGGGCGGTTCCACGCAATCCTTACGGGAGCGGACCGGGCATGGATGACAGGACAACCGAAGCCGCATTGTCGCTGACCAGATTTGGCATCGGTCAGCCGGTCCGCCGCACTGAAGACCCGAAGCTGGTGCGCGGCGAAGGTTGTTATTCCGACGACGTCAATCTGTCTGGCCAGGCGTACGCTGTGATGGTCCGCAGCACCGTCGCGCACGGAATCATCAAGGGTATCGACACGGCAGCTGCCGGGGGAATGCCTGGCGTACTCGCGGTCATCACCGCCGCCGATCTCAAGGACTATGGCCCGCTCAAATGCGGCTTGCCGCTGAAGAACCGTGACGGATCGCCGATCCGTTACACGCCGCGCCCGGCGTTGCCGTCCGACAAGGTGCGCTTCGTGGGCGATCCGGTCGCCTGCGTGGTCGCGGAAACCGTGGCGCAGGCGAAAGACGCGGCCGAGGCGGTGATACTCGACATCGAGCCGCTGCCGCCGGTGCTGCATCCCGCCGACGCGGCAAAGCCCGGCGCGCCGCTGGTCTACGACGAGGTACCCAACAACGTCGCGCTCGATTTTCATTACGGCGACGCCGAGAAGGTCGCGGAAGCTTTCGCGAGGGCCACACACGTCACGCGACTGGAGACATCCAACCAGCGCATGGTCGTCGCGTCCATGGAGCCGCGCGCGGCAATCGGCGAATACGACGCGGCGACGGAAAAATGGACGCTGCATTCGTCGAGCCAGGGCGTGTTCGCGATGAAGACCAATCTGGTCAGCATCCTCGGCGCACCGGAAGACAAGGTGCGCGTTTTGACCGGGCAGGTCGGCGGCTCGTTCGGCATGAAGGCCGCAGTCTATCCGGAATACATTTGCATCCTGCACGCAGCGCGCGCGCTCGGTCGCCCGGTGAAATGGACCGATGAGCGGTCCGGCAGCTTCGTCTCCGATCATCATGGCCGTGCGCAGGACATGACCATCGAGATCGCCTTCGATGACAAGGCACACATCCTGGCGCTGCGGCTCAGCGGCTATGGCGACATGGGTGGTTATCTCGGCGCCTTCGGGCCGCTGCTGCCGACCGGCAACCAGGTCAAGAACCTCGCTTCCATCTACCGCACGCCGCTGATGGAGGTGGCGACCAGGTGCGTATTCACCACCACCACGCTGGTGTCAGCCTATCGCGGCGCCGGGCGGCCGGAAGGCAACTACTATGTCGAGCGCGCGCTCGACCTCGCCGCCGCCGAGATGGGCATCGACCGCCTCGAACTGCGCAAGCGCAACATGATCCGCAAGAGCGACCTGCCGTTCAAGGCCGCGTCGGGCATGACCTACGATACCGGTGACTTCCTCGGCCTGCTCAGGCAGGCGCTGGACGCCGCCGACCATGCCGGCTTCAGGAAGCGCAAGCGCGAGAGCAAGAAGAACGGCAAGCTGCGCGGGCTCGGCATCGGTTGCTATCTCGAAGTGACCGCGGGCGGCGGCAAGGAACTGGGCAACATACACTTCGAACCCGACGGCACGGTGACCATCATCACCGGCACCATGGACTTCGGCATGGGCCACGCCACCACCTATGCGCAAATCCTGAGCGAGAAGCTCGGCGTCCCGTTCGAGAGTATCCGCATGGTGGAAGGCGATAGCGACCGCATGGTGTACGGAAACGGCAGCGGCGGCTCGCGCTCTGTGATGTTCGCCGGCGCCGCGATTACCGAGTCCGCCAATCTGGTGATCGAGCGCGGCAAGCAGATTGCCTCGCACGTGCTGGAAGCTTCCGCGAGCGACATCGAGTTCAAGGCCGGCCGCTTCACCATTGCCGGCACCGACCGCTCCATCGGCCTGATGGAACTGGCCGGGCGCCTGCATGGCGGCCTCAAACTGCCGGACGGCGCGCCAGGTTCGCTCGACGTCGACCACGTCGGCGACAACCCGATCCCCTCCGCCTTCCCGAACGGCTGCCACATCGCCGAAGTCGAGGTCGATCCCGACACTGGCGCGGCGCAAGTCGTGAAATATACCGCCGTCAACGACCTCGGCACCGTGATCAATCCGCTACTGGTGGAAGGACAGATCCAGGGCGGCGTGATGCAGGGCCTCGGTCAGGTGCTGCTGGAACAGGCGGTCTATGACGAGGACGGGCAACTGGTCACCGGCTCGTTCATGGATTACGCCATGCCGCGCGCCCATGACGCGCCGATGATCAATGTCGCCAGCCATCCGGTTCCGACCAGGAGCAACCCGCTCGGCGCCAAGGGCTGCGGCGAGGCCGGAACTTCCGGCGCCCTGCCCGCGGTCGCCAACGCGGTGGTCGATGCGCTGTCGGACTACGGCATTCGACACCTTGAAATGCCGATGACGCCGCCGCGCATCTGGCAGGCGATCGACGAGGCCAGACGCAAGGCCGGGTGAAAGGCGCGACCGCCCTGCCGCCGCCGCATAGCCCGCACGACGCAAAAGGACTGGCTGGCGGCCGGCCGCCGGGCCATAGTCCGCCACGCTTTGCCGGGAATCCCTGAATGAGCCAGGCCACAGGTCTTTTGCGCGCAGGGCGCGCGCCGCACCTCCGCATTATCGGCCTGGTGAGCGCGGCGCATTTCGTGTCGCACTACTACATCATCCTGCTGGCGCCGCTGTTGCCATTCGTCCGGGCGGAATACGGGGTGAGTTATACCGAGATCGGTTTCGCCTTCGCCGCCTTCAATATCATCTCCGCCACGCTGCAAACGCCGGCCGGCTTCCTGGTCGACCGGCTGGGCGCGCGCATTCTGCTGATCGCGGGCCTGATTGTCGGCGGCGGCGCTTTCGTGGTCGCGGGGCTGGTGCATTCGTTCTGGGTGTTCGTCGCCATGTTCGCTCTCGCCGGCCTCGGCAACACCGTCTATCACCCGGCCGACTACGCCATGCTGTCGCACAACGTGCCGGGCGAACGCATCGGCCAGGCATTCTCGGTGCACACCTTCGCCGGCATGCTGGGCTCGGCGGTGGCGCCGCCAAGCCTGTTACTGATGCATGGCCTGTGGGGCTGGCGCGGCGCATTCATCGGCGCCGGCGTGCTCGGGCTGGCGGTTGCGGCGCTGCTGCTCCTGATGCGCGAGGATAACGGTAACCCGGGCGCGACTGCGCGGGCGGCACAGGCAAAAGCAGGAGGCGGCGCTACCGGCTGGCGGCTTTTGATGTCGCCGCCGATCGTACTCAATCTTCTCTTCTTCGTGCTGCTCGCCATGATCAGCGGCGGCATCAGCAATTATTCGGTGGTGGCATTCGGCGCACTGTTCGGCACGCCGGTGACCATCGCCAACGCCGCACTGACCGGCTATCTGGCGCTCTCTGCGATCGGGGTGCTGGCGGGCGGCCTCCTCGTCACCCGCACCAGCCGCCATGGCACGGTGGCGGCGATCGGCCTTCTGATCATGGCGCTCCTCACCGCGCTGGTCGCCCGGATCGATCTCGGCAGCATCCTCCTGATCGCCGCGATGACGGTGAACGGCTTCTTCAACGGGGTCATCATGCCCTCACGCGACATGATCGTGCGCGCGGTGACCCCGCCCGGCTCGTTCGGAAAGGTGTTCGGCTTCGTCACCACCGGGTTCAACATCGGCGGCATCATTTCGCCGCTGATCTACGGCGCCATCATGGACCACGGCAGCCCGGCCCTGGTGTTCCTGCTGGCGGCGGCTTTCAGCCTGCTGGCGATCGTGACGGTGGCGACGAGGCCGCGCCGGGTCGCAGCGAACTGAGGGATCGGACGCCTCACGCCCCGGCCAACCCCGAAGGGCGCGAAATCGGGTCCGGAACGGCCGCGACGCCACGTCCCGGGCGTCATGCGGGGGGCTTGTCAAATCAGCCGGATTGCCCCAAATCAGGGCCGCAGGCGCCGCCCGGCAGGCCCCCGGGGCCGTTCCGGATGTGGGCTTCTTGGGGAATGGTGTAACGGTAGCACAACAAACTCTGACTCTGTTTGTCTAGGTTCGAATCCTAGTTCCCCAGCCAATCTCCCGTGAAATGTCGGATTTCATGAAAAGTAACTCATTTTTCACTTGGGCAATTCAGATGTCTGAGGTCGGACCACAAACAAATCTAACTCAGAGATGGGGCCACTTTAGCCCGAAACACAACGGGCGGCCTCGCCGAGGCGACCCGTTGTTTCTTGTGCAAATGAATGCGTTCTATTTCTTCTCCTCGGGCGGTTTGCCCGGCTTCCGCGCTGCGCCCGGCTTGGCCGCGGGCGGCGGCGCTGGCGAAGATAGGGATGGCTGGTCATATCGTCCATGATTTCGACCTCCTCGCGATCGGCGCCGAGACCACACGCCGATTAACACTATGAGTAGTTGCGCCTTATAGGCTTGAGCCATTCCCGTTGACTTGATCCAGCGAAAATTCTGAATACCGCCACGGCTCCGATAGCGCTTACTCATCGATCCTTTGCTTCAATCGCTATATTTTTTGGCCGGCACTAGTCAGAACTAGAATTAAACGCGCTTCAAGTGGAAGGCTCTTCACGGACCGCGGCGACGGAACGCGAGGACGGCGATGCCGAGGACGACCAGGGAACACACTCCTGTATCCGATCGTTATAGTATATTGTAGGCTTTCCCGCCGGTTGTCTTGATCCAACGCAATTTGTGGGCGCGCCCGCGCCGCGTGCGAGCATACCAGGAATTAACGAGACCGACCACCAATTTGGTCAAGAATTTTCAAGGTCAGCACACCTAATCCCTCAGCTTTGCGACTCGATGGCGCCATCATTTGTGGCTCTCCCATCTTTTTTTAGTTTCGAGCAGCTCCGAACGGCCCTTTCGCGAGACGCCGTCAGCGGGCACGAGCGAGGTGCTCTTATAATCATCGAAGATTCGATGCGGTCGCTGTGCCGCCCCGTTGGATACCATTGCGACCGTGCCCGGCCTGTCGATTGCGATGAGCGCGTCACACCCGGTCCTTCGACCCAGGCAGCTGGGACCAATCAAGGCCGAGCTCCTCGCAGACCCGGCGCAAGTCGCGCGGGTCGAGGTCCTTGCGCGAACCACCAAGAGGCGCCTGCGATGTCCGCCCTTCTCGATGCACCGTCACCATGACATGACCCTCGCCGCGCTCATGATGTTCACGATAGTCGAAGCGACAACCACGCTCCGCCAGCCAATTCCGAAATGTCGCGCTTTCCATTACTGTTCTCCCGTTAAATAACGTGATTTGGTACGCATGGAGCGCGTCGCCAGTGTGCCACGTCGCCATCCTTGGCCATTGCGTCACACCCGGCGGTGTGCATGAATCTCGGTGCGTCCTTTGCTGCAAGCCGGATCATGCCACCATTCCAGGAGATTGGAAAATGGTTCTCACCGCCGGTCACATCGCTCCGATCGTCGCCCTTGTCGCCGGTATTTTGATCCTGATCATCCCGAGACTGTTGAACTACATCGTCGCCATCTATCTCATCGTGGTAGGCTTGATCGGGCTCAACGGCATCTACCATTTCGTAAACTGAAACAGCGTGGCACCTTGGCTGCGTCCGGCAGCCTTGAAGCGAAGGTTGTCGTGGCCGGGTCACGATCAGCGGCGCCCCCTGGCTCGACCCGGACTGGCCACGGCGGTCATGAAATTCAATCGTCCAGTCCTGTCTCGTTACTTAGCCATCCGCCAGGCGAACAGCACCGCAGCGGCGCCGGCCGCCGCCGCAATGATCGACGTCACCAGCCCGCCGCCCGGCGCGAGCAGCACAGCCATGTGATAGCCGACGAACGCGCCAGCAACCCCCACCAGTGCACTCGTGATGATGCCGCGGGTTGATCCGGAGAACTGGCGGGCGAGCCAGGACGGCCCGGCCAGCCGGTCAAACAGAATGCCGGCGGCAATGCCAATTACGAGAACCAGAAGAAACGTCACGATCGGGTCGGTGGCGCGCATGGAACGGGCCCTTCCCTGCCGGGAGAGTTCGTCGTAAGGACAGCTAAATTCTACCGCACTGCTCCAGGCAGGGAAATCCAGTATGCACCCAAGTGCACCGGCCCCGCTGGAAGCAAGCCTCGCAATTGACCCAGATCAATGAACGCACTTCTCGAGCTGATAATTTTACATGTTTAATGACTAGCCAGCCAGGATGAAAATGGAGGCTGTCTCATGCCAACTCTGATGCCCTGGACCACGGTTGAGATCGGCGACGTCGATCTTTTTGCGCCTTCGCTTCCCTCCCTCGTCGTTTACACCTGGTATGTAGATGACGAACCAGAAAGTTCGGTCGTCCATTTTTGGCGCGACGAAGACACCGGAATAGTTCATCACGAGTTGCTGTTTGTCGGGCCGGTACCCTTTGAAGAGGCGGTGAGCCACGCAAAGGAAGAAGCGCACGGGGCGCAGCGTTGAGAAGATTCACGTCAAGCACGCAAGGCAAGCGAATAAGCCAGACACCAAAGCCAAGCCAGCGAACAAGGCGAAATCGAAACCAGCCAAAAAAACCGGTGTCGCGAAATCGAGGAAGCGAACTTCGGGCAGGAAGAAAATTGCCGCCTGAGCCGCGGCCATGGAGATTGGCCATGAAGAGGACAATGTTGCTTGCGGGCGCTTCCCTGATGGGCCTTGTCGTTCTCGCCACACCCGCAAATGCGCAAGGCGTTCCACAGTCGGTAGAGATCACCAAAGTCGATGTGCAGAAGGTCGCCGCCGGCTATCGGGCGTCCAAGGTCATCGGCAGCAGCGTCGTCAACGATGCGAATGAAACCATCGGCAAGATCGACGATCTGCTGGTGACGCGTGACGGCAAGGAGCCATACGTCGTTCTGTCGGTCGGTGGCTTCCTGGGCATCGGCGCCCGAATGGTGGTCATTCGTTACGACAGCCTCAAGTTCGTCGACAACAAGATTATGCTGCCGGGCGGGACAAAGGACGGGCTTAAGATGCTGCCCGCATTCCAATACTCTAAGCAGTGATTGTCCGCGGTGCGCATTGGCGACTTCTTACGGGAATTTGAAGATCTGAACCCCAAAAATGGGAGGCCAGAATGGACTGGAACCGCATCGAAGGAAATTGGAAGCAGGTTAAGGGAAAAGTGAAGGAGCAGTGGGGCAAACTCACCGACGATGACCTCGACAAGATGAATGGTCGTCGTGACCAGCTCGAGGGCAAAATCCAGGAACGCTATGGTATCGCCAAAGATCAGGCGAAGAAGGATGTAGATACCTGGTTTAATTCCACCTTCCCCGGATAGTGGGCTGATTTCCTCAACGATCGCAGCGATTTAGATATAGACGTCAGCGGCTTATACTGGATCGAGCGAGGCAGTCATGGCGCACCCGACGGGTGAATCAAATGACGAGGTTCTTAAGCTCGATTTCGACCGCCTTCAGACGCGAACTGACGCGACAGCTAATACGGCTTAGCGATCATGACCCGCCGCCATGGCACGCAAAGGATATCAGCTTGAGCAATGACCAAAGCCCGGCCATCCCGACCAGGACGAGCGAGGCTCGTCGCTGGAGCCATGCGCTGCTGCGCTACCGCGAGCCCAGCCATTGGCGCAGCGCAATCGAACTTGCCATTTCCTTCGGGTCGTTGGCGGGGCTTTGGACGCTGATGTGGCTCTCGTATTCGTTTGGCCTTTGGTGGCTCACTCTACTGTTGGCAGTGCCGGCGGCGGGCTTTCTGGTGCGATTGTTCATGATCCAGCACGATTGTGGGCACGGCGCGTTCTTCCGCCACCGTCTTGCCAATGACTGGATCGGCCGCGTTCTGGGCGTGCTCACACTCACGCCCTATGATTTCTGGCGTCGCAGCCACGCTATTCATCACGCGACCTCGGGCAATCTCGAGCGGCGCGGCATCGGCGATATCGACACGCTGACGGTGTGCGAATATCTGGCGCTTTCGCGCTGGGGCCGGCTCAAGTACAGGCTCTATCGCCATCCGGCGGTGATGTTCGGTGTCGGGCCTGCCTATCTTTTCATTTTACGCCACCGCCTGCCGATCGGATTTCATGCGCGGCGGCTGGACGCCGTGGCTCAGCACCATGGCGACCAATGCGGCGGCCGGGACAATCGTTGCCGTGCTGATCTGGCTGATCGGCGTCGGACCCTTCTTGCTGGTGCATCTACCGATCGTGCTGCTGGCGGCTACCATGGGCGTGTGGCTGTTCTATGTGCAGCACCAGTTCGAGCACACCACGTGGGCGGATGACGAGAGCTGGAACTTGCACGAAGCAGCGCTGCACGGTAGCTCGCATTACGTGCTACCCGGCGTCTTGCACTGGTTCAGCGCCAATATCGGCATTCATCACGTGCATCATCTGTGTAGCCGCATCCCGTATTACCGACTGCCGCGCGTGCTGCAGGAGAACCCCGAGCTCGACCGCATCGGCCGGCTCACGTTGTGGGACAGCATCAAATGCGTTCGCCTTGTGCTGTGGGACGAGAGCCGAAAGAAACTGATCTCATTTCGTGAGATGCGCTACATGCCGCAAGCCCCGCATACGGCGTACCGCTCATGAGCCCGTCAGGCCGCCATCGACATTGATGCTCTGGCCGGGAACGAAGCCGGGTAATTCAATTTGATGCCTTTTGGCATCGAAGATATGTCGATGCCAGTTAATGCCTATAACACCGATGACGCGGACGGCTTGGCGCTGTGGGAAGCCGTCAACGGTCGCTTTGGCCGCTTGCAAATCACCGGGATGAAAGAGGAGCCCGCCCGCTTCGGGGAGCCGCATCTCGTTCGCCCGGGTCAAGGCGCATTCCGGTTAATTCATTAAAGTGGCGATGAGAGCGATCTACACCGAATAAACCGCGCGGCATACCCCGCGTGGACGATTGGCGCGTTCTCAATGGCGTCCTTCAGTCTGGCGGCACGGCCGGTTCTGGCGATAGCGTGACCGCTGGTAACCGTCAGGGATTGTGATCGATCGCGGGCGCAGAAGGCCGCTTCCGGGATGCCATGCTTGCGGCGGACATCCGCCGTCTTCATCCCGGTCTCTTGCTCCGTCAGCATGCCGATGATCTACTCTTCCCGTGAACCTTGAACGTTTCGTTCGTCCGCCTCCCTGACCGGTGGACTCCAGCCTCAACCGGAAAGAGTTGGCGGGGCTCGCCGCCGCAGCAACCGTTGAATGGGGCACACGCTCAAACGGAATCCGTAAGGTCGAGGACGGCATGGCAGCGTCCGGTTCACGCAACGTCATCTTTGCTGCGCTTGCCGGCAACGCCCTGATTGCCGTCACCAAGTTTGCTGCTGCTTCCTATACCGGCAGTTCTGCGATGCTGAGTGAGGCCATCCATTCCCTCGTCGATACCGGCAACCAGGGACTGCTGCTTTACGGGATGAAACGCGCTGCCCGGCCTGCCGACAGGTTTCACCCGTTTGGTTATGGCATCGAGCTCTACTTTTGGGCGTTCGTGGTGGCGATCCTTATCTTTGGCGTCGGCGCGGGGGTATCGTTTTATGAAGGGATCGACAAGTTGACGAATCCTCATCCGGTGACCAGCCCGCACATCAATTACATCGTATTGAGTTTGGCCATGGTGTTCGAGGCAGGCAGTTGGTGGGTCGCGTTTCAGGAGCTGCGCAACGTCAAGGGCGAGCACGGCTATTTCGAAGCGGTGCGGCTCAGCAAGGATCCCACAGTGTTCACGGTCGTGTTCGAGGACACCGCAGCTCTGCTCGGCCTGATTATTGCCTTCATCGGAATCCTGCTCAGTCAGCTCCTCGACACGCCGGCGATGGATGGCGTCGGCTCGCTCGTGATTGGCGGCATTCTGGCTGTCACTGCAGTTTATCTGGCCTACGAATGCAAAGGGCTGCTCACCGGAGAGGGCGCGAGCCGCGCCGTTGTCGCCGAGATCGAGCGAATCATCGCCGAGGAACCAGACATCGTCCGGCTGAACGAACTGCTGACCATGCACTTTGGTCCTAATGACATACTTCTGAACGTCAGCCTCGATTTCGCCGACCGGCTGTCGTCAGTCGAGCTGGAGAACCACGTCTCCGCGCTGGAGCGGCGCATTAAGAAACGGTTCCCCGATATAAAGCGCGTCTTCATTGAGGCGCAGCGCTCGTCGGTTCTCCCTGTCGCAGCAACGACATATCAGGGACAGGTCCAACGGTAGCGATCGTAGCGGTCATGACGGGTCGTCAGGTACGGCTTGCTGGAAGCGAGGAGTCCCTAGTTGCCGTTAACCTGGCCTACGCGAGGTCGCAGCTGGTCAAGGTCCCTGGTTCGATCGACGACCTGTTGGTTGATGGACCACAACAACAAGTGGATCACTGACCGGCCCAAGCACGGCCCCCACTTGGTATGCATCTTGGGATGCCAACGCCTGCGAACGCCGGCTTGAGCGTCAACGTTGAATGGCCCAATTTTCATTCGAATGCAGATACTTGCGCCCGCAACGCGGAATCGACCAATCAAATTGGTGAAAGAACCAGCACACTTTAATCATCCGTCTTGACGTCTCGAGTCACAGGAAGTCGAGCGTCGTCCACAAGTGTTTGATTTACATCAATTTTTTGCCTCGACGAATCAATCTCAGCGAAATTCGACAGTGAAGAAGATGTTCAATCAAGAATTTCCGCCAATGTCCTCGGCCTGCTGGTCGCGTTCACACGGTCCAATTTTAGTGGTGAGTGACCCGGGACGGTCCCGACTACCCTTGCACGTCGTCGACCCCCCGGGTGATCCTGAGTGCTTGACGCGGATGATGGCGCAATTCGTTCGATTGTCATCCGTGCGCGCCGGCCGACACGCTCCGCTTGTCCCGTTCACGGGGGGTCTTTCCCCATGTCAGTGATGTGCACTTTGCCTGCGCCGACAGGCTTTTTTGCCGGAAATCCACTGTCACCGGAACTGTCCAGGGACAGGCGGGAGACACTCTCGCGCAAGGTCGTCGCGGTCAGACCGGGCCTACGCTGTGATGCCTTCCGCCGTCTCGATCAGCTTCGCCGCACGGATCGGACATGTTCGCTCCGCGCTCGCACCGAGCGATCAGCTTGCGGAGGTCCGGCAGCGCAATGTTAGGCCCATACTCTTTCAGCAGTCGCGCCTTGCGCAGCCGTCCGCGGCGCCCGCATTTATCACAGGCAAGATCGAATCCAGTCAGATGGGAATTGCGCGCGCGAATATGAGCCGGACGACATGACAGCGGGCTTCATTGAGGACGGTCCGCCGCTGGATGCGGTAGCGGCCCCTCATGCTCTGCCACTTGGCCGAGATCCCGGCAGTCGATCCAGCCACCGCAGTCCGGGCACTGCGTAAAGTGGCCCGCTTCGTCGCCCGGCTGGTCGCTTATAGGGCGGCCGATATATTTCCCTATGGGGACGTGGGTCATCCGCAGATAGGCCGTCATTGGAGTAGTACTGGCCGACCCTAATCCCAAACTTCGAGGGGGCTTAGGGGGGCAAGTTCTCAAGCCTGGATCAGGTCCGGCCACCCCCACGGTGGGTGAGAGCAATCGAGTCAATGGCCTGCGGGCCTCTTCGTTCCTACATGCGCAATAGATAGGGCGCGGCTTGCCACTAGCATAAATTGTTCGGCCTATTGGCAGAAGAGGAGAGAATACAGGCTCAATGCGAGGGCGAGAGACGGCGTGAGGGCGCGGGAAGTCCCCTCAGCCGCCTCGGTGGCATCTTTCGTTCTGCAATGTCCACTTGCTCACACCCCGTCGAGTCGCAGGCGATCCAATGACACACACTCTTTCGCCGCGGGCCGTACTCACACCACGCACATATTTGAGTGCCGTTAGCGCCTGATTGCCAATGCCCGCACCTTTGGGCCTGAGCAGTCGAAATCGGGTATGTCAGAGCCTCGGTTGGGGCGAAAGCGAGTGCAGTCAAAGTCAGCGCCATTAAGACAACGGATTTGCTCATAGGCGGACATCCTGTTTGAATTCTCGTCAAATTGGCGGTCAGTTCGGCCGAGTTTACCCCCGCGAATAAAGGCCTAAAGCGACTACCGTCGTCGGCCACGTTCCTGCCATTCCGCACCACGGCACCGGTGAGCGACGCCCGCCGCCGCTTCGCCGCCAACCTACGCAACGCCGCCGATCAAGTCAAATGCTGTCGCAGTAGTTGGCGGAGCCCTCATCATATCCAACACAGCGACGAAGGAAAGTGGCCGCCCACTCAGGCGGCCTGCTTAAACGAAATTTGTTGGTCTGGCATGAATTGAGCGGTTAAAATTGTTTTGCCGTCGTCGGTCGGTTCTATCGAATATTCTGAAGAAAATTCAAACGTCCGCCGGCCATTCAACATAACGTAAAAAATTCGAGTGCGAATAACACCTGATTATAAACGACCTGTTTTCTGCTTTGGATCGGTGTTGGCGGAATCCGACATTTCAAAATAATAACCTGGCCACAGACGGCGGCGACCCTGCCTGCCGGTGTGCTTCGATCGCCTGCCCGAACGCCTCGAACAGGGTCCGGTTGGACGTGACGGAATCCCTCCCTCGCTCTATTCGGCAGCAGCCCCGGAGAGGAATGATTTGCGCTGGTCGGAGAAATCGAGTTCCCTGCGGTACTGGCCAAACATTCCCTTAATGCGGACCCGCCGCCTTGATAAGCGCCGTCCAGCGGTCGATTTCCAGCTTTACGAGATTCGCCAGAGCCTGCGGTGTGCGTTGATCTCGTGGAGGAACGGTGGCGCCCAGATCAATGAGCCGCTCACGCACGGCATTGTCATCCAGCGCCTTGACGAGGGCATCGTTGAGCTTTTTCACGACAACCTCCGGAACTCCTTTTGGCGCGAACAGCGCTTGCCATGGGGACAGCTGGAATTCCGGCAAGCCGGCTTCGGCTGTGGTCGGCACATCCGGCAGAGCGAGGCTGCGCTCCGGCGCCGCGATGGCATAGGCCTTGATTCTGCCTGCCTGCACCTCCGGCATCGCACTGATGGTCTGATCGCACATATAATCGATCCGGCCGCCGGCGAGAGCTTCCTCTGACGGCCCCGCTCCGCCGTATGGAATGAGGCGGGGTGCTACGCCGAGTGTGTGATTGAGGACAACGCACGCGATGAAGGGGATAGAGCCGACACCGCCGTGACCCACGTCCAGCCTCGGAGCATTCGCCTGCACATAAGCGACGAACTCCTTCAAATCCCTGGGCGGCAGATGCCTTCTCCCCAGGATCAGGATCGGGGCCCTTGCCAGCAATCCGATCGGCTCGAAGTCCTTGCGCGGGTCGTAAGCAAGGTCCGGATAGAGCGCCATGGCGGCCGCATGGGTGCCCGTGTTCCCGATCAACAACCGGTACCCGTCCGCCGCCGTTTCCTTTATGCGCAACGTAGCACTCGTGCCGCCCGCTCCGGCGTTGTTTTGCACCATCACCGTCTGTCCGAGTGTGCGGGACATGTGCGCGGCCACGGTGCGCGCGAGGATATCGCTGGGGCCGCCAGGGGCCCATGGTACCACGATAGTGATGGAGCGGTTCGGGAAAACGTCGCCAGTTGAATTTGGACCATCGGCGCCCCGGAGCAGGCCGCCGCCAGCAGCAACGATGATAAACGAAATCAGGACAAGTCTTCGCCACATGCAACAAATTCTCCGACTATTTGTCTTTCAGTGTTGATTCAGATCAACAGATACGTCGTCAATTCCGCAAATATTCTTGCATGGTTATCTGGAACAGACGTTCTGTTCGCATCACGGTCGGCATCCTGCTGTTGATTGGCGCCGTCATCGCGGTCTTGCCGGGCGTGACCGGCTATACAAGTCTGGACGGAACGGTGAACGCGCGTATCTCCATCGTTTCAGCTCCCATCAAGGGTATCATCACAGCCGATCCGCCAAAAACCGGTGTCCCCCTGCTGGGCGGGGCGGAACTCTTCAGCATCCGAAACGACCAACTCGAGCGTACTGCCGAAGTCCAGTTGGAGGCCGAGCATGAAGCCGCAAGGAGGCGGCTCGCGGCTACCGTGGAGCAGCGGAGCCAGCTTTCCGACCTGCGCAAGGAACTCGAGGCTCGGCGCAAGGAATATCAAGAGGCAATCATTCAGAACCTGAATCAGGAGATCGAAATTCGACGCCAACGCATAACCACCGCGGCGGCCCTGAAGAAAGCGGCAAGCGCCGACCTGGCCAGAAAAGAAACTCTTGGAACAAGCGGGATCGTGGCCCAGGTCATGGTTGAGCAGGCTCGTGCCGCCTCCATCGGCGCGGACAATGCAGGCATGATCGCCGGGGCAGAACTGGAGCGCCTCAGCCAGCAGCTCGATGCCGCGAAGCGGGGAGTGTTCATCGGCGAAGGCCGCAATGATGTTCCGTATTCGCAACAGCGTATCGACGAGCTCACGATCCAGCTTGCCGAGCTGGAGTCCCGGGAAAAGGATCTGAAGGCTCGCATCGACCAGGTCGAGACGCAGCACGATGACCAAAACGAACGCAACCGTGTCTTGAGTTATGCGATTATCCGTATGCCCTTCGAAGGAGTGCTCTGGCGCAACAACGTTGTCGCGGGCTCGCATGTGCTTGAGGGCAACGAACTCATGCAGGTGCTGGACTGCCGCGACCTGTTCGTGGACATCATCGTTTCGGAAGTCGACTACGACGAGATCTTCCCCGGACGCGCTGCCCATGTCCGCCTGCTCGGGCGCGCGGACACTCTTGAGGGGACAGTCCTGTCGGTACGCGGCAGTGCCGCCGTCGTCGCGGATCCTACGCTTGCCGCGAAACCTCCGCAGAGCTCCGGCAGAGACGCACGTATTCGCGTCGGGCTTCCTCAATCGTCGCTGAATACCGACTACACCAATTTCTGCCAGGTGGGGCGCTCGGTTCAGGTCCGGTTCAGAACCCGTTCGCTGCCAATCGTCCGATGGTTCAGGGCGCTATGGTTCAGTATTACCTAGAAGCTCTTGGACCTGCGCTGTTCGTTGCGGCGTTCTTCCTGATTCTTGTTCTGAACTGGCCGCGCCGGCGAACCTGGACACGGTCGATTACCGTCCTGTTCGTCCTGCTCGTTTCCCTCAGATATCTGTGGTGGCGTCTTTACGAGACCGTCCTGCCTTACCCGAATTACGACGCGACCTTTTATTGGGTCTGGTTTCTTTTCGTCGTGGAGGTTCTGGCCTTCACGGAGGTCACGCTCTTTCTGCTGACGATGAGCCGGTACGTGGACCGCAGCGCGGAGGCGGACCGCTTCGCGGCCGCGTTCGTCGCCCGCCCCCAGGACGACTGGCCGACGGTCGATGTGTTCATTCCGACCTACGACGAGCCCATCGACGTACTGGAACGCTCGATCATCGGCGCACTCGCCCTCGACTATCCAAGGGACAGGTTCAAGGTCTATGTCCTCGATGACACGCGGCGCGAGTGGCTGAGGCGATACTGCGAAGAGAAAGGTGCCATCTACGTAACACGGCCGGACAACCTGCACGCAAAGGCCGGGAACATGAACAACGGCCTGAAAGTGTCGTCCGGCGATCTCGTCGCAGTCTTCGACGCCGACTTCGTGCCCTACCGGCATTTCCTGCGGCGCACGGTCCCGTTTTTCCAGGACCTCACGATCGGTATCGTGCAGACGCCGCAACATTTTTTCAACAAGGACCCGGTTCAGTCCAATCTTGGCATCGAGCGGGTGTGGCCGGATGAGCAGCGGATGTTCTTCGACGAGATGGCTGCGAGCCGGGACGCGTGGGACGTAAGCTTCTGCTGCGGTTCATGCTCGGTTCTCCGCAGGCGGGCGATCGAGGCCATTGGAGGAATCCCGACCGAGTCGGTCACGGAGGACCTGCTCACAACCCTTGCGATGCTGAACAAGGGCTTCAAGACGCGATACGTGAACGAACGGCTCTCGATGGGTTTGGCTGCGGAGAACCTCAGGGGTTACTTCGTTCAGCGCAGCCGCTGGTGCCGGGGCGGCATACAGAGCCTTTACCTCAAGAATGGTCCGGTTCGTGGCCCCGGTCTCAACCTGTTCCAGCGGATCATGTTCCTTCCGCTCAGCTGGCTGATTCAATACGGCGTCCGGTTTGCCCTTCTCATTGTTCCCCCGGTCTATCTGTGGACGGGGATTGCACCTCTCTATTTCACGAACGTTCTCGATATCATTTACTATCAGGTGCCCGTGTTGCTGGCTTACTTTTTTCTCATGCATTGGATTACGCCAACGCGCTATCTGCCGATTCTCTCCAGCGCCGTCGGAGCATTCTCCACGTTCCGCCTTCTGCCGACCGTGATCGCGACCCTCATCAAGCCGTTCGGAACACCCTTCAGGGTCACGCCGAAGGGCAGTGCCGCCGAGCAGAACCAGTTCGACGCCTACACCTTCACATGGGTCTCGGCCATGATGGCGCTCACCGCTTTAGGCGTCTTCGTGAACGTGATTCCCGAATGGTCGCCGATACGCAAGGGCGAGTTTTCCGTCGTGGCGATGATCTGGGCGGGGGTAAACATTGTCATGCTCGGTATCGCTGCGCTGATTTGCTTCGAGAAGCCTCGCCGCACGGTGGATGGCTTTTCCGTTGACGAACCGGCCACGGTCCAATTCATGGAGCGGTCGCATACCGCGCGGCTTGTCGGCTTGTCTCTCGAAGAGGGCATTGCAGCGTTTGGGCAGGACCTGGGGCTCGCGGCCGGCGATGAACTGCTCGTCGAGGCGGCCGGGTTTCCGCGCCTGCCTTCGCGCGTGGAGAGGACGAGTACGGCCCGGGATGGGCGGGTGTTCGTCGCGTTCAGGCACAACCTGGACCCGCAGGCGCACGACAGACTGATCGTGAAGCTCTACACCGGAGACTACGCACACGAAATCCTCCAACTCCATACGCCCGCGATCGTGAGCGGCTTGTGGCGACGCGCCTTCGGCCCCGGCAGCCACGACCGTCTGGACTAATCAGCGATCCACGGCGTCCGGAATTTCTTCAAGAACCCGCCGGAAATACGGTTTTCGGGGCGAGGACACGTGGTTCTACAAGTGTTCAGAAACGGCAGCCACTTCTTCATTTCAAAATAACGACTTGGCCACAGACGGCGGCTACCTCGCCTGCCGGTGTGCTTCGATCGCCTGCCCGAACGCCTCGAACAAGATCCGGTTCACCGGGTGAAGTGTGGCCTTGTATTCGGCGTGCCACTGCACGCCGAGCGCAAAGCCCGGCGCATCGGCGACGCTGATCGCCTCGATGGTGCCGTCTTCGGCCACGCCCTCGACCACCACCCCCTCGCCCGGCTCCAGAATGGCCTGGCCGTGCAGCGAGTTCACCCGGATCATCTCGCAGTTGTAGAGCCTGGCGAAAACGCCTCCGGGTGTGAGCCGCACGTCGTGTTTGTCCCCGTAGACAACCTCCTGGTCGGGGTGGATCTCGCCGTTTTCGAGGCGCGGCATGCGGTGGTTCATGCGCCCGGGCAGATCGCGGATCTCGGGATGCAACGTGCCGCCGTAAGCCACGTTCATTTCCTGCAAGCCGCGGCAGACCCCGAGCAAAGGCACCCCGCGCGCGACGCAAACCCGCACCAGCTCCAGCGCCAGCTCGTCACGCGGCATGTCGTAGGGCTCGTAGCTCGGATGCGGCTCGACGCCAAAGAAGCCCGGATGAACGTTCGCCTGGCCGCCGGTCAGCAGGATGCCGTCGACCGTCTCCAGCAGCGCGTCGATATCGGTGATTTCGGGCGAGCCGGCGAACATCACCGGCAAGGCGCCAAACACCTCCTTCACCGCGCGCAGGTATCGTTCACCCACGCGTTGCGAGGCGAAGCGTCTTTCGATTACCTGCGCGCTGCCGATAATGCCGACGACGGGCCGCTTCATTGTCCGGCACTCACTTTCTCAAATCCCCGAATGCGTCTTCGAGCCGACCCAGCGCGTCTTCGAGGATCGGACGCGGGGTGGCGAAGTTGAAGCGCAGCCAGCTTTCACCGCCGGGACCGAATTGCGGACCGGGGCTCGCGAAGATGCGCGCGCCTTTCGCCACGCGGTCGGCGACGTCTTTGGGTGCAAGGCCGGTGCCGGAGAAATCGACCCAGGCAAGATAGGTCGCCGCCAGCCGCATGGAGCGCGCCCCGGGCGCCGCCGCCTCGATGCTTTCATCAAGCAGATCGCGGTTCCTCGCCAGATACGGCAGCAGCGCGTCGAGCCATTCCTCGCCCGTGCGCCAGGCCGCCTCGGTCGCGAGCATGCCGAAGCTGTTGTAGGAGGCGAGCCCCGAGGCCGCGATGCGCGCATCAAGCTTGCGCTTGAGCTCCGGATTGGAAGTGATGCAGGCACCGACATGGGCGCCGGCGAGATTGAAGGTCTTGGTGGCGGCGACGCACGTGAACAAGCGGTCGGCGATCTCGGGGGCGGCGGTGATGGTCGGCGTATGCCTGGCGCCGGCAAAGACAAGATCGCAATGGATCTCGTCCGACACCAGGATGAGATCGTGCTCCGCGCAGAAAGCGCCAAGTGTCGCGCAATTCGTCCGGCGTCCATACGGTGCCACCGGGATTATGCGGGCTCGACAGGAACACGACCCTGGTGCGCGGCGTCAGCTTCTCGGCCGCAGCGCCTCGAGATCCATAACGTAGCGGCCGTTTGCATTGACGAGTTCGGAATCGAGGATGCGCCGCTCGTTGGCGAGGATGATCCTGCGAAAGGCATGATAGGCGGGCGGGAAAACCACCACCTCGTCGCCTGGCGCGCTCACCGCCTGGAGGATCAGCCCGAGGCCCGACACGATGCCCGGCGTGGGGCTGACCCAGGCCGGATCAATCTTCAGGTTGTGCCGCCGGGCCATCCAGTCGATGCAGGCTGCCGCCCAGCTGCCGGTGTCGGCATAGTAGCCATGCGTGCCCCGTCGGACCTCGGTCATCAAAGCCTCGGTCACCCCGGGCGGGGCGGCGAAGTCCATATCCGCCACCCACATCGGGATCGCGTCGGGCGCGGTGATGCCCGACAGACGCGCCATATTGTCCCATTTCGAGGCGTGCGTGTTGTGGCGGTCAATGACGCGGTCGAAATCGAACATCGGGCGGGGGGCTCCAGGGCGGACGGGACGTGAGAATAGCGGCGTGTCCGACACTCTCAACCACAGTTATTTGTTCGGTTTCAATGTCGGACCGGCTGGCGAATGGCTAGGCTTGAACGGTCGAATCGCTTTACCCCATGCGCCGCGCCACCACCATCCCCCACCCCACACGACAATCGAGCCATGCTTCTGGTCAAGACCTACGTCGACAAGAGCCCGATCCACGGCCTGGGCACGTTCGCTGCCGAAACCCTGCCGAAGGGCACCCGGATCTGGCGCTTCGTCGAAGGCTTCGACCAGTTCTATACGCCCAGGCAGTTCCGCAAGCTGCCGAAGCAGGCGCGCGAATTCCTCAAGCTCTACGGATACAAGGTTGATGGCGAAGTCCTCTTTCCCGGCGACTACGACCGCCACATCAATCATTCGGAGAAGCCCAACACCTACCTGCACAATGGCTATGTCATCACCAGCCGCAGGATTGCGAAGGGTACGGAGATCACCAACGACTACCGCGAATTCGACGCGGCCTTGTGCGCGGCGTTCCTGAAGGAAAAGAGAGAGAAGAAGGAGAAGAAAAGGAAGAAGGCGAAAAAGAAAAAGTCGCGCAGCAAGGCGTAGCGACCGCCGATCTCCACCCGGCGGCCTACTCCGGCCGCACCAGCTCCGGCAAATCCCATTTCATGGTCTGACGGCCGTTCTTGAAGGCGGCGAGCGGCTGGGCGATTTCGGCCACCGCCTGCTCCGGCGTCATCGCATTCATGATGACGACGTCGGCCGGATTGCCGACCGTGAAACCGTAATCCTTGTAGTTGAGTAACTGCGCCGAGCGGTCGGTCAGCATCCCGAAGCACTCGCGCAGGTGCGCCGGCCGGTCGACCTGCAGGATATTCGCGTAGAGATTGGCAATACGAATCGGCGAGCAGTCGCCGTAAGGCGTCGCCGGATTGAGCACATTGTTAGTCGAAAGCGAGCACCTGACGCCGTGCGCGCACAATACATTGGCGTCAGCCACGCCGCGGCGCACACTGTGATCCTGGTCGCGCCCCATGAGGAAAAGGTCGGTTGCCGGCAGCACGGTGACCGCGACGCCGCTGTCGGCGAGTTGCCGGGCGACGGTTGCCATCTCATCCGGCGGCAACAGGGACAGCTTCGCCATGTGACCGGCGACCACGCGGCCGCCGCGCTTGTACTGGTCGGTCAGCTCGCGCACCAGATGGATATACATGTCGTTGGTGGTGTGGCCGACGTCGAGATGCATGTCGATGTCGACGTCGAACTCGCGCGCGAGTTCGAAGATGCGGCGGATCTGGCCCGGCCCGTCCTTGTCGTAGCGCGGCGCGCCCCCGATCACCCTGGCGCCACGCCTGAGACCCTCGACCAGCAGCTCGTCCGTGCCGGGATAGCTGATCAGCCCTTCCTGCGGGAACACGCACATCTCGATGTCGATTGCCCATTTGTATTCCGCGATCAGCGCCTCGACGCCCTCGAAGCCGCGCATGCCGATGCCGGGATCGACCTCCACCTGCGTCCGCATGCGGGTGGTGCCGTGCTTGATGCACTCTTCAAGCGTCTGCGCGGCGCGCGCGTGCACGTCCTCGACCGTCATCGTCTTCTTGACCGGCGTGACGCCGAACACCGGGCTCAGGGTCGCACGTTCCTGCGGCGCGCAGCGATCAATGATGCGCGCCTTGTCGAGATGAATATGTGACTCGATCAGTCCGGGACAGGCGAGCCTGCCTTGCGCATCGTAGCTCCTGGCGTCGGCTGCGAGCTTGCGCTCGATCGCCGCGATGCGACCGCTTTCGATGCCGATGTCGAGCGGCGTCTCGCCGTGACCGGCAAGACGCGCATTCCGGATGATAAAATCCACCGAGCTGCTCCCCGATCCATTCCACGCGGCGCGCGCGCACCGGTCCCGACCGCTATAGTCACAATAGCAGCAGGCTCGACGTTTTCTTATAGCGCCTGTACGCTGTCAGCTATGCGTCCCTTGCGGTGGACGTGAAATCACCGGTGGCTCCCCTCTCCGCCCACACGTTTTGACCATGACAAAAGACGGCATCAAGTCCCGCTTCCGGCTCGAGGAAGCAACCATAGACGATTTGCACGCGGCGATCCGCGCCGGTGAGACCACGCTGGTCGAAGTGGTCGAGCACTACATCGCGCGGGCGCGGGCCTATAACGGCGTCGCCAGCATGCTGGTGACCGAAGACGGGGCCGACGTGCCGCAAGCGCCCGGCACGGTGCGGGCGCAGGCACCTCTCGAGTTCCCGACCACGACGGTGAAGGCCTCCAAATTCCTGCCCGACCTCGACAAGTATCAGGGCCCGCCGCTCGAATTCGGCCGCATGGAGCGGACGGCGTCCGACCCGGCCGTCTTCCAGCAATACGGCATGGTGGCGGGTATACCCGATGCCGGCCAGGTCAACGCGCTGGCGACACTCAATATCCGCGGCGAGCGCTCGGTCACCTGCAAGGGCGAATTCGACCGTCACCCTTCCCTCGGACCGCTGCCGAAAGGCGCGCCCCCGATCTGCGAATACTTCCGCCATCTGCCCGACGCCCTCGAGCGCGCGGCCGAACTCGATGCGCAGTACGGGCACAATCCCGACCTCGACAAGATGCCGATGTACGGCGTCGTGTTCTCGTTCAAGGATTCCTTCGACGTCAAGGACATGCGCTCGACCGGCGGCGGCGATGCGGCCTACGACAACGATTTCCCCGCCCGCGACCATGTTCTGGTGGAGCAGTTGCGCAACAAGGGCGCCATCATCTTCGCCAAGGCGGTATGCACCGAGTACAACGGCCGTGCCGGCAATCCGGGCGGGCGCCATGCGCCCGACAAGGTGCTGCCCTCGACCATCGGCTATCAGCGCAGCAGCTGGGGCGGCAATCCGTCGAACCCCTACGACACCACCCGCTCGGCCTCACTCGGCTCAAGCTCGGGCTCCGCGCTGTCGGTCAGCGTCAATCTCGTTATGGCGAGCCTCGGCGAAGAGACGCGCGCTTCCTGCCGCGGACCGTCCAATCACAACGCGGTAGCGCTGATCCTGCCACACAAGGCCATGCTCGGTTTCGATGGCGGCGCCATCGGCGCCGATATCTATTGCGACCGAAGCGGTATCCACTGCCGCACCATCGCCGACTGCGCCAGGGTGCTGGACGCGCTGAAGGACCCGGAAAACGGCTATTACGATCCACGCGACGTCTTCACCACGGTGCCGCGCTCATCGGTGCTCGACAACTATGCCCGGCACGCGCGCGGCGCCGGCGCGGCCGGCGCGTTGAAAGGCATCCGTCTGGGCGTGGTGCGCGAGTCAATGGTGCATGCGCCGGACTCGATGACCGAGCGGCCGATCGTGGAGGCCGCCGCACGCGAGATCAAGACCGTGCTCGGCGGCCATCTTGGCGCAACGCTGGTCGAATCCGGTCACCCTCGCTGGACGCCCGACCCGGACGTCGAACAAATGACGGTCGATTACCGCAAGGCGTTGGCGCGTCTGGTCCCGGTGTTCATGCCGGACATCCTGTTCCGCCTTACGCCGGCCGGTGAGCCGGTATTCCCCGACTTCGCCGCGCAAATTGTGCGCACCGAATTCCAGCCCGGAAAATTTTTTGGCGGCGGCACGATGCAGCCCATCGACTACATGGTCGCGCTTGCCGAGGAACGCATCGCACCTCCTGTCAATCTCGACCTCGCCACCATCCAGCAGCAGGAGCTGGCGAACACCTTCCGCTTCCACATCTCGCAATATCTCACCCGACGTGCGGCCGATTGGCGGTCCAAAGGCTTCACCGAGACGCTGACCGACTGGGCCGCGCTCAACGAACGCTCCAGGTTCTGGGGCGATGACCAGCGCGCCGCCTTCAGGAACTGGGAGGAGATCGCGGACCCGCGCAATCCCTTGTCCGGCCGGCAGGGCGTCAACGAACGCATTATGCTGCGCGAGTTGCTGCGTCGCGCCGACATGATGGTGCTTCTGGAAAACAGGCTCGACGCAGTGGTGCGACTGCACACGCCGTTCCCGCCCGCGATCATCGGTGGCGCCGGCCAGCCAGGTCTGGTGCAAAACCTCACCCCCGAGTTGCAAAGCGGTCCGAATGCCGGCCTTACCGAAGTGCTGATCCCCGCCGGCTACGTCACCACGGTCTACGATCCGGTATTCACCCTGAGCCAGGATCGCCAGCGCTACCAGTGGACGCCGTCGGACGTTGCGACCCGCGTCGCGGAACCCGGCTTGCCGTTCTCGCTCGTGTTTCGCGCCGAGCCAGGCATGGAAGATGTGCTGTTGCGGATCGCATCGGCTTACGAAAATGCGAGCAGGCGGCGCCTACCGCCGCCTGCCTTTCCGCCATTGTGACACGCCGCCGCGGTGGGCAGCCTCCCGCCATGCGGCATTATGAAAAGTCCGAGCCCGGAATAACCGCGATTTGAAGCTTTTTCGCCGGCTTCTTTGACACGCCCCCGGTCCGATGTGACAATATTACCATTGAAGCGAGCAATCGCTCGACGCTGCCGGCGGGCGCCGGCAGCGGCATTGGAGGAAGGTCCGATGGCATCGCAGCAAGACAAGCCGCTCGTCCGCATTGCTCCCAACAACCCGGTGTTCGATCTTCCGGTTATCGTCGGCATCGAAGAAGGCCTGTTCGACAAGGCCGGTCTCAACGTTCAGTTCAGCGCCACCTATGAGGACCGCGAGAAAGACCGCGCCGAGAAGCCGGTCATGTCACGGCTCAAGGAACAGATGTTCGATACCGGCTCGGCGGACAGCTACAACGTCTGCGAATGGGCCAGCATCGACCGCCTTGAAAAAGGCGAGCGCGGCGGCAAGCTGGCGGCCCTGCGCGCGTCAGTCGCGGCGCAAGCCATCATTACGTTCGATGACGCGCTGCAGATCCCGCGCGACCTCGCCGACATTCCCGTTTACGTGCAGGAATTCACGGGCTCGCATTATTGCACCGTGCAGCTTCTGGAAAGCGCCCTCGGCGCGGACCACGTCAACATCGGAAAAGGGGGCTTGCCGCAGCATCGCTACGCCAATCTGAAAGACGGAACCTATCGCGTGGTAACCGTGATGGAGCCTTTCATCAGCCTCGCCCTCAAGGAAGGCGCGCATATCATTGCCGCCATGTTCTACCGTGGCGGCGAAGTGATCTCCCCCGACCTGACGCCGGAACAGCGCAAGGCCTACTACGACGCGGAGAACGCCGCAGTCGACCTCATTAACAAGAACTTCTACAAATACGCGCACCACGTCGCCGCGCACGCCAGGGGCGCGCTGCAGCCGAACGAGCTGCTGCGGGCTTTCGTGCGGTACAAGCACGTTGACTACTACGATACGACGTTGTTCAACCGCACGTACGACTGGATGAAAACGCATGGATTCACGACCGGCGAATCCGCGCACGGTACGCTGGTCGTCGGCTGAATCCGGGACAGCAAAGCCGTGACATTGGAGTAATCAGCCCGCGCCACTGCGCGGGCGTCCGTGAGAACCGCGTCCCAACCGGTCTTTGCGGCAATCGAAAAACGGGAGGAGCGACACCATGAGGTTCAAGACTTTGGCCATCGCGCTCGGCGCGGCTGTGGCCGTCAGCGCGCCGGCCGCGGCGCAGACCTACGCCATCGGCGCCAACCCGCAGGGCTCGATGTTCTATGCCGCCGCCGCCGCACTCGCCAAGGTCGGCGTCGACAAGACCGGCCTGCAGTTCCGGGTGGCGCCCTATTCCGGCTCGTCCACCTATATTCCGAAGGTCAACGCCGGCGAGCTCGCCTTCGGTATGTCCAACGGCGCCGAATACTCATTCGCCTATTCCGGCACCGAACTGTTCAAGGGACATGAAAACAAGAACCTGCGCAGCGTGATGTTCACCTTCGCGCTCACCAACGGTTTCGCCGTGCGCAGCGATTCCGGCATCAAGACCGCCGCCGACCTCAAGGGCAAGAAGGTACCGGGCGTCTACAGCTCGGGCCGCATCTTCGCCTATCTGCAGGAGGCGTGGCTTGCCGCCGCCGGCATGACGCCGAAGGACGTGACCATCGTGCCCGCTTCCAACTTCGTGGTCGGGGTCAAGGCCTTCATGGACGGCCGCACCGACGCCGCCTACATCCCGTTCAATTCCGGCATCGGCAAGCAGGCGATGGCCAAGATCCCGGGCGGCTGGCATTATCTGTCGACCGGCACTGCGCCGGACGCCGACGCCAAGGCGGAGGCCGCCTTGCCGACCGCACGCACGGTAAAGATCAAGGCGGGCAAGGCCGCCACCGGCGTGAAGGACAACCCGACCACCCTGATCGCCATCGACGTCGCCATGTTCACCAACAAGGACGTCCCGGACGACGTGGTCTACAAGGTCGTCAAGGCCGTTTACGAGGGCAAGCCGGACCTGATCAAGGCGCTGGGCGCGTTTGCCCGCTTCAATCCCAAGAACATGGTGCGCAAGAGCCCAGGTGCCATATCATCCCGGCGCCATCAAGGCGTACAAGGAACTCGGCATCTGGCCAAACTGAACGACACAGGCGAATATCCGACACGGATCGCCGTCGGCCTGGGAAGCAGGCCGGCGGCGACCTGTTAGAGGCAGGAGCCATCACAGGTGAGCAGCGAAGCCGTTGAGCACGGCCGCGCCACGCCGGCGCAATGGGTGGCGCGCCTGTGCGGCGCGTCGTTCGTCGTCCTGGCCATCCTGTGGGCGTTCCAGGTCCCGAGCCGACTGGGCATCAGCGTCTACAAGGAGCAGTTCATGCTGCTCTGTCTCGGCCTCGCCGGCGCCGTCGTCTTTCTCAATACCCGCTACGACCGGAAGAAATCGGCGACGCCCCCTCTCTATGATTGGGCGCTGGCCGCCATCATGCTGGCGGTGACGTTCTACGTATCCTGGACATACGAGTGGTTCCTGCTGAATGCAGCCTATACGCCGCCGTTGATGCTGGTCCTGGGCGCGGTTCTGGTGCTGCTGGTGATGGAGGGCCTGCGCCGCGTCTCCGGCTGGGTGCTGTTTTCCATCGTCGTCATATTCATCGTCTACGCCCTGCTCGCTCATCTGGTTCCGGCGCCGCTCACCGGCACGCGCTCCGATCTCGAGGAACTGACCATCTATCTTGCCTTTGACACCAACGCGCTGATCGGCATACCGCTCGGTGTCGCGACGACCATCGTGGTGATTTTCATCCTGATGGGTCAGGTGCTGTTCAATACCGGCGGCGGCGAATTCTTCACCGATATCGCCTCGGCGACCATGGGCCGCCGCCGCGGCGGTTCCGCCAAGGTGGCGGTGGTGGCCTCCGCGTTGTTCGGCTCGATCTCCGGCAGCGCCATTTCCAACGTTACGACCACCGGCGTCGTCACCATCCCCATGATGAAGAAGTCGGGATATTCCGACGTCGACGCCGGCGCCATCGAGGCCAACGCCTCAACCGGCGGCCAGTTCATGCCGCCGATCATGGGCGCGGCGGCGTTCCTGATGGCCGAATTCCTCGAAATGGACTACGCGGAGATCGTCGTCGCGGCGCTGGTCCCCGCGCTGCTCTATTACTTTGCGATCTTCGTGCAGGTCGACCTGGTCGCCGCCCGCGACCGCATCAAGTTCATTGCCGAGCAATTGCCCAACGCGCGGACCGTGCTGCGCGAGGGCTGGCACTTCATCATACCCTTCGTGGTGCTGCTCTATGCCCTCTACGGACTCCATGCCGAGGCCGAGATCGCCGCGCTCTATGCCGTCGCCACCATGGTGGTGTTCGGCGCTATTCCGCAGCTACAAGGGCATGCGCATGGACCTCAGGCGTCTCGGCGCCTCGTTCTGGGAAGCCGGCATCGCGACCACGGAACTGGTGATGATCGTCGCCGCGGCCGGCTTCGTCATCGGCATCCTCAACAAGAGCGGCGGCGGCTTCGCGCTTACATTGGCGCTGGTCAAGCTGGGCGGCGGCAATCTCTACATCCTGCTGCTGATCGCCGGCATCATCTGCATTGTGCTCGGCATGGGCATGCCGACCACCGGCGTTTACGTGCTGCTGGCCGCGCTGGTTGCGCCCTCGCTGGTCGAGGCCGGCGTCAACAAGCTGTCGGCGCACATGTTCATCCTCTACTTCGGCATGATGTCGATGATCACGCCGCCCATTGCGCTCGCCGCTTTCGCGGCAGCGTCCATCAGCCGCGCGGACCCGATGCAGACCGGCTTTGCCGCCATGCGCATGGGCTGGGTGGCCTATGTCATCCCCTTCCTGTTCGTGCTGTCGCCGACCCTGCTCATGCTCGGCGCGCCCTGGGCGATCGCGCTCAACGTCGTGACCGCGACCGTGGGCGTATTCGCCGGTTCAGTGGTGCTGGTGGGCTATTTCGCGAGGCCGCTCACTCTCGTGCCGCGAACGCTCGTGGGCATCGGCGCACTCGCCGCGGTGTTCCCGGACACCGCCATCGGCATGCATGGCATCATCGACGCCGCCGGCATCGCGCTGGTTCTGGCGGTGTTGGGCTGCGAATGGCGCGCCGCGACAACGAAAGTCCAGCCGGTATAGACCGCCCTTTCGTAGCACAGCGGCGCAACGCGTGACGCTTGCCGGGCCCGCGCGTCACCGCTTGCCGGCCTGTACGCCCGTCAAGTTATCCGCCAGAATGGCCGCCCTTCCCTGCCCGGTCGAATTCGAACTGCAATAGCGATGCGGGTAATCAGCGACCAGCATTCCCAAGATGGCGACTCGTTACGGAAGGATGCCATGACGACAGTCCGAAGTGCTCTGGTAGTCGGTGCCGGAATGGCCGGTATGACTCTCGGGCTGGCGCTCAAACGCCAGGAGATCGCGTGCGAAATCGTAGAAATCCGCCCTGCCTTAAGCGAGCCCGGTACCGGCATCACGCTGCAAGGGCCGGCGTTACGCGCGCTGAGCGCCGTCGATGCTCTCGAAGGCTGCGTTGCGCGCGGCTTCCCGCAGACCTTCTTCAAGACCTGCGATTCCGAGGGAAACGTAACCGGAACCGTCGATCTTCCGCGGCTCCTCGGACCGGGTTATCCCGCGACCATCGGCATCATGCGCCAGGCGGTGCACGAGGTTCTGGCCGGAAAGCTCAATGAAGCCGGCGTGCCTGTCCGGCTGGGTACCTCCGTGTCGGAGTTGGCGCAAACCGGCGATTCGGTCGACGTCGCATTTACCGACGGCACGCACGGCATCTATGATCTCGTCGTCGGCGCCGATGGATCAAATTCCGCGGTGCGAGAAACCATCTTCGGGCCACACCTGAAGCCTCGCTACACCGGGCAGATGAATTGGCGGGCAACTGTACAGCGCCCGCCCGAAGTGACCGGCCGCTATTCCTATTTCGGACCAACCATCAAGTCCGGCTTCAATCCGGTCTCCGAACACGAAATGTACATCTACCTTTTGCAGAACGTGCCTGAGCGCCCGCGCTGGCGCGACGAAGAGCTGCCGGAAATCCTTCGCGGATTGCTGACGGAATTCGGGGGCTCGCTGGGGCGCGCCCGTGACGAAGTGCGTGATCCCGAGCGCATTATATGCCGCCCCGTATTTTCAATGATCATGCCGCCGCCATGGCACCGCGGACGCATCTTGTTAATTGGAGATGCCGCCCACACCACAACGCCGCAGCTTGCCAGCGGAGCCAGCATTGCCATCGAGGATGCGGTGGTGCTGGCGCGCTACCTTTCTTCGGACGGGGACCTGGAGACGACGCTCACGGCGTTCACCCAGGCGCGGTACGAACGGTGCCGCATGGTGGTGGAAAACTCGGAGCAACTGGGCGAATGGGAGAAACGTCCTGGCACCGCCGACCACCTTGTCGCGAACCTGGTGGCCGAGAGTTATCGCATTCTCGCACAGGAACCCTAGCCGCCGGCGACGCCGCCCGCCACGAGCACCCGCTCAAGCGAAATAGACCACCTGCTCGTAGCGCAACGGCGCATCGATGAGGCCAAGGTCCTGCGCGAACCCGCTCATGCCGGCAACGAACTCGGGCGTAATGGTCGCGTCGTAATAGGGCAGATCGCGGCGGATCAGTTCGGTGATCAGGCCCGCCTCGTTTTCCGGAAAGAGCTTGCGGCCGACTTGCGTCGCCAGCGACGCGTCACGCTTGAGCGCGTCCTGCGTCTGCCTGATGGCGCGGACCGCGGCGGCGGCGACTTCGGGCGATTGTTCGATCAGCCGATCCGTCGTCGCGACCGAGGCCATGGTGTAGTTGAACGCTTCGGCCGGCCCGTCGCCGCGCCGCACATCCAGCACCACCGTCCCGACCCCGCGCGTGGTCGCGATTTCGGCCGCCATGCCGTTCGCCCAGAATCCGTCGACCTTGCGCTCTTCCAGCGCGCGCGCGACGGTCAATCCGAAATTGACGCCTGCCCCTTGCGCGCCCGGCACGGGCGCAATCCTGACCTTGTCACGATCGAGATCGATTCCCGCCGCCTGCAACAAACGGCGCAAGCCCATCTCGACCCACGGCGCGGCGCCGATGTTGCGGCCCTTGACCGCATCAATGTCGCCCCGTCTGGCGCCGAAGTCCTTGTGCATGACGAGGAACCAGTACATGCCCTGCGCCTGCGCGCAGAGCAGTTTGGCGCCGGCAAATCCTGGAAAGGCGGCGAGCGCCGAGTGCGCCGAGCCGCCGACGAAATCGACCGTGCCGTCGCGCAGCGCCTCGTAGGCCTTGTCGACCGGAAAGATCAGCTCCAGTTCGACGTCGAGTCCCTGCTCGCGGAAAAAGCCGAGTTCGACCGCGGCCTCGGCCGGAAAATACGAGTTCGAGATCATGTCGGGGACGGCAAGTTTCATGGCGAGATACCCAATACCTGCTGCAACCAGGCAGCGACTCCGAACAGATCGGCGTCGCGCTGCTCGAAGCCGATTATCTGCAGGCCGACCGGCATTTCCTCGACAGTGAAAACCGGCAGCGAAACCGCAGGCGTTCCGAGCAATGAGCCCGGTACCGCGAACACCGGATCGCCGGTGGATTGCAGGCCAAGCGGCGCCGGTCCGCTGGCGGCCAGCGTCAGGCAGGCATCGCAATCGCGCGCCAGAGCGGCATAGGCTTCGCGTAGCGCGGCACGGGCGGCAAGGTCGGCGCGATAGTCGGACAAGGTCATGGCCTCGGCGTCGGCCAAACGCTGCCGCGCGAACGCGCTCAGCTTGCCGGCGTCGCGGTCGCGATAGGTATTGAGCGGCCAGCGGCTTTCCCACGTGTTGATCCTGCGGGCGAGCGCCAGCGCGCCGTCGCATGCCCGCTCGACAGCCGCCACGCCCGCGTGACCGGCGCGATCGACAACCTCGATGCCGCGCCCGCGCAACTGCGCGACGGCTTCGGCCAGGCTGTCCCTGGCGCCGGCGGAGGCGCCCGCCCACCCTTCCGTTTCCAGCAGCGCCACGCGCCGCGGCTTTGCTGGCGCCGGGGCGGCTGGTGGTCCGGCCAGACCCGGAAAACCCGGGTCGCCGCCGGCGCGGATCGCGATTTCGTAGACGACCTGCCACGCATCCTCCAGCGACGCCGCCAACACGCCGTGGCAACTCTGGCTGAGCCCGTCGTGGCTGCCGCCCCGATTGACCGCGCCCAGCGAGGGCTTGAAGCCGACCACGCCGCAATAACTTGCCGGCCGCACGATCGAACCGACCACCTGCGTACCGAGTCCCGCGCTCAGGAAACCGGCGGCGACTGCCGCCGCAGAACCGCTGCTGGAGCCGCCCGGCGTGCGCGCGAGGTCGAGTGGATTGCGGGTGCCGCGTGGCTCGCTGGCGGCAAACTCGGTCGTAACCGTCTTGCCGACGATGACCGCACCCGCGGCCCGCAAGGCCGCGACGCTCGCCGCATCACGTTGCGAGCGCCAGCCCTCGTACAGCGGCGAGCCCATCTCCGTCGGAAAATCGACGGTCTCGATGATGTCCTTGACACCGACCGGCATCCCGTCGATCGGCGACAGCGGCTTGTCTGCGCGCCAGCGCGCGGTCGCGGCGTCGGCCTGACGCTGCGCGCTTGCCGTGTCATAGTGTACGAAGGCACCGACGTCCGCTTCCCGCGCCGCGACCGCAGCGAGACAGCGCTCCAGGAATTCGCGTGGCGTATCGCGGCCGGATCTGAACTCGGCTTGCGCCGACAGATAGGGCCGCAGCAGCGCCGGCGTCCGTTGCAGTTCGATATCCATTACACGTCCTCCAGCGTCATCGCCTCGACGCGGCGCTGGCTGGCGATCATTGAGGTGCGCAGCAGGAACTGCCGCGCCCGCTCTCGATCGGCTGCCATGGCGCGCAACTCGTCGAGATTGCGCTTGCGCGCTTCCGGCTCGCGCGCTTCCAGTCGCTTCTTGTTGGCGATCGATTGCTCCTGAACGAATTCGACCGCTACGGTGCGGCGCTGGAGCCCGTAGAGGTCCAGCAGACGATCGTCCGCGCCATCCAGGACCTTGAGAAGCTTTTCGCAGACATTGGCCGCGTCCTGGATGCCGCCGTTGAGACCCATGCCGCCGATCGGATTGTTGACATGGGCGGAGTTGCCGGCGAGCAGCACGCGGCCATGGCGGAAGCGCGCCGCCACCCGCTGATGGGTGACGTAGAGATTGCGGTGCACGATCTCGTAGGGCCGTGGCGCCGGAAAGTAATGCTGCATGCGCGCCTCGACGCCGGCGTCGCTCATGATGTCGTCTTCGTTCTCGGCCGGATCGACCGGGTAGACCGTCCGCCACAGGCCGGGCGGGCCATCAGCCGAGACCTTGAAGCAATTGCACCAGGCGCCGATGTCGGCAAAATAGCTCCGATAGCAGTAGCCGCGCTCGGCTTCGAAATCGTAGGGCGTGGTCAGCACGATGAAGCGTTCGGGCCAGGTGAAGCCCTCGAACTCGATGCCACATGCCTTGCGCACGGTGCTGCGGCCGCCGTCGGCGCCGATCAGCCAGGCGCCAGTGTGTTGGCTGACGCCATCCGGGCCGCGCACGCTGACGGTCACCGCGTCCGCGCCCTGCTCCACGCCGGCCACCGTGTGACCGAAGCAAACCTCGACATCGGACAGTCCCCGCAGCCGCTCCAGGACCAGCTTCGCCGTCTTGAACTGCTCGCACTGCACGACATAAGGGAAGCGGGTATCGTCCTTGAGCACGGCGTGGTCGAACTCGGCCACCAGTTTGCCGGACGGCCGGTCCCAAAACTGGAAGATCGGCGCCACCAGCCCCACCCGCGCCATGTCGTCGGCCAGTCTGTCGTCGGCCAGAAGCGCGAGCGTCGCCGGATGGGTGGTGGCGGCGCGGGGATCGGCCTGCGGGCTCGGGTTCTCGTCGAACAGCCGCACCGGCACACCTTGCCGGCCCAAAAGCCATGCGCACAGCAACCCGACCGGGCCGCCACCCGCGATCAACACACGCCTGTCACTGCTACTCATGCGGGTCCCGGTTCGATGCCTGATGTCGCACAACGGCGTATCAGGTCGACGGTCCCGATACCATGCCCCAGCGCCGTACCGTGACCGCTTCCAGCCGCTGGAACACGAAGCGCTCGAAGAAGACGCCGAGGCAGCCGATGGCGATCAGCGTCGACAGCATGATGCCGGAATTGAGAAATTCCGCGGCGTTGAAAATGATCTGGCCCAGCCCGATCTTCGGGCTCGACAAGAGCTCACCGCCGATGACGCCAATCCAGGCGCGGCCAAACGACAGCCGCAGGCCGGTAATAATGTAGGGCAGCGCACCCGGCCAGATCACTTTACGGAACAGCATCGAGCGGTCGGCGCCCATCACCGCAGCCGCCCTCAGCCAGATCGGATTGACCGCGCGCACACCCGTCCACACCGCGTAGATCATCGGGAAGGACGAGGCGTAGATGACCACCATGATGGTCGCGCGATCGCCGATGCCGAACCAGAGGATGAACAATGGCACCCAGGCGAGCGACGGGATCGGCAACAGCACGCTCAGGACCGGGTTGAAGATGCGTTCGGCCACCCAGGAGCGCGCCATCAGCACGCCGAGCGGGATGGCGATAGCGATGGAAATGCCGAGACCGATGAACACCCGCAGCATGGTCGCCGCCGTGTTGATCACCAGCGTGCCGTCGATCAGCATACGCCAGAAGATGACGGCGATCGTCTCGATCGGCGGCGTCATGGCGGTGGAGAACATGCCGCTGCGCGCGAAGCCTTCCCACACGGCGAGCAGGACCACCACGCCGGCAACCCCGCGCGCGGTCGCAACCCATTTGCGCTTTGCGTTCATGCCGCCACCATGCCCCAGCGCACCACGGTGTAGCGCTCGACGCGGGCGAACACCTGCCGCTCGAGCAGGATGCCGATCGCGCCGATGACCGCGATGGACGAAAGCATCACGTCGGTATTGAGGAATGTTTGCGCGCCGAAAATGAGCCAGCCGAGCCCCTGCTGCACCGACATCAGCATCTCCACCGCGATCAGGATACGCCAGGCCTGCGCCAGCCCGAGGCGCAGGCCGATCATGATGTAAGGGAGCGCGCCCGGCAGCACCACCCGCCAGAACACGTCGCGACCGGTGGCGCCCATGACCTCGGCCGAGCGCAGCCAGATCGGCTTCACCGCCTTCACGCCACGCCAGGTGTTGATGACGACGATGAAGCAGGATGACACGCCAACCAGAAGAATGGTCGGCGCATCACCCAACCCGAACCAGAGGATGAACAACGGTGCGTAGGCCAGGCCCGGGATCGGATAGAGAAAGGTGACGATCGGCACCAGGGTGTCTTCGACCCACTGCCGCCGCCCCATGGCGATGCCGACGCCAACCCCGATGGTCGCCGCAATCAGAAAGCCGGCGCCGAGGCGATAAAGCGTCGCCACGGTGGCCGACAACAAAACGCCATTGCCGGCGAGCCGCCCGAAGGCATCGGCAATGGCGGGAATACCGGGCACCAGCTTGGGGGAGAATCCGCCAAACATGACGAATAGCTCCCACGCCGCCGCAATCGCCGCGAAGGTCAGAAGCGGCAGCGCGATTCCCAGGACCCGTCGCATTTCCATGTGGTGGCGTCAGCCCTTGTGCGCTTCCGCCAGCAGGCCGTTGTCGAGGAGCTTGTTCCAGTCCGGAATGGCTGCAATCTTCTTTTGCTTCATGAGGACCTTCGACTGGTTGGTCAGATAGTCCTTCAGCTCGGGTTTGAACTCCGGATCAACGTCGATCTTCGACAGCATCAGCTTGACGACCTCATCGCTGACCTTGAAGCCCTTCTTCGTAAAGTAGGTCATGACGATCTGCGTTGCCTTCTCGCGGTCGTCCTTGAAGACCTTCACGCCGGCGAGCCAGGCGCGCAGGAAGGCCACGACGTCGCCGCGCCGCTTCTTTACGGCCTCGGTGCTGCAGCCCAGGATCACCGGCTGCAGGTCGTAGGGGCTGAAGTCGGTCAGCACCTTGCCAAGCTTGTTGACCTCGGCCAGCGACGGGAACGGCTCGACGCCGGCGAAGGCGTCGACCGAGCCGGCAGCGAGCGCCGCAACGTGGTTCTGGAAGCGGACGTTGACCATCTGTACGTCCTTCGGCGAGAGGCCCGCCTTCGGCAGGATCTTGTTCTGGAACACGTAGTCGGTGCCCGAGCCGAACTGCGAGCCGACACGCTTGCCCTTCAGGTCCTTGACCGAATTGATGCCCGACTTCAGGCCGGCGACCACGGCCAGCGTCTTGGAGCCGTAGAGCGCGAGACCGACCGCTTCCATCTGGCCCTTGGCGGCGCCGACGATGAACGGGGTCGAGCCGATCACGCCCATGTCGACGCGGCCGGATATCATAGCGTCGCGCGTCGCCTTGCCGCTGTTGAAATGCAGCGGCGTGACTGGCGCGTTGGCCTTCTTGAACAGCCCTTCGGCCTCGCAGATCATGCCCACCGTACCCCAGGACGTCTCCTGGAAGCCGAAATTGAGCGGCGCATCGGCGCCGAAGGCCTCCACCATCGGAAACGCCGACGCCGTCAGCGAGGCGCCGGCAATGGCGAGGAAGGCGCGTCGCGGCAACATAAGCTTGGTCATGGTTTCCTCCTGTTATTCAGGTCTGTCGTGGTCTGTCAGAGCGTCACTCCACTGCTTTCTTCCCAGAGCAGCGCCACTTCGGTCTGGTCGGCCTTGCCGCCGACCTCGGCCTCGGCCTTGGCCCAGATGTCGGATACACAATCGGCGAGCGGGGTCATGACGCCGATCGAATGTCCAAAGGTCGCTGCGATGCGCACGTCCTTGGCGATCAGGCCGAGCGCCATACCGGTCGCGAAATTGTGGGTGAGAACTTCCGGGATCACCTTCTTCTGGAACGGATGCTGGCGGCCGGTACACATCTCGCCGAGGGCGTCGACCATGGTTGCGGTGTCGAGGCCGAACTTGCGCCCGATAGCGAGCGCCTCGATGAAATTGATCAGCGCGGTGGCGTTGACGTAGTTGGCGATCGCTTTCAACGCATGAGCGCTGCCGAGCGCGCCGCAGCGGAACACGCGGCGGCCGAGGGCCTCGAAAACCGGCATGCAACGTTCGATATCGGTGTCATCGCCGCCCGTCAGGACCACAAGGCTGCCGTCCCTGGCGAAGATGACGCCGCCCATCACCGGCGCATCGACGATACGCAGGCCGCACGCATCGAGTCCCGCGCCGGTCTCGATGGTGGCACGCGGATCGGACGTACTCATATCGATGACAGTTGAACCGGGCTTGAGCCCTTCCGCCAGCCCGTCCGGGCCAAGCACCACCGCACGCACGATGGCGTCGGTTGGCAGCATGGTGATGGCGACATCGGCGCCGCGCGCCGCATCCGCCGCGCTTTGCGCGGCGCGGCCGCCGTGGGCGGCGACAAAGGCGTCAACGGCTTCCCGACGCGCATCATGGAGCGCGAGCGCAAATCCCCTGGCGGCAAGCCGCGCCGCCATCGGCGTTCCCATGTTGCCGAGGCCGACGAACGCGATTGTCTTGACCGCTGCCATACGATTTGTCCGTTCCGGCCATCGCCCTGTTTCGGTTAATGCCCTTTGCGCTCTCAGGCGGAGGCCCTGCGGCCGCCGTGCCTCAATCATACGCAGGACCGCCACCCTTCCGCCCGCCGGAGCCCTGCCCCGGCCACGGCTTACAGATAGTCGAGGATCTTCCAGCTGCCCGGCTGGGCATCGACCACGTTTTTGGTGGGCTTGCCCGGGCGGCGATCCGCGTAAACCTGACCTTCCTTCATGACCAGCTGGATGTTCTTCTTCTCCTGCAGGCACTTGATATCGGCGATCGGATCGCCGTCGACCGCCACGATGTCGGCGATCTTGCCCGCTTCCAGAGTGCCGAGATCCTTGTCAATCCTGAGCGCCCTGGCGGCATTGATGGTGGCGGTCTGCAGCGCGTGCATCGGCTTCATGCCGAGATCGACGTAGATCGCGAGCTCGGCCGCATTGGTACCCATCTCCGGATCGAGACCCATGTCGGTGCCCATGGCGATGTTGATGCCCATCTTCACCGCCTTCTGGAAGGTCTCGAAGCAATTGGGCTGCAACTTCTTCATCTTGTCGGTGACGAACTTGGCGGTGCCGTTCTGCTTGCGCACCTCGATGGCGTGATCGACGCGATGCGCCAGCGTCGGCGTCATCCACACGCCCGCCTCTTTGATCATGCCGAGCGTCTCGTCATCGTGGAATACCATATGCTCGATGGTATCGACACCGGCCTTCAGTGCCATGCGCTGGCCCTGCGGCGTGAAGCAGTGCACGGCGCATTGCTTGTGGAAGGCGTGCGCCTCGTCCACGATCGCGTCGCATTCCTCCTGCGTCATGTTGCGCACGTCCGGCTCCTCCTTGTCGGTGCCGCCGCCGCCGGTGACGCAGGATTTGATCCAGTCCGCGCCGTCCAGCAGGTTCTGGCGCGCGAGCTTGCGCAGCTCCCACGGTCCGTCCGCGCACTGGAAGCCGAGCCGCAGTGCCGCGCGCGGCTGGATCAAGGACAGATGCGAGCCGGTAATGACGGTGAAGGCCGCCACGAACATGCGCGGCCCCGCGACAATGCCGGCATCGATGGAGTCACGGACCGCGCAGGCCTCCTTCACCAGAAGGCCGTGCTGCGAATTCATGCCCAGATCGCGCAGCGTTGTGAAGCCCATGTCGAAACAGAGCTGGGCGTGGAACAGCGCGTACATCTGCTGCAGTTCGGGCGTGATCTCCCACATGGCGACGCGATAGTTGTGGAAGGTCAGGCAGTTGAACATCAGGGTGTGCAGGTGAATGTCCATCAGGCCGGGGAGCAGTGTGCACTTGCCGCAATCGATAACCTTGGCATTCTGCGGTATCTTGATCGAGTTGCTGGTGCCGATCTTGTCGATGCGACCGCCCTTGAGCACGATCACCGGGTCCTTGCTGGCGGCGGCGCCCGTGCAGTCGATCATGCTGGCGGCGGTGATGTATTTGACCGCGGATTTACCGGTTGTTGTCATTGTAGCTCCAGATCGCTGTTGGATTCGGCGGGCTGTTGGGTGGCGCCAGCGCGCGGCGCCGAGGTGCGGAAAAGCTGGACGGTGTCGCGGAAGCGCGCGTAGATTTGCGGATCGATGGTCATGTTGCGTGTGGCGCGGCCACCTTCGAAGCGGAAGGTCTCGAAGGTGCGCCGCATGTCGGCGGCGTCGATGCCGCGCGTGATGAACACAAGGCGCGAACGGCGGTCGTCGCCCTCCGGCCAGCCATCAAGCGGCGCCGGCTCGCTGATAATCGTCTGCACCGCCTGCACCGCGTAGGGTTTGCCCTCGACGTTGACGATGCCTTTCACGCGCAGGAGACCCGCGCCGCGAAAACCCGCCAGCAGGTTCATCCACAACACGAAGCCCGGCAGCGTGATCTCTTCGTCATAGGTGAGCGCGAAGGTCGCAATGGCCGGATCGGCAGATGCCGCCGGCGTGGTCGCGGCGTAGCTTTCGTCGTTGAGCCAGCCGCGCGCCGCGTCGCTGCGCGCGTCCATGTTAAATCCGGTCTGGTTCAGGATTTGCGCGGGCGCGATGTTGCCGTTCGCCACGCGGAACTGGCATGCACCGGGATTAATGGCGGCAAGCGCAGCGGCGAGCGCATCGAGGGAGCCCGCGCCGGCGACATCGCTCTTGCTGAGCATGAGGGTGTCGGCAACCGCCGCCTGCTTGACCGATTCCGGGTGCGCCGCCAGATGTCCTGCCCCGTGCACGCCGTCGGCGACCGCGATCACCGCCCTCAACTCATATAGCGCGGCGATATGTTTGTCGGTCAGCAGGCTTTGCACCACCGGCACCGGATCTGCGAGCCCCGACATTTCGATAAGGACGCAATCGAAATCAAACCCGGAATTGCTGTCGCGCCTGGCGGCAAGATCGAGGAGACTGGCGGCGATCCCCTCGTGCACGTGTCCGCACAGACAGCCGGAATTGACGACGCGCATGCGGTAGCGCGGCGCCTCGACCAGCACATGATCAATACTCACTTCGCCGTATTCGTTGACCACGACCGCCGCGCGCGCGAACTCCCGCCCCTTGAGCAGCCGGTTGACCAGGGTGGTTTTGCCGCTGCCGAGAAATCCGGTCACCAGAATGACCGGAGTGCGCGGCGCACGCGCTTCTCTCACCGACACGGACGTCTCTCCCAACGCGCCCGAATTGTTATTGGTGTCAGGTACGGGCGATACGGAAAGCCTAGGGTCTGGTCAAAGATAGATCAATTATATTCTGATTATGTCAGCAATAGATTGGGTCTATGCAATGCGTTCCGCCCCCGCAGCGGATTTCGTCGCGGGTAATCCGTCTTTCGATCCTGCAGTGGTACGGGCTTCGGCTGCATCGATGCAGTCTATTCCGGAAATAACCAGAATATCATTGATCTATTCATGCGCCCCTCTAGGCTTGCGCGCCGGGGAGGAACAACAACCATGGCACCTTTGAAGACGGCCCTGTTCGGGCCCGGCAACTGGGGCCGCGTGCTGGCCAAGGCCGCCGCGCAATCCGACAAGATCGAATTTGTGGCCTGCGTCGGACGCAGCCCCGAACGGCTGGAGGCCTTTTCCGGGGACACCGGCATCCCCGCGCGCGATGCCGACGCCGTGCTGGCCGACAGGAGCATCGACGCGGTGGTGCTGACGCTGCCCAACGAGCTCCATCAGAAATTCGCCGAACGCGCCGCGCGCGCCGGCAAGCACGTCTACATCGAAAAGCCGATCGCCGACACACTGCCGAACTCGCTCGCCGTCGCCGCGCTCGAAAAGAAACACGGTGTGCGCATCGTGGTCGGCCATTGCGCACGGCTGCTCAGCGGCGTGCAAATGATGCGCAAGGCCATGGACGCAGGCCAGTTCGGCAAGGTCACCCAGATCGAGGCCGCCTACTCCAACGACCGGGCGCTGCGCCTCACCCCCAACGACTGGCGCTGGTACCAGAAGAACTCGCCCGGCGGCTGCCTCAGCCAGATCGGCATCCACTCGCTCGACACCATGCGCTTCCTCGGCGGCGACATCGCCGCGGTGAGCGCCAGCGCCGCCCGTCATTCGCCGGTCGGCGCCGAGGTCGAGGATCAGTGGATCGTCACCGTACATTTCGCCGACGGCAAGCTCGGCGTGCTGGTGTCGAACTGGACCAGCCCCGGCTCGTTCAACATTCGGGTGACCGGCCAGGACGCCACGATGTTCTACGACATCAACCAGATGCTGTGGCCGACCGCCGAAAAGATCCACGAGGGCGCGACGCTCTACCGGCAGGCGCGCGGCAAGGGCCCGACCGAACGGGAGAACCTGACGGTTCCGCCCGGCCACATGTTCAAGGACGAGCTGGAACAGTTCGCCGAGGCGGCGACCGGCGGCGAGACCGAACTGACGGCCATGAACGGCGTCATGGCGGTGGCGACCGTCTATGCCGCGATCAGGTCGGCGAAGGAGAACGGCCGCATCGTCACCCTCGACGAGATGATCACGCAGGCAAAGGCCGCGGCTTAAGCGGCCGCGGCGGCATCGGAGTCGCCGCCTACTCCGCCGCCTCGGCCAGGCGCTCCTCCAGCCATTTGGTCGCCCGCACCGCCACGAAGCGCGCGGGCCTGCCACGCTTGACCTTCAGGCGGTAGGCGGCGCCGCGCGGCACCTCCATGATGTCGCCGGCGCCAAGACTCTTGCGCTCGCCGTTAACTTCACCTTCGAGTTCGCCGTTGCAGACGTAATAGAACTGCTCGTGTTCGCTGTGCTTGCTGGATTCCTCGAATTCTCCAGGCACCTCGAAGAATCCGAAAGCCGCGCGCTCCCCTTCGATCCACTCTATACGCCGACCATAGCCGATCGGGGCTTTCAGATCGCGCACCAGCGGGTAATAGCAATCCGGCACGCCTTCGACGATGGCGCCCGAGCTGTTCGAGGTTGAATGCGGAACCTTCGGCTGCTTGCCGGTGCGCGCGATCGCTTCCGACTCTTCCATGGTGAGCGGCCGTTCGGGCAACGCCTCGTCAGCGCCGACGCCGACGATCGTCCAGGTACGGTCCTTGATGTAGAGATAGGCGCATTCGCCGTCCTCGGTCGCCTTCATCGAATGGCGCACGTTGGGCGGAATGATGATGAAAGTGCCGGGGTCCGCGATGCGCCGGTCCATGCCGACCACGGCGTTGACCTTGCCGCGCACGACGAAGATCAGCAGCTCGTTCGGGTGGTAATGCAGCTCCGAGCCGGTGCCCGCTTTCTTCCGGTTCAGACAGAAATAGAGATGGCTGCCTTCGATTACGGGGCCGTTCGCGGTCGAAAGATGCAGCGTGAAATTCCTGTTCTCCATGTCTTCGAAACGATGGAACGGCATTTCACTTCCCTCCGCGATGACCGCCCGTCATCGGGCAATGCTGATCTGTTATCTAGTCAATTTAACACATTGCGTGAAACAAACGCACGACGTTCCGCGCTCATGCAAACGGCCTATCGGCGGTATACGCAGGGTCGATCATGCGCAACAACACAGTCCGATTCCCATCGGGCGAGATTTCAATTTGCTGGACCATCATGCAAGCCCGTAATAGCCTTCAGGCATAAGAACCGCAGCCGGCGAGACGATCCCGGCAAGGCGGCGTCTGCTCGAGCAGCTCGAACACAAAAACGTTCAGGGGAGGAGACGAAATGACCATCATCAGGCGCGATTTCCTGAAGCTGATGAGCGCGGCGGGCGCAGCGACGACGCTCCCGCTTGACCTGTCCTATGCAGCAAATTTTCCGAGCCGGCCGGTTACGCAAGTCGTCTCGACATCGCTGGGCGGCGGTGTCGATACCGTTGCGCGCCAGCTCGAGCCGCTGATGGAAAAGAACCTCGGTGGCGCCACCATCAATTCGATCAACAAGACCGGCGGCACATCGTCGATCGCCACCAAATACGTGTTCGGCCAGCCGTCCGACGGCCATACCTGGCTCGCCTGCCCCGGTTTCGATCGCGGGCTTCGTATTCTCAATCTTGACCAGACCGTTCCCTACAAGGACTGGCAGTACTACGGCTGCGATACCTCGTACATGAGCATTGCGGTGCTGCCGGACTCGCCGATCAAGACCATGGACGACCTGCTGGACAAGGGCCGCAAGAACCCCGGGCAGATTCGCATGGCGACGAACGGACCGGGCGGCACATGGTATCTCGCCGCGCTGCTGGTCGAGCGTGCCGGCAAGGCGAAGTACAAACTCGTGCCCTACAAGGGCGGCAGTCCCGCCATGAAATCGTGCCTCGCCGGCGAGACCGACGTGACCTGCAACGGCCTGCATGAGCAACTGCCTTTCATCAAGGCCGGCAAGCTGCGCAACCTGTGCGTGGCCGTGTCCGAGCCGCTGGCCATCCAGGGCGTCACGCTGCAGCCGATCACCAAATGGCTGCCGTCGCTCAAGCCCGTTACGCCGATCGGCGGCGGCTTCTCGCTGGCACTCAAGCGCGACACCGATCCGGCCATTCTCAAGCAGGTCGCGGGGGCGTGGATGAAGAGTGTCAACGACAAGAAGTTCCAGGAGGTCGAAGCCAGGAAGCCGCGCTTCCCCGATCCGGTGGTCGGCGAAGCCGCCGACCGGCGGGCGGCGCTGTGGGATTGCGTGGCCTCCAACCTGCTGGTCGACGCGAAGCTCAACAAGAAGAGCCTCAAGGAGCTGGACATCCCCAGCATCGAGGAGTTCGACAAGTGGTGGCCGCCGAAGGGATACAAGCCCGCGATCTGACGGTGGCGACCATGGCGGAACAGGAGCCTGAAGCCGGGCGACAAGCCGAGACTGCGTCAAGCGAGGGGCCGACGAGCGTATTGATCGCCGTCGGCCTGCTCGTCATCTCCGCTTACTTCGTGGTCGCCGGGTTTGAGATCCGGGTTCCGGAAGGATGGCAGACCGCCCCTGGCATGCTCCCGATCATTCTGGGCGTCACCTTGTTCATCATGGCAGGACTGCTGCTCGCGAAAGCGCTTCGTGACGGCGCCTGGCGCATCAACATCCATGACGAGGCGACTGAAAGCAGCCTGAAGCGCGCGGGCACCGCCATTCTTATCGTCGGCATTTATTACTTCGGGCTCCTCGCCTTCCTGCCTTTCGAAGTGGCGTCAAGCCTCTTCCTGCTGGCGATGTTCCGGGTCTACTGGCCGGAAGGCCGCTGGACGCCGCGCATCGCGACCGCAATCGGCCTGCCGATTCTCATCACGCTGGCCTTCCAGGGCGGCTTTCAATTGCCGCTTCCCGGCCAAGGCAATCTGGTCCTGCTCGCGCAATATCTGTGGGTGACCCACTAGGAATGTGCCGCCATGTTTGACTGGATGTTCGTGATCAGCCCGCTCGGGCTGGCGGTGGCCTTCCTGGGCGCAGCGCTCGGCATCACCTGGGGCGCGCTGCCCGGGCTGTCGTCCAACATGGCGATGGCTCTGCTGATCGGGTTCACCTACACCCTTTCCACCGAAGTTGCCGTCATCTTCCTGATCGCGGTCTGGATCGGGACCGAATTCGGCGGCGCCATCTCGGCCGTTCTCATCAATATTCCCGGCACGCCGTCAGCGGTGCCCACCGCCATGGCGGGTTATCCCCTGGCGCAGCGTGGTGAAGGCGGATTGGCCATCGGCACCGCGTTGACCTTCTCGATGATCGGCAACTGGGCCGGCCTGCTTGTGCTGGTCACGCTGGCGCCGGTCATGATCGCGCTGGCGCTGAGCTTCAGCTCCTGGGAGATTTTCCTGCTTGTGATGCTCGGTGTCTCGATCTCCGGCACGCTGACGGGCCGCGAGGAGCCGCTCAAGGGTTGGGCCTCGGGCTGGCTCGGTCTGATGATCGCAATGATCGGCACGGATCAAATCCACGGCGTGGAGCGCTTCACCTTCGGCGTGCCGGAACTGCTCGCCGGCGTCAAATATCTGCCGGTGCTGATCGGGCTGTTCGGCCTCACCGAAGTGATCAACGTGTTGAGCCGCCACACGCCGGTGCCGATCCCGAAGGCGGTCGGACGCGTGTTGCCGCCCTGGAATTTCCTGACCAGGTACTGGAAGAGCGCGCTGCGCTCGAGCGTGGTCGGCACCATCATCGGCGTCATTCCGGGCGCGGGCGCCAACATCTCGGCCTTCGTCTCCTATAATTTCGGCGAGCGCGCGACCGGCCGGAAATTCACCAACGGCGACATCGAAGGCGTGGTCTGCTCGGAGGTCGCCAACAATGCGACCTGCGGCGGCGCCCTGCTGCCGACCACGACCCTCGGAATTCCCGGCAACAGCTCGACCGCGCTACTGCTCGCCGCGCTTGCCATGCATGGCGTCACCATGGGCCCGAACATCAACAACGATGCCCCTGGCTTCATGACCTTCCTCTACGCTTCACTGCTCTCGGCCAACTTTTTCATGTACACGGTCGCGTTCCTGCTGATCCGACCGAGCGTGTATCTTCTGTCCCTGCCCTCCGGCGTGGTGATGCCGACCATCGTCATGTTGTGCCTGGTCGGCACCTTTGCCGCATCCTATTCTACCTTCGACGTCGGCATCATGTTTGCGGCGGGCGCCATCGGCTATCTGTTTTACCGTGGCGGTTATCCATTCGCGCCGCTTATCCTCGGGCTGATCCTGGGACCGATGGCCGACGAAAACATGCGGCGCACGATATGGGTCTACGACGGCCGTTTCCATGAGCTTATGTATCGCCCGGTCGGGCTGGTGCTGCTCGCCGCGGTGATCTGGTCGTTCTATTACGGTATCCGCCGCTCGCTTGAGGAAAATGCCAAACACAAGGCGCGGGCAAACCGCGCCGGGCAAATCCGGGCCGGTGGCGAACAGAAGGCCTAGGACGCCGGGTCTCGTTGCCATACGACCACGCCACCCTGCAGTCACTTCGGCGTGTATGACGCGATGTCGGCCGATGTAGCTTCTCATCGGTTTCTCATCGGCCGGGACTCGTCGGCTGCGGCGATCAAGCCAGTTGCATCGGTCCCACCTCCTTCTACAATCGTGAAACAATAAGGCCAAAACAACAGGTCCCCAGGGGAGGAACTACCCATGATCCGGCGATTTATCGTAGCGGGCGCCGCTGCCATTTCCATGTTCGCCTTCTCGGCCGCGTCGGCGGAACCGGTGACGCTGAAGGTCAACTACAGCGCCATACCGCCGCACCTGATCCCGGCGATCTTCATGAAGAAGGATCTGATCAAGCACGAAGGCAAGAGCTACAAGATCAAGTTCGTGTTCACCCGGGGCAGCGCGATCGTAATGCAGGCGCTGGCTGCCAACGAGATGGACCTTGGAGTCCTCTCGTCCATCGCCTTTGTTCACGGCATCCAGAACGGAAAACAGCCATTCCGCGCCATTGGCGATCTGGTGCAGGACGGTCCGCAGTTCACGTCCAGGTTCGCCGTCAAGAAGGATTCGCCGATCAAGACGGTGGAAGACCTGAAAGGCCGCTCCATCGCGATCAACGCCTTCGGCGGCGCGCTCGACATGGGCGCGCGGCTGATGCTCAAGAAGCACGGCCTGACGCCCGGCCGCGACGTCACCATCGTCGAGGCCAAGTTTCCGGCCATGCATGCCATGCTGACGTCCGGAAAGGTCGACGCGGCGGTCTTCATCGCGCCCTTCTGGTATCCGGCGGATAAAGCGGGGGATATCCGGCCATTGTTCACATTGAAAGACGCGCTCGGCGACTCCCAATTTCTGTTCTGGGTGGCGACCGAGCAGACACTCAAGAAAAATCACGACGCGCTGGTCGATTTCTTCGAGGACTATCTGCGCGCCCGGCGCTGGTTCCTCGACCCGAAGAACCGCAAGGAAGCGCTCGAGATGATGTCGAAGGTGGCGAAACGGCCCGTCTCCAAATTTGACTGGGCGCTGGGGGAGCATGGCTACTATCGCTCCAGGGACCTGAGCCTCGACCACAAGGTGTTCCAGAACACCATCGACAAGATCTACGAGGCCGGCTTCATCAAGGAGAAGTTCGACGCCTCGCCCTATATCGACGAGTCGATCATCAAGGAAGCGGCGGCCCGGCTGAATTAACTGCCGCCGTTCCCCGTAACAACGTCATCGGCGATTCCGGCAGGAGTCCGGAACCGCCAATGTCCCGAGTCGCGCAAACAGCCGCCACCGCTCATCACAAAGCGAGGCCCCCTTGTCGAAAATCCAGTTCAATGGCGTAAGAAAGGTATTCCCGGGCGAAGGTGCGCCGCACCGGTGGTCGCGCTCGACGGCATCGACCTTTCCATCGAGCGCGACGAATTCGTTTCTGTGGTGGGTCCGAGCGGTTGCGGCAAGAGCACCCTGCTCTATCTGCTCGGCGGCTTTCTCGAATTGTCCGGCGGACAGATTCTGGTCGACGGCAAGCCGGTAACGGGGCCGAGCCAGGAGCGTGGCATCGTATTCCAGCATTTCGCCCTGTTCCCGTGGAAGACGGTCATGGGCAACGTCGAATTCGGCCTTGCCGAACGTGGCGTCGCCAGGGACGAACGCCACGCCACCGCCAAACGATATATCGACATGGTGAAGCTGACCGGCTTCGAGAATACGTTTCCGAACCGGCTTTCCGGCGGCATGCAGCAACGGGTGGCGCTGGCACGCACACTCGCCTGCAACCCGGACATCCTGCTCATGGACGAACCATTCGGCGCGCTCGACGCACAAACCCGCTATATCTTGCAGCAGGAGCTGCTGGAAATCTGGCGGCGACAGAAGAAGACCGTCGTGTTCATCACCCATGACGTGCGCGAAGCGGTAATCCTGGCCGAACGCGTGGTGGTGATGTCGGCCCGCCCTGGCCGCATCAAGGCAATCCTCAACACCAGGTTTGGCCCCGGCGACCGCACGAAGATCGACGATCTGTCCGAGGAAATATGGTCACTGTTGCGCGAAGAGATGGCTCTGGCCTCCTGACCGCGCTGGACGCGGTCGTCAGGACGCTGATCTATTACGCGCCCGTGGCGCTGCTGCTGCTCGTGTGGGAAATCGCGGCGCGCGCCGGCTGGCTTTCGGCCGATTTGCTGCCATCACCGGAAGCAACCTTTGCCGCCTTTCGCGTGGTGTTCGATTCCGGTGAACTCGCCCAGCAGGCCCTGGTATCGCTCAAGCGGGAGCTCACCGGCCTGCTCTCGAGCGTTTTCATCGGCACCGTCGTCGGCATCACCATGGCGCGCATCGAGATGGCGCGTCTGCTGCTCAGACCGGTCATCACCTTCCTTTATCCGATGCCGAAGAGCGCGCTGATCCCGATCCTGCTTTTGTGGTTCGGCCTCGGCGACATGTCGAAAATCGCAGCGGTTTTCCTCGGCTGCCTGCTACCCGTGGTGGTCAGCTCCTATAACGGCGCGCGCGGCGTCGACCCGCTGCTGGTCTGGTCGGCGCGCAGCCTCGGTGCTGGCAAGCTCGGTGTCCTGTGGAAAATCATTTTGCCGGCGGCCCTGCCCGACATCCTCAGTGGCATCCGCATGGCGCTGGCGTTGTCATGGTTGCTGCTGGTCAGCGCCGAATTGCTGCTCGCCGAGAAAGGGCTCGGCTTCATGATCGGCTACAACGGCGAGACCGGCGATTACGCCACCATGTTCAGCGCCATCATCATCGTTATTCTGATCGGTGCGGCGTCCGATCGGCTGTTCCTTCACCTCATGGCCTGGTCGCTCAGATGGCGGACACTGTCCTCATAACGCCAAAGCAGACGTCGTGGAGCGCCCAGCTCATCCGGGGCGCGGCACGCTTCGCGCTTGGCACGGTACTGGTTATCGCCTGGCAGGTGAGCGTGCAGTCCGGATGGATCAATGCATACCTGCTGCCGGCGCCCGGCAATATCGTGCTGCGAATGGGCGAGGAGCTGTGGTCAGGCTACCTGATACCCGACACGTTGCTGACCATCTACCGCGCCTTCAGCGGCTTTGTGATTGCCGCCATCGCGGGCATCGTCATCGGCACCCTGGCCGCCCGCAACAAACTCGCGCGCTGGTTTTTCGATCCCCTGGTCTCGATCGGCTTTCCGGCCCCCAAGATCGCCTTCATGCCGCTGTTCGTGCTCTGGTTCGGCCTGGGCGACCAGGCCAAGATCACAATGGTCGCGGTGAGCTGCGTCTTTCCCGTTATCAGCGCGACCTATCTCGGCACCGGCTCGATCGACCGCTATCTGATCTGGTCCGCGCGCAACCTGGGTCTCAGCCAGCGAGGGGTCATCTGGAAGATCGTGGTGCCCGCCGCCCTGCCCCAAATCCTGAGCGGCCTGCAGATCGCTTTTCCGATGTCGCTGATCGTCACGGTGGTGACCGAGATGATCACCGCCGGCGGCGGCCTCGGCGGTTACATGATCCTGTCGGCGCGACAGGCACAATCCGAGCAGGTATTCGTCGGCATCCTGACGATCGCCATCGTCGGCTACCTGCTGCTGAACGGGTTCGACCATGTGCGCCGTTATCTCCTGCGTTGGCACACGGAGAGCATGTCCGTCCTGTAAATATTCAGCGCCATGGTATGGCGGGCCCGGTCCTGCCGAGTGAGAAAAGTCGACAACCGCGAAGCAGCTTGCGCGCCGGCAAGCCGCCTTGCGATAATAGATTGCAGATGTGGCGAACCATGCCGATTCCACCCCGGAGGAAATCGTGGTCAAGGCGTTGAAATTGGGTCATCTCGTGCTCAGCGTCCGCGATTGCGTGCGCTCGCGCGACTTCTACACCCGGAATCTTGGCATGAAGGTCTCGAGCGAAAAGCTCGAGCGCGGCCAGGTATTCCTGACCATCGGCGACGAACATCACGTGCTGGCGCTGTTCCAGCGCGCCACCCTCGATCCGCCGACGCCCGACCAGCCCGGCATTCGCCACATCGCCTTCCGGCTCGACAATTTCGAGCAGGTCCGGAACGCCTATAGCGAGCTGAAAGCAGCCGGCGTCCCGGTCGAGGAGGCGAGCGAGGACGGCATCACGCGCAGCATCTATGTGCGCGATCCCGACAACAATCGCGTCGAACTGTTCTGCAATCGCGGCGACAACGGCCTGGAGGCGATCCGCGTCGCCGACCTCACCGCAAAGCCGCTCGATATGGTGGCCGCGGGCGCACGCCAGCATTAGCGCATGATCCCGAAAAGCGGGAACCGGTTTTCGGATAAGATCATGCGCAAACAAAATGTTCGGGACGCAGGGCAACTCAATCTGACCTGATCTCGCTCTTGGGAGAACGCGATGACCGAAGTTCAGAAACTCGCACACGTGGTGCTCAACGTCTCAAACGCGCAGGCGTCGAAGGAGTTCTACACCAGGGTTCTGGGTCTGGCGGTGTCTGCCGAAAGCGCCGACGGCAAGACGGTCTATCTCAGCCTCGGCGAGCAGCACCACGATCTCGCGCTGGTCGAGGGCGCCACCGGCCCGCGCACCACCGAGAAACAGCCGAGCCTCATCCATTTCGCCTGGCAGGTTGACGACTACGAGACGCTGAAGGCGGCCTATTACGAGCTGAAGGCCAAGGGCCTCAACATCAAGCACACCTTCCAGCACAACGTCACCGACAGCATCTATATCGAGGACCCCGACGGTATGCTGGTGGAGCTCTACTGCAACCGCTTCGAGAACGGGCTCGAGGCGATGCAGACCATGGGCCCGCGCACCGACGATCTCGACATCGATACCCGCGTCGCCACGCCGCGCCAGCCGGTGCGGTGAACACGCGTCCTGGCGTCGCAATCATTCATTCCGGGTCTCATCCGCCCTCATCCTGAGGAGCGCTCCGAAGGAGCGCGTCTCGAAGGACGAGGGCGGCCCATCCTTCGAGACGGATTGCTTCGCAATGCTCCTCCGGATGAGGCCGATTGAGGTCTGGCGATTCAACTGAGGTGGATCAGATCCTAATCTCCCGGGACCTTCGCGCCCTTCATGCCCGCGCGCGCAATCGCGTCGGCGATGAAGCCGGAACGAACCGCCTCGTCCAGGAACGCGTTGACAAAGGCGAGCCCGGCCGCCTGTCTGCCCTTCGGCACCGCGACACCGACGAAGGCCTTGTCGAACCAGTCGTCAAGGATGCGTGAACCGGCAAAGCGCCCCTGCGCCGTCGCCAGAACCTGGCGCGGCGCCGCCACCAGATCGCATTCATCGTTGCCGAGCCCATCGAAGGCCGCGCCAACGCCGCCGAAACGCACCAGCGTCGCCTGCCGGACGAAGCGGGTCAGGAACAGATCGAAGGCGGAGTTTTCGGCGACGCCGATGCGGGTGCCCGGCTTGTCGGCGTCGGCCACATTCTGAATCACCGAGCCGGCAGGCACCAGATAGGTCGAGTCGGCTTCGAGATAGGCGCGGCTGTAATCGAAGGTCTTGCGCCGCTCGTCCTCCAACACGATGGTGGCGATGTCCCACGCGCCCTTGCCGGTATCCGCGATCAGTTCGCGCACCGCCTTGTAGGGTTTGGCCTCGAACGGCACGCCGAGCCGCTCGGCCAGCGCCGCGCCGAGATCCATCGACACGCCGCGCAGTTCGCCGGTCGCCGGATCGCGCGTCACGTAGAGGGCGCTCGCCGCCGGAAACGCCAGGCGCACCTTGCCCTGGGGCGCGAGGTCGGCGCGCGCCGCATCGGACGGCGACGCGTATCGGATTTTGTCGGCGCTCAACGCAAACTCTCCCCGGGACGAAACCATTTCGGCGTTGGACGGCCACCGGTCGTTATACCGCCTCGATATCGGCGAGCAACCTGTCGGAAATTGCAAGACCCTCGCGTGCCGCCTTTTCGCGCGCGGCGAGCCGCCGCGCACCCGGCAACCGTGCCCCCGGCTGATCGTGGATCGCCTTTGCCAGCGTGCCGAAATGCGCCAGGGCGCCCTCGCCGCCGACCGCCGTGGGATCAAAGGCGATCAGCAGCTGTCCGGTGCCGGGCGGTCCGCCCTCGGCATCGAGGAAGGACGAAGCGTCCGCCGCGAAGTTCGCGCCGGTAAGTCCTGCCGCCAGCAGTTCCACCATCAGCGCCAGCGCGGTGCCCTTGGCGTCGCCCAGGGGCAGCATGGTGCCGGCGAGCGCCGCCGCAGCATCTGTGGTCGGCTGGCCCGCGGCATCGAGCGCCCAGCCTTCCGGGATCGCCTCGCCCTTCTGCCTGGCCGCGAGGATATTGCCCCGCGCCACTTTCGACAGCGACAGATCGACCACGACCGGCGGTTCGCCCGGGAGCGGACAGGCAAAGGCGATCGGATTGGTGCCGAACACCGCCCTGGCGCCGCCCCAGGGCGCGATGGCGCCGGGCGTGTTGGCGAACAGGAGCGCCAACAGCCCCTCTTTCGCCAAATGCTCGACCGGATGGCCGGCGACGCCGCAATGGTGCGAATGATGAATGCCCGCCGCCGCGATGCCGTATTGCCGCGTGGCGTCAGGCAGTGCGGCCAGCGCCGCGTCGAGCGCCGGATAGGCGAAGCCGTTCCTGGCGTCGATGACCGCCGCCGCAGGACGCGGCCAGGTCAGCGCGGGCCTGGCGAAGCCGTCGACCTTGCCGACCTTGGCCTGCGCCGCATAGGTCGGCACGCGTGACAGGCCGTGGCCCTTCTGGCCCTCGGCTTCCGCGGCGACCAGCGCGCGCGCGACGCTTCGGGCATTGCCGGCGTCAGTCTTGCAGCGCGTCAGCGTCCGGACGACGAGCTCCCCGGTTTCGGCCAGCGTCAGCGTCGGCACGGGATTACGCGCTGCGATAGAGCTTGGTCAGCACGAACTCGCGGTGGCCGAGTGCTTCCGCCGCGGTCATGCGGCCGTTGGCGGTGCGCAGGATCATGTCGATCAGCGCGTCGCCTGCTTCGGGGATGGTCATGTCGCGGCGCAGGATGCCGGTCACGTCGACGTCGATATGCTCGGACATGGTGCGCAGCGTGCGCGGATTGCCGGAGATCTTGATCACCGGGATAATCGGGTTGCCGATGATGTTGCCTTGTCCCGTCGGAAACGTGTGCACCACGTAGCCGCCCGCCGCCATCAGCGTCACGCATTCGGCCGCCGCCGACGAGGTGTCCATGTAGTAGAGGCCGGGTCCCTTGGCCGGAGTCTCGGCCGGCTCCAGCACGTCGATGTATTTGCAGGTGCGTCCGATCTTCTCGAGGTTGCCGAGCGCCTTTTCCTCGATGGTGGTGAGACCCCCGGCGATGTTGCCCTTGGTCGGCTGCGAGTCCGAGAGGTCGTCGGTCTTGTGCGCCTGGATGACCTCGTCCTCATAGGCCTGCCAGGTCTTCATCCACTTCTCGCCGATCTCCGGGCTGATGGCGCGCGCCTTTGCGAGGTGCTCGCCGCCGGTGATCTCCGAGGTCTCGCCGAACACGCCGTAGATGCCCTTCGGAATCAGCTTGTCGTACATGTTGCCGACGGTCGGGCAGGACGCGAGACCGGTGGTGGTGTCGCTCTCGCCGCATTTGGTCGAGATCCATAGTTCGGAAATGTCGCACTCCTCGCGCGGCAGTTCCGTCGCCCAGTGCACATACTCCTTGGCCTGGCGCGAGGCGCGCGCGATGGTGTCGATGTCGCCGTGCAGTTCGATGCCGAAGCCGGTCACCGGCTTGCCGGTCCTGGCAATGCCGTCGACCACGCGCTGGGTCCAGCCCTCCTCGATGCCGATCACCACCACCGCGGCGACGTTCGGGTTTGCGCCGGTGCCGATCAGCGTGCGGAAATGCAGGTCGAGGTCGGCGCCGAACTGCAGGCGGCCGTAGGAATGCGGGATGGCGATCGTGCCCTTGATGTTGTTGGCCACCGCCTCGCAGGCCGCGTTGGAAATGTCGTCGAGCGGCAGGATGAGCACATAATTGCGCACGCCGACGCGGCCGTTCTCGCGCCGCCAGCCCATGAACTTCATGTTGGACTTGCCGTTACCCTTGGCCATGATCACCACCGCTTGGTCTTGAGATTGTGAACGTGCACGTGCTCGCCCTTGGCGATATCGGCGACCGCCTTGCCGATGTCCTCGCCGTATTTGATCACCGTGTCGCCCTTCTTGATGTCGACCAGGGCGATCTTGTGCCCGACCGGCACGTCCATCCTGGTCTTCATGTTGAACGACGAATTGTCGGCGGTCACCACGCACAACATGTCGGTGCCGGCCTTGAGGCCCTCGACCGCGACCACGCCGACCGTGTCCTTCTTGTCGTGTACCAATAGCTGCGGAATGCCCATGGGCCCTCCTCCTCCCGATTTTCATTCTGCCTTGCGTCAGTCTTCTATAAGACATAAAAGACAAGAGTCAACGAGGACCCCGCCGGCGCGGGGCCGGACCCGATGGACCGACCGCGGATCGAGCCCAAACGCCCCGCCAGCGACGAACTCGGCTTCCGCCCGCTCTACCGGCAGGTGCGCGACGTGCTGGTCAAACGCATTGTCGACAATGTCTGGCAGCCGGGCGAGCTGCTGCCGAGCGAATTCGAGATCGCCGCCGACCTCGGCGTCTCACAAGGCACCATTCGCAAGGCGCTCGACGAACTGGAAACGGAAAAATTCATCATCCGCCGCCAGGGCAAGGGCACTTATGTTGCTCGCCATGACGAAGCGCGCATTCTGTTCCAGTTCTTCAAGCTGGTGCCGGACTCCGGGAAAAGTGAATTCCCCGAGAGCCAGATCCTCGACGTCACGGTGGCGGCGGCCGACGCCGCAGCGGCTGCGGCGCTCGATCTCGCCGCCAGCGCGCGGGTGGTTCGCATCGAGCGGCTGCGCTCGCTCGCCGGCAAGATCTGCATCGTCGAGCGCATCACGCTGCCGCGCAGCCTTTTCCCCGGCATCGAGAAGCGCGATCTCCCCAACAATCTCTATGAACTCTACCGCTCGGACTTCTCCGTCACCGTGGTGCGCGCCGCCGAGAAGCTCAAGGCCGTCGCCGCCACCCGGCGCGAGGCCAGGCACCTCGCCGTGAAGGCGGGCGCGCCGCTGCTCGCCATCGACCGCACCGCCTTCGCGCTCGATGGCCGGCCGGTCGAATGGCGCGTCTCACTCTGCCAGACCGACAAGCTGCACTACCTGTCCGATCTCCGGTAGCGCTTCCCGCGCTCAGTCGAGGTGGAAGCCCTGCCCGCGCGCATAGGCGCCGAAGTCGGCGCGCTGCAGGCTTGCGTATTGCCGCGCCTTGTCCTCCGACCAGCCGTAGAATTCCGCGTCCCCGAAGCGCGCCGGGTCGCGCTGGCGGCGATAAGGCCGCACCGCCGCGCGTCGGTGGTCGTAGGCGTCGATCTTGTCGATAAGACCACGTTCGTCGAAACGCTCCTCGTGCACGGTGACCGACAAGGGCAGCCGTGGCGACATGGCCCCCTCCTCCGCCGGCCAGCCGACCGCCATGCCGGCGATCGGGATCACCTTTTCCGGCAAGCCCACCAGTTCGGTGACCGCCGCGGCGTGATCACGGATCATGCTGATGGGACAGCAGCCGAGCCCCACCGCCTCGGCGGCCCGCAGGAAGGTGGCGAGCACGATCGCCGCATCCACCGTCGCATTGAAGAACAGATCGAGATGATCGTTGGGAAACGGCTTGCCGCGCGTTTTCGAAATGAACGGCACCCGCCGGCCGTTGGCCAGAAACAACAGGAACAGCGGCGCCTCGCGCAGCCACGGCATGCCCGGCAACAGGTCCGCAATCACGTCGCGTTTGGCCTTGTCCCGGATGATGAGGATGTCGCCCTGTTGCAGATCGCTCTTCGAGGGTGCCGAAAGCGCGCAAGCGCACACGAGCCGCATGATGTCACCCGGCACGTCGCGGTCGAGATAGCGCCGGCATACACGGCGGGCCGCAAGCCGCGCCAGCTCGCCGAGCCCCGGCAGCGCGGGATCGACATCGAACGGCTCCCCGAAACGCGCGGCGAGTGCCTGTGCAATCGACTCGGCGGGTTTATCCATCTGAAAACTCCCTCGCGCGGAAGACCGGTTGCCGTGCGCCCGCTCCGTGGCGGATAATGCATCGACCGATACCCGAAAAGCAAAGCACGCCAAATCCCGAACAGCAGGTTTTCCATGACGCCGGAAGAAATCGAACGTTATCGCGCCCATGTCGGCCGCAAGCAGACCGAGCACGACGTGGTGTCGCCGGAGCTGGTGAAGCGCTTTGCCGCCGCCACCGACCAGCCCTTTCCCGGCGCCGGAAAGCCACTGCCGGCGATGTGGCATTACGGCCTGTTCGCCACCGAAACGCCGACCGCGAAGCTCGGCCCCGACGGCCATCCGCCGCGCGGCGAGTTCATGCCGCCGGTAAAGTTGCCGCGCCGTATGTTCGCGGGCGCGGCGTTGCGCTTTCATGCGCCGCTGGTGGTCGGCGAGCCGGCCGCGAAGGTGTCGGAAATCACCTCGGTCGATTACCGCGAAGGCAAGAGCGGCGGTCTCGTTTTCGTGAAGGTGAAGATCCGGTACCTGCACGGCGACACGCTGTGCGTCGAGGAAGACCAGACCGTGGTCTATCGCGACGATGGCCCGCCGATTCCGCCGGTGACGCCGAAGCCGGATGCCCCGCTGCCCGAACACGACGCCAGCGAGGAATGGCTGCCCGGTGCCGTCGCGCTGTTCCGCTATTCGGCGGTCACCTTCAACGGCCACCGCATCCACTACGACCTCGATTACGTCACCAGGGTGGAAGGCTATCCCGGCCTCGTCGTGCACGGACCGTTCACCGCGCTCAAGCTCTGCCAGTTCGCCGCGCGCCAGCTCGGCGCCGTGAAGACGTTCAAATTCCGCGGCGAGGCGCCGCTGTTCGCCGATCAGCCGATCAAGCTGATGGCGAAGAAGGAAGGCGCCGAGCTTCAGGTGAAAGCGGTGCGTTGCGACGGCGTCGTCGGCATGAGCGCGACGGCGACGTGACCTCTCACGGCCTCATGCTGAGGAGCGCACGCAGTGCGCGTCTCGAAGCATGTGGCCGCCCCATCCTTCGAGACGCGGTCCTTAAGGACCGCTCCTCAGGATGAGGCGGTATCAGGCTGAAAACACACAACTAAAAAACTTATCCCCGCGCGATTCCGCACGCTTATCATTCGCATGTCCGGTTCATTTGAGGGCGTCATCTAGAGGCGTCTCGATGGTGGAGCCGGATGCGGTGCCTGCGGATGGGGGACTTTACGCATCCCTCGTTCCCGGGCGGCGCGGGGCTCCGCCCGGGGACACCAAGACCCCCCGCCAGGAGCTGGCTGACGGTGATTGAGCCTTGTGGCTCCTCCGAAAGCGCGGCCCGCGCCGAAAAGACACCGCGATGGAGCGCCGCGGGGCGCGCGCATCCGTGCCGGATGTGCACGCACCGCAAGGTGCGGATCAAGATGGTTGCGCCTCGCGGCGCTCCATCTCCCTCTCCTGTGCAGAGAGGGAAGGGAAATACGGGCGAACCCGGCGCCCGCCAAACAATACGGGCGATGACGCATGGCTGTTTGACAATTGAATTGGAGAGCGCCGGGGTCGTCCGCTCACCCGCCCTGCTTCACCGCGTTGAGCGCGCTCCAAATGCGTGCCGGCGTCGCCGGCATGTCGAAATGCGCGACGCCCGCGCTGCGCAGCGCGTCCAGCACCGCGTTGAGACATGCCGGCAGCGCCCCGGTCGAGCCCGCCTCGCCCACGCCCTTGGCGCCGAGCGGATTGTTCGGGCTCGGCACACCGGCGTCGATCGGTTCGAAGTCCGGCATCAGGTCGGCGCGCGGCATGCAATAGTCCATGAAGCTCGCCGTGATGAGCTGGCCGTCTCCCGCGTCGTATGCACAGGCTTCGCCGAACACCTGCCCCGCACTCTGCACAATGCCGCCGACGAGCTGGCCCTCCGCCAGCTTCGGGTTGATCACCGTGCCAACGTCGTCGACCGCCGTATAGCGCACCACCTTGACCGTGCCGGTGTCGGGATCGATCTCAACCTCCGCCACGTGCGCGCCGCTTGGAAAGGCGCGCGACACATTGCGCTCGGCGATGGTGTCGAGCGGATGCGGCCTTTCGTCGGCGTATCGGTCGATGATCTCGCGCATGGTGATGCGGCGGTCGGTGCCGGCGATGGTGAAGACGCCGTCGGCAAACACCAGATCGTCGGCGCTCGCCTCCAGCGCCGTCGCCGCCAGCTTTTTGGCCTTGTCGATCACCACATCGGCGGCAACCTTGTAGGCGCTGCCTTGCGTCATGGCCGAGCGCGAACCGATCGAGGGCGCGCCGACCAGTTCGGGACCATCCGGATCACCCGGCTTCAAGGTGATGCGCCCGGCCTCGAGCCCCAGCCACTGCGCGACCATGTCGGGAAAGATGGTCTCATGCCCCTGCCCGCTCGGACCGGTGACGTTGTGCAGGACGATATCCCCGTTCGCCTCGAACAGCACCGCCACCGAGTCCTTGGGCACGCCGCCGCCGCCCGAGGGCTCCACAAACATGCCGCAACCGATGCCACGCAGCTTCTTTTGCTTTTTCGACTCACGGCGGCGCGCCTTGAAGTCGTCCCAGCCGGCGGCCTCCCGCACTTTGGCGGCGAGCGTCGCGAAATCGCCGCTGTCGAATACGATGCCGGTGTGCGTCTTGTACGGCATCTGCTCTTTCCTGATCAGATTGCGGCGGCGCAATTCGAGCGGATCGATCCTGAGCGCAAGCGCCGCTTCGTCCACCAGCCGCTCGACGATCAGGTTCGCCTCCGGCCGTCCGGCGCCGCGATAGGCGTTGGTCGGCGCGGTGTTGGTGATGATCTGGCGGTGGCGCCCGTAAAGCGCCTCGACCTGATAGACGCCGGCGCCGATCGCCAGGCCGTTGATCGAATTGGTGAGGATGCCGGCCTCGCCGAGATAGGCGCCGGAATCGCACAGCCATTCGGTGCGCAACGCCAGAAACCGGCCCTTGCTGTTGAAGGCGAGCTCGCCGCACAGCGATACCGCGCGGCCGTGGTTGTCGGTGAGGAAATCCTCGGTGCGGGTGGAGAGCCATTTGACCGGCCGTCCCATCGTCCTGGTCGCGAACAACAACACCGGGTATTCGGAAAACGGCGCGGTACGCGCGCCGAAGGCGCCGCCGACGTCAATCATGCGCACGCGCAGACACGCCGGATCGATGCCGGCCGCGTGCGCGAGCTCCTTGCGCATCGCCAAGTTCCCCTGGTTGGGCGTGTAGAAGTCGTAGGAGTTGGTCGCCGCGTCGTAGGACGCAATCGCCCCGCGCACTTCCATCGGATTCGGCGCCACGCGCGGGCTTTCCACCGTGACGCTCACGACATGGGGCGCCTTCCCGATCAGCGCGGCGGTTTTCTTCTCATCGCCATATTCGAAATCGAAACAGACATTGCCGGGGATATGGTCATGGACCACCGGAGCGTCTGGCTCGATGGCACGTTTCACCCCGATCACCACCGGCAAGTCCTCATAATCCACCTCGATCAGATCGGCGGCGTCGCGCGCCTGCGCCGCGGTCTCGGCGATCACCACCGCGATCTCCTCACCGACGAAGCGCACGCGCCCGTCCGCCAGCGGCGGCCGCTCCGGAACGATGATCTTCTGGCCGCCGCGGCCAGGCGGCGGCTGGATCGGATGCACCGTGTGGAAACCGGCGCCGGCAACGTCGCGCGCGGTCAGCACCAAAAGAACGCCGGGCGCGCCCTGCGCTGCGCCGACATCGACGTTTCTGATGACGGCGTGGGCCCGGTCGGAGCGGCGGAAGCAGGCGTGAGCCTGTCCCGGCAAATTCCAGTCGTTGGTATAACGCCCCTGCCCCGTCAGGAAGCGCGGATCTTCGCGCCGCCCCTTGAATTTTTCGATATCAGTCATTTCCACCACGCGTGCCGCAGATTCCCCCCCGGTCACCGCAGCTCGATTTCCATCGCGATGGAATCTCCACGGTAAACACCGTGACCGGCATAGAGGATTGTGCCGCCGCGGTCGAGCGCGATGCGGTCGACCAACGCCACCGGCGCGCTGAGCGGAATCTGCAACAGCCCGGCCATCTCCACATCGGCCATGCCGATGGTCAGGCTCTGCCAGGCCTTGCCGATGTCGGCGCCCGCGATCCTGTGCAGGATCGGCAACGTCGGCAGCCGGCGGAATTGCAGCGGCGGGCCTTGTCTGAACAGGTCGTAGTCGAGATAGAAGCGGCCAACCAGGTAAGGCCGCCCGTCGCGCAAGTGCAGCCGTCGCATCATCTGGTATTTTCGCGCGGGCTTTCCATGGGCACGATCGGGCGGCGGCAGTTCTGTGACAACGCGCTGTCCGAGCACCTCGATCCTGGCGCCCTCATGCGCCGAGATCAGCGACGGCCAGTCGATCGCGAGCTTGTGGACATGCGCCTGGACCGGCGACTGACGCACGAAGGTGCCCTTGGCGCGCATGCGCTCCAGGAGCCCCTCCTCCTCCAGGAGCCCGAGCGCCTCGCGCATGGTGCCGCGTGCCACGGCGAATTCGGCGGCGAGCGTATCGACGTTCGGAATGCGGCTGCCGACGGGCCACTCGCCGGCGGCGATCCGGTTGCGGAACAGGGTCGCGAGCTGAATATATCGGGCGACCGGGCTGCGATCAAAATCGGTACCGCCCGTTATCACCTTCAGTGCGTTCTTGTTCATTGCCATCCGTCCCGGTCTCCTTTGCCACAGCACCCGGGGCTTCACCCCTGCCACACGTTCCATGGAGAGGCCCGAACACCCGCCTGCGTCGAACGGGGTTGCTACCGTCATTGCCGCCCATTCAGTCAATAGTATGGACTTTTGTAGGAGTGAGCGATAGGGCTATTGTCAGGGAGTTGCGTATGAGCCGCCTGCCGATCACCGTCGCGACCTGGGACTACGACCGCGTGCGGGCGCTCACCGACGGACGCGTCCGGATCGAGGGTTGCGATGTCAACTACCTCACCATGCCGGTGGAGGAGTGTTTCGAGCGCGCGTACTTCCACGGCGAATTCGAGGTGGCGGAGATCGGCTTCAGCCCGTTCCTCATCGCGATGTCGCGTGGTCCGACGCCTTATGTTGCGGTGCCGGTATTCCTGTCACGCATGTTCCGACATTCCGCCGTCTATATCCGCACCGACCGCGGTATCGACGGCCCCGCCGACCTGCGCGGCAAGACCATTGGCGTGCCGGAATACCAGATGTCGGCGGTGATGTGGTTCCGCGGATTTCTGACGGACGAGTTCGGCATCGAGACCAGGGACATCAACTGGGTGCAGGCGGGCCTGGAAAATCCCGGTCGCCGTGACAAGTTTCCGCTCAATCTGCCGGAAGGCTTCCCCCTCACCTCGCGCAACGACGCGTCGCTGTCGCAGATGCTTGCCGACGGCGAACTCGATGGCGTGATGTCGGCGCGTACCCCTTCATGCTTCACCAGGGGCCACCCCCAGGTGCGCCGGCTTTTTCCGGATTACCGTGCAGCCGAGCGCGACTACTACAAGAAGACCGGCATCTTTCCGATCATGCACGCGCTCGGCATCCGCCGCGACATCCACGAGAAGAACCGCTGGCTGGCGGCGAGCCTCTACAAGGCTTTCCTGCAGGCCAAACGGCTGGCTGACGCCGACTTCGTTGAGACCACAGCGCTCAAGCTCGGCCTGCCCTGGATCACCGCCGAATACGAAGCGACGGTCGCCACGATGGGGCCGGACTTCTGGTCCTATGGCGTCGAGCCTAACCGCAAGACGCTCGCCACGATGGCGCGCTATTCCTGGAAACAGGGACTTTCGGTGCGGGAAGTGTCGGTCGACGAAATGTTTGCGGAAGGAAACCTGAGCGAAACCCGCGTATAGGCATGATCCGGAAAAGCTGAAACCGGTTCTCGGACAAGATCATGCGCAAACAAGGCGCACTGGCAAATGGCCTTCGGAGAAGGCATCATGCGCGCAAAATGGGAGGAGACCATGCCCGTCCAACTGATCTGCGCTTCGCACAGTCCTTTGATGCTGACGGACGTCGAAGAGTCGGAAAAGGGTGTGCACGCCCAGTTCTTCCGTGAGCTCGACCAATGCGCGGCGGCGCTGCGCAAGTTCAATCCTGACCTTGTCGTGGCGTTCGGTCCCGATCACTTCAACGGTTTCTTCTACGAGCTGATGCCGATGTTCTGCATCGGCGCTGCCGCGCAGGGCTCGAAGGACTGGCATCTGGAAGCCGGGCCACTGAGGGTGCCTCGCCAGACCGCGCTCGATTGCGTTCGCTTTCTTCACCAGCATGATTTCGACGTGGCGCTGTCGCATGAGATGAAGGTCGACCACGGCATCACCATCCCCCTCTACAAGCTGACCGGCGCGCTCAATCGCTACGACGTTCTGCCGGTCTTCATCAACTGCGCCGCGGACCCGCGGCCCTCGTTCAGGCGCGTGCGCAACTTCGGCACGACCATTGGCGAGTTCTTCGCCGAGCGGCATCCCGACATGCGCATCACGTTTCTCGGTTCCGGCGGGCTGTCGCACGATCCGCCGACGCCGCGCCTAGAGTTGAGCCCGCCCGATGTGGCGCAGCGCCTGATCAAGCGCCAGACCCCGACACAGGAAGAACTCGATGCGCGCGAAGCGCGCGTGGTGCGCGCCGCCCGCGACCTTGTCGTCGGCAAGGGGCCATGCCTGCCGCCCGACGAGCAATGGGACCACGACTTCCTCAAGAGCTTCGTCGACGGCTCGCTCGAGAGCTTCGACGCCATGAGCGACTCCGAGATCGACCGCCTCGCCGGCTTCGGCGCGCATGAGGTGCGTACCTGGGTGGCAGCGGCGGCGGCCTGCAAGGCCATGGGCTCGCTCAGGAACGAGCTGAAGTACTATCACCTCGTGCCGGAATGGATCACCGGCATGGGCATCGTGGTGGGACAGGCCTGATCAGCAACCGGGCCGCTCCCATGTCCACCGCCCCACACACAACCGGCCGGGTCAACTCCGGCGACGTCGAGATTTTCTGGCGCAAGTTCGGCGCGCCCGGTCAGACGCCAGTCATCATCGTGCACGGCCTGTCGTTCATCTCCTTCGACTGGACCACCGTCGCCTCGCTCCTCGCCGGGAATCGTGAATTGGACCGCGAAGTCGTGGCGATCGACATGCGTGGCTTCGGCGAGTCTACCTGGAGCCCGACCCGCGACTACAAGCTCGAGAGCATGAGCAACGACCTCATCGTCGTGCTCGATGCAATGAAGTGGGACAAAGCCGTGCTGATGGGCCATTCCTTCGGTGGCCGGGTGTGTCTTGCCACCGCCGGCTGGAAGCCGGAGCGTGCCGCCGCCCTCGTCTGCGTCGACTTCGCGCCCGATCTGGCGCCGGCCGGCCGCAAGCACGTTGCCGAACGCATCGGCCGCCAGCCGGATGTGTTCGCCTCGGTCGACGAAGCCATGACCTATCACCACGACGATCCGGGTAACGCAACGCGTCGCGCGCGCTGGGAAGCGTTCCTGAACGAGACCGACCGGGGCTATGTGCTCAAGCGTGACCTGCACTTCCGCGACAACTTCAAACGCGCGCTGGAGGGCAACCCCTCCCCGGCCCCGCAATTCCTCTGGCCAATGCTGGGCGAGATGACGATTCCGGTTCTGGTCATCCGCGGCAGCGGCTCCGACATGTTCGCACCCGAGACCATGGACAAGGTGCGCAGCACCAATCCGCGCGCGACCATGGTCGAGATCGAAGGCAGCCACGATCTCGCAGGCGACAATCCGCAAGCGCTGTCGCAGGCGGTGAACGACTTCCTTGCTGGCGTCAACCTGTAAACCGGTGCGAGCGTCTTCTGTTGCAGGAACGGACGGCTCCCCGGCCCGCGGCCAGGGAGCCTTCGCAATGAACGAGCCGGTCGGCACGCGCGCGGGGAAATGGTCCCTTCACGCGGCGCCAGGCGTTACTTGCTCGTGTCGGACTCTTTCTCATCCGCGTCCATACCCGAGCCTGTCGTCGAAGACTGATCCGGCCGATCCAGGGTCAGCATGGTCACCGAATGCGGATCAACGACCATCCGGACCGGATCGCCGTCCTTGTTTTTCGCCGCGATCAGGAAGGAACCGGGAATGATCTGGACGTCGGTGAAGCCCTGTTCCTTGAGCTGACTTTTCAGTTCCTGTGGAATGCTCTGGTTATTCTCCGCGGACGTCATCGCCTTGGTTTCGCTGGAGGGCGCCGAACCGCTGGACTGCGCGAGGGCAAATCCTGGTACGAGTGCCGTTGCCAGCAATGCGGTCATTGTCAATCGAAGCATGGTTCACCTCCAATGTTTGCGTTTCCTTACATAGAGGTGAACCGTCACCCCCCTTCATCGTTCCTGGGTGCGACACACTGCCAGGGTCGACGTGCGTCGCATCATCCGGTCGGCAGGTCTGTGTGGTTCGTGGATTGTGGAGCGACGATGCGTACGGATATGGAGCAGGAAAAGCATCCGGAACGGCGGAACCAGTACCTCGCGTCCCGCAGCGGCAAGGACGCGCATGTCTGGCACCAATGCGCTTGCCACCGGCGCGCGGCGGGGAACCCGGTGCCAGCATTACCGGAAACTAATTGGCGAGCCAGCCAGTTTCGTCCCTGAGAAGGGGTTTATCCCGGCCGCAGCCCGCTTCAAGCGCGGGTTGACCGGCTCGCAACTGATACAAGGCTGCGCCCACAAGGTTAACGCGGAGTTAAGAGCGTAAACGCAGACCGGTTCGCCGTCACCTGGCGAAAGCGCCGCGCAACGCCCCGATGAATTCGTGCGCCGCCGCCGAAGACGCCTCGCCCTTGCGCCGAACCATGCCAAGATCGCGGGTTATCTCCGGCTCGACGACGGTCAAACGCGTTACACCGGGACTGTCAGTCAGGCTGAGCCGGGGCAGCAACGCGACGCCCAGACCGGCGCCGACCATGGCGACAACCGTCTGATGCTGTGTCACCGAATGGGTGACGCGCAACGATTGACCGCGTTCGCGGGAGGCCCGTTCGAGCGTCGCGCGAATGCTGGTGCCGGGAACGGTGGTGATCAGCGGATATTCGAAGAGAGCATCCAGGCGCACGCGCCGCCGCCGAGCCAGCGGGTTTTCGTTCGACACCAGCCCGACAAAGGGATCACACATCAGAAACGAGAAGACCAACTCGCTGTTGCGGTCCGATGCGGCGGAAATCCCAAGATCGGCATTGCCGCTGGCGACGCAGCGCTCCACGTCAGCAGCGCCGAGCTCGATGATTTGCACGTCGATACCGGGGTAACGCTTCATGAAAGTGGCGGCCGTGACCGGCAGGATGCGCGAAGCAACCGAGGGGATCGACGCCACCGACAGGCGTCCGCGCCGCAACGAGGCATGATCGCGCACTTCCAGCACCGCCGACTCGAGATCGGCAAGGATATTGCGCGCACGCACCAGGAACTTCTCGCCCTCCGCAGTCAGATGCACGCTGCGCGTCGTGCGGCTGAGCAGGGCGGTGCCGAGGAATTCCTCAAGCTCGCGCAACTGAGCGCTCAGAGCCGGCTGTGACAGGCCGACGCGCTCGGCCGCGCGGCGAAACTGGCGCTCCTCGGCAACAGCGACAAAGTTCCGGATGCGCGGCAGACTTAGGCCTACACTCATGACAATTTCCCTTCACTGCGACCGGCAATTCCGGACCACGCAAGGTGCCGCACCAGCGCCGGCCTGTTGATGATAATTCCAATATTCTGAATGATCTATATGATATTTCGATTTGACCGATTTATCGGTGGGTGCTTGTTACCGTCTCAAGCAACCAGAGACGTGTTGCGCCGCAACAGGACATCGCGCAGGGATGAACGCACCGACAACGCCCAAACGCATTTCCACCATCGATGCGCCGGCGCAGCAGATGCCGCCCGGCTTCGACGGCACGTTCTGGAACAGCGACACCATCGCGCAGATGCTGCGCGATGTCGGCCTCGACTACGTCACGATCTGCCCCGGCTCGAGCTTCCGCGGCCTGCACGAAAGCCTGGTCAACGACCTCGGCAACACGCGGCCGGAAATGCTGCTCTGCCTGCACGAGGAGCACGCGGTCGCCATCGCCCACGGCTACGCCCGCGTCACCGGCAAGCCGCTCGGCGTCATCGTGCACAGCAACGTCGGCGTCATGCACGCGTCGATGGCGATCTACAATGCCTGGTGCGATCGCGCGCCGATGGTCATTCTCGGTGGCATCGGCCCGCTCGATTCCGCGCGGCGGCGCACGCCCATCGACTGGCTGCACAGCGTCGCCGACCAGGCCGCGCTGGTACGTCCTTACGTCAAATGGGACGACCAGCCGCTCTCGGCCAGGGCGGTGGTGGAGTCAGTGCTGCGCGGCCATCAGATGGCGACCACCGCGCCAAAGGCGCCGGTCTACATCACCCTCGATCAGCGCCTGCAGGAAGACAGCTTCCTCTACGCCAGCGACGTCAAGCCGGAAGCCGGGCGCTTTGTCGCGCCGCCCTCGCCCGCGCCCGATCCGGCGCTGGTGGAGAGCGCGGCCGAGCTGCTGCTGAACGCAAAATCGCCGGTGATCCTCGCCGGCCGCGTGTCGCGCGACGAGCGGGCCTGGCTCCAGCGCGTGCGGCTTGCGGAAATGCTGGGCGCACGCGTGCTCACCGATCTCAAGGTCGCCGGCGCCTTCCCCACCGATCATCCGCTGCACGGGCCGGAGCCGGCAATTGCGTTCACGCCGGACGAGGGCGTGCGGATCCTGCGCGACGCGGACGTGGTGCTCAGCCTCGACTGGTGGGACCAGGCGACGGTGTTCAGGCAAGCCTGGGGCGAATCCCGGGTCCCGGCCAAAATCATCCGTTGCTCGATCGATACCTTCATCCATCGCGGCTGGACCCGCGACCACATGGGTCTGACTGCGGTCGATATCGACATTTTGTCCGAGCCCGACCGGGCGGTACCGTTGCTCATCGCCGAGATCGAGGCGCGCGCCGACGGTACGTTCCAGAATGCAGCCACCACCCGCGTCGCCGCGGCACGCGCGGCACGCAAGGCGCCGGCCCGGGTGCCGCCGGTTGGCGGAAATGAGGAAGCGATCGGCCTCTGGGACATCGGCGCGGCCTTGCGCGAAACGCTGCGCGACAAGCCGTTTTGCCTGATGCGCGCGCCGCTCGGCTGGCACGTCGATGCGCTGCCGGTGGATCATCCGCTCGATTATCTCGGCGCCGACGGCGCCGCCGGCATCGGCGGCGCGCCAGGCATGTCCGTCGGCTCGGCCCTCGCCCTGCGTGGCAGCGGCCGGCTGCCGGTCGCGGTGTTCGGCGACGGGGATTACTTGATGGGCGTCTCCGCACTGTGGACCGCAGCGCGCTACCGCATTCCGCTCCTGATCGTAATCGCCAACAACCGTGGCTACTACATCGACGAGCAACACCAGGTGACCACGTCGCTGGCGCGCCAGCGCCCGACTGAAACTGCGCCTGTCGGCCAGCGCATCGACGATCCCGAGGTCGACATTCTGGCCATGGCCAAGGCGCAAGGATTTGATGGCGCGGGGCCGGTGCGCGAGCGTACGCAGCTCGCGCCGGCGCTCGCCGCCGGCATCGCGGCGGTCGAAACCGGAAGCTGCTACCTGATCGACGTCCGCATCAAACCGGACTACGAGGGATATCCGCGATGAGATTCAGGTAACACAATCCGAACCGACAGCATGCTGCGCGCGCCGCGTCATCGGTTCCAGGAACAATGCAAGTGCTCCGATCGAAAGTGAAAACGAAAACGTGGGAGGATTGAGATGAAATGTAGCTTCACCAAAGCACTGACCTTGTCGGCCGCCGTCATGGCGGTGACGCTGTCCGGCGGGCTCGCCACCGCGGCGGACTTCCCTGACAAGCCGATCACCATGTACATCGGTTTCCGCCCCGGCGGCGCCGTCGACACCACCGGCCGCCTGATCGCCGACAAGATGTCGAAAATCCTCGGCCAGCCGGTCGTCGCCGTGCAAAAGACGGGCGGCGGCGGCACCGTCATGGCGTCGCAGCTCATCAACGCCAAGCCGGACGGCTACACCATCGGCATGGGCGCCAGCGCGGCCTACACGCTGACTCCGCAGATCAACAAGAACATCAAATACAAGATCGACGACTTCACCCATCTGGCGACGCTGACCTATCCGTCCGACGCCATCGTCGTGAAGAAGGACAGCCCCTACAACACGCTGAAGGAGGTGCTCGACGCGCACAAAAAGAGCGGCAAGCCGATCAGCTTCGCCTCGCAGGTGTCCGCCTCGCGCCTGATGGTGATGGCGATTTCCGCCAAGTCGGGGGTCGAGTTCAAGGTGATCCCGGTCAAGGGCGGCGCCGCTGGCATCAAGGACGTGCTGGGCGGCCATATCGACATGACCTGGAGCGGCAGCGGCTGGACCGAGCAGGTTCGCGCCGGCACGCTTAAGCCGCTCGCCACCATGTCGGCAGACCGGATGAAGGACTACCCCAACATCCCGACGCTCAACGAGCTCGGCTACGACTTCACCTTCACCGACACTTTCATGCTGTCGGCGCCGAAGGGCGTGCCGCAGGACCGGGTCAAGGTCCTCGTCGACGCGATTCACAAGGCCATCATGGATCCTGACGTGCAGAAGACCCTGCACGACAAGATCGGCCTGCTCACCAAGTATCGCGGCCCCGAGGAAACCACCGCATTCCTCAAGGAGCAGCACAACACGGTCGAGCCGCTGGTCAAGAAACTCAAATAAGCCGACAAGGCTTGACGAAAACCGGCCGCGCCCCGGTCCCCGGCGGCGCGGCCGGATGCCAGGGGAGAGGACACGTTGCGACGCTCGGACCTTATTTCCGGGTCATTGCTCACGCTGGCCGGCCTGCTGATGATCTTCGTCATCGTGCCGCGGCAGATCGCCTCGTCCAGCGACTACGGCCTCGATCCCGCTTTCTTCCCGCTGATGCTGCTCTGGCTGATCGTCATCATGGCGGCGCTGCTGGTCGCCACGCGCGTCAGGCAACCGCCCGACCCGCAGGATGCCGAACCGGTTTTCGACCGCGGGAACTGGGCGTTCATCCTCGGCGCGGTTCTGTTTATCGTCCTCGGTTTCATTGCCATGAAGGCGCTCGGCTTTGTGATCGCCGGCACCATCATGGTTGCCCTGCTGATGATCGCCATTGAACTGCGTCGCCTCCATTGGATCGAGATCATCTGCATTTCTGCGGCTGCTCCGTTCGCAATCTATTGGCTGCTCTACAATATCTTCCACGTACAGTTGCCTTCGGGCCCATGGCTCCCGTGAGCGCCCGACCATGAGCGACATTCTTCTCGGCGTCGGCGACGCACTCACCTTTTATAATGTTGTCTTCGTCGCCCTCGGCGTGTTCACGGGAATCGTCGTCGGCGCCATTCCCGGGCTCAACGGCCCGATGGCGATCGCGCTGGCGCTGCCGGTAACCTTCTATCTCTCACCGCTCGGCGGCATCGCCTATTTGATCGGCATCATGAAAGGCGGGACTTTCGGCGGCTCCATCGCGGCGATCCTGCTCAACACGCCGGGCTCGCCGGAAGCGGCCGCTACCGCCTTCGATGGCTATCCGCTTGCCCAGAAGGGCAAGGGCCTGAAGGCGATGAAGATGGCGCTCTACTCGTCGGTGACCGGCGACACCTTCAGCGATTTGATTCTGTTCGTGGTGGCAGCCCCTGTCGCCATCGTGTCGCTGATGATGGGCCCGCCGGAAATGTCGGCGGTGCTGATTTTCTCCTTGACCATCATCGCCGGACTGTCGGGCAGATCGCTGATCCGCGGCGTCATCGCCGCCACGCTGGGCGCCGTTGTCGGCACCATCGGCCTGGACCCGGAATCGGCGCTGCCGCGCCTGACCTTCGGCTTCGTCGATCTGTCCGACGGCGTTTCGCTCATACCGATGACCATCGGGCTGCTGGCGCTGTCGGAAATTCTCGTGCAGATCGAGGCGCAGATGCTTGGCCGCGCCGGCGTCGCCAAGCGCATCAATCCTTTCAGCAAGGACATTCCGCGGGAGAACAAGGTCGTCAGCTTCGCCGAGTGGCTTTCCTGCCAGAAGACCGTGGCGCGCTCGGCCCTGATCGGCACCGCCATCGGCGCGCTGCCCGGCATCGGCGCGGTGGTCGCCGGCTTCCTCGGCTATGCCAGCGCCAAGCGCGCCTCGAAGACTCCGGAAGAGTTCGGCAAGGGCAGGCTGGAAGGCATCGCGGCGGTCGAAGCCGCCAACAGCGCTGTGAACGGCGCCAACCTGATCCCTCTTCTCGCGATCGGCGTGCCTGGCAGCCTTACCGCCGCGGTGCTGATCGGCGCCTTCCTGGTGCACGGCATTCAGCCCGGTCCGCTGATCTTCAAGGATCATGCGCGGCTGATCTACGGCATCTTCGCCGCGATGATGGTCGCCAATGTTTTCAACTTTCTCATCGGCCAGTTTGGATTGCGCCTGTTCGCCTTCGTGGTGAGCTTTCCCAACCGGGTGATCTATCCGATCGTCATCCTGCTCTGCATCGCCGGCGCCTATGCCGGCGCCAACAGCATGTTCGACGTCGCTATCGCGCTGATTTTCGCGGTGGTCGGCTATTTCATGCGCAAGCTCGACTTCTCCTTCGCCGCCTTCATCATCGGATTCGCGCTCACCCCGCAGGCCGAATTGTTCATTCGCCAGACGGTGATCCTCTACGCCGACAGCCCGTTCGATCTGTTCACCAATCATCCGATCGTGCTGTTTTTCCTGGCGCTCACCGTGTTCTCCATCGTGCGCATCGTGCGTTACCAGCAATCGCTAGAGCGCAAGTAAGGATATAACGGGTTCCATGATCGAACGCATCGAAATGGAGAAATGCACCGGCTGCGGCGTGTGCGACATCGTCTGCCCGGCCGACGTCATCCACATGGAGCCGGTCGCCAACCCGGCGGAATTCCCCGGCCTGCGCGCCGCCAACCAGTTGCCGGCGATCAAGTACCGCGAGCACTGCATCACCTGTTTCAATTGCGAAATCTTCTGTCCCGAACAGATCGTCGACGTACATCCGTCGGTGAAGAACCGCCCCCGGCCGTGGTGACCCGACAATGACGACATTCAACGGCCTCTACACCGAAACGGACATCCTGGTGGTCGGCGCTGGCGCCGGCGGCCTGATCGCCGCACTCAGCGCCAAGCGCAATGCCCCGCGCGGCACCCGCGTGACGCTGGTCGATTCCTGGATGATCGGACGCACCGGGCATACCGCCTTTTCCAACGCCTGGACCATCGTCGCGTTCCCCGACGACGACATCGACGGGATACTGCGCGAGATCGTCGCCGGCAACGACGGCATTGCCGACCAGGAACTGGTGCGCCGGACGCTCATCGACTCCTACGACCGCCTGCGCGACTTCGAAGACATGGGCATGATCTTCCCGCGCAGCGAAGACGGCTCCTACGCCCGGCGGCCGACCCGCGGCCTCGATCTCGCCCGCGTCATGCATCCGGAGGGCGGCGGGCTGGAATTCTGCTGGCATCTGCGCGGCGCGCTGGACATGGAAGGCGTGCAGTTGATCGACCGTCTCTTCGTCACCGGCCTCCTGCGCGACGCCGATGGGCGCGTCACCGGCGCCACCGGCATCAACAGCCGCAGCGGCGAATTCCACGTGATTGCCGCCAGGGCGACCATCATGTGCACGAATGCCATCACCTTCCGCTCCGGCTTCGTGCGCGACATCACCGGCACCGGCACTCTCCTCGCTTATGGCGCCGGTGCCGCCTTGCGCAACGCCGAGTTCAGCTATGTGCGGCCGGGCACGCCCAAGTTCTATTTCGAGGGCATCACCTTCGCCATCCAGGAAGGCGCACGCTGGACCAACGCCAGGGGCGAGGCCTTCATGGCGGCCTACGATCCCGACTGGGGCGACGAGGCCGACGTGCCGACCATCGCGCGGGCGATGGCGATGGAAAAGCGCAAGGACAACGTGCCGCTCTATCTCGACATGTCCGCGATCCCCGAGCACCTGCGCGACTACTTCGTGCAGAGCAAGGTAAAGTGGATGGACTACTTTTTCCGCAAGCTCGGCAGCGAAGCGAAGACCGACATGTTCGGCAAGACGCCCTACTACGCGCTCAACCAGATGACCAAGATGGGCGTGCGCACCGGGCCGGATTGCCGCTCCGATGTGCCCGGCCTGCTGGCGGCAGGCCTCGGCCAGGCTGGCGCGGCCAACCATTTCGCCGGTTTCCATATTGGCTTGTGCGTGGGCAACGGCTGGATTGCGGGCAAGAGCGCGATCGAGGATCTCGACCGCGCCCCGGCGCCGCGCGTCGATCCCGCCCAGGTACAGCGTCTGCATGCCGAGAACGCGGGCCGCCTCGATGATAATGCCTCGGCCGAGTCCGATCGCGTCCTGCGGGACCTGCAGCAGATCATGTTCGCCTATGACATCGGCATCCTCAAACAGGCGGACCGGCTGGAAGAGGCGCGCGACAAGGTAGTCGCACTGGCCGGGCGGGCCAGGGAACTCAACGCGCCGCACGTGCACGAGCTGGTGCGTCTGCGGGAAACGGAGGCGATGCTGCTGGCTGCGCAGTTTATTCTCGGCGCCTCGCTCTACCGCACCGAGTTGCGGCTCAGTCATTTCCGCGAGGACTATCCCGCGCGCGACGACGCCAACTGGCTGTGCTGGGTTGACATTAAAGAAACGGACGGCGCGCCCGCCTTCACGACGACGCCCATCCCGCTGCCCTACTGCAGCGCCGCCGCGGTGCCGGCGGGCGGGCCCGCGCGGCTGCGCAAGCAAGCCAGCGTCGGCGGAGTGTGAATTCCACTTCCCCTGAATTTTGTCACACCAGCCGTCAATGAATTGCTTTTTGCTGCACTGCAGTATGCGTATATTGCGCGTGCTCGCCGACCTCAGGAGTCATCATCGCACCGTCAGAATAAACTAGTTAAAGCAGAGACTTAAGGAATGAGCGCTTTCAATCAGGAGCAGGTCCTCTCCGTTCACCATTGGACCGATACCCTGTTCAGCTTCACCACCACCCGCGACCCCGGCTTCCGCTTCCAGAACGGCCAGTTCACCATGCTGGGCCTCGAGGTCGAAGGCCGTCCACTGCTGCGGGCCTACAGCATGGCCAGTGCCAATCACGAGGACGTGCTCGAATTCTTCAGCATCAAGGTGCCGGACGGTCCCCTCACCTCGCGGCTGCAGCGGGTAAAGCAGGGCGATATCGTGCTGGTGGGGCGCAAGCCGACCGGTACGCTCATTACCGCCAATCTGCTGCCCGGCAAGCGGCTGTCGCTGCTGTCGACCGGCACGGGACTCGCGCCCTTCGCCAGCCTGATCAGGGACCCGGAGGTCTACGAGGCATATGAAAAGGTCGTGCTCGTGCACGGCTGCCGCCACGTCGCCGACCTGAGCTACGGCGAACGACTGGTCGCCACGCTGCGGGAAGACGAGATTTTCGGCGAAATGCTCGACGGCAAGCTCGAATACTATCCTACCGTCACCCGCGAGCCGTTTCGCAACCACGGCCGCATCACTGACCTGATCACCTCGAACAAGCTGTTCGGCGATCTCGGCCTGCCGCCCCTCGACATCGAGACCGATCGGCTCATGCTGTGCGGCAGCCCGGGCATGCTGGCCGAAGCGCGCGAAATGTTCGATGCGCGCGGGTTTGTGGAAGGCAGCGGCAATGCACCAGGCCATTTCGTCATCGAAAAAGCCTTTGTCGAGCGCTAACCGGACTTCCCGACGGTAACGACGAATCTACGATCACCTTCAGAGTTAAGTTACCTCTAACGGTTAGGACTGGTCCGATCCGAAAGGCATCGGGATGGCCCTGACCGACACCAAACCTGCAGCGCCAAATGGCCTGGTCCGGCACCTGCGCGCGCGCATCCAGGAGTGGCTGACGGCCGAGCATTCGCTCACCCAGCGCATGGCCGGCACCGCTTTCGTGATCCGCGTTGCCAGCGCGGCCATCATGTTCGGCTCGCAGATCCTGCTCGCGCGCTGGATGGGCGAAACCGAATTCGGCACCTACGTCTACGTCTGGACCTGGCTGCTGCTGGTCGGCGAACTGATCCATGTCGGGCTGCCGCTGACTGCACAACGATTTATTCCGGAATACCAGCAAAGTGGCGCGCTCGATCTGCTGCGCGGCTACCTCGCCGCAAGCCGCTGGCTCACATTTCTGATCGCCATGGCGGCAGCCGCATGCGCCGCACTGGCCATCCATCTGACTGCGCCCTGGCTCGACAAGGACGCCGTGGTGCCACTCTATTTCGCGTGCGTCGCACTGCCGTTCTATTCGCTCACCTTCATGCTTGACGGGCTGGCGCGCAGCTACAACTGGATCAATCTCGCGCTGCTGCCGGAATACATTGTGCGGCCCTTGCTCATTATCGGGGTCGTCGCGACCCTGCATTTTTCCGGTCTGATCATCGACGCAGCCATGGTGACGGCTGTGCTCGCGGCCGCAATTTGTCTGACGGCGCTGCTGCTGCTCTTCGGGCTGCAACGCCGCCTGCGCGCGACGGTTCCCGCGGGCCCGCGCCGGTACGACCTGCGCAAGTGGCTCAACACTTCCCTGCCGATTCTGCTGGTCTGGGGCATGTACACGCTGCTGACCTCGACCGACATCCTGGTGCTCAAGCAGTTCCGGCCCGCCGACGAAGTCGCGCACTATTACGCCGCTGCCAAGACGCTGGCACTGCTCAGTATCATCCAGTTCGCGGTCGCCGCAGCCGCCGGCCATCGCTTCACCGCCCATCACGTCGCCGGCGACCGTGAAGGTCTCACCGCATTTGCCGCCGATACGGTGCGCTGGGTGTTCTGGCCGTCGCTCGCCGCAACACTGGTGATGCTGGCGCTTGGCAAATACATGCTGATGCTGTTCGGCGCGAATTTCGTCGCCGGTTATCCGATGATGGCGATTCTGGCGGTCGGCCTGATGGCGCGCGCATCGGTCGGCCCCGCCGAACGCCTGCTCAACATGCTCGGTCAGCAACGCATTTGCGCGGTGGCCTACGCCGCTGCCTTTGCGACAAATCTTGTGGGCTGCCTTGTCCTGGCACCGGCCTATGGCGGCGTCGGCGTGGCGAGCGCCACAGCGACGGCTTTTATGGTTGAATCGATCTTGCTGCTGGTTATCGCCCGCCGCCGGCTCGGCCTCACCATGTTCGTGTGGCAGCCACGCGCTGCCTAGAGAGCGGCGCGACGGCGCAGCCGGCCCAGCGTTTCTCGTAACCGATAGGCCATCTTCCACAAAGTGGGATTACGTTTGATGCGCCGCTTGAGTGCCATTGCCGTCCGCAACCCCGCCGCAACCACCACGCCGCGCGCACTGGCGCCGGCGATGTGGTCGTAGAGCCGACTCTCATCGCACCACTCGCGCTTGTAGGGTTCGTCCCCGACGGTAAAGTCGAAAATCCGAAAACCGCGCCCGATGGCATATTGCATCAGATCGCGCAGATGGGCGGCGCCGGGTCCGAACCTCGACATTTCGCCGTCACCGTAGCTCGCCAGCACATAATAGTAGCGGTCGCGGAAGGTCAGCCCGAGATTGACCGCCGCGGTTTCACCGCCGACCTGCAATCGACTGACATGAACAAGTTGGCGCGTCGAAGGACCGGTCGCCATCGCACGATAGAATTCGCGGTAGCCGGGATGCGCGAACATGTTGGCAACGCCCATCCGGGTCAGGGCCTGACCCTTCTGCGTCACCAGCGTGTCGAGCGTCGCTGTGATATCAGTGTCGCTTGCTGGATGGACGATGCGCACCTCGCCGAAACGGCCGAGCTTCTTGCGCTTGGTACGGTCACGCTGGCGGGTCGCAGACGAACGCCTGCCGCGGTAGAAGGTCTCCCAGTCGGCGCCAAGCGACGTCATGTAGGCGCCGCTCGGGTGCAGCATTGCCGGCAGGTTCATCAGCGGATTCGCCTGTGCGCCGACGGTCTCCGGCATCTTTTCGAGACGAACAACGTCGTAGCGGAAATCCGCCTGCAAGCGCTCGAACAAGTGTTGTATCAGCAGGACCGGTTCGGGCACGCGTTGCGCGAAATCCGGCGCGAGCAGCGGCGCGTTGTAGTCGCACAGCTCCGAACCGAGAAAGCTGAGTACCTTGCCATAGCGTCGCGGTGTGACAGCCAGCGGCAATACGAACAGGGTTTCACCTTCAGGGTCACGGCCGACCACCACAACCGCTCGGGTGCCTTCGCGAACGCCAATGTGATGTTGCCAGGTGGCGAGCCACTCATACGTCTGGAACACGGTGCAATCGGCGGACTGCTCGAAGGAGCGCCAGATCTGCTCGACCGCGGCCAGGCCGTCGTGGACATCGATGGCAATGTCGTGCGGCCGCGCGACGGCACGCGCGGCCGGAGCCTTCAACTCTTCGCCATAGGCGGGACGGAAGTCCATCTCCGTAGACCCGTCGAACCTTGCCTGCGCCGCTGGTGACATCGAAGCTATCTGCCTGGACCAAACCGTGCGCAGGACAGAACCATAGCCGCTCCTACGAAGCGTTAATCGGCGCGCATAAACAAAGCATCGCCGCCGCAGCCGGATCACAACAGGTTCAATTGCCGCGATTAACCTTACTGATCGGTAGCGAAATCCCTGACGATTCGGCGTTACCGTAACCGGTTGTGAAATGATTTCGGTTATGAGCGTGACAATGGGCAGATGGCCGGTCACACGGCCCGGGAGGCTCCTTGTCACACGACGCCGTATTGGTGGGCGCGGCTGACGACGTTGCGCGTGAAGCGCAGCAAACGCAACCCGCGGTCATCGTCAGCCTGCAAGACGCGCGCGCCGAACGCGCGCCGCCGTCGCCACGCGCTGCCGACATCGCGGTCGAGGTCGCGAGCGGCGAACGGCTGGCCGAACTGCAGGCTGACTGGGATGACCTGATCGCACGCGCCGATACGGCAAATGTCTTCATGAATCCGCTGCTGGTACAGCTCGCCAGCGATGCCGAGCCGGGCCGCCGCCGCGTCACGCTGCTGGCCTGGTATGAGCGCGGCGGCCGGCGCCATCTGGCCGGCATCTGGGCGTTCGCCATCGGACGGCCCTCGTATTCGATGCTTCCAATCGACGTCCTGAAGGCGCCGGCAATGGCGCAGGGCTATCTCGCCACACCGGTGATCGACCGCAGCGTACTCGACGCCGTACTGGAGGCGATGCTTGCTAGTATCGCCGGCGACAGCTCGCTGCCGAAGATGGCCACTCTCGACGCCATGACCGCCGACGGAGCCACCATGCAGGCGCTGCGCCGCGTACTGGCCGGGCGCGGTACCGCGCCGTACGTGCTGGCTGAAGCGGTTCGTCCGATGCTCGCGTCAGACCTCGACGGCAAGCGGTACCTGGAACAGGCGCTTTCCAGCAGTAGCCGCAAAAAACTGCGCCAGCACAGGCGCCGCCTCGGCGAAAGAGGCACCCTCGAATACAAGATATTGGTCGAACCCGCTGACGTGAAACGGGGGCTTGAAGATTTTCTCACGCTCGAATCCGCCGGCTGGAAAGGTCGGGAAGGCACCGCCTTGGCCAGCAGGGGGGAGGACGCCACCTTCGCGCGGGCAATGATCCCGGCGCTGGCCGAACGGGGCGAAGCTTGCATCCATGCGCTCACCCTCGAGGGCAAGCCCGTGAGCCTGCAACTTGTGATTCGGGCAGGCGCCACTGCCTTTACCTGGAAGACGGCTTATGACGAGACGCAACGCGATTTCTCGCCAGGAATGCTGCTGCTCGAGGACTACACCGCCGCATTGCTTGCCGACGCGAGCATTGCCCAGGTCGAACTCGTGCACTTTTGACGAGACCAGTTTCATGAGTGTGTGGCGCGAGCGGCAGGCGACCGCAACGGTGTGGTTCGATGCCTCGCCCGGCGGGTCATCCGTCTTCACGATCCTGGCGCGCTTGCAGGGCGCTTACTTGCTTGCCCGCGGCGGCGCCAAGTCGGTCTATCGAACGTACATGAAGAAGCGCACACGCTGACACAAAACCGGGAAGCAACTCGGAGAAGATCGATGCGAAAGACAGACGTAGCGATTATCGGGGGCGGCCTGGCCGGGTCGCTTTCTGCCGCGATGCTGGGTAACGCCAGCATCAAAGCCTTGGTGATCGATCCGCATCCGGTCTATCCGGAAGACTTTCGCTGCGAGAAGCTCGACGGGCCGCAAGTAGAAATCCTCAGGCGGACCGGCATCGCCGAGGCGGTGTTGCGCGCAACAACTCCGGATCGTGAAACCTGGGTGGCGCGCTTCGGCCGACTGCTGGAAAAACGCCCGGGCGACCAGCAAGGCATCTATTACACGCCTCTGGTCAATACCATCCGCGGCGAAGTGCCCGGCAACGTGCCGTTGATCGAAGCCAAGGCCAAAGCGCTCAAGACCGGCGCCGACCGCCAGATCATAACGTTGTCAACGGGCGAAGAGATTTCAGCACGGCTGGTCGTGCTGGCGAACGGCCTCAATGTTGGCCTGCGTGGCTCACTCGGCCTTTCGCGCGAGGTCATCAGCGAATGCCATTCGGTCACCATCGGCTTCGACGCGAAGCCGGCCGGCCGCCGCAACTTTGATTTCCCGGCTCTTACTTATTACGCCGAAAACACGAACGACCGGACCGCGCTGATCACACTCTTTCCGATTGGCACCGCAATGCGCGCCAACCTGTTCGTCTACCGCGACATGAACGATCCATGGCTGCGCCAGTTGCGCGCCGCGCCGCAGGAGACGCTGTTCGCGCTGATGCCTGGTCTGCGCAAGTTGATGGGCGATTTCGAAGTCGAGGGCTTCATCAAGATCCGCCCGGTCGATCTTTACATTACCCACGGTCATATCCAGCCCGGGGTGGTTCTCATTGGCGATGCCTTCTCGACCTCGTGTCCCGCCGCCGGCACCGGCGCGCGAAAGGCCATGATGGACGCCGAACGGCTGTGCCACGGTTACATTTCGGGGTGGCTCGCCACGCCCGGCATGGGCGCCGACAAGATTGCCGCCTTCTACAACGATCCCGAGAAGCGGGCCTGCGACGACTTCTGCCACGACAAGGCCTTCAGCTTGCGCGCATTCTCGACAGATCCGTCGCTTGCCTGGCGCACGCGCCGCTGGATCAAGTTCTTGGGACAATACGCCCGCGGCAGGATGCGGCACTGGCAGCGGTACGTCGCGTCACCGTCAATTGTTCCCACGCAGGCAGCGCAACCGGCCATGCCGGGCACCACCGACACAGGGTCGCACGTTCCCGTCTCAAGTAGCGGCCGTGACGAGGCTGTCCGGCACTTCGCCGCGCGCAACCTTAGCGATGTTGTCTAAGACCGCCTCGGTTTCCACGATCATATAGTCCGGATCACCGCCGGCGATGTGCGGTGTCCACAGTACGTTGTCCAGCGTCAGCAGCGGACAATCGGGCGGCACCGGCTCATAGCGATAGACGTCAAGTGCCGCGCCGCCGAGATGACCGTCCTTGAGGCTTTCGTACAGCGCCTGTTCGTCGACCAGACCGCCGCGCGCGGCATTGATCAGACAGGCGCCGCGCTTCATCCTTGAAAAGAAGTCGCGGTCGGCGAATTTTTCGGTTTTCGGCGCTGTAGGGCACCTGCAGCGCGGCGAAATCGGCTTGTGCGAGAAGTTCGTCGAGCGGCGCATAACTTATGCCGCCATAGCCGCGCTCTTCGTCCGCGCTCAAGGGCGTGCGCTTGAAATAAAGAACGCGCGCACCCATGGCGCGGAGCCGCGGCACTACTACACCGGAAATTTCGCCGAGACCAATGAAGCCGACCGTGCTTTGCGCGAGCACGCGGAAACCGCGAATGCCGGCCCAGTTAAATTTGTTGCGCGGCGGATCGTTCGCAAAGGCGGGGGTCTGCGCAGCATCGTGCCGCGCGACGACGGAACGATGCGCCGGTAGCAACCGGCGCGCCATCCCCAGGATAAGCGCCGTGACGTGGTCGGCGCAGGACAGGGTGCTGAGCCGCGTCAGATTGGCTACCGGCACGCCGAGCCGGGCGGCCGCGACCACATCGATATTGCCGGTGAGGCGGCCGAACTGCTGGACGAGCCGCGCCCGGCCGGCGCAGGCCTCGAGCCGCGCCGCGTCAAGCGTCGCCGTTTGCAGCACGATGACATCGGCTATCCCCAGGTTGCGCTCGAGCGCCGCCTCGTCACCGCAGACGGTGACCCTGAGTGCCGGGGGCAGACCGAGCCGGTCCGCCATGCCCGTCAGGGCCTCGAGCGGCGCGGTGATATCCTCGCCGAAGAAATAATGCAGCGTCTTCTTGCCCTCCGGTGTCGGCGCCCGGCGCAGGGCGATCTCCATCAGCCGGAAAAGATTGTCTATTTCCGCGAAGAGGATGTGGGTGGCACTTCCGCTCACGGCTTCCCCCGATAATCGCCAATTCTCCAAAGCGCCCCCGAGGGCTGACATAGCCGCTACGCCAGCCGATGACCAGCCGTGCCTGAACGAAAACGGCCGCCCAAAGGGCGGCCGTTGCCGGTTCGCACCTGTGCAAACGAAATTACACTAGCGTGCCGGCCGTAGCGTCAGTCCAGCAACTCCGACCGCCAGATTAAGGCCGGTCTGACCCTGAACGGAAACCGGCTGCAGCGCTATCGTGCGGTTGCTGCCGCCGACCAGGACGTTGGCGCCGAGACCGACGCCGACGGTGGCTTCGCCGCTCGCCCCGACATAATCACCCGCCAAGGCGCCGTGGATCGCATTGGTCGGCGCATATACCGTCCACACCATACGGCCGCCGGTAGTGCCGCCGATATCGAGCCCGAACTTGGTGATGGAGCCGGTGTAGACTTCGGTTGGTCCGGAGGCGGCCGGCGCAAACGCGCAAGCCACATTTTTCTTCGAAGCGATGATGACGCCCATGCCTGCGGAAATGTCGCAGGTCAGAGTGCCTATTTTGGTCCGCTCCGCGGCCTGCGCCGGCAACGCCACGGTGGCAGCCATCGCCAGCCCCGCGAGTGCGCTCAAAGTCTTGTGCTTCAGCATCTCTCCACTCCCTTCCTTCATAATCTCTTTATTCAACGTCCCGTCTGCAGCAAGGTTCCAGTCCGCCATACGTGGCAATCCGGAGAACTGAGACCGTCGACAAGATCCGCGCTCGCGCACCGGGCCCGTGGCATTCATTAAAATCGTACAATTCAGGCGTACTCAACGCGCGCCCAGAATCTGGCTTGCGGGAATCACGACATGACACTGCAGGCCATCGCGGTCGAAATCCAGTTCGACCTCGGCATCGAGTGCGCGCGCGAGATTGCGCTCGATCATCATGCTGCCGAAGCCGCGCTTGCGTCGCGGTTTAACGCGCGGCCCGAACCGCTCACGCCAGTCCAGCACCAACGTCTGTTTGCCTTCATGGTCGCGCTGATCCCAGGCGACCGACAGCCGCCCGCCCGGCACCGACAACGCGCCGAACTTGGCAGCGTTGACCGCCAATTCATGCAGCGCGAGGCCGAGATTCTGCGCCGCCTCCGGCTTGAGCACCACCGCCGGACCGTCGATCGACACCTGCTCGTCCTCGCGGTCGAGATACATCGCGAGCTGCGAGCGGACCAATTCTTCAACGGACGCTCCATACCAGCTCTGCCGCACCAGAATGTCGTGCGAGGCGGCAAGCGCCTGCAATCGGGCCCCGAACCGGCTGAGAAAACTCTCCACCGAGCCGGTGTGGCGCCCCGTCTGCCGCGCCATCGCCTGGATCACCGCCAGCAGGTTCTTCGAGCGGTGGGTGAGCTCGCGCAACAGGAGCCGCAGATGCGCCTCACCCTCCTTGCGTTCGGTCATGTCGACCGCCGTGCCGGCAAGGCCGATAATGTCGCCCGCGTCGTTGCGCAGGGGCTCGACATGTACATCGAACCAGCGGACGCCGCGACTGCCTTCGATGGAGACTTCGGTCCCTCGCGGCTCGCCTGTCGCGAGCGCTTCCTGCTTTAAAGCAATTACACGGTGGCGGATTTCGGGTGACAGAATTTCGTGGTCGGTACGCCCGAGAATGTCCTCGATGGAACGGTCCAGTACCTGGTTGCTGATCGAGGTGTATCTCAGGTCGCGGTCCTGCGTATAGACTGTGACATGCGAGCCACGCAACGCCGTCTCGTAGCGGGCGAAGCGCGCCCGCAACAGGTTCAATTCCCAGGCCTGGGCCTCGACCTGGGCTTCCAGCCGGCGGCATTTCGCTTGCAGGCGGTCAAGTTCGGCAGCGTCCGCCTGAGACACGTCCTCCGTCATGGCACTGAACCGATCAGCCTCCGCCGCGTCGAACTGATCTGCATCAGACCGTTCGGATGCGGCCGCACTTAAATCGGACCGCTCAATTGATTTGGTCATTGGCAGCTCTGTCGACAAGGAGAACCGATTGAGGCGTCGCCCCACGCCGCGATCGGCCAAACATCATGCGCGTTGCGGACGGTTGCCGCCGTCATCAACACCTCATCTCATGTCCCGCACTGGGTCATCGGTTACTAGCTCGCGCGCCGTTCCCGCCGCTTGGCATTGCGCTCGAAAAACAGCGCCTGGCTCAGCACCGCGGACACGGTCGTCGGCTGAAACGGTTTGGCAATGAGGAACGCCGGCTCCGGCCGCTCGCCGGTCAGGAAACGTTCCGGATAGGCGGTGATGAAGATCACCGGTACTTCGAACGTATGCAGCATCTCGTTGACAGCATCGAGACCCGAGCTGCCGTCGGCGAGCTGGATGTCGGCAAGGATGATGCCGGGCCGTTTCTTCTGCACAAGCGCCAGCGCCTCCTTGTGGGTGCGGGCGACCCCGAGCACGCGATGTCCGAGGCTTTCCACGAGCCCTTCGAGGTCGAGGGCGATGAAAGTCTCATCCTCGATGATGAGCACGTCGGTGGCGATTTCCTCGGCGAGCTCTCGCCCCAACTCGTCGACCAGTTCCCGCAAGGCTGGCACCGTCACGTCAAGCACCTTGGCGGCGTCGTCCTCTGAAAGTCCCTCCAGCGCAACCAGCAGAAAAGCCTGGCGCGGGAGGGGGGCAATTTGCGCCAGATGGCGTTCCACCGCCTGGTCCGGCGCGGTGGCGCCGCCGGGCGCCGGCTTGCCGTTCACCGCCACCGAATTCCAGATCTTGGTGAAAAGCCGGTAGAGCGCGACCCGCGTCGAGGCGTCGCCGTCGAGAATGGTCGGATCTTCCGCCAGCGCCTCCAGGGCGGCGGCGACATAGGCATCGCCCGAGGCCTGACTGCCGGAGAGCGCCCGGGCATAGCGGCGCAGGTACGGCAAATGTTGTCCAACTGTCTGAGATATCGACAAGAATCCCTCCCCAAACGCGCGAATGCAGGTCCAGGCGACAATGCCCGACCTCGCTTCGCGTCCAACGTACCGCAAGGGAACGCCGGGTTCTCAAAAAAGTTCCCGGAGTCAGGAACCATCTGCCATTTCACGGGTTTCGGATGGACCGCCCAGATGGGGAAGGGTCCCGGCTATTTGATCCAGGGCCTCAGGGGATGTGGGATTGATCGAAGATGAACGAACGTAAGCCCTCAGGGCCAGACCGGAAGCCGATGGAACAGACATCGACACACGCAAAGAAGCCGGGCGCAAAGACGGCCAAACTCAACCGGGAGGTGCAGTCGCGTCTCGGGCAACAACTGCGTGCGGTTTACGACGAGGTCGTGAACCAGGGGGTGCCCGATCGGTTCACCCAACTGCTGAACCGACTCGATAACGATGAGAGCAAGGACACTCCGTAATGGCCATGGACGAGTCAGTCCGCAAAGCCGTCCTCGCCGCGGTGCCCAGTCTCCGCGCATTCGCCATTTCGCTGTGCGGCAACGTCGACCGTGCAGACGATCTGGTGCAGGAAACGCTGCTGCGCGCACTCGCCAACATCGATTCCTTCCAGCCCGGCACCAATATGAATGCTTGGCTGTTCACGATCCTGCGCAATCATTTCCGCTCCGAATACCGCAAACGTCGGCGCGAGGTGGAAGACGGCGAAGGCCGCTATGCCGAGACGCTGAAGTCGCAGCCGGAGCAACACGGCCACGTCGAGTTCGGGGAATTCCGCCAGGCGCTGGCACAGCTGCCCGCCGACCAGCGCGAAGCGCTGGTGCTGGTGGGCGCCTCCGGTTTCTCCTACGAGGAAGCCGCCAACATCTGCGGTTGCGCAGTCGGCACCATCAAGTCGCGCGTCAACCGCGCGCGTACGCGGCTTGCCGAATTGCTCGATATCCAGAACGCCGACGAGATCGGCCCGGACGAGACCACCCGCGCCGTGCTGGCGGGACATGATTATCGCTAGGCGCAGGCTATTCTCCTCACCTGCTCCTTCTCCGATCCGATACACAAGATAGACCGCATGGTAAACCGGTGCGCCGAAACGCACCGGTTATGTCGTTGCAGGTGACCTCACGCCGCCAGCGCCGGGAGCGCGCCGATTGCGCCGAGCAAGCCGAGCTGGTCGATCTGCAGCCAGGTCTCGACGATCAGGCCATCCTCCAGCCGGTAGAGCACCATCCCGTCGAAGGTGATGCGCCGGCCGTCGGCCTTTGCGCCGGCGAAATCGCCGCTGTGGGTCGCCCAGATCTGCCAGCGCGCCGACACGTAGCGTTCGTCGGCAACCAGCGCGTGCACCTTCCAGTCCATATCGGTGAACGATAGCCGGAACGTTCGGAAAAAGGTCTTGTAGCTCTCATGGTCAACCGGATTGCCGCCCGGAAATCCGTGGCAGGTCACCCTGGTCGCCACGGTGGTGTCGATCACCACCACGTCGGCAATGTCCCTGGAGTGAGTGCCTCCGAGGAAGCGTTCCACGGTGGCGCGATTGCGCTCAATGATATCGGTCCTGGTCATTTCCGTTTTCCTTCGGGATTGTGACAAGTTTCAGTGAACAATATTGTTCACTTGAAAGAGCGCCCTACCGGAGGCCTTGGGGCTTGTCAATAATTAAATGAACATCTATGTTCACCGAATGAAGAAGCGCCGCCCCTACCGCATGGCCGAACGTGCAAAGTCCCGGGCGGAGACGCGCCAACGGATCATCGAGGCCACCATGCGCCTGCACGAAGCGTTGGGGCCGCGGGCGACCACCATCAGCGCCATTGCAGAGGAAGCCGGGGTACAGCGGCTTACGGTCTACCGGCATTTCCCCGACGAAACGGCGGTGTTCCAGGCCTGCACCGCGCACTGGCTCGGCCTCAATCCACCCCCGGATCCGGAGGGCTGGCGAACGATTGCAGACCCCCACAAGCGGCTCGAGGCGGCGCTCACGGCCTTCTACAGCTACTACGCGAGGACCAGGCGCATGTGGTCGGCGTCCTTCCGCGACGTCGACGACGTGCCCGCGCTACGGGGACCCATGAAGCAATTCGCCGGCTTCGTGGCCGGAATCGGCGACGACCTCGCCGCGCAATTTCACGCGGGCAAGCGGCCGGCGCGCTGCCTTGCCGCCACCATCCAGCACGCCCTCACCTTCCCGACCTGGGCCGATCTCGACGCGCGCGGCCTGGGCGAGGCCGACAAAGTAATACTGGTGATGCGCTGGGTCGAAGGCGCCCGCCAGACCTGAGGGGCCGATTACACGCGCACCGCGTCCAGGCGCGCGGTGGCGGTCGCGCTGAACTTCACGTCGTCGACGGTGGCAAGCGGCACGCGGTCCTTGCGCAGGCCCCGGTAGAACTCGCCTTTCGACACCGGCGCCACGTCCGCAATGATGGTCCAGGTGTCGCCGCCATCGAGACTCTCGAAAACCTGCCCGTCGGTATCCGCGGCGTAAAGACCGTAGCCGCCCTTCCAGGTCTCGATGGTGAGCGCGCCGAAGGTGGCGCGCTGCCCGTTGGGCAGGCCGCCGAGCAACCGCTGCCACGTCTCGCCGCCGTCGCGGCTGCGGTACATCTTCCCGCGCGCGCGGCCGAGCTTGTACCAGTGTGGCGGCCAGCCGACGCCAGCCGTGAGGAAGACGAGATCGGGCTGGTCGGGATGCATGACAAACGGATCGGGATAATTGGCATCGGGCGGCATCGGATTCTTGCGCCAGGTCTTGCCGTTGTCCTGGCTGCTCATGACCCCGACGATGCCGTTGGCGATCAGGATGCGGCCGGGGCGCGCCGGACTGACCAGAATACGGTGGATGTCGTTCTCCGCCACCTGCGGATCGACGTGCAGATCGATGAAGGTCTTGCCGAAATCGGTCGACACCAGCAATGCGCCGATCTCGATGCCGATCATCAGGCGATCGCCGTCGATGACGATATCCTTGACGTGGCCGACGCGCGGCGGCGGCGGGAAGCACCAGCCGCCGACGCTTTCGACCTCGCGCAGCGCGGGCAATTCGCGCCAGGAGTCGCCGTTGTCCTCGCTGAGATATACGTGCGCCGGCAGCGAGCCGACCAGTACCACGTCCCTGCCCTGCAGCTTTCCGGCGCGCGCCGCCCACAGATCGTGGCGGTCGATGCCGTTGTTGACCCATTCCCAGGTCCGCCCGCCGTCGCGGCTGCGCGCGACCCCGACGCCATGGGTCGCGGCGAACAGCGTGCCGTCCGCCGCGGCGGTGACGGCGCTGACGAAACAGCCGGCGAGCGCCCGGTGCGCGACCTCCCAGCCCGCCTCCGTGCGCGCCAGGATGGCAACTCCATCGACCGTACCGACGGCGATGGTGTCGGACCGCTCCTTCGCGCGATGGGTGTTGTCGCCGCCGTTCGACAATAGGATCAAGGCCGCCCTCCCGTTTTCCCGAAGCCTAGGGCAGCGACCGGCGCGGTGGAAGGGGGCCGGCGCGGCGGTGGCAAAGATCGGGCTACAGGCTAGTGCAGATGCCTCAGCTTGTCGGGGTTGCGCACCACATAGATGGCCGTGACCTTTCCGTCCTCGATATCGAGCGCGGTCGTCTGCAGTTCGCCATCGGCCTCCAGCGTGACGAAACCGGGCAAGCCGTTGATGAAACCGGCGCGGACAAGTTTCGAGGCCTTATGCCTGTAAAGAACCGCCAGTTTTTCCTGCACTTTCATTACGGCATCGAAGCCGACAATCGGCTTGATGGCTGCCGGACGTTTTCCTCCGCCGTCGGAATGAATACTGACATCGGCCGCCAATAGCTCACCAAGCGCTTTCATGTCGCCGCTGCGCGAGGCGGTGTAGAAAGCCTCGGCCAGCGCGACGCCATGTTGCTTCTCCACCTGGAAACGCGGTCGCGCCTCGCGCACATGGCCGCGCGCCCGGGCCGCAAGCTGGCGGCAGGCCGCCGGGTCGCGCTGGATCGTCGTCGCGACCTCCTCGAATTCCAGCCCGAACACGTCGTGCAGCAGGAAGGCCGCGCGCTCGAGCGGCGACAGACGTTCCAGCGCCAGCATCAGCGGCAAAGTGACGTCGTCCTGTTCCTCATCTTCGACGACCGGATCGGGCAGCCAGGGGCCTATATAGGTCTCGCGCTGATACCGCGCCGACTTGAGCTGGTCGAGACAGAGGCGCGTGACCGTGCGCCGCAGGAACGCTTCCGGTTCACGCACCCCGTTCCGGTCGGCCTTCATCCACCGGATGAAGGCCTCCTGCAGAACGTCCTCGGCGTCGGCCACGGAGCCGAGCATGCGGTAGGCGACCCGCATCAGCTTCGGACGTAGCGGATCGAAGCTGATCGCTGCGTCCTGGTGCCCGGCGCCGGTCATCACGCGGCCGCTGCCCTGGCTGTCGCCTTGATGGCCGCCGGATCGGCAAACAGGCCGAAGCCGACCGCGATGCGGTTCCAGCCGTTGATCACATTGACGACCAAGGTGAGCTTGACCTGCTCCTCGGCGTTGAAATGGTTCCACAGACCCTCGCGGGCGCTGTCGAGTGACGGTCCCTCGGCGATCCGTGTCAGCGCGTCGGTCCAGGCGAGCGCGGCGCGTTCGCGGTCGGTGTAGCAAGGCGCTTCGCGCCAGGCCGACAGCAGGTAGATACGCTGTTCGGTCTCGCCCTTTTCGCGCGCTTCCGCCGCATGCATGTTGATGCAGTTGGCGCAGCCGTTGATCTGGGACGCGCGGATTTTCACGAGCTCGACGAGCGTCGGTTCCAGGCTCGTATTGACCGCCATCGATGTGCGGAGCCAGCTCTTCATGAGTTCCGGGGCCGCGGCCATGGGATCAAATTGGGTAGTCATGGTGGGTTTCCTTCTGTCGGTTACGACATCATGACGAGCCGGGAGCCGGCGGTGTGACACGCATGCCGGATTTTTTATGGCGGCCGGGAACTACAGTGGCAGTCATCGCCAATTTCGTCGGCACGGCACTGGGCGAACCGCCCGCCTGGGTGGTCTACTCGCCATTGCTACCTCTGTTCTTGCTGCTGTTCAGCGGCCTGTACTTGTTCGCGCTGCCCTCCGTCGTCAAGCGGCGCAGCGGGATGCAACAACCATGATGAAGAAGCGTTCGAAGGAAGCGAAAGGCGCAGACACTCCCTCCAAACTGATCGACGCCAAAATCGCCAAACTCGGCGATTGGCGCGGCGAAATGCTTGCCCGCGTTCGCAATCTCATCAAGGAAGCAGTGGCCGACGTGGTCGAAGAGGTGAAATGGCGCAAGCCGTCGGACCCGATGGGCGTCCCGGTGTGGGAGCACGCCGGCATCATCTGCACCGGCGAGACCTACAAGGACAAAGTGAAGCTGACCTTCGCCAGGGGCGCCGCGCTCAAGGACCCCTCGGGTCTTTTCAATTCCAGCCTCGACGGCAATGTGAGGCGCGCCATCGATTTCCACGCGGGCGACAGGATTAATGAAAAGGCGTTGAAGGCGCTCGTTCGCGCCGCCGTAACCCTCAACGCGTCTTCGGCCACCAATCGGCGAGGGACGAAAGCATAGACGACCGGAAGCCCCTCAATACGATTTCGGCAGACCGAGCGCCTTCTCGGCGATGAAGTTGAGGATCATGTGCGGGCTGACCGGTGCGATACGCGGGATGAATGACTTCGCGCAAGTAACGCTCGACATGATATTCGGTCGCGTAACCCATGCCGCCGAGCGTCATGACCGCGGTCTGGCAAGCCTCGTGCGCGGCCTCGGCCGCCAGGTATTTGGCGCTGTTGGCCTCGATGCCACAGTCGGCGCCGCTATCGTACAGCGTCGCCGCCTTCATGACCATCAATTGCGCGGCCTCGAGTTGCATCCAGCATTTCGCCAGCGGATGCTGGATGCCCTGGTTCTGGCCGATGGGACGGCCGAACACCACACGCTCGTTCGCATAGGCCGTCGCCTTGCGTAGCGCGGCGCGGCCGATGCCGACCGCCTCGGCAGCGATCAGGAGGCGCTCCGGGTTGAGGCCGTGCAGGATCATGCGGAAACCGTCGCCTTCCGCCCCGATGCGGTCCTGTTCCGGCACCGGCAACCGATCGATGAACAGCATATTGGAGTCGACGGCGTGGCGGCCCATCTTGTCGATGGTGCGCACCTCGACATGGGCTCGGTCAAGGTCGGTGTAGAACAGGCTCATGCCGTCGGTGCGGCGCGATACCTGCTCGTAAGGTGTGGTGCGCGCCAGGATCAGCGCCTTGTCCGCGACCCTGGCGGTGGAGATCCAGATCTTCTGGCCGGACAAGCACATAGTGCCCGCCTTCCCGCTTCGCCGTGGTGCGGATCTCCGCCGTGTTCAGGCCGGCATCCGGTTCGGTCACCGCGAAACAGGCCTTGTGCGCACCGCGGATCAGCGGCGGCAGCATGCGCGCCTTCTGTTCGTCGGTGCCGAACACCACCACCGGGTTGAGACCGAAGATGTTCATGTGCACCGACGAGGCGCCGCTCATGCAGGCGCCGCTTTCGGCTATGGCCTGCATCAGCACCGCAGCTTCCGTGATGCCGAGCCCCGATCCGCCGTAAGCTTCCGGCATCGCGATGCCGAGCAGACCGGCGTCCGCCACCGCGTGATAGAATTCTTCCGGAAACTCCGCATGCCGGTCCTTCTTCAGCCAGTAGTCGTCGCCGAAACGGCTGCATAGCCGCTCGGCCAGTGCGCGCACCTCTTGCTGCTGCGATGACAGGGAGAAGTCCATGGCGGCGACAGTCTGGCCGCTGGTTCCGGCACTGTCGAGACCAGCCGTCTCTAGAACCGGAACACCGCCGCTGCCACCGCGCAGGTCCAATATCCGCTCTCGTCGCCGGCGGCGGCGGCCGTCACCGAACGGCTTTCGACAATGAGCTGGCTGTGCTCGTAGACTTTCTTGCGTTCGTTCCACGCCGCACCCGGATCGAAATCGATGCCGAGGGTGGTCGCCAGCATGGTGGCGGCGAGGTCCTCGGTGTACTCCCCGCTTTGCTCGGCGGTCATCCCGAAACCGTGGTGCTCGGCGATATAGCCGTAGGTGCCGGGATCGGCCGGCACCGCCAGGCCGATGCTGGCGGCGATCAGGCGGCCGGGCTCGTTGACTTCGGCGCGCGCCAGCACCGAAAAGGTGACCTCGCCGGGACGCAGCGTCGCGGCGCCCTCCTCGCGCGTGATCAGCTTGCAATGCGGTGGCAGGATCGAGGAGATCGACACCAGGTTCTGCTGCTCGATATCGGCATCCCGCAGGGCGAGCTCGAAGGCGGTGAGCTGGTGGCGATGGACGCCGATCCCCTTTGTGAGGAAGACGCTGGTCGGCAACGGAAACATGGCCTGCCTTTCGCAAACATGCTGCGCGTTCTTCGCCCATGCATCTGGCAATCACCTGGCGGCGGCGAGCGCCAGATATTCATACGCCATGCTGGCGCCCGCCAGCGCCGTGATCTCGGCGACGTCATAGGCCGGCGCCACCTCGACCACATCCATGCCGGCAAAGCGCAAGCCATTTAGCTTGCGCATCATAGCTTGCGCCTGCCATGACGCCAGCCCGCCGATCTCCGGTGTGCCGGTGCCCGGCGCAAAGGCCGGATCGAGCGCGTCCACGTCGAAGGTGAGATAACACGGCGCCTCACCCACCACCGCGCGGATGCGATCGGCCATGGCCTGCGGCCCCTGCTCATGCACGTCCTGCGCGCTCAGGATGGTCACGCCCTGGTTCACCGTCCAGTCGTAGACCTCGCGCTGCATCGGCGAGCGGATGCCGATCTGGATCATGCGTTTCGGATCGACGAGGCCTTCCGTGATGGCGTGATAAAAAACCGCGCCATGTGAATAGACCTGGCCGAAATTCTCCGGCCAGGTATCGACGTGGGCGTCGAACTGGATGAGCGCCAGCGGCCCCTTGCGCGGCGCCAGCGCCCGCAACAGCGGCAGCGTGATGCCGTGCTCGCCGCCGAGGGCCACCAGATGATCGAGCCTGGCCGCCTGCGCCTCTATCAGCTTCAGGCTTTTCGGAATGTCGCCGAGCGTGATGGCGAAATCGCCGATATCGGCCAGATTCATCCTGGCCGGACCGGTCCAGGCCGTCGGGTGGTCGCCGTCGGCCAGCATGCGGCTGGCTTCGCGAATGGCGCGCGGCCCGAAGCGGGCGCCGGGGCGGTTGCTGGTACCGATATCGAGCGGTACGCCGGCGATGACGATGGCGGCGTTTCGGTCACGGTTTTCCAGGCCCAGAAAGCCGGGCGGCAGCGCAAAGGTCGGGGGATCGCTCGCCATCGGGATCAGGTCTTTCGCAAATTGCCGTTCGCCCGCACCTTGACCGTGCGGCCGCAACGGATCAAGCCTTCCGGCGCGACGTAATCCGAGGCTTGGCGTGCATGCCCGCATTCAATCGGCTGGCCCATTGGCAGCAGGTCCATACCAGCAAGGACGAGCAGACGGTGAGCTGGTTCGAGGCTGTGCCGCAGGTCTCGCTCGACCTCATACAGGCGACCGGGATCGGTCCGGACGCGGCGATCATCGACGTCGGCGGCGGCACCTCGCGGCTGGTCGACACCCTGCTCGACGAGGGCTTTCGCGATCTCACCGTTCTCGACGTCTCGCGGGAGGCGCTTGCGAAATCGAAGGCGCGGCTCGGCGCGCGTGGCGCTTCGGTACAATGGCTCACCGCCGACGTCACCATATGGCAGCCGGCGCGCCGCTACGATCTGTGGCACGACCGCGCGACGTTGCATTTCCTCACCGCGCCCGAGGAACGCGCCGCTTACGCCGAACGGGTGCTGCGCGCGGTCAAGCCCGGCGGCCATGTCATCATCGCCACCTTCGCGCCGGACGGACCGGAGCGCTGCAGCGGCCTGCCGGTGGTCCGCCACGATGCGACGAGCCTCTCCGCCCTGCTCGGCACCTCGTTTGAGCTCGTGGATACCGGCCGGCACGAACACACCACCCCGGCCGGCGCCCTGCAGCACTTCCAGTTCAGCCGCTTCCGCCGCCCGGCCTGAGGACCCGCTCACTCAACGGCAATGGTCACGGCAATCGTCGCCGGTTCCGGCGCGCTATGACTGCAGGACTTCCAAAACCGGACAACCTGGTGCTGGCGCGTCGCAGCATTGCGCATCGCACTGGGCAACCGTTGCGGCCAGAATGCCTTCCAGCCGCATCAGGTCGACAAGCTTGGCGCGAACGTCTTCAAGATGCGCCGCAGCGATTTCGCGTACGTCGCGGCACGAATCCTGGTCCTGCCCGGACAGAGCCAGCAAGGTGCGAATGCTGTCGATGCCGAATCCCAAATCACGCGCGCGGCGGATGAATTTCAATCGTTGCCGATGGGAATGCCCATAACTGCGGTGCCCTCCCGCCGTGCGCGGCGGCGCTTCGATGAGGCCAATGCGCTCGTAATAGCGGATCGTCTCGATATTGACCCCCGTCGCCCGCGACAACTGACCGATGGAGAGCGCGTGATCTCGCAAAGTTGTGATCGGTGCCATCCATACTCCCGCTTGAATTTGTAGTCGCTACAGGATGCATCCTTGGCGGCATGACAATCAAGGAAGAAATACCGACCCGGGGAAGCGGCCCGGGCGCCAGGCTCTTCGCCATTGGCGGGCTGCTGGGGGCGCTCACGGCGTCGTCATGCTGCATCTTGCCGGTCGTTCTATTCAGCCTCGGTGTTGGGGGCGCGTGGATCGCCAATTTCACGCAGCTTGCGCCCTACAAGCCCTACTTCATCACGGCGACAATTCTCTTCCTTGGCGCCGGCTACTGGTCGGTCTATCGCGCCACAAGAGCAGGCTGTGCAGATGGTGCGGCTTGCGCGCGGACGCTTCCGGCCAGCATCGTCAAGGTCATCCTCGTTGCGGCAACCGTCATAGTTATTGCCGCGTTGGGTTTCGACTACCTTGCACCGTATGTCCTCGCCTAGCCAATGAAGAGGCTCGCATGACCAGAACTCCTCACCGGTTTTGTCGTCACCGCCGCGCTATGCATCGCATCCATGGCGCAGGCCACCGAACGCAGCGTTACGCTTGCCGTGCAGAATATGTATTGCGCCGCCTGCCCCCATACGGTCCGCTCGAGTTTGCAGGCCGTTCCCGGCGTCCGCAAAGTTGTCGTCTCCTTCAAGAACAAGACCGCCGTCGTGACCTATGACGATACCAAGACCGACATCAGAGCCCTCACATCGGCAACCACCAACGCTGGCTATCCATCGACAGTGAAAACCGGCGACGGGATGAAGTCGTGATCCCGGAATCGCTGATCACCTGTCCGCACTGCGGCACGCAGAAGCTGGAGCGCATGCCGACCGACGCCTGCCAGTTCTTCTATGTCTGCAGCGGCTGCGGCGAGCGCCTCAAGCCCAGGCCGGGCGACTGCTGCGTGTTCTGCTCCTACGGCACAGTGCCCTGCCCGCCCATCCAGGAGGCGCGGGCGCGCGGCGGCACGGCGCGCTGTTGCTAGCAGACGCAATGCGATGACCCCGCACGGCTTGAAGCCGTACGGGGTCCTTCGATGCATCGCTCACGCGAATACGCGTTACGCAAATACGCAATCTGACGCTACGGGATCGTGCGGCGGCCGCGCACGAAACCAGTGATGGCCGCAAGGGCGAACAGGATGATCGCCACAAAGAACACAATCTTGGCAGCCTCGATCGCCACGCCGGCGATTCCGCCGAAACCGAGAACGGCGGCAATCAAGGCAATTACGAGAAACGTAAGGGCCCAACCCATCATGGCGGCTCTCCTCTGTCGAGTACGGCCGGCAAAGCCGTTGCGCTGACAACGACGGCGCCCCCGTTTGGTTCCAGCCTGTGGAACCGGACGGCCAGCACTTGCGCCCGAAAGCGCTGAAAAGCCGGGCAATTCCCGCCAATTGTGACAGATCAAGGTCGGGCGCGTCCGGAACCGGTTCCATGGCTCGCGGGTTCACCCCGGACTGCGTAAGCGTCTTTGTGGAGTAAACGCCCGATGGCACCCCGACCGAACTGGAAAGGCTATCTCAAACTGTCGCTGGTCTCCTGCTCGGTCGCGCTTTATCCGGCCACCACCAAGAGCCAGCGCATCCGCTTCAACATCATCAACCGCGACACCGGCAACCGCATCCGCAACGACGTCGTCGATGCCGAAACCGGCCAGCCGGTCGAGCCGGAAGACCGCATCAAGGGCTACCAGTTCGAGAAGGGAAAATACGTGCTGGTCGAGGAAGACGAGCTCGACAACGTCGCGCTGGAGAGCACCCACACCATCGACATCGAGCAGTTCGTGCCGATGTCGGAGGTCGATCGCATCTACCTCGACGAGTCCTACTACCTCGTGCCCCAGGACGAGATGTCACAAGAAGCCTTCGCCGTGATCCGCGAAGCCATGCGCAAGGAAGGCCTGGTCGGTCTCGCGCGCGTCGTCATTTACCGGCGCGAACATCTGCTGCTGCTGGCGCCGCGCGGCAAGGGCCTGATGGCGACGACCTTGCGCTACAAGACCGAGGTGCGCGCGGAAAAGAACTACTTCGACGAGATCGAGGACATCAAGGTGCCGGCCGACATGCTGAAGCTGGCGGTGCAGATCCTGGAGAGCAAGAAGGGCCGTTTCGACCCCTCCAGGTTCGAGGACCGCTACGAAAGCGCGCTGATGGACCTGATCAAGGCCAAGCGCTCGGGGAAGGCGCCGCCGGTCATCAGCGAGGAGCGGCCGAGCAATGTGATCAATCTGATGGACGCGTTGCGCAAGAGCGCCCGCGCCGACAAGGGCCGGCGTTCGTCGTCGTCCGGCCGCAAGACCGGCACCCGGCGCAGCAGCGGCCGCAAGCGTGCGAGCTCCTCGAAGAAGAAGGTCCGGCGCGCGAGCTGACGGATTTGATCCATGGCCGGGCTGCAAACCTACCACACCAGGCGCCGTTTCGGCGTGACGAAAGAGCCCCGCGGCAAGGTCGCGCGCTCGAAGGGGCACGCCTTCGTCATCCAGAAGCATGATGCGCGCCGGCTGCACTACGACCTGCGGCTTGAGCTCGATGGCGTGATGAAAAGCTGGGCGGTGACCCGGGGGCCCAGCCTGGTGCCTGGCGAGAAGCGGCTCGCCGTGCAGGTGGAGGATCACCCCGTCGACTACAACAGGTTCGAGGGCACCATCCCCGAAGGCGAATACGGCGCCGGCACGGTGATGATCTGGGACCGCGGCACGTGGCGGCCCGAAAACGATCCTCACAAGGGCCTGACCAAGGGCCACCTGTCATTCCGGCTCGACGGCGAGAAACTGCATGGCGGCTGGCATCTGGTGCGCATGCGCCGCAAGCGCGGCGAGAAACGCGACAACTGGCTGCTGATCAAGCAGCACGATGACGACGCGCGCGGCAAGGGCGACAAGGACATCCTCGACCAGAAACCGCGCTCGGTCACGACCGGCCGCTCGCTCGCCGAGATCGCCGGGGGCAAGACCCGGCGCAAGCGAAAAGCCAGATCAAAAACCGGCAAGAAGGCGACCGCCAGACCGAAGACCAAAAAATCGGACGCGAAGAAATCCCCGACACGCAAGAAGCCCGGACGGACCAAACGCCGATGACCGCCCGCAGCCAGGCCAGACGCAAGACCGGCAGGACCAAGGCGCGCCGTCCGGCTGCCGGCGCGCGGCGCAAACGGACGAAGGCGGCCAACCTCCGCCTCATGCGCGAGGCGCCAACGCCGCGCCACACCAAAAGAGCTGCCGACGCGGCGCACCGCCACGGCCAGCGCGCGGCATTGCCCGGATTCGTCAGGCCCTGCCTTGCCACCCTGGTCGATCGTGCGCCGCGCGGCGACAACTGGATCCACGAGATCAAGTTCGACGGCTACCGCATCCAGGCGCGACTGCAAGGCGGCGAGGCCAGGCTGCTCACCCGCAAGGGCCTGGACTGGACCGACCGGTTTCCCACCATCGCCAAAGCAGTAACGAAGCTGCCGGCCGAGACGGCGCTGATCGACGGCGAACTGGTGGCGGAGGACAAGGACGGTATTTCACGGTTCTCCTTATTGCAGCAGGACCTCAAGGCCGGCCGCCACGACCGCATGGTGCTCTACGCCTTCGACCTGATGCATCTTGACGGCGCCAACCTCGAACCGGTGGCGCTCAGCGAGCGCAAGGCCGCCCTCGCCAGACTGCTTGGCCGCGGACGCAAGCGCGGGCCATTGCGTTTCAGCGAGTCGATCAGAGAGGCCGGCCCTTCCCTGCTCAGGCATGCCTGCGAGCTGGGTCTCGAGGGCATCATCTCGAAACTGGCCGACGCGCCCTACCGGTCCGGCCGCGGCCGCGACTGGCTCAAGACCAAGTGCTCCGACCGGCAGGAATTCGTGGTCGCCGGCTTCGCGCCTTCCAGCGCCGACGCCCACGCGGTCGGGGCGCTGGTGCTCGCCGTCAACGACCATGGCAAGCTGCGCTATGCCGGCCGCACCGGCACGGGCTTCACCCATGACGTCGCACGCTCGCTCTACCGCAAGCTCAGGGCCCACGCCCGCAAGACTTCGCCACTCGATCCCGTGCCGAAGGAAGAGCGCGGGGCGCGCAAGCCGGTCTGGGTCGAACCCCGGACGGTGGTGGAAGTCGATTTCCACGGCTGGACCCATGGCGACCGCGTAAGGCAAGCTTCGTTCCAGGGCGTGCGCGAGGACAAGCCGGCCAGGGATGTGGTGCGGGAGAAAACGAAATAATGGCAGGCGTCCGAAAATCCGCCGCAAAACGGCGCACCGCGCGCGGTAAGCGTGCCAGCGCCACCTTCGGCAAGGTCAGGCTCAGCCATCCCGACCGGGTGTACTGGGACGATGCCGGTGTCACCAAAGAGGATCTCGCCCACTACTACGGCAAGGTCTGGAAATGGATGCGCCGGCATGTCACGGGCCGTCCGCTGGCATTGGTCCGCTGCCCGGAAGGCGCCGGCATGGGACAATGCTTCTTCCAGAAGCACGCCCGGGCCGGCATTCCGACCGAGTTCCTCCATCTGGTACCGGAAAAGGGCGACAAGATCATTTCCATCGACAATCTCGACGGACTGATTGCGCTGGTGCAGGGAGGCGTGCTTGAAATCCATATCCGCGGCTCCACCATCGACGACCGCGAGCATGCCGACCGGCTGGTGTTCGATCTCGATCCCGGGCCCGGTGTCGAATGGCACTCCGTAACCGAAGCTGCGCGCGAAGTGCGCGAGCGGCTCAAACGGGTGAAGCTCCAAGGCTTCCTCAAGACCACCGGCGGTAAAGGCCTGCACGTCGTGGTGCCGATCAAGCCGGCACCGTGGAACACCGCCAAGAAATTCGCACACGCCGTCGCCCAAAGCATGGCCGAAGACGACCCGGGCCGTTATCTCGCGACCGCCACCAGGTCACGGCGCAAGAACCGCGTCTTCGTCGATTACCTGCGCAACAGCCGCGAAGCCACCGCGGTCGCGCCCTACTCCACCCGCGCCCGCGCCGGCGCGCCGGTGGCGATGCCGGTTGCATGGACGGAGCTCGGCAGCCTGAAAAGCGCCCATCAGTACACGGTGCAGAACGCGATGCAGCGGTTAAGCCGGCAGACAAGAGATCCGTGGGCAGACATCGGCCGGATCAAGCAAGCGCTGCCGGAATTCAAGTGAACCCCCGCGCCTTGCCGGCCCCGGGCGCCCGGCCGCAGGCCAGCCTGGCTCGCATATCGGGAAGCCGGCAAAAGGCCCGCCGGGCGCGGCGGGCCTTTCCAGTCGCCGGGGGCGTCAATCCTCCTACGCCGCCGCGTGCTGGTTCACGGAACGGTCGGCGATCCTGGTGAGCAGACTGTCGGCCTTCTTCTCCTCTTCCAGCGTCTCGTGCAGGAGTTTGGCGACCTGCGGCTTGCCGATCAGCTTCGCCCACGCACACAGCGTCCCGTAGCGGGCGATCTCGTAATGCTCGGCCGCCTGACCCGCCGCCACCAAACCGGCGTCGAGGGTCTCGTTGTCGTCGACGTTCTTGATCACCTCTTCGCCCTCGGCGATGATTCCGAGAATGGCATCGCACTTCTTGCCCTTCGCCGGCTTCCCGATCATCTCGAAGGCCTTGTCGAGCCGTTTGACGTGGCCCTCGGTCTCCTTCAGGTGCTCGGAGAAAGCGTGCTTCAGGTCCTTGTCCTCGGCTTCCTTCGCCATTTTCGGCAGCGCCTTGGTCAGTTCCTTCTCGGCGTAATAAACGTCCTGCATCAGGTCGATGAACAGTTCCTCCATGGTCTTCATGGCCGCATCTCCGTTTTCCTGGCGTTGATTGCATATGTGCGGCGCACGGCGCGGCACGTCACGGCAACGTGTTTCGCATAAGCCTGTTCCTCTGGCGACGCCGTTCCGGCACGTTTTGATGCGATGGTTATGCGGGAACCCGGAACCCGGTGGCGCGTTGTCGCGCGCGGCAGATTGAGGCGCCTTGCAAAGGACATCTGCCGTTCGGGGAATGCCGAATGACACAAAAGACCGGACGCCGGGAACGGCACTCGAGCGAGCAGCGAACGACGACGAAGACGCAAGTGACGCTTGCCGAGCGGTTCTCCAGGTTCGCCCAGCGCACGGCCCTGTGGACCGGCCATCCGGTCGCTTTTCTGCTGGCGGTGGCGCTGATCGCGGTCTGGATCGTCACCGGGCCGGTGTTTCACTACAGCGACACCTGGCAGCTGGTGATCAACACCGGCACCACCATCGTCACCTTCCTGATGGTGTTCCTTATCCAGAACACCCAGAACCGCGACACGATGGCCATCCAGTTAAAACTCTCGGAACTGGTACTGGCGATGAAGGGCGCGGAAAACAAGTTTGCCGCCATCGAGGATCTGGGCGACGAAGAACTGGAGCAACTGCATGAGCAATGCCGCGCCCGCGCCGAAATGACGCTTCATCACCTCGAGAGCCGCAAGGGTAAGGGCGCACCGAAGAAAGCCGAGCCCCGCACCGCCGCCCAGCGGGCGAAGGCCGAAATCCGCCGCTCGCACGACCGGAAAGCTTGACCGCCCCCGTGGGTTGCTATGGCGGGAACAATTGTTCCCCCACCTTCGTTATGCCGGAAGGCTGGCTCAGCTATTCCGGAGCGCCCCGACGTGACCACTCGTTTACTGACCACTGCATCGGCGCTCGCCATCACCCTTCTCTTGTACGGCGGCCCGGCCGCGGCTGGCGGCAAGCGCTTTTCCGGCATCGCTTCTTATTATGACAGGAATTACAGCGGGCGCACCACCAGCGGTCAGCGTTACGATCCGGCGAAATTCACCGCCGCGCATCGTACATTGCCATTCGGCACGCGGCTGCGCGTTTCCCGCGCCGGCCGCAGCGTCATCGTCGTGATCAACGACCGCGGTCCCTTCATCAAGACGCGCGTGCTCGATCTGTCGTTTGCTGCCGCCGAGGCGCTGGATATGGTCCGCCGCGGGCTGGGTCGCGTAAAAGCCGAGATCGAATAACCCGGCTTAGCCGTATCCCGGCCAGCGCAATGCACTGGTCGACGGCGAACAGCGCAGCCAGGTTTCCGTCGCGCCCGCAGCACCCAGCCGCAAGCTCACGGTGTTCTCATCAAGAAGCGCCATGAAGACGGTCTCGCCTGCCCCGGGCTCCGGCGCCGGAACCACATAGGAAAACGAATGCCGGCCGTAGTCGCCCTGCATGCTCTTGCCGCCGGGCGTCACGATCTCCGGCCCGCGGATCGAAAAGCGGCGGCCGTCACTGGTGTTGCACCAGTCACCGTCTATGGCGTCAGCCAGCGCCGGACCGGCGATCAAGACCAGCGTCAGCGCCGCCGCAACTGTCTTCCATTTCAACATCACATCACGCCCTCGATAGTTGGGCCGCGGGAATATCATCGTCTGCCGCCGGAGGTCGGTTGTGAATTTCGTCACCTCGCTGATGGCAGACCTCGGGGCATTTTGCGCTATACTAGCTTGGACCCTGCCGCGACCGAAGCCATCCCGTTCCAGGATATGTTTCATGCCTTCAAAGCGCCCCGCGCCTCGTCTTGCCGTCCTCGCCGAAGCCGACCTGAACGAAAGCCAGCAAACCTTGCTGGCCGCCCTGCGCGCGGGGCCCCGCGGCAAATCGCTCAATGTCCGCGGGCCTTTCGCGGCCTGGATGCACGCCGCTGATTTCGGCCTGCTGGCGCAGGCGCTCGGGGCCCATTGCCGCTACGGAACCGCCCTGCCCCCGCGCCTGTCGGAATTCGCCATCCTGTGCACGGCGCGGCTTTGGCGGGCGCAATACGAATGGTTCGCCCACGCGCCCATGGCCGAGAAAGGCGGCGTGAAGCCGAAGACCATCGCCGACCTGAAAGCCGGGCGCGAACCGAAATCCGCGCCCAGGGACGAGCGCGCGATCCATGCGTTCATCCAGGAATTGTACAAGACGCGGCGGGTGAGCGACCGCACCTACAAGCGGGTGAATTCAATCATCGGCGATCAGGCCACCGTCGAACTGGTCGGAATCTGCGGCTATTACGCGATGATCTCGATGACGCTCAACGTCTTTCGCATGATGCCGCCGGAGGATGCCCCGCTCCCGTTCAACGAGCCGTCGGGGAAATAGCGGCTACTGTCCGCGCCAGATCACCGAATAAAGGTCGAAACGGCGGTCCTTCAGGTTCTGCACCGTTCCGCCCTGGCGCGCGGCGTAGAGACTGTCGAGCGGCAGGTCGGCGATGGAGATCATCTCCACGTTCGGCGTCGTCTCTGCGGCGATCCCGTCGCGCGCGAAGGGAAAATCGCAAGGCGTCAGCACGCAGCTCTGCGAGTACTGGATGTCCATGTTTTCGACATTTGGCAGGTTTCCGACATTACCGGCCATCACCACGAAGCACTGGTTTTCCACCGCCCGCGACGCCGCGCAATAACGCACCCGCATATAGCTCTGTCGTTCATCAGTGCAGAACGGCACGAACACGATCGCTGCGCCCTGGTCGGTCAGGTGGCGCACCAGTTCGGGGAACTCGCAGTCGTAGCAGATGGCGACGCCGATCGGCCCGCAGTCGGTTTCGATCGCATTCACCCGTTCGCCGCCGCGGATGTTCCACCAGTAACGTTCGTTCGGCGTCGGGTGGACCTTGTACTGCTCGTAGACGCTGCCGTCACGCAGGAACACGTAGGAGATATTGTAGACCTCCCCGTCCGGTTCGCGGGTCGGGTGCGAACCGCCGATGATGTTGACGTTGTAGCTCACCGCCAGGTTGCTCATCATGTCCTTGAAGCGGCCGGTATAGCTCGACAGCGCCGCAATCGCTTCCGCCGCCGGCACCTTGCGGTTTTCGATCGACAGAAGTTGCAAGGTAAACAGTTCCGGAAACACCGCGAAGTCGGCCTTGTAGTCCGCGACCGCGTCGACGAAATATTCCACCTGGTGGGCGAACTCCTCGAACGAGGAAATCGCGCGCAATTCATACTGCACCGCCGCGACCCGCGCCGTCTGCGCCCGCCGCATGACGCGCGTAGGCTCGGAGGTGGGCTCCGCCGAAACCTCCGGATTGCGCCACACCATGTGGGTGGCGTAGCCCCGCGACTCGTTGTCCATCGGCAGGTAATCGGGCAGCACGCCGATCGGCTCGAAACCGTTGCGGATCTGGAAGCCGATCACCGGGTCGCGCTGCTTGCCCGCCAGCACCAGCTTCAGATAGTTCTCGGCCGACCCGATCTTGTTCCAGCGCCGCGCCAGGTTCGGCATGCGGCCGGCGAACACGACACCCTTCAGCCGCAGGTCCTGACACAACCGCCGCCGCGCCTGGTAGAGACGCTGACCGATGCGCTGCCCCCGGAAGTCCGGGTCGACGCAGACATCCATGCCGTAGATCCAGTCGCCTTGCGGGTCGTGGCGCGAGGCGTAACCGCGCCCGGTTATGGTCGCCCAGTCATGCTTCGACAGCGCCAGCGATTCGGGAATGCGGAAGGTGGCGCAATAACCGATGATCTGCCCCTCGTAAGTGGCGACGAACTGCCCTTCCGGGAACTGGTGCATCTGCCCGCGCAGTTGCGCTTCGGAGTAGGCCGCAGACGGACCGAAAGACGGATAGGCCTTGATCATGAGTGCGCGAATGCCCGGGATATCAGCGGACACCGCGTTGCGGATGATGAGTTTGGGAACCGGTTTTTGCTGCGCCATCGAGGCGTTATGACAGTGAATATTCCCGCTTGGCAAGCCACCGGGACAGCGGCCGAATGATGACGAAAACGCCATCGCTGACCATCAGGCGACAGCGCACCCGTCAGTGGGCCGGACGGTAGCGTGCGCACGCGCGGCATTGACGCGCTCGCGCAGGTGGCCAAGCAACCGGGCCCTGGGCATGGGGGCGGCAATCATCACGCCCTGCCCGAAATCACACCCCATGGCGGTCAGCGCCTGCAAGTCCGCCATGCTCTCCACGCCGCCCGCCACCGCCAGACCGCCGAACCGGTGCGCGAGGTCAATGGCGGTCTGGCATATGGCGGCGTTATCGGGATCCACCGCGCAGTCCTTGACGAACGAGACGTCGATTTTCAGTTCGTCGAACGGCAGGTCGCGCAGGCTCGAAAACGACGAATAGCCTGCGCCGAACTCGTCGATCGATACCGTAACGCCGAGCGTTTTCAGTTCCGGCGCCAGCTTTCGCGCCAGCTCAACGTCGCGTACGATCTGGTCTTCGCTCACTTCCAGGATCAGACCCGGCCAACCATCGTCCTGCGGACGCCGCGCGGCAATGATCCTCGCGATCGGTACATCACGCAGCGCGCTCACCGGCAAGTTGATGGATAGCCGGAGATTGAAGCCGGCGGTGGCAAATTCCCGCCAGTCGTCCAGAGCCGTCACCAGCGCGCGCTCGGCGAATTGCGCCAACTCCTGAACATCAAGTGCCGGCAGGAAGGTCTCCGGCCAAATCAGGCCGTGCTGCGGATCATTGATGCGCGCCAACGCTTCCGCGCCGACAAGGCACTTGCGCCTGAGATCAATCTTCGGCTGGTACCAGACCTCCAGCCAACGTTCACGCATGGCCTCGGCCAACGCAACGCCTCGCGACGCGGCATCGGGCGAAGGTGAAAAATGCCGGAGGTCCGTCATTCCTTACTCTGCGCAGGTAGCAGTCGCCCGATCTAAAGGCCCTCGATTTAACTTTTGGTTCTGGAAAACACTCGCATCGTGCGCGCCCTGTTAAGACGGGGCATGTTGGCTAAAATAGCGTCCGCGCCGTTAACGCGCCGCTAGCCTCGCAGGGTCGCCGAAGGCGATCCATAATCGCCTTCGGCCCGGTCCTCCGGGCTCAGTGTTTCATCGGCCCGGACATGTCCTTCATGTCATCGCCACCCCCATGCATGGCGCCGATTCTTTCGACTACGAAGTCGACCTTCACCTCGCCGGCCTTCTCGAACCGCAAGGTGGCCGTGACCGGCTGGCCTTTGACCAGCGGCGCCTTCAGGCCGGTGAACATGATGTGATAGCCGCCGGGCTGAAAGGTGACGGTCTGGCCCGGTTTGATGGTGAGACCATCCGGCAGCATCCGCATCTTCATCACGTTGTTGTCCATCTTCATCTCATGGATTTCGACGTGCCTGGCGAATTCGACCGAGCCTCCGATGAACCGGTCCGGGCTGCTGCCGGTGTTGGTGATGGTGAGATAGCCGCCGCCGACCGGTGCGCCCTTGGGCGTGGCGCGCGCCCACGGCTGGCTGATCGTCAGCGCGCCCACTTTGTAGTCCCTGGCGACGGCTGGCGTCATGAACATGGCAGCGCAGGCCGCGACGATAAATGCAAAACGAAGCATGTTTCAGTTCCTGACAAGGCAAGCGCGCGCGTCCCATGTGGCAACGCTTGCACGTTGAATAGATGACGCGAGAGAAGAAGTGTCGTCAGGCGGACGGCGGGCCGCGCGGGGCCTGTGGACGCCACTCAGGCGCGTGGGCCACGCCCAGGGGGCGCATATGCAACGAAGGCGCAGGGCCAAGTGCATGCGCCCTGGTGGCAATGGCGCACGGCCTTTCCGCCAGAATCGCATGCGCACAGCACAGCGTGCCGCAACCGGCGGCGCAGGGACAACTGCTCTGGCTGTCCGCCGGCAACTGCGTACCGTTGAACGTGGCGTGCGCCGAACAGAGACTGGCGGCGAAAGGAGCCGCAGCCACGGCTGACAGCGGCAGCAATACCGCCTGTATCGCGACCACATAGGCCGCGAGCAGCGCAATCAAGCGGCGTGACCGGAACGTGTCGCCCATGGACTTGACAGTAGGTGGTTTGCCGGCACCCGTCCATGCAACCCTGCCATGCCGGGCCGTCGAAACGGCGTAAATGCCGTGGTATGGTTCAACTATGAGCGACGGATCTCCCTCTTCGCTGGAATCGCGCGTGGTTCCCTTGCGCCGCCGAACGGCCGGAACGCAGGCCCCGAACGCACCGCAACAGTCGCCAATTGCAGACCTCTCCCGGTTCGAAGCCGGCGAGGAGCCCGACGACTACCGCCACCGGATGCTGGTCAATATGGCCGCACTCCTTTTCCTGGCGGCGCTGATCGGCGGCGGGATCTGGCTGGTCAATCAGATGGCAAGGATGCACAAGGATCAGGAGTGCGTCCTGTCCGGTCGACGCGGCTGCACCCCGGTCGAGTACACCCCCAATCGCTGAGGACGCCCCGGCACTGCCTGAACCTCTCAAATCGGCCCCTGTTAGGCACCTTCCCCGGTTAAATACCCGCCGCCATTGAACTTACCCCTCCGCTTCGGTATACGGGCTGCCGACCGCATGCCGTTGGGAAGGGCGAGCCGGGGGGCTGCTGCGCGAAGGTTCGTGCGCGGGCCGTCGGCATACAAGAAATCAAAATATATCAGAGAGTTATGGATGTCCTCGACGTTCGACACGATCGCCAATATCATCTCGGAAACTTGCGATATTCCGCGCGAAACCATCAAGCCCGAGAGCCACGCCATTAACGACCTTGGCATCGACAGCCTGGACTTCCTCGATATCGCCTTCGCCATCGACAAGGCGTTCGGGATCAAGCTCCCGCTTGAGCAGTGGACCCAGGAAGTCAACGATGGCAAGGCCACGACTGACCAGTATTTCGTGCTGGAGAACCTCAGCGCCCGCATCGACGACCTCGTCGCTGCCAAGGGAGCCTAAGGCACGACGAAAAGCCGATGCGCCTTGAGTATTTCCAGCTGATCGACCGGATCATCGAGATCAATCTCACCGACCGCAAGATCAGCGCCGAGGCCATCGTGCCCACGACCAGCACAATCTTCGAGGGCCACTTCCCCGGCTATCCACTGATGCCTGGCGTGCTCCTTATCGAGAGCATGGCGCAGACGTCCGGCTGGCTGGTGGTCGCGATCAATCATTTCGAACGCATGCCGTTCCTGGCCCAGGTCCGCGACGCCAAGTTCCGTACCTTCGTTGAACCCGGCCAGCGCCTGACCGTCGACGCCACGCTCGATCACGACGGCTCCGGTTACGCCATGACCGACGCCAGGATCACTCACGAGGGCAAGCCGATCTGCAGCGCATCACTGACCTTCCGCGTGCTGCAATTCCCCAACGACGAAATGACCCGGCAAATGCGCGAGACCGCCGACCGTATCGGGCTGCCAACCAGCGAGGCGCTGGCCAATGGCTGACGCCGCCCGCGAAGCCTGGATCACCGGTATCGGAATCATCTCCAGTCTCGGCGAGGGACCGGACGCTCATTGGCAGAAGCTGATGGCCGCCGAGCCGCAAGCCGATGCGACCACCTTCGCACCCTTCGTCGTGCATCCGCTCGCGCCGGTCAATTTCGACGCACAGATTCCGAAGAAGGGCGACCAGCGCCAGATGGAAGCCTGGCAGCGCATCGGCACTTACGCCGCCGGTCTCGCGCTCGAGTCCGCCGGTGTCAAAGGCAATGCGGATGTGCTCTCGCATATGGACATGATCGTCGCCGCCGGGGGTGGCGAGCGTGATCTTGCCGTCGACAGCACAGTGTTGAGCGGCGCGCCCAAGGCCGACAACCCCGAGACTTACGTCACCGAGCAATTGATGACGGGCCTGCGCCCCACCCTGTTCCTGGCGCAGCTTTCCAACCTGCTTGCCGGCAATATTTCAATTGTTCATGGCGTCGTCGGCTCTTCGCGCACCTTCATGGGTGAAGAGTCCGCCGGCGTCGACGCCGTACGCATTGCGCTCGCGCGCATCGGCGCCGGCCAAAGCGACATCGCGCTGGTCGGCGGCTCGTACAACGGCGAGCGTCCTGATCTGTTGATGCTCTACGAATTCGGTCATCACGGCCTGAAGGACAAATACGCGCCGGTGTGGGAGCGGAAGGATCATGCCGGTTTCGCGCTCGGATCGCTCGGCGCTTTCGTGGTGATCGAATCCCGCGCTCACGCCGAAGCACGCGGCGCCAGGCCGTTTGCAAAACTCACCAACGTCATATCCGACCGCTCCAGGCGCGAACCGGGCGCGGTGACCGCTGCGCTCACCCGCGCCTGGGAGAAGCTGAAGGCGAACATCAAGGGCGGTCATACCGCCGTCATTTCGGGGGCCACCGGTGCCGAGCCCGCGACCTCCGAGGAGCGCGCCTTTCTCGAGGCGCACGGCGATCTTGCCGTCCGTGCCACGGGGTCATATCTCGGTCATGGTCTGGAGCCTCAATTCGTCATGAATATCGCCCTGGCGGCGGTGGCCCTCGGCCATGCTAGTCTGTTTCCGCCCTGTGACTCGACCGGGCTGGAAAAGCCGATGGGCGCGGACCTGCAACAGGTCCTGGTGACCGGCGTCGGACATTGGCGGGGCGAAGGTCTCGCCCTGGTCGAGCGGGTCGGCTGAGGGAGAACATCCATGACGTCACCGAAGGACAAGAAGAGCCGGCCGATCGTGGTGGTGACCGGCATGGGGCTGGTCACTTCGCTTGGCGCCGGCAAGAGCGACAACTGGACCCGCCTCACCGCCGGCGAATCCGGCATTCACGCCATCACCCGGTTTCCGATCGAAGGCCTGCGCACCACGATCGCCGGTACCGTCGACTTTTTGCCGCCGCAGACCTCGGCTGCCGCGCGGTCGGAAAGCCTTGCGATGCTTGCCGCCGAAGAGGCCGTTGCCGAATCCGGAATCGGTTCGCGCGGCGATTTCCCGGGGCCCCTGTTCATGGCGGTGCCGCCGGTCGAAATGGACTGGACGCAACGCATCGAGGTCGGCGCCCGCGCCGGCGCCAACGACCAGGTCACCTATGACGACCTGCTGCGCGTCAGCGCGGAGTTTCCCGCCTATCACGAGCGCTTCCTGTTCGGATCGGTCGCCAATCATCTGGCCGACACGTTCGGCACCAAGGGCTCGCCGATTTCGCTGTCGACCGCCTGCGCGTCCGGCGCCAGCGCCATCCAGCTCGGCGTCGAGGCGATCCAGCGCGGCGAAACGGATGCCGCGCTCTGCATCGGCACCGATGGCTCGATCAATGCCGAGGCGCTGATCCGCTTCTCATTGCTCTCCGCTCTGACGACGAGCGGCAACGACAACCCGCAAGGCGCGGCCAAACCCTTCGCCAAGAACCGCGACGGTTTCGTGATGGCCGAAGGCGCGGGCGCGCTGGTGCTGGAGAGTTATGAATCCGCCAGGGCGCGCGGCGCCACGATCCTGGGTGTCATGGAAGGCTGCGGCGAGATGGCCGACAGCTTCCACCGAACGCGCTCCAGCCCCGACGGCAAGCCGATCATCGGCTGCGTCGCCAATGCGTTGAAGGATGCAGGACTGACCCCTGACGAGATCGACTACGTCAACGCCCACGGTACGGGCACGCCCGAAAACGACAAGATGGAGCACATGGGACTTGCCGCCGTGTTCGGCGAGCGCATGAAGGACATTCCTGTCTCCTCCAACAAGTCGATGATTGGCCACAGCCTCTCGGCGGCCGGCGCGGTCGAAGCGGTGATTACGCTGATGACACTCGACCGGCAGCGCATTCCGCCCACCATCAATTACGAGATACCCGATCCGACGATCCCGCTCGACGTCGTGCCCAACAAGGCGCGCGACGCCAACATGCGGCACGCCATTTCCAATTCCTTTGGCTTCGGCGGACAGAACGTCTCGCTGGTGATGGGGCGCGAGCCGGCGTAACGCGTCGGCCGTCACGCCTCGCCCAGAGAAACACCATGCGCGCCCTTCGCCTCGTCGCCGACCGCAAGCTCGAACTGGCCGACGTTCCCGATCCGCCGCCGCCCGGCGACGGAGAAGTGCAGATTCGCGTCAAGGCGGTCGGCCTCAACCATCTCGACGTCTGGGGCTATCGCGGCATGGCCTTCGCGAAGCGGCAGTTGCCGCTGGTGGTGGGCGCGGAAGCCGCCGCCGAGATCGCTGCGGTGGGCGACGGCGTGGAGGGTTTCAGGCCCGGCGACAAGGTGGTGATGTATGGCGCCATGACCTGCGGCACCTGCCCGGCCTGCCGCGAAGGCCGCGACAATCTGTGCGAGAATGTCGGCGGCATCATGGGCTTCCACATTGACGGCTTCGCGCGCGATCTCATCAACATGCCGGCGCGGCTCGCCATTCCGGTGCCCGAAAGCGTCTCGTTGCGCGACGCCGCCTGCGCGCCCATCGCCTTCGGCACCACCGAGCACATGCTGTTCGACAACGCCAGGCTCAAGCCCGGCGAAACCGTGCTGGTACACGCCGCCGGCTCCGGCATCGGGTCGGTCGCGATCAAGATGGCGAAGGCGCTCGGCTGCACCGTCATCACCACCGTCGGCGACGACGCCAAGGCGGAGAAAGCAAGGGCGCTCGGCGCCGATCACGTCATCAACTACAGGACCGAGCGCTTCGAGGGCGTCACCCGCAAGCTCACCAAAAAGAAGGGCGTCGACGTGGTGTTCGAGCATGTCGGCGGCGAGGGCTTCAACGGCTCGCTGCTCTGCCTCAAGCGCGGCGGGCGCCTCGTCACCTGCGGCTCCACGGCGGGTCCAACGGTGACCATCAATCTGATGCAGCTCTTCCAGCAGCAGTACAAGATTTTCGGCTCGTTCGGCTGCGCCATGCGCAACATCCGCGACAGCCTGTCGAAGATGGCGGCCGGTATCAGCCCGGTCATCGACAGTGAATTCGCGCTCGCCGATTTCGAACAGGGCCTGGCGCGGCTCGAAAGCCGGCAGGTATTCGGCAAGGTCATTATCAATTTCTAGCGCATGATCCCGAAGAGCGGGCAGCGGTTTTCGGACAAGATCATGCGCAAAATGATATAGGGCATCACGCATGCCCCACACGGTCCAGCGGACGATCCTGCGCCTGCGCCGCGCCTTCAAGCGCGCCGGCGATGCCGTGACCGGCGCAGTGGTGCTGGGCGGACTGCGGCTCCTGCGGCTCACCGATCCCGACCGGATGGCGGCCTTCGGCGGCCGGTTGATGCGCAAAATCGGGCCGTGGCTGCCGGAGCACAAGATCGCCCGCGCCAATCTCGTCGCCGCCTTCCCCGGCAAATCCGCCGCCGACATCGACCGCATCCTGAGCGACACCTGGAACAATCTCGGTCATGTCGGCGTCGAATTCGCCCATCTCGACCGGATCTGGGACCACGACTTCGACCACCCGGAGCGTCGCTCCCGTTTCGATTTCCCGCCGGAGGCGATCGCACGCTTCAGGCAGTTGCACGACGACGGCAAGCCGGCACTGGTATTCGCCGCCCACACCGCCAACTGGGAACTGCCCGCCATCGTCGCGGCCGCGACCGGCATCAACAACGCGGTGCTCTATCGCCGGCCCAACATCGCCGCCATCGACCGCTGGCTCAATCGAACCCGCGGCGCCCTCATGGGGACGCTCATCCCCACCGGCCTGGTGGCCCCGGTAACGATCGCGCACGCGCTGGCGCAGGGCGCCCATGTCGGCATGCTGGTCGATCAGTATTACGTGCGCGGCGTCGAGGTCACGTTCTTCGGTCGCCGCACCAATGCCAATCCCCTGCTCGCGCGGCTCGCCAGGCAAATCGAATGCCCGATCCATGGCGTTCGCGTCATACGCCTGCCCGAACACCGCTTCCGCGTCGAACTCACCGAAGCCATCACCCCGGTGCGCGACATCGAGGGGCGGATCGACGTCGCCGCCACGACACAGGTCATCACCAGCGTGATCGAGAGCTGGATCCGCGAATATCCCGGACAGTGGCTCTGGCAGCACCGCCGCTGGCGGTGAGCCCTACTGCCCCGTCTTCACCCGGGTCCACAGCCGGTTGATCAGTCGCTGCGCGCGCGGCCCCAGCGCGTTGACCGTATAGAGCTTCGCGATGGTCGCGGCGTCGGGATAGACCCCGGGATCATCGAGCACCGCCTTGTCGATATATTTCTGGCTCGCCAGATTGCCGTTGGCATAAGCGACGAAATCGCTGTTCTTTGCCGCCACTTGCGGATCAAGCAGGAAGTTGATGAAGGCGAGCGCCTCCTGCGGATGCGGCGCGTCCTTCGGGATTGCCAGATTGTCGAACCACATCTGCGCCCCTTCCTTCGGAATCACGTAAGCGACCTCGACCCCGTTCTTGCCTTCCCTGGCGCGGTTCCTGGCTTGCAGGATATCGCCTGACCATCCCACCGCCAGACAGATCTCGCCGCCCGCGAGCGCATTGATGTATTCCGAGGAATGAAACTTGCGCACATAGGGCCTGATCTTCAGGAGCAGTTCGGTCGCGCGCTCGAGGTCACTTTCCCGGGTCGCGTTCGGATCAAGCCCGAGATAATGCAGCGCGGCCGGCATGATGTCGCTGGACGAATCCAGCATGTGAATGCCGCAATCCCTGAGCTTCGCGAGGTTCTCCGGTTTGAACACCGCGTCCCAGCTGTCGATGCTGGCATTGGCGCCGAGCCGCGCGCGCATCGCCTTGACGTTGAAGCCGATCCCGGTGGTTCCCCACATATAGTTGACGGCGTGCCGGTTGCCGGAATCGTAGGCCGCCAGCCGCTTTGCGATTTCGGGCCATACGTACTTCAGGTTCGGCAGCTTGCTCTTGTCGAGCTTCCGGAACACGCCGGCCTGGATCTGCCGTTGCAGGAAATAGGCGGTCGGCACCACCACGTCATAGCCGGAATGGCCGGCGAGCAGCTTGGTCTCCAGCGTCTCGTTGGCATCGAAGGTGTCGTAGCGCACCTTGATGCCGGTCCTGGCGGTGAAGTCCTTCAACACTTCCGGGTCGATATAGTCCGACCAGTTGTAGACATTGACGACCCGCTCCTGCGCGGCGGTCAGGCCGGCGCACAGGGAGACGCCCACCGCGGCCAGGGCGGCGATCGTGAAAGCTCTGCGCATGATCGTCCCCGAAAAGGATCAGTTGTCGCGTTTGGTCGGAAGTCCGGCAGCCTTCCAGGCAATGATACCGCCGGCAAGGTGGCAACGGTAGGGATAGCCACGGTCCTGGGCGGCCACCGAGGCGGTTATCGAGCGCCGGCCGGAGCGGCAGGCGAACACGACTTCCTTGCCCTGCGGGTCGGGAATGTCGGCGGGGTCGAAGCGCGACAGCGGCACGATCACGCCCTCGGGATAGCTCTCGACTGCGGTCTCGTTCGGCTCGCGCACGTCGACCAGCAGCATGCGCCCCTCGCGCAGGCCCTGGGCCACCTCCTCGGGGGTCAGGTTGGTCACCTCGTCGGCACGCGGCATCTGTTCGGCCATCTGGCGCTCGCTCCCTTGTCCGGCGGCGCCGTTCTAGCGGGAATCCGGGCGGCCGCATCCGTCTTTTGCGCCGCCCAGGCCCCGCGACCGTGCGCCAACATATTCAAATATTGAGGGGAATGCCGCCCCTGCGCGGCGCCTAGACCGTCACCTGGGTTCCGACTTCCACCACCCGCCCGGTAGGGATCTGGAAGAAGTCGGTGGCGTCGCTCGCCACCCGCGTCAGCGCAACGTAGAGCCTGTCCTGCCAGTGCGGCATTTCGGATTGCGCCGACGGCCTGAGCGCGCGCCGCGACAGGAAGAATGACGTCGACATGATGTCGAACTGCCAGCCGAGCTTGCGCGCGATGGCGAGCGCCTTGGGCACGTTCGGCTGCTCCATGAAACCAAAACGAAGCTCCACTCTCAAGAAATGCTCCGACACCGGTATGATCTTCACCCGGTCCTCCTCCGGCACGCGCGGGGTGTCGGCGGTGATCACCGTGAGGATCACGTTCTGCTCATGCAACACCTTGTTGTGCTTGAGATTGTGCAATAGTGAGGTAGGCGCGAATTCCGGGTCGCTGGTCAGGAACACCGCGGTGCCCGGAACGACGTGCGGCATTTTCTTTTCGAGATTGCGAATAAGCGATTGAAGCGGCGTTTCCAGGCGCCGCGTCTTCTGCATGAGAAACCGAGTGCCGCGCCGCCATGTGTACATGATGACCATCACCGCGCCGCCCAGCATAAGCGGTACCCAACCTCCTTCAAAGACCTTGAGCATGTTGGCGGAAAGAAACGTCAGATCGATCAGGAGAAACGGGACCATCAACGCCGCGGCGGCGGCGAGCGACCAGTGCCAGACCCGCCAGATCACGACGAACGCCATCATCGCGGTGACGACCATCGTTCCGGTGACCGCAATGCCGTAGGCGGAGGCGAGCGCGCTGGAGGAGCGGAAGGCTCCTACAAGAAACAAGACGCCAATCAGCAGAAAACTGTTGATTTGCGGCATGTACACTTGGCCGAACAGTGTCTCCGAGGTGTGGAGGATCTGCAGGCGCGGCAAAAGCCCAAGCTGGATCGCCTGCTGCGTCACCGAATAGGCGCCGGTGATGACCGCCTGGCTGGCGATCACGGTCGCTGCGGTGGCCAGGATCACAACCGGTATTAAAGCCCAGCCGGGATAGAGCAGGAAAAACGGATTTTTGACCGACGCGGGATCGCCGAGCACCAGCGCACCCTGGCCAATGTAATTGATCGTCAGCGCCGGCAACACCACCGTCAGCCAGGCGAAACGGATCGGTCCGCGGCCGAAATGACCAAGATCGGCATAAAGCGCCTCCGAGCCCGTCACCACCAGGAACACGGCGCCGAGCGTGAACAGGCCGACGATGCCGTGGTGAATCAGGAAATCCACGCCGTACCAGGGATTGATCGCCAGCAGAACGAACGGCTTTTGTGCGATGTGCCACAATCCGGAAATGGCGAGGACGATGAACCAGACCAGCGTGATTGGGCCGAAGAAAGCGGCTACCTTGGCCGTGCCGCGCGACTGAACGGCGAAGAGCGCGATCAAAATAACGACCGTAATCGGAACGACATATTCCTCCAGCGCCGGCGTGACAATCTTCAGGCCCTCGATTGCCGACAGGACGGAAAGGGCCGGCGTGATGATCGCATCGCCATAAAACAGTGCCCCGCTGATGATGCCCAAAAGGATGATGACTCCCGCGCCCGCGCCGGAAACTGCCCGCGACGCGAGCGCCATCAAGGCCAGCGTCCCGCCCTCGCCTTTGTTGTCGGCCCGCAGCAGAATCAGCACGTATTTCATCGTCACAATGAGCAACAGGGCCCACACGATCAGTGACAAGACGCCAAGCACGATGTCACGCGTTACCGCGTGATTGTCGGCAGCGGCGATCACGGCCTCGCGGAAGCCATAGAGCGGGCTGGTGCCGATGTCGCCGTAGACCACGCCGATGCTGCCGAGCGTCAGCGCCCAGAAGCTCGGTTGCGTTTCGTGTGGACGCGCGACGTCATGGCCGTGATCGGCGGCAATGCTCTCTGCCACGAAATATGGTCCTGAAATGGTTCCCCGGGAGGAAAGCGCCGCCCCGAGCGCATTTAGCCTCGGCTTCCAAGACTGAGATAAGCCTTTTGAGCTGCTCAGCACGGCAAGCCATGCGCAAGGCGCAGGCACCGGATATCGAATATGATTGAAGTGACAGTGCCTTACTTGTCAAGCCCGGCACCGCTCGGCGCCTAGACCGCCACCTGGGTGCCGACCTCCACCACCCGCCCGGTGGGGATCTGGAAGAAGTCGGTGGCGTCGCTCGCTGACCTCGCCAGACCGATGAACAGGTGATCCTGCCAGCCCGGCATGCCGGACTGCGGCGAGGGTTTCAGCGAGCGGCGCGACAGGAAGAACGACGTCGACATGATATCGAACTGCCATCCGTGTTTGCGCGCGATCGCCAGCGCCTTTGGCACGTTGGGCTGTTCCATGTAGCCGAATTTCAGCGCCACCCGCGAGAAGTGCTCCGATAGCGGCGTGATCTTGACCCGGTCTTCTTCCGGCACGCGCGGCGTATCGGCGGTGATGACCGTCAGGATGACGTTCTGCTCGTGCAGGATCTTGTTGTGCTTGAGGTTGTGCAGGAGCGCAGTAGGCGAGAACTCCGGATCGCTGGTCAGGAACACCGCGGTGCCGGGCACAAACGGCGGCGGCTTCTTTTCGAGATTGCGGAACAACGTTTCCAGCGGCACCTCGGTGCGCCGCGTCTTGTTGACGAGAAGGGCGTTGCCGCGCCGCCAGGTCAGGATGATCAGCACCATGGTCGCGCCGAAGAGCAACGGCAGCCACGCGCCCTCGAACAGTTTGAGCAGATTGGCCGAAAAGAAGGTTAGGTCGACGATAAAGAACGGCGCGATCAGGGCAGCCGCCTGCCACAGCTTCCAGCGCCACAATTTCCATATGACAATGAAGGCGAGGATGCCGTCCACCACCATGGTCGTGACAACCGCGATCCCGTAGGCCGAGGCCAGCGCGCTCGATGTCCGGAACAGCCCGACGAGCAACAGGACGCCAATCAACAGCGCCATCGTTACGCGCGGAATATAAATCTGCCCGACATGCGAAGCCGAAGTATGCAGGATGGCGAGCCGCGGTAGAAGCCCGAGTTGAATCGCCTGCTGCACCAGTGAGTAAGCGCCCGTGATGACTGCCTGGCTGGCGATCACGGTCGCTGCCGTCGCCAGGATGATGATCGGGACCAGAAAAGCTTCCGGCACCAGCCGGTAGAACGGATTCTCGATCGCCGCGGGATCGGCAAGCACCTTGGCGCCCTGCCCGAAATAGTTGATGAGCAGCGCCGGCAGCACCAGGCCAAACCATGCCATCTGGATCGGCTTGCGGCCGAAATGGCCGAGATCGGCATAGAGCGCTTCGCCACCGGTGACCACCAGAAATACCAGGCCAAGGGTGACCAGTCCGATGACGCCGTGCCCGAGCAGAAATTTGATGCCGTACAGCGGATTGATGGCATGGAGCACCGTCGGATCGTCGTGGATGTGCATGCCCCCGGCGATCGCGATCGAGACGAACCACACCACCATGATCGGCCCGAAGAACGAGGCCACCCTGGCGGTGCCGTAGCTTTGAGCGGCGAACAGCGCGATCAGGATCACCACCGTCAAGGGCGCCACGTAATCGGAGAACGCCGGGGTTGCGAGCTTCAGACCTTCCACCGCGGAGAGAACCGAGATCGCCGGCGTGATCATGGAATCGCCGAGGAACATCGCGGCGCCGATAACGCCGACGATGAGGACCAGCTTGCTGCGTCGGCCGAGGGCGCGGCTCGCCAGTGCCGTCAGCGAGAGCGTGCCGCCCTCCCCGTTGTTGTCGGCGCGCAGCAAAATCAGCACGTACTTGGCAGTCACCGTAATGATCAGCGCCCACAGGATGAGCGACAGAACGCCGAGCACGATGCCGCGCGTCACCGCGTGATTGTCGGCGGCGGCGATCACCGCCTCACGAAAGGCGTAGAGCGGGCTGGTGCCGATGTCGCCATAGACCACCCCGACACTGCCGAGCGTCAGGGCGGCAAAGCCTGTACGAGCCTCATCATGGCCGGAGGCGGATCCGGCGGAAGCCGGGGTGGCGTTCAGGCCATCACTCATTGTGCGTGTTCGGATCCCGCCTGGGCTGGAAGGCGCGGCTTATAGCACTGCAACGCATCAGACAATACCGGCGTTTTTCCGCGGCGAATTGCCCCGGATCCCCATCGTCTCATCAATGTATTAGGCGAATCAGGGGTCCAAATCGGGGGGGACCGGCGGTGCTTCCCGCATCAGCGTGATGGTCACCCGATTGTTCGGCGACATGTAGGGGTTGTCCGGGAACAGGGGCTGGATGTCGGCCTTGCCGACCACCCCGAAGAAATGCCCGATCGGGACCCCCTGCGCCTGCAGGATTTCGCGCACCGCGTTGGCGCGGTCGGCAGACAGTTCCCAAGGGCCGTAACCGGGCTTGGGCGGAACCTTGCTGGAGGCGGTGTGGCCGGTGATCGAGAGGCGATACGGCATCGCCTTGAGCTGCGGCGCCAGCGCCTCGACCAGCCGACGGGTGCGCAGTAAGGGCTCCTTCGCGCCGGGCGCGAACATTGAGCGGCCGTCCTGATCGACGATTTCGATATTCAGCCCGTCCTTGGTCTGCTCGAACATGATGTGCTTGGAGGCCTGCGCGATGTCCGGCATGTCCTGCAGCGCCTGTCGCAACGAGGCGGCGGCAAGCGAGAAGGCACGGTCCTTCTTGAACCGCGCGCCATAGGTGCGTTGATGGTTGTGCTCGCTCGGCGACGGTGTGGCGGAGGCTTCGGATGGATCGATCTGCGCCGCGTTCTTCAGCTTGGGCCGTGTCGGCAGGCCGAGCACCTCGATGACGCCGGAGTAGCGTACCTTGTCCTGCACGCCGAAGGCATCGCGCATGGAGCCGGCAACCACCTGCAGCTTGGCCTGATCCTGCGTGGAGAATGCGACAAGCATCACGAAGAAGCTGACCAGTAGCCCCATCAGGTCGGCGAACGTCACGAACCAGCCGTGACCGCCGCCGTGGGCTTCCTTGCGTCGTGCCATGGTATGCCGCGGCGGTTACCGGCGTATCAGGCCGGCACCGCTTCCTCCTCTGCCTCGTCGTAGTCGTCTTCGCCGGCGCGATGTTTCTCCGGCAGATAGGCGAGCAGCATTTCACGCACCAGGGTCGGACTCTTGGCCTCGCGGATCATAAGGATGCCGTCGATAATCAGTGTGCGATTGATTTCCTCGTCGACCAGCTTGAGATGCAGCTTGTCGGCAATCGGCAGGCAGAACACGTTGGCGAGTGCGGCGCCGTAGAACGTCGCGAGCAGTGCGGTCGCCATATAGGGACCGAGCTTGGACGGGTCGGTCATATTGGCGAACATCTGCACCATGCCGATCAGGGTGCCGATCATGCCGAAGGCCGGGGCACAGTCACCGATGGCACGGTACACTTTCTGGCCCTCATCGAGATGGGTCAGGAAGTTGTCGCGGTCGCGCTCGAGATTGTCGCGGATGAAATTGCTGTCGTAGCCGTCGGCCACGAAGCGGATGCCCTTGCCAAGGAACGGATCGTCGACCTCGACCTTCTCCAGTCCCATCGGGCCTTCCTTGCGGGCGATCTCGGCCAGCCCCGCGATCTCCTCGACCAGCTCGCGCTGGCTCATGCGGCGCAGCGAAAAGGCGAATTTGGCGCCGAGCGGCACACCATGGACGAAGGAAGAAAACGGGAAGCGGATCAGCGTCGCGGCGAACGACCCACCGAAAATCACGATGAGCGCATGTTCGCTGACGAACATTTCCAGGTCGCCGCCCATCAGGATCACGACGGAGACGACCGTGATGCCTGCCAGGAGACCCAGACTTGTCGCAAAATCCATGACTCACTCCACACGCCGGCGGCTGCCGCAGACGCCACGCCATTGCAATGACCTGACCCTAGACTGGCGCTGTTAAGGAGCGGTAAAGGCTAACCGGGCGTGAAGCCTGAAGGTCCCGGCAGCGCGTGACCGGACGGTCAAAAACTGCCAAAATCGCGCCAAAAGCCCGGCGGAACGGCGTGGCTCCAACCCCGGGGGCCCAGAAATTCAGAGGAATATCCCATGCGTGAAATCGGTCATTTCATCGGCGGCAAAGAGGTGAAAGGGACCTCCGGGCGCTTCGGCGACGTTTTCGACCCCAATACCGGCGATGTGCAGGCCAGGGTGGCGCTCGCCAGGCATTCGGAGGTCGAGCACGCCATCGCGGTCGCGGAGGCCGCCCAGCCGGCCTGGGCCAACACCAATCCGCAGCGGCGCGGTCGCGTAATGATGAAATTTCTGGAACTCGCCAACAAGGACTACGAGAACCTGGCCAAGCTCCTCTCCTCCGAGCATGGCAAGACCATCCCCGACGCGCGCGGCGACGTGCAGCGCGGGCTCGAGGTGGTGGAGTTCGCGTGCGGCATCCCGCACCTGATGAAGGGCGAATACACCGAAGCTGCCGGCCCGGGCATCGATCTCTATTCCATGCGCCAACCGCTCGGCGTTGTCGCCGGCATCACGCCGTTCAATTTTCCGGCCATGATACCGCTGTGGAAGGCGGCACCGGCACTCGCCTGCGGCAACGCCTTCATCCTCAAGCCCTCCGAGCGCGACCCGTCAGTGCCGATGCGCATCGCCGAATTGTTCCTCGAAGCCGGCCTGCCGGAAGGCGTGCTGAATGTGGTCAACGGCGACAAGGAAGCGGTGGACACCATCCTCAATGACCGCCGCATCCAGGCCATCGGCTTCGTCGGCTCGTCGGCGATCGCCGAGTACATTTACGCCACCGGTTGCGCCAATGGTAAACGCGTGCAGTGCTTCGGCGGCGCCAAGAATCACATGATCGTGATGCCCGACGCCGACATGGACCAGGCGGTCGACGCGCTGATTGGCGCCGGCTACGGTTCGGCCGGCGAGCGCTGCATGGCGATCTCGGTCGCCGTGCCAGTCGGCCAGAAGACCGCCGACGCGCTTATGGAAAAACTGATCCCGCGCGTGGAGAGCCTCAAGATTGGCCCCTCCACCGACGACAAGGCCGATTACGGACCGCTGGTTACGCAAGCCGCGCTCAACCGCGTGCGCGACTACGTGGACCTCGGCATCAAGGAAGGTGCCAAACTCAAGGTCGATGGCCGCGACTTCAAGATGCAGGGCTACGAGAAGGGCTTCTTCATGGGCGGTTGCCTGTTCGACGAGGTCACGCCTGACATGAAAATCTACAAGGACGAGATCTTCGGCCCGGTGCTGTCCGTGGTGCGCGCCAGGGACTACGAGGAGGCGGTGCGGCTGCCGACCGAACACGAATACGGCAACGGCGTCGCCATTTTCACCCGCGATGGCGATACCGCGCGTGATTTCGTCAAGCGCGTGGAAGTCGGCATGGTGGGCGTGAACTTCGCGATCCCGGTGCCTCTGTCCTACTACACCTTCGGCGGCTGGAAGCGGTCCGGTTTCGGCGACCTCAACCAGCACGGACCGGATTCGATCCGCTTCTATACCAAGACCAAGACCGTCACCTCGCGCTGGCCGGGCGGCGCCAAAGAAGGTGCGCAATTCGTCATCCCCACAATGAAGTGAGGAAAGCCGCGCGGCATGAAGGGACTTCGCATCGCAGGAGCGCATCTGATTGCCTTGGCGCTCGGGGCTTGCGCAGGTCAGCAATTGTCTCCGGGAGAGACCGCCACGCCGCAGGAGCCGACGGCGCCCGCGGCCGAGATCGACATGGCCGGCCGCTGGAGGCTGGCGGCGCCCAATTCCCCCTCCTGCGGCATACATTTTGGTGGTGGGCCAGGCCTCCTGACCGGCGAAATCAGGCCGGAGGGCGGCTGTCCCGGCAAGTTCTTCACCGCCCGACACTGGAAGATGACGAAGGATGGCCGGCTCACCATTGAAGATTATCAAATGAACCCGCTGGCCAAACTGCAACTCGCCAACGGCAGCTTCACCGGGAAATCGAACACCGGCCAGTCCGTCACGCTTACCCGCTTCCCCTCACTACAATCGGGATGATCATGTCAGAGTTCCAGCTTTACTGCTTCGCGCAGTCCGGCAATGCCTATCGCGCCGCGCTGATGCTCAACCTGATCAACGCCGACTGGGAGCCGGTCTGGGTCGATTTCTTCGTCGGCGGCGCGACGCGCAAGCCGGACTATCGCGAGAACATCAACGAGATGGGCGAAGTGCCGGTGCTGGTTCACGGCAAGAAGAAACTCACACAATCTGGCGTGATCCTCACTTACCTCTCCGACCTCACCGGCAAATTCAAACCGGAAGGCGAGGACGAGAAGCTGGAAGCCTTGCGCTGGATCATCTTTGACAACCAGAAGGTCAACGGCTTTCTGGGCCCCTACCGCTTCCTGAAGAATTTCGCCCCGAACCCGCCCGACCCTGCCGTGATGGCGTTCATGAAGGGACGCATCGACGGCGCGCTGGCGGTCGTCGAGAAGCGCCTCGCCCACCGCAAATTCCTGGTTGCCGAACGCCCGACCATCGCCGACATTTCGATGACGGCGTATCTCTATTATCCGGCCGATGAGTTCGGCTTCGATATCGCCAGGGAGTATCCGGCGATCGCCGCCTGGCTCGACCGCATCAAGGACCTGCCAGGCTGGGGTCATCCTTACGATCTGATGCCCGGCTATCCGCTGGATAAGAAATAGACAGGCGAAACGCCGCCCGCTCCTATCCGGTCGGGGGCACCTGCTTGTCACTGACGGGAATCCTGGGCGGCCAGGTTCCCGTCCAGACCTTGAGCGGCATGACCGGCGGCGGCACCGCGAAATTCACCAGACTCGGGTCGATGACGTAGTACGCGCCGGTGGCCTTCTCCTGGAGGGCGGCGGCGTTACGCGGATTGTGGTCCGTCGGCAAGCCGGCATAAGCCAGTTCCACCACGCGGTGGAAACGGAACATGTTGTCCCGTTCCATCATGGTCATGTAGGTCCAGGTATTGACCGCCTCGTCGATGCAGTCGAGCTGCGTCGCATCGCCCAAGTTGGGGAAGATGTACATATTCCTGTGCGTCCACTGATGGACGCCGGTGCCGGTCTGCGCGCCGACCAGACGTTGCATCAGCGCGACCGCATGCGCGATCTGCCGCCGCTCGGCTTGCGCGTTGGGTGCAGGCGGCCTGAAGACTGCGGCAACGTATCCCCACTGCCTGGGGGTCAACGAGACCGGCGAGATAGTGGAGCAACTGAAGCCGTGGCATTCAGTGAATGAAGCCGGGGTCGGATTCGGCCTGGCGTAGCGGTCGAGATAAGTTGCGCTCAGATTGCTGCTGGTGCCGGCGCCGCCGGTGCTCACGCAAGCGGACAGGGCCAGCGCCGCAACCAGCGAACTCACAATACGACCCACGCGCACGCCTGGCTCTCCCGATTTCATCTCATGCTAACTCAGGTCGTACCACGGCAGAAGACAGTACAAAACGTGATTGTGGATTGCCCCGCAGTACCGGGCTGGTGCCTCTGCGATGCCAAAGGTCAGTGATCGTGGAGATGATGACCATGCCCATGATCATGGTGATGCCCGTGCGACACGGCGTACGCACCACCTTCCGGCTCGAACGGCGCCTCGATCATGATGAGCCTGGCGCCCAGCGATTGCAGCAGGCTTTCGAGCCCGGCCTCGCGCTGCACCCGAATGCGGTTGGGCAACACCTGCACCAGCACGTGACGGTCTCCGAGATGCCAGGCGAGCCGCATCAACCCGGACAGATCGGGCGCGCGCGCCTCGAGCAGCGGTTCGGGCGCGGCCACCACTTCCAATAGCGTACCGTCGTCGAGCTCGAGCATATCGTCGGTGCGCAACCGGACAGGCTTGTCGAGCGCGAGATCGAACCTGCCGCCCTTCAGGCCCGTCGCACTGAACGCACCCGCGCTGCGCCTGGCGTAATCGAGGATCAGGGTATCGGCGACCGGCCGCTCGCGGCGGTCGGCGGCAGCGATAACGCGGGCGGCGCGTGGCATGGCGATGAGGAAAATGTCGGCGTCAGTTGAGCCGCGGCGGGCGTCCGTCGTCCGTACGGCCGGATTCGCCGGCGTAAGATTCCGGCGCCGATGGCGGAGCCTGTGCCGAAACGGAGCCCGTACCGGCGGCCGCGGTTGCCGCTTCGGCATCCCTGCGCTCGTATTGACGATGCGACCACACGCCGACCGGCAGGAAAGCGAGATAAAGCAGCGTACCGGCGGTCAGCACTTCCCACGGATAGCTGATCAAGGCTGCGACGAACAGTACTGCAACCACGAATAGCGGCAGTACCATTTCCGGCGATACCCGCTTGCCGACGCGTTTGCCGGAGAACACCGGCAGCCGCGACACCATCAACAGCGCAATGGCCAGCGTATAGATAAACGTCGCCCAGATGGTCAACAGGCTCTCGGCAACCCCGAGGAAGTTGAGATAGATCGGCAGCAGCACGGTGATGGCACCGGCCGGCGCCGGAATGCCGGTGAAGAAGTTGCCCGCCCAGGCCGGCTTGTCGGGGTCGTCGATCATCACGTTGAAGCGCGCGAGCCGCAATCCACCGCAAATCGCAAACACCAGGGCGACGATCCAGCCTGCAGACTTCAATTCGTGCAGGCCCCAGAAATAGAGGATCAGCGCGGGCGCTACGCCGAAATTGACGAAGTCCGCCAGGCTGTCCAGCTCGGCGCCGAAGCGCGAGGTGCCCTTGAGCATGCGGGCGAGCCGCCCGTCGATGCCGTCGAGCGCGGCGGCGAACACGATCGCGGCCAGCGCCAGTTCGAGTCGATGTTCCACCGCCATGCGGATCGCCGTCAGCCCCGCGCACAGCGCGAGCAGCGTGATCAGGTTGGGCAGCAAAAGCCGCACCGGGATCGACTTGAAGCGACGCTGCCGGGACTTCTGCGGGTTCGGATCGAAGGGCGGAAACACCATGGCTGCATTATAAGCCCTTGCCGGCGAACCTGCCATGGCGGCCGTCGCGCAAGGTTCCGGTCAGGTTAATGAAACGATGCGCGATCAGCCGCTACGGAAGGCCCGTCCGGCGTCGCCCGCGCTCAGGTCGGCCAGCACGGTCTCGCCGGCAATCGCCGTCTGCCCGACCGCCACCAGCGGGGCCGTGTCAGGCGGCAGGTAAACGTCGAGCCGCGAGCCGAAGCGGATCATCCCGAAGCGCTCCCCCGTCCCGACCGGCTGGCCCTCTTTCACAAAACAGACGATCCGGCGGGCGACGAGGCCCGCGATCTGCACCACCGCGATCCGGCGTGCGCCGGCGGCGATGACCAGTGAGTTGCGTTCATTGTCGATGCTCGCCTTGTCGAGGTCGGCGTTCAGGAACTTGCCGGGCTGGTAGATGATCTTCTCCACCTGCCCCGCCGACGGACTGCGGTTGATATGGCAGTCGAACACGCTCATGAAGATCGAGATGCGCGGCAGCGGCTTGTCGCCGAGGCCGAGTTCGTGCGGCGGCGGCGCCGTGGTGATCTGGCTCACCCGTCCGTCGGCGGGCGCCACCACCAGGCCGTCGCGCACCGGAGTCACCCGCGGCGGATCGCGAAAGAAATAGATGCACCACAGCGTCAGCACGGTGCCGATCCAGCCGAGCGGCGACCACAGCCAGAACAGGATCAGGCTGATGAGCGCGAAGGCGCCGATGAACGGGTAACCCTCCGGCGTGATCGGCACGAACTGCTGGCGGATGGATTGGGCGATGGACATGGGATGTCGAATTCAGCGCTGCTGCCGGGGTCCCCTCTCCCCTTGGGGGAGAGGGTGGCGCGCGGAGCGCGCCGGGAGAGGGGTCAAACCGTCCGACTGATTCAAAGCATCGGAAATGTCACTTAACACACTGTCAGTCCGTCTCAATACATCATGATTCATGATTCCAGAATCGCCCCGCTTCATACCCCTCTCCCGGCTCGGCCTTCGGCCGATCCACCCTCTCCCCGGCCGAAGTCGGATGTTTCCGACTTCGGCAATCTAACAATGGCAGAACTCGGGTATACCCGAGTTCTGCGGGGAGCGGGGAAAGAGTGCCACGGATCGCCGCCTAAGCAAGTACCCCTATTCTGCCGCGTCGGCCGGTATGTCGTCCGCCGGGCGGCGCGCGCCGCCAGCCACCGCGGGCGAAACCACCAGCCCATCCTCCACCGGCGGGGGATTGCGATTGGGCGCGACCTCTTCCTCGCCGGTCAGGGCGAGCCGCTCGCGTGCCTCCTCGGCTTCGCGCTGCCGGTTCCACATGCTGGCGTAGAGCCCGTCCCTCGCCAGCAGCGCGTAGTGGGTGCCGCGCTCGACGATCTCGCCCTGGTCGAGCACGATGATCTCGTCCGCGCCGACGATGGTGGAGAGCCGGTGCGCGATCACCAGCGTGGTGCGGCCGGTCGAGACCCGCTCCAGCGCATCCTGGATCTCCTTTTCGGTGTGGCTGTCGAGCGCCGAGGTGGCCTCGTCCAGCACCAGGATGGGCGGGCCTTTCAGGATGGTGCGGGCGATCGCAACGCGCTGCTTCTCGCCGCCCGACAGCTTCAGGCCGCGTTCGCCCACCTCGGTCTCGTATCCCTTCGGCGCCAGGCGGATGAAGCCATCGATCTGCGCCAGCCGCGCCGCCTCCTCTACCTCGGCGTCGGTCGCCTCCCAGCGCCCGTAGCGGATGTTGTAGCGGATGGTGTCGTTGAACAGCACGGTATCCTGCGGGACCATGCCGATGGCCTCGCGCAGCGAGCTCTGCGTCACGCGCGCGATATCCTGACCGTCGATGAGAATGCGGCCGCCGGCGAGATCGTAGAAGCGGAACAGGAGCCGTGAAATCGTGGACTTGCCGGCGCCGGAGGGGCCCACCACGGCCACCGTCTTGCCGGCCGGCACTTCCAGGCTGATCCCTTTCAGGATCGGACGTTCCGGATCGTAGGCGAACACCACGTCCTCGAACCTGATGGTCCCGTTGCCGACGGCGAGCGGCCGCGCGTCCGCCGCATCCCTGATCTCGGGCGGCCGCGACAGGATCGCGAACATGATTTCGATATCGGTCACCGCCTGCTTGATCTCGCGATAGACCATGCCCATGAAATTCAGCGGCTGGTAGAGCTGGATCATCATCGCGTTGACCAGCACGAAGTCGCCGATGGTCTTGGTGCCGGCGCGCACCTCGTAGGCGCACATCACCATCGCGCCGGCGAGCCCGACGGTGAAGATGATCGCCTGGCCCGCGTTCAGCGCGCTGAGCGAGGTATAGGATTTGACGCTTGCCGCCTCGTAGCGCGCCATGGAACGGTCGTAGCGGGAAGCCTCGCGCTCTTCCGCGCTGAAATACTTCACCGTCTCGTAATTGAGCAGCGAATTGATCGCCTTGACGTTGGCGTCGGCGTCGCTGTCGTTCATCTGGCGGCGAATGGCGATGCGCCATTCGGTGGCGTTATAGGTCCAGCCCATGTAGAGCACGACGGTGCCGATAACGACCACCACGTAGCGCCAGTCGAAGTGGAACATCAGTACGGCGGCGACCAGCGTCACCTCGATGATGGTCGGCGACAACTGCAGGATGACCATGCGCACGATGGTCTCGATGGCGTTGCGGCCGCGCTCGAGCACGCGGGTCAGCCCGCCGGTCTTGCGCTCGAGATGAAAGCGCAGCGACAGTTCGTGCATGTGGACGAAGGTGCGGTAAGCGAGCCGGCGCACCGCATACATCGCGACCTTGGCGAAGACGGCGTCGCGGCTTTGCTGCAAGGCCGCCATCAGCATGCGCATGCCGCCATAGGCGATCGTCATGGCGATCGGCGCGGCCACCACCCAGGTCAGCCAGCCGGAGTCGGTTCCCGGCGCCGTGCCTTCGCCGGTCAGCGCATCGGTGGCGTATTTGAAGGTGAAGGGGACGGCGATGGTGGCGAGCTTGGCGGCCACCAGCAGCACCATGGCAATGATCACGCGCAGCTTGAGGTCGTGGCGGTCCGAGGGCCAGATATAGGGCCACAGGTGCACGATGGTCGCCAGCAGCGCACCCCGGCTGGCGGAAATCGGCTGGTCGGCAGGCGGCTGGTGGCGATGGTGCGGAGACATCAAGAGCCCGGAAAAAACGGCGTGCGCACCGGCGCGCCGCCGCAGGTATCATCTGGCAAGCGTCATATAGGCGGATTCCGGCCGATAATCACCCCGCCACCGGCATGTCGGCGGCCCGCAAAGGGTATTCCGGCTGCCGGCTTGACGGTTGCGCCGACGCAGCGCAAATCCTTGTGCATGAACAAAATGGAAAAAATGAGCAAAATCCGGACGGTTTGCGTTTATTGCGGTTCCGCGCCGGGCACCAACCCGGCCTTTGTGGAAGGCGCCCGGGCCTTCGGCAAACTGCTGGCCGGGCACGGCATCGGCCTGGTCTACGGCGGCGGCGGCGACGGCATTATGGGGACGCTGGCCCACACCGTGATGGACCACGGCGGCACGGTCACCGGCATCATCCCCGAGTTCCTCACCCGGCGCGAGCACGCCTTGCGCGGGGCGCAGAAACTGATCGTCACCCGCGACATGCACGAGCGCAAGCGCAAGATGTTCGATCTCGCGGACGCCTTCGTCGCCCTGCCCGGCGGGATCGGCACCCTTGAGGAACTGGTCGAGCAGCTGACCTGGGTCCAGCTCGGCCGCCACCGGAAACCGGTGCTGCTCGCCAACATCGAGGGTTTCTGGGAGCCGCTCTGCGCCCTCATCGACCACATGAAAAAGCTCGAATTCATCCGTGGCGAATACAGCTTCGACCTGCTGGTGGCCGACAGGATCACCGACATCCTGCCGATGCTGGAAGAGGCGGCGGAAGCCGTGCCGGAAGAAGCCAGAGAGATGACCGCTGCGGATCCGGACAAGCTCTAGGACGGCCGACGATTGCCGGACGCGTCGATCGGCATTTCAGGCGCGCCCACACTCGCGACAGACATACAGATTTCTTCTGCCAGTCATTCGGAAGCCTTGAGCGGAAAGCGAACCACCCGGACGACCCCGCAAGGGCGCAGGTCGGTTTGGAGCGTCCCCTGCATCTGGTGCATCACATGGGCAACGAAATGGCTTCCGAAGCCCGTTCGTCCCGTGTCAACGACCTCCGGGCCATGCAGCTCCTGCCAAACCATGCGGACTTCATTGTCCGCCGCCAGCCACGACACCGACAGCCTGCCGTCCGGCACAGAAAAGGCACCGTACTTGGCGGCATTCGTCGCCCATTCGTGGATAACGCCCGCCAGGAGTTTTGCCCGATGCGGAGGCAGGCGAACCTCGTCACCATTTAACTCGACGCGGGATAATTCGTGCGGTTCAAGCGCGGCCGAGAGCAGTCCTCGAAGGGTCTGCGGAAGCGCATCATCGTTCGCGTCCAGATCGCCGGCCGCCAACAGCGCCTCGATCCGCCGGCCGATCAGCGCTGCACGGTCGGGATCATCACGCAGGCTCTGGTTTACGACCGACTGCACCACAGCCGACATGTTTCGTAGCCGATGTTCTCGCTCCTGATTCATCAGGTTCCGGCTCCGCGCACCGGCGCGGCTGCGGCGGACCTGCTGCTGCACGTCCACGTAGGCAATGGCGAGTGCCGCGGCATTTGCCACCGTTTGCAGCAAATCCAGTTCCGGCGGCTGGATGGTTCTCTGCGCCGCCCAGTAGGCGCCCATGGCGGCGATCGGGTCGTCATGCCGCACCGGCACCATGGCGAGGCTGCGGACGAAGGTCGGTCGGTAGGCGTCCTTCGGAATGCGGTCGTCCTGATAGATATCTCCAATCGCCGCCGCCTTGCCTTCGGTCATGCACCATCCGGAAATGCACGCATTGAGCGGAAAGCGCTGTCCCTTCCACAGAGGCGAAATGGCATCTTCTTCCGCGTAAAAGCATTGGTCGCCGTCGCGGAGCACAAACGTTATCCCCTCAGCGCGCAGGAGTACGCGCGCTGCATGCGTGGTGATGTCCATGACTTCGGCCAGCGTGCGCGCTGTCGAGAGACGTCGCACGACCGCCGTCAGCGCCAGGTTTTCCGTGTCGCCGGATTTGACGAGCGGAAACTCGGTAACCTGCGGGGTTTGGTGACTGTAGGACATGCCGCCCTCTGGAACAGTGACCTCAGCGCGCCATGGTAGAACAACTGTATTTTAACAAGCAAGTGCGGCTACCGTTCCGCCGGTTCCGCATCACATCTCAGCGATTCCGGCGGCAAATGTCACCGCCTCGATGCGGTTTCCATCGGGATCGCGAATGAAGGCGGCGTAATAGCCCTTCCCGTGTTGCGGGCGCAGGCCCGGCGCGCCGTCGCTAGGTGCCGCCGGCCGCGAGCGCAGCCTCGTGAAACGCATCGACCAGATCGGTACTGCGGGCGCGGAAACAGACGTGCGCGCCGGAACGTTCCGGCAGCGGCGCGAGATCGGCGCGCAGGTTGATCCAGAACTCGGGATACTTCTTGCCGAAACCGACCGTGGCCGGACGCGCCTCCAGCCTGGCGAAGCCGAGCTCGGCCAGCACCGTTTCGTAGAAACGAGCAGCGGCTTCGAGGTCGCGCACGGCGACGGAGACGTGGTCGATCATAGATCAGCTCTCCGATGTCGTCTCCGCGAAGGCGGGACCGCCGCGGCATCTGTCGGCCTCATGGTGAGGAGCGCTGCGAAGCAGCGCGTCTCGAACCATGTGGCCGCCCCATCCTTCGAGACGGCGCTTCGCACCTCCTCAGGATGAGGCGGATGAAGTCAGCACGATGGCATCACGCCGGCGCGCCGGACTTCACCAGCTTGTAGACGATGGAATCCATCAGCGCCTGGAACGAGGCGTCGATCACGTTCGATGACACCCCCACCGTGGTCCAGTGCTCGCCCTCTTCGTCCTCGCTCTCGATCAGCACCCGTGTTACCGCCTCGGTTCCGGCGTTGAGGATACGCACGCGATAGTCCGACAGCTTCAGGCCGTCGATGTATTTCTGATACTTGCCGAGGTCCTTGCGCAGCGCCTGATCGAGGGCGTTGACCGGGCCGTTGCCTTCGGCCGCCGAGATCGTGTTCTCGTTGCCGACCTTCACCTTCACCACCGCCATGGTAACCGTCACGCGCTGGCCATTGGCGTTGTAGCGCTGCTCGACATTGACGTCGAACTGCGTGACGTCGAAATAATCCGGCACCGTGCCGAGCGTGCGCCGCGCCAGCAGTTCGAACGAGGCGTCGGCCGCTTCGTAGGCGTAGCCGATGGACTCGCGCTCCTTGACGATCTCGAGCAGCCGGCCGATGCGGGCATCGTTCCTGTCCACCTTGAGGCCGATGCGTTCGAGCTCGGTCAGCACGTTGGACCTGCCGGCCTGCTCCGACACCAGCACGCGACGGCGGTTGCCGACGGCATCGGGCGCGACGTGCTCGTAGGTCGACGGATCCTTGGCGATGGCCGAGGCATGAATGCCGGCCTTGGTGGCGAAGGCGCTTTCGCCGACATACGGCGCGTGACGGTCGGGCGCGCGGTTGAGCCGCTCGTCGAGCGCACGCGAGACATGGAGGAGCTCCTTGAGCGCCGCGTCGGAAACGCCGATGTCGAAGGCGTCGGCGTATTCCTTCTTCAGCTTCAGCGTCGGGATGATGGAAACCAGATTGGCGTTGCCGCAGCGCTCGCCGAGGCCGTTGAGCGTACCCTGGATCTGGCGCGCGCCGGCGCGCACGGCGGCCAGCGAATTGGCCACGGCCTGCTCGGTGTCGTTGTGGGCGTGGATGGCGACGTGATCGCCCGGGATCGCCTTGCACACCGCGCCGACGATCTCCGCCACCTCGTGCGGCAGCGTGCCGCCGTTGGTGTCGCACAGCACGACCCAGCGTGCGCCTTCCTCGTAGGCGGCTTTCGCGCAGGCGAGCGCATATTCGCGGATTGGCCTTGTAGCCGTCGAAGAAATGCTCGCAGTCCAGCAGCACTTCCCGCCCCCTGGCCTTTGCCGCGCGCACGCTGTCGCGGATCGAGGCGAGATTTTCCTCGTCTGTCGTCTCCAGCGCGACCCTGACGTGATAATCCCACGACTTGGCGACGAAGCAGATGGCGTCGGCCTTCGCTTCCAGCAGCGCCGCCAGGCCCGGATCGTTGGAAGCCGAGCGGCCCGGCCGCCGCGTCATGCCGAAGGCGGTGAAGGTGGCGTGCTTCAGCTCCTGATCCGTGGCGAAAAGCTCGGTGTCGGTCGGGTTGGCACCGGGATAGCCGCCCTCGACGTAATCGATGCCGAGCCCGTCGAGCATGCGCGCGATCGCGACCTTGTCGCCGAGCGTGAAATCGACGCCGTTGGTCTGCGCGCCGTCGCGCAGGGTCGTATCGAAGAGATAGAGGCGTTCCTTGGCCATGACGCGTTCACCAGAGGTAGTAGTTGGCCAGCAGCGCGACGGCGACAACAATCGCAATGCCGGCAGTGATGATGTGGTGGCGTTTCATGGGCGCCCTCAGATCAACCCGAACCAGTAGAGCGCCAGCACGATGGCGGCCGCCAGCACCGCGAACTTCAGCACGATGTAATACAGCCAATGACGCGGAAACGGGGTATCGGGCTTCTTCATGAGGCCTCCCGCGGGGCGAGTTGCTTTTGCATGGTGGTATTGGCGAGCCACTCGTTGCCGACGGCAACGCTGTTGCGCTGCCGGGCGACATAGCCACGCTTCCGGAAGAACGGTTCAGCGGTGTCGCTGGCGTCGACCGTCACCCTGGCGGCGCCGCGATTGCCGGCGAGCTTTTCCAGCGCATCGGCCAGCATGGCGCCGATGCCCTGACCCGCGACGGCCGGATGCACGTAGAGCAGGTCGATCTTGTCTTCGCCGGCGAGCGAGGCGAAGCCCACGGGCGAGCCGTCCAGCGTCGCCACCAGCGAGAGCTGCTGGCCGAGCCTTTTGGCGAAGGCGACATCATCGTCGACACTCGCGGCCCAGGCTTCCTGCTGCGCCTCGGTATAGTCGTCGCCGGTCAGCTCGGCGACCGACGCGCGGAAGATCTCGGCGAGCACCGGCACGTCCGTCGGCAGGAACGGCCGCATGGCGAGTTTGGGGTGCGCCTTTGCCATCAGCGGGCCCCTCTTACCCTCTCCCCTCTGTGGGAGAGGGTGGACGCGAGCGTAGCGAGCGGCCGGGTGAGGCGGCGATTTACGAAGCCCCCCTCACCCGCCTCGCGGCGTCGCCGCTCGGCACCCTCTCCCCGCACGCGGGGAGAGGGAAAGAACGATGCGCCCGCCCCGGACATCATCGCGCGATCTCCCAGGTGGTGCCGTCCCTGGAATCCTTGAGCACGACGCCCATGGCGGCGAGCTCGTCGCGGATGCGGTCGGACTCGGCGAAATTCTTCGCTTTACGCGCCGCGGTGCGGGCGTTGATCAGCGATGTAACCTTCGCCTCATCCACCACCGCGCGGCGCGGATAAGCCTGCATGAACCGGCGGCGCGTCTGCGCCAGCAGACCGGCCAGCATTCCCGATGCCCGCAGCGTCCGTTTCAGTTCGTTTTGTGTCGCTCCCGGCGTTGCACCGCGCGCCTCACCGGCAAGCCGATGAAGCTGCGTCACCGCCAGGGGCGTATTCATGTCATCGCACAACGCGTTGACGAACTCTGCATCAGGCGTTCCACTCGAATTGGTTTCATCGCCAATAATGTCGTACCAGCCGTCCAGGATCTTGCTGCTTTCCTCCAGTCCCTTGACGGTCCAGTCGATCGGCTGGCGGTACTGGCTGCGCAGCATGTTGAGGCGCAGCACCTCGCCCGGCCAGTCGGCCAGCAGCTCATGGATGGTGAAGAAGTTGCCGAGGCTTTTCGACATCTTCTCGCCTTCCACCTGCAGGAATCCGTTGTGCATCCAGTAATTCGCCATCACGCTGGTGTGGAAGGCGCAGCGCGATTGCGCGATCTCGTTCTCGTGGTGCGGAAAGACGAGATCGATCCCGCCGCCGTGGATGTCGAAAGTCTCGCCGAGATGCTTCCAGGCCATGGCCGAGCATTCGATGTGCCACCCGGGCCGGCCGGGCGTCTTGATGCCGCACGGCGAGTCCCAGGCAGGCTCGCCCGTCTTCGACGGCTTCCACAGCACGAAATCGGTCGGCTCGCGCTTGTAGGGCGCCACCTCGACACGGGCGCCCGCGATCATCTCGTCGAGCGGTCGCTTCGAGAGCTTGCCGTAGTCCGGCATCGACGAGACATTAAAGAGAACATGGTCCTCGGCCACGTAAGCGCAGCCGTTCCTGACCAGACGCTCGATCAGCGTCTTCATCTCCGCGATGTGCTCGGTGGCGCGCGGCTCCACCGTCGGCGGCAGACAGCCGAGCGCCGCCACGTCCGCCTTGAAATTCGCGTAGGTCTCTTCGGTCACATCTTTAATCGGCACGCCGCGCTCTGCCGCGCGCGCGTTGATCTTGTCGTCGACGTCGGTGATGTTGCGCACGTAGGTGACGTGGTCGGCCCCGTAGAGATGGCGCAGCAGCCGGAACAGCACGTCGAACACGATCACCGGGCGCGCGTTGCCGATATGGGCGAAGTCGTAGACGGTCGGCCCGCACACGTACATGCGCACGCGGCCCGGATCGAGCGGGGTGAACACCCGCTTCTCGCGTGTCAGCGTATCGTAGAGCTTGAGCTCCATGGCAAAAGACACCCATCGGCCCCGCTGGCCGGGCGTCTTGACGGTTCTCGATCAGAGAAAAGACGGCCGCAGCCAGCGTGATGCGCTAGCTAATAATCTCCCGGCAAATGCCGCAGATGTGGTTAAGGCCCGTCATCGGGCCGGAGAATGCTCAGTTTTCGCGGGTTCCGTCAACCCCGAAGCGCCGGCGAACGAAATACGGGCGCCGATTCGGACGCGGGGGACCGGGCCAGGACGGTTAATCGCACCTTAAGATTTCACGCCTATTTTACTGGTGTTTTCGGGCCCGGCGCAGTTCCTGATGCGCCCTGCAGCCAATCGGGCGATTGCCATGCGCACATTACGGTTCAGTCTCGCGGCCATGCTTTTGATCGGCGTCGCCGGACCGGCTGCGGCCCGCGACCGGCACATGTTCATTATCGGCAACGACGCGAACGGCTACGGCGTCGACCGCTGCCTGGCGGGCGGCGAGAAATGCGGCAAGGCGGCCGCCAACGCTTATTGCCGCGCCCAGAAATTCGCCCAGGCCGCCTATTTCCGTAAAGTCGAGCGCAACGAGATTACCGGCGCCGTGCCGAACAGCGCCAGCAGCCGCTGCCGCAACGGTCAGTGCGAGAACTACGTCGCCATCGTCTGCACGCGCTGAAGCGCGGCGGAACCTCTCCATCGTCATTCCGGGGCGCGGCCGAAAGGCCGCCACCCCGGAATCCATAACCCCAGCGCTGCAGCGTATGGATTCCGGGTCCGCCCGCTTCGCTCGCGTCCCGGAATGACAACGCCATTGAACGGCGCTTACTTCCCGCCTTTCGCCAGCGCGATGGCTTCCTCGAGCACGTCGAGATCGCCGATGTGGTTGGCGAGGATCAGCACCAGCCTGGCGTCGAGATCGGCGGCGGCCTCGTCGCTCAGGCCGCGGCGCGCCCCGACCAGCGTGACATAGGCCGCATCGGGTTCCGCGAATTGCGATTGCGTCACGAGCTTCACCATCACGCTCTCGCATTCTTTGTTTGCGCGTGATCTCTTCCGAGAACCGGCTCCCGCTTTTCGGGATCGCGCGCTAACGCACGATCGCGCGCGGCCGCAACCTTGCCGGCATCGTAGTGACGCCAGCGCGCGCACAGATGCTGGTCCGGGCGCAGCAGATAGGCGGCACCGGGAGTTGCATCGAAGCGCCTCGCAAGACTGCCATCGCTGTCAACGATGTCTTCTCCGATGGTGGCGAGTTTGATCCCGTCCGGCACCACGGGTGGCGCGCCGTTCCTGATGTAGAGCAGCGTGAACCTGCCCGCGATGTTTTCCAGCAGATGCCCGTCGCCCGCGCGCGTCCTCACCGGCGCATCGGGTACCGGCGCGCCGAGTTGTGCGCTGCCCCTGAAACTGTCTTCATCCGGCGTCGACAATGAAGAATCGTAGACAGTCGGCACCGACAATCGTCCGGAGTTGATCATGCGGCGGGCAAAGTCGACCTTGTTCGCGAGATCGAGCACGGCGTTCCGCAACTTGTGCTCGGCGGATGAATGCGGGGCGATGAAATCGGTCGAGCGGGTGGAATGGGCGATATTCTCGTCCGCCGCCTGGGTGCGCTCGCGCTCGTAGGAATTGATCAGGGCTTGTGCCGCCTCGCCTTTCAGAACCGCGGCGAGCTTCCAGGCGAGATTCTCGGCGTCCTGGATGCCGGAATTGGCGCCGCGCGCGCCGAACGGCGATACCTGGTGTGCGGCGTCGCCGATGAACACCACGCGGCCGTGCACAAAGCGGTCGAGCCGCCGGCAGTTGAAGCGGTAGATCGAAATCCATTCGAGTTCGAACGGGCGGTCGCCGACGATGCGTTCGATGCGCGCCCGCACGCGGCCCGGGTCCTGCTCGGCTTCGACGTCCGCCTCGGGCCCGAGTTGCAGGTCGATGCGCCAGACATTGTCCGGTTGCTTGTGCATCAGCGCCGACTGACCGGAATGGAAGGGCGGATCGAACCAGAAGCGGCGCTCGGTCGGGAAATCCGCCGTCATCCTGATGTCGGCGATCAGGAACTTGTCCTCGAAGGTAACGCCAGAGAACGTGAGCCCCAGCAGATCGCGCGTGGTTGATCGTGCGCCATCCGCGGCGATCAGCCAATCGGTGTCGAGCGTGTAGGGACCGTCCGGAGTCTCGATTGTCAGCCGCACATGGTCATTGCGCTGTTCCACGCCGGCGAGCCTGTTCTTCCAACGCAGGTCGAGATTGTCGAGTTCGTCGGCACGATCGACCAGCGCCTTTTCCAGATAGAACTGCTGGAGATTGATGAAGGCCGGCATCTTGTGGCCCTCTTCCGGCAACAGATCGAAGGAATATACCAGTGCGTCGCCGTGGTACTGCTTGCCGATCTTCCAGGTGACGCCTTGCCTGACCAGATTCTCGCCGACGCCGAGCCGGTCGCAGATTTCCAGCGTTCGTTTCGACCAGCAGATGCCGCGCGAGCCTTCACCGATGCGGTCGGCGTCGTCGACCAGGACCACCGGCACGTCGCGCTGCGCGAGATCGATGGCCGCGGCGAGCCCCACAGGACCAGCGCCGACGACCACGACCGGCCGGCGCAGCACATCCGGCGCGTCCTGGTCAGCGCAGCGTTTATATGAATATTGCTGGAACGTCTTGCGGGCATTCCGGCTTGTGGTCAAGGTCTTTGGCCCGGTCACGACATACTATCCCCTGTCCGGCCACGGCGCGCACCGCAGCCGGGACGGTTTTGCATGAAGCCGCCCGGCAGCAGATGCCGCGATTATCGTTTGCCCGCGTCGATGGAATAGGCCCCCGCGCCGAATGCCACGAACGCGAGGCAACCACCGATGATCGACATGTTCTTCATGAAGTGGACGAGTTGGGCCGGATTGTCGATGTTGCCGTGCCCGAAATACGATGCGACCACGACATAGACGGCCAATGCCAGCGCGGTCAGCCGCGTGTAAAATCCGGCCACCATCAACAGCCCGCCGACCAGTTCGAACAGGATCGCCAGAACGGCGAACCACCCCGGCAGACCGACCTTGGCCATGTAGGCAGCCGCGCCGGCATAGCCGACGAGCTTCTTGTATCCATACAGCAGAAACAGGGATGCAAAGAAAAGTCGGCCGAGGAGCGCAACAGAATCGCTGTACCTTTCCAATTTCAACATTCTTATTTCCCCTGCTAACGGTTTTTCCGTAGTGTCCGCGAACGCGGACAATCAAGAGTAGCAGGCGGCCGGGCCAAGTCGACGGCAAACCCGAAGAACTTGTGGACGGTAACAGACTGGTTTGGGTGCAGTGCATTGCCCAGCCCACCTAATCTTGCAGCGCAGCCCACATTTCCCGGTCGCGTTCGGCGGTCCAGATCACCGGCCAGTCAATGCCGCGCGCCTCGTCATAGGCGCGCGAGACGTTGAACGGCAGGCAATGCTCGTAGATCGCGTAGTCGGCGAATTTCGGATCCATCACCACACGTGCGGCGTCGAAGGCCTCCTTCAGCGAGCGACCCCTGGCGACGCTCTCCTGCGCAGAGCCGTAGAGCGTCGAGAGGAAATCGCTGGTGAGCTTGATGCCTTCCCTGACCATCTCCGGCGTCTTCAACGCCGCGCCGCGCCCGGGCACCAGCGCCCGCGCCTGCAACTCGGCGAGATTGTCGAGCGTGGTCGGCCAGTCGGTGAAGTGAGCGTCGCCGCAATAGCAGGCCGAATGGTATTCGACCAGGTCGCCGGAGAAGACGACGTTCGAATCCGGCACCACCGCGATCACGTCGCCGGCGGTGTGGCCGCGGCCGATGTGCATAATGCGCACCTCGCGCTTGCCCAGCCACACGGAAATTTCGTCGGGAAAGGTCAGGCTCGGCCAGGTCAGGCCGGGAATGCTCTCCACCGCACGGAACAGGCGCGGGAAACGGCCGATCTCGGAATCCATGTCCTGCTGGCCGCGCTCGGCAATCAGCTTGCGGGTGGCGTCGGAGGCGAGGATCTCGGCGCCCTTGAAGGCGGAGGCGCCGAGCACGCGCACGGCGTGGTAGTGCGTCAGCAGCACGTATTTGATCGGCTTGTCGGTGACGGTGGCGACGCGGGCGATCACCTCCTCGGCCATCGCAGGCGTCGCCTGGGCGTCGATCACCATCACGCCGTCGTCGCCGACGATGATGCCGGAATTGGGGTCGCCTTCGGCGGTATAGGCATAAAGCCCGGGACCGAGCTCGTCGAAAGAGACCTTTTTCTCGCCCAGGTCATTGGCCGACGCAAAACCCTTGGCCATGTTCAATCCTCCCGAAAACTCTTATCGTTAAGCCCGCGTATAGCGTACCACGTCCTGCTCGATGGCGCCGAAGATCGACTGCCCCTGCGCATCCAGCATCTCGATTCGCACCTTGTCGCCGAACTTGAGGAACGGCGTCACCGGCTTGCCGGTGCGGATGGTCTCCACCGTGCGCTGCTCGGCCAGACACGAATAGCCGAGCCCGCCCTCGCCGATCGGCTTGCCGGGCCCGCCGTCGGGATCACGGTTCGACACGGTGCCAGAGCCAAGAATGGTGCCGGCGCAAAGTTCGCGGGTCCTGGCAGCGTGCGCGATCAAGGTCGGGAAGTCGAAGGTCATATCCTCGCCGCACAGCGGCCTGCCGAACGGCTTGCCGTTGATGAAGCTCAGCAGCGGCAGGTTCACCCTGGCGCCATCGAAGGCGTGGCCCAGCTCATCCGGCGTCACCGCCACCGGCGTGAACGCGGAGGCCGGTTTCGACTGCACGAAACCGAAACCCTTGGCGAGCTCCGGGCCGGTGATGTTGCGCAAGGTGACATCGTTGACCAGCATGATCAGCTTGATGGCCCTGGCCGCTTCCTCGCGGCTGATGCCCATCGGCACGTCGCCGAGCACGACGACAACTTCCGCCTCGAGATCAATGCCCCAGGCCTCATCCAGGGTAGCGATCGGGTCGCGCGGACCGACAAAGCTGTCGGAACCGCCCTGGTACATCAGCGGATCGGTCCAGAACGAGGCCGGCATCTCGGCGCCGCGCGCCTGGCGCACCAGCGCCACGTGATTGACGTAGGCCGAGCCGTCCAGCCACTGGTATGCGCGCGGCAAGGGCGACGCGCATTTCGCCGGATCGAACGGCATGTGCGCGATGTGACCGGATTCCAGGCCGTCGGCAATCTCGATCAGGCGCCGCCCGGCGGAGTCCCAGTTGTCGAGCGCCGCCTGCAAGGTCGGCGCCACCGCGTGAGCATCGGCACAGCGCGTGAGATCGCGCGAGACGACGAGGAGACGGCCGTCGCGGCCGTCCTTGAGGGAAGCAAGTTTCATCGCACTCTTTTCTCCCTCTCCCCGCTTGCGGGGAGAGGGTCGGGGTGAGGGGCTCTTGCGAGTTCACGCAATGCATAGCGAAAAAACATAAGGCGTTTTCCCATGCAACACCCCCTCACCCGCTCGCTTCGTTCGCGACCTCTCCCCGCCCGGCGGGGAGAGGTGAAGAAGGGATGGCTAGCGTCGTTGCTATTTCGGGTCGCGCCGCGTGGGGTCGAAATGCTTTTTCAGCCCCGCCCAGCAGTCAACGTAATCGTCTTGCAGCGCCGGCAAGCCGGCGGCGTATTTCGTGACGCGCTGGCGGAACCGGGTCTCGAACATGAAGGCCAGCGTGTCGGAAAGCTTCACCGGCTTCAGGTCAACATTGCTGGCGTGCTCGAAAGCGTCGACGTCCGGCCCGTGCGGCAGCATCTGGTTGTGCAGGCTGAAACCGCCGGGCACGAAGCCTTCGGGCTTGGCGTCGTAGACGCCGAACACCAGCCCCATGAACTCGGACATGATGTTGCGGTGGTACCAGGGCGGACGGAAGGTGTTCTCCGCCACCATCCAGCGCTCCGGGAAGATCACGAAATCGATATTGGCGGTGCCCGGCGTTTCCGAGGGCGAGGTCAACACCGTGAAGATCGAGGGATCGGGATGATCGAACAGCAGCGCGCCTACCGGCGAGAACCGACGCAGGTCGTATTTGTACGGGTAGTAGTTGCCGTGCCAGGCAACGACGTCGAGCGGCGAATAGTCGGTCTGCGTCGTGAAAAGCTCGCCGCCCCACTTCACGAACAGGGTGTGCGGCCCATCGACGTCCTCATAAGCCGCCACGGGCGTGAGGAAGTCGCGCGGGTTGGCGAGACAATTGGCGCCGATCGGCCCGCGGTCGGGCAGGATGAAGCCGCCGCCGTAATTCTCGCAGACATAGGCGCGCACCGGCCCGTCGACCAGTTCGACGCGGAAGATCACGCCGCGCGGAATGACGCAGATCTCGCCGGGCTCGATCTCGATCATACCGAACTCGGTGCGGAAACGAATCTTGCCTTGCTGCGCGACGACCATGAATTCGCCGTCGCCGTTGAAGATATGCTCGCGCTCCATCGACTGCGTGATGAACACGATGTGCGCGGCCATGCCGGCGTGGGTATCGGCGTCGCCGGCCGTGGTGATGGTGCGAAGCCCCGAGATAAAGGTGAGTTTTTCGTCCGGGATTGGCGGCGGCGACCAGCGGAACTGGCCGATCGGCAGGTCGGTGTCTTCGCGCGTCGGCGCCGTGCGCCAGTGGCCGCTGTCGACCCTGGCGAAGCGGCCGTTGTGCCGCACCGTCGGCCGGATGCGGTAGAGCCAGGAACGCTGGTTCGACGACTGCGGCGCGGTGAAGGGCGAGCCCGACAACTGCTCGGCGTAGAGCCCGTAGTTCACCTTTTGCGGCGAATTGCGGCCGACCGGCAATGCGCCTTCCAGCGCCTCGGTCTCGAAGCTGTTGCCGAAACCGGACATGTAATCCGCGCCCATGGCGTCAACTCCCCACCCGGGAACTGTGATACGTTGCTGTGTAGTTTCAATTGAAACCAACGTCAAATCACGCGGCGAAGGCAGTCTGCCCGCCGGCCCGGGCGTCACACGGGTGCCCCGCACCAACCGGCAGACCGCGCTCAAAAAATGCCGCGCCGGCAAAATTACGCCCACACCCAACAGGTTAGAATACTTCCAAACTCGTTGCACAAGGTCCCGGTTTCAGCCAATGTTTGCAGGCATGCGAACGGGACGTCGGGGGACGGGTCCCACGCTCTGCGCCATGGGGAACGCGAGCAGCGCCGGAAGCTGCGAGCACGGGAACGCGAGCAGCGCCAGAGGCTGCGAGCACGGGAACGCGAGCTGCGCCAGACGATGAACGATGAAAGTGTTCCAGCCGCGTCAGCCCGTCCAGACGCGGCGCCGGCACCCCTGAAGCTGGATCAGTTCCTGCCCTATCAGCTCAATGTCTGCGCCAACCTGGTCTCGCAGGCGCTCTCGCGAGTTTATTCGGAGCGCTACAGGATTGGCGTGCCGGAATGGCGCGTCCTGGTCACGCTCGGCGAATTCGACATGATGACCGCCAAGGCCATCGGTCGGCACAGCCATATGCACAAGACCAAGGTGTCACGCGCGGTCGCACTGCTGGAACGCCGCAAACTGGTGGCGCGGCGGGCCAATCGCGCCGACCTGCGCGAAGCCTTTCTGTCGCTGACGCCGGCGGGACGCGACGTATACAACAACCTCGCACCTATGGCGCTCGATTTTGCCAGCCAACTAATGCAGACGGTCGACCCCGCCGACCGGGCCGCGCTTGACCGCGCGCTGAGAAAGTTGACCGAACGCTCCGCCCAACTGGTCACGGTGCTCACCAACGGCCGGAACGGGGACTAGGCAAGCCGCGGCGCCGGAATCCGGGATACGACCACGGTCCTGTTGATTGCGCGCTCTGAAAACCTGCTGCCGAAGTTCGCGGACACGCCCCAACTCGCCAAGCCCCGCCGTTGCCGGTAGATTGTCTACAACCTCAACTGCTCCCGCCGGGAGGACCCGTGAAACTTCATACCTATTTCCGTTCCTCGGCCGCATATCGCGTCCGCATCGCGCTCAATCTCAAGGGCCTGCCTTATGAGATGGAATCCGCCCATCTGACCCGCGACGGCGGACGCCAGTACACGGCAGAATTCCGGGCGCTCAATCCGCAGATGCGGGTGCCGGTGCTGGAACTCTCCAGCGGCGACGTGCTTACGCAGTCGCTGGCAATCATCGAATATCTCGACGAGATCCAGCCTGAACCGCCGCTGCTGCCCGCGGATGCCCTGGCACGGGCGCACACGCGCGCGCTCGCCCAGATCGTCGCCTGCGACGTTCATCCGCTCAACAACCTCATGGTACTGCAATATCTGAAGCGGGAAATGAAGCACGAACAGACCGAGATCGACACCTGGTATCACCATTGGGTGAAAAGGGGATTTGATTCGATCGAAGCGATGATGACACCGGGGCCCTACGCCAGCGGCGCACATGTCACGCTTGCCGACATCTGCCTGGTGCCGCAGGTCTTCAACGCGCGGCGGTTCAAGGTTCCGCTCGAGCCTTATCCCAAAATCGTTGCGGTCGAAGAAGCCTGTCTGAAACTCCCCGCCTTTGACAAGGCGCGGCCGGAAAACCAGCCGGACGCCGAATGAACCACCGCACCGTTTGCGCATGAGCGCGATAGGCGGTACACCGGCGTCCCTGCAATTTCCCCTTTTTCGTATCCGCGCGGCGCTCCGTGACCAGGACAAGCAATATCATTGTCGCTTCCATGTGGATGGTCGGCGCGTTGCTATCCTTCTCGGTGATGGCGGTTTCAATTCGCGCGCTGTCCCACGTCGGCTTCAGCATTTTTGAAATCCTGGCGATTCGCGCCGGTGGCATGCTGATCATCGTCGGCACGCTGCTGATCTTCCGTCCCGACCTGCGCGCGCATACGCGGCCGCAACGCATGAAGCTCAACCTGCTGCGCAATACCATTCACTTCGCATCGCAATATGCCTGGGCGACCAGCCTGACCATGCTGCCGCTCGCCACGGTGTTCGCGCTCGAGTTCACCATGCCGGCCTGGACCGCGCTCCTGGCGGTGTGGTTGCTGCACGAGCGCATGACGCCGAGCCGGATGGGCGTGGTTGTGTTCGGCCTGATTGGCGTATTGGTTATCCTGAGGCCGGGCATTGCGGGCTTCAATCCTGCCGCCCTTCTCGTGCTCGCCGCGGCGTTCGGCTATGCCATCACCATGATCACCACCAAGGAGCTCACCAACACCTCGAGCACCTTTAGCATCGTGTTCTGGATGGGCGTGATCCAGTTTCCGATCGCACTGGCGGGCAGCGACGTCACCGCGTTCCTGCACCTGAAGGTCAATGACATCGTGCCGCTGCTCGGTGTCGCCATCGCCGGCACCTCGGCGCACTTCTGTCTCAGCAACGCCTTCCGCGCCGGCGACGCCACCGTGGTGGTACCGCTCGATTTCATGCGCATCCCGTTGATCGCCGTGGTGGGCTGGGCATTCTATGGCGAATCGCTCGACGTATTCGTGTTGCTCGGCGCGCTTATCATCGTCTCGGGCGTGCTGTGGAACCTGCGGGCGGAAACCGCCCATGCGCGCCGGGCCGCCAGCGCATGAATACGCGACAAAACGGCCCCCTGGTCCGGCAGCGGATCACGCGGTTTTCCGGATCGTGGCCCCGCGGCATCCTCGCCCTGCCATAATTCAAGCGTTAGAGTGCCGGCCATGAGGGGTTCATCGATCATCGAAATCGGCGCTGCGGTCGCGATTTTGGTGTCGTCGGCCGCCACGGCGCTCGCGCAGCAGCCGCCCGGCCAGTCCAGCGCCATCTGCCAGCGCCTAGTAGGCCAGCTCGGCGCCCTCGACCGCGGCAACGATGACCCCGCCCGCGCCGGCCAGATTCGCCAGGCCGAAGAGGCGGTCAACCAGCAACAGTTCGAGGTCGACAGTCTGGTGTCACGGTCGCGCCGCATGGGCTGCGAAAGCTCGGGCTTTTTCTCGATCTTTTCCAATCCGCCGCGGGAGTGCAGCGGCCTCAGCCAGCGTATCGACCAGCAGCGCAACCGGCTCGACCGCCTTCAGGTTCAGCTGGAACAGCTCAATGGCGGCACCACCCAGCGCGCCGCCCAACGCCAGTCGCTGCTGATCGCGCTTGCCGACAACAACTGCGGCTCGCAATACAGCCGCGCGGTCAACGCCGGCCGGCAAGGCGGATTCTTCGACCGTCTGTTCGGCGGCGCCGGCAGCACGATCATATCACCGGAAACGAACAGGCCGATGGGCAACACCTATCGCACGATCTGCGTACGCCTCGGCGACGGCTATTACTTCCCGATCTCCTTCGAGACCACGCCCGACCGTTTCCGCGAGGACGAACAGACCTGCCAGCGCATGTGCCCCGCCTCGGAAGTTCGGCTTTACACCTATCACAATCCCGGCGAGGACATTTCACAAGCCGTCTCTCCCGACGGACGTTTCTACTCGGAACTGCCGTCCGCATTTGCGTATCGCAAGCAGCTCAGCGGCTACAGTTGCCGGCAACCGGGTGAAAGCTGGTACGAAGCCCTCAAGGCGGGCGGCTACGACCAGACCGTCGCGCCCGGCGACGTCATCGTGACCGACCAAAAGGCGAACCAGCTTTCTCAGCCGCGGCACGCTCCCGGGCAGAATTCCGCCGCGACGCAAGCCGACTCGGCCGCCAAACCCGGCGAATTGCGCGGAACGAACTCCGCTCTCGCGGAAACGCCGGGATCAACCGACAACAGCAAGCGCAAGGTGCGCCAGGTCGGCCCGAAATTCCTGCCGTCGAACTAGGAACAGTCAGAAATCCATTGCTTCGGAAGCGACCGGCTTCCCAGGGAGCAGCGAATTGTCGGCCTTGGGTAGCGGTGTACCTGGATCACGGAAGCGGTTGGTGATGGGGTAGCGCCGGTCTCGGCCGAAATTCTTCAGCGTCACCTTCACACCGGGCGCAGCCTGTCGGCGCTTGTATTCAGCGATGTTAAGCAGACGCTCGACCTTCATCACCGTGTCCCGGTCATAGCCGTCGGCGACGATGTCCGCCACCGGATCCTCGCGCTCGACCAGCCGATTCAGGATACCGTCAAGCACATCATATGGCGGCAACGAATCCTCGTCCTTCTGGTTCTCGCGCAATTCCGCACTCGGCGGACGCACCAGAATGTTCTCCGGGATCACCAGACAGTCGGGGCCCATGGCGCCGGGCGGTCTCCATGAATTGCGCAGGCGCGCCAGCCGGAACACTTCCGTCTTGTAGATATCCTTGATCGGGTTGAAGCCGCCGTTCATGTCGCCGTAGAGCGTCGCGTAACCCACCGACATTTCCGACTTGTTGCCGGTAGTCACCAGCATGACGTTGAACTTGTTGGAGATTGCCATCAGGATGGTACCGCGTGCGCGCGCCTGCAGATTTTCTTCCGCGACACCGCGTGGCTGCCCCTCAAACAGTGGCCTGAGCGCTTCCTCGAAGCCCTCCACCACCGGCGCGATCGGCAAGGTGTCGTAGCGCACGCCGAGCGCCTTGGCGCATGCCGCCGCGTCGTCGAGCGATTCCTTCGCCGTGAAGCGGTAGGGCATCATGATGCAGTGGACACGCTCGGGCCCGATGGCGTCGACCGCGATCGCCGCGCACAGCGCGGAATTGATACCGCCGGACAGGCCCAGCGCCACGCCGGGAAACCCGTTCTTGTTGACATAGTCGCGCAGGCCCAGCACGCAGGCCGCGTAATCGGCGACGTCACCCTCGAGCAAGGCCTGCTTCGGTCCGTCGTCGCAGCGCCAGGTGTGGCCGTCCCGGCGCCAGCGGGTCGTCACAACTTCTTCCCGGTAATGACCCATCTGGAAAGCCAGCGAGCAATCGGCATTGAGACCAAGCGAAGCGCCATCGAACACCAATTCGTCCTGGCCGCCGACCTGGTTTGCATAGATCAGCGGCAGTCCGGTTTCCTTGACGCGCGGGACGATGACATTGAGCCGTTCGTCGGAGACGTTATGCCGGTATGGAGAGCCGTTGAGCACCAGCAGGATTTCACCGCCGGTCTCCGCGATGCATTCGGCCGGCTCCGGGCCCCAAATGTCCTCGCAGACCGGCAGCCCCAAACGGACGCCGCGGAAGCTGACCGGGCCGGGCATGGGACCGGGCGCGAACACCCGCTTCTCGTCGAATACGCCGTAATTGGGCAGATCGACCTTGTAGCGCACGGCGGCGATGCGGCCGCCGTCGAGCAGCACCGCGGCATTGTAGAGCTTGCCCTCGTCCAGCCACGGTGTGCCCAGGACCAGCGCCGGACCACCATCGGCGGTCTCGCGCGCGAGTGCTTCCACCGCGGTCCGGCAAGCGGCCTGAAAGGCCGGCTTCAGCACCAGGTCCTCGGGCGGATAGCCGGCGATGTAAAGCTCGGGGAAGACGACGAGATCAGCGCCCTGCCCGGCGGCCTCCATGCGCGCCTCACGCACACGGCCCGCGTTACCGGCGATGTCGCCGACAGTACAGTTGAGCTGGGCGACTGCGATCGCAAGCTTGTCGGCAGGGCGTCCGTTCATGATGACACGTCTAGCGCCCGGAACCGTGCCCGGCAATCGCGGGCGCGGGGTGCTGATATGCCGGCGCTACAGACCGGCGGCGGCCGGCATGGGGACCGAGCGCCGCTCCTTCTTGAGCAGGTCGGCCAGGAGGAAGGCCATATCGATGGCCTGTTCGGCGTTGAGCCGCGGGTCGCACACCGTATGGTAACGGTCGTTGAGGTCGGCCTCGGTGATGGCGCGGGCGCCACCCGTGCATTCGGTCACGTCCCGACCGGTCATCTCCAGGTGCACGCCGCCAGCGTAGGTGCCTTCGGCCTGATGAATGTCGAAGAAGCTGCGCACTTCCTTCAGGATGAGATCGAAGGGCCGCGTTTTGTATCCGGTCGCCGAGGTGATGGTATTGCCGTGCATCGGATCGCACGACCAGACCACGATCCTGCCTTCGCGTTTGATCGCGCGGATCAGTGCCGGCAGATGATCGCCAACCTTCTCGGCGCCGAAGCGGCCAATCAGGGTGAGACGGCCCGGCTCGTTGTCCGGATTGAGGATATCGATCAGCCGCAACAGGTCATCGGCCTTGAGCGACGGCCCGCATTTGAGCCCCAGCGGATTCTTGATGCCGCGCGCATACTCGACATGCGCATGATCGTGCTGGCGGGTGCGGTCGCCGATCCAGATCATGTGGCCGGAGGTCGCGTACCAGTCGCCCGTCGTCGAATCGACCCGGGTGAGTGCCTGCTCGTAACCGAGCAGCAGCGCCTCATGGCTGGTGTAGAAATCGGTGGTGCCGAGCGCGGAATCGAGGGCGAAGGTCAGCCCGCACGCGCGCATGAAATCGAGCGCGCCGGAGACGCGGTCGGCGAGATCGGCGTAGGCCTTGGACTGCGGCGAGCCACTCACCGACTTGAGCATCCACTGGTGCACATTTTCGACGCTGGCATAGCCACCCTTGGCGAAGGCGCGCAGCAGGTTGAGCGTCGCCGCCGACTGACGATAGGCCGAAAGCTGCCGGCGCGGGTCGGGACGGCGCGCTTCCTCGGTGAAGGCAATGTCGTTGATGATGTCGCCACGATAGCTCGGCAACTCGACGCCATCGCGCTTCTCGGTCGCCGATGAACGTGGCTTGGCGAACTGGCCGGCAATACGACCGATCTTCACCACCGGTGAAGCACCGGCATAGGTAAGCACGATCGCCATCTGCAGGAGCACGCGGAAGAAGTCGCGGATGTTGTCGGCACCATGCTCGGCGAAGCTTTCCGCGCAGTCGCCGCCCTGCAACAGGAAGGCCTGGCCGCTGGCGACCTGGGCGAGACCCTTCTTCAGATTGCGCGCCTCACCCGCAAAAACCAGCGGCGGAAAGGTGGCAAGCTGCTTCTCGGTGTCGGCCAGCGCATGGGCATCCGGAAAATCCGGAACCTGTAAAATCGGCTTCCTGCGCCAGCTATCGGGCGACCAACGTTCGGGCATTACAAAACTCCAGCGAATGGCCGGAGTTATACACGAGGTGCCCCGGTCGAAGCCAGAATTTCCGAAAATGCGGTTATTTTAGGCTATTCAGCCGCCGCTCGCCCGTAACTGAGGGCCTTTTCGCGCAAAGTGACGAGCTCCTCGGCCGCAGTCGGGTGAACCGCCATGGTGGCGTCGAAATCGGCCTTGGTGGCCCCCATTTTCACGGCCACGCCGATGATCTGGATCAGTTCGCCGGCGTCGGGACCCGCCAGATGGCAGCCGACGACCCGGTCGGTGATGCCGTCGACCAGAAGCTTCATGAACGTGCGCGTGTCGCGGCCGGCAAGCGTCGCCTTCATCGGCCGGAACGTCGTCTTGTAGACATCGAGCTTTTCCAGCCGCTCGTGCGCCTCGGCTTCGGTGAGCCCGATCACGCCGATCTCGGGCTCGGAGAACACCGCAGTCGGCACGTTGGAATGGTCGACACGGGTCGGCTTGCCGCCATAGAGCGTGTCGGCGAAGGCGTGGCCCTCGCGGATCGCCACCGGCGTCAGATTGATACGGTGGGTGACGTCGCCGACCGCATAAATATTCTCGACCGATGTCCGCGAAAATTCATCGACCGAAATGCCGCCGTGCTCGGCGATGTGGCAGCCGACCTTTTCGAGTCCCAATCCCATGATATTGGGACGGCGGCCAATCGCGAACATCACCTTGTCGGTCGTGACATTGCTGCCGTCCGAGAGATGGCTGACGAACTCGTCCCCGCCCTTGTCGACCGCCGTGACCGTGTGGCCGCAGGTGACGGTAATGCCGCGCGTCTGCATTTCGTTGCGCAGATGCTCGCGCACGTCGTCATCGAAGCCGCGCAGAATATTGTGACCGCGATAAACCAGCGTCACTTCGCTGCCGAGACCGGCGAAGATGCAGGCGAACTCCACGGCGATGTAACCGCCGCCCTGGATCAGGATACGTGGGGGCAGCGCGGGCAGATGGAACGTTTCGTTCGATGAGATCACGTGTTCAATGCCCGGAATTTTCGGCCCGGAGTGGGGCCAACCGCCAGTGGCGATGAGGATGGTCGCTGCGGTGACTTTTTCGCCGGTCTCAAGCAGGCGCACCGTATGGGCGTCCTCGAACACGGCGCGGCTCCTGGCCAGCTTCACGCCGAACTTGTCGAGGGTACTGGTATAGGCTGCCTCCAGCCGGGCGACTTCCCGTGCGACGTTTGCTGTCAGTGAAGGCCAGTGAAATGTCGGCGCGGGTACGGTCCAGCCGTAACCGGCGGCATCCTCGAATTCGTCCGAAAAGCGCGAGGCGTAGACCATCAGTTTCTTGGGCACACAGCCGCGGATGACGCAGGTGCCGCCGACCCGGTATTCTTCGGCGATCATGACGCGCGCGCCGTAGCTCGCGGCCACCCGCGCCGCGCGCACGCCGCCGGAGCCTGCTCCGATGACGAAGAGATCAACGTCGCGGCTCGTCATCGCCTACCCATCGCTCCGATCATAAGGACCGTTGGCCATGCATGCAGCGGCACGCCAAAAACTACAGGTCGTGTCCGCGCTTCTTCATTTCTTCGCGCATCTTTCCGATAACCTGGTCCGACAGCTTGTTGGCCCAGTCCTGCGCATATTTCATGCTCTTATCGATAATTTGCGCCTGCTGCGTCAGCAATTTTTTGCCAACCGGCGATTCGTAGAACGCCAGGATCTGATTGAGTTCGGCGACCGTGAAATGTTGCGCGTAGAGATCAGCTACATATTTGTTGAGTTCGGCTTGCCGCGGTGCGTATTCCTCACGCAACTTGGCCGCGACCTCGTTGAGGTCATTCCCAAGGCTCGGGTTCTGCTGCAGAAACAGAAGCTTCGCTTGTTCGACCACGCCCGGGATGAGCGGATTAAACAATGCAGCTGCTCCCGTGGACTCGACCAATTTTTGCGCGGTCGCCATCGTGGCTGGCGACGGTTTCGACTGCGCATACGCGGGCAAGGCAAACATTGCCAGCGCGGCGGCCAAAACCGTCATGCGACCGCCGTGTTGCAGAGCCTCTATGAGCTTCGTCATCAACATCAACTCCATTTGATTCGAGATGTCCGGGCGGTCATGCCCGCTCGAATATCAGGACCGTTCGACCAGTTTGGCACCGTCCGGCCCGGCAATAATCACCATCTGCGCATAGCCGATGAAAAGACCATGTTCCATGACGCCGGGAACGTCCGCCAGCGCATGCGCCAATGCTTTGGGATCGTCAATCCGCCCCAGTGCGGCATCGACGATCCAGTGGCCGCCATCCGTGACAAAAGGATGGCCGTCCGGCCCGCGCCGCAGGCCAAGCGGGCCATTCGCCTGCACCGCGCCGATCGCTTTTTCCAGCGCCTTCATCGTGGCGCCGAGGCCGAATTGGGCCACCTCGATCGGTAGCGGAAATCGACCAAGTGCAGCAACGTACTTGCTCTGATCGGCGATCACAATCATGCGCGCGGAGGCGCCGGCGACGATTTTCTCCCTCAGCAATGCGCCGCCGCCGCCCTTGATCAGGCTGAGGTCGGGCCCGACCTCGTCGGCGCCATCTACGGTGAGGTCGAGCGCCGGAGTTTCGTCCAGCGTGGTGAGCGGAATGCCGCAGCTTTGCGCCTGGGCCTCGGTCTCCCGCGAGGTTGGCACGCAAATGACGCGCAGACCGGACCGCACCTGCTCGCCAAGGAGATCCACAAAATGGCGCGCGGTTGAGCCGGTGCCAAGGCCGAGCCGCATGCCGGGCCGTACAAACTCGACGGCGCGAGCGGAGGCTGCGCGTTTCTGGGCTTCGACGTCCATGGTGTTCGGCAGAGTTCGGCCAGGTTCGGAGATTGACGATGCTTGCCTATCTAGCCTTGATCATCCGGCCTGAACAGCCTGGAATCTCAGGTTTTCAGGCCTTCAAACGCCGCTTGCTTGCATCCGTAATCCTTGGGCGTTACAGCCTCGGCGCCCATGACAGCCCCTCCTCTCCTCGTTTTCGATCTGGACGGCACTCTGGTCGACACGGCACCCGATCTGGTCGACACCCTCAACGTGGTGTTCGCCCGGGACGGCCTGCCGCCGGTGCCCTATGAGATCGCGCGCAATTACATTGGCGGCGGTGCGCGCGCGATGATCGCGCGCAGCATCGAGGCGGAAGGTCGCGTCTTGCCGCCGGCCAAGCTCGAAGAGATGTTCGCCGATTTTCTCGTTCACTACGCCGAGCACATCGCCGACCGCTCGCGACCCTTCCCCGGCCTTATTGACGCGCTCGACGAACTCGCCGGCGGCGGTCATCATTTCGCCGTCTGCACCAACAAGCTCGAACGCCTTTCACTTCTGTTGCTTGACGCGCTGAACCTGAGCGGCCGCTTTGAAGCGATCTGCGGGCAGGACACGTTCGGCATCCAGAAGCCGGATCCGGAGGTACTGCATCGGACCATCAAGGTGGCCGGCGGCACCCCCCAATGCGCGATCATGATCGGAGATTCCGCGACCGACATCCACACCGCACAGGCAGCCGGCGTACCGGTCATTGCGGTCGATTTCGGCTATAGCGAACAGCCGGTCGCGATATATAAACCTGATCGTATCATCAGCCATTTCGCGGAATTGCCCGCAGCCATTGCCGCAGTCACGCCAGCGATTTGACCACTCCCGCCGCAATTATGGTTAACGGCATTAAGGTTAATCGTCCCCTTCTATTGCGCGTATATGACTGCCTCCGTATCCTCTTGGCCGGTGGGCGGCTTTCGTCGCTTGGCAAGGATGGTCAAGGGGCCTCAGAGACAATGTATCGAGTCATCATGATCATGGCCGGAGCTCTCGCACTTGCGGCGTGCTCCTCGAGTTCGGAATGGCTGAATCTCGATGCGTTGAAGCCGAAGCCGCCGGTTGAGCCGGTGCGCTTCGAAACCGTGCCGCCGGGCGCACAGGTCAAGCTGCCCAACGGGCAGGTTTGTCTGACGCCGTGCGCTTCTCCACTGGATTCAAACGGTACCTACACCGTCGAGATTACGCTTGCCGGCTTTCAGCCGGCGACCGCAACGATCGCACCGAAGGCTATGGGCGACGGCACGACAAAATTGCAGCCGAATCCCGTGGTCGTGCAACTCATCAAGGTGGAGCCGCGCAAAAAGCCGCGCCGCCGCCGCACGACCAGTAAGCCGAAACCCGCGCCGAAGCCGGCGCCGAAACCCGCGGCCATGGCCCCGGCGCCGCAGCAGGCCCCCTCACCCTGGCCGCCGGCGCAGGCGCCGCGGCAATAAAGCGGTTTCTTGCTCCTCCCTGCGGCGGCGGATCGCGCGCCGCCGATGCATTTTGCGGCGGCGGAACCCTTACGCTGGACGGTATCGCGTTTATCCGCCACACTTCCTATATGCAACGTGAGCGGGCCTGGAAGCCGCCACGCAGGGAAGAACGATGGCATTTACGACCGACACCCCGACACGCGACCATGATCGCGCCGGCGCCCGGCCGCGGCCATTGGTCGATCCGTTCGCGCGCGCCATCACCTATCTGCGCGTTTCGGTGACCGACCGGTGCGATTTCCGCTGCGTCTATTGCATGTCGGAACACATGACTTTTCTGCCCAAGGCCGATGTGCTCAGTCTCGAGGAGCTCGACCGGCTCTGCAGCGCGTTCGTCGCCAAGGGCGTGACCAAGCTGCGGCTAACGGGCGGCGAGCCGCTGGTACGGCGCGGCATCATGACACTGGTATCCTCGCTGTCGCGCCACCTAGAAAGCGGCTCGCTCGAGGAACTGACCCTCACCACCAATGCTTCACAGCTTTCGCGCTATGCGTCCGAGCTCAAGACGCACGGCGTCGAACGCATCAACGTCTCGCTCGATACGCTGGATCCGGACAAGTTCCGCGCCATCACCCGCTGGGGCGAGCTCGACAAGGTAATAGCGGGCATTGACGCCGCCCAGGCGGCCGGCCTGCAGGTGAAGATCAACGCCGTCGCGCTCAAGGGGGTCAACGAGGACGAACTCGCCGACATGCTCGCCTGGGCGCATGGCCGCGGCATGGATATGACCGTGATCGAGGTGATGCCGCTCGGCGATATCGACGAAGCGCGCCTCGACCAGTACCTGCCGCTGTCAATGGTGCGGGCGCGGCTGGCCGAGCGCTTCACGCTGGAAGATATCGATTACCGCACCGGCGGGCCGGCGCGCTATCTGCGCGTCAAGGAAACGGGCGGCCGCCTCGGGCTCATCACCCCCCTCACCCACAATTTCTGCGAATCATGCAATCGCGTGCGCATCACGTGCACTGGCACACTGTTCATGTGCCTCGGTCAGGAAGACGCTGCCGACCTGCGGGCACCGTTGCGCGCCTCGGAAGGCGACGACCTCCTGCACGCCGCCATCGACGAGGCGATCACGCGCAAGCCCAGGGGTCATGATTTTGTGATCGACCGCCGCCATCAACGGCCGGCGCTGTCGCGCCACATGAGTGTCACCGGCGGCTAGCCGTTCCGTCAGCTTGAGGCTCGGTCATCTGGCCGGCGTCGGGCGCGCTCATTGTTCGGGCTCGCGGTGTCCGAGCGGGTAGGCGCCGGTGTTGCCACGGAAGGGTTGAATCAGCATACGATCGAGCCCGAGCTCGCGCGGTTCGCGGAACTGCTCGATGCCGATGGTCATGGCTTCGTGACCAGCCGCCGGCTGCGGCCGGTAGGTGCCGAACAGGCGATCCCACCAGGGCAAGTTGAACCCGAAATTGCTGTTGGTCTCACGCGCCAGGATCGAGTGGTGGACGCGGTGCATGTCCGGGGTCACCACGATCCAGCGCAATACGCGGTCTATCTTCAAAGGAATGCGGACGTTGCCATGGTTGAACATCGAGGTGGCGTTGAGCAGCACCTCGAAGATCAGGACCGACGCAGCCGGCGCGCCGAGAGCGCGCCACCACGGCGAACTTGATCAGCATCGACAACAGAATCTCGATCGGATGGAAGCGCAGACCGGTGGTCACGTCGAATTCGAGGTCCGCATGGTGCATGCGGTGCAGCCGCCACAGCACCGGTACGGCATGGAACAGGACATGCTGGAGATAGATCGCGAGGTCGAGGATCGCCACCGAGGCCACCACACCGACCCAGGCCGGAACCCCGATCATGTTGAACAGGCCAAAGCCGCGGGCCTCCGCAAGCAGGGCAACGCCCACGACCGTTGTCGGAAACAGAATACGAACCAGCAGCGTATCGACTACGACGACGCCGAGGTTGTTGGGCCAGCGCCAACCGCGTCCGATCGCCTGCCGCCGCCGCGGGACGACCAATTCCCAAACAGCCATGGCGACGAACACGCCGGTAAATGCGGCCAGCCGGATAAAGGGCTCAGAGGCAAACAATGCGTTGCGCATGGGTTGGAAGTTCAGGCCGAAGCACACGACGACCGCACGTGGCTATCGTTCAGGTGATTACGCTATCGTTGCTCTCTTTCGGTTTCAACTCGCGCGCCGCGTTTGATTGCCCGGAAGGCGGCCGGCGCTCTCTCGCCATGTGAGCGTGACCGGGGTTTGAACGACCCGATGTTCCGGCGCGGTCACCGGAAACCGCAACTCCTCAAGCCGCAGCCGCGCTGGCTCGAGCCGCACACCCAGGTTGTCGCCGCCGTCGCGCGCGATCTCGTCCGAAATCACAGCCGTATCCGCAAAGGTCGGGCCGGGAGGGCGAATTGTCGCAACTCGCCCACCGTCCTCACTGCGGTCCTGAATCCTCACATCGCGCTCACCACCGCCGTCGGCGACGCGACCGTCAAATCACGACAGCACCCACCTCGCCCACCAGCAGTGGCAAGGCGGGCTACCACAAGCGCGGCTCCGCAACGGAAACGGGGAGCGGCGGCAGCGCGACCGCAGCCAGCCGCTCGCCAATGTTTTCGCCGCATACCGTTTTTACCGATCACCAGTCTCTCGACTGCCCGTCCCGGCCAGAAGAAGGCACCCCTCGATATTATCCCAAAAGTTGATTCTACTATTAATTTCTACCTTTAAGGGAGATTGGCATGTTTAGTGTACTACTCGCGAAATTTTGCCAATTCTGCACCGATTTTCCGCCGAAACGACGATTTCCACGACTCATGGCGGGCTTTACTCTGTCCGGAACTCGACTTTAGTTTGAGTTGACGCCTCGCATCGCCATCGGCTTAAGGTGGCGAGCTTGGCCGCACGGCCAAACTGTGGGGACCTAAGAATAATCATCGAAACCCGCCGGCGGGGGCGAGTTCGGCGTGGGCCAAGTGGGAGCATTACGGTCGCAGGCTTTCGTTTCAGGGCTTGCACCGTTATCGCCGGCCAGCGGCGAATGCTCTCAAGGCCCAGTTTGCCAAACGGGTCAGCCGGTAGCCCATCCCCAGAAAGTGTGTTTGGATAGCCTCATATCGGATGATAATGGGGCGACAAGCTGCTTGGTCGTCCGCGATCCAACCGCAGTTGCCAGGCAAGCGTAGCGACCAGTAGCGACTAAGTGAGGCAATTGAATGCGCAATTCTGAAAACACGGAGGGGAAGATGCGCGATACCAAGAAGAATATGGACCGTCGGTCCTTTATCAAGTCTACCGGCCTTGTGGCCGGCGCAACCGCGGCCACGACCTTGTCGGCGCCCGCCATCGCGCAACAGCGGACCGAGATGGTCGTCGTTTCGACGTGGCCGCGCGACTTCCCGGGCCTCGGCACCAGCGCGCAACGTCTTTGCAAGCGCCTCCAGGAGCTGACCGACGGCCGCCTGCACGTGACCTACTACGCCGCCGGCGAACGCGTCGGCGCCTTCGCCTCGTTCGACGCGGTCGCTTCCGGTAACGCGCAGGCCTACATCGGCGCCGACTACTACTGGAAGGGCAAGCACCCGGGCTGGGCCTACTTCACCGCGGTGCCCTTCGGCCTCACTTACACGGAGACCGACGCCTGGATCAAATACGGCGGCGGCCAGGAAGTGTGGGACGAGATCGGCGACAAGTTCGGCATCAAGTGCTGGGCGGCCGGCAACACCGGCGTGCAGATGGGCGGCTGGTTCAATAAGGAGATCAACTCCGCCAGCGACTTCAAGGGCCTCAAGATGCGTATTCCGGGCCTTGGCGGCGACGTGCTCGCCAAGCTCGGCGCCTCGCCGGTGTCCCTGCCGGGCGGCCAGATCTACGAGAACCTGGTCTCCGGCGCCCTCGACGCCACCGAGTGGGTCGGTCCGTGGAACGATTACTTCATGAAGTTCTACGAGGCGGCCAAGTACTACTACTATCCGGGCATGCACGAGCCCGGCTCGCAGCTTTCGCTCGGCATGAACAAATCCTGGCTGAGCAAGGTGTCGAAACTCGATCAGGCGATCATTCAGGCCGCCTGCAACGAGGAAAATGCGCGTCAGATGGCCGAGACCAACGCCAACAACGGCACGTATCTGACCAAGCTCATCAAGGAGCACGGCGTCAAACTGAAGAAGTTTAACGACGAGACCTATGATGCATTCGGCAAGGCCGCCAAGGAGGTCGAGGATGAGACGCGCCAGCACGACGCACTGGCCGCCAAGATCGATGACAGCTACCGCAAGGCGCGCTCCGAGATCGGTGCGTGGACCGGCCTGTCGGACGCGGCCTACACGGAGCAACGCAACCGCGTGCTGAAGATCTAGCTGTTCTTCGCCTCAACAATCGAGACCCGGGACGGGGCATTGCCCCGTCCCTCCCGTGGGGGGAGCTTGCGCTGAATGGCTCATCATGGCCACGCCGATGCTGTGCAGGGGATGGCACCGCCGGACAACGAGACAACAATCATCGTCCTGTGCCGTTGCTTTGCCTGGGGCATGATCGCCACGGTCACAGCGTTTTTGCTGAACAACTATTTTAGCTACTGGCGGGGCTGGCCGGGTCCCGGCTCGATTTTCACCGGCATTACAATGCTCGGCCTGCTTCAGGCCGCACTCTACGTCCTCGCGATCATCGCCGCGGTTGGCTACGTATTGCGTGTGCCCGGCCGCCCCCTGCGCGCGGAGAGCGAAAGCATCTACAGCATAGTCACCTTCATAGTGCGTGCCGCCTTCTGGGCAGTGCTGCTGATCGGCCTGACCGACGTGATCATTTCGTTCCTGCGGGTTGAGGGATTCCTGCCCCGTCTCGTCGGCGACGCAATTATGCTCGACCTCGGACGATCGAGTTTCCGCGGCGTCTGGGTTCATTTCCCTATGGCTGTTTTGGGCATCGTCATTGCGGTCCTCAGGCCTCGCACGCTCGGTTTCCCCTGGCTCGCATTACTCGTCGTGGCCGCAGAACTGTTGATCGTGGTGAGCCGCTTCATCTTTTCCTATGAGCAGGCCTTCATGGCCGATCTGGTGCGCTTCTGGTATGGCGCGCTCTTCCTGTTCGCGAGCGCCTACACCTTGCTGGAAGAAGGACACGTCCGCGTCGACGTGGTCTATGCGGGCTTCAGCGAGCGCACCAAGGGCATTGTCAACGCGATCTGTTGCGTCGTGCTCGGCATGAGCCTGTGCTGGGTCATCATCATCTACGGAATGGGCAGCCGCGCGGCGGTCATCAACAGCCCGCTGCTCAGCTTCGAGGTGACCCAGACCGGTTTCGGCATGTACGTCAAATACTGGATGGCAGGGTTTCTCGCCATTTACGCCGTCACCATGCTGCTGCAGTTTTCCGGCTATTTTCTCGAGTTCGATCGCCGATTTCCGCGGCGACCCTGGCAAGCGGAAGCTTGAAACCGGCGTCGCCCACGAAACCTATGAGACCTGAGCAGGACCCATGGAAGTCTTCTTCATTGCGCTTCTGATCCTGCTGATGATGACCGCGCTCGGCGCCGGCTTTCCCGTCGCCTTCGCCCTGCCCGGCTCCGCCATCGTTGCCGTTGCAATCGCGGCGCTGGCCGGCTGGCTGACCCAGGGCAATGTCGACGCGTTTTTCACCCAGGATGGTCCGTCGCAGTGGCTGACGGCCGGCGTGACCAATTTCCGCGGCGTTTATTGGGACCCCGACCGTGACACGCTGATCGCCATTCCACTGTTCGTGTTCATGGGGATCATGCTGCAAAAATCACGCATCGCCGAAGATCTCCTGGTCACCATGGCGCAACTGTTCGGCCCGGTACGCGGCGGCCTCGGCATCTCCGTGGTGTTCGTCGGCGGCCTGCTCGCCGCGACCACCGGCATCGTCGGCGCGACCGTGGTCGCCATGGGGTTAATCTCGTTGCCGGCAATGTTGCGTAACAACTATTCGCATCCGCTTGCCACCGGCACCATTGCTGCTTCCGGCACCCTCGGCCAGATCATTCCGCCCTCTATCGTGCTGATCATTCTGGCCGACCAGCTCGGCAGCGCTACCGACCAGGCCGGGACCGCGCGCAAATTGCTTTACAAGGTCACGACCGGCGAATTCCAGATGCCGTCGAGCTTCGATGTAACCTCGACCAGCGCCGGCGAGATGTTCCTTGGCGCGCTGGTCCCCGGACTGCTGCTGGTCGCAGTCTATATCGTCTACATATTTATTATCGCGGCGATTCGGCCGAATATCGCGCCGGCCGTCCCATATGACGGCAAGTATGACTTGCGCTTCGCCGGGCGCGTCGCGATGGCCCTGGTTCCGCCGCTTGCGCTTATCTTCATCGTCCTCGGCTCGATCATCATGGGCATCGCCACGGTGAATCAGGCCGGCGCAGTCGGTGCTGCTGGCGCGCTCATCATGTCGGGCTATCAGCTTTATCAGGGCAAGCGGCGCGCCTTTTGGCCGGCAATCCTTGCGCTTGTTTCCGTAGTGATCCTCATCGCCAGCACGCAAATTCACCCTCTCAACGTCAAGAAACTGTCAGGCGGCGCAGATATCGCCTGGCTCATCATTTCGGCCATCTCTGTCGCGGTGCTGCTGTTCGCGCTGATCTGGAGCGGATTACGGGCATACAGGATCGATAACACGCTACAAGACGTGATGCTCGAGACCGCCAAGACCTCGTCGCTGGTCTTCATCATCCTGATGGGCGCCGCCATGCTGACCGCCGTGTTCCGCGGGTTCGGTGGCGAGGATCTGGTCAAGACCTTCCTCACAGGCCTGCCCGGTGGTTTCTGGGGTCAGTTCTTCACCGTTATGGCGGTGATCTTCATTCTCGGCTTCTTTCTGGACTTCATCGAAATCGCCGTGGTCGTGGTGCCGATTGTGGCACCGATCCTGCT
>CAVZCM010000006.1:0-153602 GCA_963773715.1 uncultured Pseudomonadota bacterium | reverse complement strand
GATGTGCTCGACGGCAAGCTGCATGCCCTTGAGCTTGTCTTCGCCCTGCGCCGCGTAGGCGCCGGTGCGCGGCACGGGTCGGCGCCGATGGTGACGGTGTCACCCTTCGAGCCGGCCGGCCAGGTGCCGATCGGCGGCTTGTCCTCGGCGTAGACCGGGATGGCCATCGTGAAACCGCCCAGCACCGAGCCGCCGGCAAGACCGGCGCCGACCTGCAGCAGCGTGCGGCGTGATACGCCCTGGTCGTCGTTGGAAAAAGCCATTTCAATTCCTCCCTGTGAGGTTCATTCGAGTCGCCCCTCGAATTTGCTTCTGTTATCGAACGGATTTTTCCTGGGCGGTGGATGACTGTCGCCTGTTGCGCCTCCCTCCGTTCCGCAAGTGTCGCCGGTACCCGAACCAGCCTTTCACTGGCATAGCCGACGGCACTGCCGCCTCGCCATGCCACTTTGGTTTAGAGCGATGGCGAGACGCGCGGCACGTGACGCGACGTGACACTGATATTGTTTTGGTGAGGTCACGGGTGGCTTCACGACGCATCGCAACATGCCAAAGCGACGGACGCGCGAATGGACGCAAGGACAGCGGCTTTAATGCGATCGTTGCGCTGCAAAACGGAATGTAATGTCATCGCGCGCGATGGAACACGGCGCGCGACTTCTTCGACTATCGGATGACGACTATCGGATGACGACCAAAGGCGCACGACTAAAGACTGATGTCGCCGGGAACCCGGCGCGCACGGCCGGTTTGAATGTGCCAATTAATTTGAATGTGCGCCAATTAAAATGAGAGCGCCGCCGATGCGCGTCAGCCGTGCGCCCGCGGCCCGGCGGGGTGGTCGCGCTCGATGAACAGCCACAGGCCGCCGCGCTGCGCGGACTGCACGCGGATGCGCAGCTCGCGGTCGGATCGGTGAGGTCGCGGGGCCAGGCGATCTCGAGATCGACCGGGCCGGTTTCCTCCGCCTGCCGGATGCGGCCGCGGAACGCGTCGCTGCCGAAGCAGCCCGACAGTTCGAAAAGGTTCTGTCCGAGCGGCGCGTTGTCGAAGCCGGCCTCGCGCCGCTCGGTCTCGCTGAAGAACAGTCACGGTGCCCGCGCTGTCGATCAGGATGACGCCGAACGGCAAATTGTCGAGGTCGTATTGGCTGAGTTGCTCGATAGCCGCCGCGAGGTCCGGCGCGTCGAAGTCGATCACGGACGTCACGGCGCGCCTCACTTTTCTCCGGGGCATTTCCCGTGGGTATTTTGTTGTTATTCGCGATCAACGCTTCAGCGTCCGAAACGTGCCATGCGGTCTTCTGATTCGCCATGGCGCATTTAACCGGGGCCTCGATTTGCCGGCCCCCGACGATCAAAAGAAATGTTTGCACGCAAGCGACCCCGATGAATGAGAAAACGACCGGCGGGCGGCCGATGTCAGCAGCAGGCTCGCGTGGGATTCGGCCCGCGTTCAATGCCGGGAAGAAACCATTGCTTTTTGGCGTCGATGACGTCTCGCCGCCGTCATCACCGGAGCGCAAGGCGGCAAGACGGCTCAGGCGGCCTTGGTGATTTCGCCGCCCGCCTGGTTGTCGACGATCACCGGCGTGTCGAACCAGGCTGATCTCCGGCGTCGAACCGTAAAGCTGCTCGACCCGCGCCTTCCATTCGCCGTTGTACATGGCCTCGGCGGCGGCGCGCGTCTCCCACAGATAGACGCCGCCGGCGCGGCGGCCATCCTCGCTGCGCAGATAGTATTTGCGCATCGAGGCCCGGCAGGTTGGCGTACTTCGGCGCGCTCGCTTCGAAGGTGCGCGCCGCTTCTTCCAGGTGACCGGCTTCGGCAACGTGAACTGCACGATGGCGGTGATCATGGGCGTGTTCTCCCTTTCTTTCACCTCTCCCCGCTTGCGGAGAGTCACCCGTTCGTCCGAGCGACAGCGAGGACGTGGGTGAGGGGCTGTCTCCGCAATTGAGCGCATCGAAATGCCCCCTCACCCGGCTCGGACCTTCGGTCCTCGCGCAGCCCGTCTCCCCGCAAGCGGGGAGAGGGAACAGCAGCCTAACCGAGATTCAGCTCCTTGAAGAAGTCGTTGCCCTTGTCGTCGATGACGATGAAGGCGGGAAAGTCCTCGACCTCGATGCGCCAGATCGCTTCCATGCCGAGCTCGGGATATTCGTGCACGTCCACTTTTTTGATGCAGTGCTCGGCGAGATTGGCCGCGCTGCCGCCGATCGAGGCGAGATAAAAGCCGCCGTGCTTCTTGCAGGCTTCGCGCACCTGCGCGGACCTGTTGCCCTTGGCCACCGAGATCATCGAGCCACCGGCGGCCTGGAACTGGTCGATGTAGCTATCCATGCGCCCCGCCGTGGTCGGCCCGAACGCGCCGGAGGCGTAGCCGTCCGGCGTCTTGGCCGGCCCGGCATAATAGACCGGATGGTCCTTGAAATAGTCGGGCAGCCCCTGCCCGCTCTCCAGCCGCTCGCGCAGTTTGGCGTGCGCCAGATCGCGCGCCACGATCATCGGCCCGGAGAGCGACAGCCGCGTCTTCACCGGATACTTCGAGAGCTGCGCCAGAATTTCCTTCATCGGCTTGTTGAGATCGACCTTCACCACCTCGCCGCCGAGGCTCGCCTGGTCGACCTCCGGCAGATACTGCGCCGGATGATGCTCGAGCTCTTCGAGGAACACGCCGTCCCTGGTGATCTTGCCCATGGCCTGGCGGTCGGCCGAGCACGACACGCCGAGACCGATCGGCAAGCTTGCGCCGTGGCGCGGCAATCTGATCACGCGCACGTCGTGGCAGAAATACTTGCCGCCGAACTGCGCGCCGACGCCCATCGCTTGCGTCAGCTTGTGCACCTCCTTTTCCATCGCGATATCGCGGAACGCATGACCGCCCTCGCTGCCCCTGGTCGGCAGGGTGTCGAGATATCTGGTGGAGGCGAGCTTGACGGTCTTGAGCGTCAGTTCGGCCGAGGTGCCGCCGATGACGATCGCCAGATGATACGGCGGGCACGCCGCGGTGCCGAGCGTCAGGATCTTCTCCTTCAGGAACGCCAGCATGCGGTCGTGGGTCAGGATCGACGGCGTCGCCTGGAACAGGAAGGTCTTGTTGGCCGAGCCGCCGCCCTTGGCGATGAACAGGAACTTGTAGGCCGAGTCACTTTCTAAAGAGCCGCCTTCGGCATAAATCTCCACCTGCGCCGGCATGTTCGACTTCGTGTTGGTCTCCTCGAACATGGAGAGCGGCGCGAGCTGCGAATAGCGCAGGTTCTTGTTGAGGTAGGAGTCGCGCGCGCCCTCGGCCAGCGCCGCCTCGTCGTCGCCCTCGGTGAAGACGTTGCGGCCCTTCTTGGCGCTGATGATGGCGGTGCCGGTGTCCTGGCACATGGGCAGCACGCCGCCGGCGGCGATGTTGGCGTTCTTCAAAAGGTCGTAGGCGACGAACTTGTCGTTCGCCGTCGCCTCCGGGTCGTCGAGGATGGCGCGCAGCTGTTTGAGATGCGCCGGCCGCAGCAGATGGTTGATGTCGGTGAAGGCGGCCTCGGAAAGCTGCCCGCAAGGCCTCGCGCTCGACCACCAGCACGTCGCGGCCCATGACCTTCTCGACCTTGACCCCGCCGATATCGAGCTTGCGGTAGGGCGTGGTGTCGGGCCCGAGCGGGAACAGGGGCGTGTGGGTGTAGGGCGGCAGCGGGTATTTGGTGGGGGCGTTCATGGGAATCCATTCAGCGTTGTCGAAATCGAGCTTTGTATCATTATCTAATTCATTTTACAGATGGGACCAAGATTCGCTTTGGGAGCGCCATCTTCTGTGAAAGCGATCACATACCAAACTGATCCGACAGTCACTCCGCCGGGGTGGGCGCCTACTGCGAATATACATCGTACGCAGACAAGAGGGGTCGCGTATGAAGATCAACAACATTACGTGCATTTTTATTGCAAGGAACGCCCATTTTGGGTGCTTTCGCCTGGCCTAACCGTGACCAAATCGAAGATGAGTCACCCAACGATAAATGACTGGGTAACCGCTCGGTTCGGCGCAACAAACATTCAGCCGATGGCTTTAGACGTCGGCCAAATTTATGATGGCTTATGGCGACCGGGCTTAACTCTAGATGAGGACATAATTTCAGGACTAGGCTTCAGTTTTGCGGAGCGACGCGAAGCCGAACTGACACTGCTGCTAATTCTGGAGCGCCTCAATGAGCTTTTGCTTTACGTCGATCCCAATCCCTCTACCTTGCCAACGTATGGCCACAAGCAGCGAGAGTTACTTTTGCTTGCGGCAACCGAGGTCGAAAGTCATTGGAGGTGGTTCCTAGATCACAGTGGCATCAAGCCGACAGGCCAAGGCTTTTCTACGAACGACTACGTCAAACTCGCACCTGCACTTTTTCTGTCAGATTTTGACGTCACCATTCCGCGGTATCCTGCAGTCAAGGCACTTTCACCGTTCGCCGGATGGGATCCTCAACGACCAACCAAGTCGTTGCCTTGGTACGATGCCTACAACGAGACGAAACATGATCGGGTTGGAGGCCTTTCTCGTGCTTCGGTGGAAATGTGCCTTTTAACGGTTGCCGCAAACCTCGTACTATTCATCTCAAGATTTGGTTATCAGACACTGTTCAATGGCCGCGGCAACCTCTCCGCCAACTTCAACGAAACATTTTCAATCGACTTGGCGCGCGCTGACCCAACCACCTTCTATACACCGCGCATTTACATCCCATCGAATCAAAGAACCGATTTCGTGACTTTTAATAGCCAAACCCTTCAGGAAGACTGGCAGAAAACGGTGATCAACTTTTAGATTACAAGCGCAGCCCGTAGGGCGGATTAGCGCAGCGTAATCCGCCATTCCGGCAAGCCGGCGCGTTACGCTTCGCTAACGCGCCCCACCCCTCACGCCGCCTTCTTGCCCCTCGCCTTCTTCAACAGCTCCAGCACGCGCCTGGCGTCACGCTCGATGATCAGGAGATAGGCCCGCACGCCGCCGAGCGGGCGCGCGCGGCCCTGCTCCCAGTCCTTGATCTGGTTGATGGTGAAACCGAAGGCGGTGGCGAAATCGTCCTGCGACAGCCCGGTGCGCGCGCGAATGGCGCGCACGTCGATCTCCGGCGGAATGTGCAGCCTGACCGGCTTCTTCTCGCCGCGCGCGATCGCCAGCGCCTCGGTCAGGCCTTCGGCGATCTTGTCGTATGCCTTCTTGCTCATTTCTTCTTGCCGTCCTTCCTTCGTGCCATGGCGGCGACCGCGCCCTGATGTTCCGCAGCGATGGCTTTGGTCAGCGCGCGCAGCGCGTTGCACTCCGCGTCCGACAGGTTGGCTCTCTCGCCCTTGTCGAAAACCGTCAGCAGATAAACCGGCATCATCGCGCCGCTGTAAAACGTGATGGTGCGATAGCCGCCCGATTTGCCCCTGCCGCGGCCTGCCCAGCGCAGCTTGCGGCAGCCGCCGGTACCGCGAATGACGTCTCCGGCCGTCGGATTCTCCGCGAGATAGCTGACGAGAGCGAAGATGTCGTCCTCGCTCATGCCCGCTTGCGCGGCGGCCCGGCGGAACGCCTGAGTCTCGCAAACCGCGTGCATGACGCTATATACGTAAGTTACGTAGTTCCGTCAAGCCGCGTGTTGTCTTGCGAAATCCAATGGAAAATATCCCCGAGGTCCCGAACGGCGCTGTCGCGGACGACGACTTTCATTCACCGATGAGACGGTTGAGACGGTCGTTGAACTCGTCGAGGGTCAACCGTTTGGCGTCCGGGTCGGCGCGCCGGCGGCGGATTTCGGCGAGGTCGGCGTCCGACACGCGCAGATCGCGCCGGTGCGTCAGGTAATCGAGCATGGCCGTGGCGGCGGCGTCCTGCTCGCCTTCGGGCAACTGCTCGACCTGCTTGAGTACGTCGCGGAGAAGTTTCGTCATATTAATATCGTAGCACGACGTTCACCCCGCCACCACCGCCATCTCCCCCACCCGCTTTCGCGTTGGCTTCACCGTGAGCGCCAAGTCCTGGCCAAGCGCGGTCAGGAACTCGAACAGCCGGCCGACCTCAACATTGCCGGCGCGGCCCCCGCATCGGCGCTCGCGCTGCCAAAGTAAATGCTTGATTGCCACCAAGGCCAAGTGTTCTCCCGAACCCGTCAGCAATTCTTAACAGCCCGAACCTAGCCTGTCGTTGGTCATTCGCCTCATCGCGGACAAAGTGGTGACGAGTCGATGCTGGAACTGCATGTAACCGACGGCGGACGGATTGCGGCGCTCATTGCCCTTGGCCTGTTTTTGCTCGTTTTTCTCGTCGTCGTTGTCGCAAGAGAGACGCAACGGTCTCGCCGGCGTCGATTTCGCGCCCCGTTCGGCAAACCTTACTGGAACCGGGGCTTTGACCCCACCGATCCCACGCACCAGCTCAAGGCGGTGATGGCGGCGTCATTTCACAAGCGGAGAGTACTAAGCCGCGCCGAATATCGCGCCTTCCGGATCGTCGAGGACGAAGCAGCGGCGCTGCATAAAGGTCACCGGGTCTTCGCACAGACATCTCTTGGCGAAGTACTCAAGTCATCAGACGAAAGCGCTTTTCGATCGATAAACAGCAAACGAGCCGACATTCTTGTCATTGACGGAGGCGGCTGGCCGGTCCTTGTCGTCGAGTATCAGGGCGACGGGCATTACCAAGGCTTGGCGGCGGCGCGGGATGCCGTCAAAAAAGAGGCGCTGCGCAAAGCCGGGGTGCAACATCTGGAAATTCATCCGCACGACAGCGACGACGAAATTCGATCTCGTGTCCGCGCACACCTCGGGCCGCGGCCAGCGCATGAGCGCCGAGACGTGCGGCTGCCTCTCGCGGCCTCATGCTGAGGAGCGCTTCGAAGAAGCGCGTCTCGAAGCATGCGGCCGCCTCCTCCTTCGAGACGGCCGCTTCGCGGCCTCCTCAGCATGAGGCGGATAGAGGCGTTTGCGCGGAGCAGCCCTGGCTTTCGCCATCAGGATTGCAAACTCCTCCTCCAGCGCGTCGTATTCCTTGCGATACGCGGGGCTCGTCATCCACTTCCTGTGGAGATGGCTTAACCTGATCATTTCGTTTCTTCGCTTGGAACAGCTACGAGCCTGTAGGGCGGAATAGGAAAAGCGTACTCCGCCAATTTCGGCACCCGGCGCGTTACGCTTCGCTAACGCGCCCTACGCTCTACGGGCTTTCATTCGCCGATGAGACGGTTGAGACGCTCGTTGAACTCATCGAGCGTCAACCGCCTGGCGTTCGGATCGGCGCGCCGTCGGCGGATTCCGGCAAGGTCCTCGTCCGACACGCGCAGATCGCGCCGGTGCGTCAGGTAATCGAGCATGGCCGTGGCGGCGGCATCCTGCTCGCCGTCGGGCAGTTGCTCGACCTGCTCGAGCACGTCGCGGAGGAGTTTGGTCATATTTTCATTATAGCATCTGCTCGAAAGTCGTTGAAGGCCACTCTCGCGCCTGAGGCCGCCCCATCCTTCGAGACGGGCGCTTGCGCGCCCTCCTCAGGATGAGGCGGATTGCGCCCGCCGCTTGCCGTTACTGCCCTTCCCCTTTACCGGCTCGAAGCTGATCTTCAGCCGGTGCCCGGTCGCCTTGGCGAAGCGCGCGAGCGTGCGCGTCGAGGGCTGGCCGCGCCCGCTTTCCAGCCGCGCCACCGTCGACTGCGTCGTCTTCATGCGCCTGGCGAGTTGCGCCTGCGTCAGCCCCGCGCGCAGGCGCGCCCTGGCGACCTCGGCCATCAGGGCGAACTCTTCCTCCAGCGCGTCGTATTCCTTGCGCACTTCGGGGTTCTTCATCATCCGCTTGTGCAAGGTGCTGAACTTCATCATCTGACCTCCTTCGCGCGTTGCCGCGCGATTTCAAGTTCGCGCGGCGGCGTCTTCTGAGTTTTCTTCACGAATGCCCGCAAAATCACGACCCGTTGACCGTTCGCGGTCACATAGATTGCACGCGATATCCCGTCCCGGCCCGTCACGCGCAACTCCCATAGCTTTGCTGTCAAGATGCTTCACGCTGTCGCGCGGGAGCGCAGGAAAACCATATTCCTCGATGATCCCGATCAGCCGGGCCAGACGCGCATACATGTCGGGCGGTAGCGCTGCGATCTCTGCGGCCACCTGCGCACTCAGGATTTCCACCGTCCAGCGCATATCGGCTATATAGCAAAAATGCGATACCTGGACAAGGCCGGCCCCGGCCATAAATTTTTTGGCCTCGCCGCCCAACCCCTTGAAAACCCGACCAAACAAAAACTTATCCCCGCGCGCTTCCGCGCCCTTATCATGCTCGCGTCCGGTTCATTTGAGGGCGTCATCTAGAGGCGTCTCGATGATGGGGCCGGATGCGGTGCCTGCGGGCGGGACGATACGCACGTCCAGCTCCCGGGCGGCTGCGGGGCTCCGCCCGGGGACACCAGGATCCCCCGCCAGGAGCTGGCTGACGGCGTGAGTCTTCGAGACCTTGCCGAAAGCGCGGCCCGCACCGACAAGACACCGCGATGGAGCGCCGCGGGGCGCGCACATCCGCGCCGGATGTGCACGCACCGCAAGGTGCGGACGAAGATGGTTGCGCCGCGCGGCGCTCCATCCCCTCGCTTCCATGAAGCGAGCAAAAGGAATACGGGCGAACCCGGCGCCCGCCAAACAATACGGGCGGCGGAGCTATGCGCGTGACCCCGAAAAGTGGGAACCGGTTTTCGGACAAGGTCACGCGCAAACGGAGAAGGCTTCTCTCCGCCTCATCCTGAGGAGGCGCGAAGCGCCGTCCCGAAGGATGCAGGCGGCCACGGGCCTCATGCTTCGGGACGCGCCCTTCGGGCGCTCCTCAGCATGAGGAGAGAGGGAAATGCCGCTGGGTTGTTTGACATGTGAATCGGTGTCGGAAGCGAAAGCGGCGCGCCGTGCGAGGCGACAGTCTCCACAAGCCAACTTGCCGCCGGAACAGGCACGCCGCCTGGCACAAGGCCGCCGCCGGAACGTTGTCGACCGACACAGGAGGCGGCGATGACCGACGGCACCACTTCGCAGGACCAGCGCTTCTGGAACGGCCTCGCGCTGGTCGTGTTCCTGGCGCTGTGCGCGGGCGCGGTTGCGCTCATCCATCGCTACGGCACACTCGACCCGGCGGGCCCCGGCTTTCTCGATCTCGTCTTCATGGGCCTCGCCACCTTCCGCCTGATCCACCTGCTCACCTACGACAAGATCTTCCGCGTGGTACGCGAGGCGTTCATGGATCAGGAGGGCGCGCGGCTGAAGACCGCCGAACGCGGCTGGCGGCGCGCCGTCTGCGAGCTCATGCAGTGCCTCTGGTGCACGGGCATGTGGTCCGCCCTGCTCGTCGTCACCGTTTACCTGCTGGGCATGTGGGGCCGGTTCGCCGTCATCGTGCTGGCGGTGGCCGGGTTCGGGTCGCTGCTGCAGATCATCTCGAGCGCGCTGGCGCCGAAGACGTGAACACAGGCCGGCGGGAGCGATCTTCGGCAGGTGACTGCTCCGCGCTTCACCCGCCAGCACGACCGCAAAAGTGCGCTTCTTGTCGATAACACCTGCGGTCCTTCTTATGAAGTAGCAAGTGTGGCCGCAGGTTCTCTCGGCCTCATGCAGAGGAGCGCTCCGCAAGGAGCGCGTCTCGAAGCATGGGCCGCCCATCCTTCGAGACGGCCGCTTCGCGGCCTCCTCAGGATGAGGCGGGATGGGCTTCACCCGCCCCCGAACCCGCTCCCCGGCTTTTTGTATTCCGGCCGCGGCGGCGCGAAGATGTCGAGCACGCGGCAGCCTTCGGGGCCGGCGCGCATGGTGTGCGGCACGTTGCCGGGCGTGCGCCAGAAGTCGCCCTGCTTCACCGCGATTTCCTCGCCGCCCTGGAAGCGGACCGCGGAGCCTTCCAGCAGCACGCCCCATTGCTCCTCGGGGTGATGATGCATGACGCCTTCCGCGTCGGGCGCGATGGTGACCACCGACAGCATGGCGTGCTCGCCGGCGAAGATGCGCGTCGTCAGCCCCGGCGCCAGCTCGCGCAGCAGGCCGTCGTCCGGGTGATCGAGGTTGTGGTACTCGTCCTTCTGGCTCATGGGTCCTTCCCTCTTGTACTTTCACGGTCATTCCGGGGCGCGAACGAAGTTCGCGAACCCGGAATCCATACGCCGCAGCATTCGCGGTTCACGTCGAGACAGCGGTTATGGATTCCGGGCTCGCGGCCTGACGGCCGCGCCCCGGAATGACGAGTTTGTTATCAGCATACAGACGTCACCCCTTGCCGTAGCTGCCCTGGTATCGCCCCTCGCGGATCGCGACCATGGTGTCGGCCTCGCGCTTCACTTGCGCCTTCACTTTCTCGAGCAGCTCGGCCGCGATACTTTGCGGAAACGACACGATACCGTCCTCGTCGCCGACCACGATGTCGCCCGGCGCGATGACCGAACCGCCGATCGACACCGGCACGTTGATCTCGCCCGGCCCGCTCTTGTAGGGGCCGCGGTGGATGGCGGCGCGAGCGAACATCGGAAACGTATCGGTGGCGAGCGCGCCGGCGTCGCGGATGGCGCCGTCGATCACGTAGCCTTCGGCGCCGCGCCACTGCGCGATGTTCTTCATGATCTCGCCGACCAGCGCGCGGGATTCGTCGCCGCCGCCGTCGACCACGATGACGTCGCCCGGCCCCACCAGCTCGAGCGCCTTGTGGATGGCGAGATTGTCGCCCGGCCGCGTCCTGACCGTGAAGGCGACGCCGGCGAGCGCACCGCCCTCGTGAAAGGGCCGCAAGCCCACCGCGCCCGGCAGGCGCTGGAGGTTGTCGCTGATGATGGAGGTCGGCGCCCCCTTGAACGCCGCGATGATCTCGGGCGCGGGCTTGGGCACGCACTCCATGGCGATGGTGATGTTGTCCATTCAAGTCTTCCTGTACCTGCGGCTGATCGGCGCAGGCCTTCTTACACCACGCGGCACTTGCCCGCCTCCCCCATGGCGCACTCCAGCGCGGCGCGGTCCCATGTCGCGAGGTCCGCCGCCGCCGCGTAGGTGCTCACGAGGAAATCCATCAGCGCCCGATCGGGATCGTGCGCGGTGCGCACCGCCTCGTAGGGCAGCAGGAATTCGCCGAGCTCGCTTGAGAAGTATGCGGCGTCCGGCTTCACCCTGGCCGCCGCGAAACCCGCCGGCGCCGGATAGGCGTATGAATAGAATGCCGCCTCCTCCATCGGCCCGCCGCCGCCGGGCCAGAAGCCGGCGCTCGACACCTCGTGCGAATAGGCCTCGCGCACCACGCCATCGGCCAGGTTCGGGATGCCGCCGGGATGCGGCGGCGCGGTGCGTCCGGAAAAGCGCGTCACCGCCAGGTCGCACGAGCCCCAGAAGAAATGCACCGGGCTTGCCTTGCCGAGGAAGCCGGTGCGGAACCGGCTCATGACCTCGTGCGCGCTCGCCAGCACCCGCCAGAACCGGTTGGCGTAGCCGGCGTCGTAGGAAGCGTGCGTGCGGTCCTGGTCGAACGGAATGGCGTCCACGATCTCGCAGGGCATGGTGCGGATGCGGATGGCAAGGCCGAGCGCGGCGAGCGCCGCCATCACGGCGGCATAGAAGTCCGCCACCGTCATCGGCTTCAGCGGCACCGCGCGGGTTTGCCCGTCGCTCAATGTCAGCCGCAGCACGTGATCGATGAAGTCGAAATCGATCTGGAGGCCCTGTCCGCCCGCCGGCATCGGCCCGGTGGTCAGCCCGCGCGCGGTGACATAGAGCGCCACGTGCCAGGAATGGTTCAGCCACGGCGTCTGCGCCAGCCGGATCTTGCCGACCACCTGCGTCCAGAGATGCAACGTCGCGCGGGTATCGCGCCATTCGGCCGCCGGCAACGCGGGCCAGCGTTCCGCCGGAGATCGGTTAGCCATGTCATTCATCTCCTGCCCGCCCGGCGGCCATCATGACGCACCGCGTGCCCGCCGCAAAGCCGGGACCTCGCGGAACCGGACCACGCGAATAACCCACACCTGATCGCTTTATGGGCACGCCGTCGCATTGACCCGTTGCCGAACATCTGGCATTGGCGCTTTGTATCCGTGACGTAAAGCGAATCCCTCCCGACGAATGGCTCCCAGACCTTTCCGCATCGGCCGCGCGCGCACCGGCCTCGGCCTGTTCGCCACACGCCGATCAGGAAGAAAACGCGCATCGCCGAGTACAGGGGCCCGATCCTCGACTCGGAAGCGGCCGACCGGGCCGAGCGGCGCGGAAACCGCTATCTCTACGAAGTCTCGAAGAACCGCACCATCGACGGCACCCCGCGCACCAACGTGGCGCGCTACGCCAACCATTCCTGCAACCCGAACGCCGAATCGAGTCACCTGGCGCGGGCGCGTGTTCATCAAGTCGATCCGCGACATCAAACGGGGCGAGGAGATCGTCTACGACTACGGCACCGATTACCTGAAGAACGTGATCGGCCGCGCCAACTGCCAGTGCTCGCGCTGCCGCAAGCGCCGCGCCCGCCACGCCAGGGAACTGCGCGAGAAGCGCAAGCGGCGCGCCGCCCGGCTCGCCCGCAAGACGGCGGCGGCGCGCAAGGCCAAAGCCAGGAAGACAAGCAAGAAGAAGAGCCGGCGCGCCCGCTGAGCCCGAACATCCAACAAGAAAAACATGTCCCGTACGCCATCGAGGCCGTTCCGCGTCGGCCGCGCCAGAACCGGTCTTGGCCTGTTCGCCACCCGCCCCATCGGCAGGGGCGAGACCGTCGTCGCATACCGCGGCCGCCGCATCACGGCGGAACAGGCCTGGGAGATCGAGTGCAAGGGACATAACCGCTATCTGTTCGAGATCAACAGCCGGTGGACCATCGACGGATCCTCCCGCCGTAACTCCGGCCGCTACATCAACCACGCCTGCGAGCCGAACGCCTACGCGGTGCTGCGCCGCACCGGCAGGCTGGAGTTCGCCGCCGCGCGCCGGATCGAGGCGGGCGAGGAAATCACCATCGACTATGGCGAGGACTATTTCGATCTGCTGCTGGCTCCGAAGGGCTGCCGCTGCATGGCCTGCGATACCAGGGGCACGCGCAAGACGCAGAAGGTGGGCGCGGGCAAAGGGACCGGGAACAAGAAGAAGGGCGGCAAGGTCCGCTAGCCGGTTCCGCTTTCGCGATGCCAAACCGGCGCGACGCGCATCGCCGCTATTCGTTATTGGACCCTGACCCGGGCGCGGGCCGCGTGTTAGGCAGAGAGCCCCTGCCCCCTTCACCCCGAGGCCCTGTTGAGCACCGACCGGCGCACCCAGCGCATCCTCGCCGCGCGCAGCGACCGTGTCCCGCTCGGCATCCTGCTGATGCTGGGGGCCACCGTCACCTTCGCCGCCTCGCAGGCGATCTCGAAATGGCAGGTGGCGAGCTATCCGGTCGCCGAGGTGCTGTTCTTCCGCGCCTTCTTCTCGCTGCTTGTCTGCGCGGTGCTGATCCTGCCGCGACACGGCATTGGCGTATTCCGCACCCGGCGGCTCGGGGCGCATGCCGGACGCAACTTCACCCAGACCGTGGCCCAGGTCTGCATCCTCATGGCGCTCAGCCTGATGCCGATCGCGAGCGCGATGGCGATCAACTTCTCCACGCCGCTGTTCGCGACCCTGTTCGCCGCCATCTGGCTGAAGGAGAAGGTCGGCATGGCGCGCGCCTTCGCGCTGGCCGCGGGTTTCCTCGGCGTGCTGTTGGTCGCCTCCCCCGGTGCCGAGACTTTCCGCATCGGGGCCCTGTTCGCGGTCGCCAACGCGGTGCTCTACGGCAGCGTCACCGCGGCGGTGCGAGGTTTAAGCGCGACCGAGTCGGCGGAAACGCTGACCATGTACCAGATGGTGTTTCTTACCTTGTTCTTCGGTCTGGCGCTGCCGGTGTTCGGCTTTGTCTGGCCGGGCACTCTGAACGACTGGCTCGCGCTCACGCTCAATGGCGTCATCAACGGCGTCGGGCAATACTGGTGGACACGCTCGCTGGCGATGGCGCCGCCCTCGGCGGTCGGGCCGTTCTATTATTTCTCGCTGGTGTGGGCAATTCTGTTGGGCTTTACGTTCTGGGGCGACATCCCCTCGCTCACGCTCATCGCCGGCTCGGCAGTCGTGGTCGGCTCCGGCCTGTTCCTGCTCTGGTACGAGAGCGGCCGGAAGCCGGTCGCCGGGCCGACCTGAACCGGATCGAAAAAACGAACGACAAGAGACGAACAGGGAGAATGAACGCCATGAGTCTCACACTGCGCCGCGTCGTCACCGGCCACGACGCCAAGGGCAAAGCCAGGGTGCTGATCGACGAACAGGTGAAAAACGTGTTCTCGCACCGCCCCGGCGCCGAGTTCAGCGTGATCTGGTCGACCGACATGCTGCCGGCAAACAACGACGGCAGCGAGGACCCCTCCGGCAAGAAAATCGGCACCACCATTGAGGGCGGCTCGGTGTTCCGCGTGGTCAGCTTCGGCCCCGGCGTCGCACCGCGCAATCACCGCACCGACTCCATCGACTACGCGGTGGTGATGTCGGGCGAGATCGACATGGTGCTGGACGACGAGACCGTGCGGCTCAAGGCAGGCGACGTGCTGGTGCAGCGAGGCACCGTGCACAACTGGATCAATAACGGCACCGTCCCCTGCGTCATCGCCTTCACGCTGGTGTCGGCCAAGCCGGTGGAGATCGACGGCAAGCCGCTGCCGGCGCACGGGTAAGCGCCGGGGCTATTTGCACTCCACATGCTGTCATCCCGGGTGAGCGAGCGAGACCCGGGACCGATACGCCGCAGACTGACGAGACCACACGGCGTATGGGTCCCCGCCGGAGCCTGTGCCCGGGCCGGCGAAGCCGGACCCGAGTCCGGGGACGACGGCCTCGAGGCTTATTCATCCAGCTCCGGGTAGCGGCGGAAGATGCCCATCTCGTTGAACGGAATGCGCCGTTCGGACCCAAGATACGCCTCGATGTTCGGCCGCCTGGCGACGCGGTTGTGCACGTCGACGAGGCCGGGCACGTCGCGTTCCAGGCGTTTCATCGCCTTCGGAAACGCATAGCGCAGCCCCGCGACCAGCTGGAACACCGAGAGGTCGATATAGCTGAACTTGCGGCCGAGCAGCCACGGCCCGCCGCTCTTTTCCAGTACCGCCTCGAAATACCCGAGATATTTCGGCGCCCGGTTGGCGAGGAAGTTTCCGGCAAAGCGTTTCGCTTCGGGTTTGGCGTCTTCGTAGTAGAACTCGCCGCCGAGCGGGTGATGGGTGTCGTGGATTTCCTTGACGAAATCGCTGACGGTGAGCTGCAGCTGGTGCAGCCACAGCCGTCCGGCTTCGTCCGCGGGCGTGAGCTTCAGATGTGGCCCCAGATAAAAGAGAATTTCTGCGACCTGCGCGACAACCAGCTTGGCCGCCTTGAGAAACGGCGGCGCAAACGGATACCGCTTCTGACCCCGGCCGGTCATCATCGCCATCATGTATTCCTCGCCGCGCCCCTTGCGCGCGACGTCGTCATAGGATGCGCCGGCGTCCTCCAGCGCGAGCCGCACGAATTCACCGCGGCCCTGGATTTCCGGCCAGTAATAGAGCTGATAGCGCATGGACGTTCTCCCGCGTCATACCTGCGCGTACCGCGGCAACCGCCGCTCACGGTAGCGCATTCAAACAAGACGTAAACGGCCGGCGCAAGGGCGGCCATGACAAACGCGCGAGGTCTGGAAGAACTGGCCGGCCTGCGCCAGCGAAAGCGCGGGCCGGCGCGCGATTGACACCGCGATTGCCGACCACATCCGTCAGCAGCCTCATAGGCCAAAGGGTTAAGGATTCAGGGCAAAGGAACGCTTCAATTCACAGCCAATTTGCCGAACGGTTGAATCGACGCGGGCGGGAGCGGAAAACTGCCCTCGCCCGCGGCAATTGCCTGAAAATTCGCCCGCTCAGTTCGCCGCGAAGCAGTAGAAAAGTCCGTCGCCACCGGTGCCTTGCAGCGCCTTCTGGGTGCAGCCTTGACCGGGGGCCGAGCCGTCGCGCGGTTCGCGCGACGAATGCGACATGTTCCACGATTTGGACGGCGCGTCGTCGCGCAAGCCCATGCGGTCATGATGGCCGACCATGGCAGCGCCCCTGGTGCTGCTCGTCCAGTTCGAGCAGGTGCGGTCCTCCCCCGCCGGGAAGGCGGTGCCATCGGCTTGCGAACCGGTGAGAACGTCATGGCGATTGGGCTTGTCGCCGCGGCCGTTGATGACCTCACCCTTTTCCGAGAGCGCGGTTTGCTTGGTCAGCTTGTTGTCCCCGTGCAATTCGGCGACGTCCTTGGCGATCACCTCGCCCTTGGCGTTCTGCCAGGGTCCGTTGCCGATGCGGTCGCGGGCGTTGACCGCGCCGTTGCCTTGCGTGGACAGGTACGCACGCCAGGTCTTGCCGCCCGCCCCGACGGCGGCCGCCAGTTCCTGACAATGCTTGTCGGCCCCGGCCAGACCGCCGAGATCACCACCCTTGCCGGGACCCTGGCTGGTCAAAAAGAAAGTCATATTGGCTTGCTGCGCCGCCGCCGGCGCGACGCACAACAGCGCCAGGCATGCCGCAAGCGGCAGGCCGACCCGAAAAGCCGTCATGGGTGTTCTCTCCCGTTTCGGCGAAGCCCATCGCCCCGCCATAGGGAAAAAACAACACCGAGGCCGTGACGCTATTCCGGCTTTCCAGTCGAACAGCGGCGGCTCTTTGCCGCGGCGGAAAGCTTCATCCGGCCTTGCCGGCGCCGTATTGCTCGTCCGTCACCGGCTCGAGCCACGTCACATGCTCCCCGTCCTTGGCCTCCTGCATGGCCAAGTGTTCCATGGCGTGATCGGACGCCGCACCGTGCCAGTGTTTTTCATCCGGCGGAATCCAGACGGTATCACCCGGCCGGATTTCCCGGATCGGCCCGCCCCAGGTCTGCACCAGCCCGACGCCGGAAACGACATGCAGGGTCTGGCCGAGCGGATGGGTATGCCAGGCCGTGCGCGCGCCTGGCTCGAAGCGCACCCAGGCCGCACGCAGGATCGCCGGGTCGGGCGCCTGGATGATCGGGTCCTGCCACACCGTGCCGGTGAAGCTCGGCGGCCCGACCTTGCGCGACGGCCGCGATCCGCAAGCGATGATGTCCATGGTGTCCTCCTCCCCGATTGAAACGTCTGCGGTCACTGCAGCACGCCAAGCACCGCCGTGTCTCGCGCGCGCAGCAGTCATAGGCACACAAACAAAAAAGCCCGGCGTCGCCGCCGGGCTCTGGGCTCGAAGCGAAGTCCTTCGCGCTGGTGTCAGGCCGGCTGCAGATTGCCGGCGGCCTGCTTGCCGCGCTCGGTGACGATCTCGTAAGAGATCTTTTGACCCTCGACCAGCGAGCGCATGCCGGCCTTCTCAACCGCGGTGATGTGCACGAACACATCCTTGGAGCCGTCGTCCGGCTGGATAAAGCCGTAGCCTTTCTGGGTATTGAAGAACTTCACCGTTCCGGTAGCCATCAGAGTTCCTTTCACGCCTTTCCGTTGATCGCCCGCGCAGGTCGCGCCGACGTGCAACTGTCCGAGTTTTGGGAGATCACTTGAGTCGCAGCCCAAAGCCGGGAGCGTGGCAGCAAGTTGCGCCGAAAACCAGGTTGCAGAGGCGGCCAAATAGACCGATTTCGGCTTTCGGTCAACGTGGAAACGCAAATTCCTGCCGTTTCATGGTGCCCGTGGCATACCAGGAGAATTAACGGCGGGTTAAATGTCCTCACGCGTGTGCGGCAATTTACCCCGCCATCGTCTGCTTCACCGCCGCCACCAGCTGCTTCAGGGTAAACGGCTTCGCCAGGAACGCGTATTGCTCCTCTCGCGGCAGGTTCTTGCTGAAGGCGTCCTCCGCATAACCGGAAACGAATATGATCTTCACGCCCGGATCACGCCGGCGCAGCTCCTTGAGCAAGGTCGGGCCGTCCATTTCAGGCATCACCACGTCCGACACCACCAGGTCGACACCGCCTTGCGCCTCGAGCACTTCGATGGCCTCGACGCCGTTGCCGGCCTCGAGCACGGTATAGCCGCGCGAGGAAAGCCCGCGGGCGTTGAGCGCGCGCAGGCCCTCCTCGTCCTCCACCAGCAGGATGGTGCCCTGCCCGGTCAGGTCGGCGCTGGCCGCGCGCGCCGCATTCTCGGCAGCCGATTCAGCGGCGGCCAGCGCCGGCGCGGCAGCCTCCGCCGCTTGCGCCGCGACCTCCTCGGCGCCAGGCACGTGGCGCGGCAGGAAGATGCGGAACGATGTGTGCCCTGGCTCGCTGTCGGCGTAGATGAAGCCGCCTGTCTGTTTCACGATACCGTAGACGGTCGAAAGGCCGAGGCCGGTGCCCTTGCCAACTTCCTTGGTTGAGAAGAACGGCTCGAACACCTTGTCGATGATTTCAGCCGGAATGCCGGTGCCCGTGTCAGAAACTTCGACCAGCACGTAGTCCGCCCGCGGCATACCCTTGTAACCGAACGTGACGCATTCATCCGCCGGTACGTTGGCGGTGCGAACCGTGAGCTTGCCGCCCTCGGGCATGGCGTCGCGCGCGTTGACCGCCAGATTGACGATCACCTGCTCGAACTGCGAGAGGTCCGCCTTCACCGGCCACAGATCACGCCCGAGCGCCGGGCTCAGCGTCACACGCTCGCCGATCAGCCGGCGCAGCAACATGGTGAGATCGCTCAGCGTCTCGTTGAGGTCGAGCACTTGCGGGCGCAGCGTCTGCTTGCGCGAGAACGCGAGCAGCTGCCGCACCAAAGCAGCGGCGCGGTTGGCGTTCTGCTTGATCTGCATGATGTCCTTGAAGGACGGATCAGTCGGCCGGTGCGAATTGAGCAGGAAGTCGGTCGCCATCATGATGGCGGAGAGCACGTTGTTGAAGTCGTGCGCGATGCCGCCGGCGAGTTGGCCGACAAATTCCATCTTCTGCTGCTGATTGATGCGGTCTTCCAGGGTCCGTTGCGCAGTCGTCTCCAGCGCATAGACGATGGCCGCCTCGACGTCGCGGTCGGCGGCATCAACCGCAGACACGAAGAAATTGGCCCAGCGCTCGTTCTTGCCGATGAGCCTGGCCTCGACCGGCGCTATGTCGCCCTCCCCCGCGGCCGCTTTTGCAATGGCCGCTTCCAGCGCCGGGCGGTCACTTTCCGCCACCACCTGCAGTATGGAGCGCTCGTCGCGCTTGAACACATTCTCGAATGCATTGGCGAAGCGCGCGTTGCTGCGCGCGATGCCGCCGGCCTTGTCGACGGTGGCTATCGCCATTGGCGTATTCTGGAAGAAGCGCATGAAGCGCACTTCCGCCGCACGCTGGGCGTCATCACCCGCTTCGCGCGCACGATTGAGCACCAATGTCCGGGACGCGCCCGGAACCCCGTCGGCGCCGAAGGCGACCTTGTGAAACAGGCGCACTGGCACCGGTTTACCGGTGCGGGTTTTGAGATCGAGGTCCAGCACCTCGGTCTTCACCTCGCCCGGCGCGGCGCCCAGCGTCGTCAGCAGCGCGGCGCCTTCACCGGCAACGATGTCGTTGAGCTTGAGCGAGCCGGCACCGACCTGAGCCAGATCGTGGTCCAGCCAGCCCGCCAGGGTGGCATTCAGATAGACGATGTCGCCCGCCGCATCGACCGAGAAGAAGCCGGCCGGCGCATGGTCCAGATAGTCGATGGCGTGTTGCAGCTCCTGGAACACGTTCTCCTGACGCTCGCGCTCGCGGGTAACGTCGGCGATCGACCACACTGTCAGGCGGGCATCGCGCTTGCTGGTCCCGAGCGGGCGAACGCGCAGGCGCAACCAACGTCCGCCCTCGTCCGCGGCCTTGCCGGCAATGCGCACCTCCTCCTGCTGCCGGCGGCCCTCGCGCGCCGCCTTGAGCAGGCGATAGATGGATTCGGACACGTCCGGGTCGCCGATGAACACCCGTTCGATCGGCAGAACGTCGGCGGCCCCGGCGGTCCCGATCAAATCGAGATAGCTTGCATTGGCGTAGAAGACGCGGCCGATCTGGTCGGTGACCAATACGCCGTCGAAAGCGTTGTCGACCACCGTCTTGAGCAACGGGTTGCCCTGCTCGCGACCGCCGAAGCGCATGATCCCGGCGGCGAGCGCAAACAGCGCAAAAACGCCAATGGTGCCGAGCACCGCAAGCAGCGCGAGAATGTAAGTTTCGGCGTGACCGCGGCCGACGTAGATCAGCCCGGCCGCGGCGCCGACCAGGAGCAGAGCAACCAGCAGCACCATGCCGATCGAGCCACCGCGCGGAACGCTCTGGCTCTGGTCGTAAGCCTGCCGCCCCTCTCCTTCACCGCCGTCCTGCGCCGGCGTCCGCGTGGTACGATCCTGACCTGCCATAACGGTGCCGAACCTTGTTTCGCCGCGGCGCATCCGGCGCGCCCGATCCCCCAACTGCCTTAAGGCGCCCTATGCGCGCAAGACCCTGCCGGTTCCCCTCCCTGTCATATTATCTTATCGGGCGGCCGGCCGGCGCAGGCGCATAACATAACCGATCACCTCGGCCACCGCCTTGTAGTGTTCGGGCGGGATCGCCTGGTCGATTTCCACGGTAGCGTGCAGCGCGCGCGCCAGCGGCGGGTTCTCGACCAGCGGAATGTGGTGCTCGTCCGCGATCTCGCGGATCTTGCGGGCGACAGCATCGACGCCCTTGGCGACGCAGACCGGCGCCTCCATCCCGCGTTCGTATTGCAGGGCGACCGCATAATGGGTCGGGTTGGTGATCACCACCGCGGCCTTCGGCACCTGCGCCATCATGCGCTTGCGCTGGCGCGAGTACCGCAACTGCTTCAGCTTGCCCTTGATGATGGGATCGCCTTCCGACTGCTTGAATTCCTCCTTGATGTCCCTGAAGGACATCTTCTGTTTTTCGTACCAGCGCCGGTACTGGAACAAGAAGTCGCCGACCGCCATGATCGCCAGGAGGGAAACCACCGCGCCCATGATCTTGAGCGACAGCGTATAGGCGAGCGGCAGGATCGCTACCGGGTCGTTGCGCACCAGCGCCATGACGCGGTCTCGCTCAGGCCACATCAACGCGATGAGTATTGCGCCCAGCACGAGAAATCTTGACGAGACCCTTGATGAAATTGGCCACCGACTGCATGGAGAACATGCGCTTGAGCCCGGCGACCGGCGAAATCTTGGACAGCTTGGGTTTGAGCTGTTCGGCCGACCACACCAGCCGGTGCTGAATCACGTTGCCGGCGAGCGCGGCCAGCATGAGGAGCAACACCGGCACCGCCAGCACCGCCAGAATCTTCAGTCCGATCGCCTGGTAGAGATGCGGCAGCGCCGTCGCATCGACGCGGATCTGATACGAATTGACGATCAGTCCGCGCATCGCAGTGCTGAGGTCGCTGCTGATTCTGGTTGAAAAGACCATCAGCATCAGCGTGGCGCCGGCCATGATAAACCAGGTATTGACCTCCTGGCTCTTGGCGACGTCGCCTTTTTCGAGCGCTTCGTCCAGTTTTTTTTGTGTCGGGTCTTCTGTTTTTTCTGCGTCGTCGTTTTCGTCGGCCATGGCGCCAGAATCCTCAGCTGAATGCGAGGTTGGCGAGGACGCCTTCGAGATAACTGACGAATGTGCCCATCATGGCGCCGATCACCAGCGTCAGCATCAAGAGACCGAGCAGAATCGACAGCGGCATGGCGATGAAGAATACCTGCATCTGCGGCATCAACCGCGACAGCACACCGAGACCGAGATGAAACACCAGACCGAATGCGATGAACGGCGCAGAGAGCTGGATGCCGATGCGAAAGGAGGTGGCGATGACCTGTGTTATGTGCTGCGCCACGTCGCCGGTCAGCGGCAATTCGCCCGGCTTGAAGATATTGTAGCTGTCGTTGAGCGCAATGATCACCAGGTAGTGCAGATCGGTGGTGAAGATCAGTGCGACGCCGACAATGGTAAGGAAGTTGCCGAGCAGCGCGCCCTGCTGGTTCTGGGTCGGGTCGACAGCTGTGACGAAACCGAGGCCGAGATTCTGGGCCACCACGGTGCCAGCCACTTGCAGGCACGAAATCGCCAGCCGCGCCGTCATCCCGAGGATGATGCCAACCATGATTTCCTGGATCAGCATCGTGATCGCCGGCACCAGTGACGTTCTGATGTCGACGGCGTAGGCCTTTTCATGCGCCGGCAGAAGGACAGCCGTAAGCACCAGCGCGAGCGCGAGCCGCACACGCGAAGGCACTGTCATGTCGCCGAGGCCCGGCAGCAGCATGACCATGGTGCCGATGCGCGCGAAGGTCAGCAGAAAAGCAGCCGCGAGCGTGGGCAGGAATGAAACGTCGATCTGCATATTGGAGGCTTCTTATGTACGCATGATCGTGACCGGAAGCGGCCCGCGCGTTTGGGGATAACGCGCTAGCCGCTGGCGATACGGGCTGCGATACGCAGCATTTCCATGTGCAGCTTTTCCGCCATGAAGGGCAGCGCGATGAGCAGCGCCAGAAAGATTGAAAGAATCTTCGGCACGAAAGTGAGTGTCATTTCCTGAATCTGCGTCAATGCCTGGAACAGCGCAATCGTGACGCCGACCGCAAGGCCCACCAGCATGACCGGCGCCGACACCGTCACCAAGGTAAAAATGGCTTCGCGGGCAATATCGAGAACTTCCGGTCCGGTCATGTTGTTCCTTTGCGCTCTTGTTCAATTGTCCGCCCGCCCCGACGGACATGGCGTCAGATCGGCATCTTCATGATCTCGTCGTAGGCGGCGATAACCTTGTCGCGCACCGCCACGACAGCGTCGATCGCGACCTCGGTTTCCGATACGGCAGTGACAACGTCGACCATGTTCGACTTTCCATTGGCCGCGTTACGCACTTCGGCGTCCGATTTGCGGCCAACGTCGTGGACGTGGTCGATTGCCTGCTTGAGCACGGAAGCAAAGCTCGTGGTGCTCTCACCACCGTTGTTGTCGGAAGAGCCAACGCCGAGCGCGCGTCCCGACTCAGCGGCAAGGCGTGCGATGTTCGCGTAGGTGCTGGCAGCGGTGAGCGGTGAGGCCATGGCGGTTCACTCCTTCTGTCGCTTGGGCGGGACCGTGTTGGGCAAGCCCGCGCTAAGCCTTGAGGATATCGATGGTGCGCTGGATCATGCGCCGCGTGGCGGTGACCACGTTGATATTGGCCTGATAGGACCGCTGCGCTTCGCGCATGTCGGTCATTTCCACCAGCGAATTGACGTTGGGGTATTTCACGTCGCCCTTCTGGTCGGCGGCCGGATGCCCCGGCTCGTGCTTGATGCGGAACGCCGACTGGTCGCCCTCCACCTTGCCAAGTTGAACGGTCTCGACACCGAGCGCGCGGTTGAACTCCGCCTCGAAAGTCGGGATCTTGCGCCGGTAGGGATCGCCGCCGGGGGCGCTGGCGGTTGAATCGGCATTGGCGATGTTTTCCGAGATGATGCGCATGCGGCCGGCCTGGGCGCGCAAGCCCGAGGCGGCGATCGACAGGGTCTTGAAAAAGTCCACCACTGCCCTCCTGATGCGGCGTCAGCGCTTGCCGAGTGCGGTCTTGATGAGCGAGAGGCTGCGCGTATAGAGCGCAGTCGCCACCTGGTAATCCATCTGGTTGCCCGCCACCTTCATCATCTCGTCTTCGAGATTGACCGCGTTGCCGGTGGGCCGGACATCGAAATTGCCATTGCGGGTCGAACTAAAATCCGAGTCCGTGCCGGGATAGCCGGCGAGATGGAGCGGCTCCGTGCGGGCGAGCGCGACACCGGCGACATTGGGGGGACGGAGGCGGCTCGGGTCGTCGAATTTCGGCGGTATCAGATCGCGCGGCTGGAACCCGGGCGTATCGGCGTTGGCGACGTTTTCGGCCAGCACCTTCTGGCGCGATTGCGACCATTCCATGCGGGTGCGCAGCATGTTCAGAATTGGCAGATCGCTTATTCCAGATCCCATCGCATTTCCCCGTCGTGGTGGCTGTCCCGCACCGGGCAGACTTTGCCGGGGTTATGGTTAATGGCGGGTTAAACCGGGTGGATCCGGCAGAAACGCGTTGACGAACCGTTTACCATGCCGAACCCGCTTTTACGGGGCGCGCTACCAAAAAGTCCTTTATTTGTTAAGAGTCTGTTAGTATTCGAGGCGGCAAATAGTGCCCGGAGCGTTAACCATTTCAGGCGTCTCCGACACCAAGGCCCGCAGTACGAGGTAGGAGCCTGATTGATGTTCGACCTGTTCGGCTCGGAGTTGCCGCTGGCCGCCCGCTTCTTCATCGCCTTCCTGGTGGTGCTGGCGCTGATCGGCCTGACTGCCTGGGTTGTGCGCCGGTTCGGCGCCAATCGACTGGGCGGCGCAGGCGCGCGCGGACGTCAACCACGGCTGGCGGTGATCGATGCTGCGAGCGTTGACGGCCGGCGCCGCCTGGTGCTCATCCGCCGCGACAATATCGAACATCTCCTGATGATCGGCGGCCCCACCGACGTGGTGATCGAGCCCAACATCGTGCGCGCGGCTTCGGCTCGCGAATCCACGCGCGAGCCGGTGAGACCGCCAGCGTCACCGGAGCCAATGGCCCGCGCAGTGCCGGCTGCCGACACCCCCTGGCCGTTACAGCCCGCCAACGAGCCGCCGCCGGTTACGCAGCCTCACCGTGCGACGGCAACCGAGGAGCCATGGCTGCCACCCGAACCGGGCGCACGGCCTCGTCCGGCGGACAGCCTGAGCGGCCTTGCCGCCGAACTTTCCAGCAAGCTGACGCCACCCGACACCTCCGTCCCGCCGGTCGCACGACCGGAACCGCGCGTCGTCCCGCCGCCGGCCGAACCGGCACCGACGAAAACCGCCGCCGACCACAATCTCTCGGATATGGCGCAACAGCTTGAAGCCGCCCTGCGCCGCGCGCCGCCGCCGGAAGGCCGGCCGCCGGTCACAGACCCGCTCGCCACCCAGGCGCATGCGCCAATGCCGTCATCCGTCGTCAAGCCGCCGGAGCCGAAGGTCGAACCGCGCACAGAAGCCAACGCTTTCGTCAGGCCCGAGCCTAAAGTCGAACACAAAGTGGAACCGAAGCCCGAGAAGAAGGCCTACGTGAAGACCGAACCCAAAATCGAACCGAAGTTCGAATCGAAGTCCGAGCCTGCCTCGGCCCCGGACAAGAATCTTTACGACAATCTCGAAGAGGAGATGGCCAGCTTGCTGGGCCGTCCATCAGGCAAATCGTGAGAGCACCCTTCGGTCGCCGCGTCCGTCTGACGACGGTGGCGATCGGAGTAGTCGGGCTGATGATCGCGGCGACGGGCACATCGGCTCTCGCACAGCAGATCAACGTCGATTTCGGCCAAGGGAGCGGATTGACCGAGCGCGTGATCCAGATGATCGCGATGCTGACGGTATTGTCGCTCGCGCCCTCCATCCTCGTCATGATGACGTCGTTCACCCGCATCGTTGTGGTGCTGTCGCTGTTGCGCACGGCGCTCGGCACCGCCACTGCCCCGCCCAATGCGGTGCTCGTGTCGCTGGCGCTGTTTCTCACCGCCTTCGTCATGGGCCCGGCGCTGCAGCGGGTCTACGATACCGGTGTCAAGCCGCTGGTCGCCAACGAGATCACCGCCGAGCAGGCGTTCGAGCGCGGCGTGCTGCCCCTGCGCGCCTTCATGGAGAAAAATGTAGGAGAAAAAGACCTCAAGCTGTTCATCGACATGTCGAAGCTGCCGGCACCGGCCGACCCGAAGGATCTGTCGTTGCGCGTCCTTGTTCCCGCCTTCATGATTTCCGAGCTCAAGCGCGCCTTCGAGATCGGCTTCCTTCTGTTCCTGCCGTTCCTGATCATCGACCTGGTGGTGGCCTCGGTGCTGATGTCGATGGGCATGATGATGCTGCCGCCGGTGGTGGTATCGTTGCCGTTCAAGCTTATCTTCTTCGTGCTGGTGGACGGCTGGAGCCTGGTGGCAGGAAGCCTGATCCAGAGCTACGGGGGCAGCTAGCCGCCGGACCGCGGCGGGTTCCCAAGGCATGCGGGCTCCGAATAATACGCGCCTGATCTGTGGTTAATATGTAAAGTTGATGGTCGCGCCCTGTTCCACTGGTCTGATCGCATGAAGTACAACGGCCTCCACGGCCAGCTCCCGCGCTATTGTGAGGGTATCTCTCGGTGCAGCCATCCGCTCGACCGCCGACTCGCCACGCGGGCGTTTCCGCCGCTCTCGGCGACTTTCGACGCGCATTTCGCAGCGTCGCGGTGTTCTCGGCTGCGGTGAACCTGCTGATGCTCGCCGGCCCGCTGTACATGCTGCAGATCTACGATCGCGTGCTGGCCAGCCGTAGCGTCCCGACCCTTATCGCCCTGTCGGCGTTGCTGGTCGGCGCCTACGCCTTCCAGGGTGCGCTTGACATCATCCGGTCACGTATCGTGGCACGCGCGGCGGCGATGCTCGACTATCACCTCGACACGACCGTGCACGCAGCCGTTATCCGGCTGGGGCTGGTCGCCCGCAATCCGGGCGAGGCGCAGCAGCCTATGCGCGATCTTGACCAGGTCCGCAGCTTTCTGACCAGTACCGGTCCGGTCGCCATTGCCGATTTGCCCTGGGCGCCTGTCTTCCTGCTGCTGTGCTTCGCCATCCATATCTGGCTCGGCGTAACCGCGCTCATCGGCGCTCTCATCCTGTTTACGATCGCGCTGCTGACCGAGCGGGCCAGCCGCGCGCCCGCACGCGAGATCGCCAGGCAGGCCGGCATCCGCGCCGCCCTGATGGAATCCGATCGCCGCAATGCCGAAACGGTCGTGGCCATGGATATGAGCGGTGCGCTGGCGACGCGATGGTCGGCGAGCAACCGCCATTTTCTCGACGCAATGCGCAGTTCGACGGACATTGTCGGCTCCTTCGGCAGCGTCACCCGCGTTCTCCGGATGCTGCTGCAATCAGGCATGCTCGGCGTTGGCGCCTATCTTGTCATCCGCCAGGAACTCTCCGCCGGCGCCATGATTGCCGCATCGATCATGATGGGCCGCGCGCTCGCGCCAATCGAAACCGTGATTGCCAACTGGCGTGGGTTTATTTCGGCCCGCGATGGTCTGCGCCGGCTTTCCGCGGTCCTCTCCCAGACCAGCGAGCCGGAAGCAGAAACCGAATTGCCGGCGCCCAAGCAGTCACTCGACGTGAAGAACCTTACCCTGACCGCACCCGGCACGCCGACGGTCATTGTCCGGGATATTTCATTCAAGCTCACCGCGGGCGAAGCCCTGGGCATCATCGGCCCGAGCGGCGCCGGCAAAAGTTCGCTGGTGCGCGGACTTGTGGGCGTATGGAAGCCGGCGCGCGGCGCCGTGTTGCTGGACAATGCGGCGTTCCATCAATGGAACCCGCATTCGCTAGCCAAAAACATCGGCTATGTCGGCCAGACGGCCGAACTGTTTGACGGCACCATTGCTGCCAATATCGCCCGCATGGCACCCGATCCGGATTCGAAGGCCGTCCTGGCTGCAGCCGCCGCGGCCGGCGCTCATGATATGATCCTTCGCTTCAAGAACGGCTACGATACCCACATCGGCGAGGCCGGCGCCAATCTGTCCGCCGGACAACGCCAGCGCATCGCCCTTGCGCGTGCGCTCTACGGCGATCCTTTCCTGGTCGTGCTGGACGAACCGAATTCCAATCTCGACAATGAAGGCGACAAGGCTCTGCAAACCGCCATCGCAAACGCCAAGGCCCGCGGCGCCATCGTCATCATCATCGCACACACGCCCTCGTCGTTGTCCGTGTGCGACAAGGTGCTTATCGTCGCCAACGGAAACCAGCAGGCGTTCGGTCCGCGCGACGAGGTGCTTCGCAAGGTCACGCCGCAGCGCGCGGTGTCGCCCTCCCCGTCGCCGGCGCCGATGCGCGTGGTCCGCCCGGTTACTGGCGAGGCCGGCTGATGAGCAGACCGGAACCAAATCCCCGTCAGATGATCCGGCGGCTGGAGATCACCGGCTACATCATTATCGCGCTACTGTTCGGCGGTGTCGGCGTATGGGCCGCTACCAGCCATATCGCCGGCGCGGTGATCGCGCCCGGCACGATCGTCCTGCAATCGAACGTCAAGAAGGTCCAGCATCTGACCGGTGGCGTGGTGGCGGCCATCAACGTGCACGATGGTGATTTCGTCAAAGCCGGCCAGGTTCTTGTTCGGCTCGACGACACCGTGGCGCGTTCGACCGTGGGCGTGGTGCAGGCGCAGCTTGATGAGCTCCAGGCGCGCCAGGCACGCCTCATCGCCGAACGGGACGACGCTGACATGATCACTTTCCCGGCCGACCTGCTGGCGCGACAAGGCGAGCGCCAACTGGCGGCGACGCTGGCCGGCGAGCAAAAGCTGTTCGAATCGCGCCGCGCCGCCAAGATCGGCCAACGCGCGCAGTTGCAGGAGCGCGTCGCCCAGGCCAAGGAGGAGATTGCCGGCCTGGAGGCGCAACTCAAGGCCAAAAAGGAGGAGACGGCATTCATCAGCGAGGAGCTGACCGCCGTGACCTCGCTGTATTCCAAAAACCTCGTGTCTATTTCGCGATTGATGCAATTGCGGCGGGACAAGGCCAGACTGCACGGCGAACAGGGACAGTATGTGGCCCAGATTGCCCGCGCCAAGGTCAAGATCAGCGAAACCGAACTTCAGATCATTCAGCTCGACAAGGATTTCCGCACCGAAGTGCTCAAGGATCTGCGCGATACGCAAGGCAAGATCGCCGAGCTCACCGAGCGGCTGGTCGCCGCGCAGGATCAACTCAAGCACGTTGATATTCGCGCGCCGCGGGACGGCATCGTCAATCAGCTCTCGGTCCATACGGTCGGCGGCGTCATCGCAAACGGCGAAGTCGTAATGGAGATCGTGCCGCAGAACGACACATTGATTATCGAAGCCAAGGTGAACCCGCGCGATATCGATCAGGTCCGCGTCGGCGAGGACGCCGTCGTGCGGATTGCAGCGGGCGAAGAACGCGCCAATCCGGACCTCACCGGCGAGGTCATCTGGGTCTCGGCCGATCTTTCGCGTGAGCGTGACGGCATCGGACCCGAGCGGGCCTTCTACAAGGCCCGCATCTCCTTGCCTGCCAAGGAAGTAAAGCAGTTGAACGCACTGAAGCTGATACCGGGCATGCAGGCGGAAGTCTTCATCCAGACCTATGCGCGCACGCCGCTCGAGTACCTGATCAAGCCTCTCAAGGATCAGATGGCGCACACGTTCCGGGAGCGCTAGCGGCGACAGTCAGACCCGCCAGACACTGCGTCTGGGCAAGGGCAGCGATGCAATCATGGTTTGCATGGCGATGCGTCAGGGCCTTCGGCCGATCGCTCCCTGCCCGGGACCGATCGCGGCACGGGTTACCTTGGCGAAAACAGAAAGAACAGCGCGTTTACCGAGCCGAACAATCGGATCGTCCGCGATCGGAATGTCGGTTACACCGCCCGAATAGTGTGGTTAAATATTACCTAACGGAATGTGAATATTAGCGTAGAGCGTAGGGGAGCGTTTAAAGATGTCCAGGAACAACCGGTTCGGCAACCACGACCACGATGACGATCTTCATCGTCATAAGCACAAGTTCGACTTCTCTTTTTTCGACCTTGATCCTTTCGGGCATGGTCACGATCACGGCCATCAACATGGGCATGGCCACGGTCATGGCCATCAGCATCCGGGTCACGGCTTTCATCTGCCGGCAACACAGCTCAATGCCACGTTGGCCTACAACGCGACCAAGGGCGACGGCACCATCCTGAACGGCGCGGGCAACTCCGCCGACGGATGGGCCACCCAGAACGCGGGCGACTTCCAGCTCGCCTCGACCATTCACTACCGGCAGGGCGATACGGTGCAGCCCGTTGCCGTCAATGATGACGGGTATCTGGTCTATTGGATGCCGGCCGGCCCGCAGGTAATCGATACGGACCACGGCGTGCCGGTAGCGAACGCCAACCGTGCGGCCGCCAGCTTTGACTGGAGCTTCGACACCGATGTGACCGGTGGCTCACCCCAGACGATTCAACACTTTCTCTCGACCGGCGGCCAGTTCATCGTCAAGATCGATCTTGATCCCGGCGAGAAGAACGATCCGCTGGTGCTGCATGCCGTCTACGACGAGACGATCAACGCCGGCGGCTCGCACGTCGTCTGGATGGACAAGTACAACAACGTCGTCATCGCGGACGACGGCGGCAACGCCTATGTGACGCAGAACTCGCAGAACTACGCATTCTATCAGAGCCTCATCGACATCGATCCGCACACGCCCGGCATCCAGACCGGGGATATCGGTGTCGATGGCGTCTTCGATATCGAGGAGCAAATCATCGCGCCGCACCACAAGGTGATCGCCGACATTCACACGGTGCTGCAAATCGGCGACGGCGAGCTGCAACCCGATTGCAAAGACCTGCCGCTGACCGAGATTAACGCGACGGTTGCCGACAACGCGACCAAGGGCAATGGCACGATCTTGAATGGCACCGGCAATTCCGCTTCCGGCTGGGAAATCCAGAACGCCGGCAACATCCAGTTGGCAACCGACATTGCCTACCGTCAAGGCGTTACGGGGCAACCGGCGGCGGTCACGGATGATGGCACGCTGATCTACAACATGCCGGCCGGTTCGCAGGTGATCGATCCAGCCCATGGCGTGCCGGTGGCGAGGGCCGATCGCGCGGCCACCAGCTTCGACTGGAGTTTTGACACCAGCGTGGTGTCGGATTCGGATCACACCATCCAGAAATTCCTGGACGGCGGCGGCAAGTTCATTTTCAAGATCGATCTCGATCCCGGCGAGAAGAACGACCCGCTGGTGCTGCACGCCGTATACGACGAGACGATCAACACCGGCGGTTCGCACGTGGTCTGGATGGATGAACATAACAACGTCATCATCGCCGACGATGCCGGCAACGACTTCGTGACGCAGAACTCTCAGAACTACGCGTTCTATCAGAGCCTGATCGACGTCGACCCCGACACCCCCGGCACGCAGACCGGAGATGTCGGACCGGCCGGCACCTTCGAAATCGAGGCGAAGATCATCGGCTCGCACCACGAGATTATCGCGGACATTCACTCGACGCTGTTGCTCGCGTAGATCTTGCAGCTTTACATGCACCGGGTCCGCGCCAACCTGCACGGGCCCGGTTTCTTATCCGGTGCGACTCGGACACCGCCTGTTGCCATGACCGGAATGGCTGGCGATGGCGCATCTAGCGCCGCCCGATGGACCCCGTCGTCCCAGCCGGCGCCGTCGACGCGCCCTGCGGCACCCTCGACGATTGCGGCGAGACAGGACCGGCCGGCCCGGCGGGCACATTGGCAGCGGCGCGGCCGGATTCAGCCGGTTTGGACGTTTCCGGCCCCTCGTTGAGCGCACCGGGACCCGGTTTGGGGTCCGTGGCTGGCACGGTGTCGGGCGGCGACGGTTTCGGCGCCGCTCCCTGATCGCCCTCGCCTTGCGCGGAGTCGGCGTTCGCATCCGGATAGCGCTTGCGCATGTCGTTCAGAAATGCGTCGAGCGTATCAACGCTCGAGACGTGAGTGGCAACCGAGCGGAATTCCGCATTGGCGGTGCCGATCGGCGCGCTGACGACGGAGAAGGCATGTCCGTCGGGACCGTTCTCCATCTTGGCCGCATACTTCTCACGGAAGCGCTGCAAGCTGAGGGGCTCCTCGGCGAGTGCATAGCCGATCGCACCACGCAGGATGTCGAACCGCTCGCCTGCGTCCAGCGGCCGGAAATCGCGCCAGCGCTCGCCGTGCATCAGTTCGATCTGTTCCGCCGCCTGGCGCCAGCGATGGCCAGCCCACAGGATGTCGGCGCGCAGCCGCATCGCCTGATGGCCCTTGATGTCGTGGATCACCTGCAACGCCAGGTCGTAACGGCCAAGGTCGGAAAGCGCCCGCGCCTGCAACAAAAGACGCTGGTCGCGCAATTCGTTGTTGAGCTGGGCAGCGCGCGTCGACTGCAACGTGGCGAGGGCGCGGTCCGGCTTGTGATCCATGAGGTAGATGATCGCGAGCCTTGTTGCCACCTGCGCCCGCGCGGCTCCCTGCAGCCGATTGTCGACCTGATGCTGCAAGAGTTTTGCCGCCTGATCGAGCAAATCGACCGCCACCAGCCGGTCGGCGAGCCGGCGGATCATCTCGTCACCGCGCCGCCCGATCGGCGTCAGCTCGCGGTAGTCATAGAACAGCCCGAGCGCCTCGATCGGCGATAGCGTGTCGCCCTTGTTCGAAAGAAACAGGTTCTCGAAGGTCGCCGCGGCCTCCTCCTGGATCTTGCGGGTGAGATCAGAATTGGGATGTGCCAGAAGCGCCACCCGCATCACATGGAAGGCTTCACGATAACGCGCTCTGTTGGTGTAGAGATGGGCCAACAGCCGCAGGCCTTCGGCCTCCGTCTCGTCACCGCGCCAGATTGTGGTAAGCGTTTCGAGCGCGGCCACCGTTTCCGACTGCGACATTTGGCCGAGATGGTACAGGAGTTCGATTTCACGCAGCTTGCCCTGCGCCGTCGCCGGCCCTGCCCCCGCCTCGGCGGCCTCCTGATACTTGGCCAGCGCCTCGTTATGACGACCAAGTCCCTCGTCCAGACGTCCGACCAATACGTCGAACTGAGGCTTCATCCTGGGCGAGAAGCCGACACCGTCGATGAGATTGACCAGGCGCTCGGCCTTGCTGAAGTCGCGCACCTCGACGGCGGCATGCAAGGCTTCCAGCATGGCCATACGCTGCAGTTCGAGCGGTAACGCCGCCACCGACGTTTCCACGTCCCTGAACAGCTTGTGGGCTTCGCTCCATTTTCCTTGACGGGCGAAAGCGATCGCACGCCAGACCGACGCGTCGAGCTGGTTGCCAACTTGCGGCTGCGACAGATCCTTGAGCGCATCCTTGGGCCGGCCCATCATCAGATTGGCGACCGACCTCAATACGCTGCCGGTTACGTCGTCGTGCTGGCCCGCAAAGGCAACCTTGAGAACGCCCATGGCTTCGGCCGACATGTCGCGGGCAAGATAGAAGCGCGCGAGGTTGAGACGGGCGACCTTGCGTTGTCCCGGCGGTGCAGAGGACGCAATGCGGAGCAGCTCCGATTGCCGCCCGAAATAGTTACCCTCGCGGTCGAGGCTCCAGAGCTGATTGTCGAAGGTCGTGGCACGGAAACTGGCGGCCGATTGTTGCCGGGCGTCCATCGCCGCCGACAGCGCCAGACCGCCGGGGCGCGTAAACAGGACGCCGTCACGGGTAACCTTGCCGGTCACGTCGTCAGCGATCGGCCGCACTACCACGCCATGCCTCGAAGCCAGGGCATCGAGCTCGACGAAATCCTGCGCACGCAGAAATCCGCGCACTGGCGCGAGCCCGGTCATTACCAAAATATTGTCGCCGACCTCGGGATCATGCAGGCGGTGCAGCTTGCCGGGATTTTCAAATGGAATGACGAGATTGGCTCGGTCGCGGGAAACCTTGGTGCGGACGATGCCGAGCGGATGGCTTGCAGTGGTGATGGAGTCACCTATGGTCACCGTCCATGCCGGCCCGTCGCTGTCGACGCTGATCAGCCGTGGACGGCTGAGGCGGATGCGCACGACCGCGGCGCCGTCCTCGCTGCGTCTGACTGTGGCGTTTTGAATGGCGCCGTCGGCTTCGGCGGCGAGTTGACCGAGGCTGATCTTCGCCGGATTGTCGAACACCAGCCACAGCATGTCGGCACGATGGAACACCGCCGCCGGCGTTGGCACGGCGAACGGGAATTCGATCGTCAGGGTTCGGCCATCGCGGTGAATACCGGCAACGACCGGGACATTCGTGTTGGGCGACGGCACCGTCGCGGCGGGCTGTCCAACAGGCTCGGAATCGTGCATCGCGGGCGCATTCTTCGCCGTCTCGGGCGATGCCGTTTTCGGCGGCGCCCTCTTGGGCGACGGCGCGATGGGTTCGAGTGGCTTGAGCATGGTGCCCTGGGCGCCGGACTTGGGCAAAGCGGCGCGCTCAGCCATCTCCGGCATGACCACTTCCGGCCTTGCCATGTCTGGCTTGACCAGATCGGGCTTTGCCATTGGGGGTGTGGCCATTTCTGAATTGGCCAAATCCGGCTTTTGCATCTCGGGCCTTGTCAGATCCGGCTTGCGCAGTTCGGGCCTCGCCGGCGCAACCAATGCGCCGGGTGCGGCGGCGGCCTTCATTGCCGGCGACGGTTTGCTCGCCTCGCGATCCGGCGCCGGCACCATGATCTGTGGTGACGGCGGCGGCGCAGGCTTGGTACCCGGCGCCGCGTCCGGCTGCGGCATGTCGACCATGGGCGGCGCGCCGTCGTCGGGTGTGGCAGCCGCGACAGGCGCAGCCGGCTTAATTGCTTGCGCCGGCATCGTCTCGGGCGGCGCGACCCCGCGCGATTCCGGGTCGGTCGCTGCCAATTTCGCGGCGCCTGCCGCAAGCGCCTGATTGGGCGCAACGCCGCCGCGGCCAATATCCACCATAAAGCTGCGGCCGTCGCGGAAAGTGCGCAACTCCGGGTCGTCGATCAGCTTGAAGCGCACTGTTGTCGAACGATCGGCGCGCACAGTATCTATCGTTTCCACGGACGGCGGCAACGCCGCCAAAGCATCCGCCAGATCCCATTTGATCGGCTGATCGAAATTAAGCGTGTAGGTCCCGTCCCCGCGCTCGGGATCGATGTGGGTCGTGGTCAGCAGCTCGAAGACGTAGCGACTGAAAGTCGGTTGTGTCGCGACTCTGACGCGGACCGGATCCGCCAACGCCTTCTGCTCGGCAAGCCGTGCCTTGTCGATGAGCTTGTCGGCTCTTCCAGCGCGGCGCGCCAATTCATCAATCACCTCCTGCGGCAAGCCCGGCAACAGGCCGCTCCAGTTTTCCGGCAGGAGATCAACGAATAACCGTTCGCCGGCCGGGATGACGTGGTACTTGACCTTCTGTACCAGCGCGATGCGGACCGCGGTGCCGTCGGGATCGCGGCGCGCGGCGCTGATATAGCCCGGCGCGTGTTCATTGAGCCGGTCAACCGAAAGGTCCACCGGTTTGTCGAAGTGAATGATCATGATCGGCCAGGTCAGGCTGACCTGGGCCGGAACTGCCTGGTCGAACTTGAAGACCAGCCGCGTAAAGCCGTGGTCGGTCGTGGCAGTAACTCTGCCGGCGAGCATCTCCTGGGCACGGGCCGGGACGACCGTCAGCGCTGCCGCAACCAGCAGCAATGCCGGCAGCATGACGCGCACGCGCCAGCGGCACGCGCGCGGCGGCACGCGGGTATGAGCCTGCATCCCGATCAGGCAGTCAGACGAACCCGTCATAAGCCCTTCCAACCGGCAACACTCCCGGTCGCGACAGCCTAGGCAGTTGCGTTTAACGCAGCCTTAACCGTGCGGCGATCAGCTCCCGCCCGCGTTGCTGCCAATTTTGGGCAATTGGTCGGGTTTCGTCGTTTTGGTGGTCTCATTGGTGGCAGCGCGATTGGCCAGCTCGACCGTCAACCGCTCGGCCGCCTCCGGGTTCATCTGCCCGAGGATGGCCGACATGGTACGCGCCTTCATGCCGGTAGCGACCTCGACCAGGACGTTAATATCGAGGCGGTCGAATATGCGGGCCGCATCCTTCGGCCGCATCGCCTCATACATTGCGACCAGGCTCTCGAAGTGCTGCTTTTGGGTTTTCTCGCGGGTTCCAGTCGCGAGTTTGACCTTCGCTTCCAGATCCTTGAGCTCCTTGACGCGGGCCTCAACCCGCTTCTCCGCAGCCTTGAGCAGACTCTCGCGCAGGTCGAGGTCGCCACTGCGCTTGTCAAGCTCCTTGCGGCGCTGCTGCAGGCGCTGGAGGATGGCCCGTTCGCCGGTCGACGCGATGCGGTTGGCGCCGGCCCCCATCATCACCGGTTCGGGGCTGGGTTCGAGTTTGGTCGGTTCCGGCGGCTTGTTGCTGACCTTGAGGTTCGGACCGTTCTCCTTCTTCTCCTCCGGTTCAGGCACCGAGCCGGTGATGTCCGGATTGGCGTTTCCGTAGTTGAACATTTCCTCGGCCCAGGACAGCCGTGGCTTGTCCGACGCCGCCCTGGCTGGTGTGGCCGGACGTGTCGTTCCGTCGGCCAGGACAATTTTCGGGTGGACCGGCACCGTATCGGCGGTGGTGATCTTCATTTGCGGCTTGCCGCGCTCGGCCAGCCGCTCGCCCAGGGTGTAGCCGCCCTCGAACATGAGCCCGGAGACCTTGAGCGCGAACAGGCAGACCGCTGCGACAATGACGATCGGCAGCAGACGAACCGTGCGCGCAAAGCGGATCATGCCGCCACTTCGTTTTGGCGATTGCGCGCGCGTTCGGCGAACATCTGGGCCGCCGCCGCCACGGCCCTGGCATCGTTAACAGGCGGCTGTGGCACCAGCCCATCGTCGGGCGTGGCAACGCCGGCAATACGCGACAGCTTGGCAAGCAGGCCCTCGCCCGCCGCAATCTGACGTTCAAGGCCGATCGACAAATCTTCCATGCGCTGCAACCGCGGACCGAGCGCCAACTCGCCATCGCGCATGGTCGTCTTGAGGCCGGCGATGGCGCGTTCGGCGATTTCAGTCGCCGTGACAAGTTCGGATATCGTCGCGCGCAGGGACTGCTCATCGGCCTTGAGCAGGCGGAGCTGCTTGTTAAGCCGCACGCAATAAAGAATCGTGAGCAGCAAAAGAATTGAAACCATGCTCTCCACGGCAAAGCCGAAATTGTAGCTCATGACGCTTCCCTCCGGCTTGTTGCGTTCTCGGCGTTCTCGAACATCGCGAAGGTCGTGCGCGGCCTGCGCAAGGGCTTGGCGACGCGCACCGCGACGCGATCACCGACGCGACCCATGCGTCCCTCGGTGAGCGTGATGTCGCCGGCGCGCACCGACACCAGCGCATCCGGTTTTATTTCGAGGGCGAGCGTATCGCCGACCTCGAGATCCATCATTTGCCGCAGCGGCAGCGCGGCTTCATAGAGCACGGCTTCCACACCAATTTCCGCCTGCGCGATTTCCGTTGCGAGATGGCCCTCCCAGATCTGGTCACGGCCGAATTTCTCGCCCATGAACATCTGCAGCAGGACGGCGCGGATCGGCTCGATGGTCGCATAAGGCAGCAGCAATTCGATGTTGCCGCCACGGTCTTCCATGTCGATGCGCAGGCGCACCAGAATTGCAGCGTTGGCCGGCCGCGTAATCGCGGCAAAGCGCGGGTTGGTCTCCAGCCGGTCGATGTTGAACTTGACCGGCGACAGCGGTTTGAAGGCGAGTTCGGCATCGGCCAGGATCACCTCGATCATTCGTTTGACCAGATTGGTCTCGATCGTGGTGTAGGGCCGGCCTTCCACGCGGACCGCCGATGCGCCGCGGCGACCCCCCAGCAGGACATCGATGATCGAATAGATCAGGTTCGAATTGACGGTCGCGAGCCCGAAATTGTCCCACTCCTCCGCCTTGAACACCGACAATATGGCAGGCAGCGGAATCGAATTGAGATAGTCGCCAAAACGCACGGAAGTGATGCGGTCGAGCGAAACTTCCACGTTGTCAGAGGTGAAATTGCGCAATGAAGTCGTCATCAGCCGCACCAGGCGGTCGAAGACGATTTCGAGCATGGGCAGACGCTCGTATGACACCATCGCCGAGTCGATGATGGCGCGAATGCCCGAATTGTCATTGAGCGTTACATCCGCAAGGGAAAAGCCGAGCAGACTGTCGATTTCATCCTGGTTGAGGATGCGTTCGGCGCCGCCCTTGCCGCCCTGTGCGCCGCCGTTCTCGTCGACCATCGCTGCCCATTGCGCGGCAGCCTCTTCGGGATCGAGATTGACCGGCTGTCCGGAGATGCTCTGCTCGGCCTGCAGGGCCTGGCCCCATTCGGCGGCCAGTGCGTCCTTGTCGATGGGATTGTCAGGGGGCATAGGCCTGGGCCGTCACTGGACGACGATTTCTTTGAACAGAACGGCCGTCACGTGGCTTGGCGCAACCGCAGCATTGACCCGATGTGTCAACGCCTCCTTGAGCCGGTAAAGGCCCGCTGAACCATCAAGGTCGGTCGGCCGCAGTTCGCGCAAGTAGGTCTGGAAGGTGTCCATCACCCGCGGCATCAGCGGCTTGATCTTGTCGACCAACGCCTGGTTTGGCAGTTCGAGGGTGATCTTCACCTTGAGATATTGCGTGCGGTCGTTGCCGCTGTTCGACAGGTTGACCAGGACATCGGGCAGATCGACGAAGACGGCCGTCTTGGCCTCTTCCTTCGTCGGAGCCTTGTGCATCGGCTTGCTGAGAAATTTGTAGCCGCCAACACCCGCGCCGCCGAGCACGACAACACCCGCCACAATCATGCCGATGAACTTGAGGGGAAGCTTCTTCTTGCCCTTCGCCCTGACCTGACCTTCTTCGTCCGCCTCGTCGCGATCCGCGTCCGCCTGCTTCCTTGCCTTGGCCGCCATCACTTCCTGTCCCGCGCTGCGTTTGCGTCCGTCGGCTGAGCCGGCAAACGGCACTCCTGTCTGGAATTTCCGCCGATTACGCGGCCCCGCGCCCGTTTCGCGAAAGGTAGGGCCGTATGGTTAACAGACCCTTGCCGCGGCCCCCGAGGCGGCAAGTTTTGCCGGGCAAGAGCCGCCGTACCGGCGCTTCTTGCCCTGCCGCAGCAATCTCCGAATTTCCATAAGCATCTGAATTATGTAGGTTTTGCGCTTTGGCACGGCGGCTGCAGTGTGCCTGATTGCCACCGGCTTGGGAGAGCGGGCGGCGACGGATGCGGCAAGACCGGCCTGGGAGGGCTTGAGGCTTGCCAGACGCAAATGGGGAGTTACCGATGCAGAACGCACTTCTCGTCGGACTGTCGCGACAAGTCGCGCTCGGGCGGCAGCTCGACGTGATCGCGAACAACATGGCCAACCTCAACACCACCGCCTTCAAGGCGGATGGTGCCCTGTTCGAAGCCTACATTTCACCGAACGCACGCGCCGGCGATCTGTCGCAGGCGGACAGCGAGGTCAATTTCGTGCGTGACCGCGCCACCTGGATCGACTGGAGCCAGGGCTTGCTACATCGTACCGGTAACCCGCTCGACGTGGCGATTGAGGGTCAGGGCTTCCTTGCGGTCGAGACCGCCAATGGCGAGCGCTACACGCGCAACGGTTCGCTCAAGATCAATCTCGAAGGCCAACTGGTGACCAACGCCGGGGATCCGGTGCTCGGCGAGAACGGCCCGATCGTGTTTCAGCGCAGCGACCGCGCAATCCACATCAGCAAGGACGGCACGATCAGCGCGCGCACGGCCGACACCGATGCCGAAATCACGCGCGGCCGCCTGCGCGTCGTCAGCTTCGAAAACACCAACCAGCTCCAGAAGGACGGCAACAGCTATTTCGCTGCCCCAGAACGCGTGACACCGGATCCCGACAGACAATCGGCCGTGCTGCAAGGTGCGGTCGAGAAATCCAACATCAGCGCCGTCCTTGAAATGACGCACATGATCGAGGTGACGCGCAGCTACACGCAGACTGCAACCATCCTGGCGCAGCAGAGCGAGCTGCAAAACGCGGCGATCGACAAACTCGCCGCCGTGCCGAACTGAACCGGGGGCATCGGGAGATAAGCCATGCGCGCACTCAACACCGCAGCCACCGGAATGATGGCCCAGGAACTCAACGTCCAGGTCATTTCCAACAACATCGCCAACATGCGCACCACCGGCTACAAGCGCCAGCGTGCGGAGTTCCAGGACCTGCTCTACGAACACGTCACCCGAGTCGGCACCCAGACTTCCTCGCAGGGCACGATCCTGCCCGCCGGCATTGAAATCGGCTCCGGCGTGAGAACGGTCGGAACGCCGCGCCTGATGACACAGGGCGATCTGACACAGACGGGCAAGAACTACGACCTCGCCATTCGCGGCGAAGGATTCTTCAAGGTTCTTCTGCCGGACGGACGCACCGCCTATACGCGCGACGGTTCGTTCGAGCTCGATTCCCAAGGCCGGCTGGTGACCGCCCAGGGCAATGTCGTGCAACCCGGCATTACCATTCCGCAAACCGCAACCTCGGTATCGATCAACGCCCAGGGCCAGGTATCGGTAACCCTGCCCGGCTCCACCACGCAAAATCAGCTCGGACAACTCGTCATGTCCAACTTCATCAACAAGGCCGGTCTGGAAAGCATCGGCGACAACCTCTACCTGGAAACGCCTGCATCCGGGACGCCGCAGGACGGCACGCCCGCCACTGACGGTTTCGGCAACCTGCAACAGGGCTATCTCGAGCAAGCCAACGTGCAGGCGGTGAGCGAGATCTCCGATCTGATCTCGGCGCAGCGAGCCTACGAGATGAACGCCAAAGTGATCACCGCCGCCGACCAGATGCTGTCGGCGACCTCCAATCTGATGCGCTGAGGTATCACGATAATGCGCAAACTCATCGTCACGTCCGCGGCGTTCGCCGCGCTGGTCCTGTCGGCCGCCACGGCCACCGCTGCCGAGCAGGCCCGGCCGCGTCTGAAGGCGATCACCACGGTCACGGGCGACATCGTGCGCATCGGCGATCTGATCGAGCATGCCGGCATCGTCGCCGATGTACCGGTCTTCCGTGCACCGGATCTCGGTGCAACCGGTGTGGTATCGGCGGACGCCGTGCTCGCCGCGGTCCGGGCTCACGCGCTGGTGGGACTCGATCCGGGCGACGTGCACGAGGTGATGGTGACGCGCGCAAGCCGCACCATCGCGCCGCAGGAAATCGAGGAGCGCATTGCCGGCGCCCTGTCCTTGCAGTACGCGCTCGGTCAGCCGAAAGATATCACGCTGCGCTTCGACAGCGGTCTGCAGGCCGTTCAGATCGAGCCGGCGATCAGCGGCGAGCCGCGCATTGCGCGCATCACATACAATCAACGCAGCGCCCGTTTCACCGCCGTGGTGGCAATCCCCAGCCGGCGGCCGCTGACGCTGACCGGGCACGCCATCGCCACGGAAGAAGTGGCCACGGTGGCACGCACAGTCGCACGCGGTGACGTGATCAAGCAGAGCGACGTGGTGATGCTGCGTCGCCCACGCCGCGAAATTCCGCAAGACGCCATCACCGACCGCGACCGCGCGGCCGGGCTTGCCGCCCGCAATTCGCTGCAACCCGGCCGGCCCCTGCGCGAGACCGACCTGATGAAGCCGGAGCTGGTACGCCGCAATGAAATGGTGATGCTGATGTACCAGGTGCCCGGGATCATGCTGACGGTGCGCGGTCGCGCGACCGAAGCTGGCGCCGAAGGCGACGTCATAAGCGTGCTCAACGAACACACCAAACGTGTCGTGCACGGCGTCGTGGTCGGCTCCGGTCGCGTGATGATCAGCACGGGCGCGGCGCAATTCGCCGCAACCGGTCCTGGCGCGCAATCAACTGGCGCGCCCGCAAGCACACGCTGAATTCCGGGTGGGACGACACGACACCGTGCACCGATGATACGCCATCAGAAAATTGGGTCAGCACCATGATCTGGCTTGAACCGATCCTGCGACCTCCGGCGATACCGGCATGTTCCTTCGCCGCGGCCACAGCGCAGGCCTGCGCGCCGCGACGGCCGACCACCCGATCCACCCGGTACGAATCCGCGTTCGTACGCCAACCGTGAAAGCAAAGCCGATGAAATGTCTTTCTGTGATGCGTGGTGTGCTGCTGGCGACGACGGCGGCATCGCTGCTAAGCGGCTGTGCCGCACTCGACCGGCTCAAGAACATCGGCGAGCAGCCCAAGCTGTCGGAAATCAAGAACCCGACCACCCGACCGGGCTACAAGCCGGTGCAGATGCCGATGCCGGCCGCGCAGCCGGCCTCGTATAATCCGAACTCGCTATGGCGAAACGGATCGCGGGCCTTTTTCAAGGACCAGCGCGCGCACCAGGTCGGCGATATTCTGACCGTCAAGGTGAATATCACCGACAAGGCCAACATGGCCAACGAGACCCAGCGCAAACGTACCAGCACCGACGATACCACCGTCACCGACCTGTTCGGTCTGAGCAAGATGCCGATCTTCAATTCGGCGATACCGGGCAGCATCGCCAACACCAATTCGAGCACCGATCTCGACGGCAAGGGCTCCGTCAACCGCTCGGAAGCCCTGACGACGAATGTCGCCGCGGTGGTGACGCAGGTACTTCCCAATGGCAACCTGGTGATCGAAGGCAAGCAGGATATCCGCGTCAATTTCGAGATGCGCGAACTGGTCGTCGGCGGCATCGTCCGGCCGGAAGATATCGAGAGCGACAACACCATCGACTCCAGCAAGATCGCGGAAGCGCGTATCGCCTATGGCGGCCGCGGCCAGATCACCGACGTGCAGCAGCAGCGTTATGGCTCGCAGGTGCTCGACGTGATCCTGCCGTTCTAGTGGCGCGAACGAACCCTCCCGCAAGGGCGGACGGACGCGCGATCGTTATGCCCGGCGATCCCGTCGCCGGAAGACATAGAGGATTTGTGGCGCCCTCCCGACTCTCGGGGGCGAGTTGGGCCCGACCGGGCAACCGGCCGACGCGCAGTGGAGGCAACGATTGAAGGCTGGCGCACCAGGGCCGGACCGCTCGTCAGGGGCCGCGCGCCAAATGGGGGATCGAATGAGGAATATCACGCTGAGGTCGGTAGTGGCGCATTAGCGGTCAACTGACGTCCCGAGCTCCCACGCTGTTTCCGGTTCGCGAACGGGAACGGCGGCTACGCCCGGCCCCCGGCTTCTCCCCAGCCGGGGGCTGCGGTGTTTCTGGTCCGGCGCGCGACCGGCTTTAACCACAAGCAGGCCTTCAGAACAAAAAAGCCCGGCGCATCGGCCAGGCCTGCAGACCGGGTAATCTTTGGCGCAGCTGTCCGGGGTGTGGCGCTGTGCGGTCGGTTGTGTCGCGCCCTTGCGCGCCAGGCTCACCCTTGCGCCACGGCTGGCGCGGTCAGTCGTCGCGGTAGACCCGCTCGCGGCGTTCGTGGCGCTCCTGCGCCTCGACCGACAGCGTGGCGATCGGGCGTGCCTCCAGCCGGCGCAGCGAGATCGGCTCGCCGGTTTCCTCGCAATAGCCGTAAGTGCCGTCGTCGATGCGGGCCAGGGCCTCGTCGATCTTGGCGATCAGCTTGCGCTGGCGGTCGCGGGCCCTGAGCTCGATGGCGCGGTCGGTCTCGGATGAGGCCCGGTCGGCGAGATCGGGGTGATTCTGGTTCTCCTCCTGAAGGTGCAGCAGCGTTTCCCTGGCTTCCTTCAGGATGTCCTCGCGCCAGGCCAGCAGCTTCGCGCGGAAATACTCGCGCTGGCGCTCGTTCATGAACGGCTCCTTGTCGGACGGCCGGTAGCTTTTGTTCTTGGCCAACATCCCGCTGACTCCCTGATGTCTTCTTATGTTCTTGAAACTGAAGTCCACCCCCCGGTGCGGCAGGCTTATATACGCGCACCGCGATCCGGACAACATCCGAATACGGGCTGTGTGTTTGCCGGATTGTTATGATGATACAGCGACTTATGCCGGGACGGCGAGGCCGGCGGCGGCAATTCCGGTTGCGGTTATGGTTAGCTTGCGCCGGCCTTGGCGAGTTCCACGGCGAGACGCAGGTCGATGTCCCGCATCAGCTGGTCGAGCCGCGAATCGCCGGTCTCTTCTGTCAGCCCTTCCGCCGCCACTTTCAGCCGCGCCAGCGTCGAGCTGTCGAGAGTCCCGTCGAGCAAGCCCACCTTCAGCGAATCGAGGGCATCAAGCGCGTTGCGCCCCTTGGCGACCGCCCGCTTCTTGCGGGTGGTGACGTCCTCGACTCCCTGCAGCGCCAGCAGGGCGTCAACGGTTGAAATGGCGCGCAGCGAACCGGTGGCCGTGGGCTGGCGCGCGCCGGCCTGATCGCTGACGGAAAAATCTCCGCCGCCTGCGCGCCGCGCGCCGACAGGCGCCTTGGCGAGCGCCGTTCCGTTGGTTGCGTTGATGCGCATGGCGTGATCCCTGGCCGGCAGCCGAAATCGGTCTTTTGATACCGGCCAGCGTGGGCCGGTATGGTTAAGCGCCGGTAAAGACGCCGGCAAAAATTGCCGCCCGCGATCATTTCTGCCTGGTCGACGCGCTCCCCGCCATCCCGGCCCGGAATGAAAACACGCGGATTTTCAGTGGCTTGCATTCGGCGCGCCGGTTGGCACGGCGCTCGCATCAGAATGGGCAGTCGAACGTCACATTGGGGAGAGTGATGACGAAGACGTGGCACTCCGTCATGAAGGCGGTTCAGGCTGTCGTGCCGGCGGTTCAGACCGCCGTGCAGACAGTCGAGGCCGTCGCGCAGACGGTGCAAGCCGCCATGCCGGCGGATCAGACCGTCATGGAGACGGCCGAGACGGCGCAGGCCGTCAGGGCGGGAGGGACCGCGTTTGCGGTGCGGACCGCGGCGGCGGCCATCGTCGTGGTTTTCGCTTTCCTGGCGCTCCTTTCGAACGCCGGCGCGGCGTCGCGCATCAAGGATCTCGCCAACGTCGAGGGCGTGCGCGAGAACCAGCTGATCGGCTATGGCCTGGTGGTCGGCCTCAACGGCACCGGCGACACCCTCAACAACATTCCCTTCACCAAGCAGTCGCTGACCGCGATGCTGGAGCGGCTCGGCGTCAACGTCCGCGGCCAGAACCTGCGCACCGGCAACATCGCCGCCGTCATGGTGACCGCCAATCTGCCGGCGTTCGCGACGCAGGGCACGCGCATGGACGTCACGGTCTCCGCCCTCGGCGACGCCAAGAGCCTCGAGGGCGGCACGCTGCTGGTCACGCCCCTGCTCGGCGCCGACGGCAACGTCTACGCCGTCGGCCAGGGCTCGGTCGCCATCTCCGGCTTCCAGGCGCAGGGCGCCGCCGCCCGCATCACGCGCGGCGTGCCGACCGTCGGCCGCATCACCAACGGCGCGCTGGTGGAACGCGAGATCGACTTCCAGCTCAATCGCCTGCACCAGCTGCGCCTGGCGCTGCGCAACCCCGACTTCACCACCGCCAAGCGCATGGCGGTGGCGATCAACGACTTCATCGGCGCGCCCACCGCCGAGCCGCTCGATCCCGGCACCATCGGGATCCGCGTGCCCAAGAGCTATCACGGCAACGTGGTGGCGCTGCTGACCGACGTCGAGCAGCTGCGCGTCGAGCCCGACCAGGAAGCCAAGATCGTGATCGACGAGCGCTCCGGCATCATCGTCATGGGCAACGACGTGCGCGTGAACACGGTGGCGGTGGCGCAGGGCAATCTCACGGTCTCCATCACCGAGACGCCGCAGGTCAGCCAGCCGGCACCGTTCGCCCGGCGCGGCAACACCGTCACCGTGCCGCGCACCCGCATCGGCGTGCAGGAAGACGGGAAGGGTCTGGCCGTGGTCAGGAACAGCGTGTCGCTGCAACAGCTGGTCGACGGCCTCAACGCGCTGGGCATCGGCCCGCGCGACCTGATCGCGATCCTGCAGGCGATCAAGGCGGCCGGCGCCATCCAGGCCGACATCGTGGTGATGTGATGGACGGTATCGGTCTCCCCGCCCCCGGCCTGAAGCCGATCGACCTGATGATGGCCGGCAAGATCGGCCAGCCCGCAGCCACCGCGAACAGGGCCAAGGCGCGCGAAGCGGCGGAAGATTTCGAGGCCGTGTTCCTCAATTCGATGATCGAGCAGATGTACACCGGCATGGATGGCGACGGCCCGTTCGGCGGCAAGGGTGCGAACGGCGTCTGGCGCTCGTTCATGACGCAGGAATTCGCCAAGTCGATCGCCAGGTCCGGCGGCATCGGCATCGCGGGCGAGGTCTACAAGACGCTGCTCGCGCAACAGGAGATCGGCCAGTGAACGGACAACAGGCGAGCGCCCGGCCGCAACCCGGCGCCATCACCGGGACCGCCGAGGCGGCGCAGGTCATCGATAACCTGAGCGCGATCATGGACCGGCTCATCGCCACCGTCGAACACGAGACCGAACACATGCGGGCCGGCCGCCTGCGGGATGCGCTGGCGCTGGAGGAAACCAAGACCGAACTGGCGCGCAGCTACACGGCGGAAAGCGGACGCCTGAAAGCCGCGGAAGCGACCGCCCTGCGATCGCTGCCGGACGCGGTCCGGGATCTGCGCCGCCGCCACGAGCGCTTCCAGGAACTGTTGCAGACCAATCTCACGGTGCTGGCGACCGCGCACGCGGTGTCGGAAGGCATCATCCGCGGCGTTTCCGGCGAGCTCGCCAAAAAGCGCACGCCCTCGACCTACGGCGCCTCGGGCCGCGCCAACGCGCCGAGTCCGACGGCGACGCAGCCGCTGGCGGTGAGCCGGAGTTTGTAGGGCTGACCTGCTCCGGGTAATGTGCCGGAGGAAGTGGCGCAACCGCACGTCGCTGGGGGACGTCTGAAGCGCGTGCTGGCCGACTGGTGTCCGCCATACGCAGGCTACCACCTCTATTATCCGAGCCGGCGCCAGCCTTCAGCGGCGTTCAGCCTTCTGGTCGATGCGCTGCGTTATCGGTCCTGAAAATGTGACTGAATGGTGCGCGGCGCCGGCGGTCTACGACCGGGCGCGGAATGCGGAAGGCCGGCTATCGGGGAGCAGACCAATCGTGTCATACAATTGGCTTCGCGATCTGGACCGGCTATGATGATCCGGGAAGCATTCATTCATCGGTAGGTCGACATGGATAACTTCACCCCCCTCATTGCACTGGCCGCACTCGTTGTCGCTGCGTTTGCCTTATGGGTTGGCCGCAAGGCACTCCTCATCGCGAACGAAGCAAGGGAGGTTGACCCTGAGCCCGTGTTCTATGACGAAGGATTGCTGGCGAAGGGCATCAAGCCTCCGTTCGAACACGAAAGAGGTACGTTCTCGGAAGACATCGACCTGGTAATCTCCGGCGGGCGACCACTGAAGGACATCCCGGTCTATATCGATTGTCCAACAACCTACATCATCTATTCGTCGTGGGCTGCAACGGTCAACGACCGGTGTGCGTGATATGGAGGAGTCGACGACGGAGACAATAGTGTTCTGGATAAAGCGCTCGAGAATGCAAATGATGCTGTAAGCAAAATCAATTGCCGAGAAGGTTGCACAAAATCGTCGGCCGAGATCTGGCGCGGGTGGAACTGCGGGTTCGACAGGAGTTCCAAAGTGTACATAGCGACGGGCGCCGTAGAAGTTGAAGTGACGTGTGCGAGGAGTTCCGGCGATTAAAAATGATCCGCCTGCAGATCGCGGATCATCAATCCCGCCCTCGATGTCGAGGGCGGTTGTCTGCGGTTTGCCATCGGCCTCCAACGCGATGAACCCGGAAAATCCGTTGCCGAAACCGACGCGGACAAGCGCGCCGGGCGCGCGAACCCCCACCCCCATAGCTTTGCAATAGCGCCCTCTGCCATACTCGTCCTCTCGGAGGACGGCCGGGGACGATGCACGCGCCATGGCGCGGCCTCTCCCTGCCGGCACAAAAAATCTGCCGGGTCGAACCGGCAGCGCAATGCCAGGGAGTTGCCGTGCTGACTCAAGTCAAGAACCCGAACATCAACGAGCTTGCCAGGGATTCCCTGTATGCGTTGCAGAACACGATGGTGCTGGATGGCCGCGTCAGCTCCTATCCGGCCAGCGCCACCGGCTATTCGGTCTCGAACTGCTATCTGATCAAGCAGCCCGACGCCGCCTGGCTGATCGACACCGGCTTCGGCGGCCACGAGGCCGGCGCTGCGGGCGCAGATCGAATCGCTCATCCCGCGCACGCTGCCGCTCTCGCTGCTGCCGATGCGGCTCAACGAATTCATGTCGATCCAGAACATCGATCCGTTCACGCTCTACTTCAACGTCAAGGAATGCTTCACCGCCAATCCCGACGCGGCGTTCTGGTTCGACTTCGGCGCGGGCTCCGACTCCGGACAGGACACGCTGGGCCGCCTCAAGATCACCACCATATCGCGCGAGGAGACGATCCCGGTCGGCGCGCTCGGCCGCCCCGTCGTCGTCTACCAGGCGCCGATCCGTCTGATCGCGACGCGCTGGATCTACGACGAAGCGACCAAGACAATGTTCACCTCCGACATGTTCACCCACACGTGGCGCGATCGCCCGGACGGCCCCTGGATCATCCAGGACGGCGACGACGACCCGACCGACTTCGACCACGTGCGCTCGTTCCTGCTCAACACCCGCTACTGGTGGCTGGAAGGCGTCGATACCGACAAGCTGCGGCGCGGGATCGACGCGATCCTGAGCAAGCACGACATCGAGACGCTGGCGCCGGGCTACGGCTGCATCCTGCGCGGCAGGAAGACGGTCGGGAAACACATGAAGCTGCTCGACGACGTGCTGCGCTCGCTCGACAAGAGCGTCGCCACGTCGCGTTACGTCGGCCGCGACGAGGATAAGGTGAGAGCAATGGTGCAACCCGCTTCCGGCCGAAAGCTTCCGGTTCAGTCCACCCTCAACCGCCCCAATCCGCTGCCGCGCGAGATTGCGCCCGGCGTATTCTGGCTGGGCGAGTGCCTGGAGCAGCGTCAGCAGGGCAAGATCTACCACGGCTGCAACGCCTGCTTCCTGATCGTCGGCGAAACGGCTTCCATGCTGGTCGAAACCGGCCACCCGAAGGATTTCCCCATCATCGACGGCCAGCTCAACACGCTGCTGCCCGGCAAGCCGCCGCTGAAATATCTCTTCGTCACGCATCAGGAGACGCCGCATTGCGGCGGGCTCGGCCGTGTGCTGTCGCGCTATCCGGAAGCCGTGCTGTGCGGCGATGTCAGCGATTTTCACCTGGCCTTCCCGCAATACGAACGCCGCATGCGTTCGATGAAGGAAGGCGACGAAATCGATCTCGGCGGGCGCGGCTTCCGCGCCGTCGAGCCGGTGGTGCGGGACATGCGCACCACCTGGTGGGGCTTCGAGACCCGCGAGCGCGTGCTTTTCCCCGGCGACGGCTTCGCCTACAGCCATTATCACGAGGACGGCCACTGCGGCCTGGTCGCCGAGGAAGCGGCCTCGCTCGATCTGCAGGACACCACCGCCGTGTTCGCCGACCTGGCGCTGTGGTGGACCAAGTGGGCCGACATGCGGAACTACTGCGACCGGCTCGACGTCCTGATCGAAACGCTCGACGTGAAGACCGTGGCGCCGACGCACGGCCTGGTCATCACCGACGTCGCCCGGACCATGCCGAAGGTGAAGGAGGGCCTGCTTTACGGCTCCGCCGTCGCCGAACGGGGCACCAACGACGCCGGATTCGGCAAAAAGGCTGTTTCGGCGTCCTGAATCACCGCCGTCGCTTCCTCTTCGCCGCCTTCTTCGCCCCTTTCTTCTTCCCCGCCGCCCTGCCCTTGAACAGCACCACCTCGGCGGTGGCGCCGGCGCTCTTGCGCAGGGCCTCCTTCAGCCCGGTGGGCCGGTTATGCTTGCGCAGCAGGTCGCGGAACGCCTCGTCCGCCAGTTCCTGGAAGGTCATCATGCGGTCGCGCGCGAGCAGGTCGAGCGCGCCAAAGGTCTCATCGTCGAACTGGATGCGTTTGCCCGGCATCGCTACTCACTGATTTCCGGGCTCGACGAGCCTCGCGAGGTTCCGCAACGATTCCTGCCAGCCGAGATAGCAGGCTTCCGCCGGAATGGCGTCGGGAATGCCTTCCTGCACGACGTTGAGTTCCGTGCCGACCGAGACCGCCTTGAGCGTCACGCTCACCTGCATCTCGCCCGGCAGGTCGGGATCGTCGAACACGTCGGTATAGCGCAGGCTTTTCCCCGGCACGAGTTCCAGATATGTCCCGCCGAAGGAATGACTGTGACCCGTGGTGAAATTGCGGAACGGCATCCTGAAGCCGCCGCCGACTTTTGCGTCGAGGTGATGCACCGTGCAGGTGAAGCCGTTGGGCGGCAGCCATTTCGCCAAAGCGTCGGCCTCGACGAAGGCGCGATAGACCTTGTCGGGCTTCGCGGTGAGGACGCGGTGGAAGCGAACGGTTACCGGGCATTGCAGTTTCCTCGGGTGGCGTTGAGATTTACGGCGCAAGAGCGAAGCTGCATCGCGCGTCCTTGCAGGCTCGCGCGTACCAGATTTTGATGGAAATGCAGCAAACGAAAGGCAACAGCATCGACCGCCGCGGATCCACGCGCTCGCAACCGCCCATTCCTTGACCGCTCCTTCCTTCCCCCTATCATGCCCCGCCCGCCTGCCGTCCGCGCCGCGCGACCGGAGATCAAGTGAATGCCCCGCCACATCGTCTGTCTCACCTTCGACTTCGATACCCAGTCGGGCTTCATGGCGCGCGGGATGACGACCCCGACCCCGCTATCGCGCGGCGAATTCGGCGCAAAAGCGTCCGCCCGCATCCTGAAATTCCTCAAGGAACGCGAGATCGCCGCGACCTGGTTCACCGCCGGCTTCACCATCGAAAGCTGGCCGCGCGAAGCCGCCGCAGTGGTCGAGGCCGGGCACGAGATCGGCCACCACAGCTGGGCGCATATTCCGCCCGCGGCGCAGACCCGCGCGGAGGAAGAAGCCGACCTGGTACGCGCCAACGAGGCGATCGCGCGCCTCTCCGGCCGCAAGGCGCGCGGCTACCGCTCGCCATCGTGGGACCTGAGCGCTGACACCATCGACCTGCTGCTGAAGCACGGCTTCCTCTACAACTCCAGCCTGATGGGCGACGACTATTTCCCCTATCGCGCGCGGCGCGGCGACGTGGCGACGCTCGGCGAGACGTTCAGGTTCGGCGAGGAAACGGCGCTCATAGAGATGCCGATCAGCTGGTCGCTCGACGACTTTCCCCATTTCGAATTCCTGCGCCAGCCGGAGACCATTCTCGCCAGCCTGCAGCCGGCGCGCGCCGTCATGCAGAACTGGCTCGACGAGTTCACCTACATGCAGAAGACCACCGACTGGGGCGTCCTGACCTACACCATGCATCCTTACGTCATCGGGCGCGGCTACCGCATGCTGGCGCTGGAAGGCCTGGTCGACGAGCTGCGCCAACGCGGTGCGACCTTCATGACGATGGAGGACGCCGCCCGCGAAGCCCAAAGCCGCATGGCGGAGGCGACAACATGAACACGGGCGTTTTGTCCGCGCACGAGCGCAAGGTGCTGGACTGGCTCGCCGGCCAGGGCGAGGCCATGCAGGCGCTGCTCAGGCAACTGGTCGACATCGACAGCGGCTCGCACAACAAGGCCGGCGTCGACAAGGTGGGCGCGGCGATCGGCGGCTTTCTGGAAGCGCACGGGGTGCGCTTCGACGTCGTGCCGAACGAACGCTTCGGCAACGCCATCCGCGCTGCGGTCGGAGCGGCCGATGGCCCGACAATCCTTCTCATGGGCCACCGCGACACCGTGTTCCCGGACGGCGAGGCGCAGCGCCGGCCTTTCACAGTCGCAGACAGCCGCGCCTATGGTCCGGGCGTCGCCGACATGAAGGCCGGCCTGGTGATGAATTCGTTCGTGGCAGCCGCGCTTCAAAAGTTCGGCGGCGCGCCGGCGCCGCTGGTCGCGCTCTATACCGGCGACGAGGAGATCGGGTCCCCCTCCTCGCGCGCCCTCATCGAGGCGGAGGCGCGGCGCGCGCGCCTGGTGCTCAACGCGGAGCCGGGCCGGCCGGAGGACGCGGTGGTCACCGGGCGCAAGGCGTGCGTCTTCATCCGCTTCGAGATCACCGGCAAGGCCGCGCACGCCGGCGCCAATTTCGAACAGGGCGCCAGCGCCATCAACGAGATGGCGCACAAGATCGTGGCGCTGCAGGCGCTGACCGACCTGGCAAAGGGCGTGACCGTGAATGTCGGCATCGTGGGCGGCGGACAGACGATCAACACGGTGGCGCCGGCCGCGCACGGCGAGATGGATCTGCGTTATATCGACCCCGCCGACCGCGACGCCACCCTGAAACAGGTCGAGCGCATCATGGCGAACGCCACCGTACCCGGCACCAGCGCGCGCTTCGAGATCTACGCCGAATTCCTGCCGCTGGTGCAGACCGGCGACGGAAAGCGCCTGTTCGACCTCTACGCGGCGTGCGGCGCCGCGCTCGGCCACGCGATCACCGGCCTGTTCACCGGCGGCTGCTCCGACGCCGGGTTCGCCGCCGGCGCCGGCGCGCCGACGCTGTGCGCCGTGGGCCCGATCGGCGGGCGCGCGCACAGCCCGGATGAATTCCTCGAGCTTGCATCGATCGTCCCGCGCGCACAGATCCTCGCGCTGACGATCTTAAGGTGCGGCGACCACTTCAGCGCAAGCTGACCGATGCAAATGCCCCGGCTTGCCGGGGTTGCACACGCGATCTTTCCCTCCCCGATGCCGGGCGCTGTCCTCTGAAATCCGTCTTTTCGCTTCGCGCCGTCCGGGCTCCTTGCTAGAATTGATTTATGCGCAACAGCCGGGGACTCGTCGCATGCGCAATCACAATTCCGACTTCTATCGCGAGGAAGCCGCGCGCTACAAAAAGCTCGCGGAAGCGGCCGCCGATCCGGTCCTGAAGCAGGAATACCTCGAGCTGGCTGAAGCCTGCGAGGAAATTGCCGACAGCATCGACGACCGGCGGGCAAGCGGCTAGCAAGTAGCCCGGGTCAAGCGCAGCGCGAGCGCCGGAACTGTCTGTCAGGATCGCAACGTCGCTTCCGCATTTCGCGGAGCCTGCCATCGGCCCGGCCACTCCGGGCCGGACCCGTTGGCTTCCTGCGCGCCACAGTTCGGGTCCCCGCTTCCGCGCGGACGAACGCGTAACCGGTAGTCCGGTTGTCACGCCCGCACCGGAAGCTGCGGCGCCACCCTCGCCTCAGACCGAGGTGTCGACCTTCAGGCCGGTGACCGTGTCGATTTTGGTGCCGTCGCTCAGGGTCAGAATATTGGTCTGGGTGTTGAGATAGGAGCCGTTGGCCATCTGGATGATGTTCGTCGGATCGATGATCTCGAGGCCGGTCTTGATGTCGATCTGGGTGCCGTCCTTGCGGGTCAGGATGCCCTTGTCGGTGTCGAGCGACGTGCCGTCGCCGAGATACATGAAGGACGGCAGTGTATTTTTCGGTTTCACCTTCTGCTGCGACTCCTGCAGCGCCTGAAGGGTCTTCCTCACCAGGTCGTCGGCCCGCCGCTTGTTGTTCGCGCTTGCGAGCTGGGCGTAGTAGGCGCCGTAGTTGCTGACATTCGTCTGCGCGATGGTCGCGATATTGGCGGAAAAACTCTTGCTGCTCGAGAGAAAGGAACTGAGGCTGCCCGCATTGCCCGAGTTGGCCAGCGCGCCCATGATGCCGGCCGGGTTCTGCGACGCCTTGATCGAGCTTATGGCGCCCGCCAGCCAACCCGGCTGGCCCAGGGACAGCGAATTGTAATAGGCCGCCGTCGACGCACTTATACCGGTCATGGTCCCGCACCCAACTGCCGCGAATATGCGGCAGCGCCGTTAACAAATTCCAACCTTACCTGTTCCTTACCGGCACGACGCAGGCGCTTTCACGCGCGCGGCGCAATGTCATCGTGACCGTGATCAATTCAACCTTGTCTAAAACACCAATGGTCACGGTGAGAAAGTCACAACCTGTTAACCATGTTTTTTTACGGGCCATTTGCGGGCTTCGTGCGATGACGGTGCCGATCCTCGAGATCAAGCGAAGCGTTGCCAGTAGGCAAAATCACCAGAAAGGTACCTTGTAATGTCAGCGATCATCCTCTCGGCCGGCGTTCGGGCCAACCTGCTGCAGCTGCAGCAGACTTCGGACCTGATCACCAGCACCCAGACCAAGCTGGCGACCGGCCGGCGGGTCAACTCGGCTCTCGACAATCCGCTCAACTTCTTCACCGCCCAGTCGCTGGACAACCGCTCCAGCGACCTGAGCAAGCTGTTGGACTCGATGTCGTCGGCCATCAACACGATCCAGGCCGCCAACAACGGTATTACGTCGATCACCAAGCTGGTGCAGTCCGCCCAGTCCCTGGTCACCCAGGCGCAGCAGACCACCGACACCACGGTGCGCAAGAGCCTGTCGACCCAGTTCACCTCCCTGCTCACGCAGATCGGTCAGCTGGCCAGCGACTCCGGCTTCAACGGCATCAACCTGCTCGGCGGCGATAACCTCACCGTTATCCTGAACGAGAAGTCGGGCACGGCCCAGTCGAGCGTCACCGTCAACGGCGTGAACTACACCAGCACGACGGTCGCCAACGCGGCGCTGAGCATCGACGTCGCGGCCGGCAACTGGGCCTCCACTGCCAACATCACCGCGGCCTCGACCGATCTGACCGCCGCGCTGACCACCCTGCGTTCGCAGTCGCAGGCCCTGGGCTCGAGCTTGTCGACCGTGCAGGTCCGCCAGGACTTCACCAAGGCGACGATCAACACCCTGCAGGCCGGTTCGGACGCCCTCACGTTGGCGGACTCCAACGAAGAAGGTGCGAACCTGCTGGCCCTGCAGACCCGTCAGCAGCTCTCGACCACCGCTCTGTCGCTCGCCTCGCAGGCCGACCAGAACGTGCTGCGGCTCTTCGGCTAATCCAGTCGACCACACGAAGCGAAACGGCGGCCTTCGGGCCGCCGTTTTTTTTGTCTTTCCCCCGTATGGTTAACCCTTCCTGAACCCGCCGGTAAGGATGGGTTAACCATAACAATTTACGTTCGCGAAACGAACGATCGAGCCACCAGCCGAGTGGCCCGACCAAGACGGGGATTGCCATGAGCGACATTGTCCTTTCCAGCGGCGTGCGTGAGAACCTGCTGCAATTGCAGCAGACCTCCGACCTGATCACGCGCACCCAGAACAGGTTGGCCACAGGCAAGCGGGTCAATTCGGCGCTCGACAACCCGGTCAACTACTTCACCGCGCAGAGTCTTACCGCCCGGGCCAACGACCTGAATTCGTTGCTCGACAACATGTCGACGGCAATCAACACCATCCAGGCCGCCAACAACGGCCTGACGGCGATCACCAAGCTGATCCAGTCGGCGCAGTCGCTGGCCGTCCAGGCGCAGCAAAGCACCGACACCACGGTGCGCCAGGGCCTGTCGACCCAGTTCACGGCGCTGCTTTCCCAGATCGATCAGCTTGCCGCCGACGCCGGGCTCAACGGAATCAACCTGCTCAACGGCGACAACCTCACCGTCAAGCTGAACGAAACCAATACCTCGACCGTCACCATCAGCGGCGTGACCGACACCGCCAACGGCGCGCTGTCAGTCAACGCGGCGGTGAACAACTGGGGATCGATCGCCAACATCAACGTCTCGGCCACCCAGCTGTCGAATGCGCTCGCGACCGTCCGCTCGCAGGCGCAGGCCCTGAGTTCCAATCTGCAGACCGTCCAGGTTAGGCAGGAATTTACCAAAGCCATGATCAATACGCTGAACACCGGGGCCGACGGACTGACCCTGGCCGACAGCAACGAAGAGGGCGCAAACCTGCTGGCCTTGCAGACCCGGCAGCAGCTTTCGAGTACGGCCCTCTCGCTGGCAGCCCAAGCCGACCAGAACGTGCTGCGGCTGTTCCAGTAACCGACGCGGCGACCGGCGACGGGACAGATCGAGAATCACGCCGGTCAGACGGCCGCAAGGAACGGCGACGAATGGGCCTCAAAGTCGAACTCAAACCCGGCGAGCGCCTGATCATAGGCGAATGCGTGGTCACCAACGGCGACCAGCGCACGCGGCTGCTGGTGGAGGGTCAGGCGCCGATCCTGCGCGAAAAAGACATCATGACGCCGGATCAGGCCGACACGCCCGCCAAGCGCATCTATCTCACGGTCCAGTTCATGTACACCTCGCGCGATCCGCGCGTGTATCATGAGAACTATTTCGCGCTCATGCGCGACCTTGTGCAGGCTGCTCCGAGCGCCTGGCCCTTCATCGAGGCCGTGAGCGACCACATCATGGCCGGCGACATGTACAAGGCGCTCAAGAGCGCCAGGAAACTGATCGACTACGAAAGGGAGCTGCTCGATCATGCAAAACGCGGCGCAAGCCTACAGCTCGATCGCGAAAAAGACCGGAAATCCGCGTGAGCTGGAAGCCGACCTGCTGCTCGAAGCAGCAGCGCGGCTGCAAGCGGTGCGGGAACTCCTGGGACAGCAAGCGCGCCGACCTTGACGCGGCGCTGGTCAACAACCGGCGTCTATGGTCGATCTTCGTGACGTCGGCAACCAGCACGGACAATCCGCTGCCCGCCAACGTCCGGCAGAACATCGCCAACCTCGGCCTGTTCGTCTTCAAGCAGACCATGGCGGTGCTGATCGACCCCAAGCCGGACAACCTGGTGTCGCTGATCAGCATCAATCGCGAACTGGCGGCAGGATTACGCACCCGCGGCGGCTGACCCCGGCAGCCCCGCGCGCAATGGTTCATGCCGCGGCCCCGGGGCCGCGGCTTTCTTTTGCGCGGTACGCGGATCGCGTCCTAGAGGTAGTTGACGAGGCTGATCTGGTACAGAAGGGAGGTGGTCTGCATCGAGGCCTGCATGCGGGTCTGCAAGGCCAGCAGCCTGGTGCCGACTTCCTCGTTGGAAACCCCTTGAATCTGCTGCAGGAACGCGCCCAGCGTGGCGCTGGTCTGCTTGTGGCTGGCCTTTACGGACTGAAACGACGTCTGCACACCGGCGAGATCCGCCGCGATATCGTTCACGGTCTGGACGCCGCCGGAGCCATTGATGTTGCCGGTCAGCCGGCTGTCGAGCGCCGCGACGAGATTGGCGTAGTTCGGGTCGCTCGGCGAGACGGTCAGCGCCGCGCGCGTCGCCACGCTCTGCACCAGATTGCGGATACCAGTCTCGTTGGCGCGCGTGCCGTAACTCACGACCAGCGTCTGGTCGATGCGCGCGGTGGCCGAGCTGCGTTCCGATGTGGCGCTGACTTCGCCGGTGTACCAGATCACCGAATTGGCGGCCGTACCGGCAACCTGAGTGGTCGCGCTGTCGAACGGCGGACCGTTGACCCGGAGCGGCGGATTGGTTGTGTCGGCGTCGAAGAACTCGCTCGACGCCTGCACCGCCGATGCCGCTTTCAGGTCCGTATTGGCAAGTGTAGCCAGCGCCGTGGTGAGCGCGGTCTGCAGATTGGTCGTCGTCGCGGCCGCGGTGGCGCCGATGGTGAACTGATTGGTGTCGGGCGGCGATACCGTCGTCGCCGTCAGCGTCAGATTGGTGGTCGTGCCATCGGGCAGATCGAAGGTGAAGATGATGGTTTCACCATTGGCCGGCAGGCCGGTGAAGCTCACCGACTCCGAGGCGGGCGAACCGGCGGGCGCGCTGACGGTGGTGTTGGTGAGGTTCGATGTCAGCGCGTTGAGCTTGAAGCCGAAGGGCGAGACGGCGTCTTCGTCGACCTGAACCGTGGTTGCCACGGGCGTGGTAACCAGCAGGCGACCGAGGCCGCTGGCGCCGAGGTCGGCCTGGCCGCGCTCGGAAATGATCTGCGTCAGACCGGCGCGGGCGCCGTCGCCATTGATAATCTGGTCGTAGCTCGCGGTCGCCGCCTGATCGGTGGCGCGTCCGGAAAACATGTAGCGGTCGCCGGCCTGGGTATTGAGCAGGGCGATCATTTGCTGCAACCAGGACTGCGCGTTCACCTGCGTGGTATTGGTGCTGCCGACGCTGCCGGTTCCCTGAATCATCGACGCGCGCATGGAACTGGCCACGTCGCCCATGGCGCCGAGCGTGCTCTGAACCACATTCAGGCGGGTCATTACGGTATCGATGGTGGCGTTGAAACCGTCGAGCGCCGACGCCTGCGCGTTCAGGCTCACGGTCAGGCCGCGGTCGAGTCCGAGACCCGCATAGGTGTCCGATTTCTGCCCGGTGCTGAGCTGGCGCTGCAGATCCTCGAACTGCGCGCGCATATTGAGCAGCTGCTGCGCAATCTGGTTCGATGTCGATCCGACGGAACTGATCGTCATGTTACCCCACAATCCGCATCAATTCGGTCAACATGTCCCGGATGCTGCTCATGACCCGCGCGTTGGCCGCATAGGCGTTCTGCAGGCTGAGCAGGTCGCCCATCTCCCGGTCGATGTTGACGCCCGCACTCTCCTCGAACCGCTGTTGCAGCGAATTGAGCACCACATCCTGGCCCTGCTTGAGATTGTTGGCGTTGTTGGCGGCCTCGCCCTGCTGGCTGACGAACTGGCGCAGGAAAGTGCCAAGCGTGCCGTTGTAGGGCACCGCCGCAGTGCCAATACCGGATGACGGCGCGTAGTCGTGCGCGGTGCCGACCAGCTGATCGTAAATGAAAGTTGCCCGCGTGGCATCGTTGGTCTCGACACCGCTGGTATAACCCACCAGCAGGGTTGGATCGTTGACCAGCGCCTGGTTGAGGGTAATGCGGCCGGCGAGGCCCACGCTCTGCACCGACGTCGAGGTGATGGCGCCGCTGTACGGCGTGGTGTTGTCGAGAAAGAAGGGCAGCGCCACCGAACCGGTTGTGGCGGTGGCGGTGGTCGTGGTCGACAGCGCATCGACGTCCGCCAGATTGGGGCCGCCGTCGTCGATGATGCGCAGCGTGGTACCGGCCGGATTCGAAACGGTGAGGTTACTGCCGGCCAGCGCCGCCGTGATCTGGGTGACCACCGAGGCCATGCCGCCGGAAAAATCAAGGCCGACCACGGTGTCGTTGGGGTCGACGGTGGCGGTGTTCGACAACGGCAACGCCGAGGTGTCGTTGACCCGCACGAACGTCACCTGGTACTGGGTGGGGCCCGTGGTGTCCGTGTAGGTGAGGCTGATGGAATTGCCGTCCTGCAGGCTTCCGATATCGACGTCGAAGCCGGTCTGAAGGCCGGCAGTGGCCGCCGTGCCGGCGGTCGTCGTGTCGGACAGCGCGCTCGACATGGCCCCCGCAAACTGGTCGATCTGTGCCTGCGCCTCAACCAGCACGTTGTCGCGCATGTCGAGGTAGCCGGCTATCTCGCCGGAACGGATGGCGCCCGTGGCAACGAGGTCGGTGACGGTGCCGCTCACCGAGGTCAGCGTGATGGTGCCGAGAGAGCGATCCGCAGCGGTGGCGCTCCATTTCGATTCCGCGGTGACCGTGGGGTGCGGATCAAACGACAAGGTAGACGCCTGGGTGCCGACGAGCTGCACGCCGGACGTGGTGAAGACCGTGACCTGACGGTTGTCGCCCTTGATCACGCGGATGTCCATCAGTCTCGACAGCTTGTCGATATAGGCGTCGCGCTGGTCCTCGAGTTCCTGCGGTCGCCGAGTTCATCCGCCGAGGAGCGCCCCAGTTGCTGGTTGAGCGCCGCGATCTGCTGCAGGCAGTCGTTGGCCTGCGTCACGTCGTCCGACAGTCCGAGTTCCGCCTGGCTGCGCAGGGTCTGGATGCTGGCCGTCATCTGATTGCAGCGTCTGCGTCAGCCCCTGGGCGGCGGTGGTCACCGCGATCTGGGTCGGCCGGTCGCCGGGGCTCGTCGTCAGCGCCTGCAGCGCATCGGTAAACTTGTTGAATGCGTTTTCGAGCGTGCTGGCAGAATTCGGCGAGCCGTAGATGCTTTGCAGCTGATCGTACATGTTGGACCGCAGGGTCGCGTAGGCGGCGCCGGATGCCTCGGTGCGCACCTGGGCCTGCACGAACTGGTCGAGCACGCGGTTGATGGCGCTGATCTGCACGTAGGCGCCGGTGGTCCCGGTCGTGTTGGCGACCAGGGTCGCGGTCTTGCGCACATAGCCCGGCGTCTGCGCATTGGCGACGTTGCCCGCAACCAGCGAGAGACCGGTCTGCGCGGCGTTCAATCCGCTCAAGGCTGAGGAAAGTGCCTCGGTGAGACTCATGCGCTAAGACTTCATGGTGCCTGCGACCGTCCGCGACGGCTATCGCAGCATATTGAGCATTTCCTGCGACATCTGTTGGGCGGTCGTGACCACCTTGGTGTTGGCCGAATAGGCCTGCTGGGTCACGATCAGCTTGGTGAACTGGTCGGCGATGTCGGCGTTGGAGCCTTCGAGCGAACTGCCGACGATCTTGCCGCTCGCGCCCGCCAGCGGCGTGCCGGAATTGCCGGTCGCCTCATACGCACCGCCGTCGAGCTGTTTCAGATTGTTCGGACTGGCAAAATGATACAGAGGCACTTCCGCCAGATCGACGGTCTTGCCGTTGGTGAATGTGCCCGCGATGCGCCCGTCCTTGGTGACCGAAATCGTCTGCAGCTGACCGGCCGGATAACCGTCCTGCTGCAGCGTGTTGACGGTGACGGCGCCGCTGGAATCCGCGTATTGGGTCAGGCCGTTGAGCGACAGCGTCAGGGCGCCGAGCGAGATGCCATCGACGGTGACACCCGCCATCGCAACGGTGCTGCCGGCCGGCGTGGTGAGTGCCCCGGATGCATTGAACTGGAAGGTCTGGCCGACGTTGGTCCAGCCGACAGTCGCGCCGGAGGCGGTTGAATCGGTCTGGTAGAAGAGCTCCCAGGTGTCGGTGCCGCCATTGAGCACGGAGTTGATTTGGGCCCAGCGGAATTGTACGTTGGCGGCCTGGCCAGAGGCGTCGTAGGCGGTGACTGCGCCGCCGTCGAGCGATTCATTCAGGAAGGTCGTAACGTCACTGCCGACCACCGTGCCGGTACCGGCAATGGTCGGGTCGGTACCGAAGTCCGCCGGATTGAGCAATTCCGAACCCGCGACGGTGGTGTCGGCGTTGGTGGTCTTGGGATATTTCGGCAGGTTGGCGCCATATGTGATCGTGGTAGTCGCTGTCGCCGCCAGGAACGAACTGCCGAGTTGCAGCGGCGCCAGCGCACTGCCGATCGGATTGCCGGTGGTCGGATCAACCGGAATGCCTTCGAGGTAGTAGCCCGAGCCGTTCACCAGATAGCCATTCTGGTCGAGCGAGAAGTCGCCGCGGCGGGTATAGAGGTCGGTGCCGGAAAACTGGAGCGTGGTGCCCGAACTGCCGGTCGGCGTCTTGACGGCAAAGAATCCGTCACCGCTGACGGCCATATAGGTACCGACCTCGGCGTTCTGTACCGAGCCTTGCACGCCGTTGGTCGGCCGCGACTGGGCACTGACTCCACCTGCCGTTTGCTGTGTCGGTGGCGCGTCGGGAATCATGTTGATGAAGCTGGTATCGATCGACTTGTAGGCGATCGTCTGCGAGTTCGCGATATTCCCGGAGATGTTCTGTAGCGCATAGGACTGGCTTTGCAGACCAGCGACTGCGGTAGTGAGCGCACCGAAAACACCCATAACTGTTCTCCACCGTTTAAGTGCGCGGCGCTCATCCGGATGACGGGCAGCAGGCACACTTCTTCGGCGAGGCTTTCGCAAGCGGCATGCCATTAAAAAAATACATTAATATCAATGACATAAAACAAATAGGCGGCCCGTGCGGGCCGCCTCTTCGGGTTGTTTCTGCCGCCGGCCGGCAGATTTTGCCGGGCACCGCGCGCCGGCGGCGCGCCCCGCGATCAACTCGAGGACGACGCCTTAGCCGGTTCGAACTTCAGCGCCACGCCGTTCATGCAATAGCGCAGACCGGTGGGCGGCGGACCGTCCTCGAACACGTGGCCGAGATGGCCGAGACAGCGGCTGCAGTGCACCTCGGTGCGCGTCATGAAGAACGATCGGTCGGATTTCGTCCCGACCGCATTTGGCAGCGGCTCGTAGAAGCTCGGCCAGCCGGTGCCGCTCTCGAATTTGGTCTTCGACGGGAACAGCGGCAGGTCGCAGCCCGCGCAGGCAAAGATACCCTCGCGCTTCTCGTGATTGAGCGGACTGGTGCCGGCGCGCTCGGTGCCGTGGTCGCGCAAGACGTAATATTGCTGCGGCGTGAGCCGCTTGCGCCACTCGGCGTCGGAGAGCTTGGTCCAGTCGATAGCCTGGTCGGTGGTGTTCATCGGTTTGGTCTCGCCGGATTTGCTGGCAACGGCAAGCGCAGCAAGCGCCACGCCGCCCGTCAAGAGGGAACGCCTGTTCATCATATCAGCCTTCTCCCTTTTCCACGCGGCCCCAGATGGCCTTGATCCGCTGGTCGCGCCCACAGTTCCAACGGTAGAACTTGTACTTGAGCGGCTGCTTTGTGTAGAAGTCCTGGTGATAGTCCTCGGCCTTGTAGAACGGGCCGGCATCGGCGATTTCGGTGTAAATGCGCGTGCCGAGCTGGGCCGCAACTTTCTTTTTCGACTCTTCCGCCAGCTTTCGCTCCGCGGGGTTATGCACGAAGATGGCGGTGCGATACTGGTTGCCGACGTCACAGAACTGGCGGTCCTTCACCGTCGGATCGACCGTGTGCCAGAAATGGTTCAGCAACTGGCTGTAGCTGACCACGTTGGGATCGTAGACGATCTCGACGGCCTCGGCATGCCCGGTGCCGCCGGCCGAAACCTGGTGATACGTCGGATTGGCCACCTTGCCGCCGGTATAGCCGGATGTGGTCGAGATCACGCCCTTGACGTGATCGAAGTCGCTTTCCACACACCAGAAGCAACCGCCGGCGAAGGTCGCCACCGCCCGCGCCGGCTTTTGCGACGTCGCGCCCTGCGCGGCTGCCGTAGCAACCGTCGCCAGCGCGAGAAAGAAGCTGAGCAGCAGGCGTCGCATGGTCGAATTCCTCCGTTTGATGTCGGCCCTGACATATACCCTTTGGGCGCGAACGGAATTCACGTTGCCATCACCCTGCCTTCACGTTGCCGAGAGGCTTAGGGCGCAAGCCCTGCCCGCCCGTTCGGCTTGCCCCGGACCGCCCCGCTCCTTAGTGTCGGCCTCGAAAACATGAGGAATTCCATGCGTTTTGAAGGCACTAAAGGCTATGTGGCGACCGACGACCTCAAGGTGGCCGTTAACGCGGCGATAACCCTGGAGCGGCCCCTCCTGGTCAAGGGCGAGCCTGGAACCGGCAAGACCGTGCTGGCGCTGGAAATCGCGAAAGCGGTTCAAGCGCCGCTGATCGAGTGGCACGTCAAATCGACCACCAGGGCGCAGCAGGGCCTCTACGAATACGACGCAGTCTCGCGCCTGCGCGACAGCCAGCTCGGCGACGAGCGGGTGAAGGACATCCGCAACTACATCAAGCGCGGCAAGCTGTGGGACTCCTTCGTCGCCGAGGAACGCCCGGTGCTGCTCATCGACGAGATCGACAAGGCCGATATCGAGTTTCCCAACGACCTGCTGCAGGAACTCGACCGCATGGAGTTCTTCGTCTACGAGACCGGCGAGACCGTGAAGGCGCGGCAGCGGCCGATCGTGGTGATCACCTCCAACAACGAGAAGGAACTGCCGGACGCGTTCCTGCGCCGCTGCTTCTTCCACTACATCCGCTTTCCCGACACCGATACCATGCACGCGATCATCGAGGTGCACTTCCCCGGTATCAAGCAGCGGCTGGTGAGCGAAGCGCTGCGGTTGTTCTATGAAATACGCGACGTGCCCGGCATGAAGAAAAAGCCGTCGACGTCGGAACTGCTCGACTGGCTCAAGCTGCTGATGGTGGAAGACATCGGCCCGGAGCTGTTGCGCGAGCGCGATCCCAAGAAGCTGATCCCGCCCTTGCATGGCGCGCTCCTGAAGAACGAGCAGGACGTGCATTTGTTTGAGCGTCTCGCATTTATGGCGAGACGCGACGGGCGCTGACAAGCAGCGCCCTGTGCGTTCGAGCCGCTGGCATTCATGACGAGGCGCGAAGGCCGGTAAACCCGCGTTTCGCGCGTCGGCGCCCTACTCCGCCGCCTGCGTCCGTGCGGCCTGGCGCGCCGCCTTGCGCTGACGCGCGCGCGCGCGCCGTCGCGCCATCGCCTGCGCGACCGTGTCGCCGGTGCTGCGCGACCAGTAGAGCGTTTGCGCCAGCGCGCGGCCCGCAACACCGCCGGCCCAGACCAGTTCGTAGGGCGCAAACAGCCGCCAGGTGTCATCCTTGTCGACAATGCCGCGCGCAATCAGCTCGCCCGCCATGGCGGTGGTGTTGAGACCGTGGCCGCCAAAACCGCTCGCCACCCATTGACCGGGCTCGAGCTCGCCGATCTGCGGCATACGGTGCACCGAACGGCCGAGCGTGCCGCGCCACAGATGCGCGATTTCGACCGGGCCGAGTCCTGGAAAGGCGCGACGGATATCGCCCTGCAAGGCGTGCGCGAACTTGCGCGGATCCGCTTCCCACACCCGCATGCGGCCCGACCATTGCAGCCGCTCGCCGCTCTCCCTGTCACCAACGATGCGGTAGTGATTATCGGCGCGGTTGGTGTCGCTGACCGCACCGCGATAGCGGATCACCTCAGACAACCGCGGGCCGATCGGCTCGGTGACCATGACGAAGGTGTTCACCGGGATCAGCGTCGCCGCCAGCTGCGGCAGCAATGCGCCGAGATATACATTTCCCGCAAGCACCACGTGCGGCGCGCGCACCCGCGCGTGCGGCGTGATGATGCGCTTGCGCACGCCGCTGGGGTCTATGGAAACCGCCGGCGTATGCTCGTAAATGCGCGCACCGGCGGCTTCGGCTGCGGCGGCAAGTCCCAGCGCATAATTGAGCGGATGGATGTGGAACGCGGTCGGGTAATGCACGGCGCTGAAATAGCGCGGGTTTGGCAAAACGCTGCGCACCCGTTCGGTCGGCCAGGCTTCGACCTCACCGCCGATCCAGCGCAATCGCTCGACATAGGCGCGGCTTGCCCTGTCGCTGTCATCGGTCTTGGAGACGTGCAGCCAGCCATCGACCGGATTGACGTCCGGCATACCGGTTTCGGCGATGGTGCGCCGAACATAGGCAAGACCCTGCTCGGCCAACGCCCACAGCTCCTTGGTGTGATCAAGCCCGATGCGCTCGAGCATGCCGTCGGCGTCCTGCTGGAAGCCGGGCAGCACGAAACCGGTGTTGCGGCCGGAGGCGGCCCAGCCGACGCGGTTCGTCTCCAGCACCGCCACCGACCAGCCGCGCTTTGCCACCTCGCGCGCGACCGTCAGGCCCGCGAGCCCGGCGCCGACGACGCAGACATCGACGTCGAAATCGAAATTGAGCTGGGGACGCTCGGGGGCCGCCACCTGCGTCGCCTCGTACCAGGTATCCGCGGTGGTCTCGTGCCTGCTCATCGAATCCCGGTTTTCAACATCCCGACCTGATCTCGCGAAGGCGCCCTTGCGTCAATGCGGCGCCGCCGGTTATTGGGGCTGCGCATGCTAGACTCAGCCGGAATCGAAAGCGATTCCCCTCATCCCCATACCCGTTTGCGAATCCGTATTCGATAGCAAGATCACTGGTGTGGCGGATTTGACGTTCCGCAACGATTCGCGGCACGTTCTTTCGCGGAACGTCAAATCCAAAGCGCAGAGAAGCAGGATACAAACGTCGGAACCGGTACACCAGCCCATGCGCCGTCTGCTCCTGTTTCGTCACGCCAAGGCCGAACGCTCCATTCCCGGGGCGCCGGACCGCGATCGCGGGCTCATCGACCGCGGCCGCCGGGATGCCGCCAGGATCGGTGCCTATATGGCCGCGCACGCCCTGGTGCCGGACCGCGTGCTGGTTTCGACCGCCGTGCGCACCCAGCAGACCTGGAAGGCGGCCGAAGGTGCCTTCAGGCCGGCGCCCGCGGCGACCTCGGTTGAAAAGCTCTACGACGCCACGCCGCACACCATCCTCGCCGCGATCAAGGACGTGCCGGCCAGGGCGCACACGCTGATGGTCATCGCCCACAACCCCGGCCTGCACGAGCTTGCGCTCATGCTGATCGCCACGGGCGACGTGGGGGCGCGCGAGAGACTGCGCGAGAAGCTGCCGACCTCGGGACTCGTGATTATCGACTTCGCCTTCGACGACTGGAACAAGCTGCATCCGCAGTCGGGGCGGCTTGAACGCTTCGTCAGCCCGAAATCGCTGGAAGCCGCCGCCAACTGAGCGGCTTCGCGATGCTGCCCGCCCGTGTCATGATAGCGTCCCCGTATCACACGATGGGGGGAATGACGGCATGTACAAAAAGATCCTGGTCCCGGTCGATATTGCCGATCCGGAACTCGCCAGGCCGGCGGTCTCGGCGGCGGTTGGTATGGCGGGCACCGACGGCGGCACGATAAGGCTGGTGCACGTGGTGCCGCTGACTTCGGGCATGCTGGTGGAATACGTGCCGCCGGACTTCGAGGAAGAGCAGCGCAAGGCGGCGGACGTCGCGCTGGCGGAAATCGCGCGCAGTTCGGAACTCGAGGCCGCACAAATCTCGCATACGGTGCGTCAGGGCGGCATCTATCACGAGGTGCTGGAAGAAGCGAAAGCGATCGGCGCCGACCTCATCGTGATGAGCTCGCACAGGCCCGCCATGCGCACCTATTTCCTCGGCTCCAACGCCGGACACATCGTGCGCTACGCGCCCTGCTCGGTGCTGGTAGTGCGCGAGTCGTAGACGAAAATGAAGGAAGCCGCCCGTGACGGGCGGCTTCCCCCTCGCGATCAACGCCGTCGGGGAGCGACGCGATCAGTACCTGATTAGTACTCGCTGGCGAACGCGGCCGGGTCATGAGCGCGCTGCGCCGGGGCCATATAGGCTTGCGCCTGGGTGCCGACGCCCGTCTAAATCACGGTGCGGGTGTCGCGCACGTGCTTCATGCTGTCCTTCGCGAAGGCGGGCGCGGAAACGGCAACGGCAAGCGCGGCGGCGGCGGTGAGCATGGTGATGGTCTTCATGATTCGAACTCCATTCGTGGCAACAAGAACGATCTCTTGTTGATGCGAATATCGGTCTGCCGGTCGATCACCTGCAATCCACATTGAAGTCACAACCGCGCGCGTATCCTTCACGACAACGGCATTGACGCGTGACGGAATAAGTCTGTGAAGCCCCGAACTTGCCGCGCCCGCGCCGCAATTGCGAATGGACGTTCTACGCTTGCCGGAATCGTGTTTGATTTTTTTCCACGCGCATGACCTGGCGAGAATATTTCTCGAATGCCAGCGCGCGCCTTTCGTGATCACACGCGTGGCATCAGCTCGCGCGGCAAGGCGTCAGGTCGGTACACGCCGGGACGGTTGCGGCGAAAGAAATTACCGCCCTGCCACAGGAAGAGCGCGCTAAAACCACCGATGAAGACGGCGACGCCATACGTGTCCAGCTGCAACGCCCGCACAAGCGTCCCCACCAGCCCGAGCGCGAGCACGGAGTAGAGCACAAGACCCGGCCAATAGAGGAACGGATTGGCGCCGCGATCGTAACGCACCAGCCCCGGCGAACCGGCGCGGGCGACACGCGCGTGCAGTTCGGCGACGAAGGCGGCGTAGGGAGCGTCACGCCGCTCCTGCTCCACCATGCTCTTCCAGGACGACGACGCGATATCCAGTTTGGGCGCGCCCTCCGCCCAGATTTCGATCAGGAAGCGATAGGCCTGCATGCTCCCCGGTTTGAACGACAGGCGCAGCCGCCGCACGTCGCGGTAACGCACGCGGCCCGTGCGGCTGCCGACCGACCATTCCATGCCGCCTTCGGTCAGCGTGAAGGTCGAGGGCGCACCGAGCAGCGCCGGCCGGAAGCTGTAGGCAGGGTCGCCTTTCGCGGACGTGCCGGCGGTTTCGAGGGTCATAACGGGTTCCAGGGGAGGGAAGGCGCGGTGGCCGTTGCACGCGCGTTGGCCATTAACCATGCTGGCGGCCGGTTATTGCATATAGCCAGCGAGCACCGCCGTCACGGTTTCAATCCGCAATGGTTTATAATAACCTAATACCGCTTTTGTGGCAGGCGTGGTCGGAGGCGTTGGCATGGCTAAGTTGACAGAGTTGTTCGGCCGCAAGGTCGAGATTGGCGCCAACGCGCCGATGCCGCCCGCGACCGCTAACCGCGCCAACGCCGCCGGCCAGCCGACCAACGCCGAAACCACGTCCGATGTCGGTTCGCGCATGGGCGAGGAGAACGAAGCCCTGCGCAATATGTTGAGCGACGCCGGCCGCAAGATCGGCGAGCTGGACGAACTCAAGGAAGCCTTCGACAAGCTGGTCAACCCCTTCAACGCGACCTTGCGCGCGTTGGAGCAGGAAAAGTCGCAGACGCTCAGCCTCTCCGGCATGCTGGCGGAATCGCGCACCGCCTACGAGACCTTGCGCGGCGAATTCTACGAGATCGAGAGAAAGGCCACCGCCCTTGAGGCGGAATCCGAACGGCTGCGCGAAAATCTCGAACTTGCGAATGAAACCAATCGCGCCCTGGAAAGCAACGGGCTCGAGCTGAGCAACGAGATTTCCGCCAATCGCGCCCAGATCGCCGAGCTCGAGCGCCAGCTCGCGCAGGAAAGCGCCCAGCGGCGCTCCCTCGGCGAGGCCCGCCGCGGCGCCCAGGAGCAACTCGACGCCGCCGAGAAGCACATCGTCGAACTGGAAGGAGAGCTTGCCGCCGCGCGCGAAAAGCTGGTGCTGCTGGAAGACGACCGGCGCTCGCTGCAGACCGCGGTCGACCACGGGCTGACCGAAAACGCCCGCCTCACCCGCCGGCTGACGGAGAGCGAAAACGCGCTCACCGCCACCCGTGCCCAGCTCGGCAAGGTCGAATCGAGCTTCGCGGAGGCCTATGCCGAACGCGGCCGCCTCGCCGCCACGCTCGACGAGGCCAAGGAACAGCACCAGGCCGAACGCAACACCATGACCATGCGGCTCGACGCGCTGTCGTCGCGTGCGGGCACCGCCGAAAGGCTGCTCGCCGAGGCGCGGCAGAACCTGCTCGCCCGCACCGAGGAAGTGCGCGGCTTCGACCGCAAGGCGGTGGAGGCGACCATCGCGCGCAACGCCGCCGAAAAACGGCTGGCGCAGATCGAGGCTTCGCACGAGACCCGCGAACGCCAGGTCAAGGAACTGGAACAGGCGCGCACCGCGCTTGCCGAACGCAACAGCGCTCTCACCAAACAGATAAAGGCGCGCGACACCGCGGTCACGCGGGCGGAAGAAAAGATTTCCGCCCTTACCGAGCGCAACGCGCAGCTCGAAGCCGACGTGCAGATCATCCGCACCGGCATCGAGAAGCGGGTCGAAGATCTCGGCAGCGCCCTGCAACGCGAGCGCCTGGAGCGTGCGGTAATAGAGGGTGCACTGGAGGCCGCCCGCAAGGACAACGCCCGCCTGCAAAGCGAACTCTCTGCCATGCGTTCGGCGATGCGCCGTGGCGTAGCGCCCGAGGATGCGCTGGCACCGAGTGAGCCGGCCAACGAGGATAAGAATGCCGGTGTCGAGAGAGCCGGCGAGGCGCGCGCCGCCAACGACTAGATGTTCCATTGAGCGCAGCGGCGCGGCGCCGCACGCGAAAGACTTATTATTTGTGGAACGCGGGACGCAGGTTCCGCGTTCTCTTTTCAAGCGGTGCGTGTTCGCGTGCGCCGCATGACGAATGCGTTTTTCCCGTACCCAGAAATCAACAAGGAGGCTTTTCGATGCTCAAACAGACATTGACTGCCGCTGCTTTGGCCGCGGTGCTCGCGGTCCCGGCATACGCCCAGAAGCAGCCGGCGCCGGACACCAGCAAGCAGACGCAGGCAACCCCCGACAAGGGCATAAAGAAGGACATGAAGTCCGAGAAGACGGACATGAAGTCCGATTCGATGTCGAATCAGGGTCAGACAGCCGACAAGGCCGGCGTGACCGCGACAGACGGCACCCAGCAGGCCGGCTTCATGCACAACCAGGAAGCCGGCGAATGGCGCGCCAGCAAGCTGATTGGTGCCTCGGTCTATGGGCAGGACGACAAGTCGATCGGCGACGTCAACGAGCTGCTGATTGAGGAAGACGGCCGCGTTACCGCCGTGGTGGTTGGCGTCGGGGGCTTCCTTGGCATCGGCGAGAAGAACGTGGCATTGCCGCTCCAGGCGCTCAATGTCCAGCGCAAGGACGGCAAGATCGAAAAGATCACCGTGAGCTACACCAAGGAGCAGCTCAAGGGGGCGCCGGCCTTCGCCTATAACGAGGGCAGCCAGGCCGAGACTACCGGCTCGAAGGCCAGCGACAACGCCAGCACGCCGATGGGCCGCGACAAGTCCGACACCAGGATGATGCCGGACAAGTCCGGCAGCGGGATGACCCCGGACAAATCCGACAACAAGGCGGACAAGAAGTAAGTCCGCAGTTCAGCACGCGAACGACGGCGCCCGGTCAGAACGGCCGGGCGCCGTTTTCGCGTTGCGGTCGCGTTACCCCGCAGGGCGGGCCGCCACCGTGACAAGAGCGCGCCCCCGCCCTATATCGGCACCATGCGCACCTGGTTGGCCGTGATCCCGCTGTTCGCCCTGCTGGCGCTGGCGTTATATATTGCCGGTGCGGCCTGGATCCGCTTCGACTCCGATATTCCGTTCATCGGCTGGCTCGCCATTATCGGCGGCGCATTCTTCTCGCTGCTGGTGGGCGGCGGGCTGATGGCGCTGTTGTTCTACTCAAGCCGGCACGGCTACGACGATCTGAGCGGCGGCGACGACGCCGGACACGACGTGCCGCCGAAGTCCTCCTGGAGGCGGACCGACTCAGACTGAGCGGCGAACCGCCTTTCCGCGGACCCTGCCTCGCGCCCACCGCGAAGACCGGGTATGACGATGTCGTTCGAGCCGCACCCGGTCTCCCGCCACGAAGCGCGCAGAAGGCACCGCCTATGAACAAGACCCTGGTCCAGGAACAATTCGGCAAGACCGCCGCCACCTATCTCACCAGCAAGCCGCACAAGCTCGGCAAGAGCCTGGAGCGGATGGTGACCCTCACCGCGCCGCAGCAGGACTGGCGCGTGCTCGACGTCGCCACCGGCGGCGGCCACGTCGTCTACGCCTTCGCGCCCCATGTCGCGCGCGTGTGGGCGACCGACATCACCCAGGAAATGCTCGACCTGGTGAAGACCGAGGCGGAAAAGCGCGGGCTTGCCAATGTGCGCACGGCCTATGCCAAGGCCGAGGCATTGCCGTTCGAAGACGAAAGTTTCGATCTGGTGACCTGCCGCATCGCGCCCCATCACTTCGACTCGATCCCGGCCTTCATTTCCGAGGTGCGCCGCGTGCTCAGGCCCGGCGGGGTATTTGCGCTGGTCGACAACGTGGTGCCGCCGGGCAGCGTCGGCGACTACATCAATGCGTTTGAACGTTTCCGCGACCCCAGCCATCTGCGCGCCTGGACCATGGACGAATGGCGTGACGCGCTGAAGGCGGCAGGCCTCGCGGTCGGCCACGAAGAACAGATCGGCAAGACCATGGAGTTCGCGCCATGGGCGGCGCGCCACGACGCCACCATGCAGGCGCTGCTCACGTCCATGCTGAAGGAGGCGACGCCGGCGGTGAAGGCGGCGCTCGATCCGCAGGAGAAGGAGGACGTGGCGTTCACCTTCCGCCTCACCGAAGGACTGTTCATCGCCAGGCGCGGCTAGCGCAATTTCGTTTCAGATTGCGAGGAGGTGAATCGCGAAGCGATCCGCCGGAGCAGCAATCTTCCTGTAGCGCTGTCACCCCACCCCGCGCGCCTTGCTGCGCGCGACCCTCTCCCTCCAGGGCAGCGTAAAGAGCGAGTGTTGCACCGCAGGAAGTCGACCTTCGCTTAGCGGCGGCGCTTCTTGGCGTAGCGCGTCTTCACCGGATGCACCTTTTCCCAATCCGGGTTGTCGTCGTAGAGCTTGTCGACGATGATCGGCCCGATGATCGGGATCACGCAGCCGACCGTCAGCTTGCCGGCCTCACGATAGGTCAGCGGCCGCTCGAGCAGCACCGTCGCGATCATAGGCGCGATGGCGGCGCAGCCGACGGTGGTGAGCGTGATGGCGCCCGCCTGCGAGATGCCGGCCGAGGCGGCGTCCCACTTCCACTTCCAGTCGTTGATGGCGAAATAGGCGGCGGTGGTGCCCACGCCCGCGATGGTTCCGGCGGTGCTCACCGGCCCGGCGAAGGGATTGAGAAAGTCGAGGGGATGGTCCTCGCCGGCATGCGCGCTCGGGCCGACAAAGGAGAATGCCGCGAGCGCGGCGGCGAAAACTGCGGTCTTGCGGTTCATTACCTTCCTCCTCGGCTCCGGCCTGGAGCATTGTCGGCGGCACACCGAATCGCGTCGAGCGGCCACCGTATCAACGGCTCCAGTAATGCACACCTTACATCTGCGGCAAGCGGCAAGGGCCGCCGCAGACCGGCCCGGGACATGTTGCCGCATCGTCGGGCCCAAACTCAAGCCGCTCACCGGCCCGGAACAACAAAAGAATGCCGTCCGGTCGGATTGATTTACCGCAATGAACGCCCGCCGGTGGCACGCTAGCGTGTGATCCGCTCCGGAAGGGCCGACTCCGGCAGGAAAGATAATGAGCGCCCATGCCTTACCGCTTGAATTCTGATCTGCCGCTTTCGGTGCGCAAACATCTGCCTGAACACGCCCAGGACATCTACCGCGCGGCGTTCAACCAGGCCTGGCGCGCGCATGCCGGCGAGGCCGACCGCGAGCAGCGCGCGCACCTGATCGCCTGGGCGGCGGTGAAACGCACCCACGTCAGGGCCGACGGCGACTGGGGGCGACGCAGCGCATGAGCAATATCCGATGACCGGTTCCCTCGCCCTCGCCGAACGCAACGTGCCGCGCTACACGTCCTACCCTACCGCGCCGCATTTCACCGCCGCCGTCGGCCCCGCACGCTACGCCGAATGGCTCGCTGCGCTGCCGCGCGGCGCCTCGCTCTCGCTTTATCTCCACGTGCCGTTCTGCACGGAACTCTGCCACTACTGCGGCTGCAATACGCGCGCAGTGCGCAAGCGCGAGCCGGTCGACGCCTACGCGGAGCGCCTGATCGAGGAGATCGCGCTGTTATCGGCGCTCAAGGGCCGCAAGCTCACCCATCTGCATTGGGGCGGCGGTACGCCCTCGATCCTCGGGCCGCGATGGCTGGAGACGATCGCGGCGCGGCTCGCCTCGCTGTTCGATCTGTCGGACCTGAAAGAACACGCCATCGAGCTCGACCCGCGCCGGCTCGACAAGCCGCTGTTGCGCACTTTGGCCGCAATCGGAGTCAACCGCGCCAGCCTCGGCGTGCAGGATGCCTCGCCCCATGTGCAGCAACTGATCGGCCGCGTGCAGCCGTTCGAGAGGGTGGAGCGGGCGGCGGAAGGCCTGCGCGCGGCCGGCATCGCGAACCTGAACATCGATCTGATGTACGGGCTGCCCGGCCAGGGCACGCGCGAAGTGGCGCGCAGCGCCGAGCTTTCCGCTTCGCTGAATCCACGGCGCCTGGCGCTGTTTGGCTACGCCCATGTGCCGTGGTTCAAAACCCACCAGCGGCTGATCGCGGAGGCCGAGTTGCCGGGTGTGGAAGCGCGGCTGGAGCAGGCGAAGGTCGCAGCGGAAACGTTGCTGAGCTTCGGCTACCGGCTGATCGGCCTCGATCATTTCGCCCTGCCCGGCGACGAACTGGCGGTCGCCGCCGCCGAACACCGGCTGCACCGCAATTTTCAGGGCTACACCGCCGACGACGCCGACGCGCTCATCGGTCTGGGCGCGAGCGCCATCGGCAAGCTGCCGCAAGGCTTCGTACAGAACGCGCCCGACCTCGCCGGCTATTCACGCGCCGTGAGCGGCGGGCACTTCGCCACTGTGAAGGGCCTTGCGCTGAGTGACGATGACCGGCTCCGCGCCAGCATCATCGAACGGCTGATGTGCGATCTGGCAAGTCGATCTCGACACGGTCGACGGGCGGCGCGGCGCGGTTTGCGGATGAACTGGCGGCGCTTGAACCCCTGGCCGACGAGGGCCTGCTGACGATCACGGGCGGGCGTGTCGCGGTCACCGAGCGCGGCCGTCCATACGTGCGCATCGCGGCAGCGGCCTTCGACGCTTACCTCAAGAGCAGCCAGAAGCGGCACTCGGCGGCGGTTTAATTTTTTTGTCATTCCGGGGCGCGAGCGCAAGCGAGCGAACGCGGAATCCATACTCCCTGTCTTTCGAGCCACAGACATACAGGGGTTTGGACTCCGGGTCCTGCCTGACGGGCCATCCCGGAATGACGAACATCGGTGACAGACAGAGAAAAGCCCCGGACCGCCCCTCCATCGCGCGACCGGCGACGAAACCCGCTCCGGGGCACGCCGCCCCCGCCGGCGTAACTCTCATTTGCGCTTATGGGTGCGGGTCAACCCGGCTGCGTTGGGGCAGAACTCCGGCGGCGATTGGACCGGATCGGGCACATCTTTAAGCCAGTCGGTGCAAATCTCGTCGGCGTCGCAGCGCCGGCAGGCCTCATAGGCTTGCGTCAACTGCGACACGCCCGTCGGCCACGCCGCCGGCACAGTAACTCCCAGTTTGTCGGCCATCTTCGAAAAATTGGCCGAAAAGTTCCGCGCTGCATCGGGCTTGGATTTGGGTGTCTGCGTCATCATGATTCTGGCTCTTCCCAACACTTGCGAGGCAATTTGCCGAAAATTCCCGGCCGCGCCTTGATCCAGCGCAAGCGATGAGACTCAGGGAAGATACGTAAGCGCGGGCGGCTCGCGTTCATGATTAATCTTGGCCGTGGCGCCGCCGTGCGCTGCGCAACCTGCTGAGCGCGGCGCATATGTGCTATGTGCCGCCATCGACACCCGCCACGCAAGACTGCGAGACGCATCTTATGGCCCGTTACTTCTTCCGCCTCACCGACGGCAACCAGGTCCTCAACAACCACAAAGGCATCGACCTGCCCGGCCCCGCCGCCGCCCGCGAGAATGCCGTCGCCTTGGCGCGTGACCTGCGACTCGGCGCGGTGATGCCCGGCTTCCATTGGGACGGCTGGTTCGTCACCGTCGTTGACGAGCACGGGCACAACGTCGACAAAGTACCGATCACCGATGAGGTGGGCGGGCGATGAAGCAGGCCGAAAGGGCCGGCTTGACCTCAACCATTCACCTCCCCGACGGTTGAATCGACGCCAGATCGGCCAAAGTTGCCCTGACGTGACGTCCGACCAGCAGCGCGGCCGGATAGGCGACCTGTTCTTCGGCCTGCGCGTGGAGCATCAATTGCTCTGCAAATTCGACGACATCGGCCCTGTTTTCGGCCTTCGCTGCGGCGATCAATTGCTCCAGCGCCGCGAGAATCTCATTGTGCTCGACGAGCATCTGCGGCAGTTCGGCTTCGAGCTTGTCGGTCATCGCCAGCACGTCCGCCATGCCGGGCTCGACCTTGCCGTGAGCCAGGGCCGGCAGCAGCCCGAGCGGCGGCAGCGCGAACTCCTCCTCCTTGAGGAAATGGGCATGCAACACCTTGGCCACCGCTTTTGCCGCATCTCCTGTCCGGCCGCCAGCTTGCGTCGCGCGCACCAGCGCTTCGTGCAGTTTGTCGTGCTCGACCTTCATCGATTTGGGGATCTCGAATTTCATGGCTCGCTCCATCGGTTGCTGGCCGGCGCACCAGGTGCGCCGGCCTTCGGTCTTGTTTCGTGTCCGGTTCACTCGACATGGCCGGCAGCGCCGTGGGCCGCTTGTCTGAGGCTCTCAACATAAGTGACGAAGCCGAGTTCGGCACTGGCCCGCTCGCGCGCCGCCGCCACATCGCCCGGTTTCTTCGGCTCGATCGAGGCCGCCTTCTGCACCGCCCGCACGTGTGCAATCCGCGCATGCAGCCCATGCTCGACCTCCTGGTCAATCACCGCTTTGACCGTCGACAGATCGCCGGTCGCCACGGCGCGTTCCGCCGCAGGGATCGCCGGGCCGTAGTCGATGCCGCCCGGCTTGAGGCCGGTATAGGCTGCGCCCTCGCCGGCGCGGTGCAGCCGCACGGTGGTTTCGATAAAAGCCCGGTCGGCCAGCGTTTTTGCTTCAGGGCTCAGCAGCCGTACCTTTATCGACTGCGTGAATGCGGCCTTTATTTCAGCTTCTGCCCTGGCCGGCGCATACGGCAGCGCCAGGTTCACATTGCCGGTATCGAGCGCCCTTTGCGCCGCTTTCGCCACCGGTCCGTCGATGGAATCGCAATGCGCCCAGGCACTCGGCACGCCGAGCAGGCTGAAGACGAGGCCTGCCGCAATGGCGGTACCCACCAGCGTTTTGATCTTGATCATGGTCTATCCTCCTTGAAGAGCGGAAACTTTGCTTGTCCGGAAAGATAGACCTGATGCGTGATCGTTTAAGCGACTTAAGTCACCAAGCGCAGAAAATATCGCAACCCATGCCGCACCGGGAATTACATCACAGCGAGAGCAGCGGCACCGGCCCGCAGCTGGCCGATCTGCTTCGTCTTATCCCCTACTTCGCCGGCCTGGACGCGCCCCCCGTCGCCGAAATTGCGCGTCTGGTGCGCCTGCGCGAGGTGCAAGCAGGCGAACACATCCTGATTGAGGGCGAGCCTTGCCTTGGCCTTTATTTCGTCATCCGCGGGCAGGTTCGGCTCATGAAAATCTCTGCCGACGGGCGCGAGCACGTGCTGCGCGTGCTGGGGCCCGGCGCGACCTTCAACGATGTTGCGGTCTTCGATGGCGGTCCCAACTCCGACAGCGCTGTTGCAATCGGACCGACCAAGATCGGCTACGTGCCAACTGCCACGATGGCGCGAATGATCGAGCGCCATCCGGGGATCGCACATGCCGCGCTCAAATTGTTGTCACATCGCCAGCGATCTCTAGGCAATGTTGTGGAGGACCTCGCATTGCGCGACGTAACCGCCCGGGTTGCACGACTTCTGCTCGGCTGCATCGGCCATCACGACCATATCGTCGAAAAAGCCGACTTCGCCTGCGCCCGCATCACGCATCAGGAGATCGCCACGATGGTCGGCTCGGTGCGTGAAGTGGTACAGCGCGCGCTCAAAACTCTGGAACGCGACGGCGCTATCACTTTGGAACGGTCGCACATCGAGATTCAGGATTCCGACAAGCTGGAACGCTGGGCGCACGGAATCCCTGTCGGGTGATGTAAACCAGTACCCTCACCTCACCAGCTCCCGCATCGCCCGGTCCAGCCCGTCCAGCGTCAGCGGATACATGCGTCCGCCCATGAGCTGGTGGATCATCTTGGTGGAATAGGTGTAGTCCCATTCCTTCTCGGGCACAGGATTGAGCCACACGCAAGCCGGATAGGTGCGTGTCACGCGCTCCAGCCACGTGGCGCCCGGCTCGTCGTTGAAATGCTCGACCGAGCCGCCCGGGGCGGTGATCTCGTAAGGCGACATCGAGGCGTCCCCGACGAAGACGACCTTGTAGTCGTGCGGATAGGTGTGCAGCACATCCCAGGTCGGCGTCGTTTCCTGGAGGCGGCGGCGGTTTTCCTTCCACACCTTCTCGTACAGGCAATTGTGGAAGTAGAAATGCTCCATGTGCTTGAACTCGGAGCGCGCGGCCGAGAACAATTCCTCGGTCGCCTTGATGTGCCAGTCCATCGAACCGCCGATGTCGAAGAACAACAGCACCTTCACCGCGTTGTGGCGCTCCGGCCGCATGTGGATGTCGAGATAGCCTTTGTGCGCGGTGCCCTTGATGGTGCCGTCGAGATCAAGCTCTTCGGCTGAGCCGGTGCGCGCGAACTTGCGCAGGCGGCGCAAGGCCACCTTGATGTTGCGGGTGCCGAGCTCAACCTCGTCGTCGAGATCCCTGAACTCGCGCTTGTCCCACACCTTGACGGCGCGGAAATTGCGGTTGCCGTCCTGGCCGATGCGGATGCCTTCGGGATTGTAGCCGTAGGCGCCGAAGGGTGACGTGCCGGCGGTGCCGATCCACTTGTTGCCGCCCTGATGGCGCTTCTGCTGCTCCTTCAGCCGCTGGCGCAGGGTCTCCATCAGCTTGTCGAGCCCGCCCATGGCCTCGATCTGCTTCTTTTCTTCTTCGGTGAGATACTTCTCGGCGAGCTTGCGCAGCCATTCCTCGGGGATCTCCGCCTCGACCGCCTCGCTCATCAGTTCGAGCCCCTTGAAGACGTGGCCGAACACGCGGTCGAACTTGTCGAGGTTGCGCTCGTCCTTCACCAGCGCCGCGCGCGACAGATAGTAGAAGTCCTCCACCCGCCGCCCGGCGAGGTCCTCCTGCATCGCCTGCATGAGGGTGAGGTATTCGCGCAGGGTCACCGGCACGCCGGCGCTTTTGAGTTCCTGGAAGAAGGTGACAAACATGCGCGCCATCTTCGCACGGCCGCCGGGGCCAGGGCCACACCCGGAGGCGACCCCGGTGAATCCGCCGGACGAGCATGCTATGCGGAGCGCGAATTCCTGGGGTCCGGCGGCTGCCGCGGCCTGCTCAACCGACCGGAGCCCGATCCATGGCCGACGCCGCCGTCCTGAAAGAACTCGCCCCCACCGGAAAGCTGCGCGTCGCGGTGGCGGTGTCGCCCTCCCCCTCGGCGCAGTTCGCCATCAGGGACGGCAACACAATTCGCGGCGTCGCGGTCACCCTCGGTCAGGCGCTCGCCAGGAAGCTGGGCGTCGAGGCGCAGATCATCCCGCACAACGCCTCGGGCGAGATCCAGAATTCGGCCGCCGACAACAAATGGGACGTCGCCTTCCTGCCGGTCGACGCCGAGCGCAAGAAGTTCGTCGACTTCGGCAATGCCTATCACCTGCTGCAGAGCACCTTCCTGGTGAAGCCCGGCTCCACCATCCGGACGGTGAAGGACGCCGACGCAAAAGGCGTTGGCGTCGGCGGCGTCGCCAACACCGCCACCCTCCGCGCCGCCAGGGCGGCGACGCCCGACGCCACCCACATCGAGTTCGCCAAGGTCGATCTCGCCGTCCAGGCGATGAACGAAGGCCGCATCGAGGCCATCGCGCTGTCGCGGGAATCGCTGCTCGGCCTGGTCGGCAAAATCCCCGGTTCGCGCATTCTCGACGATGCGTTCCTCAATTCGTCGACCTCGGTCTGCGTGCCGAAAGGCCGGCCGGCAGCGCTGGCTTACGTCACCGAATTCATCGAGGAAGCGAAGGCCTCGGGGCTCGTTCGCAAGGCACTCGACGAGATGGGCCTCACGGCCTCCGAAGTCGCGCCGGCCGGCATGCAGTCCTGAAGCGCGCCCATGTCTCAGTCGACCGCACGCGCGCGCAAGTCGCCGCCGCAACTCGCCGATTTTCCGCACCGCGTGACCGAGATCATCCGGTTCGGCGATATCGACGCCCAGGGCCACGTGAACAATTCCGTGTTCGCGACCTATTTCGAAAGCGGCCGCGTCGCCCTGTTCCGCGACCCCGACCTCGGCATCGGCGTCGAAAACGCCACCTACGTGCTGGTGCGTCAGGAGATCGACTTCCTGCGCGAGCTGCACTGGCCGGGCGACGTCGTCGTCGGCACCGCGCTGGCCGAACTGGGCCGCAGCTCGTTCACGGTTGCGCAGGGCGTCTTCACCGGCGAGGAATGCGCCGCCGCCGGGCGCGCGACACTTGTGATGATGGACACCACGACCCGCCGCTCGCGGCCGCTGACGCCGGAGGCGGTTGCGCGAACTCGAACAGTGGAAATATCGCGGCGCCTGAAGGCCCGCGTCATGAATTGCGCGGAGCCGCAAGTTCCGGCGTTTGCACATGCTCCGGGCGCACGCCCATGCCGACGAGGCGCGCCGGCAGACGCTGCAGCACGGGAAACCACTGCAGGAGCCTGATCGGGAACGGCGGCCTTGGCCGTTCGCGGCTGCCCAGAATCCGGTCGATCAAGGTGTTCTGCGCCGTGACCTGAAGCCGCTGGGTCGCGCGCGCGGGAAACTCACGCCGCTTCTGAATGGCGGCGAGCGTCTCTTCCGTGACCGTGCCGGCGCGCAAGGGCGCGGCCAGGATGTTGGCGGAAGCCACCGCGTCCTGGATGGCGAGATTGATGCCGACGCCGCCGATCGGCGACATCGCGTGCGCGGCATCGCCGATGCAGATGAGACCGGGCTTGTGCCAGCACGGCAGCCGGTCCACCGCCACCGTCAGCAGCTTGACGTGGTCCCAATCGGCAATCTCTTGCACGCGGTCGCGCACGAACGGCGACATTTCGACCACCGACTGGCGGAACGCGTCGAGCCCCGCCGCCTTCACCGCGGCGAAGCCGTCCTTGCGGATGAGGTAGGCGCACTGCCAGTAGTCGCCGCGATTGAGCATGATCAACATGCGGCCAGCCTCGATGTGGCCGAAGGTCTCGGACTCGTCGATCTCCTTGCGCGACAGGCGGAACCACAGCACGTCCATGGGCGCACCCAGGCTGTCGACATGAAAACCGGCACACACGCGCAAGGTCGAATGGCGGCCATCGGTACCGACCACGAGATCGGCGCGGATATCGAGCTCGCCGTCGGGCGATGTGGCGCGCACGCCGACGACACGGCCGCCCTTCTCGATCAGGCCGGTCGCTTCCGTCTGCATATGCAGACCGAAAGCGGGATAGCGCCTGCCGTGCGTGGCCAGGAAGTCGAGAAAGTCCCATTGCGGCATTAGCGCGATGTATTTGCACACCGTCGGCAGATGCGAGAAATCGGCGATGGTGATGCGGGTCGCGCCGATCTGGGCGGCGAGATGATCGACGCGCGAATGCGGCAGCTTGAGGAATTCCTCCAGCAGCCCGAGCTCATGCATCAGTTCCAGGGTCGAGGGATGAATGGTGTCGCCGCGAAAGTCGCGCAGGAAGTCGGGGTGCTTTTCCAGCACCGCGACATTCACACCGGCGCGCGCCAGCAGGAAGCCGAGCATCATGCCGGCCGGCCCGCCGCCGACCACGCAACATTTGGTTTTGATGGAAGCCATCGGGTCCCCGTCCGTCTCGCCTCAATCGAGACCCGCGGACGCCCCCGTCCCGCCGGCAACGAATCCGGGAACTTTACGCCTGCTTTTCGGGCGTGCGAACCACGAGTCCGTCGAGCTCGTCGGAGACCTTGATCTGGCAAGACAGACGCGAATTCGGCCTGACGTCGTAGCCGAAGTCGAGCATGTCCTCTTCCATCGGCGAGGGCTCGCCGGTCTTCTCGCGCCAGGCATCGTCCACATAGACGTGACAGGTGGCGCAGGCACAGGCGCCGCCGCACTCGGCCTCGATGCCCGGAATATTGTTGCGGATCGCAGTTTCCATCACGGTCGAGCCGACTTCGGCGTCGACTGTACGCGTGGTCCCTTCGGAGTCGATATAGGTAATCTTCGGCATGGAGACGGTAGGTCGCAGGAAATTGAGGGAGAACCCCGTGCCGGAACGACGCGGGCGCGACCCCTATATAGGCATTCAGCCGGGGGCGCTATCCCTTCGCCCAGTCTTCCAGCAATCTCACGATCTCCGGCCGCACCCGGTCGACCGCGGCGGCCAGCCGGTCGATGGCGGCGCGGCGCTCCGGCTGGGACAGGCCGGCGGCACACTCGGCGGCGGCGGCTGCCTCAGCCACCCCGACGGCGCCGATGCCAACCGCCGAGCCCTTAAGGGTGTGCGCCAGCCCGGCCACGGCGGCGGCTTCGCTGTCGTCGCGCATGCGCGCGAGCAGAATCCCGGCCTGCCGGTCGAACAGTTCCAGGAGTTCGCGCTCGAGGCTGCGGTCGCCGTAGGTCATGCGCGCGAGGTGGTCGCGGTCGATGACCGGCGTGGCGTCCGCCGCCGTCTCCACTGCAACTCCGGCAGCCTCCTTGCGGCTGATGGCAACGCGGGTCATTTGCGGGCCTCCCCTGACCTCGGGCTTGCCGCCCTGGTTCATTGGGGAAAGCATGCTCCCGGCGCAGCCAATGCGGGGTAAACACGCGGGCGCGAGCGCCCGCGGTGGTTAACGGCCCGGCAACCGCGCCGCCAGGAAGCCGGGGACGAGAGCGCAACTGGTTGTCCTTGGCCGCATCCGCGCCCTATTTGCGCCGCCAGATTGACCGGCCAAAGGCGGCTAAGGACTTCTATTTCATGGTGAATAAGAAGTTAACGATGATGGGAAACTCTTGATCGGACTGGTTTCTTTCGAATGGCCAAGCCGATAGAGTAAACGCACCGGCGGCATGGACGGAGGCGCCGGGCCCCCTTGAGGTTTCCGCGCCTGTCGCGCGGCCCGATTGTCATGTCCGAAACGGGCCGCGAGCCGCGGTCCGGCGTACAAAGAAGGCGCGACCGAAATGGCCAACAGCCCCCAGAAGTCTGACGACCCGATGGCCGACACCCTCAATGCGATCGAGGCCGCGCTCAAACTCGGTGACGGGAACGGTGACAAGGCTCCGGCCGTCAAATCTCCAGCCGAAGGCAACGGCACCGGCAAGGCGCGCCAGGAGGCCGAGCAGCCGGAACTGGCAGTAGAAGAGCCGCAGACCAGCTGGCAGGCCGACGAGACCCCGCCGCGCCCGGCCAATGACGACCGCGCCAACATCGGCCGGATGCTGCAGAATCTGCACCCGCGCCCCGCCTCGCGCGCACCCTTCATCCTCGCCACCATTGCCGCCATTGCCTGGGCCGGCGCGGCCGGCGCCGCTTTCCTGTTCCTTCCCGAATTGCAGGGGCTGTTCGCCACGCCGCGCATGAGCGCGCTGGTCGCCCTTGGCACAGGCGTGGCGGTCGTCCTGCCGACCATCGCCTTCTACGTGCTCGCCCTGCTCATCCGCCGCGCGCAGGAGATGCGCGCGGTTGCCGAATCCATGGCCGACGTGGCGCTGCGGCTGGCGCAGCCGGAAACCGTGGCAAGCGAATCCGTGATGTCGGTCGGTCAGGCCATCCGCCGCGAGGTTGCGGCCATGGGCGACGGCGTCGAACGCGCGCTCGCCCGCGCCGCCGAACTGGAATCGCTGGTGCATAACGAGGTCTCCGCCATCGAGCGTGCCTATAACGACAACGAAGTGCGCATCCGTGGCCTGCTCAGCGATCTCGCCAACCAGCGCGAGACGCTCGTGGCGCAAGGTGAGCACGTGCGCACCGCCATTTCCAGCGTGCATCTCGATCTGTCGCACGACATCACCTCGGTCGGCGACCTGGTCGCCGACAAGGTGCAGGAAGTGGCGCAGCGCGTCACCCGCTCGCTCACCGAGAAGGGCGAATACATCACGCTGGCGCTCGGCCACGCCGGCGATTCCATGATCGACGCCCTGAGCGAACGCGGCTCGAGCCTGCTCGAGCGGCTTGAATCGACCAGCGAGCGCTCGACCGGCGCGGTGACCGCAGCCGGCGAACGGACCGCGCAGGCGATCGCCACCTCCGCCGACCATGTCACCCAGATCATCACTGCCGCCAATCAGCAGCTCACCGAAAGCCTCAAGTTCAAGGGCGATACGGTGGCGCAGGAGTTCGACGACCTCGCCGCCCGTCTGCAACAGATGATGAACGCGCGTCTCGACCAGGTCGCGCACGGCTTCGCACAGAACGCGGCACTGACCATAGAAAACATGGGGGTGCGCTCGGAAGCCTTCACCAGCACTCTCACGGAAACCGGCAGGCGCATGGTCGACGACATGGCCGCGCGCGCGGAAGACCTGCACCGGACGCTGCAGAACACCGGCGACTCGCTGGTGCACAATCTCGGCCAGCGTGGCGACGACGTCGTCGACCGCCTGGAGCAAACCGGCAACCGCGTCACCGAAACGCTCGCCGGCCGCAGCACGGCGATTGCCGACAGCTTCCGCGACAGCACCGACAAACTGATCGGCGCGGTCGACGCCCGCGGCGAAGCGGTCAAGGAGATGCTGATCACGCGGCTGAGGTCGTTCGACGATATGTTCCAGCACGGCGGCACCGAACTGACCGAAAAAATCTCGCGCGACGCCACCACGCTCGGGAACCTGATCACACGCCATATCAGCGAGTTCGACCGCACTGTGAAAACCTATGGCGGCGAACTGGTGGAACGGCTGGGCCAGCGCACCCACGACGTGTCCGAGGCCATGCGCACGCATCTGGAAAGCTTCGACCAGCGCGTCGGCCAGCAGATCTCCACCGCGGCCGAAACCATCAGCGCGCGCGGCAACGAGGTGGCGGACACCCTCGACACCCGCATCAACCGCTTCGAGGAACTGCTGGTCGGTCGCGCCGAGGCGGTGGCCGAGCATATCGAGAACCGCACCAGACAGGCCGCCGACGCGGTGCATGTGCGCATGGAGCAGTTGACCGAGTCGATCAGGGCCAACACCACGGACGCCGAACGCTCGATCGGCGAACTCACGCAATCCACCACCGAGGCCATCCGCGGCAGCACGACCGAGGCCGAACGCTTGCTGCGCGGCGCCAGCGACGAGATCGCCGCATCAATCGGCCAGCGCGCCGAAGAGCTCACCACCCTGCTCGCGGACCGCAGCGGCGGCGTTATCGCCGCGCTTTCCGAACAGGGCGAACATTTCGCCTTCACGATCGGCAGCGCCACGGACCGGGCGCTGGAAGCAATCGAGGAAAAGGGCTTGTCGTTCTCGCGTACCGTGCTCGACAACAGCAACGAGATCGCCAGCCTCATCAACACGGCCGGCGAGAACGCGTCCGACTCGGTCAACCGCACCATCACCGAACTGCAGGACACCACCCAACAGGCGATCGCCCGCTCGAAGGATAGCGCGGACGCCGCCGTGCAGGCGATGGAAGAGACGCACAGCATGCTGCGCTCCGACAGCGTCGCCCTGTTCGAGCGTCTCCGCGAAGCCAATACGATGCTGCAGGAAGTCCTCTCCGGTGCCCACGAAAACATGAATTCGCTGGAAAGCACCCTGATGCTGCGGGTGTCGGAATTCGTCACGGCGATGAACGAGGTGACCGGCACCACCACCGAGGTCACCACCCGGGTCGAAAACAACATTACCGGCTTCCGCGAGGTCACCGCGCAACTCGTCACCGATCTGGGACAGCTCGCCCACCGGTTCGACGAGCACGGCCGCGATCTCGCCCAGTCGATCGAGCTGATCGACCGCAGCAACCAGCGCACCGAGGACGCGGTCGATCAGCGCCGCATCCAGCTCGATGAACTGGTCAAGACGCTCGACGCCCGTACCGAGGATATCCAGCAGCGGCTCAGCCGCTTCTCGGGCCTGCTCGACGAGTCACTGGAGGCGGCCACCGGCCGAGCCCGCGAGGTCGCCCGGGCGGTGTCCGAAACCACCGCCGAGGGCACCCGCGCCATCAGCGACCAGTACGAGCGCGTACGCGAGCACGCCCGGGACATCGCCCAGGCCATGCTGGAGAGCAGTGCCGAAACCACGCGCAGGGCCGGCGAGGAATACGAGCAAATGCGCACGCAGGCCGAGGACGTCGCCCGGGCGGTCGCGAACAGCACCGAGGAAAGCGCGCGCGCGCTGGGCGAGCAGTTTGATCGCATCCGCGCCAACGCCGAGGAAGAGCGCCGTCGTACGGTCGAGACCATGCGCTCGATCTACCAGCAGTCCTCCGGCGACACCGAGGCGGTATTCCGCGAGGCCGCCAGCCGCTTCGCCGAGGTCATGGAAAACCTGAAGGAGATGGCGGCGGAAATGCACCGCGAGCTCGAGACGACCCGCGCCGAGCTGCGTCGCGGCATCTTCGAACTGCCGCAGGAGACCGCCGAAAGCACCGGGCAGATGCGCCGCGTGATCGTGGACCAGATCGAGGCGCTGGCCGAACTCAACCGCATCGTCGCCCGCCACGGCCGCAACATCGACGCCGCCGAGCCGATGCGCCGGACGGCCGAACCGACACTCGCCGTGGTCGGTGGCCGCGCCAGCGAAACGCCCTCACCTGCCGAACCCACGCGCAGCCTGCCGCCGCTGCGTCCGCCGGCTCAGCCGCGCAACGAGATTCCCGGCTTTGCCTCGCCACGGCGGCACGAAGCCCCCCCGCCCGCGTCCGGCGCCAACGACGGTAGCAGCCGCGGCTGGCTGAGCGATCTGCTGAATCGCGCCTCGCAGGAGCCGGAACCGCCGGCACGCGAGTATTCGCGCGAACCGGCACGCAACACCGATGAACGCACGCCGCGCCACACCATTGAGTCACTGGACTCGCTGTCGGTCGACATCGCCCGCATGATCGACCACGAAGCGGCAGCAGACCTGTGGGATCGCTACAAGCGCGGCGAGCGCAATGTGTTCACGCGCCGGCTCTATACACTGCAGGGCCAGAAGGCGTTCGACGAGATCCGTCGCAAGTACCGCGGCGACCGCGAGTTCAAGCAGACGGTCGACGGCTATATCAGCCACTTCGAGCGGCTGCTGGAAGACGCTTCGCGCGACGATCCGAGCGGGATGATGACAAGGACCTACCTGACCTCGGAAACCGGCAAGGTCTACACCATGCTCGCGCATGCGGCCGGCCGCTTCGACTAACCTCGCGCACGCGATCTGAACGACAACCCCCTGAAAAATCGACAACCGCCGGTTTCCGACCGGCGGTTATTTTTTCGCGTGCTCAAAATATTCGTATTGGCCCGGTCGCAACAACTTCCTCACGATTTAATGTGGGGCTCGTTGGACTTGTATATTTTGAAAAACTGAAAAGCAACGTGCATAAATATTGTGCTATTCTCAAATATTCGCTTTGAACGAAGGCTATATTGCCATCAACAAAGTAAAATTTCGAATTGCCATAACGCGCCAAGTGGCCGATAGTACACAGTACCGCGGCCGCATTTCTTGCGAATTGCGGCCAATAAGCGCGCAACCTGGCCTGCTGCGGTGGAATAAGCCGCAAGGCAGAGGTTTTGTTATTTGGCGACGCTCTGTCGCCAGCGCGCATTCGATCTAACTTGGGAGGATATTGAGACAATGCACAAACGCGAATTTTCCGCCCGTGCACCGGGTATCGCAGCCGGGCTTTTCGGCGCTGCCGCCATGGTTCTGGTCGGGCTGTCGGGTACGGCCGTTGCCGCGCCGAAAGACATCAAATGGGGCACAGGCCCTGCCGGCTCGTCGGGCGGCAAGGCGCTCATCGTGCTGTCGACCATCCTGAACAAGGAATGGACGAAGTACCGCATCACCGTGCTGCCGACGCCCGGCGCGGTCGGCACCGTGAAGGGCTACGCCACCGGCGAGTTCGACGGCTTCTACGGCTCCGACGTGGCGCTGCGCGAGTTCCACAACGACAACGAACGCTTCAAGGGCTTCAAGGCGCACGCCAAGCGCACGCCGGTGCAGTCGCTCTGGACCTACACGCTGGATTGCGGCCTGGCGATCAAGGCCTCCGACAAGGGCACGATCAAGTCGTGGCGCGATCTGAAGGGCAAGCCGGTGTACACCGGCCCGGCGCCGTTCGATACGCGCAAGAAAGTCGAGAACGGCCTCAAGGCGCTCGACGTCGGCCACGTCTACAAGGAAGTCGCCAAGGAAACGGCCGGCTCGCAGCTCAACAACGGCACCATCAAGGCCATGCTGATCTACGGCGCCGGCGGCAAGACCCTCGCGCCGTGGCTGTCGCAGGCCACGCTCTCGGTGGACTGGCTCCCGCTCAATCCGAGCGCCAAGGAGATGGCCGAGCTCAAGAAAGACGGCTTCGGCCCCATCCAGGTGCCGGTCAAGAACTTCAACAAGCATGACAAGACCGGCGGAAAGATCACGTTGCTGCCGGTGTTCTGGGGCTTCGACCTCGGCCTCAACGTGCCCGAGGACGACATGTACGAGATGCTCAAGATCATCGAGAAGAACGCCGACACGCTGGCCAAGCTCGACCCGAGCTTCCGGCAGATCGGTGGCGGCAACTTCGCGAAATTCCAGCACACCGCCCTGGAGAGCACCTGGAATCTCGTTCCCATCCATCCGGGCCTGGCCAGGTTCCTGAAGGAAAAGGGCCAGTGGGACAAGAAGTGGGACGCCAACATCGCCAAGGCGAACATGTAAGGGCTCATGATCCCCTGATCTGATCCCAAGAGAGGCGGGCGCGTCGTCGCGCCCGCCTCACCTCGTTCAGCCAAAAGCGCAGGCTTGCTATGTCCGAATCCTACACGACCGCGTCCGCAATGACCGATCATCGCGTGCCGCGACACCCGCTCGCGATCGACGCGATCTATTACGTGTGCGCGGTCGCGTACACGGTCTATATGTTCTATTACTACTGGACGAGCGCCGGTGGCCCGGTCGTGCTGGCCATGACCATGGTGCCGCTCACCTTCGGCCTGTTCACCTTGCAGGCGCTGCGCAGCGACGATTTCTATCCCAAGCTGCCGATGAGCGTGAACTACGTCATCGCAATCGCTTACTGCCTGTTTTCGATCTATTGCTCCTGGTACATGAACACCAACTACCAGGCGCTCGGCGAAGAGCGAAACGGCTTCTACAATACGCAGGACATTGTCACCGGCGCCATAATGTCGCTGCTGATCATCGAATATGCGCGCAAGCGCCATATGCCGCTGTTCATCCTCAACGTCATCGTCATTCTCTATGCCGTCTACGGCTACCTGGTGCCGGGCATGTTCTATCATGCCGGACTGACATGGCACCGCGTGTTCGCCGCCGCCAGCGTGGAGATGGAGACCGGCATCTTCGCGCGGCTGCCGCAGCTCGCGCTCACGCTGATCGGCTCGTTCCTGCTGGTGCTGAGCGTGCTGCGCGGCTTTGGCTGCATCGAGTCGCTGATGCGTGCGACCAAGCGCGTCGCCATCCGCTCGCATCACGCCATTCCGCAGTCTGCGGTGATCGGCTCGATGGCGATCGGCACGGTGAGCGGCTCGGGCTCCGCCAATTCGATCACCGTCGGCTCCGCCACCATTCCGGCCATGATCCAGGCTGGTCTGCCGCCGGCGACGGCGGCCGCGATCGAAAACGCGTCCTCCATGGGCGGACAACTGATGCCGCCAGTGATGGGCATCGCCGCGTTCCTCATGGCCGAATTTCTTGGCGTCGACTATTTCGACGTCGTGGCGCGCGGCTGGGTTCCGGCGCTGATCTATTTTGCCTCGGTATCGTGCTCGGTCTATCTGCTGGCGATCCACTACCATGCCCGCATGGTGATCGACCGCAAGGCGCAACCGCTGGACTGGCGTGACATCTTCAATCTTGGCGGTTTCGTCGTCACTGTCGGCGGCCTGATCACGCTGATGGCGGCGCTGTTCCTGGCGCCGCAATTCGCCGCCCTCGACATGTTCTGTGTCGTCGGCGCGGCGATGCTGACCTTCCACGTGGTGTGGCTGTTCGGCTCCGGTCAATGGTCGATCGAGGAATTCGTCAAGCCGCTGAAGCGCTTTCTCGATTCCTTTATCGACATGATCACCGACCTGACGCTGCTGCTGGCGACGTTGTCGATCATGGCCGGCACGCTGGTGATCACCGGGCGTTCCCACCAAGCTCGGCCTGCTGCTGGTGGAAGCGGCCGGCATCAATCTCGCCGCCATGGTGAGCATGGGCTTTATCTTCGGCGTCGTGCTTGGCACCGGCCTGCCCCCGGCCCCGGTCTACATTCTGGTGGCGATCGTGATCGCGCCGCCCTTCATGCAGGCCGGCGTCAATCCGTGGGTGGTGCATTTCTTCGCCTTCTTCATTGCGGTGTTCGGCGAGTTGACGCCGCCGACATCGATCACCGCGGCGATAACGTCGAAGATCGCCAATACATCGTTCTACGTCACGCTCTGGCGCTCGATGCTGATTTGCGTGTCGTTGTTCACGCTGATGGTGGGCATTTTCATCCACCCCGAACTGGTGGCCGAACCCGGTGTCCCACAGATTCCCGCTTTCTATCTGATCGGCGTCGCCACGCTGGGCCTCACCTTCAGTTTCCAGGGCGTCTATTTCGACAATCCCCTGCTCGATCGCGGCGTACGTATCCTGATCGCCGGGTTCGCGCTGGTCGCCCTGCTCAGTTCGAACGAGGATATCGGCATGATTGCTACGGTCCCGGTTCTGGCGGGCATCGCCTACTGGCTGCTGGTGCGCCGGCGGCAACTCGAAACGGGTATCGAGGAGGTGGAAGTCGACGACGTGACGCAGTTGAATCCCTCGGTCGACGCCGCCCGCTGAAGGTCCGGCGGCGGAAACATCCACGCGCCGCGGCGTCATCGCCGCGGCGCTTTCGTTTTGGCGCGCGCCTGATGGTCTCGGGCTGCCGTCCCGGCTGGCCGGATCCGGCCGTAATCGACGTACCTGATGGCGCGGCCCGGCGTTTGGATTTGGCCGCTGGCGATCCCGACAAACCGTCGCCTGCGGCGGCCGGGATCACGCATTGTGGTGCCGAGATAAATTCCGCGTAAATTCGAATCTAAATTTTGCATAAAAGTCGACGCGGCGTTGTTGATCGATCCCTGCGCGAGCCCTATGCGTCTGCGAGCTATCCATGGGAGGAAAAACCAATGCGCACTCGCGCACCTGTTACGCGTGCGTCTTTCGTACGCGGAATGACTGCTGCACTTTTCGCCGCCACCGCCGTTGCATCGATCGGACTGCCGGCCACGACGGCCTGGTCCGCGCCGAAGGACATCAGGTGGGGCACCGGCCCGGTCGGCTCGTCCGGCCACAAGGCGCTGGTCGTGCTCGCCGACCTCCTCAACAAGGAAGTTCCCGAAATCCGCATCAGCGTGCTGCCGCATCCCGGCGCCGTCGGAACGGTGAAGAGCTTTGCGACCGGCGACCTCGACGGCTACTACGGCTCCGACGTGGCCTTGAACGAGTTCGCCAACGACAGCGAGCGCTTCAAGGGCTTCAGGCCCAAGGTCAAGGTGCAGCCGGTGCAGTCGTTCTGGGCCTACACGCTCGATGTCGGCGTGGCCATCAAGAACACGGACGCAGGCAGCATCAAGAAATGGAGCGACCTGACCGGCAAGGAAGTGTTCACCGGCCCGCTGCCCTTCGACACCCGCAAGCAACTCGAAAACGCCCTGAAGGCGCTCAACGTCAAGCACATCTACAAGGCCGTCGACATGAAGACCGCCGGCTCGCAGCTCGATTCCGGACGCATCAAGGCCATGATCATCTACGCCGCCGGCGGGCAGACCCCGGCGCCGTGGATTTCGGAAGCATCGCTGGCGGTTGACTGGGTGGGCCTGAATCCCAGCGCCGACGAATTGAAACAGCTCAAGGCCAAAAAGTTCTCCAGCATGTCGGTGCCCGCGACGAACTTCCACAAGCGGGACACGTCGGGCAAGCAGATCACGCTGGTGGCGACCTACTGGGGCTTCGACCTCGGCATGAGCGTCTCGGAAGCCGAGATGTACAAGATCCTCACCGTCATCGAAAAGAACGCCGACACGCTGGCCAAGCTCGACCCGAGCTTCAGGCAGATCGGCGACGGCAAGATGGCTGCGTTCCAGAAGCAGGCGCTCGAGTCGACCGCGGAAATGGTGCCGATCCATCCCGGTCTCGCCCGGTTCCTGAAGGAGCGCAAGATGTGGGACGCCTCATGGGACTCCCACGTCGCCAAGGCGAAGATGTAGGAACCTGACCGGTCGGCAAACTGAAACCACGAGGCGGGCACATGATAACGCCCGCCTCGCCCGTTCATACAGACAGCTGCATTCGTTCGCCTTGGAAATTGGCGGTTAGGTTCGCGATGAGCGATACGACGTCACAACACCGGCCGCCGTTCGCGCTCGACTGCCTTTTTTACGCAGTCTCGATCGCGTTCTTTGTCTACATGCTCTACTACTACTGGACCGGCAATGACGGGCCCGTCGTGCTGGCGATGACCATGATCCCGGTCACCTTTATTCTCTTCACATTGCAGGGGCTTCGCGAGAACAATCTTTATCCCCGTCTGCCGATGAGCGTGAACTATCTGATCGGTGCTGCGTACTGCCTGTTTTCCGCCTACTGCGCCTGGTACATGTACAACAATTACGTTGCGCTCGGCGAGGAGCGCAACGGCGCCTGGGACACTCAGGATCTGGTCCTGGGCGGTGTCATGGCGGCGCTGATCATCGAGTACGCCCGCAAACGTCATATGCCCCTGTTCATCCTGAACATCGTGCTGATTCTTTATGCCGTCTACGGATACATGGTCCCCGGCCTGTTCTATCACGCCGGCGTTCACTGGGAGCGCGTCATCAGCGCCAGCAGCGTGGAGATGGAGACCGGCATCTTCTCCAATCTCCCGCAGATCGCGCTCACCATTATCGGCTCGTTCCTGCTGGTGCTGAGCCTGCTGCGCGGCTTCGGCTGCGTCGACTCGCTGTTGCGCGCAACCAAGCGCGTCGCCATCCGCTCGCCGCACGCCATTCCGCAGTCGGCCGTGGTCGGCTCGATGGCGATCGGCACCATCAGCGGCTCGGGCGCCGCCAATTCCATCACCGTCGGCTCGGCCACGATTCCCGCCATGATCAATGCCGGCCTGCCGCCGGCGACGGCGGCGGCGATCGAGAACTCGTCGTCCATGGGCGGCCAGTTGATGCCGCCGGTGATGGGCATCGCCGCGTTCCTGATGGCGGAATTCCTCGGCGTCGACTATTTCGATGTGGTGGCGCGCGGCTGGGTTCCGGCGCTCATCTATTTCATTTCCGTTTCGCTGTCCGTCTATCTGCTGGCGACCTTCTATCACACCAAAATGGTCGTCGACCGCAATGCCCGCGCGCTGGACTGGCGCGACAAGGCCAATATCGGCGCCTTCGTGTTCGTCGTTGGCGGCCTGATCGCACTGATGGCCACGATCCATCTCGCGCCAATGTTCGCCGCCCTTTACATGTTCGTCTTCACCGCCATCGGACTTCTCGCCATTCATGTGGGCGGGCTCGTTGTCTCCGGCCAATGGTCGTTCCGCAAGTTCATCGCGCCGCTGAAGAGCTTTCTCGACTCCTACATCGATATGATCGTCGACATTTCGCTCCTGCTGGCGACGCTGTCGATCATGACCGGAGCGCTCGTCATCACCGGCGTTCCGACCAAGCTCGGGTCGCTACTCGTCGACGCGGCCGGTATCAACCTGGCCGCCATGGTGGGAATGGCATTTATCTTCGGCGCCGTCCTGGGCACCGGCCTGCCGCCGGCGCCGGTTTACATTCTGGTGGCGATCGTGATCGCCGGCCCCTTCATCAAGGTCGGCGTCAATCCCTGGGTGGTGCACTTCTTCGCCTTCTTCATCGGCGTGTTCGGCGAGCTTACGCCGCCGACATCGATCACCGCAGCAATCACCTCCAAGATCGCCGGCGCGTCGTTCTACACGACGCTGTGGCGCTCGGTGCAGATCTGCGTCTCGCTGTTCACGCTGATGGTCGGCGTTTTCGTCCATCCGGAGCTTGTCATTGCGCCCGGCCTCGACCAGATGGCCGCCGCCTATCTGGTGCTGGTCGCCACCGTCGGAATCACGTTCACGCTGCAGGCCACATATTCGGAAACGCGCGCGGTGGACCTGGGCGCGCGGGCTGTGCTCGCGGTGATGTCGCTTTTCATCCTGTTCTCGTTCAACGACATGGCGTCGACCATCGTCTCGTTCGGGGTGCTGGCGATCATCACCTACTGGTTCGTGGTGCGACGCCGGATCGTCGCAGGGACGGATCCCGGGATGGTCGAATTCGACCCGAACCTGGCCCCCGCTCCGGCCAGCAATGCCCCGCACATGCGGGTGGACTAAGCCTGCAGCAACGCGCTCCGCGGCGGCATCACCGCGACGCTTCCGGTTTCAGCGCCCGCCGGTCGCCGGCTTCGGGCCGCCGCCCCAAAGCAGCCGGCTGGGATCCTTGTCGATGTTCTGGATGGTGCGGTCGAGCGTCCCGAGCGCGCGCCGCGCCTGCGCCGACAGCGTGTCGATCTGCTTCTTGCCGGACTCGGCAAGCTCGCTGAGGCCGTCGGTCACAACGGCGGTGCGCTTGTCGAGCTTTTCGGCCAGGCCCCGGATGGAGCGCGCCGCCTCGTTGATCTGGCCGCTCTTGCCGTCCTCGCCGCCGGTCAGGTCCTGCATGCCCGCGACGATCTTGTCGATGCGGTCGGAATTGCGCGCCAGCATGGCGCTGAACTTGTCGACATTGGCGAGCGTGTTGTCGATGTGATCGGTGTTCTTGGCGAGCGCCTCGGTGAAGGTGTTGATGTTGGCGAGCGCGGTGTGCAGCGCCTTCTGGTTGTCGCTCAACAGCTGGTCGAGCCTGCCCAGCACGTCGCGCGCGGTCTGCGTCACGTCCTGGGTGGCGGCCGCCGGCGCGACCAGTTCGGCGGGATTGTCCCTGGTGCCGCTGAGCAGCGGCGAGCCGGCGCTGCCGCCCCTGAGCGCCAGCGCGCCAATGCCGGTCAGCCCCTGAAACTGCATGCCGGCCCGGGTGTCCTTGTGCACCGGCACGGATTCCTGGATCGCGATGCTGGCGATCACCCGCTCCGGATACTTCGGGTCGAGCGACACGCGGATCACCTCGCCGACGCGGATGCCGTTGAACAGTACCGGCCCCCCCGCCGCCAGACCCGACACCGCGCCGTCGAACACCACGCGGTAATAGGCGCGCGCGCCGTTGACGCCGACGTTCTGGAACCAGTACACGAAGCCGAACGCGCCGAAGATGACGGCCAGCGTGAAAGCCCCGATTAGTGTGTAGTTCGCCCTGGTTTCCATTGCCGTACCGTTCGAGCATCCACCGGGCCGGCGTGAGATGCCGGCCACTTCGGGTCCGCAGGATTCTGACCTGGGATTTTGTCGGAATCCCAGCCCGCCCTTCCCAAGCTATGCGCCAGACGCAAAACTACAAGCGGACGCGCACCTCTTCCGCCTGCCCGACCCGCGACCGCTTGCCCCGGAAGTACTCTTTCAGCCACGGGTGCTCGGAGGCGAGCATGGTGTCCATGGTACCGGCGGCGATCACCTTGCCGTCGGCCAGCACCGCGATGCGGTCGCAAACCGTGTGCAGGCTGTCGAGGTCGTGGGTTACCATGAATACCGTCAGCCCCAAAGTGCGCTGCAGGGTCGCGATCAGACTGTCGAAATCGCCGGCGCCGATCGGGTCGAGGCCGGACGTCGGCTCGTCGAGAAACACGATGTCGGGGTCGAGCGCCAGCGCGCGCGCGAGCGCCACGCGCTTGGTCATGCCGCCGGACAGTTCCGAGGGAAACTTCTCCAGCACGCTGCCGTCCAGGCCGACCATTTCGAGTTTGGCCAGTGCCAGTTCGTCGAGCAGGCGCTGCGACAGTTTCAGGTATTCGCGGATCGGGAATTGCAGGTTCTCGCGCACGGTCAGCGAGGAAAACAGCGCGCCCTGCTGGAACAGCACGCCCCAGCGCCGCTCGACCGCCTGGCGCTCGCTGTCGCGCGCTTCCGACAGGTTCACGCCCAGCACCTTGATGGTACCCTGCCGCCTGGGTAGCAGGCCGATGATGGTGCGCATCAGCACCGACTTGCCGGCGCCGGAGCCGCCGACGAAACCGAGGATCTCGCCGCGGTAAACGTCGAGGTCGACATGATCGAGCACGGTGTGGTCGCCGAAGCCGACCACCAGGTCGCGCACTTCGATGATCGTCTCTTTATGTCCGTTGCCGGCCACCATGGCTGCCTTGTCTCATATCCCGATCGAGGCGAAGAAGATGGCGAACAGGCCGTCGACCACGATCACCAGGAAGATCGATTCAACCACCGAAGCGGTGGTCTGCAGCCCGAGCGATTCCGCGCTGCCCTTCACCCTCAATCCTTCCACGCAGGCCACCATGCCGACGATCAGCGCCATGAACGGCGCCTTGATCATGCCGACCTTGAAGTGATCGAGCGAGATCGCTTCTTTCAGCCGTTGCAGGAAGATGTCGGGGTCGATGCCCCCATAAAGCCAGGCCACCAGGCCGCCGCCGTAGAGCGCGGACATTGAACCGAGGAAGGTGAGGATCGGCACCGCGATAATTAGCGCGACGATGCGCGGCAGGATCAGCACCTCGACCGGATCGAAGCCCATGGTGCGGAGGGCGTCGATCTCCTCGCGCATCTTCATGGCGCCGAGCTCGGCGGTGTAGGCGCTGCCGGAGCGGCCGGCGATCATGATGGCGACGATCAGCACGCCCAGCTCGCGCAGGACCAGGATGCCGACCATGTCAACGACGTAGATGTCGGCGCCGAACTTGCGGAAGTGGAAGATGCCCTGCTGCGCGATGATCGCGCCGATCAGGAAGGTGATCAAAAGAATGATCGGTACCGCGCGCCAGCCCACGTTGTCGAGCTGATGCACCATCGCGGTGAAGCGGAAGCGGCGCGGATTGACGATCACCCGGCCGATGGCGACCGCGAGCGCGCCCATCATGTTGGCAATGTTGGCGAGCAAGGCCCCGACCGAAACGATGCTGAGCCCGATGGCCCCGAGCACGAAGGCGATACCGTGCCGGCGCTTCGGCACGGGGCCGGCCGGCTCGACGTGGTGCAGTTCGTCGATCAGTGGCTTGTAGTCGTCGTTCAGCCCGCTGACTTTCGCCTCCACCCCGCGCCTCGAAAAAGCGCGCACCAGCCGCTCCAGCAGCCATGCGCCGAAGGTGTCGAGCCGCTTCACCCGGGCCATGTCGATGTCGACCCGGCGGGCGGCGGCGTTACGCATGATCTCGCTATCGACCTGCGCTTCGAGCTTTCGGGCGTTGGCGGCAATCCAGTCGCCGCCACCGGCAATGGTGAGCCGGTCGCCTTCGGTCCTTGTTTCGAGCAGCGTGTCGCTCACGGGCTGAACCTCTGATGTCGCTCACCGCCCCCGGACGGGACAGCCGGCACCGATTTCGAGGCTCGCCCTCGTTTCGGCCGCACGATGACGTCTTATCCCGGCCACCGTAGCGAAACCGGCGTCAGACGGGGAATTCGATACTTGACCATCGCAGGCGAACCTGTCGAGGGTTTGACGGAATCTCTCACGTATATACCCGATCCCGGCCAATTATGCCCCTCACCCTTACCGCTTCCGTCGAAAGCTGGCCGATCCGGGGCGGATTCGCCATCAGCCGTGGTGCCAGGACCGAAGCGGTGGTGGTGGTTGCAGAGCTCTCCGACGGCGAGTCACGCGGCCGGGGCGAATGCGTGCCCTATGCCCGCTACGGTGAAACGGTCGAGAGCGTGGCGGCGGCGATCGAAGCCCGGCGGCCGGCGCTTGCCGCCGGGCTGACCCGTGCGACCCTGCAAAACGCGATGTCTGCAGGCGCCGCCCGCAACGCGCTTGATTGCGCGTTCTGGGACCTGGAAGCCAGGCGCAGCGGACGCCGCGTCCATGAGCTCGCAGGGCTCGGCGCTCCCGTCCCGCTGACCACCGCATTGACCATTTCGCTTGGGACGCCTGAAGCCATGGCTGAAGCCGCCGGACGGGCTGCCGGACGCGCCCTGCTGAAGGTGAAGCTCGGCGCCCACGGCGATCCGGCGCGCATCGCGGCCGTGCGCGCGGCTGCGCCCGCAACGACCCTGATCGTCGACGCCAACGAAGGCTGGGATGAAGCAAATCTCGAAGCCAACCTTGCCGCCTGTGCGCAAGCCGGCGTGGCGCTGGTGGAACAGCCGCTCCCGGCCGGACAAGACGCCCTGCTCGACACGATCGCCCGGCCGATCCCCGTGTGCGCCGACGAAAGCGCGCATGACCGCGCTTCGCTGGCCGCGCTTGCCGGCCGCTACGACGCGGTCAATATCAAGCTCGACAAGGCCGGCGGCCTGACCGAGGCGCTGGCGATGGCCGATGCGGCGCGCCAGCAGGGCCTTGCCATCATGGCGGGTTGCATGGTGGCGACGTCGCTCGCGATGGCGCCGGCGGTACTGCTGGCGCAAGGCGCCCGGTATGTCGACCTCGACGGCCCCCTGCTGCTGGAGAAGGACCGCCCCCACGGTCTCGTCTACCGCGACAGCCTGGTGTGTCCCGCGACGCCTGACCTGTGGGGCTGACCGCAGTTGATTTTCCTCAATGCCAGGGCGGTGCATCGCGTGGATAAGAGGCGCCATGCACAACCGGCACCCGGCCCCCCAGTTCAGTCCCGCCCTGCCTGCCGACAAGGTCGCGGAGCGGCTGCGCGCCTATGCGCGGTTGTGCCGGCAGGTCGCCCGCGAGAGCTGGAACGAGAGCATCGCCGTCGAACTTGCGCGACTCGCCGATGAATGTCTGGAAGCGGCCGATAACCTCGGGCCGGAGCCCGGCACCCTGCTCCATTGATAAAGTGCCCGTAAACTTGCCGGAAACGGGCTTCTGGCCCGGCATGGAACCGGTCCAGTCATAAATACCTGAATTTGTTCGTGGAATGTCCCCGTCTTTTGGTTAACCAAGTCTTTCCGTCGCCCCCGCGCCTGGATTAAACTTCCGTAAAATATCGTCGCCGTCGTTGGAGGGCGGGGCGGTCATATAGGGGGACGGGGCCTATGCGGATTCGGGGACTTCTGCTTGCCGTCGTGCTGCTGGCGACGTACGCGATACCGGCGTCGGCGACCATGCGCATCTCCGAAGACCGTGGCGGCCAGATCGGCCACTACCTGCAAGCCTTTGCCGTGCTGCGCTCCTCCGGCGAACAGGTCATCATTGACGGCCAATGCCTGTCCGCCTGCACCCTGGTCCTCGGCATGATCCCCCGCAGCCGTATATGCGCGACGCCGCGCGCGGTTTTCGGCTTCCACGCCGCCTGGCTTCCGGACAGCGACGGTCGCCCGGTCACGAGCTCCCTCGGCACCCGCGAGTTGTGGAAAGTTTATCCCCGCCAGGTGCGGCGCTGGATCAACCGCCACGGCGGACTCTCGCGCCAGATGATCTATCTGAGGGGTCGCGACCTCTACCAATTCGTTCCGAGTTGCACGGCACGGCCGACGCAGCGTGAGGCCCGCACGCGGACGCGCTCAAGGTCCAGACGCTACATTGCGCGTTCGCTGCGCTATCAGCGCGCAGCCGCCGCCAACGACCGCCGCTAGCGCCATCGCCCCGTAAGCGGCGCTCCCGAAGGCGCCGTACAGCCAGCCGGCCAGCGCCATCGACGCGGCCATCGCGAGCCCCAGCGCAATGGCGAAATAGCCCTGCGCGGTCGCGCTCTGCCCCGCAGGGGCGTGGCGGGCGATAAAGACAAGCGCGCCGAGGTGGGTGGCGCCGAACGACAGCGCGTGCAGCACTTGCAGGAACGGCAGCATGACGGCCGGCGGATCGAGCGCCATCGCGGCCCAGCGGAGCGCGCCGCCGAGCGCCCCCACCATCAACAGCACGGTCGGCTGAAAGAACGGCGGCAGCCTGCCCTGGAAGGCAAACAGGACAATCTCGGCGACCACCCCGAGCGCCCACAACGCCGCAATGGTGCCACCGCCGAGACCGATGGCGCGCCAGGCCAATACCGAGAAGCCGTAATAGACCGCGTGGCTCGCCTGGATCAGCGCCGCCCCCGCCACCACGGCGACGAATGCCGGATCGCGCAGCAGGTTGCGCCGTGCGGCCTGCCGCCCGGCCGGGTGGCGCGCAGGCTCCGGCAGCGGCGCCAGCCCGAGCGCGGCCAGTCCCAGCCCGGCGCTGGCCCCCACAATCAACCAGATCAGGTCGCGCGCCGGGATGGCATCGCTCGCCAGGCCGGCGCCGAAGGTGCCGGCAATGAAGGCCGCCGAGCCCCACAACCGCACCGGCCCGTAGGCGCGTCCCTGCGCCGTCAGCCCCCTGAGCGCAAAGGTGTCGGCGAGCGGCATCACCGGCGTAAAGGCGAGCGAGGTCACGGCATAGATGACCAGCACCGCGGCCACGGTCGGCGCAAACGCCAGCAGCATGCATCCGGCGAAGCTCGCCACCCCCGCCAGCATGAGCCCCGCCCGCAGGGCGTCATGCCGGTCGGCGGTGCGGGTCGCCAGCGGCACCGCCACCACCCGCACCACGCTGGGCAGCGCCAGTGCCAGGCCGATCAGCTCTGAATCGAGCCCCCTGGCCCTGAACCAGACCGGCAGGAACGGCAGTTGCACGCCCATCAGCACGAACAACGCGGCGTAAAACGCCGCAAGCCGGCCCGCAAAGCCAAACCTGAGCTGGTGAAACAAGGGCATTTTCCGGTCTTTTGCGAGCGAATCAGTGCGTCCGATTGATAGACTGACGGTAACGAGTGTCCCAAGTCATCGCTCATGTCGAAGCAGACCATCGCGCTCGCCTATACGCGGCCGGCCGACGCACTGGACGAAGCCGAGTACCAGGCGCTCGCCGAAGCGCTTTCTGAAACTGCGCGCGGGCGCAGCTTCCTCGCCGAACACGCCCGGCGCAGCCGCAGCGCCGAGACCAACATCCTGCTCACCGCCATCGAGCGCATCGAGGCGCAGGTGCGGCCGCGGATGCCGGCCCCCGATCCGCTGCACGACGATCTGCGCCGCCTGCTTGATGAGTTGCGCACGGCGCGGACCCGCGTCGAGACCGGCGGCGCGGCACCCAAGGTGGAACAACTCGCGGCCCTGCTCGACCTGGTGCAGCGCCGGCTCACGACGCTGCTGATGTCCTCACCGGCGCGCCGGCAATCAGCCCGCCATACGGCCGGCACCCGCAAGCACGGCGGCCGGGCCCGCGCCACGGCCGTCGGCCGCACGCTGGCTCGAGGAACCGCTGACGCCGCCGCCCGCGGTCAACGACGCAGGTCCGCCGCCGCGGCCCGCTTCTGTCCAGGCTGAAGCGGCCACGCCGGCGCCCACGATCGAGGCCGAGATCCAGGCGATAGTCGCGACGGAGATGCAATCCGGGACAAGGAGCCCGCCCGTGGCGTCGGGAGACGCCGACGCTGTCGCCGCCACCGCCGACGACGCGCTCGCCGCCATCATGGCGCTGAGCGAGGAAGAGCGGATCGCGTTGTTTACGTAGCCGAAGCTGTCGTGCCCCGCGCAGGCGGGGCACGCAGTACGCCGCAGCCTCGCAATTGATATCCAGCGCAGGGGTTACTGGGTCATCCGCTTTCGCGGATGATGACGGCCGAGAGTGACGGCAGCGCTCAAACCGTAATCAGCTTCCCAAACATCGCCGCGTCCACGTTGCCGCCGGACAGCACGGCGGCCACCACCTTGCCGCTGACGTCGAGCTTGCCGGCGAGCAGCGCGGCGAGCCCCACCGCCCCGCCCGGCTCGACCACCAGCTTCAGTTCCTCGAAGGCGTAGCGCACGGCACGCGCCACTTCGTCGTCGCTCACCGTAAAGCCCTGCCCGATCAGCTTCTGCGTGATCGGAAACGTGAGCACGCCGGGCGTCCCGCTCATCAGCGCGTCGCAGATGGTGCCGCTCATGCGGGCATTGGATTCGCGCCGCCCGCTCCTGAACGAGCGCAACGTGTCGTCGAAGCCTTCCGGCTCGACCGCATGGATCGCCGTGTCCGGCGATGCGTCCTTCACCGCCAGCGCAATGCCCGCGGCCAGCCCGCCGCCGGAGGCGCCGACCAGCACCGCGTCCGGCTTCAAATCAAGTGCGGCGAAGTCTTCCATCATTTCGCGGCCGGCGGTGCCCTGCCCGGCGATGATCAGCGGGTCATCGTAAGGTGGCACCAGCGTCGCCCCGCGTTCGCTGGCGATGCGTTCGGCGATGGCCGCGCGGTCCTCCGTATCGCGATCGTAGGGCACGATCTCGGCGCCGAGCGCCAGCGTGCGCTCACGCTTGGCGCGCGGGGCGTCCGCCGGCATCACGATGGTCGCGCGCATGCCGCACAGCCCCGCCGCCGACGCCACGCCTTGCGCGTGGTTACCCGACGAATAAGCCACAACGCCGCCTGCGCGGCGCTCGGGCGGGATCGACGAAATCTTGTTGTAGGCGCCGCGGAACTTGAACGAACCGGTGCGCTGCAGGATCTCGGCCTTGAGGAAGACGCGTGCCTCAAGACGCTCGTCCAGCACCGGCGCATTGATCAGCGGCGTGCGCACCGCGACGCCCTTCAGACGCCCGGCGGCGCGGGCGACATCGGCAGCGGTGGGAAGGGTGTCGGGAGCGTTCATGGGCGGCGAAGGTAGCGCCAGCTTTGGGGCAGCGGCAAGCCCACAAGCACGATCCAGTAACTCCGGCTTGTATCCGCCCGCAGGTAGCAACCCTGTGCGACAGTCCGGCGACAGAAGCGCGGTGAAGCAGGTGCCTCTCCTGGGAAGCGACCGGCCGTAACATCGGCCAGGCGACAACAACCTGCGGCAGGGCAGCCAACGCCTTCCGAGTTGTTTCTGACAACGGCCGTCCTATTGCCAGGAACGAGCCGTTCAAGGCAGAATTGATCACAACGACAGTTCGGCGTTTCGAGCCGACGTGCTTGCCATAACTTTTTCGGGACTTACAGCTCGCGTGACCGGATCCCATCGGGGACGATGACCATGAGTCACCTGGCGCACGCCGGCGACGTGCTGGCAATGCATGCGCGTTTGTATCCGGACACGATCGGCGCGCGCGACCTGGACCGCCAGATGACATTCGATGCGTGGCACGCCCGCGCCTGCCGCCTCGCCAACGCGCTCATCGGGATCGGTCTCGCCGAGGGCGACCGCGTCTGCATCCTCGCCTACAACTGCGTCGAATGGCTGGAAATCTACGTGGCCGCAGCCATGGCCGGCCTGGTCGCGGTGCCGATCAACTTCCGCCTGGGCGGCGCCTGAAATCCGGTACATTGTCGAGAATTGCGAAGCCAAGGCATTCATCGTCCAGGATCAGTTGATGGAGGTGGTCGAGTCCGTGCGCGTAGCGCTGCCGGTGCCGCCGCGAAACTACATCGCCATCGGCCAATGTCCCGGCAACTACCGCGGCTACGAAGACCTGATCGCCGCGGCAAAAGACAGCCGCCCCGACGTGACGGTCAGCGACGGCGATCCGTGGACCCTGATGTACACCTCGGGTACCACCGGCAAGCCCAAGGGCGCCGTGCGCAACCACCGGGGCGGCGCGCTACTGTCGCTGGTCACCGAAGTCGAGCTTGGACTGAGCCGGCATGAACTCGGCGCTGCTGGTGATGCCGATGTGCCACGCCAACTCGCTCTATTTCTTCGGCGCCTTCAGCTACTGCGGCGCGCCTTGCACGGTCTATAACCGCAAGAGCTTCGATCCCGAGCATCTCATCCGTACACTCGCCGAGGGTGGCGCGACCTTCACCTCGCTGGTGCCCACCCACTACATCATGATGCTCGGGCTGCCGGCGGCGACCCGCGCGCGTTACAACGTCGACGCGGTGACCAAACTGATGATCTCGTCAGCGCCCGCGAGGCGCGATACCAAGCTCGCCATCATGGACACCTTCAGGAATACGGGTCTGTTCGAGCTCTACGGCTCGACCGAGGCCGGCTGGGTTACCATGCTGCATCCCGACGAGCAGTTCACCAAACTCGGCTCGGTCGGGCGCGAATGCGTCGGCTCCCGGCCGATCCGGATGCTCGACTCCGACGGCAACGAAGTGCCGGACGGCGAGGTCGGCGAGCTCTACTCCTGCAACGCCTACACCTTCGACGGCTACTGGAAGCTGCCCGACAAGACCCGGGAAGCGTTCCGCGGCGACTATTGCTCGGTCGGCGATCTCGCCCGCCGCGACGAGGACGGCTACATCCATCTTGTCGACCGGCGCACCAACATGATCATCTCGGGCGGCGAGAACGTCTACCCGTCCGAGGTCGAAACCATGCTTGGCGGCCATCCGAAGGTCAAGGACGTCGCCGTGATCGGCGTCGCCGACGAGAAATGGGGCGAGCGTGTGCACGCGGTGATCGTCCCGCGCGACGGCGAAGCGCCGGACGAAACCGAGGTGCTGGAATGGTGCAGGAGCCGCATCGCCGGCTACAAGCGCCCGCGCAGCATCACCTTCATCCGCGAGGACGACATGCCGCGCACCGCCACCGGCAAGATTCAGCATCGCCTGCTGAAAGCCCGGTTCAATCCCCCGCCCGCGTGAATGAATAACCAACCACGGGAGAAGCGCCGATGACCCAGGACCTGAACGCCGACGAGCGGTCCTGCGCGGCCTGGATCGCACGCTTCCTGAAGGCACGCGGCATCGACCGCATCTTCGGTTTGCAGGGCGGCCATATCCAGCCGATCTGGGATCACGTCGCACGGCAAGGTATCCGCATCGTCGACGTGCGCGACGAAGGCGCCGCCGTGCACATGGCGCAGGCGCACGCGGAACTCACCGGCGGCTTCGGCGTCGCCATGGTCACCGCCGGTCCCGGCGTCACCAACTGCGTCACCGCCATGGCCAATGCCTCGCTCGCGCGCGCGCCGGTGCTGCTGATCGGCGGCTGCACCTCGCGGCCGCAGGCCAACATGGGCCCGTTGCAGGATATTCCGCACGTCGACCTCCTGCAGCCGGTGTGCCGCACGGCGCGCACCTTGCGCGTCGCCGACCAGGTGATCCGCGAGCTCGACGAGGCGGTCGCCCGCGCCATGGGCGACGCCGGCGAGCCGGGGCCGGCCTATGTCGAGATCCCCACCGATGTGCTGCGCACGTCGGTGCCGCCGCAGCTCGTGCTTGACGAATGCATGCAGGCGAAGCCGCCGCGGCGGCTGCCGCCCGACCCGGCGGCTATCGCCGAGGCGGTGGACGTGTTCTGGAATGCCAGGCGGCCGCTGGTCATCACCGGCCGCGGCGCGCGCCAATGCGGCGCGGCGCTCACCCGCCTGCTCGATGCGACCGGCGCGCTTTATCTCGACACCCAGGAAAGCCGCGGCCTGGTGCCGGGGGATCATCCTTCGACCGCGGCGGCGGTGCGCGCCGCCGCCATGGCCGAGGCCGACGTGGTGCTGCTGATCGGGCGCAAGCTCGACTACCAGGTGGCCTACGGCTCGCCGGCGGTGTTTCCAAACGCCCGCTTCATCCGCATTGCGGACAACGCCGGCGAACTGGTCGACAACCGCCGTGGCCAGCCCGAACTGTTGGCGTCGCCGGACCTCGCCCTGGCGGCCATGGTGGATGCGGCCGGCAACCGGGAAGCTGCGCTCGACAAGGTCTGGACCGACACCATGCGGCGGCGCCACCGCGAGCGTGTGGCCAAGGCCGAAAGCGCGGAAAAGGTCACGACCGGCGACGACGGCAAGGTGCATCCGCGCGCGATCTTCGACGCCATCACGGTGGTGGCAGCAGCGGACTATATCGGCATCGCCGACGGCGGCGATCTTCTGAGCTTCGCGCGCACCGGATTGCAGGCGACCACCTATATGGACTCCGGCGCCTTCGGCTGCCTCGGCGTCGGCGTGCCTTACGCCGTCGCCGCGGCGCTCGCCATGCCGGGCCGGCAGGTGATCTCGGTGAACGGCGACGGCGCCTTCGGCATCAACGCCATGGAAATCGATACCGCCGTTCGCCACGGCGCCAGGGCCGTCTTCGTCGTCTCCAACAACGCCGCATGGAACATCGAGCGGCTCGACCAGGAAATGAACTACGGCGGCCGCGTCGTCGGCACCACGCTACGGCATTCCGATTATGCCGCTATGGCGCGCGCGCTCGGCCTGCACGGCGAGCGCGTCGAAAAGCCGGAAGATCTTGTGCCGGCTTTGCAGCGCGCCCTGCAGAACGCGCCGGCCCTCGTCGACGTCGTCACGTCGCAGACTGTCATTTCGTCGGACGCGCAGAAGGGCCTCGGCTTCGTGCCGGACTTCCAGGCGCTGACCGCATGGGACGAAGCCGAGCAGCAACGACGCAAGCCGCGCTAGCCTGCTGTGCGCCGAGGGCCGGAAGGTCCTGCTCGCCGCCTCCCCGCGCTGGCCCGCCCGGGTATGCATGCTATGATTTCGCCAACGTGAGAGCAACGTCACGGCAGGGAGCCAGCATGTCCTATCCGGAAATCATCGCCGGGACGATCCCCTTCACCGGACACAACGGCGATCAGGGTGAAGCGTATTACGCCCGTCCGGCCGCCGCCGGCTCGTATCCGGGCGTCGTCATGATCCACCACATGCCGGGCTGGGACGAATGGATGATCGAGCAGACGCGCAAGCTCGCGCATCACGGCTTCGCCACGCTCTGCCCGCACCTCTATTTCCGCGAAGGCCCCGGCGCGCCCGACGACGTGGGCGCCCGCGTGCGCGCGGCGGGCGGCGTTGCCGATGCGCAGGTGATGGGCGACGCCGCCGCGGCGATGGCGTTCCTGCGCGCGCAGGCCAACAGCAACGGCAAGGTCGCGGTGATGGGCTTCTGCTCCGGCGGCCGTCATGCGTACCTCGCCGCCTGCACGGTGCCCGGCTTCGATGCGGTGGTCGACTGCTGGGGCGGCAACGTCATCGTCGACGATCCCAAGGCGCTCAACGACAAGCGCCCGGTGGCGCCCATCGACCTCACGGAGAAACTCAACATTCCGCTCATCGGCCTGTTCGGCAACGACGACGGCAATCCGACCGCCGACCAGGTCAACCGCACCGAGGCGGTGCTGAAGAAGCTCGGCAAGAATTACGAGTTCCACCGCTACGACGGCGTCGGCCACGCCTTCTTCAATTACGAGCGGCCTGGTTTCAGGGCCGAGCCGATGCTGGAAGGCTGGAAGAAGGTATTCGCGTTCCTTGACAAACACCTCGCGGCGCCGCGTGCGGCCGCGGCCGAATAGGAGGCAAGCTTATGTGTTCCTACATCGTCGAAAAGACCGCGCTTTACGGCAGCGCCAAGGGCGCCGGCGGCTGGATGCGCATCGACACCGCCAACGTCTACTACGACCATCCCTTTCACACGCCCCTCGACCACGCGCTGGCCATCGACTTCACCAACGAGGCCGAAGGCGGGCGCGAACGCATCGCGGTGGAACTGAGCGCGGAGTCGGCGCTGGCGCTGGTCGACAAAATCCTGGCCGCGCTGAAAAGCGGCGAAGCCGCCCACGGCGCCCTGCCCCATGCGCACCCGCATGAGCAGGGGCACGATCATGCGCACGGGCATGCTCATGCGAACGGGGCGGTCCCCTGAGCATGGCCGTCCGCTTACCTCGCCAATGGACGCGGTGCGCACCACTATCGTGGCGGAGCAACGTCGAGGAGTGACATGACCAAACGTCAAACTGGCTACATCAATGTTTTCATCGGAAAGGAAAATTACCGATACCCAAGCGGCATCGTCCATAAGACCAAGGCGGCAACAAAAACCGCACAGAAAAGCCCGACAGAGGGGAAGCCTGTCTACATTGCGGAGATTCAGTGGGACGAGCCGGACGGCATTCCTTGGAACCCCAAAGATTCAATTTAGGACACTACCTGAAGGCCAGCCGGGTTGACGCCCCTGCGCCCGCCCCTGACACTCGCGCCCGAAACGATTTATCCCTGCCGATTTCCGCCGAAGAGGACCCCCATGGATCTTGGAATTGCCGGCCGCAAGGCCATCGTTTGCGCGTCGAGCCGCGGGCTCGGCAAGGCCTGCGCGTACGCGCTTGCGGAAGCCGGTTGCGAGGTGGTGATGAACGGCCGCAAGGCGGAAACGCTGGAAGCCGCGGCCGCGGAGATCGCGAAGGCGACCGGCGCGAAGATTACGCCCGTCGCCGCCGACGTCGCCAGCCCGGAAGGCCAGAAGGCGCTGCTCGCCGCCTGCCCGACGCCCGACATCCTGATCAACAACAACGCCGGCCCGCCGCTGCGCGATTTCCGCGAACTCACGCGTCAGCAGATGATCGACGGCGTCATCGCCAACATGATCGTGGCGGTGGAACTGATCCAGAAGGTGATCGACCCGATGTGCGAGAAGAAGTTCGGCCGCATCGTCAACATCACCTCGGGCTCGGTGAAGATGCCGCTCGCCGGCCTCGACCTGTCCTCCGGCGCGCGCGCCGGCCTCACCGCGTTCCTCGCCGGCGTCGCGCGCTCGGTCGCAGCCGACAACGTGACCATCAACAACCTGTTGCCGGGACCCTTCGATACCGACCGCCTGCGCGGCACGCACAAGGCGAAAGCCGAGAAGGAGGGCAAGAGCCCTGCCGAGGTGTCCGCCGCGCGCATGGCCCTGATTCCCGCGAAGCGCTTCGGCGAGCCGGCGGAATTCGGCGCGGCCTGCGCCTTCCTGTGTTCGGGCCACGCCGGTTACATCACCGGCCAGAACCTGCTCATGGACGGCGGCGTGTTCAACGGAGCCTTTTGACGCGCGCGCTTTACGCCGCGTGCGGCGGCACCGGCTGCTCGTCAGCGCAAAACTCGACGCCCAGGCGACTGCCGTTGCGCCAGACCACATGGCACGCCTGACGCAGACGGTCGCTGTCGATCCCCAGCACGAAGTACTCGGGAATGCCGATCAGGCTCGCGACCTCGAGACAGGCGCCGGCTTCGGACAGGTTGCGCACGCGGCAGTCGATGCCGGCGGCGCGGTTGAAGCCGATGCGGCCGGCCTTGAGCACGCGATGGCGTTGCGCCTTGCGACGTTCTTCCATGACTCCCTCCACCCGTTTCCCGGTGCGCCTCCCGGGGTCCATGCACATCGCGCGCCGTTCTGAGCGGTCCACGTCACCATCCTGGCGTGTGCGCTTTATCCGACCGTAAAACTGAACATCGAAAGCCGGGCATTGCTGTTAGCAGTCGTTCACCATGACCGGCACGGGGCCCGGGTTTCCGCCGCTGTAGCGCGGATTTTCCCGGTCCGGCGCCGCCGCGCCCCGCGTACCGGTGGAACAAATGCCGCCACGGCGGCGTCAACCGCCTCATATTTTACCGGCATTTTATCTGTGCGGCCGGCGTCCTTCGTCTAGGGTGGAGCGGCACAGACCCGAACGGTCCTGGCAGACGGAACTTCAGGCAGGGGACTTCCCGCGAGCGGAGCCGCGACAATGTTGCAGTGGCTGGTCGGCAGTTGCCGGGTTTTGGGACTGAACGGGCAGAACTGGATGCTGGTCATCGCCGGTGCGCTGGCGGTCTACCTGGTGGTTCTCTATTTCATCCGGCTGCGGCGTCCGCGCGCGCCCTGACGCGGGCGCGGCGCTCACCGCAAAAATCGCCGGCTGACCGGGTTGCCCGCCGCTCCGCGCCAGCGCAATATCCGGCAAATTTGCCTCACCGCGCATGGACAATCAGGGCCATCAGCCCCGGACCCATGCCCCACCCGGCCGGCGAGAAAACCGGCCAGCCCCGACGGGAGCTGCCTTCCCCGACGGCGCACAACAACAAACGTCACGCCCAGGAGATTGAAAGACATGAAGCTCGTCCGCTACGGCGCGCCCGGCCGCGAGAAACCCGGCATCATCGCCGACGACGGCAAGATTCGCGACCTTTCCCGCATCGTGAAAGACATCGACGGCGCCATGCTCGCCTCCGGCGGCCTGCAGAAGATCAAAAAGGCCAACCTCAAGCGTATGAAGCCGGTCGCCGGCAAGCCGCGGCTCGGGCCGTGCGTCGGCAACGTGCAGAACTTCATCGCCATCGGGCTCAACTATTCCGACCACGCCGCGGAAGCCGGCATGCCGATCCCGAAGGAGCCAATCATCTTCACCAAGACCTCGACCTGCATCTGCGGGCCGAACGACGACACCATCACCCCGCGCGAGTTCGACCAAGCTCGACTACGAGGTCGAGCTCGGCATCGTCATCGGCAAACGCGCGCGCTATCTGACCAGGGAGAACACGAAGGCCGCGATCGCCGGCTATTTCCTGTCCAACGACGTCTCCGAGCGCGCCTTCCAGATCGAGCGCTCCGGCGGCCAGTGGGACAAGGGCAAGGGCTGCGAGACCTTCGGGCCGATCGGGCCGTGGTTCGTCACCAGGGACGAGATCAGGGACCCGCAGGACCTCGACATGTGGCTCGACGTCAACGGGAAGCGCCGGCAGACCGGCAACACGAAGACCATGATCTTCTCGGCCGAGCACATCGTCTGGTACTGCTCGCAGTTCATGGTGCTGGAGCCCGGCGACATCATCATCACCGGCACGCCGCCGGGCGTCGCGCTCGGCATGAAGCCGGAGCCGCAGTTCCTGAAGCCCGGCGACGTGGTGACGCTCGGCATCAAGGGCCTCGGCGAGCAGCGCCAGAAGATCGTCGCACCGCGGAAGTGATGTCAGGCGGGACCCGACCGCGAGCATTGCGTGCTCCCTCTCCCCGACCGAACTCGGGCTTGTCCGAGTTCGGCACTTTAGATGGTCGAAGTCGGACATATCCGACTTCGACGTGGGAGAGGGTTGGGGTGAGGGGGCAGGTGACTCTCGTTTGCCGGGCTCCCCCTCACCCGGCGCGCTGACGCGCGCCGACCTCTCCCACCAAGGGAGAGGTTAAGCGTGCCTGCGGCCGCGCCTGAACAACAAAACCCCGGGCTCATGGCCCGGGGTTGTTGATTTGGCAAGGAAGACCCCCGCTTGCGCGGGGGAAACTCCCCGGCGTCAATCGGCGTCCGGCCTAGCGGCAGACGCGCTGCGTACGGTATCTCACGTTCCCGTGACGCGTGACGTGGCGCGTGCGGACCATACGGCACCTGCCATAGTAATAGGCATTCGAGTTATAGCCGCGACGATGACGACGGTAGCCTTCGTCGGAAAAACGCGGGCCGACGCCGAGGCCGAAGGGGCCGACCTGGACGCCTGCACCGCCGTAGTCCGAGCCGATGAAGACTTGCGCGCCGGCCGGGGCCGCAACGCCGAGTGCGGCAACTGCCGCCGCAATGAAAAGCAATTTGCGCATGATCATCTCCTGAAAGCTCTTTGATTAATCTCTGTAAAGCCTAACGCGCGGGGTGCGCGCTTTGTTCACCCCGACTGAAGTTTAAAATTCATGGCGAGAGCGGTATCCCCTTCAAGTCCAGAGCGGGTTGAACCGCGGCCTCGCCGTGAAGCCGGAGCCGCAGTTCCTGAAAAACCCGGCGACGTGGTGACGCCCGGCGTCGACGGCCGCGGCGAGCAGAAGCAGAAGATCGCCGCGCCGACGAAGTGAAGTCAGGCGAGGCCTGGCCGCGGGCACTGCATGCTCCTTCTCCCACCCGAACCCGGGTTTACCCGGGTTTAAGTCCGATATATCCGACTTCGACCGGGAGAGGTGAAGCGTGCCTGCGGCAGCTCCTGAACAACACCCGGGCGCTGCACCCGGGGTTTCTGTTGGCACAAGAAAAAGCCCCGCCTTGCGGCGGGGCGAAGGTTCACCAGAAACTATTCAGCGCGCTTGTTATAATGGGAACTTCATGCCGTTCGCTTGCGGTAACCGTTACAATTTGAATCAAATTGACCGCCCGCGGGCCGCTGATCCTCAACGTCTGCCGCCTACACTCGTGCCGTTTGAAAGTGCGCAGGCCCCGGGAGGGTGGTCACGCGCCTGGAGAAATGTGCCGGTGGTTGGCTCTGTGGCCAGTTTCCCGGGCAATTACGGGTTCGGCAGCTTCGGATCGGGGCTGGCCGGCGGCCTCTCCTCTTTTGCCGCCAGCCGCCTCATCGCCCGCTCCGCGCTTTCCGCCCTCGATAACGGCCGCGGCGGCGTCGCCGGGATCAGGGCGGCGCTGACCAAACTGCGGGATGCGCTCCAGGCCGCGCGCGACACCGCCGACCCCGTGCCCGGCCGCACCACGCTCAAGGCCGTTACCGCCGAAATCGACCACTACGTCGACAAGCCGACCTACGTGACCATCGACGGCGCGCCGGTGCAGAACGGCACCGTCACAGTGAAGGACGGCACGCAAAAGCTGGTCGTCGGCTACGAGCGGGTCAGCCGCTATGGCCCCGAGATCAGCGAGGGGCTCCGGGTGCTGCTGCGCGCGACCACGGCCGTGGGCACCGCCCCCGGCCTCGACAACCTCGGCACCTTCGGCGACCAGATCGCCGCGTTCCTCAAAAGCGCCGATCTCGACACCGCGGTGACGCGGCCCGACGCGGCCTCGCTCGACGGCGCGCTGCAGCAGATCGACGGCCTGCTGTCGAGTGCGGCGGGCCTCGGTTTCACGGTGAGTCAGCGCGCCGCGGCGGCCAGCCAGATCGATCTCGGCGGATTGCTGCTCGGCGCGTCGCCGGGGCTGTTCGACGGCTCGACGGCGCAGACAAGTTCTGGCGGCTCAAGCGCGTATCAGGCGACCTCGACGCAGACGTCGGATACGTCGGGCGGCAGCTCGCTGTCGACGGTGGCGTGAGGCGAAGGGCGGCATCGGCGCCGCGCCCGCTCACGGTTAGACCAAACGTCTTGCGCAGGCAAAAAAATCGCACTTCGAACGCCGGCGCGCCCGGGCCCTTCGTTCACATCGCGTGGCGAGGGTTTGCTTCGTCCTTGTGGCTGTGCAGGAAGCGGGCGATCTGGCCGCGCAGCGCCGCCGTTTGCAGCACGTCGCCCAGCGAGCCGGCGGTGTCGAACAGCTCGCGCTGCAGCTTGGTCGGGATCGTGTTCCACTGCATGATGACCGCCGCCCCGAGACAGCGCAGCACATGCTCCTCGACCTCGGCGACCGTCCTGCGGTCGACCGGCGCTGCCGCGGCTTCGGGCTGCGCCACGACGTCCTGCGCATGAACGATCCTGTCGAAGTTGCGCGACAGCCAGTCCTCGTTTTGCGCCAGAAGCGTGAAGCTCGCCTTCAGCCGGTTGAGGTCGCGGACTTCGTCCGGATTGTCGGTGTGCCTCAGCCTTTCGGCGTATTTCGCCGCCTTCGCCCGAAACTCTTCTGCCGTGAACATGGGGCTTTCCTCCAGGATTACGACCGGGCGGCTCGCCGCGCGAACCGGCGCCTGCGCGCCATCTCCCTGCTCAACCTTATATGGCGACGCCCGGGGCGGATTGCGGCAGCCGCAGCCCCCGGGCCCGATCTTTATTTTGTCAGCGAGACGATAGGCCCCTGTGGCTGCCGCGTTTCGTCGCCATATACGGGGGGCTGTTTGAATGATGCACATTCAAAAAGATGTTTCATCAAGTTTTTTGGAGATACGCTCATGAACACCGCAACCCCCAATGCCGGCCCGGCCAACACCGGAAACGCAGCCGAAAACAGGCAGATCCTGCTCAAGGACATCGGCGCCAGGTGGGGCAAGTTTTCCGAACAGGAGCTCGGCGCGCTCAAGAACCGCGACGACCTCGTCACCCAGGTGGTGGCCAAGTACAGCCTCGACAAGGCCCAGGCGCAGAAAGACGTCGACGCCGTGATGAAGGGCCGCGAGATCTGAGTTCGGATGATGCAGGCGGCGGCGCCCGGCGACGGCCTCGTCGCCTGCCGCAGTCCGGCCAATCAGGACAGTGCTCATGACCCAATGGTTCGTGCCACCGATCGTCGTGCCCGCCGGTTTGCTCGCCTTGGTGCTGGCGGTGGCGCTGTTGCGGCACGCCTTCGGCGCCTGAACGTCGCGTTGGTGTGATAGCGAAACGCTCGACGATGCGCGAACAAGGGCGCATCGCTGGTGAACCGCCCGATCGAGGCGTTGCCGGCGTTGTCGCCAACCTGGGGAAAAAAATTGGCGCGGCCTGGCTCCCGCTCGAAAGCGGGACGGAAGGGTTACATGCTCACATCGGCCCTGTCGGAGGAAGTCCCGTTCGTCGCCATCGAGGACGGCATTGCGCTCGCGCAAGCCATCGTCGACACCGTGCGCGATCCGCTCGTGGTGCTCGATGAGGAATTGCGTGTCGTCACCGCCAGCCGGTCCTTCTACCAGACCTTTCAGCTTGCCAGCGGCCAGGTGCGCGGCCGCCTGCTGTACGAGATCGACGGCGGTCAATGGGACATGCCGGAGCTTCGCCATCTGCTGGAAATGCTCACACGGGACGGCTTGCCCATCGAGGGCTATGAGGCCGCCCGGGAGTTTCCCGCGATCGGGCGGCGCGTGATGCTGCTCAACGCGCGCAAGGTCTTCTACGAGACGGGAACTCACAGCACTGTGCTGCTGGCATTCGAGGACATAACCGACCAGCTTGCCGTGCATCAGCAGCTGGAGGACCTGCTGCGGGACAAGGAAATGCTGCTGGAAGAGATGCAGCACCGTGTCGCCAACAGCCTGCAGATCATCGCCAGCATTCTGCTCATCAAGGCGCGCACCGTCCAGTCGGAAGAGACGCGGATGCAGCTGGAGGATGCGCACAAGCGCGTGCTGTCGGTCGCGGCCGTTCAACAGCACCTGCGCGTTTCCGGCCGCAACGAACCGATCGGGATCGACAGCTATCTCACCAAACTGTGCGAAACACTGGCGCAATCGATGATCGGCGACAGCCGGCCGGTCTCGCTCAGGGTCGAGGCCGATGCCGGCACCGCGCTGTCGCGCGACGCCGTCAGCATCGGTCTGATCGTCACCGAACTGGTGATGAACGCCCTGAAGCACGCGTTCCCGGGCGAGAAGCCGGACGCGGCGATTGTCGTCTCGTACAAGGTGGCCGAGACCGACTGGAAACTGACGGTTTCCGACAACGGGATCGGCAAGCCGGACGTCAGGGCCAGCGATACCCGGCCGGGGCTTGGCACCAGCCTGATCCAGGCCCTGGCGAAACAGCTTGACGCCCGCCTGGACATCGCAAGCGATCACCACGGCACGGCGGTATCGATGACCCACGCGACCTTCAGGCCGCATCCGTCCACCACGCATGCGAGCGCTTCCCCCCCGACCGGAAGCCTCCCGGAAAGAGCCCCATGACCCCGCGCACGAGCCGCACAGACCGTGACCTTCAACAGGCCGTTCTCGCTCGAAGGGATCGGCCGCAGCCTTCCCGCCGGTTCCTACGAGATCGTCACCGACGAGGAACTGATCGAGGGGCTGTCGTTTCCGGTCTATCGCCGCGTTGCGACGACCATGCTGGTGCCGGGCCGGTTACCCCGGTCGGTTGAAATGGTGACTGTCGACCCGCTCGCACTGGCGGCGGCCCTGGAACGCGAGGCGGCTGCGGACGGGACCGGCGCGCCGTCGGCAAAGGCGCCATGACCGGATCCCGCCGCTCCCGCAAGGCGAAAAGGCCTGCACCATGACCATCAGTTTTCCCAATCAAAGCCGCAGCTACGACGCGACCCATGGCGTCGTTCGCTTCTGGGGCCACGACCGCTCGATGGAGAGCGCGTTCTTCCTGATGGCGGACGCGCTGCAAAAGCTTCAGCCGGATTTGCAGTTCGAGGAAGAAGACGTGTTGCGGGTCTTCGATGCCAACCGCGCCCGCATCTACGCGGGCGCCGCCCGGGTCTACGCGCGCGGGCGCCGCGGCGCCTACGATATCAACGCGGCCGATGTCTGATCCCGGACGGGGCCGCCGGACAAACAACAAAGGAACGAGCGATGGCTCAGGAAATGAAGCGGCCGACCAATCCGCCGGCCAATACGAGACCGACCGACGGCTATGTCCTGACGGTCGACGGCAAGCTGAAGCGGCGCTACGAAACCGGCAAGGAAGCCGCCGACCGCAGCCGCCAAGACTGAAGCAGCGTTTCCCGGTGATTCAGATTTCGGTCTATGACGCGGCGAAGGACGTTTATACCCCGGTGACGTTGCCGGAGGACGCTGCCGCCACGGCGCCGGCGGCTCCCACCGAGTCCTGATCCGGCGGTCTCGAAGCTGCGCGACGGGCCCACTGCCCGCACAGCGTGTCGACCGCTGCGGCGGCTCTGCGGATCGATCCCGGCGGGCTGCTGGCCGGCGTCGCCACGAGATGCGCATGCGTTCACCAGCGCAGACGGGTGCGGCGGTCCAGCGCGTATCAGGCGGCGTCGACGCTGATCTCAGGTTCGTCGAACGGCAGCAACGTGGCGACGGTGGCGCAAGGGCAATTCCCCGTCTGCTTTTCGCTGCGGATCCAACACCGCCTGCCAGCAATCATCAGATCGGCTTCTGGCCCAAGCCGGACCATCAGTCGTACCCGGTGCAGGTCTGTTGTCTGACAGCAAAGCGGACTTGGCCGCATACACGGGCTGACAGCGGCCCGTGACCTGCGCGGCCAGAAAGGCCTTCAGGGCGACCGACCTACCTTGCCCTGATACAATGACCTCGAAAGCCTAAACCTTATCGACGGGTAAACCGCACTCCAGCCAATCTTTGAAGGCTCCGAGATTGCGCACGTCGTTGTAGCCCAGTTCAAGAAGGGCCTTGCCACCCAGTGCGGAGCGGCCGCCCGAGGCACAATAAAGGATAATTGTCCTGTCTCTGGAAAACGCCTTGTTATGGTAAGGAGTTTGCTCATCGGCGCGAAACTCTAGCATTCCGCGCGAGACATTAAGGGCACCGGCGATCTTTCCGCTCTGCGCCACTTCCTCGAGTCGCGGACGTCGACGAATAGAACATCCTCACGCCCGTGCAGTTTCCCTGCTTCTTCAGCTGAAATCGCCGGAACGGTGGATTTGGCGGTTGCCACCACGTCCATGATCGAGCGGTTCATGGTTCCCTCCAGGCTTTTGGTCGATGGAACGTTCGATTAGAATGTTGACATATCCTGCGAGCGGGGCTCCCGAAGACAATGCCTTGCACGCCGGGATTTCTGCCCAGGACGCCAGTTCGGCCGCCACGGGAGTTGCTGGCATGGACCTACTGTCCGACGTATTTCAAACTCTGCGCCTGACTGGGGCGATCTTTTTACGAGGCGAATTCACCGCACCATGGGCCATCTCGGCGCCGACTGCCACAGAGATGGCAAGCCTGCTGAAGCCGGGGCACGGCCGGTTGCTCATTTTTCACATCATCGCCGAAGGTGATTGCCGGATAGAACTCCGCGATGGTGAAACCGCCTTTTTGAAAGGGCCTGGCGTCGTCCTCATACCCCACGGCCAGGCGCACACGCTCTCCACCCGAACAATAAAATGCCCCTGCAAGCCCGTGAGCGAGTTGCTGCCCCAGTTGCCTTGGAGCGAATTCCCAATTTTGAGCTATGGCGGCGGCGGAGAAACGACCAAGATCGTTTGCGGGTATCTGCATTTCGCAAATCGTGCGTCCGTACCCTTCCTTGACGGTCTTCCGAGCCTCATTCCGTACGAAATTTCCGATTGTGGGGACGGACAAGCCGGAGGGCTTAAGGCGATTCTCGAGTATACAATTCGGGAAGCGGAACAAGCCCGGCCGGGCGCGGCATCGCTGGTCTTTCGTTCGGCAGAACTCTTCTTCGTCCAATTAATCCGGCAATACATGGAGGCATATTCCGCTGATGGCAAAGGTTGGTTTGCCGCCCTGAACGATCCCATTGCCGCGCGTGCGGTGCGGCTCATTCACGACGATCCGGCATTCCCCTGGACAGTAGAAAAACTTGCGCAAAGGAGTTTCACCTCGCGTTCGAATCTGGCGGACCGCTTCAAGAGACAGCTTGGCTATAGTCCTATGCAATATCTCTCCCGCTGGCGCATTGAGCTTGCCGCTCACAAACTATCAAACGCTGATGTGGCCATTTCGGACGTGGCGGCCGATGTCGGTTTCTCGTCGCAGTCCGCATTTTATCGTGCGTTCCGCCGCATTAAGGGCGTCTCGCCGGCGATTTTGCGCAACCAAGGCCGACGCGGGTGAGTGATTTGAGTAAGACCGAGCAGTGATGGTTGGTAGGTTAAGACACAGCCGCTTGTGGCCCCTGGCGGACATGGGACAGGACGCCGCAAATGTCCGCTTCCGGAGCAAAAGCGGACATATTTTTGCGAAATTGCCCCCGCACGCGGAGAGTCCGTAGACTCAAACCTGTCGTGCCGCACCATTCCATCCGGATGGAGAGAACTCGTGTTGATACGTCATCTTGCGACCGTGGCCGCGATCACTGCCCTGCTGGGTCCCGTCACTCTCGCGCAAGCCCAGGTCGATGAGAGGCAGGAGATGCTGCGCGGCGGCGCGCCGGAGAAGGGCGTCTACAACCTCCTCGGTTTCGACGGCACCGGCCTCGGCCCGAAGACCGTGCCCTATCAAGGCAAATATGCGCCGGGCACCATCGTCATCGATACGGCGAAGCGGCGGCTCTATCTCGTTCAGGAAAAGGGCTCCGCGATACGCTACGGCATCGGCGTGGGTCGGGCCGGCTTCCAGTGGAAGGGCACGCACAGGATCACCGCGAAAAAGGAAAATCCGCCCTGGACGCCGCCGCCGGAGATGATCGCGCGGCAGCCGGATGTGCCACGGCACATGAAGGGCGGCGATCCGCAAAATCCGCTCGGCACGCACGCGATGTACCTCGGCAGCACGCTCTACCGGATCCACGGCTCTCCCGATCCCAACTCGGTCGGTGAGGCGGAATCGTCCGGCTGTTTCCGGATGAGGAACATGGACGTGGTCGATCTCTACCGGCGGGTATCGGTCGGCACGACCGTCGTGGTGAAGTGAGAGGTCGCCGGATCGCCCGGCATCACTGATCCCGACTGATCTCGGGGGTCGTCCCCGCCAACGGGTCCGCGCAACGCGCGGCCCGATGACAGGCTCCGGCGGGGACCCATACACCGGGACATTTCGACAAGCTGCGGAGTATGGGTCCCGGCTCTCGCTTTGCTCGGCCGGGACGCCAGCAACAGGCGCCGCTGCCAATGCGCCCACACCAATCGGCCAACTCCGATCACCACCAGCACGATGCCGCCGCCCGGGGGACAGGCCGGGCCTTCAACAGCCCGTCACGCGCCTGCCGCGACCCGCATTGCACCGGGACCGGCTGCGTGCTCCCTTTCGCACGGGGCCGCAACGATCGTCGGCCGTTCCGGGGGCGCGCATGGGCGATCTGACACGTCAGGCACTCAATATCGAGGACCTGCGCCGCATGGCGCGCCGCCGCCTGACGAAGGCGCTGTTCGAGTTCTGCGACCGCGGCAGCGAGGACGAGATCGCGATGCGCGACAACCGCGCCGCCCTCGACCGCATCAAGCTGCTGCCGCGCGTGCTCAACGACGTCTCCGGCCGCGACCCGGGCATCACTTTGTTCGGCAGGAAGCACGCGCTGCCGCTGCTGATCGGCCCGACCGGTATCGCCGGCTGGGTCTGGTACCGCGCCGAGATCGAGCTGGCGCGGGCCGCGGCGCAGGCCGGCATTCCCTTTACGCTGGCTAGCACGTCGAGCACCGCGATGGAGAAAGTGCTGGCCGAGGGCGGCGGCACCCAGTGGTTCCAGCTCTATGTCTGGCGCGACGTCGAGGCCGCGCTGGTGACCGTGGCGCGGGCGCGCGATGCCGGCTTCGCGGCGCTGGTGCTCACGGTCGACTCGCCGACCTACAACAACCGCGAGTTCGATATCCGCAACGGCGCCAACTTCCCGCCGCGGGTGACGCTGCAAAGCGCGATCGACGCTCTCGGCCATCCGCGCTGGCTGTTCGGCACCCTCGCCCGCTACCTGCTCGCGGAGGGGCGCCTGCCGCGCTTTCCCAACATCCATTTTCCGCCCGAGGCGGCGAACGAGAAGGACTACACCGCCGGCAAGGTCGCCGGCTTCATGAGCCGCAATGACACGCTCGACTGGGATTTCCTGAAGCGGCTGCGCGATCTCTGGCCGCGGCCGCTGATCGTCAAGGGCATCCTGCATCCCGGCGACGCGGTGAAGGCGGCCGCCTGCGGCGTCGACGGCATCATCGTCTCCAACCATGCCGGCAACGTGCTCGACGCCGCGGCCGTCCCGATCGAGATGCTGCCGCACATCGCCGCGGCGGCCGGCAACCGGCTGACGATCATCGTCGATTCAGGCTTCCGGCGCGGCAGCGACGTGCTCAAGGGTCTGGCGCTCGGCGCCGACGCGGTGGCCGTCGGCCGCGCCTCGCTTTACGGCGTCGGCGCCGCGGGCGAGCCCGGCGCGCGCCGGGCGATCGCCATCTTCGACGCCGAGATCCGCCGCACCATGGCCAATCTCGGCGTTCGCGATATCGCCTCGCTCGGACGCGACCATGTTGTTCTGCCCGGGCAGATGCCGTCGTTCGGCGGGGCGGAAGGCGGTGTGGCCGTTGCCGCCGGCCGGGCGCTTTCGGGCGGATGAAGCGATCGAAAAGTCATGTCCACGGCGCTCCTCGGCGGTCTTGGTGGAATGTCTGGTTTCAGGGATCAGCAGACCAAAGAACCGGCCGTTAATCAAAGGTGAGGTCAGCTTTTGACCCGGAGCCGACATGGAAAGCGCCGCCACCTGGCCGGCGGCGGCGCGGCAAACCGGGCTAACGCCGGTCTCAGTCGGCCTTCAACGCCGACAGTTGCTCCGTGTCGAAACGGGCGCGCAATGCCCCGATAGCCGCGGCATCCGGCGGGCCGCTTTTCGTCACCAGTTTCACCAGCTCTTCGAAATATTGCTCGTGGCCGGGTGGCGAGACGGTCATGATCATCCGTGCCGGTTTGTCGCTGGCATTGCCGATATTGTGCGGCACGCCCGGCGGGATGAATACGTAGGTGCCGGGCTTGGCCTTGATCAGTTCGCCACCCACATGCCATTCGCATTCGCCTTCCAGCACGTAGAACGTTTCTTCCTGCACGCGGTGAACGTGAGTGCCGGTCGAAAAGCCGGCCGGCAGGGTCCAGTCGAACATCGACGTGTGCCTGGTGTCCTGTCCGGTCACCAGGAACACCAGGGGCTTTCCCGCCAGCGAGACCTGCTTGCCTTCGCCGGGCATGCGAATGACCGCCTTTGCGCTCATGATATCCTCCATGGGTTTGGGCTTGCTCGCGCTATCAGACCCCGCAAGCATGGCGGAAGCCTTCCGGCAGGTCGTGAAACCCCTGCGAAAAAGGTGCTAAATATTTCCGAATGAGGGCGGCACCACCCATGGCGACGGCATATGAATTCGGCCCTTTCCGGCTCGACGCGGAAGCGGAGATTCTGTTCCGTGAGGGCCGGCCGATCGTGCTCGGTCAGCGCGCTGTGGCTCTGCTCCGCCTGCTTCTTGAACATGCGGGCGCCCCTGTCTCCAAGGACGCCCTTTTCGAAGCGGCCTGGCCGGGGCTCGCCGTCGAGGACAGCAACCTGACTGTCCAGATTGCGGCCATGCGCCGGGCTTTCGGTGAAGCCGGCGGGTCGGACTGGATCGAGACGTTGCCGCGTCGCGGCTATCGCTACGTCGGGCCGGCGGTTGCCATTGGAGGGGCGCCGCCCGCGCCGCTATCGGCCTCTCAGCCGGACTCTGCACTTGCTTTGCCGGACAAGCCATCCGTCGCGGTGCTCCCGTTCACAAATCTCAGTGGCGACTCGGAGCAGGAATATTTTGCCGACGGCATGGTCGAGGACATCATTGCCGCGTTGTCCCGCATCAAGTGGCTGTTCGTCATCGCCCGTCACTCCAGCTTCGCCTACAAGGGCGCGGTCATCGACGTTAAGCAGGTCGCACGCGACCTCGGCGTGCGTTATCTGGTGCAGGGAAGCGTGCGCAAGGACGGCGGCCGCGTGCGCATATCCGCGCAGATGGTTGAGGCCGAGAGTGGCTTTCAATTGTGGAGCGAGCGCTTCGACCGCCCGATCGACGACGTGTTCGCGCTTCAGGACGAGATCGCGCTCAACGTCGTCAGCGCCATCGAACCAAGCCTGCGGCGCGCGGAGTTCGCGCGCGTGAAGCGCAAGCGGCCGGACAGTCTCGATGCTTATGACATTGTCCTGCAAGCGCAGCCGGATGTGGATTTGGGCATGCCGGCGCAAGTGATCAAGGCCCTGGCACTTCTCGGCCGCGCGCTCACGCTCGACCCGACCTACGCGCTGGCGCATGCCAACGCCGCCATGTGCCATCATTGTCTCTATCTGCGCAGCGGGTTGCGCGAAGAGGATCGGCTGGCCTCGGTCCGCTACGCCGAGGCGGCCATCGCACATGGGCGCGACGATGCGCGCGCTTTGACTCTTGCGGGGTTCTCCATCGGCATGGATGGGCACGACCGGTCCGCCGCCTTCATAGCGTTGGAGGCGGCGCTGGCGATCAGTCCGTCAAGTGCGCTGACCTACATCCTTGGCAGCGTCATGCTTGCATGGGGCGGCGAAGCGGAACGCGCCATCGAGTGGAGCGAACAGGGAATGCGTCTCAGCCCGCTCGATTCCTGGGCCTTCGCGGCTTATGACGCGCAGGCGATGGGCCATTTCCATCTCGGCCGTTACGACAAGGCCGCGCGTGCCGCCTATAAGTCCGTCCACGGCAATCCGGCCCACAGCATCACTTACGTGCAATTGGCAGCGGCGCTCGCAAAGCTTGGGCGCCTGGAAGAAGCCAGGGCCGCCGCCGCGAAGGTTCTGGAACTGCATCCGACATTTCGCTACAGCCGCCAATTCGCCGGCGTCGCTTGCGCGCCAGCGCTTGCCGCTTCCATGGCTGAAGCGCTACGAACGGTCGGGCTGCCGGAGTGAGCGATTTTTGTCCGCTTCTGGACCATAGCGGACATCACCGGGACGCCAGGCTAATTTCGCTTCTGACCCGTATGCGACATCGCGTATCTGGGCAACGCCATTTTCCGTGCTTCGTTCTGGCGGCAGCCTGGTTCTCGGTATCGAGGTAAAGAAGGACCTGTCAAAGGAATTTGACCATTGGTGGCTCACCGACGTCTTTGCCTTCGTTCCCGGCCCATGAATGAAGGACCTCGTTGAGATGGCCGCGTACATCGACGGCAAAAGCACTCGCGAGCGAGAAGAATTCCACAATAACCTTGCGCTCGAACGCGCGAAGAATATCAAACTCCCGGACTGGCGGCCGGGCGTGGACCCGGTCGGCTTGAGACGTCATTCGGTCCCCGATTTGGCCCGTCCCGGCTCTTGGGGGCCCTCGCGTCAATGTCGGCTACCTGGTGCACTGCCGACTGGTCTCGGACATGCCTGTTACTGCTGGGCCTGACCCAACGCGGAAATCCGGTCTGGGTAGAATTGGCGAACTAACCGGCCGGTTTCTGCAAATGAGCTATTTTTCGATCTATTCTTGAAGGCCGCAGCGGTACTGGGCTGTTTCGATGCCGGGTGGGCTGTTTTGAATTTAGGAGTGGCCTGATTTCACTATCCGAACTTTAGCGGCTCTTAAATCGAATTTAAGCACCTGCCTTAGGTCGGTTTTACCCGTAGGTAATCGGAAGGGGCCTATTAGTTACTCTCCATGGAAGAGCACCGCGCAACCCCCCGGCTACGCACCTTAAAAGGCGGACTGATCCTTTTTGGGATCGCCCCTGCCTTCGATTGCACCATTCGGAATATGTCGGAGAAGGGCGCGCTGCTGGTGGTCAACACGATCGGCATCCCCGATGAATTTACCCTCGTCATCAAACCCGAGATGATCAAACGCCCCTGCCGGGTCGCTTGGCGGTCGGCCGACAAGATCGGGGTTCGCTTCGTCTAATGAATATCGCACGCCGGCGGGCAACCACCCTTCAGAGCCCACCACCCTTCAGGGCGTACAGAATGTGATCCCTCGCCCCTCCCGCCTCCGCCCCCCCGGCCGCGGGTTCGTCGCCGCCCTCGGGAACCGGCGTCCGCCTTGCGACGTTAAGGCCCGCAGGAGGCTGCCATGCTCAAATGGGCTTTGATCTTTTTCATCATTGCGATCGTCGCGGGGATTTTCGGCTTCGGCGGCGTCGCGGCCGGGGCGGCGACCATCGCGAAATGGCTGTTCTTCATCGCCATTGCGATCTTCCTCGTGTTCCTGGTGATGGGGCTGTTGGCCGGCAAGGCGATCTTCTGACGCGCGGCGCCGGAGCGTGTCGTTGTCCGGCGGGGCGACGGCGCAACTAGCGCCACACGCCCCGCGGCACCAGCGGCCCGTCGTCCAGGCTCCTGATCCGCGGCCCCTCCCAGCCGCGCGACGTGAGCGCCGTCACCGCCCACACCAGCGCATCCAGCCGGTCGGGCGAGGCGCCGGTGGAGAGCCCGCCCATGCCGAAGTCGCACATCTCGTCTTCCAGCGCGATCATCGGCGGGTCGACGTGCTTCACCTTCCCTTGCGCGTAGAGCGCGGCCACCGGCTCGGCGCGCAAGTACTTGCCGCGCGTCGCGCGCACCTCGCGCACCGGCACGCTGCGGTCCACCTGGCGCAGCACCGCGCGCACCATGTCGCCGCCCTGGTTGACCTCGGCGATCAGCGCGTCGGCCGAAAGCCGCCGGTAAAGCGCGATCGCGGCGCGCGCCCAGCCGTCCGGCGCCAGCCCGCCGCGGCTTTCGTCGGCCAGCACATGAACAAGGCCGTCTTCGGAGAGGCCCGCCGCAACGATGCCGCAGAGGTCCGCACCTTCGCGCGACGACACCGGCGGGTCGATGCCGATCACGACCCGCATCAGCGGCGGCGCCGCCGGCACGCGCGCCGCCTCGATCATGCCCCGCGTCCACAGCGCGTCGGCGCGCTCCTCGATGATCTCGCCGTCGATCTCCTGCCGCCCCAGCCGCGTGCCCTGATAACGGGCCAGCACCTCGTCGAGGAAGGCAGGCGAGAGGAACGCGGCGTTGGCTATCGTCGCGGCGCGCGTCAGCGCCGTGCGCGGATCGGCGATGAGGCGTCTGATGAGCGGGATCGGCCGCGGCGTGGTGGTGACGAGCTGGCGCGGGCGCGCGCCGAGCCGCAGGCCGAACTGCAACATGTCGAAGGTCGCGTCGGGATAATTCCACTTGGCGAGCTCGTCGCACCAGGCGGCGTCGAACTGCGGCCCGCGCAGCTGCTCGGGGTCCTCCGCCGAGAAGCAGAAGCCGACCGCGCCGTTCGGCCACTCCAGCCGCCGCCGCGTCGCGGTCCACAGCGGCCGCTCGCGGCGCGGCGATGAACGCATCAGGCCGGCCGGCCCTTCCACCATCACCTCGCGTGCGTCGTGCTCGGTCTCGCCCACCAGCGCGATGTGGCAATGGCGTTGTTCGGCGTAAGGCCCCTCGCCTTTCACCAGCGCGCGCACCCATTCCGCCCCCAGCCGCGTCTTGCCGGCGCCGCGCCCGGCCAGCACCAGCCAGGTGGTCCAGGGCTTGCCGTTCGCCGCAAAGGCTGGCGGCTCCTGGTGGCGATGCGCGAGCGCCGCGAAGTCGCGCTCAAACCTCGTCAGCGCCTCCCGCGGCACCGTCTCCAGCATCGCCCGCGTGAGTGCGGCTTGCGACAAAGGCGTCAATGCGGCGCGCAAGTTCGTCACGGAAGGCATCGATATCGGCAGGGAAATCGTCGGTGTCATCGGAAACCATCGCGGTTTGTCCGGCGCGCATGCGCCGCAAGGTGTCGAGGGTCGAAGTAAGTGAGGCGAGATGGTGCGCAGTCTTCTGCGCCTCGCGTTGCGCCTGCGGCTCGCTTCCGAGCTGCGCGCGCAGGTTCTCGTAGACGCCGATCTCCGCGCTCACCCCGCGCAACAGCCGCTCGATCTGTTCGCCGACGTCGACGGCTTCCTGTTCAGACGGCCCGTCTTGCCGGTTCAGCGCCGCGTCTTGCGCAGACGGCGCGGCATCTTGCCCAGGCGGCGCGGCATCCTCGTCCCCTCCCCCCGTTCGCGCAGCGAATGGTGGGGAGGGGTCGGGGGTGGGGGGCAGCAGCGCTTCGGCACCTGAAGCCGTCGTGGATTTTGCAAGATCCCCCCACCCCGGCTCACCTTGCTGGCGCAAGGTTCGCCGACCCTCCCCACCGCTACGCGGGGGGAGGGTTAAGGCGCCGCTGCGCGGGGGGAGGGTTGCGCCTGCGTCCGTGGCGCGCCCGGCGCTCACCTTCTTCGCCAGCGCGTGCGCCTGCGCCTCGAGCTGCTCCGCGCGCGACAGATCGCGCGGCCCCGTTTCGGCGCGCGTCCAGGCCTGCTCCTTTACCAGCCGCTGGATCGTCGCCTTGGCGACGCCGACGCTGCGGGCGATGACCGCGGGACTGTCGCCCGCCTCCACATAGCGCTGGCGGATATGCTCCGTCAGGCGGCCGGTGAACTCGATGCGGCGGCTCAGGCGGCGGCCGTCGAGCCGGATCGGCGCCCTCTCCGGTTTCGCGGCCACGGGCTTTTTCCTGCTCGTGGCCCGGGTGGAGTGCAACGAAACCCGGGAACGACTGTTCGGCTTTTTTGCGGCCACGGGGTTCTTCTTGCCTGAACCCGTAGCCCGGGTGGAGCGCAGCGGAACCCGGGGCAGCCTGTCCGTCGTTCCCGGGTTGCGCTTCGCTCCACCCGGGCTACCGGCGACCTGCTTCCTGACGGCGGTCTTCTTCTTGGTGACAGCTTTCTTGGCCGCGGGCGCGGGTACGCGTTTCTTTTGCGTGCGCGGACGCGCGCGCGTGGACTTCGCCATGGCGATCTCCATTGCGTTGGGAAACGGATACGGTTGTGCGGGGATAACTGGCCGGCCGCGGCGACAGCGCGCCGACCGTGCCGCAACGCTAGCGATGCAGCGTCACGCTGTCAAGGAATAATTTCCTTATTGATTCCATAACGTGCGGCAAGGTGCGACCCCGGATGATTACCGCGTCCGGGCCGTCCCTGTCCGCCCTGCCTTGCGACGCCGTCGCAAGGAAACGGTTGCCCGCCGTGCCTCGCCGGATCTAGTGACCCCGGCGCTTGCGCGTGCGCGCCGCCTTCTTCGCGGAGCGCGACCGCGCCGCCTTCGACCGGCTGGCCGAAGCCCGCCCGCCCTTCTTGCCGCCCTTGCGCGAGGCCGAATGGGTCCGCTTCTTGCCGCGGCCGGAGCCGCTCTTCTTGCCGCCGCCCGACTCCTTGTTCACCGTGGCCCAGGCCCTGCGCTCGGCCTCGTCATGCGAAACGCCGCGCTTCTCGTAGCCTTCCTCGATATGCCCGGCCTTGCGCTTCTGCTTGCTGCTGTAACTCGACTTGTCGCCTCGCGGCATAACGGCCTCCTGTCATTACCGGATCAAATTCAGGCGCCGGGATGTAACCGGTTGAGCCGTTGCCGGTTCCGCGCGGGTCCGGTGCGGCTTGCGGCAGCGGAGGGCGGGCCGTCACCGGGAACCGAACCAATGGCCGGCCCGGGCGTTGGCCCGTAACAAGTTGTGCCGGAGAAGGATTGCATGAAGGCCCCGGTAACCCAGGGTAATTCCTTCGCGCGTGATGCCGACAACACGGCAGCCGCAGAACGCGCCATTCAGCAAAAGGCCGATCGCGCGGAAAGCCGTCGCAAGGACAGCGGACGACGCCGCGGCGCCATGCAGGCGGGCGCCCGCCCCTATCCCGAGCTTCCGCTTCCGGGGCAGCATCTGGCCAAGCCGGGGAGCGAGGAAGCGCTGTCCCCGCCGCCGATGTATGATGCGCCCTACTACAAGGGTTCGGAAAAACTGCAAGACAAGGTCGCCATCGTCACCGGCGGCGATTCCGGCATCGGCCGTGCCGTGGCGGTGCTGTTCGCCCGGGAAGGCGCCGACGTGGCCGTCTGTTACCTCAACGAACACGAGGACGCCGCAACAACAAAGGCGGCGGTCGAAAAGGAAGGACGCCGCTGCATCCTGATTGCCGGCGACGTCGCCGATCCCGACTATTGCAGAAGCGCGGTGGCAAGAACGCTGAAAGAGCTCGGCTGCCTTGACATTCTGGTGAACAACGCCGCGTTCCAGGAGCACGTGGCGGAATTCGAGGACCTCACGGAGGTCCAGTTCGACCGGACCCTGAAAACCAACCTCTACGGCTACTTCCATATGGCAAAGGCCGCCGTGCCCCACATGCAGGAAGGCAGCGCCATCGTCATGACAGGTTCCGTTACCGGGTTGCTTGGCAGCCCGAACCTGCTCGATTATTCGATGACAAAGGGCGGCATCCATGCATTCGTGCGGTCGCTGGCGACGCACCTCGTCGACCGGGGCATCCGCGTTAACGCCGTCGCACCAGGTCCTGTGTGGACCCCGCTCAATCCGGCCGACCGCGATGCCGAAGCCGTCAGGCAATTCGGTGGCGGCACGCCCATGAAACGCCCGGCGCAACCGGAAGAAATCGCGCCTGCGTTTGTTTTCCTGGCCGCGCCCGGCTGCTCGAGCTATATCACCGGGGAAATTCTGCCGATCATTGGCGGGTATTCAGGCGGCTGACCGCAAGCATCGTTGAACGGCGTGCCCGCATGCGAGCGGGGAAGCTTGCGTGCGCGCGTTCGTAATGTTTCAAAAAATCAGTGACGCGACGCAGGTTATGAAAGCCGGTTCGCGATAACATTTGCGAGCGACGTCGCACGACGGCCCGCCGCACAATGCGGGGGTCAGCCGGAACTCGCCGACTGGCGGACGAGCCAGAAGCGCACGACACGCTCGGCAATTTCCCGCGACAGCGCCAGAAACTCCCGCCGGGCGTTCCGGACTTCTTCGGCGGTGGCGCCGTTGCGCGACACCGCCAGTTTCCAGAGCGCGTTCATTGTCGTCGTGGTGAAGCCAAGCGACCGGCAAACCAGGGTGAGCCCGCCGAGGCGCGGCCCGTGCATCATGCTTTCCAGGCTTTGAAACTTCAGCCTCGACCTCAGCGAGATCGCGGCAATCAGCTCCTCGTATTGTCCCTCCGCGGCGAATGCGCCGATTTTCTGCTCGGTGAGCGCGCCGGTCTGCTTCAGCGTGACGACAAGCCTTTGCGCTGAAGCAATTCTGGCTTCCGTATCCTGCGAGCGGGCTTCCGCGCTCGCCAGCCCGGCCTTTATCCTCTCCGGTGGCACGTCGGAGCGGGCATAGAGCCCGACGCCGATCGTCTCGTCGCTTCCGGCGCGTTCGAGGAGGCCGTCAATTCCTTTTTCGGACAGGCGGGCGGTTTCGTTGCTGGCGACCGTGCGCGCGACCTCGTTGTCGCCGCGATCGATGAGAATATCGGTCACCGGCGACGTGAGATCCTTGCGTGTCGATATCGCCAGCAGATGCGCGTTGCCTCTGGCGCGGGCAATGTCTGCAAAGATCGGATTTGCCGAGCCTCGGCGACTGGCTCAGGACAGGCCCGGCAATTTCGATTTCGGAGTCACCCGCAAGGCGCCTGATCAGCCGGGTGGGCGCGTTTGGCACCGGCGCCATACGCGCGCTGATCTCGGTGAGCGCTTCCACGTCCTGCTTTTCGAGGGCGGCATCGAATACCTTGTCGAAAACCTCGACACCGTCTTCATCGAGCCCCGGCGCCTGCGCCAGAAACAGGTCGGTCAGCGCCTTCAGGGTCTCGTATCTTTTCCGGGGATCGAAATGCCGGAACGCATATTCAAGTTCGTGAAGGGAGTTGCCTGGCATTTCCAGTTCCTGATTGCAAAAAGCTTTTTCTTTGGTGAGAAGACCGGAGAAATCCCCGGACAACAGCGGGGGCGGTCAGATCATCACAACGTCGGCGTCGCTGTCGCCGGACCTCTCTGTCCATTCGGCGCCGCGCAACGCCTGGCTTGCCGAGCGCTGCTCGGGGCCATAGTAGGATCCTTTCCTGACCATCGGCCGCGGGTTGAAGAGCACCGCGATCATCCGGTCGAGCAGGGTTTTCGGTGAAACCGGCTTGAGCAGGAACTCGTTGACGCCGACCGAGATGGCCTCCTTGACCTTGGAGTATTCGCCGTGGCCGGTCACCATGATCACGGGCACGTTCGGAAGGGGGAAGGTGTCGGGGGAGCGCAGGATGCGCATGAAATTGGGGCCCTGAAGCAGCGGCATCTGCCAGTCGAGAATGACGACATCGGGCGCGTGTTGCTGGACCAGCTCGAGGCCAACCATGCCGTCTCCGGCTTCCCGGATGGTGCGCACACCCATGGTCGCCAGCAGGGTCTTCACGAGCTTGCGCGTACCGGCGTCGTCATCGACGATCAGTACCTTGCTAGCTGCAAATTTGGCGGCAACCGTTGCCGTGCTGACCTGCACCATGACCCAATTCCCCACCCCGGGTGCGGACATGCAATCACAAAGACGTGGAAGGTTGGTAAAGGCGGCGGCCGGTCGCGGTAACGTCCCGTTAACCGGAAATGCCGCGCCGCAGCCCGACCCCGGGCTTCGCTGCGCTCCACCCGGGCTACCTGTTGCGGGATGGGTGAAACAGGGTTTGTGGCAAGCGCCGGCGTCAGGCACTGACCGCGTAGTCGTCGGCGGCCGCGATGTGGCGGTAGAGCCGTTCCTCGGCGCCGGCCAGCGTGCCGGCGCGTTCGCAATCATCCTGGAACCACAGGCACTCGAACACCGGCCGCGCGTCGGTTTCCGCCTGCTCGAGGATGATCCATTCGACGCCGTAGACGCTGTAGATGTGGGCGCCGACGGCGTGCGCGGCGCGGTCGAGACCGACAATGCGGATGGCGTTGACGAACTGCTCGCCGCCGCGCTGGTAGTCGCTCACGCGGCTGGCGCGGAAGGTCTCGAGGTCGAGCGGCAGATCCTGAATCCTTACCATGGTCGCCTCGCTTCGCGTCCCCCTGATGCAGGGGCCGCTTGCTGTTGATGCCACGGGCTCGTCCTGTTCGAGCGTCCGAGGCTAGGGGCCATCGGTCAACATTGTCTTGATGTTTAGATTAATCCGGCGCGTACGGGCATTTCCTTACCGTTGCGATGAACGCCGGGTTAACCGCCGCTGGCTCCCTGTTCATCCCTGTGTCGCGCCGCCCTCGCCCGTGGTTCAAAGGCGCTCAAGCCAGAGCCGGCGCGGTTAACGGAAAGCCCCGGGCGTGGGCGGCCCGGGGCTTTCCGGTTTCGCGTGAACGGCGGCGCTCAGAAGCGGTAATTGAGGCCGGCGCGCACGATGTTGAGCTTCGGATGGACGGTGGTTTCGAGGCCGCACACCGAGGCCTCGCAGGTCGAGTTGCCGAGATCGGCGTAGAGATACTCGAGCTTGGCCGACCAGTTACCGAGGAAGGCGTATTCGAGCCCGGCGCCGACCGTCCAGCCCATGGCGGTGTCGGTCGAGCTGGTGCCGGCCGCGTTTTCGACCTTCATGCCGGCGAAGGCGCCGCCGCCGGTGAAGTACGGCAGGAAGTTGGTCCAGCCGGCGTAGCCGATGCGGCCGCGCACCGTCGCAAACCAGGTGTTCTTGACCTCGCACGAACCCGCACCACAGGTTACGGTGTTGGTGGCATTGCCCTTGATGAGGGCGTAATCGATATCGCCCTCGATGCCCCAGACCCAGCTGCCGGTCTGATAGTTGTAACCGGCCGTGGCGCCGATCAGCCAGCCGTCAACGTTGTCGGTGGTGAAGCTGGCGGCCGAGTTGGAGATGTAGGCATCGCCCCAGCCATAGCCGCCATTGATACCCACGTAGAAGCCGGTCCAGCTGAATTCCGGCGGAATGTACGGTGGTGCCTTGTAGGACGGCTGATAGGACGGCTGTGGCGGAAGATCGGCCGCTTCGACGGCCATCGGAGCAACAGCCAGGAAGATCGCGGCTACAAGCCCGCGTCGGATAAATTTGGACGTCATTTGGGTCGACCCCTTGACTAGCATTTGAAGGTTGCAAGCGGGCGATCGCTACTGATCGACCCGGTGGTAAAGGTACGCACGGCTACGCTTGAGTCCTTCGGACGAACGGAACGAACGTCCGCACGACCACGTCTCGCAACACAGAAAACCCGAGAAACGTAAAGGGGCAGTTAACCATAGGTGCTAACCATACCGATCGGCCGCACAAACCTTTCGGTGTCGCTAAACCGCAACACCGGATTCGTCTTGGTCGTTAACAGCTGGTGAATAAACGCGCCGCGCGTTCGCCGGCGGCAGTCAGCCTTGACGCAATGGTGCGGCGTCGCCAGCGCCGTCCTCAAGCTTCCAGCCGCCGCGCCAACGGCGCCAAAGTAGCCAGATTCCGAAGCCCAGAAGCCCGACCGCTGCCATCGGTCGCACCCAGCCGCCCATAAGGGAGAGCGGTAGCGACAGGGCAATCGAAAGCCCCGGCGCGTAAAGAAGCGTCCATTTCCGGGCGCCGCGCGCGCGCTGAAACCACGGATAGAGCAACGAGAAAATGGCCAGGATGACGAAGAACAGCGACCAGTGCCGGGTGAGGAACAAACTCAAATCGCTGCTAGTGGCAAGCGAGCGGGAAAGATTCACTTCCGCCACCGGCCCCAGCACGACTCCGAGTATCATCGGCGTCAGCGGGAAGCCAAGCCGCACCATCACGTAGCCGATCACGCCGAAGATAAACAATGTCCAAAGATCAAAATCGACATTGTGGAGCGCGAACACGCCGATAGCGCAATAAGCGAGGATCACCGACGCCAACATATAGAGCGGCACGCGCATGATCAGTACAAACAGCCGCAGCGAAAATGATTGACAGGCCACCATGATGAAGTGCGCGAGAAAGAACGCCACGATAAGTGAATAGGCCAGTTGCGGTTGCGTGCTGATGAAGGTCGGACTCGGCGCGATGTCGTGGATGAGCAGCGCGCCCAACATGACGGCGGTTACGGCGTCGCCGGGAATCCCGAGCGCCATCATGGTGATGAGCGCGCCACCGGCGGTGGCGTTGTTGGCTGATTCCGACGCGATGATGCCGTCCGGGATGCCGGTGCCGAACTTTTCCGGATACCGGGAGGACTTCTTGGCCTGGTCGTAGGCCAGGATGTTCGAGATCGACGATCCCGCCGCCGGCAGAACACCGACAAAAACCCCGATCAGCGAAGAACGCAGCCAAATGCCCCAGTGCGCAAAGATTACCCTGATCGCGCGCAGGTGCTCGATCTTGACGCTGGTGGTGCCGCGCCTGGCCAGCGCCTCTGTCGCCGAGCCGGGATCGCGCACATCCGACATCAACTGGCTGAAGGCGAACAGCCCGACCAACACCGGCAGAAACGCGAAACCCTGCTTGAGAGCATCAACGCCGAAATCGAAGCGGGCAACGCCGTTGACCTGGTCCTCGCCGAAACAGGCGATCAGGACACCGAAAACGCCCGCGATCAGGCCCTTCAGCAAATCCTCGTCCGACAAGCTCGCGGCAATGCTCAGCGCGAAGACAACCAGTGAAAAGAAGTCCCACGGTCCGAACTCGAGACCGATACGCGCCAGTTGCGGCGCCAGCAGCGTCAGCAGCACGGCGCTCAACAAACCGCCGAAGAACGATGACCAGACGCCGATGCCGAGCGCGAGGCCCGGTTTGCCGGCGCGCGCCATCGGGAAGCCATCGAAGGTGGTGGCGACGGCCGACGGCGTGCCGGGAATGCCGGTCAGGATTGCCGCCATCAGCCCGCCCGAAAGCCCGCCGACAAAGACCCCGAGCATGGTCGACAGACCCTCCACCGCCGGCATGCCGAACGTGAATGGCAGCGTGAGCACGATCGCCATCGCAATGGTGAACCCGGGAATGGCTCCGGCGATCAACCCGGCGACGACACCAACCGTCATCAAGATCATATTCTTGATCTCAAATACCGCGCCGAACGCTGCGATCACGTGCTCCAGGGACTGCATCGGTCGATCGCCGCGTTAGATGTGAACGAGACTGCCGGCTGGCAAAATCACGCCGATGGCATAGGTGAAGACCAGCCACATAAAGCCGACCGCGCCAACGGCGATCGCCGCATGGCGCAAATACGCGCGCGGCGTTCGCTCGCCCACGGCCGACTGCATCAGCCAGACAAACAAAATGCCGCCGACCAGCATGCCAAGGTAGGGCATAGTGACCACAAAGAGCAGGAATAGCCCGTAGCACCACAGCGGATTGCGATAATAGGCGAGCCACGCGCGAAAGGTCCGTTTCTCCCCGTCGCCCGCTCCGCGGCGCAGCGAGCGAACGAGGTAAACGGCACACAGCGAGAAGAATACGACGAGGACAAAGCGCGGCCACACACTGGCGGCCATGATCGCAAACGGCGTACGCCGCCATTGGAAGGTGTCCCAGAAAAGAATTGCTCCCGCGATCAGCAGGACCAGCGCGATAATGGTATCGAGATTGAGACGGCGCACGCGAGGCCCCCCGGGCAGAAGCGCGAGCGGCGGGCCCGGCGCGAACGCCGGCACGCGCCGCTCCCGCGTTTCATTGTTGACTATTTTTTCTTGTACATCCCGATCGCAATCGCCAGTTTCTCATACTGATCGTACGACTTCTTGAGGAAGCTGGTATATTCGGCCGGGCTCCTGGGAACCACCGACGTGCCCTTCCTGGCAAGCGCCTCCTCGACCGCCTTGCTGGTGGCGGCTTTCCTGATGACAGCTTCCCAATGCTTGATCACGTCGGGCTTGGTGCCCTTGGGCACCACGATGCCGCGTGTGAGGCCATACACGACATCGATGCCCTGCTCTTTCAGGGTCGGCAGGTCAGGCGCCAGCGGATCGCGCTTCTCCGCGGCGATGCCGAGGCCCTTGAGCGAACCTTCCTTCATGTACTGCTTGGCGGTCAGGATATTCATTTCACCGAGCTGGATGTTCTTGCCAAGCAGCGCGGTCAGGCGCTGACGGGTGCCTTCATAGGGCACGTATTTGAATTTGATCTTGGCGGCGTCTTCGATCAGCAGAAAGACGAACTGGCTGGTGGAGCCGAGCGTCACGCCGGCCGTGACCGTGCCGGGCTCTTTTTTGGCGGTGGCGACAAGACCTTTCATGTCGTTATAGGGTGTCGCGGCGTTCGCACCGATGACCGACGGCGTATACGAGACCGTGGTGACCGGATCGAAGGCGTCCCAGGTGAAGTCCACGCGACCCGCCAGGTAGCTGATGATGACGCTGTCATGCGCCGCGAACAGGGTGCAGCCATCGGGGGCCGCAGCCTTGGCGTCTTTCGCACCTTTGGTGCCGCCCTGACCGGACACATTGACCACCTGCATCTTCGGCTTCGCGCCTTGCTTGTTGGCCTCCTCGGCGACCAGACGGAATATGATGTCGGTATCGCCGCCTGCGGCCCACGGCACAATCAATCTTGCTGCGCTGCAAGGTAACTCCACGGCGTCGGCAGGTACGGCCGCAACGGCGGCAAAAACGGTTGCAAGCGTCAAAATCGACATTCGGTTACGCATCGGTCTGGCCCTCCTGGACATTGAACATGGCTAAGCTACTCCGGGGGTCTACGCCTTGACCAGATGGTATTCTCTACAAACCGGGCGTCGGGGGGCGGGTGAAGATTGCAATGCAAAAGCCCGCCATTGCGGCCGGCTTGACCATTCGTGGCCTTCACGCCCCCCGCGCCCTCAGCACGGCCTCGATGGACACGCGCGACCACGGCGCGGTACGGGCGCGGAATTCGGCATAAGACCTATGCACCTTGCCCGCCATGGTGTCGCGCGCGCCAAGGTCACCGATCACGTCGCTCGCATGTTTGCGCGCGGCATCGACAAGGTCGCCGGGAAACGCGACCAGCCTGACGTTGTGCTTGCCGGTGAGTGCCTCGAGCGCCACTGCGTCGAGCCGCTCCATTTCAGCGAGCGCATAGGTCGCTTCCGCGGCACAAGCATGGGAGACCATCGCTTTCAGATCGTTCGGAAGCGTATTCCAGGCTTTCAGTGCGACGATGCATTCGCCGGTGCCGTTCGGCTTGTTGAACCCGGGATAGTAATAGAACGGCGCCACGCGATAGAGCCCGAGCGCAATGTCGGAGCCGGGGCCGACGAATTCGGCGGCATCCAGCACGCCCGATTGCAGCGAGGTGAGGATTTCGGCCGGCGGCGTCGTCTGTGGCGTGGCGCCGAGGCGGCGGTAGACTTCGCCGCCAAGCCCGACCGAACGGATCTTCACACCCTTCAGATCGGCGAGGCTTTTCAGTTCCTCGCGGAACCAGCCGCCCATGCAGACGCCGGTGTTGCCCCCCATAAAGGGCTTCACGCCAAACGGCCTGTAAAGTTCGTCCCACAGCTCCTGACCGCCGCCGGCATCGATCCAGGCGACGTGCTCGGCAGGCGTCAGGCCGAACGGCACGGTGGTAAAGAACGCAGCGGCCGGCATCTTCCCTTGCCAGTAGAACGCGGCGGTATGACCGATATCGGCGACACCGTTGCCGACGGCCTCGAGTACGCCGAAGGCCGGCACCACTTCGCCGGCGGCGTGAACGGTGATGTCGATGCGCCCGCCGGAGAGCTCGCGGATACGCTTCGCGATGCGTTCGGCCGACATGCCGGGACCCGGTAGCCGCCTGGGCCACGAAGTCACCATGCGCCATTTGTAGGATTCGGCGCGCGCGACAGCCGGGGCGGCCAGAACACCGGGAATAGCGGCGCCGGCAGCGAGGGTGAAGCGGCGGCGGGTCGTGGTCATGTCTTGCTCCGTTCTCCCTGCGCATGATCTTGCCCGAAAACCGGTCCCCACTTTTCGGGATCATGCGCGTACTCAACGAAATGATGCAGCGGTCCGTGGCCGTGGCCGATGCCGAGCGCGTCGGCACCGGTAATGGCGGCGGTCACGTAAGCCTTGGCCACACGGGTTGCAGCAGCGAGGTCAAGGCCCTTGGCAAGGCCGGCGGCGACCGCCGACGACAGGGTACAGCCGGTGCCGTGATTGTTCCTGGTCGCGACGCGTGGCGCCGTCAGCCGCGTGACGGCACCGCCAGCCTCGACCAGCAGATCGACGCTTTCCGCACCGGCGCCGTGGCCGCCCTTGATCAGCACCGCATTGGCCTGGAAACGCCCGATCAGCGCGCGTGACTGCGTTTCCATTTCGGCTTCGTCACGCGCCGGGGCGCTGTCGAGCAGGAGGGCGGCTTCCGGCAGGTTGGGCGTGATCACGCGCGCGCGCGGGACCAGCAATCGACGCAGGGCCTCAACCGCATCCGTCGCCAGCAGCCGGTCGCCGGATGACGCGACCATGACAGGATCGAGTACGACGTTCCTTGCGCGATGACGGTCAAGCGCCTCGGCCACCGTTTCGACAACGGCGGCCTGCGACAACATGCCGATCTTCACGGCAGCGACATCAAGATCGGCGAACACGGCGTCGATCTGCGCCGCAACGAAATCCGGCGGAACATCGTGGATGCCTGAAACGCCCTGCGTATTCTGCGCGGTCAGTGCGGTGATGGCGCTCGCGCCATAGACGCCGAGTGCGGCGAAGGTCTTCAGGTCGGCCTGGATGCCGGCGCCGCCACTCGAATCCGAGCCGGCGATGGTCAATGCGATCGCCGTCATGCCTGATCTCGCTTAACGTCCATCAGGTCACCCGTGCGTGGCCCATGATAGTCGGCTCATCGAGCCGGTAGAGCGCGTCGAGCAGCGCGGGCGCGAAGCTGCCGGGTCCTTCGGATCCGGCCGCCGCCAGTTCGCCGGCGACACCAATCATCAACGTCGCCGCCGACGCTGCAAGCCAGGGATCTGGCTCGACGGCAAGACAGGCCGCCACCAGCGCCGCGCCGGCGCAGCCCATGGCCGTGACCTTCGCCATCAAGGGATGCCCGTTGGCGATACGCGCCAACCGCGCGCCGTCGCCGACCAGGTCGGTCTCGCCGGACAGCGCCACGACCATGGCATGTTCCCGCGCCCAGGCAGAAACTGTCTCTGGCGTCGGCTCTGCCCCGGCAAGTGCGGCGAATTCACTGCTGTTCAAACGCACCACCTTGGGCCCACGTTCAACCAGTGTGCGGGCGAAGGCGGCGCGTGGCGGTGCCCGGTCGATGAAGACGGGATCGAGCACCCAGGGCACTTTGTTTTGGCCGGCGGTCTGCACGGCAATCCCGGTGGCCTCACGGCGCTCGCGGTCGAAGGTGCCGAGATTGACCAGCAGCGCATCGGCGCGGGCGACGAACGGCGCGATCTCCTCGGGCGAAAGCGTCATCGAGGGAACGCCGCCAACGGCCAGCAGCACATTGGCGGTGAAATTCTGCGCCACCGTGTTGGTGATACAGTGCACCCTGGGTGTCCGCGCGCGCAGGCATCCGATTACGCCGGCGGCATTCTGCACCGCGTCCGGCGGCCGGTCTGCAGGATTGTGCATCTCTGGTCCCTCCGCCGGCATGACCCGGATCAGGTTCGTTGGGTTGGCTTGTCGCCTCTCAGCCTGGCGGTTCCAGGCACCCCACGAGATTGCTCGGATTTTACGTAGTCCGGAGCGCGTGCCAAGGCAAGGCCAGCCACGCGCCGGCTTTGGCTTGCCAGCGGCGCGCGTTTTTGCTGGATTGCGGACCAACTGGAGGCTGGAAATGACCCCCTTCTTCATCCAGATCAAGTGCGAGCTCGGCAAGTCCTACCAGGTGGCCAATCAACTGGCCGAGGCCGAGATCGCCTCCGAGATCTACTCCACCGCGGGCGATTACGACCTGCTGGTGAAGTTCTATGTCGACGCCGGCACCGACATCGGCCATTTCGTCAACGAGAAGGTGCAGTGCATTCCAGGCATCCGGGACACCTACACCATCATCACCTTCAAGGCGTTCCAGGGCTGAGCGCCACCGCGGTCACGAGCAGCACGAGCATGCTCCGATAGTGACGCGGAACGAACGCGCGGCCGTCGGGCTCCCTGCGATCATGCGGACTGCGGCGGGCCTTCTGCCTCGCGGCGCCGCTGCAGGCCGAGCAGCCGTTCGCGCCAGATCACGAACAGGCCGGCGCCGGTGACGATCGCCGCGCCGACATAGACCAGCGGCGCCGGCAGTTCGCCGAACACCCAGTAGCCGAGCAGCAGCGCCCACAGCATCATCGTATAGTCGAACGGCGCAACGACCGAAGCCAGCGCGTGCCGGTAGCTCTCGGTCAGCACGATATGCGCCAGACCGCCAAGCACGCCGAGTGAGACGAGCCCCAGCAATTCCATGCCCGTCGGCGTGTGCCAGGCGAAGGGCAGCGTCAGCGCGCCGGCGATCGCGCAGGTGAGCGAGAAATAGAACACGATCGAGGAGGTAGCTTCGGTCCGGGTCAGGCGGCGGGTCTGGATCACGGTGCCCGCATTGCAGAAGGCGGAGACGAGCGCAAGCACAGAGCCGGCAGCCGCAGTGGCGGTGCCGATGACGGCGTAGTGGTCCGGCTCGAAATGCGGGATCAGCATGACGATCACGCCGGCAAAGCCGATGCCGACCGCGGTCCAGCGATAGGCGCGCACGCGCTCCTTCAGGATGACGGCGGCGAGTGCCACCGTGATCAGCGGCGAGGCGAACTGGATGGCGGTGACGTCGGCGAGCGGCAGCCGCACCAGCGCCGAGAAATTGGAGAACATGCCGCCGACGCTGAGCAGGCCGCGGCCGAGATGGCCCAGCGGACGGCCGGTGCGCACGGCCGTCAGCAATTCTCCGCGCAGCGCGTAAACCACCGCCACTGGCAGGATGGCGAAGGCCGAGCGAAAGAACACCAGCTGCCCGACCGGCGTCAGCTCGCCGAGGTGACGGACGAGCGCCGACATGAGAGCAAACAGAAGGGTGGAAAGAAGCTTGAGGCCGATGCCCTTGAACACGTTCATGGCGCTGCTCCTAGCGATATTCGGGCGGGATGTCGCGCGGGCGAAGCGGCCTGTGTATCGGCCAGCGCGTGGAACGCGTACTGGTGTTGTCGAAAGGAACTTCCTTTCGCCTCAAGCGTTTCCTGTCCGTCATATCAGGCTGGAGGAATTCTTATGACGTTGAAAATCCTTGGAACGGGACTGCTGGCCGCCACCATGATTGCGGGCGCTCCCGACGCTGGTGAGCGCCGGAACCGCGACCAGATCGACCGAATGCCGCCGATATGAAGGAGTCGGCCGCATCCCTCACCAGGGAGGACTGGAGGGCGTGGACGAAGGATCAGGCGGCCAAAACGGCCAGCAAGGACGCCGCAAAGCCGACCACCAAAGAGCTGGCCGAGCAGTACAAGAAGTTGCTGAAGCAGGAAAAAGCTGAAGCGACCGAAAGCGGGCAGCGGCAGCCGTCAGCGCCTCGTGATACGTCGGCGACCACCGGTAGCGCCGCGCCGGCCGGCCGCGCCACCGCCGGGGCAGGCGCCCCGGAGGCGGGGGCCAACGCCCCGAAGACCAGCGCAGATAACTCCGAGCATTACTCGGCACCCAACGGCGGGTTCAGCAGCGGCGCCCATATCGGCAACGAGTCTCCCACCGATACGGGTAATTCGGCGGGCGGCATGGAAGAGAGCAAATCCGCCGAGCGCATGAAGCTCACGGATTGCCAAGGCTGACAAGCCAGAGACCGCAACTCCGCTTGCGCCGCCTCCACGCACCGGGGCGGCATGGCGGCCATGCGCGTCAGTCCTGCGGGCGCTTCGGACCGTCCACCGGCGGCAGCGACTTGATGTAGGTCGCCATCGCCTGACGGTCGGCGGCACTGAGCAAGCCGGTGTTGGCGATCACCTCTTCCATACTTGACCCGACAAAGTCGCCGCTGGGCGTCATACCACCTTCAAGCATGAAGGCAATGTCCTTCACCGACCATTTGGCAAGACCCTTCTGGGTGATGTTCGGAACCCATCCCTTGCCTTCGGGATTGGGACCACCGGCGAATCGTTGATTGTTGATGATGGCGCCGAACATGTTGCGCGGGCTGTGGCACTCCGCGCAATGGCCCGGCCCGTTGACGAGATAGGCGCCGCGATTCCATTCGGCGGATTTCGACGGATCGGGCCTGAAGATGGCGCGGTCGAAGAACAGCAGCTTCCAGGCACCGATGCCGCGCCTCACGGTGAATGGAAACGAGAGATCATGCGCGGGCGCCCGTCGCGCCACCGCCGGCAGGGTCTTCATGTAAGCAAACAGGTCGCGCAAGTCGGTGAACGTCATGTGCGCGTAGGACGTATAGGGAAACGCCGGATAAAGATGCGCCCCACCCGGCGAGACGCCGTCATGCATGGCGGTGACGAACTGCGCCTCGTTCCAGCCGCCGATGCCATCTTTTGAATCGGACGAAATATTGGGCGGATAGAACGTGCCAAACGGCGTCTTCAGCGCGCGCCCGCCGCCGAGCCTGGTGCGGTCCTTCTGTTTGGGAGTCGCGTGGCAGGAGGAACAGTCGCCGGCATCGAACATGGTCTTGCCGTTGGCGAGATCTGGCGTGTGCGATCCCAGCGCACTCGCCGATACGGTCTGTGGGCTGGTGAGGAACCAGAAAGCGGCGAGGCCGACGACGGCAAGAATCAGCGCGAGGAAAATCAGTTTGCGCAAATGAAACTCCCAAATGCTTTTCAGACCGGCAGCAAAGCCGCCAGTTCCATAGCAAAAAGGCGGCGCGTCGTCAGCGCGCGCCGCCCTTTTTCAAACCGGGTGACGGGAATCGATTATTTCTTCTTGATGCGGTATTCGCGATGGCAGCCGCCGCAATCCTTGCCGATGGCGCCAAACGCGGTCTTGAAGCTGTCGAGATCCTTGACCGAAGCCGCCGCCGTCCTGGCGTCCTCACCGAGCTTCACAAACCTGGCCTTGAAGTCGTCCATGTTCTCCCAGATCTTCGGCGAGGCCGTGGTGTCGTGCCCGGTCTTGGAATTGGGCGGGAAAAGGTCGGCCGCCTTCGTCGACTTCTCGAAGGTAGCGAAGATCTCCTTGGCGGCGGCGAGATCGAACGGCTTCTCACCCTTGACCATGGCGGCGCCGAGCTTGGCATGCTTGCCATTGTCCTTCATCAACGCCTGGCGCGCCTCGATCGGGTTCTGCTGGGCCACAACGGCCGTCGCACCAAGCGCCCCGGCCGCAACAATCGCGGCCGACAAAACTACCGTCAATCTCATGGGAATTCCCCTTGCCTTGTTAATCCTGCAGTGACCTGCAAACACCACGCTAAAAGTCCTATTCCGGCTTTCCCGTGAAGACGGTTTGGGGACCGCAATCACGAGTTCGTGATCGGGCGAATTCCCTATCGGGCGGCCCCTTTCGCGCCCTGAATGGCCGCCCAGACCCGCGCCGGGGTCGCCGGCATGTCGAGGTGGCGCACGCCGCAGCCCCGCCAAAGCGCGTCAATAACGGCGTTCATGACCGCTGGGCAGGAACCGATGGCCCCCGCCTCCCCCGCACCCTTCACCCCCAGCGGGTTGGTCGCGCACCGCACATTGCGGGTTTCGAATATGAAGGACGGAGCATCGCCCGCGCGCGGCATCGCGTAATCCATGAAGCTGGCGCTCAGGAGCTGGCCCGAGGCGGGATCATAGACCGTGTCCTCCATCAGCGCCTGCCCGATACCCTGCACCACGCCACCGTGCACCTGGCCAGCGAGCAACAGCGGATTGAGGGTGCGGCCGAAATCGTCAACGACGACGTAGTTGAGGATCGTGGTTGCGCCGGTGTCGGGATCGACCTCCACTTCCGCTACGTGAGCGCCGTTCGGATAGGTCGGCGGATCATTGGCGAACTCGTTGGCAGCGCTGAGGCGTTCTGGCGTTGCCGACGGGTGCGCAGCGATGTCAGCGAAGGAGACGACCTTGTCGGTGCCGGCAACCCGGATGGCGCCGTCGGCAATCTCGAGATCGCCGGTTGACGCTTCCAGCGCCTCGGCGGCGATTTCCTTGAGTTGATCGCCGAGCGTCTTGCTGGCGCGGTCGACCGAAACGCCGCCGATCGGGATCGAGCTCGAGCCACCGGTGCCGGCGCCGCTCGCGATGAGGTCGGTGTCACCCTGGATCACGGTGACCTTCTCGGGCGGCAGGTCGAGCCGCTCGCCCACGAGCTGGGCATAGGAAGTCGCATGCCCCTGCCCGCTCGCCTGCGAGCCGATCAGCACCGTGACGCTACCGTCTTTCTCAAGCCGTACGTGAGCGGTCTCAGGCCCGTTGTTGCCGCAGGCTTCGATATAAGTTGCAAGCCCGATGCCGCGCAGGTGGCCGGCTCTCCGGGACGCCGCAGCCCGTTGCCTGAAGCCGCTCCAGTCGGCCAGCTCCTGTGCGCGCGCCATGATGCCGGCGAAGTCACCGGAGTTGTATACCTTGCCGGTCGGCGTCGTGTACGGCATTGCCTTCGGCTTGATGAAGTTCTTCTTGCGAAACGCATCCGGCTGAACGCCAAGCTCACGCGCGGCGGCATCGACCGCGCGCTCAATAAGATAAGCGGCCTCGGGACGCCCGGCACCACGATAGGCGTCGACCGGCACGGTGTTGGTGTAGACAGCGCGCAAGCGTACGTGCGCGGCCGGAATGTCGTAGACGCCGGTCGCCATACCCACGCCGAGCCAGGGAATGTAGGGTGCGTAGCAATGCAGATAGGCGCCCATGTCGGCGATGATATCGACTTCAAGACCGATGATGCGGTTGCTGGCATCGAGCGCGAGCCGTGCCGTCGAAATATTGTCGCGACCCTGGCTGTCGGCCAGAAAATGCTCGCTGCGATCGCACACCCATTTGACCGGCTTGCCGGTGCGTTCGGCCGCAACCGCGGCCAACGCGTATTCGCGGTAGGGAAACAGTTTGGTGCCGAAACCGCCGCCGACGTCGTTGGTGACCACGCGCATGCGCTCGGGCGGCAGCTTCATCACCATGCCGCCGATGACGTCGCGCATGATGTGCGGGCCCTGGCTGCCGAGGGTGAGCGTATAGCGGTTTCCATCGTATTCGGCGATGACACCACGGGTGTCCAGGTAATTGGTCACCAGCCGCTGATTGACGATGGTGGTTTCGATCACGCGCGCGGCCTGGGCGAAGGCCTGCCTGGTCGCGTCGGCATCGCCTTCCTCCGCCTCGAACGCGAGATTGGTCTGCGCCTCCCAGGCCAGGGCAGCTTCGGGTTTGAGCGCGTCGACCGCGCCGATGACATGCGGCAGCGGCTGCCAATCGATGCTGATGGCCTCGGCTGCGTCCTTTGCAGCATCGAGCGTATCGGCGACCACGAAGGCGACCGCGTCACCGACATAGCGCACCACGTCGCGGCAGAGCACGGGATAAGGCCGCACGTCGGTCTCGACACCGGGCAGCACGCCGAGGCAGGGCATCGGGGCCAGCTCGGCCACATCCGCGCCCGTCAGCACGAGGCGGACGCCGGGCATCGCACGCACACGTGCCAGATCGTGGATCGTGAAGCGTGCATGGGCGTGCGGCGAGCGCCCGACAACAGTCTGCAACGCGCCTTCCGGCGACACGTCCGCAACGTAGCAACCCTTGCCCTGCAGCAGCGGGGCATCTTCCTTGCGCTTCAGCGCCTGACCGAACCCGAATTTCATGGTGAGCGAGGTCTCTGCTTTTTAACTGCGATCCATTCCGGTTAGCACGCCGCACGCACGCGCGCCAATGCCGCAAAACGGCCTTGGCCGAACGGATTATTCAGCCGCCTGTCCGCCCTCGGACGTAACGCGACGGCGCGACGTCTTCTCCGCGATCCAGCGTGCGACCACGTAGAAAACCGGCGTGAACACCAGGCCGAAGGCGGTGACGCCGATCATGCCGGAGAACACCGTGGTGCCGAGCACCTGGCGCAGCTCGGCGCCGGCGCCCGCAGCCCAGACCAGCGGCGTGACGCCGAGAATGAAGGCGAGCGACGTCATCAGGATCGGGCGGAAGCGCAGCCGCGCCGCTTCCTGTGCAGCTTCGCGGCGGCTGCGGCCCTGGTCCTCGAGTTGCTTGGCAAACTCGACAATGAGGATGGCGTTCTTGGCCGCCAGGCCGATCAGCACAATGAACCCGACCTGCGTAAGGATGTTGTTGTCCTGTCCGCGCAGGACCACGCCGACGATCGAGGCTACCAGACACATCGGCACGATCAGAATCACACCCAGCGGCAATGTCAGGCTCTCGAACTGCGCCGCCAGCACCAGGAATACGAACACCACGCCGAGCGCGAAGGCGAAGATCGACGTATTTCCGGCGCGCTGTTGCTGGAAGGCGAGCGTGGTCCATTCATATGAAAAGCCCGCCGGCAAAACGCGCGACGCCATTTGCTCCATGATTTTAATGGCCTGCCCCTGGCTGTAACCCGGTGCCGGCTGACCGTCGAGTTCGGCGGCAGGATAAAGATTATAGCGCGGCACGCGGTACGGACCGGCGGTGTCACGGACGGTGGTGAATGAGCCGAGCGGCACCGTCTCACCCTTCGAATTCCGCACCCGCAGGGCCAGCACGTCCTTCGGCTTCAGGCGATAAGGCGCGTCGGCCTGCGCCTGGACGCGGAAGGTGCGGCCGAACAGATTGAAGTCGTTGACATAGATCGAGCCGAGATAGATCTGCAGCGCGCTGAACACATCGGGAATGCTGACGCCAAGCAACTGCGCCTTGGTCCGGTCGATGTCGAGATAAAGCTGCGGCGTCTGCGTCTCGAACAGCGAAAACACACGACTGACGCCTTGGGTCTCTTGCGCCGCCCCCATCATCGCAAAGACCGCCCGCTGCAACGCCTGCGGCCCCTCGCCGCCGCGGTCCTCGATCATCATGCGGAATCCGCCGGAAGTACCGATGCCTTGCACCGACGGCGGCTGGATGACGAAGATCTGGGCCGCGCCGATCCGGGCAAGCTTGCCGAACAAGGCGCCCTGTATGGCGGCCGCCGACTCGCGCGGATCCTTCGCCCGCTTCTCGAACGGATCGAGCACCAGGAACATGGCGCCAGAATTCGGCGCGTTGGTAAACGTTGCGCCGGAAAAGCCGACGATGCGGATGGCGTGCCCCACCCCCGGCTGTTTCGAGGCAACCTCGAAAGCCTGCTTCATCACCGCATCGGTCCGCGCCAGCGACGAACCGGGTGGAAGCTGCGCCGCCACGATCAGGTAGCCGCGGTCCTGCTGCGGGATGAAGCCTTGCGGTGTCTTGCGAAATTCGTTGAGGCCGAAGGCGATCACGCCGCCATAAATCAACAACATGATCAGCGCGAAGCGGACCACTTTGCCGGCGAGCCAGCTATACCCGCGGCCGAACCGGTCGAAGCCCCAATTGAACAGCCGGAAGAACGCACGGGCCGGCCAACCCCACCAGTACACACGCTTGCGCTGGTCGCGCCCTTTGAGCAGCAGCGCGCACAACGCCGGCGACAGGGTCAACGAAACGATCAGCGAAATCACCGTGGAGCCGGCGATGGTGAGCGCGAACTGGCGATAGAATTGACCGGAGATGCCGGTGATGAAGGTCGCCGGCACAAATACTGCAGTGAGCACCAGGGCAATCGCAATCAACGCCGTCCCCACCTCGTCCATGCTGCGGCGCGCGGCTTCGGGGGGCGGCAGGCCGCGTTCGATATTACGCTCGACGTTCTCGACCACGACGATAGCGTCGTCGACCACGATACCGATCGCCAGCACCAATCCGAACAGCGACAGGTTGTTGAGCGAGAAACCGAACAGGCTCATCACAAAAAAGGTGCCGATAAGCGAGATCGGGATCGCAAGGATCGGAATGATCGCCGCCCGCCAGGTCTGCAGGAACAGCAGCACCACCAGCACTACCAGCACCATCGCTTCCAGGATGGTTTCCACCACGGCATTCACCGACTGGCGAATGAACTGGGTCGGATCGTAGATAATCGTGTACTTCATCCCTTGCGGGAAATTCCTGGAGATCCCCTCCATGGCCTTGCGTATGTTGTCGCCCGTCGCCAGTGCGTTGGAACCCGGGCGCTGGAACACGGCAACAGCGACCGACGGATTCCGGTCGAGGTAGGAGCTGGAGTCGTAACTCTGCGCCTCGATATCGACGCGAGCCACGTCCTTGAGCCGGACCACCGCATCTGCGGTCTGCTTCACCACGATATTGCCAAACTCGGCCGGGGTCGTCAGGCGACCCTGGGTGCGCACGGCAATCTGGAAGGCGTGTTGATGCGGCACCGGCGGCGCGTTGAGCTCGCCGGACGCCACCTGGATGTTTTGCCCGCGCAAGGCGCTCACCACGTCGCTGGCGGTCAGGTCCAGCGACTGCAGGCGATCGGGATCAAGCCAGACCTGCATGGCATAATCGCGCGCGCCGAAGATAATCAGGGAACCTACCCCCTCGACGCGGGCCAGCGCGTTGGTGATCTCCAGGTTCGCGTAGTTCGACATGAACAGCGAGGTGCGCGAATTGTCCGGCGAGTAAAGGTTCACCACCATCAGAATGTCGGGCGAGCGCTTGTCGACCGTGATGCCGACCTGGCGCACCGCCTCCGGCAACCGCGGCGTGGCGGTGGCGACCCGGTTCTGCACCTGCACCTGCGCGGTATCAAGATCGGTGCCAACGTCGAAGGTGACGGAGATGGTGAACTTGCCGTCAGCGGTCGAGTTCGAGCCGATATAGATCATCCGCTCGACGCCGTTGACCGCCTGCTCGATGGGCGTGACCACAGTGTCGGCCACTGTCTCGGCGCTGGCGCCGGCATATTGGCCGCGAATGGTGATGGTCGGAGGCGCAATCTCGGGGTACTGCGCAATAGGCAGCTCCAGGAAAGCCACCGCGCCAAGAATAACGAATACGATCGAGACAACCGAAGCGAAGATCGGGCGATCGATGAAGAACCGCGAGATGCGCATGGCGCCCCGCTTCAGTTCGCCTGGACGCGCGTGGCGGGTTTGGCGCTGGCCGCAGGGGAACCCTTCGGCGCAGCGTGTTCTTCCTGCGCCTTCACAGTCTGGCCGGGACGCACGCGCGCCAACCCGTTGACCACCACCTTGTCGTCAGGCGCAATCCCGCTCTTGATTACACGCAAGCTTCCGACCAGTTGACCGAGTGTAACGGTCTTCGGTCTGGCGACACTCTTCTCGTCAACGACCAGCACGTATTTCTGGGTCTGCTGACTGCCGATGGCCACGTCGGGAACGAGCAACGCCTCGTGCGCCCCGGAAGCCGGCACGCGGACGCGCGCGAACATTCCGGGCGTGAACAGGCTATTCGAATTCTGGAACACGGCGCGGCCGAGAATTGTGCCGGTCGACGAACTGATCACGTTGTTGACGAAATCCATGCGGCCTTTGTGGTCGAAGGTTTTTTCGTCGATCAGCTTGAGCGACACAGGCACGCCGCCACGGCGGCTCGCCATATCGTGGCCGGTTTCGCCCACCCGCTGGTAGCGCAGGAAGGACGCTTCGTCGAAAGTGAACTCGAAATAGATCGGATCGGTCGAGACAATGGTGGCAAGCAATGTGGTATTGCCGGAGGTTCCGCCGGTGACGAGGTTGCCGGGCGAGACTTGCCGTGCGCCGATACGACCGTCAATCGGCGCGCGCAACTCGGTGAACTGCAAATCGATCTCGGCTTGGCGCACCGCCGCTTCGGCGCGCGTGGCGAGGGCCTGCGCAATGCGGGAGGCCTGCGTGCGCTGCTCGAAGGTCTGCTGGGTGATAGTCTTTTCCTTCACCAGCGATTGGCCGCGCTCGAGATCAGCCTTCGCGAAGGCCAGATTGGCATTGGCCTGGGCCAGGTTTGCACGCGCCTGGTCAACCGCGTTCTGGAAAGAGCGCTTGTCGATCGTGAACAGAAGGTCGCCCTTCTTGACCAGCTGGCCATCCTTGAAATGCACGGCATCGAGATAGCCGGAAACCCGTGCCCGCACCTCGACCGAGTTCACTGCGACAAAGCGGCCGACATATTCGTCGTAATCGGTGACGGTGCGTTTGACCGGATTTGCGACAGTCACTGTCGGCGGCGGTGGCGCCTTCGACTGCTCCTGTTGCTGACTCTGGCCGCAACTGGCCAACAAGACGGCAAGCGCCAATGGTCCGAGCACGCGACCGGCGGCCCGGCGCAACGGGCCGGATGCGGGCCAGGACGCTGGCCGTGCGGACTTCATCGCTGCGGGATTCATGCGCTGCCTGCAGTCATCGGGACGCGCAATGCGCGGTCCGGCCTGTCCCCATAGACCCGCGCGATAGCGATGTCCACTGTCAGCGCGCATACCGGGGATGGCGAAATATCGTTTCAGGACTTCGACCTAGCGCGAAATGCGGTGAGCCAGCCGCGCCCGAAAAATACCGCAATCAACCCGCCGTAGACTGCGCCGCCCAATACCGACAGGACACCAAGGACGGCGATGGCGCGCACGTGATCGTCGAGGCCTTGCAGCCAGCCGCTGACCGGCCCGTAGGCCACGAATAACACCGCCGCCAACGCCACGCCCGCTATCGTCAGCCGCATCGCCGAATGCCGCAGCCGCTGGTCGATACCGAGGTGGCCGGCGCGATGGGCAAACCAGACCACGAGACCGAGATTGATCCAGGCGCCGATCGAGGTCGCCAGCGCGAGGCCGACTTGTGCCAGCGGCCCCATCAGCAGGAACTTGAAGCCGATGTTGACCGCGGCGGCAGTGAGCGCCGCCTTGACCGGGGTCGCAGTGTCGCCGCGGGCGAAAAATGTCGCAACGGCGCTGCGGATCAGCACAAACGGCAACAAGCCGACCGAATAAGCCGCCAGCGTATGACCGGCGGCGACCGCGTCCGCCGCCGTGAAGGCACCGCGCATGAACAGTGCCCGCATGATCAGGTCGGGCACAGTGACGAAGGCGGCCACCGCCGGCACCGCCAGCAGCAGTGTGAACTCGACGGCACGATTTTGGGCGTGCATGGCACCTTGGTCATCGCCGGCGGCGATACGCCGCGACATCTCCGGCAGTATGACCACACCGGCAGCGATGCCGATGACGCCGATCGGGAGCTGGTTGAGCCGGTCGGCGTAATAGAGCGCCGACAGCGCGCCGGCCGGCAGGAAGCTGGCGATGATGGTGTCGGCAAAGAGCGCGAGCTGCACGCCGGCGGAGCCGACCGTGGCCGGCCCCAGGGCGCGGAAAAAAGCACGCACGTCGGCATCGAGCTGCGGCCTGCGCAGGCGCGGCAGCCCGCCGGCGCGCCAGGCGTCTCCGCCCACCAGCAGCACCTGCAGGATGCCGGAGACGAGCACACCCCAGGCCGCGGCATGACCGGCCGTGGGGAAGAAGGCCGCAAGCAGGAGCGCCACGATCAGCGACAGATTGAGGAAGATGGGTGCGGCGGCCGCGGCCGCGAACCGCTGCATCGCGTTGAGAATGCCGGCATAGAGCGTGACGAGCGTGATCAGCAGCAAATAGGGAAAGGTGATGCGGGTGAGATCGACCGCCAGCGCGTAGCGATCGGGATCGTTTTCGAAACCCGGCGCCAGCACGTCGATGACCGCCGGGCGTGAAGATGAGCGCCACCGCCAGCAGCACGATCTGGGTCGCCAGCAGCAGGGTAAAGATGCGGTCGGCGAACAGCCCTGCCCGCGCCGGACCGCCCTGCTCGCGGATGCGGGCATAGGCCGGCACGAAAGCGGCGTTGAAGGCGCCTTCGGCGAAGATGGCGCGGAAATGGTTGGGCAGGCGCAAGGCGACGAAAAAGGCGTCGGCCACCGGCCCCGCGCCCAGGATCGCCGCCAGGATAATGTCGCGGACGAAGCCGGTGATCCGCGACAGCAGGGTGAAGCCGCCGACCGTGAGGATGCGCTTGATCATCGATTATCTTGCCAACGGTCAGCTGCAACGGATCCCGTCACGGCTTTCAAAGCCGCACGCTGTAATTCGGCTTACGGCGATTCCGGGGCAGAACCTAGCCGGTCCTTGTCGCGGAACATCACCGGTTGAGAGGATACTCTCTTGCGTCAGACACAGATTTGAAAGTGGGGAGAACAGGGTCTCTGCGGCAGATGAACAAACCACAATTCAAGCTTGAATGAAGGCTTATCTCTTTGACAAAGCAGAAAATTTATCATCGACTACGAGCGTGAAGGCGGCGAACGAGGGACTGCTTTGGATGCTTTTTCGGACATTTATCGAAAGGCAGGCCCGAGGGGGCAACAGACCCTGTATCCGGTTGCGGATCCTCTTCATCCACCACCAGGATGTCACTTGCAGGCGGGTAGCGCAGCTCTCGCCGGTTCTGCTGCGCCTGAGTGTTGCCCACGGAGTTGCGCAGCATGACCCCGCATGCAATGTCGCCATTTGCATCTTCAAACATGATGCCGGCACGCTCCAGGGCGTCCAGCACCACCATTCTGCAATTCAGGTCGCCGCCTGATTCTCTATACGGTTCAGCGGCTTCCAGACGCCGGATGGTGGCGAGGCTCACGCATGCGGCGTCTGCCAGGCGCTTTTGCGACCAGCCGAGAAGAGCGCGGGCGGCCCGCAGTTGCGGCGCGGCGGGGCCGGAGAAAAACCTGGCGACGGCATCCAGCGAAGCGCTCCTGGGCTTGTACCCTTTGGACCGCGGGCTCAGTGGCAGCCCGCCAAGTTGTTCGCCCTTTTTCATCCAGTACCCCCATAAACGGCCAACCAGCGATCAAAGCGCCCCTGCCGACGTCGTTTGATTGCGCTTCAAACTCATTTTCCTCCTACATCGCGCCAATTGCTATCAGGTCGGACACTTTTTCACTCAGTAATGCACAAGAATGTGTGCGCAAATGCGTGGGTGCGGTCCAATCGGGTTGCCCGCGGCGTAAGGAGTGTCCTGCAGACAGTTCTGAAGCCGGGCGCGCCGGCCCTGCGGACACCACCCAGCCCGTCCGCCCGGCTGTCCGGCCTTTGCCCAAGTCCGTTTGTTTGCCCCGGCTAACAACGGCCAGAGCTCCAGACCGGCGCGCTTTGACTGGGGACCCCCGCCCGGGTTGGGCACAATCGTCAGCCTGGCATTCGCTTACCCGTTCCATACGCCAAACCGAGAAGCTTACGGGCCACGCTCGCTCAATGAGCGTTGCGGCCACTAGCATTGACCACGCCTGTGCGCACGTCTTCTCCGCGCAGCAATTTGGTTAGCCCCGACCGGGCAGCAACCAATCAGGGATGTTCGGCTATTGATTGGTGACCGCTCATGATTCACTCGGGTCGTACGGCACCAGTGAGTCCGATCAACCACAACCATATTCCTCACCGGACAGGGCAACGGCAATGATCAGCAGCAAAGCGCATAACTTAGAACTGGTCGCGTATCCTGCAGGTCCTTTCAACGCGGCGAATAGCTCTTCTGATTGAGAGCTCTTATTTGTAGGCACAAGAACGATTTTTATCTCGTAACGAATGAAATTCTCCTTGCTCATCTTCGCATCAAGCCTAGTCTGAAAGTAGTATTGAGGTGGTCCCGGTTGTCTGAACAGATTTTCCGCGTCGATAAGTGGAGCCTCTGCCGGGGTTAGGCTGCCAAGCGGAGGGGCAGCGGGGTGAAGTAGGCTTGATCGGGTGTGGTGCCGTCAAGGCTCGAATGCGGTCGGCGGCCGTTGTAGAAGTCCAGGTAGCGGCCGATCGAAGCGCGGGCCTCGCTGACGCTGTCGTAGGCCCGCAGATACACCTCCTCGTATTTGACGCTGCGCCACAGCCGCTCGACGAAGACGTTGTCCCGCCAGGCGCCTTTGCCGTCCATGCTGATCGCGATGCCGTTGCTGGCGAGCACGCCGGTGAAGGCCGCGCCCGTGAACTGCGAGCCCTGGTCGGTATTGAAGATGTCCGGCTTGCCGTGACGAGCCAACGCATCCTCCAGCGTCTCGACGCAGAACGCCGCCTCCATCGTGATCGACAGCCGCCACGACAGCACGCGGCGGCTGAACCAGTCGAGCACGACCGCCAGATAGACGAAGCCACGCGCCATCGGGATGTAGGTGATGTCCATCGCCCACACCTGGTTCGGCCGCGTGATCGCCATCCCGCGCAGCAGATACGGATAGATCTTGTGGCCGGGCTCCGGCTTGGTCGTGCGCGGACGCCGATAGAGCGCCTCTATCCCCATCCGCCGCATCAGCGTCTTCACATGCCGGCGGCCGATCTTGCACCCCTCGGCCGCCAGCAGGCCTCGCAACATCCGCGAGCCGGCGAAGGGGAACTCCAGATGCAGCCGGTCGAGACGCCGCATGATCGCGAGGTCGGCATCCGGCACCGGCCGCGGCAGGTAGTAGACGCTGCCGCGGCTGATGTGCAGAACCTCCGCCTGCTTGGTGATCGGCAGATCGTGCGCACGGTCGATCATCGCTTTGCGCTCAGCAATCCCGCCTTGGTGAGCGCGCCCTCTAAAAAATCGTTCTCCAGCGTCAGCTCGCCGATCTTGGCGTGCAGCGACTTCACGTCGACGGCAGGCTGCGCCGTCCGTTGCCACCTCCTGGACCGAAAACATCGGCAGCCCCGCCCTCAAGCTGCGCCTTCCACGATGTGATCTGATTGGGGTGGACATCGAACTGCTCGGCAAGCTGAGCCAGCGTCCGATCGCCCTTGATGGCGGCAAGCGCCACCTTCGCCTTGAAGGCCGGTGTGTGGTTCCGGCGCGGTCGTCTCTGCATGGTCTCTCCTGATTCGCAGGCCACAGCGTGCCTGCCGTCAGGCAGAAATTCCACTTATCGCCCTGTGCAGATTTCCGGGACCGGCTCTTATCGATGACATGAGTTACGTAACATGCGTGATTTACTCGACGATGTTTACGTTTCGAGATTTGCAAAAAGCTTTGATGACCCGTGGATTGCAAATAGCCTGATGCAGAAGGCGATCAGGCGAGGTGATACGGAAATAGCGCAACGCGCCGCTCTTTCTTTTCATGCGCTTTGCGGCTCAGCGATTTGGCGAAGACTCCTGATCATTGCGGTCGAAGATATCGGCATTGGCTCGCCGGAGACGGTCATTGAAACGGTCGAGACTTGCACCAACCGCGCTTTGCGGAAGGCAAATGGCGGCAACATTCATGTCATCTTCCATCTCGCGCGACGCTTGGCCGAGGCCGTCAAGGACAGGTCAGCCGATCACCTCATAATCACAGCGGCCGAACATCCTCGATTGGAAGCTGCACGTCGCCGGATGGGGAGTCTGACGCCAGGCGGTCGGCTTGAACTCCTGTCGGACCTGGAGTTACCGCTCCCGGTACGAGCGACCGCCGCCTGGTTCACATCGGGCCTCGAATGGGACCGAAATCGCCGCATCACTGGCAGCGACTTTACGGGGCTCGAGCGCACCTACCTCGATCTTGGCGCACCTTTTGACCTGTGCGCACAACCATGCTGGCAGCCCTCCGCACGCGAGAGCCGCTGGCTGTCTTGCTGCCACTGATCTGGCTTGCCGTGCAGGATAGAGCCAAGCAGGTGGCGGCTTGCTCCCCTCTGCCGGCCATAGAGACAAGCGGCAACACGCCGCTCTATGGCCTCGACATGCACACGAGGATTGGACGGCGCGCGATCGATTGCTTCGGCCGCGAGAACTCAGAGATCCGCGACCTCCTGGCACGTTACGCCCCTGGCCGCTCTGGCGTTGATGCTCTTCGCATTGCCGCGTTCTATGCGGAATCAGCCTGGACCTGCGATTGGAAACGCCAACGTCACGCCGCGCCGAGGAAATGGGGACAGAAGCCGACTTGTTGCGTGCCGGCGTCAAGCGGGACGGTCATCGTCCTCTCGTTGAATCGGTTCGTCTCAATCTCAATCACCTCAACCAGTTCCGAACGCGCGTCTTCCAGGAGGCGACCTGCGCGCGGCAAGCTTCCTGCCGACTAATGGCGCGTAGGAGCTTCAACTCCTATTCCATTACTGCCCTGTACCGCACTGAAAGGAGACGAGATGGCAAAGCAGCGCAAAAAGATACCCCACTCGACGACCGCCGCAATTTTATCGGCGGATCGGACGCCCGCATCATTATGGGGCGCGACCAAAGCGCACTTGTTCGGTTGTGGCGGGAAAAGCGAAACGAGTGTCAACCGGAAGACCTGTCTGGCAACCTCATTGTTCAGCTTGGCAATGCAACAGAGGACCTCAATCTGGCATGGTTTGAGCGCAATAGCCGCCTGCATGTGGAACGCGTGCAGACGCGGATCCGGCATTGCTCGTTGGAATGGATGGCGGCAACGCTCGACGGCCAGGTTAAAGAGACGGGGGCGGTCTTCGAAGCCAATTCATGCTGCCGTGGTCGTTTTCTGAGGAAGCCGCCATTGAAAAGCACATGGCACAACTGCAGCACAATATGCTCGTCGCCGGAACAAAAAATGCCATGCTTTCGATCATCACCGGTGGCGGAAAATGGGTCGAGATCAGATCGACC
>CAVZCM010000005.1:0-107389 GCA_963773715.1 uncultured Pseudomonadota bacterium | reverse complement strand
CGAGCGCATGCTCTCGCTCGACAACGCGTTCGCGCGCGAGGAGCTGCGCGAGTGGGTCCTGCGGGTGCAGCGCGAGCTCGACTTCCCCGACCGAGGAGCTGCTCTACCTCTGCGAGCTCAAGATCGACGGGCTCGCCGTGAACCTGCTCTACGAGGACGGCCACCTCACGCGCGCGCTCACCCGCGGCGACGGCCGCACGGGCGAGGACATCACGCTCAACATGCGCACGCTGGCCGACGTCCCCACCGAGCTCACCGGCACCGACGAGTTCCCGGTGCCCGAGCTCATGGAGGTCCGCGGGGAGGTGTTCTTCCGGCTCGCCGACTTCGAGGAGCTCAACGCAGGCCTGGTCGCCGCGGGCAAGCAGCCGTTCGCCAACCCGCGCAACTCCGCGGCGGGCTCGCTGCGCCAGAAGGACCCGCGGGTCACCGCCACGCGACCGCTGCGGATGATCTGCCACGGGCTGGGCAGGCGGCGCGGCTTCACCCCCGAGCGCCAGTCCGCAGGCCTACGACGCGCTCGCCGCCTGGGGCCTGCCGGTCTCGACGTACACCCGCGTGCTCCACGGCGTCGACGCGGTCCTCGAGCACGTCGCGTACTGGGGCGAGCACCGCCACGACGCCGATCACGAGATCGACGGCGTCGTCGTCAAGGTCGACGACGTCGCGCTGCAGCGCCGCCTCGGCTCCACCGCGCGGGCCCCGCGCTGGGCGATCGCGTACAAGTACCCGCCCGAGCAGGCCACCACGACGCTGCGCAACATCAGCGTCAACGTCGGCCGCACGGGACGCGTCACGCCGTTCGCCGAGATGGAGCCCGGTGCTCGTCGCCGGGCTCGACCGTGTCGCATGGCGACGCTGCACAACGCGGGCGAGGTCGAGCGCAAGGGCGTGCTCATCGGCGACCGCGTGGTCATCCGCAAGGCCGGCGACGTCATCCCCGAGGTCCTCGGCCCGGTGGTCGAGGCGCGCACGGGCGAGGAGCACGCCTTCGTCATGCCGACGCACTGTCCAGAGTGCGGCACCGAGCTGCGCCAGATGCGCGAGGGCGACAAGGACCTGCGCTGCCCCAACGCCCGCTCCTGCCCCGCGCAGCTGCGCGAGCGCGCTGTTCCACGTCGCGGGCCGCGGCGCGTTCGACATCGAGGTGCTGGGCTACGAGGCGGCCACGGCGCTGCTCGACGCCGGCGTGGTGCAGCGACGAGGGCGACGTCTTCCGGCTCACCGAGGACGACCTCGTGCCGGGTCGACCTCTTCCGCACCAAGGCCGGCAACGTCTCGGCCAACGGCGCGCAAGCTGCTGACCAACCTCGAGACGGCCCGGCACCGCCCGCTGTGGAAGGTGCTCGTCGGCCTGTCGATCCGCCACGTCGGGCCCACGGCGGCGCAGGCGCTCGCGCGGCACTTCCGCTCGATCGAGGCGATCGACGCCGCCTGCGAGGAGGAGCTCGCCGCGGTCGACGGCGTCGGGCCCGACCATCGCCGCCGCGGTCCGCGAGTGGTTCTCGGTCGACTGGCACCGCGAGGTGGTCGAGAAGTGGCGCGCCGCGGGGGTCGATGCTCGCCGAGGAGGTCGACGAGTCGATGCCCCGCACGCTCGAGGGGCTCTCGATCGTGGTCACCGGCTCGCTGCCGACGTTCTCGCGCGACGAGGCCAAGGAGGCGATCCTCGCCCGCGGCGGGCGCGCGGCCGGCTCGGTGTCGAAGAAGACGGCGTTCCTCGTGGTCGGCGACGAGCCGGGCTCGAAGTACGACAAGGCCGTCGCCGCAAGCGTGCCGATCCTCGACGAGGACGGCTTCCGCGTCCTGCTCGAGCAGGGGCCGGAGGCGGCCGCCCGCGGCCGCGGTCCCGCGCGGCCGGTGAGGCCGACGCTAGATGACGCCGACGCGCCGCCGACGGGGGGTGACGCGGACGCCCAGACGCCCGGGGAGCACCGCGGCCGGGCCGGGTCAGGCACACTCGCACCGACGGGTGATGCGGCGTGCGACCGTCCGGGTGGCGTCGCGTCCCGGTCACGGGCGCGCCCACAGTTCGGCGTTGCCCTCGCCGCCGGGAGCGTCGAAGCTGGACACCCCGGACGAGTGCGACGGGCGAGGGGAGGGACGCCGCGGTGCTGCAGTGCTGCCCCAACGGGGCCCGCCCGGCCGACGTGTACCCCGCCGTCCCGATGAGCCCGCGCCACCTCGCCCGCGACGCGCGGGCGGTCGCCGCGCTCGGCGTCGAGAGCCTGCACGTGCACCCCCGCGACCGCGACGGCCAGGAGAGCCTCGACCCGCGCGTCGATCGGCACGGTCGTCGACGCCATCCGCCGCGACGGCCCCGAGCTCGAGATCGGCGTCACCACCGCCCGCTGGGTCGAGCCCGACCCCTCACAGCGCACCGAGATCATCGGCCAGTGGGGCCGCCTGCCCGCGCCACGCCCGCGCCCGACGTCGCCGTCGGTCAACGTCCACGAACGCGGCTGGCAGCGGCGTCTGCGCGGCGCTCGACGCGGTCGACATCGGCGTCGAGCTGGGCGTCTGGACCACCGGCGACGCCGTCCAGCTCAAGCAGGCCGGCCTGCCGCGGGGCACGGTCCGGGTCCTCGCCGAGGTCACCGTCACCGACCCGGACACCGCGGTCGCCGAAGCCGTCGCATCCTCAAGGCCCTCGGCCCGGTGCCGGCGCCGATCCTGCTGCACGGCGAGGAGGCCGGGCGCCTGGCCCGTGCTCGAGTACGCCAAGCGCAACCAACCTCGACACCCGCATCGGCTTCGAGGACACCCTCAAGGGCCCCGACGGCACCTGGCTGGCCACGGGTAACGAGGAGCTCGTGCGCTACGCGCTGGGCAAGGACGTCGGTCAGCGCTGGGACCGCCGCCGCAACGGGTCCCGCACGGGCGGCTTCCGCTCCTCGGGTCTCTGGCCGGGCTCCCGCGCCGAGCACCGCCGCTGAGCGCACCGCGCGCGGGCGGCCACTTGCCGCCATTCGGGACGCCTGAGGTACCGGCTGTTCACGCTGTATCACCGTTCAGGCGTCTGACCGTGGATGTCGCACCCCATGACGCCTCTTTTGGAGCAGCGATCGATCACGGACAGTCGCAGTACGGTGGCGAGCCCTCCGGGGCGACGGGCGCCCCGGACCCCCAGCACCGGGTGCGGCGCCGTCAGCCCACGATCGTCGCCACGATCCCGGCGAGGTGGGACAGCCGGGCGAGCTCGGAGGGCCGGAACGCGGGCCCGCCGGGGCGGCCGACGACGACCGCCCGCTCGGGGCGGCCGACGGGTGCGGCGGCCAGCTCGGTGTCGAGGTCGGTCCAGGCCTCGGGCACGAGTGTGCCCGCCGGCGGGGTCGAGCACCGCGCCTTGTCCAGCGGCAGCCAGGGCAGCTCGACGGCCTCGGTCTCCGGCGCGCGGCGCTCGAGGCCACGCGGCGCACCCTCGGCCCCGGAGCCCGTGGCCTCGGTGACCAGGGCCCAGGCCGAGCGGAAGAGGCCCGGCACGCCCTCGGCCAGCAGGGTCACGCCCTCCTCCGGGCGGGCGGCGACGGCCTCGACCAGCTCCAGCTCGCGCGTGGTGTCGAGGGCCCCCGCGAACGGCCGCACCGACTCGACCACCACGCCGTGCACCGACTCCGCGGCGGTGATGAGCACGTCGGGGGGCCGCGAGCTGGGCATGTCCACGACGAGGTCGTCCACGGCCGTCCCGGCGCCGCGCTCGACGACGTCGACGGAGAGGATGTCCGCGCCCTCGGCACCGAGCGCCGAGGCCAGGGCCCCGAGGGTGCCGGGCCTGTCGGGCAGCACCACGCGCAGCAAGTAGGTCACGGCCCTCCTCGACCCCCCGAGACTCCCGCGAGTCTCCCGACACCGACGTGGACCCCGCGTGCGCCCTGGTACCCGCCGCGGACCCGGCGCATCCTCCCAGGCCGACCCCCGCGGGGGCGAGTGACGATCACACGCCGCCGCCCGGTAAACCTCGTCGAGGCCCGGGTCGGCGCGGTCCTAGACTGGGTGTTTCGCGTGCGGGTGACGCAACGGAGCTCGCCCCGACGTCCCGGGAGACGACCTCTCACCCGACGCCGCGCGGAGCTCGACCCGACCATCGTGCACGACCCCGGAGGGACATGTCCGACATCACCCGCGACGACGTCGCCCACCTCGCCCGCCTGGCCCGCCTCGCGGTGACCGACGCCGAGCTGGACACGTTCTCGCGCCAGATCGACGCGATCGTGGACACGGTCTCGGCGGTGGGCGACATCCCGGACGACATCCCGCCGACGGCGCAGGTGGTGCCGCAGACGAACGTGCTGCGCCCCGACACCACGGAGCCCTCGCTGCCGCGCGAGGCCGCCCTGGCCGGCGCGCCCGCCGCCGAGGAGGGCCGCTTCCGCGTGCCGCGGATCCTGGGGGAGGAGCTGTGAGCGGGGCGAGCGCAGCGACGGGTGGACAGAGCGAGCTGATCTCCCTCGACGCCGGCGAGCTGGCCCGGCGCATCCACGCCCGCGAGGTCTCGTCGGTCGAGGTCACCCGGGCCCACCTCGAGCGCATCGAGGCCGTCGACGGCCCCGACGGTGTCCACGCGTTCCTGCACGTCGACGCCGAGGGCGCCCTCGCGGCGGCCGAGGCGGTCGACCGCGCGCTGGCCGACGGCGGGCCCGTCTCGCCCCTGGCCGGGGTCCCGGTGGCGGTCAAGGACAACATGACCACCACCGACATGCCGACCACCTGCGCGTCGGCGATCCTCGAGGGCTGGCGCCCGCCCTACGACGCCACCGTCGTCGCCCGGCTGCGGGCGGCCGGCCTGGTCGCCGCTGGGCAAGACCAACCTCGACGAGTTCGCCATGGGCAGCTCGACCGAGAACTCGGCGTTCGGCACCACGCCGCAACCCCTGGGACCTCTACCCGCATCCCCGGCGGCTCCGGGGGCGGGTCGTCGGCGGCGGTCGCCGCCGGGGAGTCGCCGCTGGCCCTCGGTTCGGACACCGGCGGCTCGATCCGCCAGCCCGGCGCGGTCACCGGCACCGTCGGGGTCAAGCCCACCTACGGCACCGTCTCGCGCTTCGGGCTCGTCGCGTTCTCGTCCGTCGCTGGACCAGATCGGGCCGTGCGCGCGGTCGGTGCTCGACGCCGCGCTGCTCCACGAGGTGATCGGCGGGCACGACCCGCGCGACCAGACCTCGGTCGACGGCCCGCTGCCGCCGGTCGTCGAGGCCGCGCTGGCCGGTGCCCGGGGCGACCTCGCGGGCGTGCGCGTCGGCGTCGTCAGCGAGTTCTCCGGCGAGGGCTACCAGCCCGGCGTGCTCGCGGCGTTCACCGACGCCGTGCGGGTGCTGGGCGAGCTCGGGGCCGACGTCGTCGAGGTCTCGTGCCCGTCGTTCTCCTACGCCCTGCCGGCCTACTACCTGATCGCGCCGAGCGAGGCCTCGAGCAACCTCGCCCGCTTCGACGCCATGCGCTACGGGCTGCGGGTCGGGGACGACGGCGCGCACGCCACGACGAGGTGATGTCGCTGACGCGCGAAGGCCGGGTTCGGGGCCGAGGTCAAGCGCCGCATCATGATCGGTACGCCACGCCTGTCGGCCGGTTCGTACGACGCGCTCTACGGCAAGGCGCAGAAGGCCCGCACGCTGATCGTCCGCGACTTCCACCGCCGCGTTCGAGGACGTGCGACGTGCTGGTCTCGCCGACCACGCCCACCACGGCGTTCCCGATCGGCGAGCGCACCGACGACCCGCTGGCGATGTACCTCGCCGACCTCTGCACGATCCCGTCGAACCTCGCCGGCAACGCGGCGCTCTCGGTGCCCTGCGGCCTCGGCCGACGACCGCTGCCGGTCGGCCTGCAGGTCATGGCGCCCGCGCTCGCCGACGACCGTGCCTACCGGGTCGCCGCCGCCTACGAGACCGCCCGCGCGTCGGCGGCGGACGCCGGCCCCCGCATCCCGGAACTGCGTGCCCTGGAGACGTCCCGATGACGGCCACTGTCGAGTCCGCCCCCTACACCGTCGAGGAGGTCTGCGAGCAGTTCGACCCCGTCATGGGGCTCGAGGTGCACGTGGAGCTCAACACCGCGACGAAGATGTTCTGCGGCTGCGCCAACGCCTTCGGCGCCGAGCCCAACACCAACGTCTGCCCGGTGTGCCTGGGCCTGCCGGGCTCGCTGCCGCGGCTCAACGAGCACGGCCGTCGAGTCCGCGTCAAGATCGGCCTGGCGCTGAACTGCCAGGTCCGGGAGCGCTACCGGCTTCGCCCGGAAGAACTACTTCTACCCGGACATGCCGAAGAACTTCCAGATCTTTCCAGTACGAGGACCCGATCGTCTTCGACGGCTACCTCGACGTGCCGCTCGACGACGGCGCCACGTGGCGCGTGGGGATCGAGCGCGCGCACATGGAGGAGGACACCGGCAAGTCCCTGCACGTCGGCGGCGCCACCGGCCGCATCCACGGCGCGGACTACTCGCTGCTCGACTACAACCGCTCCGGCGTGCCGCTGATCGAGATCGTCACCAAGCCGATCATCGGCGCCGGCGTCCGCGCGCCCGAGGTCGCCCGCGCCTACGTCGACGGCGCTGCGCGACGTCCTGCGCGGGCTCGGGGTCTCCGACGTCCGCGATGGATCAGGGCTCGATGCGCTGCGACGCCAACGTGCTCGCTCATGCCGAAGGGACGCGACGGAGTTCGGCACCCGCACCGAGACCAAGAACGTCAACTCGCTGCGCTCGGTGGAGCGCGCGGTGCGCTACGAGATGGGCCGCCACGCCGGCGTGCTGCTCTCCGGCGGCACCATCCGGCAGGAGACCCGGCACTTCGACGAGCAGTCGGGGACCACCTCGCCGGGCCGGCCGAAGGAGACCTTCGCCGACTACCGCTTCTTCCCCGAGCCCGACCTCCCGCCGCTGGAGCCCTCGCGCGACTGGGTGGAGACGCTGCGCGCCGCCCTGCCCGAGCGCCCCGTGGGAGCGCCGCGCGCGCATCCAGACCGAGTGGGACCTCTCGGACGAGGAGCTGCGCGACCTGGTCAACGCCGACGCGCTCGACCTCGTCGCCGACACCGTCGACGCCGGCGCGCCGCCGGAGGCCGCCCGCTCGCTGGTGGGTCTCGTACCTGTCCCAGCAGGCCAACGCCGCGGGCACCGCCCTGACCGCGCTCGCGATCACGCCGGCGCAGGTCGCCCGGGTCGTGGCGCTGGTCGAGCGAGGGCACGCTGACCAACAAGCTGGCGCGCCAGGTCGTCGACGGCGTCCTCGCGGGCGAGGGCGAGCCCGACGACGTGGTCACCGGGCGGGGTCTCGCGGTGGTCAGCGACGAGAGCGCGCTGACCGCCGCGGTGGACGAGGCGCTGGCGGCCCAGCCGGCCGTGGCCGAGAAGAATCCGCGCGGGCAAGACCAAGGCGGCCGGCGCGATCGTCGGCGCGGTGATGAAGGCCACCCGGGGGCAGGCGGACGCCGCCCGTGTCCAGGAGCTGGTGCTCGAGCGCTGTCGCAGTGACCCGAGATTCGTCCGGCAACATCTTTTTTCGTGACCTACCCGTAACCCGGACGAGTTCCCTCCGTTGGGTGATTCAGGAAGCAGCGTGTAGCGGCTTCTGAACCGGGCGTCACCGTCGATCGGTGGTGTACGACCGTCCGGTTCATCCCCCGACGCCAGACGAACTACCCAGGAGGGTCCGAATGGGTGCACACAGTGCCCGCCAGGCGAGCACGGTCGGCAAGATCGCCGGTCGGGGCGCACTGACCGCCGCCGCCGCGCTCGCGCTGACGGGCGGCACCGCGTCGTTCGCGTTCGCCGCCGAGGCGCCGAACCTCGACAACACGTCGTCCACCCTCGAGGACGTGGCGTCCAGCGCAACGTCGAGGGTGTGCAGGACCTCCCCGAGACGGACGTGCCCACGACCGTCAAGGGCGGCGAGGAGTTCGTCGGCGGCCACGCCTCCGCGGCCCAGCACGACGTCAACCGCATCACCTCGGCGCTGACCTCGGACCTGCAGACCGCCGCGAACGACAACGGCATCCCGGTCGGCAGCCAGGCCACCGACACCGAGCAGGAGATCTCCGGCTCGGTCAACGAGGTCTCCGGTCAGGTGCACGACGCCACCGGTTCGGGCGCCCAGCAGATCGACGACGCCGACCTCGAGCGGCTCCAGCATGCTCTCGTTCTCCTGATCCGCTCCCCAGATCAGGACGACCCGCGGCCCCGGTCCTCCTCCCTGCCCGGGCGGAGGACCGGGGCCGCGGTGTGTCCGGGGTGGTGTCCGGGGTGCTGTCCGGGCAGCGTCCCGCTCGTCGGCGGCGGCCGCTAGTCGGCCCCGCTCGCCCCGCCCGACGGGCGGGCGGATGCGCACGACGCGGTCGTCGGTCGGCGTGACGGGGCCGCCGCCGCCCTTGTTGGCCGTGGTGAACCAGATCAGGCCGTCGGAGGCGACGTCGGCGCCGGTGATCCGCCCGTAGGTGCCCGCCAGCACCGCCTGGGGCGTGCCGACGAACCCGCCCTGGGGTGTGGGGCGCAGGACGAACATCGCGCTCGAGCCCCGGAGTCCGACGACGAGCGTGCCCGGCAACGCCGCGCACCCGGCCACCCCGGGTCGCTCGGGCCACGTCCAGGCGGGGGCGGCGGCCGCGTCCGGGCCGGGCGCGACCCCGGGACGCACGGCCAGCAGGACGTCGCGCGGGCCCGGCCCGGTCGGTGACCCAGCTGACGCCGGTCGCCGCGTCCGCGCAGACGTCGCCGGGGGCGTGCAGGCCGCTGCCCACCGACCGGCGACGCCGGGTCGGGCGTGCCGGGCGCGGGCCGCGCCGAACGGGTCGATGCGCAGGAGCTTGCCGGCCAGCGAGGTGGGCGAGGCCGCCGCCGCCCGGTCGCCGCCGTCGCCCGTGGCCACGAGCAGGGTGCCGTCGGGCTCGACCCCGACCGCGCCGCTGTTGCCCGACGCCCCGCGCGGGATGCCGCCCAGCACCGTCTTGGGCACGTCCCCGGGCGCGATGCGCAGGACGGCGTTGCCGCCCGGGGTGGTGGCGTAGGCGTAGACGAGCTGGTCCTCCGCGTAGGAGGGGGAGAGCGCCAGCGAGGTGAGCCCTCCGTCGCCCGCCGCGTCGACGGGCACCGTCGCCACGGTCTCCGGGGTCTCTCGGGGGCGACGCGCAGGATGCGGCCGGTGGTGCGCTCGGCGACCAGGGCGGCGGCCCCGCCCGGCAGCGTCACGACCGCGGACATCGGCGCGAGGCAGGTGGCGACGACCTGCGGGGTCGGGGTCGACGCACGGCGGGGGCACCGAGGGCCCGTCCGAGTTCGGGGCGGGCGTGGGCTCGCCGGTCTCGGGCAGCTGCGGCTGCGGCGCCCGCTCGGCCGAGAGGTCGGGGCGCTCGCGCCAGGGCTGCTGCCCGGCGTCGGGGAACTGCGCGCAGCCGGCGAGCAGCGCCGCGAGCGCGGTCAGCGCGGCGAGCAGCAGCACGTACCGCGACGGACCGGACACGGCTCGACACACTAGGCGTCCCCTGCTGTGCCGGCCGTGAGACGGGTCGGCTGCGGGACCGGGTCGGGCGCCAGGTGTCCGCCGGTGCGCCGGGGGACTACCCTCCGGCCCCGTGAGCGCCGAACCCGTGACCGTGCTGGTGCCCCACGACGAGGGCGAGGCCGCGCTCGCCGACATCGACGGCCTCGAGCTCGTCCGCTACGACGAGCAGGCCGACGCCCTGCCCGACGCCGCGGAACGCGCCGCCGTGCTGATCCCCGGCTTCCTCGCGACGACCGATGCGCTGAAGCTGGTCGAGCGGTGCCCGAACCTGCGTCTGGTGCAGCTGCTCTCGGCCGGCGCGGAGATGTGGGTGGGCCGGCTCCCCGAGGGCGTGCAGCTCTCCGACTGCCAGGGCGCGCACGGCGGGGTCACCGCCGAGTGGGTGCTCGCCGCGACCCTCGCCGTGCTGCGCGAGATCCCGCCGTTCGTGCGGCCCAGGACGAGGGCCGCTGGGACCAGCACATCACCGACACGCTCACCGGCAAGCGCGTCCTGCTCGTCGGCGCGGGCGATCTCGCCGACCAGACCGCGCGACGGATGGAGACCTTCGACGTCGCCGCGATCACCCGCGTCGGGCGACGCGCCCGCGACGGCGTGCACGCCACCTCGGAGCTGCCCGACCTGCTGCCGGCGACCACGACGTCGTCGTCCTCCTCGTCCCGCTGACCGACGAGACGCGCGGCCTCGTGGACGCCGCGTTCCTCGCCGCGATGCCCGACGGCGCGCTGCTGGTCAACGCCGCCCGCGGCCCGGTGGTCGACACCGACGCCCTGCTCGCCGAGCTGCGTGCCGAGCGCCTGCGCGCGCGTGGTCGACGTCGTCGACCCCGAGCCGCTGCCCGCCGACCACCCCCTGTGGTCCGCGCCGAACCTGCTGATCACCCCGCACGTCGGCGGCAGCGTCCCCGGGCACCTCGAGCGGGCCTACCGCGTCGTGCACACCCAGCTCGAGGCCGTCGCCCGCGGCGAGGACCCGCCGAACCTGGTGATCAACGGGTACTGACGTCGGCACTACTTGCTGGGCAGCAGGCAAGTATGTAGAACGGTGCCGCACGCCCGCGCGCCGAGACGTGGACGACGTCGGAGTGGAGCGGGCGATGACAGCGTGGACGAGCGTCAGCACGGGGGCCGGCGAGGAGATCGTGCGGGTCGAGGTCGAGGACGGCGACCCGTTCGCGGTGTTGGCCCTCGGCCGGCACACCGTCGCGCTCACGCGCGACGAGTGCCGCCGGATCGCCGACGCGCTGCGTGCGGCGTCGCACCGGTCTCCGCCCCGGTGACGCGACCTCGGTGGCGAACCCCGCGCTGAACGCGGGATGCGCCACCGAGGACGCGACCTAGACCGAGCGGACCGCGCCCGTCGCCCCCGAGGTCACGAGCTTCGCGTAGGCGCGCAGGGCGCTGGTGAGGTGGCGGTTCCGCTCGACGGCGGGCTGCCACGGACGCTCCGAGGCCTCCATCTTGGCGCGGCGCTCGGCGAGCACGTCGTCGTCGACGAGCAGCTCGATGCGGCGGGCGTCGACGTCGAGCAGGATCTCGTCACCGTCGCGCACGAGACCGATCGTGCCGCCGGCCGCGGCCTCGGGGGACACGTGCCCGACGGAGATGCCGCTCGAGCCTCCGGAGAACCGGCCGTCGGTGACGAGCGCGCACACCGCGCCGAGGCCCGCGCCCTTGAGGAACGCGGTCGGGTGCAGCATCTCCTGCATGCCGGGGCCGCCGGCCGGGCCCTCGTAGCGCACGACGATCACGTCGCCGGGCTGCACCTGCTTCCCGAGGATGATCGAGACGGCCTCCTCCTGGCTCTCGACCACCCGCGCGGGGCCGCGGAAGTACCGCCCGTCCTCGGGCAGCCCGGCGCTCTTGATGACGGCGCCGTCGGGGGAGAGGTTTCCGGTGAGCACGGCGAGCCCGCCGTCGGCCGAGAACGCGTGCGCGACGTCATGGATCACCCCGCTGACGCCGTCCTGATCGAGCGACGACCACCGGTTGGTCGTCGAGAACGGCTCGACGGTGCGCACCCCGCCGGGCGCGGCGTGGAACAGCTCGAGGGCCTCCTCGGACGGGGAGCCGCCCCGGATGTCCCAGGCGCCGAGCCACGCGTCGAGCGAGGGGGCGTGGACCGTGTGCACGTCGCGGTGCAGCAGGTCGCCGCGGTCGAGCTCGCCGAGGATCGCGGGGATGCCGCCGGCGCGGTGCACGTCCTCCATGTGGTGCGACGAGTTGGGCGCGACCTTCGAGACGCACGGCACCCGCCGGCTGACGGCGTCGATGTCGGCGAGCGAGAACTCGAGGTCGGCCTCGCGGCGTCGCCGGCCCATCGACCAAAGGCGCCAGGACGTGGGATATCACTTCGATGCAGCCCGGGCCATCACAGGGGGCGAGGAGAGCGACGGGGAGGGCGGCCCGGCAACTTGAAAAGGGAAGAGCCGGCACGTCTTTCGCGTGCCGGCTCCCCCCTCCCGGCGCACGATCACCGCGTGTGCGATCGCGCGCTGAACCCGGGCCCGTGGCGTTACGCTGACGGTCGGACCCGGGGGCGACTTTCGTTGGCTTACGCCTTGCCGAGCGGCACCGCGACGAAGCGGGTGCCCTTGGCGTTCTTCACCCGCATCAGCACGTTGTGCTTGCCGCTTTTGGCCGCGTCCTGCATGGCGCTGCGGACCTCGTCGGGGCTCGACACGGTCTTGTTGCCCACCTGCAGGATCACGTCGCCGGTCTGGAAGCCCTTCCCGGCGGCGGGCCCGTCCGGATTGACCTCGACGACGGCGACGCCCTTGTCGCCGGCGCCGGCGACATCGCTGGCCGGGGCCAGCGTGAGGCCGAGTTTCGGCACCGTGTTGCCGGAAGCCGGCTTCTCGCCGGTCCCGGACTCGTTGCTGGCCGTCTTGTCGCCCTTGAGCTTGGCCAGCGTGACCTCGACGGTCTTCTGCTTGCCCTTGTGCAGCAGGTCGAGCTTCACCTTCGAGTCCGGCGCCATCATGCCGATGGTGCGGGCGAGTTCGCGCGCGTCCTTGATGGCCTTGCCGTTGACCGCGGTGATCACGTCACCGGCCTCGATGCCGGCCCTGGCGGCCGGGCTGTCGGCCATCGGCTGGTCGACGATCGCGCCCTTGGCTTCCTTCATGCCGAGGCTGTCGGCGATCTCCGCCGAAACCGGCTGGATGCGCACGCCGAGATAGGCGTGGTCGACGCGGCCGTGCGCCTTGAGCTGGGCGACCACCGCCTTCACGGTCTTGGCCGGGATATCGAAGCCGATGCCGACCGAACCGCCCGACGGCGAGAAGATGGCGGTGTTGACGCCGATCACGTTGCCGTTGGTGTTGAAGGCCGGACCGCCGGAGTTGCCCTTGTTGATGGGCGCGTCGATCTGGATGTAGTCGTCGTAGGTGCTGCCGCCGATGTCGCGGCCGATGGCCGAGACGATGCCGGCGGTGACCGTGCTGCTGAGGCCGAACGGATTGCCGACTGCGACCACCCAGTCTCCGATGCGCGGCTCATGCTCTGCGAACTTAACGTAGGGGAAGTCCTTGTCGGAGTTGACCTTGATGAGCGCGAGGTCGGTCTTGTCATCGGTGCCAATCACCTTCGCCTTGTAGGTGTCACCGCCGTCGGTCTTGATCTCGACGGATTTGGCGCCGTGGACGACATGGTTGTTGGTCACCGCGTACCCGTCCGGCGAGATGAAGAAGCCGGAACCGAGTCCGTTGACCATGTGCCGGCCCTGCGGCATGCCGTTCCGGAGGCCCGGCATGTCGGGCATGCCGAACTGCCTGAAGAACTTCTGCATATCCGGCGGGATCCGGCCTTCGGTCTGGCCATGGTCGTCCATCGACGACTCGACGACCTGCACGCGCACCGAGATCACGGCCGGCTTCACCTTGGCGACGAGGTCGGCGAACCCGGTCGGCGTGGCGGTGGGCGTGCTCGCGACCGGTGCGGCCGGCTCGGCCGCCAGCGCCGGCTGGGTGGCGGCGAAACGGGATGACGGGAAGTTGTCGAGGCCGGCGACCAGCACGGCGCCGCCGATGGCGGCAACCGAGGCCAGCAGCGTGAGCTTGCGCGGCGTCAGAATCCTGTTCTTGGTGGACGGTTCGTTGTGGGGCATTTTCGTATTCTCCATGACAGTTTCAGTGAGGAGGTTTGGTCGCAGCGTCGAAGACAGATTTAAGGGAGTCGCATTACGGCGACCTGACGGGTGAATTTAAAATTGGTAATGGAAGCGCTCGCAGATGAAATTTACGTAACGTAAGCGCCGCTGCCGGTGCGCCTGCCGGCATCGCCGCGGGATTCAGGTTGCGCCTTGCCGCGGCTGTAACGGCAATCCCGAAGCGATCAATCCCGACGCGGTCAGCAACATTGCGCAAATGAGCAGCAGACTGAGGTTGGTGAGGAAGCCGGACGCTGCTTCCAGATCCGATCCGACCGCGTAACCGAGGCCGACATAGGCGCCGGCCCAGACCAGGCGGGCGAGGGCGGCAATGACCAGATACATCGACAGCCGATAACGCGCGGCACCGGCGATGAGGCTGACCACCGAGCTCAGCGAGGAAACGAAGGTGCGCGTAACGAAAACGGTCGGCGCACCCCACTGTTCGAACAGCGCCTGCAGGCGCGCCCGGCGGCTGGGCGTGTAGCCGATCCAGTGGCCGTGGCGGTCGAGCACCTCGCCGCCGAGCAGGCGTCCGATGGCATAGGCGACCAGATCGCCGAGAATCGACGCAACCGCCGCGACGGCGATAATAGAACTCCAGTCCATGCGGCCCTGCGACGCCAGTGAGCCGGCGACGGCGGCCGCGATCCCTGTCGGCAGCGGCACGCCGATGGCGCCGAGAAAAAGCGTCAGGCCGAGCACGGGAAGCCCGTAGACGAGCAGTTGCGTGAGGATCGTTTCGCCGGCGCTCGCGAACCAGCCCGGCGGCTCGGCGGGAGCGACGGGCGCTTTCGCCGGCGTCGCCGCCGTGATCGCGCGCTGGACGCGCTCGATGATGCCAGGCGGGGAACGACCGGATCGCTCGGCTAGCAACCTCACGCTGGTATCGGGGTCGGTGCCTGCCGGTAACTCGAGCCGTAGGCGCAGTTCATCCACCGGCACGTGCCAGGTGGCCGCGATGTAAGAAAGAGTCATCCAGCCGCGGATGCCGCTGGTTGCCGGGGCGCCGGCCTCATAGGCGGAATGCAGCACCAGCAGCGAGCGCCAGGTGCGCATGCCGAGCCACAGCGTCGGCAGCACCATGACCGCGAACAACGCCACGGCGGTGCGCCGCATCCCGGGCGAGCGGAGACTGATCACCGTAATGGCCCCGTTTGCACCCCGACAAGATTGCCCTGCCGTTGATCTCGGTCAATGTAGGTTGCGCCCCCTATGGCATGAGAGGCACGGTTCCACAGGTCGTATTTCCATGAACTTGAAGCGCATAATTTCCATTGCCGTCACGATCGCGGTGGTCACGGGCGTGGCGGTGGCGGCCTGGGCCGCGTTCCTGCGTCCGGTCAAGGTGCAGGTCGCGGTGCCTGCGCAGAACGTCGCCGTGCAGGTGTTCGGCCTCGGCACCGTGGAGGCAAGGGTCGCCTCCAAGGTCGGCTTCAAGGTCGCCGGCGTGCTGGTCGACGTGGCCGCCGATGTCGGAAATCATGTCGCCAGGGGTGCGGTGCTGGCCAGGCTCGACGACCGCGAGCAGAAGGCGCGGGTGGCGCGCGCCATGGCCGGCGTGCAGCAGGCGGAAGCCAGTCTGCAGAAGGCGAACGCCAATCTGGAAAAAGCCAAAGTGAATTCCGCCAATGCCGCGCGCGTGAGCGAGCGGCGGCAGAAGCTGGTGCAGACCAACGTGACGTCGGTCGAGTCGGCCGAAGGCGCCAAGGCCGCGGAGGAAGCCGCGCGCGCCGACGTCGACGTCGCCACCAGCGAGGTGGCGGTGGCCGCGGCCACGGTAAGCGACGCCAGGGCGCAACTTCAGCAGGAAAAAGCCGCGCTCGACTTTCACACCCTGACCGCGCCCTACGACGCCATGGTGATTTCGCGGCTGAAGGAGCGCGGCTCGGCGCTCGGCGCCAGCGAACCGGTGTTCACGTTGATCGATCCCAGGACCATCTGGGCTTTGGCGTTTATCGACGAGAGCAGGGCCGGCGAAATCAAGGCTGGCCAGCCGGCGGAGATCGTCCTGCGCTCGCATCCGCGCGAGCGGTTCAAAGGCAAGGTGGCGCGCATCCAGCCGGAAAGCGACCGCGTCAACGAGGAGCGGCGCATCGAGGTCGCGTTCGACCAGATCCCGGCCTTTGCCGGGCTCGGCGAGCAGGCGGAAGTCTATATCACCACGGTGCACCTGCCGCAGGCGACGCTGGTGCCGGAAGGGGCTATCATCGGGCTCGCCAGGAACAGCGGCACGGTGTGGACCGTGGAGGACGGCCGTTTGCAACAGCGCGCGGTGACCTTCGGCCACCGGCTGCTCGACGGCCGCTACGAGATCGCCGGCGGGGTGCCGGCCGGCGCCCAGGTGGTCACGCAATTGGGACGCGGCATGCGGGTGGGGCGCGCGGCGCGCGTCGATAACAAGACCGGCGGCGAGAAATAGGCGATGAACCTCGCTTACCGCGACATCAAACATAATTTGCTGCGCTTCCTGCTGACCAATTTCGGCTTAAGTCTCTTGTTGGGCATCGTGATCATGATCACCGGCGTCTACGGCGGCATGATCGACGACGCGCTGCGGCAGGCGCGCGCCGCCGCCGCCGACGTGTGGGTGGTCGAAGCGGGCACCAACGGGCCCTTCGCGGAAGCCTCGCGCATACCCGGCGACACGCGCGAACTGGTCAGCCGGGTCTACGGCATCGAACGCGCCGGCGCGGTCACCTATCAATCGGTGCAGACCGAAGTGAACGGCCGGCCGCTGCGCATGTATCTCATCGGGTTCGAGCCGGGGCGGCCGGGCGGGCCGCGAAAGCTGATCGCCGGGCGCGGAATCCTGCGCAGCCACTATGAGATGATCGCCGACCAGTCCACCGGGCTCAAGCTCGGCCAGGAAATGGCGCTCGGCACGCGCGGCCACAAGTTCACGGTCGTCGGGTTGATGCGCAATGAAGTGACATCTTCCGGCGATCCGGTGGCCTACATCACCTTGCGTGACGCGCAGCAACTGCAATTCGAGCTGACGCCGGCGGCGTCGCGGCGCGAGCAGGCGCGCGGAACGGGTGGGGAAGCGTCGAATCAGATCAACGCCGTCATCGCCAAAGTGTCGCCGCACGTTCAGGTCGGCGAGGTGGCGGCCGCGCTATCGCGCTGGAAGCACCTCTCGGCGCTGACGCAGGCGCAGCAGGAAACCTTGCTGAGCAAGTTCGTCATCCAGCTCGCGCGCAAGCAGCAGTTCATGATCATGGTGCTCCTGGTGATCGTCTCGGCGGTGATCATCGCGCTGATCATCTACACACTGACCATGGACAAGGTGCGCTCGATCGCCACGCTCAAGTTCGTCGGCGCGCCCGACCGCACCATCGTCGGCATGATCGTGCAGCAGGCGTTGTCGATGGGCATCGTCAGCTACTTCATCGGGCTCGCGCTGGTGGTGATATTCCAGCCCTATTTCCCGCGCCGGCTGGTGCTCGAATGGGAAAGCGTCTCATTGGTATTCGTGATCACCGTGCTGATGTGTCTCGCCGCCAGCACGCTCGGCATCCGGCTGGCGCTGAAGGTGGACCCGGCGGAAGCGCTGGCGTCGGCGGGTTAGCGTCATGGCGGACGCGCGCAAAGAAGCGGTGGTGAAGGTCGAGCACATCTCCAAGTGCTTCGGCAGCGGCGCCGCGCGGGTCAACGCGCTGATCGACATCGACCTCGACGTCTTTCCGGGGCAGGTGGTGGGGCTGATGGGGCCGAGCGGCTCCGGCAAGACCACGCTGCTCAATTGCATCGCCTGCATCATGACGCCGACCGGCGGCAAGCTCACGCTCGACGGCGAGACGGTTTACGACGAACGCTGGCTGCGTGCCGACCTGCGCAAGCTGCGGCTGGAGAAGGTCGGCTTCATCTTTCAACAAGCGAATTTGCTGCCGTTCCTCAACGCCACCGACAACGTCGCGGTGGTGCTGCAATTGGCCGGCTACGGCGCCAGGGCTGCGCAGACGCGGGCGGTGGAGCTGCTCGACTATCTCGAGGTCGGTCACCGCAGGCACGCCACGCCGTCGCAACTGTCGGGCGGCGAGGCGCAGCGGGTGGCGATCGCGCGGGCGCTCGCCAACCGGCCGCGCATCATCCTCGCCGACGAGCCGACCGCGCCGCTCGATTCCCAGCGCGGGCGCATCGTCATGGACATGTTGCGAAAAGTGGCGGCCGACCAGGACGCGGCGGTCATCGTCGTGACCCACGACGAGATGATCCTCGACCGCTTCGACCACATCTTCCACCTGCGTGACGGCAAGCTGGAAGAGGACGAAGTACCGGCGGCGGCGGCCGGTTAAAGCCGCCGCGCTATTTTCAATTGCGGATGAACGTGCCGGCGCGCAGCTCGCTGACGGCTTGCTGCAGTTCTGCCTGCGTGTTCATCACGATCGGGCCGTACCAGGCGACCGGCTCCTGGATCGGCTTGCCCGACACCAGCAGGAAGCGGATGCCCTGGTTGCCGGCTTCGACGGTGACCTCGTCGCCGCGGTCGAACAGCACCAGCGAACGGTCGCCGACCGGCTCGCGGAACAGGATCTCCTCGCCGTCGACCTGCTTCTCGGTCAGCACGCCGAACCGCTGCGACGCGTAGGCGAAACGGCCGTCGCCTTCGAACACGTAGGCGAAGGCGTGGCGTTCGACTTCGACCTTCAGCGTCTTGCGCTGGCCCGCCGGCACGAACACGTCGAGATAGCGCGGATCGGCGGCGACGCCGTCGACCGGGCCGCGCTTGCCCCAGAACTCGCCGCACACCACGCGCACACGGGTGCCGTCGTCGTCGGTGACTTCCGGAATGGCGGCGGCCTCAACGTCCTGGTAGCGCGGCGCGGTCATTTTCAATGACGACGGAAGATTGGCCCAGAGCTGGAAGCCGTGCATGCGACCTTGCGCGTCACCTTGCGGCATTTCCTGGTGCATGATGCCGCGGCCGGCGGTCATCCACTGCACGTCGCCGGCGCCGAGCGCGCCGCGGTTGCCGAGGCTGTCGCCATGTTCCACGGTGCCGTTGAGCACGTAGGTGATGGTCTCGATGCCGCGGTGCGGATGCCAGGGGAAGCCGGCGAGGTAATCCTCGGGCCGGTCGTTGCGGAAGTCGTCGAGCAGGAGGAACGGATCGGTTTCGGCGGTTTCGCCGAAGCCGAAGGCGCGGCGCAAGCGCACGCCGGCGCCTTCCATGGTGGGCTTCGATTGCACGACGCTTCTGACGGGGCGAATGGACATGATCGTTGGCCTTTCGGTTCTTGTCATTCCGGGGCGCGCTGAACGCGCGAACCCGGAATCCGGAAACAATTCTGGTGCCGTCGTCTGGATTCCGGGTCAGGCCCTTCGGGCCGTCCCGGAATGACGGAGGAGGTTACGCGGCCTGGGCGGCGCGGCGATCGAAGCGCGCGGCGAAGCCGGCGAAGTTGTCGATGAACGTCTTGAGGAACGTGCGCACGCTCTCGTCGGTCACGTTGCCTTCGGCGTCGATCAGCTCCGGCCTGAACTGAATATAGGCTTCGCCGCCGAGGACGTGCAGGCCCTGGTCGCCGAGCACGGCGCGCAGGTGCTGCTGGGCGACGGCGGTGGAGATGGCGCCGGGTGAGGCGCCGATGATCGCCGCCGGTTTGCCCGGCCACGACGACTGGCCCCAGGGCCGCGCGCCCCAGTCGACGGCGTTCTTGAGCACGGCGGGCAGCGAGCGGCTGTGTTCGGGGGTGACGAAGAGCAGGGCATCGGCGCCTGCGATGGCGGCCTTGAAGCGGGCGACCGGGGCCGGGACGGGCTGCTCATTGTCCTGGTTGTACATGGGCAGATCGTCGATGCGGACGAAGGCGGCCTCGAAGGCGCCGGCCCCGAGGCGGCCAAGTGCCTGAGCGAGCTTGCGATTGATGGATTCGCGGCGGTTGGAGCCGACGATGACGGCGAGCTTGTGCCTGGCCATGGGGACCTCTATCTATTGGCAGTTACCATTTGATACTGAGGCTAGATAGATGACCAAACGGGCGACACAAGAAGGCACATCCGGGATACCGGGTAACCTGCATGTGGCCGAGGACTGCCGGGCGGTGAGCGAGGTGCTCTCGCGCGTCGGCGACAAGTGGACCGTGCTGGTGGTCTCGACGCTCGGCGACGGGCCCAGGCGTTTCAATGAGTTGCGCAAGGCGCTCGGCTCGATCTCCCAGCGCATGCTGACGCTGACCCTGCGCGGGCTCGAGCGCGACGGGCTGGTGACGCGCACGGTGTTTGCGAGCATCCCGCCGCGGGTGGAATATGAATTGACCGGTCTCGGCCGTTCGCTGCTCGAACCGGTGAGCGAACTCAGCCTGTGGGCACGGCGCCATCGCGCCGCCATCCAGGGCGCGCGCGAGCGTTTCGATAAGAATGCCGTACAGCGCCAGGAACAGGGCGCCTCGGCAATGAACAATCGCAACATGTGATATTTGTCGTCAAAACACGACACATCGCTGCCCCAGGTCCCGCACAATGCATGGTGATCGTTAGTGTTTTCAGGTTTGCGCGAATGCCACCTATGCCGTTGCCGCCGGATTCACCGACTGTTGAAAGTTGCAAACTTCTACCTGTGAACTTCCATTTTTAAGTACGCCTCGCCGCCATTTTCTGCTCAAAATTGTCCCCGAAAGTTGTTCCATCGAGTGATCGTCGTTTTGCATTCCTTGCATCGCTGGCCAATTGACCCCGCTCGGTTGCGCTTCGCGTGCTGCAAGAAAACAGGCGATTGCATTCCGGAGAACAGGTTCCGTGCCCCGCTATTATTTCCATTTCTCCGACGGCACGCGGCTGTTCAGCGATGACATCGGCCAGGACCTCGGCGGGCTGGCGGCGGCGCGTCAGTACGCGGTTGCGCAGGTGCGCGAACTCAAGGCGGCGATGTGCGACCCCCACATCCAGGATCTCACGGGCTGGACCATGACGGTGGCCGATCCGAACGGCAAACGCGTTTTCGAGATCGGCTTTGATCTGAAACCGCCGCGCCGCGTCGGCACGGGTTGAGCCGCACGCGCAGCGTCTGATGCGACGGGTCAGCCGAGCACCGCCGCCGCCATCATGGCGAGGCAGGTCACGAGACCGGCCGCCGGAACCCAGAGCGGGACGCGCACATGCGGGGCGGCCGCCACGACCCTTCCGGCGCGCAACAGCAACAGTGATAAATTGACCAACGCGAACACCAGCAGCGTCGCCAGTGACGTCCATTCGGCCAGGCGTTCGAACGGCACGAACACGGCGAGCAGCACCGTGGCAATCACGATCACGGCGGTCGCGACCAGCGGCGTGCCCGTCTTCGGGTGGACGCGGCCGGCGCCGGCCGGCAGTTCGCCTTGCCGCCCCAGCCCGTAGATCACGCGCGCGGCCATGGTCATCTGCGCGAGGATGGTATTGAGCGTGGCGACGATGGCGATGATGACGATGGTGACGGGGCTGATGTCGGTCACCGCCTGAAACACCAGGCTGAGCGGCGCCGGCGACGCCGCCAGCGCGGCGGGCGACACGGCGGTCACCGCGATGGCCGCGATGGCGACGTAGAGCGCGGTGGTGATGATCAGCGTCCACGCCATGGCGCGGGGGATGTCGCGGCGCGGATCCCTGGCTTCCTCCACGACGTTGGCGAGATCCTCGAAACCGATGAAGGCGAAGAAGGCGAGCAGGCTCGCGTAAGCGATGCCTGAGAGCGTGGCGGCTTCGAACGGCGGCGGCGTCAGCACGGCCGGGGCGAAGTCGACGCCGGCGTAAAGCGCCGCCACGATGATGACGATGAGGCCGCCGGCCTCGATCAGCGTAAACAGGCTCGCGAGCAGCACCGATTCCAGGATGCCCCAGGCGGCGACCGCGCCCAGCGCCACCACCACGACCAGGACAATCACGCCCGGCGGCCAGCCGACGAACTGCCCGATATAACCGGCGGCGCCGAGTGCGACGGCGGCCGACGACACGATGCCGATCGCCACGGTGGTAAGCCCGGTGATGAGGGCGGCGGCGTGCGACCTGAAGGCGGCGCGCACGTAGGCCGCTTCGCCGGCGCTCACCGGATAGCGCGTGGCGAGTTCGGCGTAGGAGCCGACGGTCGCCGCCATGGCGGCGGCGGCGAGCCCGAAGGACCACGGCGCGTAGCGGCCGGCATGGCCGGCGACCGCGCCGATCAGCACATAGATGCCGGCGCCGATGGTGATGCCGACGCCGTAGAGCACCAGCAGCGTCAGGCCAAGGCGACGGCGCAGCGGCGTCGGCAGGGGAAGGGCGGCGGAGCGGTCCATGTATCTGAACTCTAGGCGAAAGACGCTTCGGCGGCTTGTTCGAAGTCAAAAGACCGCGGGCTGAGCCGGACGCGCCGGAAATTTTCCCGATCTTTTTTGTGTGAACCGCGGGGGGCGGGGCGCCGCCCGGGCTAACCGGTTGATAAGCCTCGGGAGATCGCTCCGGAAGAAATATCAAAAAAATCCTAGGAACATATTGACAGCGTGACGCTGGTGGGGTACACATCCGTCACGCTCCACATTTGCGTTCGCTTCCCCCGCGCGGCGGAACAGCCGCCTGCGGATTCGCGTTGTCGTGCGAACGGCAACAGCGGGAGACGAACATGCCTGAACTGGAAGGCGATCATATTGCCGAGACGCCGGTCGAGGCGCGGGCGGGCGTCACCGGCCACGGCGTGCGCTATGTGCTGGCGTTGAGCACGATCGGCGCCGCGGTCGCGGTGCTGGCCGTGCTGGCGTTGTTCCTTTGGTGACCGCCCGGTCGGTAGCGGCGTTCTGCCGCTGACGGCGGCTGACAATTCACACGTTTCGCAAGATGCGCGCTGGCAGTTCGCCGGCGCGCTCTGCGTTTGGAGGAGGGCCATGGCCGCTCACAAGATCGAGATCGCACCCGAAGTGGTGGCCGAAGGGAAACGTCTCTACGAGCGCACGCTGACACCCATGCGCGACATCGCCGCCTATATGGGGATTTGCCGGCGCACCCTGGAAAACCGCATCCGGGAATGGGACTGGCAGCGCCGGCGAACGCCGACGTTGCCGATCGAGCTCCATCACGCGGCGCGCGGCGCGGTTATCGCGGCGATGACCGACGACGCCCCGCCGGGCGACGGCGCCACCCCCGCGCCGGTTTCCGACGAACGCCGCGCCGCGATCGCCGCGCGCATCCAGGACGCGGTCGCGTGCGCGCTGGACGCCGTGGAGCGCACGCTCGACAAGCTCGATCCGGCCGACGGTGCCGAAGCCGAACGCACCGGCCGCACCCTCGCCGGCGTGTCGCGCACGCTGCGCGAACTGGCCATGGCCAACCAGCCGCCGCAAGCAGGCCCGCCCGATGAAACCGACGACGACCCCGTACCCGGCGACATTGACCAGTTCCGCCTCGAGCTTGCGCGACGCATACGCGGATTTATCGCAGCTCGACGAAAAGGCGACGGCCGCGTTCCTGACGAACCTGACGAACCGGTGGATTGACGCGGCCAATACCGATTTTGCGGCCTTCGCCCGCGACCACCAGCTGCCGCCGGAACGCGCCAACAGCGGCGCGGACTGGACCACCTGGCTGATCCTCGGCGGGCGCGGCGCCGGCAAGACCCGCGCCGGCGCCGAATGGGTGCGCCGCCTGGCGCTTGCCGATCCGACGGCGCGCATCGCGCTGATCGGCGAGGGCGAGCACGAAACCCGCGAGGTGATGGTGGAAGGGGTTTCCGGCGTGCTCGCGGTGCACCGGCGCGACGAGCGGCCGGAATGGATGCCGACGCGGCGGCGGCTGCAATGGAAGAACGGCGCGGTGGCGCAGATCTTTTCGGCGGAGGATCCGGAGAGCCTGCGCGGCCCGCAGTTTTCCGCCGCGTGGCTGGACGAACTCGCCAAGTGGCGCCATGCCGAGGCAACTTTCGACATGCTGCAGTTCGGGCTGCGCCTTGGCGAGCGGCCGCGGCAGGTCATCACGACCACGCCGCGGCCGACCGGTTTGCTGAAACGGCTCATGGCGGATGACCGCACGGCGGTGACGCACGCCGGCACGCGCGCCAACGCATATAACCTGGCGCCGGCTTTCGTCGAAACGGTGCTTGCGCGCTATCACGGCACGCGGCTGGGGCGGCAGGAGATCGAGGGCGAACTGATCGAGGACCGGCCCGACGCGCTGTGGACGCGCGCGCGTATCGAGGCAGGGCGCGTGGGTGAAGCGCCGCCACTCGCGCGCATCGTGGTGGCGGTCGATCCGCCCGGCTCGGCGCGCCAGGGAGCTGACGCCTGCGGCCTGGTTGCGGCAGGCCGTGACAACAGTGGCGCGATCTTCGTGCTGGCCGACGAAAGCGCGCCGGGCCTCTCGCCGCAGGGCTGGGCGATGAAGGCGATCGCGCTGTGGCGGCGGCTTTCCGCCGACGCGCTGGTGGCGGAAATGAATTTCGGCGGCGACATGGTGCGCGCCGTGATCCGCGAGGCCGATCCGGATGTGCCGGTGATGGCGGTGCGGGCGACGCGCGGAAAGTACGTGCGGGCGGAACCGGTGGCGCAGCTCTACGAGCAGGGCCGCGTGCACCACGTCGGCAGCTTTCCGGCGCTGGAGGACGAGATGTGCGACTTCGGCCTCGACGGGCTCACGTCCGGCCGTTCGCCCGACCGGCTCGATGCGCTGGTGTGGGCGGTGACTGCCTTGACGCACGGGGCGCGAGCGGAGCCAAGGGTGAGGGGGATTTAGGTGAGACCGCGCGTGCTGCGCCACCCCCGGGGACTGAATGAATATGGTCGATTGCCTGCCCACGTTGTTAACACTCATGAACCGGAATGCGTCTCGCAGTGTCCAATGAACAAGCAGTGCTGGCCCGCAGCCTGCAACTTTGGCCGGACCTACTATCGAAGGAGCCCAAGTCATGAGACGTGTGCTTGTTGTCGGAATCGCAGCCGCTCTTGCGGCTATCGTGCTGAGCACCGGCACAATCCGTTCGGCGGACGCTGCCTGGTGTGGTTTTCAAGCCCATAGCCCGCTCTTGGGCAAATTCCATTCCTCAATCAAGGGCGAGGCTCACGCCGTCAAGAAAAGCCGCGCCTGCAAGCGGGCCAAGCGGCGATGCATCCGCAAGCTCCGGCGCGCGTGGAGCAAAGGGCAAGCCCAGACCTTTGGCTGCATCAAGCTTGTGCAGGCCCGCTGAAGGCCGCGCGTCGCCCAGGGCACGCCTCTAGCGTTTGTCGCTTGCTTGCGTCGTCGTCCCATGTCCCGGGTTAGCGGTGCACCACTTCGTGCTGCACCGCGCCGGGGACACGAGTTAGAGCATGTCGCTGAGATCGCGCCATTTCGGATTTTCGGCTTCGATCAAATCGAATTTCCACTCGCGCCGCCAGTGTTTGAGTTGGCGTTCACGTGCGCGGGTTTTCGTTTATTGATCCGTACTCTTCGAAATAGACGAGTTTGGTGACGTCGTATGCTTTAGTAAAACCGGGAACGGCGCGGGCCAGGTGCTCATTGAGGCGGCGGGCGAGGTCGTTCATTGCGCCGACATGCATCGTGCCGCGATAGCGGCTGGCGAGGATGTAGACGTAATAGATCCCACCCATTGTTAGGCTGCCAAGAGTAACCCGGGACACGAACCGCTTAAACATTCCCCGCGTGCGGGTTCATCTCCACGCGGCGGCAGATCATCTCGACCGGCGCGATGGTGCCGGCTTCGAGCAGGGCCACCATGTTGGCGATCTTCTGCGGCGCGCTGGCACCCATCAGGATATGCGTGCCAAGCGGTGGCAGGCTGCCCTTCTGACTGAGGCCGGCCGCACGCGTGCGGTAGATTTCGAGCGCGAGCTGGCCGCGGTTGCGCTCCTTGATCACCTCAAAGCCGTCGGCGGAAAGCAGCGCGCGATAGGCTTCCGGCGTTTCGACGAAGCTGCCGGTCTCATCCGAGGCCCAGGGCAGGGGAAATGCAAGCGGGCCGTCACCGGTGCTCATGATGTCGTAGAGCGCGAAGGTCGCCCCGTCTTTGAGCACGCGATGCACTTCATGGAACAGGCGTGCCTTGTCGGCAATGTTCATGCCGACGTGCTGCATGTATCCGGCGTCGAAACTGGCGTCGGGGAAGGGCACTTCGAGCGCGCTCGCCACCCGGTACTGCACCCGGCCGTCGAGTGCGGTGCGGCGCGCCAGCGAGCCGGCGGTGACGACGTATTCTTCGCTGAGGTCGATGCCGGTGACGCGGCAGTCGTAGTTCTGCGCGAAGAAGCGCGACGGCCCGCCGAGGCCGCAGCCGATATCAATGAGATTCATGCCAGCGCTGGGCGCGATCTCGGCGGCGAGATCGATGGTGGCCTGGCGGCCGCCAATGTGGAATTCGTCCGCCGCGGCGAGGTCGTCGGCCGTCAGCTTGTCGGGATCCTTGCCGGCGGCAACCAGGCCGGCGAGCAGCGCCTGTTCCAGCGAGCCGTGGCGGTAATGCGCGATGATGTCCTGTTCGAAGGTCATGGCAGAGGTTCCCGGCCTTGTTGAACGGCCTGATGGTGTGCGCGCCCCATACCGGCACAACGTAGCAGGGCCGGCACACGAGGATCAAACATGTTCGATCGACTGAAGAAACTGATCGCCGCCCCGGAGCAGAAAGTCTCGCGCGCGGGGGCGCTGATCGCACCGAAGTCGGGTGGGGCGCGCTGGACGCCGCGCATCTCCTGCGAGGGCTGGCTTTGCGACTATCGTTTCAGCAAATTCTCGGTCGCTTCGGGCACGACGCCCTGGCCGGGCCGGGCGGCCATGTCGCTCGATTCGGATGAAAGATCGCCTTCGGCTTCGGTGGCGGCGCTGGTTTCCTCGCCCGGCGTTTCGCGCGCCGGTGCGGCAGGTGCCGCCGGCGCTGCGATTACGTCAGGCAATTGCACCAACGGAACGCCCTTGGGGAAGATCACCTCGCGGGCGGCGTCGGGCAACTCGATGCCATTCTTCAGGAGACAGTTCTTGGTGAGCCGCATGAGCGCCGAGTTGATCTTGGCCGGCGAATAGGTGGCGCTGTCGAACCAGTAGGTGACGCGCAGGTTGACGGTGGCCGCGCCGAGCTCGTCGACCAGCACGAGCGGTTCCGGGGCGTCGAGCACGGCCGGGTGCTCCTTCAGAACGTCGGCGATCAGGGCCTGCGCCCGGGTCGCCGAGGAGTCGTAGGCGATGCCGACCACGAATTCGGCGCGTCGGCTCTTGATGCTGCTGTAGTTCTTGATGGTGCTCTTGTAGATGGTGGCGTTCGGGATCTGCACGTGGTTGCCGTCGAGCGTGAGCAGGACGGTGCTGCGGGTGTTCAGGTTCTGCACGATGCCGGTATGGCCCGCGACCTCGATCAGATCGCCGCCGTTGAAGGGGTTGCGCACGCTGAGCAACAGGCTGGCGAGGAAATTCTCGGCGATGTCGCGAAAGGCGAAGCCGATGATGATGCCGATCAGGCCGGTGCCGCCCAGCACCGTGAGGGCAAGCCGGGTGAGGCCGGCGACCTGCAGCACGAAATAGAGCCCGAGCAGGAACACGGGGATCGTGAAGGCGCGCACCACGACGTTGAACAGCAGCTGCGAGTCGATGCGGCTGGCGAAGAAGCGCCGCGCCAGGCCGCCGATCAGCCGCGCCATGAGCCATGTCGCAAGGACGATGACGATGACGAGCGCGGCGAGCGGCCAGGCCTGCACGGTACGGCGATAAAGCCGCGTCAGTTCGTCGCCGGCGCGGCCGAAGGTCGAACGGACATCGGCCTCCACCTCGATGCGGTTGACGACGGCGACCGTGCCCTGGGTGTTCTGCGCGAGTTCGCCGGCCCAGTTGCGGTAATCCGCGCGCTCGGTCGCGCCATCGAGGAAAACGACGCCGTCACGCACCGACACGCGCGGTCCGGTGAACCAGCCGGTGGCCCGCATGATGCGGGTGAGACGCTCAGCGATCTCGGCATCCTGCGCCGCCGGCACGACGGTGACCGGCTGCCTGGGCGCGGCCGGTTGCTCGATGGGCGCCGATGGCGCGGCTTGCTGCGCGCCGGCGGGTGACAGCGACAGCGGCGCAGCGAGCACGGCGGCAAGCAGAAGTTTTGGCGCGCGGATGGGAAATGCCATGGCTGCGGAACGTGCCACGGGCCGCCGTGCTCCGCAATGCTCCGGATACGCCGGCGGGCCTGCTGGACATAAAGGTGACGGTATGTTGGGACGACTGCGAAAGCTTCTCATTGCGCCTGAGTCGAAGGTCTCGCGCACCGGCCGGCTGATCGCGCTGGAGTCGGGCGGGCGCGCGCGCTGGACGCCGCGCGACTACGCGGCGCTGACGCGCGAGGGCTTCAGCCGTAACGCCATCGTCTACCGTGCGGTGCGGCTGATCGCCGAGTCAATCGGCTCGGTCTCTTTCGTGCTCTATGAGGGCGGGCGCGAGCTCGACCGCCATCCGCTGCTCGACCTGCTGGCGCGGCCGAACCCGCGCCAGGACGGCGCCTCGTTCCTCGACAACGTCGCGACGCATCTGCTGCTCGCCGGCAACGGTTATGTGGAGGCGGTCAGTCTCGCAGGCGAGGGCGGCAACCAGGAGGCGTCGCAGGTGCGCGAGCTTTACGCGCTGCGTCCCGACCGCATGAAGGTGGTGGCGGGCGCCGACGGCTGGCCGCAGGCTTATGAGTATACGGTCACGGGTTCGACCGTGCGCTTCGCGCAGGATGCGGGCCAGCCGCCGATCCTGCACCTGACGCTGATCAACCCGCTCGACGACTACTATGGCCTGAGCCCGCTCGAAGCCGCGGCGGTGGCGGTCGACACCCACAACGCGGCGGCGAGGTGGAACAAGGCGCTGCTCGACAACGCGGCGCGGCCGTCCGGCGCGCTGGTCTATTCCGGGCCGGACGGCTTCCTGCTGTCGGAGGCGCAGTTCGAGCGATTGCAAGCCGAGCTCGAGAAGCAATACCAGGGCACGGCCAACGCCGGGCGGCCGCTGATCCTGGAAGGCGGGCTCGACTGGAAGGCGATGTCGCTGTCGCCCAGGGACATGGATTTCCTCGAAGCCAAGCACGCCGCCGCGCGCGAGATCGCGCTCGCCTTCGGGGTGCCGCCCATGCTGCTGGCGATCCCCGGCGACAACACCTATTCGAACTACCAGGAAGCCAACCGCGTGTTCTGGCGCCAGACCGTGCTGCCGCTCGCCGGGCGCATTTCCGGCGCGCTGGCGCAATGGCTGGCGCCGTCGTTCGGCGACGGGCTCACGCTCGGCATCGACACCGACCGCATCGAGGCGCTGTCGGGCGACCGCGCCGCGCTGTGGGAGCGCGTGACCAATGCACCGTTCCTGACGCTGAACGAGAAGCGCGCCGCGACCGGCTACGGCGCGGTCGCGGGCGGGGATGGGTTCGACCCCTGACTGTCATGCCCCGCCAACGGGTCCGCGCGAAGCGCGGCCCGATGACAGGCTCCGGCGGGGCATCCAGTATACGCCGGCTGGTATCGGCCTCATGGTGAGGAGCGCTGCGAAGCAGCGCGTCTCGAACATCGCAAGTCGGGTTTACCCGACTTGCGCCTGTTTGATGCCGATCTCGGGCAAGCCCGAGATCGGGCGGCCGCCCCATCCTTCGAGACGCATCGCTTTGCGATGCTCCTCAGGATGAGGCGGTGAAAAAGCTGCGGTGTACTGGATCGTCCGCTTTCGCGGACGAGTTTGCAACCACTCGCAAGCTATCATGGACAACCTGATCGAGACCTTCACCGCGCGCGGCGACCTCGCGCACCTGGCGCTGTTGCTGTGGGCGACCTCGGCGAGCGCGCTCGCCTGGTTCGCACTGCGCGAACTGGCGGCGGCGAGCCGCCGCTTCGACGACTTCGTGCGCGAGCTCGCGCGCTTCAACGACACGTTCCGCTCATCCGGAGGCAACTGATGGACACGCTTCACACCGTGCTGCGTTCGCTGCGGCAGGAAACCAAGCACCGCCGCGACCACCTCGAGGTGTTTCGCGAATTCCTCAACACCCTCGACCGCGCCACCCGGCGCCGGAATCCCCCGCGCGCGACGAAAGCAGGGAAGGCAAGGGGCAAGCGCGGGAAGCGCTAGGCGCAACCAGGCCAGCCACAATTTGGAAGTCGTCCCCGCGCACGCGGAGACCCATACGCCGCAGCCTCTCCCGGCCTCATGCTGAGGAGCGCTCCGAAAGGAGCGCGTCTCGAAGCATGTGGCCGTCCCATCCTTCCCGCCTTCGCTCGCTCCGCTAGCTACGGCGGGCAAAACAGGCGCGTCGAAGCGCGTTAGCGCGGAGGCGGGCGAGACGCATCGCTTGCGCGATGCTGCTCAGGATGAGGCGGAGAGAGGCAAACCTGATTTTCGAATCAACCGGGGTCCCGGGTCAGCTGCGCAGCATTTCATGCTGCGCCGCGCCCGGGACACGCATGTCAGCGCCAGACCATCATGCCCGCACCCTCGACCGAACCCACCGTGGCGACCGTGTTCGCGCCGCGTACCACCATCGACGCCGACGGCACGGTGGAAGGCTACGCCAGCGTGTTCGGCGAGATCGACCAGGCGCGCGACAGGGTGATGCCCGGCGCCTTCGCCGAAACGCTTCGCGCACGCGGCGTTCACCGCATCCCCATGCTGTTCCAGCACGACCCGGCCGAACCGGTCGGCGTCTGGCTGGAATTGCGCGAGGACCATCGCGGGCTTTACGCGCGCGGGCGGCTGATCCCCGAGGTGACGCGGGGACGCGAACTGCTTTCCCTGCTGAGGGCAGGCGCGATCGACGGGCTGTCGATCGGCTTCCGCACCGTGAAGGGCCGCATCGATCCGAAGACCCGGGTGCGCAGCCTGCTGGCGGTCGACCTGTGGGAGATTTCCATCGTCACCTTCCCGCTGCTGGCGGGCGCGCGCGTGCGCGCGGTGAAGCAGGCGTCCTCCCCGCCGAAGGCTTTGCCGCCGCGCACGCGCGCTGAAAGGCAATGGCGGCGCTTGACCGGCGTGCCGCGCCCGGCAACGCGCAACGGGCGGAAGATCTGACCCATGCCGTCCGCCGATCCCGACATTCGCCGGCTGATGGCGCTGCGCGCGACCGAGGGCGGGCTGCTGCGTTTGAAGTGGCTTGCGGCCGCCGCGCGCTTTGAAATCGCCTTGCGCCGGCACGACCGCGTGCTGAAGCGTGCCTTGAAAGCGGGTTTCAACACGGATCAGCCGCGCGTTCCGAAAGGCAATCCGGACGGCGGACAGTGGACGGGCGGGGGCGGGGGATCATCCGGCACCGGCTCCTCCAATCGAAGTCCGCGTACCGGCAAGACGCCCGAGCCGCCGGATGACCGGCCGCCAAAATCCCGGGATCGCACGGCAATTGTGAAAACTGTCGCGCGGCGAATCCTGCAAACGGGCGAAACGATTGCGGGCATTGCGAAGGCGACGGCCTGGCTGCAAACCTATTCCGCCGAGATTACTGCTTACAATGACCCACCGAAATCCCTGGAAGAACTGCAACGAGCAGCTTCAACGCGGGCGCCCGGATATGATATTCATCACATCGTGGAGCGGGAGGGGGCCAGGGCGGATGGCTTTTCGAGCGAGGTCATCAACAATTCAAAGAACCTGGTGCGAATTCCGAGAATGAAGCATTGGGAAATCAATGCCTGGTATCAAAAGCCAAATCCCGACTACAATTGGCAGACACCGCGCGAATATTTGAGCGGCAGGAGCTGGGCGGTAAAAAGGGCAGCAGGATTAAGGGCGCTTAGGAAAGCCGGAGTGCTGAAACCATGAAGCAGGCCAAATTCCGGGACCAGACTGTGGCCGAACTGGTCGATCGGTTTGCCGCTCTGGGGGTTGGCCAATTCGAGGCGGAACTGCATGGAAACATCGCAAAAGAAAATCGTCTTTTGCTGCAGATGCGGGATGTGACCGAAGAATTGAAGAACAGGCCGGGTGATCAAAGGTCTGCGCTTGTTCAACTTTTCGAACACCCAAATGTTCAGGTTCGTCTCATGGCCGCCAAGCTAAGCTTGGCGGTAGCTCCGGCGGCCGCTCGGGAGGTATTGGAGAATATTCAGGATTCGAAGCTGTATCCGCAGGCGATGGATGCCGGGATGTCGCTGTGGAATCTTGAGCAGGGCATCTTCAGGCCGACTTAGGGACTTCTTCGCCTGATAATCAATTTTGAATTGATATCCAGAATGTTACAGCCGGGTTGGCGACTGCAGGTGGTGCAATAGCGCGTCCAGGTTCCGCGCAGCGGCGAAGTCGGGGAGCTCAAGGCATGAGTTCGCGTAGCTCTACAAGAGTTGACTGTGCCGTAATTGGTGTCCCGATTTGCCGAGCTTGCGTTGGGTCAATTCGAAGCGGAGCTCCATGGACAGATTGCGAAGTACAACCGGCTCTACGACTAAAAGTGCGGCCCGGGGATCAACTGAGCGCTTTGGTATCGCTCTTTTCTCATTCGAATCCGCAAGTCCGGCTTGTGGCAGCGCAGTGGGCTTTGGCAGTAGTGCCGACGACGGCGCGTCAGACCCTGCAGGAAATCAGATATCGCAATGAGTATCCGCAGGCAGCGTATGCCCGAGATACGTTGATGTCGTTGGACGAGGGCAATAGTCTGCTCACGTAGCCATCATCGCAGCGCAGGCGCGTTAAGCGGATCGTCTAGCCCAGCAGCAGCGCCGCGGCGACGGCGAGTGCGCCGAACAGGACGACAGACAACACGATGCCGATGCGGCCGTCTTTTTCCTCGGCGCGGGTGTGCGAGCCGAACGCGTCGTAGCCGTCGCCGGCGGGCTCGCCGAGATGATGCGCGGCCGCTACCATGCGGTCGCGCGCGTGCATCCGCTCGAAGACCTTGATCGAGTCCCTGTCCTGGTACATGGCCGCGATGCTAGCGGCGACCCATTAACAACCCGGCAACCCGCCGCGCGTGCGCGCGTTGGCGCGCGATATTCCCGGTAGAAGACGGCTTTTGCCCGAATGCACGCGCCGCGCGGCCGCCCGCCGCAGCGCACGACGACTCCCGTCCATCCACAAGGAGAACCATCCATGGACATCGACACCCGTGACGAGTTCGAGACCAAGGCCGGCATCCCGCACGACGCGGTGGTGACGCACGGCGAGATGATGCGCGCCTTCGAGGCCTTCCGCGAGGCCAACGACGAGCGCCTCGACAGGAAGGACAGCGACGTCGTGCTGGAGGAGAAGCTCGCCCGCATCAATGCTGCGATCGACGCCCAGGCGCGCCGGCTCGACGAGATCACGCTGAAGAACGCGCGGCCGGCGATCGGCGGCGAGCGCGCGCGCGACGCCGCCGCGCTCGAGCACAAGGCTGCGTTCGAGGCCTACGTGCGCGCCGGCGAGACCGGCGGCTTGCGTGCGCTGGAGCAGAAGGCGCTGTCGGTCGGCTCCAATCCGGACGGCGGCTATCTGGTGCCGCCCGAGGTCGAGACCGCGATCGGCGCGCGGCTGACCGCCATCTCGCCGGTCCGCTCCATCGCCGGCGTGCGCACCATCTCCGGCAACGTTTACAAGAAGCCGTTCATGACGGCCGGCCCCGCGGTCGGCTGGGTGGGCGAGACCGATGCGCGCCCGCAGACCGCCTCGCCGACGCTCGACGAATTGTCGTTCCCGGCCATGGAGCTCTACGCCATGCCGGCGGCGACCGCGACGCTGCTCGAGGACTCGGCGGTCAACATCGACCAGTGGATCGCGCAGGAAGTCGAGCAGGTGTTCGCCGCCCAGGAGGGCACGGCGTTCGTTTCCGGCGACGGCGCGAACAAGCCGAAGGGCTTCCTTTCTTATACCACGGTCGACAACGGCGCCTGGAACTGGGGCAACATCGGCACCGTGCCGAGCGGGGCGGTGGGCGCGTTCGCCGCCAGCAATCCCTCCGACGCGCTGATCGATCTCGCCTATGCGCTGCACCCGGGCTACCGGCAGAACGCCGTGTTCCTGATGAACCGCAGGACGCAAAGCGGCATCCGCAAGTTCAAGGACTCGAGCGGCAACTACATCTGGCAGCCGCCGGTGACCGCCGGCGCGCGGGCGAGCCTGATGGGCTTTCCGCTGATCGACGCCGAGGACATGCCGGACATCGCGGCGGATTCGCTGTCGATCGCCTTCGGCGACTTCGCCCGCGGCTACCTGGTGGTGGACCGTGCCGGCGTCAGCGTGCTGCGCGATCCCTATTCGTCGAAGCCTTACGTGCTGTTCTACACGACGAAGCGGGTGGGCGGCGGCGTGCAGGACTTCGACGCCATCAAGCTGATGAAGTTCGCGGTGTCGTAGCGGGGTGGTGCTGAAGGCACTCGACTCTGCTTGCTACCACCGGGTAACCGCCAACCGCGGTTTCGCGGCCTCATGCTGAGGAGCGCTGCAAAGCAGCGCGTCTCGAAGCATGGGGCCGCTCCATCCTTCGAGACGAGCGCTTCGCGCTCTCCTCAGGATGAGGCGGTGCCAGGCTTGCGGATACCGGATGCCCCGCCTTCGCGGGGCATGACAGCCGAGTGTGTGAAGATGGCGGCAGCGGTTCAATTCGCCGCGCCGAACCAGTCGAACGATTGCACCTCGGTCTTGTGCTTGCGTGCGCGCCGCGCCTGCCGGTGCCTGAGGCGACGGGCGGAGACCTGCGCGCCTTCGTTATCGTCGGACGCGGTGCGCGCGCGGCCGGATACCCGGATCGGCGCCCAGCGCGTATAGAAGCCGCAGGCGATGCGCTTATGCGGATAATTGGCGCGGGTGATGACGCCGACCAGCTGACCGCCGCGCAGCACCGGGCCGCCGGAATCGCCGAAGCAGGCGCTGGCGCCGATCTTGCCCGCGCGGTCGGGATCGACCAGGGCGCGGCCGCGCGCACGCACCAGGCGCGCTTCGTGCAACGCGCCGAACGCACCTTTGGCGCTTTCGTCGGTGGTGCCGTAACCGGCGATGAGGAAGCTGTCGCCGTCACCGTTGCCGATCGGCGCGGGGCTGACGCCGCCGGGCAGCGGCCCGGCGAGCCGCAGGATCACCGCGTCGCCGGAGGCATGGGCGCGGCGGCCGTCGTCAAGGCGGATGCTGCGGCTCGATCCGATGACGCGCACGCTGCCGCCGTTGGTGATGACGCGGGCGCCATACCGCGCGCAATGGGCGGCGGTGGCGACCGCGCGGCGGGCGATGACCACGCCGGTGCAATGATCGCGGCCGACGACGCGGACGGTGAAATGCTCAAGCGAGGACAGGCTGCCGAGCACCACGGCGCCGGGCCGGCGCCGCGGCCAGCAGGCCGGCGGCGCTCAAGGCGGCCGCACATAAGAATAATGAAAGCCCGGCCGCGGCCCCACGCGCCATGGTCTCATCCCCCCGTTGGAACAAGGGTAGCGGGGTAGGGTAGGGTCGGCAACCGGGGTGGCTGGGGACAGGTACGCCGGCGCGAGTGTCAGGCAACGATGTCGAGCAGCGAGGCCGTCAATTTATGGTCGGCCTTCACCAGCTGTGCGTTGGCGGCAAAGCTGATACGGGCGGTGAGCTGCCGGACGATCTCGCTGGCGAGATCGACGTTGGGGCTCGCCACATAGCCGTTGCTGTCGGCGTAAGGCGCACGCGGATCGTAAGCCGGGAGGAACGCCGGCGATACATTGCTGACGTGCGCCCCGGTGCCGCCATCGGCGCGCGCGACCTGATCGACGCGCTTCGGCGTGTAAGCGTCGGGAAAATTGCCGCTTGCCGCCGAGCCGGGCAGCGGACCGGTGGAGAGCGCATTGGCGACATTGCCGGCCGACACCTGCAGCCGCAGCGACGCCGCCGACAGACCCGACAGGGCGATGGAGCTGACGATGCTCATGCGCTGCGATCCTGCGGGCCCAGGGCTTAACCGGGCGTTCCGCGACACGGTTAGCGAAGCTTGAAGACGAAACGGAAACTGCGACCCGATCGCGCGACTAGAGCTGGCGGCCGAATTTGAGCGCGGTGTCGACGATCCACGCGCGATAGGAAAGAAGTGGCGTCAGGCCGGTCAGCCCGCCGCAGCCTTCGGAGTTGCCGGGGCCGGTGGTCCAGCTCACCACGCCGATGACCAGCGGCCCGGGGCCATCGAAGGCCGGGCCGCCGGAATCGCCGGTGCAGGCGCCGAGACCGGCGCTGGCGTTGCGCGTCCTGTCGTCGACCAGCCGGATCTGCAGCGAGCCGGGCTTGCCGGTGACGGTGAGCGTCGCCATGCGCGGCACGCCGAGGCCGCGGTCGGTGAAGCCGGCGGTGGTGCCGAAGCCGGCGATAACAAGCGTCTCGCCGACCTTGACGCGGCGAACGGCGCCGAGCGCGGCCGGCACCACGATATCGGGCAGGGCGCTGCCGAGCTTGATCAGTGCGATATCGGCGGTGGCGCGGCTCTGCGCGTAGGCGCTCGCGCTGAATTGCGGATGACGCGCGATCGACTCTACGGCGATCGACAGGCCGGTCTGGAATTCCTTCACGGTGTATTGCTTCGGCCGCATGACGCAATGGGCGGCGGTCAGCACCAGGTCGGGCGCGAGCGCGGTGCCGGTGCAGAGGTCTCCGTCGGGATCGACGATCATGACGATCGGCCGCGCCGCCCACAGCGCCGCTGGCGGCGCCTGGCCGGTGACGGCGTTAGCCGGGGCGGCGAGCGACGGTAAGGCGAGGGCGGCGAGAAGGGCGGTGACGCGGCGCATGGCCGCTTTTGAGCCTTGAGGCCCGGCGTTTGTCAATGACTTCGCGGCTTGCACGCTTCCCTCTCCCACAAGGGGAGAGGGAAATGAGTGTGCCGCACGTTCTGCGCACATCAGCCAGTCAGAGAAACCACATCATGCCATCCATTCTTCTCGCTGCACCGGCGGTCGAGCCGGTCTCGCTTGCCGACATGAAGGCGTTCCTGCGGGTCGAAACCGGCGACGACGACGACATCATCACCGCGCTGATCGCGGGCTCGCGAATTCATGTGGAGGCGCAGACACGGCGCGCGCTTGTTACGCAGAGCTGGCGGCTGTCGCGCGACTCGTGGCCGGAGGACGGACGCCTGACGGTTCTGCCGGCACCGCTGCAAACGTTGACCGCGGCGCGCGTCTACGACGTGGACGGCACCGCGAACGAAATCGACACGGAGGCCTTTGTGCCCGATCCCGGCGCGTCGGCGCTCGCGTTCGCACCCCGGGCGCTGCCGATGCCGGGGCGGCGGGCGGCCGGCATCGAACTCGATGTCGTCGTGGGCTATGGCGACAACGCGAGCGACGTGCCGGAGCCGTTGCGGCAGGCGATCCGTCTGCTGGTCGCGCACTGGTACGAGAACCGCGGGCTGGTCGCGAACGGCGCGGCGCGCGCGCCGCTGCCGCTGACGGTAGCGGCCTTGCTTGCGCCGTACCGCGTGCTGGCGCTGTGAGCGCGGCCATGACGACCATCGGCAATCTGAACCGCCGGCTGGTGTTGCAGGAGCCGGTCGAAAGCGCCGACGGCCAGGGCGGCGTCGTCCGCAGCTATCAGACGGTGACGACGTTGTGGGCCGAGGTTCGCCCGCTTGGTGGCGGCGCCAACATCGCCGCAGCGAGCCTCGGCGCCCGGTTGCGCTACGCGATCGTCGTGCGCGCCCGCGACGACGTCACCACGCGTCATCGCCTTGTCGACGGCGCGCATGTCTATCGCGTGATCGCCGCGCGCCTTGCCGCCGACCGCCGCTTCCTCGAGGTCGAGGCGGAAGAACGGGAAGATTGGGATGACAGAGGTAACCCATGCCCATTGCCGCTTCCGCCGCGCTACGCACCGCCGTGCACGCCGCGCTCGCCGCCGATGCCGCGCTCGGCGCGCTGCTCGGGGGCCCGAAGATTCTACGACGAGCCGCCGCGGACCGCCGAATTTCCCTATGTCACGCTGGGGGAGACGCGCGTGACCGATTATTCGACCGGCGACGGGCGCGGCGAGGAGCATCAGCTGACCGTGCATGCCTGGTCGCGCCAGGGTGGCCACGCGCAAGCGCACGTGATCGCCGGTGCACTCTTGCAGGTGCTCGACGATGCGCCGCTGACGGTGACCGACCATCAGCTCGTCAATTTCCGGTTCGCGGTCGCCGACGTCAGACGCGAAGCCGACGGGCGCACCTATCACGCGCTGGTGCGCTTCCGGGCGGTGACCGAGCCGGTGTGAGTTTCGTCACCTCATGGCGAGGAGCCGCGCCAACGGGTCCGCGCGAGGCGCGGCCCGATGATGAACTCCGCGCGGCGTCTCGAACCATGAGGTGCCCGGGCCTCGATCCACCGATCCCGGGTTTACCCGGGATCGGATTATGAGGGGCGCAAGTCGGGGCCGACTTGCGGTGAGGGGCGCTAACGCGCCCTCCTCAGGATGAGGACAACGCAATGAGGATACCACCATGACCGCGCAAAAAGGCAAGGACCTGCTCGTCAAGATCGCCGACGGCGGCAGCTATACCACCGTGGCGGGGCTGCGCACGCGCCGGCTCGCCTTCAACGCCGAGACGGTGGATGTGACACACGCCGAAAGCGCCAACCGCTGGCGCGAACTGCTCGACGGTGCCGGCGTCAAGCGTGCCTCGGTGTCGGGGCGCGGCCTGTTCAGGGACGCCGCCACCGACGAGCTCATGCGGCAGACCTTCTTCGACGGCACGGTGGTGAATTATCAGATCATCGTTCCGGATTTCGGCACGGTGCAGGGGCCGTTCCAGATCACCGGTCTGGAGTTCGCCGGCGAGCATAACGGCGAGGTGACCTATGACCTGTCACTGGAGTTGGCGGGCGAGCTGACGTTCACGGCCGCATAGGCGAGGGGAAGCGATGCCCAACAAGCACCGCGGCGAGATCGAGGCCGAAATCGGAGGCGCGCGGCGCACGCTGGTGCTGACGCTCGGCGCGCTCGCCGAACTGGAATCAGCCTTCGGCGCCGACGACCTGGTGGCGCTGACCGGGCGCTTCGGCAGCGGCCGGCTGACCGCACGCGATCTGGTGCGCATCATCGGCGCCGGGTTGCGCGGGGCGGGCGAAGCGGTGAGCGACGACGAGGTCGCCAGCATGCAGACAGAGGGCGGCGCGCAAGGCTATGTGCGCATCGCCGCGGAACTGATCGAGGCGACGTTTGGCGCGTGAGCCGACCAGGATGCAGCCATTTCCCTGGAAAGCGGCAATCGGCTTCGGGCTCGGTGTGCTGCGGTTGTCGCCGGATCAATTCTGGCGCATGACGCCGCGCGAGCTGGCTTACGCCATCGAGGCGGTCACGGGGCGCAGTGCGCCGCTCGACCGCGAACGCCTGACCCAACTGATGAAGAGTTATCCCGATGAGCTTCGTTGATAGTGGCGCCGGCGTGGACGCGGCGAGCGGCGTGGCAAGAGACCTGTCCGACACTCTCGACGCCATCCAGCGCAAGACCGACAGGCTGACGGTGGATGTCAGTTCGTTTGCGCGCGCGATGACCGGCGCCTTCACGCAGGCCGCGCGTGGCGGCAAACAGTTCGACGACGTGCTCAGGTCGCTGGCGCTGAAACTGTCCGAGCTGGCGGTGAGGGGCGCGCTCGGATCGGCAGCAGGCGGCTTGTCCGGAGGCCTTGGCGATATCTTTGGAGGCACTGCCGGCAAGAGCTCACCGGCAATCCTGAACGCCATGGGCGCCATCAAGCCGTTCGCCGCAGGCGGGGTGATCGGCGCGCCGACATATTTTCCGGTATCGGGCGGCGGCCTGGGCCTGGCCGGCGAGGCCGGACCGGAAGCGATCTTGCCGCTGTCGCGGGGGCGCGACGGCCGGCTCGGTATCGCGTCCAACGGGGCGGGCGGATTGCCGCAGGTAACAGTGAATATCGCGACGCCGGACGTGGACAGCTTCCGGCGCTCGGAGGCCTGGGTCACCGGTCAGATCGCGCGTGCGGTGGCGCGCGGGCAGCGGAGCCTGTGATGACGGCATTTCACGAGGTGCTGTTTCCGATCGACATCTCTTTGCGAAGCACGGGCGGGCCTGAGCGGCGTACTGACGTGGTGGCGCTCGGCTCCGGGGCGGAAGAGCGCAACGCGCGCTGGGCGCATTCACGGCGGCGCTACGATGCCGGTTACGGCGTGAAGACCTGCGAGGCGCTGTCGCTCGTTGTGGCGTTCTTCGAGGAACGGCGCGGGCGGCTGCATGGATTTCGCTGGCGCGACCGGCTCGACCATGCCTCCGCCGCGCCCGATGCTGCGGTGACACCGACCGACCAGATCATCGGCATCGGGGACGGCATCACCGCTACCTTCCAGCTGGTGAAGACCTATGGCGCGCTTTATTCGCCCTATCAACGGCCGATCGTGAAGCCGGTCGCGGGCAGCGTGCGGGTGGCGGTGGCGAGCGTCGAAGCGGAAGAGGGGACCAGTTTCACTGTCGATCCCACGACCGGCGTGGTGACGTTCCTCGCCGGTCACATCCCGGTTGACGGCGCGACGATCACGGCCGGTTTTCTGTTCGACGTGCCGGTGCGCTTCGATACCGATTATCTCGAGGTCGATCTGTCCGCGTTCGCGGCCGGGGCGATCCCGAAGATCCCGCTAGTGGAAATCCGGCTTTAACGCCGCGTGTCCCGGGTGCTGCGCAACATGCAATGTTGCGCTGCTAACCCGGGACCGCTGCAAACTCATACTTTGGAAAGATCCCGGGTCTGCGACGCACCATTCGCTGCGCTCATGCTGCGTCGCGCCCGGGACTAGAGGCTAAAGATGCGCAGTATTCCATCCCGCCTTGCAGGCCAGGCTCGACGGCGGCGCGACCACGCTCTGCCGCTGCTGGCTGATCGCGCGCACCGACGGCGTCACGCAGGGTTTCACCGATCACGACGAGGACGTGCCGCTCGGTGGCGTCAGCTGCCGCGCCGGCACCGGATTGAGTGGCACAGAGGCGACCCAGGCCTTCGATCTGGCGGTGACCGGGTCGGAACTGTCGGGGGCGCTCGACGATGAGTCCCTCAACGAGGACGACCTTGCGGCCGGACTTCTATGACGCGGCGGCGATCGAGCTCTGGCTGGTGGACTGGAGCGAGCCGACGTTATGTGTGCAGCTCGCCGCCGGCACGCTCGGCGAGGTCAGGCGCGAGGGCGCGGCCTTCACCGCGGAAGTGCGCGGCATAACCCAGCGGCTGGCGGAAGAGTCCGGCCGGCTTTTCACCGCCGGCTGTTCGGCCGATCTCGGCGATGCGCGCTGCAAGGTCGATCTCGACCACGCGGGCTGGCGTGGCAGCGGCAACGTCACGGGCCTGACCGGAACATCGGGTTTCACGGCGAGCGGTCTTGGCAGTTTCGCGGACGGCTGGTTCACTGCCGGCAAGCTGACGTTCACCGGCGGCGCGAACGCCGGGCTCAGCGTCGAGGTGAAGATCCATCGCAATGGTGCCGGCGTCAGTTTCGCCTTGTGGCAGGCGATGCCGCAGCCGATCGCGGCCGGCGACGCCTTTACCGTCACCGCCGGGTGCGACAAGAGTTTCTCGACCTGCGGCGGCCGCTTCAACAACGCCGTCAACTTCCGCGGCTTTCCGCAAATCCCCGGTAACGATTTCGTCGTGCGCTATCCGGTGCAGGGCGAGCCGGGCAATGACGGAAGCAGTTTGCAGGGGTGATTTCGTTCCCGGGCGCAGCGCAGCGCGTTAGCGGTGCGCTGCAGACCCGGGGTCCAGCTTTCTTAAAGGAACCGGGGTCCCGGGTCAGCAGCGCAACATTGCATGTTGCGCAGCGCCCGGGACGCGGCGTTGTCATGACCATTACCCGCTCTCTTATCGTCGCCGAGGCGCGCGACTGGATCGGCACGCCTTACCGCCATCAGGCTTCGCTCAAGGGCGTCGGCTGCGATTGCCTGGGGCTGGTGCGTGGCGTGTGGCGTGCGGTCATCGGCGCCGAGCCGGAGTGCGCGCCGCCCTATGCGCCGGACTGGGCGGAAGCGAGCGGGCAGGAGTTGCTGGCCGAGGCCGCCGCGCGTCATCTCGTTCCGATCGAGCGCGACGCAATCGAAGCCGGCGACGTCGTGCTGTTCCGCTGGCGCGCGCATCTGCCGGCCAAGCACGCGGCCATCGTCACCACAGACGGCCGGATGGTGCACGCCCATGACGGCGCTGCGGTGACGGAGGTCGTGCTGGCGTCGTGGTGGCGCCGGCGGCTGGCTTACGCGTTCCGGTTTCCGGGGATTTTAGATTGAGAAAGTCACAGCGATCTCGGCGCAACCCTCTCCCCTTGTGGGAGAGGGTGGATCGCCGGAGCGCAGCGACGGCGAGCCGGGTGAGGGGTCAGCGATTGACGTAATCCGCTGACCCCTCATCCGCCCCTCGCTCGGCTTCGCCTCCGCTCGGGCACCTTCTCCCACAAGGGGAGAAGGGAAGAGTGCTCGCCGCTCGGCTCGAACTGAACAACAAGATTCCAAACCATGGCAGCGCTCGTTCTCTCAGTTGCCGGCAGCGCCGCCGGCGGCGCGGTGTTCGGCTCGGCCGGCGCCATTGCCGGCCGCCTGATTGGCGCCATTGGCGGCAATCTCATCGACCGGACGCTGTTTGGCGCACACCGCGATCGCGCGGTGGAAGGTCCGCGTCTCGCCGACCTCAGCGTGATGGCCTCGACCCAAGGCGCGCCGATCCCGCGCGTCTACGGGCGGGCGCGGCTTTCCGGCCAGGTAATCTGGGCGACCAGCCTCGAGGAGGTGGTGACGACCAGCACCACGACCGAGGGGGCCGGCGGCGGCAAGGGGATGGGCGGCAGCCCGACTACGACGACAACGACGACCACGACCTATTCGTATTTCGCCAATCTCGCCGTCGGTCTGTGCGAGGGACCGATCGGCGGGGTGGAGCGGATCTGGGCTGACGGCAAGCCGCTCGATACCACCGGGCTCGCCGTGCGCATCTACACGGGGCATGAGACCCAGACGGCCGATCCGCTGATCGTGGTCAAGGAAGGCAGTGCGCCGGGCTATCGCGGGCTCGCCTATGTCGTCTTCGAGCGCTTGCCGGTGGCGAACTTCGGCAACCGCATTCCGCAACTGTCGTTCGAGGTGGTGCGGCCGATCGGCAAGCTGGAAAAGATGGTGCGCGCGGTCACGCTCATCCCCGGCACCACCGAGTTCGGCTACGAGACCGCGACGGTGGTGCAGGATCTCGGACCCGGGCAATCGGCGCCGGAGAACCGGCACGTCGCGTACAGGTCGTCCGACATTTACGCTTCAGTCAGCCAGCTGCTGGCGGTGGCACCCAATGTCGAAAACGTCGCCGTGGTCGTCGCCTGGTTCGGCACCGACCTGCGCTGCGGGCAATGCCGCATCGTGCCGGCCGTCGACAGCGCGACCAAGCAAACCCATGGTGGCAGCTGGTCGGTGGCCGGGGTCACGCGCGCCGGCGCGCGGGTGGTGTCAACCTATGCCGGGCGGCCGGCCTATGGCGGCACGCCTTCCGACGACAGCGTGAAGAATCTCATCAGCTATCTCAAATCGCTCGGCAGGAAGGTCACGCTCTATCCCTTCGTGGTGATGGATGTTCCGATCGGCAATTCGTTGCCTGATCCCTGGACCGGTGGCGGTTCGCAAGCACCTTATCCGTGGCGGGGGCGGATCACCTGCGATCCGGCGCCGGGGCAGCCGGGCTCTCCCGATGCCACGGGCCCTGCCGGTACGCAGGTCGATGCCTTCTTCAGCGGTGGTCCCGACAGCTGGAACTACCGCAACATGGTGCTGCACTACGCTTCGCTGGCCGCCGCGGCGGGCGGTGTCGATACCTTCCTGATCGGCTCGGAGCTCGCGTCGTTGACGCGCGTGCGCGCGGCCTCCGGCGTCTATCCGGCGGTGAATGCGCTGGTGTCGCTCGCGGCGGAGGTGAAGGGAATCGGCGGCGGCGGCACCAAAGTAACTTATGGCGCCGACTGGACCGAATACGGCGCACATGTGGTGGATACTGCCGCCGACGAAGTGCGCTTTCCGCTTGACCCGTTATGGGCGTCGTCGTCGATCGATGCGGTGGGCATCGACTATTACGCGCCGGTTGCGGACTGGCGCGACGACGTCAATGCGCTCGACCGGGCTTCAAGCGACAGCCCGTACCGGACCGACTATCTCGCCGGCAATCTGGCGCGCGGCGAAGGCTACGACTGGTACTACACGGATGCCGCCGCGCGTGTGATGCAGACGCGCGCGCCGATTACCGACGGACTCGGCAAGCCGTGGATCTTCCGGCAGAAGGACATCTGGAATTTCTGGTCCGAGCCGCACTACGAGCGCGTCGGCGGCGCCGAGCTGGCGAGCCCGACAGCGTGGGTGCCGCAAAGCAAGCCGGTGTGGCTCACCGAGATCGGCTGCCCCGCGGTCGACAAGGGCGCCAACCAGCCGAGCGTTTTTCCCGACCCGAAGTCGTCGGAATCGGGCCAGCCGCATTTTTCCGACGGCAGCCGCGACGACACGATCCAGCGGCGCATGCTGGAAGCGGTGCTCGGCACGTTCGACCCGGCGTTCGGCGGTGCGCTCAATCCGGTGTCGCCGGTTTACGGCGACCGCATGATTCCGCCCGACCGCATCTATCTGTGGACCTGGGATGCGCGCCCGTTTCCGCTGTTCCCGGCAGCGACCGGGGTTTGGAGCGACGGACCGAACTGGGACACCGGCCACTGGCTCACCGGTCGGCTCGGTGGGGCGCCACTCGATGCGCTGGTGGCGGCGCTGCTCGAGGACTGCGGCGTGAGCAACTTCGATACCAGCGATCTCACCGGCGCGGTCGACGGTTACGTGGTCGACCGCCCGATGGCGCCGCGCGCCATGATCGATCCGCTGGCGCTGGCGTTTGCCTTCGAGGCGGCGGAAGAGGGGGGCGTATTGCGCTTTCGCCAGCGCGGCGGCCTGCCGGTGGCGGAGCTCGCAGAAGATGACCTGGTGTTGCCGGACGCCAACCCCCCGGCCGTGTTCACGCGCGGGCAGGACAGCGATCTGCCGCGCGAAGTGTCGATCGGCTACACCGATCTCGGCGCTGACTATCTGCGCGCGGCGGCGGCCTCGCGCCGGCTCGTCGGCAGTTCGACGCGCAACGTGCACGCCGATCTGGCGGTGGTGAGCAACAGCGCGGGGATCGTGCGGCGTGCCGATATCTGGCTGCAGGACCTGTGGGCCGGGCGCGACCGCGCGGATTTCGCGCTGCCGCCCAGCCAGCTGGCGCTGACGCCCGGCGACGTGATCGGCCTGACCGTCAACGGACGGCGGCGGCTCGTCGAATTGCAGCAGATTTCGGATGCCGGGAGCCGCGCCGTCAGGGCGCACTCGATCGATCCGGAAGTGTTCAATCTGCCGCTGGCGAGTCCCGGCCGGGCGCACGCCGGTGCTGCCGCCGTCGCTCGGGCCGGTGCATGCGACCGTGCTCGATCTGCCGACGCTGTCGTCGGAGCGGCCACCGGTGCTGGCGCGGCTCGCGGTGTTCGCCAATCCGTGGCCGGGCGCGGAAGTGATCTGGCATTCGGTGGACGGCGCGAGCTTCAGCCGTCTGGCCGTGGCGGCGGCGCCGGCGATCGTCGGCGAGACGCTTGACGATTTGCCGGCGGGGCCGACCGCGCGCTGGCACGACGTGAACTTCCGTGTGCGGCTTTATGGCGGCGCGCTGGCGTCGGTGACCGACCTTGCATTGTTTTCCGGCGCCAATGCCGCGGCGGTGCAGCGGAGCGACCGCGCCTGGGAGGTGATCCAGTTCGCCAACGCGGAGCTGACCGGCGAACGCACGTATACATTATCCCGTCTGTTGCGCGGGCAGGCCGGCAGCGAATGGGCGATGGGGTCGCCGCTGGCGGCCGGGGCCGCATTCGTGCTGCTCGACGGCAATGTGGAGACCATCGCCAGCGGCCTCGACGCGCTGGGCCGGACGCTGCAATTGCGCGTGGTCGGCGGTCGGGCCGCGACACGGCGGACCCGACCGCGCTGGCGCTGACCGCGACGCCGCAGGCGACGGCGCTGAGGCCACTCGCGCCGGTGCATCTGAAGGCGTGGCGCGCGGCGAGCGGCGTGACCATCAGCTGGATCCGGCGCACGCGCATCGACGGCGACACCTGGGTGGGTGAGGTGCCACTCGGCGAAGACAGCGAGCAATACGAAGTCGATGTCCTGTCGGGCGGCGATGTCGTGCGCACGCTCGCCGCGACGAACCCGGGCGCGCTGTACGCCGCGGCAGACGAACTCGACGATTTCGGAAGCGCGCAAGCAAGCCTGACCGTGCGGGTGGCGCAAATATCCGCGACCGTGGGGCGGGGCTTTGCCACGACCGCCACGCTCATTCCCTAGACAAGCGAACGGAACATCATGACCGATACCGCCAATCTCGGCCTGCCTTGCATCGAAGGCAGCCAGGCCCAGAAGCACGTCACCCACAACGAGGCGCTGCGCATCCTCGACACGCTGGTGCAGCTTGCCGTGTTCGACCGCGACCTGACCGCGCCGCCCGGTTCGCCGGCGGAAGGCCAGCGCTGGATCGTCAGGGCGACCGCCACCGGCGTCTGGGCCGGGCACGAGAACGCGATCGCTGCCTGGCAGGACGGGGCCTGGCAGTTCTGTCCGCCGCAGACCGGCTGGCTCGCCTACGTTGTCGATGAAGGCGCCCTGCTGGCCTGGAGTGGCAGCGCCTGGGTCGACGCGCTGTCGGCGCTGACCTCGCTCAACAACATGACGCTGCTCGGCGTCGGCACCATGGCGGATACGACCAATCCGTTCAGCGCCAAGCTTAACAATACGTTGTTCGTTGCCAAGACCGCGGCGGAAGGCGGCGACGGCGACCTGCGCTACAAGATGAGCAAGGAGGCGGCCGCGAACACGCTGTCGCTCCTGTTCCAGGACAATTATTCGGGCCGCGCCGAAATCGGCACGCTGGGCGATGACAATTTCAGCATGAAGGTGTCACCCGACGGGGCCGTTTGGCATCTCGGCCTGTCGATCGACAGGGGCAGCGGCAAGGTCGATCATCCGCAGAGCGGCAAGTTCTCGGCCCATGTGAACTACGACGACTATCATGCCGCCGGTTCTTTCGCCAAGATCGGCTTCAATGTGGCCAATCACAACGACCATGGCGCGTTTTCCGCCGCCAGCAACAACTTCACGGCCGGGGTCGATGGCTATTATCAGGTTTCGGCGCATTATCTGTTCAAGATGAACGCGACCCTGCCGACGCGCATCATGCTGGCGTTGTTCGTCAATGATGCCGAGGCGGCCCAGACGCGCGTCCTCAGCGATGCGGTCATCGATCAGGGGACCTGCCTGCAGACCAGCGCCGTGCTGAAGTTGTCCGCCGGCGACTTGGTCGACGCGCGCTGTCAGTTTGTCACCAACGATGGCTACGTGGCGGCGGACTACAATCACTTTGCCGCGGTTCGCGTCGCCTGACCGTGCGACAAACGAGGCGTTCTTCACGCCTTCAGATCAATCCAGCACTTGCGAAGCGAGGCTCCCGTGGCGAAGCAAAGCTACGACGCGTCGTTGCGCTGCCTGTTGCAGCACGAGGGCGGCTACAGCAACCACCCCGCCGATCCGGGCGGGCCGACCAGGTTCGGCATTACCATCCACGACTATCGCCGCTACGTGAAGCCGGCCGCAACGGCCGGCGATGTGAGGCGCATGACGGTCGAGGAGGCGAGCCGCATCTATCGCGCCCGTTACTGGGATGCGCAGCGCTGTGACGAGTTGCCGGCCGGCGTCGACTACGCCGTGTTCGATTACGGTGTGATCTCCGGTATCGGGCGTTCGAAAAAGGTGTTGCAGCGTGTCCTCGGCGTGAAGGTCGACGGCGTGCTGGGGCCGGTCACGATGCGCGCCGTGGCGAGGTGCGACCCGAAGGCGGTCATCGTCGCGATCTGCGACGAGCGGCTGCGCTTCCTGAAACGCCTGCGCACCTGGCCGGTCTTCGGCAAGGGCTGGGGCCGACGGGTGGCGCAGGTGAAGGCGGCTGCGCTGGCGATGGCCGCGAATGCGCCGGCGCCGGAAGCGAGCGCCGCTGTCGCCAACGGCAAGGCGCCGAAGGAACCCGCTTCCATTGTCAGTACATCTTCGATTGCCGCCGCCGGATCGACGGTGGTCGTCGCGGCGGGACATGGCGCCGGTCTGACGTGGTGGGCGATTGCTCTGTTCGGATTTTCCACGTTCGTGGCGACGTGTGCCGTCATCCGTTTCGTCAGCAGGAGAGATTGAGGCATGTGGGACAGGATCAAGGGCTGGTTCAGGTATTCGGTGACCATCCTGTGGGCGCGCGCGATGACGCTTGGTGGTGCGGTGCTGGCGACGCTGCTGTCGCTGTCGAGCGATCCGGACGTCGGCGCCGCGATCCAGCGCGTGCTGCAACCGCAATTTGTTCCCTATTATGTGATCGCCATCGGTGTCCTCACCGAGCTGGCGCGCCGGCGCACGGCCAAAGGGTGAGCTCATGTTCGCGACCATCCTCGGCTGGCTCGGCAACCTGTTCGGCGGACCTTTCGCCAGGGCGGCGGTCGACGCCTATCGCGCCAGGCTCGCCGCCGATAACTCGAGCGAGAAGATCGCCGCCGACCTGAAGGCGCGCGAAATGGCGCTCGATCAGCGCGAGCGCGAATTGGCGACACAAACGGTGATCGCCGAGCAGGGACGCTGGTACACCGCGCTGCCGCGGCCGCTCTTTGCCTTCGCCTTCATTATATATGTGTGGAAGGTGGTGGTCTGGGACACCGTTCTGGGCTGGGGGACGACCGCTCCCTTGTCGGGGCCCGTGGCGCAGTGGGCGATGATCGTGCTCACCGCCTATTTCGGCGGCCGCAGCCTGGAGAAAGTGGCGCGGATTCTCGGCCGCAAATGACCCACGCTTGGCAAGGCGGGACCTGCCCGCCACACTCCCCGCGATTCTTGGCGCTTCTGCCGATGGACCGCGGAGCTTTCCTCGATGGACGTGTTCGAAGCCGTTGCCTCGCGTTTCTCCTGCCGCGCCTTTCTGCCGACGCCGGTGCCGGAAGCAACCGTGCGCGACATCGTCGAGCGGGCGGCGCGTGCGCCGTCAGCCGGCAACATGCAGCCCTGGCGCATCTATGCGGTCGCCGGCAAACGGCTTGAGGAACTGAGGGCGCAGCTTTCGCCGCGCATGGACGAATTGCCGAAAGGCGAGGGCGGCGACTACCGCATCTATCCCGATCCGATGGAGGAGCCTTATCGGTCCCGGCGCTTCGAGGTCGGTGAACTGCTCTACAAATCCATCGACGTGCCGCGCGCCGACAAGCCGGCACGCTACCGGCAATACGCCCGCAATTTTCAATTCTTTGGCGCGCCGGTCGGGCTGTTCTTTGCACTCGAGCGCTCGTTCGGCGTCGCGCAGTGGGCCGACATCGGCGGCCTCTTGCAGACCGTGACCCTGCTCGCGCGCGGCCACGGCCTGCACACCTGCCCGCAACAGGCCTGGGTGTCGTTCCACCGCACCGTGCGGTCCTTCCTCAACCTTCCCCCCGAACTGATGATCTATTCCGGCATGGCGCTTGGGCATGCCGACGAGAGCGCTGCCATCAACCGGTGGCGCTCGCCGCGTGCGCCGCTCGACAGCTACGCCTCGTTTGACGGCTTCGAGGGTTAGCGGAACTCGGCGGGCTTCGCCGCGTAATCGGCGCTGCCAGCGGGTTTTGCGGTACTCCAGAACCGCGAAATCCGGGTTTTCTGTGTTTTCCCCCGCCGGAGTTTTGCCCTATTCGTCCCGTCACGTAACATTTATGATCCGTCGTCCGACGGATTCTCTTGCATTCACGCCGATTTCCCGGGGGCCTCAATGTCCACCTTCAAATTAGCTGCCATCGCCGCCATCGGATTCCTGCTTGTCGGCTGCGCCGGCTCGCCTGATGGCAGTGGTCCCGGCCCGCGCGAGAATACGGGTACGTTGCTCGGCGCCGGCTCCGGCGCACTGCTGGGCGCCGCGGTCGCGGGTGGCGGTACCGGCGATCGGCTGGCGGGTGCGGCGATCGGCGGTCTTGTCGGCGGTCTCATCGGTAATCGCATCGGCGCGTCCCTCGACGAACAGGATCGCCGGCGCGCCTATGCCGCGCAGGAGCAGGCACTGGAGCACGGCAGGTCGGGTGTCGCCACCTCCTGGCGTAATCCCGATAGCGGCCACTACGGCGCCTTCGTTCCGGGACCGGCCTACGTGGACAACGGACGGAATTGCCGCTCTTACACCCACACGATCTATGTCGGCGGTCGGCCACAGACGGCTCGCGGGGTCGCTTGCCGCAATCAGGATGGAACCTGGACGCCGATCAGCTAGGCGCCGTGTGAACATCTCGCGCGCGTTCGCAGCGCCGGCCGCGCCGCCCGGGGCGCGCCCCCTGATTGATCGCGGCACTTAACCGGCGCGGCGAGGACGACAGGGCGCGCGAACAGTTGCGACCATAACCTGCGGCGCCCTCGCCCACGGCACCTGCGGAGAGGGCCTCGGGGCCTGAAAACCGGCTTTTCCCGGCCATTCGGCTTCATTTGATCTTGCTCATTGCCGCCACGATTACCCCTGATGTATGCCCTCACCGGTAGGGTTCCCCGACTTCCCCGAGCGCCAAGGCAGGTAATTCGTTTCAATGGCCTTATGGTTCGTTTTCGCGTTGATGACCGCGGCAGCGGTTTTCGCCGTGCTGTGGCCGCTGTCCCGGCGCGACGCGACCCGGCGTGGTGGCAGCGACGTTGCCGTCTACCGCGACCAGCTCGACGAAATCGACCGCGACCATGCCGCGGGCCTGATCGAGGGGGCGGAAGCGCAGGCGGCCAAAGTCGAGGTCTCGCGCCGGCTGATTGCCGCCGCCGATAGCGCCGAAACGGGCGGCGACATCGAGACGGCCCCCGACCTTCGCGACGCATCGTCGCTCTGGCGCCGCCGCATCACCGCCGCCGCGGCTTTGCTGCTGGTGCCGATCGGTGCCTCCGCGCTCTACCTCACGACCGGTTCGCCGAACTTGCCGGGCGAACCGCTTGCCGCCCGCCTGCAAGCGGTTCACGAAAACAGCCCGATTGCCAGGATGGTGGCGCAGGTGGAAGCCCATCTCGCCAAAAATCCGAATGATGCGCGCGGCTACGAAGTGCTGGCGCCGGTCTATCTGCGACTCGGCCGCCTGCAGGATGCGGTGCACGCGCGCCGCAAGGTGATCGAACTTTCAGGAGACAGCGCCACGCGGCAGGCGGATCTGGGAGAAGCGCTCACTGCCGCCGCCAACGGCACGGTCACCGGGGAAGCCAGGACCACCTTTGAGCATGCGCTCAGGCTCGATCCGAACGAAATCAAGGCGAGGTTCTTCACCGGCCTCGCCGCGCAGCAGGACGGCAATATCGATAAGGCCGCGGAAATCTGGCAGGGTATGTTGGCGAAAGCGCCGGCCGAAGCGCCCTGGGTGGCGACGGTGCAGCAGGCACTTGCCAACATCGGCAAGCCGGTTGCGCCCGCTGCAGGCGCGGTTGCGTCCGGCGCGCCCGGACCGAGCGCGGCCGACGTCGCCGCCGCCGGCCAGATGAGCGCCGGAGACCGCAACGCCATGATCCAGGGCATGGTCGCGCGGCTCGCCGACCGACTGAAGCAGAACGGCGACGATGTCGCAGGATGGCAGCGGCTGTTGCGTGCCTATATGGTGCTGGGCCAGCGCGAAAGGGCGGTAGCCGCGGCGGCGGATGCACGCAAGGCGCTCGCCGGCGATCCCGACAAGCTCCGGCAGCTTGACGAGATGATCAAGAGCATGGGGCTTCAGGGTTGAGCGGGAACGGAAGGAAATGACACGCAAGCAGCGACGGCTGGTTCTGATTGGCGGCAGCGGCGCCGTGCTGGCGGTCGCAGTCGGTCTGGTGCTCAGCGCCATGAGCAGTTCGATCGTGTTCTTCCGTTCTCCCACGGAAATCGCGCAGGAGCACCTGGCACCGGGCACACGCGTGCGCATTGGCGGGCTGGTCGAAAGCGGCAGCGTGAAACGCAGCGGCGATCTCAACATCAGCTTCAGGGTCACCGATGGCGACAATGCCGTCGCAGTACGTTACCAAGGCCTGGTGCCCGATCTGTTCCGTGAAGGGCAGGGGGTGGTGGCCGAGGGCCAGATCGAACCGGGCAATGCGCTTGTTGCCGACACCGTGCTGGCCAAGCACGACGAACGCTATATGCCGCGTGAGGTGGTGGACGCCCTGAAGAAATCCGGACGCTGGAAAGAAGGCGAAAGGCGCGCGGCGGAAGGAGCAGCGAAATGATCGCCGAACTCGGCCATTACGCTCTCGTGCTGGCGTTGGCCCTCGGCCTGGTCCAGTCGGTGGTACCGGTGGTCGGCGCACGCATCCATGACGGCATGCTGATGCGGCTCGCCAATTCAACCGCGCTCATGCAGTTCCTCTTCGTCGCGCTGGCGTTCGCGGCGCTGACAGTCTGCTTCGTCACCTCGGATTTTTCAGTCTCGGTGGTGTTCGAGAATTCGCACTCGCAGATGCCGCTGATTTACAAGTACACCAGCGTGTGGGGAAACCACGAAGGCTCGATGCTGTTGTGGGTTCTGATCCTGGCGCTGTTCGGCGCGCTGGTCGCGATTTTCGGCGGCAATCTGCCGCTGACGTTGAAGGCGCTGGTGCTCGCGGTGCAGTCGTGGGTCGCTTCCGCCTTTTATCTTTTCATCCTGTTCACCTCAAATCCGTTCACCCGGCTGCAGCCGGCGCCGTTCGAGGGGCGTAGCCTCAATCCGGTCCTGCAGGATATCGGCCTCGCCGTTCATCCGCCGCTGCTTTATCTCGGCTATGTCGGCTTCTCCATCGCGTTTTCCTTCGCCATTGCCGCACTGATCGACGGCCGCATCGATGCCGCCTGGGCGCGCTGGGTGCGGCCGTGGACGCTCGCGGCCTGGATGTTCCTTACGCTCGGCATCGCGATGGGCTCGTACTGGGCCTATTACGAGCTCGGCTGGGGCGGGTTCTGGTTCTGGGACCCTGTGGAGAATGCGTCGCTGATGCCATGGCTCGCCGGCACGGCGTTGCTGCACTCCGCCGTGGTGATGGAGAAGCGCAATGCGCTGAAGGTCTGGACCATCCTGCTCGCCATTCTCACCTTCTCGCTGTCGCTGGTCGGCACCTTCCTGGTACGGTCGGGCGTGCTCACCTCGGTGCACGCCTTCGCTACCGATCCGCGGCGCGGTGTGTTCATCCTGGCCATTCTGGTGCTGTTCATCGGCGGCGCGCTCACGCTGTTCGCCTGGCGCGCACCGTTGTTGAAACAGGGGGGTCTGTTCGCGCCGGTGTCGCGCGAGGGCGCGCTGGTGCTCAACAACCTTTTCCTGACAACGGCTTGCCTGACGGTGGTAGTCGGCACGCTTTATCCGCTGGCGCTGGAAGCGCTGACCGGTGCAAAAATTTCGGTCGGACCGCCGTATTTCAACCTGACCTTCGGGCCGCTGTTAATTCCGCTCATGTTCGCCATGCCGTTCGGGCCGCTGCTGGCCTGGAAGCGCGGCGACCTGCCTGGTGCGGCACAACGCCTGATGGCTGCCTTCGGCATCGGTCTTGTCGCGATTGCGGTGACTTTTGCGATCGCTGGCGGCACATCGGTGCTGGCGCCGTTCGGAATCGGTCTGGCGTTTTTCGTCATTGCCGGCGCGCTGACCGACCTGATCGAGCGCACGAGCCTGTTCCGCGCGCCGCTTTCCACGGTGCGAGCGCGGGCGAGAGGCTTGCCGCGCTCGACCTGGGGCACGGCGGTCGCACACTGCGGGATGGCGCTGACCCTCCTTGGCATCGTCGCCGTGGCCGCCTGGGCGACCGAGCGCATCGTTGCCGTCAAGCCGGGGCAGACCGTTTCGCTTTCCGGCTACGACTTCAAGTTCGAGAGCCTCGACAACCGTCCCGGGCCGAACTTCAACGCGGTCGTAGGCCGCTTCACCGTGCGCCAGGGCGGTGTGCCGATCGGCGAGATGGAGTTGGCCAAGCATACCTTCGGGGCGCGCGGCATGACGACGACCGAATCGGCGCTGATGACGCGCGGCTTGAGCCAGCTCTATATATCGCTCGGCGACAACGAGGCCGACGGCGCCATCGGCGTGCGCATCTACTACAAGCCGATGGTATTGCTGATCTGGATCGGCGCCATCGTCATGATGCTGGGCGGCGCGTTGTCCCTGTCCGACCGGCGCTTGCGGGTGGGGGCGCCCAGGCCGGCGGCGAAGTCTTCGCTGCAGCCGGCGGAATAGCACGGCATGCGGTCGCTCCGATTCATCGCCGTTCTTTTCGCGCTGCTGGCGCCGGGAATTGCGCATGCCGTGAAACCCGGCGAGATGCTCAAGGATCCGGCGCTTGAGGCGCGCGCGCGGCATCTTTCAGGCGAATTGCGCTGCATGGTCTGCCAGAATGAATTGATTGACGATTCGAATGCTCCGCTGGCGCACGACCTGCGTGTGCTGGTGCGCCAGCGGCTCGTCGCCGGCGACACCGACCAGCAGGTGCTCGACTATCTGGTGGCGCGCTACGGCGAATTCGTGCTGCTGCGGCCGCGCCTCGAGTGGCATACGCTGCTCTTGTGGGGTTTGCCGCCGGCGGCATTGGTTGCCGGCATTGCGGGCATCTTTTTCGCCACACGCCGGCGGAAACGGGCGACCGTCGAGCCGCCGCCGTTGAGCGCTGAAGAACAGAAGCGGATTGCGACCTTGGTCGAGCCCCAGGCCAAATCGACCCTCCGGTAAGCCTATGAATTTCAAATAAATAATCGCCGCCCCACCTTACAAAAGTTTAATCCTCCCGACAGGACTCCGTAAGGCGCGCCCCCCCAAGTTCGTAATCCGTCCGGCGCAACATGCGCCAGTCCGAATTATGATGGAGATCCGCCCGTGAAAAATCCGAGCGCGACTTCCGCTCCAGAGAACTCCAGGTTGCGGCCCGTTCTGTCGGCCCGCCGTATCGCACTTCTCACGACCACGATTGCCGGCCTTGGCGTCGCTGCGTTGGTGATCGCCCCCGGCCTGAATCCTTCCCAAGGCTATACGCCCGCCCAGGCGCAGAACCTGAGCGCGCAGGCGGAAAAGCTGCCGGCACCGGTCGGCTTTGCCGACATCGTCGCCAAGGTGAAGCCGGCGGTGTTCGCTGTTCGCGTCAAGATAAACGGCAATACGGCCACGACTGGCCTCGGCAACAATCAGATTCCGCCGGGCCTGCGTGAGTTCTTCCGCCGCTTCGGTATGCCGGGCTTTCCCGACAACATGCCGCAGCCGCACCGCCGCAGTCCGGTAATGGGTCAAGGCTCCGGCTTCTTCATTTCGGCCGACGGTTACGCCGTGACCAACAATCACGTGGTCGACAATGCCGAAAGCGTCAAGGTCAAGACCGACGACGGGAAGACCCACGAGGCCAAGGTGATTGGCACCGATCCGCGCACCGATCTGGCGTTGATCAAGGTCGAGGGCAGCGGCTATCCCTACGTGAAGCTCGCGGAGAAGTCGCCGCGCATCGGTGACTGGGTGCTGGCCGTCGGCAATCCGTTCGGCCTCGGCGGCACCGTGACCGCGGGCATCGTCTCTGCGCGCGGGCGCGACATCGGCGCCAGCGTCTACGATGATTTCATCCAGATCGACGCGCCGGTGAACAAGGGCAATTCCGGTGGACCGACCTTCGACGTCGAAGGCAATGTCATCGGCGTCAACACCGCGATCTTCTCGCCATCCGGCGGTTCCGTCGGCATCGCCTTTGCAATCCCTTCCGAAACCGTGAAGTCGGTGATCACCGAGCTCAAGGAGCACGGCATGGTCACGCGCGGCTGGATCGGCGTGCAGATCCAGCCGGTGACCAAGGACATCGCCGATAGCCTTGGTCTGAAACAGGCGGAAGGCGCGCTGGTGGCCGAGCCGCAGGCGAACAGCCCGGCGGAGAAGGCCGGGATCAAGGCCGGCGATGTCATCGCTTCCGTCAATGGCGAGCCGGTGAAGGATGCGCGCGATCTCGCCAGGAAGATCGGCGCCATGTCGCCGGGCGCCAAGGTCGATCTCGGCATCATGCGTGACGGTTCCGAGCGCAAGATTTCGCTCACGCTCGGCACCCTGCCGAAGGACATCGAGGCGAAGGCCGTGACGCCTTCCGACAGGAACGATGACGGTGTCGATCTCGGCAAGCTCGGTCTGACACTTGCGCCGGCGGGCCGTGTGGCCGGGGCCGGCGACGAGGGCGTGGTGGTGACCGGCGTCGACTTGTCGGGCATTGCCGCCGCGCAAGGTTTTACCACCGGTGACGTGATCCTCGATGTCGCCGGAAAGAGCGTTTCGACACCCGCAGACGTGCGCAACGAGATTGCCAGCGTGCGCAAGGAAGGCAAGCGTGCCGTTCTGATGCGGGTCAAGAAGTCGGGTTCGAATACCCGCTTCGTCGCCCTCCCGATCAAGGAGGGCTGAGTTTGGGGGCGTCCCACCGGCATCCGTCGCCCCCGTCGGTGGAACGACCTCAACGGGACGGGCTTCGGCCCGTCCCGCCTGATCCCGGAAGGCGGGCTACTTCGTCGACGTCTGCTCGTCCTCCAGCCTGAACTCCAGCCCCGGCATCCGTCGCCCCCGTCGGGGTGGGGTCGCGGAGGGGTGGCGGTCAAACCCGCCACCCCCTCGTGCCGGTGCGTACGGGTTTCTGGCGCCGGCCGATGCGTTATGACGCGCGGCGGGGTGAGCGGGGCTTGACCAGCCACCGAATTGACTGAAATTGGTGAGACCGATGCCCACATACCCGAATACTGACGGGCAGCTTGTACTCGGCCGGACGGCCAATGCCGAACCAGATCGGACCAGCATGCGCATCCTGGTGATCGAGGACGACCGCGACGCCTGCGACTACCTGGTCAAGGCGTTTCGCGAGGTCGGCCACGTCGCCGACGCCGCCAATGATGGCGAAGACGGTCTCGCCATGGCCCAGGATGGCCAGTACGACGTGCTCATTGTCGATCGCATGTTGCCCAAGCGGGACGGGTTGGCGGTGATCGGCACATTGCGCGGGCAGGGCGTCGAAACGCCGGCGCTGATCCTTTCTGCCCTCGGCCAGGTTGATGACCGCGTCAAGGGCCTGCGGGCCGGCGGCGACGACTACCTGCCCAAACCTTATTCGTTTTCCGAATTGCTGGCGCGGGTCGAGGTGCTGTCGCGCCGCCGCGGCGGTCGCAATGAAGAAACCGTCCTGCGCGTGGGCGATCTCGAACTCGACCGCCTGTCGCACGAGGTGCGACGCGGTGAGCAGGAGATTTCCCTGCAGCCACGCGAATTTCGCCTCCTTGAATATCTGATGAAACACGCAGGGCAGGTGGTCACCCGCACCATGCTGCTGGAAAACGTCTGGGACTACCATTTTGATCCGCAAACCAACGTCATCGACGTGCACATCTCGCGCTTGCGCTCGAAAATCGATAAAGGATTTTCTCAGCCGCTTTTGCATACCATCCGCGGCGCGGGATACATGATACGTGACGGCGCTCGGTAAACTGTTCCGAACCACCACATTCCGGCTGACGCTGGTCTATTTGACCGTGTTCGCGTTGTTCGCGGCGTTCTTGCTGGCCTATTTCGCGCTCAACTCGCGCCGTCTCATCGACGAGCAGATCACAGAAACCGTCAATGCGGAGATCACCGGACTGTCCGAGCAGTACCGGCAGGGCGGCATTCGCCGGCTGGTGATTGTCATCGATGCGCGCGCCCGCAGGCCCGGATCCAGCCTCTATCTCGTCACCACCTTCACCGGTCAGCCGCTCGCCGGCAACGTGACCGCGCTGCAGCCCGGCATTCTCGACAATCCCGGTTGGACCGAGACCGTCTATCGCCGTCTCGACGAAGCGGCCGACGGCGCGTCACAGCGTGCAACGCATCCCCAACATCACGCGCTGGTGCGCGTTTTCCAGTTGCCCGGTGGCTTCCGCTTGCTGGTCGGTCGCGACCTGGAAGAGCGCGAGCGGCTTTATCACATCGTGCTGGCGGCCGGACGCTGGTCGATCGCGATTGTGCTGGTGCTTGGCCTGGCCGGTGGCCTGTTCGTTTCGCGGCGCGTGCTGCGCCGCGTCGACGCCATGACCGAAACCACGCGCACCATCATGGCGGGCGACCTCGGCGAGCGGTTGCCGGTCGGCGGCTCGGGCGACGAGATCGACCGGCTGGCCGAAAATCTCAATCAAATGCTCGAGCGTATCGAGTCGCTGATGTATGGTTTGAAGGAGGTTTCGGACAATATCGCCCACGATCTCAAGACGCCCCTCACGCGATTGCGCAATCGCGCCGAGGAGGCGCTGCGCACCGCCAAGGTCGACGAGGAATATCGTACGGCGCTGGAGGCGACGATCGAGGAATCGGATGCGCTGATCACGACCTTCAACGCGCTACTGTTGATTGCGCGCGCCGAATCCGGGCAGTCTCGCGAGGGTATGGTGGACTTCGACGCCACCGAGATCGTGCATGACGTGGGCGAACTTTACGAGCCGCTGGCCGAGGAGAAGGGCATCATGCTCAAGGTGCAGGCCGAGGCGCCCGCCCCGGTGAAGGGCAACCGCGAGCTGGTCAGCCAGGCACTTGCCAACCTGATCGATAACGCCATCAAGTATGCGCAGCCGGTCGAAGGCACCGGGGCACCGGGGGAGATCGTGGTGAGCACCGCCGGTGCCGGCGACCGCATTCTGCTGATGGTCTCGGATCGTGGGCCGGGCATTCCGGAAACCGACCGCACGCGCGTGATCGAGCGATTCGTGCGGCTGGAACAGAGCCGTTCGCAGCCGGGCTCCGGGCTTGGTTTGAGTCTGGCCTCCGCGGTCGCACGGCTGCACGGGGGCGAACTGACGCTGGCCGACAATGCGCCCGGACTGAAATGCGTCATTGCCTTGCCGCGGGGAGGGCCGGTACAGAAGCGTGATGACCTCACCGCCGGAACCCACGGTACCCAGGGAAGCCCCGAAGCCGGCGCCAAAGACAGCGTCGAGGCCGGCGTCTGACACCGACGCCGGGTGCGGCGCGCCTGCTCTGCGCGATGCCATCGTCACCACGCCGGTATTGATCGATGCGGAGACTGCCGCCGCGCGCGTCGCCGACTGGCTCGCCGAATTGCCGGCGGCCGAGGCGGCGCCGCTGAAGGCGCTGCTGGCTGATTGCCCGAGCGTCGAGACCTTGCTGCAAAGCCTTGCGGAAAGCTCGCCGCACCTGTGGGAGCTCGCCTCCCGCGATGCGCAACGCCTGCTGCGCGTGATGGAATCCGAACCGGAGGCGCATCTGGCCACGCTGCTCGCCGATCACGCGAGCGCCGCCGGCACGACCGGGGATTTCGACGAAGCCCAGCGGCAGTTGCGCCACATGAAGAACGAGGCGTCGCTGCTGATCGCGCTCGCCGACATCGGCGGTGTGTGGCCAATCATGCGCTGTGCGCGCGCGCTCACCGATCTTGCCGATGCGGCGGTCGGCGCTGCCGTCCGTTTCCTGCTGGCGGAAGCGGCGCGGGCGGGAAAGCTTCAGCCGCCGGATCCCGCCGAGCCGCAGGTCGGCAGCGGCTACATCGTGCTGGCGCTCGGCAAAATGGGCGGTTTCGAACTCAATTATTCGAGCGATATCGATCTGATCGTCTTCTACGAACCGGAAGCCCCGGCATTGCCGGCGGATGCTGAACCGGGGCCGATGTTCGTGCGCCTGACGCAGCGGCTGGTGAAGCTGTTGCAGGAGCGCACCGTCGACGGCTACGTCTTCCGCACCGACCTGCGGCTGCGTCCGGACCCCTCCTCGACCCCCGTCGCGGTCTCGACCGCGGCGGCGCTGTCCTACTACGAAAGCGTCGGGCAGAACTGGGAGCGCGCCGCCATGATCAAGGCGCGCGCCTGTGCCGGCGACATCGCGGCGGGTGAGGCGCTGCTCAACGAGCTTTCGCCCTTCGTGTGGCGCAAGTATCTCGATTTCGCCGCGGTGGCCGACGTGCAGGCCATGAAACGGCAGATCAACGAATACCGCGGTCACGGCGAGATCGCGGTGGAAGGCCACAACATCAAGATCGGCCGCGGCGGCATCCGTGAAGTGGAGTTCTTCGCGCAGACCCAGCAGTTGATCGCGGGCGGCCGCGATCCCTCCCTGCGCGACCGCGACACGCTTACCACGCTCGACAAGCTGGTCGCGGACCGCTGGATCGAGGTCGATGCGCGCGACGATATGAAGACGGCCTATTGCTTTCTGCGCACAGTCGAACACCGGCTGCAGATGGTCCACGACGAACAGACGCAAGTACTGCCGGGCGATCGCGCAGGACTCGAGCGCTTTGCCCGTTTTCTCGGGTTTCGCGACCGCGACGCCTTTGCCGGCGTGCTGCTCGGCCATCTCGACAAGGTGCAGCAATATTACGCGCAACTCTTCGAAGCCGAGCCCGGCGCCGACCGTCCCGTGCTCGACTTTCCGGCTGATGCCGACGATCGCAAGACTCTTGACCGTCTGGCCGAACTTGGCTTCAGCGCTCCGCTGGAAACTTCGGTCATCGTGCGCAACTGGCTGCACGGCGGCTACCGGTCGCTGAAAGGAGAGGTGGCGCGGCAAAATCTGGAAGCGCTGCTGCCGCTGTTGCTGGAGCAATTGGCGCGCTCCGACAATGCGGGCGCCGCGCTGCTGCTGTTCGACCGCTTTCTGTCCAACCTGCACGGTGCGGGCCGACTGTTGTCGTTGTTGCGGCAGAATCCGGAACTGATCTCGCTCATCACCCTGGTGCTGAGTGTCGCGCCGCGGCTCGGCGACATCGTGGCGCACTATCCGCAGGTGATGGACGCGCTGGTCGATCCGAGTTTCTTCGGCCCCTTGCCCGACGATTCCGAGCTCGACCGGCGCCTCGACGCGGCGCTGGCGCAAGCGCGCTACTATGAGGAACTGCTCGAGCGCGTGCGCATGTTCGGCCAGGAGTACATGTTCCTGATTGGCGTCCGCATCCTCTCCGGCACGCTGACAGCGCGGCAGGCGGGTGAAGCCTTCGCACGGCTGGCCGATGCGGTGATCCGCTCGGTTCATCGCGCGGTGGCCGGGGATTTCGCCGCCCGTCACGGCCACATGCGGGGTGAAGAGTCGGCGGTGGTTGCCATGGGCAAGCTCGGCGGTCGCGAAATGACGGCCACCTCCGATCTCGACCTGATCCTGATGTACGATTTCGACGAGGCGAATCCGGAATCGGACGGCGAGCGACCGCTCTATGGCTCGCAATACTTCGCGCGGCTGACCCAGCGCCTGATTAACGCACTGACGGCGCAGACCAATCTTGGCGTGCTCTATTCGGTCGATATGCGGCTGCGCCCCTCGGGCCGCGCCGGTCCGTTGGCGACGCAGCTCGGAAGCTTCATCGGTTACCAGGAAACCGAAGCCTGGACGTGGGAGCACATGGCGTTGACGCGCGCGCGGGTCGTGTCCGGGGCTGCCGCTTTCAGGGCGCGCGTGGAAGCGGCGGTGTGCGATACCCTGCAGCGGCCGCGCAACCCGGACCTGATTGCCGGTGACGTGGTCGAAATGCGTACGGCCATCGCCAGGGAGAAGGGCGACCGTGAGTGCTGGGATCTGAAATATGCCGCCGGTGGCCTGATCGATATCGAGTTCATCGCGCAATACCTTCAGCTGGTCCATGCCTCCGAGCTGCCTGACATCCTCGACACCTCGACCGCGCGCGTGCTCGACAAGGCGCGCGACCTGCGTGTGCTTCCGACGGAAGACGCGGAAATTCTGAGACCTGCGGTCGAGCTCTATCACGATCTCACGCAGATTCTGCGGCTGTGCCTGGCAGGTCCTTTCGATCCCAGGGCCGCCGGTGCCGGCCTGCTGCGGCTGCTGGCGCGCGCCGCCGACGTGCCCGATTTCGCCGCGCTCGAAGCCACGCTGATCGAAACGCAGGCCAGGGTGCGCGAGAGCTTCCTGCGGATCCTGGGGCGGACGCCCTAGCGTATGATCCCGAAAAGCGGGTACCGTTTTCCGGACAAGAGTATGCGCACCTGAAAATACGCTATTACGCCGCTTCTTCCTTCGGCAGCGGGCATTGCGGCTCGAGCGGCAGCCGCACCACCACCAGCGTACCCTTGCCGGGCGTGGAGCGGATCCGCATGCTGCCACCATGCAATTCGGCCAGCGACTTGGAGATCGCGAGTCCGAGACCGGAACCCTGATGGCTTTTGGTCAGCTGGCTCTCGACCTGCTCGAACGGACGGCCGAGCCTGGTGAGCGCGTCGGCGGCGATGCCGATGCCGGTGTCGGCGATCGACAGCACGATGCAATGGTCGCTGGCGCGTCCGCGCACCGTAATGCGGCCGCCGGCCGGCGTGAACTTCACCGCGTTCGACAGCAGATTGAGCGCGATCTGTTTAAGCGCGCGCTTGTCCGCCTGCAGGTGCAAATCGGGATCGATCTTGGCGGTCAACGTGAGCTGCTTTTCCAGCGAGCGCCCTGACACCACGCGCATGGCGTCGGCGAGCAGCGGATCGAGCGCAAGATTCTCGAACTCGAGACGGATGCGGCCGGCCTCGATCTTGGCCATGTCGAGCACGTCATTGATGACGTCGAGCAGGTACTGGCCGCTCGAGTGAATATCGCTGCAGTATTCCTGGTATTTCTCGGCGCCGAGCGGGCCGAACATGCCCAACTCCATGATCTCGGAAAAACCGATGATGGCGTTGAGGGGCGTGCGCAGCTCGTGGCTCATGTTGGCGAGAAATTTCGATTTCGCCTGATTGGCTTCCTCGGCGCGAGTCTTCTCTGCGGCGTATTTTTCGGCAAGTTCGGCGAAGCGCCGCTGCGAGGCCTGCAGGTCCGATACCGTCGCCATCAGCTGCTTTTCGCTGTCGACCAGCTTTTCCTCATGCGTCTTGAGCGCTGTGATGTCGGTGCCGACCGAGACATAGCCGCCGTCCTTGGTGCGCCGTTCGCTGATGTGCAGCCAGCGGCCGTCCTCCAGTTGCGCCTCGAACGTCCGGGCGCCCGGCACGGTCGGACCGTCGCTGACCACCTTGTTGCGCACTACCGGCTTGCCGCCGGCGGCAACGACCGATTCATACGAGGCGCCGACCGCGATCGCTTCGTCGGGCAGGTCGTGCAATTCCTGAAAGTTGGAATTGCAGAGCACCAGCCGGTTGTCGGCATCCCAAAGCACGAAGGCTTCCGGTATGGTTTCGATGGCGTCGCGCAGCCGCATGTCGGCGGCGACCGACTTCTCCACCAGGTTCTTCTGCTCGGTGACGTCGACCGCGATGCCAATGAGGTGCGGGCCGGCCTCGCCCGGCTGATGCACGAGTTCGCAACGTGCGCGCAGCCAGACCCAATGCCCGTCGGCATGGCGCATGCGGAAGGCTTGGTCGATCGTGCTGGTGCGGGCGTCGGCCAGCTCGGTGGCGAGCTGGTAAAGCTGAACGTCGTCGGGATGCACCAGGGCGCTGACATCGCCGAAGGAGAGCAGATCATCCTTGGTTTCGAGCCCCAGGATGTCGAACATGGACTGCGACCAGAAGATGCGGCCGCGCGCCAGATCCCAGTCCCAGAGACCGCAGCGGCCGCGGTTGAGCGCGGTGTCGATGCGGGTGCGCACGGTTTCGTAGATGGTGTCGGCTTCGCGCGCGCGTGTCGCCTGCCAATGGAACGCGAAGCCGAGGATGAGGACCACGAAGCCGGTCGTGGCCGAGAGGGTGACGTTCAGGGTCGTCAGCGAGCGCCAGGCGGAGAGCGCGGCATCGCGCGACTGCACCACCGCGATTGTGCCAAAGGGCGGTGGCAGCATGCGCACGGTGGCGAGGACGCGGCTGCTGTCGGGCAGTGCAATCTCCAGCACGCCGGCGGTGGCGCCGAAGGTGGTGAGCGGTTGACCGGCGCCGAGCACGTCGATCAGGCGACGGCCGACGGCGGGATCGCTACCGTGCGATGCGGCGGTAACCACGCCTTCCTTGTTGGTCAGCAGGAAACGGCGGCCGTCGGCGGTCGCCCAGGAAGGTAGCGCGACCTTGAGCCGGGCCTGGGGATCGGTGGTGCCGCCCTTTGCTTCATTAGCCGGCTTCTGCAGGTGGCCGGCGACAACGTCTGCGACCGCGTCGAGGGTGGTTATCATCTCGCTCAAGGTCTGCCGCCGATGCTCGAGCAACTGCACGCTGGCGCCGACGCAGATGGTGGCCAGAAAGGCGATGATGAGAACGGGGACGGCGCGGCGGAGCAGGGGCTCTGCGGTCAACAGCCGCCGGTAAGCCGGCTTGGCGATTGATTGCGCGAGACCCTTGATGGAATCCGGATGTGCGGACGCACTCGCCAAGCCGGCGCGCGCCATGGACGGCCTCCCCCTCGGATTTCCCCTGTCACCCTGAGACGGAAGGATGTGCCGCATCTCTCCGAATCACTGCCGATTGGAATCGATGGCCGCTGATTTGTCGAGAGTCTGAAATCAATAATTTAAAAAACGTTACCCACAAATAACACAGGGTCGGCAAACGGGTAGGGGCCGGTGGCATAAGGATACAGCCCGGCCGCCTAACGGCCCGAGCGAGGCGTTGTTCCGAATTGACCGCGGTAACTAAAGCTTTGCCAGCGCCCGCTCGACGATGTCGGCGAGATCGCGCGAGAGGCCGGAGGCGCCCTGGATGCGTTTGAGCGCGGCTTCTGCTTTGGATTGGCGGCCGGATTCCAGCGTGCGCCAGTTGCGGAAGGCGGTGGCGAGCCGGGCCGAAATCTGCGGGTTTTTTGAATCGAGCGTGAGCACCGCGTCGGCGACGAAGTCGTAACCCTCCCCATCGGCACGATTGAACTGGGTCGGATTGCCTTGCGCAAAGGCGCCGATCAGCGCCCGCACACGGTTGGGGTTGGCCATGGAGAAGGCCGGGTGCCTGGTGAGCTCGCGCACCCTGGCAAGCGTGCCGGCCTCGGGGACGGTCGCCTGCAACGACAGCCACTTGTCGACTACCAGGGCATCGGCCTGATAGCGCTTGTAGAAGTCGGCCAGCGCCCGGGCGCGCTCCGGCACGTCGTGCTGCGAGAGCGTCGCCAGCGCCGCCATGCGATCGGTCATGTTGTCGGCCGCCTCGTACTGCCGCATGGCGCGGGCAATGGCGGCGCTGCCGCCGCTCGCCGCCATCAGATCGAGGCAGACATTGCGCAAGGAACGCCGGCCGGCGCTGGTGGCGTCCGGCGTATAGCCGCCGGGCACAGTCATGCGCTCGTAGGTCGTCCCGAGCGCGGCGTCGAGCACGGTGCCGATCTCGACCCGCAGCGCCTTGCGGGCACGGAACACGGCGTCGGGGTCTATGTCCTTGCCGATTTCACGGGCGACGTCGCCTTCGCCGGGCGGCATCAGCGCCAGCGCGACGAAGGCGGGCTCGAGCGCGGCCTCTTCCAGAATCGAGGCCAGCGCCACCATCAGCTTGTCGTCGTTGCGCGGGGGGTGGTGCGCCCGCAGCGCGGCGACATTGTCGATGAGCAGCCGCATGGAGATGGTCTGCAGCGCCTGCCAGCGGTTGAACGGATCGTTGTCGTGGGCGGCGAGGAAGGCGAGGTCGTCGGAGGTCAGATCCGTTACCAGCCTGATCGGCGCGGAGAAGCCTCGGTTGATCGACGGCACCGGCGGCGCAGGAATGTCCGTGAACGTGCAGGTTTTCCGGGATTCGCTGAGCACCAGGACGCCACGTTCGATCGCCTCGCCGTCGGCGAGCTTCAGCGGTATGTCGTGGCCGTCCTTGCCGACGAGGCCGAGGGCGAGCGGGATGACCATCGGTTCCTTGGTGGGCTGGCCGGGCGTCGGTGCCAGCGACTGCGCGCATTCGAGCGTGTAGGTCTTGGCGTCCGCGTCGTAGCGGCCGCTGACGGTCACTTCCGGCGTGCCGGCCTGCGCGTACCAGCGCATGAACTGACCCATGTCGCGGCCGCTGACGTCGGCAAAACATCTGATGAATTGCTCGATAGTGGCGGCCTCGCCGTCGTGGCGCTCGAAATAGAGATCCATGCCGGCGCGGAATTTTTCCGGCCCGATCAGGGTCTGTACCATGCGCACCACTTCCGCCCCTTTCTCGTAGACGGTTGCGGTGTAGAAGTTGTTGATCTCCCTGTAGGTCTCGGGCCGCACCGGATGCGCCAGGGGTCCTGCATCCTCCACGAACTGTGCGGCACGCAGCATGCGCACATCGGCAATACGCTTGACCGGGCGCGCACGCATGTCGGCGGAGAACTCCTGGTCGCGGAAGACGGTGAGACCTTCTTTCAGGCAAAGCTGGAACCAGTCGCGGCAGGTGATGCGGTTGCCGGTCCAGTTGTGGAAGTATTCGTGGGCGATTACGCCCTCGATGTGGGAATAGTCAGCGTCAGTGGCGGTCTCCGGCGTCGCCAGCACGTATTTGTCGTTAAAGACGTTGAGGCCCTTGTTCTCCATCGCCCCCATGTTGAAGTCGGAGACGGCGACGATCATGAAGATATCGAGATCGTATTCGCGGCCGAAGGCTTCCTCGTCCCAGCGCATGGAGCGCTTGAGCGAATCCATGGCGTAGGCGCACCGGTCTTCCTTGCCGTGCTCGACATAGATGCGCAGCGTCACGTCGCGGCCTGACATGGTAAGGAATTTATCCTCGACGCAGGCGAGGTCGCCGCCGACCAGCGCGAACAGATAAGAAGGTTTCGGGTGCGGGTCGTGCCAGACCGCGAAATGGCGCCCGCCGGGCAGGTCACCGCTGTCGACGAGATTGCCGTTCGCCAGCAACACAGGCGCCTGGGCTTTGTCGGCTTCGATACGGGTGGTGTAAACCGCCATCACGTCGGGGCGGTCGGGGAAATAGGTGATGCGGCGGAAGCCTTCCGCCTCGCACTGGGTGCACCAGGTACCGCTGGAGCGATAGAGTCCGGAAAGCTGGGTGTTGGCGGTGGGATCGACCAGCGTTTCGATCTCCAGCATGAACGGCCCGTTCGGCGGCTGCGGGATGGTGAGTTGATCGGGCGTCGCCTGGTAGGTGCCGGTGGCCACATCGGCGCCGTCGATCCTGAGGGATTTCAGCGTGAGCCCGTCGCCGTCGAGCACGACCGGCGCAGCCGGATTGGCCGGATTGGGCTTGAGCTTCAGCGTCGCGTGCACCCTGGTTCCGGTCGGGTGCAGCACGAAATCGAGGGCGACGGTCTCCACCAGCCAGTCGGGCTGGCGGTAGTCCTTGAGGCGAATGGCCCGGGCGATGTCGGTACGCATGACTATCTGATCTAAGGTTTTGGGCCGGGGATTGAAAGGAAGAATGATGGCCACAATGCGCGCCATGGTGCTGGACAAGCCGGGAACGCCGCTGGTGCTGCGCGCGTGGCCGGTGCCGGCGCCGGGCGAGGGCGAGATTCTGGTGACGGTTTCTGCCTGCGGCGTCTGCCGCACCGATCTGCATGTCGTGGACGGCGACCTGACCGGGCCCAGATTGCCAATCGTGCCGGGCCACGAGATCGTCGGCCGGGTGTCGGCGCTGGGTGAGGGCGTGACCGGCTTCGACGCTGGCGAGCGGGTGGGCGTGCCGTGGCTGGGCGCGACTTGCGGCGTCTGTCCCTATTGCCGCAGCGGGCGCGAAAACCTGTGCGACCATCCGTTGTTCACCGGCTATACGCGCGACGGTGGCTTCGCCACCCATACGATCGCCGACGCACGCTATTGCTTTCCGCTGGGCGACGCCGGCGAGGACGCAAAGATCGCGCCATGGCTGTGCGCCGGCCTGATCGGCTGGCGCAGTTATCGCATGGCGGGCGAGGGTGAGACGCTGGGGCTCTACGGTTTCGGCGCCGCCGCGCACATCCTGGCGCAGGTGGCGAGTGGGCAGGGCCGGCGTATCTTCGCCTTTACCCGGAAGGGCGACGAGGTGGCGCAAGCGTTCGCCCGTTCGCTCGGCGCAGTGTGGGCAGGCGGCTCCGAGGAAGCGCCGCCGGAATTGCTCGATGCCGCCATCATATTTGCGCCGGTCGGTGCGCTGGTCCCGGCGGCGTTGAAGGCGGTGAAGAAGGGCGGCCGCGTGGTTTGCGGCGGCATCCACATGTCGGACATCCCGAGCTTTCCTTATTCGTTGTTGTGGGAAGAGCGCGAGGTGATGTCGGTCGCGAATTTAACGCGCCAGGACGCACACGAGTTCCTGGAGCTCGCGTCCATGGCCGGCGTACACGCCGAGGTGACGCGCTACCCGCTCGAGCGGGCGAACGAAGCTTTATCCGATCTGCGCGACGGCCGGCTGCAGGGCGCGGCGGTGTTGATTCCATCCTCATCCTTCGAGACGGGCGCTTGCGCGCCCCCCTCAGGATGAGGGTCAAGGCCGCATCGGCTCGGCGTGGCCGATCACGCGCTTGATCGACGGCGCGCGTTCACGCAAGGCGCGTTCCAGCATGTCGACCTTCTCGTGCACCGCCTGCACGCTCAGGTCCGGATCGACCCGGCAATGAAAATTCACGATCTCGCCGTCGTCGGTCTCACGTACGCGCACGTCGTGCACGTCGCGCAGCGTATGGCCTTCCGCGGCCAGCTCGGCCAAAGCGATCGTCACCGCCCGCACGCGCTCGGGCGGCGCCTCGCGTCCATGCGCTTCCTGCGGCTGCAGCGGCTCGATGTGAGTTTCGACCTCGACGCCGGGGCCGATCTCGGCAGCGATGGCGTCTTCGAGGCCGTCGGCTTGCTCATGCGCGGCGGCGAGCGACATCTTGCCGTCGACTTCCAGGTCGAGCGCGACCGCGAGCCGGTCGCGCAGATCGTGCACCGTCACGTGATGCACGGCAAGCGCCCGGTTGCGCGCGATCACCATCACGCGGTCGAGTACAGTCTCGTTGTCGAGCGCCACCGGATCCGTGGTCACCGTCGGTTCGGCGCCCGGCATGCCACCGCGCAGCGCGGCGATCACGTTGTCCTTCAGCGCGCTGACACGGTCGAGCGGCAGCGTGCGGCTCACGGCCACCGTGAGATCGATGAACGTCTTGTCGCCGACGGCGCGGGCGCGCACCTGCTCGACCCTGACCACGCCCGGAATCTTCGAGGCGATTGCGGTGATGGCTGCGGCAGCGCCCGTCGGCGCAGTATCGAGCAGCGTATAGATCGTGCGTCGCCCCATGCGGAAGCCAAGAGCGGCGATGACCGCAGCAACGACAAGCGCGGCCACGGAGTCGGCCCATCGGTAGCCGTAGGCGGAGAGCGCGAGCCCGAAGATGACGGGAATCGAGCCGAAAAAATCGGACGCGAAGTGCAGCGAGTCGGCCTCCAGCGCCTCGCTCCGGGTCTCGCGGGCGACGCGCATGAGCACCCGCGCGCGCCAGGCGTTCACGGCCATTTCGATGCCGAGGACGGCGAAGGGGATGACGGAAAAGGCGACCAGCGAGCCACCGCCCTGCAGGCGCTTCACGGCTTCGACCCCGACACCGCCCGCCACGAGAAACAGAAGCGCGGATGCGGCCAGCGCCGCGATGCTTTCGACCTTGCCGTGACCGTAGTGATGCTCTTCGTCCGGCGGCCGGTCGGCGACGCGCACGGCGAACCAGGTCACCAGGGTGGCACCAAGGTCGATGAGGCTGTGCAGGGCGTCGGAGATCAGCGCCAGGCTTCCGATGGCCACGCCGACGATAAATTTCGCCGTCGCGAGCGATCCGCTCGCGAACACCGAAACGATAGCCACCTTTTCTTTCTTGCTTGCCACGCCAGGAGCTCCGCAGGTGAACGCCGTTTATCAGGTGGGACCGGCGCTCACAAGGAAATGACTTTTCCGTCGTCTGCCGCCGAACGGACCAGCGCGTCGAGGATGCGGATATTGGCGAGCAACTGATCGGGCGTGAAGCGATAGGGCGCGCGGCCTTCCACGGCGTCTGCCCAGGCCTCGAAGTTCAGCCGTACGGTATTGATCGGCTCATAACTGCGGGTTTCGCGGCTACCATCGGCCTTGCAATATTCGAAGCTCGAGGGAACGCCCTTGTCGACATTTCCACCTTCCTCCACTTGCACCCAGCCCTGATCCCCGAACAGCGTGAAGCGGCCGTAGAACGGCGGGGTCGACAGACAGGTGATGCGTCCGCGCGCGCCGTCGGCGAAATCGATCTCGGCGCTGACGAAATCTTCCGACGGTTTGGGAAAAATCTGCGACGCTGTGCGCGCCGCTACACGAACCGGCTGGCCGGCAAGCGATACCATCATGTCGCCAAGATGGATGCCGAGCGCGGTCCAGGCGCCGGCCGGCGCATGCCTGGGATCGCGTCGCCAGTTCGACGGATCCATGGCGCGGAAGTTGCTGTGGCTGACGTTGGCGTCCATGTGCAGCAGCTTGCCAAGCGTGCCGTTGTCGAACAGGCGGCGCATCTCTTCCAGCGCCGGCTCGAAACGGCGCTCGTGGCCGATGCCGAGCACGCCCTTTGCCCTGGCGCCAGCCTCGAGAATCCGCCCGGCGCCCGCCTCGGTCAGCGCCAGGGGCTTTTCGCAGAACACCTGCTTGCCAGCCTCAAAGGCGGCGATCGCCATCTCTTCATGCAAGGCGTGGGGTGTCACCACGGCGACGGCGTCGATGTCGGGGTTCTTCAGCAGGTCGCGGTAATCCGGCACGAGATCGAGGCCGTGCGCCGCCGTGAATGGCTCGGCCATGTCGCCGTCGATGTCGCAGCCCGCAATGACCTTGAACCGCGGACTATGGGCGAGACAGGTGACGATCTGCTTGCCCCACCAGCCGAGACCGATAACGGCGATCCGGATCATCGCGGTTTTCTCCCCTCGTGAACTTCAGGTTTGCCCAAGCCAATCGGTAGATGAAGCGGCAGCGGCCTTCCACATGCATCTCATCGCATATGGCGCGGGCGGGCGGGGCGCTTCCCGGCCAAGAGCCTGATTATTCCAAGGAAATCGAAATTTGTGATGCTTGACGTTACGATATAGATGTATTAAACATCATAAATAACGTAATTTATTCGCTCCAGACCACCATGATTACTGCCGCCCAAATGCGCGCCGCCCGGGCCTTGCTGGGCATCGACCAGCGCGAGCTGGCGGCCCGATGCGGATTGTCGCTGCCGACGATCCAGCGCATGGAGGCGAGCGACGGCGTGGTGCGCGGCAATGTCGACTCCCTGATGAAGCTGGTCGACGCGCTGGTGGCCAATGGCATCGAACTGATCGGCGAGGGGGCCACCTCAAGCGGCGGCGGCCGGGGGGTGCGACTCAAATGAGCGGAATTGCGGTCCCAGGTCGCGCCGTCGCGTGGGGGCGCCGATGATCGTTTCTGCGCTGTATGGCGTGCTGGTGCTGCTTGTGCTGGCCCCCGTTGCGATCGCGTTGGGCCGCTCGCCGTCGGCGACCATTATCACCTATGGCGCGAGCCTGGCCGTCAGTCTGTTGATTGGCGTGATCGGGCTTGTCAGCCTGACCGGCGCGCCGGCGGCGAGCGTCACATTACCCCTCGGCTTGCCGTGGCTCGGCGCGCATTTCCGCATCGACGCGCTGTCGGCCTTCTTCCTGCTCGTCATCAATCTCGGCGGGGCGGGCGCGAGCCTCTATGCGCTTGGCTACGGCCGCCACGAAGAAACCCCGCAACGGGTGTTGCCATTTTATCCCGCCTATCTTGCCGGCATGAACCTGGTGGTGCTCGCCAACGACGCCTTCAGTTTTCTGGTGGCGTGGGAGTTCATGTCGCTGACCTCGTGGGCGCTGGTGATCGCCCACCACAAGGGGCGTGACAACCTGCGCGCCGGCTTCGTCTATCTGGTGATGGCGGGCTTCGGCACGCTGGCGTTGCTGCTCGCCTTCGGGCTCCTGGCCGGCGCCAACGGCAACTATGTGTTCGACGCCATTCGCGACCCGCATCCGCAAGCGTGGGTGGCCGCGATCGTGCTCATCCTCGCCATGTTTGGCGCCGGTTCGAAGGCGGGTGTGGTGCCGCTGCACGGTTGGCTGCCGCTCGCGCACCCTGCCGCGCCCAGCCACGTCTCGGCGCTGATGAGCGGAGTGATGACCAAGGTCGCGATCTACGGCTTCATCCGCATCGTGTTCGATCTGCTCGGGCAGCCGGCCTGGTGGTGGAGCATGGTCGTGCTCGCCGTCGGCGGCGTCAGCGCGGTGATGGGCGTGCTCTACGCGCTGATGCAGAACGATATCAAGCGCGTGCTCGCCTACAGCACGATCGAGAACATCGGCATCATCTTCGCCGCCCTCGGTCTCGCGCTGGCATTCAGGGCGGAGGGCATGGCAGTGCCGGCGGCGCTTGCGCTCACGGCGGCGCTGTTGCACGTGTTCAATCATTCGCTGTTCAAGAGCCTGTTGTTCGTCGGCGCGGGCGCGGTGCTCAACGCCACGGGCGAACGCGACATGGACAAGCTCGGCGGTCTCATTCACCGTATGCCGCAGACGGCGTTCGTCTTCCTGATCGGTTGCGTGGCGATATCGGCGCTGCCGCCGCTCAACGGCTTCGTCTCGGAATGGCTGACCTTCCAGGCCATCCTGCTCAGCCCGCAACTGCCGTCCTGGGGCCTGAAATTCATGGTGCCGGGGGTGGGGGCGCTGCTGGCTCTGTCGGCTGCATTGGCTGCAGCATGTTTTGTCCGCGCTTTCGGCATCACGTTCCTCGGCCGCCCGCGCAGCCCCGCCGCTACCGTCGCGCGGGAGACCGACGGCCTGTCGCGCGCCGCCATGTTCGCGCTGGCGGCGTTGTGCCTGATAGCGGGCATCGTCCCGGGCGTCTTCATCGATGCATTGGCACCAGTGACCATGGCGCTGGTCGGCGCCAGCATGCCGCATCAGACCGCCGTACAATGGCTGTCGATCGTGCCGATTGCGGAGAGCCGCAGCTCCTACAACGGCCTGCTGGTGTTCGTGTTCATGGCGGTATCGGCAACGCTCGCCGCCTTCGCCATTCACCGACTGGCCTCCGACCGGCTTCGGCGCGCGCCGGCCTGGGATTGCGGCTATCCCGATCCAAATCCGGCGACGCAATACAGCGCCTCGAGCTTTGCCCAGCCGATCCGCCGCGTTTACGGCACGCTCGTCTTCCATGCCCGCGAGACCGGCGAGATGCCGCCGCCGGGTTCGCTTGAGCCGGCGCGGCTTGAGGTCGAAGTCCGCGACCTGATCTGGGACGCGCTTTACGCGCCGATCTCCGGGCTGGTCGATATCGCCACCGACCGTCTCAACATCCTGCAATTCCTCACCATCCGCCGCTATCTTTCGCTGGTGTTCGCGGCCCTGGTTCTTCTGTTGCTGGTGCTGGCGATATGGCAATAGTTCGCGAATTCGCTTTCCAGGGCGCGCAGATGTTGCTGGTGCTGGTGCTCAGCCCGCTGCTCACCGGCTTCGTGCGCAAGATGAAGGCGCGGTTGCAGCGCCGGCGGGGGCCACCGCTCTTGCAGCCCTACCGCGATCTCATCCGCCTGATGCGCAAGGATGTGGTGCTGGCGGAAAGCGCTTCCTGGCTGTTCCGGGTCATTCCCTACCTCGTCTTCGCCGCCACCTGGGTCGCCGCATCGCTGGTGCCGACCTTCCGCAGCGGGCTCTATTTCTCGTGGACGACCGATCTCATCGCCATCATCGCGCTGCTCGGTAGCGCGCGTTTCTTCCAGGCGCTGGCCGGGCTCGATGTCGGCACCGCCTTCGGCGGCATCGGGTCGAGCCGCGAGGTGATGATCGCCTCGCTCGCCGAGCCGGCCATGCTGATGATCATGTTCACGCTCGCGCTGGTCGCGGGCTCGACGCAGCTCTCGACCATGGCGGCCTATATGCTGTCTTCGGAAGTGGGATTGCGCGTGTCGCTGGCGATGGCGCTGATCGCGCTTATCATGGTCGCGATCGCCGAGAACGCGCGCATTCCGGTCGACAATCCCGCCACCCATCTTGAGCTCACCATGGTGCACGAAGCCATGGTGCTGGAATACTCCGGCCGTCATCTGGCGCTGATCGATCTCGCCTCCGAACTCAAACTCCTTCTCTACGTGTCGTTGATCGCCTGCCTCTTCCTGCCTTGGGGGCTTGCCTCCGCCGGTGACGGCCCGCAGGCGCTGGCGATTGCTGTCGGCGCCTACGTCGTGAAGCTCGCGGGGCTTGGCCTTCTGCTTGCGGTCTTCGAAACCGCGATCGCCAAGATGCGCGTGTTCCGCGTCCCGGAATTCCTCGGCGCGGCGCTGATGCTCGGGCTGCTCGCAACGCTGTTGTTGTTCGTCTCGGGGAGCCTGTAGCCCGATGCATGGCCTGACCTTCGACGTCGCCCATCTGCTCGCCGGCTCGCTGGTGCTGGTGAGCTTCATGCTGCTCTATCAGGACCGGCTTTACGCGCTGCTCAACATCTACGCACTGCACGCCCTGGTACTGGCGGCTTCGGTCGGCTGGCAAGCGCACGCGCAGGACGCGCCGCACCTTTATGTAACGGCCGCCATCGCGCTCATCTTCAAGGCCATCTTTATACCGGTTGCGCTGCACAGGATCATCGTCAGGCTCGGCATCCATCGCGAGATCGAGAACGTCCTCGGGGTCGGTCTGACCATGCTGCTCGGCATCGGGCTGGTGGCGCTGTCAATGGTGGTGATGCTGCGGGTGACCGCCGGCGCCGATCCGTTGGCGCGTGAGGACCTCGCCTTCGCGCTGTCGGTGGTCTTGCTTGGCCTGCTGATGATGGTGACGCGACGCAATGCGGTCAGCCAGATCATCGGCTTCATGTCGCTGGAGAACGGCCTCGTGCTGGCGGCGACCGGGGCCAAGGGTATGCCGCTGGTGGTGGAGATCAGCGTCGCCTTCTCGGTGCTGATCGCCTTCATCGTGATCGGCATCTTTCTTTTCCGCATCCGCGAGCGGTTTGACACGGTCGACCTGCAGGCGCTCGACAAGTTCCGGGGAGAGCGGCAATGAGCTTCGACGCGCTCTCCGCGGTCCTGCTGATCCCGGCGGTGTCGGCGGTGCTGCTCGCCATTTTGCCCGGATACAAGCTGACTGCGCGGCTGAACGTGCTGGCGGCGCTCGCCACCTTCCTGACCTCGGTGTCGTTCTTCTTCGTGCAGCCGGCGTCGGGGCCGTATCTGCTGGTCGACGATCTCAACAAGGTCTTCATCGTGCTGACCACCTTCGTCAGCTTCACGACGGCCGTGTTCAGCGCCAGCTATATCGGCCATGAGATCGAGATCGGGCGGCTGACGCCGCGGTTTGTGCGCTTCTATCACGCCATGTACCAGGTGCTGATGTTCGGCATGAACCTCGCCCTGGTCGCCAACAATATCGGCCTGATGTGGGTGGCGATCGAGCTCGCCACGCTTTCGACCGTGCTGATGGTCGGCATTTACCGCACCCATGAGGCGCTGGAGGCGGCGTGGAAGTATTTCATCCTCGGCAGCGTCGGCATCGGCCTCGCGCTGTTCGGGACCATCCTGGTCTACATGGCGGCGCAGCCCGTGGTCGGGGAGGGTCGCGACGCCATGGTGTGGACGGTGCTGATGACCAGGGCCGACCGTTTCGACGCGGCGCTGCTCAACGTCGCTTTCGTGTTCCTGCTGCTCGGTTACGGCACCAAGGTGGGGCTGGCGCCGCTGCACGCCTGGCTGCCGGACGCCCACGCCGAGGGCCCGACGCCGATCTCGGCGGTGCTCTCCGGCCTGCTCCTGAACGTCGCGCTCTATGCGCTGCTGCGCTTCAAGATGCTGCTGGCCCTCAATCCCGGCGCCATCGCACCCGGGCCGCTGATGGTGACCATGGGGCTGATCTCCTGCCTGTTCGCGGCCTTCATGCTTTACCGCCGGCGCGACATCAAACGCATGTTCGCCTATTCGTCGATCGAGCACATGGGCATCATCGTGTTCGCCTTCGGTATGGGCGGTCCGCTCGCCAATTTCGCCGGGCTGCTGCACATGACCATGCATTCGCTGACCAAGTCGGCGATTTTCTTCGCGGTCGGCCATATCGCGCAGGTCAAGGGCACGCAGAAGATTGCCGATCTCGGAGGCCTGACCGTCACCCATCCGGTGCTCGGCTGGGGTCTTGTGCTGGGGGTGGTGGCGATCGCGGGTCTGCCACCGCTCGGCATCTTCATGAGCGAGTTCCTGGTGGTGACCTCGACGTTCGCGCGCGCGCCATGGCTCGCGGTGTTGCTTGGCCTCGCCATTCTGGTCGCCCTCGGCGGCTTGTTCCTGAGGCTTAACACCATTGTCTTCGGCGAGCCGCGCGGACCGGCGACGCCCGCGCAGGCTTCCTACGTGCCGATGTTTGCGCATCTCGCGATCGTCGCCATCGCCGGCGTCTATCTGCCGCCGGTGCTGGTTGCCGGCTTCGAAAACGTCGCGCGGTTGTTGGGATAGCGCCATGAATTGGGCCCGCAAGACCGTGAACGAGCAGGAATGGCGCGAGGCCATCACGCGCTTGGCCGGTGGGCAGGTGGTCTTGCTCGGCCTGTGGGGCGATGCGCCGAACGTGCACATGGCGCTACTCGATGAAGGCACGGGCGATATTGCCGTGCTGACTTATGAATGCGTGGGCGGCAAATTTCCCTGCGTCGGAGCGCAGCACCCGCCGGCGCTGCGGCCAGAGCGCGCCATTCACTCGCTGTTCGGGCTTGAGGCAGTCGGTTCGCCCGACACGCGGCCCTGGCTCGATCTCGGCTTCTGGGATGTTGCGCATCCGCTCGGAGACAAGGCGCCTGCGCAGAAGCCCGAGCCTTATGCATTTCTTCCGGTCGAAGGGGAGGGCTTACACCAGATTCCCGTCGGGCCCGTGCACGCCGGCATCATCGAGCCCGGCCATTTCCGCTTCACCGCCAACGGCGAGTTCACCGTGCGGCTGGAGCAGCGGCTCGGTTATGTGCACAAGGGCATCGAGTCGCTGATGACGGGCGCACCGCTCGACAAGGCGGCCAAGCTCGCCGCGCGCACGTCGGGCGACAGCACCGTCGCCTATTCTTTTGCCTTCGCACAAGCGGTGGAAGGCGCACTGGAAGTGACGGTGCCGCCGCGCGCGATCTATCTGCGCGCGCTCATGGCGGAGCTGGAGCGGCTCGCCAACCATCTAGGCGACATCGGAGCCATCTGCAACGATGCCGCTTTCGCGCTGATGCACGCGCAGACGAGCGTACTGCGCGAACGTGTATTGCGCGCGTCGCAAAGCTGTTTCGGCCACCGGCTGATGATGGACGTCATCGTGCCTGGTGGCGTCGCCCGTGATATCGGGCCGGAAGGGCCCGCGGCGATCAAGACCTTGCTGACCGAGCTGCGCCGCCGCTTCCCGCGCCTGATCGAACTCTATGACAACACGGCCTCATTGCAGGACCGCACGGTGAGCACCGGCTTCGTCAAGCCAGCGTATGTCCGTCAGTTCGGTGCCGGCGGTTATGTTGGCCGCGCGTCGGGCCGCGCGTTCGACGCGCGGCGCGCGCTCGCTTATGCGCCTTACAACAAACTGGCCTTCGACGTGCCGGTGCGGAACGAAGGCGACGTCGATGCGCGAGTGTGGATCCGTATCCGCGAGGTCGAGCAGAGCCTGGCGCTGGTCGAGCAGATCATCGATGCGCTACCGGATGGCCCGACCACGGTCGCGGTCAAGGGCAGGGGAGAGCCCTGCGAAGGCCTGGCGCTCACCGAAGCCTTCCGCGGCGATGTGCTGGTGTGGCTGCGCCTTGGGGCCGACGGTAACATTGCGCGTTGCCATTTGCGCGACGCGTCCTGGTTCCAGTGGCCGCTGCTGGAGACCGCGATCGAAGGCAACATCGTCGCCGACTTCCCGCTCTGCAACAAATCGTTCAACTGTTCCTATTCGGGCCACGATCTCTAGAGCGAACCCATGCGCCGCACGTTGTTCGAAAGCCTGACCCGCCGCCCGCTCACCGAGCCGCCGCCCGCGCCGGACGAGGCAGCGCTCAAGGAGTTGGCCGAGGGCGTGAACCGCGCCGCCAAGGCAAAGCTCGGCCGCTCGCTGTCGATCCGCCAGGTCGATGCCGGCTCCTGCAATGGCTGCGAACTGGAAATCCACGCGCTCAATAACGCCTTCTACGATCTCGAACGTTTCGGCCTGCATTTCGTCGCGTCTCCGCGCCATGCCGACGTGCTGCTGGTGACCGGGCCGGTCACCAGGAACATGCGCGAAGCGCTTGAGCGCACCTGTAACGCCACGCCCGACCCGAAATGGGTGGTGGCGGTGGGCGCCTGCGCCGCCGACGGCGGGGTGTTTGCCGGCAGCTACGCGGTCGCCGGCGGCGTCAAGGACGTGGTCCCGGTCGATCTGCACATCCCCGGCTGTCCGCCGACGCCGACCGATCTGTTGAAGGGCTTGCGCGCCTTGCTCGAGCACGCCAGCGGGAAGGCTGAGCGACGCTGAAGCGGTCAGTCCGCAGGGCGCTGCATGAGTGGTCTCCGGCGCCGCCTCAAAAGGCAATGACCATCGTACGCTGACCGTGTAAATTGAGCAGTCATAAATCTGTCGCCTTTCATAGTGGCCGCCATGGCCCCCGCAAGCTCACCACCGGAGCTGTTTTGACCGTCACCGCAGCCCCCGCGACGCCTCCCGAGGCGGCCGCCGGAAAGAGCCAGGAACGCAAGGCGCTTGCCGTCGCCGGCGGCGCCCATGCGTTGCATGACGGCTTCACCGATCTGATCTGGATCGCGCTGCCGATCTGGCAGGCCGAGTTCGGCCTCAGCTACGCGGCCGCCGGCGCTTTACGCACGGTATTCACCGGTACCATGGCGACCCTGCAGATCCCCGCATCCATGCTCGCGGAACGTGTCGGGCCCGGTATCGTGCTGGCGACCGGCACCGCGCTTGCCGGCCTCTGCTACTGCCTGGCCAGCCTCGGCAGTGGTTTCTGGTGGCTGGTCGGTGCACTGTTCATCGGCGGCATCGGCGCCGCCAGCCAGCATCCGATCGGCTCGGCAATTGTGGCACACGCCTTTGCAGGCGCGCGCTCGCTAAAGGCGCTGGGTGCCTACAATTTTGCCGGCGATCTGGGGAAGGTTCTGCTGCCGGCCACCGCATCTGCACTCATCCTCGTCATGCCGTGGCGACCCGCCTATGGCCTGCTGGGTCTCATCGGAATCGTGGCCGCGGTGGTGATTTTCTTTTCCACGCCGCGCTTTGCCTTTGGAGCGGGACAGGTCGAAACAGATAAAGCAGCTGAATCGGCCGAAGAGATCGCCGCGGCGGCCGCGGAAACAGCCCGCATGCGTACCGGTTTCCGCGCGCTGGTCGCCCTGGGCGTCGTCGACAGCATCACGCGCGGCGGATTTTTTGTGCTGCTGCCCTTCGTGCTTACCGGTAAGGGCGCCGACGTTTCATCCGCCGGATTTGCGCTGACGCTGGTGTTCTTTGGTGGCGCCTTCGGCAAGCTGGCTTGCGGCTGGTTCGCTACCCGCTTCGGCAAGGTCTTCACCATTGTTATGAGCAAGATCGTCACTGCGGCGGGGATGGCCATGCTGCTGCTCCTGCCGTTCGAGCTGGATTTCGTGTTGCTGCCGGTGCTCGGGGTGATCCTGAATGGCGTCACCACGGTCACCTATGGGTCGGTGCCCGAACTGGTGACGCCGCAGCGGCGCACGCGGGCGTTCAGCGTGTTTTATACGGTTACGCTTGGCGCGCTGGCTGCGGCGCCGCCGATGAGCGGCCTTGTCGGCGACCTGGTCGGCATACCCGGCGCCGTGATGGTGGTGGCGGCGTTGTCGATCGTCACCGTCCCGTTCGCCTTCCTGATCAGGTTCTCCGCAGCACGGAGTTCGGTGTGAGCGCCCTGCGCCTGTGCCATCCGGGCGTCAGCGCCATGCTGACGCTGTCCTTTGGCGCCATCTCTTATCGCAATACCTTAAATCCCGGCCTCATGGCGCTGGTCTGCCCGGGGGCGGGAAAATCGCCGCCAACGATCAGCTTTCGTCCGAACCGGCAAACGGCAAGGTGCATATCTGACCTGCAACGAGGCCCATGCTTGTGGGCCCTTCCCGCACATCTCGCGGAAATGGTACCGTCGGGGGCCTGATGCGCTGTCTTGAATTCAGGCGCGCCGGGTGAATAAAACAGGCTGAAGAAAACCAGGGAGACCGGGATGAGCAAGGCAAGCGAACTGCGGGCAATGATCAAGCGTGGCGGCATGACCGTTGCGCCTGGCGCCTTCGACGGCATCACCGCCAAACTGATCGCGCGCGCCGGCTTCGACGCGGTCTACATGACCGGGGCCGGAACGGCCGCGGCGCACGGTTTTCCGGACTACGGCCTCCTGACCATGACCGAAATGGTAACCAACGCCGGCAAGATCGCCGCAACCTCCGACCTGCCGGTGATCGCCGACGCCGACACCGGCTACGGCAACGAGCTCAACGCCGTACGCACCGTGCATGAGTACATGCGGCAAGGTATTGCCGCCATCCATATCGAGGACCAGGTCTTCCCGAAGAAATGTGGCCACCTCGACAACAAGGAAGTCATCGCAACCGAGGATTACATCGCGAAGATCCGCGCGGCGGCAGATGCGCGCGGCGATAGCGATTTCGTCATCATTGCCCGTACCGATGCGCGGGCGGTGATCGGTTTCGACGAGGCCATCGGGCGCGCCAACGCGGCGCTCGCCGCGGGCGCCGATGTCGCCTTCGTCGAGGCGCCACAGACCATGGAAGAAATCGCGGCGGTTCCGAAACAGGTCACGGGACCGTGCCTGCTCAACGTCGTGCGCCGCGGCAAGACCCCCACGATCGAGCTGAAGGATGCCGAAGCCATGGGCTACAAGCTCGCCATCCTGCCGACGTTGCTGTTCCGCGGCGTCATCGGTTGCTGCGAGGAACTGCTGGACGAGGTGAAGAAGGGCCGCTTCCCGGCGCCGCCCAAGGACCTTTCGCCGCACGAGGCCTTCCAGCGCTTCGGTTCCGACGAGTGGGACGAACTGCGCGTGCGCTACCGCGACGACGCGCAGGCGTCCGCCAAGGCCAAGGTCGCCTAGCAGCGGGCAGGGCGGTATCCGTCCCGCGGGGGAGGCGTCAGCGCGAGCGCAGCCTGGGATCGAGCACGTCGCGCACGGCGTCGCCGAACAGGTTGAATCCGAACACGGCGAGCGTGATGGCGAGCCCCGGAAAAATCGCCATCCACGGCGCGCTCATTGCGTATTCCTCGGCGCCGCCCTGCAGCATCAGCCCCCAGGCTGGCGTCGGCTCCTGCACGCCGAGGCCGAGATAGGACAAGGACGCTTCCAGCAGGATCGCCTGGCCGACGAAGGCCGTGATCATGATCAGGAACGGCGCCATCACGTTCGGCACCATGTGGCGCAGGATGATCCGCGCATGGCTGAAGCCGTTGGCGCGGGCAGCGTCGATATATGGCACCTCGCGAATCGCGAGCGCGCTCGACCGTACGACGCGGGCACAGCGCGGAATGAACGGGATGGTGATGGCGATGATCACATTCTGTGCACCGGTGCCAAAAATCGACACCACGGCGAGTGCCATGATGATCAGCGGGAACGCCATGAAAATATCCATGACACGCTGGAAAATCAGGTCAATACGGCCGCCGAAATAGGCGCTGCCGACGCCGAGAACGAGGCCTGTGGTGGCGCCGATGATGGACGACGTAAAACCCACGAACAGCGCCGTGCGCGCGCCGTAGATGATACGGGAGAACAGGTCACGGCCGAACTGGTCGGTGCCCAGCCAATGCGCCCAACTCGGCGCTTGCGTCATGTCGGCAAACGAGTTCGCCACCGGATCGTAGGGGGCGACGATGTTGGCAAGAATCGCCATCAAGATCATGACGATGACGATCATCGCACCGGCTGCGCCCAGCGGTTTGCGGCGCATCAGATCGAGCACGACCCAGCCGAACGGTCTCTTGTCGTTTAGCGTCTCGAACCGCGATTCGACCCGGGCTTCCGAAACTGCGACCATCAGTAACGCCTCTTATTTGTAGCGAATTCGCGGATCCAACCACGCGTAGAAGATATCGACGACGAAGTTGGTAAACACAAACACGGCAACCACCACCATCACCAGCGCCTGCGTCATCGTGTAGTCGTAGTTCGTGACCGACTCGACGAACAGCTTGCCCAGGCCGTTGAGGTTAAAAACCTGCTCGGTGACGACCAGGCCTCCCATAAGGAACGCAAACTCGATGCCGATGACTGTGACCACCGGAAGCATCGCGTTTTTGAGCGAGTGCCGTTGCACGATCAGCCGCTCGATCAGTCCCTTGGCGCGTGCGGTGCGGATGTAGTCCTCGCGCATCACTTCCAGCATGGCCGAACGGGTCATGCGCGTGGCCACAGCAGAATAGCGGTACCCCGTGGCGAGTGCCGGCCATATCAGCAGGTAGAAGTTGTTCTTGATGTTGGCCCAACTCGACCAGTCGGACTTGTATTCGATTGGAGGCATCCAAGGGATGCCGGACCACCATTGCGTGGTGAGCAAAATGCCGAAGATGATGAGGATGCCGAGCCAGAACGACGGCATGGCAATTCCCGCGATGCTGAACGTGCGCACCACGTAGTCGACCCAGGTATCCTGCTTGAGCGCCGCGATGGTGCCCATGGAATATCGACATCACGGTTGCTGTGATTGTCGCCAGTAAGGCGATCATCAACGATAATTCGAAACGCAGGCCAATTTCTTCCGTGATAGGCCGGCCCGTCCACATCGAATTGCCCAGGTCGAAGGTCACGAGGCCCCATAGAAAATGGCCGAATTGCACGATTATGGGCTGATCGATGCCGATATCCTTGCGGCAAGCGTCAAGCGCACTCTGACTGAACGTGGCGCCGCCGCCCGCCAGCCGCAGTTCGCAAATGTCGCCCGGGATCAGGCGCATAAGGAAAAACACCAGGACTGCCGCGCCGAACAGCGTCGGAATCATCAAGAGAATGCGCTTGAGAGTATATTGATACATGCCCGCTCACTTGCCGGCTGCTCGCCCGCGGCAATCGTGCCGCGGGCGAGTAACACACGTGGCCGTCTGCTTGCGCAGCGGAGTTATTTATCGAGCCAAACCACTTCGAGTTGCTGGTTCAAATAGTGGCTAGGCGTGATGTTCCAGCCCTTGACGTAGGAGCGGTGCGGGATGATCCGGTACCACCATAGCGAGATGAACTGATCCACCTTCTCGTCAAGAACGCGCTTCTCGAACTTGCGCATGATTGCGCGTTGTTCCTTTTCGTCGCCGGACCGGTTCATGGCCTCGAACATCTTGTCCATTTCGCGGTCCTGGTAGGAGCCGTGCTGGTTACCGGTCTTGTCGTCGGAAATGAATGCCGCCACGTCGAGAAGCGGGTTGACGACGGCCTGGCAGTTGAAGGTCAGCACCACGTCGAAGTCCTTCTTGCGGCGCAGGTTCGCGTAGTACGGACCCGTTGGCTCCGCCTTCTGCTCGACCTGGAGGCCGATCTGCTTCCATTGGTCGATCAACCAGGTGCCGACAAATTTGTACGGCTGATCGACGGCGCGGTTGTAGAGCGTGAACTTGAGATTCTCCTGGCCGGCCTCCTTCAGCAGCCGCCTGGCTTCGGCCCGCGACTTTTTGATGTCGGGCCAATAACCCGCGAGTTGCTTCAGTTCGTCGTCGGTCGCCGCCAGAGCATGGCCCGGGAAGGCGACGCCGCCGACGCCCTTCACGATCGCGATCTTCGACAGGTATTTTGAGCCGCCCCACCGGTCGATGGCGAGGGTCAGCGCGCGACGCACGCGGACGTCGTCGAACGGCTTGCGCTTGTGGTTCGGCACGACGATCAGCACGCAGTTCCAGTTGCTCTCCTGGACCGTGATCTTGTCGCCCAGGGCCTTGACCAGATCGTCGCGGCTGCTCGGCGGGAAGCCACGGAACTCGATCGCGGCGCGGTCACCCTGGATGGCCTGCACCCGCAGCGACTGCTTCTTGGCGAAGATCGCTTCGAAGCCGTCAAGATACGGGCGTCCCTCGCGGTAGAAGTTGGGATTGCGTTTGCCCTTGATGGAGGCGCCGGCCTGGCGCGATTCGAAGACGAAGGGGCCGGATCCCATGATGTTCTTCTCGTACCAGTGCATGTCCTGGTCGAGCTTGGCCTTCGAGTAGATGAAGTTGAACGGGTTCGCCAGCGCCGGAATGAACGCACCGGACGGATACTTCAGCTTGAAGACGACGGTTTCGTCGTCCGGGGCGCTGACACTGTCGACCATCACGAAGAACGCCTTGCGGGCGCTCGCCACGCCTTGCGGCGGGGAAATGATCTTTTTGTAGGTGGCCAAGACGTCCTGAGCGGTGAGCGGTGTGCCGTCGCTGAACTTCACGCCCTTGCGGATCTTGAACGTGTAAGTCTTGCCGCCGTCAGTCGGCTTCGGCATTTCGGTGCAGAGGTCGCATTCGAAGCTGCCTGATTTGTACTTCTCGTCCGGCTTGACCCGGATCAGCAGGCTGTAGAACGGTGCGATCGGGTGAATGAGCGCGAAGGTGGTTTCGCGATGACCGTCGAAGCTCGGCGGCTCGGCCGGCACGACGTATTTCAGGACGCCGCCCTTTTTCGGTCCAGCGGCGGCCGTGGGCCCCGCGTAGGCGATGGAGATGGCTGCCGAGGCAACCACCAGCAATGCCACTCTAGCTAGCTTGCCGAAATGCATAGTTATTTCCTCCCTGATCTTCAAAGATTTGCTGCTCACTCTTCGGCCCGAGAATCTCCGTGTCCTCGTTAGCCAGTCATTCCTCTATGGGCCGATCAAATGACCGAACAGGCCACCCAATGTCCCGGCCGAACTTCTCTGAATTCCGGAGTCTCCTTTGAACAACTGTCGACCGCCAGCTGGCAGCGCGGATGGAATACGCAGCCGCTCGGCGGGTCGATCGGACTCGGCACCTCGCCCTTGACGATTTGATGGGCGCGCTTGCGCTCCACTTCCGGGTCCGGTATCGGCACCGCCTCGAGCAGAGCCCGAGTATAGGGATGCATCGGGTTGTTGTACAATTCGTCGCAATCCGCCAATTCGACGATTTTGCCCAGATACATCACCGCCACGCGGTGGCAAAGGTGACGCACGACGCTCAGGTCGTGTGCGATAAACAGGTAGGTGAGGCCGAATTCGTCGCGCAAATCCTCCAGCAGATTGATAATTTGCGCCTGGATCGACACGTCAAGGGCCGAAATCGCCTCGTCGCAGATGATAAATTCGGGCTGGACGGATAAGGCGCGGGCGATGCCGACCCGCTGGCGCTGGCCGCCGCTCATCTCGTGCGGATAGCGGTCGGCGAACGCCGGGTTGAGGCCGCAGACTTCGAGCAGATAGCGTACACGCTTCTGCCGCGCCGCCGCGTCGGGCTCGGTTTTGTGAACCAGCATCGGCTCGGCGATAATTTCGCCGATCTTCATGCGCGGATTGAGCGAGGAATAGGGATCCTGGAAGATCACCTGGATTCTGCGCCGCAGTGCCATCATTGACCGGCGGTCGAGGCCGATCAGGTTGGTGCCGTCGTAGATGATCTCGCCGTCGGTCGCATGTTCGAGCTGAAGGATGCAGCGGCCGGTCGTTGTTTTGCCACAGCCGGATTCGCCGACCAGTCCCAGCGTTTCACCCTTGCGAATGGTGAAGCTGATGCCGTCGATGGCTTTTACATGGGCGACGACGCGGGGTATCAGCGCGCCCTCGGTTACCGGAAAGTGCATTTTCAGGTTGCGCACCGTGATCAAATCGGCCGCTTTCGCAACGCGCCGTTCGGATTCGCGCCGCTGCTCGTGTTCGTCAGTCACGGGCGCAAGACTCATGACGCCTGCCTTATGCTTTCGGCCACTTTTTGCATCTGCCAGCAGGCCGCAATATGGCCTGGTTCGCCGGCCCGCTCGAGGCTGGGCGCCTCGCCGCAGCGCTCGATGGCGAAATTGCAGCGCGGCCGGAACGAGCAATCCGCGCCGAGGCGCGTGAGGTCGGGCGGCTGGCCCTGCACCGGATCGAGCTTGCCCTTGCGCGGCTGGTCCATGCGCGGCACCGACTTGCAGCAGCGCCAGCGTGTAGGGGTGGCGCGGATTGTGGTAGATTTCGTCCGCGGTGCCGCTTTCGATGATCCGGCCGGCGTACATCACGTTCACACGATCGGCGTAGCGGGCGACGATGCCAAGGTTGTGCGTGATCACGATAAGAGCAACACCGAGGCGGCGCGTTAAGTCCTTCATCAATTCGAGAATTTGCGCCTGGATCGTCACATCGAGAGCCGTGGTCGGCTCGTCCGCGATGATGAGCTTGGGCTCGCAGCACAGCGCCATGGCGATCATGACGCGCTGGCGCATGCCGCCGCTCAGGTGGTGCGGGTACTGCTTCAGCCGTCGGGCGGGTTCGGAAATGCCGACCATGCCGAGGAGCTCGACCGCACGGGCGGTCGCCTGCTCATGAGTTCATCTGGAGATGCTGCTCCAGGGTCTCGGTGAGCTGGCGGCCGATGGTCAGCACCGGATTGAGCGAGGTCATCGGCTCCTGGAACACCATGGCGATGTCCTTGCCGCGCACGTGGCGGATTTCATCGTCGTTGAGCGTCAGGAGATCGCGGCCCTCGAACCGGATGCTGCCGCCGACAACGCGGCCGGGCGGATCGGGAATGAGACGCAGGATCGACAGCGCGCCGACCGATTTGCCACAGCCGGATTCACCGACGATGGCGATCGTTTCGCCTTCGTTTACGTCATACGAGATGCCATCGACGGCCCGGACCACGCCGGCCGAGGTAAAGAACTGCGTCTGCAAGTTCTCGATTTCGAGCAGTTTTGCCAATGTCCCCCCGATCGTTCGTCTTGCAACCGATCGCGGCCGTTGGCGTCGGGCGTGGCCTGCAAAACTTTTTTTGGGGTGCCATCGGGTAATCCCCTCTGATCGTCCGATTGCCACCCTGAAATTAGTTTGCATTCAAAAGGCCGGAACATTCAAGCCTGCTGCGACGATTTTTCAGCATGTCAATTGCTCGCGTCGCGTTTTTTCGGCGGGGTTGTCGTGCCTTGGCGTGAGAATGAACGTGGTCCGAACGGCCGCGTGATGGGAACACGGCAAGGCGTTTGATATTGCAATGCACCAAATAGTTTTGAGGCCGAGGATACATGCGCACCAAAAAGACGATGCGGCCTGAATCCGGATCGGCAGTGTGCACTGCACCCAAAAATGCGCGTTACGGATTCCAGTGTGACCGCCGGGGCCGCGCTGCATCGATTTGGTGCGCACCGGGAGGAGCTTTGGATTGTGAGGCTCGGCGCGAGGGTGTCCTTGCAGCGCGCAATATGAGCGGCGAGTGCATTTCGGACCTTTTTGCTCGAACTGGCCTGCCGCCGTATTGAAAGGCTGGTAGTTCAAAACCGCCGGTCAACCTGGAACCCGGGGTCCATGCACTGCCCAAGAATCGGAAGATCGGCGTGATCAAGCCGCCTCGGCGGGGCCGACCGACAGCACGCGCATGATTTCTTCCTGCACCTTGCGTCGCTGCTCGGGCGCCATGTCGGGGCTGAGGCGTGTTTCGTACGCGATGCGCGCCGGCCGGTGGAAGACCATGACGCGGTCGCCGATTTCCATCGCCTCGTTGATCTGGTGGGTGATGAAAATGCCTGTCTTGTCGTTCTGCCTGACCAAGCGGACGAATTCGGCGCGCAGGTCGCGCGCCGTCATTTCGTCGAGCGCCGAGAACGGTTCGTCGCAGAGCAGGATATCGGGATTGACCGCAAAGGCGCGCGCGATCGAAACGCGCTGACGCATGCCGCCGGAGAGGGCGTGCGGATAGTCGTTTTCGTGGCCGCCCAGCCCCAGACGCTCCAGCCAGTGTCGCGCAGTCGCCTCCAACTCCTTCGGATTGGTGTTGAGGATCTGCAGGCCGAGCAGCACGTTGTCGAGCGCGCTGCGCCAGGGCATCAGCCGGTCGCCCTGGAACACGATTCCGATCTTGCCGCGGAAGAAGTCGAACTCGCGGAAGGGATTGTGGCCCACCACGGTCGCCGTGCCGGAGGTCGGCTCGGTCAACCCGGCCACGATGTTGAACATGGTGGACTTGCCGCAGCCGGTCTTGCCGAGCACGGCGACGATCTCGCCGCGCGCGATCTCGAACGACAGCTTGTCCACGGCGACGAAGTCACCGCGGCCGTCGTGACGGCGGAAAATCTTGCTGACGTCGGTGAAACTGATCACCGGTTCGGCGTTCCGCGCGGCGGCACCGTCTCCGTTCGGAGGGGCGATTGCTTGCATCTTTGCGGTCATCATACCGGGATCCTGCTTACATCGCACGCTCGGAGACGGCCCGGTAGCGCAGGGCCCAGGTTTCGATCCCTGTGATGGTCTGCTGCACGATCAGCACGAAGAGGACGAGTTGCAGCGTCCAGGCCATGGCGCCGGCCATGTCGAAGAGCTGCTGCTGGCGCAGGAGCTGGTAGCCGACGCCACCGGTCGCGCCGACGAGTTCCGCCACCACCACCACGCGGGCGGCATTGCCAAGATTGACCTTCCAGGCGGTGAGGATGCCGGGAACGATGGTCGGAACGATCAGATAGCGCAGCAGCTGGATCTTGTTCGGCCGGAACGACATGGTCATCTCGTAGAGATCCTTTGACATAGAACGCAGCGCGTCGAGGATCTGGAACGTGAAGGCCGGCAATGTCGTCATCACCATGATAAACAGCACGCGGAATTCGATACCGTTGAACCAGATGATGGCGAAGACGACCCACGACAGGGCGGGGATGCCCTGGAAGAAGGTGAGGATCGGTGAGACGAAATTCTCCACCGTCCGCGATTGTCCGATGACGACAGCCAGGATGGCGCCGAAGGTGAAGGCCCCGAACAGGCCGGCGAAGATGCGGCCCGCCGTCAGCAGGACGTCGGCGAGCAGCGAGCCCGTGATCAGGATCTCGACCGTGCGCTTGACGATGGCGGGCACCGGCGGAAACAGGAAGGGCGGGAAGACGTAGGAGAGAAGCTGCCACACCGCCGCCAGCAGGAGCATGCTGGCGACGGCCTGGAGCAGGCGCAGGGTGCGCGTGTTGTTCATCACTTGAGCGGCTTGTTATAGATGGTATCGGTGGACGGCATGGATTTCAGATAGCCGACGTCCATGCCAGCCTTGTATACCGCCTCGATCTGCTTGGTCATCGCCGCGGCGCCCATGACGTTGGTCCCGAGACGGCTGTTCTCCTTGATCAGCGAGACCAGCGCGGTCTGCTGCGCCGCGGTGCCCTTCGGATCGATCAGCTTGACCGCTTCTTCCGGATTCTTGGCGATGAAATCGGCGGCCTGCTTGTAGGCGTTGTACAGCTTGGGAATCAGCGCCTGGTGACTCTCGATCCAGTCGGTGTGCGCGGCGACGCCGAGATAGGGGATCTGCGTGCCGCCGGCGAAGGCCTTCCAGGTCTTGTCCATCTGCAGGTCGAGCAGGCGGACGTTCGGCTTCCTGGCCTTGAGCACCGAATAGGCCGGCTCCCACAGCTGCACGGCGTCGGCGCGGTCGGCGACCGCGTAGCCGACCAGGCCGGGCGGGGCGGTGTTGACGACCTTGATCTTCGAGGTGTCGACGCCGAGTTTCTTGGCGAAGAAGTCGAACATCTGGAAGTTGGTGGTGGCGCGCGCGGCAGCGAGCTCCTTGCCTTCCAGGTCCTTGACGCTCTTCACCGCGTCGCGCGAGGTCACCACGCCGCCCCAGTAGTCGAACAGGTTGAACAGGTACTTCACCTTCACGCCGCGCAGGTCGGCGAGGCCGACGGTGAGCAGCGCGGCGCTGCCGCCGACCTTGTATTCGCCCGAGTTGAACTGGGTGGTGTAGGCCGTCGGCGGGCGCTGGTCGAAGGTGATGTCGAGGCCGTTGGCGATGTCGAGCTTCTTGGCCTTGATCACCGGCGGCATGAAGGCGCCGAGCGATGGGAAGCCGAAGACGACGATTTTTAGTTTTTCAGGCGCTTGGGCCGCCGCGGGGGCCGGTGCGGCGAGGGTAAGGCAGGCGACGGCTGCGGCCGCGCAACTGGCGGATCGCATGAGGGCGGAGATACGGGACATGACGCTACTTTTACTCCTTGGGCTGTTGTCGTGGTTGGATGAGATCGATTTGGGCCGCCTCCTGAGGCGACGCACGGTCAGGCTGTGGCGATCTCCTTCCGCAGCGCCGTGAAGAACTGTTTGACGAGATGTTTGGCCACGCCCTTGAGGATGCGCTGGCCGACGCCGGCGACCAGGCCGCCGATCTCGCCTTCACCGCCGTAGGTCATCAGCGTGCCGCCCTCCTGCCCGGCGAGCGAGAAGGTCGCTTGGCCGTCGCCGTGGCCGAGCGAGCCGGAACCGGACACGGTAATCTTGCATTGCGCCGGCGGCTGCTTGTCCTTGAGCGAAATCTCGCCCTCGAAACTGCCGCCGACCGAGGCGACCTTGAGATTGAGGATGAGTTTGAAGCGGTCGTCACCCTCCGGGATCATGTCCTTGCACCCGGGGATGCACTTCTTCAGCACCTCGGGATCGTTGAGCGCGTTCCACAGCGTCTCGACGGGCGCGTCGAACTTCTCCTCGCCGCCAATGTCCATCTTCATGGCGGCCTCACGCGATCCGGAACAGCCTGGCGGCCAGCCCGCCGTTGATCGAGGCGACCTGCGCCTGGCTCAGGCCGGCCGCCGCCACGATCTTCATCGGCTCCGTGTCGCCGATAGGGAACGGCATGTCGGAACCCATCATAAGACGCTCCGTGCCGCACATCTCCACCACGAATTTCAGCACGCGGACGTCGTGCAGGATGGTGTCGGTATAGAGGTGCCCCAGGCCTTCGGCCGGATCGCCGATATCCGGGGTGATCTGGTGGTTGCGCCTGAGGCGGCCCAGCACGAAGGGCAGGGCGGCGCCGCCCATGGGCGCGAAGAATTTGGCGTTCTTGTACCTGGTCAGGTGACCGGCGCAGAGCAGGCGGGCGACCGCAACCGCCGCATCGGTGATGCGTCCGAGTCCGTTCGCGAGACCGTAATCGCTCACGCGCGCGTCGCCGGCGTCGAAGCTCGGATGGATATGGATGACCGCGCCGGTCTCGTCGGCGGCGGCCCAGAACGGGTCGAGGTCGGCGTTATCGAGGGTACTGCCGACGCCGCGCGGCAGTGTGCCGATCATGGCGCCGGGGAAGCCGGCCTTGACCGCGTCCTTCAGCACGGCGGCGGCACGCTTGCCGTCCGAAAGCGGTACGGTGGCGAGCGGCACGAAGCGCGGCTCGGCTCTTGCTGCGGCCATCAGCGCCTCATTGGTCAAGCGGCTCCAGGTTTCGCCCTCGTCGCCAGGCACATCATAGCCGAAGATGTCGACCCAGCCGCCGACCACCTGTTTGTCGATCCCTTGCTTGTCCATCCAGGCGAGGCGGGCGGGGATGTCCGACAGGGGCTTTGACACCGGCCGGGTTGCCTTGCCGCCGGCGAAGGCGAAAGCCAGGCTGCCGCCCTCCTCGATCTGCCGGACGGAGGGAAAGCGGTCTTTCTCCTTGCGGATGGTGGCCAGCAGCTCCGGCGGCACCAGGTGAGCATGACAATCGACGATCATGTCTTCATGGTCCTTGCTTTGAACTCGCGTCGGCGATCGCGTCGCCGAGCCTGGCCACCTTGATGGGCAGCGTGTTGATGGAGATGTTCAGCGGACGCAGCGCGTCGTTCACCGCGTTGGCGATCGCCGCGGCGGAGCCGAGATAGCCGGACTCACCCGAGCCCTTCTGGCCGAGCACGGTGAGCGGCGAGGGCGTCTCGTGATGGATGATCTCGACCGGCGGCACTTCGTGGGACGACGGCAGCAGGTAATCCATGAAGCTCTGCGCCATCATCTGGCCTTCGCCGTCGTAGGCGAATTCCTCGTAGAGCGCCGCGCCGATGCCGTGCGCGATACCGCCCATGGTCATGCCGCGCACGATCTTCGGATTGATCACCGTGCCGCAATCATGGCCGATGCGGTAGCACTCGATTTCCGGCGAGCCGAGATCGGGATCGATGCTCACCAGAATGAGATGGAACTCGAACGAGAAGCAGGGATACATCGCCACCCGCCCGTCCGGCGTCGGCAGAGCGCCGCCGCCCGGCACCTGTTCGATGTGGCTGAAGGCGAGCCCCGGCTCCATCCCCGGCGGCATGCGGTGAAAGTTGCGGTGCGCGATCCAGACGAGGTCCGCCCAACTGCGCTTGTTATCCGGCGCGTCGCGGTCGTGGACCGAACCATTGGCGTAGACCGCGCGCTCGAGCGGAATGCCGAGATCGTGCGCGGCGATGGCGTTCATCTTGTCTTTGAGTTTCTGCGCCGCATGGAAGGCGGCGCCGCCGAGCATGATCGCCATGCGGCTGCCAACCGGCGTGCCGCTCGGCAGTGAATTGAGCGAATCCGGCCGCGTGATCCGGATGCTATCCGGATCGAGCCCCAGCACTTCGCCGATCACGGTGCCGACCAGTGTCTCGTGGCCCTGGCCGGCGGAGGTGGTGTGCATTGTCGCCGTGATGGTGCCGTTGGCGTCGACGTGGATGCGGCAGGAATCCATGAACGTCGACGTGTTGATCTTCGGATTGAGCATGGCCTCGAAGGTGGCGTTGCCGCCGCTCGGCTCGAGACAGGCCGCAATGCCGATGCCGGCGAGCTTGCCTTCGGCGCGTATCGCGTCGCGCCGCGCCTTGAGGTCCTCGTAGCTGGTGTGCGCCAAGACCTTGTCGATAACGGTTTCGTAGTTGCCGCTGTCGTAGAGAGAGCCGCTCGGAATTTCGTAGGGGAATTCGTCGTGGCGGATCAGGTTGCGCCGCCTGATCTCGAGCCGGTCCAGCCCCAGCACGTTGGCGACTTCGTCCACGGTGCGCTCAATGGCGAAATTGGTCGGGCCCTGGCCGAAGGCGCGCACGGCTTCCTGGGTGGTCTTGTTGGTGACCACCGCCATGGCGCGGTACTGCACGCTTTTGATCTTGTAGGGGCCGACGATGGCGCCGATCGGCTTGCCGAGCTGGAACGGCGAGCGGCCGGCATAGGCACCGACATTGTCGAGCGCCCGCATCTTCATCGAGCGAACAATGCCATCATCGTTGAAGGCAACCTCGACATCGAACAGCCGCTCCGGCCCGTGCGCATCGCCGCCCCGCATGTTTTCGAGGCGGTCCTCGATCAGGCGGACCGGGAAGCCGAGCCGGCGGGTGAGATAGCCGACAAGGATGGTGTTCTTGATGCCGCGCTTGACGCCGTAGCTGCCGCCGACGTCGACATCGTAATGCACGCGCACGCCGGTGCCGGGCAGCCGCAGCGCGTTGCTGATCTGTTCGTTGTAGCGCGGCATCTGGATCGAGGCCCAGATATCGAGCACCTCGCGCCAGGGATCCCAGCTCGCCACCACGCCGAAGGTCTCGATCGGCACCGTGGAGCTGCGGCCCCATTTGACGCGCAGGGAGAGATGACGCGGGCTGTCGGCGAAGTCCTTGTCGACTTCGCCCCAGACGAAGGTCTTGTCGAGCAGCACGTTCGAGCCGTGCGCCTCGTGTACCAGGACCGCGTCCTTCTCGATCGCTTTTTCCGCATCGAGCACGAAGGGCAGCCGCTCGTAGTCGATCTTGACCTTTTCGGCGGCGTCCTCGGCGAGCGCACGCGTATCGGCGACGACCGCGACGACCCATTCGCCGGCGTAGCGCGCGATGTCCACGGCGAGCGGCCGGCGCGGCACGTTCGGCGTCTCCAGACCCGTCATCAGCGGCTCGGAACCGGCGGCAAGCTCGTGCCCGTCGAGCACGTAATGCACGCCGGGCATGGCCAGCGCCGTGCTCTTGTCGATGTTCTTGATGCGCGCGGCCGGGTAGGGGCAGGTGACCAGCGCCACGTGCTTCATGTTGGGCACGTCGATATCGGCGACGAAATTGCCCTTGCCGGCCACGAAGCGGCGGTCCTCGCGCACGCGGCGGTCGGACGAGACGAAACGAAAGCGGTCGGTGGCGGCGCTCATTTGCTCAACTCCGAAGGCCGGTTGACGCCGCGCATGCGCTCGGCGGCAAGCGCGATGGCTTCGACGATCTGGGCGTAGCCGGTGCAGCGGCAGATGTTGCCGGAGATCGCCTCGACAATGTCCTCGCGCGTCGGCTCGGGATTGTCGGCGAGCAGGCTGTGCGCGGCGAGGATCATGGCCGGTGTGCAATAGCCGCACTGCATGCCGTGGGTTTCGCAGAACGCGTCCTGCACCGGCGACAGTTCGCCGGGGCCGGGCGTGACGCCTTCGATGGTGGTGATGGCGGAGCCTTCGGCCTGCGGCGCGAACATCAGGCACGATCGGACGGCGACGCCGTCATGGAGCACAGTGCAGGCGCCGCAGACGCCATGCTCGCAACCGGCATGGGCGCCCTTCAGGTTCAGGACGTCGCGCAGGCAATCGAGCAGTGTGGTGCGCGGCTCGACGTCGATTTCGTGATCTTTTCCATTGACGGTGAGCTTTATGCGCATCTCAGACGTTCCCTTGCGCGTTCGCCAAAGCATTCGACCTGGCGTCGGCGACCGCGCGCAATGCAAGCGACAGCGCGGTGCGGCGGCGGTATTCGGCGGAGGCGTGCAAATCATCCATCGGTTCGGCGTCGGCAAGCGCGCCGCGTACCGCCTCGCGCACGGCGGAATCGTCGAGCGTGGTGCCGGTGAGCGCTTCCTCGGCGCTGTCGAGCCTGATGGGGAAGTCAGTCACCGCGCCGATGCCGATGGTGATGCGCTCACAAGTGCGGTCGTCGGCAAGCTTCAGTTGTACGGCCGCGGAGACGAAGGCGAAGTCGCTCGCGCGCGCATTCACCTCATGGAATGAGCTGCCGACCTTGCCGGACCAGACAGGGAAGCTCACACCGGTGAGTAGGGCGCCGGCCGGCAGATTGGTGATGGTCGGACCGAGATAGAATTCGCCCGCGGGTATTTCTTCGGTCCCCCCATCGACGCGATAGCTGAGCAGCGCTTCGAGCGTGACCGCAATGAGCGGGAGTTCCGCCGCCGGGTCGCCATTGGCGATGGATCCGCCGACGGTGCCGCGTGCTCGCGTGGCCGTGTGGCCGATCCACGGAATGGCGCGGGCCAGCAGCGGCAGCTTCTCCTTCACGAGCTTGCTGCGCTCGGCCAGGCATTGCCGGGTGGCGGCGCCGATAGCGACACCGTCGCCGTCCTCCTTGATGTAATCGAGTTCCGGAATTCGGGCGATATCAACGAGACGCGTGGGACGCGCCAGCCGCATCGCCATCATCGGTACCAGGGTCTGGCCACCCGCGATCACACGCGCATTATCGTCCGCGGCCAGCAGTTCGCAGGCCTCATCAACGGTCGCGGGGCGGGAATATTCGAACGGAGCCGCCTTCATGCGCCGTGTTCCCTCTGATTCCGGATGTCACTCCTCGGGGTTTGACGAGCGCCATGATTCAAGTCGGTCATTACTCACCTGGCAATGTGCCTGCGGGCGCAATTCAGAATTGTACCGATATCCGGCCCAACGAGACGCGGCGATCCTGTCAGAAATTGCCGGCGCTCAAAAGCCCCGGACTTTCGGGCCGGTCCGATGCCACGATGTATCGTCCTTTTCGGTTATCGTCGCAAATGATAAGGTCCGCGAATTGCACATGGTCCGCATGCATGCCGGATTGCTCTTCTTTTCAGTATCTTAAAATCGGGGCAGGAAAAGTCCCTTGCTTTAAGACCTGGATCGGTTGCTTTAAGGGTAAGTGGAACGACCGAGGAAATATCCATGCACGACGCTCGCAAGCCTTACAACGATCTGCACGATCATTTGGCCGAGCTGAAGAAGAAAAATCTGCTGGTGGAAATCGATCGCCAGATCGACAAGGACAGCGAATTGCATCCCCTGGTGCGCTGGCAGTTCGTCGGCGGCATGAAGGAAGCCGATCGCAAGGCCTTCCTGTTCAGGAACATCGTCGACGGCAAGGGGCGCAAATACGACATTCCTGTCGTGGTCGGTGCGCTCGCCGCCAACCGGCAGGTCTACAGTGTCGGAATGGGCTGTGCGGTGGAGGATATCCAGGCCAAGTGGGATAACGCGATCGCCAATCCGATTCCGCCGACGGTGGTCGAGAACGCGCCCTGCCACGAGATCATCGAACAGGGCGACGATCTCAAGAAGGAAGGCCACGGTCTCGACCGGCTGCCGATCCCGGTGTCGACGCCGGGCTTCGACAGCGCGCCGACCCTGAGCGCGACCAATGTCATCACCAAGGATCCGGAGAACGGCATCCAGAACATGGGCACCTACCGGGCTGCGCTCAAGGCGCCGGACCGGCTGGTGGTGCGCATGGCCACCCGCGTCGGCGGCGCCGGCGGCTATCAGCATTATCTCGCCCACCAGGCGCGTGGCGACAGTGAGATGCCGTGCGCCATCGTGCTCGGCTGTCCGCCCTATGTGTCGTTCCTCGGGCCGCAGAAGCTGCCGCTCAACATGGACGAGTTCACCGTCGCCGGCGGGCTCGCCGGCGCGCCGATCCGCGTGGTGAAGGGGAAGACGGTGGATTTGATGGTGCCGGCCGAGGCGGAAGTCGTCATCGAAGGCTACGTCGACACCAGGATGGTGGAGCCGGAAGGGCCGTTCGGTGAATCGCACGGGCACGTGGCGCTGGAAGAATTCAACATGCCGATGCGCATCACGGCGATCACCCGGCGCACCGATGCGGTGATCCCGTCGTACATCAGTCAGGTAGCGCCGAGTGAATCGAGCGTGATCAAGCGCGTTGCCTATGAGCCGCTGTTCCTGCGCCACCTGCGCGACACGCTGGGCATCAAGGGTGTCAGGCGCGTGTCATTGCACGAGCCTCTGACCGGCCTGTTGCGCGTGACCATCATCACCATTGCGCCCAACACACCGAAGACGGAAATCTGGCGCGCGCTCTATGGCGCGGCATTCTTCAAGGGCGACTGCGGGAAGATCTGTATTGCAGTCAGTGAGGACATTGATCCCGACAGTCCGGACTCGATTCTTTGGGCGATGGCCTACCGTTCGAACCCGGTTGCCGACGTTCAGGCGCTGGCGCACCGCGGGCAGGGGCATGGGCCGAAGCGCGAGCACGCCGGCGAAGAGGATTCGACCCTGCTTATCGACGCGACGATGAAATCGCCGATGCCGCCCCTGGCGCTGCCGACGCAGCCCTACATGGAGCGGGCGAAGCAGATCTGGGAAGAGATGGGGCTGCCGACGCTGATGCCGCAGTCGCCGTGGTTCGGCTATTCGCTCGGTGAGTGGCATCCGGTGTGGGATGCGGCCGCTGAGCGTGCCGCCAGGGGCGAGTATCTGAAGAACGGCGAGATCAGCAAAAATCAGCAGCGCTCCGGTTTGAAGCCGGAAACCCGTTTCACGCCGGAATAACCCGAATCTACCGACCAAGCGAGCACGCCTGGAACGGGAAGAGTATAGGGCTTTCTCGTCTTTTCGAGACCGAACCTCATTGATCGTGGTCAAGACGGAGCATGCCGTCCTGAAGTGAGTTGGCATTGGCCGCTGCGCGCTTTACCCGCAGGTACGCCACCGGCATAATCGACGCCGGGTTGGCGATGTTCCTCCATGGCTGCCGCCCATCGTTGGCTGTAAAATTCCAACTCATCCCTCGCGTTCCGGGACGATGTCATGCCGGTGCCTGCCCCCAATCTCTACCCACCCTTCAACGTCGTGCGTCTGAGCCATATCGAGCTCGTCGTCACCGATCTTGCCCGGAGCCGCGCCTTTTACGTCGACACCCTCGGCCTGCAGGTCACCCATGAGGACAGCGACGAGATTTGCCTGCGCGCGCTGGAGGAGCGCGGCCATCACTGCGTGGTGCTGCGCAAGGGTTCGACGCCCTGCGCCGGTCACCTCGGCTTCAAGGTCTTCAGCGACGCCGACCTCGATCAGGCGGAAGAGTTCTTCAGGACACGGCAATTGCCGACCGAATGGGTGGACCGGCCGTTCCAGTCGCGCACCCTGCGCAGCCGCGACGTCCAGGGCGTGCCGCTCGAGCTTTATGCCCGCATGGACCGGCTGCCCCCGATCCACCAGCAATATGCGCTCTACAAGGGCGTGAAGCCCCTGCGCATCGACCACTTCAACTGTTTCTCGCCGGACGTCGACGAAGCGGTTGCCTTCTACAACGAGATCGGCTTCCGCGTGACCGAGTACACCGAGGACGAGGTGACGCATCGGCTATGGGCGGCGTGGACGCACCGCAAGGGCGGCGTGCACGACATCGCCTTCACCAACGGCCGCGGGCCGCGCCTGCACCATCTCGCCTTCTGGGTGCCGCATCCGATCGCCATTATCGACCTGCTCGACCTGATGGCGACCACCGGCTACGTGAGCAACATCGAGCGCGGGCCCGGGCGGCACGGTATTTCGAATGCGTTTTTTCTTTATGTGCGCGATCCGGACGGTCATCGCATCGAGATCTATTGCTCGGACTATCAGACCGTCGACCCCGACCTCGAGCCGATCAAGTGGGACCTGAAGGATCCGCAGCGGCAGACATTGTGGGGCGCGCCGGCACCGAAATCCTGGTTCGAGGAGGGAAGCGTTTTCGCCGACACGCCGGTACTGGCCGCCCGGCTCGAGGCGCAGCCGATCATCGCGCCGTAACTGAACGTAAGTTCCGGTTGCAGCCGCCCCGGTCTCGCGGCAGGCTGACGACGAGCGGCTGCCGGCTCCCGATGCGGGGGAGTTTTCCGGCACCCGATGGACTACACATTGCATTCATTTCGCCTGTTGGAGGAGGCCCGCAGATGACACTTCTTCTGCCGCTTTGGCAGCGGCTCCTGATCACCGTCGCCGTCATGCTGATCACCAGCTACATTGTCGGTCTCTTATGGAGCGCAGTATTGAATATGTCCTTTCCGAGCTATCTTGCCGGGCTGGTTGGCGGACTTGCAGCCCTGCCGGTGTGGGACTTCCTGAAGAGGATTCGGCCGTCACAGGCATGAGAACCAGCCTCGAGCTGTGCGACGGCGATTGTGTTCACCTTGATGGCGAATGCGCCGCCAGGGCATGGGGTCCCCGTAATCGTCACGGATGACATCTGCGTGAGCCAGTTTCATCAGGGAGGCTAGTCGGCCAGGACGATTTCACTGCCGAGGCCGTTCAGGGTAGCCGACGGGGATTCTCCAAACAGCTTGCGGCACTCGACCGAGAAACGGCCGAGCTGTTTCTTGCCTGCCATCAATGCGGCCGTTTGAAAATTCCCCGTTCTGGCCTGGAGTTCATCAGCATCGTGCGTGCCTGCATCAGCCGACGCTTGCGGAAAAATTCCAGTGGCGGGTCTCCGCATTGAGGAAGAAAGGCGTAGACTGGTTTTGGTGCCGCGGGCGTGTCCGGGAATTCCAGGCTTTGAATAAACCTATGATAGTAAACAGGAAATTTTCAATCGCACCGATGATGGACTGGACCGACCGCCACTGCCGGTTCTTCCATCGCCTGCTGACGCGACGTACGCTGCTCTATACGGAGATGCTGACCACCGGCGCCATCCTGCATGGCGACCGCGCCCGGCTGCTCGGCTTCGACCCCTCCGAACATCCGGTGGCGCTGCAGCTTGGCGGCTGCGATCCAAAGGCGCTGGCCCAGTCCGCCCGCATTGGCGCGGACTTCGGCTATGACGAGATCAATCTCAATGTTGGCTGTCCGTCCGACCGGGTGCAGGAAGGCCGCTTCGGCGCCTGCCTGATGGCGGAGCCGGCGCTGGTCGCCGACGGAGTTGCTGCCATGAAGGCGGCGGTCAAGGCTCCGGTGACGGTCAAATGCCGAATTGGCATCGACGACCAGGATCCGGAAGAGGCGCTGTTTTCGTTCACGGAGGTGGTGAAAGCCGCGGGCACCGATGCGCTCATCGTCCACGCGCGCAAGGCCTGGCTGAAGGGCCTTTCACCAAAGGAAAATCGCGATGTGCCGCCGCTCGACTACGCCCTGGTGCATCGCCTGAAGCGCGCGCATCCCGATCTCGAGATCATCATCAACGGCGGCATCGCCAGCCTCGAGCAGGCGCAGGAGCAATTCGGATTTGTCGATGGCGTCATGATGGGCCGCGCCGCCTATCAGGAGCCCTGGCGGCTGCTCGCCGCAGATCCTTTGCTGTTCGGCGAGCCGGCGCCGTTCGTTTCGGCCAGGGAAGCGGCTCTCGCACTCATTCCCTACATCGAGGTCGAACTCGCCAGTGGCGTGCGAACTCTCCTCGATCACGCGCCATGTGCTCGGGCTGTTCCGTGCGGTACCCGGCGCGCGCGCCTTCCGTCGGCATCTTGCGACCGAAGCGGTGAAACCCGGCGCAGGCGCTGAAGTCATGGCTGATGCGCTCGCGCTGGTGGTGGACTCCAGGTCCGGCTTGGCGCACATCGCGGCCTGACTTATTTTGGGGGCGGCCTGAGGTGCTGGGACATTCGGTCGGCGAGATCGCAATGCTTGCGGTGTGGGTTGCGGCCGCCGGCGCTGTGGTCGGTATCCTTGCCGGATTGTTCGGCATTGGCGGCGGTGCCGTCATTGTTCCCGTGCTCTACGAGGTCTTCCGGGTACTCGGCGTGCCGGAAGACTTGCGCATGCAACTCTGCGTCGGCACCTCGCTCGCCATTATCGCGCCGACCACGATTCGCTCCTATCTCGAACACAAGAAAAAGGGTGCGGTGCTTTCAGGCGTCGTGCGCGTGTGGATGATGCCATCGATCGTCGGCGTGACGATTGGTTCGGTCGCGGCCGCCTACGCGCCATCTTCGGTATTCAAAGTGGCCTTTGTTATCTTTGCCGGTTTTATTGCCGTGCGCATGCTGTTTGGCACCGAGCGCTGGAATCTGGGCGAGGCACTGCCGGGCCGCGGCTTGCTTGCCCTGTTCGGTTTTATCACCGGTCTGTTTGCTTCGCTGGTGGGCGTCAGCGGCGGCGCTTTCTCCAATGCGACGTTGACGCTTTACGGGCAGCCGATGCAGCGTGCTGTCGCCACCTCGGCCGGTATCGGCGTCCCGATCACCATCGTTGGTGCCATCGGCTACATGCTCGCCGGCTGGCAATATCTTGATCAGTTGCCGCCGCTGTCGATCGGCTTCGTTTCGCTGATCGGTGTCATCTGCATGGCGCCGGTGTCGAGCTACACTGCAAGCTATGGGGTGCGGCTGGCGCACTGGTTGCCGCGCCGCAAGCTCGAGATCGCCTTCGGCATATTCCTGGCTTTCGCCTCGGTGCGCTTTCTGATCAGCCTGTTCTAGCCGTGTTTCACCGGGTCGTGCCGCGCATTGACAACCGGTCGCCCTGCACTTCCCAGCTTGCCAGCCGGTTCAGAAAGGTCATGCCGAGCAGATTGTTCTTGAGCTGGCCGTGTTTCACCACCAGCGCGGGGACGTTGCGTTCCACCAGTCCGCCGACCGCCACTTTGTCGAGCGTGACCGGCGCCGCGCGGGTATGGCCGTTGGCGGTCTCGACAGTCACCGTGTAACTGAGCACTTCGAGGGGCAGATGCGCCGCCCTGGCGGCTTCCAGCGTCAGCACGATCGAGCTTGCTCCGGTGTCGAGTACCATCGGTATGCGCGCGCCGTTGATATGGACGTTGACCGCGAAATCGCCGGTCGTCCGGCGCACGACCTCGACGGTACGACCATGGCCGGCGACGTGGCCCGGCATCAGTTCGGCAATGACGCGGTCGGCCACGTTGCGCAATTCGAAGCGATAACTGTAGCCGATCACCAGCAGCAGGACGACGACCGTCCAGAAGGCCAAAGCTTCCACCGCTTTCGCCAACCGGTGGCGGAACAGGGTCAGCAGCAGCCCGCCGACGAAGACGAGCAGGGCCCCTTTCACGATCAGCGAGCCGACATCGTGGTCCAGCAGATTGTTGATCGGGTCGGAATCGGAGGTCGCGATCAACACAGCGAGCGAGAGCGCCATGCCGATCACCAGGGACCAGGTCAGTCGGCGGCTCACGGCGTCATCCTGAGGCGGCGCATGCGGTTAGGCTGTGGGCGGCAAGCCGCGCCGGCAATTCGGCCATGACGCCGCGGCGCTCGTCCGGACTCATGTTGCTCCAGCCCGCGATCTCCGCGACCGTGCGGCCGCAGCCGAGGCACAGGGACGCGCGGGCATCAAGGGTGCAGGCTTTGATGCAAGGGGACTCGATCATCAGGCAGACTCAAGCGAGGGCGTGCGGCGCGAAGCCCGAACATAAGCCCGGGCGGCCCGAAGGCAATCAGGGCGATTGGTCGCAACCGCCGACCCTCAGGTGCCCGCCCGGAACAGGGGCCGCCGGCTCAGCCGCTCCCTTTCCTCGGGCGAGAGGACGGGTTCTCCGGGAGCGATCGAGGGGGCCTGCACGGTGGTGACCGGGGCCATCGCCGCCACCACGCGTTCTGGCGGGAACGTGACGACCACTTCGGTTCCGATGCGCAACTTGGACTTCAGATTGAACGTACCACCATGCAAATCGATCAGGCTCTTGGCGATGGGCAGGCCGAGGCCGGCGCCCTGTTCGGCCGATTTGATGGAATTCGAGCCCTGCCCGAAGGAGGCGAGCACGACCGGGATTTCATCTTCCGGAATGCCAGGACCGGTGTCCTGCACGCCCAGGTACTGGCCACCGGACGCGGTCCAGCCAACCTTGAGCCAGATTTCGCCGCCCTGCGGGGTGAACTTGATCGCGTTGGACAGGAGATTGAGGCAGACTTGGCGCACCGCGCGCTCGTCCGCCCATAGTCTTGGCAGATCGGGCTCGAACATTTCGTGGATGGTGATGCCGCGGTTGGTGGCGCGAAGCTTGAGCAGATGGTGGCAGTCTTCGGTGACGCCGGCGAGCGAGATCGATTCCTCGTTGAGCTCGTATCGGCCGGCCTCGATGCGTGACAGATCGAGAATTTCGTTGATCAGACCGAGCAGATGGACGCCCGAATTGTGGATGTCGGCAGAGTATTCCTTGTAGGCCGGCACCGAATGCTCGCCGAACACTTCCGACTTCATCACTTCGGAAAAGCCGAGAATGGCGTTGAGCGGCGTGCGCAATTCGTGGCTCATCTGGGCGAGGAAGCGCGACTTGGAGATGTTGGCGGCTTCCGCGCGCCGGCGTGCTTCTTCGGAAATCGCCTTGGCCTGTTCGAGTTCGCCGATCAGCGCGTCTTTTTCGGCGCGGGCTTCCAGAGTGGCCAGCGTCGTCGAATAGAGACGGTAGGCAAGGGCGGCAAAGTAGCCCTGCGCCGCGACCGCCATGCCGGCGAGGATGTAGTTGCGCAGCGAGCCTTGCAGCGCGAAATCCAGGGCGATGGCCGCGGTGACAGGAAAGGTGGCGGCGAAGACTGCAATCGGCAGGCTTGAGGCCAGCATGCTGGAGACCGCCACCACCAGCAGCATCACGAACAGCATGAAGGTGTTGGAGCTCTCGTCGACCCCGATCGGATGGATCAGGATGAACATCCACGCCAGACCGTAGAACAGGTCGAGCAGAATGAACCGCATGCGCCAGGTGCGGTAGGACACCTCGGCCGCCGGCAGATCGAGGAACTGGCGGCACTTGGTGACGATGACCGCATGGATGACCAGGACCGAGGCTGTCCAGGCCCCCGCCGCGACGGCGCCGGTCCACAGGCTGGACAGGAAGCCGACGGTCGCCACCAGCAGCAGTATGACGAGCGATGCGGACAGGCGATTCTGGGCGTATTGCCGCAGCAGCTCGTAATCGAAGACCGGGCGCGTCCCGCTCGACGACGTCAACCGGTCGCGCGCATCCCGCACATACTGTGAAGCAAGCCGCCGTTTGACGGGCGACTTTATCGAGGGGATGGCTGCAAGATCGGGCTGTTCGCCAGGGACCGGCATGGAACGGATACTGCAATGCTGAAAAAGCGCGTCCCCAACTTCCCCCAAAATCCTTAAGAGCAAGCTTAAGGGGTGGCTAATGTCTCCGGTTAACGGATCGTTACCGGGCCTTTGACAGGTGGCGGCCGCCATGCTCGGTTGAAGGTAAAGGGATAGAACCGCGCGCAAGGGGTAGGGAATGAAGCTGTACGACAGCAAGACGGCGCCAAATCCGCGCCGGGCTCGTATCTTTCTGGCCGAAAAGGGTATTACCGTGCCGACCGAGCAGGTCGACATCGGCGCCAAAGAGCATCTGACCCCGGAGTACGCCGCGGTCAATCCGTTGCAGCGCATGCCGGCGCTGGTGCTGGACGACGGCACCATCATCACGGAATCTATTGCCATCTGCCGTTATTTCGAGGTTCTGCATCCGGAGCCGCCGCTGTTCGGGACCGGCGCGAAGGGGATCGCGCTGGTGGAGATGTGGAACCGGCGCTGCGAGCTCAACCTGTTCTTCCCGGTGGCACACGTCTTCCGCCACACCCATACGGCCATGAAAGATCTGGAAGTGCCGCAAGTGGCGGCGTGGGCGGAAGCGAACAAGCCGCGCATTGCCGATTTTTTGAGAATTCTCGACAACCAGCTTGAGGATAATGAATTCATCGCCGGCGCCCAATACACGGTGGCCGATATCACGGCGATCTGCGCTATCGATTTCATGAAGCCGGCGCGCGTTGCCGTACCCGAGGGCCTCGGTAATTTGCAGCGCTGGCGTGACGCGGTGTCGGCGAGGCCAGGCGCCAAGGCGTAGGGACGCATGAAGGTCACGATTGTCGGCTCAGGCGACGCTTTCGGCTCCGGCGGCCGCGGCAACACGTGCTTCTGGCTGGAAACCGGCAAGGCCACGCTGCTCGTGGATTGCGGCGCTTCGGCGCCGCCGGCGCTGAAGGGGCTTGGTCTCCATCCCAACCGGATCGAAGGCGTTATTCTCTCGCACCTGCACGGCGATCATTTCGGCGGCCTGCCGTTCCTGCTGCTCGACAGCCAGTTCCTGGCGCGGCGGGAGGCGCCGTTGCTGATTGCCGGGCCGCCGGGCACCCGCGCCCGGCTCGACGCGTTGCTGGAAGTGTTCTTCCCCAGGTCAACCGGATCGAAATGGCGCTTTCCCTGGTCGGTTCAGGAAATTCCTGTCGGTGTTGAAACAGATATGCTCGGGCACTCAATCATGACGGCCGAGGTCATCCATCAGTCGGGCGCGCCTTCGACCGCGCTGCGTATGTCGGATGGCGAGAAGGTGTTTGCCTATTCCGGTGACACCGAATGGACCGAGGCGCTGTTGCCGATCGCGCGTGAGGCCGATCTCTTCATCTGTGAGTGTTATGCCTACGAAGGCACCAGGATCTCCGGTCACATGACCTGGGAGATTCTCAAGACCAGACGCGATGAGCTTGGCGCACGCCGACTGATGGTAACGCACATGAACCCGACTGTGCTGGCGCGGCTCGAAGAAATCGAGGCCGCCGGCATACTGGTCGCCGCTGACGGCCTCGAATTCGAATTCTAGCCGGTCCTACTTCCGCTCCAGGAGAGCGATCAGGCTCGAGGTGTCCCAGCGGTTTCCGCCCATGGCCTGCAGTTCAGAATAGAATTGATCGACCAGCGCCGTAACCGGCAGGTGCGCACCGTTGTTGCGCGCCTCGCCGAGGCAGATGCCGAGATCCTTGCGCATCCATTCGATGGCGAAGCCGAAGTCGAACTTGCCGGCGGCCATGGTCTTGTAGCGGTTTTCCATTTGCCAGGATTGCGCCGCACCCTTCGAAATGGTGGCGATCACTTTCTCGACGTCGAGATTGGCGCTTTTGGCGAAATGCAGGCCCTCCGACAGGCCCTGTACCAGGCCGGCAATGCAGATCTGGTTGACCATCTTGCAGAGCTGCCCGGCGCCGGGATCGCCGATCAGGTTGCAGGCGCGGGCATAGGCTGCGATCACCTTCTCGGCCTTGCCAAAGGGGCCGGTGTCGCCGCCGCACATGACCGTCAGAACGCCCGTTTTCGGCGCCCGCCTGGCCACCCGACACCGGTGCGTCGATGAAATCGAAACCGGACTTCTTCGCCGCCGCACGAGTTCGCGCGCGATCTCGGCCGAGGCCGTGGTGTGGTCGACAAAGATGGTGCCCTTGCCCATGGTCTGGAAGGCGCCGTCCGGTCCCAACGCGACCTGGCGCAGATCGTTGTCATTGCCGACACATGCCATGACGAAATCCTGGCCTTGCGCTGCGGCCTTTGGAGTTGGCGCGGACTTGCCGCCAAATTCCTTCACCCATTTCTCGGCCTTGGTGGCAGTGCGGTTATAGACGGTGACGTCGTGACCGCCCTTGTTCTTGAGGTGTCCGGCCATGGGGTACCCCATGACACCCAGGCCCAGAAACGCCACCTTCGCCATCGTCCTTCTCCCTATGAAAATCGGTTGGTGCCTTGGCTGGCTTACTGCCACTCCCTATGTGCAATAGGTCACCCGTGATGGCGGGCGCGTCAACCACCCCTTTTTCGGGCCCGTCGCGCCCGCATTGACGCTGGCGACACGGTCCCTATGGTGGCGGCCCGAAATTCGAGGATGGATGATATGGCGGTCACGAAGGAACAGATTCTGGCGGCGCTGGCGAAGGTGACGACGCCGGCCGGCATGGCGTTGCCGCAGGCCGGCGTGCTGCTCGGACGTCGTCGTGACCGACGACGGCAAGGTGTTCTTCTCGATCAGCGTCGATGCCGCCGCCGTGCAGCAGTGGGAACCGGTACGGGCGGCGGCGGACCTCGCCGTGAAGGCCGTGCCCGGCGTGCAGTCGGCCATGGTAGCGTTGACGGCCGAGCGGGCTGCCGGCGCCTCCGGCCAGCGGCCGCCGCAACAGCCGGGTGCAGGAGCGCGCGCCGCAGCGCGGCGCCCATCCGGCCGACAATGTTCCGGCCGGCGTTCCCGGTGTCGAGGCGGTGATCGCGGTCGCCTCCGGCAAGGGCGGGGTCGGGAAGTCGACCACCGCGGTCAACCTGGCGCTGGGCCTGCGTGATCTCGGCCTCAAGGTCGGCATTCTCGACGCCGACATCTACGGCCCCTCGCTGCCCAAGTTGCTCGCCATCAAGGAGAAGCCGCAGACCGTCGGCGGCAACCGGCTGAAACCGATCAGCCGTTACGGCCTGACCGTCATGTCGATCGGCTTCCTGATCGACGAAGAGACGCCGATGATCTGGCGCGGACCGATGGTGATGTCGGCGATCACCCAGATGCTGCGCGAGGTGGAGTGGGGCAAGCTCGACGTCATGGTGGTCGACATGCCGCCCGGCACCGGCGACGCGCAGCTCACCATGGCGCAGCAGGTGCCGCTGAAAGGCGCGGTGATCGTCTCCACGCCGCAGGACCTGGCGCTGGTCGACGCGCGGCGCGGCATCGCCATGTTCAAGCGCGTCAACGTGCCGGTACTCGGTGTGATCGAGAACATGAGCTATTTCCTGTGCCCGAAGTGCGGTGAGCGCTCGGACATCTTCGGCCATGGCGGCGCGCATCAGGAAGCCGATCGGCTTGGCGTGCCGTTCCTCGGCGAGATCCCGCTGCACATGACCATCCGGGAGAAGTCGGATTCCGGTCTGCCAGTGGTTGCTACCGAGCCGGAGGGCGAGCACGCCCGCATCTACCGCGACATCGCCACCCGGGTGCGCGATCAACTGGTCAGCGGGCCAGCCGCCGGTCGCGCCGCCCCCAAGATCGTCATCGAAGCCTAGCGCCCTGGTCCGCCGATCTTACCGTCACCGGGGAAGGCCATCGATCCGGCATCAGAAGTACAGCGAGATATCGCGGGGAAGCGCGGTACACGTGGCAATTTCCGGCACGATGTCTTGCGGCAGCTTCTCCTGCCTGCGCAGGCCGATCGTATTGCGGATCGCTTCTTCATAACGCTTCAGCCCCGGCAATACGTCCTGCCATGCTTTTTTTCGCCAGGCGAACTCCCGGCCGTAGATTTCCATGGTTTTGTCGAGTGCCTTGAGTGCTTCGTCCTTGTCCGGCGTCCTGCCGGTCAGGGCGCGGCGCGCCTTGTAGAGTTCGGAGCGAATGTCGTTGGCGCCGGGGATCGTGCCGATCGTGGTGAGCGTGGCCTGAATGGTATCGGCGGCCTTCTCCGGCGTCTGGCTGTTGATGGCCCCGCGCAGGTCCTCCAACTCCGGTTTCAGCGCCTCGAGCGCTCCCAGGGCCTCGATCGTCCGGATCGCGTTGCGCACCGGCTCGTAGGCGTTGTCCACGCCACGCCGGTAGGTCAGGCGTGCGCGCCGGTCGGCGGCAAGCAACTGGCGGAACGCCTTGTGCCGGGTTTCCCAATCGGCGGGGA
>CAVZCM010000004.1:0-853133 GCA_963773715.1 uncultured Pseudomonadota bacterium | reverse complement strand
TGGTGTATATCACATGACGAATGACCCATGGATGGCGGCGTTTCCGCCACAACGCGGCCAGATATTTGCCGGAGTGGTCATGCGGTCGGCACGGGGTGCGCTATCATTGCCTATGATGGCGTCACGTCGACGAGACCGTGGGGGAGTGGAATAGGGGACAGTTACTCGTGTCCCCTATTCCATTGACAACTTTCCTTGTCCGCGCAGGCGGACATCCGGCGCGCCACGCCCGCGCCGCTAACCGCCCGCTCACTCGTCTCTCATTTTCCCCCTCACTCAACAATCGTCAGCCCATCCGCGCGGCAAGCGCGCGGGGGATGAGGAGGGCGGAGAGCGATTTTGCCCATAGGCCGGGGATGGAGTAGCAGACCGGCGGGGGCGAAGCCGTTCTGTTCGATGAGGGCGATGGAGCCTGTCTTCGCCCGGGCGCAGCGGGATGCGGTGCGTGCCCAGTGCGGAGATATCCACTTTCCTATGGTGTTCATCCCCGTGGTCGGCAGTTTGAGATGCAGGACGACCGTTCATATCGGTCTTGGCCAACTGCGCCGGATCGTCAACGAGGGCATCCGCCAGTTCGGCCCCCCAAGCGAAATCGCAGCTGAGTTCACCCGCGCGTGAAGCATTCTCCGAAGGAAAAGGTGGACATCAAGCGTGAACAGTAGCGATAAATCAAAGGAAAAGAACAACGAAGGAAGGAACTGGCCGACTTGGCCATCCATGACAATCTGCGCAACCTTCTCAAGATGCGGCTGTGGGAAGAACGAACCTGGCGATCCGCTTGTCCGCAAGTGCCCGTATACCGGCGAGCAGATCAGCATCGCAAGCTGCGTGTCCGAGGAGGTGGATATCGACCATCTTCTCCCGTTCAAGCGTCAGCCTCGACGACAGTGCGGCGAACAAGATCGTCTGCTCGCTACGCCAATCGGCACAAGGGCAAGCATCTCCGTTCAAGCCTTTGGGTCGAATCCCACAATTGATGGCCATCCCTATCGTTGGAACGCGATCGCCTCACGCGCGACCAACCTGCCGCGAACAAGCGCTGGCGCTTCGATCCGGACGCGTTGGAAAGGTTTGACAAGATGGGCGGGTTCATCGGCCGCCAGGTCAACGAAACGGGTTGGCTCGCCGCGCCGTCGCGCAACACTATCTGGCGCGGTATCCGATCCTTATCTAAATCTGGGTCGTGCCCGGCCGTCTCGACCGAGCATTATCCGTGGCAAGTGGGGCCTCAACGCGCTTTTACCCGATCACAATTATGCGGGGTGCAGGACAAGGATGAAGACTTCATTGCGGCAACGGACGACATGGAGTTTTCCGGCGTGCAAGAACCGGCGCCGATCACCGTCATCATGCGATCGATCTCCCGTGGCCGGTCTGACCGACCGCTCGCTTGTTGGACAGCATGGCGACGCCTACGACGACGAACGCGACAAAATCGTAATGACCCACCCGTGGGAAGCGCTGCGCGATGACCTCAAGCCGCGCCTCAACAGCATGGTCGTTTCGCACAAGCCGGACCACGGCTATCAGGGCAAGCTGCACGAAGATACCGCCTACGGTTTCGCCAGAGGAGCTGGACGACAAGACGCTGGCAACCTTGTCTATCGCAAGCCGATCGAAAGCCTCAACGAGAACGAGATCGCAGCGAGATCCGCGACCGCCGCCTGCGCGACATGGTGCGGGAGCATGTCTACGGCGCGAAGACGACGACGGCGCTTGCCGATGCCTTGAAGGACATTCTGGGACACGTACGCGATCCGCATATCAAACATGGCCTCGGCGGGTACGCCTGTCAAGCCGGAGAAGCCGGATTATCCGGTGCCGGTTCGCGATAAGCGTAACGGTGCCGTCTACAAGGCCTATTCAGCGCGGGCGAAGAATTTCTGCGTCGATATTTACGAGAACGATAAAGGCAAATGGGGCGGCGAGGCGGTGCGTCGGTTCGACGCCAACCAGTCAGCGCACGCGCCACGCTGGCGTAGAGAGTTGCCGGAAGCAAAGCTTCGTCATGCGGGTACACAAGGCGACTTGCTGCGTCTCAACCACGAGGGGCAATCGAAGATCATGGTCGTGCACCGTCTCGACGCAGCGGCGGGACGTTTCAAGTTGGCCCCGCATAACGAAACGGGCAATCTCGACCGCCGTCACGCAACCGACAATGACATCGATCCATTCCGCTGGCTCATGGCCTCCTACGGCGCCTTGAAGAAAATGGATCCACGCCCATCCGCATCGACGAACTTGGCCGCGTCTGGCGTGTGCAGCCGAGGCCGTTAACCAAGACCTGACCCTGCCGTTGCGCGTACCGCGTCAGTCGCGACAATCCCGTCATTTCAGGTTGAGTGCCGAACCGATTGGGAAACGGCAATGGTCGGGCGCGTGGTCGAAGTCGCAACGGACGGGCGACACCTTGCTGTCGATCGCGGATTTCTGACCATCGCCGAGAAAGGCGCTGAGGTTGGCCGCGTGCCGCTTGATGATTTGGCAGCGGTCGTCGCGAATGCGCATGGACTGACCTATTCCAACAATCTGCTTGTGACACTCGCGACCCGAGGCGTGCCCGTCGTCTTGTGCGGCCCCAATCATCGGCCGGCCGCATTGGTCTGGCCGGTCGATGGCCACCATGCCCAGGCGGGGCGCATGAGCGATCAGGCCAAGGCCCCGGCCGCGTTGAAAAAGCGGCTGTGGCAACAGATCGTGCAGGCGAAAATTCTCGCGCAAGGCGCCACGCTCGCCGCGGCCGGCGCGGAGGCCGGCGGTTTCCGGCTGCTGGCGCGCAAGGTCCGCTCCGGCGATCCGGACAATGTCGAAGCCGAAGCGGCGCGTCGCTATTGGCCTCTGCTCTTGGGCCCCGATTTCCGTCGGGATACCGACGGTGACGGATTAAACGGCCTTCTCAACTACGGCTATGCGGTGCTGCGGGCCGGGACGGCGCGTGCGGTCATGGCCGCCGGGCTGCATCCGAGCCTCGGCCTGATGCATTCCAACCGGGGAAATGCGCTCGTTCTGGTAGACGACCTGATGGAGCCGTTCCGCCCGCTGGTGGATCGTGAAGTCCACCGCCTCAAGGGCGAAGGCATCACCGAGGTCACGACCGAGGCGAAAACCGCCTTGGCCCGCATCATGGTGATCGATTTGCCGGCGGAAGAAGGCATCAGCCCGGTCATGACCTGTCTGGAGCGATTGGCGAATTCGCTCGCGCGCGCTTGTGCGGGAGAAGCCGACCGCCTCGTCTTGCCGCGGCCCGGCTTGCCGCTCGGATTCTGACAGCATGGCGACAAAGCCGAACGGGCAGCCGCCGGCACTATCGGGATATCGAATCATGTGGCTCGTCGTCTTGTTCGATCTGCCGGTCGGGACCAAAAAGGAGCGCAAGGCGGCAACCCGCTTTCGGCTCAACCTGCTCGACCTCGGGTTCGAAATGACGCAATATTCGGTCTATCTGCGCTTTTGCGCCGGCAAGGAGCAGGCGGAATCCTACGAGCGCAAGATCGAGCAGGCCATGCCGAGCGCCGGCAAGGTCCACATCATGGCCATCACGGACAAGCAGTACGAGAACATACGAACCTTTCGGGGACGAAACCGTGAACGGAACCCCAGAGAATCCCGAGCAGTTCGCCTTGTTCTGACATGCGGCGTGGATTTTCGGCATGCGGAGTCGAGAAAAAAAGGCCCTGTTTTCAGGGCCTTGAGGGTTATCGGGTAAGCAGTTTAGCGGTCTGGTGATTGAGGGCCAACCGCAACGTACGGCCACGGGGCAGCTGAAGGCGGAGTAGCTTAGCGGTCTGGTGATTGAGGGCCAACCGCAACTGTATCGACTGCGCCTTGTCGCACCGCGAAGCTTAGCGGTCTGGTGATTGAGGGCCAACCGCAACCGATTGCGCCGACTGCGCGCGATTCGATCGTAGCTTAGCGGTCTGGTGATTGAGGGCCAACCGCAACCCTATCGACCTTGACTGCGCTGACCGGCTCAGCTTAGCGGTCTGGTGATTGAGGGCCAACCGCAACCAACAGCCGCAAGCGCCCTGCGCGTCGGAGCTTAGCGGTCTGGTGATTGAGGGCCAACCGCAACTCGACCTCGCCGCCGCCCCGAGCGCTGAAGCTTAGCGGTCTGGTGATTGAGGGCCAACCGCAACCCTTGGGAGTTGGCCGATTTGGACAAGCTTAGCGGTCTGGCGTGAGGGCCTCCGCAACATGTATTCGCCATAACGTCGCTGCGCCCAGCTTAGCGGTCTGGTGATTGAGGGCCAACCGCAACTTGCCGGCGCATTATCGCACGCGCTTACAGCTTAGCGGTCTGGTGATTGAGGGCCAACCGCAACTCAATTGAAACGACGGACATGGGGCGCGCAGAGCTTAGCGGTCTGGTGATTGAGGGCCAACCGCAACTGCGTGGCTCCTACGCGTCTCGAGCCGATGAGCTTAGCGGTCTGGTGATTGAGGGCCAACCGCAACGAAGCGCCGTGTCGCAGCCCGCGCAGGGCTGCGGCACTGCGCTGCGCTTCGCGCCAGCAAGAGACGACCGAAGTGATTTCTCCGACGTTTGTCCGACTCGCCCGCAAATCGAGGTGCCCGTAGCGCCCCTCCCCAACCCTTCCCGCAAGGGAGGGAACGACGATGGCGCCGCCCGCGCCAAAACCGCGCGGAACCGCCGCCATTTCCCCGCATTTTCCATTCACCTTGGCCGCATTAACCGCTTCCTGCGCCGTGGCGCCGGCGCGGCAAAACGGCTAAAACACGTGGCAACCGGCGCGCGGCCGCTTCCCGCCGCACGGGCCGCATAAAGTCAAACGAGATCAAAGCCTTGCGCGACCTGTTCCCGGAGGACTGGAAGCCCGACGTGCGGCGCACGCTGCTCGGGGTCGACAGCTGGATCGACTTCAGCCTGTTCCGCGGCTTCGTGGCGCTGCGCGAGGCCTGGCAGCGCTTCTCCACCTTCATGGACCGCTTCCACGTCGCCGGCTGGCGGCGCGGCCTGAGCGAGCTTCTCTCCGAGGGCCTCACCGTCGGCACCTTCGGTCTCATCCTGATGATGGCGCTGGCCACCGCGGCCTTCCGCGACACCGCCGATTCGAACTGGCTGAAGAAGTCGGAGCTCGCCGTCACCTTCCTCGACCGCTACGGCAACGAGATCGGCGGCCGCGGCATCCGCCACAACAACTCGGTCGAGCTCGACCAGATGCCCGACCACCTGATCAAGGCGGTGCTGGCGACCGAGGACCGGCGCTTCTACGACCACTTCGGCGTCGACATCGGCGGCACCGCGCGCGCGCTCGTCACCAACGCGCGCGCCGGCGGCGTCGTGCAGGGCGGCTCCACCATCACCCAGCAGCTCGCCAAGAACCTGTTCCTGTCGAACGAGCGCACGCTCGACCGCAAGATCAACGAGGCGTTCCTGGCGCTGTGGCTGGAGACCCACCTGACCAAGAACGAGATCCTGAAGCTCTATCTCGACCGCGCCTACATGGGCGGCGGCGCCTTCGGCGTCGACGCGGCGGCGCACTACTACTTCAACAAGTCGGCGCGCGACGTCGACCTGCCGGAAGCGGCCATGCTCGCCGGGCTGTTCAAGGCGCCGACCAAGTTCTCGCCCAACGTCAACCTGCCGGCGGCGCGCGGGCGCGCCAACGTCGTGCTCGACAACCTGGTCGAGGCCGGCTTCATGACCGAGGGCCAGGTGTTCGGCGCCCGCCTCCACCCCGCAACTCCGGTAGATCGCAAGGACGATCAGGCGCCGAATTATTATCTCGATTGGGCGTTCGACCAGGTGAAGAAGCTGGTCGACACATTTCCGAAGACGGTCACCGAGCGGGTGTTCGTGGTGCGGACTGCGCTCGACCCCAACCTGCAGAAAGCCGCCGCCGACGCCGTCGAAAGCTCGCTGCGGCAATACGGCCAGCAATACAACGCTCATCAGGCCGCCGCGGTGCTGATGGAGGTCAATGGCGCCGTGCGGGCCATGGTCGGCGGGCGTGATTACGGCGCCAGCCAGTTCAACCGCGCCACCGACTCGATGCGCCAGCCAGGCTCGTCCTTCAAACCCTACGTCTACGCGACCGCACTGGAACATGGCCTGAAGCCGAGCTCGATCGTCGTCGACGCGCCGATCTGTCTCGGCAACTGGTGCCCGCACAACTACAGCCGCAGCTATCGCGGCGCCATGCCGCTGATCACGGCGCTGACGCACTCGATCAACACGGTCGCAGTACGACTCTCCGTCATGATCGGCGACGGCAATGCGAGACGCGGACGCGCAGCGATTATCAAGACCGCGCACAACATGGGCATCACCACGCCGCTGCCCGACACGCCGTCGCTGCCGATCGGCGCTGACGCGGTGCACCTCGTCGACCATACCGGCGCTTATGGCACCTTCCCCAATCTCGGCATGAAGGTGACACCGCACGCGATCCTCGACCTGCGCACCGGCGGTGGCAAGGTGATCTGGCGCTGGGATCAGGACGGTCCGAAACCGAAACGGGTTTTGTCGGAACGGACCGCCCGCGGCATGGTCGAGATGATGAACAGCGTGGTCGAACGCGGCACCGGCCGCCGCGCCCGCCTCAACGGCATTGCGGCCGCCGGCAAGACCGGCACCACCAACGCCTACCGCGACGCCTGGTTCATGGGCTACACAGGCAACTTCGTCTGCGGTGTCTGGTTCGGCAATGACGACTACACCTCGACCAACCGCATGACCGGCGGGTCGCTGCCGGCGATGACCTGGCATTCCATCATGAACTATGCCCACCAGGGCATCGAGATCAGACAACTGCCGGGCATCCCCGAACCACCGGAACGTCAGCAGCCCGCTTTCGCCGCCGACAAGAAGCCCGGCGCCTTCTCGCCACCGCCGCGTCCGATCACGCTGAGCAAGCGCGGCGCCGAGATTCTGGCCGAGATCGAGCGCTTGATGATCAACGCCAACCGCGCCATGCCGCCGCTGCCGTCCAGCCTCTCGGCGGAGAAGGAAAAACAGGCCAGGACCCCGCAAAAAACCGATGCCGTGGCGGCGGCGCTGGAGGGGCGGGCGCTCGACCGGAACTGACCATTAGCCGCAGACCGGCCGGCGGCGTACTCTCCCCCTTGCGAATCACATCTCTTTCACTGCCAGCGGATCGAACGTGCGGCTGCTTCTCGGAACGCTGTTTGCCCTTGTCATCGCTGCGGTTGTCGGTCTCGGCGCGACCTATCTCGCCCTTACCCGCGGCACCACGTTCGGCGTGCTGACCATCGGCAGCTGGCGCGCGCAGCCGAAGACCGGCACCCTCGACGCCGACCCCTATGCGCGCGCATCGATCGCACGCACCGGCCGCCTGCCGCTCGCCCTTGGCGATGGACTGACCTTCCTCGTCAGGACCGATGACAGCAACCGGCCGCTCGATGGCCGTTGTGACGTCGTATTGTCCGGGATCACGCCTGCAGCGCGATACTGGACCCTGACGCTTTACAACATCCAGGGCAACCTGGTGGCGAATACGGTCCAGCGCCATGGCTTCACCAGTGAAGAAATCGTCCGCAGCGCCGACGGTCACTTCGACATCGTGGTCGCACCACGGGCCAACCCGGGCAACTGGCTGCCGACCGGCGGCATCGAACACTACATCCTGGCCATGCGCTTCTACGACACCCCGGTCGGCGTCTCCACCAAGCAGGGCCGCGAAATCCCCATGCCTGCGGTCAACATCAGGAGCTGCCCATGATGCGCTGGCTGCTTCTGCTGCTCGGCGGCGCGCTGCTCGGCGGCATCGTGCACCTCGGCACCATCATTGTTCTGCCGCGCACGGCCACGCAGGACGCCTACGCACGGCTGGAGCCGATCGCGCCCGTCAACACCGTAGTCTCCTTGCCGGCGCCGACGCCTGAAAATGCGCTGATGCCGTTTATGGATCCGGCTTTCGCCAACGCCATATGCCGCTACGATCTGAGCCAGGGGCCGTTGCGAGTCACCGTTCCGGTGAGTCTCGCCTATACGTCTGTGTCGTTCTATACGCGCCGCGATATTGCCTATTACGCGATCAACGACCGGGCCGCCGGCCGCAGGAACATCCAGCTCGATTTGATGACGGTCGAGCAGCACAGCGAGATACCGGAAGACGAGAACATCACCGCAGCCGACCGGCTGATTGTAGAATCACCGACCCCGACCGGCCTGATCGCTTTCCGTGCGCTGGCGCCGGAACCGGGCATGATGCCGATGGCAAGAGCAAGCGTTGACGCCGCCAGGTGCATACGCTGGACCGGTGAGACGCCGCCGGGCTGATCAGTTGCTGGCAGCGAGGCTGTTCTGGCGCACCCAGGTCGGGGTCGGCGCCCTGTTGTAGCGCACAATGTCCGTCTTCAACCGATTGAGCGCGCGTTCGGCGACCGCTGCCTCCGGCGACGGCGTTCTGACCACGAGTTGCTCCAGCGCGTAGCGATAGGATGCGGCACGCTGCCTCAATCTGGTTGAAACCAGTGAGATGATCGCAGCGTTCTCGCGCACACGACGCAACGCGTTGTCGCGCTCGGATTGCGGCAGGTCGGTGATGTAGCGCAGGCTTTCCCGCCGCTTGGCATCCATGTCGACCACCCGCGTGGCGGTCTCGAAGAATGCCGGCAGCCGTGCCTCATCGTTACGGATGTCCTCAAGCAGTTTCGCGTAAGGCGTGGAGGACGAGCGGTCGTCGGCCGCCATCAGAACGTTGAAATAGGCTGTCCGATCGGCGGCGGCCTCCTTGAACGATTTATGCGCGCCATACTCGCCGAACACGGAATCAAGCTTCTTGCGGCGGTAAGGCGGCTCGATCAGGGGATAGGCGAGATCGCGCAATTGGCGCTCGTCATCGGTCAACGGGAAGTCTGAGGGTCTGGTGTGGCGCTCGACGGCCGCTTCGGGGCCGACCCAGTCATGAATGTCATCGCGCACCAGAGTTGACGGCACTTCTCCGAAGTCGCCCCCGGAACCGCTGATCGCGCATCCGGCCAGCAGAGCCGCGCCCACGAGTACCAGCATAAGCCGCCAGGCGGTGCCTGCGCGCGATCGCGGCGACGAATGCTGCATTGGAATTCCGGTTTGTTTCAGCGGGCCATCCGACGGCGACGCCGGCGGCCTGAACTGCTGCCGGGGGTCGGGTCTGCACTGGTGTCGTCCGGATCGCGTTCGACACGGACCACCGGAAGGATGATCACTGTCGCCGGTTCCGAACTGGCATCGATGTACCGACCACCGCGCATGGTGCCCGCGTCGTCAGGAAATCGGATCACTTCGCCCATTGCAGTCCCCTTTCCGCCCCGGCGATACGCCGTACTACCTAGGACCTGCCGGATCGGCGCCTTGACCGATTAAAGGCGCTCCAAGGTTAACGGTCCGCTAACGCTGGCGGGCTAATCTGAACCATCCTTTGTCAGTCCTGCGTTCGCGTCATGGTGAAACCTCCCGCCAATTCTCCACTCGACAGTCTCGTCGATCTCGCTTGCCGGGACGGCGTCGACATCCGTCCGACGCTGCTGCGGGTGATCACCGACCTGTACGTGCAGGTTCCGGCACATACCGCCGAAGAGGAAACCCAGTATGTGGAGCTTGCGCTCGGCCTGATCGGCGCGGTCGACGACCAGACCCGCAGGGCGGTGGCTGCGCGGCTCAGCAACTATGCGAAGGCGCCCCAGGCAGTGCTGGCACGCCTGGCGGCGCTGCCCGCGACACCGGCCGCCGCCCCGCCGCGCGCGCCGAAGTCCACGCGCTCGCCGGAGACGCAGGTTGCTCCGCCCCCATCGAACGTGCCAACCCACGAACTGACCGAGTTGTTCTTCTCCGCCACCGCAGAGGAGCGCCGCCTGATCCTGATCCACCTCGACGTCGTGGCCACGCCGGCATCACAACAACAGCCGCCACCCGCTGAAGCCATCATCCGTCGACTGGAAAGCACAGCCCTTGAGCGCAACGTGACCGAATTCGCCCGCATGCTCGATCGGGGCCTGAGCATCGGCCTGGCCCTCGCCGCCCGCATCGCGCAAGACCCTTCCGGCGAAGGCATCGTGGTGGCGGCCAAGGCGCTCGGCATGAAGGCCGACGCGCTCCAGCGCATCCTCCTGTTCCTCAATCCGGTCATCGGCCAGTCGGTCGAGCGCGTATTCGACCTGGCGCGGCTTTTCGACGACATCACCTGGCGCGCCGCGGATGGAATGGTCGCGATCTGGCGGGAGAAAGGCGAACGCCTGCGGCCGCGGCACGCGCCGGTCCACTGGGACGACGAGAATTCAAACGCCCGCGCGCGCGCGACCCCGGCGCACCATCGCGGCCCGCGAGCAGGCACCAGCGAGCGCCCGGTGCATCGCACGGGCACCAGATACCAGCGCTAGCCCACCACGCGATCGAGGAAATGCCGGCCGCCGCGGTCCTCGACCTCGAGAATCCAGAGGTCGGGATCGAATTTGATCTCCTTGGTGAGGCGCGTCTCGATATCAGCTTCAGGAACAGGCGCTTCACCGCCGAGCACGGCGGTGAACAGACGGTCGGCAAGCTGGTCTTCATCGAAAGCCGTCTGCGATGCCGGCCCAAAAAGCACCGCCGAACCGTCGAGACGGCTAACCTTGATGAAAATTGCACCGGCCTCGTCGGCGCCGTGACGGCGCACGACCGCGAAGGCGCCTTCGATGTTGCAGCGGCGCAGATAGGCCGAGACCCAGATGGCGGATTTCAGACGCATCGCGCGCTAGTGGAGCGAATTTGACATTTGATACCCACTTGCAGCAGGCCACTTATCAAATGTCAAATTCAAAGCTCCACTAGAATCAAATAGTTGCTAGTGGTTCTTTGATTCCGACATTTGCTCCGGAGCCTGCAGCAGCGGGAGGCAAATGTCGGAATCGGACCACTAGTTTCCCGAATCCGAAGATCGCCAGACTGTTCAGCTTGCTCCGTGCGAACTCCGGATTCGAAAATGACACCAGCACTTTATGATTCCAGTGTGTCTTTGGATTTGAAGTCCGTCTGCGAGACCGCTGCAAATGATGTAACGGACTTCAAATCCGCTACTTAAGTGGAGTAGCACGAGGCCGTGCGCCAACCAATTATTCCATCGGACGGCCGGTCATGGCGCCAAGTTCGCGCACCAGTCCGTCTGACATCTGCCCGGTTACCGGCAGGCGGTGTTCGCGTTCGAACTTCTCGATCGCCTCACGCGTCTCGGAATCAACGATGCCGGTCGGTTTGATCTGCCCGTAGCCGAAATCCGAGAGAGCGCGCTGCACTGCCAGGACAAGCTTTGACGGAACGGCAGGCGCGCGAAGCGGCGCGAGCAAACGCGCGATCGGATCGCTAGCGGCTGGTGCGGCCGCCTGGCCTGCCCGCACGGGCGACGCCTTGATGGCGCTCAGCAGGCTTACGCTGGCCTCCGCACTGGCATTCGAGCCGGCGGCTTGCAGGAAATCGCGTACGGCGCTGTCTGTTCTGGCACCCCAGAGGCCGTCGATGGCGCCGTCATAGAATCCCTTCCGGCTCAACGCTTGCTGGATTTCGGCAACGAGCTGACCCGGGTTTTCAGTCGCGGTACCGGAAGAACCCCGGATCGTAGTCCGGGTCGGGGGCAAGGCCACACTGCGCATCCACGGGCGTGTCACGAACATGGGCGCCGGATGCGGCCCATGCTGCAAAAAAAGGGCGTTGACGAAAATCACGACGGTTGCCGCCGTCGCCATCACGATGGCGACGAACTCACGCGGATGCGCGGTGATCGCAGCGACGAGTTTGCCGCCAGCGCCACGCTCGACAGCGACTGCTTCTGCCTTGCTCTTGCTACTCTTACGCCTAGGCAATTTTCTTGACCTGTGTTTTGTTCGCCTGAATTTGAGCAACCGCCGCCAGTTCGCTAGCGCGCTCGCTGACAAGCTTGATCGGATCAACCGGCCGCCGCCCCGCTTCGCAATCGATAGGCAGCCGCACGGTCACGCGCGTACCCTCTCCCACCCGGCTGCTGATGTCAGTATCACCACCATGCAAATCAACCAGGCCCTTTACGATGGAAAGGCCGAGGCCGGTGCCGTCATGCCGCCGGTCAGAAGACGTGCGGGCCTGGAAAAAGGCCTCGCCCAGGCGCTTCAAATCGCCGGCACCGATGCCGACACCGGTGTCCTCGACCGCAAGTACGAACTTGCCCGCCTCGCAGGTCGCGCTGATCGTGACGGTGCCGCCACGCGGGGTGAACTTGATGGCGTTGGAAATCAGGTTAATCAGGATCTGGTTGAGCGCGCGCTTGTCCGCCACAATTTCCGGCAGTTGACCCGCTACGCGCGTCTTGAGCGCGACGCCCGATTCCTGCGCCTTGAGCGCCAGCAATTCACAGCAACCGTCGATCGACTCATGCGGCGCGAACGGCTCCGGCGTAATTTCGAAGTTTCCGGTTTCCATCTTCGACATGTCGAGAATGCCATTGACCACCGAGAGCAGATGACGCCCCGACTCGTTAATCAGTTTGGCGTATTCGCGCCGCCGCGCTTCATCGAATACCAGCGATTCGTCGATCAGCATGTCGGAGAAGCCGATGATGGCGTTGAGCGGCGTGCGCAGCTCGTGGCTCATGGTGGCGAGGAATTGACCTTTGGCGGCAGTGGCACGCTCGGATTCCGCGCGTGCGATGTCGAGTGCCTTTTCCTGGATCTTGCGCTCGGTAACGTCGCGCAAGACCGCGACCACTTCCCGTTCGCGGGACGGCGGGGCGTCGGCGGCGCGATCGAGCTGCCGGCAGCGCATTTCCACCCAGATATGTTGCTGACTGCACGTGGCGCCGTCGACGTCGCGGCGGATGCGGAATTCCACCGAGCGGTCCTCGCCGGCGGCGGCGGCATCCGCAAGTGCGGTGAGATAGGCGGGACGGTCCGCGACGTGCACGCGATCGAACAGTCCGTGACCCATCAGATCCCCTGTACATGCGCCGAACAGCGTCTCGGCAGCCGGCGAAACGAATAACACTGCACCGTTGCGACCGTGGCGGGTGATGACGTCGGTCATGTTAAGCGCAAGCAGGCGGTAACGGTCCTCCTCGGCGTAGAGCAACCAGAAACTGGTCCGTGCCAGTTGTTCGGCGCCGAGCGCGAGCCCAGTGGCGTAGAGAGCCGCGGAAATGATACCGAGTGCAGCAAGCGCGCCCCATTCCGTAGCCGCCGCGGTCGGCGGTGGCAGCAAATGAACCGCACTCAGCACCAACAGCATGCCGGCGGCGGCAATCGTGAAGGTCGAAGCGAGCGCCACCACGCGGCGCGAGGCCGAGAGCGCGGCTTCCAGCGGCACAACCACAAGCCAGATCGCCGCGAACGAAGCGATGCCTCCGGTGCGCCAGGCGACTATCGCCACCAGTCCCGTGAGCGCCAGCGACGAAAGGACATGGGCGCTTTCATAACGACCGGTGCGCGAGAGGTAGTAGGCGATCACGATCGGCGCCACCAGCCAGCTGAACACCCCGATCTCGAGCGCGCTGGGCACGCCGCGGAAGACGAGATAAACCGGAAAGCACGCGAGCGCGATCAGGCTGCCGAGCAGGCGCGGTGCGATGAAGGCGCGGTGGCGCGCCGCCGTCAATGCGTCCTTGCGTGCCGCCGGATGCACCAACGCATCGACATAGCTCCACACCGGCGCGAGGAAACTCACGGGTCCCTGTCCCACGTTACCGACGCACCCTGACGCGTCCCCTGTTCTGGGCCGGATGCTAGCGCCGCGCGGCTTAAGCGAACGCTAAAGCAGCGGTCGCGCGAGCCGCTTGTAACCGCTTTATGTGGAACCTTGCGGCCGGCATTCGCCGGTCATGGTGAAATTTGTGTTGCCATTTGCGCGCGGCCGCCGCACCAGACCGAGGCCGTTACCGCCACGGTAACCATCGGCGCACTGCGCGGACGCGACTCAAGGGCCGCGCGGCGCTGTTAAAATTTTAGTCAAATTGGGGTAGTTCAAATTTGACGAAAATTCGTCGCGTATTCGCATCGATTTTGAGAAAAATCACCGGAACATCGCCAACGACAGCTTCAGGCCTATCTGCTAGGGTTTAGTTCAAAGGCGGCGGAAAGCCGCGGGGACAATATGACAACGGGTAGGGTCATGTTCTTTTTGGTGCGGATGGCGTTCTGGCTTGGCGTCGTATGCCTGCTCCTGCCGAGCAGCGGCTCGCATTCGCCGGAGACGCAGGTCAATGCGGCCGAGGCGGTGACGCTGGCAAGCGCCGCGGTGTCGGACGCACGTGGCTTCTGCGAGCGTCAGCCGACCGCGTGCGAGGTCGGCAGCAAGGTGGCTGTCGCGCTCGGTCACAAGGCCGAAGCGGGCGCCCGCACGCTTTACGAATTCGTGACGGGAAGCCTGCGTGGCAAATCCGCCCCGAACGACAACCAGCTTGCCAGGGTCGTGCCGGTATCGGCGCCGGGCAACGGCACGCTGACGACGACCGACCTGCTGGCTCCTTGGCACGAGCCGGTTCCATTGCCGCCACGGCGGCAGGCGCGGGTGCGGCCCTCGGCCTGATTTAGGTGAGTTTTCTGCGTCTCGCGCGGGACCCGGCGTGGGCCCGGCATTCTCCTTTGGCCATCGGCCCGAAGCGCCTATATATCGGGGACGCAACGGACAGTCATATTCGCACCGCGTGAGACATGGCCGATATCGACGAGATCATTGAGAATTTCGAACTGCTCGACGAGTGGGACGACCGCTACCGCTATGTGATCGAGCTCGGCCGCGGTCTGCCGCCGTTGGCTGAGCAGGCGCATACCGAAGCCAACAAGGTGCGCGGTTGCGCGAGTCAGGTCTGGCTCGTGACCCACGTGAAGCCGGATGGCGCCGACGGTCCGACGCTAACGTTCAATGGCGACAGTGACGCCCACATCGTGCGCGGGCTGATCGCCATCCTGTTCGCACTATTTTCAGGCAAGGGCGCGCGCGAGATCCTGACAACCGACGCCTTCGCGGTGTTCGATCGGTTGGGCCTGCGCGAGAATCTGACCCCGCAACGCTCGAACGGCTTGCGGGCCATGGTCGAGCGCATCCAGACAGACGCCAAAGCCGCGCTTACGCCGGCGGCCTGATCATTCAGTGTCGACCGAATACTCCGAGTCCTCCGCCAACCACGCCTGAATGCTCGAGTGCACGCGCCCGCGTGCCTCGCTCGTATAGCCATAGTGGCGCGCGAGCCGGTCGAGCCCGAGCTGCAGCACGACCTTGGCCGAGCGCGCAGGCCAGCTGCGTTCGCGCTCAATGTCTTCCAGACGCTTGAGAAAACAACAAACGTCGAGCAACAACCCGGCAAGCTCCGGGCCGGCAGCATCAAGCGCCCGATGCACGCGCTGGCGCGCCAAGATCATGGTTTCGGTGAAGGTCGCCGCGCGTTCGCCACCGGCGCCGCGGCGGCCGGCCGCGATCGGGCTCGACCAGTTCGAGGTCGTGCGCGGCATCAGATGGGCGCGGGTGAAATCCGCGCGCAGCCGTTCGCCGGCCTGCAATTGATGCGGCGCGATCAAGGCGCGGCCATCGCGACCGTGGCGGCGCGCAAGCCAGGCGAGAGGACTTTCAGCTTCGTCGACGGTGACGCCGGCGCTGCCGTGCGCGGTCGCGATCTGCCGCTGCGCCAACGCAAGGTGCCGGCGGCGAAATTCATCGATCTGTGGGCGGGGCGCTCCCGGATGGCTCGGCACCGCTTCGCGTGATTCTTCGCGTCTCCTGTCGCGGACCTTGCGGCCCCTCTTGCCCATGACGCCATTCATGACCGCACCTCGGGCCGTTCTCGCGGACCGTTGGCGAATTCGCGACAGACGCTTTCCAGTTGTTGCAGCACCCGGTCGATGGCGGGATCGTCGCGGCGGTCCTCTACCACCTGACAGGCATGGGCCGCCGTGGTGCGATCGCGGTGAAACAATACGCCGGCCGCACTGTAATTCAGGCCCCAAACCACGTGGGCGAGGTACATGCCGCTCTGGCGCGCGAAAGCGACGGTCTGCGTGCGGCGCGAGCGCGCCCGCAATTCGTCGACCGGCACTGCGAAAGCCGACGCGATAGCGGCCTCCATCAGCCGGCAGATGCACGCGTAATCGTTCGCGTGCTCGGCCCGATACGGCAGCGGGTGTCTTTCCGGCGCTTCGACGTGACTCATCGGCGGCCTCCATGCAGGATCATATGCCTACATGATGGCAGGAAAATAGTCTGCGTGGATAAGTTTTTATTCCCAGTAAATTCACAGGCTTACGGGGAGGGCCTGCGCCGGATCCAAATAGTAACTACGGCTCCGCGAGGGCCGGTCGTCGACGGACAAAGAAATCCGGATCAGCGCGAGCGGCGGCGGCGCTGCTGGCCGAGCCCCATCTGCTTCGCGAGTTGCGAGCGGGCGGCGGCATAATTGGGCGCGACCATCGGATAATCCGGCGGCAGGTTCCACTTATCGCGGTACTGCTCGGGCGTCATGTTGTACTGGGTGCGCAGGTGACGCTTGAGCGACTTGAATTTCTTGCCGTCCTCGAGGCAGACGATGTGCTCGGGGGTGATGGAGCGCTTCACCGAAACCGCCGGCTTGAGCGGTTCGGCCGGCGCTTCCCCCGGCGCTCCAGACACCCTTGTCAGCGCCGCGTGTACCTGGTTGATCAGCGCCGGTATTTCACCGGAAGACACGGTGTTGTTGCTCACATAGGCCGAGACGATCTCCGCCGTGAGCTCGATGAAATTGCGCTCGTTTGTGTTGTCGTTCATCGATCCTGCCCCCCACTCCAGTACAAGCCTCGCCTTCCGGCCCTGCCAGACAGAAACCGGCGCCTGCGCTAACTCCGAGGCAACGGACCCATTGGGCGCGGCAATACAAACCCGAAATCAATAGTTTCTGAAATTTACTAGCGACTTCCGGTTGCGGCAAGAAAAACATGGTTCTCAATTCGTCGATACTACTGTTTTTTGCTATGTCGCGCCCAACAACCGCAGTAAAAAAGCCCGGCATCTCCGTTGGTTGACCTGGAGACGGAGCGGGCCGCCGCGGGTCCGGCCGTTTCACCGGCGGCACCTCAAGGCGTTCTTTCCAGGTGCTCACGCAGCTCGTTGATCGAGGCGAAACGCAACGTGCCTTGTGGCAGCTCGGCCTCGATCGAACCGTCGACGTAGAGCGTATAGGCCATGCCGTCGACGACTCCAGACTTCAGGACGGCGACGGTACGGCGTTCGTCCGCCGGTTCCGGCTCAACCTCCGGCGCGGTCGGCGCTGCAGTCGTCGGCTCAACTGCATCCGGCGCCCGCCCGCTGGCCGACCGATCGTCTGCCACCGGCCACACGGCTTCAAAACTGGCCTCATCGGGCGCACGCGGTGGCTCGGGTGGTGGCGGCGGAGGCACCGTCAGCCAGGATGGCAACGGTTCAGACTCGTGTTCCTCGGTTGCCGAGCCGTCGATGCCGGACTGCGGCTTGCCGGTGAACCTATCCACGCGGAACGCGGCACCGGGAGGCGGCATGGCAGCGAAGGAGGGCAGCGGCGGCGCTTCTTCCGCCTCCTCGGGTGAGGGTACATCCGGATTGGATAGCACTGGCGCTTCCGCCTGTGCCGCAAGCCCTTCGGCGGACCCGGCGGCCGCCGCCACGGGATTTCGACCGGTGGCGCTTCACCGATCGCGGGCTCGGCCTTCGATTTGGGCGCAAACGGCAGGTGGCCCGCTGCCGACGCGCGACCGACCTCGGCTGCTTCGGGTGTCCGGACGGGCCTCGGCGGGGCGCGCACGGCCAACACCTCTGCCACCCGCTGCAGATGTGCAACCACCGCGCCCAGGCCGATCACGATCAAACCGCCCACCGCGGCCGTCGTGCCGGCCATGATCAGCGTATTGCCAAAGCTGAATTCGTTGATCGGAATGCCAAATCCGATCGCTAGCGCACCGAGCACGAGGGTAATGGCGCCGATCGTGAAGAGCAGAATTGACATGGGGCGCGGTGATCCTCTGTTCAGAATCGGCCGATCAGCTTGGCGCGAATATACAACAATGGGCTAAGCTATTCTAGCATCGAAGAATTCAGGCTGTGTACGGCGACTGCGAGATTTCGTTGCACACAGTACTGTCGAATACGCCTTGCCGCGCCTGGCGGCTCGCTCGCGCGCGCATCTTTTTTGCCGGCGCGGGCATTCAGCGGACGCTAACTTGTTGCCCCTTGCCCGCCCAAGGCCTAAATGACGCCGCAGAGGGAACTCGCCACGGGCCCTGCCGGTTTCATAATCCGAAGCCGGTCGAACCCGCATTTTCGTTTGTGGATCGAGGAGGAGTTTATGTCGTTCAAGCTGCCCGACCTGCCCTATCCCCACGACGCGTTGGCGCCGTATATGTCGCGGGAAACGCTCGAATATCACCATGACAAGCATCACAACGCCTATGTCACCACCGGCAACAAGTTGCTGGAGGGCTCGGGCCTTGAGGGCAAGTCGCTGGAGGATATTGTCAAAGGCTCCTTCGGCAAGAACCAGGGTCTCTTCAACAACGCCGGCCAGCACTACAACCACACCCATTTCTGGAAGTGGATGAAGCCCAACGGCGGCGGTGACAAGCTTCCCGCCAAGCTACAGGCGGCGATCGACAAGGATCTCGGCGGCCTCGCCAAGATGAAGGAAGACTTTGTGGCGGCCGGCGTCGGCCAGTTCGGCTCCGGCTGGGCCTGGATTGCCGTTCAGGGCGGCAAGCTCGCCATCACCAAGACGCCCAATGGCGAGAACCCGCTGGTGCACGGCGGCACGCCGATCCTCGGCTGCGACGTGTGGGAGCACTCCTACTACATCGATTACCGCAACCGCCGCCCCGATTACCTGAAGGCGTTTCTGGACCATCTCGTGAACTGGGAATACGTCGAAGAGCTGTTCACCGCAGCGACGAAATAAGATTCCAGCGCAATAAGCCGTACGAGTTTGCGGCCGGCCGTTCCGTATGGCCGGCGGCCGTTTCCGGCCGCCCTGTTTTATTCGTAACCGGCCGTTCACTCACCGTTTTCTTTTTGGAGTTACGAAAGCGCGGCGTCCTACCGCGGCGCCAACGTCGCGATCAATTCGTTGGCAGCGGCGGCCATCGCCATCGCGGCGCCAAAGTCGAATTTGTTGATGGCGACGACGACTGCCACGCCGCGCGCCGGCGCGAAGGCGATGTAGGAGAACGTACCCTGCAAACCGCCGGCCTTTTGCAGGACGAGGGGACGGTTGCCTTTCGGCATCATGGCCACCCACCCCAGCCCCATACCATCCATGTGGCCGGACTCGTCCATCCCGGAGACCGGATCGAGCCCATCACGCACGCGATAGATCGCGTGGTCGAGCAGGCGCACGTCGGCGTCCTGCGCCGTATAACGATCAAGATGCCATTGCATCCATCGCAGCAGATCGTTCGGCGTCGAATAAAGGCCGCCCGACCCGACGATGACCGCGCCGGTCTGTACGTCCGGCAGCGCCTCGCCGTCGAAGCCATGCCCCTGCATCAGCCGCGCCTTCTGCTCCTTTGACGGCGTAAAGGTCGTGTCCGCCATCTTGAGCGGCCCGGTAATGCGTTCCTGCAAAAGCCCCGGATAGGGTTTGTTGGCGGCTGCTGACAATGCGGTCGCCAGCAGATCGAATCCGAAGTTCGAGTAGAGCACGCCGGCACCCGGCTTAAAGAGCAGTGAATTCTTCTTCAGCCAATCGGCGAAGGCGTCTTGCGTGATATGGACAAACGGGTTGTCCGGCGGACCTAGATCGTGCGGCACTTCACGCGGCAATCCGGCGGAATGCGTCACGAGATCGATGAGCCGGATGCTCTTGTCGGGCGCGTATTGCGGTATCCACCTGGTGAGCGGGTCCGCAAGCCTGACCGTGCTTTCGGCCGCGAGCGAGGCCAGCACCTGGCCGGTGAACGCCTTGGAAATCGATCCGATACGCATCAAGGTGTTGCCGTCGGGAGCGCGTTTGTCGGTATCGGCGCGCCGGCCGAAGCCTTCGACGTAGACTTTCCCGTTGCGCACGGCGCCGATCACCAGCGCCGGCACCTTGTGTTCGAGAAAAAGAACCTGGCCGGTGAATCCGACGGTTTCTTCAAACAACGCATCGGCATACGCCGTGGTTACGCCGCCCGCACTCGCCACCGCCAGTGCAACCATGACGACGCGCTGCGCGCATTTGCGGACTATAACCATGGCATTTCCTTCCACCGTGTCGAACAGCGCGACAGCTTGCACCGTAATGCCGGTGGCGCACCAGCCGAATCCCGCGCGCCGCCAACAAATACTTCCATACCGCATCGGCAATGCGCACCGGTCACGCCGCGACGTGTCCAGTCACCACCGCCGCCAGCTCATCCGGATTGTCGGGCGCCATGTTGCCGCGCCAGGCGACATGCAGATCGGGCCGCAACAGCAACAGATCGCAGCCATAGACCTCGCGCGCATTCTCGTTGGCGACATCGAGCACGGTCAACCATGCGCCGGTCGCACGCATCGCACGTTCCAACGCGGCGGTGCCGGCCGCGGTCCGGCCCAGCCGCAGCAAGGTGTAGCCGACATCGGGGATACGATCTTGCAGCGCTACACGCGGTTCGAGCCAGACATTGGGCAGCCGCGCGCCCGGCCAGGTGGTCGGCTCATAACTGCGGAACAAATGCTCCGGCCCGCCGGGGATGTTTTCGATGATCGGCGAATCTACATAGCGGTAGCCGAGTTCGGCACCGATCATCTCGTTGCTCTTGCGTTGCTCGATATCGGCAACGCGCACCAGACGGTCGCGCGTCGCCTGCCCCTCTGCCGTGTTGTCCCGGATGTTGGGCTCATAGAGGCTACGCCATTTGCGCCGGCCAAGCGACGCATAGCGCGAGGCGCCTACGTTGCGGTCGCCGATCTGACGGCGCTCGACCTCATAGGAGCGCAACAGGTGCGGCCCGCCCCACCCTTGCAAGGTCGCGGCCAGTTTCCACGACAGATCAAAGGCGTCGCCGACGCCGCTGTTCATGCCGAGCCCGCCGGTAGGAATGACCAGATGCACCGCGTCGCCGGCGAGGAAAACCCGGCCCGAACCGTAATGATCGGCCAGCAGCAGGTTATGGCGCCACGGCGCGCACGACAGCATGTCGTAGGGCACCGGCACGCCGATCACCGCCTCGAACTGGCGCTGCATCGCTGCTTCGTCTTCTACGTGCGCATGCAGTGTGAAGTGCCTGGTCGAATCCTGCATGATGAGGAAGGAGGCGCAGGCATCGGCCACGTGATAATGCCGTCCCCTGCCCGGCCCCGGGCCGATGGGAATGCGATCGAACAAATCGGGGCAATGAAACAGCGCCTGGCGAAATTCCATCAGGTTGCCTTCGCCACGTAATTTTATGCCGAGTTGCTTGCGCACCGCGCTTGAACCGCCATCGCAACCAACCAGATAGGTGGCGCGGATGGTCTCCGCCGCACCCGCGGTCGTGCGCACCTGAGCGGTGACGCCGGTTTGGTCCTGGCTGAAGGATTCGAATGCGCAGCCGTAGCGCACGCTGACGCTCGGTAGCGTCTCGGCCACCGATTTGAGCAGGGGCTCGAGGGTATATTGCGAAATGAGCTGGTAGGGCTCCGCCGGCTGGCTGCCGTCATGGCATTGCGCGAACTGTTCGCGCGCGGCGTCGACGGACGGATACGGCAGGTGCAGCAGCGGCGGCTCGTTCATCGCGGTGACGATGAACACGTCCATCTGCACGTCGCTGCGCAAGCCGGCGGCGCGAACTTTGTCGGCGAGCCCGATGCGCCGGTAGAGCTCCATGGTACGCGCGTTGCAGCGTTCCATTTTGGGCAGGAAGGCGGGCGCCTCTTTCTGCTCCAGCAGAACGCAACGGACGCCGCGACGACCGAGATCGATGGCAAGCGTCAGGCCGACCGGTCCGGCGCCGACAATAATGACCTGTGGCTCCATGGCGGGCGGCCTACTTTGCAACGCGCAACATCGGGCGACGCGCGCTCAGTAGCGGCCGCGATAGCGCGGGAAGCTGCAGGCGAAGCCGATATATTGGCCGGGACGGGCGTAGACGCTGGTGATCCGAGCGACCTTGCCGTAGCGGGCGCAATGGTCGGCCGCCCAGCGGCGCGCAATCCGCTGATGCGCCGGCGACCAGCTGATGATGCCGCCTGTGGAATTGCCGGTAAGACCGGGGCCCGGGCCGAGCCCGAATCCGGCATGTGCGTTCAGGGTCGCCCCGATGAGCAGCGCCAGCGTTGCAAGCAAAGTCCCTTTCATCGCCGCGCCTCCAAGCGTTCTTTCGATTCGGAAATTAACAGCCCGCCGGCACCCGCACCAGCCCGCTCAATGCTCGGAACCGGCGAACGCCGCCATGACTTCGGCCATCATATGCGTGTCCTGGCCGCTGTAGCGCGGCGAAAAGTGGAACGGCTCGCCGCGGCGCACCTTTGCGCGCGATGTGGCCGGCGGCGGTTGTGGTCAGGTGCGCGCGCTCTGGCCGTTGACAAGCGTGGGATGCAGCAGCGGTCCCATGGCGGCCCGTCAAGCTCCTTCAAGGCGAAGTTGAAGTGTAGGCCAAGCCCTGCGTTACGGAAAAGTGCGCGCACGACAAGTTGCACGCGAGCGTGACCCGCGCGCCGGCAATCGCTTTCGCTCAGACGCGACGCTCAGGCCACGCCCGCCGCCGCTCAGGCGTCGAGCACGACGACGACTTCGGTCGGCTCCGGCTCGTGCGGCACCAGGCTGGTGCGGTCGGCATCCTGCCAGCCGGCGACCTTGACGACCACGCCCTTCTGCGCACCATCATCGGCTGGTGTCGGTTCGACGATATTGAGCCCGCTTCCGTTCAGGAAGAAGGTGTGGTCACCGAACAGGGAATTGAGCTGGGGCACCACGGGATGTTCGTCCGGGATGGCCTGGGCATCGAATTGGGTCAGGGTGCGCTCGACCAGTGCGGAGTTCAGCTTCATCGGCGGATCCTTTGCTGGTTTGAGGATCTTGTCGCGCGTAAGTCTGCGGCGGTGCCTTCGTCGACCATTGGGCGCCGCCATTGCCACCGACCGTCCACCCATCGTGGCGGTGGAAAACGGCCGGAACTCGCCGTTCGCCCTACCTATGCCGCTGGCATTTCACGTCAACGCGGCGATAGGGCGCAGGGGACGAGAGTAAATCTCGCGTCCCATATCGCTGTTCAGCATTCTGACCACGTATTTGTGCCGGGAACGTGATGGTCGTCGGCGCGTGGCCCAGGTTCCCTCGATACGGCCGCTATGGCAGGATCGCTGCCTCTGCGTTGAGCAAACCAGGATGGCACACTTCCTCTCTCGACTTCTGGCGGCGGCTCTGCTGGCGCTGTGGCCGTGCGCGGTTTCCGCCCAAAATGTGGAGGCCGCAGGCACAGCCCTGGTGTTGGACGTCAACGGCGCCATCGGGCCCGCGGCTGCCGAATATGTGCACAACGGATTGGCAGAGGCCGACAAACGTCACGCCAAAGTGATCGTGCTGCGCATGGACACGCCGGGCGGACTGTCCTCCTCGATGCGCGACATCATCCACGACATCCTGGCGTCGCCTATTCCGGTCATCGGCTATGTCGCGCCGGCGGGCGCGCGCGCTGCCAGTGCCGGCACCTACATCCTGTATGCGAGCCATCTCGCGGCCATGGCGCCGAGCACGCATCTTGGCGCGGCGACACCGGTGCAGATCGGCGGCGGCCTGCTTCCCGGCAGCAAGGACGACAAGGACAAGAAGGACGACAAGAAGAGCGCGACCGCGCCCGGCAATGCAGGAGAGGCCAAGGCAATTAACGACGCCATCGCCTATATCCGCAGCCTGGCGCAACTGCGCGGGCGCAATGCGGAATGGGCCGAGCAGGCGGTGCGCGAGGCCGCCACCCTCACCGCTGCCGAAGCCAGGGAAAAGGACGTCATCAACCTGATCGCCGACAATCTGACTGATCTGCTCATGAAAGTGGACGGGCGCAACGTGCGTGTCGACAGCCAGAACGTGACGCTGAAGACTGCGGGCCTGAAGACCGTGGTGCTTGAACCCAACTGGCGCAGCAAGCTCCTGAACATCATCACAAACCCCAACATCGCCTATCTGCTGCTGCTCGCCGGCATCTACGGCCTGCTGTTCGAGTTTTTCAGCCCCGGCGCCTATTTCCCCGGCGTGCTCGGCGGTATCGCACTGTTGATCGGGCTTTACGCGCTCAATCTGCTGCCAGTGAACTACGCCGGCGCGGGGTTGCTGCTGCTGGGCATGGCGATGATGACAGCGGAAGCTTTCGTGCCTTCGTTCGGGGCGTTGGGCCTCGGCGGCATCGCGGCCTTCGTCATCGGCTCGCTGTTCCTGTTCGACACCGAGGTGCCGGGCTTCCAGGTCTCCTGGCAGGTCATCGCCACCGCAGCTGCGGCCAGTATCGCCTTCCTCGCCATCGCGCTTGCCGCGGTGATGCGGGCGTACCGGCGTACGGTGTCAACCGGCGACGCCGCACTGGTCGGGCACGAGGCGCGGGTGCTGACCTGGGACGGCGAGGAAGGCGACGTACAGGTGCTCGGCGAGCGCTGGCACGCCCGTTCGAACGCACCCCTTACGCCCGGCCAGCGTGTGCGCGTGGTTGAGCGCCGCGATCTCACATTGTTCATCGAGCCGGAACCTGCCGGGTCGGCAAAACCATAAGGAACACGCCATGTCCGGGATTGATTTCGACTTCATCTGGTATGTCGTCATCGCCGCCATCGTCATCGCGGTGGTCCTCTCTGCGATCCGCGTCATGCGCGAATACGAGCGCGCGGTAATGTTCACGCTCGGGCGATTTACCGGCGTCAAAGGCCCGGGCCTCATGATCCTGATCCCGGTCATCCAGCAAATGGTGCGGGTCGATCTGCGCACCATCGTGCACGACGTGCCGAGCCAGGACGTTATCTCGCGCGACAACGTGTCGGTGAAGGTCAACGCCGTGGTCTATTTCCGCGTTATCGATCCCGACAAGGCGGTGATCCAGGTGGAGAACTTCTTCGCCGCCACCAGCCAGCTCGCGCAGACCACGCTGCGTTCGGTGCTCGGCAAGCACGAGCTCGACGAGATGCTGGCCGAGCGCGACAAGCTCAATCACGACATCCAGGAAATCCTCGACCGCCAGACCGACGCCTGGGGCATTAAGGTCGCCAATGTCGAGATCAAGCACATCGACATCGACGAGAGCATGATCCGCGCCATCGCCCGCCAGGCCGAAGCCGAACGCTACCGACGCGCCCGCATCATCAGCTCCGAGGCCGAGCAGCAGGCCGCCGAGAAGCTGGTGCAGGCGGGCGAGATGCTGGCCGAGCATCCCGAATCGATGCAGTTGCGCTATCTATCGACGCTGCAGGACATTGCCGGCGAAAAGAACTCGACCATCGTCGTCTTCCCGGTGCCGATCGACTTGTTGCGCGCGCTGCACACGATAAAGCCGGCCAAGAGCGAAACCTGAGAGCCGCCGACGGTGATCAGGTTGCAGACGTCGCCGCGACGGCGCGCTCGATGACCGGGCGCCAGTCGGATGCAACCGGCAGTCCGAAGACGTCGGCCAGCGCTTTTTCGAGCCGGGCGGCGTCGAGCTGGCGCTGCTCTACCATGCCATCCGCGCGGCGCACGGTGAGCCGGCCATCAAGCAAGCCGTAACGCGCTTCCGGGGTGACCCGGCTGACCATGAGGCCCTGCCGGAACGGCGAATTCGGGTGCGTGGCGGTGTACCAGTTGGCGAGTTCGTAATCGACAGCGAAGTTGCGGCTCGGGGAACAGCTCATAGAGCGCGAGCCATTCGCCGGCGCGTTGCGCCTCGATTATCTGCGCATGTCCGACCGGGCGTATGCGAAACGCCTCATGCGCTGTCGATTGCGGCTCGTCGACTGCAAGACGCAAAGGCGCGGTCGGCATGCAGCTCCCGAAGCCAACGTCGGCGAGCCACGGTTCGCCATCGACCGTCACGCGCAGAGCCATATGTGTGCGCGGCAGCGGTGGCGCGTCGGCCGGCCGCATCCAGCGCACCCGTCCCATCAGGCCATCGACAGAGAAGCCAAGGGCAACGAGCGCCCGCATGAACAGGTTGTTCTGCTCGAAGCAGTAGCCGCCGCGCCGGTTACCGATCAGCTTGGCGTCAACGGCCGCGGGTGAGAGATCGACGCCGCGATCGAGTTGCACATCAATGGCTTCAAAAGGAATCGTCGCAGCATGAAGCGCCTGCAGCGCGCGCAACGTGTCGAGCGTAGGTTCGCGCGGACCGGCATAGCCGACGCGCGCGCAATAGGCGTCGAGATCAATCGGCAGAGCGGCACCGGTCGGCGCCGGCGGGGGCACCAAAGTCGCTTCACTCATCTTCTTTAAACCCTTATGAATGGGCGAAAGCCCAATACAGCTCCCGCGCCTTGCGGTAAAGCGGACCGGGCTGCAGCACGCGCTCGTCGATGCGATTGATCGGCATCACCTTGGAGTAGTTGCCCGAGGAAAAAATCTCGTCGGCGGCCAAAAGGTCCCTGTAGCGCAGCGTGCATTCAACGACGCTGACACCGGCCTCTCGCAACAGCGCAATGACACGCTGGCGCGTGACGCCGTTGAGGAACGTGCCATTGGGCGCGGGAGTGTAGACGACGCCGTCCCTGGCGATGAACAGGTTGGCGCTGGCAAGCTCCGCCACGTTGCCGAGCAGGTCGAGCATCACACAATTGGCAAAGCCGCGGCTGCCGGCCTCCAGGATCGCGCGCGCGTTGTTGGGATAGAGGCAGCCGGCCTTGGCGTCGGTCGGCATGCATTCCAGGCTCGGCTTGCGGTAGGGCGAGAGCGTAACGGCGAAGCCCTCGGGTGTGCGCATCGGGGATTCGCTCAGCATGAGGCACCAGCGCGTCGATTCCGGATCGGGCGCGACCAACAGCCTGCCGCTCTGCTCGGCCCAATACATCGGGCGAATATAGAGCGCGGCATCCTTGTCGAAGCGCTTGCGGCCGTCGGCGACCAGCCCCATCCAGGTCTCTGCCGACACCACCGGCTTCAGGTGCATGGCCTCGGCCGAGGCATTGACCCGAACGCAATGCCGGTCGAGATCGGGCGTCACCCCCTCAAAAGCACGGGCGCCGTCGAACACCAGGGACCCCAGCCAGGTGGCGTGCGAGCGCACGCCCATGATCGGGATATTGCCCTCGCGCCAATCGCCTTCAAAGAAGGTCCAGGTCTTCGACCAGCCCTGACCGGTCATTTCTCTTCACTCCCGGCGCATCGGATTGTGATCGCAGGGGCGCTTTCCTTGTCCCTGCCGATGTGCTTTTCACCACCATAACGGCCCTACCGGGAGGATTCCATGTCGTCCATTTATGTCTTCGATGCTTACGGCACGCTGTTCGACGTCCACGCCGCCATGGCCCGCTTCCAGACCGGACCGGACGCCCAGCGCATGTCGGACATCTGGCGGCTGAAACAGCTCGAATATACCTGGACGCTGACCTTGGCCGGCCATTACGCGGATTTCTGGACCCTGACCGAGCGGGCGCTGGATCACGCCCTGGCGCGGGTGCCGTCGGTCGACAAGGGGCTTAAAGGTCAGTTGCTGGACGCCTATTTCAAGCTCGACGCCTATCCGGACGCGCGCGCCGCGCTGCAGGCGCTCAAGGCCAAGGACCACAAGACCGGCATCCTCTCCAACGGCTCGCCCGACATGCTGAAAGGCGCGGTTGAAGCCGCCGGCATCGGCGGCGACCTCGACGCGGTACTCTCGGTCGATGTGCTCAAAATGTTCAAGCCGCGGCCGGAGGTCTATGCGCTCGTGACCGACCACTACAAATGCGCGGCCAGGGACGTGACCTTCGTCTCCTCCAACCGCTGGGACGTCATGGCCGCGGTTTCGGTCGGATTCCGCGCCTTGTGGGTGAACCGCAGCAAGCTACCGGACGAATATCTCGACTTCCCCCCGCGCAGACGCTCGACGACCTGAACGCGCTGGTGGCGGCGGCCTGAGCCGCCCATCGACGAATGGATGAGAGCGGGCCTGGTGGCGAGGCGGGCCTGCGTCGCCTATATGCGCAGTCGGCCCGCCCGGTTACCGTCCCTCCATGCCGCCCATCATTACCGTCCAGAACCTGTCGAAGACCTACGCCACCGGCTTTCAGGCGCTCAACGGCATCAATCTCGACATCGCGCGCGGCGAAATCTTCGCGCTGCTCGGCCCCAATGGCGCCGGCAAGACCACGCTGATCGGCATCATCTGCGGCATCGTGAATGCGTCGGCAGGCTCTGTCACCGTCGACGGTCATGACATCGTCAGGCAATACCGCGCCACCCGCTCGCTGATCGGGCTGGTACCGCAGGAGTTGACCACCGACGCCTTCGAGACAGTGTGGAATACGGTGAGATTCAGCCGCGGCCTGTTCGGCAAGGCGCCTGATCCTGCCTACATCGGGAATGTGCTGAAATCGCTCTCGCTGTGGGACAAGAAGGACGACAAGATCATGACGCTTTCGGGCGGCATGAAGCGGCGGGTGATGATCGCCAAGGCGCTCAGCCACGAGCCGCGCATCCTGTTCCTTGACGAGCCGACCGCCGGCGTCGATGTCGAATTGCGCAAGGACATGTGGCAGGTGGTGCGCGACCTTCGTGCCTCCGGCGTCACCGTAATCCTGACCACGCATTACATCGAGGAAGCCGAGGAGATGGCCGACCGGGTCGGCGTCATCAACAAGGGCGAGATCATCCTGGTGGACAATAAAGCCGAACTGATGCGCAAGCTCGGCCGCAAGCAGTTGGTCCTGCACCTGCAAAAGCAGCTCAACGCGCTCCCGGAGGAACTTGCCGATCACAACCTGAAGTTGATCAACGGCGGCAGCGAGCTGGTGTTCACCTACGACACCCAGGTCGAGCGCACCGGCATTACGGCGCTGCTCAATGACCTCAGCCGCGCCGGCATCCGATTTCCGCGACCTGCACACGACGCAGAGTTCGCTGGAGGACATATTCGTCGGACTGGTGAGCAAGCGAACATGAACTGGCGGGCAGTCCAGGCGATCTACAGTTTCGAGATGGCACGCACCGGGCGCACGGTCTGGCAAAGTATCGTCTCGCCGGTGCTCTCCACCTCCCTCTATTTCGTGGTATTCGGGGCGGCCATCGGTTCGCGCATCACCGAAATCGAGGGCGTGAGCTATGGCGCCTTCATCGTGCCCGGCCTGATCATGTTGACGCTGCTCACCCAGAGCACCATGAACGCCTCTTTCGGTATCTACTTCCCGCGCTTCATCGGCACTATCTACGAAATCCTGTCGGCGCCGATCTCCGCTTTCGAGATCGTGCTTGGCTATGTCGGGGCGGCGGCCACCAAGTCAATCATTCTGGGGCTGATCATCCTCACAACCTCCTGGCTGTTCGTGCCGCTGCGCATCGCCCATCCGTTCTGGATGCTGACCTTCCTGGTGCTGACGGCGGCGACGTTCAGCCTGCTCGGCTTCATCATCGGCATCTGGGCTGACAACTTCGAGAAGCTGCAGATTGTGCCGCTCCTGGTCATCATGCCGCTGACCTTCCTGGGCGGCACCTTCTATTCGATCAACGTGCTGCCGCCGGTCTGGCAGAAGATTACCCTGTTCAATCCGGTGGTCTATCTGGTCAGCGGCTTCCGCTGGAGCTTCTTCGAGGTCGCCGACGTGAGCCCCACTATCAGCATGGCGATGACGCTCTTTTTCCTGACCGTTTCCCTCGTCATCGTATGGTGGATGTTCCGGGTCGGCTACAGGTTGAAGAACTGAGCCGCAGAGTGCGAACCAAAGTTATGTCCACAGGGCAATTGCAATTGCGGCGATCGTTCGCCATATAGCGCACCTCACCTAAATCATCGCCCCTCAGATCCCACCCCTTTTTGGAGAATTAATGAGTAACTTCAATACGCCGAACCTGCACGACCGCCAGAACGAAGCCGCCGCGGCCAAAAAGGCCATGCTGGAACGTTTCCGTGCTGCTGTCGAAGATCCCGCGCTTGCCGAGAAACGGGCCGAACGCGAGGCAATCTCGAAGGCGCGCGCCGAGCGCCAGGCCCGACGTGAGGCCGAACGCGAAGCGGCGAGACGCGCCCGTGAGGCGCAGCTTGCAACCGAAGCCGCACGCGAAGCCGAGCGCACCGCCAGGGAAAAGCGCGAAGCCGAGGAACTCGCCGCCATGATCGCGGCCGAAGAGGCGGAAAAAGCCGCCAAGCTGGCCGCCGAACAGAAGGCTGCCCGTGACGCCCGCTACGCCGCCCGCAAGGCGGCCAAGAAGGCGCGGCGCAAGGGTACTTTTTACTGAGACGAAAGCTCTGCACGCCCTCCCCCTGAAGGGGGGAGGGTCTGAAAGCCCGGCTTATCCCGCCGCCGGCGCGTGCAGGATGCGCGCCCGGCTCAGGATGCCCTTGTGGAAGCACTCGGGGTCGAACTTCCCGTTCAGCGAGTGCGTCAGGTCGTCGTCGAGGGCGAAACCGACCAGCAATGGTCCACCCCCGAGCACGTGCCTGAAGTCGGCGACGATCGGGATCGAGCCCCGCGCGCCGATAGCTACCGGCTGAAGAACCAGCGCGCATCTAGCCGCTGTTCCGCAACCCCGCTGAAATTCCGTTGATGGTCAACAGCAGACCCCGAAGAATGCGCTCGTCCGGTTTGGCCCGGTGCGCACGCAGGAGCTCGACCTGCAAATGATTCAATGGGTCAATATAGGGGAAGCGGTTTTCAATCGAACGCGCCAGCAAGGGGTTGCCCGCGAGCAAACGGTCCGCCCCGGTAATGCTGAACAGGGCTTCGATGGTGCGCCGCCGCTCTGCCCGCAGCTCCGCGAAGATGGTCTCGCGCAATGCCTTGTCCCGCACAAGATCGGCATAGCGCGAAGCGACCGCCATGCTCGACTTCGCCAGCACCATGTCCATGTTGGACAATAGCGCATTGAAGAACGGCCAATCACGGCACATTCTCCGCAACAAATCGACGCCGCCGCCCTGCTCCGTCTGCCAGGCCGCAACCGCCGTGCCGAAGCCGTACCAGCCCGGCAGCATCACCCGGCATTGCGACCATGAGAATACCCACGGGATCGCGCGCAGATCCGTTATTTCGCCCGACGCCTTGCGCGCAGACGGTCGCGAGCCGATGTTCAGCGTTGCGATCTCATCGACAACCGTCGAGGCGCGGAAATACTCGTTGAAGCGTGGCGTTTCGTAAACCAGCCTGCGGTATGCCTTGAAGGCGTGATCGGACAACCGCTCCATCGCCTGTGTAAATTCATCAGGGACTGCGGATTGCTCCACATGCAGCAATGAAGCCTCCAGCGTCGCCGCCGTGTGGATTTCCAGATTGCGGCGACCGACCTCGGGATTGGTATATTTGCTGGAGATGATTTCACCCTGCTCGGTGAGACGAATCTGGCCACCGACTACGCCGGCAGGCTGCGCGAGAATAGCATCGAAGCTTGGACCGCCGCCGCGCCCGACGGTGCCGCCACGGCCGTGGAACAGCCTCAGCCTTACACCGTGGCGGCGAAACAATTCCATCAGCCCTACCTGCGCCTTGTAGATTTCCCAGCCGGAGGTGACATAGCCGCCATCCTTGTTGCTGTCGGAATAGCCAAGCATCACCTCCTGCAATCCGCCGCGGCTGTCGACAATGCGCCGGTATTCCGGGATCGACAGCAGAGCGTCCATGATCCCTACCGCGCGGCGCAGATCGTCAATAGTCTCGAACAGCGGCACCAGGTTGAGCACGCTTTTCCCGTCGTCGCCGATCAGATCGGCGCTCTTCAGCAGTACCGCGAGCCCCAGAATGTCAGAGGCGTCGCGGGTATTGGAGACGATCGCGGTGCGGATCGCGGCGGGGCCGTAGCGCGTCAAACCGGTGCGCGCCTCGTGCAATACGGTGAGTTCTTTCGTTATCGTTTCCGGGTAGCCGTGATGCGGACGGATCAACGGACGTCGTGACCCGAGTTCGGCGCAAAGCAATTTGCGTCGCGCCGTCTCATCCATTGAGGCGTAGTTCGTTCCCGGCGCTACCGCCTCGAACAATTGCGTAAGCGTATCGGTGTGCACATCCGAGCTTTGCCGCAGGTCGAGCCGCGCCAGATGAAAGCCGAAACAGTCGACCGCACGCCGTAAATGGCGTAGCCGCCCGCGCGTCAGCGCGCCGGAACCGTTGGCGGCGAGCGATGCATGGACGACCGCAAGATCGGCGGCGAACTCGGCCGCGCTCGCATAGGGCTCCGCCGCCGAGACCGGCAGCCGCGCCGGGGTGACGCCGTTAAGTTGCCGCTGCGTCGCGGCAAGCCGCGCATAAAAACCGGCGAGCGCGCGCCGGTAGGGCTCGGTCTGGCGGTGCGGCGAGACGTCGGGCGAGGCTTCCGCCAGCGCGGCAAGCTCCTTCGATACCGTCACGAGCAGTGACGAGAGCGGCAGTTCATGGCCAAGTGCGTGGATTTCATCGAGATAGAAACCGAGCGCCCGCGTACTCTGCCGCCGTAGCGTCTCGCGCAGAATGTCCCCGGTGACGAAGGGATTGCCGTCGCGGTCGCCGCCGATCCAGCTGCCAATGGTCAGGAACGCACGCAACCGCACCGGCTCACAAGAACCTTCGGCGGCGGCAAGCCGGTCTTCGAGCCCCGCATAAAGCTGCGGCAGTTCACGCAGAAAGGTCTGGTCAAAATAGGAAAGGCCGTTGGTGACTTCGTCGAGCACGTCGAGCCGGGTCCGGCGCAGCAGGTTGGCCTGCCACAGCGTGAGCACCGCACGGCTCAGTTGCTCCTCGATATCAGCGTGCTCCTGCGGCGTGAGGTCCCGGCTTTCACGCCGCGCGATCAGGTCGGCTACCACGATTTCAAGCCGCATGGTGCTGCGGCGGCGCACCTCGGTCGGATGCGCGGTCAGCACCGGGCTGATTTCAGCGCCGTCAAGAAAGGCGCGGATTTCGCCTGGCGTACAGCCGGTGGAGAAGGCCTTCTCCAACGCATTGGCGATGGTGCCGCGGCGCGGCGGCGAGCCGGCAATGGCGTGGCTGCGATTGCGGCGGATATGATGATGATCCTCGGCGATATTGGCGAGGTGGGAAAAGTAACTGAAGGCGCGGATCACCAGCACCGCTTCCGCGGCGTCGAGCCTGCGCAGGATGTCTTCCAGCGCCTGCTTCGCTTTCAGGTCGTCATCGCGATGAAACTGGACCGAGGTGCGCCGGATCGTTTCGATCAGGTCGAAAACCGCTTGCCCCTCGCGCTCGCGCACGGTGTCGCCGAGCAAGCGGCCGAGCCAGCGGATATCGTCCTGCAGAGGCTGATCCTTGTCTGCGGAAGCGGGTTGTGTCCTGTGCACGCGGACTCCGTCCGATGTGAACGCTCCCGGTCAGGCCTCCGCCAGCGCGTGCAGGATGCGCGCCCAGCTCCGGATGCCCTTGTGGAAGCACTTGAGGTCGAACTTCTCGTTCGGCGAGTGCACCCGGTCGTCGTCGAGGGCGAAACCGACCAGCAATGAGTCCATCCCGAGCACGTGCTTGAAGTCGGCGACGATCGGAATCGACCCGCCCGCCCCGACCGTGACCGCCTTGTGACCCCACTCCTCGGCCAGCGCGGCGCGCGCCTTGGTGAGCGCCGGGTTGTCGTAGGAAAGCTGGAGTGGCGGCGCCACGCCGAAATTGCCGAACTCGACCTTGCAGTCGGCCGGTATGCGCTCGCGCACGAAGGCGCGGAAGGCGTCGCGGATTCTTTCCGGGTTCTGCTCGCCGACCAGCCGGAATGAAACCTTCGCTCTCGCCTCGCCCGCAATCACCGTCTTGGCGCCCTCGCCGGTATAGCCGCCGATGACTCCGTTCACCTCGGCGGTCGGGCGGGTCGTGGTCATCTCGATCAGCATGCGCCCCTTCTCGCCCGCGGGCTCCTTGAGTCCGATGGGGCCGAGAAACTGCTCCGCCGTGAGGTTAAGTGCCTTCAATTCAGCCGCGATGTCGGGTGGCAGGTCCTTCACGCCTTCATAGAAGCCGGGGATGGTGACGCTGCCATTACCGTCGTGCATGTCAGCAAGGATGCGGGACAAGACGTGCAGCGGGTTGCGCGCGGCGCCACCGAAAAGGCCCGAGTGCAGGTCCCGGTCGGCGCAGGTAATCTTGACATCTTCGTAGACCAGCCCGCGCAGCGAGGTGGTAATCGCGGGGGTATCCTGATCCCACATGGCGGTATCGCAGACCAATGCCAGATCGAGCCTGAATTCGTTTGCATTTTTCTTGACGAAATCGAACAGATTGCGCGAACCGCACTCCTCTTCGCCCTCAATCATGGCGGTGATCGGCAGCGGCAGCTTCCCGGTGACGGCGCGCCAGGCGCGGCAGGCCTCGATGAAGGTCATGGCCTGGCCCTTGTCGTCACAGGCGCCGCGGGCGACGATAATCTTGCGGCCGTCGGGCAGCGTTTCGATGCGCGGCTCGAACGGCGGTGTCTTCCAGAGCGCGAGCGGATCGACCGGTTGTACGTCGTAATGGCCGTAGAACAGCACCCGCGGACCACTGACGCCGTTGGATTTGCCCACGACCACCGGGTGACCGGGCGTCGGGCGTACTTCGGCGTCAAATCCGATCGATTTGAGGTCGTTGGCGACGTATTTGGCGGCCTCCTGACACTGTTCAGCGTAGGCGGGGTCGGTCGACACCGAGGCAATGCGCAACAACGCAAACAGCCGCTCCAGACTTTCGTCGATATCCCGGTCGATGCGGTCCAGAACCGCGTCGAGTGTACTCATGGCTGGCTCCTTCAAAGGTCTTGCAACCTAGCAACGCCCTCAAGGGGTGAAAAGCCGGTGCCCACCGGCGTACCTGACCGGCCAGCACGCATTCGCACATGCGACATTACCGGAGCATGCGACATTGTCGGAGATGGCCCACCATTCGGGCGCGACAACGGTATCTTCTTAGGTGTCAGTTTGGGAATTTGCAAAGCATAGCCAGCTGCCACGAACGTCGGCGTCCGAAATTCCGCTGATGGGTTCCTCGCAAAAGACCCGCAGTCATCTCCAAACGGCGCAAAAACCGCGTACTTGCACTTGAATACTACGCCACTTTCGCATTTCCGAAGCCGGCATTCTGCCGGTGCAACATCCGCCGCGAAACCGATGCAAAAAGATCGCACGTATCCGGCAAGTGCTGCGTCAGGCGTTCAACAGTCTTGACGTGCCGCAACAATCCGTTTCGCATATCGCAAAACGAGGTATACGCATCTCCGCTTGTCATCGGAGGAAGCGGCGTACAAGATGCCGGCAACCCGCCGTCAGAGCGGAACGCGAGGGGATTACTTCATCATGGATGAATTGATCGCACGGATCGTCGCCAATGTCGGCGTCGATCGTGACACAGCGGAAAAGGCTGTCGGCATTATCTTCGAATTTCTGCTCGCGGAAGGTCCGCCGGATAAGGTGAAAGCGCTGATGGACCGCCTGCCCGGTGCGGAAGAACTCATGGAAGCCCAGGGTGGCATCGACGCCAGTGGCGGCGGCGGTTTTGCCATGGGCGGACTCATGGGCGCCGGGACCAAGATGATGGCGGCCGGCCTGTCCATGGACCAGATCCAGGGCGTCACGCGCGAAGTCATAGCCTATGCGCGCGAAATTGCCGGCGATGAGGCTGTCGGCGAGGTCGTCGGCGCTATTCCGGGGTTAGGTCAGTTTGTTTGAAGTTGCCGCCGCTGGGCGATGTGGCGAGCGGACGGCAAGGAGGCGACACAGATGTCCTATCCCATCATGGCGATCGACGGGATCGACGGCGAGAGCGCCGCCATCCTGAAGAAGGCCGGGATCAGGTCGACCGCGCGCCTGCTGGAAGCCGCGCGGACCGTCAAAGGCCGCAAAACGCTGGCCGAGAAGACCGGATTCGACGAGAAACAGCTCCTGTGCTGGGCCAATGTAGCCGACCGCATGCGCGTCCACGGCGTCAGCAAGGAATACGCCGAGCTGTTGCAGGCGGCGGGGGTGGATACGGTCAAGGAACTCAAGTACCGCAATCCCGCCAACCTCGCCAAGGCAATGGCCGACGCCAACAAGAAGCGCAAGCTGGTGCGTCTGCTGCCATCCGAAAAGGTCGTGACGCGCTGGATCGAAAGCGCCAGGAAACTGCCGATCAAGATCAGCTATTGAGGGCCCGCCCCGGCCGGACTTGCTCACGGTTTCCCGGAGCCGGTGAACACATCCAAGTTTTTATTTTCGTCGCGTTTCCGGACGGCGAACCGGTTCCCACTTCGCCTGGAAACGCTCCAGACGGCTGCTTGACAGCCCCGCGGCGACCGCGCAAAGCGACCGGCATGACTGTCTCCGTCGCCGACAAACCCGGAACCGGGCAAAAGCCGGCCTCCGATACCCTTGCCCGCTTGCTCGCCTCCGGCCGGCCTGCGGTCATGGGCATTCTGAATATTACGCCGGATTCTTTTTCCGACGGGGGTCAGTTCTTCGATCCGGCCACAGCGATCGCCCATGCCCGCGAGATGGCGGGTCAGGGCGCGGACATTCTCGATATCGGGGCGGAATCCACCCGTCCCTACGGCGGCCAGCAGCCGGTGTCGGCCGAAGACGAACTGGCGCGGCTGAAATCGGTGCTGCCGGCTGTCACAAAACTCGGCACGCCGGTCTCGATCGACACCATCAAGGCCGAGGTCGCCGCCTGGGCGCTCGACCAGGGCGCGGCCATCGTCAACGACGTCTGGGGCCTGCAGCGCGATCCCGCAATGGCGCCGCTGGTGGCCGCACGCGGCGTGCCGGTGATCGTCATGCACAATCGCGAGAGCGCCGACGAAAACATCGACATTCTCGCCGACATGGACGCGTTCTTTGCCCGTTCGCTCGAAATCGCCACCCGGGCGGGCATCGCCCGCGACCAGATCGTACTCGATCCCGGCATCGGCTTCGGCAAGACGCCGGAGCAAAGCATCCTGTGTCTCGGCCGGCTCGGCGCTTTCAGGCGCTTCGGCCTGCCGCTTCTGGTCGGCGCCTCGCGCAAGCGTTTCATCAATACCGTGGTGCCGTCGGACCCGGGCCAGCGCATTGGCGGCTCCATCGCCGCCCACATGCTGGCGGCCGAACAAGGCGCGGCCATCGTGCGGGTCCATGATGTGGCCGAGACCGTGCAGGCGCTGCGGGTGGCCGCAGCCATCAGGGCGGCACAATGAGCGACCGCATCTTCATCAGAGGTCTCGCGCTGCACGCCTATCACGGCGTGATGCCGCACGAGGGCAAGGTCGGGCAGACCTTCAGTCTCGATCTCGAGCTGGATATCGATCTCGCTGCCGCGGCGCGCTCCGACCGCGTGGCGGATACCGTGTCCTACGACAAGGCGGTGGACTGCGCGAGCAAGGCTTTTTGCACGCAGCGTTTCAAGCTGATCGAGGCCGCCGCCGGGGCGGTTGCCGACGCGCTGCTCGCCACCTTTCCGCTGGTGCGCACGGTCAAGGTGACCATTCACAAACCGCACGCGCCGATCGCCGCCACCTTCACCGATGTCGGTATTTCGCTCACGCGGACACGGGGCGCCTCAAGATCATGACGGCGGCCTGGCTGGCGCTCGGCGGCAATGTCGGCGACAGCCGCACGATCCTTGACCGGGCGGTGGCGCTGCTCTGCGACGGCGACAAGGTGCGGCTGACGGCACGTTCGGCCGACTACCGCACACCACCCTGGGGCGTCGAGGACCAGGCGCCCTTCATCAATCTATGTATTGCGGTCGAAACCGGCTTCACCCCACAAGATTTGCTGGCGCAAGCACAAGCGGTGGAGCGTGCGCTCGGCCGCGACCGTGCCAGGGAACAACGCTGGGGCCCGCGTACCGCCGACATCGACATCATCGCCTATGACGACCTCAGCATGGATGACGGCATCCTGACGCTGCCACATCCGCGTCTGTTCGAGCGCGCCTTCGTACTGGCGCCGCTGGCCGAAATTGCACCCGACCTCGTCGTCGGCGGTATCCGCATCAGGAACGCGGCGGCCGAACTCGATTCCGGCAGGATCGAGAAGCTGCCGCCCCGTTGACTGCGTCCGCACCCGGCGCAGACCGATTTCGACCAAAGGCGCAAATCCGGTCCCGAAACCAGTCCATTGTGCGCTGCGACGGAACCATGGCATTTTGGCCCCATGTCAGATGAGTTACCCCTCGCCGCCGAGTTTCCCCCTTCCACCGAAGAGGACTGGCGCAAGCTGGTCGAGGCGGCGCTGAAAGGCGCCGACTTCGACAGGCGCCTGGTCAGCCACACCTATGACGGCCTGCGGGTCGACCCGCTCTATCCGCGCGCCCATGGCGCCGCGCCAGTCGCCGGCCGCGCGGCGGTGCCATGGCAGGTGATGCAGCGGGTCGATCATCCCGATCCGGCCGAAGCCAACAAGCAAGCGCTGATCGACCTCGAAAACGGCGCCACCGGGCTGACGCTGGTTATTGCCGGAGCGCCGGCGGCTCGCGGCTACGGCCTCGCCGCCGAGACGGCCGACGCGCTCGATCAGGCGCTGTCCGGGGTGGTGCTCGACCTGATCGCCTTGCGCATCGAATCCGCGCCTTTCGCCGGACAGCCGGTGGCGAAGCTGGTGAGCGAAGTCGTCGCCAAGCGGAAAACCGACCCCGCGACCCTGGACATCGATTTCGGCCTCGACCCGCTCGGCAAGATGGCGCACACGGGGCGCACGTTTCAGCCGTGGCCCGAGCTTTCGGCGCACGCGGGAAGCGGGGCCAAGGAGCTCGCTGCAAAAGGTTTCGCCAAGGCGCGTTTCCTGCGCGCCGACGGCCGCCTCGTGCACGGGGCCGGCGGCTCGGAGGCGCAGGAGCTTGCCTTTGTGCTGGCCGCAGGTGTCGCTTATTTGCGTCTGCTCGAAGCGGCCGGCTTTTCGCTCGACGACGCGCGGCGGCGGATATCGTTTCTCCTCGCCACCGATTCCGACGAGTTCCTCACCATCGCCAGGTTCCGCGCGCTGCGGAAGCTGTGGGCGCGCGTCGAACAGGCAAGCGGCCTGACGCCCGAGCCGGCCTACGTCGCCGCCGAGACCGCGTGGCGCATGATGACGGCGCGCGACCCTTACGTGAACATGCTGCGCTCGACGATTGCCGTCACCGCCGCGGGCGTCGGCGGCGCCGACAGCGTCACCGCCCTGCCCTTCACATTGGCGCTGGGTCTGCCGGATCGTTTTGCCCGGCGCGTTGCCCGCAACATGCAGCTCATCCTGCTGGAAGAGTCGAATCTTTATCGCGTCAGCGATCCGGCCGCCGGCTCTGGCGGCATCGAGCATCTCACCACAGAGATGGCCAAGGCCGCCTGGAAACTGTTCCAGGAAATCGAAGCCGACGGCGGTTTGGCGGCCGCGCTCGAAACGGGACTGCTGCAAAAGAAGGTCGCCGAGACCCGCGCGGCGCGGCAGGCGGCGGTCGCCAGGCGCAAGGATGCACTCACCGGCGCGAGCGATTATCCAAATCTGGCCGAAGCGCCCGTGAAGGTGCTCGATGTGCCGCGCGTGAGCGTGCCCGAGCAGCCTGCCACGTTCGCAGCGCTGCCAAGCATCCGCCTCGCCGAGCCGTTCGAAGCCTTGCGCGACAGGTCGGACGCCATCCTCGCCAAGACCGGATCGCGGCCGAAGGTGTTCCTGGCTAATCTCGGCAAGCTCTCCGATTTCACCGCGCGCACGACCTTCGCCCGCAATTTCTACGAAGCCGGCGGCATCGAGGCCGTGACCAACGATGGTTTCCCCGATCTCGCCGCGATGGTGGCGGCATTCAAGGCCTCCGGCGCCAGGCTCGCCTGCCTGTGCTCGTCCGACAAGGTTTACGAGAAGGAAGTGGCGGAGGCCGCCAAGGCGCTGACCACCGCCGGCGCGGGGGTCCACCTCGCCGGCCGGCCGGGAGAAAACGAACAAAATTGGCGGCAAGCCGGGGTGGAAACGTTCATCTATATGGGCTGCGATGTGCTTTCGACCTTGCAGGCCGCGCATGATATTCTAGGCAAGCGATGAGCCAGATTCCGAACTTCGCCACGGTCGATTTCGCGGAAGCGCCAGTGTCGGCGAACACTGCCGCGGTCGAGCCTTGGACCACGCCCGAAGCTATTCCTGTCAAACCGGTCTACGGCGAGAGCGATCTCGCCGGGCTCGACTTCCTCGACACCTGGCCCGGCCTGCCGCCCTATCTGCGCGGTCCCTATCCGGCGATGTACGCGGCGCAGCCCTGGACCATCCGGCAATATGCCGGCTTCTCCACGGCGGAAGACTCCAACGCCTTCTACCGGCGCAATCTCGCCGCCGGTCAGAAGGGCCTCTCCATCGCCTTCGATCTCGCCACCCACCGCGGCTACGACTCGGATCATCCGCGCGTCGCCGGCGACGTCGGCATGGCAGGGGTGGCGATCGATTCCATCTACGACATGCGTACGCTGTTTAGCGGCATCCCGCTCGACCAGATGAGCGTGTCGATGACCATGAACGGCGCGGTACTGCCCGTTCTGGCGCTCTATATCGTGGCGGCGGAAGAACAGGGCGTGCCGCACGAGAAGCTGTCGGGCACCATCCAGAACGACATTCTCAAGGAATTCATGGTGCGCAACACTTATATCTACCCGCCCGGGCCGAGCTTGCGCATCATCTCAGACATCTTCGCCTATACCTCCGCCGAGATGCCGAAGTTCAATTCGATTTCTGTCTCCGGCTATCACATGCAGGAAGCCGGCGCGACGCAGGACCTGGAGCTCGCCTATACGCTCGCCGACGGCGTCGAATACGTGCGCGCCGGCATCAAGGCGGGGCTGACCGTCGACCAGTTCGCCCCGCGCATCTCGTTCTTCTGGGCGATCGGCATGAATTACTTCATGGAAATCGCCAAGCTGCGCGCCGCGCGCATGATCTGGGCGAAGCTCATCAAGCCGTTCAAGCCGGAGAACCCGCGCTCGCTGTCGCTGCGGACGCACAGCCAGACCTCGGGTTGGTCGCTCGCCGCCCAGGACGTGTTCAACAATGTCGCGCGCACCATGATCGAGGCCATGGCCGCGACGCAGGGCCAGACCCAGTCGCTGCACACCAACGCGCTCGACGAGGCGCTGGCGCTACCGACCGACTTCTCGGCCCGCATCGCCCGCAACACCCAGATCGTGCTGGCGCAGGAAGCCGGCGCCACGCGCATCGTCGATCCGTGGGGCGGCTCCTGGTACGTCGAGCGCCTCACCTGCGAACTGGCGAAGAAGGCCTGGGGCCATATCGAGGAGATCGAAGGCCTCGGCGGCATGGCGAAGGCGATCGAGGCCGGCATTCCCAAGCTGCGCATCGAGGAAGCCTCCGCCAGGACGCAGGCCCGCATCGACAGCGGCCACCAGTCGGTGATCGGCGTCAACAAGTACCAGCCGACGGAAGAAGAGCACATCGAGGTGCTCAAGATCGACAATTCGGCGGTGCGCGCGCACCAGATCGATAAGCTCAACAAGCTGAAGGCCGAGCGCGATCCGGCCGCGCTGAAAGAGGCGCTCGACGCGCTCACCCGCGCCGCCGACCGCGGCAACGGCAATCTCTTGGCGCTTGCGGTCGACGCCGCGCGCGCCAAGGCCACCGTCGGCGAGATTTCGTCCGCGCTGGAAGAGGTATTCGGCCGCCATGTGGCCACCATCAAGGCCATCACAGGGGTATACAAGCGGGAGGTCGGAATGACCGGCGCCGTCGAACGGGTGCGCGAACAGGTCGAGCATTTCGAGGCGGAGGAAGGCCGCCGACCGCGCCTGCTGGTCGCCAAGATCGGCCAGGACGGTCACGACCGCGGCCAGAAAGTGATCGCTTCCGCCTTTGCCGATCTCGGCTTCGACGTGGACATCGGCCCGCTGTTCGCAACGCCCGCCGAAGCCGCGCGCCAGGCGGTGGAGAACGATGTGCACATTCTCGGCGTGTCGTCGCTCGCCGCCGCGCATCTGACACTGGTGCCGGAACTAAAGTCCGAGCTCGCAAGCCAAGGCCGCGACGACATCATGATCGTGGTCGGCGGCGTGGTGCCGCCGCAGGACTACGACGCGCTGATGAAATCCGGTGCCGAAGCCATCTTCCCGCCCGGCACGGTGATCGCCGACGCCGCCGAGAAACTGCTCAAGACGCTCAACAAGCGGCTGGGGCACGAGAAAGAAGCGGCGGAGTGAAGCGGCTTTTCGCGGCTCTCGCAGCCTTGAGCACATTGGCGCTCGGCGCCTGCGTCAATTCCGCAAAGCCCATCCTCACCGACGCCAAGCCCGTGCTGGGCCAGCATCTGAGCCTGCAACTCTACTCCCTGAACAAGGGCTATGCTGAAGAGCCCGAACAGACCGAATACGTGTGGAAGGGCACCCACTATGCCCACGTCTCGGGCAGCCTGAAGGATGTCGCCGGCTTTACCGTGCATGCCTTCGAGGGCGGCGACTACATCGTTCAGACCAGGCCGAAGGGACTGAACGACGCGGTCGATTACGCGCTGCTGCATCCCCTTGTCGACGGCGTCTATCACGCGGTCGTCATCGACGAGAACGATGCGAGCGAAGCCGTGCGCGGCGCCAATTGCCGAAAGGCCAAAGGTTCGTCATGCCGGGTCGAAACGCGCGAACAGCTCTTCGCGCTGGCCCGCGCCACCGCCGCGCGTCCCAGGGATCGCGGCGGTCTCGCCATCCGGCTGCCCGACAGGAAATAGCGGCAGTTCTCGGACCTACGCCGTCTCACGAGAGGTTGACCATGCCCCTATCCGCTCGTTGCCTGATGGTGTTGCTGATGGCCGTCCTCCTCTGCTCGCCGGCCGCCGCCGCACCCAGGCCGGACGCGGAAATCAACACTCCCGCGATCGAAGCCAGCGTCACCATCGATCCGGCGCTCAGGGCCTACCGCGGCCTCTACCCGCGTCTGCTCGCGGCGGGCAAACGCGAGATGGCAAAATGGCGCGCCAGCGCCGACAAGGATTACCGGACCGATCCCGATCTCTTCCGGGGCGGCCGCAACTACAGCTTCGCGCGGACCTACGAAGAGCGTTCGGTCATCCAGGGCTATGTCGGCATCCTGCGCCGCGATTACAGCTACACCGGCGGCGCGCACCCGAACGCTTTCGTCGATACGCTGCTATGGGACACGAACGCCCGCATATTCATCAGCATTCGGCCGTTCTTCGACGAAACCGTGACCGACGGACCGACCATGCGCATGCTCGCAAGCGCCGTCCGCGCTGCCGTGGTCTCGGCCAAGCAGGCGCGTGGAATTCCGCCCGAAGTGGCCAACGATCCGACCTGGCTCGACGGCATCAAGCCGGACCTCGTCAGGATCGGCGGCGTGGCGCTGGCGCCGTCGACCGAACGCGACAAGAGTTCCGGCTTGCTGTTCTACCTGTCGCCTTACGCGGTCGGCCCTTATGTTGAGGGCTCCTACACCGTGTTCGTGCCGTGGCCTGTCTTCAAGACCCAACTTTCACGCGCCGGCGCGCAGTTGTTCGGCGGCACGCGCCCGCCCGGCGACGCCAGGCACGATAGGCCGTGACCCTCGCGAAACAGGCAGCTTCGGTGTAAATGGGCGTGATGGTCACGCCCACCTCCCGCGATTCGTCCGACCCTGTCGCCGCGCTCGCCGCCGGAATCCGCGCCGCCGACCGCGCCGTGCTTGCGCGTGCCATTACGCTGATCGAGAGCAAGCGCGCCGATCACCGCGCCCGCGCGCACCATCTGGTGCAGGAGCTTTTGCCGCGCACCGGCAAGGCGGTGCGGCTCGGGATCACCGGCGCGCCGGGAGCCGGCAAGTCGACCACCATCGACGCGCTCGGGAGCTGGCTGACCGGACAAGGCCACAAAGTCGCGGTGCTGGCGGTCGATCCCTCGTCGAGCCGCACCGGCGGCTCCATCCTTGGCGACAAGACGCGCATGGCGAAGCTCGCCGTCGATGCAAACGCCTTCATCCGCCCTTCCCCCGCCTCCGGCACGCTCGGCGGCGTCGCCGCCAAGACGCGCGAGACCATGCTGGTGTGCGAAGCCGCCGGCTACGACGTGATCATCGTCGAGACCGTCGGCGTCGGCCAGTCGGAGACCGCGGTCGCCGACATGACCGACTTCTTCCTGCTGTTGATGGTCGCCGGCGCGGGCGACGAACTGCAGGGGCTCAAGAAGGGCATCGTCGAACTCGCCGACATGATCGCGGTCAACAAGTCCGACGGCGACAATGTCGAGCGCGCCAAGGCCGCGGCGGCTGAATACCGCGGCGCGCTCAACATCCTGACGCCACCGTCGGCCATCTGGTCGCCGCCGGTGATCACCTATTCGGCGTTGACCGGCACCGGCATTCCCGAGCTGTGGGGCCAGGTGATGGCACACAAGGAGAAGATGACCGCGTCCGGCGAAATGGAGCAGCGCCGGCGCGACCAGCAGGTGAAATGGATGTGGACCCTGCTGGAGGAGCGGCTCACCGCGCGGCTGCGCGGCGATCCCGCCGTACGCGGCAAGGTCAGGCAGGCCGAAGCCGCGGTCGCGGCCGGCAAACTGGCGCCGACATTGGCGGTGGACGAGATCGCGGCATTGTTGGGGTTATGACCACCCTCCTCGTCACCGGCTTCGGACCTTTTCCCGGCGCGCCGTTCAATCCGACCACGCCGCTGGTAAAGCGTCTCGCATTGTTGCGGCGGCCCGGCCTGGTGGATGTGCGCATTGTCGGCCATGTGTTTCCCACCAGCTACAGGACAGTCGAGCGCGACTTGCCAGCGTTGATCGCACGGTACAAACCTGACGCACTGTTGATGTTCGGCCTCGCCACGCGGGCGAAGCGCATGCGCATCGAGACGCGGGCGCGCAACACGCTGGCGCTATTGCCCGATGTCAAAGGCGCAACGGTGCATAGAACCAAGATCGCGCCCGGCGGACCGGCGGCGCTGGCTATGCCCGCGCCAGCGGTTCGCCTCATGAACGCGGCAGGCGGCGCACGCGTGCCGACCGTGCTGTCCCGCGACGCCGGGCGCTATCTCTGCAATTACCTGTGCTGGCGCGCGGCGGAGGCAGTCAGCGCAAAAGGCGGCCCGCGGCTTGCCGCCTTCATCCACGTGCCGCCGATTTCACGCGTTCCGCGCCGGAGCCGGCCCGACAAGCGGCGCATCTTGCACGACGATCTGGCGCGGGCGGGAACCCGCTTGCTGATGGCGCTCGCCGCGGCGGCACGGCGTTAATCTCCCTTAACTCCCTTCGGGCATGATCCGGCCATGCCCATCGACCGCCGCCGCCTGATGCTGGGTTCGTTGACCGGCGCCGCCGCGCTGGCGACACCTGTTGTCGCCGCGGCCGGAGGCAAGGGCATCGACGCCGCGCACTTCGGGGTGCGCCCCGGTGCGTCCGGCGACCAGAGCAGAAAACTCCAGCGCGCCATCGACCAGGCCGCGAATGAGCGCATCCCGCTGTGGCTGGCGCCGGGACGTTATCGGGTCGGCGGGCTCGAGCTTCGGCCGGGCAGCCATCTCGTCGGCGTGCGTGGCGCCACGCATCTCGTGTTCACGCAAGGAACCTCGCTGATCACCGCCGCGCATGCGGAAACGGTTTCGCTTTCGAATCTTGTGCTCGATGGCGCCGGCCAGGCGCTGCCGCCACGGCGCGGCCTCGTGCATCTGTCCGACGTCAGCGGATTACGGCTCGCCGACTGCACCGTCACACGCGCCGGTGGCGACGCCATCACGCTGTTGCAATGCGACGGCACAATTTCCGGTAACACCATCACCGACGCCGCCGACAACGGCCTGTTCAGCAACGACGGCCGCGGCCTCATCATCACCGGCAACACCATCCGCGGTTCGGGCAACGGCGGGATCCGCGTCTGGCAGGGTGAAAAGCGCCGCGACGGCAGTCTGATCGCCGACAATACCATCGAGGACACCAGGGCGCGCGCCGGCGGCAGCGGCCAGAACGGCAACGCGGTCAACGTCTATCGCGCCGGCGACGTGATCGTGCGCGGCAACCACATCGACAAGGCGGCGTTCTCAGGCGTCCGCGGCAACGGCGCCAACAACATCCAGATCATCGGCAACAACTGCCGCAACCTCGGCGAGGTCGCGCTCTATGCCGAGTTCGAATTCGAGGGCGCGGTGATCACCGGCAACACCGTGCAGTACGCCGAAATCGGGGTCGTCAGCACCAATTTCAACGACGGCGGCCGGCTCGCCGTGGTGCAAGGCAACCTCATCCGCGACCTGACCGCAACGGCCCCGCAGGGCACGTCCGCCGGCATCGGCATCGCGGTCGAAGCCGACGCAGCGGTCACCGGCAATGTGATCGAGAACGCGCCCGGTATCGGCATCAATGTCGGCGCCGGAAAATACCTGCGCGACGTCACCGTGACCGGCAACGTTGTACGCAAAAGCGGCATCGGCGTCGGCGTCTCGGTGTCCACCGGCGCAGGCACGGCGGTGATCGCCTCGAACGTGATTGCCGGCGCCCGGCGCGGCGCCATCGTCGGCATGGACGGGAAAGAGCCGGCGACCGGCGACCTGGCGCAGGGCGGCGCCGACCGCTATCCGCAGCTCAGGATCGGCGGCAACAAGGCGAACTGAGGTTTTTTATTTTGTCGCGTTTCCGGACCGGCGAACGCCGGTTCCCACTTCGCCCGGAAACGCTCCGACGCCACCTTTCGGACCCATTGGCGGTTACTATCGCCGGGTCATGCCACTTGTCCCCCCGCCCCGCCGCACCACCGTGTTGTTCAGCATTGCCGCACTGTTCCTGGCACCCATCGGCATGCGCGCAGTGTCCTACACCGTGAGCGACGCACCCCGCGCCTATTACCAGGCCGACTGGTCGAGCGCGGGCCTGTTGCCTGCGGCGCGCGACACCAGGCCGGCGCGCGTCATCGTGTTCACGGGCACCACCGGCGCCTGGAAGGGCATCTTCTCGGTGCATAGCTGGATCGTCGTCAAGCCTCCCAACGCCGACACCTGGACCCGCTACGACGTGGTCGGCTGGGGCAATCCGGTACGCATCAATCACAAACCGCCGGACGGCCGCTGGTACAGCAACACGCCAGTGGTGATCGCCGATATTTCCGGTCCCGAAGCCGGGAAACTCATCCCCAGGATCGAGGCCGCGGTGCAGGCTTATGAATACGCCGGTCACGGCGACTACCGCATCTGGCCGGGACCCAACAGCAATACCTTCACCGCGACAATCTTGCGCGCGGTGCCGGAGCTGGGCGTCAGCCTGCCGCCCAACGCGGTCGGCCGCGACTACCGCGCCGGCCTCTATGGCGGACTGACCGACAGCGGTACCGGGCTGGAACTCAATCTGAACGGCCTCGCTACTTTCAAGGTCGGCTGGGTCGAGGGAATCGAGGTCGGCCTCTTCGGTCTGGTCACCGGGCTCGATCTCCGCCATCCCGGCCTGAAGCTGCCCGGCTATGGCCGTATCGGCCTGGAATCGCCGGTCAACACGGCGCTGGCGCACTAGACACGTCCACCGTTCAACTGAAACGGTGAACGTGTCTAAATTGTTGTCTTATCGCGTTTCCGCACGGCGAACCGGTTCCCACTTCGCCTGGAAACGCTCCCACTCACGCGCCTTTCACAGCTTTTTGTCCCCAGTTGTTCGCGTGATGCGTGGCGCGGCGGGCGGCGCCATGGCAATTTGGCCGCGAACCAACCGAGGACTGCTTCCCCATGCGTGACATGCGGCCGCTGCTCGACGCCATCCCGTTTCCCGCGCTCAGGCGCGGCCGGCTGGAGACCCTGCAGATCAACGTCGGCTACCGCTGCAACCAGTCGTGCTTTCATTGCCACGTCAACGCCGGCCCCAACCGCACCGAGGAGATGAGCGGCGAGGTCGCCGACACGGTGCTGGCCTTTCTGGAGCGCCACCGCACGCCGACGCTCGACATCACCGGCGGCGCGCCCGAGCTCAATGCGCATTTCCGCCGGCTGGTCACCGGCGCGCGGGCGCTCGGCGTGCACGTGATGGACCGCTGCAATCTCACCATCCTGGAACAGCCGGGCCAGGAAGATCTCGCCGATTTTCTCGCCGCCCACGAGGTCGAGGTGGTCGCCTCGATGCCCTGCTATCTGGAAGACAACGTCGACCACCAGCGCGGCAAGGGCGTGTTCGACGGCTCGCTGCGCGGCCTGCGCACGCTGAATGCGCGCGGCTACGGGCGCGAACCGGCGCTCCGGCTCAATCTCGTCTACAATCCGCAAGGCCCCTCGCTGCCGCCGCCGCAGGCCGCGCTCGAAGCCGACTACAAGCGCGTGCTGGGCGAGCAATACGGCATCGTGTTCAACCAGCTCTATGTGCTGGCCAACATGCCGATCCAGCGCTTCGGCTCCATGCTGGTGACCAAGGGCGAGTTCGACGGCTACCTGCAATTGCTGCAGGACGCCCATCTCGACGCCAACCTCGACGGCGTGATGTGCCGCAACCTGATCTCGGTCGACTGGCGCGGCTATGTCTACGATTGCGACTTCAACCAGATGCTCGACCTGCCGCTGGCAACACGCCGCTCCAATGCGCCCGCATCTGTCCGACCTGCTCGACGCCGAGCTTGCCGGCAAACCGATCCGTGTCGCCGGTCATTGCTATGGCTGCACTGCCGGCCAGGGCTCGAGCTGCGGCGGTGCGCTGAAAGAGGCGGCGGAATGAACATCCTGCAGCGTCCGCTGGCGGACCCCGCCGGCGAAAGCGCCGCCGGCCGCGTCTGCCCGCGCGACTATACCTATACGCCGACCGTGTTCGCACGCGACGCTGATTTTACAGCCGAGACGCTCTACGTTATCGGCGGGCTTTACGGAAATCTGCCCGCGCTGGAGCAGATCGAAAGCCTGGCGACGCGGGAACGCACCGCGCCGACATTCGTCTACAACGGCGACTTCCACTGGTTCGACGCCGAGCCTGGATGGTTCGCCAGGATCGAAGACGCCGTGACGCCGCATCGCGCCTTGCGCGGCAATGTGGAAACGGAAGTCGCCCGCAACGCCGATATCGGCGCCGGCTGCGGCTGCGCCTATCCGGAAAGCGTCGACGCCGACGTGGTGAACCGCTCCAACATCATCCTGCGCCAGTTGCGCCCGCACGCGACGCCGCAGCCGCGCGTGCCCGCCTCGGCGCACTGCCGATGCATCTGGTGGCGAGCGTCGGCGATCTTCGCATCGGCATCGTGCACGGCGACGCTGCCGCGCTCGCCGGCTGGCGCTTCGCCCATGACGCGCTCGACGATCCCGCCAACATGCACTGGCTGGCGGACATCCGCGCGGCGACGCAGATCGACATCTTTGCCTCGACCCACACCTGTCTTGCCGCCTTGCGCCACTGCGAGCTTATTCCGGGCCGGTTGACGGTGATCAACAACGGCGCCGCCGGCATGCCGAACTTTGCCGGCACCCGGTTCGGCGTTATCACCCGCATCGCCACGACGCCCTCGCCGCACGCGACGCTCTACGGCATCGAGCGCGACGGACTGTTTATCGACGCGATGGCGGTGCACTACAACGACGACGCCTTTCTCGAGCGCTTCCTCGCCCGCTGGCCGCAGGGCTCGGCGGCCTATCTGTCGTATTTCTCGCGTGTTACGGAGGGGCCGGATTATTCCGTAGCACAGGCAGCCCCGCGATGACGCTCTCCATCATCATGCCGGTGCTGAACGAGGCCGCCGGCATCGAAGATGCTTTGCGGGCACTGGCGACCTGTCGCGCGCGCGGCGCTGAAATCATTGTCGTCGACGGCGGCAGCGATGACGACACCGTCGCCCGCGCGCGTCTCCTCACCGGCCGCGTGATCGAGGCGCCGCGCGGACGCGCCGCGCAGATGAACGCAGGCGCCGCGGTCGCCAGGGGCGACGTCCTCCTCTTCCTCCACGCCGATACCCGCTTGCCGGACAATGCGGATACACTGATCGCGGACGGCTTGGCGCGCTCGAAGCGCGCCTGGGGCCGCTTTGACGTCACGTTCGACTACGGCGGCTGGCTGAATCTCGTCGCCTTCATGATGAACTGGCGCTCGTGGGCAACCGGCATCTGCACCGGCGACCAGGCGTGTTCATGAGCCGCGCCGCCTTCGATGCGATCGGCGGCTTTCCGGCGATCGCGCTGATGGAAGACGTAGCGGCCTCCGCGCGGCTCAAGAAGATCAGCCGTCCGCTGTGCCTGCCCGCGCGCGTCACCACCTCGGGCCGGCGTTGGCACCAACACGGCGTCTGGCGCACGATCCTTTTGATGTGGCGCTTGCGCCTCGCGTTCTTCTTCGGCGGCGATCCCAAAACCCTGGCGCGGCACTACGGCTATGTCCCGAAGAAATCATGAGCGCGTCGCCATCGCGGTGATGGCGAAAGCGCCGGTCCCCGGCCTCGCCAAGACGCGGCTCATCCCCGACATCGGCGCGCATGCTGCCGCCGTGCTGGCCGCACGGCTCACCGAGCGCGCGGTGCAGACCGCACGCGCCGCAGACGTCGGCCCGGTGACATTGTGGTGCATGCCCGACACCATGCATCCCGACTTCAGACAGCTTGCGCGGTACGATCAGCTCACGCTTGCGCGCAGCCCGCAGGCGATCTTGGCGCGCGCATGCTGGCGTGCACGCTCGAGGGCCCGACGCTGGTGACCGGCAGCGACTGCCCGGCGATTACCCCGGCGCACTTGCAGGATGCTGCGCATGCCTTGGGCAACGCCGACGTGGTACTGATACCGGCCGAGGATGGGGGCTATGTGCTGGTCGGCACGCGTACGCCGCAGCCCGCTCTGTTCAATGACATGACCTGGAGCACCGACGCCGTGCTGCCTGAAACGCGCCGGCGCATCGCCGCGCTGGACCTTCGCGTGGTCGAACTCCCGCCCCTATGGGACGTCGATACCGAAAGCGATCTCGCACGGCTCGAGCGCGAACTGCCGGAACTCGCGCTGTAGGCTACTGTAAACGTATCAGCACGAGCCCGCAGACGATCAGCAGCGCCGCCCCGATGCGCAGCGGACGCAAAGGTTCCTTCAGCCACACCACGGCGATGGCGGCGCCGAACAGGACGCTGGTCTCGCGAAGTGTCGCGACGATGGCGATCGGCGCCAATGTCATCGCCCACAGCGCGACACCATAGGACACGGCACTGAACACCCCGCCGACCAAACCGCGCAGCCAGAAATGACGCATGGCCGCCGCCACGCTACGGCCGTCGCGCCACCATGCGTAAGGCACCAGCAAGGCGGCGTTGCCGATAAACAGCCACATCACATAGGACTGCGGATTCAGCGAGATCCGCGCGCCGATGCCGTCGACAATGGAATAGGTGCAGATGGTGAGCGCGGTGACAAACGCAAAGCCGACGGCGCGGCGGTCGATGGTCTCCAGATCACGGCCGCCGCGCGCCGACAGCAGCAGCACGCCGGCGGCGAGCGTCACAATGCCGCCCCAGCTCGCCACGCTCAAAGCTTCGCCGATGAAGATCGTGCTGGCGCCGGCGGTCATCAGCGGCGCCGCACCGCGCGCGATCGGATAGACCTGCCCGAGGTCGCCGGTGCGGTAGCTTTCGATCAGAGCGGCGAAATAGGCAAGATGGATGACGGCCGACGCGATCAGCCAGGGCCACGCCGCGGGCGCCGGCATGCCGAAGAACGGCAGGCAGAGAACCGCGATGAGTGCCGAGCCGAGGGCGATCAACGCGGTGGTGGACAGCGGATCGAGCCCGACCTTGATCAGCGCGTTCCAGCCGGCATGGCACGCCGCGGCGAACAGCACGGCGAGGAACACGAAGGTCGTCATCGACCTCGCCCCGCACGCGGGGAGACGCGCTCCCCGCAGTGCGATATGGCGCTCACGCCGATTTCACCGCCGCCGGCGCCCACAGCTTCGGGCCAGAGCGCGCGTATTGCGGCGGCCGCGATACCGCGCCGCCGAGCGCCCTGGCGGCGTGCCAGCCCCAGTGCGGGTCGTCGAGGAAACCGCGCCCGAGCGCGACCTGATCGGCCTGGCCCTTGCCCACGATTTCTTCCGCCTGCATCGGCTCGAGGATCAGGCCGACGGTGCGGGTGGCGATGCCGGCTTCCTTCTTCACCTTCCCGGCCAGCGGCACGTTGTAGCCGGGCGTGACCGGATTGCGGGTGTCGGCGGTGATGCCGCCCGACGACACGCAAACATAATCGAGCCCTTCGGCCTTGAGCGCCTGGGCGACGGTCACCGCATCGTCCGGCGTCAATCCTTCGGACCGCCAGTCGCTGCCGGTGATGCGGGCGCCGAACGCCACGCCTTTCGGCACCACCGCCCGCACCGCCTTCACCACCGACAAGGGAAAGCGCAGGCGGTTCTCGAGGGAGCCGCCGTACCGGTCGGTGCGCCTGTTCGACACCGGCGAAACGAACCCGTGCAGCAGATAACCGTGCGCCATGTGCAGTTCGATCACCTCGAAGCCGAGCCGCAAGGCGCGCTTTGTGGCGGCAACAAAGGCTTCGCGCACGTGCTCCATGTCGGCTTCGGTGGCCTCGCGCGGCGTGTGCCAGTTGTCGCCAAAGGGAATGGCGGAGGCGGCGAAGGTCTCCCAGGGATCGCCGTCGGCTGGAAGCGCGGCGGCGCCTTCCCAGGGCCGCAGCGCCGAGCCCTTGCGGCCGGAATGCGCGAGCTGGATGCCCCATTTCGTGTCGCCGCCCACGCGCCGCGCGGCCGCAAGCACACGGCCAAGCGCGGCCTCGTTGTCGTCGGTATAGAGCCCGAGGCAGCCATGGGTGATGCGGCCGTGGCGCGTGACGTGGGTCGCTTCCACCATCACCAGCCCCGCGCCGCAATGGGCCATCATGCCGTAGTGCATCAGGTGCCAGTCGTTGGCGCTGCCGTCGTCGGCGCTGTACTGGCACATGGGTGAAACAACGATGCGGTTGGCGATATCGACGCCCGCCAACCGACAGGGCGAGAAAAGAACGCTGCTCATGAGACCTACGGCTTGTTGAGGGATTTACGAAGGACGGTCGCTGAAAGACGGGGGCGCCGGCTCAGCGCTGCTGGATCGAGTTCAGGTAGGCAATGATGGCACCAACATCGTCGGCGTCAAAGGCGAATTCCGGCATATCGGGATGGCCGGACATGATCCCTTCGGCGAGCGATTCCTCCAGCGCTTCAATCCGGTAGCGCTGCCCCAGGATACGGAAAGCCGGCGCGTCGCTGCGCGGGCTCGCGCCGGTCCGGCCAATGGCGTGGCAGCGCGCGCAGTCGCGCTGCAACAATTCTTCGCCGCGCCTGAGCTGATCGGGATCGCCGGCCGCATCGGCCGGCCGCAACGCCGCCACCGACAACAGGGCAGCGGCCACAATGGCGAAGGATACTTTCATGCGGCGGGACGCAGTTTGCCGGGTTTCGGGGCGGTGGCCAGTTCCGCGCGAGACGGCCGCGTTGCCGGCAACTCCGGGATCGTGGGCGCGGGCACCGGCACCGTGACCGCAGGCGGCGCGCAGCCGGCGAGCTCGGCCCAAATCCTCGCAGTCCTGATCACGTCCATCATGCGGTCGGCGAACTGCGCCTCGGTGCGGTAATAGTGCCGCCAGCGGCCGCTGCGATAAAGCTCGGTGAAATGGGCCAGCCGCCGGTCGGCGAGTTGATGCCATCGCCGCGCGAGATCGTCGAAAGAGGGGTTGCCCTGCCCTGCCGCCATGAAGGTCCTGTCGCGAGTGCCGGGCCGCCGGGCGGAGGAAGATCTCCCGGCCGCAGACCGCCGGCATGTGCACAAGTGACGCGGACGCTACGGTTAGTTGTGGACAAGTGGTGTATCTGAATACCTGATTCGGGAATCCGGTTGAACCACCTGCACGAATTCCTTCGCCGCGCACCGACCGATTCGGGCGGCTTTTGCCCGCTATCCAGAATTGCACAAGGCCCGCCTGACGACTTCGCAGGCGCAACAAGGCGCGGCGGCACGCAGCCGCCGCGTACCAATCGCTGAACCGCTTCACGACAATCACGACAATGACGCGATCGCCTCCTTGAGGACCTCGGGGGTCTTGCCGGCCGCCTCGCCCTGCACATCGGGCGTACCGTATTCGATGAAGCTGTCGGGCAGCGTGGCGCCCCAATAGGTGCCGGAGCCGCGCTCCTCCTCGTTCCAGAGCACCGGCTCCCAGTCGGGCGCCACCACCAGGAAGCTCGAGGAATAAACCTCGACGCGGTTGCCGCCGGGCTCGTAGCTGTAGAGATAGAAGCCCTGCGAATTGTTGTGCTTGGACGGGCCGGCCTCGATGAAGATGCCGTTCTCGGTCAGGATATCGGCGGCGCGCATCACGTCATCGCGGTTGTCGACCCACATCGAGAAGTGATGCAGGCGGCCGTGCGCGCCCTTCACGTCCACCACGTAAGCGAGCTGATGATGGATCGCGGTCGGGCTCATCCAGGAGCCGATCTCGGTCTTGCCCTCGTCGAAACGCACCTGCTCGCGCAGCTGGAAGCCGAGCAATTCGGTGGCGAATTTCCGGTTGGCCTCGACGTCGCTGGCCAGCAGCGCCAGATGATCGAGGCGGCGCACGCCGGCGCCGCGGCCGGTGAATTTCTGCGGCAGATTTTTCAGGTTCGAATGCAGTTCCGGCGGCGCGACGAATTTCTGCTCCTCGTAGTAGATTTCCATCGTATGGCCGTCCGGGTCGTGGAAGCGATAGGCGCGCCCGCGGCCGAAATCGCCATTGGTCCAGCCGATCCCAAGCCCTGCCTCCTCGATCGCCTTGGCGCGGCGTTCCAGCGCCTGCGGGCTGGCGGTGCGCCAGGAAACGCAGCCGACGCCATTGGTCGATCGCCGCCGTCAGCTTCAGGGTCGAGGTGGCGTAGTCGCCATAGCCGCGCAGATAGACCGAGGCCCCGCTCTCGTGCACCGGCTCCATGCCGAGCAGATCGCGGAAATACCACAGGCTCTTCTCGGGCTTGGGCGTGAACAGCTCGACGCTGCCCAGATGCGCGATGTCGTGGATGGGTTCCGCCTGCGCCGTCATAACCGCCTCCTCGGTTGCCCTCTTTGACCCCTGGTCCCGGCTGCAACCATCGGGCAAGACGCGGCGGCGGGTATTGATCTAGCGCAAAGAAAGCGCCGCTTGGGGCGGCCCGAACATGAGACGGAAACCCTCCGGCGTTCCCCGGGCGCGGTGCAGGATGAGCGCGTGAGCGCGAATGGTGCACCGCAGACCCGGGGTCCCGCTTTGGAAAAGAACCGGGGTCCCGGGTCTGCGGCGCACCACTTCGTGCTGCGCCGCGCCCGGGACACCTACCGCTTTGTCCGCCGGCAAGCACGGCTCCGCCGCCCGTATTCTTGCTGTCGGCCCCGGGCAGGCCCTCGTCGCTTTCCGTTTCCGCCGCTCTCGAAAATGTACCGAGGGCGCGCGGGACGCTGTCGGGTCTGCCAGACCCACGGGCCCCGACGCCTCGCGACATCGAGGCTTGTCGAAGCGATAGTTGCCGCAAGTCCGCCAGTCCCTCGGCGTCCCGCGCGCGGTGTTTATTAGGTTTGCTCCGCATCGCCCCCGGTGGACGTACCCTTTCAGGCGACCCTGCCTCTCCTCGTGAGATTGGCAGGCCGCCTATCCACCGCTGCGGGCCCAGGCGGCGCCCCGCATCCCTGACCGATGCCGGCCGACGCGCCGCCAGCGGGGCCCATGGCGCGCGGCACGGCGCGCCGGGACGCATGCGGCTTGGACCGCCGGGCGGGGAAACAAGCGCCGCATCTCCGACGCCCCCGAACCGGCCACCGCTCCCCGCCCCGCGTCTGGAGACTGCAGACCCCTCGGCATCGAGGGGCGGGATGAATGGGAATTTAATCCAGTATAAAATCCGCGTCAAGAGAATTTATGAAAAAAATCATATCACCGCTTTTGGGCAAGTTATCCCCGCGCGGCCAACTTATCCCCGCCTCATCCTGAGGCGGCGCGAAGCGCCGTCTCGCCCGCCTTCGCGCTGTCGCGCTGCGGCGCGCCCGGTTTGCCCGCCGTAGCTTGCGGAGCGAGCGGAGGCGGGAAGGATGGAGCGGCCACATGCTTCGAGACGCGCTGCTTCGCAGCGCTCTCAGCATGAGGCCGAGATATACCGGTGCGAACCGCGGATTATACTTCGCTCATCCGCCGCTACGCGCGCTCTCAACCGGCGCATTTCCGGTCAAGACGCGCAGCGGAACGTCTCGTTCCCGGAAGGTCCTTGCCGGCCCCGATGAGATGAGCGATCATCCCGCTCAGACGAAGAGCGAACAGGGCGTTATCGGCCAGCCCTTTGGCGGCCGAAGAAATCCCGGGATGGCACTGGCTATGCCAGATTAAGTCATGGCTTCGTCCGACAACCTTGATCGGGCCAGGGCAGCATTCGATCGTCAGCAATGGGCCGGTGCCCTCGCTGAGCTGACGGCGTCGGATCAGACATCGCCGCTCGAAGCCGGTGACCTGGAGCGTCTGGCGGTAGCTTCCTACCTGACGGGTCGAGACGCTCAGGCGATCGCAGCGTGGACCCGACTGCATCATCTATGCGTCGGCCGGCGCGCCCTCAGCGAGGCCGCCCGGTGGGGGTTCTGGCTCAGCCTGTCGCATTTGCTCGCCGGGGAGCCGGCGCACGGAACCGGCTGGTTGTCGCGCGCCAGGCGGCTTCTCGATGATCACGGCCGGGACTGTGTCGAACGGGGTTATGTACTCGTCCTCGATGGCCTCATGGCCATGTTCGGGGGCGAGTGCGAGACTGCCTGTGCGGCGTGCGATGAGGCCGTCGCATTGGCCAACCGTTTTCACGACAGCGATCTGCTGGCTCTGGCGCTGCTGGGCAAGGGCCAGGCCGTTGTCGGATTACAACGGCCCGCCGAAGGGGTCCCACTGCTCGATGACGCAATGGTCGGCGTTTCGGCCGGTGACGTCTCTCCGATTCTGGTCGGGATCATCTACTGCGCCGTTATCCTGACCTGCCAGCGCATCTTCGATCTCGCTCGCGCCCGCGAATGGACCAAGCAATTAAACGACTGGTGTACGGCGCAACCCGACCTCGTACCCTTTCGGGGCCAATGCCTCGTTCATCGGTCGGAAATCATGCAGCTCCAGGGCGACTGGTCCGGTGCACTGGAGGAAGCGCTCAACGCATGCCGGCATCTGGCTGACCGTTCCGAGGCCGTCGTCGGCCGCGCATATTACCAGTGCGGCGAACTCTGCCGGCTGCGGGGTGACTTCGAGGAAGCCGACCGGATGTTCGGAGAGGCCAGCCGTTATGGGTGCGAGCCGCAGCCGGGACTCGCCTTGCTGATGCTGGCGACCGGCAAGGGCAATGCCGCTGCCTCGATCCGGAATGTCGTCAGCCGGTCCAGCGACAGGCCGGGACCGTTAACAGGCGCGCCGCGCGCCAGATTGCTCGGACCAATGGTCGAAATCCTGTTGGCCGGCGGTGATGTCGCATGCGCGCGATCAACCGTCGACGAACTCGTTCGCCTGGCGAAGGAAAGCGGGGCACCGTTCCTGCTGGCGTGTGCGGCCCAGGCCGCCGGCGCGGTTGCCCTTGCGGAGGGCAACGCCGACGAAGCGGTGGCGAAGTTCCGGCAAGCCTGGACGCATTGGCAGCAAATGGAAATGCCATATGAGTCTGCCCGCGTACGTGTTCTTCTCGGCAGGGTCTGCGCCGATGCTGGTGATCGCGAGGCCGCCCAGATGCATTTTGACGCGGCCAGTGCGGTATTCACCAGGCTTGGCGCCATGCCCGATCTGGTCGAACTCGCCCGCCTGACCGGCTCCGATGGCCGGGCAGACCATGGGCTAACGGAAAGGGAGCGCGAGGTACTGGCCCTCATTGCCGGCGGAGCGTCGAACCGGCAGATCGCCCACCATCTCGATATCAGCGAGCATACGGTCGCTCGCCACGTGAGCAACATCTTCGACAAGCTCGGCGTAGGTTCACGGACCCAGGCTGTGGCGCACGCTCACTCGTTCAATCTCCTCTAGTCAAAATTGATCAGGTGAAGCAGTCGCACCCCATGGTCAATTTGGGGGATGCGCTCCCTCCTTTCCGCTCCTACGGTTGGCCTGCTCCAGGCGAAAGGAGACAAACGATGAACGAGAAAAGCTTGTACCAGGCGATGGCCACGTCCGTGCCGGACAACTACGAGCGCTACTTCGTACCCACCATCGGCGGACCGGCGGCGAAGGGGCTCCTCGCGGCCGCTCAACTCAAGCCGGGGGAGCGCGTCCTCGACGTCGCCTGCGGCACCGGCGTCGTGACCCGCGCCGCGGCCGATGCGGTCGGGCCAACCGGCACCGTTGCCGGCCTCGACATCAATCCGGGAATGCTGGCGACGGCCCGCAAACTGGTTCCGCCCGACAAACCGGTCAACTGGTACGAGGCAAGCGCCGAATCGATGCCGCTGCCGGACCGTTCATTCGATGTCGTGTTATGCCAGATGGGGCTGCAGTTCATGCCCAACAAGCCGGCGGCCATGACCGAAATGCATCGTGTTCTGACGCCCGGGGGGCGAGCCCTTGTTACCGTGCCGGGACCCGAGCCCGAGCTGTTTTCCATCATGATAGAGGCGCTCGGTCGCCGGATCGGCCCGGAAGCGGCCGCGTTTGCGCGCGCCGTCTTTTCGCTCCATGACAAGGGTGAGATCCGCACGCTATTCGAGGAGGCCGGCTTCGCAAAGGTGGCCGTGGAAGCCGCCACCGCCCGGCTCGACCTGCCCGGACCGCAGGACTTTCTATGGCAGTACGTCAATTCGACGCCGATGGTCGGCACGATCATGAAAGTCGACAAGGCGACCCGAACCGCTTTCGAACTGGAAGTGACCGAGAAGTGGCAACCATTCCGGGTCAACGGCGGCATGAAACTCGAAGTACGGATAACAACCGCTGTCGGCTGGGCCTAGAAGCGCAATGGCCTGGATCGGGGGACAGGGTGACCGGCCACCGCTTCCCGCCCCCGGGTCTGAAAACTGCAGACCCCTCGCACCGGGGGGATGGATGGGACTCGCGTCCAGAGCAAAGCCGCGTCATTGTGAAAATATACTTATCGCCGTCCCGGGTATCCCCGTCCGGCTTGGCCCCGCCTCACCCCGGGGCGCGTCGCGTCGAGATGCGCCCCGAAGGATGCGGCGGTCCATGGAGACGCGGTCCTCCCGACCGCACCGGGGCCTGAGGTCGGGACAGGTCCGCACGAACGGAGGAATGACGCTTCGCTCATCGGCTCCACGCGCCCTCTCAGGCGCCGCGTTTCCGGTTATGACCCAGAGCAGACCAGTTCCGGCGTACGACCATCCAGGAACCTAATGCTGCAGCAGGACTTATCGCATGCACACTGTGGCCGCGGGCCCGGTTTTGAAATCGCTCCGGCGTTAACGAATTCAATCGGATGATCAAAGACCTCTGGTACAAGAACGCCGTCATCTATTCGCCTGTCGGTCGGCACCTACATGGATGCCAACGGCGACGGCATCGGCGACTTCAACGGCCTGATGCGCCGGCTCGACTATCTCAACGGCCTCGGCGTCACGCGCGATCTGGCTGATGCCGTTCCAGCAATCGCCGGGACGCGACCACGGCTACGACATCTCCGACTATTACAGCGTCAATCCCGGCCTACGGCACGCTCGGCGACTTCGTCGAGTTCACGCACGCCGCCGAAGCAGCGCGGCATCCGCGTGCTCATCGATCTCGTGGTCAATCACACCTCGGACGAGCATCCCTGGTTTCAGGAGGCGCGGCGCGACCCCAACTCGAAATATCGTAACTGGTATGTCTGGTCGAAGAAGCGGCCGCCGAACGCCGATCGAGGGCATGGTCTTTCCCGGCGTGCAGAAGACGACCTGGACTCACGACCCCGTCGCGAAGGAATGGTACTTCCATCGCTTCTACGACTTCCAGCCTGACCTCAACACCGAGAATCCCGAGGTGCAGGCCGAGATCCTCAAGATCATGGGCTTCTGGATCCAGCTCGGCGTCTCCGGCTTCCGCATGGACGCGGTTCCGTTCGTCATCGGCACCAAGGGCGCGGATGTGAAGAAGCCGCGCGAGCAGTACGACATGCTGCGCGACTTTCCGCGAATTCCTGCAATGGCGCGTGGGCGACTCGATCATCCTCGCCGAAGCCAATGTGCTGCCGGACACCGACATGCAGTACTTCGGCGACGACGGCGACCGCATGCACATGATGTTCAACTTCCAGGTCAACCAGAATCTGTTCTATGCGCTCGCCGCCGCCGACACCAGGCCGCTCGTCAAGGCGATGAAGAAGACGCGAGCCGCGGCCGGCGACGGCGCAGTGGGGCATCTTCCTGCGCAATCATGACGAGCTCGATCTCGGCCGCCTGACCGAGAAGCAGCGGCAGAAGGTGTTCGAGGCCTTCGGCCCGAACAAGGAGGATCAGCTCTACGACCGCGGCATCCGCCGCCGGCTTGCGCCCATGCTGGGCGGCGACCGGCGCCGGCTCGAGCTCGCCTACAGTCTGATGTTCACGCTGCCCGGCACGCCGGTGCTGCGCTATGGCGACGAGCTCGGCATGGGTGACGACCTTTCGCTGCCCGAGCGCGAGTGCTGCCGCACGCCGATGCAATGGTCGACCGAGCCGCACGGCGGCTTCACCAAAAGCGACAAGCCCGTTGGTGCCGGTGATCAGCGACGGACCGTACGGCTTCGAGCACCTCAACGCCGCCGAGCAGCGGCGCGACCCGAACTCGATGCTGAACTGGATCGAGCGCATCATCCGCATGCGCAAGGAAGTGCCGGAAGTCGGCTGGGGCGACTTCGAGGTGCTCGAGCTCGGCGACCGACTGCCGTCCTCGGCATCCGCTACGACTGGCGCAACAACTCGGTGCTGTTCCTGCACAACTTCGCGGGCGAGCCGCTGCGAGATCGAATTCGCCAGCGGGTTGAAGGACGAACGCGCGGGCAAGCTGATCAATCTGCTCGGCACCGACCACAGCGAAGCCGGGCGCGAACGGCAAACACTGCGTCTGCCTGGAAGGCTATGGCTATCGCTGGTACCGCGTGCGGCGGGCTCGATTACCTGCTGAACCGCACCGAGTTTTGACCGGCGGCCTATCGTCCGAGCTCTCCGGACAATTCGCTCATTCATGCCCGAGGATCAGCCCTTTGTCGGCCCGCAACGCCGGCTCGCAGGCGGCCCTTGCGGTCCATATGGGTCGAGAGCAGCTCCGCCGCGCCGGCCAGCGCGTCCGGCAGCGGCTGCGGTTCGGCTGCTGAAGTTCAGCGCCACCACCAGCCGCTCGGTGCAAAAGCGCGCTCATAAATCAAGCGTCTGCTCGCTCGACGACAGAAGCCGGAAAGCTGCCGATACTGAGTGCGCGGTGCTGGCGCCGCAGCACGATCAGGGCACGATAGAGATTGAGCAACGATCGGGCATCGGCCTCGCATCGCCGCGACATTGTGGACGGACCAGGCGGCATCGAGCGGCAGCCAGGGCGCGCCGCATCGCTGAAGCCGGCATTGCGGCTGCCGTCCCATTGCATCGGCGTGCGGGAGGGATCGCGGCCAAGGCCGAGCCCGGGTTCGTTCTTCTCCCACGGCATCCTGCACCGCGTGGGCTGCAACGGCGACGCGCGCAAGACCGATTCATCGCCGTAATACATGGTCGGCGTGCCGCGCAGCGTCAGCAGGAACATGGCCGCGACGCGCGCCTGTGCAGCGCCGACGCGGGCGGCGATGCGCGGCTGATCGTGATTGCCCAGCACCCAATTCGGCCAGCCGCCGGGCGGCAGAGCCTTTTCATACTCCTCGACCAGGCGAGCGATGGCCGGCGGCGTCCCATGCGGTCAGGATGAGCTGAAAATTGAACGGCAGATGCGCGCCGCGCAGCTCCTGGCCGTAATAGGCGACCAGCCGTTCAAGCGGCAGGTAAATTTCGCCGATCAGCACGCGTTCGTCGTAGCGATCGAGCACCGCGCGCATCTCGCGATGACATCGTGCACCTCCGGCTGATCGGCGTTGTGGACCTGCAGGTTGCGGCCGATCTCCGCCTGCCCCGGCGCCCAGGCCGGGTTGGGCGGATTGTCGCGCAGGTGCCGCATCCTTGATCAGCAGCCAGATGACGTCGACGCGAAAGCCGTCGACGCCGCGCCTGAGCCAGAAATCGAGAACCTCCTACATGGCGGCGCGGACCGCGGGATTGCGCCAGTTCAAGTCCGGCTGCTGGCGCAGAAAACTGTGCAGATACCACTGACCGGTCGGCGCATCTCAGGTCCAGGCCGGACCGCCGAACTGCGAGACCCAGTTGTTGGGCGGCCCACCGTTCGCTTGCCGTCCGGCTTGCCGTCCCGCCAGATGAACCAATCCCGCTTCGGGTTGTCGCGCGAGGCGCGGCTTTCCAGGAACCAGGGATGGCTGCTCCGAGGTATGGTTCGGCACGAAATCCAGGATCGACTTTCAGTCCGCGCGCGTGCGCGTCGCGCAACGAGCGCGTCGAAATCGGCGAGCGAGCCGAACAGCGGGTCGACGTCGCAATAGTCGGCGACGTCATAGCCGAAATCGGCCATCGGCGAGGGGTAGAACGGCGAGATCCAGACGGCATTGATCCCGAGCCAGACCAGATAATCGAGCCGTTGCCGGATCCCCGTCAGATCGCCGACGCCGTCACCATTGCTGTCCTGGAACGAGCGCGCATAGACCTGGTAGATGATGCCGCGCTGCCACCACAGCGTCTCCGTATCGACAGCAGGTTCGGCAGGTGTCACGGCAGGTGCCCCGAGAAGCCGGTTATGCGGCGTGGTTATCCGTCGTGGCGGTCCAGAACTGCTCAACGGTTCGAAGTGTGTTGAGACTGTAGAACAAATTGCTTATTGAAACATGCGTCGCGGACATCGGCCTGAGTATTACGTCCTCTTTCGGAACATTCCGGGCCTTGGCTTCAAAAGGTACCACCATCAGGGGACAACCTGCTCTCTCTACCCGCTCCGGGTCGAGGCGGCAGGAGCACTCCCGAAGTTCAAAACGGCCGCCGAAAGTTTCACACTTGCCTTTGCAACCTGTCGGTGTGCGGGGAAGTGTCCCGGCACGGACCTCCCGCGATGGCTGCTTTCGCCATCCGGCAGAGAGGCTCCAGCGATCCCACCCGCTTGACCGGCTCGCGCCTGATTGGGCCTACTCCGGCAACGACAAAAGGAGGACATCAATGCAGTGGCGGGCCCGCCGCGACCGGTTTCGTGCGATATTGAAAGGCACCGGGTGCATTCACCCCGCTTCGACCTTCGATCCCTTGTCGGCACGCATTGCCGAGCATCTGGGCTTCGAACTCGGCCTGCTCGCCGGCTCGACCGCGTCGCTGACGGTGCTGGCCGCGCCCGACCTGATCCTCCTGACCGCAACAGAATTCGCGCAACAGGCGCAACGCATCTGCCGCGCCATGAGTTCTTCCTCTGATGGTCGATGCCGATCACGGCTACGGCAACGCGCTCAACGTCGCCCGCACGATTCAGGAGCTCACCACCGCCGGCGTCGCGGCGGCGTCGATCGAGGACACCAACCTGCCGCTGCCCTATGCGGCCAAAGCGCAGCCCAAACTGGTTTCGATCGAGGAAGGCGTCGGCAAGATGCACGCGGCGCTCGCCGCGCGCCCCGACCCGTCGTTCGCGGTGCTCGGCCGCACCAGCGCGCCGACGCTGTCCGACATCGACGACACCGTTAAACGGCTCGTCGCCTACGAGAAAGCGGGCGTCGATGCGCTGTTCATCGTCGGGCTGAAAACGCCGGAGCAACTCGCGGCGGTGAGCCAGGCGACCACCTTGCCGCTGATCCTCGGCAATATCGGCAGCGCGCTGGCAAGCGCCGATCTCGCCGCGCACCGCGTGCGCATCGCGCTGCAGGGCCACGGCACCATCATGGCGGCGGTGCAGGCGGTCTACGACACGATGAAGGCGCTGCGCGAGGGCACCAGGCCTGCGGACCTGAAGAACCTCGCGTCGGGCGAACTGATGAAAACGCTCACGCGTGCGGGCGAGTACGATCAGGCGACGCGGGATTATCTGGCGGGGACGTGAGCAAGTAGCCCGGGTTGAGCGCCAGCGAAACCCGGGACGATCCCTATCCCCGCCTCATCCTGAGGAGAGCGCGCAAGCGCCCGTCTCGAAGGATAGGGCGGCCCCATGCTTCGAGACGCGCTGCTTCGCAGCGCTCCTCAGCATGAGGCCGACAAAGGCCGTAGCCCACTCTACCGTTCGACAGGTCAACCCTTGAACTTCTTCGCCAGCGCGCTCGCGTTGCTGGCCAACAGCCCGACGTCGGAGCCGACCGCCACGAACAGGTAGCCCCAGCCGATGTAGCGGCGGATTTCCTCCTCGTTGCCGGTGAGGATGCCGGCCGGCTTGTTGAGCTTCTTCAGCCGCTCGACCGCGTCTTTGATCGCCGCCTGCACGGTCTCGTGCGCCGGGTTGCCGAGATGGCCGAGCGAAGCGGCCAGATCGGAGGGGCCGATGAACACGCCGTCGACGCCCTCGACCTGGGCGATCTCCTCCAGGTGATCGAGGGCGGTGCGGGTCTCGACCTGCACCAGCACGCACTGCTCGCTGTTGGCCTTTGTGAGATAACCCGGCGTGCGGCCGAAGCGGCTGGCGCGCGAGGCCACCGCCACGCCGCGGATGCCGTCCGGCGGATAGCGCACCGACTGCACGGCGCGCTTCGCCTCGTCGGCGTTCTGCACATAGGGAAACAGCAGCGTCTGCGCGCCGATGTCGAGGCAGCGCTTGGCCAGCACCGGATCGTTCCACGCCGGCCGCACAATCGGCGTCGCGGTGCCGCGCGTCACCGCCTGCAACTGGCCGAACAGGTCGGGGATCTCGTTGGGGGAATGCTCGGTGTCGAGCAGGATCCAGTCGAAGCCGGCGTCGGCGATGATCTCGGCGACGATCGGACTGCACAGGCTCGACCACAGGCCGATCTGCAGTTTGCCGGCGGCGATGGCGTGCTTGAAGGCGTTCTTTTGGAGCTCGAACATGGCAGGTTTCCTCTCCCCGTCGTCGTCCCTCGGTTGTCATCGCCCGTCCCCGCCTTCGCGGGGATAAACTCCGGCGGGCGATCCAGTAATCGCAGGCGTATCGAATTCAAGCTCGGGCATTTGCGATTACCGGGGTCCTCCGCCTTCGCGGAGGGCGACAGCGTTGGTTGGTCAAACAAACTGAATCGCCAGCCCGCCGAGCGGACCGAAATCGGCGTGCAGCGTGTCGCCCTTCTGCGCGAACACGACGCGGGTGAACGAGCCGGCGAGCACGATATGACCGGGCTCCAGCGCATGGCCGTAGGTGCAGATCTTGTTGGCGAGCCAGGCGACGCCGAGCGCCGGATGACCGAGCACACCGGCGGCGAGCCCGGTCTCCTCGATTTCGGAGTTGCGGTACATGATGCCGCCGACCCAGCGCAGGTCGACGTCCATCGGGCCGACCGGCCTCCCGCCGAGCGCGATGCCGGCGGCGGCGCCGTTATCGGCGACGGTGTCGACGATCTTGCGCGGATCCTGCAGCCGGGCGTCGACGATCTCGATCGCCGGGATCACGTATTCGGTGGCGCGCAGCACGTCGGCGAGGCCGATGCCCGGCCCTTCCAGCCGCTTGCCCATGACAAAGGCGAGTTCGACCTCGACCCGCGGCCTGCAGTAGTTCGCGTGCGGCACCTTGGCGCCGTCGCCGATCATCTGGTCGTCGAGGATGTAGCCGTAGTCCGGCTCGTCGATCATGGAGGAGCGCTGCATCGCCTTGGAGGTGAGGCCGACCTTGTGGCCGATGAGCTTGCGGCCCTCCTTCACCTTGCGCTCCATCACGTCGGCGGAGATGGCGTAGGAATCCTCGATGGTGATGTCGGGGAAGGTCTGCGAGAACGGCGTCGCCTGTTTGCGGTCCTTCGCCGCCTGCACCAGAATGTCGGCGGCCTTTTTGCGGTCGGCGTCGGATAGCATGTCGATCCCTCCCTCACCCGGTACGCTGCCGATCCTGTAGCGGCTCCGGCAGAAAAATCAAAGGGAGGGAGATTGCGAACCCGGCCAGCGCCAGTCAGCGGTCCCGCGGGACGGGACCGGCGCGGCCGCCAGACCGGCTGTTCCTGTATTTTTCGATCTTGCCGTTGGTGAAGCGAAGCGCGTGCGCCAGCGGCCGCCGCATCGGCGGCACGTCGACGGCGAGCAGCGCCAGGCCGAGCGGCACCATCCAGAAGCCAAGCACCGGCAGGAAACCCACCACACCGCCGCCGATGAGGGCGAGCCCGGCCGGCACGCGCACCCAGATCGCGCGCGGCCGGCGTAACCTGTCCACGTTGCGGCCGGCCCAGTCCGGCAGGTGGCCCTGCAGGCGGTCCATCTCCTCGTGGAAATCGGGTGTCCGGCTCATCGCGGAATAAAGCCGGACACCGAATTTTGTTCCGCGGATGGCGTGGTTTGGGCTGTTGAAAAACCCTTTGCGGTCATTCCGCGGCGCGGCCATCGGCTTTGCGCAAAGCGCAAAGCCGAGGGGCGCGAACCCGGAATCCAGCCACGTTGAATCACTTCGTGCCGCCGGATTCCGGATCGCCGCTGCGCGGCGTCCGGAACGACCGGAAATGGTTTCAGCAGCCCGTCAGGCCCGCAGTTCGTTGAGATCGCGGTAGTAATCGAGCGCCTCCGGGTTGGCGAGCGCCTCGGTGTTCTTCACCGGCTGGCCGTGGATGACGTTGCGCACGGCGAGTTCGGTGATCTTGCCCGACTTGGTGCGCGGGATGTCGGCGACCTGCACAATCCTGGCCGGCACGTGCCGCGGCGAGGCGCCGGTACGGATCTTCTGACGAATTTTGTCGCGCAAGGCGTCGTCGAGCGAAACGCCGTCGGCGAGCCGCACGAACAGAACCACGCGCACGTCGTTGTCCCAGTCCTGGCCGACGGCGATCGCCTCCATCACTTCGGGGATCTGCTCGACCTGCGCATAGATTTCCGCCGTGCCGATACGAACGCCGCCCGGATTGAGCGTGGCGTCGGAGCGGCCGTGGATGATCAGGCCGCCATGCGCCGTCCATTCCGCGAAGTCGCCGTGACACCAGATATTCGGGAAGCGATCGAAATAGGCGCTGTGATATTTCCTGCCGTCGGGATCGTTCCAGAACATGACCGGCATCGACGGGAACGGCCGCGTACAGACGAGTTCGCCTTTCTCCTCGCGAACCGGCTTGCCGTCTTCCGACCAGACGTCCACCGCCATGCCCAGCCCCGCCGCCTGGATCTCGCCGCGCCACACCGGGCCGGTCGGATCGCCGAGCACGAAGCACGAGACGATGTCGGTGCCGCCCGAAATCGAGGCGAGGTGTACGTCCGATTTGATGTCGCTGTAGACGTAATCGAAGCTTTCGGCGGCGAGCGGCGAGCCGGTCGAGGTGACGAGCCGTACCGACGACAGGTCGTGGGTTTGCGCCGGCTTGAGCCCCGCCTTCTTGCAGGCGTCGATATACTTGGCCGAGGTGCCGAGCACATTCATGCGCTCGTCTTGCGCGAAATCCCACACCACCGTCTGCGGGGCGAACGGCGAGCCATCATAGAGCAGAAGCGTTGCACCCGAGGCAATACCGGAAGCGAGCCAGTTCCACATCATCCAGCCGCAGGTGGTGAAGTAGAACAGCCGCTCGCCGTCCTTGAGGTCGCATTGCAGACGGTGTTCCTTGATGTGCTGCAGCAGCGTGCCGCCGGCGCCATGCACGATGCATTTCGGCACGCCGGTCGTGCCGGAGGAAAACAGGATGTAGACCGGATGATTGAACGGCAGGCGCACAAAGGTGAGCGGCTTCGGCTCATGAGGCGCGAGGAACGCCTCCAGCGTCTGTGCGCGCGGCACCGCGGCCGCGACCTTGTCGGCCTCGCCGAGATAAGGGACGATCACGACGTTTTTCGCCGACGGCAACTCCCTGACGATCGCCTTGAGCTTGTCGGCGATCCGGATTTGTTTGCCGTTATACCAGTAGCCGTCGACGGTGACGAACACCCTGGGCTCGATCTGCCCGAAGCGGTCGAGCACGCCGCGCTCGCCGAAGTCGGGCGAACACGATGAAAAGATCGCGCCGAGAGAAGTGACCGCGAGCATCAGCGCGATGGTTTCCGGCAGGTTCGGCATCATCGCCGCGACACGGTCGCCCTCGCCCACGCCCGACGCTTGCAGGGCCTGCTGCAGCCGCGAGACCAGCGCCTTCAATTCGGTCCAGGTGAGCCGGTAGCCGACCTTGTCCTCGCCGCGGAAAATCATGGCATCGCCGGCGCCGGGCGCCTTCAGCAGATTTTCCGCGAAATTGATCCTGGCGTCGGGAAAGAACTGCGCGCCCGGCATGCGGTCGCCGTCGACCAGCTTGCGCGCGCCCTTTTCGCCGACGACGCCGTAGACATCCCAGACCAGGTCCCAGAACGCGCCGCTGTTGGCGACCGACCAGGCGTGCAGCTCACGATAGTTCCTGAGCGCCAGACCATGGCGCTTGTTGGCCTCGGCGATGAACGCGGTGACGTTACTGGCGGCGATGCGCTCCGGGCCCGGGCGCCACAACGGCTGATCGGCTGTTTTGGAACCTGCTGACATTGTCGCTACGCCTCTTCACCGCCGCCTGGTTCATCCGCCATTTGCCGCCCAACCCGGTTCATGCGCCGCGGCGCCTCCGCGCGCAGCGGGCCCTGCCGCCGCAAGCCGGCTTCGCGCCGCCCGCATCCGCGCCGCCAAAACGCCAGCGGAAGAGAACAACATCGGGTCCGCCCGATGCAAGTCTACTGGTTGGGCCGTGCCGGGGTTGTGTCCGCCGGCGGGGTGGCGGGCGCCTGCGGCGCGGCAGGCTCCTGTGGCGCTGCGGGCCTGGCCGGCGCCGAAGGTTCGGGCGCCTTCTCGACCACTGCTTTCTCGGTCAGCCGGGTCGGCAGCGGAACGTTGTGCGGATAGTACGTCCACAACACAAAGGCAGCGGCAAACAGCACCGCCGACAGCAGGCTGCCCAGCACTCGATTGCGGAAGGCGACGAGGTTGCCGATCAGGCTCGAGACCAGCACAAAGACCGCCAGCACCCCCACATAGACCCAGTTCACGTCCGCCCAGTCGATGACCATGGTCGCCTCTCCTTTGAGATTGAGCCAGCCTACCGCAGACCCGCCATGCGGGCCACCGGCGCTCCTATAACCCGCGAGACGCAGGTTGTTTCCCGCCCTCCGGTTTGCGGCTATAGCTGGCGCATCATGACCAACCTTCTCATCCTTACCGAAATTCAGGAAGCCATGCAGGCGCGCTACAAGCAGATGCTGCTCGAGCGCTTTCCACAGCTGACCATCAACGTCGTCGGCCATCACACAGAGGTCGACCCGTATATCGCCGACACCGACGTCCTGTTGTGCTTCTCGCCGCCCATGGCCGACCACGTGGTGCGCGATGCCAGAAAGCTGAAATGGATTCAGGCGCTCGGTACCGGCGTCGACAATATTGTCGACCTGCCCTCGCTCGGGCCCGAGGTTGTCGTCACCAACATCCGCGGCATCCACGGCGCGCCGGTATCGGAAGCCACCATCGCCTACATGCTGTCGCTGGCCCGCGACCTGCCGCACTCGGTGCACGCGCAGGACCGCTGTGCCTGGGAGCGCCAGCCGTCGCAACTGCTCACCGGCAAGACGGTGGGCATTCTCGGCGTCGGGCTGATCGCTGAATACCTGGCGCCGATCTGCAAGGCCTTCGGCATGATGACCGTCGGCATTACCGGCAGCCCGCGCCCGACGCCCGGCTTCGATCGCATGGTCAAGCGTGACGATCTCGTCGCAGTCGCGCCCGAACTCGATTTCCTGGTGGCGCTGATCCCGATGAGCGAGGAAACGCGCAACATTGTCGGCGAAAAGGTATTCGCCGCGATGAAACCCACCGCTTATCTCGTTAATGTGGCGCGCGGCGGCGTGGTCGACGAGCCGGCCTTGATCACGGCGCTGGAGAGCGGTCAGATTGCCGGCGCCGCGCTCGACGTGTTCTCGGAGGAACCGCTGCCGGCCAACAGTCCATTATGGAAGATCAGGAACGTGACGATCTTCCCGCATCACGGTGGCTATTCGGAAGGATACGAGAATCGCGCCATGCCGACGATCGAGCGCAACATGCGGAGTTTTCTCGACAACGACCTCAAGAACATGATCAATATCGTGCGCCAACCAAAGTCCTGGGGAGAGTGAACGATGGCCCTGTCGGAACGCCTGAATACGCCGATCTCCAACGCCGAACTGGAACGCCGCTGGAAGGCGGTGCGCGCCGCCATGGCCGCGCAGAAGATCGACGTTCTGCTCATGCAGAACAACAACGACCACATGGGCGGCTATGTGCGCTGGTTCACCGACATGCCGGCCACCAACGGCTATCCCAACACGGTGATCTTCCCGCGCGAGGACGACATGACCGTCGTCTGCCAGGGGCCATTCGGCGGCGGCGAGACTACCGCGCAGGGCGACGGCAAATGGCGTGGCGTGAAACGCCTTCTCACCACGCCGAGTTACGCGTCCGCGCATTACACCAGGGACTATGACCCGGAGTTGGCGGCAACCGCGTTGAAACCCTTCGCCAAGGGAACGATCGGCTATGTCGGCACGTATCAGATGTCCTTTGCGATGCTCGACTACATCAAGCGCGCCTTTCCCGACGCGACCTATGTCGACGCATCCGAAATGGTCGACAGGATCAAGGTCATCAAGAGCCCCGAGGAGATGGAACTGGTCAGGCGCGCCGCGGCGATGCAGGACGGCGCCATGAAGGCGGCGTTCGCCGCGGTGAAACCGGGCATGCGCGACATCGAGGTGGCCGCGATCGCGCAACAATACAGCGTCAGCCACGGCAGCGAGAACGGCATCTACCTCTGCGCCTCGATGCCGCTCGGCAAGTCGTCGAAGTTCGGCAACCGCCACGTGCAAAACCGCGTCATCCAGGAAGGCGACCAGATCGCGCTGCTGGTCGAGGACAACGGCCCGGGCGGCATGTACACCGAGCTCGGCCGTTCCTGCGTTGTCGGCAAGGTGCCGCAGCAGATGAAGGACGAGCTGGCGTTCTGCATTGCGGCGCGCAAGCTCACCCTCGACCTGCTCAAGCCCGGCACGCCGTGCAAGGACATCTGGGACGCCTACAACGATTTCATGCGCAAGAACGGCCGGCCGCCGGAAGCGCGCCTTTACTGCCACGGCCAGGGTTACGATCTGGTCGAGCGGCCGCTTGTCCGTAACGACGAGCCGTGGACGATCGAGAAAGACATGAACATCGTCGTGCATCCGACCTATGAGTATGGCGGCCATCTGAACTGGCTGTGCGACAATTATCTCATCGGCGGCAACGGACCGGGCGACCGGCTGCACCAGTTCCCCGAGGAGGTGGTGGAAGTCGGCTGAGATAATCGGTCATTCCGGGACGCGCCGAACGCGCGGACCCGGAATCCAGATACAAGTACTGCGTAGCGTCCGGATTCCGGATTCACGCGCTTCACGCGTGCCCCGCAATGACGAAAACACGGAGGCTTGTGATGCCCGACATCAGGATTCTCAATCCGGACACGCTCGGCAAACCGCTCGGGCAGTATTCCCAGATCACCCGCGTCAAGGCGTCCGAGTTCGTGTTCATCGCCGGTCAGGTCGGTGTCGACAAGGCCGGCAATGTTGGCGCCGACTTCGACGCCCAGTGTGCGCAGACTTTCGCGAATGTCGAGGCGGCGCTGAAATCGGTTGGCGCCGGCTGGGGCAACGTCGTCGAGTTCACCACCTACATGGTGCACTCGCAGGACATCCCCAGGTTCATGGCTTTTCGTCAGCGCGAGTTTCCCGGCATGTTCGCCAACGGTGCCTACCCGCCCAACACGCTGCTGATGATCGACCGGCTGGTGCAGGAGCCTCTTCTGATCGAGGTGCAGACGGTGGCTGCGCTCTGATGGCAGCAGGCCATCGGTGCCAATTTTGAGCAACGGTGGCAGCGCCATGCGCCACCGGATCCGCCGCGATGAAGCCGGATAGTGCTTTGATTCAATTACGATTGGCGGCCTGCCACCGGGGCGTTCCGGACCCCCGTGCGCCGGCACGATGCTTGCGAACCGGGCCATTGCATACAATGCTTCGGGCCGGCCGCATCGCGCGCCCGTGACCCGCGATCATCGCAACCCCGGCCGCGAAGGAAGCGTTCGTTGCCCGAGACCCTTGCCCGGATCGTCGCCGCGCACCGCGCCGGTACCATGGCGCCCGCCGATACCGTGGCGCGCTGCTACGCGCGGATCAAGGCGCACGCCGACGACGCCATGTTCATCACGCTGCGCGCGGAAGCGGACGCGCTGGCGGAAGCGCGCGGGCTGAAGGATGCGACGCTGCCGCTCTGCGGCGTGCCGATGGCGGTGAAGGACAACATCGACGTCGCCGGTTTGCCCACGACCGCCGCCTGCCCGGCTTTCGCCTACACACCTGACCGGGACGCCACCGTGATCGCAAGGCTGCGCGCCGCTGGCGCCATCGTCATCGGCAAGACCAATCTCGACCAGTTCGCGACCGGGCTCGTCGGCGTACGCTCGCCCTATGGCGTGCCACGCAACGCGATGAGGAAAGAGCTGGTGCCGGGCGGATCCAGCTCCGGCTCGGCGGTCGCCGTGGCAAGCGGCATCGTACCGCTGGCGCTCGGCACCGACACCGCCGGTTCCGGCCGCGTGCCGGCGGGCCTGAACAACATCGTGGGCCTGAAGCCGAGCCTCGGTCTCGTCTCGACGTATGGCGTGGTGCCCGCATGCCGCACGCTCGATTGTGTGTCGGTATTCACGCTGACCGTCGACGACGCCTGGACGGCGCTGACCGCCATGGCCGGCTTTGACGACAAAGACCCCTACGCGCGCGCGCGCCCGATTTACAATCCCGGCCCGCTGCACGCGCAGACCAGGCTTGGCGTGCCGCGCAAGAACCAGCGCGAGTTCTTCGGCGACAAGGTTTTTGAAGCTGCCTATGACGCCGCGCTTGAACGACTGGCGAAACTCGCTTGCACGATCATCGACATCGACATGGCGCCGTTCTACGAGACGGCGCAGCTGCTTTATGACGGTCCGTGGGTGGCCGAGCGCACCATAGCGGTCGGTGATCTGCTGCAAACGAATCCGGACGCGCTTCATCCCGTGACCCGCGAAATCGTCGCAGGCGGCCTGAAGCCGACGGCCACGGACGCCTTCAGGGCGTTCTACAAACTGGAAGAGTTGCGGCGCGTGGCAGAGAAGACGTTGCGGCAGGTGGATGCCCTGGTGCTGCCGACCGCCCCCACCGCCTACACGGTCGAACAGGTCATGGCTGATCCGATTCAACTGAACAGCAGGCTCGGCACCTATACCAACTTCGTCAACCTGCTCGATCTGTGCGGGCTGGCGGTGCCGGCGGCGATCAATGATGGCATTCCCTTCGGCATCACGCTGCTGGCGCCGGGCGGCGAGGATGCCAGGCTCGCCGCAATCGGTCGCACGTTCCACGCCGACACCGGACTGCCGCTCGGCGCGCTGCAGGAACCGCAGCCGGCAGAAGCGCCGGAGTGAACCAATTCGTCATTCCGGGACGCCGCGAAGCGGCGCCCCGGAATGACAGTGCTGATCACAACGTCTTCCGGTAGTGCTCGTATTCGTCGCGCACCTTGATGATGTGCAGGTACATGGCCTGGGCGGCGGCGGTGCGCTCGCCGCGCAGGATGGCCTGCATCACGCGATCGTGCTCGAGGTGCGAATCCGGAAGTCGTCCGATGATGCGCGCACCCCGACCAGCCCGCTCGCGCCCAGCATGCGGATCGCCTCGCGCACCGGCGTGCGCGAGACGCTGAAGCGGCGCGCGAGTTCAGTCTCGTCGAGCGCCGCGCCCGGGGCCAGCACGCCGCGCACGAAGTCGCCGGCCAGTTGCAGGCGCAATTCTTCGGCACGCGTCTGCCTGACGATGAGCGGCGCTTCGGCGGCGAGCCACGTAAGGCTCATGCGAATCTCATTTCGGAGGTTCCATGAGACTGACATGAGCGGCGACCACGCGCCAGCCGTACGGGAACTTCACCCAGGTCTGCATCTGCCGGCCAGTGCGGCCGGGGGCCGACGGGCGCTCGTACAGCGTGGAGGCCACCGCGAACTCACGGCCGTAGGTGGTGATCACGGTGCGCGACAGCGTGCGCCCGAGCGCGACCGGCGAGCGCGCGGATCGAAAGGCGGCGATCTCCTCATACCCGTAAAGGATCTCGTTGGCACCATAGCGGATGGTGCGCGGATCGTTGTGGAACAGTTCGTCGAGCGTCTCGACGTCGTTCGTCACCAGCGCCTTTTCATAGCGCGCAAAGGCCGCCTTCACTTCGGCCACGACCTCCGGCAGGTCGATTTCCATGAACTCGTTTTCTCCCGTTTTTACAATTTCGGCCGCGGCGCGGCGGCCGCGCCCGCTTTTTCCAGCGCGTTTGCGATGCGCAAGACGACGTCCTCGCGCCAGGGCGCGGCAATCACCTGTACCGCAATCGGCAGCGGCGACAAGGGCACCGGCACCGCCGCCACCGGCAGGCCGATTCCTGTTCGAGGCACATCGCGGTTGCGATCTAGTCACGTAAATCTAAAGTTCGCTGCATAATGTTTGCTGCGCTTTATGGCAAAAGCGCTTCACGGATGCCAGGATTTCGTCGGCAGATTTCGTCCATTTGAAGGGCCGCGGATTTTGGTTGTGCCGATCGATGAAGGCACGGATATCGGCCTCAAGTTTTCTGACAGAGGTGTGGACGCCTCTCTGGATTTTCTTTCTAGTGAGCTCCGCGAACCAACGCTCGACCTGATTGATCCACGATGCCGAAGTCGGCGTGAAGTGGACATGATAGTGCGGCCGGCGGGCGAGCCACGCCTTGATCTTCGGGGTCTTGTGGGTAGCGTAGTTATCCATGACGATATGGATATCGAGGCCTTCCGGGACTTGAGCATCGACTTCCTTGAGGAACTTCAAGAACTCGGTCGCCCGGTGGCGCTTGTAGCATTTGCCGATCACGAAACCCGAGGCGACATCGAGTGCGGCAAACAGCGAGGTCGTGCCGTGCCGCACGTAGCTGTGCGTGCGACGTTCCGGAACACCCGGCATCATCGGTAAGACCGGCTGCTCACGATCCAGGGCCTGGATCCGGCTTTTCTCATCGATGCTCAGGACGAGAGCTCGGTTCGGCGGGGAGAGGTAAAGGCCGACGATATCGCGTACCTTATCGACGAACAGCGGATCGCTTGACAGCTTGAACGTCTGGCTACGGTGCGGCTGCAAGCCGAACGCCGCCCACATCCGCCGGATCGTGGTGTGGGAAAAACCAGTCTCCGCTGCCATCGAGCGGATCGACCAATGCGTCGCGTCAGCCGGCTTCGTGCGCAATGTCCGCTCGATCACGGCAGCAACCTGATCGTCGGCGATCGTTCTCGGGCGGCCTGGCCGAGCCTCATCAAGCAGACCATCGCAGCGATCCTGCAAAAATCTGGCGACGCCACTTGCCAACTGTGTGTTCGTGAAGCCCAAGCTCGACAGCCACATCCTTGCTCGCCAAGCCGTCCGCACAACGCAGAATGACGCGGCATCGCTCAGATAGCGACCGGGCAACACGATGACGGCGAACTTGCCTCTCCAAATACGCCCGTTCCTGCGCACCAAGAACCAGCGGCTTGATCGGTCTGCCTCTCGCAGTTGCCTTCGCCATGAGCGCTCTCCTTCGATCCGAGCCCTCTATTATAATGCGACGAACTTGCGTTCCAGATGACTAGGGCCAAAACTCATTAATCGAAATAGATCCTGATTTTGGCTTCCTTTTCGTGCGCAACTCCAAAAGCGACAATCGGCAAACGTGAGTCATTTCAGCGGGTTAGATTTTATGAGTTTGGACCCTAGTCTTCTTCCTCGGTGAAGATTTCGTCGCGGCGCTGGCGCATGTTCGGCATCAGCACGATGACCAGCGTGACGGCGGCAAAGACCAGCAAGCCGGCGCTGATCGGGCGGGTCACGAAGATCGAAAGGTCGCCACGCGATATGATCATCGATTGCCGCAGCGCCTCCTCCATCATGCCGCCGAGCACCACGCCGAGGGTCAACGGCGCCGGCTCGAACCCGACCTTGGTCATCAGGTACCCGAGCAGACCGAAGCACGCGAGGATAATGACGTCGGCGGCCGAGCCGTTGATCGAAACGACGCCGACGCAGCAAAACAGGATGATCGCCGGGAACAACAACCGGTAGGGCACCCGCAAGAGCCGCACCCAGATCCCGATCAGCGGCAGGTTGATGATCAGCAGCATCAGGTTGCCGATCCACATCGACGTGATGAGGCCCCAGAACAGGTCGGGGTTCGTCTTGATGACCTGCGGCCCGGGGATGATGCCGTGGATGGTCATGGCGCCCACCATGATCGCCATCACCGCGTTCGGCGGAATGCCGAGGGTCAGAAGCGGAATGAAGGAGGTCTGGGCGCCGGCGTTGTTGGCCGATTCGGGCCCCGCCACGCCTTCGATGGCGCCGCGGCCGAAGCGCGACGCATCGCGGGCGATTTTCTTCTCCACCGTATAGGACGCGAACGCGCCGAGGACGGCGCCGTTGCCCGGCAGGATGCCGAGCGCCCCGCCGACAAGGGTGCCCCGGATCATCGGCCAGACGGTCTGGCGCATTTCCTGCAGGCCGGGCAGCAGCCGCCCGATCGTCCCCTGCACGACCGCGCGCGTCGTCGTGGTGTGGTCAAGGTTGCGCAGGATTTCACCGATCCCGAACAGGCCCATGCCAAGAATCGCGATGGTGAAGCCATCGGCAAGCGCCTCGATACCGAAGGTCATGCGCAGTTGGCCGCTGACCAGATCCGGCCCGACGGTGGACAGCAGCACGCCGAAAATGATGGCGAGCAGGGCCTTGAACATGGAGCCACGTGCCAGGGCAGCCGCGAAGACAAAACCGGTCACCATGAGCGAGAAGTATTCCGGCGGGCCAAACTCGAGCGCGATGGCGGTGAGCGGGATGGCGAGCCCGGCGACAAACAGGGTTGAAATGGTGCCGGCGAAGAAGGATCCGATGGCGGCGGTGCCAAGCGCGATGCCGGCCCGGCCCTGCTTGGCCATTTCGTGGCCATCGATGCACGTCACCGCGGAACTGGATTCGCCCGGAATGGAGAGGAGGATGGCGGTCGTCGAGCTTCCGTATTGCGCGCCGTAATAGATGCCGGCGACCATGATGAGGGCGCTGGCGGGCTCGAAGTTGAAGGTGATGGGCAGCAGCACCGCGATCGTGGCGATCGGACCGATGCCGGGCAGGACGCCGATCAGCGTTCCCAGCAAGGCGCCGACAAAACACAACAGGATGTTGTGGAGCGAGAGGGCGACCGAGAAGCCAAGCGCCAGATGCGAAAAAAGGTCTGACATGGGATCAGAAATTTATCGATGTGCCCGGAATGACGAGAACCGGCACCGCCATGTCGAGCAGGTAGCGGAAGAGAACAATGCAAGCGAAAGTGATGGCGGCGGCAAAGAGAACCACCTCGCGCAGCCGCGCTTCGCTGGTCGCAAACCCGCTTATGATGAGCGCGAGCAGGCCCGCAACGGCCAGTCCCAGCGAGCGGATTGTCAATGCGAACATGACGATGCCGCCAATGACCAGGACCGGCGCGCGCAATGTCGCCCTCTCGACGGCGTCGCCGTCGCGCGTCAGCGACTTGACGATCAGGCCAACGCCGCCGAGGCCAAGCAGAAGCGCCAGCACCCGGGGAAACATCGCCGGGCCCATGCTCTCGAACGTTCCCATATTCAGGCTGCGGACCGCCCAGAAGACGAACGCACAGATCCCGACAAGCGCGATTCCGGCCACGAAGTCCTGAGGCGCACGAATTCGCAATGGGCCGTTCGGGCCGGCGTTGTTTGACGTATCCGACAAGATTGACAGCCCTGTTTTGATCGCCGGCCACTTCCGCAACGTGATCGGCGCGGAAAGAACGGTCGGTCAGAAGAAACAAACCTTCGCACCGATAACCGGTTGCGTGGAAACGCGGGAGTGACCCGACACCGCCTGCGATGCCGGGCCAGACAGAACACCTGCCCTAGTTGACCTGAACGCCCGCGGCTTTCACGCGTTCGGACCAGGTAGCGACTTCCTCGTTGACGAACGCGGCCGTTTCCTTGACTCCCAGCCCGGCCAGATCGCCGTTGCGCCGCAGGTTGTCGGCAGCCTTCTGATCTTCGGTGATCGAGTTGATCGCCTTGTTGAGTTTCTCGATGACGTCGCCCGGTGTCCCCTTGGGAACCCAGAACGCCACCCAGGACGAGCCATTGAACCCCTTGTACCCCATCTCTTCCAGGGTCGGGCAGTCAGGCAACCGCCGGTAACGCTTGGGCGCCGCGACGGCGAGGCAGGTCAGCTTGCCGCTCGTGAGCTGTGCCACCGTGCCGCCGGAAGCGGTCGCCGCGTGACCGTCAACCTGGCCGCCGATCGCCGCCTGCATGGCCTTGGCGCCACCCTTGAACGGCACATGGCGCATGTCGACCTTGGCACCGAGCTTGAAGAACGAGTACCAGGTCAGGAACGAGCCCGATCCCACACCGGCGCTGCCGTATGTGAATTGACCCTTTCTGGCAGCCTCGAGATAGTCCTTGAGATTCGTCGGCTTGCCCGGAGGGGCCGAGAACGTTTCGGGCGCGCGCACGGCGATGGCGACCGGAACCATATCCCGCGTAATGGAGTAGTTGATGTTCTTGTAGAGGCTGGCGTTGATCGCCATCGACGTCGTGCTCACGAGCACGGTATAGCCGTCCGCAGGCGAGGATGCGACAGCGCGGGCAGCGATATTCGAAGCGGCGCCGGCGCGGTTCTCGACGACGACGGTCTGGCCCAGCTTCTTGTGGACGTGTTCGCCGATGATGCGCGCGACCGAGTTGGCGAAACCGCCAGCAGAAAAGCCGACGACGAACGTGATGCGCTTGTCGGGATAGTCCGCCGCCATCGCGCTTGTCGCGATCCCGGCCGCAAGCACTGCAGCGCCGGCACCGGTCACGATCCTCCGGAATATTGTATTCATCAGGTTCCTCCCTTTGCCTTTCAGTCTGGCTTTCAGCTCATTATTCTCGGCTTCAGCTTGTAATCCGCCCCCTCCCGATCAGGGTTTGCGCCCCCAGAACACCTCGAGACCGCGCCATTCGAATTGACCAGGATCGGTGAGCAGCCCGTCGAACGCCTGCATGAGCACCGCCGGGCTGAAATACGGCTGATCGCTGAATTCAAATCCGCGCGCAGCGAAGATCTTGTCGATAAGATGCTGGAGATGCAGGTCCGAGCTGATTTTCATCATCTGCTCCGGCGAGCCCAGCACGATTTCCGCCATGACGAGGCGGCGACCGGACTTCATGACGCGCAGGAATTCCGCACCGTCCTCGCGCCAGTTGTCCGTGTGCTGGACCCCTTGCAGGTTGAGCACGATGTCGAAGGCTTCGTCCGGAAATTTGCTAGTGTAGTTGTAGCGGAAGGTGCCGAGCTTCCCGTTGGCGTCGCGCTTGCCGCTGGTGACGGCGTTGCGCGCATCCTCCTGGATATCGATCGTCGTGATGTCGCCGGCGGGGCCGACCAATGCCTGCAAATCCGCGACGAACCCGCAGCTTTCGAGCGACTCGCCGAAGAGCAGCACCTTGTCGCCCTGCTTCACCTCGGCAAGACCGTAGATCATGTCCAGCACGGGACGCGCCAGCATCCACATATAGGGAAGCCCGCCGATGAATATGGCGCGCGACCAGCGGGCCCGCTCTTTCGGGTCGAGGATGTCCTGACCGAAGCGGGCCGCGTCGAACGGCTGCATCATGTCCCAGGGACTGATCTTCTTGTTTGTCGAACCAATCACATTGACGCCCGGTGTTGCCGGCCAATCCGCAGCCGGTTCCGGCCTCCCCCCACGCCGGGCGAAGACTGCGGTCCGTTCGGTCCAGAGTCCCCTGCCCGCAATTTCCTCCGATCGCCGGTTCAGCCCGGCTTGCGGCCCCAGAAGACTTCCAGGCCGCGCCACTCGAAGTCGTCCACCTCTTCCAGCTGCCCCGCGAACGCCTCGTGCAAGTCCTGCATGCTGTAATACGGGAATTCCAGGATGCTGCCGCAGAAGCGCGACATGATCTTGTCGATCAGGTGCTCCATGTGGAGGTCCTGCCTGATCTTCCAGTCCTGCTGGGGCGCACCGAGGTGAATCTCGGCCATCACCAGACGCCGGCCAGGCTTCATGATGCGCAGGAATTCCTTGCCGGTCTCGCGCCAGTCGTCGGCATGCTGAATGGCCTGCAGATTGAGCACAACGTCATAGGCTTCGTCGGGAATGTCCCTGGTGTAGTCGTAGCGGAAGGTCCCGCGCTGGCCGCCGCGGCCCCGTTTGTTGCCGAAGAAGGCGTTGCGACAATCTTCCTGGTTGTCGATGGCGGTGACCGTGCCGGCCTTTCCAACACGTGCCTTCAGGGGCTCGACGAAATTGCAGCTTTCCAGCGCCTCGCCGATCAGGAAGACCTTGTCACCCTCCTTGAGCTCCAGCAGCTCGAAAATGATCATGTTGAGGACGATGTAGGCGCGGCGCCACATGTACGGCAGGCCGCCGACAAACATCGCGCGTGACCAGCGCTCCTGTTCTTTTCTGTCGAACACGTCTCTGCCGAAACGACTCTCGTCCACCGGCTGCAGAAGGTCCCAGGGGCTGAAGTCCCTCGGCAAGGGGTTTTTGAGTTTGGTGTCCATTTGGCTCAACGCGTCCTCCCGGCTCCCGAAGGCTTCCGGCCCTTCTGGACCGGGTGTTTTCGCCGCGGGTCGATGCTTTCGCCGGATGGTTGCGCTGTGGACATTATCTGTCAAAGGCATAATATGAATATCTTCTATTCATGTTACGAATATTCAAAAAAACGCCATGGATGCGCGCAGCCTCAGGTATTTCGTGCAAGTTTCGGACAGCCGCAGCTTTTCCAAGGCGGCCCATTTCCTGCGCATCGGGCAGCCGGCGCTCAGCCGATGCGTTCAGCAGCTGGAGGAAGAACTCGGGGTCGAACTTTTCCAGCGCACCCGGCATGGCGTAGAACTGACGCCGGCGGGGCAAATCCTGCGGACGCGATCGAAATCCATCCTCGACCAGTTCGGTCAGCTTGGCGACGAGGTACGCGCCCACGCCCATGACGTAACCGGCACCGCCGTCGTGGGCGTTCCCGCCGCCGCCGGACAGATCATCGTGCCCGAAGTCATGCGGCACCTGAGGGAGCAACATCCCAGCGTAAGGCTGCATGTCGTCGAAGGCCTGAGCTCGGAAACCTATGACCGGCTTCTCAGCCGGACCGTCCAGATCGGACTCATGTACGACGCGTCAGCACATCGCGATCTGACTTGCGAACCGCTGGCCATCGAGGACGTGTGCCTGGTGGGGCGTCGCGACAGGATTCAGGCGCTTGGAAAGGTCAGGGATATCGCCCAGGTCGAAAATCTGCCGCTTCTCCTGCCGACGAGCCCCAACAGCCGCCGTCTGCTGGTGGAGAAGATTTTCCGGGAACGGGGACTGATGCTGAATGTGGCCGCAGAAATCGACGGGTTCGCCACGACCCGCGCACTTTTGAACGAAGGATACGGATATTCCCTCATGACCCAGGCGGCCTTGTTCGCCCTGGGAGACGACCCCTCGCTCGTGGCGGTGAAACTCAAATCGAAGGAGCTGCAATGGCGGCTCGACCTCATTCGTCACAGATCACAAATCCACAACCAGGTCGTGAACGTGGTCGCCGGGGTCATTCGTGAAGTCATCGTGCAACTCAACCAGAGTGGTCGATGGACGGGTGTGAGTCCTCTTCAGGGACCCAGGGCCGCGGGCGAGGACTTTGCAATTTCCCCGGACAGGTGAACGACGGTCTTGTCGGCGAATTGCCACGCGCCAAAACTGGCGGTGCGGATGGCTTGACGCTTCCCGATTGCAAGCGCCCGCACCCGGCCCTCTTTCCCGGAACCGAATGAGAGTTCAAATAATCGGCTTGCCCCTGACATCGATTGCCTTGTCGATCCTGACCAGCACACCGATACCCGCCTCCGCGCCCGCGTGAGTCTGCTCGCGCGGCAGAAGCTTCGCAAAGATCGCCTCGCGCACGGGCCCGCTCTCGTGCAGTTCGACGCTTCCGAAGAAGCGCAGAAACCCGCTCTCCAGAATGCCGTCGCGTTGCGCCTTGAAGTTCGCGTACATGACGCATACGCGTTGCTCGTATGACAGGTTCTCCAGCACGGCGCGCCTGGAACGTTCCCACCAGGCCAGATGTGCGTCGTCGAACACGATCATGCTGCCCTTGGGCGTGATGTTGGGCCCTTCCTTCCCGAAGGTCGCAACCAGGCATGGATAGCCATCGTCCCAGGCATTGCGGATCAGGGTTTTGATGGTGTCGGAGAGCGGCATGGACATAACCTTCTGTTTCCGGGGACGGCTACCTTATCACCGTCGCCCCGACGTTCTGGCAATACGAAAAATGCAAAACGGCCAGCAGAGACCTTGGATCCCCGAAATGACTGATGACAGTCATCCGCCTCACCCATGCGGCCGGGACCCGGGCCCGGAAAATCCTGGCCGGCGCCGATCCGGCGTGCGCCCTAGCGGCCCTGCGTCACCCCGCGCACCAGCCAGAAGCGGAAGACGCGTTGCGCCGTGGCCGTCGACACCTTCTGGTAATCGACCCGCGCCTGCTCGAGATCGGTGGCGGATATCGGCCGGTGGGGAAAACGTTTCGTCAGGATCGCGCTCAACGTCGTCCAGTGAATGTCGCACGCGCGGCACGCCAGCAGCAGGCCGTCACAGGCGGGGCTTTGCATCAACGGCTCGATCAGTTCGACCTTCGCCCCGCAAAGCGTCGCCAGGCTGACAACCATCTCCTCGTACTGGCCGGCCTCGGCAAATCGCGCGACCGCCACATCGTTCAGCTGACCCAGTTCCTGCATTTCGGCGATCAGGCTCTCCGCGCGCCGGAAATCGCGCGGAGCCGACACCTCGCGGTGGACCTGCGCCGACACCATCGCGATCGCCTTCCGAAGGTCGGCTTTGCGTTCCGGCGGAACCGATGCCATCAGCCGCTGGCGCACCCGCTCGGTCGCCCTGGCGATCAGGTCTTCGAGGATGCGCCGCGGCAGATCCAGGCGGCCGCCGAGATTGACCGCCAGTTGCTCGTCGGAGCGGGCCCGCATCGCCAGGGCGTCGAATCCCGCACCCGAAAACGCCGCGCCCCGGTTGCCCGACAACTTGCGGACCACGGCATCGTCGCCGCGCGCGACCAGAATATCGGTCACGGTTGCCGCCAGGTGCGCGCGCCCGGAAATCGCGCCGAGGTGCGGCTGCCCCTTGCTGCTGGCGATCGGAATCAGGTCGGCGTCCGTCAACCGCGGCGAATACGTCAGCACCGGTCCGGCAACGTCAATCTCGTCGCGGTTGGCGAGGCTCTGGATGATTCCACGCGGGGCGTTGGCGACCGGCGCCAGCCGTTTGCTCAGCTCGGCCAGGACCTGGCTCTCGACCCGGTCCGTGAGCCGCGCCAGCACGTCGTCGAAGACGTCGAGGTGCTCGGCCCTGAACCGGTCGGCGCCGACCAGAAACAGATCGGTAACCTTGCGAAGAACCTCTACCCGCTTGTCCTCGCGACCCTCCTGCACCGCAAATTCCAGATCGGCGAACAGTCCATCCAGTATCTGCATGGCCCCAGCCACCGGGCAGGCACGCGCTGCACCCCGCCCGTGATCCCTGACAATTGCGCACTAAGAGCCATTGCTACCATGGCGGGTATAACGAAAGATGAACGACGGGAAATATACAACCTCTGAAACGCAGGATGTATGTGAACGGGCGGGCGGACGCGCCCTCTCTGCGGTGCGAAAGGATAAAGAGCGAACCCGGGAACCCGGACTTGGTTCTCTTTAATGCTTCCTGGCGACGCCGCGCACCAGCCAGAAGCGGAACATGCGCTGCGCCATCGACACCGTGAGCTTGCCGAATTCCGTCCGCGCCTGCTCGAGCTCGGCCGGCGCGATCGGGCGGTGCGGGAAACGCTTGCTCAGGATCGCGCTCAGCGTGCCCCAATGAAAATCGGCGGCCTTGCAGGCGACCATCACGCCACTGTAGGCGCTGTTCTGCATCATCGGTTCGATCAGACTGATCGGCGCGCCGCACAAGTTGGCCAGCGCCGCCACCATCTCCTCGTACTGCCCGGCCTTGGCGAATTTCGCGACCGATTCCTCGGTCAGCGTGCCGCTGCGTTTCATGCCGGCGATATCGGCTTCCGCGCGCCGGAAGTCGCGGCTGCCGGAAGCTTCGAGCGCCACCCTGGCCGACACCGCGGCAATCGCCTTCTGGACATGCACCTGGTTTTCCGGCGGCACCGCGACCATCAGGTGTTCGCGCACCGTTTCAGTCGCCTTGGCCATCAGGTCTTCAAGCACGTGGGCCGGCAGGTCCATACGGCCGCCGAGGTTGACCGCCAGTTCGCCGTCGGATTCGGCCCGCTTTGCAAGCATATTGAAACCGGCGTCGGAAAACGACGCGCCGCGATTGAGCGACAATTTGCGCACCACCGTGGTGTCGCCGCGCTCGACCAGAACGTCCGTCACGTCGGTGGGGAGTCGCGCGCGCTCCGAAATTGCGCCGAGGTGTTCCTGACCCTTGTTGCGCGCGATCTCGATCAGATCCGAATCCGACAGCCGCGCCGACTGCGCCAGCACCGGACCGGCAATCGTAATCTCGTCATCGTGGGCGAAACGCTGGATGATCACGCCCGGGGCGTTGGCGATCGGCGCCAGCTTGGCGCTCAGTTCGGCCAGCACCCGGTTCTCGACCTCGGCCGTGAGGCGCGCCAGCACGTCGCCGAACAGCTCGACGTGATCGTCCCTGAAGCCGTCGGCACCGACGACGAACAGGTCGGTCACCTGCCTCAGGATTTCGATGCGCTTGTCATGCTTGCCTTCCTGGACGGCCGTCTCCAGGTCGGCGATGAGACTTTCGAACGCGCTCACGTGATGCCCTGTTGTCCGGGGCGTCCGATCGCCCCAATGCTTTTCACGCGATATTACGGTATGATTTATATACGAACGGTATATGGCGATGAAAAATACGCCATTTAATTCATGCTGCGCAATTAACTAAATGTGTAATCGAGTTGGTGTCGAACGTTAACGGTTTCGACACCACGACAAGGCCGCCACCGGCCTATTCCACGAACACGCCGCGGCGTTTTTCGGCGGCGAATTTGACGAGCGCCAGATAGCGGTAAAGCCCGTGCACGAACTTGCCGTAAGGCAGGCTCAGGAACAGGCCGAGCACGACGCCGAGATGGATGCTGAGCAAAAGCCCCATCGCCGACGTGTCGCGCAGGACTAGTAATAAGAGACCCGTGAGGCTGGTCAGGAACAGCATGACGATGAAGGCGGTGTCCATGCCGGTGTGGCGCGGGTCGGTGAGCGCGGCGTCGCGCCGGCGCGCCAGCACGAACAGGCCGGCAGGACCGATCAGCAGGCCGATGCCGCCGAACGTGCCGAGCAGAACCGGCAGGCTGAAGTACCCATAGGGCGCATGCCACCCGAAAGCATAATGATAGACGGTGGCGACGCTGGTCGAGGCGAAGCAGAGCAGGAAGCCATAGAAGGTGAAGTGGTGGAACTTGCGGCGCGCCGCCGAGGGGCGCTCGTTCTCGCTCATGCAGCCGCCACCGCCACCGCCGAGATAGCTGAGCTCGCCGGCGTCGCGAACGGCCTGCGCCATCGCGGCAAGGCCGGCGGGCGGCGCATCCGCGTTGATAGCGCGCCAGTACGCGCGCAAGGAGAAGACGAAGGCGACAATGACGTAAATCGCCACCGCGCCGAACAGCGTCACCATCGCGCCGTGCGGCATCAGCTTGTAGAAGTCGCCGGCGTGTTCCCCGAACATCACGTCGGGATCCTGAAACGCGACAAATCCGGCGATGAAGAGGGCGACGCTCGCCGCTGCGACCAGCGTCACCGCCAGACCGTTGCGCGCGAACATCCCGGTGAGCCACCGCGGCCAGGCATAGACCGCGTAGCTCTCGTTGCGCAGTTTCGCCATGGCGCGCGGCACGTTGACGTCGAACTGGTGCGGCGGCGCATACTGGCAGTCCGGCAGACAGGCGCCGCACTGGTGGCAGAGGTTGGCGAGATAATGCAGGTCGCCGGCGGCAAACGTGCGCCGCATCTCCATGGCCGGAAACACCGCGCACAGGCCTTCGCAATACCGGCAGGCATTGCAGATGGTCATCAGCCGGTCGGCTTCGTGCAGGGCCTCAGTTGTTGGCATGCGTCGCCGCTCCCTCTCCGGCGATGCGGCCGAAGACCGTGCCGATGGTCATGCCGATGCCGGCAAGGTAGCCCTTGCCGAGCACGTTGCCGGCCATGATCTCGCCGGCGGCATACATGTTGGCGGTGGGCATGCCGTCCTTCATCAGCATGCGCGCGTCCTGGTTCACGCGCACGCCGAGATAGGTGAACGTAATGCCGGGGCGCAACGGGTAGCCGTAGAATGGCGGCTCCGAAATGGTGCGCGCCCAGTGGCTCTTGGGGATCGAGAGGCCTTCGGTGCGGCAGTCGTCGAGGATGGTGTGGTCGAAGGTGCCCGGCCGGACCGCCGCGTTGAACATCGCCACCGTCTTTTCCAGCGCCGCCGGATCGAGCTCGAGCTTGACGGCAAGCTCGCCGATGGTGTCGGCCTGCACCGCCGGGAAGATCGACGGCATGAACATGCGGATCGAGCGCGAGTCGATGATCGAATAGGCGATCTGATCCGGCTGCTGCGCGATCAGCCGGCCCCAGATGGCGTAGCGCTTGGGCCAGGTGTCCTCGCCCTCGTCGTAGAATCGTTTGCAATCGCGGTTGACCATGATGCCGAACACCACGCTGTCGAGGCGGGTGGCGATGCCGCCGTCGAAGCGCGGCGCGCGCGCGTCGATGGCGACGGCGTGGCACTGCGTGGGATCGCCGACCGGCATGATGCCGGCGTCGAGCAGCATGCGCAGGACATCGCCGCGGTTGTAAGGCGTGCCGCGGATAAGGAAATTGTCGGCGGCGGCGCCCCAGTATTCCCTGAGCCATTCGATGTTGGCCTCGAAGCCGCCACAGGCGGCGACCAGCGCCTTGCCGCGCACCGAATGCCGGCGGCCCTCGTGGTTCACCTGCGCGGAGACGAAGAAGCCGTCGGTGATCATCAGCGCGGTGACCGGCGCGTCGTAGACGACGTTAACGCCGAGCGCCTCGGCCTGGCGGTAGAGCGCGTTCAACTCGCCGCGGCCGCCGCCGAGAAAGAAGGCATTGGTCTTGCCAAGGCTGAGCGTGCCGCCGAGCGGCGGCTGGAAGCGGACGCCCTGTTCGTTCATCCAGTTGATCAGTTCGGTCGAGCGCGCGACCGTCATGCGCGCGAGCCGTTCGTCGGTGTTGCCGCCGGTGACGCGTATGAGGTCGTCGTAGAATTCGGTTTCCGTGTAGGGGCCGGCCATGGTCGGCGCGGTCCCGTCGTGGGCGCAACGCAAATTGCGGGTGTGGCGCGTGTTGCCGCCGCGGTAGAACCGGGGCGCGCCCTCGAGCACAATCACGCGCGCACCGCCGCGCGCCGCCGTGATGGCGGCGCAGATGGCGGCGTTGCCGCCGCCGGCAACCACTACGTCGAACGGTTCGCTGAGATCGACGGTCGTCATCGCGGCGTCTTCAGGCTCCAAGGGGCGGTGCGAACCGCGGCGCGGGCCGCAAGGCCTGGAAACACCATGACGCCCGGCTGGCCCGCATGGAAAGGCGAGAGGCAGTTCAATGCCTTGCTTTGGACGGGCTTGCAATGGCCGGAGCGAAGTTCCCCCCATCCGGGCCCACCGACCCTGACCATCCGGCGATCGACCGGATCGCGCGCGCACTGGTCGCCGCCAATCCGTAACGCATTGTGCGGAGCTCGGACTGGCCGCACACGCCCACCAGGGTGCTGCAACATGCCGACCCCGGCCAGGCATCGCCGTTCCAGGCGGTCGATGCCGCGGGCCTGCTGGCGCTGCTGCCGCGCTGGCTCGACGATGACGCGCTGGTCCATCGGGTGCTGGTCGACAATCCGGCGCGGCTCTACGGCTTCGAACAAGGCTGGCTCATTCATCGTGCGCGCGAGCGCGGCGTCATTGCTTGCGGTCTCTGACCGCCCCGCGCTCGATGAAATAGGCGCGCGCCAACAGATCGAGCACGTGCACCTCGTTCGACTCGGCGATCAGCACCGAGACGCCTTCGGTCTTGAGATTGGCGAGCACCTCGCCGAGCCGGCGCGCCAGCGCCGGCGCCAGGCCCTCGAACGGCTCGTCGAGCAGCAGCATGTGCGTGCCCGCCATCAGCGCGCGCGCCAGCGCCACCATCTTCTGCTGGCCGCCGGACAATTCGAGCGCGCGGCGGTCCTTGAAGCGGACGACTTCCGGCATGATGGCGAAGATCCATTCCAGCCGCTCGGCGACGCCGTCCATTTTGGTCGACCAGGTCGGCAGGCGGATGTTCTCCTCGACGGTGAACTCGGGCACCAGGCGGCGGTCTTCAGGCATGTAGCCGATGCCGTGGGTGACGCGCCGGTGCGGCGGCAACGCCAGCAGATCGACATGCGAGAGCTCGGCGTGGCCGGTCGCCGGCAGCGCGCCCATGAGGGCGCGGATCAGCGTGGTCTTGCCGGCGCCGTTGCGGCCGATCAGGCCGCACATCTCGCCCTCGTTCACGGTGAGCGAAGCGTTGCGGATGATCGGCACCGGGCCGATGGAGACGTTGAGGTCCCTGACTTCAAGCATGGCCGCCCGCCTCCGTCGCGGTCTTCAGCTTCACGCCGGTGATCAGCTCCTGTACCTGCGGGTTGCTCAACGTCTCATCGGGCGTGCCGTCGGCGATGACGGTGCCGTCGTAGAAGGCGAGCACGCGGTCGGCGAAACGGCCGACGATCTCCATGTCGTGCTCGACGAACAGCACGGTGATCTGCCGGCTCTTCAGCGCCGACATCACCACCTGCATGAGGTCGAACTTCTCCTCGATGGAGATGCCGCTGGTCGGCTCGTCGAGCAGCAGCAGGCGCGGCCAGCCGACCACCGCCATGCCGATGTCGAGCAGCTTGCGCACGCCCTGCGGCAGCGTGCCGGCGGAGATATCGCGATAGCCGGCGATCTGGAACAGCTCGATGGTGGCGTCGGCTTCCGTGATCGCGGTCTCGGAATGCACCGGCGCGCTGAGGCCGCCGAGCGGGCCGCCCGAACTGCGCGCGATGGCCGCGGCGATGCACATGTTTTCGAACACGCTGAGCGAGGGGAAGATCTGCGCCACCTGGAACGAGCGCGAGATGCCGAGCCTGGTGATCTCGCGCGACGGCAAGCCGGTGATGTCGCGGCCTTCGAACGCGATGGCGCCTTTGCTCGGCGTCAAATGGCCGGTGACCATGTTGACGAAGGTGGTCTTGCCGGCGCCGTTGGCGCCGATGACGCCGACGGTCTGCTGCGGCGGAATGTCGACGTTGATGTCGCGGGCGGCGACCAGCGAGCCGAAGGTCTTTTCCAGGTCGCGCACCGACAGGATCGGGCGCCCGTCCGCCGCCGCCGCGGCCTGCGCGGTCGTATTCATGACGCCTTGCCCTCGCGGCGCCGGCGCATCTTGCCGGCGATGGAGCCGAGCCCGTCGGGCAGGAACAGGATGGTGAGCAGCAGCACCGAGCCGAGGGTCATCTGCCACAGGCTCGGCATCACGTCGATAGGCGAAGGAGCGCACGCCCTCGAACACCAGCGAGCCGATGAAGGCGGCGGCAACCGAGGCGGTGCCGGCGAGGATGGTGACGAAGACGAAGCCGCCGGAGGTGGTCCAGTAGGCCATGTTGGGATCGACATGGCCCACGGTCATGGCGGCGAGCGCGCCGCCGACGCCGCCGAGCGCGCCGGCGATCGCCACCTTGGCGTGGATAACGCGGTTGACCGAGACGCCGAGGAACTCGACGCGGATCTCGTTGTCCTTGATGGGTGCGGCGAGCGAGCCGGCGACCGATCGGAAATACATGGCGATCAGCACGGCGCACAGCGCGCCCACGGCAAGCGTGAGCCAGTAGAGCATGAGGCCGAGCATCTCGCCGTGCGGCTTAAAGCCGAGGAAGGTCGGCGTCTCCACGCTGAATCCGTCGGTGGAGCCGAGCGTTTCCGTCTTCACCAGCACGCCGTAGAGGATCATCGACAGCGCCAGCGACAGCATGGCGAAGAAGATCTCGCGGTAGCGCGCGAGCAGGAAGCCGACCAGGAAAGCCATGATGCCGGCGCCGATGCCGGCAAGCAGCAGCAGGAGGAAGGCGTCGGTAATGCCGACCCAGCGCCCGGCGAGCGCGACCACGTAGGCGCCCGTGCAGTAATAGAGCGCCTGGCCGAAGGAGACGAGGCCGGCACGCCAGAGCACGATCAGGCCCAGCACCACCAGCGCGTTGGCGAAGGCGATGGTGGCGAGCGACACGACCCAGTCCGGCAGCACGGGGCCGGCGGCGGCGGCGAACAGGAACAGGAGCCCGCCGACGAGCTGCGCCCTCCACGAGGAATTCATGGTCATATCTTCCTCGGCTGGGCGCGCACGAACAGGCCGTAGGGACGCACCGCCAGCACCAGCGCCATCACCCCGTAAATGACGAAGAGCTCGATCTGCGGCACCAGATGCACCGCCGCCGCGCGGCAGATGCCGACGATGAGCGCGCCGATCAGCGCGCCCTCGATCGAGCCCATGCCGCCGATGGCGACCACCGCGAAGGCGAGCACGATCACCTCGACCCCGATGCCGAGGGTCACGGAAATCTTCGGCGCCATCACCGCGCCGCCGAGCGCGCCGAGCATGGCGCCGATGACGAAGGTGGCGGTATAGATCACCGTGACGTTGACGCCGAAGGCGGCTGCCGTCTCACGGTCGAAGATCACCGCCGTCAGCAGCCGCCCGAAACGGGTGAAGCGCAGGCTCCAATAGGCGAGCGCGGCGAGACACGGCCGCGATGGCGACCAGGATGAGATCGTAATTGGACAGGATCAGCCGGCCGACCTCGATATTGCCGGCGGCGGCCATCGGCTGCCAGGCCGCATAGGAGCGCGGGCCCCAGATCAGCACGATGACGTCTTCGAGAATGAGGAAGGTCGCATAGGTGACCAGCACGACCACGACCTCGTCGCGGCCGTAGACCCGGCGCAGCAGCCCGCGCTCGAGCACGATGCCGATCACCATGCCGATGGCCATGGCCAACGTCACCATGAACAGGAAGCCGAGCGCGGCCGGTATCCCGGAATTGGCATAGATGCCGACGGCGGTCGCCGCGCCATAGGCGCCGAAGGCGTAGAACGAGCCGTGGGTGACGTTCAAGATCTTCATCACGCCGAAGATCAGCGTGAGGCCGATCGCCACGATGAAGAGGTAGGCCGCGTAGACGAGGCCGTCGGTCAGAATGGCGAAGGCGGTCAGCACGGTCGGAATCCGCGAGCGGCATCAGGTGAAAGGTGAACGGCGGGGGGCGCCATACGATGCGTCCCCCGCGCAACTGGATCGAAGCAGCGTGCGGCCGCCTACTTGCACTTGGCGCCTTTCATGCCGCCCTTGAGCCAGGCAACCGAATTGACGCCCGCCGGCGGGTTCACGCATTCCGCATCGAAGCGCACGATATCGACGATCTCGGGCTGCTGGGTCTGCTTGTTCCACTTGTAGGTGCCGTAGGCGGTGCCGGTGATGCCCTGGTGGCCGTCGCCGAGCGCCATCTTCACGTGACCAGCCGGACCGGTGTACTCGATGCCCTTGAAGGCCTTCGCCACGGCTTCGGCGTCCGGCTTCTTGCCGCCCGCCATCGCCTTCTCGTAGGCGATCTTCAGCCCGAGAATGGACTGCGCCATCTGGAAGGACGGATAGGTCGGCTGGATGCCGTAGCGGTCGGAGTAGATCTGCTTGAACCACTTGGCGATCTCGGTGTCCTCGGCGAGCGGGCCGCTGAGGCCGCGGGCGCCGATGATGGTGCCGTCCGCCAGCTTGTCCTTCAGACGCGCCATCGCCGCCTCGCCGGTGGTCATGATGGTGGTCATGCGCTTGGCGAGGCCGCGCGCGCCCGACTGGTAGACGAAGGCCTCCAGGTCGCCGTCGAAGAAGCTGGTGTGCAGGATCTTCGAGTTCGAGGTCAGCAGCGTGGAGATCTCGGCGCCGTACTCACCCGCGAACAGCTTGGGGAAGAGGACCTTGTCGGTCTTGGCGTCGGGCATCAGCACCTTCATGGCGCCGACGAAATCGCGCCAGGAGTCCTGGCCCCAGGCGTAGTTCTGGTTGATGCCCGAATAGAGCTTGAGATCGGCCATCTTGGCCTTGACGTAGTGCGCGGCGCCGACGTTATCCATGGTGGCGGTCGGGCTGACGCGGAACACGTAGCTGCGCGCCTTCTCCTCGAAAATGCGCGGCGTGCCGCAGTCGTACAGCACGGTGAGCGCCTTGAGCTCATCGGCGACCGGCGTCACCGCCAGACAGTTGCCGGAGGAGACGTAGCCGACGACGGCGTCGACCTTGTCGCGCTGCACGAGGTTGCGGAATTCGGTGACGGTGTTGGCCGCGGAGCCGGCTTCGTCGACGTACTTGGCCGTGAGCTTCGCGCCGCCGAAGCCGACCTTGTCGAACGGCTTGGGGGCCTGGCCCTTGTTGAGCGCCTCGATCAGAATCTCGGCGCCGTTACGGCCCGGAATGCCGAACGGCGCCGCCGCCGGACCGGTCAGAAACGATACGATGCCAAGCTGGATCGACGAATCTTGCGCCTGTGCGGGGGCTACCGCGAAAGTCGCGGTCGCAAGACCGGCAAACGCCCACGTCAAAATTCCTGTACGTCTCATGATCAGCTTCCTCCCTGACATACCCATATCTTTGATCGGGCTTGTAATTGGTTCTTGCCGCAAGCAAACGCGATCCGGGGCCAAGTTTCAACCGCTTTCTTCACAGTAATAGACCCTCGCTCATATGGTCGCATGCCGCGGTGCACGTCAGGCAGCCGGTTCGCCGCACTTCCCGCATGTGCTATGGTGCCGCCATGGGAGCGCGTCTCACATGCGTCGGATGCAGTGGCATGACGGTCACCGACATGCGCCAGGCGCTCGCCACGACACCTTCCGATGGCGGACACGCGGCGCGGCTCGCGATCCGTGCGGGCACTCATCGCAGCCCCACCGCCGGGCTGGCGTATGGCTTCGTGCAGGGCAATCTCGCCATCCTGCCCAAAAATCTGGCGGCTGAATTCCGGCGGTTTTGCGAGCTCAACCCGAAGCCCTGCCCGCTGATCGGAATGTCGGCGCCGGGCGACCCACGGGTGCCCGAATTGGGCGACGATCTCGACATCCGCACCGACCTGCCGCGCTACCGGGTGTGGCGGCATGGAGAACTGGTCGCGGAACCGGAGGACGTGCGGGATTTCTGGCGCGACGATCTTGTGAGTTTCGTGATCGGCTGCTCGTTCTCCTTCGAAGAGGCGCTGATGGCGGACGGCATCGAGCTGCGGCATATCACATGCGGATCCAATGTGCCGATGTACCGGACGTCGATTGAGACGAAAGTCGCAGGGCCGTTCCACGGGCCGATGGTGGTGTCGATGCGGCCCATGACCCCGGCCAACGCCATCCGGGCGGTGCAGATCACCGACCGCTTTCCTTCCGTACACGGCGCGCCGGTGCATATCGGCAAGCCGAAGCTGATCGGGATTGCGGATCTGATGAAGCCCGACTACGGCGACCCCGTGCCGGTCAATGACGACGAGCTGCCGGTGTTCTGGGCCTGCGGGGTGACGCCGCAGTCGGTGATCGCGACGGTGAAGCCGGAATTCTGCATTACGCATTATCCCGGCTGCATGCTGGTGACCGACCGGAAGAATGCGGAATTCGCGGTCAGGCTATAGTCCCGCTGCGCGCTCGAACAGCGCAAGGCGCCCTCTACGCTATGGCCCGGAACCGGAACGAATAGGTCAGTCCCTTGCGGCCAACGACACGGACACGTGCGCCGATTTGCCCGGCCAGCGCCCTGACAAGCCTGGTGCCGACGCCCTGCGCTTTGGATGGCGCCGCGAGGCCGCGGCCGTTATCCGAAATGGTCAGGGTGCATTGATCGCCATGCTTGCGGAACCGAATGGAAACGCGCCCTTCCTGGCCGGAGGGAAACGCGTATTTGGCGGCATTGGTCACGAGTTCATTGACGATGAGACCCAACGGAACCGCCTGATCGATGTTCAACTCGGCCAGTTCGATATCGCGGACAATTGAAATTTTCGATTCGCCGAGGATCGAATCCGCAAGATTGTCGCAAATGTCCTTGATATACGTCTCCACATTGATCCGGTCGAACATATCATCGCCGTAGAGATGTTCGTGCAGAAACGCGATCGTGTGGATACGCTCGATGGCGCGTTCAAAATCCTGCCTGGCGGCGGGGTCCGTCTGGCGCGCGCCCTTCAGCCGCAGCAGTGCAATGATCATGCCCAGATGATTTTTCGTGCGGTGGGTTAGCTCCCGGAGCAGCAGGGTCTGCTTCTCGAGCAGCTTGTCACGCTCTTCATCGAGGCGGCGGCGATCGGTGATGTCCAGGCAGACGCCGTGCATATAGGCGGGATTCCCGTCTGCATCGAGCGTGACCGTGCTGCGATCGTAGATCCAGCGCACGGTGTCGCCGACGACAGCGCGAAACTGATAGTCGGCATTCTCACCCTTCTCGATGCAGGCCGCGATCGTGGCACTCGCCAGAGCACGATCGCCCGGATGCACGAGCGCAAAAAACTCCTGCGACGTCCTTGGGGCGTCTTCCCGTCTAATTCCATAGAGAGCGCACAGTGCGTCGTCCCATTCGACGGTGTCGGCCTTGACGTTCCAGCGCCAGGTGCCGACGCGCGAGGCCTTCAGGGCGGCGGTAGCGCGGTCATGCTCCGCTTCCGCAATGTCGATCGCTCCGCACCGCGATATTTGCGAGGGCCCGTTCAAATTATGCTTTCTTCGTCAGGGACTTGCCGGACGGCTCCCGAATGAATGCAAGTTTGGCGGCTTTCCTGCTCCGCTGCAAGCGCGGGTGACGCGGACCGCGCCCGCCGGCCAACAAGTCGTGACATTGCCGCGTGGTTCCATGCCATTTCGCATGAAAATGGCCGCAATTCCCGACGCCGCATTCGGATATCTGCATTTGGAGACAGCATAAGGCGAAATTCCCAGCTCTTGGCGCGCGGCTAGGCCGCGTCGCGGGCGGCGTTCTTGTCGAGCAGCCCGGACCCGATCAGCGCGGCGCGAATCGTCACGATCTCCCCGCGCTCGATCCTGACGAGCGGCGGACGCACCACCGCACGCGGCAGCTTGCCGAGCAGCACCAGCGCTTCCTTCATTCGGTTGTGCATGTCGACGAAGGGATCGGCGTAGAACACGCGCATCAGAGGTTCGATGCGGTCGTTGAGGCGTCTGGCTTCGGCGAGATCGTTAACCTGCACCGCGCGGAACAGGCGCGCCTGCAAGTCCGGGATCACGCTGCCGGAACCGGACAGCAGGCCATTGCATCCGAGCGCCAGCGACGGGAAAAGCCAGGCCGAGTGCGTCGTCAGCACGTTAACCGGCCGCGGCAGGTTCTGCAGCGTGCGGATGTGCCATTCGTGATGCGGCACGTTGCCGATCCAGTCCTTGATGGCACGGATCGACGGCACTTCCTCGAGGAGCCTGAGCAGCGTGTCCTTCGAATACCCCTGCCCGCCCGCCAGCGGATACTGGAAGGCGATCAGCGGCAGATCGGTGGCATCCGCAATGCGCCTGAAATGCGCGATCGCCATCGCAGGCGACTGGCCGAGGGTGAACGGCGCCGGCGGAAAGACCAGCAGCGCGGACGCGCCTCCCTCTTCCGCCATCCTGGCGATGCGCGCGGCTTCCAGGCTGCCGTCGGCCCACACGCCGTTGACGATGGGGACGCGTTCGCCGATTTCGTCATGGGCGATCGCGAGCACGCGCTTCTGTTCTTCGAACGAACAGGAGCTCACTTCGGTGGAATGGGCGTTGAGCGTGATCGCCGACAGGCCCTCGGTCGCGGTCACGTCGCGCAGATGAGCACGGAAGCTCGCCTCATCGATGGCGAAGTCGTTGTCGAACGGCAGCAGCACCGCCGGGATCACGCCGTGGGGAACGTAGGATGCGTGCCGTGGCATGGTGGCTCCCTCCCTCTTCCGTCATTCCGGGGCGCGCGTGAAACGAGCGAACCCCGAATCCGGAAATATACATCGCGCTTGCATCTGGACTCCGGGTCCACGCGCTTCGCGCGTGCCCCGGAATGACAACGTCGTCTATTCAGCAGCCCTCACCCGTGGAGCGTCCTCGCCCGGATAGCCAAATTCGCCGGACAACCTGTCAGCGGCGGCGCGCACAATGCGCGCGCGTTTCCGCAGGTCCTCGATCGACAGTCGCCAGACCGGACCGGAAATGCCGATGGCGCCGATGATCTCGCCGGTGAAGTCGCGCACCGGGAGCGCCACGCAGCGCACTTCGGGATCGAACTCGCCGTCGTCGATGGCGAAACCGGTGCGGCGAACTTCCGCGATTTCGCGGCGCAGGCGCTCCGGGCTGGTGACAGTGTTGGGAGTCTGCGCGGCCAGATCGATGCGTTCGAGGTAGCTTTCGAACTGTTCAGCGGTCAGCGACGCCAGCATGACCTTGCCGAGCGCGGTGCACCAGGCCGGCCGCACCACGCCGACGCGGTCCGCCAGCTGGAAGGCGCCGGGCCCGCTGGTGCGTGCCAGCACCACCACCGAGTCGCCCATGCGCACCGAGAAATGCGCGCTTTCACTGGTTTCGCGCGAGAGCGCCTCGAGCACGGGAGTGGCGAGGCTCATCATCTCGATTTCGTCGAGCGCATTGGCGGCGAGCGCGAACAGCGGCCGGCCGATGCGGTAGCGTTTGCTGTCCTTCAACTGGCGCACGTAGCCGAGCGAGACCATGGTGCGCACCAGATGAAACGTCGTGGAATTGTGCAGCCCGACGCGTTTGGACAACTCGGCGAGGCCGATGCCGTCGCGGTTACGCGCGATTTCTTCCATGATGGCGAAGGCGCGGCCGATCGACTGCACGCCGCCGCGGGCGCGCTCGCCCGCATCGCGTTCGCGCGCCGGCGTGGTACGCGCACGCGCCGGCTGCACCCGGCCGGCGCCGGTCTTCTGTTTCATGCGGACGGCCACGGAGCCCTGCCTTTCGTTGTCGGGCGGGACGTTATCACCCCGCATTTTGGATTGGCAAACGCCAATTCACGATGTTGAATCTCCTGATCGAGCCCGGGTCCACAGGATGAGACTGCAGGTGAGCCGTGACCGAACCGCGAACTGAGGCATTCGACGTGGTGGTGATCGGCGGCGGCGGCAGCGGGCTGGCGGCGGCGCTGGAGGCGCGCGAGCTCGGCCGCAGCGTGGTTTTGCTGGAGAAGAATGAGAAACTGGGCGGCTCCACCGCCTGGTCGGTGGGCTCGGTCACCGCCAGCGCCACCCCGCACCAGATCGCCAGGGGCATTAACGACCGCCCCGAGGATCACTGGCGCGACATGGCCGCGTTCAACGGCCCGCTCGACAACCGCGATAATCCTGCATTGCGGCGCATCCTCGCCGACGAGATGCCGGATACCTTCCGCTGGCTGCTCGGCCACGGCATCCGCTTCACCGGGCCGATGCCGGAGCCGCCGCACCGGAAGCCGCGCATGCATAATGTGCTGCCCAATTCGCGCGCCTTCATCCGCCATCTGGAGCGGGCGGCGCGACGGGCGGGCGTCGTGATCGCGACGCAGACGCGCGCGCGCGCTCATCACCGACGGCGGGCGGGTGACGGCGGTCGATTGCGAGACACTGCAGGGCCGGCACATGTTCGCCGCGCGCGGCGGCCTTGTGCTGGCGGCGGGCGACTTCACCAATGATCCCGAATTGAAGGCGCAGTTCATGGGTACCCGGGAGGCGAAAGCCTCCGGCGTCAACCCGACCGCCACCGGCGACGGACAGAAGCTGGCGGTGGCGCTGGGCGCGCAAATCCTGAACGGCGATCTCGCGCTCGGGCCCGAACTGCGCTTCGTCCCGCCCCAGCGGCAGCGCATACTGCTGATGCTGCCGCCGTGGCCGTGGCTCGCCACCTTCATGGCCTGGTCCCTCAACCACATGCCGCCCGTGTTGCTCAGGCCTTTCATCATGAGTTTCATCGCCACGGCGCTGGCGCCTTCGCTCGATCTGTTCGAAGCCGGCGCGCTGCTGGTGAACAGCAAGGGCGAGCGTTTCTGCGACGAGCGCACCACGCCGGCACTGGCCGTGCCCGACCAGCCGGGCGGCAACGCGTTCATCCTGCTCGACAAACGCATGAGTGACATGTTCACCGGCTGGCCGCACTTTATTTCCACCGCGCCCGGCGTGGCCTACGCCTATCTCGCCGACTACAAGCGCAACCGGAGCGACATCTATCACGAGGCGCCGACACTGAACGCCCTTAACAGCAAGCTCGACATGCCGCGCGGGGCGTTGTCGCGCGCGGTCGAGGCCTATAACAGGCACACCGGTCACAAACATTCGGGCAAGCGGCCGCACTTCGGCGACGGGCCTTATGTCGCGCTGGGTCCGGCGCGCGCGGTGTTCGTGCACAACGAAGGCGGAGTCGCGGTCGATCACCAGCACCGCGTGCTCGGCGCCAACGATGTGCCGATCCCCGGGCTCTATGCCGCGGGCGCGACCGGCCAGGGCGGCCTGCTGCTGAAAGGCCACGGCCACCATCTCGCCTGGGCCTTCGTGTCGGGGCGGCGCGCGGGACGCAACGCCGCGCTTGCGACCGCGACGGCGTAGACAAACGCCGGGCCGCGATCGCATTCTGTATCGATGACCTCCGCTCTGTCTGGACATATTGTCGTCGTCGGCCAGGGCGCCGCCGGCCTCGCCGCCGCTTTGTCGGCCGCTGACGCCGCGCGCGCGGCCAACGCGCGCTTGAGTGTCACCATCATCGACAAGGCTCCGGAAGACGAAGCGGGCGGCAACACGCGCTGGTCGCCCGCCAACATGCGCATGGCCTCGCCCGAAAACGTGGAGCCAGGCTTTGTGTTGGACATGCTCAAGGCGACCGGACACAAGGGCGACGAAAGCTATTTCGCGCGGCTCGCCGCGGAGGCGCCGGACACCGGCCGCTGGCTTTCGGCACTCGGCATCGAATTCATCCAGCCGCCCTATTATCTCGCCAAGGGGCCGCCGCGCATCCAGCCGGTGGGCGGCGGCGCGAAGCTGATCGAGGTGCTGACGCGCGCAGCCCGGGAGGCCGGCGTACACTTCTTGCACGGGTGCGTGGCAAAGGAGATCGTCCGCGACAACGGCCGCATCGGCGGGCTTGTTGTTGAGGAGAACGAGAGACGTCATACCCTGCCAGCGGACGCCATCGTGCTCGCCTGCGGCGGCTTCCAGGGCAATGCCGGCATGATGCGCGAGCAGTTCGGCGAGCGTGCGCGGGCCATGCGACTGATTTCGCCCGGCACGCGCTTCAACACCGGTGATGGCATGCGCATGGCGCAGGCGCTCGGCGCCACGCTGTCGGGCGACTGGAACGGCATGCACGCCGAGCCGGTCGATGCGCGCTCGCAGAATCCCGCGCCGGTCGTGCTGGTCTACCCTTACGGCATCGTCGTCGACCGCAATGGCAAGCGCTTCTTCGACGAGGGCGCGGGCCTGATGCACGAGACCTGGGAATGGTTCGCGCGCGACATGCAATTCAGGGCGCCGGGCTCGACGGCTTTTGCGATCCTCGACAGCCGCCTGTTCGGAATCGCCGATTACCAGCGCGCCATCCGCTCGGAGGTGCCGCCGGTGGAAGCCGCAACGGTTGGTGAACTGGCTAACGGGATCGGCGTTGACCGCGGCAATCTCGAAGCGACGGTCGCCGCGTATAATGCCGCTTGCGTCGGCAACCCGGACACGTTTGACGCCACGGTGCGCGACGGGCTCGCCGCCGCGGCCGGATTGCTGCCGCCGAAATCGAACTGGGCGCGGGCGATCAACGCGCCACCGTATCTCGCCTATCCGCTGGTCGGCGCCATCGCCTACACCTTCGGCGGGCTCGCCACCGATACCAGCGCGCGCGTGCTCGGCAAGGACGGCGCCATCCCCGGACTCTATGCCGCTGGCGAGACCACCGGTCATTTCCATGCGACGGCGCCGAACTCGGTGGCAGTGCTGCGCGCCCTGGTGTTCGGCCGGATCGCCGGGCGCGAGGCAGCCGCGCTTCTTGCCGGACATTGAGGCGGGGCGCCCCGCGCAACCGGATTACTTCACCTCTTCGTCCCTGACCGGCGAGGTGACGACGATGAACACCAGATCGACCAGGCCGGTGTTCTCGATCGCATGCTCCACGCCCGGCGGCAGGAAAATGAAGTCGTGCTTGCGCACGAGGTGGTCCTCGTCGGCGACGCGCATCAGCCCCTCGCCTTCGAGCACGTGATAGACCTGCTCCTGCACCTTGTGACTGTGTTTCTTCACATGGGCCTTCGGCTGATACATGGAGATGCGGTAGTCGAGGTGTTTCGACTGCGCGGTGTCCGGCATCACCAGCGGCTTCGACAACGCGCCGCCGAAGTGGTCAGGAAATTCCAGCCACGGCACCTCGGCGATGTTTCTGATGAAGGCTTTGCGGGCGTCGGCCATCTAACGTTTCCTCGGATGTTTCTCATCTGCGGCAATGTCGCAACGAGTTTAACGATGGCAAGGACGCGCCACAATGGCGGGCGCTAATTTGCCGGCTGCGCAGACTTGCTGACGCGGGAAAGCCGCGCCTTGAGATCGAAGGCGAGATCGGCGGCTTCCTCCGGCGTCACGCTTTCGTTCGCCGCCAGCAGCCGGCGGCCGAACATGTGATCGGCGGCGCGGTTGACCGATTCGATGCCGGCAAGCTTGCCGTTCCTGAAGCAGAACACCGAGAAGGCGCGCGCGGCGACGTCGCCGCGGATGACGGTGTGGTCGCAGGCGTTGGTGAGGCCGACCATCTGGAGCTTCAAATCACGCTGGTCGCTCCAGAACCACGGCACCGCGTTATAGACTTTCGCGTTGCCCGTGATGCGCGTGGCGACGCAGCGCGCCTGGTCGACGGCGTTCTGCACCGATTCCAGGCGGATGTGCCGATGCGTGACGGGATCAGGGAAGGCGGCGCAGTCGCCGATGGCCGAGATGGCGAGGTCGATCGTGGCGAGATGCTTGTCGACCACGATGCCGTTATCGACTTTGAGGCCGGCGGCCTCGGCCAGTTCAACATTCGGCACGATGCCGATGCCAACCAGCACCAGATCGGCGGCGATCGTGCGGCCGCCGGCGAGCGTGACGCCGGTGACGCGGCCACCCTCACCGTCGATTTTCTGCAAATGCGCGTTGAGGTGCATGGCGGTGCCCCAGGCGGTGTGAGCGTCCGCATAGAACTGCGAAATAGCGGGCGAGACGGCGCGGCTCATCACCCGAGGCAAGGCCTCGACGACATGCACCTCCTTGCCGAACTTGCTGGCGACCGCGGCAAGCTCCAGGCCGATGAAGCCGGCGCCGATGACGACGATGGTTTTGGCGGCCTCGAAGCGCGCGTGAATCGCGTCGGATTCGGCGAGCGTGCGCAGATACATCACGCCGTCGAGATCGGCGCCTTCGAGCGGCAGCAGCCGATTGCGGGCGCCGAGGGCAAGCACCAAGTGGTCATACGAGAGAGACGAGCCGGAGGCGAAATGGATACGCGACGCGTTACGGTCGATTTCGGTGACGCGACCGCCGAGCAGGAGGTCGATGCCGCGGGTGTCGTAGAAGGAGTCCGGCCTGAGCATCAGCCGGTCTTGCGTCATCTCGCCCAGGAGATAGGCCTTGGAGAGCGGCGGCCGCTGATAGGGCGCGACCGGCTCATCACCGATGATAGTCACCGGCTCCTCGTAGCCGGCCTCGCGCAAGGAGGCCGCGACCTGATAACCGCCCTGCCCCGCGCCGACGATGATGGTCCCATGTGACGGCATTTTCTCTCGACCTTCCCCGGATGGCATTTGATCGCGATCAAGGTAACCTCCCGGATCGCCGGTCTAGATAGCAATATGATTCCAGAAACGCCATTGCAGCTCTTCGCGCTCAACGCCAGCACCGGGCTTGGCGCGCGGGTGGCCGCGGCGCTCGATTGCCCGGTTGCCGCGCACGAGGAGCGCGAATTCGAGGACGGCGAACACAAGGCCCGGCCGCTCGACGACGTCGCCGGCCGCGACGTGTACGTGGTGCACAGCCTGCACGGCGAGCCCGGCGACAGCGCCAACGACAAGCTGTGCCGGCTCCTGTTCTTCATCGGCGCGCTGAAGGACGCAGGCGCGGCGCGGGTAACCGCGGTGACGCCCTATCTGTGTTACGCGCGCAAGGACCGCCGTACCAAGCCGAACGATCCCGTTACCACGCGCTATATCGGCGCCATGTTCGAGAGCATGGGCGTCGATTGTGTCATGACGCTGGAGGTGCACAGCCCGACCGCGTTCGAAAATGCCTTCCGCTGCCGCACGGTGGCGCTGACCGGCACGCCGCTGTTCGTCGATCACGTGAAGACGAATTTCTCAGGCGAGAAGTTGGCCGTAGTCTCCCCCGATGCCGGCGGCATGAAGCGCGCGGAGATGCTGCGCGTGGCGCTTGAGAACGCGCTTGGCAAGCCGGTCGGCAAGGGGCTGGCGGAAAAGCATCGCAGCAGCGGTGTCGTTTCCGGTGAATTGTTTGCCGGCGATGTGGCGGGCGCGACCGCGTTGATTGTCGACGACCTGATCAGCACCGGCGGCACCTTGCTGCGCACCGCAAGGACCGTGCGGGCGGCGGGCGCGAAGAAGGTCATCGCGCTGGTGACGCACGGGCTGTTCATGCACGGTTCGGCGGAGGTGATCGCCGATCCGGCGCTCGATGGCGTGGTGGTGAGCGACGCGGTGCCGCCGTTCCGGCTCGAGCATCCGGAGAGCAACGGGAAGCTGACGCTGCTGCCGTCGGCGCCCCTGCTGGCACAAGCGATCATGCGCCTGCACGAGAACCGCAGCTTCACCGACTTGATGGTCTTTTGATTTTCACCAGCCTCGCCATGTCCTCTCTTCACGGCATGGCCTCTCGCTCCCCTCCTCCCATTCGCGCAAGCAAATGGTGGGGAGGGAGGGAGTTTGCGGCGCAGCTCTGCCTGCCAGCGTGCTGGAGCACTAAACCATCTTCTCCAGCTCGCGCGCGCTCGCGAATGCGAGATCAAGGTAGCGCAAGGCGGCCGGCTGCCATTTCTCCGGCGTGCGGGGGCGATCCTCGGCGAGATGGGCAATTGCAAGCCGCGCGCGCAAGCTGGCGCGGTGGCAGCGGTAGAAGGTGAACAGCTCGTCCGCCGGGCCGTCGCGCAGCAGACGCTTCATGCGGCGCTGCAGATAATCGCCGGCCCATCGGGCGCCCAGCCGCTCGCATTCGAGTGCGAGATACGCGATCTCGTCGAAGGGATCGACCACGCGCAGGCGCTTGTTGAACTCGATGCAGTCGATGATCCGCACCTGATGGTCGAGCCAGATGTGCTCGGGCCGCAGATCCCCGTGGCCCTCGACGATGCGGCGGTGGCGCAGGCGCATGGCGATCACGTCGCCGCGGCGGGCGAGAAAGCGGCGCTGCGCGGCATCGATGCGGCGCACGAGGCCGGCGGGCAGATTGAAGCGGGGGTCGAGCAGCACCCGCTTGTTGAAGGCGATGTTGCGATCGAAGTCGACGAGATGCGCGGTGGGCGAGAGCGTCACCGGCGCGGCCGTGCGATAGAAGCGTGCCAGCACCCCGGTGAGATCGTCGAGTTGCGGCCGCTTGAGCCGGCCGTCGACGATCCGGTGATCGAGCATGGCGCGCTCGTCGAGCCGCTTCATCCTGACCAGCCAGTCGACCGGGGGGCCCTCGCCACCGAGGGCGAGGCCGCCCTGACTGAACGTCAGCGGCACAACGCCGAGATAGACGTCGGGCGCGAGCCGCCGGTTGAGCCTGATTTCGGCGCGGCAGGCCTGTTCCCGGCGCGCGAGCGTGGAAAAGTCGAGGTAGGGAAACCGTACCGGCTTTTTCAGCTTGTAGACGTCGGGACCTGCCAGAAACACCCATGACATATGGGTTTCCCGCACCTCGACCGCGGCCGGCAAGGACGCATAAGACGCCGCATTTTTGAGAAAATCCACCTTGGCGGCGAGCGCCGGCGCGGGTTTCTCTGTCGCCTGTCCGTGCACGGTCCGCTCCTTTCCGGTCGCGCCTGTCTAACCCGGCCGGCCCCGCATCGCTTGATACGCATCAAACAACCGCCGGACACCCGCCGCCATACTGCCAACGGAACCCCGCCGACATGGGATCACACGATGAGCGCCCGTGAGATCGAGATCGGACCGCTCCACTTGCCCGGCACCGTCACCGAGCCGGCAAATGCGTGCGCGCTGATCGTGTTCGCGCACGGCAGTGGCTCGAGCCGCATGAGCCCGCGCAACCGGGCGGTCGCCGAGGCGTTGAACAGGCAGGGCATGGTCACGCTGCTGTTCGACCTGCTGACGCCGGCGGAGGAGCAGGACCGCGCCAACGTGTTCGACATTCCGCTCCTGGGGGAACGGCTGGTGGAGGCGGTGCGCTGGATTGACGGCGAAGGCGGGTTCGGCTGGCTGCCGCTCGGCCTGTTCGGCGCCAGCACCGGCGCGGCGGCGGCGCTGGTGGCGGCGGCAAGCCTGGCGCCGCGCGTCGGCGCCGTGGTGTCGCGCGGTGGCAGGCCCGATCTCGCCGGGCGCGCGCTGGCGGAGGTCGCTGCACCGACTTTACTGATCGTCGGCGGCCTCGATCTCGAGGTGATCAGGCTGAACCAGGATGCCTTCACGCGGCTGCCAGGCCAGAAGAAGATCGAGATCGTATCGGGCGCGACACATCTTTTCCCCGAACCCGGCGCCATGGAAGCGGCGATCGAACTGGCCGCGCACTGGTTCGAAGTCCATCTCGTGCGCAAACGCAGAGGATAGCGGAGCCGCCATGCCATTCATCGATCGCGTCGATGCCGGCAAACAGCTCGCGAGGGCGCTGAGCCAGTACAAGAACCAGCAGCCGGTGGTGCTGGCGCTGCCGCGCGGCGGCGTGCCGGTGGCCGCCGAAATCGCGACCGCGCTGGAGGCGCCGCTCGACCTGGTGCTGGTGCGCAAGATCGGCGTCCCGTTCCAGACGGAGCTCGCCATGGGCGCGGTTGTGGACGGCAAGCCGCCGGTGACCGTGCGCAACGAGGACGTCATCGCGCTGACGCACGTCAGCGAACGGGAATTCGCGAAGGTGCGCGACCGGGAGCTGGCCGAGATCGAGCGCCGGCGCAAGCTTTACGTCGGCGACCGGCCGCACCCGCGACTGGAAGACCACACCATCATCGTCGTCGATGACGGCATCGCCACCGGCGCCACCACCCGCGCCGCGTTACGCGCCATGCGTCAGCACAAGCCGCGCAAACTCGTGCTGGCGGTACCGGTGGCGCCGACCTCCACCTTGCGCAACCTGGGAGCGGAAGCCGACGAGGTGGTGTGCCTGGAGGATTACGAGGACTTCGGCGCCATCGGCTTTTTCTATTCCGATTTCCGGCAGGTGCCGGATGACACGGTGATCAACCTGCTGGCCCGGCATCCGGTCAAGGGGCAACCGGCTTGAAACGGGGCGCGTTCCGGTTCAGCCTGCCGACGAAAACCGGGGCGCCAGACGCCAGGAGTGCAAGCGAAGGCGCGATACCATGAGCGAGACTTTCAACATTGACAAGTGCGACATCTTCATCGCAGTCGACATCCAGAACGACTTCTGCCCCGGCGGGGCCCTGGGCGTGCCGAATGGCGACCAGGTGGTGCCGGTAATCAACCGGCTGGCAAAGTGGTTTCCCCATATCGTGCTGACCCAGGACTGGCATCCGACCGGGCATCTGTCGTTCGCCTCGTCGCATCCGGCCATGAAGCCGTACGATTTCATCGAGGCCCCCTACGGCACGCAGATCCTGTGGCCGGACCATTGCGTGCAGGGCACGCGCGGCGCCAACCTCCGCAGCGACCTCGACATCGGGAAGGCCGAACTCATCCTGCGCAAGGGCTATCACCCGACGATCGATTCCTATTCGGCGTTCTACGAAAACGACCGCACCACGCCGACCGGGCTCGGCGGCTACCTGCGCGAGCGCGGCTTCAGGCGCGTGTTCGTCGCCGGCCTCGCCTTCGATTTCTGCGTGCGCTATTCGGCAGAAGACGCGCACCGCGAGGGCTTCGAGACCATCGTTTTCGAGGACGCCTGCCGCTCCATCGACATCGACGGCTCCGCGCAGGCGACCCGCGACCTGTTCAAGGAGCGCGGCATCGGCTGTGTGCCATCGAGCACGATGACGGCGGCCGCCGTCGGCTGACGATCGGGGGATTTCTGTCCCTGATTCCAGGGTGTTACGGGCACGCGGCGGCGTTTGACGCAAGTCAACCCTGCACGGGCCCGTTGGCCTAGGGTACTGGCTTGCCGGTGGCCTCGACAGCGGCGCGACCCATGTACGAGCCGACACAAAACCAGTTTCCGCAACTGGCCTTCCTGTGGCCGGCGCTCGCCGCCGCGTCGGCAAGCGAAGCGGCCGCCATGATCGCACGTCAGTTTGTCGAACTCGCCGGCGGCAGTGCCCGCGAAGTGGCGGAGCCGGAATGGACAACGCCCGGCAGGATCGCGCTCGACCTGCAGGCAGTACGCCTGCGCGATTTCTCCACCACCGGGACCGGGACGCCCGCCCTGCTCTGCGCGCCGTTCGCGCTGCATGGCGCCAGCATCACTGACCTCGCGCCAGGCCACAGCCTGATTCAATGTCTCCGTGCGGCCGGCACAGGACGACTCTACGTGACCGACTGGCGCCCGGCCGCCGTGACCATGCGTTATCTCGGCATCGACGACTATCTCGCCACCCTCAACGTGCTGGTCGACGATATCGGCGGTCCGGTCGATCTGGTGGGCCTGTGCCAAAACGGCTGGCTGGCGCTGATCTATGCCGCGCGCTTTCCTGCCAAGGTGCGCAAGCTGGTGCTGGCGGGCGCGCCGATCGATGTCGCGGCCGCCCCTTCCGGCCTGGCCGAAATGATCGCGCGCACGCCAGAGGCATTGTTCGAGGAAATGGTGAAGCTGGGCGACGGCCGCGTCATCGGCGGCAAGGTGCTGGGGTTCTGGGGACCGGAAACTGTCGGGCCCGAGGAAATCCACCGTACGCTGGAAGCCGGGGCGCCGCTCGGGTCGGATGCATCGCGCAGCTTCAGCAGCGGTTCCTTCACTGGTACGCCTGGACCGTCGATCTGCCCGGCCGGTACTACCTCGAAGGCATCGAACGCCTCTACAGGCGGAACCAACTCGCCCATGGCGAATTTGTCGGTCTGGGCGAGCGTATCGATCTCGCGCACTCAGGACGCCGCTTTATCTTCTGGCGGCGCGCGACGACGAGTTGGTGACACCGCCGCAATTGTTCGCGATCGCTCGTCTCGCCGGCACGCCGGCGGCGCAGGTTCATACCGGGCTCGCGCCCTGCCGCCATCTTGGTCTGTTCATGGGGCGCAAGGTGTTGCACGCGCAGTGGTCGGCAATCGCGCGGTGGCTGGCCGAGGGCGATGAGGCCGACGTTGATTGAAACGATTTGAGCAACGGGTGACGTCATGGCGAAAATGAACAACAGGACGCCTGCCGACAGCGGCGGCGTTGAACTGACGATCTCGCCGGAGCAGGTCTGCTTCCTCATCATCAAGGCGCGCGAATTCGACGCCAAGGAAGACGTCGTCGAACCCGACCCCGGCTCCAACCCGGCCGACGACAAGGATGTCGAGGTGCTGGAGGACTATGGCGACGATCCCGCGGTCGAGGAGATCACGGCGTTCATCGACGCCATGTCGGAGGACGAGCAGGTCGACCTGGTGGCGATGGCCTGGCTCGGCCGCGACGACTACACTGCCGCCGACTGGCCGACCGTGCGCGAGGAAGCCGCCGATGCCCACAACGCGCGCACCGCCGAATATCTGCTCGGCCTGCCGAACCTGGGCGACCTTCTGGAAGAAGGCCTGTCGATGCTCGGCTATTCCTGCGAGGACACCGAGATGGACCGCCTGTGAGATTGCCTCAGTTGTGAGGCAGAAAGCGCCGTTCCACCCAACCAAGGCCGAACAGGACCAGAAGCGTCAGGATGGCGCCGGTCGCGATCGCCGTCCAGGCCGCGAGCGCGCAGGCAATACCCAGCGCCGCCGTCACCCACACCGTAGCCGCGGTGGTAAGTCCGTGCACGGTCGCCGACTGCTGATCGTGGATGACCACGCCTGCGCCGATAAAGCCGATGCCTGTCAACACGCCTTGCAGCACGCCCTGCACCACGCGCGACAGCGCATCCGGGTGATCGGACAGGTCGGCATAGTGAATGGCGGTCGTGCCGGCTATGGCCGATCCGAGCGCCACCAGCGCCAGCGTGCGTATGCCCAACGGCTTGCCGCGCATTTCGCGGTCAAAGCCGATGGTGCCGCCAATGACCACGGCGACAATCAGACGCAAGATTTCGTTGAGCTCGGCGCTCATCACTCCCGGTTCCCTGACGTCGATTAACAACAATCCGAAGAGCGCCGCAGGGTTCCGCACTCCATCTGTGTCGGAACCATGGCGAAGTGTTTCGAGTCACGGAACTCAGGAACACACACCGGCGTGAGACGTTGGACAGCCAGCGAGCAACAACCAGTCTGGAGAAAGTCGATGACGCTCAAAATCGGCACGGCCGCGGTTGCCGCGGCAACGACGCTCTTCATCGCCATGGCGCCGCCCGCAATGGCGCGCGACGGCTATCGTGGCTATCATGGCCATTATCGTGGTCATCATGGCTATTACCGCAACAACTTTGGCGCCGGCATCGCCGGATTTGCCGCTGGCGCCATCCTCGGTGGCGCGCTGGCGTCGCAGCCCCGGTATTACGCTTACCGGCCTGCCTACAGCCGGAGCGTGCGCTGGTGCATGCGGCACTATCGCTCGTACGATCCGCGCAGCGGCACCTATCTCGGCTACGACGGTGATCGGCATCCTTGCCCGTGAGCCGGGTTCGCACCGTAACCTGATGGACGAAGCGCGCGGCGCCTGATTGCCGCGCGTTTCCTCGTGTGGTGGCCGGTTCGTCACTACCTCGCCGGTCCGGATCATCTCATGCAGACATGGTCTGAATTTCTCACCGTTGCAGCGGGTGTTCTCGCGGCGGTGTTTTGTTTTGCCCTGCTGACGCGCACGGCCGACGCCGCCGGGCTTGTGAACAGCGCCGTTTCGCGCATGGCGGTAGACATGGCCGTGGCGAACATCGGCGCTCTTGCCGCCGCCTCGCTGGTCGCCCTGTGGCCAACCGACAGCCGTCCTGCGTTCCTTGAGGCCTTCACAACGTGGGTGGCCGCGACCATCGTGCTGATGATCATGGTCGCGCCGCATATCGCGACGCCGCAAAACGTGGCGCTCGTTCAGGCAGCGCGTTGACCAGACGGGCGTTCAGAAATCAAGCTGGTCCTGGATGGCGGCGAGGCCGGCCTTGGCGCAGGCCTCGTCCTGTTCGCCGCCGGGCGCACCCGCCACCCCGACAGCGCCGAGCAGCGAGCCGGCGGACTGGATCATGAGGCCGCCGACCAGCGGCGTCACGTTCGGCTGGCTGGCCAGGCCGGCGCCGATGATGCCGTCCTTCATCGCCTTGACGAATTCGCTGGTATCACGGGTGAAGGTCACTGCCGTCCATGCCTTACCTTTGGCGATATCGAGCGCAGCCACCGGCGTAAAGCGGTCGCGCAAGGCCACCAGCGGCGCACCGAAACGGTCGAGCACCACCACGGCAACCTGGTAACCGTCCCTGCGGCATTTATCGAGCGCCGTCTTTGCCAGCGTGAAGGCCGCGTCCGGTGACAGTGACTTGTAGGTGATGACGCCTTCCGCGGCGCGCGCGGGCAACGCCGCCGCAACACCCATTGCGGCGGCAATACCCAGAATGAGAACTTTGTTCACCTCAGCCTCCCTGGTTGCGAAGCCGGGCCCGGCTGCGCGTTACGGCTTGATATAGGCCCAGCCCTGTTCCTGCAGCTCGGTCAGGCGCACCACGCCGCCGGGCACGACGCGCGCCTCGGACACGATCTTGACCGGATGACCTTCTTTCTTCTCCATCTTCGCCTTGGTATTGCCGCAGGCGGAATAGGTCACCTTCGACGGAAAAGCCCTCTTCCTGATGGTTGCCAGCCGGCCCTTCACCGGCGACTTGTCGTCGCGCAGCATGATCAGGCCCGGCCCATAGGCCACCACCTCGATTTCCACCGTCTCACCTTTTTCCTGATAGGCGTCCATCAGGTTCTCGACGTTGTTGAGAACGAGATTCATCACCGCCTTGTCGTTCTGGTCGACATGCATCGCGATGTGGTGGACCCTGGCGCTCGCCTTTTTCATCTTGTCATCGGCATGGCCCGGCGTGACCGCGGTCACGACGAGAGCGAGCGCAGCCATAGCCGCCGCCGCGTATACGAACTTCCTCATTTCAGCTTTCTCCCGTTGTGGATTTTGTGATTCCTTGGCTATGGACGTACAAGCGTATAGCCCTTCTCGGCCAGCTCCAATATGCGGGCAACCCCCACCTGCACCTTGACCGCCTTCGGATTGATGTCGACCTTCTTGCCGGTTTCGCGCTCGATGGTGTCGACGGTGTTCATGCAAATTTCGAACTCGACGCCTTGCGAGATCAGGCTGTCGACGCGCGCACGGCTGGGGCTTCCCGCGCGCAACAGGTCGATGCCCGGGCCGAAGGCCACCACCACGATGGAAATCTTGTCCGGGTCGTAGAACTTGAGCAGGTTGTTGGGAACGCTGAGCGCCAGCGCCTGCCTGGAAGGCTCGCGATCGGACAGCTGGATGATCAGGCGGTGCTCGGCGAACGGCTTGTCCGGGAGCGGCGCCTGCAACTTCGTCTGTGCCAGAATCGGCGGCGCGCCCAGCGCCAGCGCAACAACCACGCCGGCAATCAGCGCCACTCCCGCCCCGAACCGCAGCCGTTTCAACCGCGTGCGCACGAACGACATGAGGCCCCCTATCCGGAAACGCCGGGGTTATCGCCAACGCCAATCAGCCTGATCTGGTTGAGCTTCTTAGGTCTGGCGGTCTTTTGCGCGCGGAGATAGCCGGCGAATACCTCCCATACCGGCTTGCCCTGCTGCGGATTGATCGAGGCCCAGCCGGCGACCTTGTATTTCTTGTCTGCTTCCAGCTTCTTGCCACTGTCGAGCGTCATGTCGGAGATGCGCTTTCCGACCTTTTCATTCGGCGCGCAGGCGTAGTCCATGCCGCCGACTCGCACCATGTCGCCGCCCTGCTGATAGAAGGGATCGGGATTGAACAGGTTGTCGCAGACGTCTTCCATGACCGCCCTGATCTGCTCGCCGGTCATCTCCACCGTGTAGACCTCGGGATAGGTGATAGCGGTCTCCGACAGCACGTCTTCCATGGTGATCGCGTCGCCCGGCAGCACCGAGTTGCCCCAGCGGAAGCCGGGCGACAGCGCGATCTCGGCGTCGAGTTCCTGCCGCAGCGCGTCGCAGATGAGCTGATCCATGGTGCCGTTGAAATTGCCGCGCCGGTACAGGAGGTCGCCGGCCACGGTCAGCTTCTCGTCGAAGGCGGCAGCGTGCGGCTTGCGCAGCCGCTCGATCAGCGCCTGCATGGCGGGATCGGGCTTCAGCAGCCCGGAGTAGACCGGCAGCAGACGGTAGCGCACGCGCTTGACCGCGCCCCTGGCAAGATCGAGATCGAGCACGCCGACAAACTTGCCGCTGGAGCCGCCGTTGGTCACCAGCGTTTTGCCGCCGGCGTTTTTCACCGTGACCGGCTGCGGGATCACGTCATGGGTATGGCCGCCGAGAATGGCGTCAATGCCGGTGACGGTGGCGGCGAGCTTGAGATCGGAGTCCATGCCGTTGTGAGAAAGCAGGATGACGGCGTCGACCTTTTCTTTTTGCCGCGCCTGATTCACCACCTTCTGCAACTCGTCGTCGCGGATGCCAAAGGTCCAGTCGGGCACGAAGCGCCTGGGGTGCGCGACCGGTACGTAAGGAAAGGCCTGGCCGACGATCGCGATGCGGTGGCCACCGACCGTCTTCACCGTATAGGGCTTGAAGACGCGGCCGGAGGCGGCATCGAAGGCCGGCTTGTCGCTGAAGGCTGCTTCTTCGGTGAGGAACACGTTCTGGGCAACGAACTCGCCCTTGAACTGCTTGAGGGCGGCGCGCAGGCGCGCCTCGCCGTAAGTGAATTCCCAATGTCCGGTCAGCACATCGGTGCCGAGCAGATTGACGGCCTCGATCATATCCGCGCCGCCCATGGCATTGGCGAGGCCGCTGCCCTGGAGCAGATCGCCGCCGTCGAGCAGCAGCGAATTGCCAGGTCCGGCATCGGCGCGCAGACGGTCGATCAGGGTCTTGAGGTGCGCAAAACCGCCAACCCGGCCATAACGCTGCGCCGCCTCCTCGAAGTCGATAAAGGTGAAGGCGTGGGCCGCGCGCGTGCCCGGCGTGACGTCGAAATGTTTGAGGAAGGCGTCGCCGACCAGATGCGGCGGCTTGCCGGCCATGCCGGCGACGCCGATGTTCACGCTCGGCTCACGGAAATAGAGCGGCAGAAGCTGCGCATGACTGTCGGTCATGTGCAGCACCCGGGCGTTGCCGAAGCGACCGATGTCGTAGGGATCATCGGCCGCCGCGGCGCAGGTGATGCCACGCGGAACTACACCCGAGATCGCCGCGGCGGTGAGTACTTTCAGCACGTCGCGGCGACGCATTGCTGCTTTCTCCTCAGTCTTTTTCTTCCGTGTTACCAGCCGTCGTCAGCGGATCACCATTTCATGCCAGACCTTGGCCTGTTCCCTGGCCTGGGCGATCGAGGCCTCGGCCAGGGCTTCCGCCATTTTGGCGTGCTTGATGGCCTCGTCGAACTTGCCGGCGTCGGCCGCTTTCTTGGCCGCCTTCAGCTCGCTTGCCGTGGTAGTCCATGCATACTTCATTTTGACGGCCTCCTTGGCCGCGGCTTCCGCCTTGGCATAAGCCGCCTTGAAGTCGTCCGCGGAGGCGGCGAGCGCCGCAGTCGTCATGCCGGCGACCGACAGGATCACCGCCAAGCGGATCAAAGTACGGGAGTGCATGAGTTTCTCCATCCGTTTGCGGTTTACGGGCGCGCGCCCGGGCCCGAGATCGGCAGGCCGTTGGCCATGTACGAGAGAAAGTATTCGACGTCGCGATAGTTCTCGTCCTCGCCCGGCTTCAGCGAAGCCGCCCGGATCTGGGTGTTGCAGGACGTGAGGCGGCGGCTGGTGGTGCCCATGCCGCCCCAGTTCGAGCGGTAGATCGGCAGGGCGTTCATGATGCCGAGCGCCGGCGCCAGCACCTCGGTGCGGATTTTCTTGCCGGCCAGCTGCACATGGCAGCTCGCGCAAGCGAAGTTCATCTGGCCGCGGCGGCTGTAGAAATATTCCTTGCCGTTGTTGTAGGCGGCGAGCGCGCGCGGGTCGTCAGGGATCTTGATGTTCATCGGCTTGCCGCGCGAGGTGTAGGCCATGTAGGCTGTGACCGCCGCCATTTCATCCTTCTTGTAGTTGTACGGCTTCTCGCCGTTCTTCTTCAGGCACTGGTTGACCGCCACCTCGAGGGTGATGACCTCACCTGACTTGGTGTCGAAATAGGGATAGTTCTGGCGAATGCCGATTCCCTTGTTCGGGAAACAGTCAGCAAACGTCTTTCCGTTTTTGAATTTCTTGGCGAACAGCGCCTTGCCCTTGTCGAGCGCGATTTCGTAAGGCGGAAACTCCTCGATCGCCTGCCACTGCTTGCGCAGCCCCTTGTCCATGGAATACGGGCCGTTGACGAAATCTTTCAGCGGCACCTTCGGGAACGTGCTCGTGAAGTATTCACGGAACGCCTTGAAGTCCGCCTTCGGATCAACCTTCATATTGTCAGCCAGCAAAGGCTGCGCTGTACCGACAATGAGCGCGAGCGCTATGGAAAATTTGCGCAGCATTCATTCCTCCCCTGTCACCCTGATTTTGGTGGGCATTAGCCAATCTTGGTGGCCAGCGAATCCGACTTGCCATTGTTGTCGACCCAGCTCACCTTCAATTCGTCACCCTTCTTGCCGCCCTTGAAGGCGAACTTCACGTAAGGGTTCTTGGAGATGGCCGGCCCCCAATAGGCGGTGAACACGTTCTTGCCGCCGTGCTCGAACTCCAGCACCTCGATGTAATGCGCCGGAATGAGCTGGCCGGTGCTCCTGTTCTTGACCTGACCGGTGTCCATCGGATGCTGAAATCAGCGACTGGACCTGGGTCGTGTCGCCGCTCGCGACAGCGCGTACACGGATTGTCGACATTGTTCTGAGCCTTTCTGTTCGATGCGTTTCCGGTCAGCCGCCGCAGCCGCCGACGGTGACCTTGACCTCTTTGCTGGCGGTGTAGAGCTTGCCGTCCAATTCGACGACCGCGACCACCTTGCTGGTCTTGGCCATCTTCAGGCGGCTGGCCACCATCGCCTCCGTGCCTTCCGGAATCTTGTAGGCGGCGGCCAGCGTGAAGGGATTGTTCAGCACCATCACGGCGATCGCCGTCACCTTGGGCAGCGTGCTCTTCACCCCGATCGGCACCACCGCGCCGTTTTCGGCGATTTCCGGCGCGTCGACGGCGACCTTGTCCGACGCGGTCGCGGTTTTGCCGTAGAGCGCCTTGAGCACGTCGGCTTCATTTTTTTGCTTGAAGGCTTCGGTCGGCCAGCCCTTGGCGCCGGCGGCTTGCGCCTGCTGCAGCAACAGCGGCAACTCCGCGAGCCCGAGGCCGACGACGCCACAGACAGCGGCGCCCTTGAGGATCATGCGTCGCGCGCGATCCGGCGCGTCCGGCGACTGATTCATGTTTTTGGTCTCCCTTGTCATGAACATTTTTCCCTGTCGCGCGATCAGCGCGTGTAGAGGAAATCGACAATCGATTCGACTTCCTGTTCGGTGAGGATGAGGTTGCGCTTGAAAGGCGGCATTAACGTGAGCGGATTGCGCTTGGTCTCATCGGAGACGATCGCGACCAGCTCCTTGCGGTTCGGAAAACGTTTCTTCATGTCATTGAGTTCGGGACCGCCATTTCCCGGGTTGGTGCCGCCCGCGATCACATGACACATCAGGCAGTTGCCCTTGCTGCGGTTGAAGGCGAGCTTCTCGCCTTCCGACGGTGACGCCGACACGCCGCTGATACCCAGCACGACGGCACCGATCATTCCGCCGGCAACAAGGGCCGGCACCACACAAGATTTTTTCAATTCCATCTTTTTCCCTCCCCTACCGGTCGTTTCAGGCGACGCAGATTTGAAACCATCATCGAGCCAACATCTCATCGAGCGGACCGGAGGTCCGCGGTGTCACGTCCTTGCCTTCGGCCGTGGATTGAATCGTGATCCGCCCGGGATCCACGCAATCCTTCATGCATTGTCCGGCATGCGTGTCGGGACGCGTATCGCGCCACATGAAGGCGTCGCGGTTCGGCATGCGCAATTTAGGCAGAGAGCTGCGATCCGCAACGAAATTATCATCCACGATGTCATTCAAACTTAGAATGTAAGCGGTGACCGCATAGACATCGTTGGCAGAAAGACTGCGCGGCGCCGTAAACGGCTGCGCGCGATTGATATAATCCCACAGCGTGGCGGCGTAGGGCCAGAAACTGCCTACCGTTTTCTGCGGGCGGTCCTGGGCGAGCGTACCCTTTCCGCCGGCGAGCGCAGGATAACGTCCGGCGCCCTCCCCGAAGGTGCCGTGGCAGCCGGCACATTGTTCCGCGAACACGTCGGCACCGCGGCTGACCGATCCGCTGCCGGGTGGCAAGCCCGTGCCGTCCGGGCGCACGTCGATATCCCAGCCGGCGATCTGCTGCGATGTTGCCGGGGTTCCGTAGCCGTAATAGCCGGGCTCGGCGGCGTAAGCGCTGCCCATTGCCATGGTGTTGGCCATGGTGCCCGCCGCAAACAGCACCGCGGGCAGCGTTGCGCGACGTTCAGCCAAGCTGCACATCGAAGACGCTCCCGTCCGGTTTGACCTGCCAGGTCTGGATCGCGTTGTTGTGATAGATCGAGTTGACGCCGCGGACTTTACGCAGTGCGGCCATGGTCGGTTGCACGTAACCGGTCTCGTCGACCGCGCGCGACTGCAGCAGCGCCGGCTTGCCGTCCCAGCGCCACGGCAAGGTGAAACGCGTGAGCGCCTTCGACAGGACCGGGGCGTGCAACTCGGCGCGCTGCCAGTTGACGCCGCCGTCGGGCGACACGTCGACCGCGGTGATCTTGCCGCGGCCGCTCCAGGCGAGCCCGCGAATTTCATAGATGCCGGCGCCGCGCATCGGCTTTTCCGGACAGGGAAAGGTAATGACGGACTTCGTCTCCATCACATAGGTGAAGCCGCGCGCCTTGCCGTCCGGCATCAGGTCCGTGTAGCGCGACGTTTCTTCGCGGGTGTACCAGGGCTGGTCGCCCACTTCGATGCGGCGCAGCCATTTGATCGAGACGTTGCCTTCCCAGCCCGGCACGATGAGCCGCAGCGGGAAACCCTGTTCCGGCCGCAGCGCCTCGCCGTTCTGGGCGTAGACCACCAGCACGTCGTCGAGGCACTTGTCGAGCGGCAGGCTGCGCGTCATGTGCGCGCCGTCGGCGCCCTCGACCAGAACCCACTTCGCCCCTTTCTTGAGGCCGACTTCTTCCAGGAGCGCCGACAGCTTCACGCCGGTCCATTCGGCGCAGCCGACCATGCCGTGGGTGAACTGCAAAGAGTTGAGCTGGGCGCCGCGCCATTCCATGCCGCCATTGGCAGGGCATTCAAGAAAATACGTGTGCGACACCGACGGAAAACGCGCGATGTCCTCGACCGTGAGGAGGAGCGGCCGTTGCACCAGGCCATGGATCATCAGCCGATGCTGTTGCGGGTCGACATCCGGGCGACCCGCGTGATGGCGCTCGAAGAAGAGGCCATTGGGGGTGATGGTGCCGCTCAAATCCTGCAACGGCGAAAAACTGACCGACGATTCTTTTGTCGCGGTGAGCCAGGGAACATTGCGGCGGATGACGTCCTTCACATAGCCCGACGGCTGGCCGTAGGGACGATCGGCCACGCCCGGCCCCGGTGAGAGCGACCACGGCGGCTCGTTCGGGGGAAATGAATCGGCGGCATCCGCAATGCCATTGCCGAATACGGCACCGCCGGCCACGGCCGCGCCCAGCGTCAGGAACGCGCGACGTCCGGATTGCTCGACGGCATCATCAACCTGATGCACGCCAACAGGGCCGCGACTGGACATGCGGCGGCACAGGGCCCGCAACATCCTTCATCTCCCTAGACGACCTATCGTTATTTTTTATTGTTCTTATCGTAGTTTTTTATTGTTCATATTCAATTTGGACTATCTGTCACCATACGTCCAGCACTCTTTGTGCCCGGTATTGCTTCCGACGTGCAATACAGCGGGCGCTGCTGGCCCACGCGCGCCATGAATCGCCGCCATTTTCTTGAGGTAGTTACACCTGCCCGACGAAGCGCAACGCGCCGGCCGCTCGGCCCGCGCGAACATTCTTCCGCTGCAGCCGTGTTCAGGAACGCGTTTCGTTCCTTCTCATCGGCCTTGCCACGAGGACGCGTCGCCGACCGTCAGGCCTTCATACTGTGCTTGCCCATCGGCCTCACCGTGCTGGCTTGCGGACCCTTGTCGCCCATCTCCTCGGCGAAGGTAACTCGCGAACCTACGCTCAATAGCGAGAAGCCGTCGCCGAGCACGCTGTTGCGGTGGAAATAGATTTCCCGGTCATCGCCGGTCTTGATGAACCCGAACTGGCCGAGCGGATCGAGCTCAGCCACCGTGCCGACCGGCGGACCGTCGTGTTGCTTCACCTGGCCCTGCAATTCGCGCACCTTGTCCTGCAACTGGCGGCGGGCACGCTTGAAGGTGTCGTTGAGCGCATAGTTCAGGTCGGCGAAGCGCTCGTCGTCCTGCCGCACGCGGCCGATATTGACCTCGCGGCCGTCCGGCAAGGACAGACGAATGGTGATCTCGTAGAGGCCCCCGGTGCGATGGCGGCCGCTCGGCGCCCTCAACACAATGCGGCCGGCGGTGATGCGGCCGAAGCGCTCCTCGAGCTGGTCCACATGCTTATCGATGGCCGCGCGAACCTCCGGCGCGGGGTCCATGCCCTGGAAATCAATCTCTACGGGGGTTTGCATAGGTTTCGTCTCCCGCTTTGCCGTCAGTTTGTTTGACAAAGGCTCAGGGTTCCCGAACCGCCGGTCATTGATTTGGCTCAAGGCCGGCCAGCGCGTTCAGGGGTTCCCAAGCGGGAAACGCGGGACCCCATGCAGGAGTTCGCCCGCGCGCGGAGCGGACGGACGAGGGGCAATCCCCCTTCAGGAATTCAATCGGTCGTCGAAGCGCGCGGGCCGGATGTCGTTGCCGGCGGGCATCGGCGGACGCTTGAAGCTGCGGTCTCGGCGTTTCCTGCGCAACCGCAATTCCAGCGTCTCGAACAGGTTCTGTCCGACGCGAATGCGAATGGGCTTGTCCGACACGGTGCGCAGCCAGCGCTGCACGTTTGCCCGCAGCCTGGCGCGCCGGACGTGACGCCCTGAAACATAAGCCGCGCCCGGCACCGCCTGCAGGTCGAGCGCGATCGGGTGATGATCGGAACGCCCGCGCGACAGCACCCGGCCGTGCGCGCAGCGCAAGCCGCGCGCCATGCACCGGTCAAGGCGGAACGAAATGATGTTGTTCGGGCTATGGGTCGGCTGCCGCGGACCGATGTCCTTGAAGCCGGCAAGCTTGATCGGACCGACCGCGTTGTAATCGCCAACAATGGCCGCCGGGCCCTCAAGCGCATTGGCGATGTGCAGCAACTGCCAGCGGTTGAGGAACTGGCCATGCGAGAGGTGGACGTTGGCGAAGGCAACATCGCCGAACTGGACAATTTGCGCGACTCGCGGCGGCACCCGGCCCGGCACCTGCGACACCGGCAGGCGCAGCGCATGAGGTCTGGGCAAGGGATGCGGGCTCCACGCGGCGAGGCCATAGATGCGGCCATCGAGCGGCTCGCGAAAGAAATGACCGCCGACGAGGTCCGGCAGTTCCGCCAGTTCTTCGGTTGCTTCCTGCAGCAGAAGCAGATCGGGACGATGACGCTCGACCAGAGCGGCGACGTCCTTGACACCCGCACCGGTCAACCGCAACAAATTCCAGCTGATGACTTTCAAGGTTCAGTTCCCGGCCGGTGTTCTTGTGTTCAATTTTGGACCCCGGGCCCATCTCGCCCGAATGGCCGCAGGATTGTTGGAAATGTGCCGCAACGCCTGACCGGCACCAAGACTCACGTCGCCCCAATCGGGGAACCTGACCAATATCTGGTGAACGAATAATGGCGATTCAAGGTCGTTTGCGCGATCCCGACGAAAGTCCAAGCCGGCTGCAACCGGACATTTGCAGGCCGGGGCCCGCAATCGCTAAAACCGGGCGGCGCACGCCGCGACAGCGGCCTTTTCGGCAGCCGGTTCCATGCAATTCCTGTTCGCCACGCTTTACGTCCTGACCGCCGCTGCGGTCACGGTGCACGTCCTGCTGACCAGGAGCGACGTGCGCGCGGCGTTGGGCTGGATCGCGCTCGGCTGGCTGTCCCCGTTTTTCGGCGCGCTCCTTTATTTCGTCTTTGGCATCAACCGGGTCACCCGGCGCGCTTTGCATCTGGCGATGCCCGGCCGTGGCAACGGTGCCGACACCGGCCCAAGCGCGCAGCCGGACGTGGCGGACAATATCTCCACCCTGGCGGAAGCCGTCGAGCGCGTGACCGGCAGCCCCTTGATCGCCGGCAACGCGGTCTCGGTCTATCACGGCGGCGACGAAGCCTATCCGGCGATGCTGGAAGCGATCGGGAACGCCCGCCACAGCGTGGCGCTCGCTTCGTACATCTTCCGCCACGATGCGACCGGCTGCGCCTTCATCGCTGCGCTGACCGACGCGCACAAGCGCGGCGTCGCGGTGCGCGTGCTGATCGACAGCGTCGGCAGCGGTTATTTCTGGTCCGGAACGTTGCGCGATCTCGACGCCGGCGGCGTGCCGACCGCCCGCTTCCTGCACACCTGGCTGCCATGGCGCATGCCGTTTCTCAACATGCGCAACCACAAGAAGCTGCTGATCGTTGACGGCAGGGTCGGCTTCACCGGCGGCCTCAACATCGGGGCGGACCACTCACGCCGGATGGTCAGGAAGCGTACCGAATGCGTCGACGACATGGAGGTACGGGTCGAAGGCCCGGTTGTGCGACAGCTCCTGCAGACCTTCGCGGAAGACTGGTCGTTCACGACCGAGGAGGCGCTCGAGGGTGAGGCCTGGTGGCCGGACATCGCGGCCGCCGGACCGGTGTTCGCACGCGGCATCCATTCCGGACCCGACGCCGACATCTACAAGCTGGAGACGATTCTGGGCGCGGCGCTGGCGCAGGCGCGCACGCGCGTGCGCATCGTCACGCCCTATTTCCTGCCCGACCAGCGGCTGCAGTTCGCCATAGCCCAGGCGGGACTGCGCGGCGTGAAGGTCGAAATCCTGATTCCGGAACATTGCGATCACGTCATCATGGACTGGGCGATGCGCGCGCACCTGCGCTTCTTCGAGCATGTGCCGGCCGCGATCTATTTCACGCCCGCGCCGTTCAACCACGCCAAACTGATGACAATGGACGAGCAATGGTGCCTGGTCGGGAGCTCGAACTGGGATACCCGCAGCTTCCGGCTCAATTTCGAGTTCGATCTCGAATGCTATGACCGCGCGCTCACGGCGGAAATCGACGCGCTGATCGAGACCAAAATCGCGCAGAGCCGGCAGGTCGATCCGGACGCACTCGCCGCAGCGCCGCGGTGGATGCAGCTGCGCGACGCGGCGTTCCGGCTGTTTCTGCCATACCTCTAGGCGTCGGATACCTTGAGTAACCCGAGTTCGCCAAGGGTGGCAACGAATTCGGCGCGCTCACGCGCAAGATAAGATTCAAGGGTGGAGCCGTCCTGATAAAGCGGCGCCCAGCTCAAACGCTCCAGCTCGGCGCGCCAGGCGGGCTGTTCGACCGCGCGCCGCAGCACCGCCTGCCAGAACGCGATCCTGTCGGGAGCGAGCCCCGTGGGACCGCTGGCGCCACGCCATGCGCCGATGACGCAATCGGCGCCCTGCTCGACCCAGGTCGGCGCGCCCGCGAAAACGCCGCCGAGCCGCTCCGGCGATGAAATCCCCAGGACGCGCACCCGGCCCGCGTTCAGCTCGCTCAAGACGCTGGCCGCGGTAACGGCGCAGACATCCGCCTCGCCCGCGACCACGTCGGCCACCGCATCGAGCGCCGTGTCGAACACACGGATGACCGGCGCGCTGATGTCGCCGCCGGCCTGGCGCGTGAGCCTGGCCAGCGCCACATGATTGGGATTGCCGAGCGCGGTCGACAAAGCCACGGTGACCGACGCGGGTTCGCGGCCGAGGCGCGCAATGAGATCGGCGCCGGTGCCCATGCGGGAATCGGCGTGCACCGCGAAGGCGATGTATTCGGTGACGAGGGTCGCAAGCGGCGTGTAGCGGCTGTGCTCGAAATCCGCGATGCCCACAAGATAATCGCTGGTGAGGTTGGGCGAACTGATGCCGACAACGTGGCCGTCGCGCGGATGCTTGTCGACAAAATGCGTCCAGGCCCGACGCGCGCCGTCGCCGGGCACGTTGACGACCTCGCAGGGCACGTCGAGCAAATCGCCTTCGGCAAGCGCTTTCTGCAAGCTGCGCGCCACGCGGTCGAGCCCGCCGCCGGGCGGCGTACCTGCGACAAGTTGAACGGGCATTGCCGGACGCCAGGCCATAATCACCTTCCCGACCTATCTTGCAGCAGGCCGAGGTCGCCGAGCGCGCCGGACATCAAGTCGCGCTCGCGATCGAGGAAGGCGCGTTCCTCGTCGCCGGCCATGAAGGTGTCCGCCCAATATTTCTCCGCGAGCGTGGCGCGCCAGGTGTCGCTCGCCACCGCCGCCGCCAGCACGCCCGTCCAGAAGTCGGCGGCGCCGGCCGGCAAGCCGCCCGGGGCGATGACGCCGCGCCACATGCCTATGTCGCAGTCGACACCCGTTTCGCGCAAGGTCGGCACATCGGCGAAAATGCCGCCGAGCCGCACCGGGCCGGACAGGGTGAGCGTGCGCAATTTGCCGGCGGTCAGTTCCAGCACCGCGCTCGCGGCGGTGATGACGCCGAGCCCGGCCTTGCCCTCAACCACATGGGCAATGGCGTAACGGGCGGAGTTGAAGACATCGATATTGAGCGCCCTGACGTCGCCACCGGCGTGACGGGTCAGGCGGGCCAGCGCGATGTGGTTGGTGTTGCCGATGGCGGTCGCCAGCGCGATGCGCAAGGTCGCTGCGCCGGTCTTCAGCTGCCGCACCAGCGCGGCGGCATCGGACAGCGCGGAATCCGCACGTACGATGAAGACCGGAAACTCGGTGTAGAGGTTGGCGAGCGGAGTCAGGTCTTCGTAATCGCGGTCGCTCACGCCGAGCAGCCTGTTGCTGATGATGGTCGGCGAATTGATCGCCAGCACGTGGGCGTCGCCTTGATGCGCGCGCAGGTGATCCCAGGCGTTGCCGCCGCCACGGCCCGGCAAATTGACGATTTTCACCGGCCAGTCGATAAGCCCATGCGCCGCCATGACCTCGACCAGGGCACGCGCCGGCCGATCCTGGCCGCCGCCGGGCGGCGTGCCGGCGATCATCGTGACGTCCCGGCTCGGCCGCCAGCCAAGATCACCCCCCGCCGACATGGCGTTAACCCGCCGCCGCCTCGTCGACCGGACTTGTGGCCACCCCCTGCTTCACGCGCCGGCCGAGCTGCAGCACAAGAACAACGACCAGCAAGATGCCGCCGAACGCATAGGTTTCGTAGAACAGCTTCTCCTCGATGCCCAGGAAGAAGTCGATCATGCGATCGATCGGCATCAGCAGGATCAGGGCCGCAAGCCCCGCCAGGCTCCGCTCGGCCGATGTGGTCGGACACACCAAATAGCCTTCCAGGAAGATCGCCCACGCGATCACGCCGCCCACCGCGCCGAGCACCGCCACGACGATGTCGTCGACCGGGCCGTTGAGCAGGATTGGCGTGTAGACGAACATGATCGGCATGACGAAGATCATCGAGGCGATTTTGGCGGCCTGGAACCCGGTCTTGACCGGATCGCCCTTGGAGATGGCGCTCGCCGCGTAGGCGGCCAGAGCGACCGGCGGCGTGACCGCGCTCACCACCGCAAGCCAGTAGCTGATCATGTGGGCGGAGAGCGCCGGCACCCCGAGCTGGGTCAGCGCGCCGACCGCGAAGATGGCGAGGATGACGTAACTCGCCACGATCGGCAGCCCCATGCCGATGACGTAGCCGGCAACGATCACCCAGAAGATGGTGATCGGCAGCAACCCGAAGCTCCATTCCACCAGCAGCAGCGACACGCGGCCGGGCAGATCGCTCTGGGTGGCGCTCGACAACAGGATGCCGAGCACGCCGGCGATGCAGCCGACGACGAGCGAGTTCCTGGCGCCGGCCTCCAGTGAGCTCCAGACATTGCTGATCAGTTCGCCGAGAACCCGGATCAGCGACTGCGCGGCGCCTTGCCGGGGTTCGATTTGCGGCTCGTCGGCGCTCAAGCCCGTATGGGGAATATGGTTCATGCGGGCGGCATTGCCGGCGTAGACGATCTCGCCGATCTTGAGCGCGATGAAGGCTGCAACGGTCCAGAACAGCGCGTCGCCCATGGTGAAGCCCAGATAAGCACGCACGAACCAGGTGAACGGCGCGCCGATCTTCAGCCCGAAGAAATAGACGAAGACGCCGAACAGGACCGAGACCGGAAGGAAATACTTCCAGCTCTTCTTCGACCACGGGGTGTCCACGGCGATGAGCAGGTCGACGATCCGCAGCAGCACGATGAGCACAATGGTCTTGCCGGCGGCGAGGAACGGCGAGTCGCCGACCACCAGGAAATAGACCATGGCCGGGATCGGCAGCAGCAGATGCAGGCGCGGAACGATACGCTTCCACGGCGGCAGCTCATCCACGGACACGCCGTGCAGGCCGGCGCACGACGCGCGGAAATAGACGATCAACGCGACCGACAGATAGTACAGCAGCGCCGGGATCAGCGCGATCTTCACGACGGTGAAGTAGCTGGTCTCGGTCAGTTCGGCGAGCAGGAAGGCGCCCGCGCCCATGATCGGCGGCATATAGGCGCCGCCGGTCGAGGCCGCCGCCTCCACGGCGCCCGCGAACTCCGCGCGGTAGCCGACCCGTTTCATCAGGGGAATGGTGAAGGTACCGGTGGTCACCACGTTGGCGACGCCCGAGCCGGAGATCATGCCGAACAGGCCGCTGGAGAACACCGCCGCGAGGCCCGGTCCGCCGGTGCGCTGGCCGGTCAGCCGGTAGCAGGCGTCGATGATCAGCGAGCCGAGCCCGGTCTTTTCCAGGAAGGCGCCGAGCACGACGAAGATCACGATGTAGGTGGCGAACACCTCGACGATCAGGCCGGTCATGCCATCGGTGGAAATGAAGAGGAACTCCATGACGCGCTCAACCGACAGGCCGGCATGCAGCAGCAGGCCCGGCATGTTCTGGGCAATCGGCTCGAAGGAATAGATAAAAAACAGGAAGCCGATGAGCGGAATGATCGGTCCGACAATGCGGCGCGCGATTTCGAAGCTTGCCGCCGTCAGCATGACGGACAGGAAGACAACCGGCGCCTCCACCGGTCCGCCGATGCGCTCGGTCAAGGTGGCGAGATTGGCCGCCCACCACAGGATCGCCGCGGTCGCGCCGACGCAGAAACAGTATATCGGAAAGCGTCGGGTTTTCGTTGATCTTCGGGCGCCAGGCTTCGTAGGCGTAAATGGCCAGACCCGCGAGCGCGCCAATGGCGGCGAACCACACGGTCTGCTCGTCGGCAAACTTCCGCCACAGCGTCTCGCTGTGAAAGAATTGCCATTGCACCCAGACGCCCATCGCCCCCGTAAGCATCACGAGGTCGGCAATGGTGAAGAACTCGTCCAGCCATACGAAGCCTTCGCGCAGCGGTTTGCGCCGGCTCTTGTAGAGGAAGATCGACAGGACGATCACACCGAGCAGAAACGTGCCCTTGAAGATTTGCGTGCGTGGCGCGCCGAAAAACGCGACGTCAAGAAAGAACAGCGAAAAACCGACGGCGACGATCGACAGGATAAGGCGGGGAACGCCGGTCACCGTGCGCGGCGGCGTCACGTCCTCGCTGACGAGACCGATCTTCATGAGTATCGAAAGCGCGCCACTTGCCATGCCAGGACGTCCCAAAAAATCCATTGATCGAACAAAGCCGTGCCCGAACGAAGGCCCCGGTCCGGCCGGGCGGACAGAACCAGGGACGCGGAAGAAGCGAACTCCCTCCGCGTCCCGCTATCGTGCCGTGAACGGCGAAGCCGCCATCCCGATCAGGAGCCTTCGAAGCCCTTCACGAGCTCTTTCGGCACATCCACGCCCCGCTTCTGCCAGTACTTGGCGGCGGCGGGGTGGATGTAGATCTTGTGCGCCTTGAGCGACTCGAACTTGCCGCTCAACGAGCCCCAGTACTTGGCGGTGCTAGCCAGCGTCTTCAGGTTCGTCGGGTCGGCGATCGTCTCGAGCATGTCATAGACGGCCTGGTCGGACATCTTCTTGCTGACGATCCACCATACGTCGTAGCCGATGGTGAGCGCCGGCTTGTCCATGCCCTTCACGTCCTTCTGCACCGGGATGGTGACCGGTGCATAGAACTTGTAGTCCGTGGTCATCTTCTTCTGCTCTTCCGGCGTCATCGAGATGTAACGCACCGGCTTGGTGAGCGAGAGCTGGGTCAGCGCGGGGATCTTGTAAGGCACGCCGGCCGAGCAGAACACGTCAATCTGCCGGTCGCCGAGCGCACGTGCCGACGCCGAAAAGTCCATGTAGCGCTGCTCGATCTTGTCCATCAGGCCGAGGCCCTGGAAGATCTTCACGCAATTGGCGCTCGAGCCCGAGCCCTTGTTGAGCAGGCTGACGACCTTGCCTTTCATGTCGCTGAACGACTTGATCGGGCTATCGGCGAGGACCGCGACAATCTGCGTCTGCTCGCGCACGTTGGCGATGACGCGGAAATCGTGGCTCGGGCCGTCCTTCTTGAAGCCGCCGACGCCGTACCACGACTCATAGACCTGCGGAATGTGCGACCAGCCCGAAGCGAGCTCCTGCAAGCGCACCTTGCGGGCGTTGTCGACCGAACCGGCGGTCGGCGTGTACTGGAAGCGGTACTTGGAGCCCAGTTTCTCGTTGAGCAATTGCGTCCCGGCGCTCCAGGCCGGATGCCAGGCGCCGCCCGAGGGTCCACCGCCCATGCGGTAGACGTCCATCGCGCTCGCCGCGCCGGCCATGGCCAGCATCGACGCGCCAACAATCACACCTTGGTACAATCGCATCGTATTCCTCCCTTGTTGGTCTTTTCGAACGTCACACAACCCGGTAGCCGGACTGATTATCGATGACGCTGACACGTATTGACCGCCGGTTCTTACCGATCTTCGTCTGTCAACAAGTCTGGCAGGATTGGCCAAATTTCACAACGACTTCGTATCCGGCAAGCGCTGGAATAATTCTCATCTGACAGGAAGTGCAGTGCAACAACGCGCACGTATTTCAGCTATAGAAATAATGGCCGCTCACATTGTAACGGAGCGGCATTGTACGCCAACAAATGCGTCAACCCTGGCGCGCAGGTGAGATCGAGGCGTCGATGTCGATCCATTTCCGGTCGCGAACGCTGCGATAGCAGGCGTTGACAAGTTGAACGTCGCGAATACCGGCGCGCAAATCGGCGCGCAGCGGCGTCCCGGCGACGACATGACGCAGAAATTCCTCCCATCCACGTCTATAGGGATTTGAATATGATGCAGCGCCCGCGACCTCACGCCAGGCGGCCCGGTAATCAGTGCCCGGATCGACGTCCGGATTGATGTGATGCACCGAGGGCGTGTCGGCGCCGCTTTGCGTCCAGCAACGATGAACGCTCGCGACTGCCGAGCCGCCAGTGCCATCAACCTGCAATGTCAGTACATCGTCACCGCGCACACGCGTCGCCCATGATGAGACAACGGTACCGGCGGCGCCGCTCGTGAGCTCGACCAGGGTCATCGAATGATCGTCTACATCGACAGCGAAACGATTGCCGCATTCGTCGACACGTTCGGGAATGGCGGTGGTCGCGGTGGTCACGACGCGGCGGATCGGCCCCAGAATGTCCTCGATCACGTAGCGCCAGTGCGGATACATGTCGGAGGTCATCCCCCCGCCCCCGCTGCTCCGGTAATTCCAGCTTGGACGCTGGCTCGGGCGCTCGTCGCCGTCGAACACCCACCAGCCGAATTCGAGGCGGAAGCCGGTAATGCGGCCGAAGAAACCGTCGTGCGCGAGCCCCAACAGCTTCTGAAAGCCCGGCAGATAGATCTTGTCCTCCACCGCACCGTGCCTGAGGCCCCTGGCTTCGGCGGCCTTGAGCAGCGCGAGGCCTTCTGCCACGGTCGGGGCGACGGGCTTCTCACTATATATGTGTTTTCCTGCGGCAATCGCCTTGTGCAGGGTGTCGACCCGCTGGCGGGTGGCGGCGGCATCGAGGAAGACCGGGAATTCCGGCCGCGCCAGCGCCGCATCGAGATCGGTGGTCCACTCTTCTATACCGTGGCGCGCCGCGATCCCCGTGAGCTTTTCAGTATTGCGGCCGACCAGCAGCAGCTTCGGCATGATGCGGTCGTCCCCGCAAGCCAGGCCGCCGGCGTCGCGGATCGGCACCAGCGAGTTCGCAAGATGCTGGGTCGAGCCGATGCGCCCGCTGGCGCCGTTGACGATAATGCCGACTTCCTTGACTGCCATTGTCTGTCTCCCCGTCCGCCTTTCTATCATGTAACGCTTGGCTTTCCGCAACACGTCACGCGTGAATACCCGTGCAACCGTGTGTGATCGGGCGCGGCTACTGCATGCTGGCGCGGATGGAGAAGGTCGACACCATGATCCGTACGGCCGCGATGTTTATGACCATGAAAGATGCCGCCAGGGAGGTCGAGCAGCGGCTCCGGCTACAGCCCGGACCGGATGGTCCTCAGCAGCCGGAAGCGCAACGCGCCGTTGTTGCCCCTGAGCGAGATCACGAAGCGCACCTGCCCGTGCCCTGACGTATCGGCGTAGCCCGCCAGCGTGCGCACGCCGTCGAGGGTGCCTGTCTTGTAGGCTGCGCCCTTGCCTTTCTTGAGCAGGCCGGCGTGGGGCGCGAACAGGGCGAGCACCTTCGCAAGGCCGCGCGCGGTGAAGCGGTTGCCGCGGCTGATGCCCGAACCTTCCTCAAGGTGGATGGCGCCGGCGAGATCGTGCGCGGCGAGCATTTCATTCGCCACCTTGCGCGACTTGTCGAGGCCGACCGGCCCGCCCAGCCGGTGCGCGCCGGTCTCGAGGAAAACCTGGTTGGCAATGTAGTTGTTGGAACCGACGAGCAACTGGTGAAGCACCGCCGAGAGCGGACGCGACTGCCGGTGCACATAGACCGGCGCGAGGCCCGCGGGTACGGCGCCGGTCGTGATCTTCCCCTTCACGCTGCCGCCGGCCTTTTCGATGAATGCGGCGAGCAATTCGCCGGCGTATTGCAGGCTCAGCGCGGGATCCTGGGTCAGACTGATGCGGTCGCGGCCTTTGGGTCCGCGCGCGCGGAACTGGCTGATCGCCAGCGGTGTGATCGGGGTCTGCTTCTCGGCCGAGCGGACCGTCTTGCCGCGGCGCACGGCGTAGATGGTGTTGAAGTTCACCGCGAGGGCGGAATTCAGCGCGTCGTAGGACTCGGCCGAATCCTCGATACCCGGGATGCGCAGGCCGGCGGGATAGTAGCTCGCGTCGAGCACGATCCCGGCGAGCGGCGCCTTGCCGGTCGCGGCGACCAGCTCTTTCGCGAGCAGCGCCAGTTCTTCGGAGATCAGGAAGGGGTCGCCGCCACCGCGCACGTACAGCACCCGCTTGTCATCCAGGTAGAAGCGGGTCCGGAAGCGGTAGTCCGCGCCCAGCACCTCCAGCGCCAGCCAGGCGGTCACGATCTTGGTGACCGAGGCCGGCACGAAGGGCTCGTCAGCGTTCTGCACCACCAGTTCGTTGCCCTCCGCATCCACCACGAACACGAGCGCCGATGGAGACAGCGCCTTAACCTTCTCCTTGACCCCGGCCAGGGCCTGGGCGGGCAGCACGAGCAGCACGAGGAGGAACAGGCGAAACCACATGGCGATATCCACTTCCGGGCCCTTATCCGACACGCCAATTTATCTATCGAATGTCCGCTCAGCACCAACAAGGCGGACCTGAAGCACCGTGTCATCTTTATGAGGACGCACCCGCATCCGCCTCACGCAGCGCCGACCACTTGCGCCACTTTTTTCGCGAACGCATCGGTGCCGAGCTTGCCGCCCATGTCGGCCGTCCGGGTAGCAGAATCTTCGATCACCTTGTCGAGCGCCGCTTCGATGGCGGCACCGGCCCGCGCAAGATTGTCGTCACCCCGCCGCTCGCCCAGCCATGCCAGCAGCATGGCGGCCGAACCGATCAGCGACGACGGGTTGGCGATGTTCTTGCCGGCGATGTCCGGCGCCGATCCGTGCTGCGCCTGCGCCACCGCGTGGTCGTCGCCGGCATTGATGGATGCCGCCAGTCCCAGACTGCCGGCGATCTCGGAGGCTTCATCGGACAATATGTCGCCGAACATGTTGGTGGAAACGACGACGTCGAACTGGCCGGCGTCCCGCACCAGCAGCGCGGCCATGGCATCGACGATACGCTCTTCGTATTCGACGTCGGGATAGCGCGCCGCCACCGCACGGCAGCATTCAAGATAGAGCCCGTCGGAGACGCGCAGCACATTGCACTTGTGCACCGAGGTCACCTTTCGACGCCGCTGGCGCGCGAGCCTGAAGGCGGCTTCCGCGATGCGGGTCGAGCCCGCCCGGGTGATCTTGCGCATGGCCATCGCAAGATCCGGCGTCGGCATGAATTCGCCGCCCCCGACGAACATGGTGCGGTCGGCGTAGAAGCCCTCGGTGTTCTCCCGCACGATGACGAGATCGACCGGCTTGCCGCAGCGTGGCGGGAACCCGGGGCGCGAGCGCGCCGGGCGGATGTTGGCGTAGAGATCGAGCCGCCTGCGCAATTCGCCGGACGGGTTGAGACCGCCCTCGGCCGCCGGCGGGTACTCATTATGCGAGACAGGCCCGAGCAACACGCCGTCGGCGGCCCTGGCCTGTTCTAGCGTCGCTGCTGGAAAGGTGGTGCCAGCTTTGCGGTGCGCTGCCCAGCCGATATCGGCGTGATCGAAGGAAAGACCCAGCGAAAAGGCGTGGTCTGCCGCACGCAGCACGTCCAGCGTAGCGGCGGTGATCTCGGGTCCGATGCCGTCGCCCTCCAGCACGAGAAGACTGACCGCGCCGTTGTCACCGCGCCTGCTGCCACACATGGGACCCTTCCGCTGCATCGTTTGCGCAGGCCGGTATAGACCGCCGGGCAGCCCGTGGCCAAGAGCGCGCGCCGCTGCCGCGGTTTGGACGAAGCATAACGATGGGCTAAGATATACTTTCAGAGTATATCTCCGCTCCGGGGCGTCCATGGAACTTCGCGAACTTCGAAACTTCATGCGTGTGGCGCGCGCGGGCAGCGTCAGCCGCGCGGCGGAGGAACTGCGGCTGGCGCAGCCGGCGCTCAGCCGGCAGATCAGGAAACTCGAACATGAGCTCGGCGTTCCCCTGTTCTCCCGTCACGGCCGCGGCGTGCGGCTGAGCGCTGCGGGCTCGTTACTGCTCGAACGCGCGGAAGCGATCGCGCAACTTGTCCAGCAGACCAGCGAGGAGATCAAGGAAGATCGTGCCACCTCGCGCGGGCGCATCTCGCTGGGGGTGCCGCCGGCGGCCGGACGCATTATTATCCCGACCTTCGTCGAGCGCTTCCAGAAGGCCTGGCCGCGGACCACGCTGCATACACGCGAGGGCGTTGCCAGTTCGCTGCAGGAATGGCTGCTGGAAAAGCGCATCGACATCGCCCTGTTGCACAATCCGCCACACCTGGAAACCCTGAGTATCAGCCCGCTTTTGACCGAACGCATGTTCGTGATCGGCCCGCCGGTCCGGCGCATCAGGGACAGGAAACATCCGGCAAGCTTCCGCATTCGCGATCTCGGCGACCTGCCCCTGGTCCTGCCCAATATGGCGCACACCAACCGCCGGCTGGTCGAAAACGCCGCGCTCGAACACGGCGTCCGTCTGCGCATCAAGATCGAGGTCGACAGCGTCGCCTTCGCCAAGGCACTGGTGGAACGCGGGCTCGGCTACACGATCCTCACCTACGCCGCCGTGCAGGAAGAGGTACAGCGCAAGATGCTGACCATCTATCCTATTACCCGCCCCACATTGTCGACGCACGTGACCATCGTCACCTTGCGCGAACAGCTGCCCAAGCTGACCCAGGATGCGAGCGCCATGCTGTTTGACGTTTGCCGCACGCTGGTGCGCGACAGGACCTGGGCCGGAGCACGGCTAGACTGAACGAAACGCGGTTGCGCACGCGACGCAACGCGATTTTCGCGCCATGATTTCCATGCCGAAATAGTATTGCCCGCATGAGGTGGTGCCCATTGCGGCATCCAGGCCATCGAACTATCGTTTCATCAGGTAAAGAGAAAGAAACGTCACCATACCGGGGAGGACTACCATGCCGCGTTTCATCGGTCGTATCAGCGTTGCCGCAACTGCGGCGGCGATGGCTATCGCCCTCGGCGCATCGGTTGCGCCCGTGCAGGCCAAGACGCTCAAATGGATCACCTTCAAGCCTGAAGCGTCCAACGACGCGCAGTCGATCAGCACCAAGTGGTTCGTCGAGGAATTCAAGAAGCGAACCGGCGGCAAGGACACCATCCAGATGTTCTGGGGTGGCAGCGTCGCCAAGTCGAAGGAACTTCCCGACGCGCTGTCGGGCGGCGCCGGCGACATCGGCGATATCATCACGCCGTACTTCCAGGACAAGTTCCCGCTCAACAACGCGATCGGCTACTTCATTCCGCAACCGCATTCGACCATCGAGATCGCGGAACTGCTGGAGCTCTGGCACCGGCAATATCCGCAGTTCGGCAAGGAGCTGGAGAAGTACAATCTCAAGGTTATCGGTTACCGGCCGCTCGAGAAGTACGGCCTCATCTGCAACAAGCCGGTGAAGTCGATTGCCGACCTTAAGGGCAAGCGTATCCGCACCTACGGCTTTGCGTATCCGGCGCTGGTTAAGGCGCTCGGCGGCACGCCGGTGTCGATGGCGTCCGCGGACGGCTATGAGGCACTGCAGCGCGGCATCCTTGACTGCTCGCCGATCGGCCCGTCGCTGGCACACGGCTGGAAATACGACGAAGTGGCGAAGTACTACATTGACGTGCCGATCGGCGCTTCCTTCGGCCATCTGGTCGCCATGAACCTGAAAAGCTACAACGCACTCGATCCGCAGACCAGGGCGATCATCGACGGCCTGGGACGTGAATACGCCATGCGTTACACGGTCACCCTCGACGTGCTCACCCAGGAGATCCTGGAAGGCTGGAAGAAGAAGGGCGTGAGCGTCACCAGGCTGTCGGCGGACTCGCTGGATGCGGCGCTCAAGGATGCAGGCGTGCAGGCAGTGCGGCAGAAGTGGGTCGCCAAGGCCAAGGCTGCCGGACTGACCGACGCGCAGACCAAGGATATCGTGGACCAGATCGAAAGCCGCTGACCGGCGCAACGATCGACACCAGGCGGGCGGCCCATTGAGGCCGTCCGTCATTTGCGCGAGACCATCCACGATGTCCGCCTTCCAACGTCTGTACGAGAGCTATGGCCGCTTCTTGCGCGGCGTCGGGCTGATATCGTCGGCCGCGACCCTTGTCACCATGGTGCTGGTGGTGGCCAACATCATCGGCCGCTATCTTTTCAACAAACCGCTGGTCGGCACGCTGGAATTCACAGAATCCCTGCTGGTGCTGATCATTTTCTGCTCGCTCGCACTCACCCAGTATGAAGGCGGCCATATCCGGGTGATCCTGATGACCCGCCGGCTGCCAAAGAAAACGCAGCGCATTTTCACCGTGGTCGCCATGCTGTGCGGTTGCGCCTTTTTCACCTGGTGCAGCTACGCCGGCTGGCGTTTCGCCGCCGAGTCCTATTCGTTCGGGGAGCAGGAATGGGGTGAAATCGTATTTCCGCTCTGGCCAATGAAGTTTGTGGTGTTCTTCGGCCTCGCCACGCTCGCCTTGCAGTTCCTGCTCGACGCCATCGCCGAGACCATGATGCCGATTGCCGCTGACGACGAGCGCGCCATGGAGCAGATCTGATGGGTCCGCTCGAAATCGGCTTCGTCGGCGTCGTTGCGCTGTTCGCGGCCATCCTGGCCGGCATCAACGTGATGGTGGCGCTCGGCGCGCTCGGCGCGATCGGCCTGATGTCGGTGGTCGGCTTCAACGCGGCCACGTCGATGCTGAGCACGGTGTTCTTCGACACCACCCACAGCTTTCATTTCAGCGTCATCCCGTTGTTCCTGCTGATGGGCATGTTCGCCATGCGCGCGGGGCTGGGCGAGGACCTCTTCGACGCCGCCCACAAGTGGTTCGGCCGGCTGCCGGGCGGCCTCGCGGTCTCCACCACTTTGGGCGCCGCCGCCTTCGGCGCCGCCTCCGGCTCCTCGATCGGCACCGCCACCGTGTTCACAAAGCTGGCGTTGCCGCAGATGCTCGATCGCGGCTACGACAAGCGGCTGGCTTCCGCCTCGATCGCGATCGCCGGCACGCTGGCGGTAATGATCCCGCCGAGCGCGGTAATGGTGATCTTCGGCATCCTGACCGACACCTCGATCGGCGGGCTGCTGATCGCCGGCGTCATACCCGGCCTCGTGTTCGCTCTTGTCCTGTGCGGGGCGACATTTTTCACCGTATTCCGCCACCCGGAATACGCGCCGCGCAGCGAGGAGACATTCAGCTTACGCGAGAAGCTCTATTCGCTCCGGCTCGCCGGGCCGCTGGTGCTGGTGATCGCCTGCATCATCCTTGGACTTTATGCCGGCATCTTCACCCCGACCGAAGCCGGTGGCGCCGGCGCTGCCGTGACCCTGGTGCTCGCGTTGGTCCGCCAGCGCAGCGTCAGAAAACTCGAGCTCATGAGCGCGCTGCGCGAGACGGTGAAGACTTCGGCGATGATCTTCGCCATCATCATCTGCGCGCTGATCTTCTCGCGTTTCCTGGCGCTCTCCGGCGTCGCCAACACGCTGGGCGACTTCCTTACCGGTCTCGACGTCAACCGTTGGGTGATCGTGCTGATCATCACGGCGATCTACCTGGTCTTCGGCATGATGATGGACGCGCCGGCCCTGCTCGCCATCACCCTGCCGATCGCCCACCCGGTGATGATGAAGCTCGGCTTCGACCCGATCTGGTTCGGCGTGTTCGTGGTGCTGCTGGTGGAGATCGGCGCCGTCACCCCCCCGGTCGGCGTCAACTGCTTCGTTGTGCAGGGCGCCTCGAACGGCCGCGTCGAACTCGAACACGTGTTCATGGGGCTCGTGCCCTACATCATGGCCGGTTTCGTGATGCTGTTGCTGCTGTGTCTGTTCCCGCAAATGGCCCTCTATTTGCCGCAAACAATGCAGTGAGACGATCGGAATGGCGGAAAAATTCGTGCTGCGTTCGACGGTAACCTCCCCGTTCGGCCGCAAGGTGCGCATGGCAATCGAGATCCTGAAGCTGGGCGACCGCGTCACGCTCGTGCCGGTGGATCCGCGTGACAAGACGGACCCGCTGCGCCGGCAGAACCCGCTCGGCAAGATGCCGTGCCTGCTGCTGGAAGACGGCAGCCCGATCTTCGACAGCCGGGTGATCATTGAATTCCTGCAGGAAGTCGCAGGCTCCACCAAATTGCTGCCGGCGGGCGGGCTCGCCCGCTACAAGGCCCTGACCCTTGCCGCGCTGGCCGACGGCATCATGGATGCAGCACTGCTGGTGGTCTACGAGGCGCGTTACCGCGATCCCGGCACCTATTCCGGGCGCTTCCTGAAATTGCAGCGCGGCAAGATCACCCGGGCGCTGGCCGCCTTCGAGGCCGCACCGCCTGACCCGAACAGGACCGACATCGTAACCATCGGTCTGTCTTGCGCACTCGGTTACCTCGACCGGCGCAAGCCGGTGGACTGGCGGCCCGACCATGGCAAGCTGGTGGCCTGGCTCGACGCCTTCAGCAAGCGCGAACCGTCGTTCGACAACACCTTTGCCGAATTCGCGGATCAGATATGAGCACCAAACACGCACACACCGGCGACACGCCGCCCGAGCCGCCGACATGGACGGCCAAGCCGAGCCAGCCCAGGCTGAAACTGCCGCCGGGCGCCTGCGATGCCCACGTGCACGTGTTCGGTCCGCGCGCGCGTTTTCCCTTCGCCGAGGAGCGCAGCTTCACGCCTTCCGACGCGCCGAAGGAAAAGCTGTTCGCTCTGCATGAGATGCTCGGCATCGAGCGTTGCGTGATCGTGCACACGGCGGCGCACGGCTTCGATCTCTCGGTCACCGCCGACGCCATTGCGGCCAGGGACGGCAGCTATCTCGGCGTCGGGCTGATGCCGGTGACGATCACCGGCGCCGCCCTGAAGCGACTCGACGTACTCGGCTTCCGTGGCGCCCGCTTCCACTATATGCCGCACCTGACGCCGACCGCGACCATCGACGAGGTCGTCGCCTTCGGCAAACGGCTCGCGGGTATCGGCTGGCATTTGCAGATCCACATGGCGGCCGAGTTGATCGGCGAGATGACCCCGGCGCTGAAGCGCTCGCCGGTGCCGGTGATGATCGACCATATGGGCCGGGTTGATGCCTCGAAGGGGCTCGACCAGGAACCGTTCAGGAATTTCTGACGCTGCTGGAAGACCGCAACGTGTGGGTGAAGGTGAGCGGCTGCGACCGCGCCACGCGTCAGGGTCCGCCCTACGCCGACGCGGTGCCGTTCGCGCGCAAGCTGATGGAGGCGGCCGGCGACCGCTGCGTCTGGGGGCTCGACTGGCCGCATCCCAACCACCAGGGGCCGATACCCGACGACGGCATACTGACCGATCTGCTGGCGCAGATCGCGCCCGGCGATGCGCAGCGGCAGGCGCTGCTGGTCGACAACCCGCGGCGATTCTACCACTTCGCGGCGGCAGCCACGTCATAAGGAGACTCAGAATGAGCGGTCGTCTGCAGGACAAGGTCGCCATCGTCACCGGCGCCGGCTGCGTCGCGCCGGGCTGGGGCAACGGACGCGCGACCGCCGTCCGCTTCGCCCAGGAAGGCGCCAGAATCTTCGCGGTCGACCTGAAACCGGAGAGCGTCGATGAGACGGTCGAAAACGTGAAGGAAGCCGGCGGCGAGATCATCGTGCACCAGTGCGACGTGACCAGCGCGACGTCCGTCGCGGCGATGGTCGAGACCTGCGAGAAGCATTACGGCCGCGTCGACGTGCTGGTGAACAATGTCGGCGGCTCCGCGCACGGCGGCCCGGTGGAGATGACGGAAGAGGTCTTCCAGCGGCAGGTCGACTACAATCTCAAGAGCGTGTTCCTCACGCTCAAGAACGTACTGCCGATCATGGAGCGGCAGAAGAAAGGCGCCATCGTCAACGTGGCATCAAGCTCGGGCCTGCGCTGGACCGGCTCGCCGCAGGTCGGCTACGCCTCGACCAAGGCCGGCGTCATCCAGATGTCGCGTGTCGTGGCCGTGCAGTACGCGAGCAAGGGCATCCGGGTGAACACGGTCGTTCCGGGCCAGTTACACACGCCGATGGTGGAGGCGCGGCTTGCAGGCCAGCGCACGGGCGGCGACGTCGATGCCCTGCTCGCCTCGCGCCTCAGGCGCATTCCGCTCGGCTTCATGGGCGACGGCCGCGACACCGCCAACGCCGCGCTGTTCCTTGCGTCCGACGAGGCGCGCTTCATCACCGGCACCGAGATCGTGGTCGACGGCGGCATGACGGTGCGCTGCGACTAGCGCCCGCGTCCAGCCGCTACTGACTACGTTATGCTTCCTATTCCGCCGCCGTGGCGGCCGCGCCGATGCCGCTGATGAAGGCGGGACCGCCCGCATAGGCGTCGATGTCGGCGAGCGTAACGCCCTTGACCGCGTTGCCCTGGCGCCGGTTGTACTCGACCGTTTCGAGCTCGGTCCAGAACGTGTCGTTGAGCCGGTTGATCATGTTGAACATGGCCGAAGCCATGGTGATCTCGACGATCTCGGCGTCGCTGAACAGGCTCTTCATTCTCTCCCAAAGGGCCTTGTCGCTCCTGGCGGTGTTGAGCGTCACCGCCTCGGCCCAGGCGATGGCCGCCTTCTCGCGTTCGTCGAACAGGTCGCTGGTCTTCCAGGCATCGCCCTTCATCGCCTCGAGTTGGGCGTCGGAGATACCGCCGCAGGCCTGGCCGTACATCGAGGTGTGCGTGGTGCAGTATGGGCAGGCGTTGACCATCGACGTCTTGATATTGGCGAGATTGCGATAGTGCACGTCGGATACCGCGCCGAGGGCCGGCTGGCGCGTGGAAGCGACAAAGCCGATGAACCAGCGCCCCAGATAGGGCGTGTGCTTGCAAAGAATGCGCAGGAGGTTCGACGAGCGCCCGAGCATTCTGGTCGAGCCGGCGAGCACATCCTTGGCGACCCCGGTCGCCTCTTCGTCGCTCAAGAGCGGCAAACGCTGTGTCATGGTCGTCGTCCTCCCGTGCACGGTTGGGTTGTTGATCTCCCTATACCGCGTGTTGCCTGCGGCCGGTCACCCCGCCGCGATCACGATTGCGCGACGCCGGCAGTGGTCCGATTCCGACATTTGCATCCCGCTGCTGCAGGCTCCGGAGTAAATGTCGGAATCAAAGGACCACTGACAACTATTTGATTCTAGTAGAGCTTTGAATTTGACATTTGATGAGCGGCTTGCCGCAAATGGGTATCAAATGTCGAATTCGCTCCACTAGGCCGCCAGCCGGCGCGACACTTTCATACGCTGCACGCTGTCGCCCGCGAGATGACTCCAGATAAAGGCGTCCCGCACCAGCTTGTCGCTGTGGTGATCCATGGAACAGCCCTGCGCGCCGCGTATTTCCATATAGAGCTCGGTCACCTCCTGCACGATGTCAGTCGACAGGTTCATGGCGAGACCCGCATTGCAGGAATGGATCTTGTTGTCGTGCTCCCAGGCCACCCGCAGCACAAAGGAGCGTAGCGCCTCGGTAAGCGCGAACATCCTGTTGAGCTGGAGCTGGATGCGCTGCTGGGCGAACAGCTGCTGGCCCCCCTGCTCTTCGGTCCTGGCGTAACGCAGCGCCGTCTCGCAGGCGTCGTCGCAGATGCCGAGCGCGTTGGCGCAGAGCTCGAGGTCGCCGAAGATATCACCACCGGTGGTGTCGCCGCCACGGCCGCCGGTCTTCTTCACCGCGCCGCCAACATCGCCGACCACGTTGGCGTGCGGCACGCGCGCGTTCTCGAAGATCATCTCGCCGTTCTGGTAGAAGCGCCAGCCGCTCTTGTTGAACTTCTTGCCGATGCGGAAGCCGGGCGTGTCGCTCGGCACCAGGAACATGGTGGTTCCCTGCTTCAGCGGCACGGTCGAATCCGTGCGGACGTCGAGGAAGAACAGCTTGCCGACCGGCGCGTTGGCGATGAAGGCCTTCTCGCCGTTAAGGATCCATTCGTCGCCGTGGCGCTCGCCCTTGAGCCTCAGCCCGGCCTTGGGATCATCCTCGGGCGGCAGCCGGTTGTCTGAGCCGGCGGTCGGCTCGGTGATGCCCTTGCCGAGCAGGAAGGTGTCGTCGGCGAGGAAGGGTTTGAGGAAACGCTCCTTCTGTTCCTGGGTGCAGACCGCCGAGATCAGATGGCTCCATTTCCAGTTCTGGCTGAAGGCTTTCGACATGGCGCTGTCGGCCTTGGCGAGTTCGGCCATCACCAGCGCCTGTGTCACGAAATCGGTGCCGTGGCCACCCCACTCCTTCGGCACCGCCAGCGTGCGGAAACCGAGCCTGGAGCCCGCCTTGATGATGTCCCAGTCGAAGGTGTCGGCGGTCGGAAGACCGTCGCGTTCGAGCGACTTCGGGCGCAACACCGTTTCGGCGAATTCGCGCGCCTTCATCTGCCAATCGCGCTGCTCGCTGCTCAGGGAGAAATCCATCGCCAAATCCTCACCTCAATTGTCCTATTCGCCGGCCAGCGCCATGGCGGCCCGGGGCTTGCGCCGGTAGCCGGCGATCGCTTCGGCCACCCGCAGGCGCGCCTCGCTGTTGCCGTCGCCCGTGTGCTGGCAGACGCGCGCATCGTGGATATATTTCTGCAGCGGCATGTCGCGCATGACGCCCATGGCGCCGAACACTTCGGCGCAATCCTTGGCCGTCTTCATCATGGCCTCGGAGACATACACCTGCGTCACAGTTTGCAGCGGCAAGTCGCTCAGGCTGCGGTCGGCGACCGCGTCCGGGTGGTCGGAGGCCCAGGCCGCCTGCAAGACTACGGCGCGTGCGATCTCGAGGCTGATCGCTGCGTCCGCGAGCTTGGTGGCGATCGCCTGGTGTTCGATCAGCGGCCGCCCGCCCTGCACCCTGATATGGGCGTAGTCCAGTGCGGCTTCGTAGGCGGCGCGGCCAATGCCGATGTTGAGCGCCTGGTAAAGCGGCGCGCCATGGCCGGGGGCGTCGGAGCCGGTGAGCAGCGCGGCGGCCTCGTCGCCGAGCAAATGGCCGGCGGGCACCCGGCAGTCCCTGAAGATGACCCGGCCGCAGACGCCGTGCTGCCAGGCGGCGTCATGGGCTTCGACCGTCAGCCCCGCCGCATCGGCCGGCACCAGCAGCACGCCGGCGCCGGTGCGGCCTGGAATGGCGGCTGTCACGGCGAACAGGCCGGCGATCGGCGCATTGGCGACACAATCCTTGACGCCGTTGATGACCCAGCCGTCGCCCCCCTTTGTGGCCGTGGTATCGAGAGTGAGGTCGATCGAATCCGGACGGTGATAGTTCACACCCAGCCGCGTGTCGGCGCCCGGCTCACGGTCGGCGAGCGCGAGATGATAGCGGTCGTCGCCAAGAAACCTGGCGAGGAAGGCGTCGCGCTGCGCGTCGTTCATGGCGCGATCGAACAGCAGATGCGCGAGCCGCGCGGTTTCGGTGAGGATCGCGGCAATGTCGGCGTCGCCCGCTGCCAGTTCCTCGGTGACGAGGCAGGACGTGAGCGCGTCGGCACCGGCACCGCCCTTATCTTCCGACAACGCCAGCGCGCGCAGGCCCATTTGCGAAGCCTGGTCGAGCACGTCGGTCAACAGCGAGCGGTCGGCGACGTCGAGCCGGTCGGCCTTCAGCGCGGCGGGCCTGATTTCCTGATTGACGAAATCGCGGATGGTGTCGCGGATTTCCAGTTGCTCGGCGCTGAGATGAAGGTTGTACATGATATTGCCGTCCGGTTTCTGCGGCGCCGTTTCGATTGCGCTTGTCGCGCTATTGCATCACGGCCGCCGCGATGGCGTCTCCCATTTCCCGGGTGCTGGCCGTGCCGCCCAGATCCCCGGTCAGAGTCTTTCCTTCGGTGACCACCTTGTCGATGGCTTTCTTCATCAGCCCGGCGGCCGTCACCGCCTTCGGTTCATTGTGCTTGCGGCCGAGCCAGGCCATGAGCATCTGACCCGAGGTGATCATGGCGTAAGGGTTGGCGATGTTCTGGCCGGCGATATCGGGCGCGGAGCCGTGGGTCGCCTGCGCCATGGCCTGGCGCTCGCCGACGCACAGGCCGGGCGCGAGCCCCAGTCCGCCGACGAGGCCGGCACCGATATCGGTGAGAATATCACCGAACTGATTTGTGGTTACGACGACGTCGAAACGCTGCGGGTCGGTAACGAGTTTCATCGAAATCGAGTTCGATCAGCATCTCGTCGAACGCGACGTCGGGATATTCACGCGCAACCTTGCGGCATTCCTCGGCGAACATGCCGCAGGCCAGCCGATAGACCGGTTCCTTGTGCGCGGCCGTCACCTTCTTGCGCGGACGCGTGCGCGCGATCTCGAAGGCCTCGCGCGCGACCCGATTGGAGCCTTTGCGTGTAATCACGCGCATCGCAACCGTAATGTCGTCATTCGGCCGGAACTCCGCCGCACCCGCGACGACCGTTTCCGAATAGAGCATGCCTTCCGAAATCTCGCGCACGAACACGATGTCGACGTTCTCATGTATCGAGACGATGTTCGGGTAGGTGCGAGACGGGCGAATTGCCGCAAACAGGTCATACTTTTTCCTGACCGGCGGCATGACCCAGGTCGGATCGTTGCGCGGATAGGCGTTATGGCCGATCGGCCCCATGATCCAGCCGTCGAGGCCGTGCAGGGCCGCTTCGGTCGGCGGCGGCAGGGTATTGCCATGCTGGTCGTGGCCGTGCTTGCCGATCGGAAGGGTTTGCCAGTCGATTGTCAGACCGGTTCGGCCGGCCGCAGCCTTCATGACCTTGACGCATTCCGGGACGACCTCGTGCCCAATGTCGTCCCCGAGCAGAATTCCGACTTTCACGCCGCCACACTCCTGGTCGGCACCGCCCTGGCCGCTCCCGCGTGAAGCTAACCCCGCGACAGCAGCCGACGCAACGGGTAAACACCCGTTTACATGCGGCAGTGCCTCCGATTTCGCCATGTCGCAGTGCGACATGGTGCGCCCCGCGAAATGATAAATTGCAAGGACCTGCCCACCTGCGGTTAAATGGCGTGTCTGGCGGCCTCCCGGTACGCGGCGTGCCAACCAGGTCAGCCTGACGAATACAAAAGAGATATCCGGCGCCCGTGCGTAACCGGGAAGTCGGATCCGCAAGTCGAGTACGACAAATGGGAGGAGCACATGGCCTCACGCCATCCGGCACGGGCATTATCATCGACTATTGCACTGCTCGCGGTACCGTTCGCGGCCGCGGCGATCCTTGCGACCGCACCCGCGGCCAATGCCGCTGATCTGACACCACAAGAAAAGGCGCTGGTCGAAGGCGCCAAGAAAGAAGGTTCGGTTACCATCCTGAATCCGATCTTCAGCGATCGGACCGGCCAGCGCCTCGGCGCAGCCTTCATCAAGCGTTACGGCCTTGGTGACAACTTCAAGTTCAACAATCTGCGCAAAGGGACAGGCGCGACCGTCGCGCAGGTTCGTCAGGAAATTCAGGCCGGCAAATTCACGGTCGACATTCTCCTGGTCAGCTCGCCGGCCTTCTTCGACGCCGCAGCCAAGCGCGGCGCTTTCGAAAAGCTGGACAGCGGATACTGGAAGAACCACGAGGAACTCGTCAAAAAGGCTGGCCAGTATTCCAACTACCCCTACGTCGTGGTGCCATTCGCCTATTCTTTCCAGCCGGTGTGGAACAGCGCATGCCCCGGTATGGAAAACTTCAAGGCCGAGTCCTACGCCGACGTGGTCAAGCCGGAGCTCAAGGGCAAGACGATCGTCTCCGACATCACCAAGAGCTTTACCTATACCAATACGACCATCGCCCTTGACGAAGCCAAGGCCGTCGATTTCCCGGCCTACTGGGACAAGGTGAAGGCCACCGACCCTCTGGTCGAGTTCCGTACCGAGCCGAAGATGCAGATGGTCATCTCCTGCCAGCGGCCGCTGGACATGTGGAACCTTTCTGGACGCGTGTACCAGAATGTCGTCAAGAAGCCCGAGCTCGCCAAGACCATCAAGATCGGCCACTACAAGGAAGGCCAGGTCATGCTCGGCAACCAGGCCGCGGTGATCAAGGGCGGGCCGAGTCCGAACGCGGCCAAACTGCTGATCGAGTTCCTTCTGAGCAAGGAAGGCACCGATGTCTTCGTCGAAGGTGAAGCGATGTACAGCTTCATGAAGGGCTACAAGCCACCGAAAGAAGCGCAGCCTTATCTTTTCGACCTCGAGACGACCAAGCTTATCGGCATGAAAGACTGGGTCGGCGCCGCGGGCCAGTACAAAGCCGTGCGTGGTCAGTGGCAGGATCGGTTCCGGTAAAACAAGCCGGCCAACGACAATGATGGAGTCTGCGGCATGTGCCGCAAACTCCTCCCCGGTGTTGTGATCAGGGTTCAGACCAATCGTTCGCCGCGCAACGGGTGATAAGCGATGAGCGCAGAAGCACTACCGGATGAAGCCGCCGGTGCCCCGACAGCCGGCCGCTGGCGCGGCATGTTTACGCAAGAATCGGTGGCGACCGTTGTCGTCAGCGTGATCGTCGCGGCCGCAGTCCTGCTTCCCCTGTTCACGCTCGTCGTCAGCAGCTTCATGGTGCTCGGACCAATGGGATTCGACACTACCTGGGGATTCGGCAATTACGTCACGCTGGTGACCGACCGGGTCATTCCCAAAGCCTTCGTCAATACCCTGCTGATCAGCTCCGGCTCGACGGTCCTGGCGACTTTCCTCGGCGTCTCGCTGGCCTGGATCAACGCCCGCACCAATTGCCCGTGGCGCGACAAGCTCGAACCCTACAATCTCATTCCGTTCTTCCTGAGCCCGTTTGTCGGCGCCATCGCCTGGCATAATCTGGCTTCACCCAAGACCGGCCTTCTCAACAACTGGGCGCGCGACTATCTCGGCGTCAACGGCACTCTTCTGAACGTCGACAACATCTACGGCGTGATCTGGGTCACCGGCATTTTCTTCGCGCCGCTTGTCTATTTGTTCGTGGTCGGTTCACTGCGCCGCATGGACCCTTCGCTGGAGGATTCCGCGCGCACCACCGGCGCCGGCCTGTTCCGCACCACCATGACGGTCACCTTGCCGCTGGTCATGCCCGGCATCCTGTCGGGCGCCATCATTGTGTTCGTCACCAGCGCCGGCGAGTTCGGAGTGCCGTTCAAGCTGAGCGCGCCCTACGGCTGGGAGACGCTCACCACGCAGATCTTCTCCAAGGCGGTCGGTGATGACGCCAACCATTACCTTGGCGCGACCATGAGTATGGCGCTCGGCGCCATCACGGCGTTCTTCATCTATATCCAGCAGCGCTACATCGCGCCGCGCTCTTTCACCACGGTGACTGGCAAGGGCTTCCGCCCCAACGTGGTCGATCTGGGAAAATGGAAGTGGGTCGCCCTCGGCTATAACGTCACCTTCATCCTGGTGGCCGTGGTCCTGCCGATCCTGTGCCTGCTGATCGTCAGCCTGCACCCGGTCTGGCAAGGTTACATCATCCCGTCCGACATCTCGTTCCGCAACTACGAGAAGACACTGTTCTTCTGGCGAACGGACAGCATCAAGGCCGCGACCAACGGCATTTACAACAGCTTCATCCTTGCTTTCCTCGGCGCCACCATCGCCATGATCCTGTCACTGGTGATCAGCCACATGATCCACCGCACCAAGGGATTCGGCGCGCGCCTGCTGGACTTCCTGTGCGTGGTGCCGATCGGATTCCCCGGCATCGTGCTCGCGATGGGCGTGCTGGTTACCTACATCAAGACGCCTATCTACGCCACGCTCTGGATCATCCTGCTGGGCTATATCACGCGGTTCTTCCCTTACGGGCAACGCAACATCTCTTCGGTGATGCTGGCAATATCGGAGGAGCTCGATCAGAGCTCGCGCATGGCCGGCGCATCATGGTTCACGACCATGCGCCGCATCACCATTCCGCTCCTCAAACCGGGCATTTTCGCCGGCTGGGTATTGCTGTTCATCATCTTCCTGCGAGAGCTGTCGATCTCAATCATTCTGTACACCTCGGGCACCGAGACGTTGTCGGTCGGCGTCTACTATCTGGCGAATTTCGAGAACGAGCCGCTCACGGCGGCACTGTCGATCGCGCAGACGGCGGTTCTCCTGATCTGCATCCTCATTTTCCGGCGCGTTGCCGGTAAAGAGGCGCTGACGGCTTAGCGGCAAGCAACAAGGAAAAATGACCGCGATGGCGACCGAAGACATAGATCCCGCGAAGTATCTCGAGGTCCAGGGCCTCGTGAAGTGGTTCGGCAACGACCGTGCTGTCGACAATATTTCCTTCAGCGTTCCACGCGGCCACTTCCTGACGCTGCTCGGGCCTTCGGGCTGCGGCAAAACCACCACCCTGATGAGCATTGCCGGTCTGCACGGCATCGATGCCGGCTCGATCCGGGTCGGCGGAGTGGTCTTCACCTCGAAGAAAGAAGGCCAGTTCCTGCCGCCGGAGAAGCGCGACATCGGCATGGTGTTCCAGAGCTACGCCATCTGGCCGCACATGACGATCGCCCAGAACGTCGCCTACCCGCTGGAAATCCGCAAAGTGGAGCGCGCCGAGATCGACGCCCGGGTTGCCGACGTGCTGAAGCTCGTGGGCCTCTCCGACATGGCCGACAAGCTCTCGACCAACCTCTCCGGCGGCCAGCAGCAGCGGGCCGCGCTTGCGCGCGCCATCGTCTCACGGCCGCGCCTGTTGTTGTTCGACGAGCCTTTGTCCAACCTCGATCTCAAGCTGCGCGAACAGATGCGCGTCGAACTCAAGCGCATCCAGAGCGAGGTCGGCATCACCTCGATCTACGTCACCCACGACCAATCCGAAGCCCTGGTCATGAGCGACGAAATTATCGTCATGAGCAAGGGCCGGATCCAGCAGCGCGGCGGCCCGCGCGAGATCTACGGCCGGCCGGAAAACGCCTATGTCAGCAACTTCATCGGCCTCGCCAATCTCCTCAAGGGACGCGTGGTCGCGACCACAGCGCCTGACCGGGGCGAGGTCGAAGTCGAGACCGGCGGCTGCAAGGTGCAACTCCCTTGCAAGCTCGCCGCCGGCATGACGCCGGGCATGGAAGTGGTGCTGTCGGTACGGCCGGAGAACGTCTCCGCGTCGCGCCAGAACGGCTCCGGCGCCTGTCTCGAAGGCGAGGTTATCCAGGCCATTTTCCTCGGCAACAGCGTCGACTGCCGGGTGCGCTGGGGCGATTTCGAATGGAAGGTGATGGCGCATCCGCGCGCCGGATTGAAGTCCGGCGAGAAAGTCTACCTGCGCCTCGATCCCGAGCACACTTTGGCGGTGAAGCCATGAGCAACGGCGCACGCCATATGGTCGAGCTTGACCACCTGTACAAGTATTTCGGCGCGGAGCTGGCGGTAAACGACGTCAATCTCTTCGTGACAGAAGGCGAGTTCGTCACCCTGCTCGGCCCCTCCGGCTGCGGCAAGACCACGACGCTGCGTTGCATCGCCGGCCTGGAGCGGCCCGACCGCGGCGAAATCCGGATCGGCGGCGACATTGTGGCGGCGCCCGAGCGCGGCATTTATCTGGTGCCGGAAGACCGCAACATCGGCATGGTGTTCCAGAGCTACGCGGTCTGGCCGCACATGACCGTGTTCGACAACGTCGCCTACGGCCTGCGGGTGCGGCGCGCATCAAGCGCGGCTATCAAGGAGCGCACCATGCGCGCGCTCGAGCTGGTCGGCCTCACCCACCTCGCCGAGCGCTACGCCACCAAGCTTTCCGGCGGCCAGCGCCAGCGCGTGGCGCTCGCGCGCGCCATCGTCTACGAGCCGCGCGTCATCCTTTTCGACGAGCCGCTGTCCAACCTCGACGCCAAGCTGCGCGAGCAGATGCGGGTGGAGCTGGTGCGGCTGCAGCATGAAGTCGGCATCACCTCGATCTACGTCACCCACGACCAGGCGGAGGCGCTGGTGATGAGCGACCGCGTCGTGGTGATGAACAAGGGCGTGATCCAGCAGATCGGCGACCCGCAGACCATCTATGCCAACCCGGCCAACACCTTTGTTGCCAACTTCATCGGCGTCGCCAATCTGGTGCCGGGTATCCTGCGCGGCCGCAGCGGCGGTTTCTGCGAACTGGAGATCCCGATCGGCAATGGCCATCCGCCGCTGCGTCTGCTCGCCGCCGGCGCCGAGAACGCCCGGGTGGAACAGCCGCTGACGCTGAGTCTCAGGCCCGAGGACATCTTCGTTCATCTCGAGCGGCCCAATGGTGAAGCCGGCAGCAACGTGTTCGAGGGCGAAGTCATCCAGACCGTCTATCTCGGCAACGTGCTGGATTGCCGGGTCAAGGTCGGCGACCATGAGCTCAGCGTCCAGATCGAGCACTTTGATCAGATCGCGCCGCAGCAGAAGGTTTATCTCTCCTTCGCGCCCGACCACGGGCTGTGTCTGCCCGAGTAACGCCGCTCCCGCTAGTTCGCCACCAAGCCGCCGTCGACCGGCAGCGTGTGGCCGGTGACTGAGCCGGCGCGCGCCAGGAAGCACACCGCGGCGGCGATCTCCTCCGGCGTGATGAATTCGCCGCTCGGGATGCGCGCCAGCATACGTTCCCGCGCCGCGTCGTCGAGCAGCGCCTTGCGCGATTCCGTCATGGCGGTGGACGGCGCCACCGCATTGACGCGGATCCTGTGCGGCGCCCATTCGATCGCCAGCATGCGGCTCATTTGAACCAGACCGCCCTTCGAGATGCCGTAGACCGAACGGCCGGCGAGCCCCGTGAGCCCGTGCGTGGAAGCCATGTTGACCACGCTGCCGGGATGGCCACCGGCGATGCAATGGGCGGCGAACTTCTGCGCCAGGAAGTAGGCACCCTTGAGATTGACAGACATGACGTCGTCCCACTCCGCCCAGGTCACGTCCACCGCCGGCTTGAGCAGGGTGCGCCCGGCGTTGTTGACCAGGACGTCGATACGGCCGAAGGTTTCCACCGCGGCGGCGAAGCTCTGCGCGATGTCATCTTCCTTGCGCAGGTCAAGCCGCAACGGCACGACCTTGCGGCCCTGCATGGCAGCGTCCTTCAGCAGCGCTTCGAACATATCGACATCGAGATCGGCGGCGGCGATGTCGTAACCCTCGCGTGCGAGCGCGCAGGAAATGGCATAGCCGAGACCGGTGGAGGCACCGGTGACGAAGACGGTGCGCGAGAGATTCCGTATTCATGAAGTTACCCAATCCCATTCCGAGACAGGCAGACATCAGAAATCCAGCGAGGCAGATGGCTCTAGGCGGGCAGCCTGAGTGACAGGTCGCGGATGTCGGCGGCCGGCGCGCCATAACCTTCGCGCACCAGCGGAAAGGCGCTCTCCAGCCAGTTGCGGGCCAGCGGCTCGGCGGGCGTCAGGCAATGGGGGCCGAGCTCCGACAGTTTCGCGACGCCGAGCAGCGCCATGGCGGTGCGCAATTCGTTCTCGATGATCTCGATCATGCGCACCACCGCGTCCTCGCCGCCGGCGCTGAGCGCGATGCCCTGCGCGCGGCCGAGCCCGACCGCGTTGGCGCCGAGCGAGAGCGCCTTGATGATGTCGGTGCCGCGCAGGATGGTGCCGTCGACCACGATCTCGGCGCGCCCTTTCACCGCGGCGACGACCTCTGGCAGCGCCGCCACCGAGCCTTGGGCGTGGTCGAGCTGGCGCCCGCCGTGGTTCGACACGTAGACGCAATCCACCCCATGCTCGACCGCCATCGTGGCGTCCTCGGCGGTCGCGACGCCCTTGAGGATCAGCGGCACCTTCACATAGGTCCGGATGCGGTCGACATCGTCTCCAGGTCAACGCCGCCTGGTGGACTTCGGCCGCCGCGCCCTGACGCGCGGTCGGATTATGGCCCTTGGCGATGTCACGCTCGCGCCGACCGTAATTGGCGCGGTCGACGGTGAGAGCAAATGCCGCGATAGCCGCAGTCGAGCGCCCGCTTCAGCGTGTCGTCCACCCAATCCCTGTCGCCGCGGATATAGAGCTGGAAGAACTTGGGATAATCGGCGGCCTTGGCGACCGCCTCCATGCCGGGCGCGCAGACCGAGCTCAGCATATGGACGACGCCGGTGCGCGCGGCCGCCCGGGTCGGCGCCACCCCGCCCTCTTCCAGCAGGTCCTGCATCGAGCCGATCGGCGCCAGTATGATGGGTAATTTCAGCTTCTGGCCGAGCAGCGTTGTGGAGGTATCGATCCCGGAGACGTCGCGCAGCACCCGCGCCCGTAACGCATAAGAGTTGAGCGCGCGCCGGTTCCGGTTGAGCGTCGTCTCGGTTTCGGCGCCGCCCATCAGATAATCCCAGGCCCCCGGCGTCAACTTGCGCCTGGCGATGGCAAGCATCTGGAACAGAGTGTCGACTTCGTTGATAGCGGTCATGCGGTTCCCGGTAATGGCGACGATTCGCGATCAGGCTTTCCTGCGCAGCAACGGACGAAGGTTGCGCGCAATATCAACCTGCGACGCGATCAGGATACATCCCACGACAAAACCGGTAATGTCCGTCCAGATCGCTCCCTTGAAGGCGTGCGCAGGCACCATCATCGCCACGCCCGACACCGCAAAGACGACCCGCAACACGACGCCAACCGGCCTTGTCATGAACCCGGCAACGGCAACGGAGACGAGATAGACGCCCATGATCGCGGTGACGACGGAAAGCCCCACGTCGAGCGGCGGCCCCTCCATCAGAAGCGTGGGCGAGGAAACGAACAGGAACGGTACGATATAGGCCGACCAGCCAAAGCGCACCCCGGCCAGGCCGGTACGGATGGGGTCGGCCTGGGCGATGCTCGCCGCGGTGAAGGCGGCGATCGCCACCGGCGGCGTGATCATCGACATCATGCCGAAATAGAGCACGAACAGATGCGCGGCGAGGTCGGGAATGCCGACCTCGATCAGCGCCGGCGCGACGAGCGAGGCGAGCAGCACGTAGACGCCGACCGTCGGCATGCCCATGCCGAGCACGATGGCGATCGCCGCCGCCAGGACGAGCAGCAGCACGACATTGCCGGCGCCGAGATGGATGAGCAGGATGGTGAGCGCGAAATTCAAGCCGGACACATTGAGCACGCCGATGATGAAACCGGCGGCGGCGGCGATCATCAGAATGTCGAGCGCGCCACGCCCGGTGTCGACCAGCGCGTCGATCAGCTCCGCCGGCCGCATGCGCTTGCCGCCGATAGCTGCCGAACAGACCGCAGACCACCAGCGCGACGGAGGCGTAAAGCGCCGCTGTGTCGGGACTGAGATTGAGCCAGAACAGGCCGCAGACGACGATGGCGAAGGGGATGGGAAAGTACCAGCCCTCGCGCAGCACATCGCGCAGCGGCCGCAATTCCGAGCGCGGCACCGCGGCGATGTTGCTCTTGGCGGCTTCCAGATCGGCCTGGATGAACAGCGCAGTATAATAAAGCACCGCCGGTATGATCGAGGCGATGACGATGTCGCTGTAGGGCCGCGCCAGAAGCTCGGCCATGATGAAGGCGGCCGCGCCCATGATTGGCGGCATGAGCTGGCCGCCAGTCGAGGCCACCGCCTCGATGGCGCCGGCATCATGCGCCTTGTAGCCCGAATTCTTCATCATCGGGATGGTGACGATGCCGGTCGACACCACGTTCGACACGGCATTGCCGGAAATGGTGCCGAATAACGACGAGGCGATGATCGCGATCTTGGCGGCGCCACCGCGAAAACGGCCGAAGGCGGCGACGGCGAGATCGGTGAAGAAATGGGCCCCGCCCGAGCGCGCCAGCAGCGAGCCGAAGAACAGGAACGACACCACCACGGTGGAGGCAACGCCGAACACAGAGCCGAACACGCCGTTGACGTCGAGCGCGAGATAGATCAGCAGCCCGTTGGGGCTGACGTGACGGCCCTGGAAATCGCCCGGCAAGAGCCAACCGAAAAATCCATAGGCGACGAAGAGGATGAGAATGCCGGCCAGCACATTGCCGCTGGCGCGGCGCAAGCCTTCGAACACCAGCACCAGCAGGATGCTGCCGATGACCACGCCGTGCAGCGGCCGGAAGGCGATGGCGTCCGATAGCGCGCGGTAGTCCCAGGCGACGTAGAAGGCCGCCACCATGCCGATGACAGCGGCGGCCAGGTCGAACCACGGTACTTTTCCAGGATCGTTCTTGCGGAGTCGATAGGTGAGAAAGACCAGCGCCAGCGCGATCGCCAACATGAAGGCGTTGAACTGCTCGTTGATGAGCAGCAGCCCCGCCGCACGGTAGAGATCTGCACGCCCAGGCAAGCGCCGCAAGAGTCAGCACGGCGGCGAGGATTTTCGCCACCGTGCCGTTCCAGAGCGCCGGCTGATTGAGCGGGTCGCCGGCTGTGTCGGTCATGAAGTGCCAGACCTATGCGTGACAATCACGCGGTTACCGTTTCCAGATACCGACTTCCTTGTAGAATTTGATGGCACCGGGATGGAACGGAATGCCGTGATCACGGCCCAGGTTCTGCTTCTTGTAGCGGCCGTAGATCTTCGAGATCGCCACCAGCTTGGCCTGCTTCTCGTAGAGCATTTTGGCGATCTTGTAGGCGTTGTCGTCCGACATCTGCGCGCCGGCCATGATGAGGTAGTCATGGTTGAGCACATTGGTGGGGCCGACGACACCGACCAGCGCCTTCGACGGCTCGATCGTGTCGATGAAGGCCCCCGGCATCAGCGCCTTGACGCGCTTCTGCGCGGCCTCGTCCTTCGGCATGCTCAGCCAGCGAATGCCGCCGACCTTGGCGTCGGCTTCAGCCATCTTGCCGGCGCCAATGGCGAATGTCGAAGCCTCGATCTTGCCCTGCATGAAGTCGGCGGCGCCGCGCACCACGTGCGGCACCGGGACGCCGTCGAAGTCCGATGGCTTGACGCCGAACGCAGCCATGGTCGTGAGATATGAAAGGTGCTGGGCCGAATTGGCGGTAAATCCGGCCGCGATCTTCTTGCCCTTCAGATCGGCCAGTGTCTTGTAGGGCGAATCCTTCTTGACGTACCAGCTCAGATAGTAAGGAAACACGGTGCCAATGACGCGCAGGTTCTTGTTGGGCGTCTTGAACGGACCGCCGTTGCCGTTATAGGCAAAATAAGCGTCGGATGAGGCCGGCAGCGCCATTTCCAGCTCTTTGCTGTTGATGAGCGGCAGCACCTGCTGGCCGCCGCCGAACGGCACGACGCGCACTTTCAGGCCAAGCTGCTCGGTCATTACCTTGCCGAGCGCGTTGCCGAGCGCGTAGTTCGACGAGCCGACCGGACTGGTGCCGATGCTGATGGTCTGCGCCCCGGCGGAACCGGCTGCCAGCGCAAAAATGGCGGCGACGGCCGCCAACAATAATCTCTTCATGCCTTCCTCCCCAACGATACTTGTTGTTGTTGGAATATAAACATAGCCCCCTTCTGGTGTCCACGGACCGGCCATCGCGAGTTGCATCCGGCACTCAGACAGAGATGCATCTGTTGCGGTCATGAATAGTAAGATTGGGACGCCGGCCGACCCACCGCCTCAGGACAGCGGGAAATCATAAAGCCGCGCGGGGTTGTCGACCAGGATGGCCTGCCGGTCCCGGTCGGCTGGAGTCCATTCGAGAAAGATGCGCACAAGGTCTGCCGCATCGGGCGTCGGCCCTTCCGGCCGCGGATGCGGCCAGTCAGTGCCCCAGACCAGATTGTCCGGGTTGGCGGCGACGAGCGCATCGTGAAATGGCCGGGCCTCGGCATAACCGGGGGGCGTCGTGCCCAACCGGTAAGTGCCCGACAGCTTGGACCACAAACGCCCCTCGCCGACCCCGCGCACCAGCGCCTGGAAGCCGGGGTGGCTGACGCCGTGGTGATGTTCCATGCGGCCCATGTGATCGATCACCACCGGCACCGGAACCTGCGCCAGCGCCAGGTCCGGCAGATCGCGGGTGTCAATCCACAACTGCAGGTGCCAGCCGAGATCGGCCATGGTCGGCAGTAAATGCCTGACGTCTTCAAGGCGCACGCCATTCTCGTAATAAGGCTTTCCGTTGCGGCGAAACTCGTTGACCCGCAAGCCCCGCACGCCGCGCTCATGCCATTGGCGCAGGGTCGCGGCATCCAGTTCTTCGCCACCGACCGCAACACCACGCAGACGTCGAGGCTCGCGCGCGAGCGCGTCAATCATCGCACGGTTATCGCGACCGTAGGCGCTGGGCTGCACCAGCACACCGCGGTCGAAACCGAGACGGTCGAGCAGACCAAGATAGGCTTCGAGCGGCGCGTCGTCGGGCGTGTAGCTGCGCGGCTCCGCATAAGGGAACCGCGCCGCGGGACCGAAGACGTGGCAATGAGTGTCGCAGGCACCCTGCGGCAGGGCTTTACTCATGCAGACTGATCCCCCCGGTCACGGCCGCCACCGGTAAATGCTGCCCAACGCGAAATGTTGGATACCTCGATCACGCACTGATCGATGCGATCATGAAGAGAACAGGTTGGGGGAATCCCCCAACCCGCGTTTGGCCTAATTGCCGACCTTGATGCCGGCCTCTTTGTAGTACTTCAGCGCGCCCGGGTGATAAGGCACCTCGTTGGCAGGCGCCATCGCCTCACGTTTGGCGCGGCCGAAGGCGCCGAAGGATTTCTTGAGCTCATCTTTGCTCTCCGCGATCGTTTTTGTCGTCTTGTAGACGAGATCATCGGAAACCTTCGCGTTGGTCAGCATCATCCACGGGATCTGCATGATGTTGGCCCCGTTCTGCTCCAGCCCGTTGATGTTTTTATTCTGCTTCAAGGCGACGATGTTGCCGGCCGGCAGAAACTTCTTGAACGCGGCCTGTCCCGAGGTCGAATTATCGAGGGAGATGTAGCACAAGCCGCCGTGATCCTTGAGTTTCACGGCCGCCTGCTTCCCCGCACCCGCATTAAGGCTGACGAGCGCAATATCAACAAGGCCATCACCAAGGGCCTTGATGCCGGCGACAAAGCTCGCAACCGGCACCTGCTTGAAGTCATCATATTTCATTCCACCGTTCGCAAGACCGCCCCGGATATAATAGGGAATGATGGTCGACGACTTGTATTCGGACGCGATGCGCAACTCCTTGGCCTTCGCTTTCACGTCCGCCACCGTCTTGAGGCCCAGGTCGCAAGGCGCCATCAAGCCGGTCGTCAGCGGGAACATCACACCCACCAGCCGCATGTCCGGGTTCTTGCGGTCATAATTTCCGGTACCCGTCATGGCAAAGGCCGCTTCGACGCCGTTGGAGAAGCCGAAGTCAACCTCACCGGAATTGATCAAAGGCAGATAGCCGACCAGCGGCTGTGTCCGCGCCGTAATGCCAACGCCATTCAGGACCTTGGCCACGGCCTGGCCGGAGTTGTAGGCGAGCGAGCCCTGGGCGCCGGTGGCAATGGTCACAACCTGCGCGGTTGCAGCCGAGGCACCCAACGATAGCGCAAGCGCGCCTCCGAATACGACGGTCAAAAATCTTGTTTTCATGCTTATTCCTCCCTTGGTTAGTCTGCGCATTGAACACCTGAAAGTCATGAGACGACCTGTTCGTCGATTGCCCCGGGCTTCATGATCACAAGCGCGATGGCCAGCGCGACAACCGCAAACGCCGCGGGCACATGCAACAGCTCGTCAAACGTCACGAACCCCAATGGCAACGCGAGCGCGCCACCCACAATGAACGCCGCCCTGAGAAGAAGCCCCAGTTTGCGGGACCAGAAGCCGACAATACCGGCTGTCACCGCGGTGACGCCGACCGCCGACAAGGCAAGTGTCGTGACAATCTCCATGGCATTGCCTTCGAACACCAATGCCGGAGACGCCACGAACACAAATGGAATGATGAAGGCCGCCCACCCTATGCGCATGGCTGCCCATCCGGTCGCGAGCGGATCCGCCCTGGAGATCGTTGCGGCGGCAAACGCCGCCAGCGCGACCGGCGGCGTGATCATCGACATCATGCCGAAGTAGAGAATGAAAAGATGCGCGGGGATTGGATGAATGCCGGCTTCGATCAGTGATGGGGCGATGAGCGCCGCCAGCAGCACATAGACGCCCGACGTCGGCATCCCCATGCCCAGAACCGTACAGATCGCCGCCGAGATCAGAAGCAGGAAGATCACATTGGAGCCGACGAAGTCGACGAGAAGAAGGGTCAGCGCGAATCCCAGCCCCGTGACATTGAGAATGCCGATGACAAATCCGGCGGCGGCGACGATGAGGATCAGATCCACCATACCGACGCCCGTCTCGACAAAGACCTGTCCCAAGGCCTTCAGGCTCAGGCGCTTTCCCCGGTACCCGCGAACAAACCCGACAACAACAATGGCGATCGACGCCAGCAATGCCGAATCTTCCGGATCAAGATTCCACCAGAAAAGTGCGGCCAGCAGAATTCCGAACGGAAAAGCAAAATGCCACCCCTCAGCCAGCACTTTCCACGTCGTCAGACCTTCAATATCGCTCGGACGGATACGATCGCGTCCCGCGATGAGATCGACCTGAACGAAGGTGCTCAGGTAATATAGGAGCGCAGGCAGCACGGCGGCGGCGGCCACGGTCTGGTATGAAATATCGAGAAACTCGGCCATGAGGAACGCGGCCGCCCCCATGATCGGCGGCGTGAGCTGCCCGCCGGTCGAGGCAACGGCTTCAACGGCGCCCGAATTTGTCTTCGAGTACCCGCCGCGCTGCATCAAAGGAATTGTGATGACGCCCGTTGTCACCACGTTGGAAACAGCACTCCCCGAAATCGAGCCGAACAGCGCGGATCCCACAATCGCAATTTTCGCGCTTCCGCCGCGCGAACGACCGGTCGCGGCCATCGCAAGGTCCGTGAAAAATTCACCGCCGCCGGCGGCGAAGAGCAAGTTTCCGAAGAAAACGAACAAAAGAACGATCATGGAGCCAACGGCAAGGGGCGTCGAAAAGACCGCGCTCGGATCAAATCCAACGTACTGAACGAGGCCGACCGGACCGAGCGCTTTGCCAATGAGCCGTCCGGGCACCTTGTCGGCGACCAGGGCATACAGGAGGAACACGCAGACGATTGAAAACAGCATCCATCCCGCGCGACGCCGGACGCCTTCCATGACGGCTATGGTCACGACCGTCCCGATCATGACGATCTGCCACGGCCGGTAAGACTGTTCGAACAAAAGCCATGAAAAGTCCCAAGCGGCGTACATCAAGACCACGAACGCTATGAGCGCGATCGCGCCATCAATCCATCCCAGACCCCGTTTGACGTCGCCTTTCCGGTTGAACCGGAGAAACACGATCGTCAACGCCAGGCCGAGTTGCAGCGCCATGTACTGTTGGCTGAGGATCGCAAATCCCAACCGCGTCGGCGCCTCGACATTCCACAACATGCAGGCAACCGTCATCGTAACGGCCAGGGTCGCGATGATGATACCGGTTACCTTGTCGATGCTCGCTACGGGCTTCAAAGATTACTCCTGCGCAGCGTCCTTGATCGGCGCGAGAGCTGCGTGTCCCGCGAATTGCAGGTCGTTACGGCAAACGCCGTCGCGGTACGCGCTGTACGGACGGCGTGGATCATCGGCGCAACAATGCGGTGATAAAGACCGGCCTGCCCCTTTGCCGAACAACATCACATTCGCTTCGCGGGCATCGCTGCCCCGGCAGATCCGGCATGGCGTTTCCCCAACATCCAACACACGCGAACTACTTCTCGCCGGAAAGCGCACACGACATGTGCCTTTCCGGTCGCGGGCGCCGTTCTTTGCCAGCAGCCTAGAAAACACTTCTATATATTCATAATTGATAGTAGAAATACGCGGCATTCATTGCCTGAATACAGGGCCGGGGTTATGAACCTTGGAACAATCGATTTCAATCTGCTCAAGGTGCTCGACGCCCTGATCACCGAGCGCAACGTCACGCGCGCCGGCAAACGACTCGGCCGATCCCAGCCGGCTGTCAGCAACGCGCTCCATCGCCTGCGCAAGCTTCTCGGCGACGATCTGCTGGTGCGCGGACCGAACGGATTCATACTGACGCCGCGCGCCGAAGCCATCCGCGAGCCGCTGCAGGAAGCGATCTCGCTGGTGGAAGGCTGCCTGGTCAAAGACGCCAGGTTCGATCCCGCCAGCGCCACTGGCGTGTTTCGCCTGAGCACGCCCGACCGGCTGAGCCTCGTCATCGTCCCCGAACTGCACGCCCGGCTGCAGAAGTTTGCCCCCCGGATGGTGCTCCAGGTTCTGACCGCCGATCGCCGGCAAGCGCTCGATCTGCTCGACGAGGACAAATCCGATCTTGCGCTGGGGTGGCTCGACGACAAGCCGTCTCACATGAAAGCCGAATTCGTGGCGGAAGAAAACCTGTTCTGCGTTTTCCGGCGCGACCATCCAATTCTGAACCGGCGAAAGAAACTCGACATTGAATTGGTGCTGTCGTACCCGCATCTCGTCGTCAGCGCCACCGGACAACGCAGGGCCATTTTCGACGATCTGCTGCTGCGTCATGGATTGCGACGCGACGTACCCGTGGCGGTCACAAACTTCACCGCTGTGCCGCACCTCCTGATGCGCAGCGATATGATCGGCGTCTTCACGCAGCTGGCTTCCAACGTGTTCGAAGAATCATTCAAGCTCGCAAAACGGCCGGTGCCGATCGACGTCGGAAAGATTTCCACCAACATGGTCTGGCAGGTGCGCAACGACAGTGATCAAAAGCACGCCTGGCTGCGCGACCAGATCAAGTCCGTCTATCAACGACTCTGACGGCGCGGCAACGCAGCGGCAAGCGGCGTGCGGAAGCGGGCGTTTCAGCCGGTCGTCGCATGGTGAAGCTTGTTGAGGAAGTCGATCGTGCGTTCACGCGCCGTTCTTGCGGCCGATTCGTTGTACGCGGGCCGCACGTCGTTGGCGAAGGCGTGACCGGCCTGATAGATGAAGGTTTCGGCGGAAGGAAACGCCTTCCGGACCGCCTCGATCGTCTCCGGCGGAGAATTCGGGTCTGTTTCCGCAAAGTGGAACATGAGCGGGCATTTCGGCTTCTGGTCGAGATAGGTCATCAGCCGCGTGCCGTAGAACGCAATGGCGCTCCGCAGATCCAGTTCCGCCGCAGCCCGCACAATTACGCCGCCACCCCAGCAGAATCCCAGGACGGAGACACCGTGCGGGTTCCTGACGCGCTCCACGGCGGCAGCGACGTCCAGGATTACCTTGTCGAGATCAAGGCCATAAGCCATGTCCCGGCCCTTGTTCGGTTCGTCGAATGGCACCACGGTGCCGGGCGCCACCCGGTCGTACACGCAAGGGATGATCGTGTCGTAGCCATCCCTGGCGTAGGACCGCACGACTGATTTGAGCTGATCGGTCAGGCCGAAGATTTCCTGAAGAATAACGAGGCCGCCCTTGATCCCCTGGCCCGGACGCGCGTGATAGGCCTCGAGCGAAAAGCCGTCCGCCGCCGTGAGCCTGATCGTCTCATCAGCAATTACATCGGCCGCTGTTGTCATGCTCTTTCCTCTCGCTCGAAGGGTCGGATTTGCGGTGCTGCCTGCACCAAAACGGGACTACAGGCATCCGAAGCGCACCCGTTCCGCCGGAACCATAGACAGCGCTGGAAAATGCGCAAAATTGATATTCCGAATTGTCTTTATTCGCCCTGTGAATGCGCGCCAAAACCGGACGCTGACGTGCGCGCCAATTACTCCGCCGCTTCGTCCACCGGCGGCGTCCCGTGGGTGTGGAACGACTTGATGGTCTGCAGGCCCCAGGCCTGGCCCTTCTTGCGCTCGGCCTCGGTCCAGGTGATCGGCTTCCAGTCCGGCGCCAGGATGAGCCGCGCGCCGGGACAGGCGACTTCCACGCGATTGCCGCCCGGTTCGTAGACGTAAAGGAAGAATGTCTGCTGGACGGCATGCTTGTGCGGGCCGGTCTCGATGTAAACACCGTTCTCCAGAAAGATGTCGGCAGCGCGCAGCACGTCTTCGCGGCTGTCGAGCGCATATGTGATGTGATGAAAACGGCCCCTGGTGCCGGTATGGTCGCGCGTATAGGCAAAGTCGTAGGTCTTGTTGGTGGCGGTCAGCCACATGCCCGCCTCGGTGCCGTCGTCGAGCACGATCTGCTCGGTGAGACGGAAGCCGAGATAGTTCATGAAGAACTCGCGGTTCGCCTTGATGTCGACGGCGAGCCCGTTGAAGTGGTCAATGCGCCGCACGTTGCAGCCGCGCGCCGGATAGCGCTGCGCCTGATTCTTCAGGGCGGGCTTCTTGTCGGGTGGCGGATCGTACCACTCGGTCTCGTAATAGAGCTCAACGACGTGGCCGTCCGGATCCTTGCAGACGAACGTCTTGCCATGGCCGAGATCGCCGTCGGTCCAGCCGACGTCAAAACCGGAGCCCTTCAGGGCGGCCGCGCGCCGCTCCAGCGCCTGCGGCGAGCGCGTGCGGAAGGCGACATGCGCCATACCCGAGGTCTTCGAGGCGGTCAGCTTGAGGGTGTAGCGCTCGTAGTCGTCCCAGGCGCGCAGGTAGACGCTGTCGCCTTTCTCGCCACTCTGGGTCATGCCCATGACGTCGATAAAGAACTTTCGGCTTTCCTCGAATTTGGGCGTGAGCATTTCGAGATGGCCGAGATGGGCAATGTCGAGATTGGGTTCCGGCTGCATGGGATTGTCTTGGTCGCTACAGGATTGTGCGTTCGGGGGTTCCCTAGCACTGCCGGGCGGCACCTGCAAAGGCACCGGGGATGCCGCCACCGACACGTTCCGTTTCACCAAAGAACGTCCCGCCGGGCCAACCGCGCTCGGGAAAGCCGATCTTCACCAATCGTGCATTATTGCATGCCAAGATTTCACGATCGCCAAGGCTGATATGGCAATGGCCCTTGTATGACCCGGGACCCGTCCATATAATGTTTTTTTGAAGCCACTCTTCCGGCCCGCCGGAAAGGGGCTTTTTGCTTTTGTGGGGCAGACTGATGTCCACGAACCGAAACGGCCATATCCGGCTGACTTCTCATCCCGGCCACCGCGCGCCTGGCCGCTTTCAGCTCAACTGGGGCGCATCGACTGCACGCGAACGCGGGCCGGTCATCGGCACCGTGACATCGGCAGGCGACCGCAACGCCATCGGGGCCCACGGCGGTTCCTACGCGCTCTATCGCGCGCTTGCCGTTTCCTCAGGCGCGCTCAGCCCGCTGGCGCGGCCCGATCTCACCAACACCATGCCGGTCGTCGATATCGGACCGCACCCGCAATGGTCTGAGCCAGGCCGTATCGTATCGCTCGATCCGTGGGGCCATCGCATCGCGGAAGATTTCCGCGACGAAATCACCGAAGGCGTCGACATCCGACCGACCATCGCGGTGACCAGGGCGCGGCTGACCATTCCGGAATTCGCCGATAGTGCCTGGGGTGTGAAAGTCGACGGCGACATCGTGCGGCCAAGCGGCGACATCGCCGTCACCAAGGCGGCGATCGACCCGGTATGGTACCTGCCCGGCATCGCCGGGCGCTTCAACGTCAGCGAGGACAAGTTGCGCCGCACGCTGTTCGAACAGACCGGCGGCAACTATCCCGAGCTGGTGACCCGGCCCGATCTCGCCGTGTTCCTGCCGCCCATCGGCGGCATCACGCTCTACATGTTCGGCGATCCGGCGGCGATCCCTGACCGCAACCGCACCCTCACCTGCCGGGTGCACGACGAATGCAACGGCTCCGACGTGTTCGGCTCCGATATCTGCACCTGCCGGCCTTATCTCATCCACGGTATCGCCGAATGCGTGAAGGAAGCGCAGAACGGCGGCGCAGGGCTCATCGTCTATAACCGCAAGGAAGGCCGGGCGCTGGGCGAAGTCACCAAGTTTCTGGTCTACAACGCGCGCAAGCGCCAGGAAGGCGGCGACCAGGCGGCAACCTATTTCGAACGCACCGAATGCGTGGCCGGCGTTCAGGACGCGCGCTTTCAGCAGCTCATGCCCGACGTGCTGCACTGGCTCGGCATCACGCGCATCGACCGCTTCGTCTCCATGTCGAACATGAAATACGACTCGGTGGTCGGCTCCGGTATCGAGATCGGCGAACGGGTATCGATCCCCGCGGACCTTGTGCCACCCGACGCGCAAGTGGAAATCGAAGCCAAGAAGGCGGCCGGTTACTACGCGCCCGGCGAAGTCGCCGACGCGGACGGCCTCAAGGCGGTGGTCGGCCGCGATATCGACGAGTTCTAGCCATTGCCACGCTGACGCATACGCTCGATTCCGGGCGCGCAGCGGCACTGTCATTGCTGTCGGCAGCGGCGGTGCGCGAACGCGCGCATGAGATTCTGGACGCGGGTCTCGCGGACGCATTGCCGCACTTCCAGGTCGATCTCGCACAGCTCAAGCCGACTGCGGCTTATGTCGCGAACGTCATCCGCGCCAACTATCCGGACCTGAGAGTGCCACTGCACGCACGTTGGCGGCATTTCGTGATCGGCGGGCGCGACCTGTGGGCGGAGATCGCGCGCAAGGCCTCTTGGCCGGACGCCAAAGCGCGCGCCCGCGCGGAATTCGATCTTGCCATCGTTTCGGTACTGCTCGACGCTGGCGCCAGGTCCGACTGGCGCTATCACGACACGGCGACCGGCTTGAAAATCGGGCGCTCGGAAGGATTGGCGCTGGCGTCCTTGCGTATGTTCGAAACGGGCACATTTTCGGCGAGCGCGAACGATCCGCTGCGCGCCGATGCCGGGAAACTTGCCAGTCTGACCGGCGACGATCTGACGCGCGGCTTCGGCGCCAACGAAACCAATCCGCTGTCCGATCTGGAAGGACGCGCGGCGTTGCTGGCGCGGCTTGGTCGCGTTATGCAGGCCAATCCGGCAGTATTCGCGGTGAAAGACTCGGCGCGGGCCGGTGGCCTGTTCGATCTTTTGGCCATCAACCCGAGCGGCCCGCTTCCCGCGCCCGATATCCTGCACGCGCTGCTTGTACACCTTGGCGCTATCTGGCCAAACCGGCTCGCCATCGATGGTATTTCACTCGGCGATTGCTGGCGGCATCGCGCGATCAAGCGGGGCGACGCCACTGACGGCCTGATGCCGTTGCACAAGCTGTCGCAATGGCTTTCCTGGTCGCTGATCGAGCCGTTGCAGACCGCCGGGATTGCCATCGGTAACACTGATGGACTGACTGGCCTCGCGGAGTATCGCAATGGCGGTCTGTTCGTGGATGCAAACGTCATCGTGCCACGCGATGCAGGCGAAGCCGCGCGCGCCCATCCGGTCGATGCCGAGTTCGTCGTCGAATGGCGCGCGCTGACGGTCGCCCTGCTCGACCGGCTGCTGCCGCTGGTGCGCGACAAGCTTGGCGTCACCACGGAGGATTTCCCGCTCGGCGCGCTGCTCGAGGGCGGCACTTGGGCGGCGGGCCGCAAGCTCGCCGGGGAAAAGCGCGCCGACGGCGGCCCGCCCTTCCAGGTCGTCAGCGACGGCACGGTTTTTTGAAGACTGCGAGGCAACAGCCATGGACGGCGTCACCATCGTCAATCATCCGCTCGTGCAGCACAAGCTCACCTTGCTGCGCGACAAAACGCGCTCGACCAAGGTTTTCCGCGAGCTGTTCAACGAGCTCGGCGCACTGCTCTGCTACGAGGCGACGCGCGATCTGCCGTTGCAGACCATCGAGGTCGAAACTCCCTACGCCGCAATGCAATCCCCGGTACTCGCCGGCAAAAACCTGGTGCTGGCACCGGTCGGCCGCGCCGGCATGGGTTTTCTCGACGGCATCCTCAAGCTGGTGCCGACCGCGCGCGTCGCTCATGTCGGAGTTTATCGCGATCCGCGCACGCTGGTCGCAGTCGAATATTTCTTCAAGGCGCCCGACGAAATGGCGCAACGGCTGACGCTGGTGCTGCATCCGATGCTGGCCACCGGCAATTCGGCGGTTGCCGCGGTCGACCGCCTGAAGGAGAGCGGCGCAAGGACCGTGCGCATCCTCTGCATGCTGGCGACGCCGTCAGCAATCGAGAAGATCAGGGGTCATCACCCGGAGGTCGCAATCTATACGGCGGCGGTTGACGACAGCATCACCGACCACGGCTACATCCTGCCCGGCCTCGGCGACGTCGGCGACCGCATGTACGGGACCCGGTAACCGGCTTTCGGCACGAACTGTATTCGCGCGTATTTCTCAGGTGGGTGATTCTTCTTTCGCCGCTTCGGGAGAGAAGAACCGGTCGAACTTGTCGGGCTGACCGTTGAAGTCTTCCGCCTCGGGCAACGGGTCCTTCTTGTCGGCGAGGCTGGGCCATTGCACCGCGTAGCGCGCGTTGATCTCGACCCAGCGCTCCGCGCCGGGGGCGGTGTCGGCGATGATGGCGTCGGCGGGGCATTCCGGCTCGCAGACGCCGCCCGTTGACGGCTGGGCGGTGCCGGCTGCCGCTATCGCACGGTTCGCGGCGCCCGCCTGCGCCTGGCGCGGAAGGATCCGAACCGGAACCTTCCCTTTGCGAGCCCCCCTGAAACGAAAGCGGCCGCGCCGGTCGCAATGGCCAATCTCTGCTGACAGGGAACTGGCAGGGAAAATTGCCGGGATCAGAGCGTTCCCGGCGGGCGAACCTGTGGATCACCCGATAGAGGCAAATTCCGCGGCGACGATAACCGGGAATGTTTGCGAGCAAGAGGAGAAAAAGTTACCGCGCGATTTTAGAGATCAACCAAACACAACCATAGGACGCAAACACGCGGCAATCGGGCGAAAAATGCGATTTTCATGGACCGACCAAGGATGCGTTGTCCGAAAGAACGCGTTATCTTGCTCGCGGCAGGGGACCATGCTTGATGAAGATACTTGTGATCGATGATCACGTCTTGATTCGCCAGGCAATGCATGGCGTCCTCAGGAAATTGAGACGCGACGCCGTTGTGCTTGAAGCCGCCAATTACAAACAAGCAAAGCAGGCTATCGCCGACAATCATGATATCGGCCTCATTCTTCTTGATTTGACCTTGCCCGACCGTGACGGGCTTTCTGTCCTCTCCGAACTGCGGGAAGATTTTCCTGCGATCTCGGTTGTAGTCCTGTCGGCGGTGCAGGACCCCGCCAATGTGCGCAAGGCGCTCGATCTCGGGGCGCTCGGCTACATTCCGAAGTCCGCCGAGGGCGATGTCATGGTGAACGCGCTGCGGCTGGTCATGTCCGGGGGCGTCTACATCCCCCCGGAACTTCTGGCGCGGGAAGGCGTGCCGGCTGCGCGCCCCTCCCCGCGCAGCGACGAGCATGGACGCGAGTCGGTCTCGAACCACCTTCTCACCGATCGTCAACTGGAGGTTCTCTCCCTGCTGATGCAGGGCAAGAGCAACAAGATGATCTGCCGCACGCTCAATCTGACGGAACCGACCGTCAAGGGCCACGTCAGCGCCATCATGAAGGCCCTCAACGCCAGCAACCGCACCGAGGCGGTCATTGCAGCAAACCAGCTGGGTTTGAATATCCCCGAAATCGCCAAGCAATAAGCCGACAGGCCGCGCCGCGGCGTCCGTCAACTGCGGTTTATGGGGTCTCTGCCGGGACCGGCTGACGCTGTTTCTTGATCACCTGCGTGAAGGTCGCACGCAGCGCCATCGGATCGACGGGCTTATGCAAAAGAACGTATCCGTTTTCCTGCGCCTCACGCATCGGCTCGGGATTGGTGTCGCCACTCATCAGGAACGCCGGGATCGGGACGGTCTGCGTCTCGCACAAGCGGGCTATCGCTTCGACACCAGTCAGTCCGTTGCGCAGTTGGTAATCGGAAATAATGACATCCGGTGGATGGTCGTATTCTGCCAAACCGGCCCGCACCTCGATATCGGATGCGCCGGTCACAACGCGGCAGCCCCAGCTCCGAAGCAGACCGCCCATGCCCTCCAGAACCAGCGGATCATCGTCGATCACCGCAACAAGCTTGCCACTTGAGACATCGAGCCGGGCCGTTGCCACGGCGGGCCGCGCGACTTTCCTGGCGGCAGCATCCGCTACCGGGACATCGACAGAAAAGCGGGAACCCCTGCCTACCCGCGACGCAAGTTCGATATGATAGTCAAGGAGACGGCACAGGCGCTCGACAATTGCAAGGCCAAGACCAAGACCACTGCGATTTTCGCGCTCGTGTTCGCCAAGCCGGCAAAATTCCACAAAGACCTGTTGCTGTTGACCTTCGGGGATACCGACGCCCGTATCGTAGACATCAATCCGCAACCGACCGCTTCTCATGCGGCAGCCGACCAACACGCCACCCGTGCGCGTGTAGCGAATGGCGTTGGATACGAGATTGGCCAAAATCCGTTCCAGCAGAATGAAATCGCTTCGCACCCATGCGTCGGATTGGACGATACGGAGCGACAGACCCTTTTCCTGTGCAGAACCCGCAAAGGTCGTTTCAATGCGCTTCAGAAGATCGGCAACCGGAAACGCCGTGATATCAGGCGTGAGCGCGCCGGCATCCAGCCGCGATACATCGAGCAGCGCGTTGAAGAGCTCGTTCATGGCCGAAAGCGCAGCGTCGACCCGTGTCATGATCCGCCTGCGTTCGTCCGCGCGCGGGCGCCCACGCAATTGCGCAATAAACAATCCCAACGCGTGCAGCGGCTGCCGCAAATCATGGCTGGCCGCCGCCAGGAAACGGGATTTGGCGAGATTGGCGGCCTCGAGCTGCCGGGTGCGTTCTTCGACCTTGCGTTCCAGGGTGGCATAGGAATCACGCAACCGTGCCGCCATGCTGTTGAACTGGTTGCCCAGCGCTTCCAGTTCGTCACCGGTCCGGATACTGATGCGTTGAGCCAGATCGCCGCCGCCGATCCGCGCCGCGCCTTCGCTCAGCTTGCGGATCGGCACGACCATCCGGCGCGCGAGAAGAAGGCCGGCGAAAAACGCGAAGATCAGGCCAGCCACGAGCAGCAGCGCCGAGCGCAGAACCATCCGGTACAAGGGAGCGTACGCCTCATCAATCGGCACTTCCGCGAACACTACCCAGCCGAGCGGCGGCACCTTTGCGTATGCACTGAGAACTTCACCGCCTTTCAGATCCGTCACGACGCCTGAATGATCCGTCTCGCCGCGCGCGGTCGGGGCCAGTGCCTGGCGCACATAGTCAAGCCGCGACAAATCGATATTGCGCAGCACAAGACTGATATCCGGATCCGCGATCAGCCGGCCCTGCGCATCCACCACATAGGCGCGGCCGTGCTCGCCCACCTTGATTTTCGATACAACGTCCCAAATGAATTTCAGGTTCACTTGACCGATGATGACGCCGTCTTCGGGGTCTGGCCCGGCAATCGCCAGCGTCATGTAGGGTTCCGATTGCCGTACGAAATAGACCTTGCCGTAGTAGACCTTGTTGGCTTTTGCGCCGACAAACGCAGGGTCGCGCGAATAGTCGCGTAAACTGTCGATGACATCCATCGACTGCCGTGAAATGCGGAAGCGCTCACGCCCCTCACCGTCAATTTCCGCAACCTCGGTCAGCGCCGGCACCTGCCGGAGCAGGCGGACCGCGTCGACGCGCATTTCGTATTCGGTTCTGGCGTTGAGCGGGAGCTGCATTTCGGCCGCCATCTGGGATTCGATGGCTCTGACGAATTGCCCGATCTTCCCGGCTGCCGAATTGGCCTGCTCGCTCTGAACGCGAACCAGCAGCGTTTTCACACCCTGATAGGAAAACCAGATATCCACGATGCCCTGAGGAACCAGCGCCAATCCCACGACCGCCAGGAACAGGGCGACGTATTTGCGGAACAGCCGCCCTCGCACCGGCATTGCCGGCACGTTACGTTTAGCCTGAGGCTGGTCATCGATTGTTGGCATCAGTCCAACCGTCGCTGCGGACGCGTGCCCCACCATGACAGGCGCTGCCCACGATTTTTGCATCGTCAAAATATTCTGGCGGTGCGCCCGGCGCCATTGAGTCCCTGGTTGACAGACTGCACTGCGAACAGACACAAATTAGCACGCTGTCCAGCGCACCGCGAGCAAGTCCACCACTGTCCTGGTCGGGGCTGGATTCGCAGCTCTTGCGCGCTGCCCGAGATTCCCCGCTTTCGCGGCGAACCCACTGGCCTGCCCGCACCAGTTTAGGGCCCCCGATCGGTACTTTTTTACCATTTTTCGCTCGACACGCACAGCCGTTACCGTTCAACTGGCTTTGCTGCTTGGTGTTACCCAAACGGAGGAGTCCGGTGAACGTGCGCATTGGACGGCGCCGGTTGCTGGCAATGTTCGGCTGCGCGACAGCCGCCTGGCTCTCGCTGGCGCATGCGTTCGCTGTCGATCGGGTTCCAACGATCGGCTTCCTGTTGGGTCTTGCCGATGACAAGGAAGCCAGAATCCGCATTGCGGCTTTCGAGCAGGGACTCAGGGAACTCGGGTGGATCCCCGACAAGAACATCCACATTGTCTACCGGTTTTCTGCCGGCGATCCGGCGCGCGCACGCGCCTACGCAAGGGAGTTGGTCGCGCTCAAGCCAGACCTGCTCGTCGGCCACAGTACACCGGTCGTCACTCAACTGACGCAAGCGACAAAAACGATTCCCATTGTGTTCGTTGTCGTTGCCGATCCGGTCGGAAGCGGCTTCGTCGCAGGCGTTCCCCGGCCGGGAGGCAACGTCACGGGTTTCACCAACCAATCGGCGACGATTACCGGCAAGCTGCTCACGATCCTCAAGCAGATCAAGCCCAATATCCGCCATGTGGCGCTCTTGTTCAGCCCTGACGCCAGCATCAATGCCGGTTTGTTGTTCCTGCATCCGCTTGAGGGGGCGGCCCCGTCCTATAACGTGGAAGTCATCCGAGCCCCTGTTCGCAAGGTCGCCGATATCGAGCGCCGCATGAGCGATCTCGCGCGCAATGCCGAGTCCGGCCTCATCGTAATGCCGGACAACTTCACGACCATCCATCGTCAATCGATTATTTCGCAGGCGATGCGACTCCGCATTCCGACGATTTATCCCTTTCGCTTTTTCGTCGACAGCGGCGGGCTGATGTCGTACGGCGTCGACGTCAGGGACCTGTTCCGCCGTGCGCCGGAATATGTCAGCCGTATTTTGCGGGGAGAGAATCCTGCCACGCTCCCCGTTCAGGCACCTACCAAATTTGAACTTGTCATCAACCTGAAGACCGCGAAGGCCCTCGGACTCAAGGTACCCCGTATCCTGCTCGCAGGCGCTGACGACCTGGTTGAATGAAGGCGCGCAGCGACTCTGCCGCAAATCGACGGGCGGCATCAACCCGGTTTAACCGTACCGCCAGCCGCCGCAAACGGTTCGTCGACGCTGCGCTGCAACTTTTTGCCGCGAATTACCCCATTCCAGAACCGCGGAACGGCCACACGCCCGTTTATCAGCGCAACACCGATGAGAATGGCGATCAATCCCAGAGCCATTGTCCAGGTCAGGACCTCTCCAAATATCATGAATCCGATCAGCACGCCGACTGCCGGCTTGATGTATCCGGCGCTCGCCGTCCTCATGCTGCCAATCGTCCGCACCAGTCGGAAATAGATAATAAAACCGAGGGCCGTTGCGCCGACCGCGTTGCCAGCCAATGCCGTCAATGACGCGGCCGATGGCGTCACACGCCAAGGCGTTTCCAGCAGCAGGCTTAGCGGCACCAGCACCATTGCCGTGTCAGCATTCCCGCCGCAACCACCTCAGACGCCACGCTTGCAAAACGGCGGGCATGGATGACACTGAGCGCGGAAAAGAATGTCGCAAGCACGATCAAAAGCTGGCCGACAGTCGGCCGCCCAAGGCCTGCAAGTGCCTCTACGCCGACAATTGCGACGACTCCGCCTAGACCGACAACCGCACCAAGAAACCGGTGAGACGTTATGGACTCGTGATGAGTGAGCGTCACGCCGATCAAACACACAAACAGGGGCGCGCTCGAATTGAGAATAGCCCCTAGTCCGCTGTCGACAGATTGTTGCCCCACCGCGATGAGCGTGTACGGTATGACGCAGGCGATCCCGCCCTGCAGCACGAGGCGCCAGGCCAAATCCCATTGACGTGGAACATTGCGGCGCAGCGCGATCACCGCAATCCATAACGCCGCCGCCGCGATTGACACACGTCCCGCCGTCAATGTGACGGGCGGGATTGTTTCGAGCGATATTTTGGTCAGTGCGTAGGGAATGCCCCATATCACGCCGAGTAGCAGAAGGAGGCCCAGTTCCAGCAGGCGCACCGGCTCTCCCTGCACGCGCATAAAACTATGTTTCCTGGTGTTGGCGCTGAAGGACCGATGCTCCAATCAAGGCGCTTCGAAATACCATACTTTAGTACGGTCAGTCCCGTACCAAAGTATCATTATACTCCATACGAAATGGTGGGTGCTTCAGTAGCGTATAACTTTGCTCGCGTGCGTGCCCTAATGCGGCCCAAGAGGGCCAGGGTACGCATATGCAACAGCAACCGGAACAGCACCGCGCCGAATGTGCGGAATATGTCTGCCAGCTGTCTCTTCAGCTCGCCAGGATCGCCCGCGCCAAGGATCTTATTGGGGTTGCCGCGCTTCTGGAGATGGCCGCAATCGAGGCTGAAACGGCGAGCGAGGATTTGCAGGCTCGCAAAAAGCAGCGCGGCAGTGGCAATGATCGCCGTTCCCAGGCAAGTGCCGATCGCGCGACTCATGTCCACGGCGCCTAGTCCAACGGTGGTTACTTCATTCCTGCGCCATCACGCCCTGAAGTGTACGCGCCTGGCGCGCGCATGTCCGCATGCGCCAACCGCCCTTGAACTGGAAGCGCTTGGCGTCGAACTCATGGTCAAGGCCGAAGAGCTGGATGAGGCTCTCGCCGACTGGGGCAGCGCCGATTAGCCCGACATCCGGCGGCAGGGGCGGCCCACATCCAGGTTCTGAATCCCGGCCCCGTCCGCGGAACTCGCGCTCCCCGCTTGCCGCGCGGAGGCTTCCGGTCGATTGCGGGAAAGCCGACATCGGGCGCTCCAGTCGTTACCCTTTCGCCCCGGCGAGCCCAGCGCCCGTCCCGGTCGAGCCCAATCATCGGCTCGGCCATCCACTCGATCCTGACCGCCTGGTCCAGGCGATGCCGATTGGCCGGAACAGAATGCCTTCTTTCTGGCGCGGCAGGATTGCCCAGCTCTCGACATAGCGGACGCCTTCCGGTTTACCGTCCCCCGAACGTCAACAGCATCAAGCTGTCCGACAATCGACAACGGCAAAGTTTTCCGGTCGTGGGCACATCAAAAACACACACTGAAGGATAAAACCCGAGTCCGCAGGGAGCGTGCACAGAGCCGGATTGCGCGTGAAGTCGAGCGCGGCCGCATTCAACCGCCGTATTCCGCACGCATCGCAGCGGCGATCTTTTCGGCCAGCATGATGGTCGGGATGTTGGTATTGCCGCGCGGGATTTTGGGCATGATCGAGGCGTCGACCACCCTTAAGCCCCCAACCCCGTGCACGCGACCGCTCGCGTCGACAACGGCGTCCGGGTCATCCGCCGAGCCCATGCGGCACGTGCCGCAGGGGTGAAAGGTGCCCGCGACATTTTCACGGGCATGATCGGCCAGCGCTTCGCGATCATTGACCAGCTCACGCAAGTCGATCCTTCGATCGGTCAACCGACCGAATACCAGATTGGCGAGGCTCGGCGCCGCATCGAGGGTCCTGGCAATCACGGCCGCTTTCACCGCGTTGGCGCGGTTGAGCTGGTTGAGACGGCGGATGCGGTCGGTGAACCGCACCGGAAAAACGGTGGTATAGAGCGGGCGTACCGCATCGCTGAACACCAGCGCAACGATGCGGCAGAAGCCGTCCATGATGCGGAGCAGATCGATTTCCTCGGCCAGGAAATTGAACTCGATCCGCGGCGGTTGACGGGCCTCCGCCGACACCAGCGTCACCTGCCCCCGCGACATCGGCTTGAAAATCGTCGCATTGAAGTTGGCGATCTGCTCGCCGAGCTCGCTCCACGACGACTTGCTGTGCGCGGCGATATACATGTCGTTCTTCGGCGCGCTGCGAAGCCCGGAAGAGTAGCGGAAACACGTCATCGGATGCGGCCGCAACGCCCGCGACTGGCGCGCGCCCTTGCGCAGGTGCGCGGCAATGAACAGCAAAGGATGGTTCTGGAGATTGCGGCCCACCCCGGGCAGATCGGCGACAACGTCAATGTCCAGCGCGCGCAGGTCGGCGGCCGCACCGATGCCGGCATGCAGCAGCATGGCCGGCGAATGCAGGCCGCCGGCGCTGATCACGACTTCGCGGCCATGGAACGTGCGGCTTTCGCCGCCGACGGACGCGACGATGCCGGTCACGCGCCGGCCCTCGAACACGAGCCCGGATACATTTGCGTCGGTCAGGATGGTGAGATTGGGCCGGCTGCGCACCGCCGCGTCGAGATAGCGCATGGCGGTCGACGCGCGTTGCGTCGGCAGATTGCTCATGGGAAGCGAGGCGTGCCCGTCGCGGAAGTCGCCGTTCATGTCGGCGATATGCTGTATCTGGCTTTCGCGGGCGTATTGATCGAGCGCCCGCGACAAGGGCGGCCATTGCTCGCGCGGCGTCCGCCGGATGGGAATCGGGCCGCTGTCGCCGTGCATGTCGCCGTCAAAGTCGAGGTCGGTTTCGAGCGCTGCGAAAGTAAGGCAGCACGTCGCGCCAGCTCCAGCCGGCGGCGCCCAGGCTCTCCCATTCGTCGTAGTCCTCGGGCGTGCCGCGCAGCGCGACCATCCCCATGACGGAAGAGCCGCCGCCCATGATGCGGCCCTGGTCGATGAGCGTCGCCGGCGAGTTGTCGCGCGTGCGCCAATGCGCCCTGAGGCCCGGCCACATGTACGACTTGTTGTAATAAGAGGATGCGTAGGCATCGAGCACGTCGGCCGGCTCCCGGCCCGGTGCCGTATCGCGGCCGGCCTCGATCAGCAGCACCGAGCGGCTCGACTGTTCCGACAGCCGGCTCGCGAGAACGCACCCCGCCGAACCGGCCCCGACGATGATGGTGTCAAAACCGCTCAATCCACCACCACTTCAATGCAAGATTCCGTTTCTCATCGCGTGCGACCGCCAGTCGCAAGACGCGGCGCCCGATTGAACATTCTCTTTTACAACCCTAGAGTCCGCAAGACCATCCAACGATTGCGCCGCCGGGAATATCGTCAATGACAAAGCCGCTCGCCGGAATCAAAGTCATCGAGCTGGCGAATTTCATCGCCGGTCCGCTGTGCGGCACGCTGCTGGCCGACATGGGCGCGGACGTCATCAAGGTCGAGCCGCCGAAAGGCGACATGGCGCGGGCGACGCCGCCGATCCGCAACGGCGAAAGCGTCAGCTTCGCCGCGCTCAACCGCAACAAGCGCAGCCTCGTGCTCGATCTGAAGCGGCCGGAAGCGGTCGCGGTGCTGCTCGAACTGGCGCGCCGCTCGGATGTCCTGCTCGAGGCCTACCGGCCGGGCGCGCTGGAGAAACTCGGGCTCGGCGCGGACGCGGTGAAGGCGGTCAATCCGCGCATCGTCTACACGTCGGTGTCGGGCTTCGGACAGATCGGGCCCTTACCGTCGGCGCGCGGGCGTCAATCTGATCATCGAGGCTTTTTCCGGCACGCTGTCGGTGACCGGCGAGCCCGGCAAGATGCCGATGCGCCCCGGCGTGCAGACGGCGGACGTGTTCGGCGCGCTGTTTGCCACCTACGCCACGCTGTCGGGGCTTCTCGGCGCCGGGCGGACCGGCGAAGGCTTCACCGCCGATGTTTCGCTGGTCGAGGCCTCGATCGCCGCGGCGGCGTGGGAAGCGGCCGATTGTCTCGAGACCGGCAAGGCGCCGCAGCCGCTCGGCAACCGGCACCGTCTGAACGCGGCCTATCAGCTGTTCGAATGCAAGGACGGGCGCTATGTCGCCATCGGCACGTCCAACAACCAGCATTTCGCCGATCTGATGACGGTGCTCGGGCTGGAGGCGCACATCGACGACCCGCGCTTTGCCTCCTATGCCAGCCGCAAGCAGCATGAGGACGCACTGCTGGAGCTGGTCGAGCCGGCGGTGTGCGCGCGCGAATCGCGCGAGATCGAGGCCGCGCTGATGGCGGCCGGCCTGCCCTGCGCCTGCGTGAACAACTTCAAGGAAGTGTTCGACGACCCGCACATGATCGCGCGCGGCATCGTCCGGGATGTCGAGCACCCGCGCCTCGGCGCGATGCGCGCGGTGCGCAATCCCGTCCTGTTCGATCACGACGGTCCGTCGGTCGAGCGTCACGCGCCGATGCTGGGCGAGCACTCCGAAGAGGTCTTGAGCGAGCTCGGTTATGCGGCCGGCAAGATCGACGAGCTGTTCGCGGCGGGCGTGACGGCATGGCGGGGTACGCAAGGCGACCGGGCAAGCGGCGGAGTAAGCGAGATCAGCTCGTCGACTTCGCGGCCCCGAACGGCGCGGTGCCTTCTTCAAACAACGCGATAACCGTTCCCGGCTCCGAGTCGTCGCGCAGGCCCACCGTGATGTGCGGGCCGTTCGCCGTGCGCACATTGGCGAGCCGGCGCGGCTGCCAGTCGGTCTGGCCGAGCACGTGGCGGATGACGGTGATCTCCTCGATCACGCCCTCGGTGACGCGGTCCTCCGACAAAATCGTGACCGCCGCAGCGCGGACACAACAGCCGCTGCGGAAAATAGCCGGTGCCGCACGGCCGGCAGCGCCAGATGCCCACGCCATTGCGTTTTTCTTGGCTCCTTTTCCTGGCCCGTTTCCCGGCTCATGCCATGCGCTCCAGGATCGCCGCTGCGGCCGTGCCGCCGTAGCGGTAGAGCGTCATGCCGTAGCCGGTGGTGAGCCCTAAGCGCGCGTCCTTGACCTGCCGCTCGCCGGCGCGATGCTGAAGCTGCAGCACCGCTTCCGAAATGCCGTTGAGGCCGCCGGCCGGTCCGCCCGGCTGGCCCGCCGACATCATGCCGCCCCAGGTGTTGATCGGCTTGCGGCGCTCGCCGATGTCGTGGCGCGCGAAACGCGCGAGATCGTGATCGGGGATCAGCCCGAGATCGTTGAGCTGCGCCAGCACCATGGCGGGATAGTCGTCGTAGATGCTGGCGACGTCGATGTCTTCGGGCCGGCGTCCGGCGGCCTGCCACAGCTCGTCCGCGAAGGTGCTGATGCCGGTCTGCAAGACCGTCGCCTTCCTGGTTGTCGTAGTTGAAGCTGTGGCGGATGGCCCTGACGGCGACCGGCGCGCGCCCGCGCGGACAGCGGTCGGGATGGGCGATGACGATCGCCTGCGCGCCGGCCACCACCGGCACGCAGTCGTAGCGGGTGAGCGGATCGGCCACCATGGGCGCGGCCAGGTATTCTTCCATGGTCAGCGGCGCGCGGTAGACCGCGAACGGATTCTTCGCCGCCCAGTCCCGCTGTGCGATCGCCATCGTCCCGTAGTCCCGCTTGGTCAGGCCGAACTTGTTCATCTGCCGCGTCGTCACCAGTGAGTAGACGCCGTTCGGGCCGCCGTGGCCGAGCGGCGCCAGATGCTCGCGCGTCGCGACATTGTAGTTGGCGGCGATTTTGGCGTAGCCGCCGAGCCCGGTGGCGTCGCCCGCCACCACCAGGATCGGCGAGGCCGCGCCGGTTTCCACGCCGCGCAGCGCATGGCCCAGCATGTTCATGGCGGATGATCCGCCGTTCGTATCCTGCAACAGCCAGCGCAGCGAGAGGCCGAGCCGCCAGGCGAGATCGATGGCGGTGTCGGGCGCGAGCGAGAACGAGGCCACCGCCATGCCCTGGATTTCGCGCGCCTCGAGCCCGGCGTCTTTCAGCGCCGCGACCACCGCATCGCGAATGAAGGTATGCACCGTCTGCCCGGCTTCCGGACGCCGCACATAGGCCGACTGTCCGACGCCGATGATGGCCGCGTTCGCACTCATCGCAATCTCGAATGGCGGGAATCCGTGGCCGCAACGTTGAGATTGCGACGTGTCGATGTTAGCATTTTTGCACTCTCACGCTAGCGGTACAGGACGACATGGTTCGCGCAGCGATCATCGGATTGGGGCGCTGGGGACGTGCGCTCGTCACGTCCGTCAACGGCAGGAGCGACGACATCCGCTTCGCCGCCGGTCACACGCGCACGCGCGCCAAGGCGGAGGAATTCTGCGCGGCCAAGGGCGTGCGGCTGGTCGACGACTTCGACGCCGTTCTGTCCGACCCCGCCATCGACGCCGTGGCGCTGGCCACGCCGCACAGCCAGCACGAGGCGCAGATCAAGCGCGCGGCGGCCGCGGGCAAGCACATCCTGGTGGAAAAGCCGATCACCCTCGATTACGCCAGCGCCACGTCCGCGGCGGCGGTGGCGCAGCAAGCAGGCGTGATACTGGCGGTCGGCTTCTGCCGCCGCTTTCATCCTGCCATCGACGACGTGCGGCAGCGGCTGCGCGACGGCCGCCTCGGCCGGATCGTCGCCATGGTCGGTCAGCACACCACCAGTACGCAATCGTTCCTGGCGGCCGACAACTGGCGCTCCGATCCCGGCGAGGCGCCGGCCGGCGCCATGACCGCGGTCGGCATGCATACGCTCGACCATATGATCGAGTTCGCCGGCCGCGTGCGCGACGTGCGCTGCCTGACATCGCTGCACGGCGACGGCCCCTCGGACGACACCACGACGCTGATGATGCGCTTCGACCATGGTGTCACCGGCACGATCTTCTGCTCGGTCTCCACCGCCACCAGTTTCAGCTTCACCACCTACGGCACGCGTGGTCTCGCCGAGGTGCGCGGCGCCTCGCTGCAGCAGGTGCGGTTCGTGCCGGTGTCGCAGCAGGCGCCCACCGGGCCGGTGACCGCGCCGCCGGACGAGATCACCGACTATCCCGGGTTCGACATGCTCAACGCCGAGCTGGTCGAATTCGCCCGCTGCATCCGCGATCGGCGCCCCTACCCGGTCGGGATCGACGACGTGCTGCACGGCATGGCCGTGTTCGACGCGGCCGTGCAGTCGGCCAGGACAGGAGGCATTGTCGACGTCGCGGATTCGGCAGAACGGCCCGGCCGTGCGGCCACCGGCTAGATCGCGCGTCGTGCCTGGCTGGGGCGCCTGGATTCGAACCAGGGAATGCCGGAATCAAAATCCGGTGCCTTACCACTTGGCTACGCCCCAATGTGCCGGGAACCCGCGGGGATTCGGCCGCAGGCGGGCGGACCATAACGGCGCGCCCGCGCCCGATCAACGGCTGCGGCGCGGGCCGCTTTCGGCGGTGAAATGAGCAAGTTTCGGGCCGCGTTGACCGGCTCCCTGCCCCCGCTAGATTGGCGTTTATGACCTACCGTGCCCCCGTTTCCGACATCGCCTTCGCGCTTCTGCACGCCGCCGGCCTGAAACCGGCGCTGGCCGAAGGACTCTACGGCGACCTCGACGAGGAAACCGTCAACAGCGTGCTGGCGGAGGCCGGCCGTTTCGCGTCCGACGTGATCGCGCCGCTGAACAGCGTCGGTGACAAGTTTGGTACGCCGTTCAGTGATGGCGCGGTCACCACGCCGCCGGGCTGGAAGGAGGCCTACACATCGTGGGCATCCGCTGGCTGGAATGGGCTCGCCGGGTCCCCTAATTTCGGCGGCCAGGACCTGCCGCACGCGCTCAACGCCGCCTGCATCGAGATGTGGAATTCGGCCTCCATGGCCTTCGGCATCGGACCGGTGCTGACCATGGCGGCGGTCGACGCGCTCAACGCCTACGGTAGCAACGATCTCAAGCAGCGCTATCTCGAAAAGCTCACCACCGGCGCATGGATGGGCACCATGCAGCTCACCGAGCCGCAGGCCGGCTCCGACGTTGGCGCACTGCGCACCAGGGCGGAGTGCGCTCCCGACGGCAGCTACCGCATCACCGGCTCGAAAATCTTCATTACATATGGTGAGCACGACCTCACCGACAACATCATCCACTTCGTGCTGGCCCGCCTGCCCGACGCGCCGCCCGGCATCAGGGGCATTTCGCTGTTCCTGATCCCCAAGTTCCTGCCCGACGGCACGCGCAACGACGTGCGCGCCCATTCGGTCGAGCACAAGCTCGGCATCCATGCCTCGCCCACCTGCACCATGGTCTATGGCGATCACGGCGGCGCCACCGGCTATCTCATCGGCGAGGAGCACAAGGGCATGGCCTGCATGTTCACCATGATGAACCGGGCGCGGCTGGCAGTCGGCCTGCAGGGGGTGGCGATCGCCGAGCGCGCCTTGCAGCAGGCGCTGGCCTACGCGCGCGAGCGCAAGCAGGGCGCAGCCGGCACGATCATTCATTACCCCGACGTCAAGCGCATGCTGCTCACCATGCGCGGGATGACCGGCGCGGCGCGCGCGATCTGTTACCAGACCGGCGTCGCCATCGACCGCTCGCTGCGCGGCAAGGACGAGGCCGCGCGAAAGGCGGCAAACGAGCGCGCCTCGCTGCTGACGCCGGTGGCGAAAGCGTACTCCACCGACATCGGCATCGAGGTGGCCTCGCTCGGCGTGCAGGTGCACGGCGGCATGGGCTTTATCGAGGAAACCGGCGCCGCCCAGCATTACCGCGACGCCCGCATCGCCGCGATCTACGAGGGCACCAACGGCATCCAGGCGCTCGATCTGGTGGCGCGCAAGGTGCCGCTGGAAGGCGGCCGCACCGTCGCGCTTTATCTCGACGAGCTGCGCGCAACGGTCGCCGAGGTGAAGGCGAGCAACGCGCCAGGCTTCGGCGCAACCGCCGCACGCCTGAACGAAGCCATCGACTGCCTCGACCGGGCGACGCAATGGCTGCTGGCGCAGAAGGGTTCCCAAGCTGCGCTCGCCGGCGCCACGCCCTACTTGCGGCTGTTCGGCAACGCCGCCGGCGGCTGCCTGCTGGCCGGGCAGGCGCTCGCGGCGCTGCGCGAGGGCGCGGACGGCGCCGGCCGCACGGCGCTGGCGCGCTTCTTTGCCGAGAATATCGCGGTGCAGGCGTCGGGACTGGAGCGCAGCGTCATCGATGGCGCCGAAAGCATCATGCAGGCCGACGCGGCGCTGGCCGAATAGGGTCAGGCGGTGGAACGCACCGCATTTTCAAGAAAATTTTCGAGCGCAGTGACACAGGCGCGGTCGCCGTAGATCTTGTCCCTGGCTGCGCCCATGCGGTTGCTGATCCTGAGCCGTTCTTCCGGCGCATTGGCGAGCCGCGCGGCGATGGCGACATAGTCGTCGAGATCGCGCGCGATGGTCTCGGTCACGCCCATCATGTCGAGGATGGCCGCGCTGTGGCGGCCGCGCATGAAGGCGCCCGGCAGTGTGACGATTGGCAAGGCGTTCGGCAGACTTTCGATCGCCGAGTTGCAGCCTGACCAGTCCAGGCTGTCGAGGAACACGTCGCAGAGGCCGATGGCGCCGGCGAATTCGCTCTGGCTCAGGCGATCGAGGAACACGCAGTGGCGCCCGACATCGAGACCGCGCGCGGCGAAGGCCCGTGCAAATCGCTCGCGCACCACCTCGGTAACGCGCGGACCGCCGTGGTGCCTGATGAACACGAACTGGCTGTGCGGCGCCTGTTCGGCAATGCGCGCGAACACCTCGTCGTGCTGCGGCAGGTATTTGTAGAGCGACTGGCCGCACCAGAACACGGCGGCGTCGGTGCGCAGGCCGTGCCGGGCGCGGCTGGAATCGACGGCGCCGAGATCGACCGGCTCGTAATAGATCGACAGGTTCGGCAGCCGCACCAGTTTCTCGGTGTAGAGCGCGTCGGCGCCGGGCGGCTCCATCAGATCGCTCGACAGGAAGTAGTCGAGCGTATCGATGCCGCTCGTTTCCGGATGGCCCCAGGACGTGCATTGCACCGGCGCCAGCCGCTGGGCGGCAAGCTGCACCGACACCGTATCCATCAGCAGGCCGGGATAGATCAGCACATGCGGGGCATCGAGCAGGATCTCGCGGCGCCAGCCCTCGATGTCGAGAACGCGCTGCACGAACCGGTCGCAGATGTCTTCCGCGACATCGGTCTCGGCGTCGCGCACCGTGCCCGGATAGTAGCCGAAGATCCTGAAGCGCGAGCGATCGAGCTGGCTCAGCCAACCCTTGATCGGGATCTTCCAGTTGGAATGCAGATAGAAGAAGCTGCTGACCACGCCGATGCGCAGCGGCTCGCCGGGCGCCGGTGGCGTCGGCATGGATGCGGCCGGGAATTCCTGCGCGACGATGCCCGAAACCATGCCGCCATAGACGCTTTGCAGTTCGCGGTCGTTCATGGCCTGGTAGGCGAGCAGGAACGGCTGGCGCGGCGTGATCGCCGCGCACAGGTCACCGGCAAGCTTGCCCGCCGCGACGTCATTGGCAAGCGCGCGCAATTTGCGCTCATAGGCCGCGCGCCGGCGCGGGATCTCCTCCGCGGTTTCGTAGACGATCGGCAGTTCGGCCATGCAGTCCGCAAAACGCGCTTCGGGATAATCAGGCCTGAGCGTCAGCGCGCGCTGGAAATCGGCGAGCGCCTCGTCATTGCGATTGAGCTCGACCAGGATGGTACCGTGCCGGTACCACGCCTCGGCGTTGTTCGGGTCGTGTTCCAACTGGCGCTCGAAGGCGGCGCGCGCCTCGTCGAAACGGTTGAGCAGGACCAGGAGGCGCCCCAGATTGTCGGCGGCTTCGCCAAAGGCCGGGTCGATGTCCAGCGCGCGCTGATAGCTCGCCAGCGCTGAGTCCAGCTGATCAAGCGCCTCCTGCACAGCGCCACGGTTGTTGTGCGCCTTGACGTAGTTTGGGTTGAGCGCAAGCGCGCGGTCGAGACTCACCAGGGCTTCGTCGTAACGCCCGAGCGTGCGCAGCAGACTGCCACGATTGTAGTGCGCCTCGGCGTAATTCGGCTTGTTGATGACCGCCTTGCGGTAGCTTTCGAGCGCCTCGTCGTAGCGGTGAAGCGCGGTCAGCACCGCGCCGCGATTATTGTGCGCCTCGGCATATTTCGATTTCAGCTTGAGCGCACGGTCGAAGCTTTCGAGCGCCTCCTCATGGCGTTCCAGCGCATTGAGGATGAGACCGTGATTGAGCAGCACTTTCGGTGAGGGTGCGCGAACGCGCATGGCGGCGGATACAAGATTGAGCGCCTCGGCAGCATTGCCCCTGGCGAGCTTGACCAGCGCCATCATTTGCAGGGCGTCGAAATGATCAGGGCGCTCGGCCAAGACCTGTGCGTAGAGCGGTTCGGCCTGATCGATCTGCCCGCGCTCGTGGAATTGCAGCGCCTGGGTGAAAGCCTGCGCGACGTTGAACGACCCAGGCTTCAGCAACGGTTGCGGCATGACGAATCAGTCCTCCCCCGTTGAGAGGTAAAAAAGCCCGGCTGAGTCGTCCAGAGGAAATTCTCTCTGATGTCATGGACTTATTGTGGTGGACCCGGAATTCACGCAACTTGTGAGTCCATCGTTGGCGAGACACGCGCCATCCGATTCCATCGTCCTTCTCTGCATGCACCGCGGTGTCATGGCCCGCGAAGGCGGGCAATCCAGTAATCACGGCGCTCCCGGTATTTGCCGGGTCCCCGCCTTCGCCGGGACGACACCGGAATAAGCTTCACAACGGCTTCAAACCGGCCTCGATTTCCGCCCGACGTGCTTCCAGGAACGGTGGCAACACCAGACTTTCACCGAGCCGCTCGATCGGCTCGTCGACCGCAAAGCCCGGTCCGTCGCTGGCGATCTCGAACAGCACACCGCCCGGCTCACGAAAATAGAGCGAGCGGAACCAGTATCGGTCGACCTTGCCGCTGTTCGGGATGCGCATCAGCTTCAGGCGGTCGGCCCAGGCTTCGTAGTCCTCGTCGCGCGACCGGAAGGCGACGTGGTGGACACCGCCGGCGCCGGGACGGGCACGCGGCAGATCGGGACGGACTGCGACGTGCAGTTCCGCGCCCGGCCCCTCGCCGTTCATCCGGAACACATGCACTCCCGCGCTGTTCAATTCCGGGTGCGGATAATCGCGCTCCTCCTCCATGTTCATGACGCCGGTGAGCACCTGCGCGGTCGGCTGCAGCTCGGGCACCGTCATGACGATGGGCCCGAGGCCCCGGATCTGATGCTCGACCGGCACCGGGCTCTTCTCCCAGGTGTGGGCCTCGCCAACGCCGCCGTCGTCGACGAGCGCCAGGCGCTGGCCTTCCGGATCTTCGAAATCGAGGGTCACCCGGCCCTCGCGCTGGACGATGTCGCCCACCGTGACGCCCTGCACCTTCAGCCGCGCGTGCCACCATGCGAGCGAGGCCTCACCGTCCACGCGAAAGCCTGTGCGGGTGACGGCGTTGTTGCCGCGCTTTTCCGGCCTGGTGGGAAAATCGAAAAAGGTGATGTCGGTGCCGGGCGCGGCGACGCCGTCGGCATAGAACAAGTGATAAGCCGAGACGTCGTCCTGGTTGACCGTCTTCTTCACGAGCCGCAGGCCCATAACCCGTGTGTAGAAGTGCAAATTGCCGGGCGCATCGGCGGACACCGCGGTGAGGTGATGGATGCCGGAAAGTTGCATGGCGGACCTCTCCAGGGCTTGAAGAAGAACACTGACGGCGGCGCAGAAATGCCGCTATGGTCTTGAGATAAGAAGCGCGGCGAAACTTTGCGAGGGTCACGATGTCGCTGCAGGGAAAGACACTCTTCATCACCGGCGGCTCGCGCGGAATCGGGCTGGCCATCGCGCTCAAAGCGGCCGCCGACGGCGCCAATATCGCCGTCGCCGCCAAGACGGTGGAGCCGCACCCGAAACTCGAAGGCACCATCCACACCGCGGCCGCGGAGATCGAAAAGACCGGCGGCAAGGCGCTGCCGCTCGCCGTCGACGTGCGCGACGAGGAAGCGGTGAAAAGCGCGATTGACAAAACGGCCGCACATTTCGGCGGCATCGATATCGTGGTCAACAATGCCAGTGCGATCTCGCTGACGCCGGTCACGCAGACCGACATGAAACGCTTCGACCTGATGCATCAGATCAACACGCGCGGTACTTTCATGGTGTCGAAATACGCCATTCCGCATCTGCTGAAGGCGGCAAACCCGCATATACTCATGCTCTCGCCGCCGCTCGACATGAAGGAGAAATGGTTCGCGCCCCACACCGCCTATTCCATGGCCAAGTTCGGCATGAGCCTGGTGGTGCTGGGCCTCTCCGGCGAGCTGCGCGGCAAGGTGGCGGTGAACGCATTGTGGCCGCGCACGACCATCGCCACCGCCGCGATCAGGAATCTGCTCGGGGGCGACGAGGTGATGCGGCGTTCGCGCACGCCGGCAATATTGGCGGATGCTGCCTGTCGCCTTTTCGCAAAGGACAGGAACTTCACAGGCAATTTCCTGATCGACGACAATTTCCTGGCCGCCGAAGGCGTCTCCGATTTCGACCAGTATCGCGCCGATCCCGGCCAGCCATTGGAGAGCGATTTCTTCGTGCCGGAGGACATACCGCCGCCGGAGGGGGTGAGTCTGGCAGCGAAGGGATAGCAGGCTGTCTGTCGTCCCGGCCAAGCGAGCGTCAGCGAGCGCGAGCCGGGACCCATACGCCGCAGTCCATCGAGGGCGCACGGCGTATGGGTCCCCGCCTGCGCGGGGACGACAACAGAGAGAGCGGAACGACACCAGCGCAGACCGGGACGACAGAGGTGTTTGCGCCGCCCGGCCCGCCCGCGTTAGAATCGGGCCATGTCAACGACCCTCTACATTACCCATCCCGCCTGCCTGAACCATCTGACCCCGCCGGGGCATCCGGAGCGGCCCGACCGCCTGCGCGCCATCGAGCAGGCGTTCGAGGACGAGCGCTTCCAGACGCTGGCGCGTGAACAGGCGCCTATGGCGGAACCGGACATTGTCACGCTTTGCCACCCGGCCGATTACGTCGATGCCATCCGCAATGCTTCTCCCGACGAAGGCATGGTGCGGCTCGACGCCGACACCTCGATGTCGTCCGGCAGTCTCGAGGCGGCGCTACGCGCGGCCGGCGGCGGCGCGCTCGCCGTCGACGAGGTGATGGGCGGCAAGGCGACAAACGCCTTCGTCGCGGTGCGCCCGCCCGGCCATCATGCCGAAAGGGCACGGCCGATGGGCTTCTGCCTGTTCAACAGCGCGGCCATCGCGGCGCGCTACGCGCAGAAGAAGCACGGCGCCGAACGGGTGGCGATCGTCGATTTCGACGTTCATCACGGCAACGGCTCCCAGGATATCTTCTGGGCCGACAAGAGCGTGATGTATTGCTCGACCCACGAGATGCCGCTCTATCCCGGCACCGGCGCGGTGAGTGAGCGCGGCGACTTCAACAACATCGTCAATGCACCGCTTTCGGCCGGCGACGGCGGCGATGCCTTTCGCGAGGCGATGAAGACGACGATCCTGCCGCGACTCAAGGGCTTCAAGCCGGATCTGATCGTAATCTCCGCCGGCTTCGACGCCCACACCCGCGATCCGCTCGCCAACCTCAACCTCGTGGAGGCCGACTATACCTGGGTAACGCGGAAGCTGATGGAAATCGCCGACGACAGCGCCAAAGGACGCATCGTATCGATGCTGGAAGGCGGCTACGACCTGCAGGGGCTTTCACGCTCGGCGGCAGCGCACGTGCTGGCGCTGATGCGGGGGTGAGTTCGCTGCGCCACCCATATTCGTCATTCCGGGACGACGCGAAGCGTCGAACCCGAAATCCAGACAACCATTCCGGGACTGCATGTGGATTCCGGTTCACGCGCTGCGCGCGTGTCCCGAAATGACCGTAAAACTCACCTCGCCGTCAGCCCGCCATCGATCGGCACGTCGGCGCCGGTGATGAAGGAAGCGTCGTCCGACAACAGATAAACGCAAAGCTTGGCCACTTCCTCCGGCGCACCCAGGCGGCCGAGCGGAATGTCGTTGGAGAGCCGCTGCTTCACGGTATCAGGGTCACGCGTGCCCTCCGCAATGCCATCGACCATCGGGCCTTCAATAAAGGCGGGGCAGACGGCGTTGCAGCGCACTGGCGGCTTGTAGCGCGCGCCGTACAGCGCCGCCGATTTGGTAAGCAGCGACACGCCGCCCTTGGAGGCGCTGTAGGCGGGAAGGTTGGCGCTGCCGATCAGCCCGAGGACCGAGGACAGGTTGACAATCGACCCGCCCTCTTTGCGCAAGAGCGGGAAGGCGTATTTGCAGCCGAGAAACGTACCGTCGAGATTGACTGACAGCACACGCCGCCAGTCGGCGAAACTGGCCTTCTCCACATTGGCGACACTGGCGATGCCGGCGGCGTTGAGCAGCCCGTCGAGGCGGCCGTGGCTGCGTTCTATCTGAGCGACAAGGCCCTGCCAGCCGGCTTCGCTCGTGACGTCGAGTTCGGCATCGATGCCCGCACCACCCTTCAGATCGGCGGCGATTGCGGTGCCGCCAGCGGTGCGGATGGCCGTCACCGCTGCGGAGCCGATGGCGCCGCCCGCGCCCGTCACCAGTACGATCTTGTCGGTCAAGTCGGCCATATTTCTCGACTCTCCACGCCCTTACATGTGCGCTTGCCTTTATCGCGATTGTCGAGCATTCACCAGCTTATGTCACCCGTTGGGCCCATCTGCCTCGTCACCGGTGCCTCGTCCGGCATCGGCGCCGCGCTCGCCCGCGAGTTTGCCCGCCACGGCCACGCCCTGGTGCTGACCGCGCGGCGGGAGGCGCCGCTCAATGCGCTTGCCGACGAAATCGCCGCCACCGGCCGCACCCGACCGCAGGTGATCACCGCCGACCTCGCTACGCCGGCGGGCGTCGTGGCACTCGCCGATCAGCTTGCCGCGCGCGGGCTGGAGCCGGACTTCGTGGTCAATAATGCCGGCTTCGGACTGTTCGGCGAAGCGGCGGCAATCGCCGTCGGCGATCAGCTCAGGATGATCGACCTCAATGTACGCGCACTGACCGATCTCAGCCTGCGCTTCATCGACAGCGTGACGCGTCACCGCGGCGGCATCCTCAACGTCGCCTCCACCGCCGGTTTCCTGCCGGGGCCGGGGCTGGCGGTCTATCACGCCACCAAGGCCTATGTGATCTCCTTGACCGAGGCGCTGCACCAGGAACTCGGTGCCGACGGCGTACGGGTGTGCGCCCTGTGCCCGGGCCCGATCGAAACCGATTTCTTCGACCTGGGCGGTTTTCCGCCCAACTATTTCCCGTCATTCCTCGTCCGCTCCGCGGAACGGGTGGCGCGCGACGGCTATGCCGGCATGATGGGAGGCCACCGCGTGGTGGTGCCCGGCAAGCCCAACCGGATGATCAGCCTGCTGCCGCGGGTGCTGCCGCGCGGATGGATCGCGGCTGGCGGCGCCTGGCGCTGGCGGCGGAAGGTTGGCCGCGGGCGCTGATCCCGGTTATGGTCGCCCCACGATTCCCTGGACGCGGACGCAATGGCCGACAACAAGACCGATATCAGGAAGATGCCTTTCGAGCAGGCGATCGAGGAACTGGAAACGATCGTGAAGCGGCTCGAGGAAGGCAAGGTGCCGCTCGAGGAATCGGTGGCGATCTACGAACGCGGCGAGGCGCTGAAGGCGCGCTGCGAGGAGCTGCTGCGTCAGGCCGAGGCGCGGGTGGAGAAGATCACACTGAACGCCGCCGGGAAGCCGACGGGCACCGAACCGCTGGACGTGGATTGAGCTTCGGCCGCGGGCCTGCAAGGCGCAACCGTGCGGCGGTGGCAGCGCCCAGGCGCCCTCTTTGCCCTCAAATGGTACCGCCCGCGCCTTGGAATTGCCTGGACTGCCCTTTGTATGATTATGCTGCCAGGTTCCAGGGGGCCCATACCCCACCATTGCCGGCCCTGACGTCTATTTCCGGAGTGTGTTTTGCACGAACCGTCCAAGACTCCCACCAAGACCCCCCTGCTCGACCGTGTTCACGTTCCCGCCGACCTGAAGAACCTGTCACCCGAGCAGCTCAAGCAGCTCGCCGACGAAGTGCGCTGGACGATGATCGAGGCCGTCGCCAGGACCGGCGGCCATCTCGGCGCCGGACTCGGGGTCGTGGAATTGACAGTGGCGCTGCACTACGTCTTCGACACCCCCGATGACCGGCTGATCTGGGACGTCGGCCACCAGGCCTATCCGCACAAGATCCTCACCGGCCGGCGCGACCGCATCCACACCATACGCCAGGGCAGCGGCCTCTCCGGCTTCACCAAGCGCGCCGAGAGCGAATACGATCCGTTCGGCGCCGCGCATTCCTCGACCTCGATCTCCGCCGGCCTCGGCATGGCAGTGGCGCGCGACCTCGACGGCAAGAAGAACAACGTCATCGCCGTGATCGGCGACGGCGCCATGTCGGCGGGCATGGCCTATGAGGCCATGAACAACGCCGGGGCGCGTGACGAGCGGCTCATCGTGGTGCTCAACGACAACGACATGTCAATCGCGCCGCCGGTCGGCGCCATGTCGGCGTATCTGGCGCGACTGATCTCGGGCAAGGCCTACCGGACGCTGCGTGACATCGGCAAACAGCTCGCCCACAAGATGCCGAAATTCATCGAGCAGCGCGCCAACCGCGCCGAGGAGTTCGCGCGCGGCATGCTGACCGGTGGCACCTTGTTCGAGGAGCTCGGCTTTTATTACGTCGGGCCGATCGACGGCCACAACATTGACCACCTGCTGCCGGTGTTGCGTAACGCACGCGACAGCGAAACCGGCCCGATCCTGGTCCACGTGGTCACGCAGAAGGGCAAGGGCTACGCCCCGGCAGAGCAATCTGCCGATAAGTATCACGGCGTGGTCAAGTTCGACGTCGCCACCGGCGCACAGGTGAAATCAAAACCCAAGGCGCCGCAATACACCAAGGTGTTCGCGCAGAGCCTGGTGAAGGAAGCCAAGAAGGACGACAAGATCGTCGCCATCAGCGCGGCCATGCCGTCCGGCACAGGGCTCGATCTGTTCGAGAAGGAATTCCCCAGGCGATTCTTCGACGTCGGTATCGCCGAGCAGCACGCGGTGACCTTTGCAGCGGGTCTCGCAACCGAGGGCTACAAGCCGTTCGCGGCGATCTATTCGACCTTCCTGCAGCGCGGCTACGACCAGGTGGTGCACGATGTCGCCATCCAGAAACTGCCGGTGCGCTTTGCACTCGACCGTGCCGGCCTGGTCGGCGCCGACGGCCCCACCCACGCCGGCGCGTTCGACACCGCCTATCTCGGCTGCCTGCCCGGATTCGTGCTGATGGCGGCTGCTGATGAAGCAGAACTCGTGCACATGGTGGCGACGCAGGTCGCGATCGACGACGCTCCGAGCGCGGTGCGCTATCCGCGCGGTGAAGGCACCGGCGTGGCGATGCCGGAAGAAGGCGCGCCGCTCGAAATCGGTAAAGGCCGCGTGCTGGCCGAGGGCAACAAGGTGGCGCTGTTTTCCTACGGCGCGCGGCTGGCGGAATGCCTGACCGCGGCCAGGGAACTCGGCGCCTATGGCCTGTCGACCACGGTGGCCGACGCCCGCTTCGCCAAGCCGCTGGACGTCGATCTCCTGATGCGGCTCGCGCGTGAACACGAAGTGCTCATCACCATCGAGGAAGGATCGATAGGCGGCTTCGGCTCGTTCGCACTGCAGGCGCTCGCCGAGAACGGCGTTCTCGACCGCGGCCTGAAGGTGCGCAGCATGGTGCTGCCGGATACCTTCATCGACCAGGATTCGCCGGCCGCCATGTATGCGGCCGCCGGTCTCGACACAAAGGGCATTGTCGCAAAGGTGTTCGAAGCACTCGGCAAGGAAGCCGCCGACGCGGCGGCGAAGTTGGCCTAAGGTCGTCAGCGCGCCGATTGATACTTTTCCCGGGCGCAGCGCAGCACGCAGTGATGCGCTGCCGACCCGGGATCGTTTCAGAACGTGCCTTCAACGAAAGACGCGCTGCATGATTGCAAGCCGATTTTTCGTTTACATCCTCACCAACCGTCGCAACGGCGTGCTCTACATCGGGGTAACGAACGACCTGGCCCGGCGTATGGGCGAACACAAAGGCAAGGCTGTTCCCGGCTTCACCGGCAACTACGGCGCCACGAATTTGGTCTATTTCGAGGAATATGCTTCCATCCTCGAGGCGCGGGCGCGCGAGCGGACCATGAAGCGTTGGCGCCGAGCGTGGAAAGTTGCATTGATCGAGAGGTCAAACCCGCAATGGCTCGATCTGTCCGAACAACTGGCGCGGTGATGCCGACAGGATCATGCTGGAACGATCCCGGCTCTGCAGCGCACTGTTGCACGGTGCGCTGCGCCCGGGAAAAGTATCGGTGACAACCCCACCCCGCTGCCGCGCCGATCGACTGCTGCTCCAGCGCGGGCTGTTCGACAGCCGCGCGAAGGCGCAGGCGGCGATTGCCGCGGGGCTGGTCAGCGCCAATGGCGTCATTGTTCGCAAGGCATCGGAAGAAATCGCAACTGACGCCGCGATCGACGCAGCGCCCGCACATCCCTATGTGTCGCGCGGCGGCCTGAAGCTTGTCGCCGCGCTCGACCATTTCGGTTTCGAACCGAAAGGCCGCGTCTGTCTCGATGTCGGCGCTTCGACCGGCGGCTTTACCGAGGTGCTGCTGGAACGGGGCGCAAGCCGCATCTATGCGATAGATGTCGGACGCGAACAGCTTCACAAGAGCCTGCGCGCGCGGCCGGAGGTGGTGTCGCTGGAGGCCACCGATATTCGCACGCTCAGGCCCGATAAGTTCGATCCGGTGCCCGATCTGGTCACCATCGACGTGAGCTTCATCTCATTGAAGCAGGTGTTACCCTCGGCGACTGCTCTGACAACAACGCCCGCACAACTGGTCGCGCTGATCAAGCCGCAATTCGAAGCCGGCCGCGAGGCGATCAGGAAAGGCATCGTGCGCGACGTCGCCGTGCACAGGGCCGTGTGCGATGCCATCGCTGCCCTTGTCACCTCGCTCGGCTGGCAAGTCGCCGGCATCATCCCCTCGCCCATTGCCGGCGGCGACGGCAATGTGGAGTTTCTTCTGGGGGCGGCGCGTGACTGAGCAGATTTCCATCATCGGCCTCGGCCACCGTGGCGACGGCGTGGCGCAAACGCCGGCGGGGCCGATCTATGTGTCTTACTCCCTGCCGGGCGAGACGGTGACGGTCGAGCGCGTCGCCGGCCATCCCGACCGGCGCCATTTGCTGCATGTTGACAAGCCGAGCCGCGAACGCGCGACACCAGTCTGCAAGCATTTCGGCCAGTGCGGTGGCTGCGCGCTGCAGCACTGGTCGCCGGCCGAATATCGCCTGTGGAAGCGCGGGCTGGTGGCCGAGGCGCTGGAGCAACAGGGCCTGGTAGCTCCGCTTGCAGCGTTGATCGATGCCCATGGCGAGGGCCGCCGCCGCGCGGTGCTACATGCGCGGCGCGGCACCCATGACGTCCTGGAAGTGGGATTCACCGCACCGCGCGCGCATCATGTGATCGCCATCGACGAATGCCCGATCCTGGCGCCCGGGCTCAACCGCGCCATCAATGTTGCCTGGGCAATCGCGGAGGTCTTGCAACGCGCCGAGAAGCCACTCGACATCCAGGCGACAGCGACCGATTCAGGTCTTGATGTCGACGTGCGCGGCTCGGGCAAGCTGACTCCCGAACGCATGGCGGCGCTGGCACGCGTTGCGCAAACGCACAAGCTCGCGCGGCTGACGCGGCACGGCGAACTGGTGGCGCAAACCCGACCTCCGGTCATGAACGTCGGCCGCGCCGGAGTGCCGCTGCCGCCGGGCGCCTTCCTGCAGGCGACCGCGCTGGGCGAAGAGACGCTGGCGCGCCTGGTGACCGGACATGTCGGCAAGGCCAGACGCGTCGCCGACCTGTTCGCCGGCATCGGACCATTTGCCCTGAGGCTCGCCGAGAGCGCGCGGGTCTTCGCCGCCGACAGCGAAGCGGACGCGATCGATGCGCTCAACAAGGCTGCGGCCGGCGCGACCGGCCTGAAGCCGATCGAAGCGGTGACGCGCGACCTGTTCCGCCGGCCCCTGATGGCGAGCGAACTGAAAGGCTACGATGCCGTGGTGTTCGACCCGCCGCGCCAGGGCGCCGAACGCCAGGCGCAGGAACTCGCGAAAAGCGGCGTGCGCACCGTTGTGGCGGTGTCCTGCAACGCGAACACCTTCGCGCGCGATGCGCGGCACCTGGTCGACGGCGGCTACCAGGTGGACCAGATCACGCCGGTCGACCAGTTCCGCTATTCGCACCACGTGGAGATCGTTGCGAAGCTTTCGCGCTAGTGCGGTGGATCTGAAATTCGTTACACTGCTTGCAGCGAGCGCAAACGAACTTCAAATCCAAAGCCGCACCACAATGATAAATTTCCAGTGTCGTTTTAAATCCGGAGTTCGTACAGGGCACGCCAAACAAGCCGACGAACTTCGGATTCGGGACACCGGTCACGGATCGTCGGTTCCCCAGCGCTGCTGCCACATCGTCTCGCCGATCGTGCAGGGCATGCGAGGGTTCTTCGCAGAGGCAGGAACGACCCGCGCCCCGGGCGTGCGGCCGGCGATTTCGAGCACCAGCTTGTTGCGTGTCGCCTCGATGAATTGCGAGCGGTCGCGCACCGGAATGACGAAGGCGCCGGGCCCGCCGATGACGCAATCTTCGTAGTACCAGTCGAGCTGACCGATATCCATCATGCCGCGGTAGGGACGCTTGAGCATCAGCGGCAGGCCGTTGATGACAATGCCCTTCGCAAGGGCGTCGTCGCGCATGGGCACCACCGGCAGGCCGCTGTTGTTGGGACCGTCACCTGACACGTCGATCACACGACGCAAACCCCGGTAGCCGCTGGTCTCGAACAGGGAACTGGCAAATTTCAGGGCGCCGGATATCGAGGTGCGGGATGCGCGCCGGTATGGCGCATTTCCGATCTCGGCGGCCACCGCATCAGCCGATTCCGGACCTTCGATCAGCCGCCATGGCACGACAACCTGCTGGTCGTACGCGCCCGCCCACTCGATATAGGTGATGGCGACTTTGCCGTGACCGCCCTCGCGCAGGGCCTGCAGGAATTCCCTGGACGTCAGCGCCAGCCGATAGCCCTCGCGCTGCAAGGCCTGCTCGTCGGGATCCATCGAATAGGAGATGTCGACCGCCAGCACCAGTTCGACGTCGACCGCAATCGCGTTGGGCCGGGTGTCGGCAAACCGGGCCAACGGCGGGGCTGCCCAGCCGACAACGCTAAAGCCTAAGCCTGCCACGAGGACAGCGGCGAAAGCGCCGCCCAAAAACCGTGAAAAACCAGGTCGCCCCATCGATTTCGCTCTCCCCGAAGGGTGGCGAAAGGCTGGCATGGTATCCGGGGCAAAATAAAGGCGGCTACGCCGGGTTACGCGCGGCTATTTTTCTGTTTCGGTTTCGACGATTTCGATGCCGAAACCGCTCAAGCCCACATAGGTGCGCTTGCTGGAAGCCAGCAGCCTGATCGAGGAAATGCCGAGGTCTTTCAATATCTGCGCACCCAACCCGATCTCGCGCCACTGCTGCGAGCGGGCGGCTTCGGTGCCGGTCGCGTCCTCCTGCGGGATCTGCGACACCGGCACGCCGGCAGTGCCGTCGCGCAAATAAATGATAACACCGCGGCCCTCCTGCTCGAAACGCGCGAGCGCGGTACGGATCGGCTTGGCGCCGCCGAACACGTCGCCGATCACGTCGGCGCGGTGCAGACGTGCGGGCACGTTGTTGCCGTCGCCGAGGTCACCGTAGACGAAGGCCATGTGGTGGACGCGGTCGAACGGCGTGACATAGGCGTAGCCCTTGAGTTCGCCGATCTCCGAGGCGAGATGAAATTCGCCGACGCGCTCCACCAGCTTGTCGCGCGCCTGCCGGAAGGCAATCAGTTCGGCGATCGAGACCTGCGCCAGCCCGTGCTTGTCTGCGAAAGCGGCGACCTCCGGCCCGCGCATCACCGCGCCGTCATCCGTCATCAACTCCGCCAACACGCCAACCGGCGGCAGGCCGGCGAGCCGGCAGAGATCGACGCAGGCCTCGGTATGACCGGAGCGCATCAACACTCCGCCCTGCCGCGCGACCAGCGGAAACACATGGCCGGGGCGCACGAAGTCGGAAGCCCCGCTGTTGTCGTTGGCGAGCGCGCGCACGGTGTTGCAGCGCTCCTCCGCCGAAATGCCGGTGGTCAGACCGTGGCGCACATCAACTGTCACGGTAAAAGCGGTGCCGAGCGGCGCGTCGTTTTCCGCCACCATGGGATCGAGATGCAGCCGGCGGGCATGCTCGACGCCGAGCGGCGCGCAGACAATGCCCGACGTATTACGGATGATGAAGGCCATCTTCTCCGGCGTGCAGAGTGAGGCCGCGACAAACAGATCCCCCTCGTTCTCGCGATCATCGTCGTCGGTGACGACGACGATTTCGCCCCTGGCGAAGGCCTTGATCGCCGCATCGACTCTGGCGTGGGTCTCGGACACGCGGACTACCCCGGGGACAATGTTCAGGTGCCGGACGGGAACGGCCACGGCGTCCCCTCGCCGGCATTCACGCCCATCTGGCCGCGATGCATCAGATAGTGATCGGCCAGCACGCACGCCACCATGGCCTCGCCAATCGGCACGGCGCGGATACCGACGCACGGGTCGTGGCGGCCCCTTGTCACGACTTCGGTGTCATTGCCGAACCGGTCGACGGTTTTGCGCGGGGTCAGAATCGACGACGTCGGCTTGACCGCAAAGCGTGCGACGATGGCCTGCCCGGTGGAGATACCGCCGAGAATGCCCCCGGCGTGGTTGGACAGGAACAACGGCTTGCCGTCGTTGCCCAAGTCCGGATTTTTGCGCATTTCATCGGCGTTATCCTCGCCGCGCAATTCGGCGGTGAGAAAACCGTCGCCGATCTCGACACCCTTGACCGCATTAATGCCCATAAGCGCCGAAGCCAGATCGCCGTCCAGCTTGGCGTAGATCGGTGCGCCGAGGCCCGGCGGGGCGCCTTCGGCAACCACCTCGATCACCGCGCCGATGGACGACCCTTCCTTGCGGATCCCGTCGAGGTATTCCTCGAAAAACCTGGCCTGCACCGGGTCCGGGCAGAAGAACGGATTCTTGCCGACCTCCTCCCAGTCCCAGCGCGAACGATCGACCTTATGCGGGCCCATCTGCACCAGCGCGGCCCGCACGTTCAGTCCGGGCACGATCTTGCGCGCAACAGCGCCGGCGGCAACGCGCGCGGCGGTCTCACGCGCGCTGGCGCGGCCACCGCCGCGATAGTCGGTAATGCCGTACTTGACGTCGTAGGTATAACCGGCGTGGCCGGGCCGGTACTTGTCCTTGATGGCCGAATAGTCCTTCGAACGCTGGTCGACGTTCTCGATCAGCAGCATGATCGGGGTGCCGGTAGTGACCTGGCGGCCCGTCGCCTCGTCGGTGAAGACGCCCGACATAATTTTTACGGTGTCCGGCTCCTGCCGCTGGGTGGTGAAGCGCGACTGGCCGGGCCGGCGGCGGTCGAGCTCAACCTGGATGTCGGCCGCCTCGAGCGGGATGCGCGGCGGGCAGCCGTCGACCACGCAGCCGATCGCCGCCCCATGGCTTTCGCCGAAGCTGGTAAACCGGAAAAGATGGCCGAAGGTGTTGAACGACATGGTAAACCGGCGATGGGCGCTCTCGGGATAGCTCCAGTGCGGGCTTGGTAGCCCGCACCTTGGCGGCGGTCAAATCAGTCGCGAAGGCCTCCCTTCGCGCTTGAAACGCGCCTTTCCTACGCCCCGCAGGACCAGGATTCGGCCCGCGTCGGGATTTACCAACGTATGGGCTACTTTTCCCAAGTTATGGAGATATACGCGAAATTTATGCGGCGTTTATTGCCTGCCATCGCGGCCAGTATCTAATCGGCAACCTCTGGTGAGGGAACGCAATCGGGGCCGATTAAGAAATGATCAGCGCCAGTCCCGTTGCCAAGCCAACAAACCAAGCAAGGACTTAGCAAAATGCGCAAGCTTACTGCCGTCGCGATCGCGCTCGGCTTCCTCGCGACCACCAGCCTGCCGACCTTCGCGGCCCCGGCAGTCAATAACAGCGTCGTGAAGACCGACACCTTCTCGGCCAAGCAAAAGGCCAAGAAGTCGTCGAAGAAGAAGGCCTCCAAGAAGAAGGCCACGAAGAAGTCGGAGAAGAAATCCGAGTTGAACGCCACTACGTTCTCGGCCAAGAAAAAAGCCAAGAAGTCGTCGAAGAAGAAGGCCTCCAAGAAGAAGGCCACGAAGAAGCCGGAGAAGAAGTCCGAGCTGAACGCCACCACCTTCTCGGCCAAGGAGAAGGCCAAGAAGTCGTCGAAAAAGAAGACCAGCAAGAAAAAGAAGACGGCGAAGAAGCAATAATTTTGCCTGCGTGCGCCTTCGGCGCATTCAAACGGCCGGACTTTGTGTCCGGCCGTTTTGCTTTTGTAACGGTATGTATCGATGCCACGCGACCAAACATCAAAAGGTCTTCGCCGGCCATCTCAGGCGTAGCGTGTCAAATGCTCACCCGCGAACACGTAGACCACACCCTGCTCGATATCGATGAGTGGCGCCGCCGCCGGCCTGGCGATGCCGAGCGCCGCCATCAGCCCGCGCGCCGTGCCACCGTGAGCGGTTGCCACCGTGTCGCGCCTGAGGTTCGCATACCAATCGCGCATGCGCGCCGACACAGCCTCGTAACTCTCTCCGCCCGGCGGCAGGAAATGCCATTTGTCCTGCTCGCGGGCGTCAACACCTTCCGGGTCGCGCAAGCGCATTTCCGCAATTGTGAAGCCCTCCCACGCGCCGAAAGAAATCTCGGTCAACTCCTGCGCCAACCTGTAGTCGTCGATGGCAAGCCCCATGGCACCACGCGCCAATTCCATGGTCTGGCGCGCGCGGCCCAACGGGCTCGAAACGTAGTCGGGACCGGCAGGGTCGATACCCTTGCTCACGAAAAGTTCACGTAGCACGTTCCCGCAGTGGCGAGCCTGCGCGCGGCCTCGTTCATTGAGCGGAATGTCCCGCCGGCCTTGCAAGCGAGCCTCGACGTTCCAGGCCGTTTCGCCGTGACGGACGTAATAGAGAACGGGCCGCGACATCGGACAATGGCCACTCATGACTGGACCACCAGCCGGCCTTGCACCGCGACGCCTGATGGCAGGCTACTGGTCCTTGACCGAGATATCCGGCGCATCGGGGTGCTTCATCCCCACGATATGATAGCCGGCATCGACGTGATGGATTTCACCCGTCACTCCGCTCGCCATGTCGGAGAGCAGATAGACGCCGGTCTTGCCGACATCTTCCAGCGTGACATTGCGGCGCAGCGGCGTGTTGTACTCGTTCCACTTCAGAATGTAGCGAAAGTCGCCGATTCCGGCGGCGGCCAGCGTCTTTAACGGCCCGGCCGAGATGGCATTGACGCGGATGTTCTTCATGCCGAGGTCGGCGGCAAGATAACGCACCGAACATTCGAGCGCGGCCTTGGCCAGTCCCATGACATTGTAGTGCGGCATCCACTTCTCGGCGCCGTAATAGGTAAGCGTAAGCAAGGAGCCGCCGTTCGTCATCAGCTTCTCGGCGCGCTGGGCCACGGCCGTAAACGAATAGCAGCTGATCAACATGGTCTGGCTGAAATTGTCGGCGCTGGTGTCGACATAGCGGCCATCGAGCTCATCCTTGTCGGAAAACGCGATGGCGTGCAGCACAAAATCGAGCGAGCCCCAGGCCTGCTCCACGGCGGCAAAAGCGGCATCCAGCGTTTCCGGTTCGGTGACGTCGCAATGACCGACCACCAGGCCATCCACCTCCTCGGCCAACGGTTCGACCCGGCGCTTGAGCGCCTCACCCTGGTAGGTGAAGGCAAGGTCGGCGCCCTGCTCATGGCAGGCGCGCGCCACGCCCCAGGCGATGGAGCGGTTGTTGGCAACGCCCAGGATCAGGCCGCGCTTGCCGCGCATCAAACCCGCATTTTCCGCCATTTTCTTCCTCGATCGGCCGGCCGCGCCGGCCGCCTCGTATGGCACAGGGCCTTGGGGCCATCAAGCAAGGGGCCGGTCCCCGCATCCGGTTTGTTAAATCAATTGCATTCCGGGAATATGACCGTCCGTATCGGGGTTTATCGCGACGAAGGACGGTCGGACCGACGCGAACAAGAAGGCCGGCTGCAGGTCAGAATCAGGGGGCGGCGTGGCGACGTTCAGACAGAAAGTCGAAGCGGCAATACCGGCGTTGCGCCGCTACGCCCGCGCCCTGACCCGGGACGCAGACCTCGCCGACGACCTGGTGCAGGACACCCTGGTGCGGGCGCTGCGGTCGGAACACCTGTTTCAAGGAGATGAAGTGCGCAGCTGGCTCTACACAATCCTGACCAATCTCAACCGCAACCGGCTGCGGTCGCTGGCGCGGCGGCCGACGCTGACGCCGATCGAGGACAACGACGCGCCAGACTTCGCCGGTCCGGAATCCGGCCAGCGCGATATCGAGCGGGCGCTGGCGACCTTGGTCGACGATCAGCGCAATGCCCTGCTCCTGGTGGTGCTCGAGGGGTTGAGTTACCGCGAAGTCGCCGAGGTGCAAGGCGTGCCGATCGGAACCGTGATGTCGAGGCTGTCGCGCGCGCGCAGCCAGATCAAAGCCTATCTAGACGGCGCGCGCCCGGCGCTGCACCGCGTGAAATGAAGGACGTAATGACATGACTGACCCGTTTACAGCCGTGAGCGAGGACGAACTGCATGCCTACGTGGACGGCGAATTGCCGGCCAGGCGGCGGGAGGCAGTGGCGGCGTGGCTGGCCGCGCATCCGGAAGATGCGGCACGGGTCGCGGGCTGGCGCGCGCAAGCGGAAAGCATCCACGCCCGTTACGGCGCGGTCGCCGAAGAGCCGGTGCCGGAACGGCTCAAGCTCGATTATCTCGCGCGCTATGCGCGCATGAACCGCCGGGTATGGATGGGTGCCGCGGCGGCGGCGCTGGTGGCTTTCCTGATCGGCGGCGGCGCCGGCTGGTTCGCGCACGGCGCCGTGGCGGCGCCACCGAACGGCTTCCGTACTCTCACCGCCGACGCACTGGAAGCGCACAAGCTCTACGTGGTCGAGGTGCGCCACCCGGTCGAGGTGCCCGGCGCCGAACGCGCCCACATGACCAAGTGGCTGTCGAAGCGGGTCGGCTACCGGCTGAAGGTGCCGGATCTCAGCGCGATGAACCTCAAGCTCGTCGGCGGCCGGCTGCTGCCGGGCCCGAGCGGCGCATCCGCCTTCTACATGTACGAGAGCCCGTCGGGCGAGCGCTACACCGTCTACTGCGCCAAGGCCGATGCGGCGCCGGAGACCGCGCTGCGCTTCAAGAGCGACAAGCGCTTCGCCGCCGTCTACTGGGTGGACGATAACATCGCCTATGTGGTGAGCGGGCCGGACCGCCGCGCGCAACTCGAGACGGTGGCGAAGTCGGTCTACGAGCAGGTGGACAAATCGCCGTCGAAGAAGTCGTAGGGCTTCTCCCGGACGCTGCCCCGCGTCCGGGAAAAGCTCAGCCCATGTCCTTGCGCGGGTCGTAGGGCGCGTCGTCGCGCAGCTTCTGCATCAGCTCTTTCAGCTCGTCGTCGGCCTTTTCCGGCAACATGATGCGCACGGTGGCAAGCAGGTCGCCGGTGACGGCCTTCCCCGCTTCCTTGCGCTTGAGGCCCTTACCCTTGAGCCGGAAGGTGCGGCCCGAGCTGGTGCCCGCGGGAATTGCCAATTCCACCGCTCCGTCGAGCGTCGGCACGCGCACCTTGCCGCCAAGCACAGCCTCGTAAAGCGTGACGGGCAGCTCCAGCCGCAAGTCGTGACCATCCGGCCTGAACAGCGGATGCGCCGCCACGGTGACCGTGATGAGTGCGTCGCCCGGGCTGCCGCCCGCGCTCGGCCACCCCTGCCCCTTCAGGCGAATCTGCTGGCCGCTCGCGATGCCCGCGGGAATCTTGACCTCGACATCCTTGCCGGTGGGGAGGTGCACCCGGGCCCTGGTGCCCTTCGCCGCGTCCGGCAGGCTGATGGTGAGCGACGCGAGCAGGTCCTGCCCGGTGACGGGGCTGAAGTCCTCCGGCTCGAAATGTGCACCGCGCGCGCCGCCGCCGCCGAACATGTTGCGCAAAACGTCCTCGAAGCCGCCGCCGCCACCGCGAAAACCGCCGGCGCCGCCGGCACGCTGAAAGCCGTCAGGACCGAAACGGAAACTCTCGAAGTGCGCGCCGCCCGGTCCGGCGCGGAAGCCACCGCCACCCGGATGCGCGCCGAAACCCTCGAAGCCCTGGAAGCGCGGCTTGCCCTCGGCGTCGATCTCGCCGCGGTCAAAGGCCTTGCGCTTCTCATCGTCGCCAACGATCTCATAGGCCGCGTTGAGCTCGGCAAAGCGCGTGGCCGCCTTGGGGTCGTGCTTGTTGGCGTCGGGGTGATGTTTCTTGGCAAGCTTGCGGTAGGCACTCTTGATCTCGGCCTCGCTCGCACCCTTCGACACCCCCAGAACCTCGTAGGGGTCGCGCATCTGTTCCTTTCTCCGTGACTTGTTTGAGCATGGTCGTTTCCGAAAACCGGTACCCGCTTTCCGGGATCATGCTTTAGCCCCCGCCTACGGCTATATGCCGGAGGCCTGTTGTGCAGCGATTAATGTGGGGTTCCAGCGGCCTTTATTCAATTCCGGGCCATCCCGGAGGGCTGCCGCCCTTTCAGGAGCTCTTCCAGGGCTTCATCGATCGCACCTGCCAGGGGCCGCTGCGGTGCTTGCAGGCTTCACCCTGCAGCCAGGCTTCCGATGTGCCCTTGAGGTAGCTCGCCAGGAAGTCGCGGCAGGTCTGGCCGCCGGCGCCGCTGTAGGCCGAGGTGATCGGCGTGATGGTGCCGCGTGCGCCCGTGCTGGGATTTTCCCAGGGCAGGCTCGTGTATTTGCGGCCCAGCGCCAGCAGCTTGCTGACCGCAGCCTTGGCATAGGCAAGGTCATCTTCGGGCGGCAGCTTGTTGGCGGTATTGGCGCCCGATTTGCCGCCGGACCGCGAGCCGATAGAGCCGGTGACATCCGGTCTGGCGTTCGATTTGGAGGCGCCGCCGAACATGGAACCGAAGTCATAGGAGCTGAGCTGGTAGGACATGCTGCAGCCGCCCGAGGCCAGCGCCACCGTCAGCAGGCCAATAACGGCGCCCGCCCGCCATAGGCGCAGGCCCGGCGATCCATTATATAGGCGACGACGGCACTGACGGGTCGGACCCCGGGTCACACGAGCGCTCCAGAGAATGTCGGACACGGCCTCAATTGAACACCCGACCTGGTTAACGAGTGGTGATTTCACCGCCGCTGACGAGCCATTTCGGCTGTTCGCGGCCTGGCTGGAAGACGCCACGGCCGCCGAACCGCGCGACCCGACCGCCATGACGCTGGCGACCGTGGATGCAAACGGCATGCCCAACGCGCGGATGGTGCTGCTGAAGGGCTTCGACGAGCATGGATTCGTCTTCTATACGAACAAGGACAGCCAAAAGGGGCAGGAGTTGGACGCGCGCGCGAAGGCAGCGCTGGTGTTCCATTGGAAATCGTCGAACCGCCAGGTGCGCGTGCGGGGAACCGTGGAACCCGTGAGCGACGCCGAAGCGGACGCCTATTTTGCGACCAGGCCGAAGCAGGCGCAGATCGGCGCCTGGGCGAGTCAGCAATCACGGCCACTGGAAAGCCGCCTCGCCTTCGAAAAAGCCATCGCGCTTTACGCTGCGAAGTATGCCATCGGCAGCGTACCACGGCCGGATTACTGGTCCGGCTATCGCATCATGCCGCTGCAAATCGAATTCTGGCAGGAGCGGCCGTTCCGCCTGCACGACCGCGTCGCGTTCGTTCGCGAAGCGCCGGGCAAATCCTGGCGCAAGACGCAACTCTATCCGTAATATTCACCGGCGCGAGGCGCGCCGCGGGGGGCAACACGTAACAGACAATGCCGAACACGCAGACCAATCAGCCGCGGCGCACATTGCTGCTTACCGGCGCCAGCCGCGGCATCGGCCACGCCACCGTAAAGCGGTTTTCCGCCGCCGGCTGGCGGGTCATTACCTGTTCGCGTCATCCGTTTCCGGAGAACTGTCCGTGGGAAGCGGGACCGGAAGATCACATCCAGGTGGATCTCGCCGACGAAGCCAACACCGTGGAAGCCATCGAAGAGATCAAGCGGCAACTCGATGGCAACGAATTGCACGCGCTGGTCAACAATGCGGCAATCTCGCCCAAAGGCGACGGCGGCGGCCGCATGGGTTCGATCGGCACGCCGACCGAAGTGTGGCACCAGGTGTTCCAGGTCAATTTCTTCGCGCCGATCATGCTGGCGCGCGGGCTGATCGAGCAGTTGAAGGCCGCGAAGGGCTCGGTGGTGAACGTGACCTCGATCGCCGGTTCGCGCGTGCATCCGTTCGCGGGCGCGGCCTATGCGACATCGAAAGCGGCGCTGGCGTCGCTCACGCGAGAAATGGCGTCCGACTTCGGCCGCCTCGGCATTCGCGTCAACGCCATCGCGCCGGGCGAGATCGATACGGCGATCCTGTCGCCGGGCACCGAGAAGATCGTGGAACAGATCCCGATGCAGCGGCTCGGCACGCCCGACGAGGTAGCGAAGATCATTTACGTGCTGTGCACGGAGACGTCGAGTTACGTGAACGGCGCCGAGATCCACATCAACGGCGGTCAGCACGTCTAGGGGTGCCTGCGTCTTCCTCTGCCGTCATCGTCCGCGCAAGCGGGCGATCCAGTAATCACGGCGCTCTCCTGCCCGCGTCCTCCGCCTTCGCTGAGGACGACGCCGAATGTGTTGCCGCATCTAATGCCGCCTTACAGCCACTTCTTCCATTTGAAAAACATGTACGGCAGGATCGCCGCCAGCACCATCGCGCACCAGCGCGACGGATAGGCGTACGGCTCGGCGAGCTCCGGCATGTGCTTGAAGTTCATGCCGTAGATCGAGGCGATCAGCGTCGGCGGCATCAACACCACAGCCGCCACCGAGAAGATCTTGATGATGTTGTTCTGCTGGATGTTGACCACGCCCAGCATGGCGTCGAGCAGAAAGGTCACTTTGTTCGTGATGTAGCTGGCGTGGTCGGCGAGCGAGGTGACGTCGCGCTGCATCGATTTGAGCTGCGCGCGCGTGTCCTTCGGCCATTTCAGGCTTTCCAACTCGTTGGCGATGAACAGCACCAGCCGGCCGACCGAGACCAGGCTCTCGCGCACCTTCGAGGTGAGGTCGCCCTTGCGGCCGAGCGCCTTGAGCACGTCGTTGTAGGACACCGGGCCGGCCTCCGCTTCCGGCTCGAAGATGGTGTGCGAGATATGGTCGATCTCGGCGCCGACGCGCTCGAGGATATCGGCGGCGCGGTCGATGACGGCGTCGAGCAGGTCCATCAGCACGGTCTCGCCGGTGATCCGCGGCGGGCAGACGCGCGCCAGCTTGTGCTCGACGATGGCGAAGGGACGCGGGTCGTCGTAACGGACCGTGGCGAGCCGGTGGCCGGTGAGGATGAAGGTGACCGGGGTCGACCTGGGAGTCGGGCTGTCGGAGTGGCACATCAGGGTCGCGGTCATGTAGCGCGCGCCGTTCTCGATATAGAGGCGGCTGGAGACCTCGATCTCCTGCATCTCCTCGCGAGTGGGCACCCCGATGCCGAGCATGCTCTCCACCGCGCGGTCCTCCTGCACGGTGGGCGTGACCAGGTCGATCCACACCGCGGCCTCGGGCGGCTTCTCGCCGGGTTCGACGGCGACGCGTTCGAGGCTGGTACCGCGGGGAACGTAGACCGAGAGCATGACGGCCCCACCGTTATCGGAAGGTATGGGGTTGTCATGGCCCGATCACGCAGGCTGGCGCAAGACAATTGTGCCGCGCGCGCACAACCTCGCCCGGTCACGCCGACGCGCGCGGGTCGCGTCGTTCAAACTCGCGGAAGATGGAGCGCTCTCAAGAGCCTCTGCCGGCCTGCGCGTCCGGCGGTCAGTCGGAGTCGTTCTGAATGTACGGCCGCTTGGGCGCGGGATGCTGCTCGCGCTTGTGGCGGACCGCGCCGGCCACCGCCGAAATGCCGATCTTGCCGTAACGCTGGTCGAGGCTGCCGAATTGCTTCGGTGGCTCCTGGCTCTGGGTTTGCTGGCGCTGCTTCGGCGCCTTACTCGCCGTCATTTGTCCTGGTCTCCGGACCATTTCTGGTTTTTCAGACGCTCTATTCTTTTCCGTGAGTGCGGCGGAATTGCGCGCCTATTACTGCGTCGGCATGACATTCTCTGACAATCAGTGGGCCTTGCCGTGATTCCGGAACATAAATCCACCCGCCATGGTAAACCATCCGTTAACGTATTGGGGTCACAGTCGTTTTCGCACCGGTACCGGAGCGGATCGAGGACACCCGACGAGCGGCCGAAACCTGTGCGGCATTCGTGCAACACGTCCACAATGGCTTTGTGTGGACACAAAGGATTCCGTGGCGTCGGCGCGATCTTTCCGGTTAATTGCTTAACAAGCCGGTTCGCGACGCACGCGACCAAGGTGACTGGGTAAAGAGGAAGGCCAATGGCGATCAAAGGGTTGTTCGTCGTTCTCATCGGAGCCGGGCTGATGCTCGGCGGGTGCATGGAGGCGACGCTTTCGCCCTCCTCCGAAGCGAATTTTACTTCGCGCGACAAGAAGTTACTGGCGGCGGCGCCATACGCTCAGGTGACGGTCCCGCAGCATTTCCAGCGCCATATCGTCAGCTTCCAGCGCAAGGAACAGCCCGGCTCCATCGTGGTCGATACCGACAACCGGTTCCTCTACTATGTGCTGCCGGGCGGCAAGGCGATCCGTTACGGCGTGGCCGTGGGCGAGCACGGCAAGGACTTTTCGGGCGTCGCCAAGGTCGGCGCCATGAAGGAGTGGCCGAGCTGGACCTCGACCCCCAATGAACGGGCGGAACTCGACGTGCCGGCCTATGTGCCGGGCGGACCGCAAAACCCGTTGGGCTCGCGCGCGATCTACCTTTTCCAGGGCGGCCACGACACGCTTTACCGCATTCACGGCACCAACCAGCCGGAATATATCGGTCAGGCCATCTCCTTCGGCTGCATCCGCATGACCAATGAGGACGTCATCGACCTCTACAAGCGGGTCAAATTGGGCAGCGTGGTCGTGGTCCTTAAGGGACAAAAGAACTATTCCCCCCTCACCGTGGCCTCCCGCAGCGCCTTCTTCTGACCGCGCGCGGCATTCGCAGAATTCCGAACGGCGCCGGAGAAATCCGGCGCCGTTCCTGATTCCGGAGGCTGCCGCACGGTTCTTGTCTGACAGCGCACCCGCCGATGAAACCCGCCACGCGGCGCGCGGTCCGGCGGGCCCCGCTTTCATTCATCGAGGAACGCCACACACCGCGTCCAGCCGGCCGAGGCCTTCTCGATCTTCACCGGAAAGCAGCAGACCGAAAAACCGTAATCCGGCAGCTTGTCGAGGTTGGTGAGCTTTTCCATGTGGCCGTAGCCGATCTCGCGACCGGCCTTGTGGCCCTCCCAGATCAGGCTGGCGTCGCCGGTTTCGGCGAACCGCTTCCTGGTGAAGCTGAACGGCGCGTCCCAGCTCCAGCCATCGATGCCGGTTATGCGCACGCCCCGCTCCAGCAGATACAGCGTCGCCTCGCGCCCCATGCCGCAACCGCGATCCAGAAAATCCGGCTGGCCGTAAGCCTCGGCGGCCGCCGTGTTCACCAGCACGATGTCGAGCGGCTTGAGCGTATAGCCGATGCGATCGAGCTCTCGCTTCACATCATCGGCCGTGCACACATGGCCGTCGGGTTTCCGGCGGAAGTCGAACTTCACGCCGTCGGAATAGCACCATTCCAGCGGCATCTGGTCGATGGTCATGGCCGGCTTGCCGCGATCCATGGTGCTGGCGAAATGGTACGGCGCGTCGAGATGCGTGCCGTTATGGGTCGCGATGTGCACCCGTTCGAGCGCCGGCCCCTCGCCGTCCGGCAGTTGCTCTTTCTTCAGGCCGGGAAACGTCTTGAGGTAACGCGCCGCGCCGACCTGATGATCCTCATACTCGATGACCGGCAGCATGTGCGGGGGATCGGATGCGATGCCCGCCTTGAGCGAAACCGACAGATCGATGATGCGCCGTGCCATGAGCCTTCCTCCCGGAATTTCGAGAAAGGTAGCCGAGCTCCGCCTCCCCCTGAAGGGGGCGTGAAGATGCGGCGCGGCTTGCCCCTAGACCCCCAGCGTCACATGGACGATTTCCGGCGGCATTCCGAGCCGGAGCGGCACCTTGGAGCAGCCAAGCCCGCCGGAGACGATCATGTGGCGGCCGCGCTCGACGATGTGGCCGTAGGCGAAGCGGGCGCCGTAGGCCGACGGCGTCCAGAGCGGCGGCACCAGCGGCGGGCGGATCTGGCCACCATGGGTGTGGCCGGCGAGCGTCAGCGACACGCGCTCCGGCACCTCGGTGAAGATGTCGGGCTCATGCACCAGCAGGATGACGGGATCGTCGGTGGTGACGCGCTTGAGCGTTCCCGGCAGGTCATCGACACCGCGGAATTGGCCGGGGCCGATGTAATGGGCGAGCTGGTCGCCGAGGCCGGCGAGCCAGAAACGCCGGCCGGGCCCACCCAAATGCACCGCGTCGTTCTGCATTGCAGGAATACCGACGTGATCGAGCGCCTTGCGCGTGCCGGCGATGTCGTACCACCAGTCGTGATTGCCGTAGATGGCGAAGACGCCGAGCGGCGCCTTGAGACGCGCGAGCTCGGCGGCCCAGACCGGCGGCGCCACGTGTTCGGTGACGAAACGATGGGTGGCAAAGAAGTCGCCCAGCAAGACGACCATGTCGCTCCTGAGCGCGTTGCCGGCATCGACCACACGGGCGACGCGCTCGACGCCCATGTTGGGTCCGCCGGCGTGCAGGTCGGCGATCACGGTGATGGTCAGCTTGCTCCCGCGGGGCCAACCGGGCGGATTCAGCCGGTATTCTGTCACCACCAGGTCATGCGCGGCTTCGGCCGCCGCATAGGCGGTCGTGCCCGGAATCACCAGGCCAGCAAAACCGGCCGCACTCATTCCGCCCCTGAGCAGGGTGCGGCGGCTGATGCCGCGGCGCGGGGCCGGGGGTGCGCCCGCCGGCGCGAATTCGCTGGTGGTGTCGATGGCCATGGACGGAAGGCCTAGCGCAGAAGCATGAACGGAGGGTGGATTCGCTCGCAGAAAGCCGGGCGATGGTTACCCTGGGGCAGACAGGCGCGGATGCCGCTTCCGGCGACCCGCGTCAGCGACGGCGGCGCTAGCGCCAGGGGATGAAAGGAAAATGGAAGTATGGCGGCCGCCGGTTTCGATGTTTCCGATGCCGCACGCGGCTCGCTTTTGGCGCGGGGGTAGCTTCCGCAAGGCTGGCCGGCTTGGGCGCCGGCAATGGCACCTTGGCGCCGTCCTTGCCCGCCGCGGCATCCGGCCGCGAGGCGGCGCCGCGCCTGGGCTTGATGTGAAGGATCCCGGGTTCCGCATCCTTCGCGCCGGCAGCGCCCGCGTCAGCAGTGCCCGCCCCGGCCGGAATCATCGCGACGACGGTGCTGTCAGGTTTCGCCCGTGTGGAGGCGCCGGACCCGCTCACCGCGGCCGTGCCTTTTGGTACCGGCGGATCGGAATTGGCCGGCTCCGCTTTCGCCGGCGCGGCGCTTGCCACCTCGGCCGGCCGCGGCCGCGGCAGCGGCGTCGGAGCCGGCTCGAGCACGTCCCAATGGCAGATGCGATAGCCATTGGAGCGCTGGATCACGTCAAGATGGATATGTTCGCCGTGATAGGGCGCACCCGGCCCAAGCACGGTGGTGAAACGGGCGCAGGCGGTGTCGCGTAGCGACTCGCGCAGCGACACGTCGGCGTGCAGGTCGGTCAGCGTGATCTTGCGGCCGTCGGCGAGCTGGAAATGACGCAGATCGATGGCGTTGCCCCTGGCGTGCTCCGACAGCCTGGCGCCGTCGACGCGGTTGCGCGAACGGCACTCATAGGCGTCCCAGTTTTCCACCGCGCGCAGCGGCGAACCGAGCCTGGCAAGACGCGGTGCCGCCTCCTCGCGCAGCCAGGACGCGAGGGATTCCGCCATCCGGCATTGCAGCATGGGCGCCGGGTGCAGCCGGACCGCCGACTTGTCGGGCAACAGCACGGCATCGACTTGCACCAGGTCCGGTCCACCGCAACCACCGGGCCCGATGAGCCGCGGCTTGAGCGTGATCTTCGCCATCGTCTTCAGCCGCTCGTCGCACAGGGTCGGCGCGCTGGTGATGGTGGCGGGGTCGATATCGAGACCGGCGATGATCTCCTCGAAGGTCGGCGGACCGGCCGGCGCCGGGCCGCCGGTTTCGGAGGTTTTGGCGGGCACGGGCGGGCGCGCGCGCGGCAACGGCACCGCCCCACCGGCCCTGACAACCACATCGGCCACCTGCGGCGGGGTGGCCTTCTCCAAGGCTACCGGATCGGGGCCCGAACGCGCCAGCGCTGGCGTGGCGATCAGTCCGGCCAGAATGATGAGTCCTGTCCCTCGCATGGTGTGCCCGCCAGTAGACCCAAAGGTTCCCGGGAACAACGCCTGACGGGCGGAATCGTGCCGGCCGGGGCCATCATCGCGGTCAACAGCCCGTTGCACTCGCCGCCATGGGCGCTAACCTTGGTCCCGGCCGGCAAAACCGGGCCCAACAAGGCTTTTGAAGACGTTTTCCAGGAGGAACTGCCATGCTCGGCCTGATGCAGGATTGGCCCCTGCTCTGCCATCGCATTATCGACCACGCCGGAAAATTCCACGCCGACCGCAAGGTGATCAGCCGCTCGGTGGAAGGCCCGATCGTTGAAACCACCTACGCCGGGATCCGCGCCCGCGCGCTGAAAGTGGCGAAGCGGCTGGAAAAGGACGGCATCAGGCTCGGCGACCGCGTCGCCACCATGGCCTGGAACACGGCGCGGCATCTGGAGACCTGGTACGGCATCCTCGGCATCGGCGCGGTTTATCACACGGTGAACCCGCGGCTCTTCCCCGAGCAGATTGCCTGGATCATCAATCACGCGGAAGACCGCATGATGATCGTCGATCTCACCTTCGTGCCGATCCTGGAAAAGATCGCCGACAAGCTTCCGACCATCGAGCGCTACGTCATCCTCACCGACGGCGCGCACATGCCGCAGACCACGTTGAAGAACGCGGTCCCCTATGAAGAGTGGATCGCGGAAGTCGACAGCGATTTCGCCTGGAAGGAGTTTGACGAGAACACCGCCGCCGGCATGTGCTACACGAGCGGCACCACCGGGCACCCCAAGGGCGTGCTCTATTCGCATCGCTCCAACGTGCTGCACGCGTTCATGGCCTCGCTGCCGGATTCCAAAGGCATCTCGTCGCGCGACGTGGTGCTGCCGGTGGTGCCGTTCTTCCACGCCAACGGCTGGTCGCTCGCCTTCTCCTGCCCGATGACCGGCGCGAGCCTGGTGATGCCGGGCGCCAGGATGGACGGCGCCTCGATCTACGAGCTGCTCAACACCTACAAGGTGACATTCACCGCCGCGGTGCCGACGGTGTGGCTGATGCTGCTGCAGGACCTGGAGAAGACCGGCGAGAAGCTGCCCTATCTCAAGCGCGTGGTGATCGGCGGCTCGGCCTGCCCGCGTGCCATGGCCAAGACCTTCGAGGAGGTCTACGGCGTCGAGGTGGTGCATGCCTGGGGCATGACCGAGATGAGCCCGCTCGGCTCGCTCTGCACCATGAAGCCGGAATACGCGACGCTTACCGGCGACGCGCGGCTCGACATCCAGCAGAAGCAGGGCCACCCGCCGTTCGGCGTCGAGATGAAGATCACCGACGACGCGGGTAACGAGCTGCCGTGGGACGGCAAAACCTTCGGCCGGCTGAAGGTGCGCGGGCCGGCGGTGGCCAAGGCCTATTTCAAGGTCGAAAACGATCCGGTCTTCGACAAGGACGGCTGGTTCGACACCGGCGACGTCGCCACCATGGACAAGCACGGCTACATGCATATCACCGACCGCGCCAAGGACGTGATCAAGTCCGGCGGCGAATGGATTTCATCCATCGATCTCGAGAACCTCGCCGTGGGCCACCCGAAGGTGGCGGAAGCCGCCGTCATCGGCGTGGCGCATCCGAAATGGGACGAGCGGCCGCTGCTGGTGATCGTCCTGAAAAAGGGCGAGACCGCGACCAGGGAAGAGCTGCTCGGCTTCATGGAAGGCAAGATCGCCAAATGGTGGATGCCGGACGACGTGGTGTTCGTCGACGAGATCCCGCATACGGCGACGGGAAAGATTCAGAAGCTGACTTTGCGGGAGCAGTTCAAGGATTATCGGTTGCCGACGGTGCAGGCGGCGGAGTGAGGGAGATGCGCGAGCCGCCAGCCCTGCTCTCTTTGAAAATGCGGAAAGAGGGATAAAGAATCTCAGAGCAACAATTTCCGGATGGATTTTTCATTAGATCTGCTGCGAGTGGATGACGACACGCGGACTATGGTCGCCGTTGCTACGCCTGACCCACGCCGCTATGACGAAGTGACGTAGAAGGAAAGAAGTATTTTCGGGACAAGTATCTTCACTACCTCGTTAGCCTCGATGATACGCTGCAACGAACAAGCGCTGTCTTCAATACGGGAGGTTCACGTGAGCGATGGCGAACTGGAGCTGGTCAGGCTGGTGAAGCCGGGCGAAGGAAGCCCCGAGGTCGAACAGATCTACGATGAAATCTGCCGTCTCCGGGACCCCCGGTGGCTCGGGCCGCTGCTTGGCTTTTTCGCCATCTCGCCGCCCCTATTGAAGGCCTGGTGGGAGCTGCAGAAACAGCTCGAGCTGCTGAAGGGCCCCGTTCCGCGCGACCTGATGAACAAGATCGCGATGGTTTGCGCCGTGGCCACCGACTGTCCGCGCTGCATCAACTTCCACAAGACCGATCTCATCGACCGCATGCAGCTCGACGCCGAGGAGGTCGAGAAGCTGCATCACTTCGAAAATTCGGACCTGCCGGAGATCGAAAAAGCGGTTTACCGGGTCGCCCGCAAGCTCACGCTCAACGAGCCCATGACCGACGAGGAGTTCAACGCATTGCGGGACCATGGCTTCGACGACCGGGCGATCGTGGAGATCGTCTCGGTGGCGCTGCTCGAAGGCGGATTTGCACGGCACGCCCACGTGTTCGCCCGCTTCGAGGACGGGATCAACTGGCCCGCCCAGTTCACGCCGTCCGCCGAGTACCGCAAAGTCGTCAACAAGTAGAGGCCGCCATGAGCGTTCAGGAAGATGCAGCGACCAGCGGGGCCGCCGAGACGCACGGCCGCAACATGGTCACGCTCAAGGCGCGGCCGGTCGATGTGGAGATCGACATCGGCCGCACCGCGATCATCGTCGTCGACATGCAGAACGCCTATGCCTCCAAGGGCGGCATGCTCGATATCGGCACCGGGATCGACGAGGCCCGCATCGGACCGGTGATCGAGGCCAACAAGAAGCTGCTGCCGGCGGCGCGCGCGGCCGGCGTCAAGGTGATCTACCTCCAGTTCGGCTACAAGCCGGACCTGAGCAATGCCGGCGGCCCGCAGTCGCCGAACATCCGCAAGCAGATGCTGTTCAAGCTGCTCAAGGAGCGTCCGGAAGTCCGCGACAAGCTCATCATCGAGGGAACCTGGGGCTGGGAGATCATCGACGACCTGAAGCCGGTGGAGGGCGATTACGTCGTCCAGAAGCCCCGCTACAGCGGGTTTGCGAGCACCAACCTCGACTCGCTATTGCACGGGCTCGATATCCAGCACCTGATCTTCACCGGCGTCGCGACCAATGTCTGCGTGGAAAGCACCGCCCGCGAGGCCTACTTCAGGGAGTTCTGGCCCATCCTGGTCGAGGACGCCATGGACCATACCGGCCCCGACTTCGTGCGGCAGGCGACACTCTACAATTTCGAATCCAAGATGGGCTGGGTGACGAAGACCGAGGACGTCCTGCGCATATTCAGAAGCAACGCCATGTGAGCGCCGGCGGAAAGCGAATCGGCGTTTCTGTAGTCCGCTAAAGGCTGATCGGTCCCGTCCCAGGAAACAGGCGTATTCCGGCGAAATCCGGGTTTCTTTTTCGTCTGGCACGTCCCCCGGTTTCGCTCAAGGGCCAGAAAACGCAGCCGACCGCCCCACAAGCCTGTCTTAGGCATCTGTCAAGCGCGCGCGCCGGAGCTGCCCCGATCCCGATTCGAGAAGGGACACTCCGCCATGGTCAGCATCGTCGCCATCCAGTTCATCGCCTTCGTAAACTTCGGCTGCCTTGGCCTGATCTTTACCGGCCTCTGGAAACCCAACAGCACCGTCGGCCGCTGGTTCAATGAGAGTGCATTTCACGCAGATCGGGCTATTTGCCGCGCGCGCCGTTCACCGGCAGCATCGTCGGGGGCGGTACCGGCGCGGGGTCGAACACGAAGCGCGTGTTGAAATCCAGGACAGGGGATTCCAGCAGCGGCCGTCGCGTGACCTCAAAGCCCGACATCATGCGGCGCTGATCGGCCGGGAGCCCGGAATAATCCTGCACCAACACGAAATCCCGATCCTCGTGCCGGTCGCCGGCCGCTCCGACAAAGACCTTCACGCCCTCTCTCGTCATGACGGCGTCGCCGGGACGCAAGGTCATGTCCGCACGCAGACTGATGGCGGCCGTGCCAAAAGCGTCGGCGCCGTTGCACGTGCAGCCGGGCACGATCCGCTTGCGATAGTCGAAGGCGGCTTCCAGATCGGCATAGCGGGAGCCGTTCGCGGCGCGGGCCCGATCGATTGATCCGCCCCAGAACACCATGGTCCGGCTCTGCGGGCACATGGCCTCGCAGAGTTTCGGCGGCACCGCGGTCGACCGGAGGCGGGGCAGCGGGAAGTAGCGGCCGTCGCACAGCCGCACGCAGTAGCCTGCGATGCCATGGGACGGTTGCGGCCACCGCGGCGTAATCACCACACTCAGCGGCGGAGAGGCGGGAACGTCAGCGGGCGGCTCCAGGACCGGGCTTGCCGGGGGCGGCGGCCGGCCGAAAATGCCGATGATTGTGTCGAGCAGGTTCTGCGCCCGGACCGGTGACGCAATGGTGCCGATGACCGCAGCGACCGCCGCAGCTGCCAGACACCGCCGCAAGGAATTCATCTCACGCATCGGTCCGCCAATTCAGTCGGGACAGGACACTATCATGCATGCCGCCGCTCGGCGTGCCCAACCTCGACCACTACAGCGCCACCCGCCGGGCAGGATCGCCGCCGCGCGAAACTCGCGGCCCATGGACGAACAGCGACAAGGCTGCAAGCGCAATCGGAGATTCGCCGTCATGGAACAACGAGTTTCATCTTCAAGCGCACGGAACTGATGGCCTGCGAACATGTTCTCAGGTGAATGCCGTCGGAAACCGACGTCGAGTTCCGGATGAAAGTTCCGATTGCGTTTTGGTTACCCTCGAAAGCGGCTCACAGCAATCCGGCCCCATGGGTGTCGTGCATTCACAGCCGCGTCAAACAATTCGGGAGGCAGATGCGATGACAGTGAAGACGTGGATGATAGCCGTGGCCGCCGTGGTGACGGCCGTCTGTTCGTCGGGGCCCCTGGCGCCCCGGGCACACGCAATGCCGGTTGCCGGTGCAGTCCAAATCGGGGGCGCGGCCCATACCGCCGCCGACCCCGGACTGATCCGCGTGCACGGCTGGCGGCACCACCGCCGCGTGCGCGGGCCCCATTGCTTCCGCGCCTGGACTCGCGGGCGCGGCTGGCACCGCCACCGCAGCTGGTGCCGCCGTCATTACCGCCCCCGGCATCACTGGCGTCGGTGGCACGGCCGCTGGCACCGCGGCTGCGTTTATCGTCACGGCCGTTTGTATTGCCGGTTCTAGCCACAAGCGCGACCGCAATATCAGCACCGAAGAAGACACCCGAATCAACCAAGGAGGCGAATATGCGAAGGAAACTTCTGATGACGACTGCCGCGATCGCGGCAGCGACCATGATCCCGAGCCTGGCGATGGCGGCAACGGCATCGGCGATCACCGATCTGAACATCCGTTCGGGTCCCGGCCCGCAGTATCAGGTGATCGGCGCAATCCAGAATGGCGAGTCCGCCACCGTAAGAGGCTGCATCGAAGGCAGCCTGTGGTGCGAAGTGGTCTACAACGGCAAGCAGGGCTGGTCGTATTCGAAGTACCTGACCATGCCGCGCGCCAGCAACACGGTCGTCATCGCCGACCATCGCGCCGAACTCGATATCCCGGCCGTAACCTACGAAGCCCCCGCAGCCAAGGCCGGTGACGTCGCGACCGGGGCCGCCACCGGTGCGGTCGCGGGCGCGCTGATCGCCGGCCCCGTTGGCGCTGCTGTCGGCGGCACGGTCGGCGCAGCGGTCGGGGCGACGGTCAATCCGCCTGCACCCGTGCACACCTACGTCACGGCCCATCCGGTCGATCCGGTCTATCTCGATGGCGAGGTCGTGGTCGGCGCCGGCCTTCCGGATACCGTCACGCTGCGTCCGGTGCCCGATTATGAGTATGACTATGCCTACGTGAACCGGGTGCCCGTGCTGGTGGATCGCGGCACGCGGCGCATCGTCTACGTCTACCGGTAGGCATTTCCCCCCGGCAGGGGTCCGAGCCTTCCAGGGAGCGGCGCCGTGCGCGCCGCTCCTTTTCATTTCAGGGCCTCCCTTTCCCTCCCTCCGTTGGGACCGCGGCCGGGCGAACGGAACCCCGCCGTCCGCGGGTCTGCCGGCCGCCCGATTGCACTGGCCCTGACAGGCGCGGGGCTTTATGTTGAAAGCCATTCTTGAAAAAGCCTTGTTTGCACTCGACGTGACAGTCTTGGGGCGGAGCACCTTCGTGTTAGAACAATTTTCTGCGATCGTCCGCGGACTTAGCAACTCTGGCGACGACGGTCTCGTCCGCATGATGGCGTCGCTGGTCGACGCCTCCCATGAATTTATCGGCATCGCCGACCTCGAGGGCAACGCCCTGTTCGTGAACGATGCCGGCCGCAGGCTCGTCGGCTTGCCCGATATGGACGCCGTCCATCCAACCCGGATCATCGATTTCTTCGCGCCGGACGAGCAGGCCAGGATCCGGCAGGAAATCATGCCTGCCGTTCGCGAGACCGGCTTCTGGGAAGGCGAACTGAATTTCCGGAATTTTGCGACGGGAGAGACCATACCGGTCCTGTACAACATCTTTCCGGTTCGCGATTCATCCGGTGAAACCGTCGCCTACGGAACCGTGACCCGCGATCTGTCGGAAAGCAAAATCGCCGAGCAGCACCTGCATTCGCTGGCATCGATTGTCGAATCCAGCGACGACGCCATCGCGAGCAAGACTCTCGACGGCATCGTCACAAGCTGGAACAAGGGCGCGGAGCGCATCTTCGGATACACGGCCAGCGAAATGGTCGGCCAGTCCATCACCATGGTGATTCCGGAAGACCGGCAGGACGAGGAGACCGAGATTCTGGGCCGGATCAGGCGTGGCGAGCGCGTCGACCACTTCGAAACGCTCCGGCGGCGCAAGGACGGGGGCACTCTCGTCGTTTCACTGACCATTTCTCCCGTCAAGGATGCCGACGGCAAGATTATCGGTGCGTCGAAAATCGCCAGGGACATCACCGAGCAGAGGAGGAACCAGGAACAGATCGCGACCCTGGCCCGTGAAGCCGAGCACCGGAGCACGAACCTGCTGGCGAGCGTACTTGCTGTCGTCAACCTTTCGCATGCCGACTCAGCCGAGGGCCTGAAAGCAGCGATCGAAGGACGCATCAAGGCGCTCGCGAACGTGCACTCGCTGTTCGTCGAGACGCGATGGGAAGGCGCCGAACTGTCGGCCATCGCCACCCAGGAACTGGCGCCCTATCACGAACAGAACAAGAAGCGTGCGCGCATCGACGGTCCACGAACGGTGCTGACTCCAAACACGGCCCAGACGATCGCCGTCACATTGCACGAGCTTGCCACCAACGCCGCCAAATACGGGGCCCTGTCCGCCGCCGGCGGGTACGTCGATCTGACATGGCAGCAGGGCCCAGATGGATGGATCACGCTTCGCTGGACGGAGGCGGGCGGCCCGCCCGTACAGGAGCCGAAGCGCCGGGGCTTTGGCAGCCGGGTCATCCAGCGGATGATCGGCCAGTTACAGGGAGAGGCGCGGTTCGACTGGCGTCCGGAAGGACTCGTTTGCGAGATCACGCTTCAGCCGTGAAAACAGACTTCCGGTATTTCACCCGCCGCGCCCCCTTCTCGACCACCACAGCGCCACGGGCCCCAGCAGAATCGCCGCCGCCAGCAGCATGAACATGGCGGTCCATGCGGATGCGCTCGTCGGGCCGCCGCCGACGTCGAGCACCACGCCGGCGGCCCACGCCCCCACCGCCGACAGACCGAAGCCGACGGTCGAGTGCATCGCCATGGTGGCGCCGCGGTGCGAGGCTTCTGCGCTCATGGCCATGCCCGAGGTCAGCGCGCCGGAGTCGGCCGGCACGGTCAGGCCGTACAGCAGCAGCAACACCAGCAGCAGCAGCGGCGGCGCCTGCACCAGCAGGCCGATCGCCACCGCCACCACGGCGGACGCGACCATCAGCACGTTAAGCGCACGGTGGCGCCCGAAGCGCAGCGCCGCCTCGTTGCCGAGGATGCTGGCCGGCATGGCGAGCACGGCAAACGCGACGCTGACCGCCACCGGGCCGAACGGCAGCGCGTCGGGGTTGCGCGACACGACGAAGGCCCAGAACGCCACCACCCAGGTACGGATGCCGTAAAGTTCGAAGCAATGCGCGCCGTAGCCGAGCACGTAACCCATGGCCGGGCGGTTCTTCAGCACCGGGCCGAAATCGAGCAGCTTGCGCTTCGATGGAACCGGCTTCACCGGCTCCATCAGCAGGCACGCGACGACCATGACCAGCGGGCCGAGACCCGTCACAAAAAACGCGACGCGCCAGCCGTACCATTCCGCCACCACCTGGCTGACCAGAAACGAAAGGCCGACGCCGAACGAGAAGCTGGACGTATACAGGGTCACGCTGCGCGAGACGTCGCCCGGCGGCAGCCGGTCGGTCAGCGCCTTGAGACCGGGCATGTAGGCGCCGGCAAAGCCGACGCCGGCGAGGCCCCAGATCGCGGTCGCCGACCACAGCCCGTGCGCAAACCAGCCGAACGCCAGCGTCGCCAGCGCCGTTACCGCCGAGCCCACGAGCAGGATGCCGCGCGCGTCCATACGGTCGGTCAGCGTGGTAAGCACCGGCACCGCCAGCATGTAACCAAACGCAAACGCGCTCGCCATCATGCCGGCCTCGGCACCGCTCAGGCTCCACAGCGGCATCAGGTACTGAGGCATCACCGACGGCACGGCGACGTGCGGCAACAGGTTGCCCACCTGACCGAGGCACATCGCGATGACGAGCGAGCGATTGGTCAGGCGCATGGGAGGGGGCACGTTCGTCGGTTCGGCGGGACCGCAGGACTATAGCGCAGGTTTCGGGCTCGTGGGCCATAAACCCCGTCAATCGTGTCCGGCGGCGCTTGGGCTGATGCCCACGTGACGCCGACATCATGAAACATCAATCGCGTGCCTCGCGGGTACGAGCATGCTAAAGCCCGGCGCGACCCGCCAGCCCGGGTCGCGACGCCTGAACAACAGCAGAAACCGGTGATACGCATGCCTTCCCCTACCCCGCCCTTCAGGGCCGACATGGTCGGCAGCCTGCTGCGCCCGAAGACGATCCTCGACGCGCGCGCGGCGAACGCGGCGGGCAAGCTTTCCGCCGATCAATTGCGCGACATCGAAAGCGCCGAGATCAAGCGCATCATCGGCAAGCAGAAGGAAGTGGGCTTGAAGCTCTGCACCGACGGCGATTTCCGGCGTCGGCACTGGTTCATGGACTTCATCGAGCGCATCGACGGCATCCGTTTCGGCGAGCCGATGGCGGTACGCTTCAAGAGCACCGACGGCAGCGTGGAGTTCTCGCCGCCGCGCATGGAATTGACGGCGCCGCTGAAGCGCAGCCGGAGCCTCACCGGCGACGACTTCAGCGCCCTCAGGCCCGTGGCCGAAGCCGCCGGCCTGATGCCGAAGCAGACCATGCCCTCGCCGACGCTCCTGCATTTCCGCAGCACGCGCTCGCGCCAGCACAGCAAGGTCTATCCGGAGGTCGAGCAGCTTTACGCGGACATTGCGCAGGTCTACCGCGAGGAGATCGCCGCGCTGCACGCCGCCGGCTGCCGCTATATCCAGCTCGACGAAACCAACATTCCCGGCCACCTGTCCGACCCCGCCTTGCGCGAACAGGCGAAGCAGGAGGGCGAAGACCCGGACGCGCTGGTCGCGCGCTACGCAGCGCTCATCAACGACTCGATCCGGGACGTGCCCGACGACATGACGGTGTGCATGCACATGTGCCGTGGCAACCACGCCGGCGGCTGGTTCGCCGAGGGCGGCTACGATCCGGTGGCGGAAGTCGCGTTCAGCACCATCGACGTCGACGGCTTCTTCCTCGAATACGACACCCCGCGCGCGGGCTCATTTGCGCCGCTCAAGCATCTCAAGGACGGCAAGATCGCGGTGCTCGGTCTCGTCACAACCAAGAAACCCGAGCTCGAGAACAAGAACGAGTTGAAACGGCGGATCGACGAAGCAGCCCGGATCGTGCCGCTGGAGCGGCTGGCTTTAAGCCCGCAATGCGGCTTCGCCAGCACCATCGAAGGCAACCCGCTGAGCGAGGACGACCAGTGGCGCAAGCTGGCGCTGATCGTGGAGACGGCAAACGAGGTGTGGGAGTAACGGCGGCCGGCGGGAGGCCTCACACATTCCCCGCGCTGGCGATAACGGACGGCGCAGGCTCGTCGACGCTCCGCAAGACAATGATCTTCCTGAACGCGCCGTTGTCGTACGCCTGCAGGAACTTCTCGTATTCCTTGATCGAAAGGCAGCCGTTCGAGGCACCGGCCTCGCCGAGCAGGAAGGAGTGCGCCAGAATACCATTACGGCCGTACATCAGGGTCTTGTTGACCGGCGTCATGCGCAACGCGCGCACGCCATGAAACGGCTTCTCACGCACCGTCACAGTATAGACGTTGGGCGGCGTCACACCAAGATTCTTGCGGTCGACCGTCGTGGGGTCGTCCATGAACTCGCCGAAGCCCGAATGTGCTTCGAGCTTGTCGCCGTTCGGCAGATAGACGACGCGGCGGGTGATGTCGTAGATCGCCGTCTTCGGGTTGGAGGCGAGCATGGCCTGCGCGGCCTGATCCGGATCGGCGAAAAGCTTGCGAAAGAAATTGAAGGTGTTGGGCGCAGGCGTCTCGGCCGGTGGCGGCAGCGAGGCGAGTTCCAGCGTCTCCTGTGACGGCGTCTCCGGTTCGACGGCCTGGCGCTTTATGCTGGCGAGCCGCGCAACCGGTGCCCGCGGCGGCAGCGGCACGGCCGCGGTCTCGATGCCGTCGAGACGCACATTGCCGGCGGACGGGAAACGGGTGGCCTGCAGCGTCGAGAGACCGCCGGCCGGCGACCACGCATTTGCCGTGGCGAGACGCACACCGGGATTGTTCATCGCGTGGAGCAGCGCCCTTTCCTCGGCCCAGACCTCGGCGACATTGATGGACGCGCCGACCTGCCCGACGGGTGCCGCCTTGCGGGCCTGATAGGTCTGTGGCGGCGTGGACGAGGTTGCGCGGCTCGGCAGCAGGGCGCAGATCGTCAAGGCGCCGATGGTGCTGGCAAGCGCGGCAAAACCGACGCGGGCGCACTGGGCGCCGAAGGGAGTCCGCACGAAGGCCGCGAGATCCGGCCCGGCCGATACATCCCCTTCTGAAACGGCGTTCACATCGGTCATTTCAGAACCCAGACACACACGCGTACGACCCGTGATTCTGCGGGCCGTCGCGGGGCATATTAATCCGGAAGGCGAATTTCGCCCACCCCGCTTTTATCTTCTTGTGGATATTGGAGAAAATATGGCCGGGGCGGCCATTATACACAGCCCTGGCGGGATACCGGAAGGCGGGCTCGTCGAGCGCCGCTAGGCCGCTTTCCCGGCGATCCCGTGGGGCCGCTGCGATTTCACCCTGGTGAGCGGGCTCAGATTGAGCCAGGACCGCAACCGGCTCTTCAACGCGCGCGGACCGTCCGCCTCCAGCCGGCCTTCGTCGAGGGCGCGGGTGAGCGAGAGATCGCCGCGCACGATGTAGATCATGTCCTGCACCGTGGTGGTCAGATAGAGGTCGACCTCGTAGCCGGGATCCTCCAGGCACAGTTCACAGCCGCCGCCGCGATTGACAAACCACCATTTCGATTTCGCCGCCGGCTGATCGGTAAATTCGGATGCGCACGATCGTTTCGGCGTTTCCGAATGCCGCCGGATCGACGCTGCGCTCCAGCGCCCAGGCGAGCAGCGTGACATCAACCTCGTCCCTGGCGAGCTGACGCCGGGTCCAGCGCTGGCCCCACACGCCGAGCGCCACCACGACCGGCACGAATTCGGCCCCCGCCGGCGTCAGATGATAGGTCCAGATCTTGCCGTTGGGCGCGCGCCTGCGTTCGACCACGCCTTCGGCCTCCAGTTCCCTGAGACGGCGTGACAGCAGCGTCGGCGACATCAGCGGCACACCGCGCTGCAATTCGGAAAACCGGGTCGCGCCGGCCGCAAGGTCGCGCACGATCAGCGGCGTCCACCGCTCGCAGAAGAGCTGGGCGGCCTTGGCGACGGGGCAGAACTGTCCGTAGCTTTTCATGGCAGGTCTCCTTCAGCGCACGCGGGAACCGTACCTGCAGGATGGCGGGAACGATACTACACTTCCTGGACTATTTCGGCTTCGCGCTCGTGTGGTCGCCTGCAGCCTTGCCGTCACTCGTGAGGACAAGGGAGATCACCCATGACCGCGATCACCGGAACCGTACTCGACCACCATCAGGGCCCCGCCAAAATGTGGAGCGCGGGCGGCGAGGGTTACGACAACGTCAGCTTCGCGATCTCGGACGCGCTGGCGCACGCGGCGCAGCGGCTCAATCCGAAGCCGGGCCAAACGATTCTCGACGTCGCGACCGGCACCGGCTGGTCCGCGCGCAATGTGGCACGCAGCGGCGCCCGCGTCACCGCGGTGGACATCGCGCCGGATCTGCTGGCGGCCGCCAGGAAACTGTCCGCGCACCTGCCGATCGACTTCAGGCTCGCCGACGCCGAGCGCCTGCCCTTCCCGGACGCGCACTTCGACGGAGTCATTTCGACATTCGGTGTCATGTTCGCCGTCGACCAGAAGCAGGCGGCGCGCGAGCTGGCCCGCGTGTGCCGGCCTGGCGGCCGGCTGGCGCTCGCAACCTGGGTGCCCGACGGCGCGGTTGCGGAGTTTTTCGGCGTCATAGCGAAACTACAGTGACGCCCGCGCCTTCCCCGTCGTCCCCGATGGCATGGGGCGATCCGAAACACGTAACCGCCCTGCTCGACGACGCCTTCGACCTGAAATTCGAAACCGGCGTCAGCCACGCCTACCACGACGACGAGGACGATATCTGGGACTGGTATTCCGCAGGTTTCGGGCCCGTGCGGATGCTGCTCGACGGACTGGATCCCGACCGGCGCGCGGCGCTGAAGCGCGACGTCGATCGCTATCACAGCCATTACAGGGGCACGGCCGGCCTCGACGTCGCGCGCGAGTACCTGCTGACCGTCGGCACCCGGCGTTCACAGGTTAACGCCGGCAAGGGCGAAGAATGATTTCTCCGGCGACCCCCTATCCTGTGGACGGGATCGGCGACGCTGGAAGACTCGCGCTATAAATGGCGATAGCTGCGCCGCACATACCGGCGCCGCCGGACGAGGACTCCGATGCTGAACATCGCCGCCCTGAAGAGGGAATGGAAGGACCTAACGTCGCACGAGCGCTTCGAGCAGATCGTCTCGCGGATCATCATGCTCTTCATCGAGGTGGTGATCATCTATTCGCTGGTGATGGTCGCAATCGAGGTGTTCAGGGATTTCACACAAAGCCCCGATTTTATGGGCCTCGAACTTATGCAGGATGTGTTCGGCTCGATTCTCACCATCCTGATCCTGCTCGAGTTCAATCACTCCATCGCCACGTCGCTCGGCAACAGGTCAGGTATCCTGCAGGCGCGGGTGGTGGTGCTGATCGCCATCCTTGTGGTGGCGCGAAAGATTATTCTCCTCGACTTCAAGACGGCGTCGCTGGAGAACCTCGCCGGCATTGCCGGCATGGCGCTGGCCCTGGGCGCCTTGTACTGGCTGCTGCGCAACGGCGCTTCCCCGGCGGCTTCAAAAACGCCGGCACCGTCCGGGACGTAAGAAGCCTCGGGCGCCTGACGTCACCCGAAAGGATGGAACCCCGGGCGGTGATGCCCGGGGCTCCCTCGCGAATGCCGCGGTGGCTCATGTTAGCGCCCGCGAGTCCGAAATCGCTTTCTCCCGTCGGGCGACGGAACCGGAATTGGATCGGTGAGACAATTGGAGAAAATTGGGCTCGATTGACGCCTGGAGAAAATTGGTTCAATTGACCGCAGCGCCAGACCAAGGGAACTCCAAGCAATGGACGCGCTGGCCAGACCCTTGCCGCAAGCGGGAAACCACGCGGCAGGCGATCCTGGCGGCTACGCCGCGTCCGAAACGGCGGTCGCCGCCCTCAAGGCGCACCCGAAGTTTGAAGAAGCGTGGCGGCATGTGGCCGTCAGCCTCATCAGGCAATACCGCGGAACGCGCCTGCTCAATGGCCTGATCAACGATTGTGGCCGCAACGCCATCACGGTGCTCGCGCTTTATCTCCATCGCACCGCCGCGCCCGGCGACGCGCGCTCCGGGCTGTCGGTCGGCCGGATGAAAGCGATCTGCGCCGACCAGAACATCGCCAGTCCCGGGCGCATCGAAGCCCTGATCATGATGATGCGCGCATTCGGGTTTGTCAGGCCGCTGCCGGACGGCGGCGACCGGCGCGTGCGGCGGCTGGAGCCGACCGAACGGCTGATCGCGATATTGCATGAGCGCTGGGACACGGTGCTCGGGGCGATGACACCGATGTTCCCCGAAGCCGGCCATGCGCGCGCTGCGCTTGCAGACGCGGCCTTCGAGCGCGCCCTGGTGCAGCGTTTCGGCGAGCATTTCCTTTCCGGATTCCGACTGATGGACGATCCCGAAACCATTGGCTTGTTCGGCCAGCGAAACGGCGGGCTGGCGGTCGCCTTCAGCCTGGTGACCGTCGGCGCAGCGCACGAGCCGGCGCCGGTTTCGATCTCCGCACTGGCCCGGCAATTCGGCGTATCGCGGGTACACGTGCGCAAGATGCTGCGTGACGCCGTTGCGGCCGGCTACCTTGCATGGCCCGACGGCCGGGCGACCGAAATCGTGGTGCTGCCCCCGCTGGTCGAGGCGGTGCAGAACTTCTTCGCCAATGCGTTTCTGTTCATGCGCCGTTGTGCGAACGAAGCGTCGGACGAACTCGCGGCGGCCCGCGGAGCGGGCCTTGCCGAGGCCCGCTGAGCGCCGCACCGGCGGCCTACGGTTTCCGAAATATCATAAGCATCAAATACTTATGTCGGAATGACGCCCTGGCAGCGGGCCCTCTTGAAATCTGGCTTGTCTCACCTAATTCATTTTGCCGCCGGGGCCGATTGGCCCGGCGCGGGCACCCCGGAGCTGTCCGGGCATCCGCTCATATTCCATGTTGCTCATCGGAGGATGTGGCTATGAGAAACCTGAACCTCGATCCCTTCTGGCGGACCAGCATCGGCTTCGACCGCCTGTTCGACCTGATGAATCAAAGCCTCCGCTTCGAGCCGGAGGACCACTATCCGCCCTGCAACATCGTTCGCACGGGCGAGAATGAATACCGCATTTCGCTGGCAGTCTCCGGCTTCAAACCCGAACAGATCAACGTCACGGTGGATCAGAACACACTGATCGTCACCGGCCGTGCGGAGGACAAGCCCGACGAGGGCGAGTATCTCTATCGCGGTATCGCCGGCCGTTCGTTCGAGCGGCGCTTTAACCTGGCCGACTATGTGCAGGTGAAGAACGCGTCGCTCGACCAGGGCCTGCTGCAGATCGCGCTGGAGCGCGAGCTGCCGGAGGCGATGAAGCCACGTCGGATCGAGATCCGGACCGGCAAGGCCATCGGCGACGGCGATAAGGTCTGCAGCATCGAGCATTCGAAGGCAGCGTAACCGCAAATTTCAAAGGCAGTCGAGGTGGCTCGCGCGGGAACGGCGGGCCACCTCCCTTCAAGACGTGGAGGTTTGGCCATGGAAAAGCGATCGAAGAAACCGGAAAGGACAATCTCAGTCACGCAAGCCGACAGCGAGCTCGATATCGATGCGCTGTTGCATCCCGCCACTGCTTTCTCGCACCCGATCGACGTGGTGCGTGACCGCGACATGACGCTGAACGAAAAGCGCGCCATCCTGGCGGCCTGGGCGTCGGACGCATGCGCCATCGAGGCGGCGCCCGAATTGCGCATCAACGGGGCCGGCAATGTCGTGCGTTTCGACGACATCATGGACGCACTGCGCCTGCTCGACCGGGAAGCGGCGAAGGCGCATGTCGACGTGGAAACCCTGCGACGGGCACGGCGGCGATGGCGGCCGCGTACCGGTGGCGGGTTCGATCAGGGTGCTCAGCTCGGCTAGGGAGGCGCACCATGTTCAGTCGCCTTGTGTTGGAGCGGCTTCTGGACTGGAGCGGCTTCATATTGAGCAGTCTCTTCATCCTCGGGCTGATCTTCAGGACGCCGGGTTGACGAGAGATATCATGAGACGCGCCGTTATCCCCGGACGGTCAGCCCCGGACTTGCTGCCGCCCCACCCCAGCCCGGCGAACGACAACCATCCGCCGGAGCCTCCGCCAGTGGCGAGCCAGCGCGTGCCACGGCTGGCGCCGCAGCTGGTCGTCGCAGTGCCGGGCGCGAACCGGCCTGCCAGCATCGTCGCGCGAGCGGCGTGAGCGAATCGCGGGGTTCAAAGCGGCAGCTTCCTCCTCTATTCAGGGCCCTCCCCCCTGAACCGGAAGGACGCCGCCCATGAACAACCTGCTCAAGACCATCGTCCAGGACTATGGCTGGATTCATACCGCGATCGGGGCCGTCGGCAATTTCACATTTTTCGTCGGCAGCATTTTCTTCCTGCCGGCCTTCAAGTCGATGCAGACCGTCGGCGTATGGCTGTTCATCCTCGGCTCGTTGCTGATGCTGGTCGGCGCGATCGGCGATTTCTTCGTGAAGGTCTACGAAACAAGAGAGCGCGGGACCCCGCGCTAGGCGCGCGTCTGAGGATGAATCCCGGCGCGCTATCGGACCTGGCCTTTTGTCCGATCCAGCAACCGGTCGTTCGACAGCGCCTGACGCAGTTGCCTGCAGGCGTGGGTGAGGTCGCGTTTCTTCTGCGAACGGTCGGCCACCAGCAACAGCTCGCGCGCGAATGTCCAGCGCGGCAGCCTTTGCAGCTCGGCCGACAATTCGCGCTCAATGAAGTTGAGCGCCTCGCCGGTAGTGCGGATCAACGGGCGCACGCCGCAACCGGTGGTGTGGATGTGTGTCGGGAAGTCCATGACGAATGGCCGCTGCCTCCATCGCGCGACAGTTGAGAACGCCGTGCCAGCCCTCTTGTTCCCGCATGGACGCCACGCGGAACCTGAACCCGGCCTTGTCGATTATGTCGCCACTCAATCGTCATCAGGAGGGCGACATGGACAAGGATCGCATTCAGGGGTCGGTCGAGCAACTCAAGGGCAAGGTGAAGGAAGTCGCCGGCAAGGCGACGGGTGACGCCAAGCTCGAGACCGAAGGAAAGGCCGACCAGGTGGCCGGCAAGATCCAGAACACGGTCGGCGGCTTCAAGGACGCCGTACGCGAGGCAGCCGGGGAAGCAGAAGAAGCGGCGAAATAAGTCTCTATCCCTACCGCATGCCTGAACCGCGCGATATCTTCCTCCTTGGCCAGGGGCCGTTGGCGCGCGGCGGCGCATGAAAGCCCGCCGCGTCAACGAGTGCGTGCGCAAATTCGGTTTCCGGCGAGAAGGATTTTCTTTGCCAAAGGCACGCCACGAACGGGTTGTTCGAAATCCGCGGAAGATCTTGGAATTATAGTATTATTTTCTCTTTTAGGGCCGGATGCGCTTGCGAATTCCGGCCCAAACCGCATTTCTACCATCCGGACAGCAATTTTCTACCCTGTCCGGCCCGGTTCGCCGGGATTTCTGGACACTGCCCAATGGTCAAATTCGTACAGCTCGAACCGGATATCGCGGCAGCATCGCAGCTCGCCGAATCCGACTTTGCCGATATCGCGGCGCGCGGCTTCCGCGCGGTGGTCAATATCCGCCCCGACGGCGAAGCGCCCGACCAGCTTCCCAATGCGGAAGCAAGGCGCACAGCCGAGCGGCACGGGCTTACCTTCCGTCATATGCCTGTGATGAGCGTCAACGCGACCGATGATGACATCGTCGACCACTTCGCGCGGCTGATGGACGACCTTCCGGGCCCGGTCCTGTTCTATTGCGGCAGCGCCACCCGCTGCACCACGCTGTGGACGCAGGCGGCGGCACCGCGTATCGGCATCGACGAGGCGCTTTCGGTGGCGCGCGAAGCCGGCCACGATCTCGAGTTCCTGCGCGAGGTCCTCGAAGAACGCGCAGACTGGCGCGGCGCCGCGCCGGCGCTCGCTTCGGCAGCCGCCGCGCCGAGCGCGGCCGGAGGCTGATTCCCGACCCCCGGCCGGGCCCGACGAGAGTTCAATTGCCCCGCCCGCCGCTTCGCACTATCCAAGACCCATGACCAGCCTGGATGCGGAGGGTACCGCGGCAGTCGGCGCCGTGCGGTTCCTGGGGGCGCGCCGAAGCTACTGGCGCCTGCTTGTCCGCGGCGCCGTGCTGCTGATGATGACGCTCGGCATTTACCGCTTCTGGCTGATGACCGACGTGCGCCGCTTTCTGTGGTCGAACACGGAAGTTGCCGGCGAAAGCCTTGAATATTCCGGTTCGGCGCTGGAACTGCTGCTCGGCTTCCTGGTCGCGATCGCGCTGCTCATTCCGCTCTACGCCGGCTTCTTCATCGCCGCGCTCGAGCTCGGCACGCTCGGGGAAATATCGGGTGTGATCGCTTTCCTGGCGCTGTTCGTGCTCGGCCAATACGCCATCTACCGGGCGCGGCGCTACCGCCTCACGCGCACGGTCTATCGCGGCCTGCGTTTCCATCAGACCGGCTCGGCCTGGCGCTACGCCTTCCGCGCGATCGGCTGGTGGACGCTTACCCTGCTTACGCTCGGACTCGCCTACCCGTTCCAGCTCGCCAGCCTCGAGCGCTTCAAGATGGTGAATACCTGGTACGGCGATCTCGGCGGCCGCTTCGACGGCTCAGGGCTGAGCCTGCTGCTGCGAGGCCTGCCAATCTGGGTATTGACGGTTGGGCCGCTGGTGCTGGCGATTTTCACCTTCATCAGCGCGGTCGACTGGACGGCGCTCGGCAACGCGCTCGCGCAAGGCGGCGACGACGTGATGGCACGCGTGGAAGGCAGCAATCCCGGCTTCGGCGCGGTGATCGTGTTCGCCATGCTGATGGGCAGCGTGGCGGCGGCCGCTGGCGCCCTGCTCTATCCCGCTTTCCAGGCCATCGTGCTGCGCTGGTGGACGTCGGGCCTGCGCTTCGGCGAGATCGAGTTGCGTTCACGTTTACGCATGCGTGACGTCTACGGCGCCTATGCGCGCTTCCTCGGATACGCCCTGCTCTATTCCATCGTGGCCGGGATCATCGCCATTCCGGCGCTGGCGGTCATTGGCCTGATCAGCGGCGGCGAAGACGGCGGTGGTCCGGCCGGCGAAATCGCCGCCACCGTCATCCTGCTCATTGGTTACGTGATCATGGCACTCGGCTATTCGACCATCTACCGCGCCACGGTGTTGCTCTCGATCTGGCAGCTCGGCATGGAATCGCTGCATTTATCCGGTTTGTCGGCGCTGGAGCGGGTGAAGGCGAGCGGGCGGCCGAGTTCGGCGCTTGGCGAGGGTCTCGCCGACGCGCTCAATGTGGGCGGGTATTAACGCATGATCCCGAAAAGTGGAGACCGGTTTTCGGACAGGATCATACGCAATCAGGAATCCGAAGGGACCGATACGGGGCCGATGACCGCGGGCAGCGCCATCTTCTTCGACGGCGTCACCAGTGCGCGCCATCAGGCGTGGGTGGCGCTGGCGCCGTGGGGCCTGCACATCGCCGGCAGCGACGGACAGATGCTGGCACAGTGGCCCTATGACGAGATCGAGGAATTGCCGGCCCCCCGCAAGGTGCTGCGCCTCGGCCGGCGCGGCAACGAGGTGCTGGAGCGACTGGAAATTTTCGATCCCGCCTTCGCCGCGGCGATCGACGTGCGGGCCAAAAACGTCGACCGGACCGGCGCGCTCCGGCGACGCCAGCGCTGGCGCGTGATCGGCTGGACGGTGACGGCGACGCTGTCGCTGCTGGCAGTCGCCTGGTTCGGCGTGCCGGCGATCGCCGACCGGCTGGCCCCATTGGTACCGCTGTCGCTGGAACAGGCGCTCGGCGACGCGGTCGACGTGCAGGTGCGCGGCGTTCTCGACCGCAGCCAGGCCGGGACCGCCTTCGAATGCGGTCACAGGGCGGGCGAAAAACCGGGTGCGGCCGCGCTCGACAAGGTCATGAAGCGGCTGAGTGAAACTGCCGCGCTGCGGCTGCCGTTGCGCGCCACCGTGGTGCGGCGGCCCGAGGCCAACGCCATCGCGCTGCCGGGCGCGCGCATCTATGTTTTCGAGGGACTGATCGACAAGGCCGACAATCCCGACGAGCTTGCCGGCGTGATTGCGCACGAGATCGGCCATGTGGCGCATCACGACGGTACCCGAACGATCTTGCAGGCGGGCGGGCTGTCGCTCATGTTTGGCATGCTGCTCGGCGATTTCGTCGGCGGCGGCGCGGTGGTGATCGCGGCGAGGACCGTGTTGCAATCGTCCTATTCGCGGCGCGTCGAAATGGCCGCGGACGTCTACGGCGCGCAGTTGATGAACAGGGCCGGCGGCGATGCGCACGGGCTGGCGACCATGCTGGGCAAGATCGGGGGCGCCACCGAACCGGGCATGAGCATCCTGCTCGACCATCCGGAAACCAGGGCGCGCATCGCGGCGATCGGGAAGATCGCGGCGGATCACGCGGCGCGGCCATCCATGCGACCCTGGCTTACCCCGCAGGAATGGGCGGCGCTGAAACGAATCTGCACGGGATAACGAAGCATGCTGCGACTTCCTCTCCTCCCTGAACTGCCGGTGTCACGGCTGGCCATCTGGTCGTGGCGCTTCGCGGTGTTCGGCCTGGTCGTCGCGGTGCTGTCCATCATCATCGTGCGCACCGGACTGCTGGAGATCGCGCCGGCGCTGGTCACCTTCGGCACCGCGCTGATATTCGCCGCGCTGGCGGTGCTGCTTGCATTTCTTGCCTTCGTGGTGATCTGGCGTCAGGGCCTGACCGGTCTCGGCCGCGCCGTCAGCGGCCTGCTTCTGGGCATTGTGATCCTCATTTATCCCGCCTATCTCGGCTACCGCGCCAGCAAGCTGCCGATGATCAACGACGTCACCACCGACACCGCGAATCCGCCGCCGTTCGGCAAGCTCGCCAGCCTTCGCCCGTCCGGCGCCGGTCGCTATCCGGCCAGGTTCGCGGCGATTCAGAAAACAGCCTATCCCGACATCGTGCCGCTGGAGTTCGACGTCTCACCCCAGGTCGCCTACCGCGAAACCCTGAAGCTGATCGAAAAACGCAAGTGGCGCGTGGTCGACGAAATGCCGCCGGCGGGCGGCCGCGACGGCTTGATCGAGGCGGTCTCGCGCACGCTCATCATGGGTTTTCCCGACGACGTGGTGATCCGGGTGGGCGCAGCCGGCGGCGGCGCGCGCGTCGATGTGCGTTCGGCCTCACGCTACGGAATCAACGATTTCGGCGTCAACGCCGCCCGGGTGGCCGAACTCCTGGTGGATATCGACGATGCGGTAAGTTCGGCGCCACCGGAGCAGGCCGCGCCGTTGCCGGAGACGAGCACGCCACCGCGGCAGCGCCCGCCGCGGCCCAAGAAGCGGTAGTGCACTGCTGCGGGATCGCCCAGCCCGATACGGGGAGGCGTCGAGAAGTCACCGCGCCAGACGATAAGTACTGTCGATTGCCGGTTCGCCGTCGGTCTCCACCAGGCCGCGCGCGACCAGGTCTTCCATGTGCGCCAGCACCGACAAGCCGGCGGCGCCGGTGAGCCGCGGATCGAGGCCGATATAAATCGCACGCACGATCGAAGGGATATCCGTCTCGCCCTTGCCCAGGCGATGCAGAATGGAAGCTTCGCGCGCCTTGCGGTGCAAAATGTAGTAGTTGACGAAGCGTAGCGCGTCGGGAATGACGGGTCCATGGCCCGGCAGATAGACGGTTTCGCTGCGCCTCGCGAGCTTGTCGAGTGAGGCCATGTAATCGCTCATGGCGCCGTCAGGCGGCGCGACGATAGTGGTCGCCCAGGCCATGACATGGTCGCCCGCGAACAGCAGGTTCTGTTCCTTTAACGCGTAGCTCATGTGGTTGGCGGTGTGGCCGGGCGTGGCCACCGCTTGAACAGTCCAGCCGTCGCCTTCCACCATCTCGCCGTCCTTGAGCTGCACGTCCGGCATGAACTCGCGGTCGCTGCTGGAATCGAGCGGATTGAGTTCGCCGATATGCAGCGGCCGCGCGGCGCGGTGCGGACCTTCCGCATAGACCGTGGCGCCGGTCACCGATTTGATCGCCGGTACCGCCGGCGAATGGTCGCGGTGGGTATGAGTGACGAAGATGTGGGTGACGGTCTCGCCTTCCACCGCATCGAGCAGCGCCGCGATATGGCGCTCGTCGGCGGGACCGGGATCGACGATGGCGACGCTACCCTTGCCGATGATGTAGCTCATCGTCCCCTTGAACGTAAACGGCCCGGGGTTGTCGCACATGATCCGGCGTACGCCAGGCATCACCTCGTCCACGGTGTCGGGGGCGAGGTCGAGCTTCTTGTTGAAGGGGATGTCGTCACTCATGAATTCGCAGAGTCTTGCGTCGCGCCCGCGAGCTGCGGGCCAATCTGTCAATCACTGTTATGTCGGCAGCGGAACTAGCACTATTCCGGAGAAGTTGCACGCCCGGTACGGGCTCTGCCGGCCATCGGACGCGCTAATGAATTTCAGGTTCGGGGATTTCACCAAGCGGCGCGAGGAAATCGAAGTCACAACCCTCGTCGGCCTGGCCGATGTGCCGGGAATAGATGGCGCCGTAACCGCGCGGATAACGCGGCGGCGGCTGCTTCCAGGCGGCGCGGCGGCGCGCCAGTTCCTCGTCTGGCACGTGCAGATGAATGCGGCGCGCCTCGACGTCGACCTCGATCTCGTCGCCGGTCTGCACGAACGCGAGCGGGCCGCCGACAAAGCTTTCCGGCGCCACGTGCAGGATGCAGGCGCCGTAGCTGGTGCCGCTCATGCGCGCGTCGGAAATGCGCAGCATGTCTTTCACGCCCTGTTTCAGGAGCTTGCGCGGGATCGGCAGCATGCCCCACTCCGGCATGCCGGGGCCGCCCTGCGGGCCGCTGCTCTTCAGGACGATGACGTGATCCGGTGTGACGTCGAGATCATCGCGGTCGATCTCGCGCGCCATGTGGTTGTAGTCCTCGAAGGCGAGCGCAGGCCCGCGATGCTTCAACAGGCGCGGATCGGCGGCGGTCGGCTTCATGACGCAGCCGCGTGGCGCCAGATTGCCGGTGAGCACCGCGGTGGCGCCGGCTCTTGAAATCGGGTTGTTGAGGGTGCGGATAACGTCGGGCTTGTAGACGGTGGCGCCTTCGATGTTCTCTCCGATCGTCTTGCCGGTGACGGTGATGCAGGAGAGATCCAGCACGTCCTTCATCTCGTTCATCATCGCGCGCAAGCCGCCGGCATAGAAGAAATCTTCCATGAGGAACTCGCCGGAGGGGCGCACATTGGCGAGCACCGGCACCTCGCGCGAAAGATCGTCAAAACGTTTCATGTCCATGGGCAGGCCGGCGCGGCGCGCCATCGCCACCACGTGGATGATGGCATTGGTCGAACCGCCCATCGCCATGTGCACGCTTGATGGCGTTGTCGAAGGCCGCGGTCGAGAGGATCTTCTGCGGCGTCAGGTCCTCCCACACCATGTCGACGATGCGGCGGCCCGAATTGCTGCACATGCGCGGATGGGAGGAATCCGGCGCCACGATCGACGACGCGCCCGCCAGCGTGAGCCCGAGCGCCTCGGCGATCGCCATCATGGTCGCCGCCGTGCCCATCACCATGCAGGTGCCGAAGGAACGCGCGATGCCGCCTTCGAGGTCGGCCCAGTCGCCCTCGGTGATGCGGCCGGCGCGCTTCTCGTCCCAGTATTTCCAGGCGTCGGAGCCGGAGCCCATCTCCATGCCGCGCCAGTTACCGCTGAGCTGCGGACCGGCCGGGACGAAGATCGCCGGCACGCCCATGCTGATCGCGCCCATGATCAGGCCGGGCGTGGTCTTGTCGCAGCCGCCGAGCAGCACCGCGCCGTCGATCGGATGGCTGCGCAACAGCTCTTCGGTCTCCATCGCCAGCAGATTGCGATAGAGCATGGTCGTCGGCTTGACGAAGGGTTCCGACAGCGACAGCGCCGGCAATTCGACCGGGAAGCCGCCGGCCTGCAGACGCCGCGCTTCACGTCTTCGGCGCGCGCGCGCAGATGCGTGTGGCAGAAGCTGATGTCGCTCCAGGTGTTGATGATGCCGATCACCGGCTTGCCGCTGCCAGTCGGGCGCATCGTAGCCGCCCTGGCGCATGCGCGAGCGATGACCGAAGGAGCGCAGGTCGTTGACCCCGAGCCAGCGATGGCTGCGGAGGTCTTCGGGACGTTTACGCTGGGACATTTCCGGTCGTTCCAGTGGCTATTCGCCAGCAAGCCTGCCGGGACTCAGCCGCCGTAGCTCTCCTCGGTCTCATCCGGCAGGATTTCGTCGCGCGTGATCCGCTCACCCGGCCTGGTGCCGTAAAGAACAATGAGCACACACACGGCGCTGACCGCAAGCAGGGCGACGAATGAAAGCGTCGAAGTGGACGATGTGCCGCCGTTCGTCGCCCGCGAACCACAGGCCCGCGCAGATCGACGACCAGCAACAGCCAGTGCAGCGGGCTTGCCGAGAAAGATGTTGCTCATGCGGCCTGCCTTTCCGCCGGCACGGCAAACGCCTTCACGATCCGCGGCGCCAGGACGATCGCGGCCAGTGCCAGGCCGGCGACGTCCGCGACATAGCCCGGCAGGCCGCCGATCTGATCGAGCGGCGGCAGCAGGATCAATATCGCCGCCACCAAGGCGGCCGCTCGCTGCAGCGAGTTCATCGGACCGCGGTACCAGCCCTCGAGGCCGATCGAAAGAACCCACAATCCGGTCAGGGCGAGCGCGGTCGAAACCATCGTCAGCCAGACGGGACCGACGAACAGCAGGGACGGATCGTAGACGAAGACCAGCGGCACGATGTATTTCGCGATGCCGATACGGGTCGACTCGACCGCGGTCGCCATCGGCGGCGTCTTGGCGATGGCCGCGGCGGCGAAGGAGGCGAGCGCCACCGGCGGCGTGATCGCCGAGACCACGCCGAAATAGAAGGCGAACATGTGCGCGGCGATCGGCACGATGCCGCTCTTGATCAGCGCCGGCACGATGAGCGCGGCGACGGTGATATAGACAGCCGTCGTCGTGATGCCCATGCCGAGCACGATCGCCGAGACGCCGGTCAGCGCCAGCAGCACCAGCAGATTGCCGTGCGAAATCTCGATCACCTGCTGGGTGAACTTGAGCCCGAGGCCCGACACGAACACCGAGCCGATGATGAGGCCGGCGCACGCGCAGGCGATGGTCACCGGCACCGTGGCGCGGATGCCCGCCTCCAGGGCCGCCAGCAGATCGACCGGGCTCATGCGCGTGCCCTTGTTGATGAAGCTCAGCACGAACAGCGTGCCGAGCCCCCAGATCGCCGATTTCATCGGCGTGTAGCCGACGAGCAGGAAGTAGACGAGCACAGCGAGCGCGATCAGCAGATGCCAGCCGCCGGCGAGCGTTTCGCCGACGCGCGGCAGGCTTTCCTTCGGAATGCTGCCGATGCCGTGCTTGTCGGCTTCCAGATGCACCATGAAATAGATGGTGGCGAAGTAGAGGAAGGCCGGGATCGCGGCGGCGACGATGATGACGCTGTACGGCACCTCCAGGAACTCCGCCATGATGAAGGCGGCGGCGCCCATGATCGGCGGCGTGATCTGCCCGCCGGACGACGCGCAGGCCTCGACCGCGGCGGCGAATTTGGGGCGGTAGCCGAGGTTCTTCATCAGGGGAATGGTGAAGGAGCCGGTGGTGACCACGTTGGCGACCGCCGAGCCCGACACCGTGCCCATGAAGCCGGAGGCGACCACGGCGGCCTTGGCCGGCCCGCCGATGCGGTGACCGGTCAAGGCGATCGCCAGATCGATGAAGAAGCGGCCGGCGCCGGAGCGGATCAGCACGGCGCCGAAGATGATGAACAGCACGATGTAGGTCGCGACCACGTGCAGCGGGATGCCGAAGATGCCGTCGCTCGCCACGAATAGCGTGTCGATGAATTTCGCGAAATCGCACCGGCGGCCCGTAGAAGAAGCCGAAGAAATGGTTCGCAAACAGCGTGTGGACGAGGAAGAAGCCCGTAACGAAGACCATGGCCCAGCCGACCGCGCGGCGGGTCGCCTCGAGCACAATGACGATCAGGATGCCGCCGACGATCAGGTCCGGCGGGTACTTGTCGCCGAGGCGCAACTGGAACGCCTCGATGTCCCAGATCGTGTAGACCTCGACAAAGAGCACCAGCGCGACCAGCGCGAGATCGATGCCAAAGCCGAGCATGCGCAGCGAATTGCGCGGATCGCCGGCAACGACGAGCGGCTCGCGGATCGAGCTGCGAAACAGCGGGAACATGAAGATCGCCAGCGTCAGCATGACGGTCAGATGCACCGAGCGGAACGAGCGCCCCTCCGGCGTGCCGAACGCAGCGACGTAGAGATGGAAGATCGCAAGCGCGATCGAAATGATCGTGCAGACCAGCAGCACCGCCTTGACGGCGCCGTGGACCTTGCCCAGCATCAGCCGCTCGAGAAAACCGAGCTCGTGCTGTTCCTGATAGACGAGGCCAGGCGTTTCTACGCTCATCGTGCGATCTCGGACTTGGCGCGATCTCTAGTTCGCCGCAAGGCCTTTACGGCGATCAGGACGAAGCAGCCGGACAATCGACGGAGCGGATGCCGGCCCATGCAGCCGGCATCCCTGATCAGTTTGCTCAAGTGATCGCCGGACGGTCAGCTCTTCACGCCGAGCTCGTCGTAGCACTTCTTGGCGCCCGGATGGATCGGAATGGCCGCGCCGTTGAGGGCGTGCTTCAATTGCACCTTGTTCCAGATCTTCTTCACCTGCGCGAAGTCGTCGTGATGGGCCCAGAACACCTTGCACATCTGGTAGACGAGGTCGTCCGGCAGGTCCTTGCTCACCACCATGTCGGTGACGATGCCGAGCGTCAGGAAGTCGTGGTCGACACTCTTGTAGACGCCCTTGGGCATGACACCCGGAATGTAGCCGGGGTTGGCCTTGATGATCTCGTCGAGCTTCTCCTTGGACAGGCCGATGAAACGAATGCCGGGGCTCTGCTCGAGCTCGATGAACGAAGCCTGCGGCATCGACGTTGAAGCCATGAACACGTCGATGTGCTTGTCCTTCATCAGCGCCACGGATTCCGTGTAGTCCACGTGGTAGACCGTGCCGCCGTTCTTCTTGATGCTGTCGAAGCTCATGCCGAAAGCCTTGAGGATCGACTCGGCGAACGCCGTTCCCGTCCACTTCGCCTTGCCGGGGCTGATGTTGGCGTTCTTCATGTCCTCGAAGGACTTGATCTTGGAATCATTGCGCACCGCCACCTGGAACATCGCCGGATAGAGCGTGGCGAAGTACCTGACGTTCGGGTTCGGCTTCTTGAATTTGCCCTGCCCCTTGTAGCCGTTGAAGGTCGTATGGCCGTAAGACCAGCCGATCTGCGCATCGCCGCCGTTGACGGCGAGGATGTTGGAGATGCCGCCGCCCGGCTGGTTCGACGTCGAGATGCCTTTGATGTTGTCCTGGAAGATCTGCATGATCTTGGCGCCGAGCGGATACCACGATCCGCCGGACGGCCCCGACACCATGCGAACGAATTGCTGAGCCTGCGCGGACGGCGCGATGAGCACCGTGGCGACGGCAGCGATGGCAAGCTTATGCGTAAGTCTCATTCATCCCTCCCTGAAAATTATTTTTTGTTCGTCTTATTGGATGGAACAGTTTGACCACTATTGCCGGGGTAATCAAGCCGCCCGGGGCAGCCGCTGCGGAACCGGCCAACATTTCGCAATGCAATGCACAATAACGGCGTTTGCTTGCTGACGACGTGCTCGGGATTCAAAGGGATACCCGGGGCGCACGGGCCTGGACCGGCCCGCGCGAGACAACGTCTTTGCAGCGGCCGGGTACCGTCCCGCCCAATCCCGCACGCCTTGCCCTCGGCAGACCGTCGTCGTCCTCGTCGAAAAGACGATGCACGCCGAGTTCACGGCGGTGGCGCAGCGTCGTCGGCAAGCACAGCGCCTCGTTGCGCACAGTCATGAAGGCCCGGATTTCACACGGAGCGTCATGGATCGGGTGGCTGTCGATGCGCTCTGGTGTTGCGGAATCGAAAGCTGTGCGTCGAACGGCAGACGGCCGGCACGATGTCCGAGACGCAAGGTTTCGCTCTGAAACCGCGTCGCCAGTGTTCGCGCCAGATGCGGAAAATTCTCCGGTATCCGAATAAATTGCCATATTATGAGAAGGCATATCTTAACCCCGGACCCCTATTCTGGCACACGGCGCAATATACGGGGCGAACTCCCATAAATGCATGCGCCGCGTGGGTAGATTTGATGTCACCGCAAATTTCACTCGGGCGCTGGACCTGGCGCGACAAACCCGTGTCCATGCTTGCGCTCGCCGGATTCGCGGCGATTTTATTTGTATCTGCCTATAACTTTAAAGGTTGGGCGCCGCCCTGGTTGCAGGCGGCGATCGGCTTGCACGGCAGTGGTCCGGGCATAGGTCAGGGCGGCGGCAAGGGCAACGACGAGCGCTATCTGGGCTCGATCATCCTGTCGCCCAGGCGCGGCGACAAATGCTGGGAGCGTGGCCTCGACAACCGCAACGGCGCCATGTGGGACAAGGGCCCCGTCGATTGCGACGTGGTGCCGCCGCTGAAGACGTTGCAGGAAGATGCCAAAGGCCTCGCCGCCCAGCGGCTGAAGGCGATCGGCAAGGCGTTCATGTCTGGCGCCCCCCAATAACTGACCGGTTTTGCCCTGCCCCGGGCGCCGCGCGTGGTGCGGCAGCACAAATCGCAATGCCGGTTGCGGCAGCGTATTGACGGCCGGGGCGATGCCGAAGACCTGCCGCACCACATCCTTGATGCTATCGCCGGGAGGTCGGTCGTGGCGGGGGGGGCGCCGGCAAGGCCGATGGCGGTCGATCCGCTTCGATTTCACACGACAAAATTATCAAGCAAGATCATAATCTTATTCAATATGGCACGATCACTTTGAAATTTTGGGCAAGACGCAGCGGCAACGCAAAGCGTTGCGCCCAAGCGCGGCCTTCCGGCATAAGTGTCTGAGATCAATGGTCGGAGTGGCAGGATTTGAACCTGCGACCCCCACGTCCCGAACGTGGTGCGCTACCAGACTGCGCTACACTCCGACTGATGGGCGGTCTTATAACCACGGTGCGGACCCGCCCGCAAGCCAGGAGGAAACCGACGGAAACCATGACTGCCGAGCCGGGAACACGGGTGCTGAAGGCTGATTCCGAGGCCGTTCGGGCGGCCGTGGCATGCCTTTCTGCCGGCGGACTGGTCGCCTTCCCGACCGAGACCGTATATGGGCTCGGCGCCGACGCCCGCAACGGCCAGGCCGTCGCCCGGCTCTATGCCGCCAAGGGGCGGCCCGCCTTCAACCCGCTGATCGCCCATGTGGCCGACCTCGCCGCCGCGCGCACGCTCGGGCGGTTCGATGATGCCGCCGAACGGCTGGCGGCCGCGTTCTGGCCGGGCCCGTTGACGCTGGTGCTGCCGAAGGCAGACTCGTGCCCGGTGTCCGACCTAGCGCTCGCGGGGCTCGACAGCGTGGCGGTGCGCGTGCCGGCACATCCGCTGGCGCATGAGCTGCTGACGGCGTTCGGCGCACCGATCGTAGCTCCGTCCGCCAACCGTTCGGGCCATGTGTCGCCGACCACCGCCTCTCATGTGCTCGGCGACCTGCGCGGGCGCATCGATCTCATTATCGACGGGGGGCCATGCACAGTGGGCCTGGAGTCAAGCATCGTCGCCTGTCTCGACCGGCCCACGTTGCTGCGGCCGGGCGGGGTGGCGCGCGAGGATATCGAGCGCGTGCTCGGATTTGCACTGGCGGCGCCGCTGCCGGCTGACGCCGCCGAGAAGCCGGTGGCGCCCGGTATGCTCAGCTCCCATTATGCGCCCAGGGCGCGGCTGCGGCTGAACGCGGAAAGCGCAGGGGACGGCGAAGATCCTGCTCGCCTTCGGGCCGGCGCCCGCGAAGCCGGGCGTGACCGCGCTCAATCTGTCACGGCGCGGCGACCTGGTGGAGGCAGCGGCCAATCTGTTCTTGCACCTGCGCGCGCTTGATGCTTCGGGCGCGGAGACCATCGCGGTCATGCCGGTGCCGCAAGAGGGCCTTGGCGAGGCGATCAACGACCGGCTGCAGCGGGCGGCCGCGCCCAAAGATTGAAGTCATGAGGTGAGTGGCTGACATGAACCTGCACGCGAAACCGGCCATGCTGCCGCCACTGGCGCCCGATCTGCTCAAGCGTTTCATCGCGATCGTCGGCGAGAAGTACGCCATCACCGATCCGGCGATGCAGGAGCCTTACCTGGTCGAGATGCGCGACCTCTGGCACGGTCAGACTCCGGTGGTGCTGCGGCCGGGCTCCCTGGAAGAAGTGGCGGCCATCGTCAAGGTCGCCAACGAGACCAGGACCGCGATCGTGCCGCAGGGCGGCAACACCGGGCTGGTCGGCGGACAGGTCCCGCATAACGGCGAAGTGGTGCTGTCGCTCAACCGGCTCGACAGGATCCGCGAGGTGGATGCGGTCTCCAACACCATGACGGTGGAAGCCGGCGTCACCTTGCAGCGCGCGCGCGAGGCCGCGGCAGAAGCGGACCGGCTTTACCCGCAGCTGCTGCCGTCGGAAGGCACCTGCACCATCGGCGGCAATCTCTCGACCAATGCCGGCGGCACCGCCGCAATCGCGCACGGAGTCACCCGCGCGCACGCGCTCGGTCTGGAAGTGGTGCTGGCCGACGGCCGCGTGCTGCGCAACCTGAACAAGCTGAAGAAAGACAACACCGGCTACGACCTGAAGGACCTGTTCATCGGCGCAGAAGGCACGCTCGGTGTCATCACTGCAGCAGTGCTGAAGCTGGTGCCGCGGCCGCGCTCGATGGAGACGGCCTATGCGGCGGTGCCCTCCCCACAGGCGGCGGTTGATCTGCTCAATCTTTCGATGGACCAGACCTCCGGCGGCGTCACCTCGTTCGAACTGATGATGCGCGAGGGCGTCGTCGCCGTGATCGAGCACGACCCGGTCAGCCGCAAGCCGTTGCAACGGGACGCCCCGTGGTACGTGCTGATCGAAGTATGCTCGCAGGCGCGCGCAGGCTTGCGCGAAACGATCGAGCAGATTCTTGCCGACGGTATGGAGCGCGGACTGGTACTCGACGCCACCATCGCCGACAGCCTCGAACAGGCGAAATCGTTCTGGCGCATCCGCGAGATGTTCGGCGAAGTGCAGCGCAGCCTCGGCGGCTCGATCAAGCACGACGTGTCGGTGCCGGTCGCCGCGGTGCCCGCCTTCATCGAGGAAGCCAACGCCGCCGTGACCAGGGCCTTCCCCGGCGTGCGGCCGCTGCCGTTCGGCCATGTCGGCGACGGCAACATCCATTACAACGTCTGCCAGCCGGTCGGCGAAGACCGCAAGGCGTTCCTTGACCGCTGGGACGAAGTCAATGCGGTGGTGTTCGAAGTGGTGAGGAAATTCGGCGGCTCGATCTCGGCCGAGCACGGTGTCGGCATCATCAAGCGCGACGTCCTGCCGCAATACAAGGATCCGGTGGCGCTCGACCTGATGCGCGACATCAAGCAATTGCTTGATCCGAACGGCATCCTGAATCCGGGAAAGGTGTTGTAGCGCCGCTAGAACAGGGCGCCCTGCCCGTCGTCTTTCTTTTCCTTTTCGCGCCTGGCGCGCGTGGATCTGCCGCCCGGCTTCGCCGCCGGATTCGGCGGGGGCTCGGCATCCGGGTCGACCGGCTCCAGCAGCCTGGCGTTATCGTTGGCGGTACGGTTGACCACCGCCGACACCGGCCAGGTTTCCAGCAAGTCTTCCGGTGCAGGTGCGATCAGAGCCGACGCGGTCACGGCATCGACGTTGGCGCAATCGAGCCACAGATCGAAGGCTTCGGGCGATATGATCACCGGCATGCGGTCGTGGATCGCGCCAAGCAAACGGTTGGCGCGCGTTGTGACAATCGTCGCGGTTTCGACTTCCTCGCCGTTCGGCCCTGTCCAGGTCTCCCACAGGCCGGCGAACGCGAGCGGCGTACCCGATCTGGCGCGGATGTAATAAGGCTGCTTGCGCCCACCCATCGGTTTCCACTCATAGAAGCCATCGGCCGGCACCAGGCAGCGGCGGCGCTTCATGGCATTGCGGAACGCCGGTTTCTCAATGACGGATTCGCCGCGCGCATTGAGCAGCAGCGCAAAATTGTTCGGGTCTTTCACCCAGGACGGAATCAGGCCCCAGCGCACCAACGCGAAATGGCGTTCGCCCTCCTCGAGGCGCACGACCGGAATCGGTTGTGTCGGCGCTATGTTGTAGCGCGGCGGGAAATCGGGTTGCTCGAAATACCCGAACAACGCCCGGAGGACTTCCGGACTCGAAGTGATTGTGTAACGGCCGCACATATCCGGATAATCCAGTATCTCCCAAACGAACCCTACCGGCGCCTCCGCTTAATAACAACTTAACCGCAGGATATAAGACTCCGGCCGAGGGACCGGGGCGGCGGTGGGACGATGTTGCTGGGAACGGCATTTCAGGATTGTGCGGACGCAGCGACGGCCGACCCATAGATCACAGTCTGCCGTCGATGACCCGATGAAAGCCTGATGTAACGTGACCGACACACGCACCTATCCGAGCCGTCCCTACCTCGCCGTCAGCGCCGCGATCGTCCGTGACGGCAAGGTGCTGGTGGTGCGGCGTGCGCGCAAGCCGGCACTCAATCTCTACACCCTGCCGGGCGGCGGTGTCGAAATCGGTGAAACGCTGAGCGAAGCGGTGATGCGCGAGGTGCGCGAGGAGACCGGCCTCGATGTCGAGCCGGTCGTGCTTGCCGGCGAGCGCGAAGTGATCGTGCGCGATGCACAAGGACGGGTGGAACGTCATTTTGTGATCCTGTGCTTTGCCGCGCGCTGGCGCGCCGGCGAACCGGTACTTAACGAGGAACTCGACGACGCGCGCTGGCTTGATCCCGCCGATCTCGCGGAGTTGCACACCACCGAGGGGCTCGCCGACATCGTCAGGACCGCCATGGCGCAGCTCGGCGAGACGGCCTGGAGGACTTAAGGCAAAGATTCAAGGTGAACGCAGCCGGCTCGGGCCGCTGCCTTGCGGTTGCCCAGGAGCGGATGCATATCTGGCACTCTGCCAAGGACGTATGACCCCGTGAACAAGCCCGTCACCATTGCTGCTGTCCTGCTTTGCCTTGCGGGCGCGCCTGCCTCGGCGCAGAAGGCGCCCGCCACGCCGGCCACGCCGGCCACGCCCGACGAGCCAGCCCGCACGGCACCGTTCGACAACGATCTGGCACGGCTCGCCGAGATCCTCGGCGCGCTGCATTATCTGCTGCCCGTGTGCGGGGCCCAGGACGGGCAGAAGTGGCGCAACGAGATGCAGGCGCTGCTCGATGCGGAAGCCCCGCACGGCGAGCGGCGAAGCAAGTTCGTTGCCAGTTTCAATCGTGGTTACCGCGGATTTCAGCAGACCTACCGCACCTGCACGCCGGCCGCTTCCATCGCCATCCGCCGCTATCTGGAAGAAGGCGAGCGAATTTCACACGACATCGGTGCGCGCTACGCCAACTGACGCAAGTTTCGCGCGTCCAAAACCCGTGCAGGTTAACCTTTCTTCAAAATGTGGGGCTCCGGTGGCGGAGCACGCGTGCTAGCGTTCGCTCGAGACGTGGGGACAGGCATCCGGTTCGGGTGCCGAGGGATTATGATGGATACGACTGGACGGACAAGCGATCCGCAAGAGCCGTTGGCCGACCGTGAGCAGAAGCGCGTCGCACTCGGTTATCTGCAGGAAGCCTGGGCCGAGGCGCGCCTTGATGGCATAGACGGTGATTGCCTGGCACAGGCCTGCCTGTTTGCCGCCTTCGCCGAGTTCGTCTCAACCTATGGCGAAGACGCCGCCGCCACCTTCGCTGACGGACTCGGCGCCCGCATCCGCAACGGCGAATTCTCCATCGAGGCGCAGCGGCAATAGCCGACGTCTCCTCTTCCTTCATCTTACATCGATTTAAGACGGCGCTCTTGAGGCCTCATGCCGCCGGGACCTGGAGGCCGTAGTGGCGCGCCAGCACTTCGTCGATATCGGACGGAAAGAACGGCTTCTTGAGGAAGGCGGTGGCGCCGGCGGTGTGCGCCCGGTCGGCAACTGCGTTGTCGATGACCGAGGTAATCATCACCACGGCCATGGCGGGATGATCGCGCTTGATCATGGCGAGCGTCTCGAAGCCGTTGAGGCCGGGCATGTTGTAGTCGAGGAACACCATACCGAAGTTTCCGGAGCGCAAATGCTCGATGGCGGTCTCGCCCTCGCTCGCTTCATGGACATCCAAAGAGAACCGGCTCGCGGTCAGGATCTTGCGGACAATGTTGCGCATGGTGCTGGAGTCGTCCACGACCAGTACGCGGTTGGGGATTTTTGCGCGAACACACGCATCGACCAGCTTGCGCGCGGCGTCGGCGTCCATCGGCTGCGGCATCCCGACACCGTTGGTGGACGACGCTTCCTGTGACACCGCCTCGATGGTGAACGGCGACGGCTGCGCCGCATGGGCGGCCTTGACGACGACCGCCTTCTCGTCGTGCGGCAGGGCCGGGTCCATGACGCAGATGTCGACGCCACCCTTGTTGAGCGCGGCAACGGCAGCGGTGGCGTCATGGGCAGCGAACTCGATGGGCACCGAGGCCATCGCGGCGCCCCGCCGCCACAGCTCGTGGTCCGGTTTCCACAGCTTCTGACCGGGCTCCTTGGCCGCGACATACACCATCCGGAACGAGACGAGGTCGCCGCTCATTGCCCGCTGCCCTTTGCATCGCTGCCCTTTGCCGGGAGTGGTGCATATTTACCGTTGATACCGGATCGCATTGGGAATGCAAATCTGCAACCCAGTGGTGCGTGAATTGGCTGGGGAAAACCCCTCGCTGGTGCGAGACGGCGCCTTCTCTCAACGCAAGCGAAGCTGTGGCAACAATCAGGCTAATGCGAAAGCGTTTCCTGGAACCGCACCCGCTCGCCTCGCGCGGGTGCAGTCAGTGAACCTTCCCACATCACCTTGTGCCCACGAACAAACGTACCAACCGGCCAGCCCGTCACGCTCTCGCCGTTAAAAGGCGTCCAGCCGGCGCGCGAAGCAACCCGGTCGTCGGTGATCATCACCCGCCGCTTGAGATCGACCACCGTAAGGTCGGCATCATAGCCGACGGCAATGCGCCCCTTCGCGGCGACGCCGAAAATCCGCGCCGGACCGGCGCTGGTAAGATCGACGAACCTCAGGAGTGAAAGCCGCCCGGCTTTGACGTGATCGAGCATGATCGGAACCAGAGTCTGCACGCCCGGCATGCCGGAATGGGTATTCGGATAAGGGTGCGCGGTCTTTTCTTCGCGGGTGTGCGGCGAATGGTCGGAACCGACGCTGTCGATCACCCCTTGCGCCAAGCCGTGCCAGAGCCCGGCGCGGTGGGCAGCGCCGCGGACCGGCGGATTGAGTTGCGCGAACGTTCCAAGCCGCTCGTAGCAGCCGGGCGCTTCGAGCGTGAGATGCGCGGGCGTCGCCTCCGCGGTGGCGACGTCCTTATGGCCGGCGAGGAAAGCCGCCTCCTCCTTCGTGGTGACGTGCAGCACGTGGATGCGTTTGCCGGTCTCATGCGCGAGTGCAACCAGGCGCCGGGTGCACATCAGGGCCGCGGTCGCGTCGCGCCAGACCGGATGCGAGCGCGGGTCGCCTTCCACGCGCAGGTCCATGCGCTCGCGCAGGCGGTACTCGTCCTCGGAATGGAAGGCGGCGCGGCGGTTGATGGTCCTGAGCACATTGCGCACGCCCTCGTCGTCCTCGATCAGCAGCGAGCCCGTCGAGGAGCCCATGAAGACCTTGACCCCGCAGACGCCGGGCAGCCGCTCGAGCTCGGCCAGATCCCCGGTGTTCTCGCGGGTGGCCCCGAGAAAGAAACCGAAGTCGCAATGCATGCGATGATGCGCGCGCCTTACCTTGTCGGTGAGCGCTTCGGCGCTTGTCGTGGGGGGATCGGTGTTCGGCATTTCGAATACCGCGGTAACCCCGCCCATGACGGCCGAAAGTGAACCCGACTCCAGGTCTTCCTTGTGGGTGAGGCCCGGTTCACGGAAATGGACGTGGCTGTCGATCACGCCGGGCAGGACATGCAGGCCCTTGCAGTCGACCACCTCACCGGCGGATGCCCCCGACAGGTCGCCGATAGCGGCGAATTGGCCGGCACGCACGCCGAGGTCGCGCATGCCTTCGCCGTCGTGGTTGACCACAATGCCGCCCTTGAGGATGAGATCGTAGGTTTCGGCCATTTTTGAGCGTTTCCTGGAAGACCTCTGATCGGAGCCGCCGGGGTTGCCACGACGCCCCCAGCGCTTACGTTCTGCGGCAGGCGCTGGCAAGAGACCAGAGCAGGGAAGACATCAGAGTTCTCCGAGCATGCAGGCAACACTTCTTTCCGACCGTGGCGTGGTCAAGGTCGCCGGCGAGGACGCCCGGCGCTTCCTCAATGGGCTCGCCACCAACGATATCGGCAAGGTCGCGCCGGGCGCACCGCGCTTTGCCGCGCTGCTTACGCCGCAGGGCAAGATCATTGTGGATTTCATCGTCGTCGAAACGACGAAGGAAGACGGCGGCGGGTTCCTGCTCGATTGCCCGCGGCCGCTGGCCAGCGATCTGGCGAAGAAGCTCAACTTCTACAAGCTGCGCGCCAGGGTGACGGTCGAGGACCTGTCGGAGACGCACGGCGTGATGGCGGTGTGGGACGGCACGGGCGCTACCAAATTCGGCCTTTGCTATCCCGATCCGCGGCTGACGGCGCTCGGTATGCGCGTCATCCTGCCACCGCAAGACGCGGCGCAGGCCGTCGCCGACCTTGGCGCCGCGCTCACCGATCAGGCGGCCTATGACGCGCATCGCATCGCGCTCGGCGTGCCGCAGGGCGGCCGGGATTTCCAATATAGCGATACCTTCCCGCACGAGGCCGACATGGATCAACTCGCCGGCGTCGATTTCCAGAAGGGATGTTATGTCGGGCAAGAAGTCGTCTCGCGCGTGGAGCACCGTAACAGCGCGCGCTCGAGGGTGGTGCCGGTCGTCTTTGAAGACCGCGTCCCGAACGACGGCGCGCCGGTAATGGCGGGCGACAAGCAGGTCGGCATCCTCGGCTCTACCGCCAGGGGACGCGGCATTGCCTTGCTGCGGCTCGACCGCGTGGCCGACGCCGTCGCCGACGGCACCCCGCTCACCGCCGGCGGCATGGTCTTGCGCGTGGTGAAACCGCACTGGGCTAGGTTCGCCTTTCCGGGCGAGGGACAGGCGGCGGAGTGAGCGCCGGCCGCGCGCGACATTTCGTGACCCAGCCGCTATATCTTCGCGGCCATGCCCAAGCGCGCTCCGATTCACGTTGACGATGGCCTCGTCCGCTGCCCCTGGCCAAGGCAGGATCCGCTCTACGTCGCCTATCACGACACCGAATGGGGCGTGCCGGAGTACGACGACCGCGCGCTTTACGAAAAGCTGGTACTCGACGGATTCCAGGCCGGCCTGTCGTGGATTACGATCCTGCGCAAGCGCGAGAACTTCCGCAAAGCCTTCGATGGCTTCCAGCCGGAAAAAATCGCGCGCTATACGCCGAAGAAGGTCGAGAACCTGATGCAGGATGCCGGCATCGTGCGCAACCGGAGCAAGATCGAGGGCGCGATCCTGTCAGCGCGCGGCTGGCTGGCAATCATGGACAAGGGGCCGGGTTTTTCCGCACTGCTATGGGATCATGTCAACGGCAAGCCGAAGGTCAACCACTCCCGCAACATCGGCCAGGTGCCGACCGAAACCGACATCTCGCGCAAGCTGTCCAAGGAGCTGATCGGGCGCGGATTCAAGTTCGTCGGGCCGACCATCGTCTACGCCTTCATGCAGGCGGTCGGCATGGTCAACGACCATCTGGTGAGCTGTCACCGCCACACCGCCTGCACGAAACTCGCCAGGAAGAAATGAGCAAGGCGCCGGCAAGCAGGAAAGCAGCGAGCGCGGCGCCGCGCGCCTGGCAACGAATGCTGTCGGGGCGCCGGCTCGACCTGCTCGACCCCTCCCCGCTAGATGTCGAACTCGAGGACATCGCGCACGGACTCGCCCGCGTCGCGCGCTGGAACGGACAGACAGAGGGCGCGCACATCTTTTCGGTCGCGCAGCATTCGCTTCTGGTGGAGGCGCTGGCCCGGGCCAGGGTGCCGCGGCTCGACGCCAGGGGCCGGCTGGCGGTGCTGTTGCACGACGCGCCTGAATTCGTCATCGGCGACATGATCTCGCCGTTCAAGGTGGTGATCGGGGACCGCTACAAGGCGGTGGAGCGCCGCCTGCTCGCCGCCATCCATCTGCGCTTCGGCCTGCCGGTCAAACTGGCCGAGGAATTGCAAACGCTGATCAAGACCGCCGACCGCAGCGCGGCCTATCTGGAAGCGACGCGCCTCGCCGGATTTGCCACGGCGGAAGCGCGCAAGTTCTTCGGGACGCCGCCCAGGTTCTCCGCCGCGATAGAGCGCGATTACCTGACGCCCTGGCAGGCCGGCACGGCGGAAGCCCGCTACAAGGAGCGCTTCGAAAAACTGATGCGCGGCTGAGGCTGTTATTCGCCCGCGTCAGGTCATAGATATGACCTAAGAATTGGATTTATCGTCGCCATGATCCACGTCTGCTCGCTATCGCGTCTTTACGCCACCGTCGACGAAACCGGCGCCCGCCACATCGTCACCCTGCTGAGGCTCACCGACCGGGTGGAACGGCCGAAGCATATTGCGGCGGATAACCATCTTGTGCTGGCGGTCGACGACATCAGCGAGCCGATGGAGGGCTATAGCGTGCCGGGCGAGGAGCACGTTGCGCGGCTGATCGAGTTTGCCGGCGCCTGGGACCGTGCGACCCCTTTGGTGGTGCATTGCTTTGCCGGCATCAGCCGCTCCACCGCCGGTGCGTTCGTTGCGGCCTGTGCCATCAACCCCGGGCGCAACGAGCTGGAGATTGCACAAGCCATCCGCCGTGCCTCCAGGACCGCGCAGCCGAATGCCCGCATCGTATCCATCGCCGACCGCCTGCTGAAACGCAATGGCCGCATGGTGCACGCGATCGAATCACTCGGCCCGGCCCACGTGGCTACTGAAGGCATTCCTTTCCGGCTCGATATCGGCTAACGGTTCCGGCCAAACTGGCGCCTCCGGACGAAGAGTTACGACAGTGGACAGAAAAAAACTACGGGGTGGTCCCGGTCGAGACGCTCAAGTCCTACGACGGCATCGGCTTTCTGAAAGCAATGATCGCCGGCGAAATTCCGCAGCCGCCGATGTGTGAGTTGCTCGGTTTCCGTCTGGTCGAGGTCGACAAGGGGCGCGCGATCTTCGAAGGCACACCCGGATTCCAGCACTATAATCCGCTCGGCGTCGTACACGGCGGCCTTGCAGCTACAATGCTCAATTCGGCACTTGGCTGCGCCGTACATACAACGCTGCTCGCCAGCGAAGGCTACACGACGCTGGAGTTCAAGGTGAACCTGGTGCGCGCCATCACCCAAAACACCGGCCTGTTGCGCGCGGAGGGGCGCATCGTACATCGCGGCCGCACCGTCGCCACGTCGGAAGCCAACCTGAAGGACGCGGACGGCCAACTCTATGCGCACGCGACCACCACCTGCATGGTCTTCCCGCCACAACGCTGAGCAATTTCGCGGCAGCGCGCCCTCGCTGCGCCCTTTGCGCGCAGAATTTGCTTAACGATATGCGTGACTTGCCGCGCCAATTGTTATCCACAAAGCGTCGACTTTCGGAACTTTCTCCCTATATAGGGAGCACAGCGCCAACGTCCGGTCTGGCGCTCAGCTCTTTCGCGACGATAAAATCGCCTTTTATCCCGGTTATTTGAGCGATTTTGTCTGGCACGGATCGTGCCCGAGTTCCTGATGGAACTCCCTCGCTCCCTCGGCCATTGGTTTGCCGCCGCGGGATCAGAATTCACACCACGGAGGATTATCAGGGGCGCATGTGCGGGCTTTGCGGAGAAATGAATTTCACGGGAGCGGCGGCTTCGACACACGCCGTTTCCGCCATGATGGAGACGATGGCGCCGCGCGGACCTGACGGCGCCGGTATGTGGGCGAATGGCGCGACCGCGCTCGGCCATCGCCGTTTGAAGATCATCGATTTGTCCGAGCGTGCGCAGCAGCCGATGGTCGACGCCGATCTTGGCCTGTCAGTCGCCTTCAATGGCTGCATCTACAACTACAAGGAGCTCCGGCGCGAGCTCGAAGGCGAGGGCTACCGCTTCTTCTCCGACGGTGACACCGAGGTGGTGATCAAGGCCTGGCACGCCTGGGGCAAGGACGCGCCCAGGCGCTTCCACGGCATGTTTGCTTTCGCGGTCGACGAACGCGACAGCGGACGGCTGGCGCTGGTGCGCGACCGGCTCGGCATCAAGCCGCTTTACTATTCCGAACAGGGCAAGACTATCCGCTTCGCCTCCACGCTGCCCGCCTTGCTCGCCGCCGGCGGCGTCGACACGTCGATCGATCCGGTAGCGCTGCACTATTATATGGCATTCCACGCGGTGGTGCCGCCGCCGCACACCATCATCAAGGGCGTACGCAAAATCGAGCCCGGCACTATCACCGTGTTCGAGCCGGACGGAAACCGCGATACCAGCCGCTACTGGTCGCTGTCATTCGCACGCACGTCGGAGGAAGCCAGGCGCTCGCGCGAGGAATGGCGCGACGAGGTTCATGCGGCGCTACGCACAGCGGTCGACCGCCGCATGGTCGCCGACGTGCCGGTGGGCGTTCTGCTGTCGGGCGGGCTCGACTCCAGCCTGATCGTCGGCCTGCTGGCCGAAGGCGGCCAGCAGCACCTGAAGACATTTTCCATCGGCTTTGAATCCGTCGCGGGCGAACAGGGCGACGAGTTCCAGTATTCCGACATCATCGCCAGGCATTTCGATACCGAGCACCACAAGCTGTTCATTGAATCCGACAAGCTGATCGCCAGCCTGCCGGAAACCATCCAGGCGATGTCCGAGCCGATGGTCTCCTACGACAATGTCGGTTTCTATCTCCTGTCGAAGGAAGTGGCGCGCCATGTGAAGGTTGTTCAATCCGGCCAGGGCGCCGACGAGGTGTTCGCCGGCTATCATTGGTATCCGCCGCTGATTGATTCCAACGATGCCGTCGGCGATTATGCGGCCAACTTCTTCGACCGCGATCATGCCGAATATGCCGACATCATGGAGCCGGGCGTGGTCGATGGCGATCATGCGCTCGACTTCGTGCGCGCGCACTTCGACAAGGCCGGCGCCGACGACGCCGTCGACAAGGCGCTGCGCATCGATTCGACCATCATGCTGGTCGACGACCCGGTGAAGCGCGTCGACAACATGACGATGGCCTGGGGCCTTGAGGCGCGCGTGCCGTTTCTCGACCACGACCTGGTCGAACTCGCTGCCAGGGTGCCGGCGGTCGAAAAGGTGCGCGACGGCGGCAAAGGGATCCTCAAGGAGGTCGGTCGCCAGATTATCCCCGCCGAAGTGATTGACCGGCCGAAGGGCTATTTCCCTGTTCCCGCGCTGAAATACATCGAGGGGCCGGTGCTGGACTTCGTGCGCCAGGCGCTCGATGCACCGGCCGCCCGGCAACGTGGGTTGGTCCGGCGCGAATATATCGATACCCTGCTGGCGAGTCCCAAGGAGCACATTACGCGAACTCCGGGGCTCAAAACTGTGGCAGGTGGCCCTGCTCGAGCTTTGGCTGCAAGCGCATCACATTTGACCGGGGGCGCTACAATGCAGACGAAACCACACATCCGTGAGGCCGCCGAGGACATGCTCTCGCTCAAGAGCTGGGGCGAGCGGCCGGAATTCAGCGGCGTCCCGCAGGAAGTCTCGGTCGATTGCGGCTGGGGCCGGTTAATCTTCGGCCAGACGTTCCAGGAGCCGCTGGCGCTTGCCGCCACACTCGACGAGGAAGCCAGCGGTGAGCGCGACGTCGCACTCTATGTGCACGAGCCGCAGGTAGTGTTGGCGGAAGCGCCGCAATCGCTGTTTCTCGATCCTTCGCACACGTTCCGGCATTATCTCACCGGGCCACGTGCGCAGCCCCCGCTTCGGAACATCACCATCCGCGAGGCGCGGGCCGACAACTCGGCGGAAGTCAACCGGCTCTATCTCTCGCGCGGCATGGTGCCGTTGCGAGAAGGCTATCTTGAGCCCGACGGCCATCCCGACAGCATCACCGTGCTGGTGGCCGAAGGTATCGACGGCCGGCTCGCCGGCGTCGTCATCGGCATCGACCACCGGACCGCCATCAACGATCCCGACAACGGTTCCAGCCTCTGGGCGCTCGCGGTCGACCCGCAGGCGCAGATGCCGGGCGTCGGCACCGCGCTGGTGCTGGCGCTGGCCGACCTCTTCCGCAAACTCGGCCGCGCTTTCATGGACCTGTCGGTGATGCACAATAACGAGCAGGCCATCGCGCTTTACGAGAAGCTCGGCTTCGAGCGCGTGCCGGTGTTCTGCGTCAAGCGCAAGAATGCGGTGAACGAAGCATTGTTCGTCGGCCCTGCCCCTGAGCAGGAGCTCAATATCTACGCCAGGATCATCGTCGACGAGGCGCGCCGTCGCGGCATTGCCGTGGAGGTGGAAGACGCGGAAGCCGGACTGTTCAAACTCTCCTTTGGCGGCCGATCGATTTCCTGCCGGGAATCGCTTTCCGACATGACCAGCGCGGTGGCGCTGTCGCGCTGCGACGACAAAGCGCTGACGAAACGGTTGCTGGCCAAGGCAGGTCTGCGCGTGCCGCAGCAGATCAGCACGAACCGCGCCCACGAAATCTCGGCCTTTCTCGAGCGTTACGGCCGTGTCGTGGTGAAGCCCGCGCGCGGCGAACAGGGCCGGTCGGTGTTCGTCGATCTGTCGACTGAAGACGAAGTGTCACGCGCCATCGAAAGCGCGCGCCAGGTCAGCGACGAAGTGCTGGTGGAGGAATTCGTCACCGGTCAGGACCTGCGCATCATCGTCATTGACGGCGCCGTGGTGGCCGCCGCGGTGCGCAAACCCGCGACCGTGCTCGGCGATGGCAAGTTCTCGATCCGCGAACTGATAGAGACCCAGAGCCGGCGCCGGGCCGCCGCCACCGCGGGCGAAAGCCGTATCCCGCTCGATGCCGAAACCGAGCGCGCAGTGCGGGTCGCCGGCCATGCGCTCGATGACGTACTGCCCGAGGGCGAAAGTCTCGCCGTGCGCAAAACCGCCAATCTGCACACCGGCGGCACCATTCACGACGTCACCGCCGACCTGCATCCCGACCTCGCCGCCGCCGCAGTGGCAGGTGCCAAGGCGCTGGAAATTCCGCTGGTCGGTTTCGATTTCCTGGTTCCCGACGTCGCTGGACCGGATTATGTCATTATCGAAGCCAATGAGAGGCCCGGCCTCGCCAATCATGAGCCGCAGCCGACCGCCGAGCGCTTTATCGACTTCCTGTTTCCGCACAGCCGTGCGCCCGCCTAGACAGCGACAGAGGAAAGCTCCCGTACCGATGCACGACCCTTCCATCGAAGACGCCTATCTCGTTGACATCCTGAAGCGCCTTCTGGAAATCCCCAGTCCGACCGGCATGACCGACGCCGCCATCGCGGTGGTCTGCGGCGAACTGGAAGTGCTCGACATTCCATTCGAACTGACGCGCCGTGGCGCGATCCGCGCCACACTGTCCGGCACCGCGCCGGCGCCCGACCGCGCCATCGTCAGCCACCTCGATACCCTCGGGGCCATGGTCAAGGACATCCGCGCCAACGGCCGCCTGGAACTGGTGCCGATCGGCACCTGGTCGGCGCGCTTCGCCGAGGGCGCACGCGTCACCGTTTACAGTGACAAAGGAAATTTACGTGGCACCATTCTTCCGCTGAAGGCTTCCGGCCATGCCTACAACGAGGAAGTTGACGATCAACCGTCGGCGTGGACCAATCTCGAAGTGCGCATCGACGCGAACACCACGTCACCGGCCGAAACGCGGGCGCTCGGCATCGCCGTCGGCGACACCATCGCAGTCGATCCGCAACCGGAGTTCGGACCTAACGGCTTCATCAATTCGCGTCACCTCGACGACAAGGCCGGTGTCGCCACCGTGCTGGCGGCCGCACGCGCGGTGCGCAAGGAAAACCTCACCCTGCCCATCGACTGCCACCTGCTGTTCACGCTGTCGGAAGAGGTCGGCGTCGGGGCGAGCGCCGTCCTGCACGGCGATGTCGCGGAGCTGGTGTCGGTCGATAACGGTACCATCGCGCCCGGGCAGAATACCTCGGTCCACGGCGTAACAATCGCCATGCAGGATTCATCGGGGCCGTTCGACTGGCATCTTACGCGCAGCCTGATCGGGCTCGCCGAAAGCTACAACATCGAGCACACGCGCGACGTGTTCCGCTATTACCGCTCGGATGCGGCTTCGGCAGTGGAAGCCGGCAACGACATTCGTGCTGCGCTGGTCTGTTTCGGGCTCGATGCCAGCCACGGCTGGGAGCGTGCGCACGAGCAATCGCTGTTCGCGCTGGCGCGATTGCTGGCGTTGTATATGCAGAGCGAGCCGCTGTTCAGCCGCGACCGCCAGGCGCTCGGTCCGATCGGCGACTTGCCCGCCGGCGACGTCGGCGCGCAGAGCTGAAGCTTCTATTTGTTTTCGGCTGTGAGCGACGGCCTGAGCGCAACCGGCTGGTCGCTGTTCGGGCGGCTGCGCGCCATGCGCGGATGCGCATGCGGGCGCTTGAAAGTACAAGAGGCGAAGCCGAGGCCGGAGATCGAGCCGACGAAGAAATCGTCGCCGGTCTTTTCCAGATTGAAGCAGGGCTCGAACGGCAGGCCGCGCAAGGTGGCGCAGACCCGTTCGCCCTTCACCTGCAGCGTCCCGGCCGGCAGCGCAGCGTAGTGGGTACGGCCCCCGCCCCGGAACTGGATCGAACCGATCACCGCGCCGTCGGCGAACACGCGGCCCTGGCCGCGGGTGCCCTCGAAGCAGTTGTAGCTGAACACCTTGTCGACCACGAAGCGCCGGGCTTCCTGCGCTGACAGTTGCTCCCCGGCCCATGCCGGAACGGCGGCCAACAGGCCGATCAGCACCAAAACCGCACGTAACATCCCCGAAACTCCGACTGACGCCACAGACTGACACATTTTAGCGAACCTACATACCGGCCTGATTGTTAAGGCTAACAGCTTATCCCACGTCTTCGTCGACAAATCCTAAACAAGTCCTAGCCGACCTTCACCACGATCCGGCCGCGAACCTGACCCTCCAGAATGGCCGGAGCCGTCTCCAGAACGTCGGAAAGGGCTATTTCGGTGGTCATCGCGGCTAATATCTGGCGGTCGAGATCGCTTTCCAGGCGTTTCCACGCCTCTTTCCGGCGCTCCAATGGGCACATCACGGAGTCGATGCCGTAGAGACACACCCCGCGAAGAATGAAGGGGGCTACCGAGGTGGGTAGATCCATACCCCCTGCCAGGCCGCAAGCAGCCACCGCCCCGCCATAGCGCGTCATGGACAAAAGGTTCGCGAGCATGGTGGAACCGGCCACGTCCAACCCGCCCGCCCAACGTTCCCTGGCGAGCGGCTTGACCGGGCCGGCAAGTTCCGACCGTTCGACAATTTCCGAGGCGCCCAGACCTTTCAGGTAGTCGGCCTCCTGCGGGCGGCCGGTGACCGCACTGACTGAAAAGCCGCGCCTGGCAAGCAGCGCGGTCGCGACCGATCCGACCCCGCCGGCCGCTCCGGTCACGGCAATCGGACCGCTGTCGGGTGTCAGGCCGTGGCGATCGAGCGCCAGGACGCAAAGCGCGGCGGTATACCCGGCGGTACCGATGGCCATGGCCTCACGCGTGGTGAGGTTCGCCGGCAAAGCCACCAGCCAGTCGCCCTTGACCCGCGCCTTCCCGGCATAGGCGCCGAGATGGGTCTCCCCCATGCCCCAGCCATTGCCGATGACCTTGTCGCCCGGCTTCCAGGCCGGATGGCTGGAAGTTTCCACGGTGCCGGCGAAGTCGATGCCGGCGATCATCGGGAAACGGCGCACCACCGGGGCCTTGCCGGTAATGGCGAGGCCATCCTTGTAGTTGATGGTGGAGTATTCGACACGGACGGTGACATCGCCGTCCATCAGGTTGGCCTCATCGAAGTCGGTGAGCGCGGCTTTGGCGTCCTTCTCCGCAATCACAATCGCCTTGAATGTTCCCACGCCCGACCTCTTTCGTTGCTCGAACCCTCGGGCCCTTCATGGCGTGACGGGCGCCGGGACGCAAGCGGCGCGGCCGGCGCCTCAGCGGTCCACTTCGCCGGGGACGATGTCGATGGTGCACAGGATCGCCGGCACGTCCGCCAGCACAGGGCCGCGACACAGCGCATCCATGGCCTGCAGGTTCGAATTCCAGATCGGAATAACGTTCGTGGGGCCGCGCCCGGCGCGGATCCCAACGATGCCTGCGGCCCCTACTCCGCCGGGATGGGCGCCAGCCGCTCGATCGGCTTTTCGATGATCGGCAGATTGATGATCGCCGAAATGACGCCGAGCACCACCGACAGCCACCAAACCACATTGTAGGAGCCGGTCGTGGTGTAGAGCAGGCCGCCGAGCCAGACGCCGAGGAAGCCGCCGAGCTGATGGCTGAAAAAGGCGAAGCCGAACAGCGTCGCCATCCAGCGTGTGCCGAACATCAGCGCCACCAGCCCGGAGGTCGGCGGCACCGTCGACAGCCACAACAGGCCCATGACCGCGCCGAAGGCGATCGCGGAGATGGTGGTGACCGGCAGCGTGATGAAGGCGACGACTGCGAGCGAGCGCAGGACATAAATGATGGAAAGCAGAAAGCGCTTGGGCATGCGATCGCCGAGCCAGCCTGCTGTCACCGAGCCGATGATGTTGAACAGGCCGATAACGCCAAGCGCCCAGGCGCCGGCATCGACCGAGAGTCCGCGGTCGATCAGATAGGCCGGCAGATGCACGGTGATGAACAGGAGCTGGAAGCCGCAGGTGAAGAAGCCGAGCACAAGCAGGACATAGGAGCGGTGGCCGAAGGCCTCGATCATGGCCTGGCGCAGCGACTGGTGACTGCCTCCGGCCGCCGTCTTGCCGTGCACATCCATCGGCGGCGTGCGCACCGCGACGGCGAGCGGGATGATCGTCAGCGAAATGACGGCGAAGGCGACCAGCGCGTGCTGCCAGCCGAGGCCCTCGATGAAACCGACCGCCAGCGGCGAGAACAGAAACTGGCCAAACGAGCCGGCAGCGGTGCCGGCGCCGAAGGCCAGCGAGCGCATATGCGCCGGCATCAGCTTGCTGAAGGCGGCGATGACCAGCGTGAACGATGTACCGGCGATACCGAGACCCATGAGCACGCCGGCGGAAAAATTGAGCATGCCCGGCGTGGTCGAATAGGCCATCAACGCGAGGCCGCCGCAGTAGAGCAGCGCGCCGATAAAGAACACGCGAAATGTCCCGAAGCGGTCGGCGATGGCGCCGACGAAGGGCTGCGCCGTGCCCCAGACAAGAACCTGGATTGCCAGCGCCAGCGAGAACACCTCGCGGCTCCAGCCGTTGGCAGCCGACATCGGCGTGAGGAACAGGCCAAGCGCGGCGCGCGGGCCGAAGCCGATGGTGCCGATCAGGCAACCGCACACAAGAATGACCAAAGGCGTGCGCCAGCCGAGAGAGGCCGGCTTGTCGGTCGTCGCATCCGCCATCTGACGTCACCCCGGTTCTGCTCGCGCCCGACGCCTGGCGGGCGCGGGCTGACGGGGGACCATATAGGGCGGGCCGGGCGGGCGAAAACGAATATTGGTGATCGAAGCCATTTGCCGGACGCATGGCTCGAAAGGTGGGCAAAGCCAGCTACATCTGCTTGATCAGCCTGGTTTCGCGCGCCGTCGTCTTGGGATCTCCCCAGCTCGGCTCGTCGGAGCCATCGCCCCACGCGCGCGGGCGATAGAAGGTATGCACGCCGATCTTGAACACCTTGCGCATCTCGCGCACCCAGCTCGGACGCACCCAGTAAGCGTGGTAGTGCGTGGATTTGGCGATCCGCGGCATCCACAGCTTGCCGTCGAGCATGTCGCTGGCGATGCGTTTGGCGCGCTCCCACGCCTCCGGCTCGGTGACCCGCTCCGGAATCCCGTCGCAGGCGAAGGTGAACTGGCAGGAGAGATGCCGGTTGGCGTTCTGGTAGACGACGCCGCAAACATTATCGGGATAGAAGGGGGAGAACACCCGGTTCATCACGACCTGGGCGACCGCGATCTGGCCGCTCACCGGCTCGCCGCGCGCTTCGAAATAGACCGCATCGGCGAGACACTTTTGCGACCTGGCGCGATTGGCGCCTGTGAGCCCGAGCCGCTCCGCCGGCGACTTAGGATGCCGGTCAACGCCGGTCACTTCGCCCTTGTTGGCGATCAACTCGCCGCCAGCGCCAGCATTGACAATTTCGCCCGGGGTCAAGGCCGCCAGCTTGATGTCGGGATCGCCCGTGTCCGTGTCCTTCACCACCGGTGCATAACCGGGCGCCCAGGGAGTGATCTCTTCCGTCTCAGTGAGCAGCGGCTCAGTGCCGAAGTAGATCCGCGCTGTATCCTGGCCGAGCATGCGATTGGTCGATACCGCCCTCGCCTCCGCGGCCTTTACTGGCACCGTGTCGTCGGCCTGACCCGGCACGCTCACAGGGGCGAACGGCGCATCGGCTTGCGCCGGTGGTATCGGCGGCACCGACAACAGCGGTGGCATCGGCGGCAACGGCATCCGGTGCCGGGCTCGCAGCGAGTCAGCCTTGTCGGCGCGGTTGACGGCGGGGAATCGCAGCGGCGCGTCCGGATCGCCAAGGAATTGCGCACCGATTGAACGGGCGATCTCGCCCGGATCAAAATTGGCCAGGGCGTAGACCGGCGGGTGCGGAATACGCGTGCCGATCGGGCGCGGCAGACTGAAAGTCGCGGTATGAATGCCGTCGGCGAACGGCCGGGCGAGAAGGAACTTGTGAGCGCGTGCACTGACACCGGGCTGATGTGCCAGCAGGACGCCGAGGTCGTCGAAGGCGGCCTGTTGCGGAAACAGCGCCAGGGCGAACGTGAGCAGACTGATCCGCGCCAGCCGCCGCCTTGTATGGGTTCCCCGATAACGCACGCGTACGCGACCCGACACCGATTTCAACACACCGACGTGACGAGAATGCCACCGGATTTCTTATTGGCTGATTAACCTTGCGAAGGTCTTAACCGCACGGAACGGCGACCGGCGGGGCCCCGCGCAGGCCGCGAAATCGGCCCCATCCCCACGGGAAATCCGGACCGTATGGACCCCAACCATTTGCATGCGAACGATGAAGAATCGTGCAACAATAATCGTTTCGCCTCATTCGTTAACCATATCGAAATGGCTGCTGCCCAATATCCGGGCTTTGTTGAGCAACGGGCCGGCATGCTTCCTTTCACATTGCCACCGCTAAACGGGGGCTACGCCCTGCCGCTCGTCGGCCTGTCGGTCGCCGCGCTTGGCTTCGTCGGGCTTCTGCATCGGCGACTGCGAAACCAAAACCGGCAAATGGCCGATGCGATCGACAACATGTCGCAAGGCCTCAACATGTTCGACGCGCAGGGCCGCATCACGCTGGTCAACCGGCGCTACCTGGAGATGTATCAGCTCTCTCCTGATGTCGTGAAACCGGGCTGTCCCCTGCATGAGTTGATCGAGCATCGCAAAGCCACCGGCATCTTCAAGGGCGATGTTGCCGCCTACTGCAAGACGATCCTTGACGGCATCCGCAGCGGTGATAGCTCGAGCTTCTATGTCGAAGCCAGCGACGGCCGCGTTGTCCTCGCAAAGAATGAGCCGCTTGCCGGCGGCGGCTGGGTCTCGACCCACGAAGACGTCACCGAACAGCGCCGGGCCGAAGAAGAGCGCGCCGCCATCCGCAGCCAGGAGCAGCGGCGCGCGGCCATTGACCTGGCAATCACCTCTTTCCGGCCACAGGTCGAGACATTGTTGTCCAGTGTCAGCGACAGCGCCACCGCCATGCACGCGACCGCAAGCGCGTTGTTCGGTTCGTCGGAACAAACCAGCCAGCGCGCGGAGACCGCGGTGCAGGCGTTCAACGAGGCTTCCGCCAATGTGGAGACCGCCGCGGTCGCCACCAACCAGTTATCGCGCTCGATCGCCGAGATCAGCCAACAGCTTACCCACACCAGCAACGTCGTCAGTTTGGCGACCGAGGAAGCCCGCGCCACCGATGACGAGATCACGGGACTTTCCGCCGGCGCCGAGAAAATCGGCGACGTGGTGAAACTGATCCGCGACATCGCCGAGCAGACCAATCTGCTCGCGCTCAACGCCACCATCGAGGCTGCGCGCGCCGGCGAAGCGGGCAAGGGCTTTGCGGTGGTGGCATCGGAGGTCAAGTCGCTGGCGGTGCAGACCGCCAAGGCGACGGAAGACATCGCCAATCACATCCTCGCGGTACAGGAATTCGACGTCCGGCGCCGTCGACGCCATCCGCCAGGTGGCCACGCGCATGCGGGAGATCAATCAGTACACATCCGCGGTCGCCGCCGCGGTGGAAGAACAGAACGCCGCGACTGGCGAGATTTCGCACAACGTCACGAGCGCTGCCAAAGGCACCGGCCAGGTTGTCTCGGTGCTCAACGATGTCGCCGGCGCCGCGACCGACACCCGGGGCTCGGCCGAGGTGGTGCGCGACGCTTCCGCATCGGTGGAGCAGGCGGTCGCGAACCTGCGACTCGAGGTGGAAGACTTCCTCGCCAAAGTGGCGGTGTAGGTCCTTCCGACCGGCTTGTGTCGGCGTCCACGGTCCACATATTCATCTTTCAAACAGCCATGCTTCATCGCCCGTATTGTTTGGCGGGCGCCGGGTTCGCCCGTCTTCCTGTTCCCTCATCCAGATCGATGAGGGAGATGGAGCGCCGCGTGGCGCAACCATCTTCGTCCGCACCTTGCGGTGCGTGCACATCCGGCGCGGATGTGCGCGCCCCGCGGCGCTCCATCGCGGTGTCTTCCAACCCGGGCCACGCTTTCGGCAAGGTCTCGAAGACTCACGCCGTCAGCCAGCTCCTGGCGGGGGGTCCTGATGCCCCCGGGTGGAGCCCCGGGCCGCCCGAGCGCAAGGGATGCGTATGGCCCCTGCCCGCAGGCACCGCATCCGGCCCCCGCTGTCATGACGCCTCATGAGAGCGCCCTCGGCGGACCGGACGCGTGCATGGTAAGGGCGCAGAATCGAGCGGGGATAAGTTTTTTATTTCCGAATTTTCAGCGCGCCGGGCGATCGGCCCGCCGCGGCGGTATCAATTCGTCGCTGCCAGGCGGCCGACATCCGCGAGAACCTTGTTTCGCTCGGCCGGCGAGGCGTTCGCGCCCGTGTAGTAAGCCGCGACGAGGACCGGCGCGCGGGCGGGCGGCCAGAAGAAGGCAATATCATTCGCCGCGTTGTGACCGCCGCCGCCGGTCTTGTCGCCGACGCGCCAGACTTTCGGCGCGCCGGCACGCAGGCGCCGGTCACCGGTCTTGCACGCCTCAAGCCAAGCCGCGAGCTGCGCGCGCGACGCAGGCGACAACTCCGTGCCGGGGACGAGCTTGTGCATGGTTTGCAGCATGGCGAGCGGCGTGGTCGTGTCGCGCGGATCGCCCGGCCGATTCTCGTTCAGCTCGGGTTCCCGGCGATCAAGACGCGTAACCTGGTCGCCAATCGAGCGAAGCCAGGCGGTCAGTCCTGCCGGTCCGCCGAAGCTGTCGAGCAGCAGGTTGCCGGCGGTATTGTCGCTGAGCGTCACCGCGGCTTCGCACAGTGCGGCGACGGTCATCCCCTCCCCGGCATGCTTCCCGGTAATCGGGGAATAAGTCACCAGATCGCTTTTCCCGTAGACGACACGGCGGGAGAGGCTGTCCTGCTTGCGGTCGACCCGCGCCAGGACGAAAGCGACGGCGAGGAACTTGAAGGTGCTGGCCAGCGCGAAGCGCTCGTCGCCGCGATAGGCGAAGCGCCGGCCGGTCGCTGCATCGGAAATTGCGACGCCCAGCCGGCCGCCATGCCGATGTTCGAGCGCAACAACAGCGTCATGCAGCGCGGTGTGATTCGAACGCGCGTCAGCGCGTGCGGCCAACGGCACAGGGCCTACCGCAAGCGCGCCGAAGGTCAACTGCCTGCGCGTGAGCATGCTCTCAATTCATACCCGAGCATCGAAGCTCAGGCCAAACTCGCCGCGGTCTTGCCGAGCGCGGCTTGTGCCGCCGCCAGCCGTGCGATCGGCACGCGGAACGGCGAGCACGACACGTAGTCGAGTCTGGCCTCGTGACAGAAGGCGACCGACGCCGGATCGCCCCCGTGTTCACCGCAGATGCCGACCTTCAGCTTGCGGCGCACGGCGCGGCCACGCTCGACGCCGATCCTGACCAATTCACCGACGCCCTGCTGGTCGATCGACACGAAGGGATCCGCCGGCAGAATGCCGCGCGCGGTGTAGATGCCGAGGAAGCTCGCGGCGTCGTCGCGCGAAATGCCGAAGGTCGTCTGGGTCAGGTCATTGGTACCGAAGGAGAAGAACTCCGCGCTCTCGGCGATCTCGCCGGCCATCAGGCAGGCGCGCGGCAGTTCGATCATGGTGCCGACGTCGTATTCGAGCTCGACATCGGCTTGCGTTTCGACCGCCTCCGCGGCGGCATCGATGCGCTCCTTGACGATATCGAGCTCCGCCCTTGTGGCGATCAGCGGCACCATGACTTCGGGCCTGACCTTCTTGCCGGTGCGCTTTTGCACCTCGACCGCCGCCTCGAAGATGGCACGGGCCTGCATTTCCGCCACTTCCGGATAGGCGATGGCGATGCGGCAGCCACGGAAGCCAAGCATGGGATTGAACTCGGCCAGCTCACGGGCGCGGTGCGCGAGCTTCTCCGGATCGGCGCCCATGGCAGCGGCGACCTCCTCGATTTCGTGCTGGCCGTGCGGCAGAAACTCGTGCAACGGCGGATCGAGCAAACGGATTGTAACCGGACGGCCATCCATGATCTCGAACAGCTCGACGAAGTCGGCACGTTGCATCGGCAGGAGTTTGTCGAGCGCGGCGCGGCGCGATTTTTCGTCATCGGCGAGGATCATCTCGCGTACCGCCTGGATGCGCCCCTCGTTGAAGAACATGTGTTCGGTGCGGCAGAGCCCGATGCCTTCGGCCCCGAAGCGCACGGCGGCTTTGGCATCGGCCGGCGTGTCGGCGTTGGCGCGCACGCCGAGTTTGCGCACCTTGTCCGCCCAGGCGATCAGCGTCGCGAACTCGCCCGAGAGCTGCGGCTCGATCATGTCGACCCGGCCGGCCAGCACCTGGCCGGTGGAACCATCGACGGTGATGAAATCGCCCTTCCTGAAGGTCTGGCTGCCGGCCGTCATGCTGCCGTCAGCGTAGTTAACCCGGATCGAACCGGCGCCGGAAACGCAGGGCTTGCCCATGCCGCGCGCGACCACGGCGGCGTGCGAGGTCATGCCGCCGCGGGTGGTGAGGATGCCTTCGGCGGCGTGCATGCCGTGTATATCTTCCGGCGAGGTTTCCACGCGCACGAGAATGACTTTTTTGCCCTCGGCCTTCAGCTCGGCGGCTTCGTCCGACGAGAACACGATCTCGCCCGACGCCGCGCCGGGCGAAGCCGGCAGACCGGTGGCGATCACCTTGCGGTGGGCGCGCGGGTCGATGGTCGGGTGCAGGAGCTGATCGAGCGACAGCGGATCGACGCGCAGCACCGCCTCTTCCTTGCTGATCAACCGCTCATTGGCGAGCTCGACCGCGATGCGCAGCGATGCCTTGGCGGTGCGCTTGCCGGAGCGGGTCTGCAGCATCCACAACTTGCCCTGCTCGATGGTGAACTCGAGGTCCTGCATGTCGCGGTAATGCTTCTCGAGCTTGTTATAGATGCGTGTGAGCTCGGCATAGGCCTTGGGCAAAGTCGCTTCCAGCGACGGCTTGTCGGAGCCGGACTCCTTGCGCGCCGCCTCGCTGATCTCCTGCGGCGTGCGTATGCCGGCGACCACGTCCTCGCCCTGCGCGTTGATGAGAAATTCGCCGTAGAGTTTCTTCTCGCCGGTCGACGGATTGCGGGTAAAGGCAACGCCGGTGGCGGAGGTGTCGCCCATGTTGCCGAACACCATGGCCTGGACGTTGACCGCGGTGCCCCAGCTTTCCGGAATGTTGTGCAGCCGACGATAGGTGATGGCGCGCTGGTTCATCCAGGAACTGAACACCGCCCCGATCGCGCCCCAGAGCTGCTGATGCGGATCCTGCGGGAACGGCGAGCCCAGTTCGTCGAGCACGCGCTTCTTGTAACGATCGACCAGCTCCGCCCAGTCGTCGGCAGTCAGATCGGTGTCGAGCGTGTAGCCCTGCCGTTCCTTGTGATGATCCAGCAGTTCCTCGAAATGCTCGTGGCCGACGCCGAGGACCACGTCGGAATACATGGTGATGAAACGACGGTAGCTGTCGTAGGCGAAACGGCGGTCGCCGGAATTCGCGGCCAACGCCTCGACGGTTTCGTCATTGAGGCCGAGATTGAGCACGGTATCCATCATGCCGGGCATCGAGGCGCGCGCGCCCGAGCGTACCGAGACCAGCAAAGGATTGCTTGTGTCGCCGAACGTCTTGCCGGTAATGCGGCCGACCTGGTCGAGTGCCTTCTCGACCTGCTCTTCCAGATTCTTCGGGTACTTCTTGCCGTTGGCGTAATAGAACGTGCAGACGCCGGTGGTGATGGTGAAGCCGGGTGGGACCGGCAGGCCGAGGTTGGCCATTTCCGCAAGCCCTGCGCCCTTGCCGCCCAGGAGATCGCGCATATTGGGTTTGCCCTCGGCGCGCCCGTCGCCGAAGCTGTAGACCCACTTGCTGCTGGCAGCGGCCCTGGCCGGCTTTCTTGCACCCTTCTTCGCCGCCGCTTTCCTGGCAGTGGCCTTACGGGCCCGCGCTGCGGCGGATTTCTTCGCCTTTTTTGCACTGGCGCGGGGGGATTTACGTTTAGCCATGTCGCGTCAAACCGTTGTTTGCCTGGCCCTGGGATGCCGAAAACGCCGGGAGGGAGGAGGATGGTGGCCACTAGAAACACCGGCGGCGCAGGCCGCGCAACCCCCGAATTCCCCCTGGTGGAAACGCAGCCGCCGCCTAGCGGAAGATGCCAAGGCCGAACAGCCCGATCAGGATCAGATAGATCGCGACAATGTAGTTGAGTAACCGCGGGACGACCAGAATCAGGACTCCGGCGACGATCGCGACAATCGCCGGCAAGTTCGCAATGCCGAAATGCATGGTGGGATCTCCTTTTGCATGCGCATTTGAAACGTGACCGGTTGGTCAGGGTTCCATTAACAGAGTCGCCGCCGTTCGAAAGCCCGCGGGTCCGGAATACCCGCTAACCCTCGATCCTGGAGAAATCCGCCACCGCCCGGGTGGCTTCGCGGATTTCATTGAGCAGCTTGAGCCGGTTTTCCCGCACCGCCTTGTCGTCGACATTGACGGTAACCTTGTCGAAGAAGGCGTCGACCGTGGGCCGGAGCCTGGCCATGGCGGTCATGGCGGCGGCGAAGTCCTCTTTGGCCACCGCGGCACTGGCCTCTTTCCTGGCCGCATCAATGGCCGCGGCTAGCGCTTTTTCCTCAGGCAGGGCGTAGAGCCTGGCATCGGGGGCGCCGGAGTATTCGCGCTTGTCCTTCTTCTCCTCGATGCGGATGATGTTCGAGGCGCGCTTGATTCCGGCAAGCAGGTTCTTGCCGTCGTCGGTATCGAGGAACGCCCCCAGCGCCTCGATGCGGTGCACTGCCATCAACAGATCGTCCTGACCTTCGAGCGCGAACACCGCATCGACCAGATCGTGGCGGGCGCCTTGCTCGCGCAGGCGCACCTTGAGCCGGTCGGCGAAAAAGGCGAGCAGTTCGTGGGTCTGCCGCAGATAGCCGTGCGCCTGCACCAGCAGCGGCCCGCTCATATTCCTGCTTTTTTCCGAGACCAGCACTTCGAGTTTCATCGCCAGCTCGACGTCGCTTGCGCTCAGTTTTATGATCTGCTCGTTGAGCGGGCGCAAAACTGCGATCGCTTCCGTCAGCCGCTCGTCGCGCGCGACTGCGCCGAAATGGCGCCAGAGCAGCATGGCGAGCGGCAGCCGCAACTCGTTCTCGATCACGATACGAATGATGCCGAGCGCGGCGCGGCGCAGCGCGTACGGGTCCTTGGAACCGGTCGGCTTTTCGTCGATCAGCCAGAAGCCGACCAGGGTATCGAGCTTGTCGGCAAGCGCCACGGTCACCGCAACCGGATCGGCGGGCACCAGATCGTCGGGGCCCTTCGGCTTGTAATGGTCCTCTATGGCGTGGGCGACGCTCTCGTCCTCGTTCTGCGCCTCGGCGTAATAGCGTCCCATCAGACCCTGCAGGTCGGGGAATTCACCGACCACTTCCGTGAGCAGGTCAGCCTTGCACAATCGCGCAGCCCGCTCGGCCTTGGCGACGTCGGCGCCGACGATGGGCGCGAGCTCTGCGACAAGCGAACCGATACGGGCGATACGCTCGGCCATGGTGCCGAGCTTCTCGTGGAAGACGATCCCGTCGAATTTTGGCAGCCGTTCTTCGAGCCGGGTCTTCAGGTCGGTGTCATAGAAGAACTTGGCGTCGGAAAGCCGCGCGCGGATGACGCGCTCGTTGCCGGCGATAATGGCCTTGCCGCCGTCGGTAGCCTCTTCGTTCGCAACCAGTATGAAGCGGTTGACCAGCCTCGCGGTCTGCGGGTCGCGCAGCACGAAGCATTTCTGGTTGGCGCGGATAGTGGAGCGGATCACCTCGTCGGGGATCGACAGGAAGGCCTCGTCGAACGAGCCCATCAGCGTCACCGGCCATTCCACCAGCCCGGCGACCTCCGCCAGCAGGCCCTCGTCCTCGACCAGTTCGAAGCCTTGCGCGAAGGCGAGGTTCCTGGCGTCGGTGAGGATCATCCCGGCGCGGCGCGCCGGATCGAGCACCACTTTGGCGGCCTGAAGCTTGGCGACATAGTCGTCGAAGCGGCGCACCTTGAACGTCTCGGGCGCTATGAAGCGATGGCCGCGGGTTTCGTCACCTGATTCAATATTACCGACCTTAAACTTGACGATCTCAGGCTCCTCAGTTTCGGGACCGAAGGTGGCAATAATTGAGTGAAGCGGACGGACCCATTTCAACCATGGCCTAGCAAGAACATAGCTGCCATCATTGTTACGAACATACGAACCATCGTTGGTCACGACAAAATCCGGCGAACCCCAGGTCATCGATTTCGGCCAGGGAAAGTTTGTAATGACCTCTGGAATGATTTCGGCCAATACCTCGATTGCCGGCCGCCCTGCTTTCTCAAGCACGGCGACGTAGAAGTCGCCCTTCCTGGGATCCTTCTCGACCTTGGCCTGGTCGATCGAGGCGAGCCCCGCGGCTTTCAGGAAACCGGCAATGGCTTTTTCGGGCGCGTCGACGCGCGGGCCCTTCTTCTCCTCGAACAGATCGGGCTGGCGCGCCGGCACCCCGTGCACGGTGAGCGCCAGCCGACGCGGGGTGGCGAAGGCCCTGGCGCCCTCATAGACGAGGCCGGCCGCCACCAGCCGGTCGGTGACCATCTTCTTCAGGTCCTCGGCCGCGCGCGCCTGCATACGGGCGGGGATTTCTTCGGACAGGAATTCGAGCAGAAGATCGGGCATGACGGCCGGGAAATGAGAGGCGGATAGAGGCGCCGCGTCTGCCTAGCAAGGCGGCCGGTCAATGTCACCAGCCGCCGCCACCACCGCCGCCGCCGCCCCCGCCAGAACCACCACCGCCGCCGCCCGAAAAGCCGGACGAGCCGGAGGAAACCGGGATCGAGCTCACCAGCGCCGAGGTCGCGCCGGCAACCGTCGCGCCGATGGCGCTGCCGAAATTGCTGCCCGACCACGCGGGTCCGCCGTGCCAGGCCGGCTGGTAGTGGCGCATGGGATCCTCGTCCCCCGGGTGAGCGCGTTGCAGGGCGGCAGAAAAAGCATCCGCCCATGGTTTTTCCACATCGAGCGCCACCGCATAGGGCAAGAGCGCCTCGAAGCGCTCGGCGGTGATTTCCGGCGCCTGCAGATTGAGCCGGTCCTTTTCGGCGGTTTCCAGATAGAGCCTGAAACCCTCGAGTTGTTCCATGATTGGTCCGCCGAGCGTGGTCGGCGCCCGCATCAGATAGAAGAACAGTCCGTTGAGCGCGGCAAACGACGTCACCAGCACAAAGGAGAACGGATAGGATTCGAGGAATCCCCATAGCGCCGACAGGGTCCCGCCGAACCCGTTCGGGAAGAAGAAGATGACGAAGTTGCTGCCGATGGAGAAAAAGATACCGAGAACGAAGACTGACATCACCACGGTGATAATTCGCCGGGAGCCACGGCCACCAAGGATCGCGGTCAGAACCGGCACCACGAAGGCGCCGAGCATCATGCCACCAAAGAAGAAGCCGAACAGAATGAGATAGTCGACGTCGCGCAAGCCGCCGAACACAACCGTGCCGATGACGACAAAGACGGTCAGCACCGCGCCGAAAACGACGTAACCGAGATTGCGCCGGAAGAAACGACTGCTGTTTTCGTTTTCGATACTGGTGGTAAATCTGGATCCGACCGTGGCCACCTTGCCGCCGTTGGCGCGATCAATCCTGGCGACGCCGTCCTGCCCGTTCACCCAGTCGAGAATCGTGCGCTCGCCGGGCGGCAAGGCTGCCATGCCGCCTTCCGGTTTCTTGCCGGTACTTTCAAGCGTCAGCGACTTGTCGCCCTCGTCGAAGCGGATCAGTCCGCGAACCGCGAGCGACAAAGCTGCCGCCGTGAAGGCGCGCCATTGCTGGCGCCCGAAACCCCAGCGATGGATGTAGTTGGCGAGCGCCGGTGAAATGCCCTTGGGCGGATGAAACAACGGAATGATGGTTCCGGGCCTGGGATCGCGGCCAACCGCGCGCCAGGCAAGGAAATAATAGCCGAGCACCAGCACGAAGCCGAGGCCGCCGAAGATCCAGCGGCGGTTGTCGAGAATCGACCACCACAACAAGGTCGACGAGCCCGGCGGCGACACTGCAGCCGCCGGCAGCGCCGCCACCACGGTGAGCCCTTCGCGGGCGGCGAGAGGCCGGGTAGTCCTGATCGTCAGTACGCCGTTGTCGGCGACGGTGCCCTGCCAGTCATGGCCGCGCGCGCCCATCGGGCCGGTATAGGCGACGAAACGCTCGGGCCGCAGATGGTCGACGAGATGCAGGCGGTAGGTAGCGGACAGGATCGGGAATTGCCAGAAATTGCCGGTGGCGTTCCAGTTCAGCTCCGGCCTGCCGTCGAACCAGCGCACCTGCCGTCCGGTACGGTAGCGAAACACATAGGTGTGCTCGCCGTGTTTGACGTAGGTATCCTTGTCGCCGGCGTAGATGCGGATAGCGTTGTTGACGCGCTTGGTGGAAAACAACTCCGGCTTGCCGTCACGCATGACGTCGAGCAGGTCGAAGGTCACTTCATGCACGTCGCTTGAGTCCTCGAACAGCAGGGGGAAATCACGATAGATGCCGTGCCGGATCTGGCGTCCTTCCGCCTTGACGCGAATGGTTTCGGTGACGGTGAGCTCGCCATCCTTCGCAAGCTGCACGTCGGACAAGAACGACTGGATGACCTCGGCGGCGCGGGCATGCCCGGGCCCGCCGAGCCAGAGGGCGACGATGAGTGCCGGCGTCGCCGCAAACCGTGACAGGCGCTTCATATCGCGCACGCTCATGATTGCGCCGGCGCCAGTGAAACGCGCGGCACCGCACGCTCGGCCGCCTCAGAGATTTCAAAATAGTCGCGTTCGGAGAAGCCGAAGCTGTTGGCGACGAGATTGCCGGGGAACGACTGTACCAGCGTGTTCAGGTTGCGCACCGCCCCGTTGTAATAACGGCGCGCCATCTGCAGATCGTCCTCGAGTGCGCTCAACTGCTGCTGCAGGTCGAGGAAATTGCCGCTCGCTTTCAGGTCGGGATAGTTCTCGGCCACCGCGAACAACCGGCCGAGCGCCAGCGACAGCGCGCCCTCCGCCTGGGCGCGGCCGGCGACGTCGCCCGCCGGCAGCGCGCGGGCCGCACCGCGCAATTGCGTCACCTCGTCGAGCACGCTGCGCTCGTGCGAGGCGTAGCCCTTCACGATGTCGACCAGATTGGGGACCAGATCCGAGCGGCGCTTGAGCTGCACGTCGATACCGCTCCAGGCTTCGTTCGCCATCTGGCGCGTGCGCACCAGCCGGTTGAACAGGATGACGGCGTATGCCGCCGCCGCGACGACGATGAGGAAGATCCAGGTCAGCATGTCCGTTGGTCGCTCTCTCTTCCTCTTCACCCTCCCCTGGAGGGGGAAGATCGACCGGGATCGTAGCCTGAGCGAACGCGCCGTGTCATCGCTGCTTGCGTTCCCCTCCCCCCGCGAAGCGGTGGGGAGGGGTCAGGGGTGGGGGGCGACGTACGCTCGAGCGCATCGGCAATGGCCGTCAGCACGCCTTCAATGTTCTTCAGGACATCATGATTCCAAAAACGCAGAATCTGATAGCCGTCGCGCTTCAAAACGGCATCGCGCTTCGCGTCACGCAACGCGTGATCTGTCTCAGCGTGTTGTCCGCCGTCGAGCTCGATGACGATACGATTGGAGTGGCAGGCGAAGTCAACGACGTACGGCCCGATGGTCGCTTGGCGTCTGAAATGCGCCTTGCCCTCCGGCCATTGCCGCAGATGCAGCCAAAGCTTCCGCTCGGCATCGGTCATATGCCGGCGCAGACGGCGGGCGAGCGGAATGCGCGGGTCTTTTCGAAGCCGCGAACGCATCGAGCAGATCCCCCCACCCCCAACCCCTCCCCACCGCAAGCGGGGGGAGGGGAGCCCGTCTGCGCCGGCCGAAAGGGTAGCACCTATTACCCCACCCCGCCGCCTTCGGTGGCGAGCCAGGCCTCGCCGCAGGCCTTCGCCAGTTCGCGCACGCGCAGGATGTAGCTCTGCCGCTCGGTGACGGAGATCACGCCGCGGGCATCGAGCAGATTAAAGACGTGGCTCGCCTTGATGCACTGGTCGTAGGCCGGCAGCGCCATCAGATGGCGCTTCCTGTCAACGGCCCAGCCATCGGCGAGGTACTTCCGGCAGGCGGCTTCCGCCATCTTGAACTGCTCGAACAGCATTTCAGTGTCGGCGAATTCGAAATTATGCCGCGAATATTCCTGCTCGGCCTGCAGGAACACGTCGCCATAGGTCACCCTGGCGTCGCCCTCGCCGCCGTTGAAGTTGAGGTCGTAAACACGGTCGACGCCCTGCACATACATGGCGAGGCGCTCGAGCCCGTAGGTGAGTTCGCCCGCGACCGGCGCACATTCGAAACCGGCGACCTGCTGGAAGTAGGTGAACTGCGACACTTCCATGCCGTCGCACCAGCACTCCCAGCCGAGTCCCCAGGCGCCGAGCGTCGGGCTCTCCCAGTCGTCCTCGACGAATCGGATGTCGTGCACGCGAGCATCGATGCCGATGGCTTTCAGCGAATTCAGATAAAGGTCCTGAATGTCCGGCGGCGACGGCTTCAGGATGACCTGAAACTGGTAGTAGTGCTGCAACCGGTTGGGATTCTCGCCGTAGCGGCCGTCCTTGGGCCGGCGCGAAGGCTGCACATAGGCCGCGTTCCACGGTTTCGGTCCAAGCGCCCGCAAGGTCGTGGCCGGATGAAAGGTCCCCGCCCCCACTTCCATGTCATACGGCTGCAGGATCACGCAGCCATGGGATGCCCAATATTGCTGCAGCGTTAGGATAAGTCCCTGGAACGATCGCGTCGGCTCAAGGTTCACTTGACGCGCATGGTCCCGGGCGAGAAGATTCGCTTCGGCCATTGTGGGGTGACGGTCTGTTAGGCACGGGAAGTGGCCGGACCCTATCGGCGCGCCTGTAAAGGGTCAAGCCGCGGCAGAATTTACCGAAATTTGAACGGAAGAGGCCGGGTTCGCGACCAAAGAACAAGAGCAACGGTCGAAGGTGGAGGATCAACTCATGCTGGCATTCGAACTGATCGGCATGGCGCTGGTAGCGCTGTTCTTCGGCGCCATGATCTCCGGCGGGCGTCCCGGCGGTCGCTGAGCGGCGGTGGATTCAACTCCCGTTAGCGTTCAGGGCCGGCGGTCGCCCGCAGCGCCGGCCGGCGTCATCTCACGTCACAGGCACACCGCAAACGAAACGGCACAGCCAGCGTGCGCCGCGCTGCACGTCCCTGTTCTATCGTGCCCCTCGCCAACATTTCAGGTGACGTTCACAGGCTTGTCACCGCAGCTTCATCGCTTCGTCATGCGCCAATGAGAGGTCCGATATCGCGGTCAACCTCCAATCCGGGAACGCGATATGATCAGTGTCGAGGACCTGGAAGTCGTCTATCCATCCGGCGCCCGCGGTCTGGCCCCGACAACGCTGCGGTTCGAGGCCGGTGCATTTACGGTGCTGCTCGGCGCCTCCGGCGCCGGCAAGTCGACACTGCTCCGCTCCTCCTTGCGCGCGCCAGGCCCGGCGCACTTGTGGTCAATAGCGGACGCGGCTCCGTCGTCGACGAAGCGGCAGTCGCCGACCCGCTCACCGCCGGTACGCTGGGCGGCTATGCTGCCGACGTGTTCGAGATGGAGGATTGGGCACTCCCCGACCGGCCACGCACCGTCGATCCGCGCCTGTTGGCCCATCCGCGTACGCTGTTCACGCCGCATCTCGGCTCGGCGGTGGCGCGCGTGCGTCACGCCATCGAGATGCGCGCGGCGGAAAACATTATCGATGTGCTGGAGGGAAAGGCGCCGCGCGACCGCATCAACGCGCCACGTAAACGCGCCGCCGAATAATCGGATCGGTACTCAGGGGCGATATTCGCCGGTCGCCGGATCGCGCCGCAGCGTCGGGCGGTTTTCCTGGTCACGAATGCGTGCGCGAGACTTCTGCGCATCCAGTTCCTCGTTGATGCGACGCACTTCGCGCACTACCCAATGCACCACCATGGCGCCGCCCGCGGCTGCGAGCGTCCATTTCAACAAAGGCGACATCACAAACGGCGACATGACGGCTCCTCAGCGATATCCGGCACCGGCTCTTAAGCCGCAAAATCGCGGCAAATTCTGGGCCGGTTGCCGCGGGCCACGACGGCAGTCAACCCGTTGGGATTACGAGGCCATTCGCATCACAGCCCGTAGCGCGACCACAGCGCACGCGCTTCCAGCGCCGAAACCAGATCGGCGGTCAGACCGGGATGACGGTCGAGCGCGTCGGCCAGCCCCACTCCCGGCAGCCGCCGGCCCCACAGATTGCGCTCGACCGAGATCAGCGGCGTGCGCACCTTGTCGCCGTAGCGATCGCGCAAGGTCGAGCGCAGGTCGCCGATGCGGTCGGCAAGCCCCAGTTCGATCGCGTGCGGCGCAGTCCAGAACTCGCCGGAAAAAAGCGTCTTGTCCGTACCCTTGAGATACGTGCCGCGGCGCTCCTTCACCAGCGCGATGAAGTGTTCGTGAATGTCCTTCTGGATCGCCTTGAGGCGTTTGACGTCGTCCGGCTTCTCCGGCTGGAACGGATCGAGCATTACCTTGCGGTCGCCCGAGGTGTAGAGCCGGCGCTCGATGCCGAGCTTCTCCATCGCTTTCGGAAAGCCGAATGATCCGCCGACCACGCCGATCGAGCCGACAATGGAATATTGATCGCAGACGATTTCATCCGCCGCGCAGGCCAGCATGTAGCCGCCGGACGCAGCAACATCCTCGATGAAGGCGAGGACGGGAATCTTCTTTTCGTCCGAGAGCTGGCGGATACGGCGGAAGATCAAATGCGATTGCGAGGGCGAGCCCCCCGGCGAATTGATGATCAGCGCTACCGCGCGCGCGTTGCGTACCGAGAAGGCGCGCTCGAGCGAGCGGGCGACGGTCGAGAGCATCATGCCCGGCCTGAGCGGCGTCACCACGCCGATGACCCCGGAAAACCGCACCACCGGCACCACCGGAATATCGGAGCGGAACCGCGCCGGCAACACCGGGCGCAGAATATCAAGCACGGGCTTCAGAATATCGGGCATCGGTCCGGTCGGGGTTTTGGCCATGAGGCCAGTAAGTCAGCGATGGCACCTCGAGTCAAAGCCCCGCGGTGCCGCACCGTTGCCGCCGGAACTCAGGCCGCGAGCGGCAATGTTTCGCCGCCGCGCAGCACCGCTTCGGCTTCTGCGCTCGGTCGTCCCTCGCTGTCGTTGAGAACGAGCGGCGGCAGATGAGCGAGGGTTGCCTCACCACCCTTCACCGCGCGCGCCAGCACACGGATCGCGGGGCGCCCGGAACCCGGCAGCACCGGCAATACCGCGACGGCGCCGAATTCCGGTTCGAACGCCTGCAGAACCTCATCCAGCGCGTCGGCACGCCAGATCAGGGTGAGCACGCCGCCGGGCTTGAGCAGCCAGGCCGCCCCCGCGACCCAGCGCGTCAGCAGGCCGGGCGCCGCCGCATGGGCGAGCCGGCGGCGGGGATCGGGCGAAACGTTCTGTCGCCGGGCGTCGTGAAACGGCGGGTTCATCAGCACGCGGTCGATTGTGTCTTGCGCGAAGCCGGCCGCGACCAACGCCGCGGTGTTTTCGGCATCGCAGGCGAGCGCATCGACACGTTCCTGCATGTCGTTGAGTTTGGCATTGTCCGCGGCGAGCGCGGCCAGCGCCGCATCGATCTCGACCAGGCTGACCCGCAAGCCGGCAACGCGCCGCGCCAACGCCAGGCCGGCGCCGCCGACGCCGGCACCGAGATCGACGGCGTGCTCGCCGGCACGCGCGCCGGTCGCCGCCGCCAGCAGGATGGCGTCATGACCGACGCGATGGCCGCGCAAGGGCTGGCGCAACCGCAGACGGCCGCCGAGCACGGCGTCTTCGCTGGTCTCGATCACGGCCGGCTCAGGAGTCATCGGTGCGCAATTCATGGCCGAGGCCGGCGTCGATCAACAGCCGGCGCGCGGCATCAGCGTCCTCGTCGGCCACCAGCATGCGGCGCGGCAGGATGCCGAGCGAGCCTTCCAGCACGCTCATGTTCTGATCGAGCACCACGTGCGGGATCCTGGCGCCATCGAGCAACGCGCCGATCGCCGAGACCAGAACCATGTTGTTGGTGCGAACGAGCTCGCGCAAACCGTTTCACTCCCTGCCGCGGCCTTCATGGTGCACCGGCATCATCCGTGAGCCCTGCAGGGCCGGCAACGTTGCCCCTGCGCATGCCGGTCTGTAGGATAGCTTACAAGTCTATTCGGTGCTCCGCACCCCTCGCCCCGTGCAGGCCATCCGCCCTCAGCGATGACATTTCGAAGCACCCTTTCGCGCGCCTTCGCCTCCCTCGGGGTGACGCGCAACCCGGAGAGCGAGCAGACACTGGACCGGCTGGTCCTGCTCAACTGGCGCGGCGAATTGTTGCTGATCTGCGCCTTGATGCTGGTCTCGTTCCTTGTCGCCGGCTTCTGGTATCCCTATTGGCGCGTCGCCGACATGGATTTCTGGATCGTCTACAACGGCCTCCTGCTCAACGCCCACCTGCCGCAGGAATATTTCGATCACCCCGGTTACTTGTCGATTCTGCTCCTGAGCGAATGGTTCAGCGCACTGCACTGGCTCGGACTCCTCAAGGCGCACGCGCTATCAGCGCTGCCGCCGGTGAGCGACATGGCGGATTTCACCGGCGCCTGGAACGCGGCCACGCGGGCCGGCCGCGCATTGTCGCTCATCTTCGCCATGTCGTTCGTGGTCACGTTCACGTATCTTCTGCGTGCGCTGGTGCGCGATTGGCGCATTGCTGTGTTGGGTGGATTCTTCCTGGCGTTTTCCGGCGGCATGGCCATGCAGATGCGGACCTTGCGCACGGAGCTGCTCGCCTCGGGATTTTTCTTCACCGCGTTGTTGATGCTGCTGATCGCCGCACGACGCGGATCGACACCGTGGCGGCCGGTGATCATCGGCTTCGCAACCCTGCTGATGGCGCTGGCGATGCTGAACAAGATTCAGATCATATTCCTGATCTGCGCATCACCCGTCATCTTGCTGCCGTTCGGGCCGGTCGGCGCAAGCGCGCGCGGATTTTGGGACAGGCCGGGCCGCGCGTTGCTGGCGCTGGCTGTAGCCGCGGCATTCGCCGCGCTCGGCGTCTGGCTCGCCTGTGACATTCTGGCGTTCGGGCTTTCGACGTCTTCGACGGCCACACTTCGCTCACCCACCCTCGCCTTCAGCGCAAAGACCTACTGGGCCTTGATCGCCGCGTGGCTGGGCCTTGGTTTCGCTACGTATTGCATCTTATGGAAAGTGCCGGCAGCGGAAGCGCTGACCGCCGCGCTTGCCGCCATCGCCGGCTGCATGATCGGCTTGCTCGCGCTCCATGCGCGCTACAATCCGAACGACGTCGTGATCGTCTTCCATCCCCTCGAACAGATGTTCAAATGGGCGGCGGGGTCAGACCCGAACCTGGCGAAGCATGGCCTGGGTTATGAAATCAGGGTTCTGTTTGACGCCATGGGCCACGTCGTGTTGCGGCGAACGTTCTTTCTGGAGTCGTCACCGCGTCCCGCGATGTTCCTGGAGTGGTTCATCATTGCTGCGACCATTGTCGCCATTCGTCGGCATGAATTGCCGCTCGTTCTTCAGGTCGCCGTGCTGATGTTGACCGACTGGGGCGTCGACACGTTGGGGATGAGCCGCGGCCTCAAGCAGGAATACTTCCTGTTGACCGATCCGCTCGCCATTATCGCCGCCGCCCTGCTGGTCGCGCAGCTGGTGGATCTGCAGCGCCACCGCTGGGCCTATCCGGCCGGCATGGCGCTGATCGTGGTTCATGTCGTCATCAGCCAGGCCGAGCCGGTGAAGCACGCCTTCAAGACCGGCGGGCCGGAGGTGCTGTGCGGGCTCTACCACAACGCCCAGCGGGTCGAACGCCTGCCGGTCTGCAAAAGACGGTAACGCACTCAGCGCTGGCGGCGCTCCTCGCCCGGCGCCCGGTAGCCGAGATAGGCGAGCAGCTTTACCTCCCGCCGGCCGCGCGTCACGGTATCCAGCACCCACCCGACCGCGCTGGACAGGAATGCCAGCAGCATCAAACCGGTAGACAGGACAGCGGTGGGCAGCCGAGGCACCAGACCCGTCTTTGCGTAGGTGATGAAGAGCGGGACGGCGAGACCAACCGAAGCGACCGCCAGCACGATGCCGATGCCGCCGAAGAATGCCACCGGACGTTCGATGCGATAGAGCTTGACGATGGTACGCAATATGCGAAAGCCGTCGCGCCAGGTGTTGAGCTTGGAGGCCGAACCTTCCGGGCGTGCGTAATACGGCGTTTCGATCTCCTCGACCGCGAGCCCCAGTTCGAGCGCGTGCACCGTGAGCTCGGTCTCGATCTCGAAGCCGCCCGACAGCACCGGGAACGACTTAACGAAACGGCGCGAGAACACACGATAGCCTGACAGCATGTCGTGGAAGCTAGGACCGAACACAGTGGCGACGAAGCCGCTCAGCAGCCGGTTTCCGGTGCGGTGACCGGTGCGGTAGGCCGCCTGCTCGCTATCGACCCGGACTCCCACCACCATGTCGAGCCGTTCCGCCAGCAGGCGTTCGATCATGCGCGGCGAGCTCGGCGCGTCGTAGGTTGCATCCCCGTCCGCCAGCACGTAGATATCCGCCTCGACGTCGGTGAACATGCGGCGCACCACGAAGCCCTTGCCCTGGTGCTTGACGGGGTACACCTCGGCGCCGGCAGCGCGGGCGACGGTTGCGGTTCTATCCGTGGAATTGTTGTCGAAGACAAAGACGGTGGCTTCCGGCAGCGCGGCGCGGAAATTGCCGACGACCTTGGCAATCGCCGCCTCCTCGTTGTAGCAAGGGAGCAGAACGGCAATCCTGTAGGGGGCGAAACGCCCGTTTTGCGCCTTGGCCGATGTCGTATCCGCTGTCGCCAATCGGGGCCCCCTTGCCCATCCGCTGCGCCGATAAGAAGATATGGCACTCTACCGCACCCGCCGCGTTAATATAGCGTTTCAGTTGTCGAATAAATCGACGCCGGAGAAGCGAATTGGCCGTCATCGTCCCGTTTGAAAGTCCTGGCTCGGGCTCGCTCGAGCGCCTCAACGAGTTGGTGGCCGCCGATATGGAGCGCGTCAATGCGACCATCCTGGCGCGCACCGGCTCCAACGTCACCATGATCCCGGAGGTCGCCAACCACCTGATCGCGTCGGGGGGCAAGCGGCTGCGGCCCATGCTGACCCTGGCGATGGCCAAACTCTCGGGCTACACCGGCGACGGGCATATCAAGCTCGCAGCCGCGGTCGAGTTCATGCACACCGCGACGCTCCTGCACGATGACGTCGTCGACGAAAGCGACATGCGCCGCGGCAAGCTCGCCGCCCGCATGCTCTGGGGTAACGAGGCGAGCGTGCTGGTCGGCGACTTCCTGCTCGGCCAGGCCTTCAGGATGATGGTGGAGGTCGGCAGCCTGCACGCACTCGACATCCTGTCGTCGGCCGCCACGGTGATCGCCGAGGGCGAGGTGATGCAGCTCGGCGCCGCCAAGAATACGGCCACCAACGAGGACGAATATCTGGCGGTGATCCGCGCCAAGACCGCCGAGCTGTTTGCCGCGGCCTGCGAAGTCGGTCCGGCATTGGCCCAGAAGGAAAAGGCCGAACAGGCGGCGTGCCGTTCCTACGGCATGAATCTCGGCATCGCCTTCCAGCTCATCGACGACGCGCTCGACTATGGCGGCAAGTCGGCCAAGCTCGGCAAGAATGTGGGCGACGACTTCCGCGAGGGCAAGGTCACCTTGCCCGTCGTACTGTCATTCCGGCGCGGAAACGCCAGCGAGCGCGCCTTCTGGAATCGCACGCTCGGCGAGGGCAACATCGAGGACGGCGATCTCGATACCGCCATTACACTCATCGCCAGGCACCACGCCATCGAGGATACGGTCGGCCGCGCCCGCCACTACGGTGCGATCGCCACCGATGCGTTGGCGCTGGTGCCGCCGTCCGAAATCAAGACGGCGCTGGAAGAGGCGGTCGAATTCTGTATCGGCCGCGCCTACTGATTTCAGTATTTGTTGGGGGTCTCGTAACCGGTCTCGGGATCGGTTCGCAGCCCGTGCCGGATGAATGGATCCGGATCCTGGCCGATGAAATAGCCCTCGGAGAAGACCGGCGGCGCGCAGCCATTCGGACGCGGCTCCGGATTGAGACCGAGAATGAAATCAGGAAAAGAGAAATGATAGGTCCGGTCGACGCAGCGCGGCAACTGCCGCTGCTTGCCGCGCGCCAAAACCGGACCGGCTGTGACGACAAGCGTCGCAAGCATAATGACGATCCAGCCCGGTTTCATGGGTCTCTCCGCATTGCGCCGCCGGCGGTTTCCCGGCAAATCACCAACCTCATCACACTCTCCCGCAAAGCCGGCAATTTCAAGGGAGTGCCCCGTTTTCGGAGCGCCCTGTCAAGAAAGCACTTGTGTAGCATTGCCAAGGCGGGTCGCCGCGATCCACCAGGCCGGCCGGGCCGTCTGCAATTGACGGGCGGCCCATTCGGCCTGTTCGGCACTGTCAAATAGCGCGAAGCAGGTCGCGCCCGAACCCGACATGCGGGCGAGCCGCACGCCGGGCAGGCCGGACAGCAAATCGAGTACCTCGCCGATCGCCGGCGCACCAGCGATGGCCGGGGCCGTGAGATCGTTGCCGTGTATGTTGAGGAAGGCGTTCAATGCCTCAGCATCGTCCGGCACATGACCGAGCGGCGCCTCGCTGCCATGCATGCCGGCAAAGGCGGTGAACACCTCGCGGGTCGACAGCGCAACGCCGGGGTTGACCAGAACCGCGGGCAGCACCGGCAGCGCGACCGGCGCCGACAAGACCTCCCCCACCCCGCGCATGACGCGCGCGCTGGAATTCGAGACACACCGGCACGTCGGCGCCGGTGGCCAGCGCGGCGGCGGCGAGCGCGGGATGATCGACAGGCAGGCCGTTGGCCCGCGCAAGAAGCCGCAGCACGGCTGCGGCATCGGCGGAGCCGCCGCCGATGCCGGCGGCTACCGGCAAATTCTTCTCCAGCCGGAAACGCCCGCCTTTCAGGCGGCCGACGCTGGCGCGCAAGGCAGCTGCCGCCTTCAGCACCAGATTGTCGGCGTCGGGCCCGCAGGCCGCGGCATAACGGCCGCCGAGTGAGAGTCCGGTTTCCGCTCCCGGCTCAAGCGTCAGCGTATCAGCGACGCCGGCAAATACGACCAGGCTTTCCAGCTCATGATAGCCATCAGCGCGCCGCCCGATAACGCGCAGCGTCAGGTTGATCTTGGCCGGAGCCTTTTCGGTGAGTGTCGCCGTCACGCGCGATAGGTCAGCCGCCGTCGCCGGATTTCTTTTCTTCCTTGGCTTTGTCAGCCTTGGCCTGCGAAGACTCTTCTTCGGTGAGGCCGTTCTTCAACTTGGCCTCGATCTCGATCAGATCCTTGGGTTCGGGCTTCATGTCGCGTGCATGCGTCCACTGGAAGCGGGCTTCCAGCTGCCGGCCAACGCGCCAATAGGCGTCGCCCAGGTGATCGTTGATCGTGGGATCTTCCGGCTTGAGCTCGACGGCGCGCTGAAGCTGTTTCACCGCCTCCTCATAGTTGCCGAGCTTGTAGTAGGCCCACCCGAGCGAGTCGACGATGTAACCGTCATCGGGACGCTGCTGCACGGCCCGCTTGATCATCGCCATGCCCTCATCGAAGTTCAATCCCTGGTCAATCCAGGAGTAACCGAGATAGTTCAGGACGTGCGGCTGATCAGGAAAGAGCTTTAGCGCTTCCTTGAGGTCGGCTTCCGCTTTCGGCCACTGGTGCGAGCGCTCGTAACAGATGCCGCGGAAGTAATACATCACCCAGTTAGACTTCTGCGGATTCTCGAGCGTGGCGATCGCCCTGGAATAGACGTCGCCACACTCGGCGAATTCCTTGCGTCCACGCAGCACGTTGCCGAGCGCCATAATGGCTTCGACGTCTCGCGGGTTCCTCTTGAGCAGGGCCTCGAGGTGCTTGCTGGCCTCCTTGGGCCGGTCGAGCGAGTTGAGATTGGCGGCCATCTGGATGGCGGCGTTGCGATAGAGCGGGGAATCCTTGGGGATGCTCTCATAGGTCTTGATGGCCAATTCGGGCTTCTTGATCGCCTCGTAGAGATCGGCGAGCGACAACAGTGCCAGAGAATGATGCGGCTCGAGGTAAAGCGCGAGCTGGAGATAGACGAGCCCCAGGTCCTCGCCACCACGCCGGCCGAGCGAAGCGCCGAGGCCGTAAAGCGCTTCGGCGGCACCGGCCTGCGCGGACCTGGCCACCCGCGGCAGTTGTTTGCCCGCCTTGAGCCTGTCGATCGCCGCCGTCACCAGCGGATGGTGCGGCAGCGTCTTTTCGAACGACTCGAATATCTTGAGCGCGTCGGCCGGCGACTTGTTGCGCGACAGCCAGCTGCCGTAGGCTTCGACAACGCGAAGCGCCGAGGAATCGAGCTTGTAGGCCTTCTCGAGCCGCTTGCCGGCTTCCTTGTCGCGGCCGGCGAGGTCGAGGATCATCCCGGCGTGCAGCTCCTTGAAGATCGCGTACCACTCCGGGCCGCTGAGCTGGTCTATCTTGCTGACCGCGCTTCGGTTGTGCTTCTCGCCCTCCATGCTCCAGGCCGTGAGCAGCGTGGCCGTGAGATCCGTGATCGGCCCATGCACCGACTTCGCGAGCTCGCGCCGCGCGGTGCGGTACTGTTTTTCCTTGATCGCGTTCACACCAAGCACCAGCCGACCGACGCGGTCGGTCTTGTCGGTGCGCACCACGCGCTGCGCAAATTTCACCGAGTTCCTGATCTCACCGCCGACGACCAGCGACAGGAAGGCGCGATTGAGCAGGTCGGGATTTCCGGGGTCGCGCTTGAGCGCGTCACGGTAATACGCGGCTGCGGCCGCCGCGTCGCGCATCTGGCTGGCGTGACGCGCGGCGAGATAGCTGCCGGAAGCCGTGAGCCCCGGTATTTCGCCGGCCGGATTCGGCTGGGCGGAAAGCTCGATCGGGGTCGCCGCAAGAAAGACGGCGAGCGCGGTGCTGGCGGCGCACCGGGCGAGGCTCGAAGGAATCACTGGCATGCTCCAATGCGGGCGGCCGGCGGCCAGGCTCCCGGTGCCGTACCGCCAGTGTAAAACCGAGAATGGCCTTTTTGCGCCGCCCCCGCAAGAACGGCGCCTGGACGCCACCGCTCTCCGCTTGAAACCCCGGATAACGGCAGCATCGTGGCCGGCGGCGCCGGCAGGACATCACATATTCGGATAATTGGGGCCGCCGCCACCCTCGGGCGGAACCCAGTTGATGTTCTGATTCGGATCCTTGATGTCGCAGGTTTTACAGTGGACGCAGTTCTGCGCGTTGATGACGTATTTTTCAACGCCGCCCTCTTCCACCCACTCATAGACGCCGGCCGGGCAGTATCGCGATGACGGCCCGGCGTAGGTGTCGTGCTCGGATCGTTTCTGCAGATCCATGTCCCTGACCTGCAAGTGGACCGGTTGGTCTTCCTCGTGGTTGGTGTTGGACAGGAACACCGAGGAGAGCCGGTCGAAAGTGAGCGCGCCGTCGGGCCTGGGATAATCGATCTTCCTGCATTCAGCAGCCGGCTTGAGCGTCGCGTAGTCCGGCTTGCCGTGCCTGAGCGTGCCGAACAGCGAAAAGCCGAGCGTGTTGGTCCACATGTCGAGCCCGCCGAGCGCGATGCCGGCGAGCGTGCCGAACTTCGACCATAGCGGCTTGGCGTTGCGCACACGCCAAAGGTCCTTGCCGATGGGCGAGCCGCGCCAGGCGGCATCGTAATCGGCAAGCTCGTCGTTGCCACGTCCGGCAGCAATTGCTGCGGCGGCCGTTTCTGCTGCCAGCAAGCCGGACAGCATGGCGTTGTGGCTGCCCTTGATGCGCGGCACGTTCATGAAGCCGGCATCGCAGCCGACGAGTGCGCCGCCGGGGAACGTCAGCTTCGGCACCGATTGATAGCCGCCTTCGGTGAGAGCGCGTGCGCCGTATGCGAGACGCTTGCCGCCTGCGAAGACGTCACGCACCAGAGGATGGGTCTTGAAGCGCTGGAATTCCTCGAACGGCGACAGATACGGGTTCGCATAATTCAGATGCACCACGAAGCCGACCGACACCAGATTATCATCGAAGTGGTAGAGGAACGAACCGCCGCCGGTCGAACCGTCGAGCGGCCAGCCGAACGAGTGCTGCACCTGACCGTTGCGGTGCTTGTCGGGCGCGACCTGCCACAACTCTTTCAGACCGATGCCGAACTTCTGCGGCTCACGGCCACTGCCGAGACCGAACCTGGCGATGAGTTGCTTGCCGAGATTGCCGCGCGCACCTTCAGCGAACAGCGTGTATTTGGCATGCAGCTCCATGCCGGCGGTGAAAGCGTCCTTTGGCTCGCCATTCTTGCCGACGCCCATGTTGCCCGTGGCGATGCCTTTTACCGCACCATTGTCATCGTACAGCACTTCCGTGGCCGCGAAGCCCGGATAGATTTCGACGCCGAGCCCCTCCGCCTTTTCCGCCAGCCAGCGGCAGACGGTGCCGAGCGAGACGATGAAATTGCCATGGTTGTTCATCAACGGCGGCATCATGAAATTGGGCAGCCGCACCGCACCCTTTTCACCGAGATAGTAGAAGCGGTCGTCGGTGACCGCGGTCCTGATCGGCGTGTCTTCTTTGCGCCAATCCGGCAGCAAATTGTCGAGACCGACCGGATCAATTACCGCGCCGGAAAGAATGTGGGCGCCGACCTCGGAACCCTTCTCCACCACCACCACGTTGATGTCGGCATTGATCTGCTTGAGGCGGATCGCGCTGGCGAGGCCGGCCGGTCCGGCGCCGACAATCACCACGTCGAATTCCATCGCCTCGCGTTCGGCTGACTGGGTATCGCTCATGCACTTTCCCGCCTGAATTGCGGCCTGCATCGCAAACCGGCCGCGCAAGGTCTAGCAATAACTTTCCACGTCGCCCGTGCTACGCAGGAGTCTGTTCCACGATTTTCCTCCTGTGACAATCGCCCCTTGTCGACGCGCATTCTCACCGAAGCGTGAAGCCGGGGCCCCTAGGCGCACGGGGTCATGCCGTTATGCTCGCCACGGGACCCGAACGATCACAGGGAGATATTCATGATGTCCGATATTACACCGCTCATTCCTCGTCAGCCCGTTCCGCCGCGCTCGGTACCGCTGGCCGGCGGCGGCAAATTCGATCTCGACACCGAGACGCCAAAGACCTTCACCCTGGTCGTGTTCTATCGTGGCCTGCATTGCCCGCAATGCCGCAAGCAGCTGACCGATCTCGAGGCCAAATTGCCGGAATTCGAAAAGCGCGGCGTTTCGGTGGTGGCCATTTCGCCCGACGAGCCGGAGCGTGGCGAAAAGACCAAGGCTGAGTGGAACCTGCCCGATCTGCGCATCGGTTACAGTCTCGATTTGCGCACCGCCCGCGCCTGGGGCCTGTGGATTTCGGCCAGCCGCGGCAAGACCTCGGCCGGCATCGAGGAAACCAGCCTGTTCAACGAGCCCGGGCTGTTCCTGGTGAAGCCGGACGGCACACTCTATTGCGCACTATTGCGCAGCCGTGCAGACCATGCCGTTCGCGCGGCCGCAATTTGCCGATCTGCTGAACGCGATCGATTTCGTCACCGAAAAGAACTATCCCCCACGCGGCGACGTCGTGAGCCTGGCGCAGGCGGCGGAGTAGCCCACTATCCACCACCGCACGCGCGCTGCTTGCGCCCCCGGCGGTCCGGGTGTTTGCTCCTGGAGCAATGACCCCCGGCAAGGACCATTCCCCGCGCGACCTGCTCGACTTCTATCTGGAAGCCGGGGTCGACGCGCTGGTCGGCGAGGAAGCCATCGACCGCTTCGCGGCGGCCGAAACGCCCTTGCCGACAAGGCCAGGCCCGCCACCGCGGGTCCGGCGGGAAGACGTCGAGGTGCCGGCCCCGCCGCGTCCGGGCGGCGGACGCGTGCGGCCCTCCGCGGCCGGCGCGCCCCCTGCCGCGGAAGAAGCGGTCATGGCCGCGCGCGAGGCGGCGAAGAACGCCCGGTCACTCGATGAACTGCGCGGCATGCTGGAGCGCTTCGAGGGCTGCCCGCTGAAAGCCACCGCCACCCAACTGGTGTTCGCCGACGGCAACCCGCAAGCGCGGCTGATGTTCGTCGGCGAGGCGCCCGGCCGCGACGAGGACATCGAGGGCCTGCCCTTCGTCGGGCGTTCCGGCAAATTGCTCGACCGCATGCTGGCGGCGATCGGCCTCGACCGCACACAGGTCTACATCGCCAATATCGTGCCGTGGCGGCCGCCTGGCAACCGCACGCCGACGCCACAGGAATCGCAGATCTGTCTCCCGTTCCTGCTGCGCCAGATCGAGCTATGCGATCCCGACATCCTCGTCTGCCTCGGCGGTCCGTCGGCGCAGACGCTGCTCGGCATCAAGGACGGCATCACCCGTATCCGCGGTCGCTGGTTCTCGTTCGACACCGGAAAGCGCGAAATCCGCGCCATGCCGACCTTCCACCCGGCGTTCCTGCTGCGCAGCCCGTTGCAGAAGCGGTTCGCCTGGCGCGATTTTCTGGCGATCAGGAAGGCGCTCGCCGGCTGACGGTGTGTTGCCCGCACGGCTTGGATCTGCGGAGCACAAGAATACCGTATCGCGACGATCGCGCGCACGGACGGAACGCAACCCGCCTTATAAATGTTCCCGATCGGGTCTATGATACCCAACGCGCGTTTCTGGCTGGAGTTTCAGCTATGGACCTGGATCCCGTACTGCTTTCCCGATTGCAATTTGCTTTCGTCATTACGTTTCACATCATTTTTCCGACCTTTACGATCGGGCTGTCGGCCTACATTGCGGTGCTCGGGGCGCTATGGTTGCGCACCGGCCAGGAGCGCTTCCTCCACATCATGCGGTTCTGGACGCGTATCTTTGCGGTGTCCTTCGCCATGGGCGTCGTGTCGGGCATCGTGATGTCGTACCAGTTCGGCACCAACTGGAGCCAGTTCTCGCACGTGGTCGGCAACGTCGTAGGCCCGCTGATCGGCTACGAGGTGCTCACCGCGTTCTTCCTGGAGGCGACGTTCCTCGGCGTATTGTTGTTCGGTTTCGACCGGGTACCGCCCTGGCTCTATGTGCTGTCGGCGGTGTTCGTCGCCGCCGGCACCGCCTTTTCGGCGTTCTGGATCCTGTCGGCCAACAGCTGGATGCAGACGCCGACCGGCTTCGAGATGAAGAACGGCATCGCCTTCCCCACCGACTGGCTGGCAGTAGTCTTCAACCCGAGCTTCCCTTATCGCCTGGCCCACATGGTCAACGCCGCCTATCTCACCACCGGCTTCGTCGTGCTGGCGGTGGGCGCACGCTATCTGCTCGCCGGACGCCACGTCGAGGAAAGCCGGACAATGCTGCGCATGGCCATCGGCCTCACCATGATTCTGGCGCCACTGCAGCTCGTCATCGGGGACATGCACGGGCTCAACACGCTCGAACATCAGCCGATCAAGGTGGCGGCGATGGAGGCGCACTGGGACAGCGACAAGGCGGGCGTTCCGTTCGAGATATTCGCCTGGCCCAACGAGAAAACCGAAAGCAACGACTACTCGATCTCGATCCCGCACGCCTCTTCGCTGATCCTCACCCATAGCTGGAACGGCAAGTTCAAGGGTCTGAAGAGCGTGCCGCCGCAGGACCGGCCGCCGGTCGCGATCGTGTTCTTCGCCTTCCGCATCATGGTCGGGCTCGGCCTGTTCATGATCGCGGCCGCGCTTTACGGCGCCTTCCTGTGGTGGCGGGGAACGCTGTTCGAGACGCGCTGGTACCTGTGGATCATGTCCCATTGCTGGTGGATCGGCTTCGTATCCGTCATCGCCGGCTGGGTCACCACCGAAGTCGGGCGCCAGCCCTGGATCGTCCACGGCGTCATGCGCACGTCCGATGCGGCCTCGCCCGTGCCCGCCGAAAGCGTGCTCACGACGCTGGTCCTGTTCGTGCTCGCCTACAGCGTCGTGTTCTCGTTCGGCATCTACTACATCAACCGGCTGATCCACCGGGGACCGGAACTGCCCACTGACTCGCTCGAACATTTCTCCGGCAGCCCGATCTCTGCCGCCACGGGCGGCGGGCCCGGTCGTTAAGGACGAACGCCATGGAATGGTATCTCCCCGTGATCTGGGCCGGGCTCATCGGCACCGCCGTGGCCTTGTACGTCATCCTCGACGGATTCGACCTCGGCGTCGGCATCCTGTTCCCGTTCACCGACAATGAGCGCGAACGCGACCAGATGATGCGATCAATCGCACCGTTCTGGGACGGCAACGAAACCTGGCTGGTGCTCGGCGGTGGGGGACTCTTGGTCGCGTTTCCGCTGGCCTATGCAGTGATCATGCCGGCGTTCTACATCCCGGTGATCGTGATGCTTCTGGCGCTGGTGTTCCGCGGCGTCGCATTCGAATTCCGCACCGTGTCGCGCAGCAAGACCTGGCTCAACGTCGCATTCACCGTCGGCTCGGGGCTCGCCGCGTTCTCCCAGGGCGTGATCCTCGGCGGGCTGATCCAGGGCATCAAGGTCGAGAACAACGCGTATGCCGGCGGCCCGCTCGACTGGGCGACGCCGTTCGCCTTCATTTGCGGGTTGGCGGTGATCGCGGGTTATGGCCTGCTCGGCGCCACCTGGCTGGTGATGAAGACCGAAGGACCGGTGGCCGTGCGCGCGCGTCATCAGGCGAAGATCCTGCTCGGCGCCGTGCTGATATTCATGGGCGCGGTGAGCCTGTGGACGCCGTTGCTGGAACCGCGCGTCGCGGAACGCTGGTTCTCAATGCCGAACATTCTGTATCTGTGGCCGGTGCCGGTGGTGACCGTAGGCATCGCATATCTATGTTGGTGGTGGCTGGAGAACGGTCGTGAGGCGCCGCCGTTCCTTGCGTCGATCGCACTGTTCCTGCTCGGCTATCTCGGGCTGGTGATTTCCAACTTCCCGTATCTGGTGCCGCCTTCGCTCACCGTGTGGGAGACCGCCGCGGCGCCGGCGAGCCAGATCTTCATGCTGCTCGGCACGCTGGTGCTGTTGCCGCTGATCCTCGGCTACATCGCGTTCGTCTACTGGCTGTTCCGCGGCAAGGTCGCCGAGGGCGAGAGCTATCACTGAGCGGCGCGCTTGCTGAGGGAGATCGGCGCGTACTCATTGGGCGCTTTCTCCTTGATGCCAGACAGCCAGCGGTCCGGGTTGCGTGTCCGTCAGGGTTATAGGCCAAAGCGCCGCCTCCGCCTTCGAAACCGCCAGCGAGGTTCAAAAACAGAATCCGGCTTATTCGCCAAGCGGCGCGCCTTGCGGCAGCAACCCGCGGCTCTCGCGCCTCGACCACCATTTCGCCGCCACCATACCGGCGACTGCAAGAACACCGGCTATCGTCGACTCCGGGCCAAGCCACACCGGCGCGGCAGCAATAGCGATCGCGGTGAGCATGATCGCGATCCCGATCGCCGTGCCCGCAGCGTTGCCGGCGTGCAGCGAATGCAATGCCCGACTAATGAGCAGAATTGCAGACAGGGTTGTCGCACACACGATTGCAATAGAAAGCAAGGAGCCATCCAGCAGCAACGACGGATCGTAGGCCCAGATAAACGGCAACAGCAACGCGATCATTGAAAGCTGCATTCCCACCCAGCCCGTGCGCCACATGCTGGCGCCGGCCAGTCCGGCGGCGACGAAGCTTGATACCGCGACCGGCGGTGTCAGGAAGGACATCACGCCGAAATAGAATATGAACAAGTGCGCCGACAGCGGCGTCAGCCCCATCTTGATGAGGGTCGGTCCGATCACCGTCGCGAGGATGACGTAGATGGCTGTGGTTGGCATGCCCATGCCGAGGATGATGCAGAGGATTGCAGTGATCAGCAGCATCGGCAGCAGGCCCCAGGAGCTGCCGGCCTGCACCAGCACAAACGACAGCGACTGCCCCAGGCCGGTGGCGTTCATCACCCCCACCACGACGCCGGCCGCGCCGCCGATCATGATCAATGGCACCATTCCACCGCCGCCGCCGAAAATCAGTTCACCCCATTCGGCCCGGCTTCGTAAAGACCCCTTCAACAGCGCAAACACCAACAATAAGGCAGAAGACGCGAGCGCTGCGAAGGCTGGTGTCGCGCCGCGCCAGAACAGGAGATAGACAAGCAGCACCAGCGGCACCACGAAACCCCAGCCCTTGCGCAGCACCACCGCGAGCCTGGGAAGTTGCGCGCGCGGTATGCCGCTCAAACCCTCGTTTTGTGCCAACGCATCCACCTGCATAAACAGGCAGATGTAATAGAACAGCGCCGGCAAGGCGGCCGCGACCACCACCTCGAAATAGCTGATACGCAGGAATTCGGCGATGAGGAACGCCGTGGCGCCCATCACCGGCGGCGCAATCTGGCCGCCGGTCGACGCCACCGCTTCGATGGCTGCCGCATAATGCGGCTTGAAGCCGACGCGCTTCATCAGCGGGATAGTCACCACGCCCGTCGACATGATGTTGCCGACCGGCGAACTGCTGATGCTGCCGAACAGGCTGGAGGCGACCACCGCCACCTTGGCCGGGCCGCCGCGGCGATGGCCCATGACCGCCATCGCGAGGTCCGTAAAGAACCGGGTTGCCCCGCTCACCTCCATCAGTTTGCCGAACACGATGAAGGCCAGCACCATGCCGGCAATGATCACCAACACCAGACCGGGGATCGCATTGGTGTCGGCGTAGAGGTAGAGGATGAAAGCTTCGGGCCTCTGATAATTGGCCTGCACTGGCGGCGGCAACAGATAGCCGAAGAAGCCGTAGCCGATGAGCAACCAGACCAGAATCGTGATCGGCAGCCCGCTGGTCTTGCGCAACGCCTCCATCATCAGGACGATCGCGATGGCACCGGGCAGGTATTTTGCGGGTGTTGCGCCTTCGATGTCCACAAGCCACGCTTCGAAATGGCGCGACATCCAGAACCAGGCCGCGATCGCAACCAGGCCCAGTGCAACGTCGAACAAACCTGCCCGCTTGCCGTAGGGCACCTGCAGAAAGGCGGTCGCGATGCCGATCGAGAGATACACGCTGACCCATTCAGCGTCGATCAGGGAGATGCCCCACCACGACAGGATATTCGACGCCCAGACCACGCCCCCCAGCAGCAGAAAGGCAGAATAGAACCGCTGGAGGAAACTGGTCACGGGCGTCATGGGACGCGCACCCGAACAGAGGAGAGGAAGAGGTGTGCCGCCCTTCTTATTTGGTCATCTTCCCGGTCTTCAACAGCGCCTCTTGCCGCGTCTGATGCGCCGGCGTCCACAAACCGGCTTCCTTGAAGAAGCGAATGGCGCCCTCGTGATAGGGATGGCCGAAATTGTCCGGCGCCAGATCCTTGGCGGGAATCGCGCGCAACGCCGGCACATCCTTCTGCAGCGACGCCCAGTTCTGATAGATCGTCTTGACGATCTTGTAGACGTCGTCAGCCGACAGATGGGCGCCGGTGTTGAGGAAGACGTCGAAGCGCGCCACCTTCATCGGCTTGCTGACGCCGACGAAAGGCGGACGCGGCTTGATTGTCACAGCAGTGAAACCGGCGAGATCATTGATCGGTTTCTCATTGGGGCCCAATTCCAGCACCCGCAGCCCGCCCGAGACCGCCGCATTGGCTTCCCGCAACATCGGAATGCCGATGATCGTCCCGCCGGCGACAACACGGCCATCGACGATACCGCGCACCGTATCGGGAATGCCGGACACCACCACGGAGTCAACGTCCTTGGGCGTAAGGCCGGCGGTCGCGATCACCGCCTGGTTGACCCTGTCGAAGGAAGCGATGGCGCGATAGCTCATCACCGTCGGCTTGCCCTTGAGATCGCCGACCGACTTAAGGCCCGAGCTGTTCTTGGCGTAGAAGGCGTAATAGGCGCGCGCGATCAGCATCACGCCACGCACCTTGCTCAGCGGCTGTTTGTATTCGTCCTGGCCATTGTAAGCGATGCTGGAATCAAGTGCGGAGTTAAGGCCGAATTCGATTTCGCCGCGATGCATTTGCGGCAGGTAGACCGACGTGCCCGCAAACGGGCGCACGTTGGTCGGGATGCCGGTGTTCTTCTGGATCAAGGTCGAGGCCGCCGTACCGATCTGATTGTACAGCGTGCCGGCGGCATTGGTGCCAATGGTAATACGCTTGAGCTCGGCATGGGCCACGGTCGGCACCGCCAGCGCGGCGGCAAGGCCAGCGGCTGCGACCAGTCGCAGCGTCCGATCACGGAACACGTTCGTGGGCATGTTCGCCATCACACTCCTCCCTGCAGTGCCTGTTCTTCGGGTGGCTTCGTTGGCGGTAAACCGCGCCCCGGCAGGCGGCACAACCCTCCGCGGCTATATAAGGTCCCCTGACATTACCAAAGGGTGACCGCAGATCAAGCACGCATCGCACCGTCTTTGGTCACGGCTGGACCTTGAGCCCCATCAGGCCCGCGAGCAGATTGCGCTGCATCTGCGAGGTCCCTGCCGCGATGGTTGCACCGCGGGAATCCCGGAAATGCCGCTGCATTGGAAACTCCATGCTGTAGCCGTAGGCGCCGAGGATCTGCATTCCGAGATTGGCCACCTCGGCATAGGTTTCCGAGGAGAACAGCTTGGCCATGGTGATCTCGCGCAGCGCATCTTCGCCGGCCGAGACCTTCCCTGCCGCCTGCCACATCAGGGCGCGCGCCGCTTCCACCTTGGTCTGCATGTCGGCAAGCATGTGGGCGATGGCCTGATTGGTACCGATGGGACGACCGAACTGCTTGCGCTCGCGGGCATATTTCACCGCGAGATCGACGGTCGCGCGTGCCGCCCCGCAGTTGCCCGCCGCCGAGGTGATGCGTTCCACCTGCAAGCCGGACAGCACGCAGTCCCAGCCCTTGTTCTCGCCGCCGACGAGCCGATCCTCGCCGACCTGCACGTCCTGGAAATGGAGCTCGTAGGTACCGGTCGAGCGCCGGCCGAGCATGTCCAGCTTGCGGCACGTGAGGCCGGGTGTCTCGTTGTCGACCAGGAACAGCGACATACCATCACGGTAGTTCGCTTTGGGGTTGGTCTTCAGATACACGTTGATGACGGCGTCGCGCGCACCGGCACCGGTCGACCACAGTTTTTCGCCGTTGATGACCCAGTTATCCCCGTCGCGGGTCGCGACGGTGCGCATCGCGCCGATGTCCGAGCCGGCCTCGGGTTCGGAAATCGAAATCGCCATACGCGTCTTGCCGGACAGAAGCCGGGGGATCCAGTGTTCGGCCTGCGCCGGAGACCCTTTGCGGACGATGTTGAGTCCGCAGAACACGCTGCCGGCAAAAGCCATGAACAGGTCGGCGCTGGTGTAAGCGATCTCCTCCGCGACCACGGCCAGATCGATGACCGAACCGCCGAGTCCGCCGTAGCGTTCCGGAAATGGCAGGCCGAGCAGACCGGCCTCTACCCAGGCGTCATAGAGGTCATAGGGGTAGGCCTGCTCGCCATCGAGACGAGCAACCACGTCTGGTGGTGCGTGCCGGTCCATCAGCTTGCGCACGGTGTCGCGCAGCAACTTCTGTTCATCGCTGAAGCTGAAGTCCATCGCCCTGCCCGCGGCAACCCCGCGGCCCCGAAACAGAACTATTCCGCCACCAGCAGCGCATCGAGCGCCAATACTCCCTGCCCCGCCGGATAGACCATCAAGGGATTTATATCGATTTCGGTCAACGCCGGCACGGCGCGGATCAAGGCGCCGATACGCATCAACGCATCGATCAAGGCCGGCAGGTCGCACGGCGCACTGCCACGATAGCCGTGCAGCAGTCGCGCACCCCTGAGGCAATCGAGTTCGACAGCGATCTGGCGGGCATCGGCATCGGCGGGCATGAGGCGCACATCGCCCAGAGCTTCCGCCCAGATACCGCCGAGACCGACCATCAGCACCTCACCCCAGGCCCGATCGCGGCGCGCGCCGGCTATCAATTCAACGCCGCCGCGTGGCGCCATGGCTTCGACCAGAATGCCGTCGAGCACGAGGTCAGGCTGCGCGGCCGCGATGCCGGCGGTCATGGTGTCCCACGCGCTGCGCAACGCGCCCTCGTCGGCGATGCCGATAGCGACGCCGCCGACGTCGCTCTTGTGCATGAGCGATGCGGCTTGCGCCTTCAGCACCACGGGAAAACCGAGATCGCGTGCGATGCCAATGGCGTCATCGCAGGTGCGCGCAATCTCGCCGCGCGGCACCGGAATGCCGGCTTCGGCAAATATCGCCTTGCCGCGATATTCGACCACTGGTCCCGGTGTCACCGCATCCGACACGGCCACAGAAAGATCGGACCGCTCTGGTGGTCCGGCCAATGTTCGGCCGAGATGCATCATGTGCGAGAAGGCGCGCATGGCCCGCTCGGGCGAGCGAAAGAATGGCACGCCGCTGTCATTGACGTCGGCCAGAAATTCGTCCGACAACGGCGCGCTGTCGCCAAGATAAGCGAGCGCCACCGGTTTTTCGGCTGTCTCAAGTACCGGCCGCATCGACTTCCATTTCGCCATCTGTTGCGCCGGCGAGCCGCCCATCGCGGCCACCAGCAAGATACCGACGTTCGGGTCGTTCAGCATCGCCCGGGCGGAATCCCCAAAGATGCTCGGCTTCTGCATGCCCTGCGCGGTGATATCGAGTGGGTTGTCGATGGTGGCGAAGTCCGGCAGCACCTGTTTCAATTCATCGCAAGTTGCCGGGGCAAGTTCGGGCAACGGCAGATCGATCTGCTCGCAGAAATCGAGCGCGAACCCGCGGATTGCGCCGGAATTGCTCATGATGCCGGCGCCACCAGCGGCCGGGTGCGGATAGCGCGTCAGCAAACGGCTGACGTCGAACAGTTCGTCCAGGCTCTCGACCACGACCACGCCTTCGGCAGCGACAAAGGCGCGCATCACGGCATGGTCTCCGGCGAGCGCGCCGGTATGCGACTTCGCCGCCTCGCGCGAGCGCGCGCTGCGGCCGGGATGCATCAGTACGATCGGCTTTCCGCGGCGGCGCGACTCGACGGCAAGTGCAAGAAAACGTTTCGGATGCCGGATCTGTTCGACGAACACCGAGAACAGTTGCACGGCCGCATCGTCGAGCAAGCCTTCGATCACGTCTTCGGCCCCCAGGACCGCCTCATTGCCGGTCGACACTGTGTAGGCCACCGGCACGTTGCCGCCGAGCAGCGCCATGCGGATGTTGCCAGCCATGGCCCCGCTCTGCGCGATGGCGCAGATGCCGGGGCCGGACGGCATCGCCGGCTGCACCGGCTCGAAGGTCAGCGGCACCTGATCGACGAAATTAATCAGACCAAGGCAGTTCGGCCCGAGCAAGGCGAGGCCCGCCTCTCTGGCCATCGCGGCGATTTCGTCCTGCATACGCCGGCCTTCTTCGCCGAGCTCGCCGAAGCCCGACGCATAAACCACCGCGCCGCCGATTCCCCGCCGGACGCAGGCGGCGACCGCGTCCTTGACCGCGGGCACAGGGATCATCAGCGCCACCGCGTCCACGCCGGCCGGAAGGTCGTCGATCGTGGCAACGCAAGCGCGCCCGTTGATCTCGCTGCGGGTGCGGCTGACCAGATGAATATCGCCGGCAAAGCCGAAACGCCCGATATTTGCGAGCACGTTGCCGCCAAGCGACAATGGCTCTGGCGAGGCGCCGACGACCGCAAGTGATTTCGGCCGCAGCAACCGTTCGAATCCGTTCCGTGCGCCGCCGTTCTGTGGTCGCCTCTTATCGGTTTTTGCGGTCATACGCGCTGAGCCCCGGCCGGTAGGTCTTGGCGTCGAGGAACTGCGACATGCCCTTCTGATCGCCCTTTTCCGGATCGCGAAGCTTGGTCTGATCCGACTTGGCCATCAAGAGCTCGAGCGAAGACTCCCACGACATGTGGCGCACGTGATGATAGGCCGTCTTGGCCGCGCGCATGACGAACGGGTTCTTCTCCATCAATTTCCTGGCCAGCGCCCGCGTCCGGTCCCTGAGCTCGGCCTTGGGCACAGCGAAGTTGACGAGGCCGATCTCCGCCGCGCGTTTGCCGTCAAAGTTATCGCCCGTCATGATGTAGTAGAGCGCGTTGCGCTGGGCGAGCGCCATGGCCACCGACTTGGTGACGATGCCGGCGGGAATGATGCCCCAGTTGATCTCGGAAAGGCCGAACACGGCCTCCTCATCGGCCACCGCGAGATCGCAGCCGAGCAGCACCTGGAAGGCGCCACCGAAGCACCAGCCGTTCACCATGGCAATGGTCGGTTTGGGATAGAACATCAGCCGGCGCCACTGCCAATCGGCGTTGGCACGATAAAGCCGTTCGCGCTCGAGCGGCGACCCCGCGTCCGGTTCGCGAAAGTATTCCTTGAGATCCTGACCGGAGGAGAACGCGTCGCCCGCTCCGGTGATGACGACCACCTGCGCACGGTCATCACCTTCGAGCGCATCGAGGACTTCGACCATCTCGAACACGATGGCCGGATTGATCGCGTTGCGCTTATCGGGTCTATTCAGCGTGACCCAGGCAATACCATCCTCGAAATCGACCAGAACGCTCTTGCCGCCATCGGCGGCATTCCCGGCTGAACCGCTTGTCTTGACCGTCATTTTGGGATTTACCTCACCGTCCGATCAGGTTACGACGATTAAATCAGGCTCCCTGATATTGTCAATCTGGATGGCTTATGCGAGACCGCCCGCGCACGATGTACCTGCTGAATCAGGCGAACCAGGCTGTTCGCGCGCAGCTGGAAGCGAGTTTGCGCGATCTCCAGATGACCGGCATTCAGTATACGATCCTGGCTATCGTCGATGAACACGAAGGTATCTCGTCGGCTGAACTGTCGCGCCGCTTCTTCGTGACCGCGCAGACGATGAACGAGATCATCAACGGCCTGGCGCAGCGCGGCCTGATCGCGCGCAAAGAGGATCCGGCCAACAAGCGCATCCTGCGCATGAAGCTGACCGCACAGGGCCGCAGGCTGCTGAACAAATGCGAGGGCGTCGCCGACCGCATTGAAGAGGCGGCTTTCGACTGGATCGAAACCGATGAGTACGAAACTTTGCGTCATAGCCTGCGTATGTTGCTGCGAGGTCTGCGTGAACGCAATTTGACGCCGGCCATGCGAAGCGAGACCAAACGCCGCGTCGGTTCGTGAAGTAATTTCGGCACACCTCGCCCGCGACATCGAGGACTTCGGGTCAACAACAGCCGCGACGCAAATCCCGATACCTATGGACTTCGCCTGCCGTAACGGACATGGGCGCGGCGCACAGCCGCCGGCATGTGACAGCCGGCTTGCGGGTCCCGGGGCCTAGGGCGTTTGCGGCCTGAGCACCGACCAGCCGAGACGGATGGACGGCAGGAAGCCCTGAACCGTACGCCTGAACGAGTGCGGCACTTCCGGCACCATCGACGGAAACTGCGTCTTCAGCCGTGACGGCGGCGCGGTGCTGGCGGCCGACGCCGGCCACACCAGCACGCCGCCGGCTTGCTGCATATCGGCGGCGGTCGCCCACGTGCTCCATCCCGGCGCCCAGTCGAAATAGACGTGCGGGCGGCTCGGCGCAGCGAGCGCGACCAGCGGCGCCAGGCGCTGGTCGCCGGCGACATATTGCAGGGGCTGGCCGGTACGGCGCCGGAAGGTGTCGTCGAAAAAGCGGGCTTCCGCATTGGCCGGCTGCGCCACCTGGGGATCGACCGATGCGATCCACGGCATCACCGCGATGCCGGCGACCGCAACAAGCGGCGGCAATATAAGGATACCGACCCAGGCCGAAGAAACCAGCCGCTCGCGATAGAGCAGCACACGGTCGCCGGCGGCGGTGATGACCGCAAGACCCGACAGCACCAGGAATGGCGCAACGTCGCCGAACGGGCCGAGCCGGCCGCTCCCGGCCGCGAGCGCAACGGCGACGGGCGCCGGCACCAGAGCGAAAATATAGACGAAAGCGCGGCCGGCGGGCGGCGCAGGCGCCCGGTCGATCTCCGGCGCCCGTTCGCGCCGCCCGCGAGGCCAGCCTGTGGCGAGCGCGATCAGCAGCACCAGGCCGAGATGGCTCGCCGCCAATAGCGCCGCGAGCCATGCCCACGCCGGCACGCGGCCAACCATCGTCGCGCTCGCCTGCCAGCCTGACAAAACAAGTTCGCGGTTGAGCGCGAGCCACCAGGCGTGCGGAAAGATGACGATCGCCAGCAAAAGCGCGCAGACCCAGGGCTCGGGATATAAAAGCGCGCGGCGGCCCTGTGATGTCGCGACCGTGAACAGCGCCAGCAGCACGATCAGGATCAGCCCGATATAGCTGGCCAGCAGCAGCAGACCCAGGTCGAGCGCCAGCAGAAACCAGGCCCCGCGTTTCTCCTCGCCATACGCGCGCCAGTAATGCAGCAATGCCAGCGCCCAGAACGGCGCCGCCAGGACGGCCGGGCCGAAGTCAACGCTCGGCACCGTGAAGGCCGCGATACCAACCATCAACAGCACGGCGAGCGCGGCATGACGCGTACCGACGATGGCGCGCCCGAGCGTAAACACCGCCCAATAGGCGACGACGATGCAGACCTGCGCCAGCAGATAGACGCCGACGATGCCCCCGATGCGGAAAGCGACCTCGCCCAGCCAGAACGCCAGCGGCGGACCGAGATAGCTGCCGAGCAGAAACTCGTGGCCGATCGCGAGCGTGATCGGCAGGTCACCGGGCGGCGCGCTGTAAAAAAGCGACGGGATCGCGACCCATAGCAGGGCTTGCGTCAGCGCCACGGTCCAGAACGCCAGCCGCGGACGGCCGCGCAAGGCTTCGACGATCAGCGAGACGTAATGCATCGGGCCGGGCGGGTTGACGGTGATGAGACCAGGCGGGCAGAGATAGAGAACACGGACTAAAGAGGCAACAATCCGGCGGCCAACTCGTCGCAGGCCTCGCCGCCCAGGGCGGCGAGCCTGGCGGCGACCGGCGCAAACGATTTGCGGTGATGAACCGTAGGTCCGAGTTCGGCGAGCGCCCTGAAATGTTCGGGCACGCTGTAGCCCATATGGCGCTCGAAGCCGTAGCCGGGATGGGCGAGGCCAAGCCGGGACATCAGCCGGTCGCGCGTAACCTTGGCGACGATGGAAGCGGCGGCGATCGACGATACCAGCGCGTCGCCGGAGATGACCGCCTCGCAATCGCAGCCGCAGTCGATCTTCATGTTGCCGTCGACGAAGACCAGCTGCGGCCTGACCGGCAGCGCCTTCACCGCACGGGTCAACGCCCACAGCGAGGCGCGCAGAATGTTGTCGCGGTCGATGCGCGCGGTCGACCCGAACGCCACCGCCACTTCCGCGGTCGCGCAGATCTTCGCGTAGAGCTTTTCGCGCGCTTCGGCGTCGAGCTTCTTGGAGTCGTTCAGGCCGCGCGGGATGCGCCCGGGATCGAGTACCACCGCCGCCGCGACGACCGGGCCGGCGAGCGGTCCCCTGCCCGCCTCGTCGCAGCCCGCCACCGGCCAGATGCCGCTGTTGAGCGCACGGCGTTCGCGCCGGAAGCTCGGGCGCAACACTGCTTCGGCGAGCGGCAGACGCGGCGCGGTTCTCTTTTGCGGCTTGTCCGGTTCGGCGTCTTTAACGGGCTTGCGGGCCATGACGGGAACAAGGGCCTGCCGGCGCCGGACTTGTCAACGGCGGCACCCGAAGCGCCGGTGAAATGCGGGGATTTCTCGCTCAACGCATGGTCGCGATTGTGGAACCCGCCCTGAGCACCAACGTTGCCCCCATGCCGATTCGAAAGGGCTGAGGCATGATTCCGGTCTGGCTGCATGTACTGTCGATCTTTTCGCTCGCGCTCGGGTTCGTCGCGGCGCTGATCGCGGCCGGCGATGTCATGCGCCATCCGCAGCATATGGGCATCATGAACGTGGTGTGGCCGGTGGTAGCATTGTTCGCCGGCCCGATCGCGCTGTGGGCCTATTATTCGTACGGGCGGCTGGCCGCCCACGAAGTGGCGAAGCCGGCTATGGACAAAGGCAAAAAGATGCCGAGCAAGAAGCTGACGCCGTTCCCGGTGATGGTCGGCAAGGGCGCGGCCCATTGCGGCTCCGGCTGCACGCTCGGCGACATCGCGGCGGAGTGGCTGGTGTTCCTCGTGCCGGCGATCGCGGTATGGTTCGGCTACAAGTCGATCTTTTCCGAAAAGATGTTCGCCGCATGGATCGTCGACTACATCTTCGCTTTCGCCTTCGGCATCGTGTTCCAGTATCTCACCATCGCGCCCATGCGCGGGCTTGGGCTGAAGGATGGAATCGTCGCGGCGGTGAAGGCCGACACGTTGTCGCTCACCGCCTGGCAGGTCGGCATGTACGGCTTCATGGCGATCGCGCAATTCGCCTATTTCCGGCCCCTGCTCGGCAAGCCGGTCGAAGTGAACACGCCGGAATTCTGGTTCGCCATGCAGATCGCGATGATATGCGGCTTCGTCACCAGTTATCCGGTGAACTGGTGGCTGATCAAGGCGGGCATCAAGGAGAAGATGTGAGTTCCAGTTCGCCGCAGAAGTTCCTTTGGGAAAACCGGAAATCGCGGGCGGGTCATGCACGCTTCGCGCTTGGCGAATCGAGAGGAAGCGGCTGGACTTTGCGCTCCGGCCTCCTCAACCAGGCAGCAAGGACACGGCCATGCGCCTTACGCCAGCAATCGCCCTGGGCCTGATCGTCTCATCGTCTGTTCCGGCCTTGTCCTATACGCAGCAGGACAGACACGCCTGCATTAACGATGCCTTCCGGCTTTGCGCGTCGTCCATTCCCGACGCGCGCCGCGTTGCCACCTGCCTCTACGTCAAACGGCAGCAGCTGAGTCCGGCGTGCGCGGACGCCTTCGCGCGTTACGCCCGCACCGGCGCGCAGCGGCAGCCGCTCCGGCCGGGCTTCACCAACAATTAGGCCCGCCGGCGTGCGGTCGAACGAGGCCAACCGCACACCGACGGTATGTTCATTCCGGAATGCGCAACGGTCCGGACGTCAGCAGCCGCCGACGCACTTGCCGGTGCCATCGAACTCCATGGTCTTGCCGCTCAACGGCACATGCACCGGCACCTTCACGGCAGCGATGAACCTGGCCGTCCGGCTTCCCGCGATGACCTTGCCGCCCTTGGTCGACGGCTGGTTGGCGTGCGAGGGAATGACAGAATTCGGCTTGACCAGTTCGTTGATGACAAATGCCGCTTCGATCGGGCCGGTGGTGAAGACGTCGCCGATATTGATGACGGCGAGATTGGCGTGCAACTGACGATTGACCACGGTGTCCTGCTCCGCCGTCACGCCGGTGTCGCCGGACAGATAGGCCGTGAGCCCGTTGGAGAAGCGCAGAACATAGCCGCCGGCCGGGCCGACATAGGCGGTCAAGCCGTTAGCCGCCATCTGCTTGGCAATGTCGCCGCTCAGGAATTCTGCGCTGAGGCCGTTGGGGTGCGCCGCCGGCACGCTCCAGATCGAAACGCCGCCGAGCTTGCTCATGGCGCCGAAGCGCAGGATGACCACCTGCTTCTTGTCGCCACCCGCCGCCGGAATGCGCGCGCCGAACAAGCTGTTCATCTCGCCGCCGACGTAGAACTTCGCCTTTTTGGCGACGACGATCTTTTCCGTGTTCGAGCTGGGCGCGTCCTTGACGTCGAATTTCGGCTTGCCGCATTCGCCCAGGTTCGCCTTCGACGCATGCATGTCGCCCAGATGGTCGCCGTGCACGTGGCTGATCAGCACGCCGTCGATCTTGCCCAGGCGCGGATCGTCCGCGCCGAATACGGTACGCCCTGCATCATAAAGAATCCGCGTCCCGTCCGGATCCTCGAAAACCATCGCGCGGTCGAGCGCACAAAACTCGCCGTCAATGGCGCCAAGCGGCGTGACCTTGACGTTGGCAGACATGGCCGGCTGTGCAGCCAGGCTCATCAGTCCAGCCAGCGCACCCACGAACAGTGAAGTCCGTACCATTGGCTCCTCCCGGATTTTTTGCTTTCCCCTTTGAAGAATGCTTTCGGCTCTTTTGGCCCACATTCAATAATGATCATCCTTCGGACAACAGGTTGCATGGTTTTACAGGTGCTCGCAAGGCGGGGGCTTGCTGTATTGTCGCTCGCTTATAGATCAACGGTAATTGAGCGACGTGAGACATCAGAGCGGGGACGTGACTTTGGCGGCGGCAAAAACCGTCCTCATTGCAGGCGCCGGCATCGCTGGTCCGACGCTCGCCTTCTGGCTGAAGGCGGCAGGATTTGAGCCGACGCTGGTCGAGCACGCACCGGCATTGCGCGGCGGCGGCTACGTCATCGATTTCTGGGGCCTCGGCTACGATATCGCCGAACGCATGGGTCTGGAGGCCGCCATTCAACGCGCCGGCTATCACATTCGCGAACTGCGCGTCGTCAACGCGGAGGGAAAACGTGTCGCGGGATTCGGCACCAGGGTCTTCTCCGAATTGACCGGCGGCCGCTACGTGACGCTGGCGCGCAGCGAACTGTCGCGCCTGATCTTCACGCGCATCAGGGACGATATCGAGACGGTCTTCGATGACGAGATTCTCGCGCTGGAGGAGCGTTCTGACTACGTCGCAGTCCGGTTCAAGCTCGGCGGCGCGCGACGCTTTGATCTCGTGATCGGTGCCGACGGTCTGCATTCGGTTGTACGCCGCCTCGCCTTCGGGCCGCAGGAACGCTTCGAGAAGCGTCTTGGCTACGTGGTCGCGGCCTTCGAGGCGGACGGCTACCGTCCGCGCGACGAAGATGTCTATGTGATGTACGGCACGCCCGGACACATGGTCGGGCGCGTCACCCTGCGCTACGACAAATCGCTGTTCCTGTTCGTCTTCACCCAAGACTCCAACGAGGTGCCGCACGACATGGCGGCGCAGAAAGCCCTGCTGCACGCCCGTTACGGCGACGGGACATGGGAGTGCCCAAATATCCTCGATGCGCTCGACCGCACAGATGCACTCTATTTCGACCGCGTCAGCCAGATCAGGATCGACCGATGGTCCAGGGGACGGGTCGCGCTCGTCGGCGATGCCGCCTATTGCGTCTCCCTGGTCGCGGGCCAGGGATCGGCTCTTGCCATGACCGGCGCCTATGTGATGGCCGGCGAACTCGCCAGGGCGGCGGGTGATCATGTTGCCGCCTTCCACAACTACGAAAACATCCTGCGCGACTTCATCGAGAAGAAACAGGCGGGCGCCGAGCGCTTCGCCTCGGCCTTCGCGCCGCGCACGCGCTGGGGCCTCGCCTTCCGCAACCTGATGCTGAACGTCGCATCGATTCCCGGCCTCGCGCGGCATACATTGGGCCGTGATATCGTGGACAAATTACAGTTGCCGGATTATCGCTGGCCGGCGCGCTGAAATTGACTGAAGTGGATGATGATGCGGTCGCCGCCTAGTCTGGCAACAGCAGCCGGCCGTCGTCGCTCAATGGAAAGCCCGGATTGTACGCAATCTCCCAGAGATGGCCGTCGGGATCGGCGAAATAGGCCGTGTAGCCACCCCAGAACACAGTGCCGGCCGGTTTGAGGATTGTGGCGCCGGCCGCTTTCGCGTTCGCAAGGGCAGCGTGGACATCCGCTTTTGAACCACAATTCCAGGCGAGCGACATGCTACGGAAAGGCGGCAGCGTTTCAGCGGTGTCCATGTCCGCATCTTTGGCCAGTTCGTCAGCCGGCCATACCGCAAGCGTGCAGGCGCCGGCCTCGAAAAAGCCGACTCCCTCAGCCGACTTCGCCCTACGCCGGAAGCCGATCGCTTCATAGAAGGCGATGCTACACGCGAGATCGGTGACGCCCAGCGTCACCAGGGACAAACTGGCATTGGGCCCTGTCATGCGTCGAACAAGCTCAATTGCGCATTGTCACGCGCGGGTGCACGGAACAGTCCGGTCGAAAGCCTGGCCTTTCCCTGGTTGAGCCCGAGCTTCTCGCAGGCCATCTCGAAACGGCGGCCGATCATCCAGGCATAGGGGCCGGAGCCCTTCATGCGCTTGCCCCAGGTGGAGTCGTAGTCCTTGCCGCCGCGCATGTCGCGGATGAGCTTGAAGACGTGTTCCTCGCGGTGCGGGTAATTGGCCTTCAGCCATTCGCGAAAGAGGTCGCGCACCTCGAGTGGCAGCCGCAGCAGGATGTAACCGGCTTCACGGACGCCAGCGGCGGCCGCTGAATCGAGGATGCGCTCGATCTCGGTGTCGTTGAGCGCGGGGATGACCGGCGCCACCATCACCGCGGTCGGAACGCCGGCAGCGGACAGCCGACGCAACGTCTCCAGCCGACGCATCGGCGTTGCCGCGCGCGGCTCCATGGCGCGCGCCAGACCGGCATCGAGCGTGGTCACCGACAGCGCCACTTTCACCAGATTGCGCTCGGCCATGCGCGCGAGAATGTCGAGGTCGCGCAGCACCAACGCCGATTTGGTGACGATGCCGACCGGATGATTGGCGCGATCGAGCACTTCAAGGATGCGGCGCATGACCTGGTAGCGTCGCTCGATCGGCTGATAGGGATCGGTGTTGGTGCCGATGGCGATGACCTTTGGTTCGTAGTTCGGCGCCGACAACTCGCGGGCCAGCAGGTCGGCCGCTTCCGGCTTGACCAGCAGACTGGATTCGAAATCGAGCCCGGGCGACAAACCGAGATACGCATGGGTCGGACGCGCGAAGCAGTACACGCATCCGTGTTCGCAGCCGCGATAGGGATTGATCGAACGGTCGAAGCCGATGTCGGGCGAGTTGTTGCGGGTGATGATCTTGCGGGTTGAATCGACGGCGACCGAGGTCCTGAACGGCGGCAGTTCGTCGAGGCTGCGCCAACCGTCGTCGAAGGCGATGCGCGCCAGCGGCTCGTAGCGGCCGGTTCCGTTCGACTGCGCCCCGCGTCCGCGGCGGCGCTCGAACTCGACCGCCACGCCGAGCAGTTCGCTGACGTCATCATAGGTGCCGGGACGGCGCGCGCCCGCCGGCGCGGAGGGCAGCTCCTTTTCCGGCGGGCGCTTGTGGGCTGCGTTTGATCGAGCCATGGCGGTCAACCTAGTGATCAATGGTGAACATAACAAGAACATTTTCGTCGGGCCCGGAAGTTGAGCAAAACCGCGCCGGATGTCGTAGGGGTTGGGCCAAACCCCTCATGATATGGTGCAACGGTATTCGAGGGCCTACGGTTCCATGCTGAGCGCAATCATCGACACACTCGAATCGGAGCGGGCGCTGGTGCGCACACTGGCCGCCCTCGTGCCCGGCGCTACCGCCGGGCTCATTGCCGAGGTGGTCGTGGCCGATGCCGGATCAGGCGATGACACCGAGGAGATCGCCGATATCGCCGGCTGCCGCTATCTGCGCTCCGGCGAGTCCCGTGGCGAACGGCTGAAGGCCGCCGCCGGAACGACCCGCTCGCCCTGGCTGATGTTCCTGCGGGCCGGTTGCGTGCCCGAGCGGGGCTGGATCGCGGCCAGCGAACGCTTCATGCAGACCAACGACCGCGGCGAAGACGCCGGACGCGCCGCGGTATTCCGCCCGCCGGGCGTGTCCGACCCGTTGCGCCCCGGCCTCGCCGAACTTTTCAACGTGCTGAGGGTCGCCTGTGGCGGCCGGCCGGGCCCCGAGCAAGGCCTGTTGATCAGCAAACGTCTGTATCTCGCCGTCGGTGGCCATCCGGATGGCGCCGGGGCCGACGCCGCCCTGCTGCGCAAGCTCGGCCGCCGCCGCATCGCCATGCTGCCGGCGGTGGCGAGCGCCACGCGGTGACACGCTGCCAACAAACTCTCTTCACCACCCCCTGGAGGGAGGAGGTCGACCGACGGCGCGCTGGCGACGGCGGTCGGGAAAGTCGCGCGCCTGCGGTTGTTGCTGGTCGACCCCAAGGCACGCGGGCTCGGGCTTGGCGCGCAGCTGGTCGACGAGTGCGTGAAATTCGCGCGTGCCGCCGGCTACAGGAAGATGACGCTGTGGACCCACAGCGTGCTCGCCGCGGCGCGACACACCTATGAGAAAGCCGGCTTCACGCTGACAGCCAGCGAGCCGCGCCACAGCTTCGGCGCGGAGGTGGTGGCGGAGTTCTGGGATCTGGAGTTGTGAATTTGTCGTCCCGGCCGAGCGCGGAGCGCGAGGGCCGGGACCCATACTCCGCAGCACACTGATAGGCCGAGGCGTATGGGTCCCCGCCTGCGCGGGGAGGACGGTGGAGTTTGCCGCTAAACCGTAGCCCCTTTCGCCTTCTCGCGCCGCAAATGCTCGTCGAGCCGCGGCAGGATTTCCACGAAGTTGCAGGGCCGGTAGCGGTAGTCGAGCTGGTGCACCAGTATCTCGTCCCAGGCGTCCTTGCAGGCGCCGGGCGAGCCCGGCACGCAGAAAATATAGGTCGCGTTGGCGACGCCGGCGGTAGCGCGGGTCTGGATCGCCGAGGTGCCGATCTTGGCGTGGCTCACCAGCAGGAACAACGTGGCGAAGCCCTCCATGCGTTTCTCGAACAGGGGCTCGATTGCTTCCGGCGTCACATCACGGCCGGTGAAGCCGGTGCCGCCGGTCGAGATCACGACGTCGACCGATTTGTCGTCGATCCACTTCTTCACCTGCGCGCGGATGGCCTCGACCTCGTCCCTGACGATGGCGCGGCCGGCCAGCTTGTGGCCGGCCGCCTCGAGGCGATCGACCAGCGTCTGGCCCGACTTGTCATCGGCCAGCGCGCGCGTATCGGACACCGTGAGCACCGCGATCTTCAACGGCACGAACTGTTTTGTTTCATCGATCCCGGGCATGGTCTGTCCTGCTTTCGCACATAGAGTAAGGCCCTTGGCGCACCAAAGCCAAGCCGGGCGCCCGCACGCTATTTCCAGAACCGCTTGCGCGCCTCCCGATCGGCCTGCTCGCGCGTGAGGCCGAGATCCTTGAGCTGGTGATCTTCGAGGTGTTTCAACAGGCCGCGCTGGCGCGCTTTTTCCAGTTCGAGCCGGATTTGATGCATGCGCAATTCGTGGATCACCTTTTCGATAGCGCGCCAAACGCGCAAAAGCGACCAAGACTGTTTGGCCGTTTCTACATGGCGCGGAAATTCGATGGAAGTGCAAGCTTTGCTGCCGCAAGACATGTCTCGTCTCCCTGGCGGAGCGAGACAACGCTTGGCTGCGGGGCAGCTGACCGGGCGGTTGTCGAAGGCCCGGCACTTATAAAAAGTATAACAGACGGTCGACCCGCGCTCAATGGCCCGGCGGCGGCCCGCCTAGAGTTCGGCCGCACTGAAAGTGTTGCATGCCGATACCGTGCCATCCTTCAGGCCGCGGCTGAACCAGCGCTGGCGCTGCGCCGACGTGCCGTGCGTGAAGGAGTCCGGCACCACATAGCCCTGGCTGCGGCGTTGCAGACGGTCGTCGCCGATTGCCGCGGCCGTCTGCAGCGCGGCGTTCACGTCGCCGGGTTCGAGCGACTTCCAGCGCTGATTCGAGTGATGCGCCCACACGCCAGCGAAGCAGTCGGCCTGCAACTCGACCCTGACCTGCAGCCGGTTAGCAGCCGCCTTGTTGCCGGCGGCGCGCTGCGCCGCCGTTACCTTTGGCAGCACGTCGAGCAAGTTTTGCACGTGATGGCCGACCTCGTGGGCGATCACATAGGCTTCGGCGAATTCGCAGGCCTTGCCGGTGCAGCCGCGGAAGCGCACCCGCATGTCGTTGAAGAATGAGGTGTCGAGATAGACGCGCTGGTCGGTCGGACAATAGAACGGCCCCATCGCCGCACTGGCGAAACCGCACTCGCCGCGCTCCGAATCACGGTACAATCGTAGACGCGGCGCACGGTAGCGCTTGCTGCCGCGACGGAAAATCTCACCCCAGACGTCCTCGGTGTTGCCGAGCACGGCGGCGACGAAATCTCCGGTTGTATCTTTCGGCTTACCGGCGCGCGGTGCGGTGTCACGGTAAGGCTGTTGGGTATGGCTGGCGCCGTTGATCAATTCAGCGCCGCCGATGAGCACGCTGGGATCGATACCGAATGCCCATCCCAGAAGACTGAGTACGACCACCGTGCCGATGCCGAGGCCGCCACCTACACGAAAGCGGCCACCACCGCCGCTTTCGCGGTGGTCCTCGACGTTATCGCTGCGGCGGAAATCATCCCAACGCATGCATCGGATCTCCTGTGTGGTCGGCGACGATATAGTTATTCCGCCGCACAATGCACGCGGCCGCGCGCAGAACAGGCGCCGAAGGCGTCAAAGACGGAGCGCGCGGCGTCCCGTTTCGGTACGCCGATACGGTCCAAGCCTATATGCGATAGGCAGAAATTACCCACTCCAGTACCTTGTTTCATAAACCGATTTTTCACCTTGCCCGGCCATGATGCAGGCCTGTCGGTTGTAGGTCCCGCGTCGCCGACCGCGTCGTCCTTGAGTCAGAGTTCTGAGTCATGGTTGTCTCGCGTCGCGGGGCGCCCTCACGGGCGCCCCGTGGAGTTTCAGGCTCCACCCAATCTTACCGCGTCCTGACCGGCGACTGCGTCGCCGCCATGGAACAGTTGCCGGCAAGTTGCGTCGACCTGGTCTTCGCCGACCCGCCGTACAATCTTCAGCTCCAGAGCGACCTCAAGCGTCCCGACGATTCGCGCGTCGACGCCGTCGACGACGACTGGGACAAGTTCGAGAGCTTCAAAACTTACGATGCGTTTACCCGCGACTGGCTCGCCGCCTGCCGCCGGGTGATGAAGCCGGCCGCCACCATCTGGGTCATCGGCTCCTACCACAACATCTTCCGCGTCGGCGCCATCATGCAGGACCTCGGATTCTGGATCCTCAACGATGTGATCTGGCGCAAGACCAACCCGATGCCGAATTTCCGCGGTCGCCGCTTCACCAACGCCCACGAGACCTTGATCTGGGCGGCGCGCGAGCCCAACGCCAGGGGCTACACCTTCAACTACGAGATACTCAAAGCCGGAAACGAGGACGTGCAGGTCCGTTCCGACTGGACGATTCCGCTGTGCACCGGCGAGGAAAGGCTGAAAGGCAAGGACGGCAAGAAGCTGCACCCTACCCAGAAGCCGGAAGCGCTGCTCGCGCGCGTGCTGCTGTCGTCGTCGCGGCTCGACGACCTGGTGCTCGACCCGTTTTGCGGCACCGGCACCACCGGCGCGGTGGCCAGGCGCCTGAGCCGCCGTTTCGTCGGCTGCGAGCGCGATCCCAGTTATGCGAAAGCGGCGGAAAAGCGCATCGCCGGTACCGAACTGCTGGAAGCGCCGACGCTGGCGCCGTTCGTCACCGCGCGCGAGGCGCCGCGGGTGGCGTTCGCGTCGCTGATAGAGCGCGGGCTGCTGACACCGGGCGCGATCCTCACCGACGCCAGGAAGCGACACAAGGCGCTGGTGCGCGCCGACGGCGCGGTCTCGATCGGCGACAAGGTCGGCTCCATCCACCGCATCGGCGCGCTGGCGCAGGGGCTGGAAGCCTGCAACGGCTGGACCTTCTGGCACGTGGAGACGAAGAAGGGCCTCAAGCCTATCGACACGTTCCGCGCCCAGATCCGCGCCGAGATGGCGGAAGCGGCGGAATAGCTACTTCGCCAACGTCTCCGAGAAAAGCCCGAGCGCGCGCTGCGCGAAAGCCCGCATATTGGCCTGCCGGTCGCTGGCGCCGGTTTCCAGCGTAATCGCGCGCTCAATCGACGGGCCGATCACCGCGATGCAGCTATGGCCGGCCGCGTCGCCATAGCGGTTGCCGGTCGGGCCGGTGGCGCCGGTTTCCCCGATCGCCCAGGTCGTGTCGTGCTTTTCGCGCATGCGGCGCGCGAACAGCAAGGCGTAGGGCTCGGTCGACGGACGCATTCCCGCCATGTCGGCCTCGCCGATGCCGAGCAGCGCCGCGCGCGATTTGTACGTATAGACCACCGCGCCGCCGACGAAATAAGCGGAGGCGCCGGGCTGCGCCAGGAGCGCAGCCGAAATCAGCCCGCCCGTTGAGGATTCCGCCACGGCGACCGTCTCACCGCGCTGCTTCAGCAACGCCGCAATCTTCCCGGCAAAAGGCAATAGCGTTTCCATTTCCAGGTCCTATAAATCGCCACGTCCAAGCTGGCAGAGGACGCGGAAGACACCGACTTCAGTGCCGGGAAAAGTCTTCGCAAGTGCCGCGCCAGTTTTTTCGGCGTCCGCCTGGCCCAGCGTGTCGACCATCAGGCAGCCGGCGATCTTCTTGTCGCCGCCGCGCAGCTTTTCTTCCATCGACACCGGCTGGCCGGCGGGATCGGTGGCGATCCAGATTTCGCCGGCGGCCACCGCCGCCGGATCGGCCATGAGCCGGTCGATCTCGGCGGTGAGCGCGGCTTCGTCCGGCGGCGCGTCGAAACGCACCGTCACCGCATAGGCGCCGCGGAAGGCGCCGCGCCGCATCCGGCGGTGGCACAGCGTGCGGTTCATGTTGATGAAGACCTCCGACATGATCCGCCGCGTCATCGGCGTCGGATTGTCGAGCCGTTCCAGATAGGCCTTCGAGGTCAGGACGGCCGGCGACTCAGTCAGATAGAAATTGAAATAGCGGTTCGCGCCCGAGATCGCCTGGTGCCTGCGGCCGAACAGGAAGCCGGGCACCGCCAGCCGTTCCGGCAAATGCTCGCCCTGGAACCAGGCCTCGAACTCGGCCTCGCGGCCGGCGGTGCAATCGTTCCAGATCGCGAGAATGCCGGGGTCACCCATGGTCATGCTTTCCCTGATCGCGCGACGTTGGCGCTGCGCGTCGGCACGCCGAATTCCCTGTTGCAGACGTCGGCGAGCACCGTGATGCCGGCGCGGATATCCTCGTGCGAGGGACTGGCAAAGCACAGCCGCAACCGGCTCTTGCTCCAGGCTTTGTCCGCAGACCAGTTCGGCCCCGGATTGATGGCGACGCCGGCCGCCAGCGCCGCTTCGTAGAGTTTCATGGTGTCGACGTTGTCCGGCAGCTTGACCCAGAGGAAGATGCCGCCGGGCGGGTAGTCGAATTCCGCCGCGGTGCCGAACTGTTCGCCGAGCGCATCGACCAGCGTGTCGAGTTTCTTCTGCAACCGCTTGCGCAAGTCCGGCATATGGGTTTCGAAATGCGCGGCGCAATATTCGGCGAGCACCATCTGTTCCAGCGCGCCGGAGCCGGCGTCGGTCTTGAGCGCGAGCATCCGCGACAGGATCTGCCAGGGCGCTACGATGAAACCGACCCGCAGCGCCGGCGCCACCGACTTCGAGAACGAGCCGATATGGATGACGTTCTGCGACCGGCTCATGGCGTAAAGCGCGGGCGGCCGCGCGCCGCTCCAGGTCAGGTCCGAATAGCAGTCGTCCTCGAAGACCGGCACGCCATGGTCTTCCGCGAGCGCCAACAACTTTTTACGGCGTTCGAGGCTCAGGATGGTGCCGGTCGGGTTCTGCACGGTCGGAATGGTGTAGATGAATTTCGGCCGCACGCCTTTGGCCTTGAGACCGGCGAGCGCGGCCTCCAGCGCGTCCATCCTCATGCCGTCCTTGTCCATCGGAATGCCGACGACATTGACGCCGAGCCGCTTGTAGCGATTGAGCGTACCTTCGTAGCAGTCGCGCTCGCAGATCAGCGTGTCGCCACGGGCGAGCAGTGCGCCATGGACGAGATCCAGCGCCTGCAACGAGCCCGAGACGAGCAGGATGTCGTCGGCGGTGGACCTGATGCCGGCATCGCGCGCAAGTTTCTTCACGAGGAATTCGCGCAACGGCCTGTAGCCCTGCGGTCCGCTGTCCAGACCGTAGGTTGCCAGCGAGCGGCCCTCGCGCTCGAGCACGGTCTGCGCCGCCGCCGTCAGGTCCTCGAGCGGAACGCCGTCGGGATCGTTATTACCGCCGATGAAATGGTAGCGCGCCAAGCCCGTCCACCGGGCGGCGGGGGCCGGGGCACCGGCCGGAACCAGCGTATCGAAATCGAACGCCATCACGTCTCCTTCGCGGGCGCTATTTCGCCGCCACCACCATGATCTCGACCTTGTAGTCGGGCGAGGCGAGCTTCGCCTCGACGCAGGCGCGCGCGGGCGTGTTGCCGGGCGAAACCCAGGCGTCCCACACCGCGTTCATCTCCGCGAAATTCGCCATGTCGGTGATCCAGAGATTGGCCCTGAGCAGCTTCGACTTGTCGGTTCCGGCCTGCGCCAGATAATTGTCGATGGTCGCCAGGATTTCGCGCGTCTGCTCGGTGACGTTTCTGCCCTTGTTGTTGCGCGCGACGATGCCCGCGAGATAGACCGTGTCGCCGTGCACGACGATCTGGCTCATGCGCGGGCCGACTTCCTTGCGTTCGATACTCATGGCGATTCCTCTTTTGCGGTGTTGCGTCCGGTGATCATCCACCTGCCACGCCCTGCGTGTTGACGTAAAGCGCATACAGGGAATGCGCGGCGGTCATGAACAGGCGGTTGCGCTTCCTGCCGCCGAAACAGACGTTGGCGCAACGCTCCGGCAATGAAATATGCCCGAGCGTTTCGCCTTGCGGTGAAAACACGCGTACGCCGTCGAGTTCCGGCGTCATGCCCCAGCCGCACCAGAGATTGCCGTCGATGTCGATACGAAAGCCGTCGGGCGTTCCGTCGGGGCCGGCGTCGATCAGGACTTTGCCGTTGGCGAGCTTGTCACCGCTTGCGGCCACGTCATAGACGAGAAATCTTGCGCGGTTCGCCGCGCGACTCGACGATGTAGATCTTCTTTTCGTCGGGCGAGAAGGCGAGCCCGTTCGGCGCGTTGATGCCGTCGGCCACCACCGTCACCGCGCCGGTCTTGCCGTCGACGCGATAGACGTTCATCGGCAATTCCGGCTCGGCCTTGTTGCCTTCGTAGTTTCCGAGAATGCCGAATTGCGGGTCGGTGAACCAGATCGAACCGTCCGACTTGACCACCACGTCGTTCGGCGAATTCAGTCTTTTTCCTTCAAAACTGTCGCAGATGACGGCGACGGTGCCGTCGTATCCGGTGCGGGTGACGCGGCGGGTGAGATGCTCGCAGGTGACGAGCCGTCCCTGGCGGTCGCGGGTATTGCCGTTGCTGTTGTTCGACGGTTTGCGGAACGCCGCGACGCTGCCGGTTTCCTCGTCCCAGCGATACATGCAGTCGCCCGGAACGTCGCTCCAGATCAGCGTGCGGGTGTCGCCGAACCAGACCGGACCCTCGCTCCAGTGCGTGCCGGTATAAAGCCGTTCGACGCTCGCCAGCGGCAGCCGGTACTGGTCGAAACGCGGGTCGAGCGATTGCACCAGGGGATCGGGATAGCGCAGGCTCGGCGACCAGCCGCTTCTTTCATCGACGCCGCTTTGCATGATGCCCTCCGCCAGCCTTGGCCGGTCGATCGCAACAAAAATTAACGCACCTGCCTAGCGTTCTTTGCGCCCCTTGGGAACCGGGTTCCTGCCATCGGACTTAAAGGAGCACCGAATGAAACGGAGGCGACGATGGGTTGGTTTTCCCCCGAGATCGAAACGTTCGAAGAACTGTTCCAGCACCCTGCAGGACATCTACTACGCCGAACATCAAATCCAGAAGGCACTGCCCGACATGATCAAGAAAGCTTCGGATGCGGAGCTTAAAAAGGGTTTCCAGTTGCACCTCAGACAAACAAAGGGCCAGATCAAGCGGCTGGAGCAGGTGTTCAAGAAGCTCGACAAAAAGCCGAAGGGCACCAGGTGCCCGGCCATCGACGGCATCATCGACGAAGCGAACGAAATCGCCGGCGAGATCGACGACAAGATGGTGCTCAATGCCGCACTGATCGCGGCGGCACAGGCGGTCGAGCATTACGAGATCACCCGCTACGGCACGCTCGCGGCCTGGGCGAAATTGCTCGGCAAGAACGACGTCGCCCGCCTGCTCGCCGCCAATCTCAAGGAAGAGAAGGCGACCGACACCAAGCTCAACGGGATCGCCAAGCGCAAGATCAACAAGAAGGCCATGGCGCGCAAGAAGCCAAAGGCCAGCAAGGCCGAGCGTACGGAAAACGCCTTTCTGACCGCCGCCGCGGGCGTGCCGGCGTTCGGCTAGACGCGATCACTGCCGAGCGCGTGCGCCAGAACCTTGCGCATGACGCTCGGCAGCGCCTCCCGGGCGAGATCGGCACGCTTGACCCAGCGCGCGCCTTTGGGCGCGCGCGTGCCGCGCGCCACATGCGCGACGAACACGGTCAATTCGAGTGGAAAGTGCGTGAACACGTGGGTGACCACGCCGGGCAGGCGGCGCCATTTGGTACCGGCACGCAGGCGCGGCGCGGCCTTGCGCGCTTTCGCCTCATCGAAATCGTGGCTCCACGCGCTGCCTGGTACTTCTGTCATTTTGGCGAGCAGGCCCTTGTCGGGACGCTGCTGCATCAAAACGCAGCCATCGTCGCGCAACGCGACGAAGGCGGCGCCACGGCGCAAGCGGCCTTCGCGCTTCGGGGCCTTGTGTGGAAACGTCTCCTGCGTGCCCAACGCGTGCGCAACGCACGCCTCGCTCCACGGACACAAGGCACAGGCCGGCCTTCTCGGCGAACAGAGCGAAGCGCCGAGGTCCATCAGGCTTTGCGCAAAATCGCCGGCACGGTGTGGCGGCAAGAGCGAAGCCGCCAGCGCCCCGATCTTCGGCTTGGCCGCCGGCAATTCGTCTTCCACCGCGAACAGCCGCGTCACCACCCGCTCGACATTGCCGTCGACCGGCACCGCGCCGAGATCGAACGCAATCGCGCCGACGGCCGCCGCGGTGTAGTCACCAATGCCGGGCAGCGCGCGCAACGCTTCAAGATCGCCGGGAAAGACGCCGCCATGGCGTTCGACCACGGCGCGAGCGCAGGCGTGCAGATTGCGCGCGCGGGCATAATAGCCGAGCCCTGCCCAGGTGCGCAGCACGTCGTCGAGGCTGGCGTCGGCGAGCGCGGACACCGTCGGCCAGCGTTCGAGGAAGCGCGCGTAGTACGGACCGACCGTCTTCACTGTGGTCTGTTGCAGCATGATCTCGGACAGCCAGACCCGGTACGGATCGGGCGTCTCGCCGGGCCGCGCCCGCCACGGCAGCACGCGGGCATGACGGTCGTACCAGGCGAGCAGGTCGGCCGGGTCCGGCAGGGGGCGTGCTTTCTTTCGCGCCGCGGCGCGGACTGCTACGGTCATGGCGGCGATGATGGCCCGAGAGCCCCTCCCGGCGCTTGATCCCGAAAAGCGGGAACCGGTTCCCGGACAAGATCATGCGCCATGGACATAGTGATATGAACAAGCCCGCGCAGAGTTTTCCCCGGCCGCTGTCGGCCTTCGCCGGCTCGGCGCTGAATGAAGCGCTCAAGGCGCAAGGTTTCGCTTCCGCCGACATCGTCTCCCGCTGGGCCGACATCGTGGGCGCGGAGATCGCCGCCCACAGCGAGCCGCTCAAGATCAACTGGCCGCGGCAGGGCACCGAAGAGAGCCCGGAACCCGCCACTCTGGTGCTGCGGGTGGAAGGCCCGGCGGCAATCGAGATCCAGCATCTCTCCTCGGTGATCCTGGAGCGGGTGAACCGGTTTTTTGGCTGGCGCGCCATCGGCCGGCTGGCGCTGCGCCAGGCCCCGCTCAAGCGCACCGCTCCGAAAACGGTCCCGCCGCCGCCCGATCCGGCCGCGACCGCCCGCATCGCGGAAAGCCTGCCCCAGGTCGAGGACGAGCATTTGCGCCAGGCCCTCGCGCGCCTCGGCGCCGCCATCAAGCGAACGTGAGGCCGGTGCGGTGGATTTGAGGTGCGTGACCTGATGTGCAGCCACCTCGCAAACGAACTTCAAATCCAAAACCTCACTGGAATCATAAACTTGCCAGTTTCCTTTCGAATCCGAAGTTCGTAGGGAGCAAGCCCGGGAATCTGGACGAACTTCGGATTCGGGACACTGGCGGCGGACCGCGCCTTGGCAGGACGGCCCGTCATTGCCACAATTGTCGGGTCCAGCTAGGCCCAGTCCGGCCCCGTTTCAAAGCCCCGAGGAGTTTCCATTGTCGATCAATCGCCGCGATTTTTGCCGCTCCGCCGCCACCGCAACGCTGGTCATGGCGGCCTTCGGGACCTCCCTCATCGCGCTGACGCCGGTTCCGGCGCTTGCCGATACGGTGCCATTGCCCGAACTGATGGCGCCGCAGCCGCTGCCCGACATGGTGCTGGGCGCCAAGGATGCGCCGGTCATCGTGGTCGAATATGCTTCGATGACCTGCCCGCACTGCGCGCATTTCGACAAGACCACCTATCCGCAGATCAAGAAGAATTACATCGACACCGGCAAGGTGCGCTGGATTCTCCGGGACTTCCCGCTCGATCCGGTCGCGGCGGCGGCGTTCATGCTGGCCCGTTGCATCGCCGACGGTAATGCCGAAAAGTACTACAGCGTGGTCAACACCCTGTTCCATCAGCAGGACACTTGGGCGGTCGAAAAGCCGATCCCGCCGCTGATGGCCATCGCCAAGCAGGCCGGCATGACCGAAGAGAAGTTCAAGGCGTGCCTGTCGGACCAGAAGACGCTCGACAAGATCCAGGCCGAGCGCCAGGTCGCGATCGATCAGTACAAGGTGAATTCGACGCCGACCTTCTTCGTCGACGGCACCGTGCACAAGGGAGCCCTCACCTACGAGGAGATGGCCAAGGTGCTGGACGAGCGGCTGAAGGGGAAATAGGCCCGTTCGGCGGGGCGAGCCGATCCTGCACGGCGGTTCCGCCCTCTTTTGGCCAGCCAAGTCACCGAAATATTGGGAAAACCGCGGCCGCCCGGCGCTTCGTCATTGCCCCGGCGCACGCGGCGATTTATTCTCCCGCCAGATGCGGCGCTAGAGGATAAAAGTCCGGGCCAAGTCCCGGACCGCACAGCGAATTTGTTATTCAGAGACCCGGCGGGATGGGCGCTGCCAGCCTGCCGGGACGAGGCCTTGAAATATGAAGCTCACACGGCTGCGCCTGCTCGGGTTCAAGTCGTTCGTGGAGCCCACCGACTTCCTGATCGAGCCGGGACTGACCGGCGTGGTGGGACCCAACGGTTGCGGCAAATCCAATCTGGTCGAAGCGCTGCGCTGGGTTATGGGGGAATCCTCCTATAAATCCATGCGCGCCTCGTCGATGGACGACGTCATCTTCTCGGGCAACAACACCCGGCCCGCGCGCAACAACGCCGAAGTCGCAATTCTGGTCGACAATTCCGACCGTTCCGCTCCGGCCGCTTTCAACGAACACGAATCAATCGACATCGCGCGGCGCATCGAGCGCGAAGCCGGCTCCACCTATCGCATCAACGGTCGCGAAGTACGCGCCCGTGACGTGCAGATCCTGTTTGCCGACGCCTCCACCGGTGCGCGCTCGCCTGCCCTGGTGCACCAGGGCCGCATCGGCGAGATCATCCAGGCGAAGCCCGAGCAGCGCCGCCGCGTGCTGGAAGAAGCCGCCGGCGTCGCCGGACTGCATGCGCGCCGGCACGAGGCCGAGTTGCGCCTGAAGGCGGCGGAATCGAACCTGTTGCGGCTGGAAGACGTGATCGGCCAGCTCGCCGCGCAGATGGACGGTCTGAAGAAACAGGCGCGCCAGGCGGTCCGCTATCGCACAGTCTCCGCGCAGGTGCGCAAGAACGAGGCGACGCTCTTTCACCTGCGCTGGAGCGCGGCCGGCATCGACGTACGCGAGGCCGATCACGCCAAGGACGTCGGCCAGCGCACCGTCGCCGAGCGCACCGGCGCGCAGGCGGAAGCCTCCAAACGACAGGCGACCGTGCAGGCCGCCCTGCCCGCGCTGCGCGAGGCCGAGGCGCGCGCCGGCGCCGCCCTGAATTGTATCAACGCGGCCATGGCCGAGCTCGAGCGCGAGGAACAGCGGGCGCGCGACCGCCTGGCCGAACTTGACATGCGGCTCACGCAGTTCGCCGCCGACCATGAACGCGAACAGAAGCTTGCCGCCGATGCGCAGGACGCGCTCGCCCGCATCGCCGGGGAAGAAGAAGCGATCCGGCGCGAGGCGCGCGACAACGCCAGCCGCCGCAGCGGCGTCGAAGCCAGGGTGACGGAAGCCGATGCCGAAGTCAGCGCCGCGGAGAAGATTTCCTCCGAGCTGACCGTCAGGCTCGCCGACCTCACGGCGCGCCGCAACCAGCTGGAAAGCGGCGCGCGTCAGCACGGCGAGCGCGCCGCCAGACTGGAAGGCGAACTCGCGGAAATCGAACAGGAGCTCGCGACGCTGCAGGCGACCGGCGGCCCCGACCTCGCCGCGCTCGCCGCGGCAGTTGATGCCGCGCAAGCGGCGGTGGCGGCAGCCGATACCGCCGCTGTTGACGCCGAAGTCGCCCACACCATGGCGCGCCAGAAGCTCGAAGCCGCGCGCGGCCCCCTGACCGAAGCCGAGCGCAAGGCGCAACGGCTGGAGACGGAGGCCAAGACACTGTCGAAGGTGCTGGCGGTCGAGACCAAGAACCTGTGGCCGCCGGTGATGGACAATATCGCGGTCGAAAAGGGCTACGAAAAAGCGCTGGGCGCCGCGCTCGGCGATGACCTCGACGCGCCGATCGATCCGACCGCGCCGATGCGCTGGATGGGTTCGCCGGTTGATCCGACCGATCCGAAACTGCCGGAAGGCGTAGAGCCACTTTCGGCCTGTGTGCAAGCACCGCCTGAACTGGCGCGCCGGCTGCAACAGATCGGCGTCGTCGACCGCGACACGGGCAACCGGCTTGCCGGCGGACTCAAGCCGGGCCAGCGGCTGGTGTCGCGCGAGGGCGACCTGTGGCGCTGGGACGGCTTTGCCGCCGCCGCGCATGCGCCGACCGGCGCCGCCCGGCGGCTCGCCGAGCGCGCGCGCCTTGCCGATATCGAATCCGAGTTGCAGCGCGCGCGTACCGAGGTGGAATCCGCGCGCGGCGTGGTGGAAGCGGCGCAAGGTGCACTGCAGGCCGCCGGCAACGCCGAGACTGATGCGCGCAACGCCACCCGCGAGCGCCAGCGCGAAGCCACTGCCGCCCGCGACGCCCATGACGCCGCCGAGCGCGAGGCCAACCGCAACGCCGCCCGCGTGTCCGCGCTGTCGGAAGCGCGCGTGCGGCTTGCCGCCAACCGCGACGAGGCGGTAGACGCCAAGGCCGAGGCCGAACGGTTCCTGACCGAGCTTGCGCCTGCCGCAGATCTCGATGCCGAGCTGGCCAGCGTTCGCGACGACATCGCTGGCAAGCGTGCCAGGCTCGCCGAGGTGCGCGCCGAACAGCAGGCGATCGTCCGCGAGGCCGAACTCGCCGATCGCCGACTGGCGACGCTTGCCAACGACCGCTCCGGCTGGCAGCAACGCCAGGAAAGCGCGACCTCCCAGATCGCAACCCTCGAACAGCGCCGCGCCGAAGCCGAACGCGACCGCGCCGAACTCCAGAACGCGCCCGAACAGTTCGCCCAAAAACGCAATGGCCTGATCAGCGAGGTCGAGCGGGCCGAAGCCGAACGTCGCGCCTGCGCCGATCGGCTGCAGGAAGCCGAGAACGCGCTCGCAGAAGCGGATCGCGACGCTCGTGCCGCGCTCGAAGCGGCGAGCGCCGCACGCGAAGACCTCGCTCGTGCCGAAGAACGCTTCGAAGGCGCCAAGCGGCGGCTCGCCGATATCGAGCATGAAATCCGCGAAATGCTGGAGGTCGAGCCTGCCGCAGTGGCCGAACTCGCCGAGATCAAGCCCGATCGGCCACTGCCCGATGTGGCGGAGACCGAAGCGACGCTGGAGCGACTGCGGCGCGAGCGCGAGCGACTGGGCGCGGTCAACCTGCGCGCCGACGAAGAGTTGCAGGAGGTCGAAGCACAGCACACGTCGCTCACCACCGAGCGCGACGATCTGGTCGAAGCGATCAAGAAACTGCGTCAGGGCATCCAGAGCCTCAATCGCGAGGCGCGCGAGCGGCTGCTGACGTCGTTCGAACAGGTCAACAAGCACTTCCAGCACCTGTTCACCCAGTTGTTCGGCGGCGGCACCGCCGAACTGCAATTGATCGAAAGTGACGATCCGCTGGAAGCCGGCCTGGAGATCGTGGCCAAGCCGCCGGGCAAGAAGCCGGCGGTGCTGTCGCTGCTCTCGGGCGGCGAGCAGGCCCTGACCGCGATGGCCCTGATTTTCGCCGTGTTCCTCACCAACCCGGCGCCGATCTGCGTGCTGGACGAGGTGGACGCGCCACTGGACGACCACAACGTGGAGCGTTTCTGCGACCTGCTCGACGAGATGATCCGCTCGACCGACACCCGTTTCGTGATCATCACGCACAATCCGATCACGATGGCGCGGATGAACCGGCTCTACGGGGTCACCATGGCCGAGCGCGGCGTGTCGCAGCTTGTGTCGGTCGACCTCGAGGCGGCGGTGCGCTTCCGCGAGGCCAGCTGACGTCTGGCAGGCGCCTCGCGGCGCCAGGTTGGGGCGCCACAGGTTCCGAAAATAATTCCGGCAGCCGCGAAACCGGGGCGGAACCAGACGCCCTCGGGGGTGTTAACGACCCGTGACTATTAAGTCGGGCGGCTTCCCCCCTTACCCCCCGAATAGCCGCCTGGCGAAAGACCCCGAGCTTCGGCTTGGGGTCTTTTTTTGCGTGCCATCAAAGGTTTGCGGCTAAAGTCGCGTTCTGGCTGAGGATGGGCCGACTGCACGGAGGCGTGAACTGCCCGTTTTTCGCCTGACATCCATCTAGGATAGGCTGGTTCGATTGAGAATCACGGCCTTTCAGGAGCCATTTCCCCATGTCCACCACCGCCTGGATTATCATCGGCGTCCTCGTCCTGCTCGTTATCTGGGCAATCTCGATCTACAACGGCCTGGTCGCCATGCGGCAACGCGTCGACCAGTCCTTCGCCGACATCGACGTCCAGCTCAAACAACGCCATGACCTGATCCCCAACCTGGTCGAAACCGTCAAAGGCTATGCCACGCACGAGCGCGGCACCCTGGAAGCGGTCGTCCAGGCCCGCAATGCCGCCATCGCTGCCCCCGGCGTCGAGCAGAAGGTGGCGGCCGAAAATATGCTGACCGGTGCGCTGCGACAGTTGTTCGCCCTGTCGGAAAACTACCCCGACCTCAAGGCCAACACGAACTTCCAGCAGTTGCAATCGGAACTCTCCGACATCGAAAACAAGCTGGCGGCGGCGCGGCGCTTCTTCAACAACACGGTGCAGGAATATAATACCGCCATCCAGCAGCTGCCCGCGGCGCTGTTCGCAGCCAGCTTCGGCTTCCATCAGCGGACATTCTTCGATCTCGGCGAGCAGCGTGCGACGCTGGAACAGGCGCCGGCGGTGAAGTTCTAGACGCCTGCGCGGTCCCGGGCGCGTTGCGCCCGGGGCAAAGTAGGAAGCGCTATGGCCGCCTACGGTCTTTACACCCACATCCAGTCCAACCGGCGGCGGTCGATCGCGCTGTTGATCGGATTGTTTTTCCTCGTCTATGTCATGGTGTACGCCGGCGCATTGCTGGCGGAAGCACTCACCGTCAACGCACCGCTCGACTACCTGATGCGCGCGGCTGCCTACGACTGGGCGATGGCGGCGCCCTGGGCGACCGTCGGCACGGGCATCTGGATCTTCATCGGCTACAAATTCCATCAGTCGATGATCGACGCGGTCACCGGCGCGCATGCGGTCAGCCGCGCCGAGGAGCCGCGCCTCTACAATCTCCTCGAGAACCTCTGTATCTCGCGCGGCATCACCATGCCGAGCCTGCGCATTGCCGATGATGACGCACTCAACGCCTTCGCCACCGGTCTGAACGACAAACAATATTCAATCACCGTGACACGCGGGTTGATGGAGGGGCTGAACGACGCCGAATTGGAAGCGGTGCTCGGCCACGAACTCACGCATATCCGCAACGGCGATGTGCGCATGATGGTGATCGCCGTCGTCATCGCCGGGGTGATCTCGTTCGTCGGCGAAATGGTATTCCGCCTGTTCTTCCAGGCGAGCTTCTACGGCGGCTTCGGCCGCCGGCGGCGCGGCGGCGACGGCGAAGGCGGGGGTCGCGGCGCGATCATTGCTATCGTCATTGCGGTCGCATTGATCGTCGTCGCCTGGATCCTCTCGGTCGTGATCCGCTTCGCGCTGTCGCGCCGCCGCGAATATCTCGCCGACGCCGGCGCGGTCGAGCTGACCAAGAACCCGGACGCCATGATCTCGGCGCTGCGCAAGATCGAGAACCGTGGCGAGTTGAACACCGCGACCTCGGCGGTGATGGAGATGTGCGTCGATAACCCGCGCATGGGCTTTTCCGACCTGTTCGCCACCCATCCGTCAATCGACTCACGGATCGAAGCGCTGATCAAATACGCCGGCGGCCACGATCCCGGCCCGTTGGCGCTCTCGGCGCCGGATGAGCAAGAGCAGATCGGATATGAAGGCGAACATGACTCCTGGGGCGAGCCGCAACAGCCGGCACCACGGGGTCCGTGGAATCCTGAACCCGGTCCGTCGTCAGCTCAGCCAGGCCCGTGGGGACCACGTCGCTGAGGGCTAATGGCCCTCGAACGAGACCAGCGTGCGCACCGGCACGTCGAGCTTGCGCAGCCGGTCGGCGCCGCCGAGCGCGGGCAGATCGATGACAAAGCACGCCGCCAGCACTTCGGCGCCGAGCTGGCGCAGGAGCTTCACCGCCGCCTCCGCGGTGCCGCCGGTGGCGATGAGGTCGTCAACCAGCACCACGCGCTCGCCGGCCACCAGCGCGTCGGCATGAACCTCGATCTCGTCCTCACCGTATTCCAGCGCATAGGTCATGCTTACCCTTTTGTGGGGAAGCTTGCCCTTCTTGCGGATCGGCACGAAGCCGGCCGAGACCTGGTGCGCTACGGCACCGCCGAGGATGAAGCCGCGCGCCTCTATGCCGGCGATCTTGTCGATCTTCATGCCGGCCCAGGGGTGCACCAACCGATCGACCGCGCGGCGGAAGGCGCGCGCGTCTCCGAGCAGCGTGGTGATGTCACGGAAAATGATGCCCGGCTTCGGATAATCCGGAATTGAGCGGATTGCGTCACGCAAATCGGCTTCGATGTCGATCGAGCTCATCAGGACTATCCCCTCTCACACTCACGATTGCGCCCGGGAAGCGGGCATCCACTATGCCGCAGTCGCCTGCGCGGCGCCCTTTCTACCCGTTCAGCACGCGCCCCGCCACCGCGTCGAGCTTCTTCAGAAGCGCGGGATCGCGCGCGTCGGGCGCGGTGATAAGGGCGGTGTCGAGCGCGCGGTCGGAGCCGATCGGGCACGGCTCGTGCTCACGCGGAAAGTCGCGCGCCAGCCGCGCCACCAGCTTCTTGGCGCGGTCGGCGTTCTCGGTCAGCACCTTGATGATGTCCTGTACGGTCACCGCATCGTGGTCGGGGTGCCAGCAGTCGAAATCGGTGACCATGGCAACTGACGCGTAGCAGATCTCCGCCTCGCGGGCGAGCTTGGCCTCCGGCATGTTGGTCATGCCGATCACCGCGTAGCCGAGCTGCTTGTAGGTCATGCTCTCCGCATAGGTGGAGAACTGCGGCCCCTCCATACACACGTAGGTGCCGTCGAAGCTCGGCTCGATACCTTCCAGCAGGGCAGCTTCGCCGATTCGCGCGCGCAAACGCGGTGATACCGGATGCGCCATCGACACGTGCGCGACGCAGCCCTTGCCGAAGAACGAACTCTCGCGCTTGTACGTGCGATCGACGAACTGATCGACCAGCACGAAGGTGCCGGGCGGCAGTTCCTCCTTGAACGAGCCGCAGGCCGATAGCGACACCAGGTCGGTGACGCCGACGCGCTTCAAGGCGTCGATGTTGGCGCGGTAATTGATATCCGACGGCGAGAGCCGGTGGCCCTTGTCGTGGCGCGGCAGGAAGACGACCGGCAGGCCGCCGATCTCACCCAAGCGCAAGGCCCCGGAAGGCTCGCCCCAGGGGCTCGCGACCCGCTCCTCGCGCACGTTTTCCAGTCCCGGCAGATCGTAGATGCCACTGCCACCGATGATGCCGAGCACCGCTTTGGTCATGTCAGTCCCTGTCCCTTTGTTCCCGTCCCTTCCGGGTCAGGAACCGATCGCTGCCCGGATCGTTTGACTGTGCAAGGAGCGCACCATGACAGCATCAAGAACGCGGGTCCCGGAGCACACCAAGGAGACGATCAACCGGCGGATTCGCCAGCAGACGGCGCTCAATGTCCATTATTACAGCCAACACCGGGATGAAATACCGCAACGATTGCGCGCCCTCGATCGCGAATGGGATATCGAGCGTGCGATTGAGGCCAATGCTGCGACTCTCGGCTTGGCCGGTTTGACGCTCAGCGTCACCTCCGACCGCCGCTGGCTGGCGTTGCCTGCGCTGGTGACGGGTTTTCTTCTCCAGCATGCAATCCAGGGCTGGTGTCCGCCGGTGCCGGTGCTTCGTCGGCTTGGATTTCGCACCACCTTCGAAATAGAAGCGGAGCGGCAGGCGCTTAAGGCGCTGCGCGGCGACTACAGGAAAGTCGATAACAGCGAGCGGGCTCTCGAGGCGGCACGGAGCTGACAAACTGACGAAGAAGGCTTTCACGGCCTCTTCCTGGGTTCAGGTGCCCGCGCCGCTCAGATCGTCGTCTTCGCCGGATCTTGCCCGTGCGCTGCTTCGCGGGGGGACTCGACCTCGTGCCACACCTTCTTCTTGGTGAAGTACAGGAGGCCTGACAGCACGATCAGGAAGATCATTACCTGGAAGCCGATGCGCTTGCGCGCGATCATGTGCGGCTCCGCGGCCCACATCAGGAAGGCGGTGACGTCCTTCGAATATTGCGCCAGCGTTTCCGGTGAACCGTCGTCGTATTTGACCTGGCCGGCCGCCAGCGGCGGCGGCATGGCGATGCTGTGGCCCGGGAAATACTTGTTGTAATGGCCACCCGGCGGAACGTTGAAGCCCTTCGGCGGGTTCTCGTATCCCTGCAGCAGGGCGTCAATGTAGTCCGGCCCCTGCTCCTGATACTGGGTGATCATATCGAACACGAACCAGGGGAAGCCGCGCTCATAGGTGCGCGCCTTGGCCAGTGTCGACATGTCGGGCGGCGCCACGCCGAAGTTCGCCGCCGCCGCCAGGTCATTAGGAAACGGCGGCGGGAAATGATCGGCCAACTGCCCCGGGCGCTCAATCGGATTGCCTTTATCGTCCAGGTCCTTGATCTTGTATTCCGAGGCGATCTGTTTGGCCTGTTCCTCGGTAAACCCCGGACCGCCCGGCTCCGCCAGGTTGCGGAAAGCAACCAGCTTGAGCGAGTGACAGGCGGCGCAAACCTCACGATAAACCTTGAAGCCGCGCTGAAGCTGCGCCTGATCGTATTTGCCGAAGGGCCCGGAGAACGACCAGGATTGTCGCGGTGGCGTCACACCTTCGGCGGCCTGAGGCGCACCCGACAGTGCGGCCAGCGAACCGGCAAGAACGAGCGCAAATATGGTGGGCTTGAGTTTCATATGGATCCTCCTGCTCACGCCTTGGCGCCCAGAACCGATTCCGAAATCGAATTCGGCAAAGGCCTGGTTTTTTCGAAGATGCCGAGCAGCGGCAGGATGATGATGAAGAAGCCGAAGTAGTAGACGGTGAAGATGCGCGCCAGGATGACGTAGACGCCCTCCGCCGGCTTGGAGCCGAGCCAGCCGAGGCCGATGCACACGATCACCCACAGCCAGAAGAACTGCTTGAACAACGGCCGATACCGCGCCGAACGCACCCGTGAGGTGTCGAGCCAGGGCAGGAACGCCAGAATGAGGATCGACGCAAACAGCGCGACCACGCCCATCAGCTTGTCCGGAATCGCGCGCAGGATCGCGTAGAACGGCAGGTAGTACCATTCGGGAACGATGTGGGCAGGCGTGACCGCCGGGTTGGCCGGGATGTAGTTGTCGGCATGGCCCATGAAGTTCGGGAGGTAGAACACGAACCAGGCGATCAGGATGCAGAACACGATCATGGCGAAGGAGTCCTTGATCGTGGCGTAAGGCGTGAACGGCACGGTGTCCCTGTCGGACTTCGGCTCGACGCCGGTCGGATTGTTCTGTCCGGCGACGTGCAGCGCCCAGACGTGCAGCACGACCACGCCGGCGATCACGAACGGAAGCAGATAGTGCAGCGAGTAGAAACGGTTGAGCGTCGGGTTGCCGACGGCGTAGCCGCCCCACAACCACGTGACGATCGCATCGCCGACGCCCGGAATGGCCGAGAACAGGTTGGTGATGACGGTGGCGGCCCAGAAGCTCATCTGGCCCCAGACCAGGACGTAGCCCATGAAGCCGGTGGCCATCATCAACAGGTAGATAATCACGCCGAGGATCCACAGCACCTCGCGCGGCTCCTTGTACGACCCGTAATAAATGCCGCGGAACATGTGGATATAGACGGCGAGGAAGAACATCGAGGCGCCGTTGGCGTGCAGGTAACGCAACAGCCAGCCGTAGTTGACGTCGCGCATGATGCCTTCGACCGAGTCGAAGGCAAACGCCACGTTCGGCGTGTAGTGCATCGCCAGCACGATGCCGGTGATGATCTGCACCCCGAGCATGAACGAAAGAATGCCGCCGAAGGTCCACCAGTAATTCAGGTTACGCGGCGTCGGATAGGAGACGAAGGACGAATGCATCAGGCCGCCGATCGGCAGCCGTTTCTCGAGCCACTGCAGGACCTTGTTTTGCGGCTGATAGGTGGCGTGTCCGCTCATGATCGAACCTTGTGAAAAACCTTCGTTCAAGCCGGTGCGGATTCTTCGCCGATCCGGATCTTGGTGTCGGAGAGAAATGTGTAGGGCGGCAGATAGAGGTTCTTCGGCGCGGGACCCTGCCGGATGCGGCCCGAGGTGTCGTAGACCGAACCGTGGCAGGGGCAGAACCAGCCGCCATATTCACCTTGGTGGGCAAGCGGAATGCAGCCAAGATGGGTACAGATGCCAATGACCACCAGCCACTGATCGTGACCCTTCTTGACGCGCGCGGAGTCGGGCTGCGGATCGCGCAGGTCGGCGACCTTGACGTTCCGGGCCTCCTCGATCTCCTTCCTGGTGCGATGGAAGATGAAGATCGGTTTCGACCGCCAGAACACCTTGATGATCTGCCCGTCGGCGATCGGGGCCAGGTCGATTTCGACCGGCGCACCCGCGGCGACCGTCGAGGCGTCCGGATTCATCTGCGAAATCAGCGGCACCAGGGTCGCTGCAACGCCCACGGCGCCGACGGCACCGGTGGCAATGTAGAGAAAGTCGCGGCGCGTGTGTGCCGCCGAAGACACGGTTGTCACGTCTCTGGTCCTCTCCCCCCGCTGGCTTGAACTTTCCGCCCGCGGCTGGGACCGGCAGAACAAGTCCTGCGGGCGGCGGGGCGGACCGATCAGCGGCTACCCGGGCGGGCAGTACGGCGCATCGGTGGCGTTCTATTGGCACCCTTGCGGGGCAAGTGCAAGCCCGGGAACGATTCCAGGGCCCAAAGAGCCACCCGTTTTGCGCAGACGCGGCCATTTGTTGATAAATGGCAACGCGACCCGGAACGGGGCGGCGGCCGAAACGCGGGCGCCATTTTGTGACCAACCGGCCCGCGCCAAAGGGGCACATATTCTGCATCAAGACCGGTGGCTTTCCACTGCGCCGGCAGCGACCGGAACCACCCTGAGGCGTCCAATCATGCAAATCGCGCTCTACGAGCCGGACATCCCCCAGAACACCGGCACGATTCTCCGGCTGTGCGCCTGTCTGGGCGTTGAAGCCCATATCATCGAGCCGGCCGGTTTTCCGGTCTCCGACCGCGCCTTCCGGCGCGCGGGGATGGACTATCTCGACCGGGTTGCGCTGACCCGCCACGGCTCTTTCACCGCCTTCGAGGCCTGGCGCCGGGGCCAGCGGCTCAGGTTGGTCGTCCTGACCACAACTGCGACTCATTCCTACCTCGACCATCGCTATGAAACCGACCAGGTGCTGCTGTTCGGCCGCGAGAGCGCCGGCCTCCCGCAGGCAGTGCACGAGGCAGCCGACAAACGGCTGCGGGTGCCGATCCGGGCCGATATGCGCTCGCTCAACGTCGCCATGGCCGCCGCCATAGTGGCGGGTGAGGCCCTGCGGCAGACCGGGGGATTTCCGGCGTAGACCGTATCAAGGTCGCCCTTGCCGACCATTGTATATTACCATAATATACACAAATGATCGACCTGTCTTCAATCGAAGGCTTCGACTGGGATGACGGTAACGCGCGCAAGAGCCTCGACAAGCACGGCGTGAGCCAATCGGAAGCCGAACAGGTTTTCACAAGCGAGCCGCTGCTTGCGCAAGACGTCGGACACAGTGAAGCCGAAGCAAGGTTCAATGCGCTCGGCGAAACGGCAGATGGTCGGTTGCTGCATGTGACTTTCACGCTGCGACAGAACGACAGGAAAATCCGGGTCGTCTCGGCACGCGATATGAGTCGGAAGGAAAGGGTGATCTATGGCCAGAAAGCTTAAGCCTGTTCCGAAGTTCCGAAGTGAGGCACAGGAACGAAAGTTTTGGGAAACGCATGATTCCACCGACTATGTCGATTGGAATAAGGCACAACGCGCCCGCTTTCCCAATCTCAAGCTCTCGACCACGGCGATCTCTTTGCGGCTGCCGCAGGGCACGCTCGACCGCATCAAGATTGCTGCCAACAGGCGTGATGTGCCTTACCAATCGCTTATCAAGGTCTGGCTGGAAGAAAAACTGGACGCGGAATGAACGCTACGCGCAACATCGAAACCCGAAAAGGCCGCGCCCGCCACTGGTTCGAGGCCCTGCGCGACGAGATCTGCGCCGCCTTCGAGACGCTGGAGGACGCCCTGCCCGCTTCGGCGCCGCTCGGCGGCGACTCAGCCGGCCGCTTCGTGCGCACGCCCTGGCAGCGCACCGACCACACCGGCAGTCCCGGCGGCGGCGGCGTCATGGCGATGATGCGCGGACGCGTGTTCGAGAAGGTCGGCGTGCACTGCTCGACCGTCCATGGCGAGTTCGCGCCGGAATTCCGCAAGGATATCCCCGGCGCCGCCGACGACCCGCGCTTCTGGGCCTCGGGCATTTCGCTGATCGCCCACCCGCAGAACCCGCACGTGCCGGCGGTGCACATGAACACGCGTTTCGTGGTCACCAGCAAAGCCTGGTTCGGCGGCGGCGCAGACCTGACGCCCGTGCTTGACCGCCGCCGCACGCAGGATGACGCTGATACACTTGCCTTTCACGCCGCCATGAAAGCGGCCTGCGACGCGCACGCCGCCGTCGCGCCTTACGACAGATACAAGACGTGGTGCGACGAGTATTTCTTCCTCAGGCACCGTAACGAGCCGCGCGGCATCGGCGGCATTTTCTACGACTGGCACGACTCGGGCGACTGGGAAACCGATTTCGCATTCACGCAAGCCGTCGGCCGCGCCTTGCGCGACGTCTATCCCCTGCTGGTGCGGAAAAACTTCGTCACGCCCTGGAACGAGGCCGAGCGCGACGAGCAACTCGTTCGCCGCGGCCGCTATGTCGAGTTCAACCTGCTCTACGACCGCGGCACCATCTTTGGCCTGCGCACCGGCGGCAATGTGGAGTCGATCCTCTCCTCCATGCCGCCGGTGGTGAAGTGGCCTTAAGGCCGCTCGTCCGAATTCGGATGCCGGTCAATCGGCATCACCATCGCCGGCATAGTAGGAATATCTGTCCTGGTTAAGCTGATGCCATACCTGCCAGTCCGGATCGGCGGCTACCGTTCCGTCGTCCCGCTGATAGGCGAAGCCGCGAACAAAATGCTGCGGCAGGCGCGACAGGTAGGTGCGAGCGAGCTTGCGGACTTTGGGTCTACGCGCGTTTTTGGCCAGACTTCTAAGATTGCCACGAGCTGTCTCAAATTTCACCTCCGCATATCCCGCTGCACTCGGTCCTTCGCTCCAGGCTGCCTGCGCGCGCGAATAATCGGCTGCTGCCGCGCGTAGCTGCCTCTCCTCTGTTTCCGCCGGAGGCTCACTGAAGAGGTCGGCGAGAAGGGGAAGGCCAAAAAACATCGATACGTAATCTTCGCGAGTTATGGGTTCTTGCGCAACGGCGCTTCCGCCGAAGGGCACATCCGCGATCATCAGACCGAGCAGCAGTGTGCCCGCAAGATTGGCCGTTGTCCGCATGGTGTTATCTCCCTCTGCCGCACAGCCGGCAATCGTCGAGCATGCCCGATCCATGCCGCCGGTGGTGAAGTGGCCGTAAAGTCGGACATTTCGGTCGGGGTGCCGGTCAATGAGCGTCCCCATCGCCAGCCTCGCTGGAATATCTGTCCCAGACGAGCGGAGCTCGTATGCGGGGGTCCGGATCGCCTGCAATCGTGCCATCGTCACGCAGGAATGCGACGCCCTCTTCAAATTTCGCCGGCAGCACCGCCAGCAAGTGCTTCGCCAATCTTCGGTTTCGTGCGGCGATCCCGGGTTCCCGAATATCTCTCCTGAGCAGGGCACGGTTTCTGTAAAATTTGCTTGCGTCGCCCTCACGCAAGCCATCCCTTGCGCCCCTTGAGTGTTCCTGAATCTGCAACTTAAGCGCCTCTCCGCGCGAGAGTTCATTCGCGCCAAATACAGAGAGGAAAATATAGTTCACGTTTTGCTGACCACCAGGAAACAGATCAATAAGGCTTTGTGCAACGGCGCTTCCGCCGAAGGATACATCCGCGATCGTCAGACCGAGCAGCAGTGCGCCCGCAATCTTGACCGTTGTCCGCATGGTGTCATCTCCCCAGTCGCGCCACCGGAAACCATCGAGCGGATTCTCCGTGCCGCCGGTGATGAAATGGCCCCAGGCTTGCGTCACTCGCCACCGTTGGCATTGTCCCTGTCGTCGTTCGGGTACTGGATGTTGTCCCAATCAGTTTGTGCTCGCCGTCGATAGGTGAAGGCACTTCCAGCTAAGACATCTTTGTCTATGCCACGCGCCGTGTCTGCACGCGCTCCCCTGGCGGAGGATCGGGACCGCGATTGGGATTGTGGCGCTTTCGTTCCGCCCAATCTGGCGAAGAAATCGACCACCACATTCAGAGGATCAACTTCTGTTGCCGAGCCTTGTTGCGCGGCGGCGGGTCTCGCCGCGATCCAAGTCCCAAGCACCAAGCTGCCGACAACGGCCAAACCGAGATATCGAAACCGCATGGCAACGCCCCTTTGCTGTGCACGTCGCGCATTGTTCGACGTGGTTGTCCGGCTCAAGCAGCGCCATCGCCGGAACGCTAGCAGCGGCCAAACCGACGGGCATCACCAGAACTGATGATGACAGCCCCGCCTCCGCATCTTGTGATGCAGGTGCAGAAGGGGGCACCGCGCGCCGGTTGGCGCGCGGTGAACGGTGGTTTATGCTGTTGAAATCAGGGCAAAGGCCCGGTCAACGGAATGCGCGCCAGAGGACAGCGCATGGCGACACCGGACTCGCTATTGACCGCGGTCGAGGCCATCTACGCCGCCGGCCTCGACGAAGCGCTTTGGCCGAACGCGCTCGCCCAGGTGACGCGCGCCGTGGGCGGCATCGCCGCGACGCTCGAAGTCTTCGACCGCAGCACAGCTCGCCTGACCGAATTCCACTACCACGACCTGCCGCCGGGCAACGAGGTCGCCTATCTGAATCATTACTTCTCGCTCAATCCACGCATCCCGGCGCTACTGAGCGGAAAACCAGGCAACATCGTCACCGACTACACGGTGCTCGACGAGCGCGCCATGAACCGCGACGCGTTCTATGCCGGTTTCCTGGCCCCGACCGGATATCGCTATTTCATCGGCGCGACGTTCGACGCATCCGATCGCGAAGCTTTCCTGTTCTCCGTGCAACGCGCGGCGAAACAGGGTCACGTCGGCAAAGACGAAACGAAAAAGATGCAGCTATTGCTGCCGCACGTGCGGCAGGCTTTTGACATGACACGGCGGCTGCGCGGCGCCCACGCCATCGACCGCTCGTTCAGGGCCGCGCTCGACTGGCTCGCAGACGGCGTTGCGCTGTTGCGGACGGACGGACACATCCTCCACGTCAACGAGACCTTCCAGGCGATCGCGCGACGCGGCGATGGCATTCGCATTCGTCGTGGCACGGTGGAAATTGCCGATGCGGCCGGTCGTGCCCAATTCGGCAACGCCATCGGCGCCGTCGAAAGAGCGCACGGCAACGCCGAGCCCGGTGCGGATGACATCGCTGTACCACGGCGCGCCGGCGCCCCGCCCTACATCATTTCGGTGCGTCCCCTGGTGCGGACCGCGCGCGACCGGCACCAGAGCGACGCCGATATTATCGTCTTCGTGCACGACCCGTTGCAGCGCAACGCGGCGACCATGCAGATGCTGCGTAACCTGTTCGGGCTGACAGAAGCCGAAGCGGACCTGGCGCGCGCGCTGCAGGCCGGCACGACGCCAGGCGACTATGCCCAGGTACGTGCGGTGAGCCTCAATACCGTCTACACACACCTGCGCCGGATCAAGGAGAAGATGGACTGCCGCCGGATGCCGGAGCTGATCCGCAAGCTCAACGACCTGGGCGTCCCGCTGCGCCCCGACTGAAGCCGGACGCGCCCTGCCGGTCGCTATCCTCTGATCGCGCGCGCGACCATCACGGTGCCGCCGACAAGCACGACCGCGTCGAGCATCGCCGTATGAATATGGATCGGTATGTGCTCGACCAGCCATTTTGCGATGAAGGCGCCGGGCAATGCCGCAAGCCCCATCAGGACAGCGATCGCGATCACCTGGGTGTCGAAGACACCCGCGACGCCGAAGACGCCAACCTTGATAACCCCGATGAAGATAGAAATGGCCGCATCGGTGGCGATGACCGCAGCGCCCGACACGCCAGCCGCCATCAGCAGCGACAAAAGAATGATCCCCGCGCCGGAGGTTCCGCCGACCACCACGCCCCAGCCGACCGACGAAATGGCGAGCCCGCGTTCGCCCATGCCGAAGCCGCGGCGTTTCAGCAGGCGCCGCAGCGGGACGCTGGCGACCAGCATGCCGCCAATGACAAGAAGCGCGCCGCGTCCCGTGAGTTGCGTATAGCCCCAGGCGCCGAGCACGCAGGTCGGGATCGCGCACAGCAACACGATCAAAGTCTTGCGCCAGTCCACATGGACGCGGAATGCCGCCATGCGGCTCGAGTTGTTGAACAGCGCGGACAGCGCCATGATCGGAACCACCGGCGCGGGGCCGACGATCGGCACCAGCACCAGCGGCATCAGCGCGCCGGCGCCATAGCCGGCCACGCCGCCGACCAGCGAGGCGACAACGGCGCAGGCCGCAATGAGCGCAAGCTGCGCCAGGGAAATGTCGGCAAAGACTGATGACAAGGCCGCTCGCTAGCCTGCGCCTCCCGTCATCTTCAGATCAGCCGGCGAAATGAGCACGCCGAAGCGCTCGCACCAGATTACCACGCTCGGATATTTCTTCAGGTCGACACCGGCCGGTATCGGATAGCGCTGACTGCTTTCGAATGCGCGCAAGCCGCCGATATCGACATACATGGTGTGCTTGACGTCGGCCTCCGCGCGCACCTTTTCCTTCGGCACCAGATAGACGTGATAGGCAGGCCCCGGCCCGACTTCGAAGTCTTTTTCGAGAAAGACGGTGCGCTGATAGACGCTGACCTTGCCCTTGCCGTAGTGGATCGGGTCCGACGGATTGACGTGGATGAACTCGCCGCTGGCCACGAGCGGCGAGCGATCTGCTTCGGTCAACTGCTCCGCCGCGGGCGGCGGCGGGAAGATATAAGGAAACAGGAAGAACCCGAGGGCGACTCCGAAGCCCGTGCCGAGCAGGCCGCCAAGGAGAAAAATCGCAAGTCCGCGCCAGAATGTCCGCATCGTTCGCGCCCCGTTTGCGTTTCGAGCATAGCCGAAGCCGCCGCGGCGGTCGAATGACCGGCCGCAAAGCGAATCCCGCCGCAAGACGGACGCGCCGCGACAAACCGCCGTTTTCCTTTAGTGACTGGTGAGAAAGAAACAGTCCAATCGCCATGCGCGACCGAACGATGCGAAGGATCAGTCTGCGCTCGGCAGCCGCCTCATCGTGAACTCGATGCAGTCGTCCGGCAATTCGCGCCAGCTTTCGATCTCGGTCATGTAGGCGGCCCTGGGAAAACGCGTGAACATTTCACGCGCCTTGGCGCGTGCGGCCTCGCGCGGCAAGGCGAAGGTCTCACGCCGGAATGCATCGCGCGCGACTTTGCGGCGCGCGCGCCCCTGCGCGATGCGCTCGGCCAAATCTCCGGGACGGTCATTGCGTGGCATCACTGCACGTCCAACTGATGATTGCTGTCGTGGAGCCCACCAGATTTCGATTCAAATGGTCGTCAAACCCAGGACGACAAGCGGCGGCGAGCTGTCCACGTCAAGTAAGAGACTACCGTGCGCGGTTCCCTCATAAGTATTCGCCTACCATAAGCGTTGCCTCTTCGCCACAGCCCCGAAAATCCGGCGTAAAAATCCCATAACTCGCCGCCAACACGCTTGAGTTGATGTACACGACTTTCCTTTACTTTCACCTAGCGCAAGGCGCCGGCGGACGCGGGTCGCAACCTTTGCAATCGGGATGGCCACGCCGATGCGCAATCAATGCAACGCGCACTGCGCTGCATTCGAGCCGAGGAGGAGAGCGATGCGTCGTTTTGTTCTTGCACTGTTGAGCGCGACCGCCGTAGGCGCCGTCAGCGCCAATGCCGCCGACCTGCCGGTCAAAGCGCCGCCGCCGGTTCCGGTCGTCACCGTCTACAACTGGACGGGCTGCTATGTGGGCGCTCATCTGGGCGGGGGCTGGGCCAACACGTCATGGACCAACACCGCCAACACCACGGCGTTCGGTGACATGTCGGCCGGCGACAACCTCTCGGAGACCAATGGCGGCTTCATCGGCGGCGGCCAGCTCGGCTGTAACTACCAGATGCAGAATTTCGTGTTCGGCATCGAAGGCACGTTAGCCGGGTCGACCATCAAAGGCGACACCAACAATACGGTGTTCGGCGCCGCCGACGATGTATTCACGAACGAGGTGACCGTCATCGCGACCGTGGTCGGACGCCTCGGCTATGCCTGGGACAATTGGCTGGTCTACGCCAAGGGCGGCTACGCCGGAGGCGAGGTGAAGTTCAGCGTTTCCGACTCCGTGGCGCCGTCCACCGGCGCGGGCAGCGACTCGAGTTGGCAAAGCGGCTGGACCGTCGGCGGCGGTGTCGAATACGGCCTCACGCGGAACTGGATCTTCGGCCTCGAATACAATTACCTCGACCTCGGGACGACGAACTACCAGGTCTCGGGCTCGGCCGCGACCAGCTACGCGTTCGACGTCAAGACGCATATCCACGAAGTAGTCGCGCGGGTCAGCTATAAGTTCTGACCGTGACGCCCTACGCAACGATGGAATGACGAAGCCCCGGGCCTTGCGCCCGGGGCTTTCGCTTTCGCCGATGCTTGCTAGCGCGCTCCTGCCACCGCGTCCGCGATGGTCCCGACCGCCGCGTCGTCGGCGGGGAAATCCGCCTTGATCCACGCCTCTTCCGCATCGCGCATGGCGGCGCCCAGGGCCGGGCCCTTCTTGACGCCGCGGTCAATGAAGTCAGCGGCCCTGATCGGAAAGGCCGGCGCAGTCCAGCGCTGCGGCAGCGTGGCGAAGGCAAGCCACGCCTGGTCGTGCGCGCCGGCATCGGCCCGTGACCAGGCCAGGAGCGCGCGGTCAGTATAGGCTTGCGGCTTCAGGCGATAGAGCAGCGCGCGCCGCCCGGCCTCGCCGATCGCTGGCGACATCAGCCGCCAGCCTTCGCCCATCGACATCAGCCGCGCATGTTCATTGTTGCTGAGTCTGAGTTTCAGCCACAGGCGTTCGGCGTCCTCGACCACCGCGACACCCAGCGCGGCGAGCCGGCGCACCGGATCAGGCGGCAGGCCCGTCGCCCCTTCCACCTTCACCATCATCTCGTAAGAGCCGAGGTAGCTCACGCCGCCGAGAACGCGCAGCAACAGCCCGGCGTCCGCCATCGAGATCAGCGACGGTACCGCATGCGGCGCCACCAGAAGCTTCATCAACTCCTGGCGCACGCGCTCGCGCGAGAGTTGGTCGAGCCCGTCGCGGCCGGCCACGCAGGCGGCGATGCCTTCGGCATAAGGATGATCGCTGGTGCCGTAGGCGGCATCGAAGCGGAAGAAGCGCAGGATGCGCAGGTAGTCCTCTTCGATGCGTTTCCTTGGATCGCCGATGAAACGCACGCGGCGGGCAGCAAGGTCCTCGAGACCGCCGCAATAGTCATACACGGTACCATCACGCGAGACCGACAGCGCATTGATGGTGAAGTCGCGTCGCTCGGCATCGGCCCGCCAGTCTCGGACACCGAACTCTACCTTGGCGTGACGGCCGTAAGTCTCGACATCCTGGCGCAACGTGGTGACTTCGAACGGCGCATTGCCCACCACTACAGTGATGGTGCCATGCTCGATGCCGGTCGGCACCGCCTTGTAGCCGGCGGCGGTGACGCGACGCTTGACCTCTTCCGGCAGCGCGGTCGTGGCGACATCGATTTCATCGCTGGGCAGGCCGAGCAATGCATTGCGCACCGCCCCGCCGACGACGCGCGCCTCCTCCCCATTGCCGTCAAGCAGGTCAAGCAGCCTGGGCAACGCCCCTTCGTAGAGCCAGGGCGCTCCGGTCAGCTTGCGCGTCGTTTGCCCGTCCTGGGTCATTTCCTGATTGTCCTGCCCGGGACGAAATTGCCTTTTTCATCCATGTGCGCGGGGACGTAGGTCGAACCCGGCGGAGCGCCGGTGTAATTGGCGAAATACATGAAGCTGCCGATCATCAGACCGAAGGCACAGATGGCGAGCCAGATGATCCGCGACAGCGGCCACGACTTCGGCTCCATCACACCGGCCCGCGTCGCCCACAGAAACACCGAATAGAGCACGAAGGGCAACAGGAACAGCAACAGCTCGGTGAGTAGCGAGCGGCCCATGGATCAATCCCGGTAAATGCGGTCGTACATATTGCGCAGGATTCCCGCCGTCACGCCCCAGATATAACGCTCGCCGAAGGTGATGGCATAATAATGCCGGGTCATGCCCTGCCAGTCGCGTGAATGGCGCTCGACATTGCCGAGGTTCATGAGGAACGACAACGGTACCTCGAAGGCGGCGTCGACCTCGCCGGTGTTGAGGGTGAGCGAAAAGCCCGGCTTCAGGCGCGCGACGGTCGGCACAATGCGATAGCCCAGCGTGGTCATGTAGAGATCGAGATAGCCGAGCGGCTCGACCAGCGCCCGGTCGAGGCCAATCTCTTCTTCCGCCTCGCGCAGCGCCGAGTCGAGCGGACTCTTGTCGGTGTCGTCGATCTTGCCGCCGGGAAACGATATCTGCCCCGGATGCTGCGGCAGGTGCTGCGCGCGCTGCGTCAGCAGCACTGTCGGTTCCGGATGGTCGACCACCGGCACCAGCACAGCCGCCGGGCGGATCGGCCGCACTTCCGCGATCTTCTGCATAACGGGGTCGGCATCGTGATCGCCACGCCTGGGAGTGATCTTGGGGTCGGTCAATCCGGCCGGTACCTCGAGTGCCAGCCGCGACCGCACGCGGTCAAAAAACTCCGTCGCCGAAAGCGCCGTCTCCGCCGCCTCCTCCATCAGGCGAACTCCCGCAGCGCATCGGCTTCCGCCATCACGAAGAATTCACCGCCCGAGGCGATGCCGAACATCGGCTTGCCGTCGATCACGCGCTCCTCGCCGGCCTCGACCAGGTCATAGAACAATGCCCGCGTCACTTTGGCCCACAGGTCGCGGCGCACATGCAGATAAGGCTTCAGGCCCCCGGTCTGCTGTTCCGGCTCGAACCGCAAGGGGTGGTCGGGCCCGGCATCGATCCATTCATCCATATTGGTCCTGAAACTTATGTTTCCGCCCTCCCGGCTCATTTCGACCGCGAGCAGGGGGGCGTCTTCAACGATAATCCCGAGCTTTTCCACCGGGGTGACCAGAAAATACTTATCCCCTTCCCGCTTGAGGACCGAGGCGAACAACTTGACCAGGGCGTGCCGGCCGATCGGGGTTTTTTGATAGAACCACGTGCCATCGGTCGCGATCCGCATGTCGATATCGCCGCAAAACGGGGGATTCCACTGCTCCACGGGCGGCGGCCCGCGCTTTTCGCGGGGCAGTGCCGCGGTTATCGCTTCGAGAGTTCCCTGCCCTGTCTTCGCCATTGTTTGCCTACGATATGAACGATGCCTCGGAGCTGTTCACAGGGTCGTAAATGACCCCTCACGCAGCAAAGGATAGCGTAAGCTGGTCCGTTAATTGAGGCAATTCGGCCCGCCAGAGGGCACCATATTCAGGCTGGTGCATTTGTTGCATGGCGTTGGCTGGACCCGAAACGGGTGTGCCGCGGGGCAAACGACCCCTCGATCTCGCGCAATGAAAGGACAAGGACGTCATGGCGTCGGCAGGCGGTGAAAGCATCGAAAAGCTGGAAGATATGATCGTTCGCTCGGCCGAATCGACGGCCGCCCATGTGCGCGCCGCCAAAGCCGCCATCGGCGAAGTGATCTTTGGCCAGGACGTGGTGGTCGAGCGGGCGCTGGTGACCATCTTTTCCGGCGGCCACGGGCTGCTGGTCGGCGTACCCGGCCTCGCCAAGACAAAACTGGTGGAGACCATGGGCATTGCGCTCGGTCTCGATGCCCGCCGCGTGCAGTTCACGCCCGACCTGATGCCGTCCGATATTCTCGGTTCCGAAGTGCTGGAAGAAAGCGCCGCCGGCAAACGCAGCTTCCGCTTCATTCCCGGGCCGGTGTTCGCACAGCTTCTGATGGCGGACGAAATCAACCGCGCCAGTCCCGCGTACCCAGTCGGCGCTGCTGCAGGCCATGCAGGAACAGCATGTCACCGTCGCCGGCGCACGCCACGACCTGCCCAAACCGTTCCACGTGCTGGCAACCCAGAACCCGCTTGAGCAGGAAGGCACCTATCCCCTGCCGGAAGCCCAGCTCGACCGCTTCCTGATGGAAATTGACGTCGATTATCCGGACCTCGAATCCGAACGGAAGATCCTGTTCGACACGACCGGTGCCGAAGACTCGCAAAGCCAAATCCGCGATGACCGCCGAGGAATTGATAGCGGCGCAGCGCCTGGTGCGCCGGCTGCCGGTCGGCGAATTGGTGGTGGAAGCGATCCTCAAGATCGTGCGCTCGGCGCGTCCGGAGAGCGACGCCGGCGACATCGCCAGCCTGATCGCGTGGGGCCCCGGCCCGCGTGCAAGCCAGGCGCTGATGCTGGCCGTGCGCGCCCGCGCCCTGCTCGACGGGCGCTTCGCGCCATCGATCGATGACGTGCTGGAGCTGGCGGAGCCTGTGCTCAAGCACCGCATGGCGCTGACCTTCGCCGCCCGCGCTGAGGGCGAGACGATCAGCGATGTCATTGCGCAACTGAAGGCACGCATCGGATAGGCAATGGCGGAGCCGCAACGCAGCGATACCGATAAGGCGGTCCAGGCAGCAGTCGGCAAGAGCCGCAAGCTTGCCGCACGCGTGCCCCGGCTCATCCTGGAAGCGCGCCGCGTGGCGACCACCATCATCCACGGCTTGCATGGCCGGCGCCGCGCCGGGTCGGGCGAGAATTTCTGGCAGTATCGCCATTTCCTGTCCGGTGAGCCGGCGCAAAATGTCGACTGGCGACGCTCGGCGCGCGACGACCATCTCTATGTGCGCGAACGCGAATGGGAAGCCTCGCACACGATCTGGCTTTGGGCCGACCGTTCACCGTCGATGGAATTCTCTTCCAGCATGACGGAATGGAGCAAGCTCGACCGCGCGCTCGTGATTTCGTTCGCCCTCGCCGAGGTGCTGGTTCAGGGCGGCGAGCGCGTCGGCGTCCCCGTCCTGATGCGACCGACCGCGAACCGCAACGTCATCGAGAAGATGGCGCAGGTGATTGTCCACGACACCGGCGACCGCCCGAGCCTCCCGCCGGATTTCGCGCCCGCGCCGTTCTCGGAAATCCTTCTGCTCTCCGACTTCTGGAGCCCGCTCTCCGAATTCCGCCGCACCATCGGTCAGCTGGCGGCCAATGGCGCGCGCGGCCACGTGGTGCAGGTTGTTGATCCTGCGGAAGAGGCGTTTCCTTATGGAGGCCGGGTCGAGTTCGTCGAACCGGAAGGTCTGGGCAGCGTCACCGCCGGCCGCGCCGAAGCATGGCGGGCCGATTACCAGGCGCTGCTCGCCAATCATCGCGAGGGCTTGCGCGAGGCCTGTGAGCAATTCGGCTGGAGCTTCACAGTTCATCGCACCGACCGCGGCCCGACCGAGCTGTTGTTCGCGATCCATGCCCGCATGGGCGCGGGCGTTCATGAGGTCTTCAGTGCCCGCAAACCGACGCGCACCGGCGCGGAGGCCTCGCGATGATTCCGTCCCTGCCGCTCGCATTCGCGCAACCGCTGGTGCTGCTCGGCCTCATCACCCTGCCGGCATTGTGGTGGCTGTTGCGGCTGGTGCCGCCGCGCCCGCGCCGAATCAGTTTTCCGCCGACGCGGCTGTTGTTCGAGATCGCGCCCAAGGAGGAGACGCCGGCGCGCACGCCGTGGTGGCTGACGTTGCTGCGCCTGACGCTGGCGGCCATTGTCATCGTCGCGGCCGCCGGGCCGATGTGGAACCCGCCGCTCGCGGCAAGCGACCGCAATGCGCCGCTCCTGGTCATGATCGACGATGGCTGGTCGGCGGCCGCGGCATGGTCCGATCGCCTGCGTACCGCCGATGAACTGATCACGCGCGCATCAGCCGACAATCGCAGCGTCGCGCTGCTGCCGCTGTCGCGGACGGCCCGCGAGATCTCCTTGCAGGTCGCCGATGCGGCGCGCGTCGAAGCCCGGGAGCTCAAGCCCAGGCCCTACTCCATCGACCGCAGCGCGGCGCTGCCGGTGCTTGGGCGCTTCCTCGCGGCCTCGGCCACGGTCGAGATCGTCTGGCTGTCGGACGGCGTCGATATGGGCAAGGGTCCGGAATTCGTCACCAAACTGAGGCAGGCCGCCGGCGACCGTCCGCTCACGATCATCAATGGCGGCATCGCCATCCCGCATGCCCTGGCCGCCTCGGACAATGCCGCCGGTGCGCTCACCGTAAAAGTCTTGCGGGCGCAAACCGGCCCGGCGGAAAACGGCGTCGTGCGCGCCATCGACCTGAAGGGCCTGCCGCTTGGCGAAGCGCCTTTCGCCTTCAAGGCGAGTGAGCGCGAGGCGGCAGCCTCGATCGACCTGCCGGTCGAGATCCGCAACCAGGTTGCGCGGCTGGAGATCGTCGGCGAACGTTCTGCCGGCGCGGTGCAACTGCTCGACAAGCGCTGGCGCCGCCGCACCATCGGAATCGTCTCCGGCACCGACGCAGACCAGTCACAACCGCTGCTCGGCGCCAGCTATTATCTGACGCGCGCGCTCAATCCGTTCGCCGACGTGCGCGCCGCCGGCCCGGTCGCGCCCGCGGAAGCGATCACCCGCTACCTGGACCAGCATCTGCCGATGCTGATCCTCGCCGACGTCGGCAATGTCGGCAACGCGCACGACGCGCTGGTCAAGTGGATCAACGACGGCGGCGTTCTGGTGCGTTTTGCCGGACCGCATCTCGCAGGTCTTGATAACGATGATCTCATTCCGGTGCGCTTGCGCCGCGGTGGCCGCACCCTTGGCGGCACGCTGAGCTGGGACAAGCCGCAGAATCTGGCCGGCTTCTCGGCGGGCAGCCCGTTCGCCGGCATGCCCGTGCCCAAAGACGTCACCGTGCGCCGCCAGGTCCTCGCAGAGCCGGATGCGTTGCTCACCGACCGGACCTGGGCGACGCTCACCGACGGCACGCCGCTGGTCACCGCCCAGCGCCGCGGCAAGGGAATGATCGTGCTGTTCCATGTCACCGCCGATACCCGCTGGTCGGACCTCCCTTTGTCAGGCTCGTTCGTCGACATGCTCAAGCGCATTGTGTCGCTCGCCGGATCGAGCATTGCAGCGCAAGCCGACAAGACGGCCGACGCCAGCAATGCCGCCCGGCAGACGACCCAGGTGGTGCCACCGAGCCGTATGCTCGACGGCTTCGGCGCCTTTGCGCCGCCCACGCCCGATGCGCGGCCGCTGCCGGTCAATTTCGCCGGCCGTGGCACTGCCGATCATCCGCCCGGATTCTATGGACCGCCCGAAGGTCTGGTCGCGGTCAATACGCTGGCGCCCGCCGACCGCCCGGCGCTGCTCGATTTCACGGGGCTCAATGCCACCTTCGACGTCTATCGCCATGGCGAGCCGCTCGACCTGCGCGGGCCGGTGTTCGTCGCCGCCCTCGCCCTGCTAATGCTTGATGGATTGCTTGTGTTCTGGCTGTCCGGCGGTTTCGGCGCGCTGCTGCCACGCCGGCGCGCCACGGCGGCCTTGCTCGCAATCGGTTTCGCAGTGACCGTCGGCCTGCCGCATCCGGCCCACGCGCAGACGCCGGCGCAGCCGCCAAGGCTGACCGCGGAGCAGGAAGCCTTCGCGCTCAAGGCGACACAGAAGACGCACCTCGCGTATGTCATCACCGGAGACCCGGAAACCGACGAGGTGACCAGGGCGGGCCTGCAGGGCCTTACGCTTTTCCTGGCGCAACGCACCGCGCTCGAGCCGGGCGAACCGATGGGGCTCGACCCGGCGCGCGACGAACTCGCATTCTTTCCGCTGATCTATTGGCCGATTTCCGTGAGAGCGCCGAAGCCGTCATCCGCCGCGCTCGAACGGATCGACACCTACATGAAGCGGGGCGGCACCGTGCTGTTCGATACCCGCGATGCCATCGAAGCGCCGCCCGGCGCCGGCGGCGAGAGCCGTTCGCCCGGCATGCTGACGCTGCGCTCGATCCTGTCGTCGCTCGACATCCCCGAGCTTGAGCCGGTGCCGCGCGAACACGTACTGACCAAGACGTTCTATCTGCTGCACGCCTTTCCGGGACGCTTCGACAGCGGCCAGATGTGGGTGCAGGCGCTTCCGGCGGAACGGGCGGAACAGACCGAGCGCCCGGTACGTGCGGGCGACGGCGTGTCGTCGATCCTGATTACCTCCAACGATCTTGCCGGCGCCTGGGCAATCCGACCGGACGGCCAGGCCATGCTGCCGATGGTGCCGGGCGAGCAGCGCCAGCGCGAATTTGCCTTTCGCTCGGGCGTCAACATCGTGATGTACGCGCTGACCGGCAACTACAAGGCCGACCAGGTGCACATCCCGGCGTTGCTGGAACGGCTGGGACAGTAACATGGCCTCATCCTTCGAGACGCCCGCCGCGCGGGCTCCTCAGGATGAGGAGAGAGACTTGACCCTCATGGTGAGGAGCGCGGCGAAGCCGCGCGTCTCGAACCATGAGGGCGGATGCAGGAGCTGGACTTGAATCTCGGCGTCTCATTTGCTCCCCTGGTGCCGGCCTACGTTGTGTGGACCGCATTCGCGGCGGCCATCGTCATCTCGGTACTGCTGTTGCTGACGCGCGGGCGCGGCACGATCGTACGCGCCATCGCCATGGGCCTGATGATCCTGGCGCTCGCCAATCCTTCCTTCACCCGCGAGGACCGCGACCCGATCCCGTCGGTCGCCGCCCTCATCGTCGACAAAAGCCCGAGCCAGAGCTTCGGCGACCGCGAGAAGCAGACGGCGCAGGCCGTCGAGACCATGACACAGGCGCTCGGGCGCATTCCGGGTCTCGAATTGCGCGTCGCCAACGCCGGCGAGGCAACCGGCAACAACGACGGCACCAGACTGTTCTCGGCGCTGTCGGCGACGCTCGCGGACGTGCCGCCCGACCGCATCGCCGGCGCCATAATGATCACCGACGGTCGCGTGCACGACGTGCCGGCCGACGCCAAGGCGCTCGGCTTTGCCGCGCCGGTGCAGGCCCTGGTCACCGGCCGGGCCAACGAGATCGACCGCCGCGTGGTGCTCACCGAGACGCCACGCTTCGGCATCGTCGGCCAGTCACAGATCATCGGCTTCCGCATCGAGGACCAGGGCGCCAAAATCGGCGCGGCGCAAATTACGGTGCGCCGCGACGGCGAGGTGCTGGAGCAGCGGGTCGTGACCGTCCATACTGACGTGAACGTCGAAGTCCCGATCCCGCACGCCGGCCCCAACATCGTCGAGGTCGAGGCCGCGCCGCTCGACAATGAGCTGACACAGGTCAACAACCGCGCCGTGGTGTCGATCGACGGCGTGCGCGACAAGTTGCGCGTGCTGCTGGTGTCAGGCGAGCCATCGCCGGGCGAGCGCACCTGGCGCAACCTCCTGAAGTCCGACGCTTCCGTTGATCTGGTGCACTTCACCATCCTGCGCCCGCCGGAAAAGCAGGACGGCACGCCGATCAACGAACTGTCGCTGATCGCGTTTCCGACGCGGGAGCTGTTCCAGCAGAAGATTTCCCAGTTCCAGCTCATCATCTTCGACCGCTATTCGCGCCAGGGCGTGCTGCCCACCATCTACTTCGACAACATCGCCAAGTACGTGCGCAACGGCGGCGCGCTGCTGGTCGCCGCCGGGCCGGACTACGCCAACCCGAGCAGCATCTGGCGCACGCCGCTCGATGTCATCCTGCCGGCGGAGCCGAGCGGCGAAGTCACGCAACAGGCGTTCCGCCCGGCGTTGACCAAACTCGGCGACCGCCACCCGGTGACGCGCGGCCTCGAGGGCGCGCAGGGCAATCCGCCGCAATGGAGCCCCTGGTTCCGCATCGTCAACACGCGCCGCAACACCGGCACGACGTTGATGCAGGGGCCCGACAGCAAGCCGCTGCTGGAACTCGCGCGCGAAGACAAAGGCCGCGTCGCCATGCTGCTCTCCGACCAGATCTGGCTGTGGGCACGCGGCTTCGAAGGCGGCGGGCCGCAGCTCGACCTGCTGCGGCGGCTGTCGCACTGGCTGATGAAGCAGCCCGACCTGGAAGAGGAAGCGCTGCGGCTGACCGTGCAGGGCAACGACCTCATCATCCACAGGCAGACCATGGCGGACAGCGTCAGCGACGTGACGCTGACCTCGCCGACCGGCAAACAGGAGACGGTGACGCTGAAGGCCGACAAGCCTGGCCTGTGGCAGGCCTCGCTCGCCACAAGGGAGCTCGGCCTGTGGCGCGCCACCGATGGCAAGCTGACGGCGCTGGTGAATGTCGGCCCGGCCAATCCCCGCGAATTCCAGGAAGTGACCTCGACCACCGGCGTACTGGAGAAACTGGCACAGGCAACCGGTGGATCCGCCAGGCGGCTCGCGAGCGGCAACGCGCTCAACGTGCCGCGGGTGGTGCCGGTGCGCAGCGGCACCCGCTTCGCCGGCGAAGACTGGATCGGCCTGCGCATGCGCGACGTCAGCGTGGTGCGCGGCATCGGCGTCCTGCCGATCTTCGCCGGCCTGATCGGCCTGCTGCTGCTGATCGGCTCGCTGGCGGCGACATGGGCGCGCGAAGGACGTTAGGCGCTTTCCTGCCAATCCGGCAAAATCATGCCTGACACGCCGTCGAAGGCGCCGGGTTGCAGCTCGGCGACCAGAAGCCGGTCGGGATCCACCGGTCCGGGCAGCTTCACGCGGCCCTTCCCGATGCGGCTGAAGCCGGACTTGCCGTAATACGATTCATCGCCGACCAGGAGCACCAGTTTGTGGCCGTGCGTTTTCGCCTCCTCGAGCGAGCGCCTGATCAATGCGGCGCCGATGCCGCGCTCGCGAAAGGGCGGCTCCACCGTCAATGGCCCGAGAAGGAGTGCCGGCGTCTCCCCGACCCGCACCGGCGTCAGGCGCACCGAGCCGACCATCAACGTGCCGATGCGCGCGGTGAACGACAGCGTGAGCTCGTGCACCCGCCCCTCGCGGATGCGGTAGGCGCTGCGCGCATAGCGGCCCGGACCAAAGGTACGCTCGTGCAGACGCTCGATGGCGTCGGCATCGGCGGCGGTCTCCGGCAGGATGGTCAGCGAAAGCTCGCTCATGGTGGCGCTTTTGGCCCGGAACGGTCGCGGCAAGGCGGCGCATGCCGGCTTCAATATCGACATGGCGAAAGACTAGGCGCAAAGCGATTAGCACCTCACCCGATTCCGGTCCATCGGTGGCATTGAAGGGCGTTAACGGTTAAATGGGTCGCCAGGAACGGTTCGAACGGAGGACGGCATGGGACTTCTGGTTGACGGCGTCTGGCAGCAGGAGGGGGTCCGCACCAGGGACGGCCATTTCATCCGGCCAACCACCCGCTACCGCAGCTGGGTGACGGCGGACGGCAGCGCCGGCCCTTCCGGCGAAGACGGATTCAAGGCCGAGCCCGGGCGCTACCATCTCTATGTCGCACTGTCCTGCCCATGGGCACACCGCACCATCATATTCCGCAAACTGAAAGCGCTGGAAAACGTGATCGGCATGTCGATCGTCTCGCCCGACATGCTCGACCAGGGCTGGACCTTCAACAAGGACGAGGGGTCGACCGGCGACACGCTCAACGGCAAGAGCAAGTTGTCCGAAATCTACGTGATGGCCGACCCGAAATACACCGGTCGCGTCAGCGTGCCGGTGCTGTGGGACAAGGAACGCAAGACCATCGTCAACAACGAGTTGGCAGAGATCATCCGCATGCTGAACTCGGCGTTTGACGCTTTCACCAACGAACACACCGACTACTATCCCGCGCCGTTGCGCAAGGAGATCGACCGCATCAACGAGATGGTCTACGCCAACGTCAACAATGGCGTCTATCGCGCGGGCTTTGCCACCGGACAGGACGCCTATGAGCTCGCCTTCCGCAACGTGTTCGACACGCTCGACGAACTCGAGCAAATCCTGTCACAGCAGCGCTATCTCGCCGGCAATCAGGTCACCGAGGCGGACTGGCGGCTGTTCTGCACGCTGATCCGTTTCGACGCGGTCTATTATTCGCACTTCAAATGCAACTGGCGGCACATCTACGAGTATCCCAACCTTTCGAATTATGTGCGCGATCTCTACCAGGTGCCGGGCGTCGCCGAGACCGTAAGCCTCCAGCAGATCAAGCGGCACTATTACGGCAGCCAGCGGCAGGTGAACCCGACCGGCATCGTGCCGGTCGGCCCGCAACTGGACTTCGCAGCGCCGCATGACCGGGGACGGTTTGGGTAGGCAAGCCGCGTCGCGCGCCAAGCTGGCGCAGCGGGTTCCGGCGATCGCGGGAACAGACTAGGGCCCAGACTTATAAATCGGAAGTAACTGATATGATTTGCAGATTTCGTTCATGCCTTCCTCGGCAGAATGTTGAAAGTGGCTGCGAGCCGGTCGCTTCTCCGATTTATGAGTTTTGACCCTAGTCATCTGGAACGCAAGTTCGTCGCATTATAATAGAGGGCTCGGATCGAAGGAGAGCGCTCATGGCGAAGGCAACTGCGAGAGGCAGACCGATCAAGCCGCTGGTTCTTGGTGCGCAGGAACGGGCGTATTTGGAGAGGCAAGTTCGCCGTCATCGTGTTGCCCGGTCGCTATCTGAGCGATGCCGCGTCATTCTGCGTTGTGCGGACGGCTTGGCGAGCAAGGATGTGGCTGTCGAGCTTGGGCTTCACGAACACACAGTTGGCAAGTGGCGTCGCCGATTTTTGCAGGATCGCTGCGATGGTCTGCTTGATGAGGCTCGGCCAGGCCGCCCGAGAACGATCGCCGACGATCAGGTTGCTGCCGTGATCGAGCGGACATTGCGCACGAAGCCGGCTGACGCGACGCATTGGTCGATCCGCTCGATGGCAGCGGAGACTGGTTTTTCCCACACCACGATCCGGCGGATGTGGGCGGCGTTCGGCTTGCAGCCGCACCGTAGCCAGACGTTCAAGCTGTCAAGCGATCCGCTGTTCGTCGATAAGGTACGCGATATCGTCGGCCTTTACCTCTCCCCGCCGAACCGAGCTCTCGTCCTGAGCATCGATGAGAAAAGCCAGATCCAGGCCCTGGATCGTGAGCAGCCGGTCTTACCGATGATGCCGGGTGTTCCGGAACGTCGCACGCACAGCTACGTGCGGCACGGCACGACCTCGCTGTTTGCCGCACTCGATGTCGCCTCGGGTTTCGTGATCGGCAAATGCTACAAGCGCCACCGGGCGACCGAGTTCTTGAAGTTCCTCAAGGAAGTCGATGCTCAAGTCCCGGAAGGCCTCGATATCCATATCGTCATGGATAACTACGCTACCCACAAGACCCCGAAGATCAAGGCGTGGCTCGCCCGCCGGCCGCACTATCATGTCCACTTCACGCCGACTTCGGCATCGTGGATCAATCAGGTCGAGCGTTGGTTCGCGGAGCTCACTAGAAAGAAAATCCAGAGAGGCGTCCACACCTCTGTCAGAAAACTTGAGGCCGATATCCGTGCCTTCATCGATCGGCACAACCAAAATCCGCGGCCCTTCAAATGGACGAAATCTGCCGACGAAATCCTGGCATCCGTGAAGCGCTTTTGCCATAAAGCGCAGCAAACATTATGCAGCGAACTTTAAATTCACGTGACTAGATCGCCGCGGCGATCTCGCGGCCGGCGGACGCCGGCGACATTGCAGCGGCTGACAGCACGAACGCTTCGTAGCTGTCCGCCGTCTCCATGATCCGCAGCTTGACCAGCCCGGCGCTGCCCCTGAACTGTTCCGAGCGGTCGCAAATCAGGCTCACGGACCCGTTGGCGCGCATCAGCTCAAGATAAGCCCGATACTCGCTGGCTTCCTCGAAATGCTCGCCGCGTTCGGCCTCGATGCGCGCGCGATCGTGGAAATCGCTCAGGAACTTGAAGTGCAGCAACGTGCCCTTGATCGGTGCGGGGTTGCACGTGGTGAGGAAGTGCGTACTGCACAGGAACTTCATGCCGCCCTTCCATTTGACGAGCGGCACCTTGCTGATGGTGATCAGGGGACATCGCGCCGCAATCGGCTTCATGATGCGGTGGCGCACGCCGCCGTGGATCAGGAAATGCGGAAAGTCCCTGACGCCGCGGACGCGGTACGGCGCGGTATCGAAATATCGGCAGGTCTCCAGCAGTTCAGCATCAGGGTGATGGCCAATATCCTGAACCGCCGCGTCCGAATACATGTCCAGCAGCAGGCAAGGCACCGCCTCGGCGCGGACCCCGTCGAGGTACCGGCATAGCCGCGGCAGATCGACCTGCTCGTAGTGCGGATAGATGAACTGCTCGTCGGCATCGATGGTGAGCGTCCAGTGACCGGTGCCGAAGGCGTCCAGCAGGTCGTTGGTCCAGTCGACACCGTAGCGGCTTTCGGAATAGCGCTGGCCGGTCGAAAAGACATGAACGTCCGGCTCCGCCGCGAGATAATCGAGAGTGCCGTCGGTCGAGCCATTGTCCAGCACGAAGAAACGATCGACGCCCAGCGAGCGGTGATGCCGCAGCGTCGACGGCAGCCGCAGCTCCTCGTTGCGGATGACGAGGAAGGCGCGGATCTCATGATGGCTTTCCGGAATCGGCCGCGCATCGAGGCGCTTCATGTAATTCAGGTGCCGGGAGGGCATCGCATTTTCCTTGGCTCAGAGATCGGCGGCGCGAACACATAGCGAGCCTGAGTTGCGTTTCCAATTGGTTACAGGTCATTGCCGGCTGTGGCAGGCCCGGGCAGCCTCGCTTCGGCGCTCGGCGGCCATTAGCGTGGCCAAACAAAATCGCCGGGCATCAGGCCCGGCGATTGAAATGTTTCGTGCGATGACGCCTGATCGCTAGCCTGTGATATCCCGCTTCTTCTCGAGATATTCGTCGCGGTTGATCTCGCCCTTGGCGTAGCGCTCTTCCAAGACGTCGAGGCCGGCTGAGCGGCGCGCGCCTGGCGGCGGCAGGTGATGACCAGGAGTGGCGAACGAGCGCACCAGCCAGACGATCGCCACCACGATAGCGATCAGGATCACCACCCACAGGATCATCCCGAACCCGCCCATGCCGTAGCCATAGCCGCCCATCATGCCGTAGCCGGAACCCGGTCCGTAACCCCACATCACTGCGCCTCCGGACGGAAGAAACCTGTGTGGCGGTTGACGACGATCTTCTGCACCAGCGCATCCTTGTCCTTGGTCACGATAGTGGCGACGATCTCGTCCTTACCCTGTTCCTTGACCTCACCGACCTTCAGGTTGGGATTGCGCATCGTGCGCTCGAGATAATCCTTCACGTTGTCGGTGGTGAGGTTCAGATCGCGACCATAGCCAGGACCATTGCCGCCGCCGTAACCGCCCATCATGCCGGGACCATAACCGCGGCCGTAGCCGTAGCCGCCCATCATACCCGGCCCCATGCCGTAACCGGGACCGTAGCCACCCGTCATACCGGGCCCCATGCCGTAGCCGGGACCGTAGCCGCCCATCATGCCCGGCCCCATGCCGTAACCGGGACCGTAGCCACCCATCATGCCGGGACCCATGCCGTAGCCGGGACCGTAGCCACCCATCATGCCCGGCCCCACGCCGTAGCCGGGACCGTACCCGCCCATCATGCCGGGACCCATGCCGTAACCCGGCCCGTAACCGCCGCCGTAGGGCTGGGCCAACGCGGGACCGGAAATCGCCAGACCTGCCAATGCCGCGACGACAGCGGCGTAATGAAGTGTGCGCATGCGTATTGCTCCTTTGAGCTTTGTCCGCCCCACGTTGGATTCAAGAGTACAAACCGAATTTGGCGACGGTGTGCCCGGCTCACTTGCACGGCGCGTAGTAACCCTCGTCACCGTCGGAATCGGTCGAATGCCAGCACAGGCGCTTGCCGCGGTAATGTTGGCCGTAACCACGTCCGCCGTATCCCGGGCCCGTCATATAGCCGGGCCCGTAGCCGCCCATATGCCCGTAGCCGGGACCGTATCCGCCCATGTGGCCGTAGCCGGGGCCCATCCCGTAGCCGGGGCCGTAACCATAGCCGCCCATCATGCCGCCATAGTACGGCTGGGCCCTGGCGGCCGTGCCGATGGCGGCCGTTGCGACGATAACGCCCGCGAACGCCGCGGTGGCAACCAGAAACTTGCGCATGGCAGGACTCCAAAAAGGATTCATTCAGCCGCATACGTTGCGCCGCCCCGCCCCGGCCGCCTTGACAAAGGTCAAACAACGGTTCGGGCTACTGGATTGTTTTTAAGCCATCCGCAGCATATCCCCTATGATCGGGGTCACATGGCCGCGCCCGCTCGCGATAACGTGATCGCGCCGCCGGCGCGCCGGATTTCGCCGGCGCGCTCCAGCGCCGAAAGGGTCCGGTAGAGCGCCTCGTGCGTAAGGCCGATTTCGGCGGCAATCTCTTTCAGCGTGGCGCCGCCAAGATCGACGGTGCGGCCGTCGTCGCCCACATTGAGCGCCAGGAAATGGCGCACGCGTTCGCGCGCCGAGCGGATGTTGCGCTGCTCGAGCCGCGTGCGCAGGGTCATCACCTGACGCGCAAGCATCGCGGTAAAGGCTTGCGCCGCTCTCGGGTCCTGCGCGAATGCGGCCAGCAGCGCCGCCTTGGGATAGACGCGCACGGTGGCGTCGGTCGAGGCGATGGCGTCACAGTGATAGCGCGGCGAGAACAGCGACGCTTCGGCGACGGTGTCGCCGGGCGCCGCAACGTAGAGCACGATCTCTCGCCCCGAACGGTCGACGCGGGCAAGCCGCACGCGCCCCGTGACGACTTCGACCAGCCCCACGGTCTTGTCGCCGAGCCGGAATACGGCTTCGCCCGCTTTCAGCTTGCGCTCGCGCGCCTGCGTGCGCACGGCGGCGGGCAGCCAGCCGTTATTGGGCATGGTGTTGCCCTCCCGCTTCACCACAATTCGCTGACGGTCACGCCCTTGAACACCTCGTCGATGCGTGCGCGGGCGGCGCGGCCCACGTCGCCCGGCAACGCGTCGACCGGAAAGAAGGCGTGGTCGACGATCTCGCGGTTGGGTTTGGGCGGCGCGTCCTGACGGAAATCGCGCACGACGTAGAGCGCCACATGATCGCGGCGCGAGATGCGTTTGTTGAAGAACACACCATGCAACGTCGGCGCGGCGGTGAGCCTGATGTTGCCTTCCTCGGATAACTCGCGGGCCAGCGCCGTCAGCACGCTCTCGCCGGTCTCCACCCCGCCGCCGGGCAGGTGCCAGCCATCGATGTAGGAGTGCCTGACCAGAAACACGCGGTCATGGCCGTCGATCACCAGGGCGAAGGCGCCCAGCGTCATCGGCCGCTTCACGCGCCAGAAGACATGCAAGAGCGGCTGGATCACCGGTTTGAACAGACGGCGGAGCAAATTCACGTCCTTTGCTGAGGGAATGATTGATATGCGGCCAAATCCGGCCCCCGAGGCTATCAAATGACGCGCATCTTTGTTTAGAATAGTTCCAGTCTGAAATCCTCTCCCCGAGCTCCACCCAGAGGCCCCTGTGAAACGATTTTCCGACCTGACCGAGCAGGAAGTGCTGGCGCTGGCCATCACCAACGAGGAAGAGGACAGCCGCATCTACCGCGGCTTCGCCGAGGGCCTGCGCGAGCAATTTCCCGCCTCTGCCAAGGTGTTCGAGGAGATGGCCGACGAGGAGATCACTCACCGCACCCGTCTTTACGACCTATATCGGCAGAAATTCGGCGAATATCTGCCGCTGATCCGGCGCCAGGACGTGAAGGGCTTCATCCACAACAAGCCCTCGCTGTGGCTGATGCGCCCGCTGCGACTCGACGAGGTGCGCAAATACGCCGAGAGCATGGAATACGAGGCCGAACGCTTCTACCGCAAGGCGGCGGAGGGCGCGCGCGACGCCTCGGTGCGGCAGTTGCTGGTCGAGCTCGCCGAAGCCGAGGCTGACCACGAGCACCTGGCCGGCAAGCTGCAAAAGTCGATCCTCACCGAAGGCGCACGCGAGACCGAGGACGAGACCGCGCGGCGTGTGTTCGTGCTGCAATACGTGCAGCCGGGGCTGGCCGGACTGATGGACGGCTCGGTGTCGACGCTGGCGCCACTGTTCGCCGCCGCCTTCGCCACGCACGACACCTGGGCGACGTTCCTGGTCGGCCTGGCGGCGTCGATCGGCGCCGGCATTTCCATGGGTTTCGCCGAGGCGCTCTCCGACGACGGGTCCCTGACCGGCCGCGGCGCCCCCTGGATCCGCGGCACCGTGTGCGGGCTGATGACCACGATCGGCGGGCTCGGCCACACCCTGCCCTATCTCATCCCGCATTTCTGGTGGGCGACGGGCATCGCCGTCGCGGTGGTGATGGTGGAGTTGTGGGTGATCGCGTGGATCCGCACGCACTACATGGACACGCCGTTCCTGCAGGCGGCGTTCCAGATAGTGGTCGGCGGCGTGCTGGTGTTCCTTGCGGGGATATTGATCGGGAGTGCGTGAGGGTAATTATACCCACATTCGTCATGGCCGGGCTTGTCACCGCAAGTCGGGTTTTCCCGGCTTGCGGCGGTAAATTTATCTGGCGCAACTCGGGCAAGCCCGAGTTGCGCTTGCCATCCACGTCTTTGATGATGCACGTCTGTCAAGACGTGGATGCCTGGCACATAGGCGTGCTAAGCACGCCGTCCTTCGGACGGCTATGGCCGGGCATGACGAGACCATAATGTTCACCCTCGCCCATCTCTCCGATCCGCACCTGGCGCCGCTGCCAGGGGTGCGCGCGGGCGAGCTGTTGAACAAGCGCATCACCGGCTGGCTCAACTGGCAGCGCAAGCGCCGCTTCGTTCACGATCGCGCGGTGCTTGACCGGCTGGTCACCGACCTGAAGGCGCAAGGCGCGGATCACATCGCGGTGACCGGCGACATCGCCAATATCGCGCTGAAAGAAGAATTCACGCGCGGCCGCGAATGGCTCGACTCGCTGGGCCTCGCAGAGAATGTCAGCGTCATCCCTGGCAACCATGACGTCTACGTAACCGAAGGCGCGGCCTTCGCGCTGACGCAATGGGGGCCACACATGAGCAACGATGACGGAACCGTGGGCTTTCCCTATTTGCGCCGGCGCGGACCGCTGGCGCTGATCGGGCTTTCGAGCGGCGTTGCCACCGCGCCGTTCATGGCGACCGGCAGGATCGGCGGGCGCCAGCTGGATGCGCTCGGACAATTGCTCGATGCGGCGAAGAAGGAAGGCCGCTTCCGCGTGGTGATGGTGCATCATCCGCCGGTGAGCCGGGCGCGAAGGCACAAGCGACTGGTCAACGCCGCCGCGCTCAAGCAGGTGATCGCCGAACACGGCGCCGAGCTCCTGCTGCACGGCCACGACCATCTGGCGATGCTGAACTGGATTTCAGATCCCGATGGCAACGGCGTGCCGGCGATTGGCGTGCCGTCCGCTTCGGCCGCGCCGGGCATGAGCCACGACGCGGCGGCGTATAACCTCTACCGCATCGATGGCGCGCCCGGCGCCTGGAGCTGCGAGACGATCGCGCGCGGTATCACGCCGGCAGGCGATATCGGCGAGCAGAAGCGGACGATGCTTTAACGCTCGGCCTGATGGTACGGCACGACCTCTCCGCCGTCATTGCCGGGCTTGACCCATGGCTGTCCGGCTAAGCATAGGTGAATTCCATCTGGGGGTTTTGGAGGCTTTGGACTGCCTGGTTTGGGGGGTGCATGAGTTCGTCGAGGGGGCGTCTTGCGAAGGCCATGGCGGGCAGAAGACGGACGATGGCCTGCATGCCCAGGCTCGTGCGCTGGCGCAGGCTGGCAAGACGCACGAGCAGATAGGCGATGAGGGCGGCCATGATCTGAATGATCACGGCGTTGCGGCTTGTCCCCAGGAAGTGAGACAGCTTCAGGTTCTGCTTAAGCCATTTGAAGAAGAGCTCGACCTGCCAGCGCGCCCGATAGAGCGCTGCGATCTCCGCGGCTGGAGCCCCAAGATCGTTGGTAAGAAGCGTGATCTCGCGCGCCCCTTGGATCTTTACGCCGATGAGGCGCACCTTGCCGGTGAAGGGATTGTGCCGCGAGGAGCCAAGCCGCCTTGAAAGATGTCCGATCCGATCGAACAGAATGCCCTCATCGCGCACCTTGCGTTCCTGGACGACGGTGACCGGGGAGTTCTTCTTCGAGCGCGTGACGAACCGGCAGGAGGCGGCGGAAAGCTTCTGCCAGAAGGAAAAGTCGTAATAGCCCTTGTCGAACACATAGGTCACGCCCGGTTCGATAGGCATCGTCTTGGCGGCCGTGATATCGTTGATACGCTCGCCCGTCACTTCAAACCAGACCGGGTGCTCCCCTTGCCAATCGAAACTTATGTGCAGCTTCACCGCATCCTGGGCCCAGGCGGCAACCGGCTTGCCGGCAAAGATGCGGCTGGCGTCGATGAGGCGAACACAGTCGTGCCCCAGCCTTCCGCTCAGCATGGCGCAGAGCTTCTTGGCTACAGCCTCAAACAGGCTCGCGGGCCGGTCTCTGTTGGCATCCGAAAGCGTCGTGCGCCGCAGCCTGGCGAGCCCCAGATGCGGCAGTATCCCCGCATGCCGCTCGACCATCCGCTCATGATCACGCAGGGAGCGCTGACCCGTCATCTGAGCCAGGACCATCGCCACAACATGCCCCCATTGCGAGAGTTCTCGCTTCTTGCGCCCGCTCCGGTGCCGCGCTGCCTCGCGCTCGAACCAGCCGCGTGGAACCGCTTTGAGCAATTGAGAAAACACCGTAGACTGAAATCGCATGGCTTGGGCTCTCCGAGCTTCATTCAACTCTGTTCGTCGCAAAACACAGTTAAATCCAAGCCATGCACCTCGTCCACCCCTCCCTTAGCCGGACAGCCATGGGCTTGACCCGGCAATCCATGAAGACGCACCACAAGCCAGAACCGAACGTAAGGCTCCTGTTTGCAGGAGCACATCATGGATGCGCGGGTCAAGCCCGCGCATGACCCCGGGATTGTGGACAAGCTATTGCGAGTTACCGCTTACGAGCGCCAGGATGAACAGGAGGGCAATGCCGGCGATCAAACCGTAGATGAAAGTGCCGATAGCTCGCCAGCGGCGGCGGCGGCGTTCCTGCTGGATGATCTTCTGTGCCGAGGCAATGCCGGCGGCGGCATCGTCGGCAAGCGCGCGCTCGCGCTCCACCATCCGGCGGGCGACGTAGCGGGTGACGGCCTGCACCATCTCCGGCACGTCATACGTTTCAGCCAGTACGGCGCGGCCGTAGCGGGTGTCCTGCACGAAACGGTACTGCCGCTTGTCGCGACCCATCTCGATATGGGCGATGACGTCGATCCACAACCGCGGGGTATCCCCCCGGCTCACGCCACGGTCGAACAGCTCGATGTCCGCCGGCACGTCCTTGAACAGCGGGTCGAGGGCCTCATTGAGCAGCTCGAGGCGGGCCACCTCTGCATCACGGAGGTCGACAACCACGCCCGAGCGCTCGGCCGCCTCGATACGCGCCTCGCGCACGGCATCCTTCAGCACATGCGGAACCTCGGCCTTTTCGGCCGCCGCCTTCCTGCCACGTCCAAACATAAGGTTAATTTAGCAACGACGGGGTCCGGCGCAAAGCCAAAAACGTGTTCCATTTCAAGACGATTGCTGGTTAACCCCGGGGGGTAACCCCGTAGGGGGCGGCCCACGAAAGACCCTCCTCGGTGCGCCCGCGGGGGCTGTATTCGGCCCCGATCCAGCCCTGGTAGCCCAGTTTATCCACGGCTTCGAACACGGCCGGGAAGTTGACCTCACCCTCGTCCGGCTCGTGGCGGCCCGGCACCGACCCGCACTGCAGATGGCCTACGACAGGCATGTACTTGCCCAGCCGGGTAATGAGGTCTCCACCCATGATCTGGGCGTGATAAAAATCGAACTGCATCCGCACGTTGGATTTGCCGGCCTGGGCGATGATGTCCGCGGCGTGCTCGATGTGGTTCAGGAAATAACCGGGCCGGTCGCGCGAATTGATCGGTTCGATCAGAAGCGTGATGCCATGCGCGGCGGCCTGATCGGCGGCGCGGGCGAGATTGGCAACGTAAGTGCGCTCGGCCCTGGGGCGCTGCCCGGGCGCCACATGGCCGGCGAGGCAATGGATCGCACGGCCCCCGATGGCGGTGATGTAATCGAGCGCCCTGGCAAAGGCGGCATCCCAATCGCGCTCACGGCCGGGCTGCGCGGCCAGACCAAAATCATCCTCCCGCGCGCCGCGCGGCGTGTTGACGCCGAGGATGGTGAGCTTGTTGCGCTCGCTCGCCGCCTTCACCTCGGCAGCCGGCACGTCATAGGGAAGCTGCAGCTCGATGGCCCTGAACCCGGCGTCAGCGGCCGCATCGATGCGCTCGAGCAGCGGACGCTCGGTGAACAGGTGGCCGAGATTGGCGGCAAAGCGCGGCATCGACGTTTCCCTGACGGTCCCTTGCGCGCGGGCGCGCGGACGTATTGATTAGCGATCCACGCCGCCGAACGCCATCCCCGGGACCTCCAATGGCCGCCAACTCCGCCTTTCACATTGCCGTATTGCCCGGCGACGGCATCGGTCCCGAGGTGATGGCGCCGGCGCTGGAGATCCTGCGCCGGATCGAGGCGACCACGCCGAGCCTCGCCTTCCGCTTCACCGAAGCGCCGGCCGGCGCGGAAGAATACCGGGCCACCGGCAAGTCGATGGCGGACAAGACCATCAGGCTGTGCGAGGAAGCCGACGCCATCCTGCTCGGCGCCTGCGGGCTGCCGAGCGTGCGCTATCCCGACAACACCGAGATCATGCCGCAGGTGGAACTGCGCTTCATTTTCGATCTCTATGCCGGCGTGCGGCCGGCCCGGCTGGTCCCCGGCGTACCGAGTCCGATCGTAGGCGCCGACCGCAACGGCATCGATTTCGTGCTGATCCGCGAATCGACCGAAGGCCTGTTCGCCTCCATGGGCAAGGGCGTGGTCACGCGGGACGAGGCGCGCGAGACGCTGGTGGTGACGCGCGACAAGACCGAACGGCTGTTCGACTTCTCGTTGCGGCTCGCCGGGCGGCGCAAGATGCGCGGCAAGCCGGGCCGGCTGACGCTGGTCGACAAGGCCAATGTGTTCAAGGCGTTCAACTGGCAGCGCGATATCTTCGCTGAACGTGCAAGAAATTTTCCCGGCGTCAAAACCGACCTGCTCTACGTCGACGCCTGCGCCGCCATGATGGTGCGCAGGCCCTGGGACTTCGACGTCATGGTGATGGAGAACATGTTCGGCGACATTCTCTCCGATCTCGCCGCCGGACTGATTGGCGGACTTGGCATGGCGCCGTCAGCCGATATCGGCGACACCCACGCGGTGTTCCAGCCCTGCCACGGCACCGCCCCCGACATCATGGGAGAAGGCAAGGCCAATCCGGGTGCGATGATCCTGTCGGCCGCGATGATGCTCGACTGGCTCGCCGACAAACACGATCATCAACCGGCGGCGGAAGCGGCGCTGCGCCTGGAGCGCGCCGTGGACAAGGCATTTGAAGGCGGCATCAGGCCGATGGAATTCGGCGGCGGCGACGGCACGGCGGCGATCGGCAGGGCCGTGCTGGCGGCACTGGATTAGACATGGGGGAGAACGTCATGCTGTTTGCCATCTTCGCACTGGACAAGGCGGGCAGCGCCGACACCCGCAAGGCGGTGCACGCCGATCATGTCGCCCATTTGAAGAAGGCGCCGGACTACGGCGTCACGCTCACCGTTGGCGGGCCGCTCACCGATGACGGCGGGGCCGCATCGCTGGGCAGCCTGATGATCGTTGAGGCGCCGGACCGCGCCGCCGCGGAGAAGTTCAACCAGGCCGATCCGCTGCAGGCGGTGTGGGGCGAGGTCGATATCCGGCGGTTCGACAGGCGGACGGGATAGCCCTCGCCACCCGGTGTCAAAGGCAGCCGAATTGGGCTAATCTGACTTCATGCATGAACCCCTGCCGTCCTCGGCGCGCGACGCACTCGTCCAGAAGGAGCCCGAAGCGCGGGCGCCAGCCTTCGAAACCCTGCGGCTGGTGCTGTCGTCGGGCGGGCCGGGACGCGCCGAATTCGCGCTCAACAATGCCTGCAACGCCAACTGCGGCTTCTGCAGTTTCGCGCGCGACGCGCTGCCGAAGGAACGCTGGGAATATGTCGAGCGCCAGGGCGCCTTCGACGCCATCGACATCCTCTACCGCAACGGGATCCGCTATCTGATCCTTACCGGCGGCGAACCGACCCTGCATCCCGACATCACCGACATCATCGCCCATGCTTCGGGCAAGGGCATGAAGGTGATGATGGTCAGTAACGCCGGCCTGCTCAAGCCGCGGCGCCTGCAGGAATTTTCCGAAGCCGGACTGTCGAGCTTCGTGATCTCGATCGACGCGGCGAGCGCCGAACTGCACGAGCAAAACCGCGGCCTGCCCGGCGTGTGCGAGAAAATCCGCGAGGCCAACAGGGAACTGACCGAGCTCGGCATGATCGCCACCGCCTCGGTGACGCTGAGCCGGCTGCTCGACATCGACGCGCTGCCCGACTTCCTCGCCGATCTCGGTTTCGAATCGGTAACGTTTTCCTATCCGCTGACCAATCTCAATTCCAGCTTCCTCGGCTATCGTGAATCGAACCTTGTCGATTTCACGCGCGAGGAGCTGATCGCGCTGTACGAGAAGGTGAAGACGGTCAAGAAGCGCATGCACGTGGTCAATCCGACGCGCTCGCTCGAGGAGATGCAGCGTTTCGTGCGCGGCGAGCCGCAGCATTATCCCTGCCTCGGCGGCTACCGCTATTTCTATCTCGACTGGCACCTCAAGCTCTGGCGCTGCCACTACTGGGAAGAACCGCTGTGCTCGATCTACGATTTCGACGACAGCAAGCTGGTGCGCGACGGCTGCACGCGCTGCACCATCGACTGCTACCGCGACGCCAGCACCATGCAGCACATCGCGGTATCGGTGCATGATGCCGCACAATCGCTCAAACGCGGCAAGCTCACCGGCGCGGCCAGGGCGCTCGGGCGCAAAGGCAATGGCGGCTCGCTGCATGCGGTGTTCGAGCAGATTCCCTGGCTGCTGAAATTCTGATTCCTTGCGCTACGAACGGGCTGTGCTACGGCTCTTGAGCGCCTTGACCTCGTGCGCATGCCAATCGAACAGAAATGGCAAGCCGAGAACCAGCTCCGGCACCCGCTTCACCAGCGAGAGCGCCAACGCCGGCGCCGCCGGAATGCCGAACGCCGAGCATATGGCGATAAAGCCTGCCTCCTGCACGCCGAGCGCACCCGGCACAAGGAAGGCTGCCGCCCGCACCGCCTGACTGAGGCTTTCGATCACCACCGCGTCGGCAATTGAGACCGGATAGCCCATCAGGTGCAGCGCCACCAGAATTTCAAACGTGCCGGCGAACCAGACGATGATATGCACCAGCATGGAGACCGCAAGCCGCGGCAGGTCGCCATAGATGCGCACCAGATTGTCATGCAGGCTGGCCAGATTGGCGAGCGCCGCCCAGTCGAAACGCGCCGCAAGCGCCATCAGGGCGCGGTCGATGAGCCTTGCGCCGCCATAACGTTGCGCGAGGAAAAAGCCGGCGAGCGCCACGCCCATGATGGCGGTGCCGGTCAGGATCGGTCTGATCAGCATATCGTCCCCCCCATCCATGGCGAAAATGGCAAGCCCCACCAACGTGAACAGGAAGAGCGAGACCACCTGCATCAGGATGTCGACCAGCACGGTCGCACCGGAAAGCCCTGCCGCGACGCCGGAGAGCGTCATGAGCCGCGCGCCCGCGATGTCACCGCCGACCTGCGCCACCGGCAGCAACGAGTTGATCGCCTCGCGAATGAAACGCACCCGGAGGACCCGGCGCAGACTCGCCTTCGCATCTCGTGGAAAGATGAGCCACCAGCCGAGGCCGGCGCCGGCCAGCTCGACGGCCCGGATCACCGTCACCACGGCAAGCCCGTAACCCACCGCCGCAAAGGCCTGCGTAACCGCGCCGAAGCCTTCGTAGGCAATGATGGCGACCGCAAGGAGCAGGCCGAGGCCCGCCGCGACGACAAGAAAACGTTTCATGCGTTCATATTGAACAGGGATTCGGGCGAATCGCCAGCCTGTCAGAGCCCGATGAAATCCCCGATCGCCCGGAGGAAAGCATCCGGCTGCTCCAGCGGCGGACAATGGCCACAGCCGGGCAGTTCGACATAGCGGGCGCCCTCGGCATGATCGGCGATTTGCCTGTTGAGTGCGGGCGGCGTCGCCTGATCCATCTCGCCGCAAACGACGAGCGCCGGCACCCGCAGGTGGGACAACACCGGGACCAGGTCGCACTTCTGCAGGACACGGCAGGCGGCCAGGAAACCGGCCGGATCGAGCTCGAGCAGCACCCGCTTGCGTTCCGCCACAGCGTCCGGATTCGCCGCCAGATAGGCGGGCGAATAGACGCGCCTGGCGGCGATTTCGGCGACCGAGGCGAGTCCTTCGTCGGCAACCTTCTGCGCCATCACAGCGAAGGCCTCCCGCCCCTCGGGCGGGAAAGCCGCCGCGGCGTCGCTCAGCACCAGCCTGGAAATTCGCTCCGGATGGGCGAGGCCGAAGGCGAGCGCAATCGTGCCGCCGAAGCCGTTGCCGAGCAGCACCGCGTCCCGCCCGATGCCGAACTCGTCGAATCCATCCTCGATCGCCGCCACATAGGTGTCCATCAGAGCCAGCAACGGCGGCTGCGAACCGTGGAAGCCCGGCAGGTTGATGAGCGTTACGCGGAATTTCGCGCTCAGCGCCGGAAGGACAGGATCGAAGGCGTGGCGATCGGCGAGCAGCGAATGCAGGATCACCAGGTCGGGACCGGCGCCCGCGCGCGCGGCGGTGAGCGCTCCGTGGCCGGCAGTGATGTTTTCGACCTGCATGCAATGCGCTCCCACGTCTCGCGCGCGCCCGCCCTTAAACCGCACCGCTCAGGCCGGCGCAAGAACGCCCACGGCCGCGCCGGGCGCGGCGCGGCCGTGACTGTCAACGCCTGTAAGCCGGGAAAGTTGCGGTTACTCCCCTTCCCGCCAGATGCCGAGCGCTTCCTGCGCGGGCTTGTCGGAGATGGAGAACAGCACCGCCTCGTCGTCGGCTTCGTGGTGATAGCGCTTCCACGGCGGCACCACGAACACGTCGTTGACGGCCCAGTCATACGGCTTGCCGTCGATGACGGTACGGCCCTTGCCTTCCGCCACCGCGAACACGATGCCGTCGGTCGAACGGTAGGGCGCGCCCTTGAAGCCCTTCGGAAGCAGCGCGAGCCAGGCACCCATGGTGGGCAGCACCGGGCCGCCGTTGATCGGATTGGCGTAGTGCACGCGCGCGCCGTGGCGCTTGTCCACGTCGCCGGTCTTCTTCAGGCGATCGAGGATCGGCTTCATCTTCCTGTAGGGGTAGTTGATCACGGGCGTGCGGTTCGTCGCCGCCGGCATGCCGTCCGGCAGCACGCCCATGGCGTAGCGCTCGAACGAGTTGCCGTCCTCGTGATTGACGTTCTGCATCTTCTCGTCGAAGTGGTTGGCGAACGACGTCTGGAAGTGATTGATCGTCGGCATGTCGAGCACGTCGAGCCACATCACCGGCTCCTTGCCGGGATTGCCGTGGTCGTGCGGCGCCCAGTTGGCGGTGATGATGAAGTCGCCGTGCTCCATCATCGACTTCTCGCCTTCGACCGCCGTATAGGCGCCCTTGCCCTTGAGCACGAAGCGGATGGCGGAGGCGACATGCTGGTGCGCCTCGGCGATCTCACCCGGCATGATGAGCTGGATGCCGGCGAACAGGGTGTTGGTGATGCGCGACTTTCCGCGATCGCCGGGGTTCTCCAGCACCAGCACGCGGCGCTCGGCCTCTTCGGCGGTGATGACGTCGCCCGCCTCCAGCATGAACTTCTCGACCTCGGGGAACCTCCACAAGGCCGGCAGCATCTGGGTCTTCGGCTCGGGCGTCACCAAGCCCTTGAGCACCTCCCACAGCGGGGCCAGATGGTGCTGGGAAATCTTGTCGTAATAGGCTTGCCGGGCCGCTTGGATATTGTGCTTCTTGTCGGCATGAGCTGCGGCGACCGCCATGGGTTCCTCCGTTCCGAAGAGATAGTTGAATTTGCAACCAGTATAGCGGGTTTTGAGCCCGGCCGGAAATGCCGGATTCGGGCACCTGCTCTCATCGCATAGCTAATCAGCGCCGGGGCCGGCGTCCAGCGCCGTCCTACTCCGCTGCCTGCGGCGATGGGAAGCGCATGCTCTCGAGGCCGTCGGCGGCGGTGGCCGAGATGGTGGTGCGCACCATGTAGCGGGCCTCGTGCGCCGGCCAGGGCCGGCCGCGGTGCATGGTGGCGCGGTTATCCCACATCACCACGTCGCCCGGGCGCCAGGCGTGCACGTAGCTCGCGCCCGGCGCGGTGGCGGCGTCCATCAGCTCGGCCAGGAGCTTGCTGGCCTCCCCCTGCTCCATCCCCTCGATGGCATAGGCATGAGAGGCGAGATAAAGCGCCGCCCGGCCGTTGACCGGGTTCCTCCACATCATGCGCCAGCGCTGCGCCGGCAGCGCTGCGCGCTCCTCGGGGCTGGCGAGGTCGGCCGCGATCTGGCCACGCGAATGGGCGTAGTCGTGCCAGGCGAAGGAATTCTCCAGCCGCTGTCGCAGCGTGGGATCGAGCCGCTCCCACAACAGCCGGGTGGAGACGTATTCGGTCTCGCCGCCCTCGGCCGGGATGACGCGCGCCGACAAGACCGAAGCGAGCGCCGGCACCGCCTTGAAGGTCGAGTTGGTGTGCCAGAGCTGGTTGGCCTTGTTGCGCATCGCAAGGCGATGGTCCGCTGGCACCACCTTGCCGTTTTCGTCGATGGTGGTGAGGATCACCAGATGGGTGCCGGTCCCTTGCGAGCCGACCTTGGTGATCTCGAGCGGGCCGAAACGGCGCGAGAACGCGATCTGGATGTCGTCGGTGACCTGCTGATCGCGGAACACCAAGACCGAGTGCTCCTCGAAGACGGCGCGTACCGCATCGTATGCGGCGCCATCGTTGGCGACATCGGTCAGCGCGACGCCGCACAGTTCCGCCGCAAAGCCCGGGCCGAGAGGAGCGACGTCCATGGCGAACCCTCCGCTGTTTATGGCTTGTTAGAAGCAAGTCTCCCGCAAAAACGTCAGGCCGGCAAGATGCGGTCTTAGTTATTGACCGCACCGCCGTCGACCACGATCGACTGGCCGGTGACGAAGTCACTATCACTCGAGACCAGGAAGATCAGGGTCCCAACAAGATCCTCGGGGATTTCGTCACGCTTGAAGGCGCGGCTTGCGCGCGTGCGATCGCGCGACTCCTCGACATGCGCGACGTTTTGCAGCCCGGTTTCGCTCAACGTGTAACCGGGCGCGAGCGAATTCACCGCGATGCCGTGCGAGCCAAGTTCGCGCGAGAGCGAGCGCGTTAACGCCAGGATCGCGCCCTTGGAGGTGGCATACGGCAACAGGTGCGGCGTGCCCTTGTACAGCGTGGTCGAAGCGATGTTGACGATCTTGCCGCTCTTCTGCGCGATCATGTGCGGGGCGACGTGCCGCACCATCAGCCAGGCCCCGCGCACGTTGACCGCCATCACCTTGTCCCAGGTCGCCACGTCCCATTCGTCGTAATCACGTGGGCTGAGCTTGGCGTAGAGCGCAGCGTTATTGACCAGGATGTCAATGCGGCCGAAGCGTTCAATCGTCTGCGCGACCAAGTCTTTGATCGCCTGTTCGTCGGTGACGTCGGTGATCGCGCTGGCAACCGAATTGACGCCGTGGCGGGCTGCGATCTCGTCGGCGAGCGGTTTGCCATCTTCGATGTCGGCGATCATCACCCGCGCGCCTTCCGCGGCAAGCGCCTGCGAATAATGCCGCCCGATCCCGACGGCGCCGCCGGTGACGATGGCAACTTTCCCTGCGAGTCTCGACATTGGGTTATCCCCCGCCGCAAGACAGTCTTGCGCTAGTTATTGACCGAGCCGCCGTCGACCACGATCGACTGGCCGGTGACGAAATCGCTGTCGCTACTCGCCAGGAATACGAGCGTGCCGAGCAGGTCTTCCGGATAGCCGTCACGCTTGAAGGCGCGGGAATTGAGCACCGGGATGCGTTCTTCCTCGACGTGTGTCGTGTTCTCGAGCCCGGTGTCACTCAGGATATAGCCGGGCGACAACGAATTGACCGCGATCCCGTAGGCGCCGAGCTCGCGCGAGAGCGCGCGCGTGAAGGCGAGCATGGCGCCCTTGGACGTGACGTAAGGCAGCATGCGGGGGATGCCCTTGTAGGCGGCGCCGGAAGCGATGTTGATGATCTTGCCGTTACCGCGTCTCTTCATGTGCGGGGCGACATGCTTGACCATGAGGAACGGGCCGCGCACGTTGATGGCCATCACCTTGTCCCAGGTCGTCATGTCCCATTCGTCGAAATTGCGCGGGCTGAGCTTGGCGTAAAGGGCGGCATTGTTGATCAGGATGTCGATCTGGCCGAAACGCTCCATCGTCTGCGCGACCAGCGCCTCGACCGCAGCTTCGTCGCTGACATCGCTGGCCGAACTGGCCACGGCATCGGCGCCATGGCGGCCGGCAATCTCGTCGGCAACCGGTTTTCCGTCCGCGATGTCGGCAATCATGACCCTGGCGCCCTCCGCAGCCAGGGCCAGCGCGTAATGGCGGCCGATGCCCAATGCGCCGCCGGTGACGATGGCGACCTTGCCCGCAAGTCTCGGCATTATCGTTCCACTCCCGTTTTCCTTTTCCGTCACGGCCGGGCTTGTTAGCACAAGTAGGGTTTACCCGACTTGTGGCAAGCCCATCATGCCGCAACCCGGGCAAGCCCGAGTTGCGGTGCCATCCACGTCTTGTTAGTTCAGGACCATAAAGACGTGGATGCCCGGCACAAGGCTTGTGCTCGGCCCGGCCGCAGGCCGGGCCCGCGTGCCAGGCAAGACGGACGAAAGACTTATGCCTATGGCCGACCCAACTGCCGATCGTCATGCCATTCGCGACATCGTCGAAAACTGGGTGCTGTGGCGTGACGCGCGCCAATGGGACCGTTTTCGCACGCTCTGGCATCCGGAAGGCGAAATGTGGGCGACCTGGTTCCAGGGCGGTTACGAGGATTTCATAAAGGTCAGCCGGGAGGGCTTCGACCGCGGCGTGCGCATCATCCATATGCTCGGTGGCCACACCGCCGATATCGAGGGCAACCGCGCCACCGCCCAGACCAAACTGACCATTTCACAACGCGCGGTGGTGGAAGGTGTCTGGTGCGATGTCGCCTGCACGGGTCGCGCCTATGACTTCCTGGAAAAGCGCGACGGACGCTGGGGCATCGTGCGCCGCCGCCACACCTACGAGAAAGACCGGATCGATCCGGTGGAGCCCGGCGCCAAACTCAAGCTCGATGCGAACCTGCTGGCGCAATTCCCGGAAGGTTATCGCCACCTTGCCTATCTGCAGACCAGGGTCGGTTACTCGGTCAAACGCGACATGGCCGGTCACGAGGGCCCCGAACTCGACGCGCTCTACGCCGACGGCGCCCGCTGGCTGAAGGGCGGTCCGCTGTAGACCTCTCCCCACGCTGCCGCGCAAGCACGTCCCCGGTTACACGCTTGTTACTGCCCTTGGCGGCAGCGGCGGGACGTGCCAGTTTGACACCAAACTAAAGGCCGCCAACGGCCGCTCGGGGGCAACGGGGGAGCAATGTCGCTGGCCGACAAATTCAATCTGTTGAATGAATTCAGTGTCCTGCGCATTATCTGCGCTGTCTTCCTGATTCCCCACATTATCGCCAAGTTCACGGTGCCGCAGGCGCTGCAATTCTATGTCGACGTCGGCTTCAAGCCGCCCGCATTCTGGATGTACCTCGCCGGCGCCATCGAAACGGTGCTGTTCTTCACGTTGTTCTTCGGCATCTACACGTGGTTCTTCGGCTTCATCGGCTTCATCCACCTGATGGTCGCCGCCGCCGCGACCTACAAACTCACCCACAAATGGATCTGGGTGATCGGCGGCATCGAATTCTGCGTGTTCTGGGCGATCTGCTGCCTTGTGCTCGCCATGCACGCCTTCTACACCGCCGCCCCGGGCTCGATTGGCATGTCGGGCATCGTTTTGAACTGAGAGGGATATCCAGAAATGGCTAGTGCTTTGTTTTCTCCCATCACCCTGCGCGGCGTGACGATCCCGAACCGCATCGCGGTGTCGCCGATGTGCCAGTACAACTCGACCGACGGCAGCGCCAACGACTGGCACGTCATGCATATCGGCCAGTTCGCGCTCGGTGGTTTCGGGCTAATCATCGCGGAAATGACCAACGTCAATGCGGTCGGCCGCATCACCCATAAATGCGCCGGGCTCTACTCCGACGACAACGAAAAGGCGCTCAAGCGCGTGGTCGATTTCGCGCGACAGTACGGCAACTCCAGGCTCGGCTTGCAGGTCGGCCACGCCGGACGCAAAGGCTCGACCAAGCCGCCGGCGCTCGGCGGCACGCCACTCGGCAAGGACGAAGGCGCCTGGGAAACCCTGGCGCCGTCCGCCATCCCCTACGATCCAAGCTGGCATGTGCCGCGCGCCATGACCAAGGACGAGATGAAGACGACGCTCAACGACTATGTCTCATACGTCCAGCGCGCCGAACGTATCGGCTATGATCTGCTCGAACTGCATGCCGCGCACGGCTATCTGCTGCATCAGTTCCTGTCGCCGCTTTCAAACCAGCGTAGCGACGAATATGGCGGCTCACCCGAGAAGCGGATGCGCTATCCGCTGGAAGTGTTCGCCGCCATTCGTGCGGTCTGGCCCAAGGACAAGCCGCTCGGCATTCGAGTGTCGGCGGTCGATTGGGTCGACGGCGGCACCACCATCGAGGACACGGTCAAGTTCGCGCAAGAGCTCAAGGCGCTCGGCTGCGACTACATGGATGTATCCAGTGGTCAACTCAACTCGCGGCAAAAGATTCCCTTCGCGCCGGCATACAATGTGCCGTTCAGCGAACGGGTGAAGAAAGAAACCGGACTCGCGACCATGTCGGTCGGCCTCATCACCGGCGCCAAAGAAGCTGAAGATATTGTCGCCTCCGGCAAGGCCGACATGGTGGCTTTGGCCCGTGGCGCAATGTACGACCCGCGCTGGCCGATCCACGCTGCGATGGAACTGGGCGCCGAGCCTCCGATCGTGCCGCGCATGACCCCGGCGCATCCCAAACTGCGACCGATGATCTTCCCGAACTACAAGCCGGCGGCATAAGTGCTCTCAAGCGCTCCACAATGAACAACGGCCGGGCAAACCCGGCCGTTGCCTCTTCGACGCCGCGCCGGCTGCCGCTAAACCTTCACGCGCTGCACGAACTTCGCAAACGCCGCGAGCTGTGTCTTGACGATATCCTTGACCGCCTGATCGGTGAGCTCGAGCGTCTTCTCGTCGAACTTCTTGGCGGAGAAATTGACGAAAATCTCGGGCTTGCCGAACATCTGCGCGTCGATCGAGGTCAGCGCCATCCGCAGGTGATACTGCATGCGGCCGCCGCCCATCTGTCCGGTCGAGCACGATTGCAGCGCCACCGGCTTGTCCTTGAACGGCTGGTCCTTGAGCTTGGAGACCCAGTCGATCGCGTTCTTCAGGGGACCCGGGATAGACCAGTTGTATTCCGGCGAGACGATGACGATGCCATCTGCGGCGCGGATTGCAGCCGCGAAGGCCTCGACGTCGCCGGGCGGGCCGGGATCGACACGGACGTCATCGTTATAGAGCGGAAAGCCGGCGAAAGACGGTGCCGGCGTGAGCTTCATCTCCGGCGGCGCGAGCGACGGCAGCGTGCGCGCGAGCGCGGCATTGTAGGAACCCTTGCGAAGCGAGCCGCAGATGACGAGCACATTGAGCTGATCGGCCATTTCAAATCCTTCTCAAATCAATTGTCGGTAACGCCGGCGCAAGAGTCAGGTTTCGGGACGGCCGGGGCTTCAGGCCGCGGGGGTGTTCCGCGATCAAAGTTTTTCGTCCTCGATCGGGTTTTTCAGGACACCGATGCCCTCAATCTCGCACTCGACGGTATCGCCCGCCTTCATCCATACCGGGTTAGGCTTGCGCGCATGACCAACGCCGGAGGGCGTGCCGGTGAACAGGATGTCGCCCGGCTCCAGCGTCATGCCCTCGGTCAGGTAGACCAGCGATTCGGCCACCGGGAACATGAAATAGTCGGTGTTGGACGACTGCATGGTGTTTCCGTTGAGCCGGGTCTCGATCTTGAGGCCCTTGCCGCCGGGCGGCAGCTCGTCGGCGGTCACCATCCAGGGACCGAAACTGCCGGTCTGGTCGAAGTTCTTGCCCATGCCCCATTGGGTGGTATGGCGCTGGTATTCGCGGATGGAGCCCTCCATGCCGCTGCAGTAACCGGCGATGCAGTCGGTCGCGTTCTCCATCGTCAGGTGTTTGGCGCGCTTGCCGATGACCACGACCAGTTCGCCCTCGTAGTCGAACTGGATCGACTTCTGCGGCCGCATCAGGGGCTGCAGATGAGGCGTCATCGAGCTGATCATGCGGAAGAAGATCGACTGGAATTTCGGGATGTTGTCTTTCTGCGGACCCTCCTTGACGTGGTCGAGGTAGTTGAGCCCGAGGCAGATGATCTTGCCCGGGGTCCGCACTGGCAGGGCGAATTTCAGCCCCGCCAGCGGACGGCGGGCGGCGGCCGGCGCCTTGGCCGCGAGATCGGCGAGCGCCTTGAGATCGCCGTTGCTGCGGCGCAGCCAGTCGCCGAGCCCGGTGGGCGCACTGGCATCCACCGCCTGCAGATCGATGACGTTATCGCCCTCGACCACACCAAGATGCGGGCCGCCATCTTCAAAACTGACGATCTTCATGAGCGTGTTTCCTGCCTGGTATTTTCACAGAGCGCAAACAATCGAATGCGCGAAATTGAACGCGGCTCGCGCCAGGGCCGTCGGATGGCCGGCATTGCGCGGGCGGCAAGGCTTAGCGCGGCGGGATGCGGGAATCCAGCCGCCCCTCTGATGGCGCAAAAAGATCAGAATTCTGCGCGGCGACGCTTCCCGGGCCGGCGCTCTGCACATGGCGGCGGTCTGGCTCAGGCCTTGCCGTCAGAGTCCTCGGGGTCGAGCCTGAAGGTCTGGATGGAGAAATATCTGTCTGCGTCGGTCCACACCTTCACCGGCGACCAGCCGACGCCGCGGGCGAGTGCGCTTAGCGACTCGACGCTGTATTTGTAGCTGTTCTCGGTATGGATGGTTTCGCCGGCGCGGAAGTCGACCGTTTCGCCCGCCACCCTCACCTTTTGCCGCTTGAGACTCGCAAGGTGCATCTCGATGCGGTTGCGCTCGCGGTTGTAGATGGCGTGGTGCTCGAAGCTGTCGAGATTGAAGGTGCCGCCGAGTTCGCGGTTGATGCGTTTGAGCAGATTGAGATTGAATTTGGCGGTGACGCCCTGCTTGTCGTTGTAGGCGGCCTTGAGCACCTCGACCGGCTTGATCAGATCGACGCCAATGATGAGAAGCGCGCCCTCCCCGAGGATCTTCGCCATATTCTTCAGGAAAGCGGCCGCCTCATGCGGCTCGAAATTGCCGATGGTCGAGCCGGGGAAAAAACCGACCCGCACCGGCGCCGCCTTGGCTTCCGGCGGCAGCTCGAATACCCGGGTGAAGTCCGCGGTGACCGGCGTAACCTTGAGGTTGGGAAAATCGCGGCGCAGTTCGACCGCTTCGCGCTCGATCATCTCGCCGCAGATGTCGACCGGTACGTACGCCGCGAGCGGTGGCGCCGCTTTCAGCAGAATGCGCACCTTCTTGTTGGAGCCGGCGCCGAGTTCGACCAGCGCCGCGCCTTCCGGAACAAGCTTGCAGATTTCTCCCGCTTGCGCCTCAAGAATGCCCATCTCGCAACGGGTCGGATAGTACTCCGGCAGTTCGGTAATGCGGTCGAACAGTATTGAGCCGGCGTCGTCGTAGAAATACTTGGCCGGGATGCGCTTGGGCGTCGCGCTCAGGCCGCGCAGAACGTCGGCGGCAAACGCCGATTCCTCCTCGCCGGGCGACTGTAAACGGGATGAACGTGCGACGGCGACCATCGGTCCTCCTGATTATGATTAAAGCGCGTTCTTCGTCCTCGACGGTATCAGGCGCCGAATTCGGCGAGCCGTACGCCGCTGAACTGCCAACGCGAAGGCGGGTAGAAGAAGTTGCGGTAGCTCACGCGCTCGTGCCCTTCCGGTGTCGCCAGCGAAGAGCCGCGCAACATCATCTGATTGACCATGAATTTGCCGTTGTACTCGCCGAGCGCCCCTTCTGCCGCGCGGTAACCTGGATAGGGAAGATAGGCGCTGCGGGTCCATTGCCAAGTGATTCCAAAGGCGTCCGCCAGTAGTCCCGATCGGGCCGAGACTTCCCATTCCGCCTCGCTTGGCAGATGCTTTCCGGCGAATCGCGCGAAGGCGTCGGCTTCGTAATAGCTGACATGCATAACTGGGGCGGCTGGATCGACGGGTTTGAGGCCGGCCAGCGTCATCGAATGCCAGACCTCGTCCTGCTGGCGCCAGTAGCCGGGGGCCTGCCACGCTTCCGCCTGTACAGTGGCCCAGCCGTCCGACAGCCAGAGCGAGGGCGTCGCATAGCCGCCCGCGTCGATGAATTCAAGCCACTCCGCGTTGGTGACCAGATGGCGGTTGATACGTACCGGCGGAATCAATTCGTCGTGCCGCGGCGTTTCGTTGTCGAAGCAATAACCCTCCCCGTCATGACCGACGGGCTGGATTCCGGACGGGACATCGACAAAACCGCGCGGCCCCTGTGCCGGTTTTGGCGGCTGCCAATTCGAATCGTAGGCGGGATCAGTGGGGTTCTGCGCGAAGGCATGCAGGATGTCGGTGATCAGCAATTCCTGATGCTGTTGCTCGTGATGCAGACCGATTTCCAGGATCCGGAAGACTTCACCCGCTTGCGCCGCCGGCACGGTCTCGATCAGCTTATCCACCGCGGCGTCGACATGGGCGCGATAACCGGTGACGTCGGTCTGGTTCGGCCGCGTGATCAGCCCGCGCTCGGGGCGCGCGTGGCGCGGGCCGGCGGCGACATAATAAGAGTTGAACAGGAAGGGAAAACGCTCGTCAAAAATCCTGTAGCCCGGTCCGTGCGGCACCAGCAGGAAGGTCTCGAAGAACCAGGTGACGTGGGCGCGATGCCATTTTGTGGGGCTGGCATCGGCCATCGACTGCACGATCTGGTCTTCCGCCGACAAGAATGCGGCGCGCGCTTCGGTCTCGCCGCGGACACGGCGGAATTCGGCGCGCCAGTGTACGCGCTTTGCGTCGAGGACCTCGTCCGGGGGTGCGATCATTCCGTTGGCGGCATCGCGCGTAAGGGGCGAAGTAGCGGTGCGCGCCATCACGGACTCCATTGCTTCTTCGGACACGGCGGTTTTGGGAGAATGACGGTCGAATTGCGTCTTCGTAAGACGAACGAACAGGCGAATTGTTCCATCCCCGGCCAACAGGAGCAACCTCGGACCTCCACACCGCTTGTGGACTGACGACCTTGTGATAAGCGGCCTCACGTGAGGACGTCATAACCCCTTAAGATCGCTGAAGTAATGCCTGATCACAGGTGCGCGGTCCGGCGTGCGTCCGGCCGGACATGTCGAATTTGCCGGAGCGCAGTTTATTTGCCGCCCCACCTGCCTTTCGGCTCAGTAGGCCCGGTTGAGTGGCGCTTCTCCGCGCAACAGCACGCGCTCGATGTTCGCCCAGGACGAGCGGAACAGATAAGCCCATGACTGGCGGGTAACGCCGGCGATGTGCGGGGTGAACAGCATGCGCCTGGCACCCGCCCCCTCGAGTTTGAGCAAGGGGTTGTCGGGCGTCGGCGGCTCTGTCGAATAGACGTCGACCGCGGCGCCGGCAATCTTTCCGGCGCTCAGGTAGGCGGCGAGCGCGGCCTCGTCCACCACGCTGCCGCGCGAGGCCTGCACCAGAACAGCGCCCGGCTTCATCAGCGACAGTTCGCGTTCGCCGATCAGGCCGGTCGTCTCCTTGATGAGCGGCACGTGCAGGCTGATGACGTCGGCAGCCTTCAGCAAATCGTCGAGTGCCATCGATTCGGCGCCGATGGCCCTGGCGGCGGCGGGATCGCGCGGCGCCGGGTCGTGGTAGCAAACCCTGCAACCCATACGGTGGAAAGCCTGCGCTACCGCCAGACCAATTGCGCCGAAGCCGACCAGCCCGACCAGCAGACCATCGAGACCGGCTAGATTGTCCGACACCATGCGCGCACGGAAGGCGGCATAATTGCCGGCCTTGATCTCGGCATCAGCCCAGGCGAAACGGCGCAACAACAGCGACGCGGTGGTCACCGCATATTCGGCAACCGCGCCATTGCTGCCGCCGGCGACATTGGCGACCGGAATGCCGAACCTCGTCATGGCGTCCTTATCGAGCCGGTCGAGACCGGCACCGGTGACCTGCACCAGCTTGGTCGTGGCGCCCTCGAACAAGGCGGGCGCGAGCCTGGGCCCGACCGCCGGGATGATGAGGGCGTCGCTCGCCTTCATCAGCGCCGGCACGTCGGCGTCGTCCGGCGTGCGGTAGGTGACTTTCAGCGTCGCCGGCGCCGGCGCGTCCACGCGGGTGAAATCGGCCTCGGGCCTGAGACAAAGGACGTTGGTGCTCATGGAGTGCTCATACATTGACCCGTCATTCCGGGGCGCCGGCGTCAGCCCGCGAACCCGGAATCCAGAAACGAGCGCGGAGCCTGCATCTGGATTCCGGGTCCGGCGCTGCGTGCCGTCCCGGAATGACGGAAGGACAGATCGAAGTCATCTTCAGAAGGACGGGAAATTTTCGGTGGTGGGCGCGATGTCGGGCGTCGGGAAGAAGCAGAGCAGCACCAGCGGCCCGGACCCGGTGTTGCGGGTGACGTGCTTTTCCTCCGGCGGCACCAGGACGACGTCGCCGGCTTTCACCGGCAACTCGCCACCGCCTTCGTACAAGGTCACCCCGGTGCCTTCCAGCACGTAGATGCATTCCTCGTAACCGTGATGCAGATGCGGCCCGCGCAAGGCTTCGCCCGGCTTCGGCACCGGGATCTCGACCACGCGGAAGGTGAGCCTGGAGCCGATCTCGCCCGACACCATCTCGACCGCCGCGCGGCCGGGCAGCCCCATCTGCTTGCCATCGCCCTGTGCGATCTTGCGCGCCATCAGCCGGCCTGCCGCAGGTGTTTGATCTCGGCGGTGCCACCCTGCACCGCGTCAAGCTGGGTGAAGATTTCGGTCGCCTCCCTGGCGATGGCGTCGGCGATGTCCTCGAGCATGCGCAGGCCCTTCTCGGCGGTGGCGTGCTGCGGGCTACCGAACCAGCCGGTGGCCGCGATCGAGCGGATGTCGGTCAGCACCGGCTGATAGCTGCGGGTGCGGCGCAACTTGTCCATCTTGTGGCCATGGGTGTGATCCGAGGAATAGTCGATGCGGTCGAGGTGCACGAGCTCGGGCCGATAGGCCAGCACCGCCAGCGCCTCGATCTCACCACCGTGGGTCAGGCCGTTGCAGGAATGACCGTAAAGCTCTTCCGCCACGTAACAGGCCTGTACTGTGAGCACGCTCATGCCGTGATCGCGGTGCAGCGACTCGGCGGCAATCGCCAGCGAAGGGATATTCCCCTCGTGCCAGTTGAGGATCAGCAACCGCTTTGCGCCGTGCACGGCGGTGGACACGCAGGTTTCGGTGACGACGCGCATATAGGTGTCAGGCGAAAACGTGATGGTGCCCTCGAACGGCATGTGCATGGGCGTGACGCCGAACGGCGTCGCCGGCAACACAAGACCGTTCATGCGTTCGGCCACTGCCGCAGAGATGACGTTGGCGGCGAAGGTGTCGGTGCCGGTCGGCAGATGCGGCCCATGTTGTTCGACGCTGCCCGCCGGCAGTAACACCAGCGGATTTGCCTTGAGTTGCGCGGCGATCTCGGGCTGCGTGAGCTCAATGAAATAGCGGCTCGGCAACATGAAACGTCCTCTCGCACCGTCGATGTTCTTTTTCAGCTTATTATGCTGTTATCGAAGCGAACGCCAGCCCATACCGGGCCGGTACATCTGATAGCTCAATCTCATTGTGAGCGTCCCATGCTCGAACTGTACAATTTCGCCCAGTCGACCTGCAGCCTGAAAGTCCGCATTTGCCTGCACGAGAAGGAACTGGACTGGGTCGATCACCCCCTCATCTCCAGGAATGCCGATCATCTGTCGGACTGGTATTTGAGGCTCAATCCCAACGGCGTGGTGCCGACCCTGATCCACGACGGGCGGCCGGTATTCGAGTCCTCCGTCATCCTGCAATATCTCGATCAGATATCACCGGATGTAACGCTGATGCCGGCCGACCCTTACGGCCAGGCGAAGCTGCGCGCGTGGCTGGCCTTCGTCGACGCGGTGCCGACGCCGGCGGTGCGCTTCCCCTCGTTCCAGTTCGGTGGGCTGCTGCACAAGTTCCAGGCCATGAGCCAGCAAGAATTCGACGCGCAGGTCACCAGGCGGCCGGTCAAGGCCGCCTTCTACAAAAAGTTGGACCGGATGACCGGCTTCAGCGACGCCGAGATGCAGGAAGCCTACGCGGCCATGCGCAAGACCGCCGCGCGCATGGACTGGATGTTCGCCGAGAACGGCGGACCGTGGCTGCTCGGCGAACAATACGGCCTTGCAGATATCGCAGTGGCGCCGCTCATCGACCGGATCGAGGACCTGGGGCTGGAAGCACTTTGGACCGACGACCATCCGCATGTCGACAAATGGTTGAAGCGCATGCAGGCGCGGCCCGCCTACGGCAAGGCTTACTACACCGGCAGCCGGTTGTCGGACCAATATCCGGAGCTCGGGCTCGGCCGCGGCTCGCACCGTCATGTGATCGACGGGGCGAACGTGGCCGCCGGGTGAAAATCGCCTTGCCCTACGCCGCTTCCCACAACGCCTTGAGCCGCGGGAACGCTTCCTGGCCATGCTCGGTGCGCTCACCTGCCGTGACATCACCCCAGGCGACGATAGCCTTCTCGTACGCGGGCCGGGCGGCGATGCGCGCGTACCAGGCGTTCAGCGCGTTCAGGTGCCGCCAGAGCGGCGCCATCATGAAGGATTCCAGCCGCCGCATGTAGACCACCAGCGCAATGTCGGCGAGCGAATAGCTGTCGCCGGCAAGCCAGTCGTTCGCTTCGAGGGTCTCGTCCATCTCCTCGAACAGGCGGCGGAAGGTTGCCACCGCGTCCGGGAGCAGCGGGGAATCGAGCCCGCCGGCGATGTTGATCCGGTCGTTGGTCTTGCGCACCGTGTCGCGCATTTCGGCATAGTACTTGTCGATCTTGTCGGCGCCCTTGGCCTTGTAGATGTGGCGGTTGACCAGGCAGACGCCGATGGTGCGGCTCGCGACGTGCACGCCCTCGTCGATGCGGCGCATCCACAGCCGCATCCTGGCGCGCGCTTCCGGCGCGGCCGGCCGGAATGCGGGCTCGGGAAACGAATCTTCCAGGTATTCGAGGATGACAAGCGATTCCGGCGTCGCCGCGCCGTTATGGATGATCACCGGCACCAGCCCCTTCGGATTGAGGCGGTGATAGTCGGGCGGCAGTTCGTCGACGTCACCGCGCGCGGTATCGACGATCGCGCTCTTCCAGGGAATTGCTTTTTCTTCCAGCAGCAGGCGCACGCGCTGGGCGGCCGTCGAACGGTCGTAATGATAAAGCGTCAGCACGTGCTACGCCCCTCAATGCATTTCCCGGCGGCGATGCCGCCGGGAAACAATAATGACGCCGTCTCGTCCGACGGTCGCTTGAGGTCAGACCGACGGCGGACGCTTGGGCAGGCCGAGCGCCTTCTGCGCCTCCCAGACGTAGGTCATGTCGACGACCTTGCGCCAATCCATGTCCTTCGGGATCTTGCCGGTCGACTTCAGATTGTCGCAGAATGCATCCATGGCCGCGGCGTTCTCGAAGCCGCAGTCGGGGCTGATCTGGTCGAGCTCTTCCTTGTAGAGCTTCTTGAAGGAATCCGGGATCGAATACCCCAAGTCCACCATGATCTTGTAGGCCTTTTCCTTGTTCTCCGGCTTGAACAGCCACTGCCGCGCCTTGAGGTCGGCAAGCACATAGGCGGCGGCGGTTTTCTCGTTCTTGCTGAGCCACGAGCCCATGACGCCGAAGCCTTCCTGCGGCGCGGAGTGGGTCTTGGCGTAGAGGAACTTGCCGCCGGCTGCCTCGAGGCCGAACTTGTGACGCGGGAAGAGACTCGCCGCATCGACAGTACCGGCGATCAAAGCTTGCAGGCGCTTGTCCGAGGCGCCCGACATCGGAACGAATTCGACGTCCTTGTCCGGATCGAGCCCGAGGTCTTTCACGACCTGCTTCATGACCCAGGTGTTGCGGCCGTCGAGCGACCCGCCGGTGATCTTTTTGCCCTTCAGGTCGGCGGGGCTGTTGATGCCCTTGCGCGTGCCCATGATCCACCACTCCTTGTCGCGGTAGATCGAGATTTGCTTGATCGGCAGTCCGCTCTTGGCAGCGGCGCCGATGAACGCATCGGTGTCCCCGTGGGTAATGTCGAGGCTGCCGCCGATCAGGCCGGGGATATACTGGTCCGACATGGTGACCGTGAATTCCTCGATGCCGACTTCCTTCAGGTAGCCCAGCGACTGCGCGAGACGATAGGTCCATTGGGTCGCGTAGTTCGGGTTGAAATCGCCCATTCGCAGCTTGTTCAGGTTGGCCTTGACGGCCTTCATGCTGGGCGTTTGCGCGCCGGCGATGCCGTCGAAGGTTGACGCCGCGATAATCGTGCCGAGAACGCCGGCACCGCCCATTTTCAGGACGTCACGGCGTGGTAGAACCAGATGCTTGCTCATGCTTCATCCTCCCATCAAGCTTGTTTTAAATCGACCGTGGACGTTTTTTTCCAACCGCTCACAGTCCCTCAGTGCGTCGCCATGGGGCGACGTAGGCCTCCAGCCAGCGGGTGATCTGAATCAGTGACAGGGACACCACCACCAGCAAGAACAGAACCGCGTACATCAGCGCGGAGTTGAAGGTATCGGCCGACCGGTTAACCAGGTAGCCAAGGCCGCTTGAACCGCCGAAGATTTCAGCGATGATGACGCCGATCAGGCCGCGGCCGATGCCCTGCTGAATTCCAGATATGATAAAGGGCAGCGTGTAGGGCAGCACCACCTTGATGTAGAGCTCACGGCGGCTGGCGCCGAACACTCTGGCGGCGGCGAGCAGCGATTTGTCGGTCGTCTTCACCCCCGCCCACGCATTGATGATGATCGGGAATACCGCCGACAGCACGATAATGGTGATCTGCATCTTGATCGTGAAGCCGAGAAACAGGATGAACAGCGGCACAAGCGCGATGCGCGGCAGCGAGGCCATCGCCCAGACATAGGGGCTCAGGATCTTCTCGACATAGCGGTTGCCACCCATCAGGAGGCCGGCCGGAATGCCGATGATGCAGGCGATGATCAGGCCGATGCCGAGATTGGTCAGCGTATAGAGCAGGTGATCGCGGATCGAGCCTGATACCACCGCGCCCGGCGGCGCCGTGGTGGTGAGCCCGGTCCACAGCGCCTCGAACATGCTTGAGGCCTTGGGAAAGAACAGCGGGCTGACCAGACCGGAGCGGGCGAACAGTTCCCACAGGATGAAGAAGGTGGTGAGGTTGAGCACCGTCACCATGAACGGACTGAAGCGCCGCCACACCTCCGCGAGCGTCCATCCGGTGTAGACGATGCGGTCGGAATCGGTATGGGATTCCTCGATTTTTCCGGTTCGCTCGAATGCGCTCATTGGTCTGCTCCGCGCGCGTGCTGGAACGCCTCGTCTTTTACCAGCCGCCAGATGCGATCATACAATTCGCCGTATTCCGGCAGGATCTTCAGGTCGCGGTCGAACCGCGGCCGCGGCAGATTGATGTCGACAATTTCCTTGATGCGGCCCGGCCGGAACGAGATCACCGCCACGCGGTCAGCGAGCGTGATCGCCTCGTCGATGGAATGTGTGATGAACACCACGGTCTGGCCGGTCTTCGAGACGATGCGCTCGAGTTCGCTCTGCATCGCCTCGCGGGTCATGGCGTCGATGGCGGCGAATGGCTCGTCGGCGAGCAGGATATCCGGCTCGGTGACCAGCGCGCGGGCAATGCCGACACGCTGTTTCATGCCGCCGGAAAGCTCGTACGGATAGGACTTCTTGAAAGCGGACAGGCCGACCAGCTCCAGAAAGCGGTCGACGCGCTCGTCCATTTCGTCTTTCGACAGGCCGAGGCTCTGGAATTCGAACGGCATGCGCACGTTCGACTCCACCGTGCGCCAGGGCATCAGCGCGTAATCCTGAAACACCATGGCGCGGTCTGGCCCGGGGCCGGTCACCGGCTTGCCGTTGACCTCGATGGTGCCTTCCCAGGGCTGCACCAGGCCCGATATGGCGTTGATGAAGGTCGTCTTGCCGCAGCCGGACGGACCGACCAGCACGACGAACTCGCCGCGCCTGACGGTCAGCGTAATGTCGCGCAGCGCCGTCAGCTTCTTGCGCTCCCGATGCAGCGTATAGCCGATAGTCAGGCCTTGCGAGACGATGACCGGCGCGCCTTTGGCCGGCGCCGATGCTCGCCCGGGATCGCGCGCTGCACTAAGCGTCGTTTGAGCCATCAAACTCCCTGCCCTCGTCCTCCCGGACGAATCTTGTTTCGTGCCCAATGAGGGCATTTTATTCTGCGCCGCCTGTCCGCGGCTCCCTCCTCACCTTTCCTTTTCGGAACGTGAAGAGCGTCCTGTTGATAGCGCACGCCGCGCGAAGCGGCTACGCGACATTGACCCTTCTCGCTTCCGCACGTTGACGCGCCTCGTCAAGAATGTCGCCGACGCGCACATATTGCCCCTTGTTGTCGATCGAACGCAGCGCCGCGTTGACGACCGCCACCGCGACATTGCCGTTGTCGGCGGTGAGTTCATTGGGCTTGCCGGTGCGGCAGCTTTCCGCGAACAGCTCGAGCTCGGCGCTGAACATGTCGCTCGGCGGGACCTTCAGGTCCTCGCGCTTGCCGTAGCCGTCCTTGCCGCGCTGGATATAGAGCGACGAGGTCAGATGCAGCCTGTCCGGCGTGTCCCACGTGGAGAAGTCGGTTTCGGAGTGCATCAGGCCCCTGGAACCGAACACCCGCACGGAAAAAATGCCGGGCGAGGTCCAGCACGAGCCGACGTAGCCGAGCTTGCCGTCCGCGAAGCGCAGCGTCGTCATCGACTGGTCGTCGACCTCGGCGCCAACCGGCGAGAGCTTGGACGCCATCGAACTCGCCTCCGCGATCTCGCCGCCGAGGAAGTGCAATATGTCGAATTGATGGATGGCGAGCTGCGACAGCGGCCCGCCCGGCGCCTTGGCCTTGTACCACCGCCAGGTGTTGGGGGTGAGCTCCAGCGCGCGCTCGTTGGAGAAATTGGCCTCCATGAAGGCGACGCGGCCGAGCTCGCCGGCGTCGATCGCCTCGCGGATGCGGCGGATGCTGCCCATCAGGCGCGCGCTGTGGCCGACCGTGACGGTAACGCCGTATTGCTTTTCCAACGCCGCAATGTCGACGCCGTCCTCGAGCGTGGCGGCGATCGGCTTCTCGGTATAGACGTGCTTGCCGGCCTTGGCGATTTCGTTGGCGACAGGCAGATGCTGCTCGTTGGGAACCGTGATGATCACGCCGCCGATTTCGGGATCGGTCAGCATCGTCTTCATGTCCGGCACGCCCCTGACGCCGAACTCCTGCTCGAATGCGTCGCGCTTGTCCTGCGTTCGGCTGTACCCGGCCACAATCTTGAGTTTGTCCGACTTGGCCACGGCCCGGGTCAGCACCTTGGCCCAGCGGCCGAGACCCACGATGCCGAGTTTCACCGGTTGCCTGGTCATGTTGGCGAACTCCTTTTCTCGCACGATCCTAGGTCGTTTCTTGGCATTCTACACAGAAAAATCGAATGCTTGCTCGGCCTATCGGATATAGGGAATCTCACCTCCTGAGATTTCACAGGCGCCTCAGGAATCGGTTTCCTGAATATCGCGACGCCGTCGTGTGGATTGGTCGCGCCGCTGGCCGCTGCAGGAACCGGCGTCAGCCGGCCGAAGCCCGCGCCACCACGCGCCGGCGTGGTTTCGCGACGTCCGAGGCGCCACCGTGCGCGGTCCTGATCATCTCGGCCATGCGCAGGGCTGCCGCTGAACGATGACCGTTGCGCCGCCACATCAGGCCGACCCTGCGCTTCGGCACCGGTTCGGTGAGCTTGACCAGGTGCAGCCCGCTGGGATCGGCGATCGCGCCCGGCGCCAGGACGGTGGCGAGCCGCGAATGGCGGATCGTCGCGAGAATGGGTTCGATCGCGTTCATGTCCAGCACCACGTGCGGCGTCAGGCCGTTGTCGGCGAAGTACCGGTCGATGAACTGGCGCGCCCCGAACTCCGCGGTCAGCAGCACCAGCGGCAGCGTGGCGAGTTCACGCATCGGCATCGACTTGCGGCCGGCGTGCGAATGCATGGAACCGACGATGAATACCACCTCCTCCTCGAACAGCGGCTCCGTCACGATCTGATCGTTGGGCTCGTAGAGATAGGAGATAGCGAAATCGAGCTCGCCGCCGACCAGCTGGCGTTCGAGATCGTTGCGCGGCACCAGCTGGGCGGTCACCCGAACGCCCGGATAGCGCAGTGCGAACTCCGCCAGGATCGGAGGCAGCACCGAATGCGAGAAGGAATGAAACACGCCGACGCGCAACACGCCGCGCATGAGCCCTTCCAGTTCGGAAATGGCCAGCATGCCGGAATCGACTTCCTTGAGGATGCGCTCGCAATAGGGCTTGAACAGCTTGCCGGCGGCCGTGAGCTCGACCTCCTTCGTGCCGCGCTCGAACAGCACGGTACCGATCTGCTGCTCCAGTTGCTTGATCTGGTGCGACAGTGTCGGCTGCGTGACGTGAAGCTTCTCGGCCGCGCGCGTGAAGCGGCGCGTTTCCGCGATTGCCAGAAAATATCGAACGTGCCGCAGTTCCATGTCATCCTCTCTGCCGGCGTCGCGGGAATGCCGGTTCGGCCCGGCGGGCTCCGGCGGCATAATAGACATGTTCTATTGGATACATAATCAGAATGTTCTTGCTCTATCCGTCGGCCGTCTTACCCTGTGCCCGAGCGGCCGCCCCCACACCACTGAAGAGCGGTCCTGTGGGAGAGAAATGCCCGGGCCAGTCAACGGCGACGAACGACCGCGCGCGTTTCCTGGGCGTGCCGGCCAAGGCACCGTCCCAAGGACGGCGATGGCTCCGATCGCGCCCGGCCGCACGGGCAGCGCGCCGCTGAAGACTTCCGGGACAGGCAGGTAGGTCAGCGGTGTCGGACCGGATCGACGTCAGGAACGTGACCTTTGAATACAGGATCGACAGCGGTCCGGTCCTGGCGATCCAGGACATCAATTTCTCCGTCCGCCCGTCGGAATTCGTCTGCCTGCTCGGTCCGAGCGGCTGCGGCAAGACCACGATCCTCAACATCCTGGCCGGCCTGCTGACGCCGACCCGCGGCGAGATCCGCATCGGCGGCGAACCGCTCGGCGGCAACAGGCAGAACCGCGGCGTCGTCTTCCAGGATTTCGCGCAGCTGTTCCCCTGGCGCACGGCGCGGCGCAATGTCGAGTTCGGCCTCGAAACGCGCCGGGTCGGCAAGGCCGAGCGCGAGGAAACCGCGATGGAGTTCCTGCGGCTGGTGGGGCTCGAAAAATTCGCCGACGTCTTTCCGCATCAGCTCTCCGGCGGCATGCAGCAGCGCGTCGCCATCGCGCGCTCGCTTGCCTATAACCCGCAGGTTCTGCTGATGGACGAGCCGTTCGCCGCGCTCGACGCCATGACCCGTGACGACATGCAGCAACTTCTGACCGACGTCTGGCAGAAAACCCGGAAGACCATCGTCTACATCACCCACAACGTCGCCGAGGCGGTGTTCCTCGGCGACAAGGTGATCGTGCTGAACGCGCATCCCGGTACGGTAAAGGCCGAGCTCGAACTCGACCTGCCGCGGCCGCGCGACCCGCTCAGCGGGCCGTTCGTGGAAACCCAGCGCGAAATCATGCATCACTTGCGCGCGCACTAGGGACCGTACGCCCATGGAACTCCGTCAGTTGCGATATTTCCTGCAAGTTGCCGACTTCAGGAGCTTCAGCCGCGCCGCCGTCGCGGTGCGCATCGCACAACCGGCGCTCAGCCGTCACATCCGCAAGCTCGAGCAGCAGCTCGGCGTCGCATTGTTCTATCGCGACGGCCGCGGCGCCATCCTGACCGAGCAGGGCAAGCGTTACTACGAACGCGTGACCGACATCCTGCGGCAGCTCGACCAGGCAAACGCCGAATTGCAGAGCGACGACGACATGCCGACCGGCGAGGTCGTGCTCGGCGTGCCGACGGAGCTCGGCCCCCGCTTCATCCTGCGGATCGTGCAGTCGTTCCGCAATCGCTATCCGAGCGCGCGTATCCGCGTCGCGGAAAGCGGCAGCGCGCAGATCGCCGAGTGGCTGCAATCCTCCCGTCTCGACGCCGGTTTCGTCTACGATCCGCAGGACTACCCGACCCTGCCGGTCAAGACCGTGGTCGAGGAGACGCTCTATCTGGTCGGGCCGAAGGGCGCCGCCCTCACGGCGCCGAAGGCCGTGCCGTTCCGCCAGGTCGTGCATATGCCGTTGATCCTGCACGAGCTTGGCGGCAACCTGCGCCAGCGCATTACCGATGTGGCGACGCAACTAGGACAGACGGCCCGTTGCGAGACGGACATCGAACTCGCTGCCGGCGATCAAGCAGGCGGTGATGGACGGCGCCGGCTACACCATCCTGCCCTATGCCGTCGTCGGCGAAGAGGTCCGGCGCGGCCTGCTTTCGGCGGCGCGCGTGGTCGAGCCGGACCTCGTGCGCTCGCTCGGCTTCGCGATCCGCCCGAACGGCGCCTTGTCGCTGGTGACCAGCAAACTGGTCGCGCTGGTTCAGCACGAGCTCGGCAACCTGCTCGACATGGGCAACCCGGTGGATCAGCGGGCCCCGAAAAAGCCGCGCAAGGGATCGGCGAAATCCGTCCGCCTCTCCGAGGTGGTGTGAGGGCGATCTTCGGCGCGAAGGTCTTGCCGGCCTTCGCGCTCAGCCGCGGTGCCGGTTGATGAGATCGCGCGCGATGATGAGCTGCTGGATCTGCGACGTGCCTTCGTACAGGCGAAACAGCCGCACGTCGCGCAGGAGCCGCTCGACGCGATATTCCTGCATGTAGCCGTTGCCCCCGTGCACCTGCACCGCGGCGTCGGCAACGCGCCACACCATCTCGCTGGCGAAATACTTGACGCACGCCGCCAGCATCGTGACCTGCTCGCCGGCGTCGCGCCGCCGGCAGGCATCGAGCACCGCGCACCAGGCGACATAGGAGTCGCGCTTGCTGTCGGCGATCAGCGCCTGCACCAGTTGATGCTCGGCGATCGGTTTGCCGAACTGCACGCGTTCGGTGGCGTAGTCGAGCATCAACCCGATCAGGCGCTCGGCGGCACCGCAGCAGGCCGCGGCGATGTGCAGGCGGCCGCGATCGAGCACCTTCATCGCGGTGACGAAACCCCTGCCCTCCTTGCCGCCGACGATGTTGTCCTTGTGGACACGCAGGTCCTCGAAGATGACGTCGGCGGTGTGCGCGCCGCGATGCCCGAGCTTGCGGTCGTGCTTGCCAATGCGCAGGCCGGGCGTGCCCGCTTCGACCAGGAAGGCGGTGACGCCCCTGGCGCCGCTCTCGTCCGGATTGCTGCGCGCCATCACCGTGAACAGGCCGGCCTCCGGTGCATTGGTGATGAAGCGCTTGGTGCCGTTGAGCACGAAGTGGTCGCCGTCGCGGCGCGCCGACAGTTTGAGATGCGCGGCGTCGGAACCGATATCCGGCTCGGTCAGGGCGAAGGAGGCGATCAGTTCACCTTTGGCCATGCGCGGCAGATACTTCTGCTTCTGCTCCGGCGTGCCGTCGATAACGATGCCCTGCGAGCCGATGCCGACGGTGGAGGAAAAGCAGGAGCGGAAGGCGGGCGCCGCGTGCGAGATCTCGCAGACGATCTGCGCTTCTTCACCGGTATTGAGGCCGAGCCCGCCGAACTCTTCCGGAATCGTCAGCCCGAACAGACCGAGCGCGCGCATCTCCGCCAGGATGTCGGGCGGGATGGTATCGCTCTCCTCCACCGCGGGCTCGCTGGGGATGAGCCGCTCGCGCGTGAAACGGCGCACGGTGTCGCGGAACTGGCCCATCGTTTCGGCATCGAGCGGCATGGGCGCAACTCCGTTTCACGTCAATCCGGTGTGAGCAAGGAAACGCCGAGCCGCGCACGGCGGCGCAGCCAGGCGGTGGCGCGGTATTTGGGATCGTGCGTGATGGCGTGCATGCCGTCGAGCACGGCGAGCACGCGCGCGGGCCCCGAGCGCATCGCCAAAGGCGAGCGGCCCCTTCGGATAATTGAGGCCGAGTTCCACGGCGGTGTCGATGTCGGCGGGGGCCGCGATACGCAATTCCGCAATGCGGGTGCCGATGTTGACGATCATGGCCAGAAGCCGCTGGATCACGAAGCCGGGGCTGTCCCTGATCACCGTCACCGGCGCGTTGGTGGCGGCCAGCGCGGCATGGGCCGCGCCCAGCACCTCGGGCGCGGTGAGCGGATTCTTCATCAGCGTGCGCCGGCCCTGGAAGCGGCCGAGCATGTCGACGGCGACGGTTCTGGCCGGATCGAGCTTCAGGCGCACGGCGGCGCCGGAGCAATCCTCGCCGAGCGGGGTTACAAAACATACGGCGTGCGAACCCGGCGCGCCGCCGAGCTGTGTTTTCACGCCGGCGCCATTCAGCAACTCCGCCAGTTCGCGGCCGCCATCCTCGTCGGCGACCCAGGCCGACGCGGGTTTCGGCTGCGCGACGACCGGCACGCCCGGCGCCTCCCCCGCGGGCGGACCGGCATAATCGTAGAAGCCCTGCTTCGACTTGCGCCCGAGCAGGCCACCGGCGACGCGCACCGACATCTCGGCCGAGGGCTGATACATCGGCTCGTTGAAATACTGGCTGTAGATGCTGATCATCACCGCGTGGGTGACGTCGCCGCCGACCAGATCGAGCAGTTCGAACGGCCCCATGCGGAAGCCGGCGGCTTCCTTCATCAGCAGGTCGACCTCGCGCGGGGACGCGATGCCCTGCGCCATGATGCGCAGCGCCTCCGGCCCGTAACCGCGCCCGGCGTGGTTGACGACGAAGCCGGGCGTGTCGGTCGCCACCACCGGATGCTTTTTGATCCGGTGTACGAAGCCGACGAGCGCCTCGACCAGCCCGGGCCCGGTGCGCAAGCCCCCGATCACCTCGACGAGGCGCATCACCGGCGGCGGATTGAAGAAATGCAGGCCCGCGACGCGTTCCGGCCTGTCGCAACCGGCGGCAATTTCGGTCACCGACAGGGAAGACGTGTTGGTGGCGAGCACGGCGTCGGGCGCGATCAGCTTTTCCAGTTCGCGGAACAGCGCGCGCTTGGCGTCGAGCTTCTCGACGATGGCCTCGATCACCACATCGGACCTGGCGGCCTCGTCGAGCGACGCGATCGGCTTCAGATGCGCAACGACATCCGCTTTCGCCTCTTCGGTCATGCGGCCCCTGGCGACCTGCCCGTCGAGGCCCTTGCCGATCGCGGCCAGCGCCTCCTCCACCGCGCCGTCGCGCGTATCGAACATCAGCGCGTTGAGCCCCGCCTGCGCGCACACCTGCGCGATGCCACGGCCCATGGTGCCGGTGCCGATGACCGTCACCGTCAGGTCCGGCGCGGAAAGGTCCCTTGCCACTCTTCCTACTTCCCTTCGAATTTGGGTTTGCGCTTTTCCTTGAAGGCCCGCATGCCTTCCTTCTGGTCCTGCGTCGCGAACTGCAGATAGAACGCCTTGCGTTCCAGCATCATCGCGGTGTCGAGCGATGCGTTGGCGCCGGCGTTGACGATTTCCTTGATCTGCATGACCGAGATCGGCGGCATGGCCGCGATCTCGCGCGCGATCCCGATGGCGTGCGCCAGCGCCTCGCCCGCGGGCGCCACCTCGCTGACGACGCCCATGCCGAGCGCCTCGGCGGCGCCGAACATCCGGCCCGTCAACAGCAGCAGCAGCGCGCGCTGGCGGCCGACCAGTCGCGCCAGCTTCTGGGTGCCGCCGCTGCCGGGCAGAATGCCGACCTTGATCTCCGGCAATCCCAGTTTGGCGCCCTCACCCGCCACGATGATGTCCGCGCACAGCGCGAGCTCCAGCGCGCCGCCGAGCGCATAGCCCTCGATCGCGGCGATCAGGGGCTTGGGGCAATCCATGAGGGCACGCCAGTATTGCGACGTGTTGCGCGCCATCACCTCGACCGGATTCAGCTCGGCCATTTCGCCGATGTCGGCACCGGCCGCGAACACCGTGTCGGAACCGGTGATGATCAGGCAACGGATTTTCGGATCGATGGCATGACGCGCGACTTCGGCGGACAGCCGCTGGCGAATCGCGAGATTGAGCGCGTTGCGCACCTCGGGGCGGTTGAGCCTGAAGACGACGATGTCGTCCGACGGATATTCAACCAGCAGCGGATCAGGCTCGGTCATGGCTTGGCGTCCCGGCGTCAGCGGATAAGGAGAAGGTCACATTATCATGGGCGAGCCAAGGCTCAGTCCGCCACAGACGAAAATGTGCTGGCCGGTGGTAAAGCCCGCTTCCTGCGACATGAAATAGGCGACCGCGGCCGCGACTTCGTCCGGCTGGCCGAGCCGACCCATGGGAATGGCCGCGATGTGCGCGCGCGTCGCCGGGCTGTCGGGCGGGTTGTTCCTGTTCCACATTTCGGTCTCGGTCGGCCCCGGTCCCACCGCGTTGACGGTGATACCTTTATCCGCAAGTTCGAGCGCCCAGCTGCGTGTCATGGCGACCAGCGCCGCCTTGGCGCCCGCATAGGACGATGACCGCGGCCTCCCCAGCAAGGCACGGCTTGTAATATTGACGATGCGGCCGAAGCGCGCATCGAGCATCGCGGGCAGGACCGCCTGCGCGCACTGGATGGCGGCGCGCAGATTGACGCTCACCACCTCATCAAATTTGGCGAGATCGATCTCCTCCAGCCGCTGCAGATGATTGATGCCCGCATTGTTGACCAGGCCGTTGACCGCGTGGCGCCTGGTAATCCCGGCGAGCGCGCGCATGACCGAGTCCCGGTCAGTGAGATCGGCTGTGAAGGCTTCGCCGGGAAAGCCGCTGTCGGCGGCGGAGCGCGCGATGCCGATGATGCGATGACCCTGCGCCGCCAGCCTGTCGGCGATGGCGCGGCCGATGCCGCGAGTTGCGCCGGTGATCAGCGTCACCCGTTCGGCGGGCGCTTGCCCCTGTTGCCCGGTCATAACCCGACGTTCCTCACCCACCCCGGCCGTTTACACCGCCGCTTTGGCCTGTACCATACAACAAGCGTTTCCGGCCTGAGAACTCAAGTGGAAACCGGCGCACGATAATTCGGGCCCGCACCGTCTTCCGGGGGTTGCTTGCAAGCTCTGTCGCCCTTGTTCGAGCCGCGCGGCGTCGCCGTGGTCGGCGCTTCCGCCGACGTCACGCGCATCGGCGGCCAGCCGGTGCGCGCGATGCACCGCTTCGGCTTTGGCGGCGGCATCTATCCGGTCAATCCGAAATACACCGAGGTCGACGGTCTGCGCTGCTATGGAAGCGTCGCCGACATCGAGGGCCCTTGCGACCTCGCGCTGATCGCGGTGCCGGCGAAAGCCGCGAGCAACGCCGTGCGCGCCTGCGGCGCCGCGGGCATTCCGTTCTGCATCGTATTGAGCGCCGGCTACCGCGAAACTGGCGCGGACGGCGCGGCGGCCGAAGAGAATCTGCGAAAAGCGGCGGCCGAATCCGGCACGCGCCTGGTCGGGCCGAACTGTCAGGGCATGTTGAACCTCACGACGAAGCTTTATGCCGGCTTCGGCTCGGCGTTCCTCGATCCGGACCTGCCGGCGGGTCCGGTGTCGATGGTCTCGCAAAGCGGCGGCTTCGGCTTCGCGGTGCTGATCGCTTGCATCCGACGCGGCGTCGGGTTCCGCATCGCGCTGTCGACCGGCAACGAGATCGACATCACCACGCCGGAAATCATCGAGGCGCTGACCGACGATCCCGGCACGCGCATCATTTGCGCCTATATCGAAAGCGTCGCCGACGGCCGCCGCCTGATGGCCGCCGCGCGTCGTGCGGTTGCCGCCGGCAAGCCGGTGCTGGTCTGGAAGGCCGGCAACACCGCCGACGGCGCGCGCGCCGCAGCGTCGCACACCGGCAGCATGACCGGACGCTACGACGTCTACCGCGCCGCCTTCCGGCAAGCGGGCATCATCGAGATTTTCGACATCGATGATCTCGCCGACGCCTGTCGCGCCTTTCTCGGCGGTCAATTGCCGGCGGGCCCGCGCGTGGCCTCGGCCGGTCTCTCGGGCGGCGCCGGCATCCTGTTCGCCGACCGCGCCGTGGCGCGCGGCCTGCAAATGTCCACCCTGGGCGAAGACACCGACAGGATGCTGCGCGGCGCCATTCCGGCCTACGGCTCCACCGCCAATCCGGTGGACGTGACGGCGAGCGTCTTCAACGACGACCGGATTCTGACCGGCGTGATCGACGGCATGCTCGGCGATGCCCAGGTCGATCAGCTGGCGCTGCTGATGGCCTCGATGCCGGGCGAAGCGGCGCTGCGCACCGCGCGCGCCGTGCGCGCGGCCATCGACAGACATCACAAGCCACTGATGCTGGCCTGGTCGGGACGCCGCCACCTCGCCGAGGCGGCCTGGGCCCTGCTCGAGGACGGCCACGTGCCGGTCTATGAATCGCCGGTGCGGGCGGCGGAAGCCTGCGCCTGGCTGGCGAGCTTTGCCGCCGCGCGTTCGGCCCCCGCCCCGCTTGCGCCGCCGAACTTCGCCCACATCGATCTGCCGGCGGGCGGCGGCGCGCTCGACGAGGCCCGCAGCAAGGCCTTGCTCGCACAGGCCGGCATCCCGGTCGCGCGCGAGGTCATCCTGTCGGCCGATGTGGAGCAGCCCGGCGCATTCGACCTGACGTTTCCCGTGGCGGTGAAGGTGCTGTCCGCGGCGATCGCGCACAAGAGCGAGGTCGGCGGGGTGAAGCTCGGCGTCAACAATCCCGGCGAACTGGCCGACGCGATCCGCGCCATCCGCGGGAGCGTCAGGGAGCGCCGGCCGGACGCCACGATCGACGGCTTCATCGTCGCCGAAATGATCACCGACGGGCTGGAAACCATCCTCGGCGTCCTGCGCGATCCCGCGTTCGGGCCGGTGGTGGCGTTCGGCCTCGGCGGCGTCGCCGCCGAAGTGCTCAAGGACGTCAGCTATCGGGTGGCGCCGTTCGGCGTCGACCAGGCCCGCGCCATGATCGGCGAACTGCGTTCGGCCGCGCTGTTCGGTCCCTTCCGCGGCCGCGGTGCGCTCGACATTGACGCGCTCGGCGAAGCAATCGCCCGCGTCTCGGTGCTGGCCGCCCAGGGGGAGCGCCTCACCGAGGTCGACATCAACCCGCTTTTCGTGCGCCCGCGCGGGCTGGGCGTGGTGGCGGCCGACGCGCTCGTGGTGACGGCGCCCTGAGCGCAATGGAACTTTTTCACGCACGGCGGCTTATGGGAACGTCCATTCACCTGGAGGCAACATCAAATGTCGGTGGGCACAATCGTTCTCATTATCCTGATACTGCTTCTGATCGGCGCGCTGCCGTCGTGGCCCTATAGCTCGGGCTGGGGTTACTACCCTTCCGGCGGCCTCGGCCTGATCCTCATTATCGTCCTTGTTCTGGTGCTCATGGGACGGATCTGAGCCGGCGGTCCAAGGCCCCGCCAGCCCCGGTGCCCCGGATCGGTGGCGATCCATTGACGCCATCGACCCGGACGATCAACGGCGCGCGCGTTGACAGCCGCGCAGGCCCGGGCTCTGGTTCGCTGCAAGCAGCGTGACGAACGCGGGAGCGCACGATGGCGGACACCGAAACCAGGAACGAAGGGGCCGCCAAGGCCGGCCGCGACGGCTATTTCTTCAGGATGGACGAGGTTGCGCCGATTGACGCCGGCCCCACCTATTCGACCGCGCGCGGCGGCGTGGTCGAGGGCGAGCGCATGCAGATCGGCCTCATCCACAAGGCGCGCGGCACCGGCTCGCGCCCGCACAGCCATCCCAACGAACAGTTCAACTACGTCCTGCAGGGCACCTTGCGCGTGCAGATCGGCGATTCCCCCGAAACGTTGTGCCCGGCCGGCACCGCCATCTTCGTGCCGGCGAACACCGTGCACTGGATGGTGGCGACGCCGGAGGAGGACGTCATCTTCTACGTCGTCAAGGACCTGTCGCACGGCATTGCCGGCGCGCCGGCGGACGGCGTCGACCGCGGCGCGCATTACGAGCCGGGGTTCGGGCCGAAAGCCGGGGACGGCTGAACGTCGGTCGTTGGCCTTCGCCATAAGATACAGCACGTGCACGTATTGAGGTAGGGCGGCGCCATCCCGGCGGCCGTTTTGACAAACGGTATAACCCTGTCCTTGAGGCCGGGTTTATTCGCTTCCGGCGCTTTGGGCCGACGACTGACGAGCCCGGTGCGGCCTGTCGGTTGAAGCAGGCCCAAAACAAATCAGGCACCCGGGCGATACGGTCTATCCCTACGGGCCAGAAACATACATCGATTACCTGGTGTCGCTGAGTCTACTGGTGGCGTATGACGCAAGTGAGTCGCGCCTGCCGCTCACAGGCATCGGCTGCGCTTCCAGCTGTCAAATGTAGCGCACACGCGGCCACCGTTACGGATCCGGTTGCCGATATCTGCAACGCTGGCGCGCGAACGGTCCTTCGACTGCGCGCAACCGCCCGCCGGCGCAAAGCTGATCTTGAGGGGGGAGCCCTGCGAATTGGTCCCCGAACCGCGCCCAGCGAATGTGAAGTCTGAAGAGAACGATCTCGGCCCGCCTGAGTTATCACCCTGGATGTAATTTTCTTGCGCCAGGGCTGTTGCGGGATGACGGAAGGGAAAAGAGAAAGTTCGGATCAGCCGAGTAGGCGGCCCGGTCGGTCCGAAACAGATAAGTCCGCAACCGAGGGCCGCGGGCTGGCGGCGGCCCTGCCTGACACTGTCGTTCCTGTCCTCACCAAATTGTACGGGACCTGGACTCGGTTGCGGTTGAATTTCATGCAGCGTGCCGCCCACTCCCGGCCCCGCAAATCATACGCAGATGCAACCATCATTGTTCTCCGACGATTTGCTGTCGTCACAGCGCTTGTTGTCGCTGTCGGTCTTCTTGCCGCCCTCTCGGTATCCGGAGCCATGCTTTGGTCATTCAGGGACATGCCGCTTCAAGGTCCGGCCAACGCGGACGGCAGGCCAGCCTTGTTGCTGGAAGCGGCAACTGGCGAACCTCTGGGGCGGATCGGGCCGTTCAAGGTGCCGGATGCGGCGCCCGATGACGTTCCCCAGCGCCTGATCGATGCGGTGCTTAGCATCGAGGATCGACGCTTCTACCATCACTTCGGAATCGACCCGATCGGCATGGTTCGTGCCCTGCAGCAAAACATTGCGGCCGGGAGAATTGTCGAAGGAGGCAGCACCATAACGCAACAGTTGGTCAAGAACAGGCTTGTGGGCAATGCTCAAACCTATTCGCGGAAACTGCGCGAAGCTTTGATGGCCATCTTGCTCGAATTTCGCTTCAGGAAGGACGAGATTCTGACCAGTTACCTGAACACTGTTTATTTGGGTGGTGGCGCCCATGGCATGTCAGCCGCCGCCCGCCTTTACTTCAATAAGCGTCTGTCAGAGCTGACACTTTCTGAAGCCGCGATGCTCGCCGGCCTGATCAGGGCGCCCTCATATTATACTCCTTTGCGAAACCTCAAGCTGGCGCAGGAGCGCGCTGCGGTAGTAATCAATGCCATGCTGGAGAACGGGGTGATCAGCGAAGATGCTGCCCGGCAAGCAAGAGCTCACCCGGCCGCCTTGCATCCGGCGCCTGAAGCGTCAGTGGCAGGCTCATGGTTCGCCGATTGGGTGGCGCGGCAAGCATCCGAGATCACCGGCTCGCTCTCGCATTCTTTACGCATAAGAACAACGGTTGTACCGGAACTCCAGCTTGCGGCTGAGCGCGCCGTCAACCGGATTCTGTCCAGAGAGGGGGAACGTGCAAAAGCTTCGCAGGCCGCGCTGGTTGCCCTGGGTCCGGACGGGGCGGTGCTCGCAATGGTGGGCGGCCGCGATTATGCGAACAGTCAATTTAATCGCGCCGTCGAAGCCAATCGGCAACCCGGCTCGGCGTTCAAGCTCTTTGTGTATCTTGCTGCCCTGCGCAATGGCTACTCTCCCGATGATACGATCGACGCCAGCAACATCCAGATCGGAGAGTGGCAACCGCAGAACTTCGGAGGCAAGCATTATGGCCGGATGACGCTTGCAAACTCCTTCGTTCACTCGATCAATACCGCCGCCGTGCGGCTTGCCGTAGACGTCGGAGTGGATCAGGTTATCGCCGCCGCACGTGACCTGGGGCTTGATGCGCCGCTGCCCCACGTCCCGAGCCTGGCATTAGGTGTTTCCGAGGTTAGCCTTCTGGATTTAACCGGCGCTTACGCATCGGTGCGAGCAGGCCACAAGATCGAGCCGTGGGGAATTGCCGCCATCGGCGCAGACGCCAATTCCGATCTTCGCTCCGTGGGACCGTTTCTGCAATCGGACCACGATATCAAGCCATATTATCGATCTATGGTCGATCTGCTGCGCCAGGTCGTGGATCATGGCACCGGACGCAGGGCCTCGCTGGATGGTTTTGCAGCCGGCAAGACCGGCACCAGTCAGAATTACCGCGACGCCTGGTTTGTCGGCTTCAGTAAATCGCTCACTGTCGGAGTTTGGGTTGGCAACGACGATGGTACAGCGATGAACAGAGTTGTCGGCGGTTCGCTTCCCGCGGAGATCTGGAAGCATTTCGTAATCGAAGGGCAGAAAATCATCGATCGGCCGGACAATTACGAAATCGCATCGACGAGAAGCGGCGCCGGGACGTCGCTTGCGTCCGGCGAGCCGGTAGAAGCCTTAACCAGCGCGAATACTTCGTGTGACCTACAAGCCTGCTCGAAGCGGTATCGATCATTCCGGGCTTCCGACTGCACCTACCAGCCTTATAGCGGGCCGCGCCGGCTGTGCACACGGGGAAAATCGAACAATCTTCAGGAGCTTGCTGAACGCAAGTCAGGCAGATCCGATATTGATAATATTGCTGAATTGAATCTCATAACCCACAGCGTAGTTCGCATCCATCGTGACGGGAAAGTTCTCGAATTTACTGTCCCCAAAGAAGCCCGTGCCCAGGTACGGTGCAACATTGATGTTTGTGCCAGGCATTATCGATCATTCGATGAGTCCGATTGCACCTATCAACCATACGGCGGCGGACCGCGCCGACTTTGTACTCGGTAGGCATTTGCGGTGGCGGCGCTGTCAATGCCGACAGCGGCATTTATGCGATCAACAGCTCCTGCGTCGCGCAGATTTAAAAACTGCTGCCGTGCAAAGGGCCGGCGCGCCCATTCGATGACGGCATCTGTCTGAATCTTGGCCCCATGGCTCTTTGATTGCCTTCCGGGACCAGGAAGCGACCGCTAGACCTCATCGGTAGCTCGATTCTCCACACTGAGCCGGGACTATTGCGCCGGTCCAATCGCGCGATTGCCATCTCAAGCACAGTAACTGCGCCCTCCCTGCTATCCGATGAACCACCCCAATCGTCGGCAGCCACCTGCGGTTTGCTGCCTGTTGCACGGAGATCCTGCGAGCACCTGTAACCGCCTGATATTGCGTGCTTCCATGTTGCACCGAAGATGCAACAAATGTTGCTTGGATCTAGCCCTAAAAAACAGACAGGCGATTGATTTTGATTTGGTAGCGGGGGAGGGACTCGAACCCCCGACACGCGGATTATGATTCCGCTGCTCTAACCAGCTGAGCTACCCCGCCACCGGAAAACCGGCGCCGCGGGCGCCGGGATGCGGGGATATAGGGAGCGCGGGCAAAGCCTGTCAAGCAAGCCGGCCACACCCGACGGTGCGCTCCGTTTTCAGGGCAAATGCGGTCATCTCGGCTCGACGCCCAGGTGGTCCTTGTCGCTGCCCGGCGGCGGGATGACCGGGGTGACGCCGCCGCCCGGGGCCGGCTTTTTCATTTCCGGGTCGGTGTCCGGCGGCGGGCATATGACGCCCTGCGCGTCGGCGAGCTGCTCGCTGAGCGGGCGCCCCTCGGGCGTCTTGATATCGACGCCCTCGCCTGTCGTGGCACGCGTTCGGACGCAGTCCTTCGGGCCGCTCAGTTTCTCTTTCGGCGCAACACGGTCGTTCACGTCCGGTGGCGCCTGCGCGGCGGCCAGTGCCGGCATCAACAACGCGCCCGCCACGACGGCCGCTCCGAAAAGCGGAATTTTCGCCCGCATCGTCGCCTCCTTCGCCGGCGCGCCTGCGCCGCCGAAGGATAACCGCCGGGCAACGGGGATGGTTCCGCCCTACTCCGCCGCCGTCGCGGTGACCGGATCGGTCAGGCGCTCGAAACGGATCAGCGAGAAATGATTGAACGGCGGCATCGGCCGGCGTTCGATCACCCGCACGCCGCCGTGACGTTTGGCCCAGTTGGCGAGCCGCGCAAACGGAAATTCCGTGCGCCAGCCCAGCCGGCGCGCCAGCGGCGCGACGGTCCGGTCGATGAGGTAGCGCGCGCCGGCCTCGGTGCAGATGTGATTGACCAGAATGATCTCGCCACCGGGCCGGATGACGCGGGTGAACTCGTCGAGGGTCGCTTCCGGATTCGGCACGGTGGTGATGACGAATTGCGCCACCACCACGTCAAACGCCTGGTCGGGCAGCGCCAGATGTTCGGCGTCCATCACGGCCAGCGCGTCGACATTCCCGAGCCGGCGCTCCCTGATCCGCGCCCGCGCCTTGCGCAGCATCGGCTCGGACAGGTCGATGCCGACCAGCCGGTTGATGGACGCATAATCGGGGAGCGAGATGCCGGTGCCGACACCGACTTCCAGGATGCGTCCACCGGACGGTCCGCAGATCTCTTCGGCGGCCGCAATGGCGGCGCGGCGGCCGGGATCGAACACCGCACCGAACACAAAATCGTAAACCGGCGCCCAGCGCGCATAGGCGCGCTCGACGCTGTGCCGGTTCAGGTCCGCCCCCGTATCCATCACGCTCCGACCCGCAACTCCTGACTCAGAAGCCGCCTTGCAGTCATTTGTTCCGTGGGAAACGGAAATTCCCGCTTTTCCCTACCATTACAGCTTTTTGGATCAGCCGCCCAGACCGGCGGCCGCCATCGTGCGGTCGGCGGTGGGCAACCCCTCTCCCGCCGGCAGCGCGCTGCGGATGAATCCTCCGCCCAGCACGCGGGCCTGCCCTTCCGCCGCATCGTAAAACACGCAGGCCTGGCCGGGCGAAACGCCGTGCTCGCCGTCCACAAGATCGACCGCGTAGCCGTCTCCGCTGCGGTGCAACCAGGCCGCCTGCGGCGGCCGGGTCGAACGCACCTTGACGAACACCTCGCGCCGGTCCCCGGCGAGCGCCGCGTCGAGCGGACCGTCGCCGATCCAGTTGATGTCGCGCAGCAGGATGCGGCTCATGCGCAGCGCCTCGCGCGGCCCGACCACGACCTGGCGGCGCTCGGCGTCGAGCCGGACCACGTAAAGCGGCGTGCCGGTGGCCACGCCCAGGCCGCGGCGCTGGCCGACGGTATAATGAATGATGCCGGAATGCGCGCCGAGCTCGCGGCCGTCGAGGTCGACGATGGCGCCCGCTTCCGCCGCGCCCGGCTTCAGCCGCTCGATGACCTCGGCGTAATGGCCGGTCGGCACGAAGCAGATGTCCTGGCTGTCGTGCTTGTCGGCGACCGCCAGACCGAATTCACGCGCGAGCTCGCGCGTCTCGGCCTTGGTGCGCTCGCCGAGCGGGAAACGCAGCAGATCGAGCTGCGCGCGCGTGGTGGCGAACAGGAAGTAGCTCTGGTCGCGCTCCGCTTCGCGCGCGCGGAAGAGCCCGCGCCCGCCGGTCGGCAGCGCGCGCGAGGCGACGTAATGCCCGGTGGCGAGCGCGGCGGCGCCCAGTTCACGCGCGGTGTCGAGCAGGTCGTGAAACTTGATCGCCATGTTGCAGTCGACACACGGCACCGGCGTCTCGCCGTGGATGTAGCTCTCGGCGAAGCGGTCGATCACCGCTTCCCTGAAGCGGCTCTCGTAGTCGAGCACGTAGTGCGGAATGCCGAGCCGCTCGGCGACGCGGCGGGCGTCGTAGATGTCCTGGCCGGCGCAGCAGGCGCCCTTGCGGTGAGTGGCGGCGCCGTGGTCGTAGAGCTGCAGGGTCACGCCGATCACGTCGTAACCTTCGGCCTTGAGCAGCGCCGCCGTCACCGAGGAGTCGACACCGCCGGACATGGCGACGACGACACGGGTGGCTTCGGGACGGCCGGCAAGGTCGAGGCTGTTGGGCATGATGCTTCTTACTATAGGTGCCGGGGGAGGTGGCGCAATGAGCACGGCCTCCGGCACCGTTTCTACCCCGAACGGAGGCGGGAGACCGGCAAATGCGGCAAATCTTGCCGGGCCGGGCCTGCAGGCGCTGCCGGGTGGACGGCGGCGCGGAGCCGCCTCTTCTGCCAAGCCATTGATAACAAACATGATTATACCGGGGGCGCGGCTGGCCCGGCGATTGCAAACCCCGAGGGCGGATATCCGGAGGTCCCTGCAGTGCCACAAGTCGCGTCAGAAGCAGCCGTTCAGCGCCACAGCCTGCCTCCGACCCGCGCCGGCGCGCCCCGTTCGGGCGAGGCGAACGGGGCAAATTCGCCGTTTGAGAGCCTGATTGACGACTCCGCTGCGCCGCCGCCGCCACCGCCGGCCCGCGACCGGGAAACCGCATCGCAGAAGACGGCAAGCCGGGATGAAGCGGCACCGCCGCCGGCGCAGCCCCCGGCCGAGAGCAAGCCGGCGAAGCACCGGCAGGAAGCCGGGACCGACCGGCCCCCCGGGCAGGACGTTGCGGACCGAAGCGAGGCCAGATCAGAGGCCAAATCCGGCGCACAGCCACCGAAAACGGACGTTGACGCCGCGCCCGCCAAACCGGAGGCCAAATCTGGCGAACAGGCACCGAAAGCGGACGATGACGCCGCGCCTGCCAAACAAACCAGGGCCGGGGTAACCCCCGGGTTCGAGCCGCTTCCGGCCGAGGGGCAGAAGGCCGGCAAGACCGGAAAGGACGAGACCGCCGGGAGCGATGATGCGACCGTGCTGGCCGACGCCGTGGCGAACAACGGTACGCCCGCAGCGCCCGATCCGACCGCCGGGCAGATCGCGACCCCGCAGGGTACAGCCAACGCGCAGGCGCAAACGCCCGCCACCACAGGTGCGATCGTCGCCGCCGCCGCGCAGGCTGCAGCTAGTCCGGACCAGGGTGAAACCGAGGGCGACGACGCATCATCGAAAGCAAGGGCGGTGCCGAACGCCCTGTCGGGCGTCGGCGACAACGGCGGCCCCGCCGCCAGGCTCGCCGTCAAGCCCGACCAGGCGGCATCAGGCACGCAGCAGGCGCAGACACCGGAAACGAAAGAGCCCTCGACGCCGAACACCAGGGTCGATTCCGCACCGAAGCCGGAACTTGCCGACGGCAATCAGAAGACGGCGGAGCAGAAATCCGTCGCCGCCGCGCGTGGCGAAAAACCGCTCGACGCCCCGCGCATCGCCTTGCCCGAAAACGCCGGCAACGGCGCCGCCCCTGCGCCGAACAGCGCGGCGGCGGCGACGAACAGCGCCGCGCAAAACATCAACATTCCTCAACCGGCGAGCCAGCACACGTCACAAGCCACTGCAAACACCGCTGCTCCGCCCCCGCAAGCGCCGCCGCCGGCGCCAGTGCCGCTCGCCGGCGTGGCGGTCGCCATAGCCGCCCGCGCCACCGCCGGCAGGAACGACTTCTCGATCCGCCTCGATCCGCCCGAGCTCGGCCGCGTCGACGTCCGCCTTTCGGTCGACAAGGACGGCCAGATCAGTTCGCACCTGATCGCCGACCGCAAGGACACGCTCGCGCTTCTTCAGCGTGATGCCACCGGCCTGCAGCGCGCACTGCAGGACGCCGGGTTCAAGACTGCCGACAACGGTCTGCAATTTTCGCTGCGCGACTCCTTTGCCGGTCAGCAGCAGCAGCAACAGCAGCAACAATCCGGCGGCGGCAACGCCGGCCACATCTTGCTCAATGACGAGACGCCCGCCGCCGAGGCCATTCCCAACGGCTACGGCCGTTATCTCGGCCGCGTCGGCGGCGTCGATATCCGGGTCTGAGGATCTGCCATGACCGTCTCTCCCGTCGCGAATACAGGAGTCACCGCAACGTCGGCGGCCGCCGCAAGCGCAGGCGCTGCCACCAATACCGTGTCGATCGCCGACAATTTCAATACGTTCCTGACGCTGCTCACCACGCAGCTCAAGAACCAGAACCCGCTCGATCCGCTCGACACCAACCAGTTCACCCAGCAACTGGTGCAGTTCGCCCAGGTCGAGCAGCAGATGAAGCAGAACGATCAGCTCAAGACGCTGGTCGCACTGCAGCAGAGCGCGCAGGCAACCACGGCGCTCGATTACGTGGGCTCGACGGTGGTCGTGGACGGCGCCACGAGCTCTCTCGCCAACGGCAGTGCCAAATGGAATCTGACCAGCACCAGGCCGGCGACCGGCTCGTTGACCATCAGGGACAAGACCGGCCAGACCGTGTACACCGGCACGGTCTCGCTCAATTCCGGCACCCAGAGCTTTACCTGGGATGGCCGCAGCAACAACGGCGTCCAGCGGCCGGACGGCCCCTACACCATCAGCGTCACCGCCACCGACGCCAACCAGCAGTCGGTCGCGATCTCGACCGAGGCGCAGGGTACGGTGGATTCCGTCGACCTGACGGAATCGCCGCCGACGCTGACGGTCAACGGACAGGGCTACACCATCGACAAGGTCAAGCGCATTGTGCGCTCGGGGGCCTGAGCCGGCGGGCGCCGCCTTGAGCGCCGAATCTGGGCCCTCCGGCCACGTTTTTATGGCCTCCACGCTCCCGAAATCCCGGCGCGCTTCCCATATTACCGGGGCCGGCAAGCCGCTTGCGCCGCCGGAAAATGGATCGCATGATCCATCCGTAACCAAAACGTTAGCGGCAGAGGCGCAAACAGCCGCCGGATACGTTGCCACGCTTAGGCAAATCTTAAGTCACGACGGGTATTTTCCGTCCAGTATTCGTCAGTCGAGTTGTGAGTATATCCCTATGACAGAGCCCCATCGCCCGAGGGTCAAATACGTCATCGGGCCCGATGGTAGTCCGCTCACCATCGCGGACCTGCCGCCGCCGAGTACCAAACGCTGGGTCATCCGCCGCAAGGCGGAGGTCGTAGCGGCCGTGCGCGGCGGCCTTCTCTCCCTCGAGGAAGCCTGCGCGCGCTACACGCTGACCGTCGAGGAATTTCTCTCCTGGCAGTACTCGATCGACCAGCACGGCCTCGCGGGCCTGCGCACCACGCGCATCCAGCAATACCGGCAGTAGCCGGGTCCCCACTTCCGAAGAAGTCGAACGCCGGCCCGTAGAGGCCGGCGTTTTCGTTTTCGCCACCGCGCGCGCGGTCCCGGAGCGCCATCGCGCCATGGCCCTGGGCATGTCGGCGTGCGGGGCAACCCCGGAAAGCACGCGTTCGGTCGGAGCATTGCCGGGGTGTGACCCAAAGCCGACGTTCGCCAGGCAGGCCAAGACGACTTGCACCGATCGCTGGGCCGCCACTCGGACGGTCAGCCATTTCCACTTACAACAGTTAGCCCGGCGGCACGCCACTCCGGAAGGCCGTCTTCCAGTCGCCGCGCCTTAAATCCGCGCGCGCGGAGCTGCGCGACGGCCTCATAGGACAACACACAATATGGACCGCGACAGTAGGCGACGACCTCTTGCTTCGGATCGATGTCGCCAAGCCTGGATTCAAGTTCGCGCAATGGAATGTTCAATGCGCCGGGTAGATGCGCCAGTGTGAATTCGTCTTCCGGGCGGACATCGAGAACCGTGACTGTACCTGCCCGGGATCGCTCCAGAAGCTCCTCGCGCGATACGGCCTCCATGCTGTCGCGTCGGTCGAAATAGCTGCGCACGACACGCTCGACATCGGCGATGTTGCGCTCGGCGATTGTTCGCAACGCCGCCAGCACGCCGAGAACGGCATCGTCGGTGAGCCGGTAATAAATGAACTTCCCTTCACGGCGGTTCGTCACCAGCCCGGCGCGCCGAAGATGCTGGAGATGCTGCGAGGCATTGGCGATGGACAGGCCGGTGCGGTCCGCCAGCACGTCAACGCTGCGCTCGCCCTGAGCCAATTGCTCCAGAAGCTCCAAGCGATGGACATGTCCGAGCGATCTAGCGACCGCGGCGAACTGGGCGAACAGCACCAGCTTTGGACCGAGCGTTGACATGCCGAAATTTCCATTATAGCTTATTCAAGTGAATAATTGAATTATAGTCGTCCCAGCAGTTTTGTCAACCGGTCCGAGCCCATGAGCGACGACTTGTTTGCCTATGAACCGTTCATCCGGCTGGCCGCGTTTGCCGGCGTGTTCATCGTCATGGCGGGTTGGGAATTTGTCGTCCCGCGGCGGCGGCAGGCGATCGGACGCAGTTGGCGCTGGCCCAACAACCTCGGCGTCGTCGTAGTCGATACGCTGCTGGTTCGTATTCTGTTTCCGACAACGGTCGTGGGCGTTGCCCTGCTTGCAGAGGCCCGCGGCTTTGGCCTGTTCAACATGATCGGGGTTCCGGCCTGGGTCGGTGTGGTGGCCTCGGTGGCGATCCTCGACCTCGCCATCTATCTCCAGCATGTCCTGTTCCATGCCGTACCGGTGCTGTGGCGGCTCCACCGCATGCACCATGCGGACCTCGAATTCGACGTGACCACCGGTCTGCGCTTCCATCCGATCGAGATTTTGTTGTCGATGCTGATCAAGTTCGCCGTGGTGGCCGCTCTCGGCGCGCCGGCTGCGTCGGTCCTGATCTTCGAGGTGCTGCTCAACGCCACCTCGATGTTCAACCATGGCAATGTCCGCATTCCATTGACGATAGACCGCATCTTGCGCTGGATCGTGGTGACCCCGGACATGCACCGCGTCCACCATTCGATCCTGGTGCGTGAGACCAACAGTAATTTTGGATTCAATTTGCCGTGGTGGGATCGTCTGTTCGGCACCTACCGGCCGCAGCCGGCGGCTGGTCACGAGGCCATGACGATCGGCATCGAGCAGTTCCGCGAACCGCGCGAGCTCGGGCTCGATCGTATGCTGATTCAACCCTTCCGTGGCAAGACCGGCGCCTACCCGCTCGGACATCGTGAGGCCGAACGATGAGCGCGCGCCGCCTGTTGCCACGTTTCGCACTCCTGCTGTTGCTTGTCGCGGCGGTCGGGTGGGCCGCATTACATCGCGACCGGATCGATCTGGCGACGCTCGACGCTTGGCTCGGTTCGCTCGGTTTGTGGGCGCCGGTCGGATACATTGTTCTTTACGCTCTCGCGACAGTCGCTTTCGCGCCGGGCGCGGTCTTCGCACTCGCTGGCGGCGCGTTGTTCGGGCCGGTCTGGGGGACCCTCTGGAACCTGACCGGTGCCACCGTTGGCGCCACGTTCGCATTCCTGATCGCGCGGTACCTCGCGGGAGACTGGGTTGCCCGCAAGGCCGGAGGGCTCTTGAAGCGATTGATCGACGGCGTCGATGCGGAGGGCTGGCGCTTCGTCGCGTTCGTGCGACTGGTCCCGCTGTTTCCCTTCAATCTGTCGAACTACGTGCTGGGGCTCACGCGCATTCCGCTGCACTATTATGTCATCGCATCCGCTATCTGCATGGCGCCCGGCGCGGCTGCCTACACCTGGTTGGGTTATGCCGGACGTGGGGCACTGACCGGTGAGACGGACGCGGTGCGCTACGGCATGCTCGCACTGGGTCTGCTTGCGGCGATTGCACTGCTGCCGCGTCTGATCCGGCGTTTGCGCAGGCCGTTTGCGTGGATCGAGGCTGGCGATCTCAAGCGGCGGCTCGACGACGGCGGAGCCGGCACCCTCATTGATGTGCGGGGCGTCGACGAATTCGCTGGGCCATTGGGTCATATCGCGACCGCGCGGAATATTCCCGTCGCCGAGTTGAGCGGGCGGTTGTCAGAGCTCGCCGGGCTTCGAAGTCCGAGCCGATCGTTCTCATCTGCCGGACCGACAAACGTTCCGCGGTGGCGGCACAGACGCTGCGCGATGCGGGCTTCGTCCATGTCAGCGTCCTGCGGCAAGGGATGGAGCGGTGGAACGAAGCCGGCCTGCCGGTGGACGACCAAACCATCAGTGCTGCAGCATGAAAGGACCTGAAGATGAAAGCTCTCTTCATCGTCAACGATCCGCCCTATGGCACCGAGCGCGTCTACAACGCGCTCCGACTTGCTCATGCCCTCCTGAAGAAGGAGCCGCAAACGGCGGTGACCATCTTTCTCATGGCGAACTCGGTCGTCGCCGCCAAGGCAGGGCAGAAACTCCGGAGGGCTACTACAACGTCGAACGGATGCTGAAGCGGGTCCTCGCAAGCAAGGGTGAAGTCCTCTTGTGCGGAACCTGCCCATGGATCGCACGGGGTTTCGACGACGCAGCTCTTATGGCGGGTGCGCGCCGCAGCACCATGCGATGAACTAGCAGTTGCGACGTTCGAGGCGGATAAGATCATGGCGTTCTGAACCTGCGCCCGATCCAACTCAGCAACATAATATCAGACAAACCAGGAGTGGACTTATGGCCGTAATGAACCGCGTCTTCACAGCCATTATGGCTGCAGCAATTCTGGCAAGCCCGGCTGTTGCCGAGAGCCCGGCCGTTGAGGCCATGCAGGAGTATATGGAGTTCTCGCGCCTACGAGGCTGGCATTATCGTCCCGCAGCAGCTCTCAAAGGAGATTTTCGATAAGAGTCGTTTTCATCGACACGCGCGATGCCGAGCAATTCGCCAAGGGTTCAATTCCGGGCGCGCGCAATATCGAATGGCGCGAAGTACTGACCCGTATCAACGAAATCCCAAAGGACAAGAAGGTCATCCTATTCTGTAACACCGGCAGTCTTTCGGCCAGGCAGCGTTCGCATTGCGGGTTGCCGGGTGCGACAATGTGGTGATGCTGCAAACCGGCCTCCATGGCTGGAGGAAGGATGCGGCCTACAAACCATGAGCAGGCTTGAAGCAGGCCATGCGTGACGCCGTTCGCAAGCCCACCGGCAAGCATCTATCCAGATTTGCCTTTCGGGCCTCCTCCTCGACGCAAGTGGCATCGCCGCCTTTGCAGCATCCGGTATCGGTTGCTCGCCCTGCGGTCTTGCAGCACGGATGATCGCCCCTAACCACCAGCAGCTTGGTCGCAAGTCAACGATCGGGGTAGCATTCATCGTATTGTCAGCGACCAAGCCGTTGAATGGGTAAGCACGCAAACGCGCCAGGAACATTCCAGTGAGCGATATGGAAAAGCCGCCGATCCTTTCCAACAAGCATTTCTCTGCTTCTTCGGCGTTCACGCCCGAGAATCTCTTGCGTGAGGCCCGTCGCCAAAAGGGCGTCCCTGTCCTTTCCGTTCCGGAAGTCTGCATTCTCGATCCCGACGGTGACATCGTCCGATATCTGCGCGCCACGGGGCGCGCCACGCGCCATTCGGGGTGGGCCTGCTATCATACCGACCTCTACGCCTTTCGTCACGACGTCCACGAATACGGCATCGTGGGATGCGCGGTGGGCGCCGCGTTTGCGGTCCTAATTGCGGAAGAACTGTTCGCCTCGGGATGCCGGTTCCTCATCAGCGTAACGTCGGCCGGCCAAATCCTGCCGGTGCAAGCACCGCCATAATGTCGGCTTGCGGAGCAAAACCGGAAAGCATGCGCCTCGTCCGGGCATTGACGGGTTTGACTCCGGGCGGACCCTTCATCTACCTGCTGGCCAGCAGGAATAAAATGACAATCAGCAGGATTGCGGTAACGCACTGCCAGAACAACAGTGGGTCGCGCTCGATGAGCGGCCTCGGCGATGTATGAGGATCGTTCCTCCTGTCAAAGTGGCGAAGGTCGTATGTGAACTCGGATAATTCCGCGTAGCGACGGTTCGGATCCGGATCAACGGCCCTCTTGAGGGCTCCATCGATCCAGGCCGGAATCTCGCGGTTGGCGTCGAGTGCGGACCTGTATCTCAATTTTCGTTGTCGCGATCTTGTCGTTGCTGTCGGCACCGCCGCCCCATAGGGCAGCCGTCCGGTCAGCATCTGATAGGCGATGACGCCGAGCGAGAAGATGTCCGAACGCTGCGACCCGCCTTCGCCCAGGAAGTACTCGGGCGCGGTGTATTGCACCGTACCCAGGATGTCGGTCGCGATACCCGGAATCGGATCGTCGGCAATGCCGGAGATACGCGTCGAGCCGAAATCGATGATTTTCACGGTGCCGTTCCGGTCGATCATGATGTTGTCGGGCCGGATATCCTGGTGCAGCATTTCCATTCGGTGGAATGCCTGCAGGCCCCTGGCGATCTGCTCGACGATGCCGCGCACGGTTTCAAGTTCCGGCTTTGGATTGTCGGTCATCCATTGCTTCAGCGTCTGTCCGTCGACGTATTCGGTTACGACATACAGGTAACTGCGCTTTCTCGACTGCTCGCGCGGCTTCAGCACATGCGCATTGTTGATGCGGCGCGCGACCCATTCTTCCATTCGGAATCGCTGCAAGTGCGCCGCATCGGTGCTCAGGTCGATGGACGGCGTCTTGACGACGACGGCCTCGCCGTCGAGAGTGTCGATCGCCAGATATATGTGGCTGCGGCTGCTGCCGTGGATTTCCCGGACGATTTGATAACCGTCGATGACGGCGCGCGCTTCCAGCAACGGGGGACATGGCAGCTCGGCCTGTTGCCCGATGATGTCGCCCGGCTGTCCGGCGGACAATTCGTCAATCCGGACGATCTGAACGGTCAGATTGTCGTGGCTGCCCTGTTTGTAGGCTTCCTCGACGATGGTCCGGGCGGCGCCATCCAGGTCATCGATGCCGTGCTGGATGGTGTCGGCGACAAAGCGCGGGTTCACGTATTCGTAGACGCCGTCGGTCGCCAGCACGAAGGCGTCACCTTTTTCGACCGGAATGGCCCGGTAGTCGATCTCGACCTGATGGTTCACGCCGAGGGCACGGCCGAGGTAGCTTTGTTCCGACGAGACCGTAACCCGATGGTCCTCGGTGAGCTGTTCGAGGGTCTTGCCCGCGACCCGGTAGATCCGCGTGTCGCCGACATTGAAAAGATGCGCAGTGCTTGCGCGAATGATGACGGCGCTGAGCGTGCAGACGTAGCCTTTGTCGCGCTCGTGCGGATACCGGCTTTGGCGGGTCTGTGCGTGCAGCCAGGCGTTGGTAGCCGCGATCACCCGCTGCGCGGACGTTTTGACCGACCAGCTGTCCGACGTGCAGTAGTAGTCCGACAGGAAGCTTTTGACCGCCAACTCGGCCGCGATATGGCTGACATCGCTGCTGCTGATCCCGTCGGCGAGAACGATGGCGATGCCTTTCAGGCTCAGGATCGGAGCCCCCGGAATCAGCGCGCCGTGGAAATCCTGATTGATCTCCTTGCGGCCTTTATCGGAGTGCTGACCGATCGATATCGCGAGGGAGCCTGACATGTCCTGGCCAAAAAAAGAACCTCAACCCGAATGGGTTGAGGTTCTACGGTAGCAGCAAACCGCTGTCAGGCGGCAGCCTTGAGCGGGGCGACGCGCTTGGGCGCCGTCCGCACATGGGTGGCGTAGAGAGTGAGGCCGGTGAACGCGAGGCCGCCGACCAGATTGCCGAGCACTGTCGGAATCTCGTTCCAGATCAGGTAGTCAAGGATCGAGAATGGGGCATGGAGCATCAGGCCCGAGGGGAACAGAAACATGTTCACGACGGAGTGCTCGAACACCATGTAGAAGAACACCAGGATCGGCATCCACATCGCCAGAATTTTGCCCGGCACCGTCGTCGAGATCATGGCACCGACGACACCGGTTGACACCATCCAGTTGCAGAGCATGCCGCGCATGAAGAGGGTGATCATGCCCATGGTACCGTGCGCCGCGTAGCCGAGCGTGCGCCCCTCGCCGATGTTGCTGATCACGGTGCCCACCTTATCCGGCGGTTGCGTGAAGCCGAACGTTGTCGTGAACGCCATGAAAAAAGCGACGGTAAGCGCGCCCGCGAAGTTACCGACAAAGACCAGGCCCCAGTTGCGCAGGATGCTCTTGATCGTCACGCCCGGCCGCTTGTCGAGCCAGGCCAGGGGCGTGAGGACGAACACGCCTGTCAAGAGATCGAAGCCCAGGAGGATCAGCATGCAAAAACCGACCGGAAAAAGCACCGCGCCGACGATCGGCTGGCCGGTCTTCACGCTGATCGTGATCGCGAACCAGGCCGCCAATGCCAGAATGGCGCCGGCCATATACGCGCGGACAACCGTGTCGCGGGTCGACATGAAGACTTTCGATTCGCCAGCGTCGACCATCTTGGTGACGAATTCCGTTGGGACGAGATAGGACACGGGACCCCCTTTTTTCCGTTGCAAAGCCGGCTTGCGTGGTTGTCGGAGCAATCCGCGTGCCAAGTGCGAAATCGTGTCGCGGACGCGCACGGCGTTCCGCATGCGTAGCGCAGAAGTCGTGATTTAGCGGCTCTGCAGGGCTTGTGCGGCACGAGGCGCAGCTGGCGATTGTCATTATTGCAATGCGCAAAAATCTTGCGGCACTGCGTAATTTTCAAGCAGCCCCTTCCGTACCTCGCGAAAAATATCGCAATTTCATTATGTTAGTGCTTGGCATGACGATTGCTCGCCAAGGTCGGGAAGCAGTCAGCGAACGGGTGCCGAGAGGATGACGGAAGCCGAATCGAACGGCGAGGAAGCAGCAGGCGATTTTGAACCACAGCAAAAGCGCTACCTGGAAGGGTTTGTTGCCGGTCTGCAGATCGCCAAAACGGCGAGAGGCCTGGGCGGCGACGCAGCGCCGGCGTCGGCGACTGCGGCCGAACCGGCAGGGCCCGATGCAATTGCCTTGCGGGCACAGAATCGTGTGCTGGCCGCCGGCAGCAAGCTGTCCGATCCGGAGAAATTCAAGCGCGACGAGCATCCGTTCGAGACTTACGGTCGGCTGAAGGATTTCGCCGACCGCAACGAATATCCCAAACCGCCCGACAATTTCCGCTGGCGCTATTTCGGCCTGTTCTATGTTGCGCCAAATCAGAATTCCTACATGTGCCGCCTGCGCATTCCCAACGGAATCCTGAAGGCGCACCAGTTCGATGGTCTGGCCGATCTGGCCGAACGTTATGGCGGCGGTTATGCACACGTGACCACGCGCGCCAACATCCAGATTCGCGAGATCGAGGCGAAGAACGCGGTTGCGATGGTCGAAGCGGTGCAGGATCTCGGCCTGTGTTCACGCGGCTCGGGCGCCGATAATATCCGCAACGTCACCGGCACGCCGACCGCGGGTATCGATCCGCAGGAGCTGATCGATACCCGACCTTACGCGCGCGAATGGCATTTCCACATCCTCAATGAACGCGCGCTCTACGGGTTGCCGCGCAAGTTCAATGTCGCCTTCGACGGCGCCGGCCTGATCCCGGTGCTGGAGGACACCAACGACATCGGCCTCCAGGCGGTGTCGGTGAAGGACGGCTTCGGCCTTGAGCCGGGAATCTGGTTCCGGCTTTGCCTCGGCGGACTTACCGGCCACCACAGCTTCGCCGGTGACACCGGCGTGCTGGTGAAGCCGGCCGACACCACCAGGGTGGCCGACGCGGTAGTGCGCGTGTTCATCGACACCGGCGATCGCACCGATCGCAACAAGGCCCGGCTCAAATACGTGCTGGAACGGCTTGGCGTCGAGGCCGTCCTCGCGCTGGTGGAAGAGAAACTGGGCCGAAAGCTCGACCGCGCAGCGCCCGGCGCGGTCGAGCGGCGGCCGGCGTTCTCGCGCACCGCGCATATCGGCGTTCACGAACAGAGGCAGGCGGGGCTTTACTGGCTCGGCGTCGCCTTGCCGGTCGGCCGCATAACGGGGGACCAGATGCGCGGCCTGGCCGAGGTCGCGCGTGAGTCCGGTGACGGCGACATCCGGCTCACTGTCTGGCAGAACCTGCTGATTTCGGGCGTGCCGGCTGAAAAGGTGAGCACTGCACGGGAACGCATCGAGGCGCTCGGTCTTTCGCTCGAGGCCAACGCATTGCGCACCGGGCTCGTCGCCTGTACCGGCAATGCCGGCTGCAAGTTCGCCGCATCCGATACCAAACGCCATGCCGAGGATATCGCCGCCTGGTGCGAAACACGTGTCGCGCTCGACAGCCCGGTCAATATCCATCTCACCGGCTGCCATCACTCTTGCGCGCAGCATTTCGTCAGCGAGATCGGCCTGCTTGCCTGCAAGGTTCAGGAGAACGAGGACGACGACCCGGTTGAGGGCTACCACATCTATATCGGCGGCGGGTTCGGGCCATCGGCCGCGCTCGGACGCGAACTCTATCGTGACGTGAAGGCCGGAGACGCGCCGCGGCTGATCGAGAGCCTGCTTCACGCCTATCTCGCGCACCGCGACGGCCCCGACGAGAGCTTCCTCGCCTTCGCCCGCCGCCACGAGATCGAGGCGTTGAAGGCGATGGCTGCGCAACAGGAGGTCATGGCATGAGCGTCACGCCGCGGCCGCCGATTCCCTCTTTTCTGCCGGAAAACGCGCCATTCACCCCCCAGCAGCGCGCGTGGCTCGACGGCATGTTCGCCGGTCTGTTCGGTCTCGAGGGCGGGGTTACGCCGCTGTCGAAGCAGGACGTCGCGCGCCTCTTGCCTGATCTCGCCGACGCGCCGGAGTCGGCGCCGGAAGAAGTCGACGACGGCGCCCCGTGGCATGACCCGGCGATGCCGCTCCCCGACCGGATGATGCTTGCCGAAGGTCGCCCGCTGCCGCGACGATTAATGGCTGCCATGGCGCAGCAGGACTGCGGCCAGTGCGGCTACAATTGCAAGGATTATGCGGACGCGCTGTTCGGCCGAAAAGAGAAGCGGCTGAATCTCTGTGTGCCCGGTGGCAAGGAAACCGCGCGCATGCTCAGGCAGCTCCATCAGGAGCTGGACGGCGGAGCGCCTGCAATCGACGTGGAGGACGCCGGCGCTGCGCCCACGCTGCCCGGCGAACCTGGGCGTTCGCGCGACAATCCGCTTGCCGCGACCTTTGTATCGCGCCGCCGCCTCAACAAGGAGGGCTCGAACAAGGAAACCTGGCACATCGAATTCGACCTTGCGGATATCGGGCTCGATTACGAAGTTGGCGACTCCTTCGGCATCTTCCCGGCCAACGATCCGGGCCTGGTTGATGCCGTGCTCGGGGCGCTTGATGCTCCGCCGGATTTCCCGATCGGTGACCGCACGCTGCGCGAGGTGCTGATCGACGAGGTTTCTCTGTCGCCGGCACCGGACATGTTGTTCCGGCTCATCTCCTACATTACCGGCGGGGAGCGCCGGCAGAAGGCGAAAGCGCTGGCCGACGGCCGCGATCCCGATGGTGATGCAGCCACGCTCGATGTGCTGGCGGCGTTGGAAAAATTTCCCGGCATCCGGCCCGATCCGGAAGCCTTCATTGAGTCGCTCGATCCGCTGCAGCCACGCGTCTATTCGATCTCCTCATCGCTGAAAGCAAATCCCGGTCGTGTTTCGCTCACGGTCGACGCCGTGCGCTATTCCTTGAATGGCCGCGCCCGGCTCGGCGTTGCCTCAACCTTCCTTGGCGGACGCATCAATCCCGGCGACAGGATCAAGGTCTACGTCCAGAAGGCGCAGCATTTCGCGTTGCCGACCAATCCCGGCAAGCCGATCATCATGATCGGCCCCGGCACCGGCATCGCGCCCTTCCGCGCCTTCTTGCAGGAGCGCCTTGCTACCGGGGCGCCCGGACCGAACTGGCTCTATTTCGGCCACCAGCGCAGCGACTACGACTTTTTCTACGAGGAGGAGCTCAAGGCAATGCAGCGCGCCGGGCATCTGACGCGCCTGACGCTTGCCTGGTCGCGCGACAGCGAGGAGAAGATATACGTGCAGGACCGGATTCGCGATGACGGCCGCGACATTTGGGCGTGGATCGAGCGCGGCGCACATATTTACGTCTGCGGCGATGCGCTGCGCATGGCGAAAGACGTCGAGCGCGCGCTCATCGATGTGGTTGCCGCTCACGGCAAGAAGAGCCTGGAAGACGCGGCGCGCTTCATTGCGGCGCTGAAAAAGAACGACCGCTATCAGGCCGACGTCTACTAGAGGCGAGCAATGCGATCCGTCCCCCGTATGCCGACCGAAACATCCAGCGCCCGCATGGGTGCGCTGGCACTATTGTCGGCGGCCGGTGCGCGCATTGAACTTTATGCGTCCGCGCTTTGTGACGAGATCCGGCAGTTGATAATCGATCTGCCCGCGCGCGTGGCGGTGGAGAAACTGCCGGGCCCGCTGCTCGTCCTGCTCGGCCGCGCCCTTGCCGTGCCGGCAACGGAGACGGGGCGGTTAATACCAATTCATTCAACCTTCCGGACTTTCAACCACGATCAAAAGGTGCAGTGACATGATGAAAAAAGAGGAAATGGTCGAAGCGATTATCGAAGCGAAATATGCCAGGGGCGCCAGCTGGGAGGAAATCTCCAGGGCCGCTGGTATGTCTGAAGTCTTCGTGATTTCCGCTTGCCTCGGCCAAAACACGCTTCCCGCCGAAGCGGCCGGCAAGGTGGCGAAGTTCCTCGACCTCGGCAATCGCACCAGGGATGTGGAAATTGCGCTGCAACGACCGCCGAAGAAGGCGCAGGAAGCGGAAACCGTCTCCAAGGATCCGCTTATCTACCGGTTTCACGAGATCACCTACGTCTATGGCGACTCGATCAAGGAGATGATCCACGAAAAGTTCGGCGACGGCATCATGAGCGCAATCGACTTCGATCTTCACGTCGAAAAGGTTTCCGATCCGAAAGGTGACCGCGTGAAGGTTACGATGAGCGGCAAGTTCCTGCCTTACAAGCAGTGGTGAGCTACAGTTGCATCGCCGTCTCAATCCTCATTTTTGAGGCGTTGGGCAAGGGTGGTTATGACTGTCGTGGCCGCTTTTGAGCCCGGCTCGGACCTCCAGGGGTATTCGTTTTCGCGCCGCACTCAGCGACACAGCGAACCTCGGAAGCGCCTGATCCGAGCCGCCGCACCAATTATGAGTCCGCTTTCTGATCCCCCATGGGCTCGCCCCGACCGCGTCGCCACCGCCGACGGCGAAAGCACCAAGCCGTTACCTGAGGTTTCGGCTACCAAACAACGCGCGACATGCAGGTGGCCCCTCACCGCTCCTTGGCCGTTTTCCCGTGAAGCTGCCGGATGTTAACCGGACGCTAACCATACACCGGGCAAAACTTGCCGGGTCGGCGCCCTTTTTGGCGTCCGCTCGCGGTGAGGCAAAAAACCGGTGCAAGGTTTCACGGCCTTTGTGAAGTCGCTGGGTGCTGCGCGTCTGGGCGCCATGGGCGCGGTCACGCTGGCCCTGGTCGGGTTCTTCTCCTTTCTCATGGTGCGCATGACGACACCCGAAATGGTGCCGTTGTTCACCGATCTTACGCTCCAGGACTCCGCCTCGATCGTGAAGGAGCTGGAGCGCCAGAACGTGGCCTATGAGATGAAGAGCGGCGGCACCAATATTCTGGTGCCGCGGTCCCGGGTCGCCCGCCTGCGCATGGCGCTCGCCGAAGACGGCCTGCCGAAGGGTGGCGGCATCGGTTACGAGATCTTCGACAAGTCCGACACCCTCGGCGCCACCAGCTTCGTCCAGAACATCAATCACCTGCGCGCCCTCGAGGGCGAGCTCGCCCGCACCATCCGCAGCATCGATCAGGTCGAGGCCGCGCGCGTGCATCTGGTCCTGCCCCAGCGCCAGCTGTTCTCGCGCGAAAAAGCGGAGCCATCCGCATCCATCGTGCTCAACGTCCGCGGCTCCCTGCAGGCCCAGCAGGTCCGCGCCATTCGCCATCTGGTGGCGAGTGCGGTCAACGGCCTGAAGCCCGAGCGGATTTCAGTGGTTGACGAAACCGGCAAGCTGCTCGCGGACGGTTCCGGCGACGGCAATTCGCTCACCACGGCAGGCGCCGACGAACGCAAGATCGCGTTCGAGGAACGTTTGCGCAAGGAGGTCAAGAACATCGTCGACTCGGTCGTTGGCCCCGGCCGCGCGCGTGTGCAGATCAACGCCGATTTCGAATTCAACCGGATTACCCAGACCACCGACAAGTATGATCCCGACAGCCGGGTCGTCCGATCGAGCCAGACCCGCGAGGAAGAGGATACCAGTGGCCGCAGCCGCGTCGGCGGCGCCGTCTCGGTGAGCAACGAATTGCCCGGCACGGGCGCAGGTGGACAGACCAATAACGCCGTCGGCGACCGCACCCACAAGACCGAGGAAGTGGTCAACTACGAGATTTCCCGCACCAGCAAGACCGAGATCATCGAACCCGGCCGCCTCAGGCGCGTCTCGGCGGCGGTGCTGGTCGACGGCATTTACACCAAGAATGCCCAGGGCGGGACAGTCTACCAGCCGCGCTCCAAGGAGGAGATCGACCGTATCGCCGCACTGGTTCGCTCGGCCATCGGCTTCGACACCCAACGCGGTGATCAGGTCGAGGTCGTCAACCTGCGCTTTGCCAATTCGACGCCGGAGCCGATCGAACAGCCCACCGGCTGGATGGCAATGCTGAACCTGACCAAGGCTGACGTTATGCGCGCCGCCGAACTCGGCGTAATGGCGCTGCTCGGCCTGCTGGTGCTCCTCATCGTGGTGCGGCCGCTGGTCCGCCGCATCGTCACGCCCGATAGCGCCGACGCCGGCAAGGCCGGGCGCATCGGCGTCGCCAGCGCGCTCGGCGTCAGTGAAGGCAACAACAGCCCCAAGGTTTCGGTGGTCAGCAGCGAGGAAAAGGTCGCTATCTCCAATCGCACGTCCGAGATGATCGATATCGCCCAGGTGCACGGACAGGTGCACGCCAAGTCGGTGCAGAAGGTTGGCGAACTCGCCGATCAGAATCCGCAGGAAACCGTCGCCATCATCCGCAGCTGGTTACACGAGAATGCCGCTTAAGCCATGCAGTCAATAGCAGAATTGACCGACGACGCCGACGTGCCGCAGGAAATCGGCGACCTCATGGCCGAACTCGCCGCGCGACAGCCTGGCGGGGAAAAAGGACGTGCGCTGACCGGGCCGGAACGCGCCGCCATCCTGATGCTGGCGCTGGGCGAGCAATACGGCGGCAAGATCTTCAACTTGCTCGATGACGACGAACTGCGGGAAATCTCGCTCATAATGTCCTCGCTCGGGGTCGTCGATGCGAGCGCGGTCGAGAACCTGCTGCTCGAATTCGTCTCGCGGCTGTCGGCCTCGGGCGCGTTGCTCGGCAACCACGACGCTACCGAGCGGCTTCTGCTGCAATACCTGCCGCAGGAACGCGTCCACAGCATCATGGACGATATCCGCGGTCCGGCCGGCCGCAACATGTGGGAAAAGCTCGCCAACGTGCAGGAAGAGGTGCTGGCAACCTACCTCAAGAACGAATACCCGCAAACCGTGGCGGTGGTGCTGTCCAAGCTGAACCCCGAACACGCCGCCCGCGTACTCTCTATTCTGCCTGAAGACCTCGCGCTCGACGTGGTCAACCGCATGCTGCGGATGGAAGCGGTGCAGAAAGAGGTGATCGAGCGCGTCGAGCAGACGCTGCGCACCGAGTTCATGTCGAATCTGTCGCAGACCCGCCGGCGCGACGCGCACGAGGTGATGGCCGAGATCTTCAACAATTTCGACCGCCAGACGGAAACCCGCTTTCTCTCGTCCCTCGAAGCGGAAAACCGCAATTCCGCCGAGCGCATCAAGGCGCTCATGTTCACCTTCGACGACCTGATCAAGCTCGACGCCGGCTCGGCTCAGACGCTGATGCGCAACATCGACAGGGACAAGCTGGCGGTCGCGCTCAAGGGCGCCAACGATACCGTGCGCCAGTTCTTCTTCACCAACATGTCTTCGCGTGCGGGCAAGATGCTGGCCGACGACATGGAGGCGATGGGGCCGGTACGCCTGCGCGACGTCGACGAGGCGCAGGCGGCGCTGGTCAACATGGCCAAGGACATGGCGGCCAGAGGCGAGATCCTGATCTCCAAGAGCCGCGGCGACGAGGAACTGATCTACTAATCTCCTGACCGGGTAACACATGAAAGCGACTGCAAAATATCTGTTCGACGAGGATTTCGCCGCCCGCGAAAAACCGACCATCACCATGGTCGAGCATGAGCGGCGGCGCGCCGACGCTGAATCGGTCGCCTACCGCAACGGATTTGCCGCTGGTCACGCCCAGGCCCAGGACGAGGCCACCCGCCACATCGCGACCACACTTGACGTGGTCGCCAATGGACTGGAGCGAATTGAAAGCGGGCTCAAGGCGATTGAAGCACGCCTGGAGATCGAGGCTGTCGAGGTTGCGGTCGCGGTCGCGTCCAAACTCGCACCCGAACTGATCGCGCGCGAACCGCTCGCCGAAATCACGGCACTCGCCACCGAGAGCTTCCGTCACCTGGTTAACACACCGCGCGTGACGGTGCATGTCGGCGCCGACATCTACGAGGCCACGAAAGACAGGCTCATGGAAATCGCACAGGGGCGGGGTTTCGAGGGCCGGCTCGACGTCCATCCCGACCCGCAGATTGCGCCCGGCGACTGCCACATGGAATGGGCCGACGGCGGGATTACCCGCGACGAGGCCGCCACCCGCGCCGCCGTCGACGAGCTTGTCAGCCGCTACATCACTGCCCGCAGCGCCGACGCGCAAGCCCACGCCGCAAGCGAATGAGCAAACGAGAAACGCGCCACGCCAACGAGATCAGTGAATTCCGGAGAGCCAGGCCATGAGTGAGGATGATATCGACAACAAGGAAGTGCCGCTGCCCGATCTCGAAAACAGCAGCGTGCCGAACGTCGAGGACAGCGGCCCGCTGGCGCCGGAGGACGGCGACGACCAGCTGACCCATGGCGCCGCCGATCTGGAAGCGCTGTTCGACGTTCCCGTGCAGGTATCCGCCGTGCTCGGCCGCTCGCGCATGGAGGTCGGCGATCTGCTCAATCTCGGGCCCGGCAACGTCATCGAGCTCGACCGCAAGGTCGGCGAGGCGATCGATATCTACGTCAACAACCGGCTGGTTGCGCGCGGCGAAGTCGTGCTGGTCGAGGACAAGCTCGGCGTGACCATGACCGAAATCATCAAGGCGGAGAAGAACTGATGAACGCCGTTCACCAGGATACCGCCTCTCTTTGCCTCTTCGCTGATCGAAGGGGATATGGAAGTGCAAGGAGCTAACTCATGCAACTCCTGATCGTCGGCACGCTGCAAGGGCAGCTCACCGCCGCCACCAAGCTCGCTATGGACAAGGGTGCGAATGTCACCCACGCCGAGGACAACGCACAGGCGCTCGCCGTGTTGCGCTCCGGCCGCGGCGCCGATTTGGTGATGGTCGACGTGGCGCTCGACATTCGCGATCTGGTCGCACGGCTCGATGCCGAGCGCATCCATGTCGCAATCGTCGCATGCGGCGTGAGCAACGACGCCCGCGCCGCGGTTGCCGCCATCCACGCCGGAGCGAAAGAGTACATCCCGCTGCCGCCGGATCCCGACCTGATCGCGGCGGTACTGGCGGCCGTCGCCGATGACTCGCGCGAGATGATCTATCGCGACGACGCCATGGCGCAGGTCGTCAAGCTCGCGCAGCAGGTCGCCGGCTCGGACGCCTCGGTGTTGATCACCGGCGAGAGCGGCACCGGCAAGGAAGTGCTGGCGCGCTATCTGCACGGCCGTTCGGCGCGCGCGAAAAAGCCCTTCATCAGCGTCAATTGCGCCGCCATCCCGGAGAATCTTCTGGAGTCCGAACTGTTCGGCCACGAAAAAGGCGCCTTCACCGGCGCGCTCGGCCGCCGCATCGGCAAGTTCGAGGAGGCCAACGGCGGCACCCTGCTGCTCGACGAAATTTCCGAGATGGACGTGCGGCTGCAGGCCAAGCTCCTGCGCGCCATTCAGGAACGCGTCATCGATCGCGTCGGCGGCAACCGGCCGGTACCGGTCGACATCCGCATCATCGCGACCTCCAACCTGAACCTGACCGAGGCGGTGCGCGAGGGCAAATTCCGCGAAGACCTGCTGTTCCGCCTCAACGTGGTGAACCTGAAGATCCCGGCGCTGCGCCAGCGGCCCGCCGACATCAACGAGCTCGCCGATTACTTCATCAGGAAATATGCCGAGGTGAACAGCCTGCCGGTGCGGCCCTTGTCGGCGGAAGCGCGGCGCGCGCTCAGCCTGCACCGCTGGCCCGGCAACGTGCGCGAACTGGAGAATACGCTGCATCGCGCGGTGCTGCTGTCGACCGGGCCGGAGATCGGCATCGACGGCATTCTCACGCCCGACGGCGGCCGGCTCGACCAGGCGCGCGGGACGGATGTTGCAGCCCATGCAGCCATGGCGGCCGGGCAGGTCACGCGCAATCTCGTCGGCCGCACGGTCGCAGAGGTCGAGCGCGACCTGATCCTGGAGACGCTCAGGCACTGCCTCGGCAACAGGACCCATGCCGCCAACATTCTCGGCATCTCGATCCGGACGCTACGCAACAAGCTCAACGAGTACGCCGCCGACGGCGCCCCTATCCCGCCGGCGAACGGCGGCGGCGAGCCCATGCGCGGCGCGGCGTAACGTCCGTTCCCGAACCGGATTTTGCGCTACCATGGCCGGACCTGTTCCGGCCATGTCTTTATGGTGCCGGATCGCCAGCGCCAGCCCATGAAGACAGCATGCCATGCCGGATCCCAAGCGAACCTCCCCCCGTCAGCGGCGGCTGCGGGCCCTGCTCTGCCACAATCCGGCCGCCGGCACGTCGGGCCACGACAAGGAAGGGCTGCTGGCCGCCCTGAAGCTCGCCGACATGGACGTGCGTTATGTGGCGGTCAAAAGCGATGACCTGGACAACGCGTTGAAGAAAAGGTCCGATCTTGTGGTGGTCGCCGGCGGCGACGGCACCATCGACAAGGTGCTCACCAGGCTGCACAACCGCTCGGTGCCTGTGGCACTGCTCCCACTCGGCACCGCCAACAACGCAGCACGCTCGCTCGGCATCGCCGGCACGCCGCAGGAACTGGTCGAGAGCTGGGATATCGAGCGCACCTGTCCACTCGATATCGGAACGGTGAAAGGCACCTGGGTACGTCGCGCTTCCTGGAAGGCTTCGGAGTAGGTGTCTTCGCCGCATTCTTGCGCGAGGCGGACAAGCGCAACAAGGCCGAGGGCGCTGACAATCTGCGCAAGGGCCGTGCGCTGCTTCAGAAGGTCGTCAAGGCTGCCGAGCCGGTCGACATCCGCGTCAGCATCGATGGGCGCGCCGTATCTGGCGAGTTCCTTGGCGTCGAGGTCATGAACATTCCGTTCACCGGTCCGGGCCTGCCGATTGCCGCCAGGGCCGACGTCTGCGACGGGATGCTCGACGTGATCTTCTTCGAGGCCGGCCGGCGCAAGGCGCTCATCGAATGGCTGGAGGCACCGCTCGACGCGCCACCTCCGGTAACCGGCAGGAGAGGACGCCAGGTCGCGCTCACCTGGGCCGATGCGCCCCACCGTATCGACGACGAGGCCTGCGAGAACAAGGACAAGAAGCTCGCCGTCGAGATCGCGCTGGAGAATGAGCAGATCCATATCCTCGTCCCCCGGAAGCATCCGGCCCAGCAGGACACCGAAGCCAGGCTGGAAAGCGCATGAGCGCGGATACCCTTTCCGACCGGGACCTGCGCGCGATCGAGCAGGTGGCGACCGAGCTTGCGGGTATTGCCGGCGCCGAAATCGTCACCGCTCTCGGCGGCCTCTTGGCAGTACACTACAAGGGCGGTGCGCCGGAGGATGAGGAGGCGCTGAAATGGCGCGACCCGGTGTCAGAGATCGACCGTAAGGTGGGAACCCTGATCCGGGCCCGGCTGGCCGGGCTTTTTCCCGAACATGACATCATTGGCGAGGAGATCGACGAGCGCCCCGGACGCGACCACGATGTCGTGTGGGCGGTTGATCCGGTCGACGGCACCGCCAACTTCGTAAATGGTTTCCCGATCTTCGCGGCCTCGATCGGTGTGTTGCATCGGGGCCGGCCGGTGGTCGGCGCACTGTGGTGCTCGATCAGCCACGCCTTGCACCCCGGCGTCTATCACGCGCATGCCGGCGGCAAGCTGCGCTTCGACGGCGCCGAGGTGAGCATCGAGCACAATCCGGCGGTGCGGCGCCGGCTGGCGGGCGTGCCGGCCTTCGGCGATCACGACGGGAGCTGGGACACGCGCAAGACGGGCTCGGCCGCGATCGAATGCGCGATGGTCGCGGCCGGACTCTTACAGGTCGCGCGTTTCGTGTATCCCAATCTCTGGGACGTCGCCGGTGGCGTGGCATTGGTCGAAGCTGCCGGTCTGGCGGTGCGGCAGTCCGGGGACGCCGTGAGCTGGACTCCTTTCGAGCGTTTCGAGCCCGGTCGGGATCCGTCCGGCACGACCGACCTGCGCTACTGGCGCCGGAACATCGTGATTGGCGAGGCCGCGGCGGTCGGGCAGATGTGCGAGGCAGAGGGCGGCCTGTAGCGCGCGCCCTGAAAAGCAGAAAGCCCGGCTCAACTGCCGGGCTATCTGGTTTCCTCCAACTCCGGTCGCTGTTCTCAGGCCGATCCGCCGCGTGCCTGTCCGGGTTTTTGTCCCGGGCCGTATCGAGTTCCACTGCCTTGGCCATGAGATCGTTGCTCATCGCTTCAAGGTCGGCGGCCAGCTCGCGCCCGATGCGGGCCAGCCGCACGCAGCGGTCCGCCGTTTCGATCAGGTATTGCTCAGTATCCGACATGATATCTCCGTCAATTTGCGGCGGGGCATATCCATGTTGTGCGACATGCACGGGGCCGTGCCGTGCAGGGACCCCGATACCGGCCACCTTTTTCGACGACACGCGGCGCTGCATCGAGGCGAGCCCCGCGCTGTCCGCCGGGTCCGTGAAAAATCTATTTCAGGACCGCGCTCAGGGTTGCCGCGGTTGAAGATTCCCGCTGCCGTCGCGTAATGTGAATCGGTCTGCCGAATTGAACGAGGCGGCCTGTCGCAGCGTCGAGACTGACCGACCTCGCTTGCCGGCGCGGAGGTGCGACCATGCCGACGATGATCTACAAGATCTGTCCCGCCTCGCTGTGGCAGGAGGCCGTGCGCGATGGCGTTTTCAAGGGCGCGGCGATCGATCTTGCCGACGGCTTCATTCATTTCTCCACCGCCGAGCAGGTGGCAGAGACCGCCGACAAACATTTTGCCGGTCAGGATGATCTGATGCTGCTTGCGGTCGACGCCGATCGCCTGGGTAACGCGCTGAAATGGGAGCCTTCGCGCGGCGGCGCCCTGTTCCCGCATCTTTACGGCAACCTGCCGCTATCCGCCGTGGAGCAGGTGGAGTCGCTGCGGCGCGGGTCCGACGGCCGTCACATCTTCCCGCCGCGCCCTGCCTGAAACAGTGCAATCCTGCTCTGCGGAACCGGAGCCGGCCATGGGTGTTAAGCGTCCGCTGCCCGCCGGTAACCCGTCAACAATCGACGGTTCCCATGACATTCCCGAGCAACGACGAAGGGCTGATCCACCCGAGTGCCTACAGCCATGCCGCCGCGCTGTTGCCCTGGACGCAGGCGGTCGCACGGCCGCACGATGCATTGCGTTATCGCTGCCCGGAGACCAACAGCTTCGTCTGCATCACCGATGACGCCACCCTCGATGCGCTCTCGATACCCGGCGCACGCCTGCGCTGCCCGGCGTGCGGCAAATTCCATCTCCTGACACTGGACGGCGACGCGACCGCTGCGATCGGCGCAACGCGGACCGGGGCCCGTTGCGCCCCACTGTGACCGGAAAGCAGTCCGCCCTCATTATTGTGAGCACACGCGCAACCGCTTAAGGTCAGCGATCGGCGAAGCCTCGTTGAAGACCGTCGAGGGCAAGCCGCTCACCTTCAGGGTGAAGGACGGCAAGCTTTGGGTCATCGACGCCAGGGGCGACACCGCCCGGGTCACGATCGCCAACGTCATACAGTCGAACGGCGTCATCCACGTGATCGACACCGTGCTGCCGCCGGGCTGATCTTCCCCCTTGCCCTGCCCGGCCACGGGGCGCCGCTGACGGCGCTCTCAACCGCCTCCGGGAGAGGACCGTTCGCCCTTCGGCACAAGGGGTTACCTCCATTAACCCTGCGCTAACCATAAACCGGGCAAATATTACCTGGGGACTGGGTATTGGCTCACCACGGCCGTTACGGGGGCACCACTTTCGGCAGCCCCATACCAGTTTGATGACCATCGTTTTGTAAGCGTCCCAGCCGCCGGGCGTGTGGCGGAACCAGGACAGTATGAGCGACACCACCGCCGCGCCCTCCGCCCCCACCGGGGGGATCCGAGGCATTAGCCTGGCAGGTCTCGGGAACGTCGGCGCGCTCATGAAGCGCGGCGACCTCGGCCTCGCCGTCGGCGTGCTCACCATCCTGGTGGTGCTGATCCTGCCGCTGCCGCCGCTGCTGCTCGACTTTTCGCTCGCCATCTCGATCATCTTCTCGGTGCTGATCCTGATGACGTCGCTGTTCATTCATGGGCCGCTCGAGTTCTCCGCATTCCCCACGGTGCTCCTGATCTCGACCATGCTGCGGTTGTCGCTGAACCTGGCGTCGACGCGCCTGATTCTGGCCAACGGTCATGAAGGCCCCGGCGCCGCCGGCCACGTCATCCAGGCGTTCGGCAACTTCGTGATGAGCGGCAATTACGTCATCGGCCTGATCGTGTTCGCGATCCTGGTACTGGTGAACTTCGTGGTCATCACCAAGGGCTCCGGCCGCATCGCGGAAGTGGCCGCCCGCTTCCACCTCGACGCCATGCCGGGCAAGCAGATGGCGATCGACGCCGACCTCTCCGCCGGCCTGATCGACGAGAAGGAGGCGCGCGACCGCCGCAAAACGCTTGAGGAAGAAGGCAGCTTCTTCGGCGCCATGGACGGCGCCTCCAAGTTTGTGCGCGGCGACGCCATCGCCGGCCTGCTGGTGGTGTTCATCAACATCATCGGCGGCATGATCATCGGCATCGCACAGCAGGGCCTCACCTTCTCCGCGGCTGCGCAGTCCTACACCGTGCTCACTGTGGGCGACGGCCTGGTGACCCAGATTCCGGCGCTGATCGTCTCCACCGCCGCCGGCCTGCTGGTGGCGAAAGCCGGCGTATCGGGCGCCGCCGACAAGGCGCTGCTCAAGCAGCTCTCCGGCTATCCTCAGGCGCTCGGCATGGCGGGCGGCGTGATGGTGATCATGTCGCTCCTGCCCGGCATCCCCATGATCCCGTTCATGGCGCTCGGCGCCGGCGCCGGCGCGCTCGCCTTTATCGTCGACAAGCGCGGCAAGCGCGCGGCCGCGACCGTGGCGAAGGAAGCCGTCGCCGAAGCCGAGAAGAAAGATGCGGAAGAGCCGATCACCGCCGCGCTCCGCATCGACGACCTCAAGGTCGAGCTCGGTTACGCGCTGCTGTCTCTGGTCAATTCACCCGACGGTGCCGACCGGCTCACCGAGCAGATCAAGGCGCTGCGCCGTTCGTTGGCCTCCGAAATGGGCTTCGTCATGCCGGCGGTGCGCATCCTTGATAACGTGCACCTCGAAGCCAACAACTACGTCATCAAGATCAAGGAAGTGGAAGCCGGCGGCGGCCAGATATACGCCGAGCAGTACATGGTCATGGACCCGGCGGGCGGCCAGGTCGCATTGCCCGGCACCCACACCACCGAACCGACCTTCGGTCTGCCGGCAACCTGGATCGACGCCGGGCTCAAGGAAGACGCCTCGATGAAGGGCTACACGGTGGTCGACGCCGCCACCGTGCTGTCGACGCACCTGACCGAACTGCTCAAGGGCCACATGGCGGAGCTGTTGTCCTACGGCGAAGTGCAGAAGCTGCTGCGGGAACTGCCGAAGGAGCAGGCCGAACTGCTCAAGGATCTCGTGCCGTCGACCATCAACGTCTCCGGTATCCAGCGCGTGCTGCAAATCCTGCTGGCCGAGCGCGTCTCGATCCGCGATCTCTCCACCATCCTGGAAGGCATCGCCGACGGCATCGCCTCGACGCGCAACCCGACCATCCTGGCCGAGCACGTGCGCGCACGGCTCGCCCGCCAGATCTGCGCCCAGCACGCCAGCCCCTCCGGCTATCTGCCGATCATCGCGCTGTCGGCGCCGTGGGAACAGGCCTTCGCGGAATCGCTGGTCGGTCAGGGCGACGACCGCTCGCTCGCCATGCAGCCGTCGAAGCTCACCGAGTTCATCACGCTGGTGCGCGACGCCTTCGAGGCCGCCGCGCGCGCGGGCGAATCCCCTGTGCTGGTGACTTCGGCCCATACAAGGCCGTACGTGCGCGGCATCGTCGAGCGCTTCCGCGCGCAGACCCCGGTGATATCGCAGAGCGAGATCCACCCGCGCGTGCGGCTGAAGACGGTGGGAAGTATTTGAGGATTTTATTGAACGGTCTGGTAGACGCCGCGACAAACGTCCGCGATGACGGGCAAGTTCGACGTTGCAGTATTTTTCACCTGATGTCCGCGAAATGAACGAGGCCAGACAATCCTTTAATGTTCAGATAATTAGGGTCCAGACTCATAAAATCTAACCCGCTGAAATGACTCACGTTTGCCGATTGTCGCTTTCGGAGTGGCGCACGAAAAAGAAGCCAAAATCAGGATCTATTTCGATTAATGAGTTTTGGCCCTAGTTGGCATTAATATGCTTCAATTGAAATCTTCAAACTCCACCTGCTGATAGACAAAGCTGATCATTCTTCCGATCTCGTCGAAATTGAACCAGCCCCGATAATCGCGAAGGTCGGAAACGATCTTTTCCTTCATCTCATAATCCTTAAGCCCGGCCTGGTAATTATTTTTCACGCTGGAATACAAGATTTCCAGAAACCGTAGCGCGGCCAGTGGAATTTCCCGCCCACCGGTCTTTCCATGCCCGGGCACAAAAATGTCGACGTGCAATTCCAGCAAATATCTGATCGCCGCGATCTGACCCTTGGCGTCGAAATCCTCCGGCACGTCGGATGACACCAGCCGCCCGTATTCGACCACGTCGCCTGCAAACAGAAGCCGTTGCTCCGACGCTTCGACCATGATGTCGCTGTCCGTATGGGCGCGGCCGGTGTGATGAACTCTTAAATTCGTGTCACCGAAGGTCAGCTTTTCACCGCCTTGCAACGCGGTATCCGGCAGGAAACTCTTTATGTCGCCGCCCCTCTTCTTTCCAATCATGCCTTTCATAATGCCGCGCCAGTGTTCCGCTTCGCCTGCATTTAGCCGCTCAATGGCTTTCCGATGGGCATAAATGCGGACTTTCGGAAAAGCCTCGCGGATCGCCGAGTTGCCCAGCCAATGATCGCCATGAATATGCGAATTGAACACGGCGACGATCGGCTTATCGGTCATCTTTTTGACGCGCTCGACGATCAAACAGCCAATCTCGTAGCTGCCACCGCTATCCACAACGACGACGCCGCTCTCTGTCAGCACGATGCCGATATTGCTGATCAAACCTTTGTTCTCGGCATTTGGCATCTCCTGCAGGCCGTGCAGGACGTAGATCCGTTTGGAAACTTGGACAAAATCGACCTGATCGAGGTCGGAAGGCAATTTGACCTCATTCGCTTCGAGCCCCGTTGGGTTTCCTAGAACGAGCATCAGAAATAGAAAGCCAAATGCGATACCTCGCATGAACCCCTCCCCCGAATTCGGTCGATGGTTACCTCGAGGCTTGAGGTGGCGTAGGAACCATAGTCGGGAACCGTACAACTGCTTTTGGGTTTCCAATATTGAAGCGCTCATACCCTCAATCCTTGAACGCGACCGGCGATTGCGGCCGGCGATCGACCGTCAGCGTGAAGATATCCGGCCGCGCATAGTGGCCGCTGACGTCGAATTTGCGCCGGGAAGCGCGCGCGGCGCCCGGATCGATCTCAGCCGTCAGCAGGCCCTTTTCCCGCCGCATCGGTCCGGCGTGCACGCCGCCGAACGGCTTGTAGACTACCGCATCGCCCGCGTTGATCCATTCGTCCTTGTTCGGGAACAATTCGTCATAGTGCGGAACGTCGGTCGGAATATCCGACGCTTCGAGCGACGTCGCGCAGCCCACGACCCAGCAACCGCCCTCCCGCGCAATATGCTGCATCGTGGCGAGCCAGGTGTCGCCGCTATCCCAGGTCGGCGCCACCAGGATGTCGATGTCCTGGGCGTAAAGCGCGAAGCGCGCGAGCGGCATGTAGTTTTCCCAGCAGATCAGCGCGCCGATGCGACCGGCCGCGGTCTCGACTACATTGAGGCCGGAGGCATCGCCAAAGCCCCAGACCATCCGCTCGGGGTTGGTCGGCATCAGCTTGCGGTGGTTGTTGGCGATGGTGCCGTCGGCGTCGATGATCGCACAGCTGTTGAACAGCGTGCTGCCGCTGACGCCGCTGTCGATCTCCTGATAGCCCAGCACAAGCACGACGCCATGTTCGCGCGCGGCCTCCTGCAAAGGCTTGAGCCCGCCGTTGATGCGGTCGATCGAATTGGCCTGAAGACGGGCATAGATCTCGTCCGTCTTTCCCATGCCGGCGCCCGGCGGCAGGCGCCAGACGAAAGTGGGATAGCCGGGAAACCAGGCTTCCGGAAATACCACCAGTCCGGCGCCGTCACCGGCGGCCCGCGCGATCAGATCGAGCGCGCGCGCCATGGTTTTTTCGATATCGAGATAGACCGGCGGTTCCTGAACGACAGCGATTTTCATGTTGCCTTCCTTTTGTATTCGGGCGTGCCTGCAAATCAGGGACGCAGGCGGGTTTCACTTGGTGCCGGCGGCGACGACCATCTCACAGGGCCCCCGGAAACCGTCCGCGGTCTCGTAGGCGACGAGCGCCGTCGCGATCTCATCCCAGGTTGCTTCCTGGGCTTTGGCGTCGAGGCCGCTCAGCATCTGATGGAGCGCGCCGAAGGATTCACGCTCGAACCGCACGCAATCGGCAGCGGTCGGCAGCATCACCGGCGCGTCGATCACCCTTTCTTCGACATCGCGGAAGCCCGCCTGCTTCAAGACGCCGGCCAGCACGCCGGGACTGCCCAGGCTGAACGGCCCCGGCTGACCGGGCGCCGGCGGCGGCAGCTTGGCACGCTCGCGGATGATCGAAACCGGTTTTGAGAAAAAACCGTTCTTGTCGGGCGTCGAATAGACGATCGTGGAAAACCGTCCGCCCGGTTTCAGCGCCCGCATGATGTTCGCCAATGCCCGCTGCTGATCGGGAAAGTAGATCAGCCCCACCCGCGAAATCACCGCATCGAAGGTGCCCTCCTCGACGTCGAGCGCCTCGCCGTCGGCAGCGAGTGTGCCGAGATTATCCAAGCCTTCGATACGGGCGTTCTCCGCGGCATAGTCGAGGATGTTCGGCGAGATGTCGGTCGCCAGAACAAAGCCCGTAGGCCCGACCCGACGCGCCGCGACCAGCGATTGCTGCCCGGCGCCGGCTGCCACATCGAGCACCCGGCTGCCCTTGCCGATCGCGGCCATGTCCAGCATGAGCTCGGTGGCCGGGCCCAGCCATTCGCCGAGCAGCCGGCCCCAGGCATTCCAGGCCTCCGCCGCGTCCTGCCATTGCTGGCGCGTCGTCGATTTGTAGAGGTTTGCATCGAATGCCATCGGTCGTTCCCCCTTCAGGTCATTGCAGGCCCGTGCAGCGCATCAAGGCAGACCTTCGATTTCGTCGCCGCCGGATGTCGTCCGGGTTAGCTCAGGTGGGGAATTCGGTCCCGAAGGTTGCCCGATGGTTTTCCGATCTTTTTTGCTATCGCGCTGAAAAACGGGGAAAATGCCCCGAGCGGCCGTGGGCTGTGGGGGCCGAGGCACGCTGAGCGAGCAAGCGGAGCGGAAAACGCCTTGGGCGAGCGAGAGAAACAAACCGGCGGGTCGGAGCTCGTTGTCGGCGATTGCGTGGTGCGGCCCAGTACGAACGAAATCGTTCGCGACGGCGAGACGCTGCATCTCGAGCCGAAATCCATGGAGATCCTGGCCTATCTGATTGCTCGTCGTGGGGAAGTTGTCAGCCGCGATGAACTGCACGAGCAGGTCTGGCCGGGTGTTTATGTCGGGGACGATTCGCTCACCGCTGCCATCATCAAGATCCGGCGAGCGCTGGCGGACGATGCGCGCGATCCCCAATATGTCGAGACGATCCCGAAGCGCGGATACCGCTTGATTGCGCCGGTGCGAGAGACCGGAGCACCCATCGCCGAGGGGGCCCATCCGGCGCCCTCGAAGGGTCCTTCACGGCGGTTGGCTTTTGCGGCTTTCGCAATCCTGGCCATTGCGCTCGTCGGGGCCGTTACCGCATTTTATTGGCCCACCCCTCCCACAAACAATGAAGCGAGAACAACCGCGCAATCGCAAGACCGCGTTGCCATTGGCGTGGCCCCTTTTGTCAATGCCAGCAAAAATGCGACCCAGGATTATCTGGCGCGCGGGATTGCGGATTCTATCCTAACCGATCTGGCGCAAGCGCCGGATCTGGCCGTTCAACATTTCGTTCCGGCCCGCGCAGGCGACACATCGCCAGATTTCGACTATCTCCTTGAAGGTAGCGTCCTGCGTAGCGGCGACGTCATTCGAATCAACTCGCGCCTTGTAGACGCCAAGAGCGGTCGGGTTCTCAATTCGCTCCGATTCGATCGTCCCTTTGCCGATCTGTTCACCATCGAGGACGAGATCCGTAAAAATGTCCTGGAAAAGCTAAAACGCGGCATCAGTGCCGCCGAACATTCGCGCAAGGCGCGCGGCTATACCGAAAACCTGGCGGCTTACGATCTCTTTCTCAAGGCTCAGCGCGCGTTGCTTGTCCGAACCCGCGAAACCAACCTCACCGCGCGGACCCTCTATCGCCAGGCGATCGACAAGGATCCGAATTTTGCCCGCGCCTATGGCGGCCTTGCGCTGACCTATGCGGCCGAATTCCGCAATGGCTGGGTCAAGGACCGCCAAGTGGCTCTCAGCGCCGCGCTGAAATACGCCAAAACCGCCATCGGAATCGCGTCTGATCTGCCGGAACAGTATTGGGTCGTCGGTTACGTCAACACCCAACAACGCAAATATGACGAAGGGCGCGCGGCCCTAAAGAAGGCTATCGACATCGATCCCGGATTTGCCGACGCCTATGCCTTATCGGGCGGCATCGAAACCTATCGGGGCAATCCGGCGGAGACGGTTCCGCTGCTGCGCACGGCAATTCGGCTCAATCCCCATGCCGGTTATCTCTATTTCATGCTGCTCGCACGCGCCTACTACTTCCTCAACGATTTCGAGCAGGCGGAGATCAATCTGAAGGAGGCCATCTCTCGCAATCCGCAAAATGTAGAGGTTCACCTCTATCGCGCCGCGACTCTTCTGCGGCTGAGCAAGGCTGACGATGCGGCCTGGGAAGCGGAAGAAGTGAAAAGCATCGAGCCCGCCTTCAATCTCGACGCCTGGAGCAACGCCTACCCCATGGCGCGCGGGAAGCAACTCGACCTGTTGCTCGCCGACCTTCGCAAGGCGGGATTATCATAAGAGTCCGGGGCGCAACTGTCGGATTTTGGTCACGCTGGTGCGCGACGCCTTCGAGGCCGCGGCGCGCGCAGGCGAATCCCCCGTGCTGGTGACTTCGGCCCATACAAGGCCGTTCGTGCGCGGCATCGTCGAGCGCTTCCGCGCGCAGACCCCGGTGATATCGCAGAGCGAGATCCACCCGCGCGTGCGGCTGAAGACGGTGGGGAGTATTTGAGGCGAAGCGCCTCGGGCCGCCAGTCGACACATCGTCAATAACACGGCCAGAACCGGCAGCGGTTCCCGGTTGCCGCCCGGCGCCGTGGCGCATGGGTTCGGCGCAATCATCCATTGGTCGAATGTCACCCCGTGATAATATCGCTGGGCGAGCACTTGCGCGAGGAATTGAAGCTTGCGGCCGATCGCGCGGCAGTATGGGCTACACTCGGCACGACGACCGGACATTCGGACAGGAGACTCTTTGTGAGCACCCCACGCTTCATTCGTCTCGCCTCCGACGACAATGTCGTGGTGGCGGTCGACCAGTTTCCCGTGGGCGCCAGCGTTGCCGGCCAGACAGCGCGTGAGCGCGTGCCGCGCGGCCACAAGATGGCGGTTCAGCCCATCGCGCCCAACGAGCCGGTGCGCAAGTACGGCCAGATCATCGGCTTCGCGTCCCAAACGATCGCGCCGGGAGACTGGGTGCACGAGCACAATGTGGGCTTGCACGATTTCGCGCGCGACTATCGCTTTGCCGAAGCGGCCCGCAACGACGAAATGCTGGCGCCGGAGCTGCGCGCCACTTTCGAGGGTTATCGTCGGCCGAACGGCAGGACCGGCACGCGCAACTACATCGGCGTGCTCACCTCAGTGAACTGCTCGGCGTCGGTCGCGAAATTCATCGCCGAAGAGGTCAACCGCTCCGGGGTGCTCGACGATTATCCGGGCATCGACGGTGTGGTGCCCTTCGTGCATGGCACCGGCTGCGGAATGGCGGCCAAGGGCGAGGGCTGGGATGTCCTGCGCCGGACGCAATGCGGCTACGCCACCCATCCAAATCTTGGCGCCACGCTCATGGTGGGACTCGGCTGCGAGGTGTTCCAGATCGACCGCATGAAAAGCGAATACGGTCTGGTCGAGGGCGACCATTTCCAGACCATGACCATCCAGGCAACCGGCGGCACCAGAAAGACGGTGGCCGAGGGCGTCGAGCGCATCAGGGCCATGCTCCCGGTCGCGGCGCGGGCCAGGCGCGAGACGCGGCCGGCGAGCGAGATCGTGCTGGCGCTGCAATGCGGCGGCTCCGACGGCTATTCCGGCATCACTGCCAACCCTGCCCTGGGTGCCGCCGTCGACCAGCTGGTCAGGCATGGCGGCACCGGCGTGCTGGCCGAAACGCCGGAAATCTACGGCGCCGAGCACCTGCTCACGCGCCGGGCGGTCAATAAGGCGGTCGGCGAGAAGCTGGTCGAGCGCATCCGCTGGTGGGAAGAGTATACCGCGCGGAACCGCGGCGCGATGAACAACAACCCGTCGCCGGGCAACAAGGCCGGCGGCCTCACCACCATCCTGGAAAAGTCGCTGGGCGCCGCCGCCAAGGGCGGCTCGACGACCATGCGCGCCGTCTATGAATACGCCGAGGCGGTGACCGAGACCGGCTTCGTGTTCATGGACACGCCGGGTTACGATCCGGTCGGCGCGACCGGCCAGGTCGCGGGCGGCTGCAACGTCATGTGCTTCACCACCGGCCGCGGCTCCGCGTTCGGCTGCAAGCCGACACCCTCGATCAAGCTCGCCACCAACGGTTATGTGTATGAAAGCATGATCGACGATATGGACATCAACTGCGGCGACATCCTTGACGGCGTCAGCGTTGCCAGGAAGGGCGAGGAGATTTTCAGCAAGGTGCTGGCGACGGCTTCCGGCGCGCGCACCAAATCGGAAGACCTCGGCTATGGCGATCTGGAGTTCGTGCCCTGGCAGATCGGCGCGGTCATGTAGGGAGTTGTATCATGGCCCGAGGCCCGGGAAATCGCGGCAAGCGCCGCCTGCGTTCGCAACTGTGGTTCGACAATCCCGACAATCCGGGCATGACGGCGCTCTATCTCGAGCGCTATCTCAACTACGGGCTGACGCGCGAGGAATTGACTTCGGGCAAACCGATCATCGGCATCGCGCAGACCGGCTCGGACCTCTCGCCCTGCAACCGGCATCACCTGCAACTGGCCGAGCGCGTGCGCGCCGGCATCCGTGCCGCCGGCGGCGTCGCCTTCGAGTTTCCGGTACACCCGATCCAGGAGACGGGAAAAAGGCCGACCGCGGCGCTCGACCGCAATCTCGCCTATCTCGGCCTGGTCGAGGTGCTTTACGGCTATCCGCTCGACGGCGTCGTGCTGACCACCGGCTGCGACAAGACCACGCCGGCCTGCCTGATGGCGGCGGCGAGCGTGAACATCCCGGCCATCGTGCTGTCGGGCGGACCGATGCTGAACGGCTGGTGGAAGGGCGAGCGCGCCGGCTCCGGCACGGTGGTGTGGCAGGCCCGCGCCGGACCACGCCGCCGGCAAGATCGACTACGCCGAATTCCTCGAGATCGTCACCTCGTCGGCGCCCTCGGTCGGCCACTGCAACACCATGGGCACCGCCTCGACCATGAACGCACTGGCCGAGGCGCTCGGCATGTCGCTGCCGGGCTGCGCGGCGATCCCCGCCCCGTACCGCGAGCGGGCGCAGATCGCCTACGACACGGGGTATCGCGCGGTCGGGATCGTGCGCGAGGACCTGAAGCCTTCCGACATCCTGACCCGCAAGGCGTTCGAGAACGCCATCGTCGCCTGCTCGGCGATCGGCGGCTCCACCAATGCGCCGATCCATATCAACGCCATAGCCCGCCATGTCGGCGTGAAGCTCGCCATCGGGGACTGGGAGAAGGTCGGCTACGACGTACCGCTGCTGCTCGATATGCAGCCGGCCGGCAAATATCTCGGCGAAGAGTATTTCCGCGCCGGCGGCCTGCCGGCGGTGATGCGCGAACTGTTCAGGGCCGGCCGCGGCCACGCCGACGCGCTCACCGTCAACGGCAAGACCATGGGCGCCAATGTGCGCAAGGCCACGGTGCAGGACACCGACGTCATCCGCCCTTACAGGAAGCCGATGAAGGAACAGGCCGGCTTCAAGGTGCTGAGCGGCAACCTGTTCGATTCGGCGATCATGAAGACCAGCGTGATCTCGGACGAGTTCCGCCGGCGTTATCTGTCGAACCCGAAAGATCCGGACGCGTTCGAAGGCCGCGCCGTGGTTTTCGAAGGGCCGGAGGACTATCACAAGCGCATCGAGGACCCGTCGCTGGAAATCGACGAGCGCACCCTGCTGTTCATCCGTGGCGTCGGCCCGATCGGCTATCCCGGGTCTGCGGAAGTCGTGAACATGCAGCCGCCGGCGGCGCTGATCAAAAAGGGCATCACCGCCCTGCCCTGCATCGGCGACGGAAGGCAGTCGGGCACCTCCGGCTCGCCGTCGATCCTCAATGCCTCGCCGGAAGCGGCGGCCGGCGGCGGCCTGGCGCTTCTGAAGACCGGCGATCGCGTGCGCATCGATCTGCGCAAGGGGACCGCCAACATTCTCCTTTCCGCCAACGAACTCGCCAGGCGGCGCGCGCGCCTCGCCAAAACCGGCTTTCCCTACCCGCCAAGCCAGACGCCATGGCAGGAGATCCAGCGCGCCATGGTGGACCAGTTGTCCGACGGCATGGTGCTCAAGCCGGCGATCAAATATCAGCGCATCGCCGAGAAGAGCGTGCCCAGAGATAATCACTAGAAGGACAATCTTGAACGCGGAGGCATATCCGCGCGCGCAACAGGACAGAGGCCGGACGTGAGCGACCGATTGAAGGGAAAACGTGCATTCGTGACGGCGGCAGGCCAGGGCATCGGCCGCGCCATCGCGGAAGCTTTCATCGCCGAGGGCGCCGAGGTGATCGCCACCGATATCGATGCCGACAAGCTGAAGGATTTGAAGGCCGCGAGGAGTTTCGCCCTCGATGTGCTATCCACTCCCAAGGTCGAAACCGCCGCCAAAACGGTGATCGCCGAGCACGGCGCGCCGCACATCCTCGCCAACTGCGCCGGCTATGTGCACCAGGGCACGGTGCTCGACTGTACAGAGCAGGACTGGGACTTCTCGTTCGACCTCAACGTCAAATCGATGCACCGCATGCTGCGCGCCTTCCTGCCGGCGATGCTGGAAAACGGCGGCGGCTCGATCGTCAACATCTCGTCGGCCGTGTCGTCGATCCGCGGCGTGCCAAACCGCTACGCCTACGGCGCCACCAAGGCGGCGATCATCGGCCTCACCAAGGCGGTGGCCAGCGACTTCATCCGCGAGGGCATCCGCTGCAACGCAATCTGCCCCGGCACCATCCAGTCGCCCTCCCTCGACGAGCGTATCAGGGCGGTCTCCGGGAGCACCGGCAAGTCGCTCGAAGCCGTGCGCACCGACTTCATCGATCGTCAGCCCATCGGCCGGCTGGGAACCACGCAGGAGGTCGCCAATCTCGCGCTCTTTCTCGCTTCCGACGAGTCGAGCTACATCACCGGGCACACGCATCTGGTCGACGGCGGCATGGCATTGTGAAAGTCACAGGCGCGTAGTCAGGCACGGGGCCTTCGAGGCCGTGGGACGCAGGCACCGTGATGCCGCAGAATGAGATCTGTCAGCACAAGAGATTGAGGACGCTCGACAATATTTGGCGCTTACGTCAGCAACAAACGCGCGCCCAGAGGTGTAAAATGCGGTTTTCGTCTGAAATGTTACCCTTTATTTCCCGGTCCCCGTGATTGGCGCAATTTTCACCACGTTCGTGTCAGGTCCGCAAAAAAGCCCGCCGCTACTGGAAAATGTGGCGCTTTGCCCCCATATTAACAACGTTGATTGAGTGGTTTGGACCGAGATGGAGCGACTATGAGCAAGTTCGATTTTTCGGCGCCTGCGGAGCTGTTTCCCTCGCGCAATCGCCGGGTCATGAGCAAGGTGAAATACCGCCGGTTCGACCGCGCGGCCGAGGCGATCCGTTTCGCCGTCGAGGAACTGCCGGAGCCGCAGTTGCTCGGTGCCTATATCGAAGTGGAAAGCGGCCGCTACGGCCACAAGGATATTCGTGCGCTGTACGAAAGCGACGGCTATCCGCTCAAGAAGCGCGCCAAAGAAGCGGCATAAGCCGGCCTAAAGGGCTGAACGAAAAAAGCGGGCCCGCCTGATGGTGGGCCCGCTGTTTTTTTGACCCAAGTCGCAAGCTGCAATGCGGCCGCCGGCCTACTTCCCGGGCAGGCCCGGGGTGCCGCCGTCGCCGAGACCATCGACGTGGGCCTGCGTGTAGAGTTCCAGGCCGATGCGCCCGATGAGATCGAGCTGCATTTCGAGAAAATCGATATGGCCTTCCTCGTCCGCCATCAGGTCCTTGAAGAGATCGCGTGTCGGATAATCCTTGACCTGCAGACAGTACTCGGCGGCCTCCTGGTAGAGCGCGCGGGCGCCGACTTCCGCAGCCAGATCGGCCTCAATGATTTCCTTGACGTTCTGGCCGATGCGCAGCGGATCGAGCGTCTGCATGTTCGGAAAACCGTCGAGGAAGAGGATGCGATCGACGAACCTGTCCGCGTGATGCATTTCCTCGATGGACTCCTCGCGCCATTTCTTGGCGAGCCCGTTGAGGCCCCAGTTGTCGAGGATGCGGTAATGCAGCCAGTACTGATTGATCGCCGTCAGCTCGCTGCGCAGGCCCTTGTTGAGGTATTCGATGACCTTGGCGTCGCCTTTCATGACTCACTCCCCTGCGCGGACGATGTGCAAAATCCTGTTGCTCAAATCAGAATGACCAAACAGGACACGACGGTCAAATCGGTTCCGTGTCGCTGCTGCGAACCCGAACGTACGAATAATGCCAGCGTTCACTCGGCCGCGATCAGAATCACCGGCCCCGATTCGAAATCTGCGGAGACCGCCTCGGTCTCCCGGACGCTCTCGGAAGCCGGACAGCTCGGACAACCGACGTTGCAGTTTTCGAGGTGCGCCTCGGCAACCAGCTTGCGCACCGTCTCCAGACAACGGCCGCAACGCGGCGCACAGCCGAGACAGCGATAGGCCTCGCCGGCCGAGCGCGGACGTCCCTCCGGCGGGCGTTGCAGGGTCTCGAGGACCTGCGCCTCGGACAAGACATTGCACGAGCAGATGATCACCGCTGGCCATCCACTTTAGAAGTGTTTAAAACTACAGCGCTTTCAATTAGTTATTTAATGGACAGCAGAACGGACGGCAATAGCCGGCGCGCTTTCCAGAGCCATTGCGTGCCGGATTTTGCGCCTGCCTTGAATGATCTGCGTCAAAAAATGGCGGTGCCGCCTCCCCGCCTCGCGCGGCCTCGGCCGCCTCCCCGCCTCCCGCCTCGACTGCCCACGCCAAAAGGCGCTTTGGCCGCTGGCCTCGCGCCTCCGATCGGAACGCGCCACACCGCTGCCAGGTTCCGGTCAAAACCGCGTTTTTTCTAGGGTTTTTGGCATTTCTTTCAAAGCTACGTGATGACCCGTTGGGAACGGACCAGCGGGTTCCCACGTTTACAGCACGAAACCGCCTGAACCTTTTTCGAGGCCCGGCCGTCTAACGGGTAAGGACTTGGAGGATGCCATGAACTGGTCGATTTATTCAGCCGATCGCAACACCCACCTCAAGATCGTGGTGGTGGGCCTCTCGTTTGCGTTGCTGGTCGCCGTCATCGGGGTTGCCGCCCATCAATTCAACCTCGGCACCGACATCATGACCGCGCAGGGGCCGACTGTGATCCAGCCCGACAAGACAACCGTGTTTACGGCGCGCGATGGCGTAACCGTTCGTTAACCGCCGCGGGGCGCTGGCCCTCTGCGCCATCACTGTTTCATCTCCCTCCCCCTTGCCCACGCCGCATTTGCGGCGTGTTTTTTTGTGAAGGGGGGTCCGGCATCGCCGCCCCGGGGTTAACCCGGTCCAAACGGCAATCGGCGTATTTGAGGGACCCAGAATCAGGTGGCACCCTGCCGGGGGATGGATATGAACTGCGTCATCGCTCATTGGCATCCGAGGCCCGCGCGCCGCGTCTGGCTGCAAGCCTCCGTCAGGTCCCTGGCCGTGGCGCTGGTCTCGCTGAGCGCCTCCGCTTGCGCGGAGACCACTTTGAGCCAGGCCGCTGCGCCGGCCGTGACCGCCTCCACCACCGATCCACGCGTTGCCGAATATCAGGCCAGACTCGCGGCCTACGAACAGGCGCGCGGCGCCTATGAAGCCGAATCCAGGGCTTACTGGAATGCCATCTCGGCAAAGCGAAAACTGCGCCGCGCCAAGCAGCGCAAGCGGCAGCGCATCGTCGCCAGCGACTACGTGCTGACCCAGCCGCCCGTCTATGGCGGCCCGCCCAGACCGACGAACCCGTTCGAGCCGCCGGCGCCGGCGCAAGAGGAAAAGCAGATCCCGGTCGTCGCCGACTTCCTCGAGGCCGCGCGCGAGCAATACGCCTTCATCCCCGACCGGCCGCGCAGCGAGCTCGAGTTCAAGCGCGCCTATGCCGCGGCGGCGCTCGAAGCCGGACTCGACAAGGACCAGGTGGTGGGCATCTACGCCTTCGAAACCGGCGGCCACGGCGCCTACGACACGCAGGCCGGTCTGCTGTTCGATCGTCCCGGCGCGCGCGCGATCTCGCCGGCGCTCGGCTACAACCAGCTCCTGAGCACGCTGACCGTCTCGCTGCTGTCCGAACACGGCAACGAGATCATCGCGCATTTGCAGCGGAAGGAGCAGCAGCTTTCCGGCGAGGAACGTCAACGCATGGCGCGCAAGATTGCCGCGGTGCGCCGCATGATCGCCGTCGCCCGCTCGGTGCCGCACCGCTGGAGCGCCTATGACCGGCTCGCAAGGCACACCGCCAAGGGCATGGGCATGCACGCCGTGCTGCTCGACGTCGACATCGGACCGCTGCTGCAGGTGCAGAATCTCGCCAACTCGCTGCGCTTCGCGCGCATCAAGGGCTATCAGGGACGCATGAGCGCGGCCGAGCTCGAACTGATGAACCTGACCGGCGCCGGCAATGGCATCGACATGGTGATGATGCCGCACAGCCTGCAGGAGAAGGTGCCGACCTCGAACTTCTTCGTGCCCACCGGCTACTGGCGCAACCCGATCGCGCGCCGCACAAAGGTGGTGTCCGGGCTGGTCGCCGAGATCCAGAACCACATCGACCGCGCCGCCAGGAACCCCGGCGCGCAGGAGCTGGCGTCGGCGTTCTGAACGCCGCAGGCCGGGTACGTTGCGCCGCAACCGGCTTGACGTAAATCAAGGCAATGGCGACGGATATGTGATCGGCTTTCTTCGTCTAAATGGAGGGGGAAGCCATGTTTGCCGCCGATGTCATGACCCACGACGTTGTCACTGTCCACGCCGACACCACGGTCAAGGAAATTGCGGAAATATTGCTGGCGAAGGGCATCAGCGGCGTGCCGGTCGTCGATGACGCCGGCGCCTTGGCCGGCATCGTCAGCGAAGGCGATCTGATTCATCGCGTCGAAAACGAAACCGAGCGCCGAAGCTCCTGGTGGCTTGAGCTGTTCGCCGATCGCGAGCGGATGGCGCAGAACTTCATCAAGTCGCACGCCCGCAAGGCGGGCGACGTGATGACCCGCCAGGTTGTCACCGTGAAACCGGATACGCCCCTCGGCCAAATCTCGGCGCTGCTCGAAAAATACAAGATCAAGCGTGTCCCGGTTGTCGACGGCGACAAGGTCGTCGGCATTGTCAGCCGCGCCAATCTGCTCAAGGCGCTGGTACGCGTTGGGGAAGGGGTGACGGCCGGGACCACGGTGACGGATGCATCGCTGCGTGACAGCGTGCTGACCGAACTGAAGTCAAACGCCTGGGCCGACACCTCCCAGATCAACGTCTTCGTGAACGACGGCAGCGTCGAGCTGTGGGGGATGGTGAAGTCGGAAGCCGAGAAGAACGCGATCAGGGTCGCGGCCGAGGTGACCCCCGGCGTCCGCGCCGTCGTGAACAATCTGGTGGTGCACTAGGGCCTGGCGGCGCGACAGTGCGCAAAACCGCATCGCCTCCCGGCAAGATCTCGGCCCGGCCTCCTAGTGGTCCGATTCCGACATTCGCCTCCCGCTGCACTAGGCCCTGACGCCGCCGGCGTTGAAGCGCAGCGCCCCGATGCGGTCGAGTTCGGCCTGCTCGCGGGCATTGGCCTCGGCGCGTTCGCGGGCCTGATCGCGCTCGTCCAGCATCTCGACCTTCTTGAGTTCCTCGAAGGCCTCGCCGAGCGCAGCCTGGGCTTCATCGAGCTGGGTCTTCAATTCGCCGGCCGAGCGCATCAGGTTCTCTTTGCGCGTTATGGCGGCCTTGGCATAGGTCGGATAGGCGAAGTGACCGGGATCGTGGATACCCGCACGGTCCTGCTCCACCTTGATTTCGCGGTCGAGCTCAGTGGCGATGCGCTCAAATTCGGCGATCATCGCTTCGATCTGGGCGACCTTGCGCCGCTTCTCGTCGACCTGAAACTTTTTCAGGCGGATGAGGGTTTCGCGTGACTTCATCGACTAAATACTCCCCCGAAGCCCCGAATCCTGGCCCGCGGTGGCCCACCAAAGCGGCCCTGCGCGGACGAAACGGACCGTTCAGTGGGCTGAGAGTGGCGCAATAACGTTAGTTTTCGGTTTCCGCCGCACCCAGAATCTCGGCCAACCGCTGGTATCCCTCGGCCAAGGTGGACGCTTCGTCCTTGGTTTGACCCAGAAACGCCTCCAGCGGGGGGTGCAGGCGGATGGCCTCGTCCACTTCCTCGCTGGTGCCGGGACGGTAGGCGCCAAGCCGGATGAGCTCCTCCATATCGGCATAGGTCGCCATGACCTGTTTGGCCCGGGTGAGCACCGGCAGATAGGCCGGATCGGCCGCGCGCGGCATGGTTCGGGAGATGGACTTCAGCACGTTGATGGCCGGATAGCGCCCGCGCTCGGCGATCGCGCGCTCCATCACGATGTGGCCGTCGAGGATGCCGCGCACGGCATCGGCCACCGGTTCATTGTGATCGTCACCGTCGACCAGCACCGTGAAGAGACCCGTGATCGTGCCGGCATCGATGCCGGGCCCGGCGCGCTCCAGGAGGCGCGGCAGCTCGGTGAAGACGGTCGGGGTGTAGCCCTTGGCGGTCGGCGGCTCGCCGGCCGACAGGCCGATTTCACGCTGGGCCATGGCGAAGCGCGTGACCGAGTCCATCAGCACCAGGACGTCCTTGTGCAGGTCACGGAAGTACTCGGCAATGGCGAGCGTCAGATAGGCCGCCTGCCGGCGCATCAGCGCCGGTTCGTCCGAGGTCGAAACGACCACCACCGAGCGCGCGAGGCCCGCCGGCCCGAGGTCGTCCTGCAGGAACTCCTGCACCTCGCGGCCGCGCTCGCCGACCAGGCCAATGACCGACACGTCGGCGTGCACGTTGCGCGCCAGCATCGACAACAACACCGACTTCCCGACGCCGGAGCCGGAGAATATGCCCATGCGCTGGCCACGGCAGGTGGTGATGAAGGTGTTGAGCGCGCGCACGCCGAGATCGAGCGGCGCACCCACCCGCTGACGGGCGTGCGCCGGCGGCGGCGAGCTGCGGAAGGCGTAAGGCGCCGGTCCCGCCGGCAGCGGCCCGACACCGTCGATCGGCTCGCCCATGGCGTTGACCACCCGGCCGAGCCAGGCTTCCGAAGGCCGAACCGAGCCGGCAGCACTCTGCACCACCGCCCGGCAGCCCTTCCGCACGCCATCGAGCGATGCAAACGGCATGGCCAGCGCCATCCCGCCGGAAAAGCCGACCACCTCGCAGGGAACACCCGGCCCGGGCCCGGTCTCGATCATCAGCCGCGCCCCCACCGACATGGCGTGAATGGGTCCGGCCACTTCCACCATCAGACCGCGCACGGTTACGACGCGGCCGTAGATTTCCACGACGTCGAGCTCGGATATCTGTTCCGCGAGGGCCTTGATCATGGCGCGACCGCGCCCAACACGGATCGGTCCCCGACGGTGGCCCGACGCCAATACCGCGCGGCCCCGAAAATCCCCGCCAAAAGCCGTAAACCAGCCCTTAGGCTTACTGCAGGAACGGCCTGTTTAACCGGATGTTTACCCGCGTCATTAATCATTGGGTCATCGTCCGTGGGACAAGAGCCGCCAGAATCGCCGGCTGGACGAAAACAGCGGTTCGCAACATGGCCGGACGGAACCGGCCTGGAACTGGAGAACGAACGCGGCTTGGTCGAAAAACCTCTCTGGGGCAACAACTTACGCCGATTCGGGGGCACTTGCCTACGGCGCGCTTGCTTGAGAGAATCAGGTTTTGTTAACCATAGCTGGATAGTGTCGAATCAGTTTGTCCCAAAAGCGTTTTTAACCTTTGCCGCCATCGCGGCGCTGACCTGAGGGGCCCGGTAGCGGCGAAAAGGGGACTGGCATGCGCGTTCTACTCATTGAAGACGACGGCGCGACCGCTCAGTCGATCGAGCTGATGCTCAAATCGGAGAGCTTTAACGTCTACACCACCGACCTCGGCGAAGAGGGCGTGGATCTCGGCAAGCTCTACGACTACGACATCATCCTCCTCGACCTGAACCTGCCCGACATGTCGGGTTTCGAGGTGTTGCGGTCGCTGCGGGTGTCCAAGGTCAAGACTCCGATCCTGATCCTGTCCGGCCTTGCCGGCATCGAGGACAAGGTCCGGGGGCTCGGTTTTGGGGCCGACGACTACATGACAAAGCCGTTCCACAAGGACGAGCTGATCGCGCGCATCCACGCCATTGTGCGCCGGTCCAAGGGTCACGCGCAGTCGGTCATCAACACCGGCGATCTGGTGGTCAACCTCGACACCAAGACGGTGGAGGTCGGCGGCCAGCGCGTGCACCTGACCGGCAAGGAATACCAGATGCTCGAGCTGCTCAGCTTGCGCAAGGGCACCACGCTGACCAAGGAGATGTTTCTCAACCATCTCTACGGCGGCATGGACGAGCCGGAGCTGAAGATCATCGACGTCTTCATCTGCAAGCTGCGCAAGAAGCTGGCCAACGCCTCGAGCGGCAAGAACTACATCGAAACGGTGTGGGGCCGCGGCTACGTCTTGCGCGAGCCGGCCGAGACCGAAGAGCGGATCCCCGCCTAAAGGGAATTTGCGCATGACCCCGAAAAGCGGGAACCGGTTTTCGGCCAAGGTCATGCACTACTAGAAAGTCGCGGGGCGCTTCGGCGCCCCGTTTTGTTTTGGGCGTTGTTTCTTTCACCCTCCCCTTCCCCGGGGGGACTGGCCGCCAAAACGTGAAGGCGGCCGGCGATGGGGTCGAGCGGAACGCTCGATCTTCACCGATCATCATCAGAGGCGCGCCGCCGCAGGTGGCTCCAACCCCGGGATGACGGCGACAAGGCGCAGAATGCGCTTCTTCAAGTTTTCGAAATCGCTGGTCGATCGCATCGTTGAGGGCAGATCCTGGAATCCCCCTTGTTGCGTTGCGTCCATCTTGAACGGGAGCCCGGTCGGGCTCCCTCCTCCCGCCTTGATCCCGGGCTCACGAAGCCCGGGTTTTTTTGTCCGGCAGGGAGGGATCGATCAGCCTGCAGGCAACAGCAGACAGCCGGTGCGTTACGCCGTCGTCGCAAGACGTGGCGCCGCACCGGGCGTCTTGCCGCCGAGGCTCTGCGCCCCGTTGGGGGCATAGAGTCCACGCCAATCGGGCACCGGCCTGAAAGCGCCGGTGAGGCCGACAACCGTTTCTGCGGCTCCCAGAATCAAATAGCCATCGTCGGGCATCTGACGTGCCAGTCGCTCCAGCACCTCTGTCTTGCCGGGCTGATCGAAATAGATCAGCACGTTACGGCAGAACACCAGGTCGAAGCGGCCGAGCGGCGAGAAGTCATTGAGCAGATTGAGGGTGCGGAACTGCACCATGGACCGCAATTCCGGCGCGACCTGCCAGCTATCGCCCACTTGCGTGAAATACTTCACGAGCATCTGGATCGGCAATCCGCGCTGCACTTCGAACTGGCTGTAGATGCCGGCTTTGGCGCGATCCAGCACATCGCCGACCAGATCGGTGGCAAGAATTTCGACACGATAACCGGCCAGCGCGGTTTCCATGCCATTGAGTATCATTGCGACCGAATACGGTTCCTGGCCGGTGGAGGCAGCCGCGCACCAGATGCGGATACGCTTTTCGCGCGCGCGCGCCTCGATCAACGCCGGCAGGACGACGTCGCGAATCTGGTCGAATGGCACCTTGTCACGGAAGAAGAAGGTCTCGTTGGTGGTCATGGCGTCGACCACCGCGCCGGCAAGGGCGGGCGACGCGTTCGCCTTCAGCGCAGCGACCAGTTCGGTGAGCGTATCCATGCCGCGCTGACGTGCGAGCGGCAACAGACGGCTCTCCGCCAGATACTGCTTCTCGGCTGCCAGCACGAGGCCGGAACGTTCCTTCAGAAGCCTTCTCAGATAATCGAAATCATCGGGGCTCACGGCGCCTCTCCCCCGAACAGGCGCAGAAGCCTGGGCGCAATAGCGTCGATTGGCAGCAGCGCGGAGGCAAGTCCCGCACGCGCGACCTGGCCAGGCATGCCCCAGACCACGCTCGTGGCTTCGTCCTGCGCCAGCACGTGGCTTCCCGCCGCAACAAGAGCCCTGGCGCCCCGGAGGCCGTCCGAGCCCATGCCGGTGAGGACGAGCGCCAGCGCCCTTCCGCCCCAAACCTCGGCTGCGGAGGAAAACAGCGGATCCACCGCTGGCTTGCAGAAATTGATCAAGGGACCATCATCCAGCGCGATCACCGCGGTACCGTTGCGGCGTGCCACGCGCATGTGCTTGCCACCCGGCGCGATGTATACGGTGCCTGCATTGACCGGTTCGCCGTCGATCGCCTCATGAACAGGACGATTGATCAGGCGGGCGAGATGTTCGGACAAGATGGTGGTGAAGGTCGGCGGCATGTGCTGTGTAATCAACACCGGCGCCCGCTCGAAAACGCCGGCCAGATGCCCCAGCACGGCGTTGAGCGCCTGCGGACCGCCCGTTGAAGCGCCGATCAACAGTACGCGTGGCGGGATCATCGGCATGGGCCGCAGCACGATGTCCTGTGATGGCGCATGCGGCGCGGTGCGCAGCACCACCGCGTGCGGCGCCGACGCATCCGCCGGATGAAGCGCAGGCGCATGGAAGCGTTTGGCACGCCGGCCAAGCTGGCGGATCTTTTCGATCAGTTCACGCCGGAACAGGGACGAGGTGGTGACCTCGCGGCTCGTGTCCGGCTTCGGGATGTAGTCGGTGGCGCCAAGCGACAGCGCACGCAGGCTGATTTCCGCGTTGCGACGCGTCAGCGTCGACGCCATGATCACGACGAGGCCGGGCTTCTTGGCCAGCAATTGCGGGAGCGCGGCCATGCCGTCGAGTTCCGGCATGTCGACGTCGAGCACCACCACGTCCGGATCGGCGCGTTCAAGCTGGTCAACCGCTTCGCGGCCGGTGCGCAGCGAAGCGGCCATTTCCAGATCCGGCTCCGCTTCCACCCAGCGCGTGAACAAGCCACGGACAACGACGGCGTCGTCCACGATCATGACGCGGATTCGCCGGTGTGCGGTCGGCGAAGGCGTGGGTGCGAAAGCAAGGCTCATCGGGAAATTTGTTCTTTCTGACCGGTGCGGGTGTGCGATGTGTCGGCGGTCAGAGCAGCCCGACTTCCTGGAACTTGGCTTCGACAATCTCCCTGTCGAACGGTTTCATGATGTATTCATTGGCGCCGGCGTGCAGCGCACGCGCGATATGTGCGACATCGTTCTCGGTGGTGCAGAAGACCACCTTCGGCCCGTCTCCGCCGGGCAGACGGCGCAAGCTGCGCAAGAACTCATAACCGTCCATCTTCGGCATGTTCCAGTCGAGCAGAATCGCTTCCGGCAGCTGGCGCCGGCAGCTTTCGAGCGCCTGCTCGCCGTCCTCGGCTTCGGTGATCTCGAAGTCCAGGCCTTCCAGAATGCGCCGCGCCACTTTTCGAATGACGCTCGAGTTGTCAACAACCAAACACGTTTTCATCGCACAACCTCGTTTGTTCCAAACATATTCGTTCCGGTCATTCCAGTATCATCCGGCGCTCGTTGATCGATGCCGAGGTGTCACGCCGCCATCGGCACAGCACCGATATCGAGTACGCGTTCGACATCGAGCACCATCAGTAACTGATCGTCCAGCCGATGGATGCCCCCTGACAGGCGCGCCAGGCCCTCATCCAGGTTGACCGGATTCGGTTCGCGCGTTTCGTCATCGAGCTTGAGCACCTCACCGATACTGTCGATCAAAAGACCATAGGATTTGGCGCGCCACTCTACACCGATCGCCATTTGCGGCGTGTCCTCGGCCGGCGGCGGCAGGTCGAGCCGCCGACGCAGATCGACGAGCGTGACAATGCGGCCGCGCAAGTTGAGGACGCCGGCGATTTCCGGCGGCGCCAGCGGCACACGGGTCACCCGCTCCGGCTTGAACACGTCCTGCACGCGCAGGATCGGCAGGCCGAACAACTGGCCCCCGACTGTCGCGGTGACGTATTCCTTGAGGTTGCCGCTCTCCTGACTCATGCTTGATCCGTTCTAGGCTGCACAGCCGACGTCGGTCTGCTCCTTGAGCGACGCGATCAGACCCTGGCGGTCGAATTTGGCGACGAAGTCGTGGAAGCCCGCGCACCGACCGCGCTCGATGGCCTCGGCAGACACCACCGACGAAAGGCCGATCACCGGCAATCCGGCGATCTGCTCGTCAGCATTCACGGCTTCGGCGAATTGGAAGCCGTCCATCTCGGGCATTTCAATGTCGGTGACAGCGACCTCGAAGCGGCGGCCGTCCTTCAGGAGCGCCAGCGCCTCACGCACCGAGCCGACGGCTGTCACGGTAAAGCCCGCGGCCTGCAGCACCGGGGCAAGCATATTCCGGAAGAACGGAGAAGTCATCGATCAGCAGCACCGGGCGCGAACGCGCCTGTACCGGTTGCTCCTTGCGGCGGAACCAGTCCTCGAAGGCGAGCGGCAGGAAATGGCCGACGTCGACAATTTCGGTCGCCTGGCCCTTGATGATGGCCGAGCCGATCACACCGGGATTCTCGCTCGCCACCTGGATATCGAGGCGGTCCTCGACGATGTCGACAATCTCGTCGACAACCAGCGCCATGGAACGCGCGCCATCGGAGAACACCAGGAGCGGCTGGGCGCCCTCGCCTTTCACCTGGACGCTCTCGTTCATGCTCACCAGCGGCATGAGATGGCCGCGGTATTGCACCATGTGTCTGCCGTTCGATATTTCGATCTTGCGGGCGTCGATTTCCTCAAGCCTTGTCACCAGCGACAGGGGCACCGCCATCGGACGGGTCGAACCGGCGCGGAAGACCAGGAGCGACGTTGTTTCACCGTCCGACTCGTCGACGTGCGCAATGGCGGCCTCTTCGGCGGCCAGTTGGGCAGTCACGCTGCTGCCGAGCGCCCTGGCGACACCATTTGGATCGATGATCATGATGACCGAGCCGTCGCCCAAAATCGTGTTGCCGGAATACATCGGGATGTGCCGCAACCGGCTCGACATCGGCTTCACGACAATTTCCTCGGTGTGAAATACGGCGTCGACGACCACGCCGAACGTCTGGCTACCGACCTGGGTGACGACGATGTAGCCGGTTTCAGCGTCGCCGACGCTGTCCATGCCGAGCAACTCGGTCAGGCGCGCCAGCGGAATCAATTTGTCGCGCAAGCGCAGCACTGCGGTGTCGCGAATGCGTTCGATACGATGGTCGCTGCCGTTGCGTACGCGCACCAGTTCGATCACCGACGCCTGCGGAATGGCGAAGTGGTCGCCGCCGGCTTCCACGATCAGCGCCGCGACGATCGCCAATGTCAGCGGAATCTTGATGGTAAAGCTCAAGCCCGCGCCGGTCACCGACTTCACGTCGATCGTGCCGCCGATCTGGTCGATATTGGCGCGTACCACGTCCATGCCGACGCCACGGCCGGACACCGACGTCACCTCGGCGGCCGTGGAAATGCCGGGCGTGAAGATGAATTTGTGGATCTGAGCTTCCGACAGCTTCTCGACCTCGGCTTCGGAAACCAGGCCCTGGGCCACGGCCTTGGCCTTGATGCGATCGGTATCGAGGCCGCGCCCGTCATCGGAGACCTGGATGATGATATGGCCGCCTTCGTGATAGGCGGCAAGGCGAATGCACCCGTGCTCGGGCTTGCCGGCGGCGCGGCGCATCTCGGGCGATTCCAGACCGTGGTCGGCAGAATTGCGCACCATGTGGGTGAGCGGGTCCTTGATCAGATCAAGCACCTGGCGGTCGAGCTCGGTCTCAGCACCCTGCATTTCGAGGTTGATCTTCTTGCCGAGATCTCCGGACAGGTCGCGCACGATGCGCGGCAGTTTCTGCCACGCATTGCCGATCGGCTGCATGCGCGTCTTCATCACGCCTTCCTGCAATTCGGCGGTGACGTTGGACAGCCTTTGCAGCGGCGCCTTGAATTCGGAATCTTCGTGACGGCGCACGATTTCGAGCAACTGATTACGGGTGAGCACAAGCTCGGACACCATTGTCATCAGGTGTTCGAGCATGTCGACGTTGACGCGGATCGACTGAAGGCCGTTCTTGCCGCTGTCGTCGTCCTTGACGATGGCATCCGATGAGGCCGCTTCAACCCGCTGCGTAGCGGGCGGGTCGATCGGGGTCTCGCGGAACGCGCGCTCGAGCTTGTCGAGCGTTTCCGGGTCGGGCACCAGACCCGGACCCTCGACCGATTGCGCGGGGGGCGACGCGGGCACTCGGGCGGCGACCTGCGCCGCCATTTGCTCAAGTTTGGCAATCAGCTCGCGATCATCGCCGTCCGGCTCGCGCTGATGATGCTCGAGAGCATCGAGGATTTCCTTGATGCGATCGATGGTGGCAAGAACCAACGTCACGGCTTCACCGGTCGCCGGCGCGCCATCACGGAATTTGCCCATCAACGCTTCAGCAGCATGGGCGAGCGCTTCAAGACGCGGCAAGCCGAGAAAACCGCACGTTCCCTTGATCGTGTGAACGAGGCGGAAGACCTTGTGGAGAATGTCGGCGTTGTTGGGATCCTGCTCGAAACGCACAAGCTCGAGGTCAACGACCTCGAGACTCTCATTGGTCTCGGTCACGAATTCCCGCAGCAGATCGTCCATGGACAAACGCCTTCATCGACGACCGCCGGGGCCGTCCCCCCACTCTCGGTCGGAGCGGGGTCAGTGTGTCGATGAAGGGTTTAATTTTGGTTGCGGGACACGGTGATAGCGGCATGCATTAAGCAATTGTTAACCGCCGGAAACCCGCTTATTTCGCGCTGATGACGACGGCGTCGCCCTCCATCGCCAGGCTGGCCTGAACCCCGCAGGCCTTGGCCAGCAGGCCGGCATAGAACGGCTGAATCCGGTGGGCATCAAGCGGGTCGGCCCCGGCCTCGCCCGCCAGCAGGGGCGGCACCGCCGGCCCGATCTTGGCATTGGGCCCAGCGGCGGTGATCTTGAAACCCATAGCGTCGCCTTCGCCGACCGGATCGACCGTGAACTGGCCGCCGCGCGGAATGGTCTGGCCGGCAATCAGCAGCATATTGAGCAGGAGTTTGACGCGGTTCTTCGCCACCAGCAGCCGCGGCAAATTCCAGACGAGCCTGGTCCTGTCGTCCTCGAAGAAACCACGCGCGACCTTCTCGGCATCGCCGAGATCGATTTGCGCGCCCGCCGACCCGGCCGCGCCGAAGGCAATGCGACAGAACTGCAATTTGGCGGACGCCGTGTCCGAACTCTTCTTGATCAGATCGAGCGCAAATTGCTTGGTTTCCTCGTCTTTTTCCTCTTCCAGCACTTCCAGTCCGTTGACGATGGCGCCGACCGGGCTGATCAAATCGTGGCACACACGCGAGCAAAGCAGCGCTGCGAGATCGAGTGCGTCGAGAGAAGATCCGGACATGAAGCTGTCTCCGCTATCGCGTACGGGGGCCGAAAAATGTCGGCGAATTGATGGTGGCGCCGATCATTTGGCGTGATACACCGCACCCGGCTGAGCGCCAAGGTGCGTGTGTATTCAACGGGGGAGTCTGCAATTTGCCCGCCAGTAACACGATATCGCCGGCCGAGGCGGTCCGGCTCATGAGCGATTTGACGCAAATCGTGGCCCGCGCCGCCACGAAGGTGCGCGCGCATTCCCCGGCGACCGTGGCGCGCCGGACGAAGGACGACTCATCCCCGGTTACCGCCGCGGACGAAGCCTCCGAGGCGGCGATCCTGGAAGGGCTCGCGCGCCTCATGCCGGAAGTGCCGGTGATCTCCGAGGAGAGCGCCGTGCCGAAGGCACCGGGTGTGATCGGCGGCAGCTTTTTCATCGTCGACCCGCTCGACGGCACCAAGGAATTTCTCGCCGGCACTGACGAATTTGCCGTGCTGCTGGGCATCGTCACCGACGGCGTGCCGATCGCAGGTCTCGTGGCGGGGCCGAGCCGAAACCGCGTGTGGCGCGGTGTTATCGGCCATGGCGCCGAGCGCCTGCGGCTGTTGCCGGAGGGCGCCGATGAAGCGCAGCCGATACGTGCGCGGTCATGGCCGGGCACAGAGGCGGTGGCGATGGTGAGCCGCTCGCATTACGACCCTAAGACCGACGCGTTCCTGAAACCCTTCGGCCAGATCTGTCACAATTCCTGCGGCTCCGCCCTCAAGTTCGCGATCATCGCTGAGGGCAGCGCGGACGTTTATCCGAGGCTCGGTACGACCTGCGAGTGGGACGTCGCCGCCGGCCATGCACTTGTCACGGCCGCGGGCGGCACCGTGCTGTCGCCGGAAGGCGATGCGTTGAGTTTCGGCCGCGCCGACACCAATTTCAGGCTGCCGGCCTTCGTCGCCTGGGGCGATCCGACCAAGGCGGCGGCGATGCGTCCCTGACATCTCTTTTGCGCGTGATCTTGTCCGATTCCGGTGTCCATCCCCGATCTAGTCGGGGACAGGATCATGCGCCGGTCGGTCATTGGCCGAGGCCTTTGGCAATGGCCGGCCACTTGCGCTCGGCCGCGACAATGATGCGGCCCGGATCGGCCTGAAAAGTGGCACGCGCCTTGTCGTCGTAGAAGAGATAGAGCCGCTCGCGAAGCAGCATCCAGATCAGGGGATGGCCCGGCACCGATGTGCCGTGGGCAAGCGCCACGGGGTCGTAACCGCCGAAGCGGGGCATGTAGACTTCCGGATGCGCGGCAAAGGCGGCCCGGTTGCCCTCGTTGCGGAACTGCCAGATCACGCCACCGAGATTCAGCTCAAGGCCGGCCCTGCCGGGTACCGGCCTGCCCTCGGTGAAATAGGCCACCGGATCGAACCCGCTGATGGCGAGCCCGGTCTGGCTGTTGATCTCGACGGGCCCGGCAGCAGGCCGGGCGAGCGGTAACAGGACAAGACCACTCCCAACCAGCACGAACCCCAGCACCAGGGCCGGGATGGAGCCCAGCGCCAGGCGCCGTCCGGACTTCCTCGGTTGCCGCGGTGCAGTCATAGTCCCAAGAGAGATTGCCACGATTCGTGTCGCTCGGCGCCGGCCAGACTTAGGGGCCGCACGTGAGCATCCGGTTAAATTCCGGCCCGGGAGCCAATCTCACCAAGGAGAATCCGAATGCGCGTCATCCTGCGCCTGACGGCCCTGACGTTTTGCCTGTTCGTCTTCGGGGCCAATCTGGCTCTGGCCCAAGGTGCATCGCCGCCCCCCAGGCAAAACCGTGACACCTTCTCCGCCGGAGAGGTCATTCGCGAGGGGCACAAATTCTTCGGGAGCGTCTCGCAGGGCCTGGCCCAGGTGGTGCAGGAGGCGTTCAGCCGCTTCGGCGAGCCCAATGGATATGTGCTCGGCCAGGAAGGCGGTGGCGCGTTCATCGCGGGTGTGCGTTACGGCGACGGCAAGCTCTATACGCGCAATGCCGGCGACCTGCGCGTGTTCTGGCAGGGGCCCTCGATCGGCTTCGACGCCGGCGGCGAAGGAGCCCGCACCATGATGCTGGTCTACAATCTGCCTTCCACCAACGCGATCTATCAGCGTTTCGCCGGCATTGACGGTTCTGCCTATTTCATTGGCGGTTTCGGGATGACGGCGCTGACCTACAACAAGATCGTGGTTGTTCCGATCCGAGCAGGCGTCGGATTCCGTCTTGGCGCCAATGTCGGTTACCTCAAGTTCACGCCGCAGGCGACCTGGAACCCGTTCTGAACGCGGCCAATTTCGTGATAGATTAACCCCGGTCCGCTACAGCGACCGGGGTTTAGGTTAATGGCGGCTTGCGCTGGTGAACGCTGTCCCGACATGCGATGGTTTTGGCGGGGAATTGGCGGGTAAGGGTCGCGTTCGCGCTGGAGGCGTCGTTTCATGATTGAACCGATCATGTATTTCGGGATCGGCTTTCTGGTTGCCGCCCTTGTCGGGCTGGTGATCGTTCCCCTTGTCCATAACCGCGCCGTCCGCCTGACCATGCGCCGGCTCGAAGCCGCCACCCCGTTGTCAATGGCGGAGATCCAGGCCGACAAGGACCAGTTGCGCGCCGAATTCGCCATGTCGACGCGGCGCCTTGAAATGAGCGTCGAACAGCTCAAGGCCAAGAGTACCGGCCAGCTCGCCGAACTCGGCAAGAAGAGCGACGCGGTCAACCGCCTCAAGATCGAGCTCGGCGAGAAGACCGCCACCATTTTCGCGCTGGAAGCGCGCGACAAGGCGCTGCGCGACCAGCTGCGTGCGACCGAAGAAGAAGTCACGGTCAAGTCCGCCGCCATGCACGACGCCGAGCGCTCGCTCTCCGACAAGGAAGCCGAGCTCGCCAGGATGGAGGGCGAACTCGATGAACGCTCGACCTTCGCCGACGCGCAGAAGGTCGAGATCGTCGCGCTGAAGGCGCAGATCGAGGCACTGAAGGACCGGCTTGCCGACGCCGGCCGTGAGGTCAAGGCGGTCGAAGACCGCCGCGAGGCCGAGCGCGTGGCGCTCGAAGTCGCGACCCGCGAACTCGACGACGAGCGCGGCAAGGTGGAGAACCTCGGCCGCCGCGTTTCCGAACTCGAGCAGCAACTGGTGGCGCAGACCACCGAGGCCGAACTCCTTGGCCGCCGCGCCCAGGATCTGGAAAACCGGCTCACCGAACAGTCACGCCTGTTGGCGCAAACCGAAACCGAGCTGAAGCACGCGCACGGCGAAATCGAAAATGCGCGCAGGACCGAAACCGATCTGCGCGCAGCGATCGCCGAACTCGACGGCCGCTCAAGCTCCGCCACCGCCAGGCTCAAGGCGGAAAAAACCGAATTGCAGGGCGAACTCGAACGCACCCGCGACGAGCGCGACCGGCTGTCGCGCGATCTCGCCGCCATGAAGCGCGAGACCGAGGAAACCTGGGCGTCCGAGCGGGTGGAGAACTCGCTGCTGCGCGAGCGCATCAACGACGTGGCTGCCGAAGTGGCGCGGCTCGCTTCGGCGCTGGAAGGCCCCAATTCGCCAATCGAGGCCATCCTGGCCGCGGAAACGGCGCGCGACCGCACCGCCCCTCCGGTGGCGATGACCGGCATGAGCGACGTCTCACTCAACGAGGCCGGGGCCGGCGGCAGCAACCTCGCCGACCGCATCCGGGCGCTGCAAACCCACGCCTCGCGCGTGCCCCACGGCGACGAACCGCAGAGCCACTGACGGGGGCGTGGCCGGGCTTCGCTTGACAGGCCCCGAGGTCAATCCTTATATCCGCCCGGCCTGAACGGGCGGGCGCTTAGCTCAGCGGGAGAGCGTTCCCTTCACACGGGAGAGGTCATAGGTTCAATCCCTATAGCGCCCACCATTCACGCTGTGAGGAAGAACAAGCCCGCGTCGCGCGGGCTTTTTTATGCTGACAATTTCACGGAGTTTCTTGCACCGTTGCGTTCTGCCGCCAGGGCAACGACAGACGCGCAACGTCACCGCCTGGCCGGCGGATCGCGGCTCAGGTTCTTCGACGCGAGTTCGTCGAGATAGTCCTGCCAGTAGCGATCAAGGTTGCGGCCAAAATCGCGCAAGGTGTCCCAACTGTAGATGCCGGTCGAGTGCATGTCGTCGAACACCAGCCGCACCGCGTAATTGCCGACCGGCAGCACCTCGAGGATGGCGACGTTCTTCTTGCCGGGAACGGTCTTGCGCTCCTCGGCGGAATGGCCCTGCACCTCGGCGCTCGGACTCTTCACGCGCAGGTATTCGGCGGCGAGATCGTAACGTTCGCCACCCTCGAAGCTGACGGTCAGCGTCTTGCGGTCCTTGTGCAGGCGCAGTTCGTCGGGCCAGGCCGGTATATCGGTGGTGTTCATGGTGGCCTGTCCTACCGCAAAATCGTTCTTGATTGAACCACGATGCCTTCCCGACATTTTGTTGGCGCATGATCTTGGCCGAAAACCGGTTCCCACTTTTCGAGACCATGCGCTGGCGCGCGACGCGTCAGATCACAAACCGCACGGTTCCGGCCGGGCTCATGTCATAGCCGTCCAGTTCCCGGGCGCGGACGGCAAGCGCCTCCGATTGCAGGAACCGGATGATCGCCTGCACCGGCGGGTGGAAATAATCGCGCTGGCGCATCACCAGATCGAAATGCTCCCAGACGACTGGCACGAAATCGAGCCCGGCGGCATTGGCCACGCCGCGCGTGGCGATGCCGGTATCGGCGCGGCCGGCGCGCACGGCCTGGGCGATGTCGGGACCGGTCGGCGCGGTCGTGGCGACGGCAGCGAGCTGGCTGAGCGTAGCCTTCGCGCCCTGAAGTAAAGACAGCAGCAGCAACTGCGCACCGGCGCCGTTCGGTCGCATGGAGATGCGGGCGCGCCTGGCGATCACGTCCCCGATGGTCCTGATGCCGAGCGGATTGCCGGGCGCCAGCAGGAATCCCTGTTCGCGGCGGCAGAAGCCGATCAGCACCACGTCCTGAACGTCGTTGCGGCTCTGCAAGGCCGTGACGTTGCTGTCGGCGGCCGGATCTTCCAGGGCATGCAAATGGATGGCCGCAGCGATACTCTCGCCCGCGAGGAAGCGGCTCAAGCCGGCCTCGCTGCCCACGGCCAGGGTCGCCAGCCCGGAGCCGCTCTCGCGCAGGACCCACTCCAGCAGCGGATCGTGGCTGCCCGCGACAATGGGCGCCGGCTCCGGCCGCGCCATGCCGGGTGGGCGCGAAATACTCGACGCGAGCCAATGGTCAAGCTCCGCCTTCGGAAATAGCCAGCGGCCTGTGACCTTGGTGCAGGGAACCGTGCCTTCCGACACCATTTCATAGATCTTGCGTTCCTTGAGGCGCAGGTACGCAGCGGCTTCGGCGGTTGTAAAGAGTTGCATGATTAGCCCTGCAAATTCATGCACCGTTTTATTGTATACAATTTACAATGGCTTTCATGGGTTTCGCAAGAAACAGCCAACCCCCTGAGATCTTGGGTACTTTTGCCCCTGCGAACCATGGTGCGAAGCCGTTCCTGCAGGTTATGGGCTGTTATGGGCTAAAGGGTCCCGCAAAATTGGGCAGAGGGGGAAGATTTATGCCGGCGACTGGCCATATGGGAGAAAAGCGTTATCCACGGCGGTGATGAGACCATGAGCAACGATCAGACCAGCGCATCGCGCGGCCCACGATCAGCGGAGGTGACCGGTTTCTACGAGCCGGACACCGGCAGCATCCAATACGTGGTCAGCGATCCGGCCAGCGGGAAGGCGGCGATCATCGACGCGGTCTGGAACTTCGACCCGCGTAACGCACGCACCGACACCCGTTCGGCCGACGAAATCCTGCAGCACGTGCGCGAACGCGGGCTGACGGTGGAATGGATCCTCGACACCCACCCGCACGCCGATCATTTCATGGCGGGCGCCTGGCTCAAGAAGCGGCTCAACGCGCCGCAGGCGATCGGCGAGAAGGTCCGCGAGATCGCGGCGCTTTGGCGCACGTTCTACAACGCGCCGGACGCCTTTGATGTCGAGGCCAGTTTCGACCGCCTGTTCGCCGACGGCGACACGTTCCGCATCGGCGCGCTGCCGGTGCGTGTCATGCTGTCGCCGGGACACACGCTCGGCTCGATCACCTATGTGGTGGGCGACGATGCCGCTTTCGTGCACGACACCCTGATGTATCCGGACTCCGGAAGTTCACGCGCTGACTTTCCGGGCGGCGATGCCGCCACGCTCTACCACTCGATCCAGGCGATCCTGGCCCTGTCGCCGGAAACGCGTCTGTTCGTCGGGCACGACTACTGCAAGGACGGCCGCTCCCCGCAGTGGGAAGCGACGGTGGCCGAGCACAAGGCGAAAAACATCCATGTGCACGAGGGCGTGTCGGAATCGGAGTTTGTCAAAATGCGCAGCGAGCGTGACAAGACTCTGGCGCTGCCCAACCGCATGCTGCACGCCCTGCAGGTCAACCTGTGCGGCGGCCGGTTGCCGAAGCCGGAGGCGGACGGGTACAGCTATTTCAGGATTCCGGCCAACCGCTTCTGACGCACCGCATCATTCAAGATACTCGTCGTTGTGCGCGCCGAGAGTTGGCGCCGACAGCGGCGTCTCCGGCGCGGCGCGAAAGCCCGCATCAAGCGGCACCGGCAGTGCGGGCATGCTCCCACCTTCGGCATTGGTGAGCCGGTGTGCGAACACGCCGCGCGCGGTGAAGTGCGGATCGGCCAATGCCTCTTGCGCCGTTTGCACGATGGAGCAGCAGCAATCCTCGCTCGCAAAGCGCGCGCGCCAGTGGGCGGCGTCCTCACGGCGGATGATTTCGGCCACGCGCGCCACCGTCGCGGCGGGATCCTTCTCGTCGAGGAATTCCGCTTCCAGACCGATCAGCCGGCAGAACACCAGCCAGAAACGCTGCTCGATCGGTGCGGCGGCGAGAATGCGTCCGTCGCGCGTCGGATAGAGCCGGTAGCGCGCAGTGCCGCCGGTCACCAGACTGTCGCCGTTGCCCGGCCAGTGACCGGTGGCGTGACCCTCGCCAAGCGCCCAGTACATGAACGGAAACAGGTTCTCGGTCATGGCTATGTCGAGAGAACGTCCCTTGCCCGTCTGTGCGCGTTCGGTCATCGCCAGCAGGATGTTCATCACCGCCGGATAGGCGGCGCCCGCGATGTCGGCGATCAGCGCCGGCGGCACCACCGGCTGCGCGGAAGGCCCCATCGACAACGCCAGCAGACCGGCATCGCCGATGTAATTGAGGTCGTGCCCGGCGATGTCGCGTTTGGGACCGCTCTGCCCGAAGCCGGTGATCGAGCAATAGATGAGGCGCGGATTGATCCTGGCGACGTTGTCGTAATCGAGACCGAGGCGCGCCATGACGCCGGGACGGAACTGCTCGACCAGGATATCGGCGCGCGCCAGCAACGGGTCGAGCCGGGCGCGGTCAGCGGGATCTTTCAGATCGAGCGTCAGGCTTTTCTTGCCGCGATTGAGCAACGCGAAGCCGACGCTATCCTTGCCCCAGTGCGGAGCGTAGTTGCGCATGTCCTCGCCGCCGGGCCGCTCGATCTTGAGCACCTCGGCGCCGGCTTCGGCCAGCAACAAGGTCGCCATCGGCCCCGGCAACAGGGTGGTAAAATCGAGAACCAGTGTGCCTTGCAGCGGTCTCAACGACAGGCCCCTCGCCGGATTCCGGATCTTCCGCAACACATTCAGCCCCGGCGTAGGCCTCAAGGTCAATCGGGAAACATTCCCTGCCCGTGCAGGGCGCTTCGGTGTCGTTGGTGGAAATCAATAGCAGGGAAGGCAAAGCGGACGATCCGACCGAAGGTTTGCTGGCTATTTTCGATAAGGGTCCGGATGAAGCAAAGCGCCGCGGCGCTGCCGGAGCAGCAGCGCGCGGCCAAGCTTGCGCCGGAGCGCGCAGCTTGTCAGCCAAGAGATTTCGAAACGGGCGACCAGCCGCTAGTTCAGGCCTTTCGGTACTGCTGCGTCATCGCGGCAGGCCTTGGGAGATTTGGGATAGGCCCAATCATACCAGAACGGCCCGCATTTCGTGCAGCCGGAAAGGCTGACGCCCAGGTAAATAATGGCCGCTACAAGCACAAGCCGTTTCATGCCTGAAATATGCCGTCGTTGGTGGCGCACGACAAGCACGAATACTGGCTCATTCCGCTTCCAATAGCAGCCTCGGTCCGCCGGCTTGCTGCGTATCATGCCGGCCTTCAAAACCGATTGACCCGCGCAGCGGGCCTGCTGACCAGACAAGATGGAAGTCCGTGATGGTCAAATTGTTCTCGTCGATGGCGGTGACCGTATTGCCATCGCCATCATCCACGGGGACTGGCGGATATGATCCGGCATTGGTAATGGTATTGCTGGCACCACCGCCGATCGGACGACGACCTGGGTTCACTCCGGGCCCCAGAAAACGGACCAACGCATTTCATCACGGCCCTGTCGGTCGGGGCCTGGTCCGCCTGCCGCCATCTCATCCCCGATAACGCCCCGGGTTGAACGGGGCTGAATTTCCGGAATAGCCAAGTTATTGAAATTGTTGGCGCTCCCTAGGGGGCACCGCCAACTCCGCTAAATCAAAGACTTACAGGATGGTGGGACACGGAATGATTCCACCAGATCACTATGCTTTTTGCGGCAAGTGTCCCACCAATTTGTCCGCTATTTGACCAGACTGAACGACCAGAGGATGCCATGTCGGCCTTTGACCCTCAGCAGACCTGACTGCCGAAGGTGCGACCCTTCGCTGCCTGCTCTTACAGCGAGCTCGCTTCGGTAAATCGCGCCAGCCGGTGCGGCCTTCTTCTCGCTGGGTCGCGCTACGCGACGCACACACGAGCCCCGCCGTCTAGTCCGTGAATGATTGGGAAATGTCATCGCGCTGGCGTTTCACCATCGAGTGCGCTGCCAGGCTATTCAAATTAGTGACTTCATTGAGTGTTTCGATTTACGGGCTTTTAGCCCAAACCGCGCGTCCGGCCTGTTGGCTGCGGAGCACTTAACTAAGATCAAGCCTCGTGTCATTTAAAGTGGGAGAGCAGCGATGTACAAACTTATGCAAGCCGGCCTGTTATCCGTGTCATTTGGGATCATGACAACCGGCGCCTTTGCGACGAGCGTGCCCGAAGGCTTTGCTCACGGATTTTGTCGGGGCCAATGGGTGCACAACATGACGACGCACACATCCATTTGCGCATACTGCCAAGTGTCTCCTGGGACGGGGCGGCCGACCGGCCGTCCAAGATGTGATTTCTTCGTCTGCGACGAGTCCGGATCCTGTGAGTGGCAAGTGGTTGAGAGACGCAAGCCGCGCGGGCGGTGGACAAACGTGCGGCCACGCTACGATCGTCGTGCCCTGCCGCGCGACAGCCGCTAAGCCGGATAAGCGGGACGCCGGTAACCAGGCAATAACGAGAAGGGCCCGGCAAGGAGAAGAAAGCCGGGCCTTTAGCTCGGACGAGGAACATTTTGGCCAAGAATGCAGACGCCAAAGCATCGCTGAAGCCCACAGCGCTTAACATCGGCTCTTCGAGTATTCGGGACCAGGTCTGCGTAACATTTCCGGCGACGCCAACCCAGCGGTTCCGCGGTGCGGTTCCGCCCATGAGCATGCCGACGGTGGCCGATATCTCGCTCTCGGGTCGCAGGGTGGCGCGCGAGCTCGATGTTCTGGTCGCCACGCGCGCAAGGCCCCGGACGATCGTTAGCGACAATGGCACCGAACTGACCAGCAACGCGATCCTGGCCTGGGCTGCCGAGACCAAGGTCGACTGGCACTATATCGACCCCGGCAAGCCAGTTCAGAACGCCTTCATCGAGAGCTTCAATGGCCGCCTGCGCGACGAGTTCCTGAACGAAACCCTGTTCACCTCGCTGATGCAGGCGCGCCTCGCGCTCGAAGAGTGGCGCCGCGACTACAACACCGTGCGGCCCCATTCCCGCATCGGCTGGCTCACACCAGCCGACTATGCCGCACAGTTCTCACCGCAACGGGCCTGCGGCGCTCCGCTCCTGGATGGCTCCGCGCCCCGGCCCGTTGCTCCGACTAATCACGAATTGAACCGTCAGACTCCAGTCGCGCCTGGATGAAAGTTGGGGGCAACGTCACCCCCAAGATAATCACCAAAATCCCAAGGGGGATTTTGACCAGTTGTGGAGGGTCGGAAAAGAACTCGCTCATATGGTTTTGTCCGCCACTTCGCCCATGCTGCCAAGGGGCAACGAGAGCACCATGAGCACCATGGCCGCCACATTGAATTAGGACCCTCCACCGGAAGATCGGGTGCTCAAATGGCGAACATAAAATGTCCCACTGGGATCGTTTGTGGGACAAAAAACAGAAATATACTTTTATAATCAACACGATGGTTTCGTGCTGGCGCTCCCTAGGGGAATCGAACCCCTGTTTCAGCCTTGAGAGGGCCGCGTCCTGGACCGCTAGACGAAGGGAGCTAAAGGCCAAGGCGCTGGAGATAGCCTCGAACCGGCGGCGGCGCAAGCGCGCCGGCCGCTTGCGGTAAACGGCCCTTCCCGCCACCCTGCTCCGAACATCCGGGAGGCCGCCCATGATTGAAAATATCCCCGCGCTCGTGAACGCCAATGCGCGTCTGGTGCATCGCGGGCGCTTCGTCGACACGGCATTCATGATCGCCGTCGGCGACGACTATACGCTCGTGCGGGTGGAGCGCGGCCGCATCGCCGAGGTGAAGCATGGCCCCTTCATTACACCCAACTTCAGTTTCGCCCTCCGCGCGCCGCGCGAGGTCTGGGACCAGTTCTGGCTGCCGCTGCCGCCACGTGGTTTCACCGACATCTTCGCGCTGGTCAAACAGAAGCTGATGAAGGTCGAAGGCGACCTGCATCCGCTCATGGCCAACCTGCTCTACTTCAAGGACGTGATCGCGGCGCCGCGCCAGAAAAATGCGAACAAAGGGGCTCCGCAATGAGCCCGCGTTACGAAGCGATCACCGGGCGCTACCTGCCCTGCACCATCCTCGGCGAGCGGCACCGCCTCTACGTGGAAGAAGCCGGCCAGGGCATTCCCCTGCTCTGCCTGCACACCGCCGGCGCCGACACGCGACAATATCGCGGGCTGATGAACGATGCGCGCGTCACCGACCATTTCCGCGTCATCGCCTTCGACATGCCGTGGCACGGCAAGACCTCGCCGCCGGCCGGCTGGCAGGACCGTGACTACAAGCTCACCGCCAACGACTACATGCGGATGATCCTCGACGTGTCGGAGGCGCTCGCGCTCGACAGGCCGGTCGCCATGGGCTGCTCGATCGGCGGGCGCATCGTGCTGCATCTCGCCTACGAGCATCCGGATCGCTTCCGCGCGCTGATCGGACTGGAATCGGCCGCCTATGCCGAAGCCTATTACGATCTCTCCTGGCTCAACCGGCCCGACGTGCACGGCGGCATGGTCTGCGCCGGCGTTGTTTCCGGCCTGGTGGCGCCGACCGTGGCGCCGGCCGAGCGTTGGGAAACGCTGTGGCATTACATGCAGAGCGGCCCCGGCGTGTTCGCGGGCGATCTTTATTTCTACACCACCGCCGACGGCGACATCCGCGACCGGCTGGGCGAGATCGACATCACGCGCTGCCCTTTATACCTGCTCACCGGCGAATACGACTATTCCTGCACGGCAGAAGGCACGCTCGCCATCGCCGAGCGCACCGGCGCGCCCGCCACCGTGATGAAGGGGCTCGGCCATTTTCCGATGAGCGAGGACCACGAGAAATTCGTATCGTATCTGCTGCCGGTGCTGGAGCAGATCAAGGCGTTCTAGGGCGGTGACAGCCGCAAGCGCCCGAGCGGCTTCAGGGTCTTGAGATCGTAGGTGCGCAGTTCGACGGCGCCGTTGACCTCCACGGTCAGAACGATATGGCCATCGCCGACGGCGCTCGAGAGCACCCGGGCGCCGGCCGGCAAGCTCGCGGCCACCGGCGCCACCGAGGTCATGGCGCTTTCCCCGCTGCGAAAAAGACGATAGCCGATAATGCCGAGGACCACGGCAAGCGCCAGGAAGGTCGCGCCCATCACGGTCAGCATCAGCCGGCGCGCCCTGGCGATCACCTGCGCGGCGTCGGCATCGGTCGGGTTTGGATTGGGCAACGGTTGAGCCATGACGGAGAGCGCAAGCGAAACGGTGACGGTCGCGCCCGAGGAAGCGGGCGAACGGATCGATCGCGTGCTGGCCGCGCGCATTCCGGCGCTGTCGCGCTCGCGTCTGAAAGCGCTGATCCTCGACGGCCAGGTTGCGATCGAGTCGCGCACAGTCCGCGATCCGGCTGCCCGCGTCAATTCCGGCGAGAGGGTGCGGGTCACCCTGCCGCCACCGGAGCCGCCGGAGCCCGCCGGCGAAGACATTCCGCTCGATATCGTCTACGAGGACGACGCGCTCATCGTCATCGACAAGCCGCCCGGGCTTGTGGTGCATCCGGCCGCGGGGCACGCGAGCGGTACGCTGGTCAACGCGCTGATCGCCCACTGCGGCGACAGCCTCTCCGGCATCGGCGGCGTCAAGCGCCCCGGCATCGTCCACCGGCTCGACAAGGACACCTCCGGCCTGATGGTCGTCGCCAAGAGCGACAAGGCCCACAAGGCGCTCGCCAGGCAGTTTGAGGACAAGCTGGAAGGCCCGTTGGAGCGCGGCTATCTCGCTTTCGTCTGGGGGGCGCCGGAACGCCCGCGCGGCACCATCGATGCGCCGCTCGACCGTCACCCGCACGCGCGCGACAAGCGCGCCGTGCGCGAAGGCGGGCGCGAAGCGGTGACGCACTGGCAAGTCGTCGCGCGCTTCACCGGCCCGGACGGCAAGCCGGTGGCGAGTTTGCTCGAATGCGCGCTGCAAACCGGCCGCACCCATCAGATCCGGGTGCATCTCGCGCATATCGGGCAGCCCATCATGGGCGATCCGACCTACGCCACCGGGTTCCAGACCAAGATAAGCCGGCTCGGCCCTCAGGCCCGCGCCGCGCTGGAAGCACTCGACCGCCAGGCCCTGCACGCTTACCGGCTCGGTTTCCAGCACCCGGTGACCGGCGAGACGATGAACTTCGAATCCGCCTTGCCACCCGATCTGGCTGCCTTGCGGGCCGCCCTCGGGGCGTCTCGCTAACCCCTTGAAAAACAGGCGCAGTCTTACCAATTAGGGATCATCAAGACGTCCCGATGCATAACTGTCCTGGCCTTCCCAAGGGAACGCCGGGCGTTTTGCGTCGTTTATGTTCTGAATCGGGCACGCCGGTCACTCTCCGGGCCGGGCGCGCCCTCGAATAGAGCAGTAAAAACAGTGGCATAAAGGGTCACGCCGACGTGAGAAGGGTAGCCTTTCTTTCGCTCCGCTTGTCCGGTATGTTGCACCTGCGTTCCGCATTGTTGCGGTCGCGAAAACACCTCTTGGCCGTCGGCTCGGGGAGCGGCGGCTACAACCGCCCGCCGAGCATCGGGGGCAACAAGGAGGGCGCTTATCATGGCCCGTACCGCCGCTCTTCCGGCACTCAAGGCCGAATCCGGCCTGTCACACTATCTCGAAGAAATCCGCCGGTTCCCCATGCTGGAACCGCAGCAGGAATACATGCTGGCGCGCAGCTGGCGTGAGCACGGCGACCGTGAAGCCGCGCACAAGCTCGTCACCAGCCATCTCCGCCTCGTCGCCAAGATCGCCATGGGTTATCGCGGCTACGGCCTGCCGATTTCCGAGGTGATCTCGGAAGGCAATGTCGGCCTGATGCAGGCGGTCAAGCGCTTCGAGCCCGAGAAGGGCTTCCGGCTCGCCACCTACGCCATGTGGTGGATCAAGGCCGCCATCCAGGAGTATATCCTGCGCTCGTGGTCGCTGGTTAAGATGGGCACCACCGCCAACCAGAAGAAGCTGTTCTTCAACCTGCGCAAGGCCAAGAGCAAGATCTCCGCGCTTGAAGAAGGCGATATGCACCCCGACCAGGTGAAGCTGATCGCCAAGCGCCTCGGCGTCACCGAGCAGGACGTCATCGACATGAATCGCCGGCTCGGCGGCGACGCGTCGCTCAACGCGCCGATCCGCGAGGAAGGCGACAGCGGCGAGTGGATGGACTGGCTGGTGGACGACAGCCCCAGCCAGGAACGTCTGCTGGCCGAGAGCGAGGAGAAGGACAACCGTCACGAGGCGCTCATCAGCGCACTCGACGTGCTCAACGAGCGCGAACGGCGCATCTTCGAGGCGCGCCGTCTGGCGGACGATCCGATCACGCTCGAGGACCTCGCCTCGGAATTCGGCGTCTCGCGCGAGCGCGTGCGCCAGATCGAGGTACGCGCCTTCGAAAAGGTGCAGAAGGCAGTGAAGAGCCGCATGGCCGCCATGGAGCAGCCGAAGGCCGAGGCACAGCTCGCGGCTCACTGACACCGAAAGCCGGTCTGGTTGACGTTATGGCCGGGCTTTGCCCGGCCGTTTCGTTTTGAAACGCCTCGTCCCCGGCCCGGCGGGCCCGATCTCGCCCGGAACTTCTGCCGGCCGCACTCACTTGTGAAGACAACGGCACGACCCAACCGTGCTATAATTTATGTACGGCTCGTGGCATTCCGTTGCCCAAGGGCCAGTTGATGTGCGCCCTGGCCGAGGGAAGCGCCACGACCCGCTTCGGAGCAACCGCGCTCCAGGAGGGCTAGATTATGGCGCATTCACACGTACTTCTCGGCGCGGGCGACGCCCCCGCCGAAATCACCATCCGCCACATCGGCATCGCCGACCTGATCGACGCGCTGCGCAAGGGCACCGACGACTTCCTCGCGATGCCGACGCACGCATTGTTTCTCGGCGCGATCTACCCCGTCGTCGGCCTGGTGCTGGCACGGCTCGCTTTCGGCTATTCGGTGCTGCCGCTGCTTTATCCGCTGGCCGCGGGGTTCGCGCTGATCGGGCCGGTTGCCGCGCTCGGACTTTACGAGCTGAGCCGGCGTCGGGAAGCCGGCCTCGATGTGTCGGCAACGCACGCCTTCGACGTCATGTACTCGTCGTCGATCGGCGCTATCACCGCGCTCGGCCTGCTGCTGCTGGTGTTGTTCGGACTGTGGATGATGGCGGCCAACGCGATCTACGTCGCCATCTTCGGCTATGCGCCACCGGCGGCGATCGGCGTTTTTCTGAGCGACGTGTTCACCACCGAAGCCGGCTGGCGCATGATCGTCGCCGGCAACATCGTCGGCTTCTTCTTCGCCGTGCTGGCGCTGGTAATCAGCGTGGCGTCGTTCCCGCTGTTGCTCGACCGCGATGTCGGCGCGGCGGTGGCGCTCGGCACCTCGATCCGCGTGGTGCTCGACAACCCGGTGACCATGGCGGTGTGGGGGCTGATCGTGGCCGCGCTGCTGGTGATCGGCTCGTTACCGGCCTTCCTCGGCCTCGCCGTGGTGGTGCCGGTGCTCGGCCATGCCACCTGGCATCTTTATCGCCGCACCGTGGACACGGGCGACAGTCCGTTTCCGACGCAGCGCGAGCCCGACCGCAAAGGTCGTTACGCTGCCGACTTCCCCTCCGTGCTGTTCCCGTGGTCGAAGTGAACCGGAAGCTGCCGCCTACATCGCGCCGGCTTGCGCGGTGTGGGCGGGCGCTGGCTGCGGCTTCGGATTGGCGTCGGGCTCGAGATACTTCTTTGACAGTTCGACAGGATGCCAGCGCGGCTTCTCGGCAAACAGGCCGAAGATATCGCCGCTGGTGAACCTGGTCGCCCGCCCGCTCCTGTCCATGAGCGAATCGCCATAGGCCCTGGCGACTGCTTGGCGGTCATAGCCAAGCAGATCGAGCACGGTGGGCGCTATCGCGAAGTGGCTGCCGTGGTGGCGGCTTTCCTGCGCAGCCTCTTCCAGGCGCGCGCGCAGCGCCGGATTACCGGTAGCGACGAACAGCGGTACCAGTCCCTCGCGCGGATCGGGTTTCTCCACCGTGCAATGGGTAAAGTGCCTCGGGTCGAAAGCCTGGCCGTGATCGGAGGTGTAGATAACCAAGGTGTCCTTGAGGCCGTCGATGTCGCGGATCAGCCTGGCCAGGATGCGGTCGACCGACCAGCGTACGACATTGCGGAACGAGCGAATGCGGGACGCGCTGGAATCCGCCGGCGACCGACTCATGGTCGGCCGGAACAGGCGTGCGCTTTCCGGATAACCCTCGTCGTAGGGGAAGTGCGCGCCGTTCTTGTTGGCGTAGATCAGGACCGGCTTTTCGGACCCTACCTCGCGCATCACGATGTCGAGCACCTTGTCATCGAGCCGCGGCGTCGGAATCTTTTCGCTGAGCGCGTAGAAACCGTCGATGTCGCGCGCTTCCGCGGCGGTCATGAAATTCTGCAATTTCCCGGGGTTGCGATTGAAGCCGGCCTGGCCGTCGATGTAGACGGTCCGGAAGCCTGCCTTCCTGGCGAACTGCCACAGGGTCGGCTGGCTCAACATGGCGCGGCCGACCGCGTTTTCCCTGGCGCCAAAACGCAGAATGGCGTTGGAGTAGTGACTGCAATTGCCGCCCGACACCGCAGGGCCGAAATCGACGATCTTGTCCTTGAGGCTTGCAAGCTCGGGCGTATAGGGGTTCCCCGGCGTCCAGTCGATGTAGTCGGCGCGCACGCTTTCGTCGATCATCATGATGATGCGGCGGATTGGCGTTGCCGGCGCGCCGACGCCATCAGTTCCGGCGCGCGGCGTGAACGGGCCGTTCCAGGCGATGTCTACATCGCGCCTTTTCGGCAGCGGATTGGCGGCTACCTTGGTGCCGAGCACGATGCCGACAGACAACGGCTCGAACTGCGTCGGCAGCGCTTCCGAGCCGCCGCCCTCCTTGACGAAGATGATGCCGACGATCATCGCGACCGGCAGCACCGGCAGCCAGGCCGCCCGCGTCATCCAGCGGCGCACGCGCACCGCCTTTGGGGCCGGCGGAACGGCGACAACGAAGAAGCCGATCACCAGTGCGGCGGCGAGCCAGCCGATGTCTTTCATATAGAATTCGGCGGCGCGGCTCGCCTCGTGCCTGGCGTTCCACAACGTGAGCGCATCCATCACGCCGAAGTCGCTCCCGCTGGCGCGGTGGTAAGCAAAACCAACTGCCGTTGTGAAGCCGATGACAAGCGCCCAGCCGAAGCGCAGCCAGCGATTACTCTGGAAGGCGGCGACGAGAAGCGCCACCAGCGACAACCCCCAGACGCCGACGAAACCGACCAACGTGACCCATCGATGCTGGCCGATCAGCAAAAAGATGCGATCCATGAATCCGGTGTTGCTCCACAACACGAAGACGGCGATGGCGGCGATCTTCAGCGTATAGAGGGCAAACCGCCTGGCGGTGAATTTTGTGGCGGGATGGTCTGTCATGATACTCCCGTTATACGAACGCCGCAGGTACGCCTGCTGCAGGCGATCCACATCAGAACCAGTGGAATCGGATGGCGAGCGCCGCGCCCCAGATCAGCGCCGACAGGCACAACATGCAGAACACGGCGGCCGAGCCGAAATCCTTGACCATGCCGATGGCGGGTTCGTGCTCGCGGGTGACGCGATCGGCGAGCTTCTCGATGGCGGTGTTGAGCAGCTCGACCGCGAGCGTACCGAGGAGCGCGCCGATCATCGCGACATACCAGGCGATCGACGGGGCCAGAACGGCACCAAGCGGCACGGCAATGACGAAAACGATCGTCTCCTGGCGGATGGCCCGCTCAAGCCGGACGCCGCAGCTGAAGCCGCGCATCGTGTTGAGGGTCGCGGCCCACAAGGTGTTGATTGTCACGTACACGAAATCTGTGTCCTGCCGATGCGATGAGTCGGCAGAAACGCTAGGACAACGCGCTTAAAGCTTGGTTACAAGCTTTGTCTAATATCGGGCGCATTAACCGAAATAGCGGCGCTGCACCGGGCAACTGTCCAAACGAGGTTAACAGCTCCGCCGTCATTCCCCCCAGGCGCGGAAGGCTTCCGCGAAGGCACGGTCGCCGGGGGGGCCCTTTTCCATCGCCAGGATGGCGCGCTTGCCACTGGTAAAGACGACGGGGATGTCGAACCACTCACGCGTCTTGAGCAGGTCGATGTTGCGCTGCTTGTCGATATCGACCGATGACAGGCCGATGAGGAAATAGCCGTTGGTCACCTTCACCGACAGGCCGGCGAGCGGAACGCCCCGCGCCTGCTCGCTGTTCTTCATCAACACACCCGGCACGTTGGCGATACCGCCCTCGTCGAAGTCGGCCGGCAGTGTGAATGTGATCTCGATGGTGTGGCTCGCCGGCAGCGCCTTGTCGGTGTTGCGGCGGAGCGACCAGGTCATGCGCAGCTGACGCTCCGGGATCTCCACGTCAGCACGGACCGCAAGTTCGGGCGCAAGGCCCGGGCCGGGCGATACGGTCTCGGTACGCCAGATCGCCGAGCCAACATAGCGCTTGCCCTTGGGATTCTTCGGGATCTTCCTCGTAAAGCACCACCTTCTGCGCCACGGCGGCGGCTGGCGCCGTGGCCGGCTGTTCCGGCTGCTCCGTTGTCCTGGGCGTTGTGGCCGACGGCGTGCTGCTGGAGGGGCCGATGCGGTCGGCGATCTTGGGCTGCACCGCGGGCTGCGTCGCCTGCCCGGCGGGCGCCGGCGCCGGCTCGCTGGTCTGCATGCTTGCGAGCATCGAAGAGATGGTGTCGCGCTGCCAATAGGCGGCGGCGCCGAGCCCCAACACTATCAGCAGGACCACAAGGATCGCGATCAAACGGCCCCAAGTACGCGCCGGCGGCGCATAGACCTCGTCCGTCAGGTTATCGAGCGGCGGCGGCGGCGGCAGTTCGCCCTCATAGACCGGCAGTTCGGCCCGGTCGACAGCTTCGCCCCGTTCGGCGGGTGCTTCTTCATGGTGTTCAGTTGCACCGGGAAAGGACGGCGGCGACGCAGCCTCACCCTCGGGCTCGAAATAATGCGTTTCATGCGGAGGCTCGGCAGCGGAGCCTTGCCCCGACACGGAGGCGTAGCTTTCACGCGCCGCACGGTGCGCTTCGGTCGATGCCTCGCCCAGCCCTTCGGCCTCGGCCATCGACTCGCGGAAGCTGCGCAGGCCCCGGTCGCCCAGCGGCGTATGCCGGCTCTCCGGCGGTGCCTTCGCAGGTGCCTGGCCTTGCACCTGCTCCGTGGCGGAAGCCTCGGCCTCGATCTTGCGGATCGCCTCTTCCAGCGCCTGCCGCTCGCGGGTGATGTCGCCTTCCTCGAGCGGAGGATCCACATTGCGCAACTGGCTGAGCAAGGCGCTCCGCGCACGCTCGTACAGCACGCGGCGGTTCTCACCGGTGTTGTTCTCGAGGCCCGCGACGGCGCGAGCGATCAGTGGTTCATAATCAGCCATTGGGCGACGTTGCTATCCGGAACACCACATTATCTGGAACACGGGCCGATTTGAAACACGCGATCCCGCAAAAAGGACTCCGTCCTGGGGATCGCGCCCTTCATGGGCCGATATCGTGTCATTTTTCGGAATTCAGACCTCAAACGGGTTCTGCATGAGGATGGTGTCCTCGCGCTCCGGGCTGGTGGAGAGCAGGGCCACCGGGCAGCCGACCAGCTCCTCGATTCGCCGGACGTATTTGATGGCCTGAGCCGGCAACTGCGCCCACGAGCGCGCCCCGGCTGTCGGCTCCTTCCAGCCGGCGACGGTCTCGTAGATGGGCACGACCTCGGCCTGGGCCTTTTCACCGGCCGGCAGATAGTCGAGCACGCGGCCATCGAGTTTGTAGCCGGTACAGACCTTGATCTCATCGAATCCGTCAAGGATGTCGAGCTTGGTGAGCGCCAGACCGTCGATGCCGCAGGTGCGCACGGTCTGGTGCACCAGCACAGCATCGAACCAGCCACAGCGGCGCGCACGGCCGGTGACGGTGCCGAATTCGTGGCCGCGTTCACCGATCACACGGCCAACTTCATTGTCCTGTTCGGTGGGAAACGGCCCCCGCCCGACCCGCGTCGTGTAAGCCTTGCAGATACCGAGCACATAATCAATCGCGTTGGGTCCGAGGCCGGAGCCGGTCGCCGCCTGCGCCGCTACTGTGTTGGAAGAGGTCACGTATGGGTAGGTGCCATGGTCGATGTCGAGCAGCGCACCCTGCGCGCCCTCGAAAAGGATGCGCTTGCCCTCGCGGCGGCGCGCGTCGAGCAACGACCACACCGAATCCATGTAGGGTAAAATCTTTGGCGCTACCGCAGCGAGCGCGTCGTAAACGGATTTGGCGTCGACCTCGGCAATACCCCAGCCCCGCCGCAGCGCATTGTGATGGGCGAGCAGGCGCTCAATTTTGGGCATGAGCGCGGGCAAATCGGCCAGGTCCATAACGCGGATGGCGCGGCGGCCGACTTTGTCTTCGTAGGCCGGACCGATGCCGCGCTTGGTGGTGCCGATCGCCGATGTACTGTTGGACGACTCGCGGAAGGCATCGAGTTCCTGATGCAGCGGCAGGATAAGCGTCGCATTCTCGGCAATGCGCAGATTGTCCGGCGTCACCTCCACGCCCTGGGCCGTGAGCTGGGCGATCTCGCTGATCAGCGCATTCGGGTCGATCACCACGCCATTGCCGATGATGGACAGCTTGCCGCCGCGCACCACGCCCGACGGCAGCAGCGACAGTTTGTAGGTAGTGCCGTCGATGACCAGCGTATGGCCGGCATTATGGCCGCCCTGGAAGCGGACGACGATGTCGGCCTGCTGCGAGAGCCAGTCGACGATCTTGCCCTTGCCTTCGTCGCCCCACTGGGCCCCGACCACCACAACATTCGCCATCGGGATCCCTTCCCCGCACCGTTAGCGCCCGGACGCTTCGCCGGGTGCCACCGGCCAGGTCCGCACCCGGATAAAGGATGCAAGGCGTGGAGGCAAGGCTGCCTGGCTCCCCGCCGGGGACCCGGGGAGCGGCCGTAAAGGTTTGATCCGGAGCCGGTCTTTCCCCGGCCGGAGGCGGCATGCGGGCAGGCGGAGGCCTGCGCCAGCGCTGCCCGGCCAAGCACATCGTGCGGCCGGTCGCTCCGCCGGGCATGGCAGCCGCCTCAAGGGGACGGCGAAAGCGCGCAACCGCGTCAAAACCGGAGCGGCTTGGCCTGCTGCACCTGCGGCAGCGCGCGCACCTGCTCGAGCACTGTTTCGGGCAGTTCGCCGTCGATTTCGATCAGCGCAACGGCGTTGCCGCCGGGCGCTTCACGGCCGACGTGGAAGGTGGCGATATTGATGTTGGCCTCGCCGAGGGTCGAAGAAAACTTGCCGATGAAGCCGGGTTTGTCGAAGTTCGTGATGTAGATCATCGATGGGCCAAACTCGGCGTCCATGCGGATGCCCTTGATGTTGACGATGCGGGGGCGGCCGTCGGCGAACACGGTGCCGGACACGGAGCGGCTCTGCCTCTCGGTCGTCACCGAAACCGTGATCAGACTTTCGTAGTCGCTCTCTGCGTCGCGGGTGATCTCTTCAACCGCCATGCCGCGCTCGCGCGCAATCACTGGCGCCGACACCACGTTGACGTCGCCCAGCATCGGCCGCAACAGGCCGGCAAGCACCGCCGAGGTAAGCGCGCGGGTGTTCATTTGCGCCACCTCACCCTCGTAGGTGATCTTCAAGGTCTCGATCGGATTCTCGGTAAGCTGGCCGGCGAACGAGCCGAGTTTCTCGGCGAGATCCACGAACGGCTTGAGCTGGGGCGCTTCCTCGGCGCTGATCGACGGGAAATTGATGGCGTTGGTGATGGCGCCGCGCAACAGGTATTCCGACATCTGTTCGGCGACCTGCAGTGCAACGTTTTCCTGCGCTTCCGAGGTGGAGGCGCCAAGATGCGGCGTACACACCACGTTCGGCAGGCTGAACAGCGGGTTCTTGGTTGCCGGTTCCTCGACAAACACGTCGAAGGCGGCGCCAGCAACGTGGCCGGAGTTGAGCGCTTCCGCAATCGCCACCTCGTCGACGAGGCCGCCGCGCGCGCAATTGATGATGCGCACGCCCTTCTTCATCCTGGCCAGCGCCGCGGCGTCGATGATGTTGCGGGTCTTGTCGGTGAGCGGCGTATGCAGGGTGATGAAGTCGGCTCGCCTGAAGAGCTCATCGAGCTCGACCTTCTCGACGCCCAGGGCCTTGGCACGCTCGTGTGTCAGGAAAGGATCGAACGCGATGACCTTCATGCGCAGACCGAGCCCGCGGTCGGCGACGATCGAACCGATGTTGCCGCAGCCGATGACGCCCAGGGTCTTGCTGAAAATCTCCACGCCCATGAACTTGTTCTTCTCCCATTTCCCGGCGCGGGTGGAGACGTCGGCTTCGGGGATCTGGCGCGCCAGCGCGAGCATCAGCGAAATGGCGTGTTCGGCGGTGGTGATGGAATTGCCGAAGGGCGTGTTCATCACGATGATGCCCTTGGCGGTGGCCGCCGGAATGTCGACATTGTCGACGCCGATGCCGGCGCGGCCAATCACCTTCAGGTTCTTCGCCTTCTCCAGAATCTTCGGCGTCACCTTGGTGGCCGAGCGGATGGCGAGGCCGTCGAAGTCGCCGATGATCTCGGCGAGCTTGTCCTTGTCCTTGCCGAGCTTGGGCTGGAAGTCGACCTCGATGCCGCGATCCTTGAAGATCTGGACGGCGGCGGGAGAAAGAGCATCGGAGATGAGAACTTTGGGCATTTCTTTCTTCCTTCACCCTCCCCTGGAGGGAAGGGTCGGCCCGCAGGGCCGGGTGGGGTGAAACTTCAAGGGAGTGGAATGACGCTGCGGCGATCCGCACGATGCGACCACCCCACCCCGCCGCCCCTTCGGGCGTCTGCCCTCCACTCCAGGGGAGGGCAAAGTGAGGATCACGCCGCCTTGGGCAGCGCGGCTTTGGCCTGTGCGAAGGCCCAGTCGAGCCAGGGTGTAAGCGCCTCGACGTCGCTTGCCTCCACCGTCGCGCCGCACCAGATGCGCAGACCCGGTGGGGCATCGCGGTAATAGGCGATGTCGTTGGCGACGCCTTCCTTTTCCAGTATCCCGGCGATGTTCTTGGCGAACGCGGCCTGCGCGTCGGGAGCAAGACCGGTCACCGCCGGATCGACCACCTTGAGGCAGACCGAGGTGTTCGAGCGGGTGCCCGGCTCGACCGCGAGATGATCGACCCAGGCCGTACGCTTGACCCAATCGGCCAGCACCTTCGCGTTAGCATCGGAACGCGCAACGGTGCCCTTCAGGCTGCCGATCGACTTCGCCCAGTCGAGTGCGTCGAGATAATCCTCCACACACAGCATCGACGGCGTGTTGATGGTCTCGCCGACGAAAATGCCCTCGTTGATCTTGCCGCCCTTGGTGAGGCGGAAGATCTTCGGCAGCGGCCAGGCCGGCTTGTAGGTTTCCAGCCGCTCGACTGCGCGAGGGCTGAGGATGAGCATGCCGTGGCCGGCCTCGCCGCCCAGTGCCTTCTGCCAGGAGAAGGTAACGACATCGAGCTTGGCCCAGTCGAGCTTCTGGGCGAAGGCGGCCGAGGTGGCATCGCAAATGGTCAGGCCGGCGCGGTCAGCGGCGATCCAGTCGCCGTTCGGCACGCGCACCCCGGAGGTGGTGCCATTCCAGGTGAACACCACATCGGAACTGAAGTCGACTTTCGACAGATCGGGCAACTCGCCATAGGGCGCACGCAGAATCGTCAGATCCTTGAGCTTCAATTGTTTTTCAACGTCGGTGACCCAGCCTTCGCCGAACGACTCCCAGGTCAGCATGGTGACGGGGCGCTGCCCCAGCAGCGACCACAGCGCCATTTCCACCGCGCCGGTGTCCGACGCCGGCACGATGCCGATGCGGTAATCGGCCGGCACTTCGAGCACGTCGCGGGTCAGGTCGATGGCGCGCTTGAGCTTCGCCTTGCCAATCCTGGCGCGGTGCGAGCGTCCCAAAGCTGCATCGGTGAGGGCTTGCAGGTTCCAGCCGGGGCGCTTGGCGCAGGGGCCGGACGAAAAGTGCGGAACGACCGGCCGCACGCCGGGCTTCGTCTCTGTCATGTTGTATCTATCCTTCCAGATAGGCGCCCCTCGTTGGGGAGGGGTGTCCCACTGGCGGAGATAGGCCAAGGCTGGCGCGCGGTCAACCGGCGCCGGCATAAAAACGACAGGAACGGGGAGGCTGGGCGCGAGGCCTAGAATTTGACGCCGAGGCCGGCGCGCGCGATATTGGTATTGTAGCGGATGCCGGAAACCTCGGCGAACGCCATGAACTCCCATTCGCCCCGCAGGAAGATATTTGGCGCAAGTGCCACATCGATGCCGAGGCCGGCGTCCAGACCCGCGACAATGGCTCCGTCCTTACCATCGAAGTCAGTGTTGGAGTAGTTGTCGGTGCCGGTCACCGTGAGCGAGACGGTCGTCGAATAGTCGAAGCGTCCGACGGCGAGACCAAGATAGGCATAAGGCAGAAATTGACCGAAGGCATAGCCGGCCCGCCCGCGGATCGTCGCATAATCCTTGAGCTGGAAAGACGAACTGGCGTTGATCGTCACCGTGTCCGTTCCCGTCGACAGCGTTACAATGCGCGTCATGGAATCAGACGCTGTAGTGGGGTCGCCCGTGACGCGACTGTAAGCACCTTCGGCGCCGAGCACGAGATCACCCCACTGCACGTTGTATCCAAGAAAGCCCCCGTACGTGGTCAAGTGGCCGATCTGGCTGCCCAACGCCGTCCAGTCTTCGGGATGTTGTTCGTCCTGCAGCGTGGTGTTGCGCAACATGTAGGCGATAAGGTCGTGTGCGCTGTTGCCGAAATCAGTGTCCGAATTGCCGACGCCCATCGAACCGCCAAAGTAGATGCCGTCCCACCTGACCGGCGATCCCAGCAACGTGCCGCGTAGCGGTGGTTCGCCGAGCCAGTCAGCCGCGCACGCAGGCGCGGCCGCCGCAGAAAGGACCGTGGTGGCGGTGAGACACGCAGCCAGCGCGGCTCGGTGGCGCTTCGGCATGAGGGGACTAAAGACTATGCCAGCCATGCTAATTACCCGCCAAAGATACATCTTCGAAATTCCATCGCACACCGACACGCACCTCGTGCGCGGCGAGGTTCTTGAAGGTCATCTGCCCGAAGGCGTCGCTTGCGGTCTCCACGTCGCCGAAATTCAGATAGCGATAGCCGACGTCGAGCATGAGACCGGGCGTGATGGCGTAGCCGAGCCCGGCCATCGCTGCCCAATTGAAATTCCACTGGCTGTGGTCGCCGCCCGAGAACGGCGGCGCGACCGTGCTGGCATAGTCGGAAACGCTCATGTAGCCGACGCCGGCGCCGGCGCCGATGTAAGGCGAGACGCCGTAATACTTGCCGAGGTCGATATAGCCGTTGAACAACGCGCTCCAGCCCGAGATCCTGGCGGTGACGTCGTCGGTGGTGACCGCGGTGCCGGTGTATTTCAGCGGCGATGTGTAATCGATGGTGACGTCGGTGCGCAGCCAGCGCGTCTTGATGCCGCCGCCGATGCCCGCGATGAAGCCGTTGCCGAGGCTGCCGTCGGTCGGGCTCGGATAGCCGGACGCGGCCTGGGCGCTGTCGAGCCGGCCCCACGCGTAGCCGACGTCGGCGCGCACGTACCAGGTGCTGAGATCGAAGAATTGCGGATGCGCAAGTTCGACCGGCGGCGGGTACTCGCCCGGCATGTCGGCGGCCAGCACCCCGGTCAGCGGCGCGAAGAGCGCGCCGACAAAAACAAAGGCCCCCAACCAACTCATGACCACATCCTTCTCGCTGAAGCCGCCGGCAAGCGTTTCGCTCTCCGTTGCACTCCACTCACGCCAACATGCCGCAGACAGGTAAAGCGGCGCTTAACCATAAATCTTCACCCTTTGCCCGCGTCGTTAACCGATTGGCCTGCTCGGGAAGCGGACCGGATCTCCCCTACCCCCGGCTGCTGATCGGCGGCTGGTAGATGTATCGCGGCGGCTGTGGCGCAACATCGCAACAGGTCCAGCGCAGGCCGATCATGAAGTCGTGCGAATAGAGGTTGTCGAACTTGTAGGAGTCCGCGAAGCACCCTCCGACACAGTCCACGGTGTCGGTGATCGACCCGTAGTTGAGATAGCGGTAGGTGAAGTCGACATTGAAATTTTTGGTGACGTTGTAGCCCACGCCGGCATAGAGCGCCCAGGCGAAATGCCATTCGGTCGGATTGCGACCGTAACCGCGTCCACTGAGCGTCTGATTGGTATCGATGAAATCGGCCAGCGTATTGAGCGCAACGCCGACACCGGCGCCGACGAACGGCGTGAAGCATTCCCACGTGCCGAGGTCAACGAAGGCGTTGGCCAGGAAAACCCACGACTTCAGATTTCCTTCGTAGATATCGCCAAAAACGCCGCCGCCACCGTCTGTATAGGTACCATAGGCATAGATGCGGGACTTGGCGCGATATTCCGCGGAAAAATCGAAGCGGAGCCAGTTGTTCCATTCATAGCCGGCCGCCCCGCCAAGAAAGTAGGAGTCGGCGTATGAAGTATACTCGAAAGCAAAATCGTTCGAGTTGGCAGGATTTATGATGTACTCGGCGTCAGAGCCGCCACTCATGCCGACGCCGACAAAACCGCGCAAATACCAACCTGTAGCGAACGCCGGCTCCGGCGGCTGCTGAATGACGACCGGCGGCGGCGGTGGCACATAAGGCTGAGAATAGTCGCTCGCCTGCGCGACACCTCCCGTCAATACGGCAAGCGCGGCAAAAGCGGAAAGCGTGAAACGCTGACCAGGCATGCAATCGTCCTTTTCCGGGCCCGCCGCTCGCGCGAACGGCGGAATTGACTGGACGATGGCAGCAATTCCTTAACTGGCACTTAACCTTGTTTTTTAACCACGTGCATTAAACCTCCTGACGACGATCATTACGTCGCACGCGCCAATGCGGCTGTGACGCCAACGAACGCGTTAAGGATTCGGTTACCACTTGGGCGACGGCCACCGCCTTCGAGCGCCCAATTGGATTTGCGCGGCAAATATTTCCCGATGATGACGCGGCTGGACCGGCTCAGGCGGCGACTTCGGTCAGCGCATCGACCACGTCGTCGACCGCGGCCTCGACCAGAACCTTGTCGTCGCCCTCGCCCATCACGCGGATCACCGGTTCAGTGCCTGAGGGACGTACGATCAACCGGCCGCCGCGGCCGAGCTTCTTCTCGGCGCTGGCGATGGCCGAAACCACCGCCGCGTTCTGCAGCGGCGTACCATTCTTGTAGCGCACGTTCTTCATCACCTGTGGCAGCGGCTCAAAGCGATGGCAGACTTCCGATACCCGCTTGTCGCGGCGCTTGACCACCGCAAGAAGCTGCAAGGCGGCGATGAAGCCGTCGCCGGTGGTGGTGTAGTCCGACAGGATGATATGGCCGGACGGTTCGCCGCCGATATTGTAGCCATCGGCACGCATGCGCTCCAGCACGTAACGGTCGCCGACCGGCGTCCGGACGAGCGCGAGACCGCGCTCGCCGAGATAGCGCTCGAGTCCGAGGTTGGCCATTACGGTGGAGACCACGCCGGGGCGTTGCAGGCGGCCATCTTCCTTGAAGCTTTCGGCGATCACGGCGATGAGCTGATCGCCATCCACCACGTGCCCGCGCTCGTCCACGATCAGAACACGGTCGGCGTCGCCGTCGAGTGCGATCCCGATGTCGGCGCGCATCTCGCGCACCTTCTCGCAGATCGCGCCCAGATTGGTGGAACCGCAATCCTTGTTGATGTTGAAGCCGTCGGGATCGACGCCGATCGCGATAACGTCGGCGCCCATCTCCCACAGCGCCGCGGGCGCCACCTTGTAGGCGGCGCCATTGGCGCAATCGATGACCACGCGCAGGCCTTCGAGGCTGATCGTCTTCGCCAGCGTCAGCTTGGCGAATTCGATGTAGCGGTCCTGCACGCCGTCGATACGCCTGGCGCGCCCGAGATCGCGGCCGCCGGCAAGGCGCTTGGAGAGATCGGAATTGAGCAGCTTCTCGATCTCGACCTCGACCTTGTCGGAGAGCTTGAAGCCGTCGGGTCCGAACAGCTTGATGCCGTTGTCATCGAACGGATTGTGCGAGGCGGAAATCATGACGCCGAGATCGGCGCGCATGGAGCGCGCCAACATGCCGACCGCCGGCGTCGGGATGGGACCGGTGAGCAGCACGTCCATGCCGACCGAGGTAAAGCCGGCGACCAGGGCGTTCTCGATCATGTAGCCGGAGAGACGGGTATCCTTGCCGATCAGCACACGGTGACGGTGCTCGCCATTGCGAAACATGAGCCCGGCCGCCTGGCCAATCTTGAGCGCCAGCTCCGGGGTGATGACCTGGTTGGCGCGGCCGCGAATGCCATCGGTACCGAAATAGCGACGAACCATAAAAAGCAGCCCCTCAACCCCGTACTGTCGGCCGGTACGCCCGCACAGTCTTGTTTTTCATTGCGGTCCGGACCGGTCCGGATCGGTGGACGGCGACTCCGGCGCACCAAGCTGGTATAATAGGACAAGCTGGTGCATTTGCTTCAAAAATTGTGAGTAAACATTACCGGTTCGCATTAACTTTGGGCCGGGTAACGCGTCCGGTCCGCTGAAAGGCTGAAATCCGGGCCGTTTCTTCGCCGCCAGCGCTGTGCTAGGCGGATTGGATGCGCTTTTGAGGCCGGGCCGAGTTATCCCCATGAAGACCGTTACCAATATTGCGGACCTGCGCGCGCTCGCGCGCCGTCGCGTGCCGCGTGCCTTCTTCGACTATGCCGATAGCGGCTCCTATGAAGAAGAGACCCTGCGCGCCAACCGGTCCGATCTGGAGAAACTCAAGCTGCGCCAGCGCGTGCTGGTGGATGTGTCCAGGCGCAGCCTCGCCACCACCATCGTCGGGCAGCCCTCGGCGCTGCCGTTCGCGCTGGCGCCGATCGGTCTGACCGGCATGCAGCACGGCAATGGCGAAATCCTCGCGGCGCAGGCCGCACTCGCGGCCGGCATTCCCTACACGCTGTCGACCATGTCGATCTGTTCGATCGAGCAGGTGGCGGAAGGAACCGGCAAACCGTTCTGGTTTCAGCTCTACGTCATCAAGGACCGTGAGTTTACCAGGGATATTCTGGCGCGCGCGCGCGCGGCGAAATGCGACACGCTGGTGTTGACGGTCGACCTGCAGCTGCTCGGACAGCGCCATCGCGACGTCAGGAACGGCATGACGGTGCCGCCGGAAATCCGCATCAAGAACATCATCGACATCGGCACCAAGCCGGCTTGGCTGTGGAGCATCCTCAACAGCAAGAGCTGGACCTTCGGCAATCTCGCCGGCCACGTGAAGGGTATGGAGAAGGTCAATCAGCTCGCGCAATGGACCAATGAGCAGTTCGATCCGGCGCTGAACTGGAAGGACGTCGAGTGGATCAAGAGCATCTGGCCCGGCAAGATGATCATCAAGGGCATTCTCGACGTCGATGACGCCAGAACTGCGGTGAAACTGGGAGCCGAGGCCATCGTGGTGTCGAACCACGGCGGGCGTCAGCTCGACGGTGCGCCGTCTTCGATTTCGATGCTGCCAGAGATCGCCGACGCGGTCGGCAACGACATCGAGGTCCTGTTCGACGGAGGCATCCGCACCGGCGCTGACATATTGCGCGCGCTGGCGATGGGCGCGCGCGCCTGCCTGATCGGCCGCGCCTATGTTTACGGCCTGGGCGCACTTGGCGGGCCGGGTGTCGCCAAGGCGATCGACATCCTGAAGAAGGAGCTTGATATCGCCATGGCGCTCACGGGCACCAACAGCATTGCCGAGATCGGCCGGCATTTGATCGTGCGCAAGGATTAACCCGCAACAACGGCGCGGTTGCGTCTGTCGACGCGGCGGCAGATGTCAAGACGGAGCAGACATAAGCAAGTCCGGATTGTTCAGCAGATGACCGCAGACGTGACCATCAAGGGCGGGGCGCGGCTTCAGGCGCACCCCTTGCGCGCGGCGATCCTCAGCGAGGTGCACGCCCGGCCGTTCACGGCGCTGGAGACGCCTTGCCGGCTCCTCCATTTCGCCTTCCAGACCGGGCCGGAAGCCGCCCAGGCAGACCGCGCGGCGCTTGGCAAATTCTGCACGGAACGTGGCCTCGAACCGCTGAAACCGGGCGCCAAGCATCACCGGCTGGTACTGGGCGGCGCGATCCTGCGCTGGGAGCAGCATTCGGAATTTACGACCTACACCTGGGAGCTGCCTTCCGACGGCGGCACGCCGTTCCAGCCGGCCGCGACCGCGCTGGCGGCGCCGCTCACCGGCCTGCCTCAGCCCGGGCCGGTGCTGGTGGCGCTCGACCTGCATGCGGTCGCCGGCGCCAAGGATCAGATCGCCATCGAACGGGTGTTCGACCGCGCCACCGTGGCGGTGGCCGAAAACAGCGAAGGCGACGCCTTGTTCGCCACCGACTTCCAGCTCGATCCCGGTGGCTTCGTGCGCATCCTGGTCATCGACCGCGGCCTCGGGGTGCAGCGCGCGGGCGCTCTGGTCCAGCGCATCATCGAGCTCGAGACCTACCGCACCCTGGCGCTGCTCGGCCTGCCGGAAGCGCAGCGCCTGCAGCCGGCGATCAACCGCATCGAGCAGCGGCTCGCCGAAGTTACCGAGGAGATGACCCGCACCGAAAAGCTGGTCGACAACCACCGCCTGCTCGACGAACTGACCGCGCTCGCCGCCGAGCTGGAAGCGGGCGCGGCGGCGAGTCTGTTCCGCTTCGGCGCCAGCCGCGCCTACAACGAGATCGTGCACCTGCGCATTGAGACGATCGGCGAACGCAAGGTCGACAATTTTCCGACCTGGTCGTCGTTCCTGGCGCGGCGCATGCAGCCGGCGATGCACACCTGCGCGGCGACCGAAGGGCGGCAGGCGACTTTGTCAGAGAAGCTGTCGCGCGCCGCCAACCTGCTGCGCACGCGGGTCGACGTCGAAGTGGAGCAGCAGAACCGTAATCTGCTGAAATCGATGAATGAGCGCACGCGGCTGCAACTACGGCTGCAGACCACGGTGGAAGGGCTGTCGGTCGCCGCCATCAGCTATTACGTGGTCGGCCTGTTCGGCTATCTGGTGAAGGGCCTGCACGACCGCGGCGTAGCCGTGGATACGACACTGGCCAGCGCGTTATTTGTACCGGTGGCGGTGCTGACGATCTGGCTGGTGCTGCGGCGCATTCGCAAGAAGCATATTTCGGGCGCGGAGTAGCACATCTTTGATCGCGATCCTTTGATGGGACCCGCCGGCAATTCCTCGATACCATTGTGCCGACTGGACCCTCCGCCTTCGCGGAGCGTGACATCCATACTTGCATAACCGCCGAGGACTCCATGCGCACCGAGCGTTTCGAATTTCCCAACGCCAAAGGCGAGAAGCTTGCCGCCCAGCTCGACCTGCCGCTCGGCGAGCCGACCGCCTTCGCACTGTTCGCGCACTGCTTCACCTGCGGCAAGGACATCCTGGCGGCCAAACGCATCGCCGAGCGGCTGTCGGTGCATGGCATCGCCACGCTGCGGTTCGACTTCACGGGACTGGGGGCAAGCGAGGGCGAGTTCGCCAATACGCATTTTTCCTCCAACATCGAGGACCTGGTCGCCGCTGCCAATCATTTGCGCAAGATGTATAAAGCGCCGACGATCCTGATCGGCCACAGCCTCGGCGGCGCCGCGGTGCTGGCGGCCGCGCACCGTGTCGCGGAGGCGCGTGCGGTGGTGACCATTGCCGCGCCGTACGATCCGCGTCACGTCGTGGGACTGTTCAGGGAGCAGGTCGACAAGATTCGCGAACAGGGTGAAGTGGAAGTGCGGCTGGCCGGACGGCCGTTCCGTATCAGGCGCGAATTCCTTGATGATATTGCCGAGCAGCGACTGAAGGAATGTGTTGCCAACCTGCGCAAGGCGCTGCTGGTGTTCCATTCACCCATCGACGACCTGGTCGGCATCGACAACGCCTCGCAGATTTTCGTAGCCGCCAGGCATCCCAAGAGTTTCGTCTCGCTCGACGACGCCGATCACCTGTTGAGCAAGAAGAAAGATGCTGCCTACGTTGCCGACGTCATCGCAGCCTGGTCCGACCGCTACCTCGACGGCCCGGCGAGCGTGGCCGAAGCCCGGAGCGAGGAAGGTGTGGTGGAGGTGCGCGAGACCGGCGCCGGCATGTTCCAGCAGGAAATCATGAGCGGGCCGCACCGTTTTCTTGCCGACGAGCCGGTCAAGGTCGGCGGACTCGATATCGGGCCGGGGCCCTATGACCTGTTGCTCGCCGGGCTTGGCGCCTGCACCTCGATGACGCTCCGGCTCTACGCCGAGCGCAAGCATCTGGACCTCGACCGCGTCACCGTGCGTCTCACCCACGACAAGATCCACGCCGAGGACTGCGCCGAATGCGAGACCAGGACAGGCACCGTCGACCGCATCGACCGCAAGATCACACTGGAAGGCGAACTGTCTGCCGACGAACGCAAGCGCCTGATGGAGATCGCAGACAAGTGCCCGGTCCACCGGACGCTCAAGTCTGAGATCGAAATCAGAACGTTCGAGAACGCGACCTGAGCTGCGTTCCTTCTCCCTGCGCGCGGGTAGAGTGTATCGGGTGAGGCATGCGTAACGTCCGGGTCCGAGGGGGCGGGCCCTGCCTCACCCGGCTCACAATCATGTTCGCGTCACATTGCAGGTGCGACGCCGCGGCCGATGTAGAGCGACCTCGCCAGCACTGAGCCGTCCGGCTGCTTCTGCCATCCGAAGATGATGATCGGCGTGCCAACTTTCAGTTCGGCGCGGTCGCCCCTGGCCACGGCGGCGATCACCGTCTGCGGCGTGATCACGATCTTCTTCTCACCACCCTTGTACTTGACCATCAGCGTCTCGCCATTCTTGGCAGTCACCACGCTCTCGACATAGGCGTTTGTCATGGTGCTGCCCGGCCGCGCGTCCCACGGCCCATGGCGGTCCGGCACCACACCGCGCTGCGCGGGCGTGAAGATGTGCACCGAAAATGCCGCGATGCTGCCATCGGCCTGCGGCATGCCGGCGATGCCGAGGAAACTGTCGTTCTTGATGTCGGAAAGCTGCGCCTTCACCAGCGCGCCGACGCGGGCCTTGTCGTCAACCTTCACCTTCAGCATGGCGCCGTCGCGCGTCTTGACCGAAAGCATGGCGCCGTCGGCTTTTTCGATTTGGCCGCGGATGCGGCCGGGCTGCTGTGCGAGTGAAACGCCGGCAAATAGCAACGTAAACGCGGCCGCGGCCAGCGCGCGGCCCGATATATTGAGGCCAGGCATGGTCTTCTCCCTGAACGGCTGCCGGCGGCGATACCGCGACCGTGCCGTCAGCGACGAGAACCCCCGGCCCTGGAGGTTATTTCGTCTGCTGCTTTCTTTTTTTGCGCTTGAGCGCCTTCTCGACTGCGAGCTGCTCCGGCGTCGGCGGTACGTGCTTCTCGGGTTCTTCCTTGTGCCCGACGAGATCGGCTTCGACCAGCGCGCGCAGTTCCGGCGTCACCTCCGGCTTGACCCCGAACCACAACTCGAAGCCGCGCACCGCCTGATGCAGCAGCATGCCGAGGCCGTCCACGTTGCGCAGACCTTTCTCGCGCGCAGCCAGCATCAGGGGGGTGACCAGCGGATCGTAGACAATTTCCGCCACTACCAATGAAGCCGGGCAGCGGAGATTGATTTCGAGCGGCGGCTGGCCGGTCATGCCAAGCGGCGTGGTGTTGACCAAAAGCCCGGCGCCACCGAGCAGGCCGGTGGTTTCGTCCCGACCGGCGGGTTTCACTTTCGGGCCAAATTGCTTCTGCAACGCCTCGGCGCGCTCCGGCGTACGATTGATCACGTAAATACGCTGCACCTCGCGCGTGATGAGCGCGTAAATCACCGCGCGAGCGGCGCCGCCGGCACCGAGCACCACCGCGCTCTCCAGCCCGCGGTCCCAACCGGGTGCGGAAGCGTCGAGATTGGCGAGGAAGCCTTCCACATCAGTGTTAGTCGAGCGCAGATTGCCGTCGACATAATAAAGGGTATTGGCGGCGCCGACCGCCCTGGCGCGCTCGTCCGGCGCAGACAAGGCAAGCACCGCTTCTTTATGGGGCACCGTGACATTGGCGCCGACATAGCCATGCGCCCACAGGTTCTCGATGAACTCCTCGATCTTGTCCGGCGGCACCGCTTCACGCCGGTATTCGGCGTTCAGCTTGTACTGCTTGATCCAGTAATTGTGGATCAGCGGCGAACGCGAATGGGCGATCGGCCAGCCAATGACGCAGGCCGCTTTGCGGACTTTTTCACTCATTGTTCCGCTACTACCGTATTGCGCAGGGTGCCGATGCCGGGCGCTTCTATCTCGAGCATATCGCCGGCCTTCAGCCAGCGTGGCGGATCGCTTCGGGGGCCCTGCTTCACCGGCGTGCCGGTGACGATGATGTCTCCCGGTTTCAGGGTCATGAAGGTGCTGACATAGGAGATCAGATCGGCAAACGACTTGATCATGTGATCCGTCGTGTCATCCTGGGTGACGTCACCGTTAAGACGGACCGTAAGATGTAACGGCCGCCCCAGGTCGAGTTCATCGCTGGTCACCAGCCAGGGACCGATGCTGCCGGTGGCGTCCCAGTTCTTGCCTTGGGTGACGTTGAATTTGCCATGGCGGATCCAGTCGCGGATGGTGCCCTCGTTGCAGAGGGTCGCGCCAGCAACATGATCGAGCGCTTTTTCATGCGCGATACGGCGGCCGGCCCTGCCGATCACCAGCGCGATCTCGCCTTCATAATCGAATTGCTCTGACTCATAGGGAATGATGAGCGGCTGCTCATGCCCAACCAGCGACGCCGGTGTGCGGAAGAACATGCTGGGGTATTTCGGCGCCTCGGCGTCGCCGAAATCGGCATTGCGGTTGGCGTAGTTGATGCCGATGCACAGGATTTTCTCTGGCGCCGGCACCGGCGGCAGCCATTCGACTTCACCGACTTGAAAATCTGCGCGCACGCCACGCACCGCATCGCGGGCGGCGTCGAGTCCCTCCTGACGCAGCAGATCGAGTATCGTTTGATAGCGCGGTGCGAACCGGGGTTTGAGATCGACCACACCATCACCCACCACAGCCCCGAAGCTGTCGCGTCCGCGAATCTTGTAACTCGCAAGTTTCATCGCAAACCTTCTAGCCCGCTGCAGGCGGCATGGCGTTATCGACGGTCTGGCGGTGTGCCGCGCGGTGAGCATGTATTCCGCGCGCGCGATGCCGTCAACGCCGGGGGCTTTGCTGCGTGACCGCTGCGGCGGATTAGGCCCCTCAGGGGCAAAAATTGCGATAAATTCATAATTCACTGGCGCGCAAGCGACGAAATATCGGAACCAACGAAGTTCCGGTCGCGGGGGTGACGCTGTCGTTCCGACGCACTACATTGATAACAAGCGACGGATGAATTCGGGGGCGACAAGCACAGGATTCGCCCGATGACCGACGCTGCCACTCCCCATCAGCCAAGCCGCCGCGACTTTCTCTATATCGCCACCGCTGCCGTGGGCGCAGTCGGCACCGCCGCGACCCTGATCCCGCTCATCGACCAGATGAATCCCGACCGCGCGACCGTCGCCGCCGGCGCGCCGGTTTCCGTCGATATCAGCAAGATCGCACCTGGCCAGCAGATCCAGGTATTCTGGCGCTCCAAGCCGATCATGATCGTCAATCGCCCGCCGGCGGTGCTGAAAGTTCTGCAGGAGCCAAAGCTCGTCGAACGGCTCAGCGATCCGGATTCGAAAACGCATCAGCAGCCGTCCTACGCCAGGAACTGGCACCGTTCGGCCAAGGCGGAATACATGGTTCTGGTCGGCATTTGCACCCATCTCGGCTGCATTCCGAAATTCTTTCCCGAACCGAATCCGACATCACCGGCGAAGGATTGGCTGGGCGGCTATTTCTGTCCATGCCACGGCTCGCTTTACGATCTCGCCGGCCGTGTATTTGCCGGCGTGCCGGCGCCCTATAATTTGCCGGTGCCGCCCTATCGCTACGAGAACGACACCACGGTGCGTATCGGCGAGAATCCCCCGGGCGTCGATTTCGACCTCGGCGAGGTCTTGGCGTTGTAACGGGCTGGCCGATCGCGGGAGCTTCGTTACACTACCGGCATGAAAGCCATCTTCATCGACTGCAACGACCAGCTCGCCCCGGTGTGGGCCAGGGTCATCCGCCCCGGCGATCCCGAGATCGAGCTCAACCGCACGCCGTTCAAGCGCGATGAGCTGCCGCGCGTGCTCGGCGACCATGAGGTCGCGCTCGACGACCATTCCTACATGCCGACAGAGCTGGTGGCGCAGTGTCCCGCGCTCAAGCACATCGTGTTCCTCGGCACGGGGGCAGCGAGCTACATGGACGTCGACGAGCTGAAAAGCCGCGGCGTCACCGTGCACACCATCAGGGGCTATGGCGACACCGCCGTCGCCGAGCATACCGTCGCGCTGATGCTCGCGGCCGCGCGCGATCTCGCGCGCATGGACCGCGAAGTGCGTGCCGGCATCTGGACGCCGCAAGAGGGCGCGCAACTCCTGGGAAAAACGCTGGGTGTGATCGGGCTCGGCGGCATCGGCCGCGAAGTGGCGCGCATCGGACGCGGCATCGGCATGGAGGTGATCGCCTGGAACCGCACACCGCACGACGATGCGCCCTGCCCACTCGTCGGCATCGACGAGTTGCTGGCGCAATCGGACGTAGTCTCGCTGAACCTGGTGCTCAACGACGAGACCCGCGGCTTTTTGAGCAAGGATCGCATTACCCGCATGAAGCCGGGCGCCATCCTGGTCAACACCGCGCGCGGAGCAGTGACGGACGAAGCCGCGCTGATCGAAGCTCTGCAAGGCGGGCACATCGGCCATGCCGGGCTCGACGTCTTTCACGACGAGCCGCTGAAATCAGACCACCCGCTGGCGAACCTGCCGAACGTCACGCTGACCTCTCACGCCGCCTTCCGCACCCAGGAAGCCTCGATGACCCTGCTGCGACGGGCCATCGATATCGTGAAGCGGCTGTCCTGATCAGTAATACCCCGGCTGTTTGCCACCATCGACGTTGATCGCCGCGCCCTGGATGTGACGGGCGGCGTCACCGCACAGAAACACCGCAAGGGCGGCGATATCTTCCGGCTGACCGATACGGCGGATGCCGCTCTGGGCCAGCGTCTCCTGGCGCACCTGATCGGGCGTCTTGCCTTGCGCCTTGGCGAACTGCTCGAACAACTGCACCACGCGATCGGTCTCGGTCTGGCCGGGATGAATGACGTTGATATTGATGTCATCCCGGTTGCCCAGGGCAACCAGGCCTTTGGCGAAATTGGCCATCGCCGCGTTCACCGAGCCGCCAATCAGAAAATCCGGCCCGGGCGTGCGCGCCGCACCGCCATCGATAAACAGGATAGTGCCGTGCGCTTCCTTGAGCAGCGGCCAGAACAGTCTGGTCAACCGCACCGCGCCAAAGTATTTCAAGGCGAAACCGTCAGTCCAGGCCTCGTCCGGCAGATCGAAGAACTTGCCGCCCTTGGTAGCGCCGGCATTGTTGACCAACACGTCGCAGCGTCCGAAGCGCGCCTTGACCGCAGCGAGCAATGCCTCACAGCCCTTGAGCGTCCGCAGATCGCCTGCAACCGTCAGCGGCGCCGGTCCACCGGCCTCGGCGATCGCCTTGGCCGCAGCCTCGAGATTAGCCGCGCTTGATGCGGCCAGTACCGTCTGCACACCCTCGCGCGCGAAGCCAACCGCGATGGCGCGGCCGATGCCGCGGCTGCCGCCGGTAACAACCACCACTTTTCCGTCGAACGCACCCGCCATGGGCCGCCTCCCCTGATTTTGTTGGCCGCACCTTATACGCGGCGCACCGCCCGCCCGCGAGTGGGGCCCACGGCCGGGATGCCGCATTGACCCGGTCGCGTTCCCGGTCACAATAGGCGGCAAGAACGAAAACACTTTGGGAGGGGACGTGAAGCCGGCGCCATTCGCCTACCAAAAGGCGAGCTCGCTTGATGACGCGGTGGCGTTGCTCGCCGCCAACAAGGACGCCCGGCTCTTGGCCGGGGGCCAGAGCCTGATCGCCACGCTCAATATGCGCCTGTCGGCGCCCTTCCTCCTGATCGACATCAACGGGATCGGCGGGCTCGACGGCATCGCGCTGAAAGACGGGGCCGTCGAGATCGGCGCGCTCGTGCGCCACGCCCGGGCCGAGCGCTCCGACGTGATCGCGCAACATGCCCCGCTGATCGCGCGCGCCATGCCGCATATTGCCCATGTCGCCATCCGCAACCGCGGAACGCTCGGCGGTTCCATTGCCTATGCCGACCCGGCGGCGGAATTGCCGGCCTGTCTGCTGGCGCTCGACGGCGAGGTGGAGGCGACCGGCCCGACGGGCAAGCGCAGCATCAAAGCGGCGGATTTTTTTACCGGCCTGTTCGAAACCGCGCTTTCGCCGGATGAAATGCTGACCGCGATCCGCGTGCCGGCGGCGGACAAGGACACCCGCGTCGGCTTCGCCGAGCTGGCGCGCCGCCACGGCGACTACGCCATCGTCGGCCTGGCCGCGACCGCGCGCGCCGCGGGCGAGGGTTTGAAGGACGTCAGGCTCGCCTATTTCGGCGTCGGCAATACCCCTGTGCGGGCGAAGAAGGCCGAGGCCGCGCTGGAGAAAGGCGACATCGAGGCGGCGGTCAAGGCGCTCGACCTCGAACCGCATGACGACATACAGGCGACCGCGGCGGTGAAGAAGCATCTCGCTGGCGTGCTGTTGCGGCGCGTCGCCGCGCAATTGATGGAGACGCGGTGATGAGCGACACCCAGATCGACATCACCCTCACCGTCAACGGCGAGCCGGTTTCCGAACGGGTCGACGCGCGCAAGACGCTGGTCGACTTCCTGCGCGACGACCTGGTGCTGACCGGCAGCCATATTGGCTGCGAGCACGGCGTCTGCGGCGCCTGCACCGTGCGGGTCAACGGCGAGATTGTGCGCGGCTGCCTGATGCTGGCGGTGCAATGCGACGGCGCCACGGTGGAAACGATCGAGGGCCTGAGCGACTCGGGCGAGATCGCCGACCTGCAAGCGGCGTTCGAGCAACGCAATGCCCTGCAGTGCGGCTATTGCACGCCGGGCTTTCTGGCGGCGGCGCAGGATTTGTTGAAACGTGGCGGGGTGCCGTCGCGCGAGGAAATCCGCGAGCACCTCTCCGGCAACTACTGCCGCTGCACCGGCTATCACGCCATCGTCGACGCGGTGGAAGCGGTGGCGCAAGCCAGGGCGGGAGCGGGCAAATGATCGGGCAGCACGCACAGGCGCGCTCCCTCCCCCTGCAAGGGGGAGGATTGGGGTGGGGGTCCTTATCCTCTGCCAATGACCCCCTCCCGACCGCCTTCGCTTTGCTTCGGCGGTCGACCTCCACCTTTCAGGAGGAGGAAAAGAAGAGCGCAGGTGGAGTAGCACAATGAAAATCGTCGAAGACTCGCCCCCCGTGCTGACCGCGCTCGACCGGCCGAATTCCTACATCGGCCGCTCGGTGCCGCGCCCGAACCTGGCAAGGCTGACGCAAGGGCGCGGGCAATATGTCAGCGACGTCGTCCTGCCGCGGATGACGCACGCCGCCTTCGTGCGTTCGCCGCACGCGCATGCGCGCATCAGGAAGATCGACACCGCGACGGCGAAAAAAGCGCCGGGCGTGATCGCCGTGGTCACCGGCGCCGACCTGGCGAAAGTGATGACGCCGTGGGTCGGCGTTCTCACCCATCTGAAGGGCCTGAAATCTGCGCCGCAGCACGCCATCGCGGTCGAGCGCGCCTGCTGGCAGGGCGAAGCGGTCTGCGCCGTGGTGGCGAAGACACGCGCGCAGGCCGAAGACGCCTGCGAGCTGGTCGACGTCACCTACGAAGAACTGCCGGCGGTCGTCGATCCGGAAACCGCGCTCGATCCCGGGACGCCGGTGATCCAGCCCGAGCTCGGCGACAATCTCTGCTTCGAGCGCAAGCTCGAAGTCGGCGACGTCGACAAGGCCTTCGCCGAATCCGACGAAGTGGTGGAAGCGACGTTTGTGTGCGGCCGCCACACCGGCGTCACCACCGAGCCGCGCGCCATCGTCGCCGACTGGAACCCGGGCGAGCAGCGCCTCACCGTCTATCAGGGCACTCAGGCGCCGCACATGATGCAGAACCTGTTCGCCAAGCATCTTGATCTCGCCGAACAGCAGGTGCGCGTCGTCACCAGGGACGTCGGCGGCTCCTTCGGCATCAAGGTGCACACCTATGCCGACGAGATGGCGACGGTGGCACTCTCCAAGATGCTCAGGCGGCCGGTGAAGTTCATCGCCGACCGCATCGAAAGCTTCGTCACCGACATCCACGCCCGCGACCATCGCATCAAGGCGAAGATCGGCGTGAAGAAGGACGGCACCATCACCGCCTTCGAGATCGACGACCTGACCGGCATCGGCCCCTATTCGGTCTATCCGCGCACGAGCGGCATCGAGGCCAACCAGGTGGTGAACCTGGTCGGCGGGCCCTACACCACCCCGAACTACCGCGCACAAGCGCGCGTGGTGTTCACCAACAAGAACGTCATGTGCCAGTACCGCGCGGTCGGCCACCCGGTTGCGGTGGCGGTGACCGAGGGACTGGTCGAGCTCGCCGCCGCCAGGATCGGCATGGACCCGCTGGAACTGCGCCGACGCAACCTGTTCGCCGACGACGCCTATCCGACGCAATCGGCGGCGGGGCTGAAGTTCGAGCAGCTCTCGCATCACGCCTGCCTCGCCCATCTCGACTCCCTGATGAACTACGCCAGCTTGCGCGCCGAACAGGCGAAGCTGCGCGAAAAAGGCATCTACCGCGGGATCGGCTTCGCCAGCTTCATTGAGGTGACCAACCCGTCCGCCGCCTTCTACGGCGTTGGCGGCGCGCGCATCACCTCGCAGGAGGGCGCGACCGTGCGGCTCGACGCGCAAGGCCGCATCAGCGTGCACGTTGGCGTCACCGAGCAGGGTCAGGGCGCGGAGGCCGTCACCGCGCAATGCGTGGCCAGCGGCTTCGGCGTCCCGCTCGACAAGGTGCAGGTGGTGATGGGCGACACCGACAACACGCCCTATGGCGGCGGCACCTGGGCCTCGCGCGCGGCCGGCATCGGCGGCGAAGCGGCCTGGCAGGCCGGCAAGGCGCTGCGCCAAAACGTGCTGGTGGTCGCTGGTGCCATGCTGCAGGCCAAACCGGAAGACCTCGATATCTGCAACGGTGTCGTCGTGGACAGGAACAGCGGCACCGAGCGGCTGCCGCTCGACGAGCTCGCGCGCGTCGCCTACTTCCGGCCCGACACGCTGCCGGCCGGCGTGCAGGCGGAACTGGTGGCGACCCGCCATTATGTGCCGCGCGCCTACCCTTTCGCCTTCACCAACGGCGTGCAGGCGAGCTATCTCGAAGTCGACACCGACACCGGCTTCGTCAAACTGTTGAAGCATTGGGTGGTGGAGGACTGCGGCACCATCATCAACCCGCAGCTCGTCGACGAGCAGATGCGCGGCGGCGTGGTGCAGGGCGTCGGCGCGGCGCTCTACGAGCAATGCCTCTATGACGAGCGCGGGCAGATGCTGAACGGCAACATGGCCGACTACCTGGTGCCGATGGCCGTCGAGATGCCCGACATCGAATGCGGCCACGTGGTCTCGCCCACCGCCGACTCGGAGCTCGGCGCCAAGGGCGCGGGCGAAGCCGGCACTGCCGGCGCGCCGGCCTGCATCATGAACGCCATCAACGACGCACTGCGTCCCCTGGGTGCGGCGCCGTTGACGGACATGCCTTTCACCCCGGGAAAGATTTTGCAGGCACTGGGCAAGGTCTGACGACAGCCCAAAGTTGCGCGGCGCACATTCTCATTGCGCAATGCCTGCCCATAGCTCGGGCGCGATCACGGGGCATGGCTGACGCGCGCGGGGGTGCTTGATGAAAGCCCGCAGTCCGGCGACACTCGGCCGACAGAAACGGATGCCCACCGGCAAAAAAAGGAAACGCTCCATGAACATCAAGGTCGGCAAGGAAGCGATCGCGGAAGCCTCCAGGAAACTCTCGAACTGGGGCCGCTGGGGCAAGGACGACCAGATCGGCACGCTCAACCAGGTCACGCCCGAGGACATCGTCAAGGCGGCGAGCCTGATCCGCACCGGCAAGGTGTTCGCGCTCGGCATCCCGCTCGACAGGACCGGCCCGCAGACCGGGCTGTTTGGCGGCCGCTTCAACCCGATCCACCAGATGCTGGCGACCGGCACCGACGCCATCGCCGGCCAGCAGGACTGGAACAAGATCCGCTACGCCGACGACACCTTGATGCTATGCGTGCAGGGGGCCACGCACTGGGACGCGCTCGGCCACATCTTCTACGAGGACAAGGCCTATAACGGCCACGACGCCAAGCTCATCGACTCGCGCGGTCTGTCGGTACTCGGCATCGAGCATTCCAAGAACAAGATGGTCGGTCGCGGCGTGCTGCTCGACATCGCGCGTCATCGCGGCGTGAAGTGGATGCAGGACGGCGAGAGCATTTCCAACGACGAACTCGACAAGTGCGCCAGGGAACAGAACGTCGAGATCCGCAAGGGCGACTTCGTCATCATCCGCACCGGGCAGATGGAGCGCTGCCACGAGGAGAAGGAATGGGGCGGCTACGCCGGCGGCGACGCACCCGGCGTCAAGTTCGAGAACTGCTACTGGTGCCAGGACAAGCAGATCGCCGCCATTTGCACCGACACCTGGGGCGTGGAAGTGCGGCCGAACGAGACCAGGGACGCCAACCAGCCCTGGCACTGGGTGGTGATTCCGGCCATGGGCCTGTGCATGGGCGAGATCTTCTACCTCAAGGAACTGGCCGCGGACTGCGCCGAGGACGGCGTCTACGAATTCTTCTTTTGCGGTCCGCCGCTGATCATCACCGGTGGCACCGGTTCGCCGATCAATCCGCAGGCGATTAAGTAACTCTTCCCTCTCCCCGCGCAGCGGGGAGAGGGTGCCGAGCGAGCGGCAGCGAGCGAGGCGGGTGAGGGGCCGCTCGCCGCGCATACAGAATTTCGAAATCGCCCCTCACCCGGCACGCATCTCGCTTCGCTCGATGCGCGCCATCCTCTCCCCGCGCAGCGGGGAGAGGGAAAAGAAGAAACAGGAGGATACCCATGGCCCGCTATCTCAAGCGCGGAATGGACGCGAGCGCAATCAAGGCCGCCGACGCCAGGGTGCGCGAGACGGTGGAAAACATTTTGAGCGAGATCGAGGCGCGCAAGGACGCGGCCGTGCGCGACCTCTCGCAGAAATTCGACAACTGGTCGCCGGCCGACTTCAGGCTGAGCGAACAGGACGTCGAGCGCGCGATTAGCCAGGTGCCGAAGCGCGATCTCGAGGACATCAGGTTCGCGCAAGCGCAGGTGCGCAACTTCGCGCAAAAGCAGCGCGAGAGCATGGTCGACATCGAGGTCGAGACCCTGCCCGGGGTGGTGCTCGGCCACAAGAACATCCCGGTGAACTCGATCGGCTGCTACGTGCCGGGCGGCCGCTATCCGATGGTCGCTTCCGCGCACATGTCGATCGTCACGGCACGCGTGGCCGGGGTGAAGCGCATCATCGCCTGCGCCCCGCCCTACAAGGGCGGGCCGCACCCGGCTATCGTCGCCGCCCAGCATTTCGGCGGCGCCGACGACATCTACGTGCTCGGCGGGGTGCAGGCGGTAGCGGCCATGGCGCTCGGCACCGATACCATTCAGCCCGTCGACATGATCGTCGGGCCCGGCAACGCCTATGTGGCGGAAGCCAAGCGCCAGCTCTACGGCCGCGTCGGCATCGACCTGCTCGCCGGGCCGACCGAGACGCTGGTGATCGCCGACGACAGCGTCGACGGCGAGATGTGCGCCACCGACCTGCTCGGCCAGGCCGAACACGGGCCGACGTCGCCCGCGGTGTTGCTGACCAATTCGGAGAAGCTCGCGCAGGACACGATGAAAGAAGTCGAGCGCCTGTTGTCGATCCTGCCCACCGCCGACGCCGCCAGCCAGGCCTGGAAGGACTATGGCGAGGTGATCGTCTGCGACTCCTACGACGAGATGGTGGCGGAAGCGGACCGCATCGCCTCCGAGCACGTGCAGGTGATGACGCGCGACCCCGACTATTTCCTCAACAACATGACCAACTACGGCGCGCTGTTCCTGGGCCCGCGCACCAACGTCGCCTATGGCGACAAGGTGATCGGCACCAACCACACGCTGCCGACCAAAAAGAACGCGCGCTTCACCGGCGGCCTGTGGGTCGGCAAGTTCCTCAAGACCTGCACCTATCAGAAGGTGCTGACCGACGAGGCCAGCGCCATGATCGGCGAATACTGCTCGCGGCTGTGCGTGCTGGAAGGCTTCCTCGGCCACGCCGAGCAGGCCAACATCCGCGTGCGCCGCTACGGCGGGCGCAACGTGCCCTATGCGACGGCGGCGGAGTGATAGATCGTCATTCCGGGACGCGCCGAAGGCGCGGGCCCGGAATCCATAACCCCGGTGCTCAAGGTTACGGAAAGGCTGGGGTTATGGATTCCGGGTTCCCTCGCTTCGCTCGGGCCCCGGAATGACAGAGGAAAACAAGATGGACCTCACCCCCACCCCCTCCTCCCGCCTCGACGGCCGGCGCGCGCTGGTGACCGGCGCCGGGCGCGGCATCGGGCTGACGGCGGCGTCCGCCTTGGCCGATGCCGGCGCGCATGTGACCCTGGCCGCGCGCACCACGAGCGAGATCGAGGAAGCCGCGGAAGCGATCCGCGCGCGCGGGCAGCAGGCCGACGCGCTGACGCTCGACGTCACCGACATCGACGCGGTGCGCAAGGCGCTTGGCTGAGCGCGCGCCCTACCAGATCCTGGTCAACAACGCCGGCATGAACCGGCCGGCCATGCTGCCGGACGTGACGGTCGAAGACTTCGACGCCATCTTGACGCTCAATGTGCGCGCCGCCTTTTTCGTGGCGCAGACGGTGGCGACGCGGCTGCTGGACGCCAAGCTGCCCGGCTCGATCATCAACATCTCCTCACAGATGGGCCATGTCGGCGCGGCGCGCCGCACGGTCTATTGCGCGTCGAAGCACGCCATGGAGGGCTTCACCAAGGCGATGGCGATCGAGCTCGCCCCGCACAACATCCGCGTCAACACGCTCGGCCCCACCTTCCTGGAAACGCCGATGACAAAGCCCTTCTTCGAGAACAAGGCGTTCCGCGACGAGGTGCTGTCGAAGATCAAGCTCGGCCGGCTCGGGCAACTGGAAGAGCTCTGCGGCGCCATCGTGTTTTTGGCGTCGGACGCATCGTCGCTGATGACGGGTTCGGCGCTCAAGCTGGATGGGGGCTGGACGGCGGAGTGAGGCCCTCGTGTCCCGGACGCGGTGCGGCGTGTAGCGCAGCGAAACGGTGCACCGCTGATCCGGGACCTTACCAAACTCAGAGGATCGTAACGATTCCGGGTCTGCAGCGCACCACTTCGTGCTGCGCTGCGCCGGGGACACGCGACATCATTTCTTCAACACGTCCGGATTGACGCAGCCGGGCGGCGTGCGGCCGGCGAGCAGCGCCTCGATATTGTCGACCACGATGTTCGCCATCTCCTCGCGCACCTCGACCGTGGCGCTGCCGAGATGTGGATTGAGCACGACGTTCTTCATCTTCTTCATGTCGGCGCTCACCTTTGGCTCGAACTCGAACACGTCGAGACCGGCGCCGGCGATCTTCTGCGCTTTAAGCGCGCGCACCAGCGCCTTCTCGTCGATGATCGGCCCGCGCGCGGTGTTGATAATGAAGGCGGTCTTCTTCATCAGCCCCAGTTCGCGCGCACCGATCTGATGGCGGGTGCCCGCATTGAGCGGCGAATGGATCGAGACGTAATCGGATTCACGCAGCAACTCGTCGAGCGGCACATAGATCAGCCCGGCCTCGCGCTCCTCGCTTTCCGGCTTGCGCCGCGGCGTCCAGTACAGCACGCGCATGTCGAAGCCGTGCGCGCGCTTCGCCACCGCCTTGCCGATCAGGCCGCCGCCGCCGATCAGGCCAAGCGTCTTGCCGTGCACGCTGGCGCCGAGCAGATGGCGCGACTGGCCGCCGGGGAACTTGCCCGCGCGCACCAGCCTGTCGCCTTCCAGCATGCGGCGCGCGACCGCCAGCATCAGACCGAAGGTGAGATCGGCGGTCGCTTCGGTCGTCACCGGCGGCACCACGCTGACCGGGATGCCGCGCCTGGTCGCTTCCGCGACGTCGATGTTCGACGGCGAAATCGACTGCGCCGCGATGTGCTGGAGATTCGGGTTGGCCGCCACCACCGCCTTGTCGATCTTGTCGTGCAGCAGGCAGAACAGGATATCCGCCTGTTTGACGGCTGTGATCAGCGTCCGGTGCGGAATGATGCGGCTGTCGTCGGGAAATACCTTGACGCTGCCCAGCGCACGCAGGCGCCTGATGGCGCTGTCGGCGACCGGCTGGCTGACGAAGATGCGCGGTTTGCGGCTCACCGGAGCCACCGTACCACGCCGGAGACGCCATCAACCGCGCACTGGGAACCATCGGGAATGTGCTGGGTCGCGTCGAGCACGCCCAGCACCATGGGAATGCCGCGCTCGCGCGCGAGCGACGCCAGATGCGAGGTCGAGCCGCCGAGCTCGGCGACCACGCCGGCGACCCGCGGCAGGATCGCGCTGAGCGCCGGTCCGGCCACTTTGGTAATCAGCACATCGCCGGGCGCAACGCGCGCCAGTTCGCATTCGCAGTTCACGACCACGGCGCGGCCGGAGCCCCAGCCGATGCCGGCGGGATGGCCGCTGAGGCCCGGATGGCGCAGCCAGATATCGTCGGGCACGATCGGCGCCTCGACATGCAACGGACGCGACTGCAACAGCTTGAAGCCGTTCTCGTCCATCGCCCATTCGATCTCGACCGGCTGGCCCGCGAGCTGCTCGCACTTGCGCAGCAGGCGGCCGAGCGTCACCGCCTGGCCGGCGGTGAGGCACGGCTCGCGCACCTTGTCCTTCGGCACACTTTGCGGCGCCGAGACGCCGTGGGCACAGGTGTCCTGGTGGTTCTTGCGGCCGGCCTGCACCGTGCGCAGGAAGCCGTTCCTGGCGAGAATGATGCGATCCGGCACCACCTCGCCCTGCGCGATCGACGAGCCGAGGCCCCAGGTGGCCGAGATCAGCATCTGGCCCTCGGCAGTCTCGCTCAAACCGCCGCCGGAGGCGCGCGCGTTGATCAGCGGCTGGATCAGCACGCCCATCGCGGTGTCCGCCGGCGACAGGTCGGCGTTCTCCATGTAGCGGCGCGCATGCGAGGTCCACAGCGCGGCCCAGCAGGCGCGCACCGCCGTCAGGAATTCGGTTTCATCGGAAAGGCCGAGAAAGCTTTCGAACTGGCCGGCAAAGTTGGCGCCCTTGCGGTCCTCGATCAGCGCGGAGGAACGCACGGCGCCGAGCGGCGCCTGCTCGCGCTGCGCGCGCCAGGCGGCCAGCAGCGGCTCGAGGATCCCGGGCGCAATCTCTCCCTGGTAGATGGCGAGCCGGATCTGGATCGACAGCCGGCGCGTGGTCGGCACATCGCCTTCGTTGTAGTCGGCGAGCATGTGCTCGATGCCCAGATGGCGGAGCTGATGGTGATAGGCATCCGCCGTGAGCGCGAAGCCGCCCGGCGTCGGCAACCCGGCACGGGTGAGCCCGGACAGGTTCGCGGCCTTCGGACCGACCATCTCGGGATCGGCCGCGGCGGGGTCGGTGAGCGGAAGGATGAACTCGGTCATACGCGTTTCGACTCTCTGCGGTGCCGCTCGCTCGGCGCGCTCCCTCTCCCCGTTCTCACGGGGAGAGGGTTGGGGTGAGGGGCAAATGCAAATGAATCAGAACCTTCGAAGAGCCCCTCACCCGGCTCCCGGCTTCGCCGCTCGCCACCCTCTCCCCGCGAGCGGGGAGAGGGAAAGACGCGCAAGCCGCGCTTATTTCACGTGATCGCCGTAGCCCGGCAGCGGATCGACCACGGTGATCTGCTTGACCGGGAAGTTGGACACGATCTCGATGCCGTCGTTCTTCACGATCAGCATTTCCTCGATGCGCACGCCGTAGCGGAAACGCTTGCCGTGCTGGGTCTCGAGGGCGAAGGTCATGCCTTCCTGAATCTCGATCGGATGGTCGAGCGACCAGATGCGCGAGATCACCGGCGGGTCGTACTGCGCGAGGCCGAGACCGTGGCCCCAAAGGTTGGCGGCGGCCTGGTCTTCGTCCTCGTAGCCCCAGGTCTCCATCGCCGACGGCCACTTGAGCGCGATGTCGCGCGTGGTGGCGCCGACCTTCACCGCGCCGATCGAGTTGTAGAGCCACTTGAGCGCGGTGTCGTAGGTCTCCTTCTGCTCCGCGGTCGGCTCCTTGCCGACGCAGTAGGTGCGGTAGTAGCAGGACTTGTAGCCGTTCCAGGTCAGCGCGGCCAAATCCATGAACACGATGTCGCCGGGCTGGATGATGCGATCGGAGAAATTGCGCCAGTTCGGCCAGGTGTTGGGGCCGGACGACACGATCACGTCCTCGACGTCTTCCATGCCGGGGATGTTGTAGAGGTATTCCATCAGGTGCGCGGTGACCTGGTTCTCGGTCACGCCCGGGCGCAGGAACTTCATACACTCCCAGTGGGTGGCGTCGCCGATGGCGCCGACGATGCGGAAGGCTTCCTGCTCGTCGGGCGATTTCACCGCGCGCGCTTCCATCATGGGCGTCATGCCGTCCGCCCAATTGATGTTGTTCTCCTTGAACACGTTGATCATGTTGATGTCGATGAAGTCGACGCCGAGCTTCTCGCCGGCGACGCCGTGTTCCTTCATCGCCTGCTGGATCGCCTTGACGAACTTGTTGACCTGCTGGGTCGAGGCCGGACCCGCGGCGCCCTTGATCCACGCGAACGAGTGGCGGACGTTCTCCTTCGGGATCCACGGCGCGTGGCGCTCGATCTGGAAACCGATATCGCCCTGCTCGAACAGGATCGGACGGCCGTCGCCGCACAGCATGGCGTAGCGCAGGCCGGGCTTGAGCCGGTTCCAGCCCGGGGTCAGCGTACCGGTGATGTAACGGCAGTTCTCGTCGTACATGCAGAGCATGGCGCCGAGGCCGTGCTTCTTCATCATCTGACGCGCACGCTCGATACGGTATTCGCGCAGCCGCTCCCAGTTGATCTTCTGCTGCCAATCCATCCCGGCGATGCCGAAATTCGCTGTGCCCATGGCGTTCCTCCGACCGGCGCGTTCTGACGCCCGTTGACGTTGTTCCTTGGAAGAAATCCTATGCTGTTGGCAGATCAAGAAGAAATAATATATTCTGCGCCTCGGCATTATGTTTTCTGATAAGGGGTCGATGACACGGCACGGTCGTTACCCTCCCCCCGCGAAGCGGCGGGCAGGGTCGGATCGCATTGCCTCAGCAAAGCGATCCGGGGTGGGGGGCGTTTTTCGAACACATCCAACACCTTTGTTGCGCCGCGCTGTTTGCCCCGACCCCTGACCCCTCCCCCCGCCGCTCGCTACGCTCGCGGGGGGAGGAGAAAAAAGAGGCTGGCGTTGATGGCCAATATCCCGCTGCGGCAAATCCGCGCCGTCATCGCGGTCTGCGAAGAGGGCTCCTTCACCCGGGCAGCGGCGCGGGAGAACGCGACCCAGTCCGGCATCTCCCAGCATGTGGCAGCGGCCGAACGCACCCTCGGGGTTCAGCTTTTCGAGCGCACCAGCGGCGGCGTGAAGCCGACGCCGGCGGGATATCGCTACTACAGGAGCTGCGTGGAAGCGGTCGGCGCGCTGGAGGCCGCCGCCGAGCAGGCACGCTCGCTTGCCGGCCAGGTGACCGGCGAACTGCGCATCGGCCTGATGCCGACCTTCACGCGCGCGGTGCTGGCGCCGGTGCTGGACGATTTCGTGCCGCGTCACCCCGACGTGCGACTGCACATCGTGGAGGGCTACAGCAACCTGCTGACCGAAATGGTGCTCGACGACGAACTCGACTTCGCGGTGGTGCCGGCCTTCGAAGGCACCATCGGACTGAAGTCGCGGCTCCTGTTGCGCGACCGCGAGATGCTGATCTCCGGCCCGCGCCGCGGGGTGACGCCGCTGGCGCCGGTGCGATTGTCCGAGTGCCGCGCGCTCAAGCTGGTACTCCCCGGTCCGCATAATATCCGCCGGCGCAATCTGGAAACCTATTTTCAGAGCCACGGCGTCGAGGTCGAGGCCGTGCTGGAGATGGATGCCATGATCGCCACGCTCGAATTCGTCGCGCGCTCCGACTGGGCGACCATCCTGCCGAGCGTGATTTCGGTCAACGACATTGGTCGCGGCGAACTGATCGTCAATCCGATTATCGGGCCGGAACTGCACGCCGAATTCGTGGTGATCCAGCCGACGCGCCGCACGCTGTCGACGCAGGCGCGGTTGTTCCTCGAACGCTTCGAGCAGGAGGTTGCCCATATTCACGACGTGTGGGACCGCGCGATCGCAGAAACGCCAGCGCCCGTACAGCGGGCGGCCGGGTGAGCCATGGACGCCAGGGCCCCTTCCACCGGACACAGCGCCTGGAACCCGGGACTCGAATCGCAATTGCCGCGCGCGTACCTGCCGCTCTCGACCATCTTCGACAGCGACAACGTCTCGACCGGCGTCGCCGAGGCGCACGAACTCGCCGACTATTGCGGCTTGCCGGTGCAGGACCTCGTCGCCTTCCGCCCGGAACGGCTGATCATCCACGAGATGCTCATTGGCGTGACCATCAACCTGTCAGTGCCCGACGGCACGAAGTACGCCACCCTCGGTGAAAACTTCCGCGCCATGGCGTCGACCATTCTTGGCAGGTACGTCGCGCGCCATCACGACGAACTGGTTGCGGCCTGGGAGCGCGTGAGGCAAACGGCCACCGAGAAGATTGCGCAGGAACTGGCGGCGGCGTTTTCGGCCGGAACGACATCCCGTGCCAGCGAAGCCAAACCGGGGCGCGGCTGGTTCGGTTTCGGCAAACCGAAAGAGAAACCTGCCGCCGCATCCGAGAACCCGGAAGCCCGTGATCGCCGCGTTGCCGCCGACTGGCACAGAAAATCGAAAAACGCCGACAATCCCCTCGATGAATCCTGTTTCCACGCGCTTGCGACCATCGCCACGGCGATCACAGCCAGGCGCGGCCGGCTCTACGGCGACCGGAAGCTGCTCACCGGACTCGCGGTCACGCTGGTGTGCAACGACTACGGCAGCGAGGTCATCGGCGAGGCCATTCAACCGTTCATCCGGGAAGCCGCGGCGGGCGAAGGCTATCGGCTGCTGCCCACGCAGGCCCATCCGGTCGTCATGAACGTCAAGGGTGCGTCGGCCTCGGGCAAGAGCACCATGCGGCCGCTGCAGCGGGCGCTGGCGGAAAAGCTGCGCCTGCCGTGGAACGAATTCGCGCTGATCAGCCCCGATATCTGGCGCAAATATCTGCTGGACTACGACTCACTGGGCGCCGCCTACAAATACGCCGGCACGCTCACCGGGCACGAAGTCGAGATCATCGACAAGAAGCTCGACCTGCGGATGGCGGCGAAAGCCGCCGACGGAAGGATGTCGCATCTCCTGATCGACCGCTTCCGCTTCGACAGCTTTGCGCCGGAGGGCAAGGAAAGCCGCCGCCTGCTCACCCGCTTCGGCGAGCTGATCTACATGTTCTTCATGATCACGCCGCCGGAGATGACGGTCGAGCGCGCCTGGAAGCGCGGGCTGAAGTTCGGCCGCTACAAGGCGGTGGACGACCTGCTCGCCCACAATGTCGAGGCCTTCGAAGGCATGCCCGAACTGTTCTTTACCTGGGCGCTCAATACCGGCCGGCGCGTGCACTACGAATTCCTCGACAACAGCGTCGCCGAGGACCGGCGTCCGCGCACCGTGGCCTATGGCTGGAACCGGGAGCTGACGATCCTCGACGTGAAGGCCATGCTCGACATCGACCGCTTCCGGAAGATCAACATCAATGCGCGTGCACCAGGGGAGGTCTATCTCGGCGACAACCTGGCGCCGGAAGCGAACGTCGATTTCCTCAGGCGCTGCGCGCGCATGATTCCGGCGATCAATTTCGCCGACTACGACACCGGGCATGTCTACGCCCGGCTGGAACACGGCCGGTGGACCTGGCGCGACGAGGGTTTCGTCCGTGCGCTGCGTGATCCCGACACCAGGACGGGACTGGAAGCGGTGGCGCCGAACAAATTCGATCCGACGGCAGGCAAGGCCTTTGCACAGCCGGATCTGGCGGCTGACAAGGTGCATACCCTGGGGGCGTGGGCCGAGGCGGCTGCTTCGCGCTGAGCGTCGTCATTGCGGGGCGCGGTCGAAGACCGCGGACCCGGACTCCATACGCCGCAGCATCGCGTTTTTCGCGCAGACGCCAATCACAGCCACAAGGGTTGAATTCCGGGTCCGTCCGTTTCACTCGCGTCCCGGAATGACGGAATAATTAGACCTCCATCCACGCCCCGTTGGCGTCGACCGATTTGAACACGGCTTCCAGCGCGGCGGCGGTCTGCAGGATGCCGGCGGGCGGGATCGGGAACGTGCCCTCCCCCAGTACGGCGCGCGCGAAACAATCGAGATTGCGGCCGAGATGGTTGTCGACCGGCCGGTCGATCACCTCCGGTTCCTTCTCACCGGCGCGGTGGATGATGGCGCGGGTCTCGCTCACGCTTTCCATCCGGCAGTTTTCGCCGAAGATCGCGATGCGCCAGCAGAACGGCGTCTTCAGCGTGGTGGCAAGATTGCCGGTGGCGCCGTTCTCGAACTCGATCAGCGCCGCAGTGGTGTCGCCGGCCGGAACGTCGAGCGCGCGCGCCGTCGACAGCGCGCTGACCCGTTTCATAGGCCCAACCAGGTCGCGGAAGCAGTCGAGCACATGGATACCCATGCCGGTCATGCCACCGGCGCGGCTTTCGTCCAGCGCCATGCGCCAGCTGTCGGCTGGCATGCCGGCCAGCCAGTCGTGGCTGTAGTTGCCCTCGGCGTGCATGATGGTGCCGAGCGCACCACTCGCCGCCACTTCAGCCAGTACGCGCATCGAGGGCATCAGCCGGAAGTGATGCCCCACCCCGATCTTGACCTTTGCGCGCTCGACCGCAGCCAGCATCGCCTGCGCGTCCGCCTTGCAGAGCGCGAACGGCTTTTCGCAGTAGATATGCTTGCCGGCGGCGGCGGCGGCTTCCACCTGTTCTCGATGTTTTGAATGGGGCGTCGCCAGCATCACCGCCTGCACGGCGGGATCGGCCAGCACCTCCTCGAGCGAGGTGCCGATGGCTATCTTATGTTCGGCGGCGAAATCCTGCACCGTCTCCGGCTCCAGCGTGACGCCGCGCACGAAGCGGATCGGCGCGCCGAAGTCGGCAGCCGCCTTGACCAGGCTCTTGCCCCACCAGCCGAGGCCGATGATCGCGGTATTGAGCATTGCGATTTTCACCTAGGCTGATGCGGGAGCACCGGGCTGCTTGAGCGGATGGGCGCGGGCGAAGGCGTCGTTCTTCGCGCAGGTCGCGGCGATGCGTGCCACCGTCGGATAAGGCGCAATATCGACCTTGTAGAAGGTCGCGCCCGCCACCTGACTCGCAAGGCAGATGTCTGCAACCGTGATCTGCTCGCCCTGGCAATAGGTGCCGGTGTCTTTCTCGTTCGCGAGATGTTGCTCCAGGCCGGTCAGCGCCGCCTTGTGCCAATGCTGGCACCAGGCGTTGACGCCGGCCTCGTCGGCCTTGAATTCGCGCGCAAGATATTCACGCACGCGCGGCACGATCAGCGGATGTGAATCGGCGGCGACGAGTTGCGCAAGGCCCCGCACCCGCGCGCGCGCTTTCGGCTCCTTCGGCAGGAGCGGCGGATCGGGATACACCTCGTCGAGATATTCGACGATCGCGAGCGACTCGAAAAGCACCGTGCCGTCGTCGTCGACCAGCGCCGGCAGTGCCATCATCGGGTTGACATCGCGAAAGGCGTCCTCGCGCTGCTTGCCCTGGACGAGGTTGATATCGATCACTTCGTCGGGGGCGACGCCCTTGAGGTTGAGCGCGATGCGCACGCGATAGGTTGCCAGCGAGCGCCAGAACGAGAACAGCTTCATCGAACACACTCCTCCACAACGGCGTCATGGCCGGAATCAATCCCGGGCACGACCGCCACACTTCACCTCTTCTTCTTTTCCATCGACCAGTAGACCGCCATGCGTGCACCATCGCCACCCCCGGCGCCGTGGTCGACCGCGTCCTGGAAGCCGGCGAGTGCTGCCCTGGTCGCGATCATGTCGGCACCGAGCGCCTCGCCGGTCTCGACCATGGTACGCAGGTCCTTCAGGCCATTGGCGATCGTGAAGGTGGCCGGACCCGGGTCCTTGCCCTCGAACATGGTGACCATCATGTCGGCGCGCATCTTGAACGCGTTGTTGGCGCCGTTGCTTTCGACGAACAGGTCAAGCAGCCGCTTGGGATCCCAGCCGACGCTGCGGGCGATGGCAAAGGCTTCGCCGTAGGCCTGCCACGCCACCATCAGCGGCAGGTTGATGGCGAGTTTCATCGCCGCGCCCGAACCGATCGGACCGCAGTGCTCGAGCCTTCGGGTCAATTGCTCGAGGATCGGTCGCGCGCGCGCAGCGTCGGCGGGCTCCGCGCCCATCAGACCGAGCAGTTGTCCCTTGCGCGCGGGCGCCGTGGAGCCGCCCACGGGGCATTCGACCATAACCGCGCCCTTGGCCTTTATCCCGGGTGCAAGATCGGTCTCGACCCTGGGCGGGACGGTGCTCATCTCGATGAACAGTTTGCCCTTCACGTCGCCGGACAACAGGCCGTTTGGTCCGTTGTAGACGTCATCGATCGCCTTGCCGTCGGTGAGAATGGTAATCACCGCCTCGCTTGCCGTTGCCACTTGGGCCGGCGATTTGACGACCCTGGCGCCGGCCTCGGCCAGCGGTTTCGTCTTTTCAGGCGTACGATTCCAGACGGTCACCTCATGGCCGACTTCGATCAACCGCGCGGCAATAGCGGCACCCATGGCGCCCAGTCCGGCTACCCCGATCTTCATGTTTCCTCCTGTTACGCTTTTGCCGCAACGATAGGCGATCGCAGCGCCGCATGAAAGCGGTGTTGTGCCCACCCACTCGACAGCCGCACTCTCTCCGGCTTAAGAGGACTCGGAACGGGACTCGCAACAGATTTCCTGAATTTTTGGAGGGAGAAAACCGGATGGCGGCGGCAAGGAAGAAGGCGAGGAAGAAAAAGCGGTCGAAGGGTACAGTCGGCGTCGTCGGCCTCGGCATCATGGGCGGCGCCTTCGCCCGGAACCTGGTGAAAAGCGGCTGGCGCGTGATCGGCTACGACCTGAGCGCGACGCGCCGGCGCGAGGCCCGGCGCAAGGGCGTCGAGATCGCAGGGAGCGCGGCAGCGGCGGCGGCGGCGGCATCGACAATCATAACCAGTCTGCCCAAGCCGCAGGCGCTGACGGCGGTGGCGGGCGAAATCGCCAGGGCCGGGCTGAACGGCAAGGTGCTCGTGGAAATGAGCACTTTCACGATTTCGGACAAGGAGAAGGCCGAGAAGATCCTGCGCAAGGCCGGCCACACCATGCTCGACTGCCCGGTCAGCGGCACCGGATCACAGGCCGATGCCGGCGATCTCGTGTTCTATGCGAGCGGTGATCGCAGGGCGATCCGCAAGCTCAAACCCATGTTCGAAGCCTTCGGACGCAAGGTTTACGACGTCGGTCCCTTTGGCAACGGCAGCAAGATGAAATACGTCGCCAACCTGCTGGTGGCGATCCACAACGTCGCAAGCGCCGAAGCCATGGTGCTGGGCATGAAGGCCGGCCTCGATCCGCAGATGATCTTCGACCTCATTCAGGCCGGCGCCGGCAATTCGCGCGTGTTCGAATTGCGTGCGCCGATGATGGTGAAAGGCAACTACAAGGCCGCCACCATGAAGATCGACGTCTGGGACAAGGACATGTCGGTGATCGGCGGCTACGCCAGGAAGATCAGGGTGCCGACGCCGCTGTTCGACGCCACCAAGCCGGTTTACCGCAAGGCAGAGAAAGCCGGGCTCGGCGCTCAGGACACCGCATCGGTGTGTGCGGTGCTGGAAAAGATGGCGAAGGTGAAACGCAGGAAGAAGCGGCGCTAGACGCCAACGCACTGTCGGACACCACTCTGTCATTGCCGGGCCCGTCCCGCCTGTAGGCCGAAGCGCATCAGTTTGTACCTGCTTCGATAACCCTTCGGCGGGCGAAGGCCCGGCCATTTCTGTCGGGCGCACATCGTGCCGACCCACCTTGCGCGCATATGCCGCTCCTCTGTAGCCTCCCCGGCCACAAAAGAATGGTGCTACCAGGGAGGAAGACATGGCCGCGCTCCAGGAGCGTACGGAAGTCCGTGACGGCATGCGCATCGACTTCAACGTACCGATCACCATGGATGATGGTCTGGTGGTGCGCGCCGACGTGTTCCGCCCGGTCAAGGAGAGCCGCTATCCGGTCATCCTCACCTACGGCCCCTACGCCAAGAACCTCGCGTTCCAGGAGGGTTATCCAAGCGCCTGGCAGCGCATGGCCGACAAGCATCCGGACGTCACCGCCGGTTCCAGCAACCTCTACCAGAACTGGGAAGTGGTCGATCCGGAGAAATGGGTGCCGCACGATTACGTATGTGTTCGTGTCGACTCCCGCGGCACCGGATGCTCGCCCGGTTACATCGATCATTTCTCGCCACGCGAGACCAAAGACTTCTACGACTGTATCGAATGGGCCGGCGTGCAGCCCTGGTCGAACGGCAAGGTCGGCCTCAACGGCATCTCCTATTACGGCATGAACCAGTGGCACGTCGCATCACTGCAGCCGCCACATCTCGCAGCCATGTGCGTGTGGGAAGGCTCCGCCGACTGGTACCGCGACATGACACACCATGGCGGCATTCTCTCGACCTTCTGGGAGAACTGGTACGACATGCAGGTGAAGACCGTGCAGTACGGCGCCGGCGAACGCGGCGGTCGCAGCCCCGTCACCGGCGAGCTGGTGTGCGGGCCGGAGACGCTATCGGAACAGGAACTGGCCAGAAATCGCTCCGATTTCGGTGGTGATATCCTCGCCCACCCGCTCGACGATCAATATCACCGTGACCGCTCGCCGGTGTGGGAGAAGGTAACGGCGCCTTTATTCTCCGCCGCCAACTGGGGCGGCCAGGGTCTGCATCCGCGCGGCAATTTTGAAGGCTTCGTGCGCGCCGCATCGAAACAAAAGTGGCTCGAAGCGCACGGCATCGAACACTGGACCCATTTCTACACCGACTACGGTCGCGAACAGCAGCTCCGCTTCTTCGACTATTTCCTGCACGGCAAGGACACGACCTGGTCGAAGCAGCCGAAGGTGTTCCTGCAAATCCGCTACCCCGGCGAGAAATTCGTCGACCGCGCGGAAAACGAGTGGCCGCTCAAGCGTACGAAGTGGACGAAGTACTATCTCGATCCCGCCACCATGGCGCTAACCACCAAGAAGCCGACGCGGGGCACCAGGATCAGCTTTGCGTCAATGGGTGACGGGCTCACCTTCCTGACCCCGCCGCTCGCGCAGGAAACCGAGATCACCGGCCCGTCGGCGCTGAAGCTCGTTGCCTCCTCATCGACCGCCGATGCCGACTTTTTCATCGTGCTGCGGATATTCAGCGGCGACATGAAGGAAGTCGTGTTCCAGGGCGCCATCGATCCGCACACCCCGGTGGCGCAGGGCTGGCTGCGCGCCTCTCACCGCAAGCTCGACAGGAAACTGTCGCTGCCCTACCGGCCCTGGCACACCCACGATGAGAAGCAGCCGCTAAAGAAGGGCCAGGCTGTCGATCTCGACATCGAAATCTGGCCGACCTGCATCGTGGTTCCTGCCGGCTATCGCATCGCCCTGTCGGTGCGCGGCAAGGATTACGAATATGGCGGCGGCAGCGGCGGCAGGCTGTCGAACTTCAAGAACGAAATGACCGGTTGCGGACCGTTCCTGCACAACGATCCGCGCGACCGGCCGCCTGCGATCTTCGACAACACCACCACGCTGCATTTCGGGAGGGCGAAAATTCCCTACCTGCTGCTGCCGATCATTCCGCCGAAAAGGCAGGCACCCGCCAAAAAATCCGGCAGAAGGAAGAGCCGGCGCTGACCGAAGCGAACAACCTCGCGTTCGGCGCGCCGCGCGTTGACGCCACCGCTGCAGATGTGCGAGTTGGGCCAATTAGGGGGTGTTCACTCCCACTGTGGCTCGGGTAAGCTTGCCCACGCAACCTTCGACCATAACAAGAAGGGACACGCGGGAGCGGGAGTGAATGGGCGCACAGTACTGGATCATCCAGACTTTCAATGGAATTTCCTACGGCGCGCTGCTGTTTCTCGTCGGCAGCGGGCTGTCCCTCATTTTCGGCGTCATGCGGATCGTCAATCTGTCCCACGGCGCCTATTTTTTATGGGGCGGTTATATCGCCATCTCGATCATTGGCTTCACCGGCTCGTGGCCGTTGTCGTTGCCGCTCGCCGCGCTCGCAGTCGCCGCTATCGGCATCGCCATGGAGCGGCTGTTCCTGCGTTCGGAAGGTTTCGCAACCGTCCGGACCAGCGTCATCGCAGTCGGCATCGGCGCACTCATCAGCCTCGCGTTCCAGACGCAGTGGCCTGATCTGCTCGGCGGCGGCCCACCCGAATTTGCCGTCATTACCGTGATCGCTTCGCTCGCCGTCTATTTTGTGTTCCAGCGCCTTCCGATCGTCCCGATCGAGACTGACGTCCTGCGCCAGGTGCTGCTCACGGTTGGCTTCGCATTCCTGTTCCAGCAGGCCGCCCTTGACATCTGGGGCGGCGACAACATGGACATCAGCCCGGCAGAGTTCCTGAACACCAGTGTGGTCATCGGCGGCATCTATTTCCCGCTCTACCGCGTGTTCATGATCACCATGGCGCTGGTGATCGGAATCATTCTGTGGCTCGCCATGGAGAAGACCCGGATGGGCGCCATGGTGCGTGCCACCGTCGACGATGCGCAAATGGCGCGTGGCGTGGGTATCGACACCTCACGTATCTCCATGTTCATTTTCGGGCTTGGCGCCTTTCTGGCGGCACTCGGCGGTGTCATTGGTGGCGCTTTCCTGGGCATCTATCCCGGACTGGACTTTGAAGTACTGCCATTGGCGTTTGCGGTGGTGATCATTGGCGGCATGGGTAGTCTGGGTGGCGCAGCGATCGGTGCATTGCTGGTCGGTCTGGCGGACAATTTCGGCAAGGCGCTCTTTCCGGAGGTCTCCTATTTCACTCTGTACGCTCCAATGGCGCTGATACTGGCCGTGAAACCGACTGGTTTGTTCGGCAGGGAGTGAAGGGGGAATGCTGAAAAATCAGACAGTAAAGATCGCAATCGTTGCCGCTCTTCTGGTCGTGGTGGCGTTGGTGGTTCCGCACACAAGCTCCTTCCTGATCCTCCTGGCAACACGCATCCTGGCCTTTTCCATTCTGGTGATGAGCCTGGACATCCTGCTCGGCTATACCGGCCTGCCATCTCTCGGACACGCCGCTTATCTGGGCGTCGGCGCTTACGCGACCGCCATTCTCGCCTCAAAATTTCAATTCGGCCTGGGATACGATTTCTGGCTCGTGGTGCTGATCGGAATCGGCACAGCAGCCGCGCTGGCGGCCGTCTTTGGCCTGCTGGCCATCCGGGCAACAGGCGTCTACTTCCTGATGATCACGCTGGCGCTCGGCCAGTGCGTCTGGGGGCTTGCCTACCGCTGGAATTCGCTGACCAACGGCGACAACGGCATCAATCTGACCGGGCGGCCGGAGTTCGGCGGCCTCAATCTTTCGAACGAAGTGACGTTCTTCTATGTGGTGTTCGGCTTCTTCGCCGTATCACTGCTGGTTATGTACATTCTTGTCCGGTCGCCGTTTGGGCGAAGCCTGGCGGGAATCCGCGAGCGCGAGCTCCGTATGCAGATACTGGGCTACAATACCTGGCTGCACAAATATATCGCGTTCATCATCGCCGGCGCTTTCGGCGGCCTTTCAGGCGTCCTGTGGGCGCACACCGCGGGGATTGTGAGTCCGGAGAATTTGATCATCACCACGTCCGTGGACGCAATCCTGATGGCGGTGCTCGGCGGCGCGGGAACACTGGTCGGCGGATTGATCGGCACGGCTATCGTTATCGCCTTGCGCGAATATCTCAGCACGCTGGTGCCATGGTGGCAGTATGTGCTGGGGGCGGTTTATGTGCTCACCATCCTCTATTTGCCGAGTGGATTGATGGGTATCCCCGAGCGAATCCGTCAAGGACGCGCCGGGGGGAGCAAGAAAGAACAACCCGGCAAACAACAAGACTCCAAGAAACTGGCATCCGTGACATCCTGAGCGTTTCGGGAAAACCACGTCAACAACGGAGGGACGACATGAAAAGCACTATGTTACGACGGCTCAGCCCGATGCTGCTTGGCGGCAGCCTCATACTCGGCATCGGCGCAAACGCCGCACAATCTGAAGAGCTGCGCCTTGGTTTCCTTGCGCCGATGACCGGCATCTTTGCCCAGATCGGCAAGGACATGACCAACGGCTTCCAGATGTATCTGGACGAACACAACAACAAACTCGGCGGCGCGGACGTGAAGTTCATCGTCGAGGATACCGTCGGCAAGCCCGACACCGCGGTCACCAAGGCCAAGAAGCTGGTCCTGCAGGACAAGGTACAAATCTTCATGGGCGGCCTGCTGGCGTCTACCGGCTACGCCCTGGCGCCGGTGAGCACGGCCGAAAAGACGGTCTACCTCTCGCCGGTCGCGGCCGCCGACGATCTCACACAACGGCAACTCGACAAATATCCCTATTTCGTTCGCACCGGCTTCTCGAGCTCGCAGCCGAGCCATCCGGAAGGCCAATGGGCCTGCGACCAGGGCTACAAAACAGCCGTTACCATCGGCGCCGACTATGCGTTCGGCTATGAGGTAATCGGCGGCTTCCAGAAGGCGTTTGAAGCCTGCGGCGGCAAGGTAATCCAGAAGATCTGGCCGCCGATCGGCACCAAGGACTTCGGTCCCTACATCCCCGCCATCAACCGCGACGCCGACATCATCTTCACCCTGATGGTCGGCCCGATGTCGTTGCAGTTCCCGAAGCAGCTCAAGCGGGCCGGCATCAAGAAGCCGGTTCTCGGCGGCGGCACCAGCTACGACGAATTCGTGCTGCCGTTCATGGGCGACGAAGTCATCGGCCACGTTTCGGCGCTGCAATACAGCGCCGCAATCGAGACGCCGAAGAACGAAGCCTTCGTGAAAAAGTACCGCGAGAAGTACAAGAAGGTTCCGTCGTATTATTCCGAGACCACCTACACCACGGCGCAGATGATCGACGAGGTCATCAAGAAAAACGGCGGCAAGTTCCCGGGTGCCGAGGAATTCGTCAAGCAACTCTCCTCGCTCAAGGTGGACGCCATTCGCGGACCGGTCAGCTTCGACGACTATCGCAACCCGGTGCAGAACATCTACATCAAGAAGGTCACCAAGAAAAAGATGTTCGGCTACCCGAAGGCCGAGCTCTGGAACGTGGTCGTGAAGACCTATCCGAAGGTCAGCCAGTTCGGCCAGTTCAAGCCGGAAGAGTTCCTGAAGCAGCCGGTGTACAGCCGCGACTTCCCGCCGTGCAAGTACTGCAAATAGGCGACGACACGCCGGGGCCCCGTTCCGGGGCCCCGGCACCTACTGTTCTCCCACGAGACTTTGCGTTGTGAGCATGCAGACCCAGACGAGCGGCGGCGACGTACCGGTCCTCGAGCTCAGGGCCATCTCGAAGAGCTTCGGCGGCCTGCAGGCCACGCGCGACGTGTCCTTGCGCGTAATGCCTGGCGACCGCAAGGCGATCATCGGCCCCAACGGCGCCGGCAAGACCACGCTGTTCAATCTCATCACCGGAATCTTTCCCGTCACCGCCGGCGAAGTGCTGCTCTTCGGCCAGGATGTCACCCAATGGCCGAGCCACCGCCGCACGGCGCTCGGCATGGCACGCACCTTCCAGGTCACCAGCCTGTTTCCGAAACTGACCGTGCTCGACAACGTCATCCTCGGTATTCAGGGGCTGCGCACGTCAAAATTCGTGATGTGGCGCTTCATGACCTCGTATCGCGACGTTTACGAGAAAGCCCATTCCCTGCTCGAACAGGCGAACTTCCTCGACCGCAAGGACATCGAGGTGCGCAACCTGTCGCACGGCGAGCAGCGCCAGCTCGAGATTGTCCTCGGACTCGCCAGCGACCCGAAAATCCTGCTTCTCGACGAACCGGCCGCGGGCCTTTCGTCGGGCGAGTCCGCCGAAATGGCACAGTTCCTGATGAAGCTGGATCCCGGGCTTGCCATCCTGCTGATCGAGCACGACATGGACGTGGTGTTCGACGTGGCGTCAGAAATCTCCGTCCTGCACTTCGGCGAAATTCTGGAGTCCGGTACGCCGCAACAAATTCATGACAGCCCGCGCGTCCAGGAAATTTACCTGGGGACGGAGTAGCGCGATGCCCATCCTCGAAGTCCAGGACATCCACACCTATTACGGCGACGCCTACGTGCTGCAGGGGCTTTCGATCAAACTCGAGAAGGGCCAGATCCTCGGCCTGCTCGGCCGTAATGGCGTCGGCAAGACCACGCTGGTGAACTCCATCGTCGGCTTCAATCCGCCGCGCCGCGGCAAGGTGGTGTTCAAGGGCGACGACATTACCGACAAATCCTCGTTCGAGACCGTGCGCAGCGGCATGGGCCTGGTGCCGCAGGGTCGCCGCGTGTTTCCCACTTTGGGCGTGGAAGAGAACCTCCTGGTCGCCTTGCGCAGCCCGGACCGCCACAACTGGAACCTCGACCGCGTCTACGATCTGTTCCCGCGCCTGCGCGAGCGGCGCCTGCAACGCGCCAAAACGCTGTCGGGCGGCGAACAGCAGATGCTGGCGATTGGCCGCGCGCTGATGACCAACCCGGACTGCCTGATCATGGACGAGCCGTCGGAAGGGCTGGCGCCGATCATCATCCAGGGCCTGTGGGAAGCGATCGCCAAGCTGAAGGAACAGGGTCTCTCCATCCTGCTGGTCGAACAGAACGCCAACCTGGCGCTCAAGCTGGTCGATTACGTGCACGTCATGAGCAAGGGCCAGGTGGTCTATTCCTCGACGCCGCAGGAATTGCGCGCCAACGACCAGATCAAGTCGAGCTACCTCGGTATCTAGCGCGGCCTGTCCCCCGCGAGCGTCACGCGATGCATCACGCGCCTGAAGCCGTGATAGTCGTTGACCGGGTTGTGCAGCACGCAGCGGTTGTCCCAGAACGCCATCGAGCCCGCTCGCCAGTTGAAACGGCAGGTGAACTCGGGCCTGATCTGGTGCCGGTACAGGTAGTCGAGCAACGGCGCACTTTCCTCTTCCGTCATGTCCCTGAAACGCAAGGTGTGCGCGACGTTGATGTAAAGCGCCTTGCGGCCGGTTTCCGGGTGGGTGCGAACCACCGGATGCTCGCTGATGTATTCCTTCCTGGCATCCGCCCTGGCGCTGTCGCGCACGCGGTCCTCGCGCGTGCGGCTGACGTCGGCCTTGGCTGACGAATTGATGGCGACCAGGCCATCGAGCATTTTCTTCATGCCCCCGGACAGCGCCTCGTAGGCATGGTAGCCGCTGGCGAAGAGCGTGTCGCCGCCGTAGGGCGGCACCTCGCGCGCGATCAGCATGGTCGCCATGGGCGGCGTTTCGAGATAGGCGGTGTCGCTGTGCCAGACGCCGCCGAAATTGTGCTTCTCATGCTCGAGTTTCACCACCGGAATAATCTCGGGAAAGCCCTCGATACCCTTGATGAAAGGATATTCAACCGCGTCCCCGAAGCGCCTGGCAAAGGCGAGGAACTTCGCCGGCGGCAGATCCTGGTCCCGAAAGAAGACCACGCCATGCTCCAGCCAGGCCTGGCGGAGGGCGGAGACCACGTTGTGTCCCGGCTCGTCGGACAGATCGATCCCGAGTATCTCGGCGCCGACCGAACCCGAGACCGGTCGCACTTCAAACCCGTTTCCCGCCATGTCTGCGCTCCATCGTCTCAAATATAGCACAGCACCATTGCACCTGCCCACCATGACCGGCGAGACCGCAAGGTGCAGGGCATTAAAACGAGCAACCCGTCTTTACATGTCGAAAGACATTGTCCGATGATGTATTGATGCGATCGGCGGGCCCGTCGGAAGACGGCGGCTGGCCCTGTTCCGTTTTGCGTGCGTAAAACAAGCCTGTATCAGGCCAACAAGAATGGACCGGCAAGGTCATTCAAAAAGCAACCCGACCTGGGGCGATAAAGGGAGGAATACAATGTCTCGAAAGATCACGCGCCGTACATTCATGGCTACGACGGCCGCCGGCACCGCCGCTGCGGCTTTCAATTTCCCGATGCCGGCGATCGCGCAATCGGCACCGTTCAAGCTCGGCCTGCTCACCGTCAAGACCGGCGGTCTGGCGCAGGGCGGCATCCAGATGGAACAGGGCGTCCTCACCTGGCTCAAGCTGCACGACAACAAAATGGCCGGCCGCAAGGTCGAGTTCTTCTCCGCCGACACCGGCGGCAAGCCGGCCGGCACCAAGACCAAGGCGCAGGAACTGATCGAGCGCGACAAGGTCGACGTCATCCTCGGCCCGCTCGCCGCCTTCGAGCTGTTGGCAATCGACGACTATATCGAGCAGCACAAGACGCCCACGCTCAGCCTCGCCGGCGCCGACGATCTCACCCAGCGCCGGCCGAACCCCTACTTCCTGCGGCCATCGGCAACGTCCTCGCAGGCGATGCATGTCATGGGTCACTACGCGGCGAAGGAGATGGGCAAGAAGAAAGCCATCACCATCGATTGGGATTTCGCCTTCGGCTACGAGCAGGAAGGCGGTTTCCAGGCGGCGTTCCAGAAGGACGGCGGCTGCGTCGTCAACAAGCTGTGGACGCCGTTGGGCACGCCCGACTACACGCCCTACATCGCGCAGATCAAGGATTGCGACGTCGTTTGCCAGGGCTTCCCCGGCGGCGTCCCGCTGCGCTTCCTGAAGCAGTATGCCAACTTCGGTCTCAAATACCCGCTGGTCACCGGCGAAACAGGCTGTGACGACGCGCTGCTGCATGCCTTCGGTGACGAGGCAGTTGGGCACATGAGTGCGTGCCCCTACACGCTCGATCTCGATACCGACGCGAACAAGAAGTTCATCGACGCAGTCTACAAGCAGTTCAAGGTCGTCCCGGGCTTCTACGCCGCGGGCCTCTACGTCAACTGCGACGTGGTCGATGCAGCGCTGAAGACAACCGGCGGCAAGACCGATGACAAGGAGAAGTTCATGGCCGCCCTCAAAGCCGTGGACCTGAAGGACACGCCGCGCGGGCCGATCAAGTTCGACCACCTCGGCAACGTGGTCGGCGACTTCTACGTCCGCGTCTGCGAGAAGCGGTCCGACGCGCCTTACGGCCTCAAGCTCTGGAACAAGACGGTCAAGACCTACAAGGACGTCAGCCAGTTCTGGACCTGGCCGGAGAAGGAGTTCCTGGCGCACCCGGTCTATTCGCGCGATTATCCGCCACTGAAGTGCTGATCTGACGTGTCGTTTTCCGCGGGCGCCGCCCCGGCGGCGCCCGCGGTCGTGACGTGCGCAAAGCGGAAAGACGGCGGATATGACGTTCTGGCTGCTGCTGACGATCAACAGCATCACCTTCGGCGGCCTCTTGTTCCTGTTGGCGGCGGGTTTCTCGCTGATCTTCGGCCTGATGCGAATCCCGAACCTGACGCATGGCTCGCTGTTCATGCTCGGGGCCTATTTCGGCGCGACCTTCGCCGGCGGCATGCTCGGCGTGACGTTCAACTTCTGGATCGCAGTGGTTTTCGCCATCATCCTCGTTGCGGTATTCGGCACGCTGATCGAGCGCTTCCTGCTGCGCCAGTTGCCCGGCCAGCAAATGGCGCAGGTGCTGGTGACGTTGGGTATCTCCTTCATCGTTGCCGACTTCTGCCTGATGGTCTGGGGTGGCGACCCGGTGCGCGTCGACACCCCGGAAAGTCTCACCGGCTTTCTGCGCTACGGCCCGCTGGTATTCCCGCACTATCGGCTGGCGGTGATCGTCATCGCCATGGTGACGGCGGTCGCTCTCTGGCTGCTGCTTGACCGGACCCGGCTCGGCGCCATGATCCGCGCCGGCGTCGACGATCCCGATATGGCGCGGGTGGTCGGCATTCGGGTGTCGCAGCTCTTCACCATCGTGTTCTCGCTCGGCGCCGGGCTGGCCGCCTTCGCGGGCATCATTGGCGCGCCGATCCTGTCGGTCTATCCCGGCCTCGATGTCGACATGCTGCCGCTTGCGCTGGTGGTCGTCATTCTCGGCGGCTCCGGCAGCCTGCTCGGCAGCTTCGTCGGCAGTATCATCATCGGCTTCATCTATAATTTCGGCCAGGCGCTGCTGCCGGAACTCTCCTATTTCGTGCTCTTCCTGCCGATGCTGATCGTTCTGCTGGTGCGGCCGCAGGGCCTGTTCGGCAGGTTTGTGCCATGAACAAGCATAATATTGCCGCCGCCGTCGGCTTCGTCGCCCTGGTCACGCTGCCGCACTGGATTCCCGGCGTCTATTACCTCAACGTCTCCAGCCAGATCCTGTTCTATGCCATCTTCGCGCTTGGCCTGAACATCATCGCCGGTTACGGCGGCCTGGTCTCGCTCGGCCACGCTGGCCTGCTCGGGATCTCCGCCTACGCAATTGGCTACATGCTGCAGCACGGGTTCGGCCACGCGGTCGCCATTCTCACGGCTCTCGTGGCGGGCCTGGCCTCGATGGCGCTCTATGCGGTGCTGTCGCTGCGCGCAACCGGCATCGGCTTCATCATGATCACGCTGGCGCTGGGCCAGATCATCTGGGGCCTCGCCTACCGCTGGATCGGCATCACCGGCGGCGACAATGGTATCAATCTGCACGGGCGACCCGAGCCGTTCGGCATTTCGCTCATGCCGCCAGTCGCATTCTACTATACGGCACTGATCGTTTTCATCATCGCTTTCGCCGCTGTGACAATCTTCGTGCGTTCGCCCCTCGGGGCCGCGCTGATGGGCACGCGCGATCAGCCCCGCCGCATGAACGCGCTCGGCTATCACGTCTGGGCGATCCGCTTCTGGGCCTGCATGTTCTCCGGGCTGCTGACCTCGATCTCGGCCATTCTTTTCGTCTACTATAACCAGTTCATCAGCCCCCAGGCCGTCGACCTCACCGCTTCCGCCGAGGTGCTGCTGATGGTAATTTCAGGCGGCGCCGGCACCCTGCTCGGCCCTATCGTCGGCGCCGCGCTGGTGGTCATCGTCAAGAGCGTGGTCTCGGGTTTCATCGAGCGCTGGAACATGCTGCTCGGCGCCATCTTCGTGGCAATCGTCATCCTGATTCCGGAGGGCATCGTGCCCGGAACGGCGCGCCTGTGGCACGCCGCCATGCGGCGCATTGGCGGCGGCGAACCGGCGCCCAAATCCACGGAAGCGGAATCATGAGCGCGCTTGCCGTCAATCAATTGTCGAAATCGTTTGGCGGCCTGCACGTCACCCGCAATGTCAATCTGAACGTTGAACCCGGCGAACGTCGGCTGATCATCGGCCCCAACGGGGCCGGCAAGACCACGCTGTTCAACCTGATTACCGGCGAACTCACACCCGACAGCGGCACGGTCAACCTGTTCGACCGGGACCTGACGCGGGTGCCGAGCCGCCGCCGCCCCCATCTCGGCATGGCGCGCACCTACCAGATCATCACGCTGTTCCCGCAAAACACCATCGTTCACAATGTGTCGCTGGCGCTGCTCGGCTTATCCCCTTTGCGATGGAACCCGCTCATCGACATAAAGCGCCAGAGCCACATCGTCGACGAGGCGCACGAAGCGCTCAAGCGCGTAGGGCTGGGCCATATCGCAGAGCGGCCGCTGTCGCAGACATCGTACGGCGAGCGCCGACGTGTCGAAATCGCCATGGCGCTGGCGCAGAATCCGAAAGTCCTGCTGCTCGACGAACCCTTCGCGGGACTGTCGATCGACGAGCGCCAGGATGTGCATCAGCTCCTGATGGCGATTCCGCGTGATGTCACCATGGTGATGATCGAGCACAACATGGACGTGGCCCTGGAATTCGCCGAGCGCATCACGCTGTTGCATTTCGGCGAGGTGATCGTCGAGGGCACCCGCGCCGAAGTGGTGGCCGATCCGCGCACAAGGGAGGTCTATCTTGGCCACTAGCGCGCTCGAGCTTTCGCACATCGATGCCTATTACGGCGACAGCCATGTGCTGCAAGACGTCTCGTTCTCGCTCGACGAGGCGCGCATGCTCGGCCTGCTCGGGCGCAATGGCGCCGGCAAGTCGACCTGCATGAACGTCACCATCGGTCTGCTGCCCCCGCGCCGCGGCGAAATCCGCGTCTTCGGCACGAAGGTGAGCGGCCTGCCGCCGGAGCAGATCGCCGCGCAAGGCGTGGCGCTGGTGCCGCAGGGGCGCCGCATCTTCAAGAGCCTGACCGTGCGCGAGAACCTCATGGTGGCGGGACGAAAACCCACCGACGGCAAGCACGCGCCGTGGACCATCGAGACCGTGTTCGCCATGTTCCCGCGGCTGAGCGAGCGGACGGGCCAGATCGCCGCGCATCTGTCCGGCGGCGAGCAGCAGATGCTGGCGATCGGCCGCGCGCTCATGGGCAATCCGCGCGTGCTGCTGATGGACGAACCCTCGGAGGGCCTCGCCCCGCAGATCGTCGCCGAGGTGATGGCGACCATCCGCAAGCTGAAGGAGAGCGGGCTGTCGATCGTGCTGGTCGAGCAGAACCCGACCCTGGTGTTCGATGTCGCCGACGACATCGTGCTGCTCAACACCGGCCGGGTGGCGGAGGTCACCACACCTGCCGCGCTCAAACAGGACGACGACGCGTTGCGGCAGCATCTGGGAGTTTTCTAGCCCGTGCTGCCCTCCCCGCGAATGCAGGAACCGGGCACTTACAGCGCGCGATTGAAATTCGGGACTGTGGAGGCTACCGGATCGTCCGCTCTGACGGATGACGATAGCCAGGGAAACGGCAGGCAAGGAAACAGCGATGACTGAAGTCTGGAACAAATACGCCGACACCGCGGCGCGCAAGCACGGCAAGCCGGGTCGCGAAGTCAGGCCGAAAAGCCTCACGGTCGACATGCACGCCCATGTTGCGGTGCCAGGCGTGGACGAGATCGTCGCGCCGCACCTCAAGAGTTCCACCGATCCGCTGGTTCAAGCCTCGACCAACGAGACGCAGGCCCTGATGGCGAAACAGGCGGCGGACATCCGCTCACGCATAAGCACCACGGATGAACGCTTTGCCGCGATGGACGAGATGGGCATCGACATGCAGCTCGTCTGTCCGGCGCCGCCGCAAATTTATTATAACGTGCCCGTCGACGCGGGCGTGCAAGCCGCCCGCGCGCTCAACGACGGCATCGCCGAATATGTCGGCAAGCACAAGGATCGGCTGGTGGCGCTCGGCGGCGTACCGATGCAAAACGGCGAAGAGGCAGCCAACGAACTCGAGCGCGGCATGAAGCAGCTCGGGTTCAAAGGTGCCGAAATTCTCACTAACGTCAACGGAAAGGAACTCTCGGATCCCGGATTCGCGCCGTTCTGGAAGAAGGCCGAGGAGCTCGACGCGCTGGTGCTGATCCATCCGACCGGCTTCACCCAACCGCAGCGCTTCGCGCGTTTTTACTTCAACAACGTGATCGGCAATCCGCTCGACACCACCATGGCGCTGCACTACCTGATTTTCGATGGCGTGTTCGAACGGCATCCCGGGCTACGCGTTCTGTCGGTGCACGGTGGCGGCTACCTCGGCGCCTATTCCGGCCGGATCGATCACGCATGGGGGGCGCGGTCGGATGCGCATGGCGACCTGCCGAAACCGCCGACGACCTACCTGCGACGCAACGTCTATTTCGACACGGTGGTGTTCACGCCGCTGCAACTCGAAGCCCTGGTCAGGACCTTCGGCACCGACCACGTCATAATGGGTACTGACTACCCTTACGACATGCTGGAGCACGATCCGATCGGCCATATCGCTTCGGTGGACAGCTTCGACGATTCGACGCGCGCGGCACTCGCCGGCGGCAATGCGAAGAAACTGCTCGGGCTCTAGCTCCGGCTCACGCGTAGAGGAAATCCAGCACCGCCGTCTCTGCAATGACTGCATCGTCGGTGCTGTGCTTGCCGGCACGCTCCTGCTCTTCGGCGCTCCGGGTCGCTTGCAGGTAGGCGCCGAGATGGCGGGCACGCCGGATGATGACGTGATTCTCCTTCAGCCGCGCCGCCTCGAAGCGCTTCAAGCCCGCGACGACGTCACCCTCCGCCGTCAGGCTCTCGGCCAGCGCCGCCGCGTCGTCGGACGCCTTCGATACGCCGGCGGCCACATGCGGGCGCGCGACAAAGGCCGCATCGCCCAGCACCGCCACACGGCCGAACGCCATGTTGTCCGATTCCAGGTCGTAGATCGGCTGCAGGATCGGCTCGTCGACGAGTTGCACGATCTGGCGGAACTGTGGCGCCAGCAGCCGCTCGGCGCCGGCGCGCATCTCGTCGATCGCCTCACGGCGGATCAGCGGTGGCGGGATCGAAATCGCGTGCGTATGACCGCTCTCATCGGTGAGCAGCCATTGCAGCTTGGTCTTCTCGTCCGCGGGGCGGTACCAGACCATGTTGCTGCGGCGATGACCGGGGCGCAGATCGTCGTTCGGGCCAGCCACCGGGTAGAGGAGGAACTGCTCGCCGGGCGGCAGGCCGAAGGCCATCACGTCGTACAGTTCGCGATGCACGTCGGGCGGCCACACGCTTTCGTCGATCAACGCGCGCCAGGCGCTGTATCCGGCGTATTGCGGCGTCACCGCGGGTGCGCATTGTTGTCGCACCGTCGAACGAATGCCGTCCGCGCCCACCATGAGATCCGCCGCAACCGTTTCGCCATCAGAAAACTTTACCGTCACCCCGCGCGCATCCTGCGTGAACGCCGTCAGGCTGCGGCCGCGGTGATAACGTTCCGCCGGAAAAGCATCGCGCAATAGCCGGTAAACGCGTTCCCAGGCGGTCAGCACCTGCGGACATTCGCACTCGGACGTGACATGGCCCTGTCTGTCGAGAATCTTGCGGGTGGTGATGCGCACACCGAGTTCGTCGGTAGCGAGGCCAAGCGCGCGCAACCGGTCGATCAGCTCGTATTGCGCAACAATCCCCGCGCCGCGACCGGATAATTCGCTTTCCACACGCTCATAGACGTCGACGTTCCAGCCCGCCCGCCGCAATTGGAGCGCGCTGAGCAGGCCGCTCATCGAGCCGCCAATGACGACCGCCCTTCCTCCCCTCGACCCGGCCAATTGACCCACCTCAATCTTTGCGAACGGCGTCTTGTGCTATATATGACACTGAAATTGGAATGGAGGAACTACCATGGCTATGACGATGGCCGACAAGGGCGTCGAGAACAAGCAACAGGCGCCGTGGCCCGCCGAAATCGCCGCTGAATTCGAGCGAGAGGCCAAGAACCACAATCCGTGCGTCGGCTCGGTGCTGCTGTCCGAAAATGAACGCACCCGCGTGTGGATGATCACCCTCGCTCCCGGCGAACGCGTCGGTTTCCACCGCCACGTGCTGGACTATTTCTGGACCTCTGTGACCGGAGGTCGCGGCCGCCAGCACGTTCACGACGGCTCTACGTTCGAAGCGACCTATAAGGCTGGCGAAACCCGCCACGAGACCTATGGCCCTGGCGAGTACAAGGTGCATGACCTGGAGAATATCGGCGACACCGAAATGGTCTTCATGACCGTCGAATTCAAAGACAGCGCCAACAAGCCGATGGCGCTGCCCGCCGACGTGCAGCGGCTCGAAGCCGCCTGAACGGTCACACCGCGTGATATTGGCCCACTCGCCGGATCGTATCTGCCAGTGGGCCTGTTCGTATGTCGCGGTTGGTATCTTTCGGCCGGATGGTCAATGGACTAGCCAAGCGGGCAGCGTTCCTGCAAACTGCTGCACCAATCTCCGGCAAACGGGCTTCCCGAGCCCGTCAAGGAGTCGCCTGAACGGTTGCCGAAAAGCGTCTGCGGCGGGCGGACCACCCAAAAACAAGCAATTCTTCGGGGGAGGAATGTCGGTCGACTTTGACAGTTGCTACGTTTGTGCCCGATCACGCGTGGCCAGCGCTACCCTGCTTTCTGCGGCCCCATCGACCTCCAGGCAGCGCGCGCATTGCCGTGGACGCGCCGGTTGAGGCCCGCATGGATTTCACGCTTCTGACCAATGCAATCATTGCGGGGCTGTTGCTCGGCGGCTTCTATGCCGCCGTAACTGCCGGTATCTCGATCTCGTTCGGCATGCTCGATATCGTCAACATCGCGCATCCGGCGTTCATCCTGCTCGGCTCCTACATCGCCTACATCGTCAACGTGAATCTCGGCGTCGACCCGATCGTCGTCAGCATCATCGTGCTACCGATGTTCTACGCGCTGGGCGGCGTGATCTATCAGGTCTATTACCTCGCTTTCGAAAAGCATGGACAGGAATCCTTGCGTGGCCTCGCCTTCTTCTTCGGCGTCCTGTTCGTCACCGAGGTGTGCCTGTTGCTGGTGTTCGGCGTCGACTATCGCTCGGTCGAGGCGTCGTATATGGGGCCCAGCCTGAGCATCGGGGCGATGGAATTTCCGCTGCGCTTGCTGGTGCCGTTCCTGGCGGCGATGGCGATGTTCATTGCGTTGCAGATCTTCCTGGGCCGCACCTTTATCGGCCGCGCGGTGATGGCGGTGTCGCAGGATCCGATGGCGCTGCGGCTGATGGCGGTCGACCCCACCCGCATCAAGCGCATCGCCTTCGGCATCTCGATCGCCACCGCGTCGATGGCCGGCGCCTTCCTGATCATCATCCAGCCGGTCATCCCGTCGGTCGGGCGCGACTACATCGGCCGCGTCTTCGCGATCTGCGTGCTCGGCGGATTGGGCAGCCTGCCGGGAACGCTGATCGCGGCGCTGCTGCTCGGCGTGCTCGAAAGTCTCACCGCCACATTCTACGGGCCGTCCTGGGCGCCGGCAGTGTCGTTCGGCATTCTGCTGCTGACGCTCGCCGTCCGCCCCTCCGGCATCCTGGGACGTTAACGCCGTGCGCACACCAGCCTTCATCCTCATTCAGCTCGTCGTCGGCCTCGCCCTCTATCTTGCCTTCGACTTTTTCGGCAACGATTACTGGTTCTTCGCCGGCTACACGGTGCTACAATATATCGTTCTGGCCACCGCCTGGAACATCCTCGGCGGCTATTGCGGTTATGTGAACTTCGGCTCCGCTGCCTTCTTCGCCATAGGCGTTTATTCGAGCATCTTTCTCTACACGGTCGGCCAAAGCCTGGACGAGCTGTTTCCCGAATGGATTGCCGGGCCGCTGTCCGCCATCTTTCCGCTGCCGCCGCCGGTGATGATCGTCGTTGGCGGCATCATGGCCGGCCTCGTCGGTTTGGGTACCGGCTACCTGACCCTCCGGCTACGCGGCGTGTTCTTCGCCATCGCCACCCTGGCGCTGGCGGTCGTGCTGGAAACCCTGGTGGTCAACTGGGATTTCGTCGGCGGCGCCCGTGGCGCGTATGTCATTCCGCCGGCCGAAGTGCCGGTGTTCGGCCACTATATCCAGTTCCTGTTCGCGCTGATGATCGTGCTGATGATCGTCGCCTTGACCACGGCGCGGCTGATCGAGCGCTCGCGGCTCGGTTATGGCTTCGCCACCATCCGCGACGACGAGCTGGCGGCGGAAGCCTGCGGCGTGCCGACGTTGAAGCTGAAGCTGACCGCCACCACGATTTCGGGGGCGCTCATGGGCATGGCCGGCGCGCCCTTCCCCTATTACATCGGCTATGTCGAGCCGGCATCGGCATTCAACCTTTCCTATGCGGTGAACGCGATCGCCATGCCGATGATCGGCGGCACCACGAGCTGGGTAGGTCCGCTGGTCGGAGCCGTGCTCCTCGGCACGCTGCAACAGCTGGCCACCGTCACCATCTCATCGGTTCTCAACCTGCTGATCGTCGGCCTGCTGCTGATCGGCTTCGTCATCGTCGCCCCCAACGGCATCGTCGGGCTGTGGCAGAAATGGATAAGCAAGAGGGGCAAGTCATGAGCGACGTCATGAACCGGCCCGCCAACCAGGTGCCGTCCGGCAGCGGCGGCCCGCTGCTGCGCATCGAGCAACTCAGCAAGCGCTTCGGCGGCTTCGTGGCACTCGACACAGTCGATCTCGACGTGGCGCCGGGCGAGCGCCTCGGCCTCATCGGCCCGAACGGCTCCGGCAAGAGTACGCTGGTCAACTGCATCTGCGGCACCCTGCACAACGAGACCGGCACCGTGACCTTCGACGGCGAGCCGATGAACGGCCTGGTCGCCCACGAACGCACGCGCCGTGGGCTTGCCCGCAGCTTCCAGCTGCCCCGCCCGTTCATGAGCATGAGCGTGGCCGAAAATATCCGGGTACCGCTGCTCTACACGGTGGCCGCGCGCGCCGGCTATCACGTCAGCCACAAGGAGCTGGACGACCGCTGCCACGAACTCTTGTCGCTTGTGGCGCTGGAGGCGAAGGGCAATCAGAACCCGCGCGACCTGACCCAGGTGGAGATGCGCAAGCTCGAGCTCGCCCGCGCCATGGCGGCGGAGCCCAAGCTGTTGATCTCCGACGAGGCGATGGCCGGTCTGTCACACTCCGAAGTCGAAGACATCGTGGCGCTGCTCATTCGCCTCAACGAGCGCGGCGTCACCATCATCATGATCGAGCACATCATGCGCGCGGTGATGGCCTTTTCGCAGCGCCTGACGGTGCTCGTCTCCGGCAAGAAAGTCGCCGATGGCAAGCCGGAGGCGGTGATCGAAGATCCGGAAGTCGTGGGAGCCTATCTTGGCACCTAGCAGCAGCAACAGCATCGCCATCGAGAACGTGAACGCCGCCTATGGCGCGGTGCGCGTGATCGACGACGTCACCATCAAGGTCGCCAGCGGCGAAACCGTGGTGCTGCTCGGCACCAACGGCAACGGCAAAAGCACGCTGATGAAGTGCGTGATGGGCATCGTCCGGCCGACCAGCGGCCGCATCGTCGCCCAGATCGACGGCGAATCCCACGACCTTACCATCCTCACCACGGAGCAGATCGTCGATCTCGGCATCGCGCTGGTGCCGGAAGGCCGCCGCCTGTTCCCGCGCCAGACCGTGGAGGAGAACCTCTTGCTCGGCGCCAGCCGGCGCAAGGCGCGCGCGAGGCTGAAGCCCAATCTCGACTTCTGCTTCGAAATCTTTCCACGGCTCGCCGAGCGCAAGAATCAGCTCGCGGGCTCGATGTCGGGCGGCGAGCAGCAGATGCTGGCGCTGGCCCGCGCGCTGATGCTCGATCCGCGCATCCTGCTGATCGACGAGCCGTCGGTCGGCCTCGCCCCTGTTCTGGTCAGCCGCACCATCGACGCCATCAAGCAGCTCAAGGAGCACTATCAGCTCACGGTGCTGATGGCGGAGCAGAACTTCACGCAAGCCATCCGCATCGCCGACCGCGGCTACGTGATCGTCCACGGCAAGATCGCCTTCGAGGGCGGCTCCGCCGCCGAGCTCAACAACAACGACCTGATCCGCCAGTTCTATCTGGGGCTTGAGGCGTAGCCCGCCCTCCCTATCATTCGCGGCCGCTCGTCTGGCACGCTTCACCTCCCCCTGGAGGGAGAGATCGATTGCGCAAAGCGCAATCGGGAGGGGGGTGAATCTTTCAAGCGCCGCTCACCCCACCCCGCCGTCTCGCTAGCGCTCGGCGTCGCCCCTCCCCCTCAAGGGGAGGGTGAAGCGAGTGGGTTGCCCTGCCGTATTCATAAACACAAACGGCGCCGCGGTTGCCCACGGCGCCGTTGCTTTCACGTGGGGCCGGGGTTCGCCGCCCCGGCCTGCCGGAAGGCCGCTTACTTGTGCGCCTTCTCGTAAGGATAGACCACGTTGCCGGTCTTCAGGTTCGGCGGATTCAGCACGGTCTGGTAGCTCATGCCGCGCCAGGTCTCCAGGTCGGCACTGTCCTTGATGTCGTGATACTGGACTGTAAGCATGCGGCTTTCCGCCCATTCACCCTTCTTGCCGTACTTGATCGGGCCCATCACGGTCTTGAAGGTACCCTTCCTCAGGTAAGCGGCGAGCTTATCGTCCTCGATGCTCTTGGCGCCCTTGATCGCCTGCTCGAGCACCTGGAACTGAGCATAGCCCCAGCCGCCCAGGTAGTAGCCGAGCGGATCGACGCCTTCGGCCTTGGCGCGCTTCTGGTACTCGTCGAAGAACGCCTTGGTGCCTTCGTACATCTGCTTCTCGTCCGGCACCCAGGTCTCGTAGTTGACGATCCCGTTGAGCTTGGCCTTCAGCTTGTTCTTGAACACGGTCGCCTGCAGGCCGACCATGGCGCCGCCGAACATCTTCGGCGTGAGGCCGACTTCGTTGGCCGCTTCCACCATGCCGACCGAGTTGGCCGGGTAGGCGCAGACCACCACCAGGTCGGCGTTCGCCGCCTTCAGCGCCCGGGCGATCGGGGTGAAATCGGTGGTCTTCGGCGGGGGCGGATAGCTCTTGTCATAGACGATCTTCAGCTTGGCCTTCTTGGCGTTGGCGCGGGCGCCGTCACAGGCGTTCTGCGCGAACTCGGCGTCGGCCGCGGCCAGCGCCACCGTCTTCGGCTTCGGGTTCTGCGCCATCGCGGCCTTGAAGAAGCCCTCGGTGAACGAACCCTTGGTGTCCTGGCCGGTCGGCAGGACCGAGAAGTACTTCGGGTATTTGAACTTCGCGTTCACGTCGAGCGCGAACAGGCTGATGAAGGTCTTGCCCTTACGCATGACGATCGGCATCGCCGGCGCCACCTGGTTGGTAGCGTAGCCGGAGACCACGAGGTCGACCTTGTCGACGTCGAGCAACTTGGTGTAGATGCCGGGCACTTCCGCCGGCGCGCTCTTGTCGTCGTAGTAGACGAGCTCGACCGGACGTCCGAGCAGGCCACCGTCCTTGTTCACCTGGTCACGCCAGATCTTGGCGCCGAGCAGCGCCTGCTTGCCGTTCGGCGACAGGAAGCCGGTCAGCGACTGGCCGAAGCCGATCCTGATCGGCTTCTTATCCTGCGCGGCCGCAGGCTGCGCGACCAACAGGGCCCCGGCGGCCAGCGACAAGCTGAGCCCCGCGATCCCCGCAATGGTAGTCGATCTGAGCTTTCGCAACATATAATGCTCCTCCCGATGAAGTGTTATTTTGCCCGCATATTACGCGGTTTTCGCGCGCGCGCTAGGGGGACGACAGGATTAAAAGGTGGGCTACATCCCCTCCACCATGATGGTTTCCACCTCGCCGGCGCCGCTGCGCCGGAACGCTGCGGCACGGTCGTATTCCGGCGATGTGAAACAGGCGACCCCCTGCTCGAACGTGGGGAATTCAATCACGACGAAACGGTGGAATTTGTCCGGCCCCTCCATGATCTGGAATTTGCCACCGCGCGCCAGCACCTTGCCGCCATATTTGGCGATGATGTCGGGTACCAGATCAGTGTACTTTTTGTATTCGACGGGATCGCTGATCCTGGATCGCGCCACCCAATAAGCCGGCATGCCTCCCTCCTCGTTGTCTGCTCGCCTTGCGGCCATATTGAACCCGATGCGTCTGCGTGCAAACAAGAGAAAGGTGCCACGCCTCTGCGGTTCGCATGGTGGGACGGCAGTGCGCGGCGCATGACGCGGGATATACAGCCATGGCTGCGATGACCAATCTCAGGATCGATCCCGAACAGCTGTGGGACGATCTGATGGAGACCGCCAGGATCGGCGGCACGCCCAAGGGCGGCATCTGCCGGCTCACCCTCACCGACCTCGATCGTCAGGTGCGCGACTGGTTCAAGACACGCGTCGAAGCGCTCGGCTGCAATTTCATCGTCGACGACATGGGAAACATGTTCGCGCGCCGCGCGGGTCGGCGCACCGACGTGCCGCCGATCGCGATGGGCAGTCATCTCGACACCCAGCCGACCGGCGGCAAGTTCGACGGCGCGCTCGGCGTACTGGCGGCGCTGGAAGCGCTGCGCACGCTGCACCGGGCCGGATACGAGACTTTCGCGCCCATCGAAATCGTTAACTGGACCAATGAGGAAGGCGCGCGCTTCGCGCCGGCCATGCTGGCGTCCGGCACATTCGCCGGCGTGTTCCCGCGCGATTGGGCAACTGCACGGCAGGACCGCAGCGGCCAGACCTTCGGCGCGGCGCTCGAAACGATCGGCTATCGCGGCGATGAAATCTGCGGCGATCATCCGCTCTCCGCCTTCTTCGAACTGCACATCGAACAAGGTCCCTGCCTCGAGGCCGAGGGCAAGGACATCGGCGTCGTCACCGGCGTGCAGGCCATGCGCTGGTACGAAGCGACCGTCACCGGCCAGGACACCCACGCAGGCACCACGCCGATGCCGCGCCGTCATGATGCTTTGCTCGCCGCCGCCCGTCTGGTCGAAGCGGTCAACGCCAGCGCGCGCAATCATCCCGGCGCGGTCGGCACCGTCGGGCTAATGGAAGTGAAGCCGGGGTCGCCCAACGTGGTGCCCGGCGAAGTCTTCTTCACCATCGACCTGCGCGATCCGGAAGCCGAGGTGCTGGACGCGATGGAGGTCGACATTGCCACCGCCACCGCAAAGGTCATCCGCGACTGCGGCGTCGAGATCGCGATCAAGACGATCTGGAACCAGCCGGCGCAGCCGTTCGACCGGGCCTGCGTCGCGGCCGTGCAACGGGCGGCGGACGCGTCGGGCTTTACCAGCCGCACCATGATCTCTGCGGCCGGCCACGACGCAGCCTATGTCGCGCGTGTCGCGCCGTCGGCGATGGTCTTCGTTCCCAGCCGCGACGGCATCAGCCACAACGAAGCGGAAGACACCACAAAGGACCAGTGTGCCGCCGGCGCGCAGGTGCTGCTGCAGGCCGTGCTCGACTACGACCGGCAACTGGCCGATCGGTTTGGCTGGAAGTAGCCTACGCTGAACCTGCGTTGCGGGCGTGCAGCGCCATGGCGGTCAACGCCGAGCCGCCGAAGATCATGTTGATGCCCACCAGCAGGCCGATCGCCCAGGCCGCCGTGCCCGGCAGCCCGGCGAAGATGATGACAGCCAGGATCAGATCGACGATGCCGCTCACCAGCATCCAGCCCCAGCGCCCGCTCAGCTCGCGCTTGTGATCGAACGCGAACATGATCGAGGAGATGCCCTCGATGATGAAGAAGGCGACCAGCAGGATAGTGAGCGGGATGAGCGCACGGAGGGGCGAGGCCAGCAGCATCACTCCCACCACGATGCCGAGCAGCCCCGAGATCAGCGCCCACCAGAAGCCGGGCGCTCCGCGCATCCAGAATGTCGTGACCAGTCCCATGACGCCGCTGACCAGAAACAGCCAGCCGAGCACGATGGTTACGGCGACGGTGGCGAGCGGTGGAAGGATGATAGCCAGGGCCCCCAGCACCAGCAGCACGATGCCCTCGATCAGATAGAGAACCCAATGGTCGTGCAGTGAGCGCGCGATCGCGCGCTGAATTTTTGCAACATCCGGCCCGTTCGTGGACATGGCTCACCTCCGGCTCAGTTCCCTGAGTCGAAATGCTATCACGTCAGCGAATTCACCGGAATAACGTGCGGACGCCCGAGCAAAATGTGTCCGTCACTACAGGCCGGACGTTACATCCACAAAAATCGGCCTTCCATGCCCTTGTAGAGGTTGGCAACATATTCGGCGTAGCCGTTGAATAATTGCGTCGGCACCTTCTTGTTGGTGCCGATGACCTCTTCCATCGCCTGACTCCAGCGCGGATGCGGCACCTTCGGATTGACGTTGGCATAGAAGCCGTACTCGTTCGATTGCAGCTTCTGCCACATGCCGACCGGCGCCTCCCTGGTAAAGGTAAAACTCACGATCGATTTGATCGACTTGAAACCGTATTTCCACGGCACTGCCAGCCTCAGCGGCGCGCCGTGCTCCTTGTGCATCGGATGGCCATAGGCGCCGGTGGCGATGAAAGCGAGGTCGTTGGTCGCTTCCTCGATAGTCAGGCCCTCCACGTATGGCCAGGGGAACCAGGCCATTTGCTGGCCCGGCGCCATCTTCGGATCCATAAAGGTTGTCATCTTGAGGTACTTGGCCGAGCCCAACGGCTGCGCGAATTTCACCAGCCTGGCGAGCGGGAACCCGGTCCACGCAATCGCCATGCTCCAGGCCTCGACGCAGCGGTGACGGTAGACGCGCTCTTCGACCGTCATCTTGCGGATCAGATCATCGACGCCGATCTCCTGCTTCCTCTCGACCAGCCCGTCGATGGTCACCGTCCACGGCCGGATTTTCAGCGCCTGTGCCGCCTGTGCGATGCGCTTGGACGTGCCGAATTCGTAGAAGTTGTTGTAGTTGCCGTTGACCTTCTCGTCCGTGATGGCGCGGTCAAGCGTGTATTTCGGATTGCGCTCGGCGGGGTAGAGGTCGGTGGCCGGATCGGCTGCATCGGCCGGACCAACCTGCGCGGCGGCGAGGCCGGGCGCCAGCGCCAACGCGCCAGCACCGACGCCGGCCGTCAGCAGACGGCGGCGGCTGAACACCAGATGTTCGGGCGTGGCCAACCTCTCGGGGATTTCCCAGCCCCGGCGGCGGATGATGTTCATGGGCACGATCTCCCGAATCGCTTTGAGTCCTCGGCACAAAGAGCTACGCAGCCCGTCCTTCACTGGCAAATCACGCTTGCGGGAGGCGCCGCAAAAAGCCCGTGAAATCAGGCCCTCACCGGCATCCAGCGCGGCTTTTTGACCACCGGCCGCGGCCCGCCGACCATGCGCTGGCGCATCAGGGCGATGAGCTCGCCCGTCGGCATCGGCCTGGCAAACAGGTAGCCCTGACCGATGTCACAGCCGATGCCCTGCAACTTGTGGCTCTCGTGCACGGTCTCGATGCCCTCGGCCACGATCCCGAGACCGAAGCGTTTGCCGAGCTCCACGATGGTCTCGCACAGGCCGGCATTGACCGGATCGTGGTCGCAATTCATCACATAGCTGCGATCGATCTTCAGCTCGCTGAAGGGCAATTGCCGCAGGCGCGCGAGCGAGGAATAGCCGGCCCCGAAATCGTCGAGCGCCAATGTGCAGTTCTGCTCGCGCAAGGCATCGGCGACGTCGTTGGCGAGCGCCAGGTCGTTGATGATCTGGTCTTCGGTCACCTCCAGCACCAGCCCCGGCCAGTTCGCCGCGCGCGGGCGCGCCTCGCGCAGCATTTGCGAGATTGGCAACCTGATGAATGCCGATACCGGGACGTTGACGGCAAGCTTCATTCCTACGCCGTAGTCATTGAAGGTTTCCCAGTCGCGGAGCGCGGTGAGGATCGCCCGCTCGGTGAGCGCCAGCATCTCGTCTTCGCCGGCGTCGGGCAGAAAGAAGAACGGCGGCACCACGCCGCGCTCGGGATGGCGCGCACGCACCAGCGCCTCGGCGCCGACCATGCGCATGGTGCGCAACGCGATCTTGGGCTGATACCAGAGCTCGAACCAGTCGCGCCGGAGCACCTCCCCAAGTGGAATCCTGTCTTTAGAACCGGCATAAGGCGCCGGTTCCGGCGGTGAAAAAATCCTGCGCAGTTGTTCCAGCATGATCCTGCACCCACGGGCACACGCGGGCCTTGGCCGCGCGTCTGATGGATTGTCGGGGACAGGCGCCGTTTGCCGGTTAATACGCCGCGTCGTTCAGGGAACGGGCTTTGCAGCCGGTTAGCAAGTCGGTGAAAATTAAAGTCGCATTGTCAAAAAAAACCGCGGGACCGCCGCCAGACGATCCCGCGATGGCGATCGTTTCAGTTCAGGCTGCCGCGCGGCGCGCCGCCACGATCTGGTCGGCAGTGCGGCCCGTCAGCTCCGCCATGTGATCGAAGCTGTATGTGAAGCTGCCGACGCCGGCGGTGGCCGAACGCACCTCGATGATGAGGTCACCGATTTCGGCTTCCGGCAGTTGTGCGCGCACCACATCCCAGCCCGCCCAGCCCTCGCGGGCGTCGAAGCCGAGGATCTGCCCGCGCCGGCTCGACAGGATAGCGTTCATCCTGGCGGTGGCCTCGCTCGGGCACACGATCTCGACCAGATGGATCGGTTCCAGCAGGACCGGCTGACATTGCGGCAACCCTTCCACGATGCCGATGCGTCCGGCTGTGCGGAACGCCATGTCGGATGAGTCGACCGAATGGTAGGAGCCGTCGACCAGCGCCACCGAAATGTCCACCACCGGGAAGCCGAGCGGGCCGTGTTTGAGCGCGTCGACCACGCCCTCCTCCACCGCGGGGATGTAGTTGCGGGGCACCACGCCGCCCGTGATCCGCTCCTCGAACCGGAAACCGGACGAGCGCGGCAGCGGCTTGATCTCCAGCACCACATCGCCGAACTGGCCGTGGCCGCCCGACTGCTTCTTGTGGCGGCCGCGGATGCTCACCGGCTTGCGGATGGTCTCGCGATAGCCGACGGCCGGCGGATTCGACACCACCGGCACCCCGTAGCGGTCGGCAAGCCGCTCGGTGGCGACACGCAAGTGCATCTCGCCCTGTCCCCAGATCACCACCTCGTGGCTCTCCGGATTATGTTCGACGGTGAGCGAGGGATCTTCCTCCGTCAGCCTGGTGAAGGCCTGGCCGAGCTTGACGTCGTCCTTGCGCTCCCTGGCCTGCACCGCGATGGCGAGCACCGGCGGATAGGGCTTCACCTCGCCGAGCGAAGGATGCGCGGTCTTGCCCGTCGACAAGGTGTCGCCCGTCCTGGCGCCATCGAGCTTGCCGAAGGCGACGGTCTCGCCGGCATTGGCGGCGCCGCGCTTTTCGAAATGCTGGCCCATCTGCCTGAACACGCCCGAGACGCGGCCGGCCTCGCCGTCCGGCGTATTGAAGGTGGTGCCGTCGCCGGCGGTGCCCGCCAGCAGGCGCGCGACCGACATCTTGCCGCCGTGGGTCGTGTGGAAGGTCTTGAGGACCATCGCCACTGCCTCGTCGCTGGCCTCGACGCCAAGCCGTGCCGCGGTCTCCGCCACGCCGGGCGCTTCATGGCGCAACGCCTTCAGCAGCCGCAGCACGCCGTTGGAGCGGGCGGCGACGCCGAGCAGCATCGGCACCACCTGGCGCTCCCGCAGTTCGGTCGCCAGATCATCGAACACCTTGTCGCGCGGTGGCTCGATGTCTTCGAGCAGTTGCTCCATCAACTTGTCGTCGTGATCGGCGAGTGTCTCCAGCATGGTGAAGCGCGCTTCCTTCTCGCGGCTTGCATCCTCGCCGGCGAGCTCGATCACTTCGGACGCGGCGCTTTCCTTGTAGACAAAGGCGCGCTCGAGCGCGAGATCGACGAAGCCCGAGATGATCTCATCCTTCCAGATCGGAATCTGGCGCAACAGCAACGGTATACGGGACGCCGGCTGCAACAGCTTCAGCGTATCGCGGATGCGCTTGTCGGCCTTGTCGATCTTGTTGAGAAAAAGGAAGCGCGGAATGTTCTGGTCCTCCAGCTCGCGCAGGATCAGCTGAAGTTGCGGCACCTTCTTTTCATCGGCCTCGCAGACCACGACCGCGGCGTCGACGGCCGGCAGTGCGTTGCGCATGTCCTGGATGAACTCGATCGACCCCGGGCAGTCTATGAAGGTGTAGCTGTCGCCCATGAAAGTGGTGGTGGCGACGGAAGCCTCCACGCTCATCTTGTGATGGCGGGCTTCCTTGCTGGCGTCGCCGACCGTGGTGCCGGCGTCCACCGTGCCCTGGCGCTGCACCGCACCGGTGCGCGCGAGGATGGCTTCGAGAAGAGTTGTCTTGCCGCTCTGGAACGGGCCCACCAGCGCGATGCACCGGGGACCCACGTTTCTGGTGCCGTTAGATCCCGAGCCATTTTGTCCCATGGATACCTCCCTTACCCGGCCGGGAGGTCGGACCACTAATCCCGGCCCTTCGACGATATCGTCTCAGGTGAACGGAAGACTGGCAAGGGTTCGTTTTTGCGACGGCAGGACCGCAGGCGGTCGTCCGCGTATCTAATTGGCGGCAAGACTTAATTCGACGGCCTTGCGCAGGTCGGCATCGGGCTGCACCAGCCCCTGCGTCTTGAACCAGTCGAATTGACGCGCGAGATCTACGGTATCGAGCTGCGCCTTCGGATCCATGTAGTAGGCGCCCTCCTCCACCGCGGTGATAGCTGCCGCCCTCAGGGTGCCGGGGAAAACGTATCGCGCGATCTCCGCCGCGGCCTTGCGCGATTTGACGTTGGAGATGAGCTTGCCACCCAAACCATAGTGCGACATGACCGGAGAATAATCGGCGGCCGCGCGGCGATAGGCCCGCAGGAACCTGGTCACCACCTCCGGGCGTTCCGCCAGCGTTTTTGCCGAGGCAAACAGCGCACCCAGCTGCTGCTCGTCCAGTTCCGAATACCAGCCAACGATCTGCGCCTGCCCGGAGGCCAGCACCGAGCGGCCATACCGTGAAGGCAGTATAGCGGCGTCGACCCGCCCCTCGGCCACCGCGGCGGCAACCGCCTCGTACGTGTGCAGCGGCTTCACGATGACGCTGGAGAGATTGAACTTCTTGAGCCGCGCGATCTGGCCGAGCTGGTAGTGATAAACCGAGTTCGAGCCCGCTGATCGCCACTGACTTTCCGGCGAGATCCTGGAACGCATGCAGGCCGGCCCGCTGGGCGCCGTTCGCCGCCACCACCACATTGCCCTCGTGGTCGCGTCGTTCGCGCACCTGGGCGGCGATCATCTTGATCGCGCCGGTGCCGGCAAGGTTGAAGGCGGTGACGGTGAAACTGGTCAGCGCCAGGTCGCTTCTGCCGGCGGCGAGCGCCTGCACCACGGCCTTGGGCGACGGATAGGCCTGCATGGTGAGGTCAATGCCCTCGGCCGCGAAGTAGCCGCGCAGCGCGCCCATGAACAATGCGCCATTGTGGATGTCGCGGGTGGTGGCGACGGTCACGCGGTCGGCCGCAGCCGCCGACGCAACCATCGCGGCGATCAGGCCAAGGGCGGCAATGGTTCGGCGAATCATGGGCCGAGATTAGCCGAGCCATTATTGATTCGCGCTTTATTTGCAGGGCTCAATTTGACCAAAGCATCCAAAGCCGCAGGTTGAGGCGGCATAAAATGCCCCTTGCCCGCGGCCTTTCCGGCCGACAGCAAGATCTCCACCTCTTCCCGGCCCGTGCGAGACGGGGCCGCGCGGTAAAGGAAATTATTTCAGGCTGCCGCAAAAGCGCTGGATGCGATTGCAGGCTTCTTCGAGGTCTTCTGTCCTGGTGGCGTAGGAGATGCGAAACGCCGGCCCGAGGCCGAAGGCGGAACCGTGCACCACCGCAACGCCCTCGGCTTCCAGAAGCTCGGTGACGAAGTCCTCGTCGGTTGCGAGCTTCTTGCCGCCCGGCGTGGTCCTGCCCATGGTGCCCTCGCACGACGGATAGACGTAGAAGGCGCCTTCCGGCATCGGGCACTTGATGCCGTTTGCCTGGTTGAGCATCGACACCGCGAGATCGCGCCGCTCCTTGAAGATCCTGTTGTGCGTGGCGATGAATTCCTTCGGCCCATTGAGCGCTTCCACCGCCGCCCATTGCGAGGCCGCTGCCGGATTGGTGGTCGACTGCGACTGGATCATCGCCATCGCCTTGATCAGCGGGGTCGGCCCGCCGGCAAAGCCGATGCGCCAGCCGGTCATGCAATAGGCCTTCGACGTGCCGTTGACGGTGAGCGTGCGCTCGTAGAGCGATGGCTCGACCTGCGCCGGCGTGAAGAACCTGAAGTCGTCGTAGACCAGGTGTTCGTACATATCGTCGGTCATGACATGCACGTGCGGGTGCTTCAGCAACACGTCGGTGAGCGCCTTCAGTTCGTCGCGCGAATAGGCGGCGCCGGTCGGGTTCGATGGCGAGTTCAACAGAAACCATTTGGTCTTTGGCGTGATCGCCTTCTCGAGCTGCTCCGGCCTGAGCTTGAAGCCGTTCTCCATGGTGCAGACGACCTCGACCGGCGTGCCGCCGGCGAGCAGCACCATGTCCGGATAGCTCACCCAATACGGCGCCGGGATGATCACCTCGTCACCCGGATTCAGCGTCGCCATGAAGGCGTTGTAGAGCACCTGCTTGCCGCCGGCGCTCACCGTGATCTGCGCGGGTGTGTAGTCGAGGCCGTTCTCGCGCTTGAACTTGGCGGCCACCGCTTCCTTGAGTTCGGCCATGCCGTCGACCTGGGTGTACTTGGAGGCGCGGCCCTCGCGGATCGCCTTGATGGCCGCTTCCTTGATGTTGTCGGGCGTATCGAAATCCGGCTCGCCGGCGCCGAGCCCGATGACATTGCGGCCCGCCGCTTTGAGCGCGCGCGCCTTGTCGGTGACGGCGATCGTCGGCGACGGCTTGATGCGCTTCAGGTGGTCCGCAAGGAAGGCCATTCGAAAGGCTCCGGGCTCAGGGGTCAAAGATGCCAGATTGGTGGTGTGGTAATAGCCCGTCCGCCCGACAGCAAGTTGCAAAACATGATGAATTGATCAAGCCGGTTTATTGATAGCCTAACCGTCCCTTAAGGCTGGCCTGCCAGAGTGCGCCGATGGCTGCCTTGATCGAGACGCTGCGCTCCGGCGCCTGGCTGACCCGCGAGCGCATCAGGCTGGTGGCGCTGGCGGTGCTGGCCGCCTCGGTGATGGGCGCCGGCTTCCTCGATCGCCACCTCGGACGGGCTCAACGACCGCTACGGCCGGCCGCTCGGAACCGATTTCTCCAACGTCTACGCCGCCGGGACCTATGTCCTGGACGGCGACGCGGCCGCTCCCTTCATGCCGGACCGGCAATACGTGCGCCAGCAGGCGATTTTCGGCGAGAAAGCCCCGTTTTATGGCTGGCACTATCCGCCCTACTTCCTCGGTCTCGCCGCGCTGTTCGCGGCCATGCCGTACCCGTTGGCGCTGGCGCTGTGGCAGGTCGTTACGCTGGCGCTTTATCTGCTGGTGGTCCGGAAAATCCTTTTTCCGGCCCCCCTGCCCGCCGGGGCTCGCCCGCCGTCCGCACGCGAGGACGAGGCCAGGAAACTCTGGCTTCTCGTCGCGCTCGCCTATCCGGCGGTGTTCATCAATCTCGGCCACGGTCATAATGGCTTCCTCACCGCCGCCCTGCATGGGCGCCGCGCTCCTGTTGCTCGACCGCCGCCCGTGGCTCGCCGGCATGCTGATCGGCCTGCTGGTCTACAAGCCGCAATTCGGGCTGTTGATCCCGCTTGTACTGGCAGCAAGCGGCCGCTGGCGCAGTTTCGCGGCGGCCGCGCTTACGGTCCTCGTACTGACGCTGATTGTCACGCTCGCCTTCGGTCCCGAGGTCTGGAGCGCCTTTTTCGCCTCCACGAAATTCACCCGCACCGTGGTGCTCGAACAGGGCGACACCGGCTGGGAGAAAATCCAGAGCGTGTTCTCCGTGGTGCGCATGTGGGGCGGCCCATTCCGCTCGCCTACGCGCTGCAGACGGCAGTGACCCTTGCCGCCGCCGCCGCGCTCGCCTGGCTGTGGCGCTCGTCCGCAGCCTTCGCGTTCAAGGCCGCCGCGCTCGCCATCGCCACCATCCTCGCCACGCCCTACAGCCTCGACTACGACCTGATGGTGGTGGCGCCGGCGATCGCGTTCATGGTCCGCGACGGCATGGAGCGCGGCTTCAGCCCGTGGGAGAAGACGTTGCTGGCCGCGCTCTGGTTCGTGCCGCTGGTGACCCGTTCCGTCGCCGGCGCGACGCTGATCCCGCTGGCTGTTCCAACATTGCTTATTGCGTTCGCCTTCCTGCTGCACCGCGCCATGACTGAAACCGGTGCGGCCAGGCCATGGCGTTTCGCCGCCACTAGCTTAAAATAACCGGCCAAGAGCCGTTGAAACGGCCTTTCCGAACTGCTTCTCCGAGGACAAGATCGCGCTCTTGCGCGGAAGCCGACGCCATCGCCCGCGCAAGATCGTTTATCTGACGCTGTGCGGGGTCTCCAATCACATTACCAGGTTCACACGGCCAGAGTGGATCGCGCATGGCGGTTTCACACCGCTCGATCCGGGCGCCGATGAGGCGCTAGCCGAATACGCGCGTGCCCATCGCGTTGCGGCAGAATAAAAATTTGCCGGACATGCCTGTTGTGCAGTGCGTTTGTTCTGCAAAACGTGTCGAATTCGTTACGGCGGCGACCGGCATTGTCATCTGCGGGCCATTCTCTTGCCGGACTCGCTGCCTATATAATGCACGGGGGAGTCGCGGGCGGATTCGGGGAACGGCCAATGTATACCCTGTATTCAATGCAGCGGTCAGGCAACAGCTACAAGGCTCGCCTTGCGCTGGCGCATCTCGCGCTCGACTACAGGCTGGTCGAAATCGACATTCTGCAAGGCGAAAGCCGCACGCCCGAATTCCTCGCCAAGAATCCGAACGGGCAAATCCCCCTGCTCGAAGTCGCGCCCGGCCGTTACATCGCCGAGTCCAATGCCATACTCTGGTACGTCGCCGGCGGCACCCCGCTCGCGCCGGAAGACCGCATTGCCCGTGCCGAAGCCTTGCAATGGATGTTCTTCGAGCAACACAGCTTGGAGCCGAACATCGGCGCCGCCTGGTTCTGGCTTACGCTTGTCAGGGGCGGGCGCGACCTGCAACGCCACGCGCTCGATGACTGGATGGAGAACGGCTATCACGCGCTCGGTGTCATGGAGGCGCATCTCGCGCATCGTCCGTTCTTCGTCGACGGCCGCTACACCATCGCCGATATTGCGCTTTACGCTTACACCCACGTCGCCGAACAGTGCGATTTCAGGCTTGCGCCCTATCCGGCAATCCGCGCCTGGCTCAGGCGGGTGGCGTCGGAACCGGGCCACGTGCCCATAGACTGGCAGCCGGACGCACTGGAAGCGGCGCAATAGCCGACTTTTTACCTTTTCTTAACCTTCGTCACGAAATCGCCCGCAAACATTACCGTCTCCGCCCCAATGGGGCCGGATGGCCGTCGGGTTCCCTGCGCATTCTGGCCGCATCGGAAAAGTGATTCGTCTGCAGGTTCGCCATGCACAAGCACATTGAAAACACCGGTTTCCGGGCGCCGGCCGGGCATCCCCTTGGCCGCGAACACCGCACCGTCGCCTTCGCCGAGCTCGTCGCCGGCGTCGCGCTCGCCTTGTCCACCATGGTGCTCGCCACGGTCTTGTCGGTCGGCGTCGCCCGCGCCAGTGTCGCCGACGGCGTTATCGGCAACGAGGGCAGCCTGTTTGCCATAGCCCTGTTGCTCGGGGTTCTTTTTATCGGCCTCGGCAGCATCTCGACTCTGGCGCGCGACAAACACGAAAAGCGGTAGGCCCGGGCTCCGGCCGGAACGGAGCGCATGGCCGCCCGTTGACGCGGTGATCATGGAGACGGGTATGCGCATCATCCTCTTCGCCGCGGCGTTGCTGCTGCCGGCTGCTGCTGCCGCACAGCTCGCGCCGCAGACCTATCCCTCTTCCGCCGGTCCCCTTGCCGTCGAAACCGTCACCGCCGGCCTGGTGCATCCCTGGTCGCTGGCATTCCTGCCAGACGGCCGCATGCTGGTGACCGAACGGGCGGGCCGCATGCGCATCGTCACGCCCGACGGCCGGCGCTCACCACCGATCGAAAACGTGCCGCCCGTCTTCGCCCGCAGCCAGGGCGGTCTGCTCGACGTCATCCTCGACCGCGCCTTTGAACAGAACCGCACCATCTACTTCTCCTATGCCGAACCATTCGAGGGCGGCGGCCGTACGGCGATGGCGCGCGCCATACTCGATCCCGAAGGCACGTCGCGGCTGACCGACGTGAAGGTGATCTACCGCCAGCAGGGCCCGGCTTCGCACGGCAATCATTTCGGCGGTCGCATTGCGCAGGCGCGCGACGGCAGCCTCTTCCTCACCACCGGCGAGCACTTCAGCGACCGCGACATGGCGCAGACGCTCGACAACGGTCTCGGCAAGGTGGTGCGCATCACGCCGGATGGCGGCGCGCCCGAGGACAATCCGTTCGTCGGCAAGCCCGGCGCGCTGCCGGAAATCTGGTCTTACGGCCACCGCAATCCGCAAGGGCTCGCCATCCATCCCGCCACCGGCGAACTGTGGGAGCAGGAGCATGGCGCCAAGGGCGGCGACGAGATCAACATCATCGAGAAGGGCAAAAACTATGGCTGGCCGGTGGTGAGCTTCGGCGTCAACTACGACGGTTCGCCGGTCGGCACCGGCAAGCAGCATCAGGCGGGTATGGTCGACCCCGTCTGGCACTGGACGCCGTCGATCGCGCCCTCGGGCATGACCTTCTATACCGGCGACCTGTTCCCGCAGTGGAAGGGCAGCCTGTTCAATGGCGCGCTCAAATATATGCTGGTGTCGCGGCTGACGCTCGACGGCAACAAGGTGATCAGGGAGGAGCGCATCCTGCAGGGCCTCAAGAAACGCATCCGCGCCATACGGCAGGGGCCCGACGGCGCGCTTTATCTCCTCTCCGACGAAACGAACGGGCAGATTCTGCGCGTGACACCGGCCGGGAAATAGCGCGTTACAGAACCGCACTTCCACCCCGGATGCCCTGGCGCGTTGCGCCTCGCGCGATAGACCTCATCCGGTGCGAGAACGCCGCAAGCCACCATCAGGCTGCCGCCCGGCAGCGCCGCGCCGGCCGCGATCGATGCGAAAGACCGGGATCTTGCCGAGCGCCACGATCACGCAGGTCGCAGCGAAGATCGCCACGGCAACCGCAGTGGTGAAGTCGGGCATGGGAAAAATCCGGGCTGTGCCCGCGCGGTTCGGGCGAGGCGAAGCAATCCACAGCCTGTCATTTTCCGATCGGCGCGCGAGGCGCTGTCACGCGCCTGTCATGACGCCAGGCCATGCTCGCATTCGTCTGGTTCCAGTTTGCGTCAACTTGCGTGAGCCCCCCTTGCGGTCCCGAGCAGCCGCCGCTGCTTCCCGGGACCGCCTGTTTTTTTGTGGCTAGCCGAACGAAGAAACGAAAGAGGCGCATCGGACGATGCGCCTCTTGTCGCGGTGGTGAGGTGGTGACGCCGCGCGAGTCGTCCGCGCGGCGTCCCGCTTGTCAGCGCAGCACGGTCCCGTGCCTGAGGGTCACGTGGGGGACGCGCTGCAGCGGCTTTTGCGTCTGCGGCCGATGGGTCAACGGCGGCGTGGTCTGCACCTTCCGGCAGTTTGGCCACGTGCCGACCGTGCCCCTGGGGCAGACGCGGCGCACGATCGGCACGCAACGGCCGCCCTTCCGGACCGTACCCTTCGGGCATACGCGCGGCACCACGACCGGCGCGCAATGGCCGCCTTTGCGGATCGTCCCCTGCGGGCAGGGCTTCACGATCGGCACGCAACGACCATGTCGCCGGACCGTGCCACGTGGGCAGGGCCGGACGACCGGCGGCTTGCGGCAGTCCGGCCAACGCCCGATCGTCCCGCGTGGGCACTGGCGTTCGATAGTCACACACCGATCACCGCGCCGCACGGTGCCCTTCGGACATACGCGCGGCGGCGGCACAATGCGGTGGCAATTCGGCCACTCGCCGACCGTCCCGCGCGGGCAACGCCGCTCGGGCGGCTGCACGCGCGGCGGACGCCGGCAGGCACCGTCAATGTAGCGGTAGCCGGGCGGGCAGTCCTGGACGGCCGGCGCGATCTGCGGGGCGCAGAAGCCCGCCGGTATGACGCCGGTCGCCGACGACGCATCGTCCCCCGGATTGACGTTCCGGGGCGAGCCTCCCGGCGCGAAGACGATCCGGGCCCGGTTCACGATACGGCAGTTGTGCTGACGGGCAACGTCACGCGGCACCTCGACGCTGGCGGAGAACGACACGCTCGCGCCCGATGGCAGGTGAGCCAACGGATGGGTGCAGGTGTAGCCGGGCGCGGCGGCAACGCAGTTCCACGGCGCCCCCGCGAACGTCGCGGTCGTGCCAGCCAGCGGCTGATCGAAGACCCGGATCGTATCGTGGTAGACGCCAGGTCCCGCGTTGATGACGGTCACCCGGTAGTTGCAGGTCGCGACATTGGCGCCAGTCACCTCGCAGCCGCGGCTGACCTTGCGCAGCACGAGGTTGGTGCGTTGCCGGCATTCCGGCGCCGGAATGACCGCGATGGCACCATCGGTGTCGTCGGCGGGATTGGTGTTCCACACCGAACCACCCGGCGCGAACGAGATCTTCGCGACGTTGCGGATACGACAATGACCACGCCGGACGGCCGCGTTCGGCACCCAGACGGTCACGAACAGATGCCTGCTGGCGCCAACCGGCAAGAACACGAACGGACGCGCGCAGGTGTAGTTTCCGCCGCCGCCGCCGCAACCCCACGGCGGCATCGGCGAGAAGCCGACGAGCGAACCGGGCGGCAGTCCCGGCATGTGATCGTCGATCCTGAGCGGGCCGAAATACGGGTTCGGTCCGGTGTTGCGGATACGGATCGCGAAGCGGCAGGCCCAGCCCGCGCCCCAACGGACGCAGTCACGGATCGCACGCTTGCGAAGCCGCAGGTTGGTCGGATGGCCATGCGGATCCGGCCAGTCGATGACGATGATGCCGCCAGGCGGATAGAACCCCGGAGGCAGATCGCCACGGATTTCGAAGCCTTCGCACGGCTGCCAGATGGCGACGTCGCCCATGTGGCCGGACTTCGCACCGTCGCCGAACAGGCCGTCATAGTCGATGTAATAGGCCTGCGTCGGTGGCACGTTTTGCGGACGTACCAGCGAGGCGTCGTTGCCTTGCAGGCCGTGCACGTCGGCTTCGCCCGAACCGTCGTCGACGGCGTCCGGGTTTTCACTCGAGCGCAGGCGGCTGCCGGTCGACCAGAGCGTGGCGTTGCAGCTTCCCGGCACCGGTGCGCCGGTTTCCGGATCGTGCGCGTAACCGAGCGCGATGCCGCCGTCGGCGTTGCGGAATTCCGGCCGCATGCCGATGGCGTACTCGTCGGCGTCCGGCGCCCACGCGCCCGGCGTCGCGGGATCGTCGGGCGCCTCCAGGTGATAGCGTACCACCGAGGACTTGCCCGGCTCGGCAAAGGCGGAATAGTCATAGGCGCCACGCGGCGAACCGCGTTGCGCCAGGAGCATGCGGCCCTGACCGTCGAACACGATGTTGGTGATGGGCCCGTCGCCGGGCAATGCCGTGGCGTCGAGCTCCCGGCGCGGATCGTTGGCGAAGGTGCCATCGATGTTGATGCCGATCGACCAAACCTGCAGGCCGCCGGCGACCGCGTAGAAGAGACGGTCGTTGTGAACGGCCATGCCCCAGACCATACGATCCTTCTGGGTATAGCCCCAGGTCGCCGGGTTCTGGCTGTCGAACGACGGGCTGGTGATGTCCATCACCTGGCCATCGTCGGCAAGCGGCGGCATGCCGTTGGCCGGCCTGCCGCTGACGCCATGATCGAAGTTGTCGACCACGGTACCGTCCGGCGCGATGCGATAGATCTGACCGTTGTCGAGATCGGAAGCAAAGAACTGTTGCGTGCGCCGGTCGAACACGATGTCGCCGACACCGGGTCCGCTGTTGGCCGGCAACGTCGCGAACCGCGCAACCGCACCGGTCACGCCATCGACGCGCCAGATGGTGCCGGGCGTGCCGTCGGGCGCGGGCCCGAATTGTCCGGCCATGAATTGCGCACCGGGCGCGCCGGTCTTGAGGCGATTGGGCTGGCCGTCGCCGTCGGTGTCGGGACCGACGATCTGAATGCCGTAGGCCGAGGTCGCGCCGAGATAGACATTCGGCACATCGCGGCCTTGTCCGTCGTCGAGCGTGGTGCCGAACACCTGCCCGACCTGGCCCGCAGTGATCTGACGTTTGACGGGCGCAGGCGTGAGCTGCCCTTGCGGCCCATATCCAGGCGCCGTGAGCGGCAGGATCTGGGCGGACGGCCCTTGCAGATCGATGAAGAAATAATCGAGCGGGCTGGCGCCGTCGGGGACGGGCACATCCAGCGGCTTGATGCCGGAGAACCCGGTCACGACGGCGTCGCCGCGTGCCAGGCTGGTGTCTTGCGCGTTGGCTTGGGAAAGGCCGGCGCCCATGAATGCGCAGAGGGCCAGAGCCAATCCGAGCCGGGGTATGTGGGGCGTCATCATGATGCGGCTCCATTGATGGCGGCGGTTGCATCGGCGCTGTCGCACTGGTGGCCTCGCCCGAAAGACAAGGCCCAGTGGCGCGGGGCAGCCAGTTCGATGACCGTCTCCGCGCGCAGCCGCGAAGCCCACGGCGCGGGCCTCGCCCCTATGGGTCGCAGGCCGGCGTCCATTCGTTCACCGGCAAAACCGGAAAGTTCTTTTCAAGCAAACAGGAATGCAATGATACCCGGTGCGCTTTCACCATAGCCGCAACAGGCGGCGGCGGCCATCGGGCGCCCACTGGCGGTATTCAGCTCCTCTGCTTCGAAGATGCAGCCCTGGCCCTTGCCAAGGCCGCGATTCGACCATCGAATGGCTTGCCCACGCCGCCACCGCCGGATTCCCGCATGATCCCTTCATCGCCGTCTCGCTCCCGCGCCTGTCCGCGTTGTGGCGCGGCATTCGAATGCCAGCCGGATGGCGGTTGCTGGTGCGCCGACGAATCCTTCCGCATGCCGCTTGATGAAGCCGCCATCGCGGAGGGCTGTCTTTGCCCCGCCTGCCTGCGCGAGGCCGCGAAAGACAAGATTGACGCCGCCGCCGCGCCTCAATAGTGCGTGAGTGCCCGCGACAAACGCCGCCCGCTTCGTCTATAGAGAGCGGCCCGCGCAAGCTGCGCTCTTTTTCGAACGAGTGACCCCATGATCGAGTTTTACGCGCTGACCAGCCCGAACGTTCAGAAGATTTTCATCATGCTGGAAGAATGCGGATTGCCCTACAAGGAGCATTACATCGACGTCTGGAAGGGCGACCAGTTCTCGCCCGAATTCACCAAAATCAATCCGCTGCAGAAGATCCCGGCCATCGTTGACAGCGACGGCCCGGCCGGAAAGCCCTACACCGTGATCGAGTCCGGGGCCATCCTGATGTATCTCGCCGAGAAGACCGGCAAGTTCATTCCGCACGACCCGCTCAAACGCAATGACGTCATGCAGTGGCTGATGGTGCAGATGGCCAATCTCGGACCGATGTGCGGCCAGCTCGTCCACTTCTCGCGCTTCGCGCCGGCCGGCAACGATTACGGCCACAGCCGCTACCGCACCATGGTCAACAAGATCTTTGACGTCTACGAGCAGCGTCTGGCCGGCAGCGCTTACGTCGCCGGTGACGAATATACGATCGCAGACATCGCCGCCTTCCCGTGGCTGCGCAATGTCGAGCTGCTCGCCATCGATCTCGACAAGCGCCCGCACGTGAAAGCCTGGGTCGACAGGATCGCCGCCCGCGACGCGGTCAAGCGCGCCTATGCCAGGATCGGCCAGATCAAGTCGGTGCGCGACAGCGCCACCGATGACGCCAAGGACCGCTACTTCGGCCGCGGCAAATACGCCGTGGCCTAGACGGTACCGGGGCGTGGCTTGCCCGGAGTCGGGAAGGTGGCATAAGACGTGCGATCGCCCTTTTTGACCGGGGATGCCGATGCCACGCCTGGTTCCGCTGCTTTTCGTTCTTGCCCTGATCGGGGCCGCCGTCGCGGCCCCCACCGCCGTCCAGGCGCAAGGCGGCCCGTCGGTCTGCTTCTACGAGCACACCGACTATCGGGGCCGTGCGTATTGCATCCGCGTCGGCGAGCGCGTCGGCTTCGTAGGCGGTCGCGCCAACGACCAGTTCTCGTCGGTGCGCATCCCGCGCGGCGCCGCCGTAACAATGTGCGAGCATTCCGAATTCCGCGGCCGTTGCCACCATCTGGATCGCAGCGAACCGGACTTCGTGCGTCTGGGCTTCAACGACAAAGTCTCGGCGGTTGCCGCGCAGTGGGACAACCGGCGCGGCCCCCGGGACTGGGACCGACGCCGCGGCTGGGACCGCCGGGATTACCGCGACGACCGGGACCGCCGCGACTGGGATCGGGGCCGGGATCGACGGGGTTATGATGACCGGCGCGGCCGCGGCCAGGTCTGCTTCTACGAACACGACCACTATCGCGGCCGGCGCTACTGCGCGCCGGTCGGGGCCGACGTTCCGTGGGTTGGCCGTAATGACAACGACAAGTTCTCGTCGTTGCAGGTGCCGCGCGGTGTCACGGTCACCGTCTGCCGCGACCGGGATTTCCGCGGGCCCTGCAAGAGCTATCGCGGCGATATCGACTTCTTCCAGAAGGACGGCTGGAACGACACCATCTCGTCGTTCCGCTCGCATTGACGCGCCTCGCGCGTGATCGCGCCGGCGCCCTGTGGCGTCGGCGCGAGCCATTTTCGTCCTGGCTTGCGGTACGCTCTTCTCGATTTCTCATTGCATGGGTCGCCGGCGCCCCTTGCCACATCGTGGGCGGCACCCTGCCCTTTTCTCACCGGCGCGCGCGGACCATAATGCCGCGCTTTTTCTCTCCTCCTCGCGAAGGTGCTCTCCCATGATCCTCGAAATCGCGCAGATTGAAGTCACCCCTGGAAAAGAAGCCGACTTCGAGGCCGGCGTGCAGCAGGCCGTGCCCCTGTTCAAACGCGCCAGGGGCTGCAAGGGCATGACGCTGCAGCGCTCGCAGGAGAAGCCGTCGCGCTACCGGCTGTTCGTGCAGTGGGAAACGCTTGAAAACCACATTGTCGACTTCCGCGAGTCGGCCGACTTTCAGGAATGGCGCAAGCTGGTCGGGCCTTGCTTCGCGTCGCCGCCGGACGTGGAGCACGTGCGCGAAGTGGTCAGTGGATTTTGAGCCAACTGACCGCTTGTGTCCAGGCGTGCGCGGCAAACTCGGTTCACCTCTCCCCTGGGGGGGAGAGGTCGGATCGCGAAGCGATCCGGGTGAGGGGGAAACGATCTATCGAGAAGTCACTTGCCCCCTCACCCCAACCCTCTCCCCCAAGGGGAGAGGGAGTCGCGCTGAGTTCGCCTCACGCCCTCAGCTAAACCTTGAAGAAATGCGTGCCGATATCCGAAGCGAGGCCATCATGAAACGCAGCACCAATCGTATTCTCACCACCCACACCGGCAGCCTGCCGCGCACCAGAAAGGTGGTCGAGCTGCTGCTGGCGGAGGACCGGAATCCCGGCGCGCGCCAGGCCGAATTGCAGGCGGCGGTACGCGAGGCGGTCGCCGACCGCGTGCGCCATCAGATCGAATGCGGTCTTGACGTCATCAACGACGGCGAGCAGGGCCGGCCCGACTATACCGTACACGTGATGCGCCGGCTCACCGGCTTCGAAGGCAAGAGCGCGGCACCGCTCGGCACCGGCGATGCGGAATTTCCCGAGCTCGCCGAACTGCTCAAGCCCTTCGCCTCGCCGTTCCAGCACCGGCCGGCCTGCAACGGTCCCATCGACTGGAAGGACTGGCCGGCGGCGCAGGCCGACATCGATCTCGCCAAAGCAGCAATGAAGGAAGCGATGCAAGGCGCCAGGGCGGAAGAATTCTTCATGACCTCGCCCTCGCCCGGCCAGATCGCGCGCTATCTCAAGAACGACTACTACAAGAGTGACGAGGAATACATCCATGCGCTCGCCGACGTGATGCGGCGCGAATACACCGCGATCGTCGAAGCCGGCCTGATCCTGCAACTCGACTGCCCCGACCTCGCCATGCTGCGCCACACCACGTATCTCAACCTGCCGCTCGCCGATTACCGCAAGATCATTGCAGTCAACGTCGCCGCGCTCAATCACGCGGTGCGCGACCTGCCGGCCGAGCGCATGCGCATGCACGTGTGCTGGGGCTCGACCATGGCGCCGCGCCACACCGACGTCGAACTGAAGGACATCGTCGACATCATCCTCACCGCCAGACCGCAAGCCGTGTCCTTCCCCGCGGCCAACGGCCGTCACGAGCACGAGTGGAAGATCTGGCGCGACGTCAAGCTCCCCGACGGCAAGATCATCATTCCCGGCGTGATCGACTCCACCGTCAACACCGTGGAGCACCCGGAAGTGGTCTGCGACCGCATCCTGAACTTCGCCGGCGTGGTCGGGCGCGAGAACGTCATCGCCGGGGTCGACTGCGGCTTCGGCACCTTCGCCGGCCGCGTGCAGGTCGACACCAAAATCGTCTGGATGAAGCTTCAGTCGCTCGCCGAAGGCGCGCGGCGGGCGTCGAAGCAGTTGTGGGCGAAGGCGGCCTGAGGTTGGTTCCAACCATGCCCTTGGGTGGCAGCACCCTGATCCGGCCTCATCGCGCTCCGTCATGCGGTCGTGCGTCGCCCGCATTGGCGTCACAGGGCTGGCGGCGAAATCCGGTCGTGGCCGCCGGCTCCAGCCATGGAACTTCCTCCCCGGCAAACAAGTTTCCAAGTTTGGGCGCCAGAGTCACGGCGGGGTTCGGTAAACAGGTCTTTCCTTTATGCCTTTAAAAGACATGCGGTTTTCGTTCCGAACGATCCTGTTCGCGACCGCTTGCATTGGCATCCTCCCGACCGTCATTTTCGCCGCCTTCCTGCTTAACCAGTTCGCCCGGAGCGAACGGGCGCGGGCGGAACAGGTGCTCACCGAAAGCACCAAGGGTCTGGCGCGCGGCATCGACGCGCATTTTTCCGCGACCGAGAGCGCCCTCGTCGCGCTGCGGGATTCCGATGCGCTCAATTCAAATGATCTGGCCGCATTCGAACGGCGGCTTCGCCGCACCGCGGGCACGACGGGCCGGCACTATGCCCTGATGGACAGCAGCGGACAGCAGTTGATCAACACGCTGCTGCCAGAGAATACACCGTTGCCGAAAACCCCGATGGCGCCGTGGGAACCCGTCTTCACGAAGCAGCGCGCTGTCGTCACCAATGTGTTCAAGGGATTGGGCAACAGGGAGCTGCTGGCCGGCGTCGCGGTACCCGTCGTTCGCGGCGACGAGGTCAGGTGGGCGCTTGTCGCAATTCTCGCCCGGAATGATTTCGTCAGCATCATCAACGCGCCGGGTGTGCCGGAGGACTGGATCGTGTCGATTGTCGATCGTACCGGCACGCACATGATGCGTTCGCACAACAACGACAGGTTCGCCGGCAAGCCTCTGGTCCCTGCACTGATCCGCATGGTGACCGCACGCAGATCCGGGGTATTGCGGACCGTCTCGCTCGAGGGCATCGCCCTGATCTCGACCATTCAGTATGCGCCCAAAAGCGGCTGGGCGGCGGCCGTGGGCCTGCCGGTCAAGACGCTCGAGGGGCCGATCCGGGCGTCGCTGAACCAGCTTATGATCACCGGCATTCTCGTGACGGCCATTGCATTGCTGCTGGCCTTCGTGGTGGCGCGCCTGCTCGACCGCGCCATGCAGTCGCTGACCGCGTCCGCCCGCGCCATCGGCCGCGGCAGGGAGGTGATCCCGCCCCGCTCCGGCATCAAGGAGGTCGACGACGTCGGCGACGTCGTGACGCGCACGGCCCGCGAGCTCAACGAGCTGACCGCGTCGCTGGAATCCCAGGTCGCGGGGCGGACCGCCGAACTCTCCACCGCCAACAGGCGGTTGACCGCCGAGATGGAGCGCCGTCAGCAGAGCGAGACCCAGCTCATGCAGATGCAGAAGATCGAGGCGATCGGTCATCTGACGGGCGGCATCGCGCACGACTTCAACAACATGCTGGCGATCGTCCTGAGCAGCCTGCGGCTGCTGGAACGCCGGGTGCGCCGGGGCGACTTCGATGTGCAGCGTTTCGTCGACGCAGCGATCAAGGGCGCCGAGCGCGCCGCCGGCCTGACCACGCGGCTGCTGGCCTTCTCGCGCCAGCAACCGCTGGCGCCGGAGGTGACCAACGGCAACGAACTGATTTCGACCATGGGCGAGATCCTGCACCGCACGATTCCCGAGAACATCCGGATCGAAACGGTGCTGGCGGGCGGGCTGTGGCGCACGTTTGTCGACCGCCCCGGGCTCGAAAGCGCGATCATCAATCTGGCCGTCAATGCGCGCGACGCCATGCCCGACGGCGGCAAGCTCACCATCGAGACCGCCAACGTCGACATCGATGAACCCTGGGCCGAGGCGCACCCCGATGTGAAACCCGGTCAATACGTCGTGATCGCGGTGTCCGATACGGGCGCCGGGATGTCGCCCGACATCGCCGCGCGCGTGTTCGATCCCTTTTTCACCACGAAGCCCGCGGGGCAAGGCACCGGACTGGGCCTGAGCCAGGTGCACGGCTTCATCAAGCAGTCCGGCGGTCATGTCGCGATTGACAGCGAGCCCGGCGTCGGCACGACGGTCAGGCTGTACCTGCCGCGCCATCAGGGAGACGACAGCCCGCAGACCGTCCGGGAATCGGGGCCGGCGCCGGCATGGAGCCCGCCAGGGGGCGGCGAAACTGTCCTGGTCGTCGAGGACGAAGAGGCGGTGCGCCGGATGACCGTCGAAATGCTCGGCGAGCTCGGCCACCACGCCCTGGAAGCCGGGAATGCCGATCGTGCGCTGGATATGCTGGACGCGCATCCGGAAATCGGCGTCCTGATCACCGATGTCGTGATGCCGGGCATGAATGGCCGCATGCTCGCCAATGAAGTGCTGGCCCGACGCCCCGGCCTGCCGGTGCTGTTCACCACCGGTTACACGCGCGACGCGATCGTGCATCACGGCGTGCTCGACCCCGACGTGCACGTCGTGATGAAGCCCTATTCGCTGGAAGTGCTGTCGGCAAAGTTGCACGAGCTGCTGAAAGGCAGGACCCCGCAGCCGGGGACCTGATGCCGGCCGCGGCGAAAACGAATCGCGCCGCCTGCAATCGACGGCGGCTCTTACGGAAGCCCTCTCGCGCCGCAGCTGCAGCGGTATGAAGCGGGCCATACTACATCATCCGGCCGCGCAGATTGCCGAGGATCCAGAGGGTCCCGCCGACCATCAGGACGACGATTAACATGGAAAACAGGATCAGTTGCAGATCGTCGCGCTTCGATTTCGCAAGATTGATGTGCAGGAAAAACCGGAAATGGACGGCGATTTGCGCAACCGCCGTACCGGCGATGATCCACAGAAGGGTCGGCCGCGAGGCGCCGTGCCACGCGACCAGGAGGAACGGCGGCACGGTCAGCAGCACAGCCAGGAAGAAGCCGGCGATATAGGATCGCAATTCCGATCTGTATTCCGCGCCATGGTCCATCACGCCAACTCCTGCAGCAAGGCTATCGTGGATATCTCGACCCGGGCGATGTCGGACACGTGCCGCGCGGTACCAGGCGGCCAAACCGAACGTCGCCAGGATCAGCAGCACATCCAGGACAAAGCCGGCTCCCGCCTCCCGCGGTCCCGATCTGTTTTCGGTGCCGTCATCCATCACGCCAGCCCCTGCAGGAAAACGACGGAGAATATCCCGACCCAGACAATGTCGAGGAAGTGCCAGAACAGACCGAGCCGCAGAACACGCGTCTTCGCGTCGCCGTCGACGCCAAACACAAGGATCTGCACCATCACGACGACGATCCAGCAGCAGCCGGCGGTGACGTGAAGCCCGTGCGTGGAGACGAGCACGAAAAGCGCCGACAGAAAGCCGCTCCGGGTCGGCGCGGCGCCCTCGCCGACCATTTTGACGAAATCGCGCACCTCGAACCCGAGAAATACCAGGCCCAGCAGCAGGGTCACCACCAGCCAGAACAGCAGCCGCCCGCGCGTCAGGCCGTATTTCATGGCCAGCGACGCCATCCCGAACGTGAAGCTGCTGGCGAGCAGGACGCCGGTCTCGATGGCGGTGCTCCTGATCTCGAAGATGTCTCCGGGGCCGGGCCCGCCCGCCGTGGCCGGCAACATCGTCGCATAGGTCGCAAACAGCAGCGCGAAGATGATGAGGTCGCTCATCAGAAAGACCCAGAACCCGAACACCTTTTCCTCGGCGGTCGCATGGGTCTCCGGCTCGGTGGCGCCGAGGTTGATGCCGGGATATTTCAGCTCATAGACGCTCATGCCGCCCGCACCTCCGCCAGCCCCTCGTTGGCTTGCGAGACTTCCTCGTCGCGCGCGACACGCGTCGCCGCCGCGAGGGCGCGCAACCACCGTTCTTCGGTTTGCTTCACATCTTCGGCGGGAATGACGCGCACCCTGTCACGCACGAAGCTGCGCGCGATGACCGCGCCCCAGATCGCCAGGACTCCGACGACCGCAAGCCACCAGATGTGCCAGACCAGGCCGAATCCGGCCGCGGCGCCGGCAACACCGATCACCACGCCGGTGGCGCTGTTGCGCGGCATCTCGATGTCCTTGTAGGCCTGCGGCGGCACATAGGCTTCGCCACGGCACTTCGCCGCGAGGAACGGGTCGCGCTCGTGCACGGTCGGCAAAATCGCGAAATTGTATTCGGGCGGCGGCGCCGACGTACCCCATTCCAGCGTACGCCCGTTCCACGGATCGCCGGCAAAAACGCGGGTCTCCTCCCGCCTGCGGACGCTGACCCACAGCTGCACGAGCAGGCTGCCAACGGCCGCGAGAATGAGTGCCGCCCCGAATACGGCAACAAGCGTGTAGGGCAGGTAAACCGGGTCGAAAAAGGACGCCGTGCGGCGCGGCATGCCCAACAGCCCGAGCGCGTATAGCGGCATGAATGCCAGCACAAAGCCGGCGACCCACAACACGAATGAGATGCGTCCCCACCGCTCATCGAGCCGGAAGCCGAACGCCTTCGGAAACCAGTAGTGATAACCCGCCAGCATGCCGAACAGCACACCCGGGATCAGCATGTTATGGAAATGCGCGACAAGGAAGAGCGTGTTGTGGACCTGATAGTCGATCGCAGGGTTCGCGAGCAGGATGCCCGTCAGGCCGCCGATGGGAAACAGCACCAGAAAGGCGAGCGCATAGAGCATGGGAACGGAAAAGCGTATCCGTCCACGGAACATTGTGAGCAGCCAGTCGTAGATTTTCACCCCGGTCGGAATCCCGACGATCATCGTCGCGATGCCGAATGCCGCGTTGAGGCTGGCGCTCTGCCCCATCGTGAAAAAATGATGCAGCCAGACCATGAAGGACACGACCCCGATCGCCAGGGTCGCGTAGACCAGCGAGTGGTAACCGTAGAGCGCTTTGGCGGAAAAGTTGGCGATGACCTGGGAGTATACCCCGAAGGCGGGAAGAATGAGAATGTAGACCTCGGGATGGCCGAACAGCCAGAACAGGTTGGCGAAATTCATCATGTTGCCGCCAAGCGCGTTGGTGAAAAAGTGCATGCCGAGATAGCGGTCGGCCGCCAGCAGGGCGGTGGCGACGGTGAGCGGCGGCATGGCGAAGATCATCAGGACGCTGGTGGTCAGCGCCGTCCAGCAGAACATCGGCATGCGAAACAGCGTCATGCCGGCGGCGCGGCGCTTGTAGATCGTCACCGCAAAATTGATACCGGTCATGGTTGACGCGATGGTGCCGAGCGTCACCGCCCAGATCCAGTAGTCGGGACCGGCGCCGGGATTGAACGTCGCTTCCGTGTACGGCGGATAACCGCTCCATCCGCCGGTCGAGAACCGGCCGATCACCAGCGAGACCATCATCAGCCCGGCGCCCCCCGCGGTCAGCGCCAGGCTGATCGAGTTCATGACCGGAAACGACACGTCGCGCGCGCCGATTTGCAGCGGCACGACGTAATTGATCATGCCGGTGAGAAACGGCATCGCCATGAAGAAGATCATGATGGTGCCATGGGTCGTGAACAGCTGGGCGAAGTGATCGGGCGGCAGATAGCCCGCCGAATCGAGCGCGACCGCCTGTTGCAGGCGTATCATGCCGGCCTCGACCACCGCGCGCGACATCATCACAAACGCAATCACGATGTACATGATGCCGATCCGCTTGTGATCGACACTGGTCAGCCACCCGGTCCAGAGATAACGCCATTTGCCGAACCACGTGATGAGGGCCGGCACGCCGATCGCGCCGGCAACGACGATCGACGCCGCCGCCGTGGCGATGCCGCTGTAAAAGGGCAGCGCGTCATAGGACAGGTTGCCGAAGAGGAGATACCACCAGTCGATGCCGTTCATCGCGCGTCCCGACCCTCCTGTTGACGGCCGGATTTGGCGATGTGGCGATACTTGTCGACGATGCCGCGGAACACGTGCGGTGCGACGCTGGAGAAATAGAGCACGGGCCTGGGCGTACCCGTCATGCCGAGCCGCTCGTGCGCCTCGGCGGCTGTGCCTTTCCGCGACAGTTGATCGTAAACCGCGGGATCGAGCGGCTTGCCGAGCGCGCGCACCTTTTCGACCCAGGCCGAAAAGTCCCGCTGCGACATGACCGAAACACCGAACGTCTGGTGCTGGAATCCGGTGCCGTTGAACTGCGTGTTGCGGCCACGCAGCCGGCCAATCCGATCGGCTTTCAGGTGCAGTTTGGTCACCATGCCGGCCATCGCGTATATCTGGCTGCCCAGCGCCGGGATGAAGAACGACTGCATCACCGAATCGCTTGTCAACCGGAAGCGGACGGCGCGGCCCTCCGGCACGCCCAGCTCGCCCACCGTGGCGATGCGCTGCTCCGGGTAGATGAACAGCCACTTCCAGTCGAGACCAACCACCTGAACGTCGAGGGGCGGCGCCTGCGACGGCAGGGTCGCATAAGGGTCGAGCCGGTTTTCTCGTGTGATGACGATGGCGGAAAGGATCACGACGATCGCCACGGGCACACCCCAGATGGCAATCTCCAGCGGCCAGGAAAACGTCCAGTCGGGCCGGTACTGCGCCGTCGCATTGCGTCGCCGGTAGCGCCAGGCAAACAGCGGCACGAGGATGAAGACCGGCACCACCACGATCATCATCCAGGCAATGACGTCGAGGAACAACTGCCGTTGCGCGGCCGCGACCGGACCGTAGGGATCGAGAAAACTCGAATTCAGCGGCGAACAGCTGACAAGCCCGAAGGCGGAAACCAGGGCAACGAAGCGAAGAATAGATGTCCAACGTAAAAATTTCGACTTGAATAGCGGCATGAACCGGCTCTTGCGTGACGCATTAGCGAGGTGAACATCCGCCCCGCACGGCGCACCGGCCGCCCCTGTTTTTAATGTCACGCGTTCCGATTTGTTCCTGCAAAACGCATGTGCGTAACAAGGTTCGCGTGCGCAGGCACTGCCGGAGAGCGGACAGAAAGGCGTCTGCTACACCTTGCGTCCGAGAACGATCCCCGTGATCAGCGCCAGCGACAGCGCCGCCAGCATCTGTTCGCGCGAACCCTGCTGCATGGCGACAAGCGCCTCGTCCATCATGCGGTCCGCGGCGGTGCCGCCGGTCGCGCGTTGGGGCGGCGGTGGCGCACGCTCCGCCGGCCTGTCGCCCGGCTTCGGCCGCCACACCGCAACCGCAAACAGGATCAATGCCAGCAACGCGCAGCCACCGGCGATGATCGCCAGCGCGACGATGGTCCCCAGCTCCAGCTGCAGCCAGACGTAAAGCAGTGCGAGGCCGAAACCAAGCGCCGTCAGCAGCAGCGCGATGCCGATGATCGCCAGCGCCGCGCTCACGGTCATGGCGCGCAGCCGCGCCTTGAGGTCCAGCTTGATGACGTTGATCACCGTGCCGGCGAGGGAGGCCAGCATCAGCGCCTCCGCAGGAACATCCCGATCACGACGCCGAGCCCGAGCGCCGCGCCCAGCACGACCTGCGGATTCCGGCGCGTGAAATCCTCGAAGTCGGCGACGGCCGACTGCGCCGTCTCCCTGGCGCCCTCGGCGAGATCGTAGGCGGCGCCGGAAGCGTGCGCGCCAATGCGCGAGGCGGCGCCTGCCGCTTCCACACGCGCTTCACGACTGAAGTCGGCCATCGTCTGCTGGATGCCGGCGAGGTCGTCCTGCAACTTGCGCAGGTTGCCGCCTAGCTCGCCGCCCGCGTCGGACGCCGATTTCGACAGATTATCCTTGGCGCGCTGCAATTCATCGGCAATGCGCGCGGCGGCGGCGGCCAGACCGTCGGTGGACGCGGCGGCTGCTTTGGTGGCGGCTTTCATGTTATGTCTCTCCTTGTACAAAGCCTTGCATGGCGGGTTGTGGCGATCTGCGGAAATGAAAGGCGCAACAACGTTACGCCGGCGCTCTTTTCTCACCCCCGGACTCGGCCCATATTTGCCGTTCATGACGAAACGTCCGAGCAACCCGAAAGTTCCATCGCGGAAGAGTCTGCGCACGCCGCGCTCGAAAGCCGCACGACCGGACGCAGCCCCGACCCCGGATTCGCTCGCCGATTTGCTCAATCCGGCCATCGGCAAGGGCACCGCGGGCATCGGATCGGGCACGGGGCTACAGCCCCCACCCGACAATTCCCGGGACCGGCGGCAGGATTTTTCCAACGCCCACAAGGCGCGCAAATCTGCGAAGGGTTTTGGCGAAGCGCCGCAGGCGGATTTCGACGGCCCGCCGGTGAGCGGCCTCGACCCGGCGTTGGCCGAGGAGCTCGGGCTCACCGACGAAATGAAGTACCGCCTGCCGAAGGCCGACCTGCCAACCTCGGGCGGCGGCATCAGCGGCTTTGGCGGCATCGCCAGCCAGCAGTCGCTGGAAAAGCTCTTGCGCGAGGGCCGCGCCGAATTCCGCCAGGAGCAGGAGAGCGGCAAGGTGTGGATGCCGCACCGCCCGCCACGCCCGGAGAAATCCGAAGGCGGCGTCCGCCTCAAGATCAAATCCGAGTTCGAGCCCAGGGGCGACCAGCCGCAGGCGATCAGGGAACTGGTGGAAGGCGTCAAACGCAACGACCGCACCCAGGTGCTGCTCGGCGTCACCGGCTCCGGCAAGACCTACACCATGGCCAAGGTGATCGAGGAGACGCAGCGCCCCGCGCTCATCCTCGCGCCCAACAAGACACTGGCCGCCCAGCTCTACGGCGAGTTCAGGTCATTCTTCCCCGACAACGCGGTCGAGTATTTCGTCTCCTACTACGACTACTACCAGCCGGAAGCCTACGTCCCGCGCACCGACACCTACATCGAGAAGGAATCCTCCATCAACGAGCAGATCGACCGCATGCGCCATTCGGCCACGCGCGCGCTGCTCGAACGCGACGACGTGGTGATCGTCGCCTCGGTCTCCTGCATCTACGGCATCGGCTCGGTGGAGACCTACTCGGCCATGACCTTCACCCTCAGGCAGGGCGGCAGGATCGACCAGCGCCAGCTCATCGCCGATCTGGTGGCGCTGCAATACAAGCGCACCCAGCACGATTTCTCGCGCGGCACCTTTCGCGTGCGCGGCGACGTCCTCGACCTGTTCCCGGCGCACTACGAGGACCGCGCCTGGCGCATCCACCTGTTCGGCGACGAGATCGAGAAGATCGAGGAGCTGGACCCGCTCACCGGCGTCAAGACCGACGAACTGGAATTCGTCAAGGTCTACGCCAATTCGCACTACGTCACGCCGCGCCCGACGCTGATCCAGGCCATGGCCTCGATCAAGGCCGAATTGCGCGCCCGCCTCGACCAGCTCAACGCCGCCGGCCGCCTGCTTGAGGCGCAACGGCTGGAACAACGCACCATCTTCGATCTCGAGATGATGGAAGCCACCGGCGCCTGCGCCGGCATCGAGAACTATTCGCGCTATCTGACCGGCCGCAAGCCGGGCGAGCCGCCGCCGACGCTGTTCGAATACGTGCCCGACAACGCGCTGGTGTTCTGCGACGAGAGCCACGTCACCATCCCGCAGCTCGGCGGCATGTACCGCGGCGATTTCCGCCGCAAGGCGACGCTGGCCGAATACGGCTTCCGCCTGCCCTCCTGCATGGACAACCGGCCGCTGCGCTTCGAGGAATGGGACGCCATGCGCCCGCAGACGCTCGCGGTCTCGGCCACGCCGGGCAACTGGGAGCTGGAGGAATCCGGCGGCGTCTTCGTCGAGCAGGTGATCCGCCCCACCGGCCTGATCGACCCGCCGGTCGAAATCCGCCCGGCGCGCACGCAGGTCGACGACCTGGTCGGCGAGGTGCGCGCAGGTGGCGCAGAAGGGCTACCGCTCGCTGGTCACCGTGCTCACCAAGCGCATGGCCGAGGACCTCACCGAATACCTGCACGAGCAGGGCATCCGCGTGCGCTACATGCACTCCGACATCGACACGCTGGAGCGCATCGAGATCATTCGTGACTTAAGACTCGGCGCCTTCGACGCGCTGGTCGGCATCAACCTGCTGCGCGAGGGCCTCGACATTCCCGAATGCGCGCTGGTCGCCATTCTCGACGCCGACAAGGAAGGCTTCCTGCGCAGCGAAACGTCATTGATCCAAACCATCGGCCGCGCCGCGCGCAACGTCGACGGCCGCGTGCTGCTCTATGCCGACCACGTCACCGGCTCGATGCAGCGCGCCATCGAGGAGACCAACCGCCGCCGCGAGAAGCAGGTCGAATACAACACCGAGAACGGCATCACGCCGGAGAGCATCAAGCGCTCGATCCACGACATTCTCAACAGCGTCTACGAGCGCGACCACGTGCTGATCGGGACCGGCGACGGCAGCGGCGAGTTCGCCGACGCCGCCACCATCGGCCACAATCTGGAAGCGGTGGTGGCCGACCTGGAGACGCGCATGCGCGAGGCCGCCAGCGATCTCGACTTCGAAGAGGCCGCGCGCCTGCGCGACGAGATCAAGCGGCTGAAGCAGACCGAGCTGGCGGTGCTCGACGACCCGACCGCGAAGCGGCCGGGCGCTTCTTCATCCTCTCCCCGCGGCAAAACCTCACCCTCTCCCCTGGGGGGAGAGGGTCGCCGCGCGCAGCGCGGCGGGGTGAGGGGGAAAGAGCCAAGCGATCCGGCGAGCCGCCCGCACAAACCCCACCTCGACGAAATGGGCATCGGCAACTGGCACGAAGCCGCGCCGGCCCGGCCGGACTCGCCGCGCAGCAAGCTCGGCAAGCCGGGGCAACGGGGTGGGTTTAGGAGCAATAAGCGACGGTGAGCGTTGGCCCCATCCCCCGCTTACGGGGAGATTGGCGCGCGTCCGCGCCAGGGCGGTCGCTGGACCATGGGCAAGCGCGGCATGCACGGCGGGTTCGCAGGCGAACAAGCGTAAGCGGTAAAATCAATAAGTTGATAACTCCCGGCGACTTATACTTTTGGGCGAGAACTCATCCGCCGGGACTGACGAATGCCTGCATCTTCCTTCGGCTCGTTGACTAAGGAGCCGCCTCTCTCAACTTTGGATGCGACCATTCTGGCTGCTGAGCCCGGCATGAATTACGCCGATCTCTTAGCCTTTGCGCGCACCGACGGCTCGACACATAAGGATGCACCCGGACTTATCAGCAAGAGATTCCTGCTTATCGATTCTGCCGGGATAATTGCTTACGATTATTTTCTTTCACTCTTGAATACACATGACATTCGCAGCCCATTCATTCGGAAAGTCATGTATTTCGTCTGGGCTTATCGCGATGAGCGTATAAGGCGTTTCATCTGCGAACGCATCGCGGACAAGGCAGGGAAATGGCGAGTTTCCCAACTCCTAAACAAAAGCAATTCCGACTTCTTTGAACAGTGGGTGCAGCCCAACACAGCTAAGAAGGCAAGATCCAATTTTGAATTTTTCCTGGCCGAAACAGGCGTTTTCGACCCCAGGACGAAAATTGTAAGCCTCAGCCTTGAGGACGGCTGGCTCCAGCACGCAGCCGTTGCGGCTGCGCAGCACGAACCAAACGCGTCGGCGCGCGCTCAGCTCTTGGCAGATCCTGTAGCGTTTCTCGAGTTTCACGGATGGCTGGGCCTGCTGAACGCGAGCAGCGGGGAAGCATCCGGTGCCGCCACCACCATCGTCGCTGCCGATCCAGTTGAAGACAACACTATCACCGCCAGCCCTTCCCTACCGGGCACCGACTTACGCGATTGGGATCGTAAGTCGCCCTCCGATTCCGGTCGAAAGAAAACCACGTCAACGATCGACCTAGTTGCCAAGGAGCGCGCCAACAAGTCCCATTTCAATTTAGAGAAACTACTTGTAGAAACATCGAAAAAACTAGGCCTAAGCCCCAAATACAATCAAAATATCGACCTGTCTTTTGACACCAACGACGGAACTGTCTTGGCGGAAATAAAGAGCTGCACAGACGGAAATTTTCATTCCCAATTCCGAAAAGGCATCAGTCAGCTTTTCGAATATAGATATCTATACAAGGACCAAGTGCAAAGGGAAGTTGGCCTCTTGCTTCTCATGGAGACAAGCCCGCCGGCTAGTAAGAAGTGGCTAATTGATTATGCCACGACACTAGGCGTTACAGTCGCTTGGAAAGATCCAGATGGGGGTTCGTTAGTCACCAAAAAATTGAATCACGTTGCGCTTGGAAAAATTGTAACGGAGACCTAACTCATTCCGCGGCAACAAGCCCGGCGCGCGAGTGATGAGCATACGTCTTCCAAGTTGGCCGATAATCGTCATCGGCTTCATTCCCCCACGTCGCCCAATTCTTCCGTGTCCCCCGCGCAAATAGTTCGAGAAACGGCCCGGGACTGCACGCCTCAATAATATCGTACTGCTCATCAGGCTTGCGCGAATGCTCGCGCTTGCGCGTTCCAAGCAGGTTTACCTGTCGGCGTCCCGGCGCAAGAGTCCGCGCATTCTTTCCACGCACGCCAAATAAAATGAGTTCGGTGACATTGCGAAAATAGAAGCCAACGCCACGACCATCCGATCCGCCATCTTTTCTTATCTTGTGCCAGACAATATTGGATTTGTAACTGAACCCCCATGCTTTCATTACGGCAAGGCCGTCTGGCAGCAGAGCGTTGGGGCACCAAAGATATAAATGCGATGTCGAGGCAGCCACTTGCGAGACCGGCAAAGCCGAGATCTCGTCGAGCTTCATCGTGCCATAACGCGCCAGCCGCTTGTGCTCAGGCGCAACTTTCCCGGTCTTATTTGTGAATTGCCACGGCGGATCGGCTAGGATCGTCGCGTATCGTCGCGTGCCAGCAAAGCGCAAAAGGTCTTCTGCTGCGGTCATGCTGGGGCCTTATCTGATTCGCTGTACAGTTTGATTAATTGCACTATAGCTTGTACTTGTTTTGTTCTCAACCGTTATTTCGGCTTATCCCCATTGTTTTTATTGCACTTTTTCTGCTCAGGATCGGCATGCCAACGGATGCAGCAATGCGCAAGAACAGACGCAAGATACTTTTCCCCCTTCACCCCGGCGAAATCCTGCGCGAGGAATTCCTCGTGCCGCTCGGCATCTCACCCGGTGCGCTCGCCAAGGCCATGGGCGTGCCTCGCACGCGGGTCGAGCGCATTGCTGCCGAGACCAGCGGAATCACCGCCGACACCGCGCTGCGCCTGAGCAAAGCGCTCGGCACTTCGGCACAGCTTTGGCTCAACCTGCAAAACCGGTACGATGTCGAAACGGCAGAGCGTGCGATCGGCAAGCAAATCGACAAGATCAAGCGCGTGACCAGCGACGCGGCGGCGTGACGCACAAAGCGCGCCGCAAACACAGCGCGCTCCCTCTCCCCTTGGGGGACAGGATTGGGGTGAGGGGGCAAGTGACTCTCGACAGGCTATAACCCCTCACCCGGCGCGCTAACGCGCGCGCCTCGCCCTATGGGAGAGGTGAAGCGAGCGCCCTGCCCCCCCAAAAAAAATCCTCCCAACTTATCCCCGCTCGCTCCCGCGCCCTTATCATCCTCGCGCCTTGGTCGGGCAGCGGGCGTCGTCTCGAGGACGCCCGCCACGCGGGACCCAGGGGCCGGCGCCCGACAATGGCGCCGCGGGTCAAGCGGGCGCGGCAAACGCGCCGGCTTGACGGTGGAGCGCCGGGAGGGCGAGCCCGCTTCAACCAGGCGGGCGCGCGCCCTCGCAAGGCGCGCGGGCGGGTCCGTCAACCCCGCCCAAAGGGGCCTCGCAAGCCCCTGCGCCCTCCCGGCGCTCCATCCCCCTTTTCGGGGGAGGTCCTCCTGTGGGAGGACGGAAAAAGGGAAGCGGGCTCACCCCGGGCCCCTCAAACAACAGGGGCGGCGAAGCTTGGCTGTTTGAAATCTGAATCTGTGCTGCAATGAACGCGCCGCGTCGCCGGTGCGTCAGGGAACGGCGCCGGGCGCGCGCGGCGATGCACGAGTCAATCTGAACCCATGTTCGACATCGGCCCCATCTTCACCCCCTTCGACCTCGCGCTCATCGCGCTGATGATCTTCGGCCCCGGCCTCGCGCGCGGCGCTCTCGTCGGCACGCGCATCTGGCATTGCCGCCTGCCGAACACCCCAAAACAACAACGGGGCCTCACCGGCCCCGTCATCGCCTTCAAACCTGAGCCACAACCGCTCACTTGATCTTCAGGACCGCCATCGCCTTGGCCAGCGTGTCGACCGACTGCTGGTGCTTGCCGGCCTTGTGATAGGCCTCGCCCTGCTTGCGCCAGGCCTTCACCTTGGCCTTGTCGGACGCCGACAGTTTCGCGGTCTTCATGGCGGCGTCGATCTTCGCCATGTCCTTCGGGCAGTGGAACGCGAACGCCGATCCGGCGCCGAACGCAAGCATGACGACCGCAACGATAATCCGTAACATCTGCACCTCCCTGTTTTAGCCGCCGGGACCTGAGTGCCGCGCGGTCCGCGGCGTGCGTACGAAACCGCTAACACCGCCGGCCGCCGGCTATTCCCGGCGACCGCCAGCCTACGCCCGTCAAGCCGCAAACGCGCGGTACGCGGCGGCCGGCCGGCGCCCGGCTTCGGCGCGGGCGAGGGGTCTTCGCGTTGTGGCATCCGGGGCGGTTGTGGGTCGCCGGCGCGCTGTGACGCATCCGTCACACCGCACCGCAATCGCGACGACTCCCCCTCGTCACACAAACAATTTTTCTTACACTGAAGTGATTCGTTTTGATTCGCGTCTGTTGTCCCGCGTTCCTGTGCGTATGCGTCCCCTCGATCCACCCGCTCCTGCTCTTCCGGAGACCGCACATGGCCTGGTACCGTCACTACTATTATTGCGATGCCTGCGACGGCACCTGGCTGGCCGAGTGGTGCGACCTGCGCGAGGACGACTGCCCGTTCTGCCGCGCGAAGGATGTCTTCCCCTACCGCACCGACGACTGGTCGCTGGTTATCGAGGAGGAGATCGACGGCTTCGTGGTGCTGGCCTCGCGCGACACCGCCGAGGACGACCCCGACTACCGCGAACTCGGCACCTTCCCGACCATGGAAAAGGCCCACGCCTTTCTGGCCCGGCGCCTGTAGCGCCGCCATCGAAACACGCACGCTTCATCTCTCCCCGCCACGCGGCGAGAGGTCGGCTTTCGAGTGCAACGAGAAAGCCGGGTGAGGGGCCGCGCAATGCCCCTCACCCGGCTCGCGCCTTTCGGGCGCTCGCCACCCTCTCCCCGTACACGGCGAGAGGGAAAGGTAGCGACATCAGATCGCCAGGCCCTCGCCCGGGATGATGGCGTATTGCGTCATTTGCGGCAGCCGCGCCCAGCCGTGACCGTCATAGCCGGCGAGCACGCTGATGCGCACGATGTCGACCAGCTTGCCGTTCAGGCTTTTCGTCGTCATGGTCCTGTCGCGCCGGAAGGCGATCGCCGCCAGGCCGCAGGCCTTCGGGTCATTCGCTTCCTCGTTGACAACGTTCACCGCGGTCATGGTTTCGGTGCCGCGTGCGCGCAGGTTCACGAAGTTCTCCGCCTGCGCACCGGTGTTGCAGATTACGCTGACACCGATTTGCAGACCACCCGCGTCCGGTTCGGCCGGGTGCGCGATCGGGGGATTGCGCGCAATGGCGTCGTGGGTCGCCGCGCCGCCGAAGGGATCCGCCAGCGCAGCGCCGCCGGCCAGCAACACCGCCGCTGCCACCACAGGATAGCGAATTCGCATATCGGCCTCCGTCAGGTTCCGCCGTTGCGTTGAAAACGCCCGCGGCCGAAGACGGTTCAGGCCTTCCACGAAGAAGTGATGACGGAACCCGCACGCATGGTTTGCGGCTGCAACAGGGCGCCGCGCCGGGTTCGCGGCCCGGCACGCCTCTTGCCGGGACTCACGCGCCGGATCATCATCCTTGTCCCACCTGCCGGACGGAGGATTCGATGGCGAAGGGTCAAATGCGGGCTCCGAAGGAAAAGAAGAAACCGAAGGCCGACAAGGACAAGCCGAAGCACCTGTCGGCCTACAAGCAGGCGCAGCTCGGCCCCACGTCGCACGTGGTGGTGAGCGGGCCGTCCAAAAAGAGCTGACCGGAAGAACCGGGGTCTACTTCGCCGGGCTCTCAATACGCGGTAGCGGGCCCTCGAGGCCCTCTTTCGGCAGCTTGGCCGCTTCCTCGGCGGCTGTCAGGCAGACGAGCAGTTCCACATAGCTGGGCGAGCCGCCCATCCTGGTCAGGCTGGTGCAGCGCCGCCGCTGGTCCGCCGGAAAGCTGGCCCAGCGTTTTTTCAGCTCATCGCGGGCGCTGTTCTCGCTGCGCTCGCAGGCCGCTTTCGGATCCGTGGCGTTGCTGGCGCCCGCGCCCGCGGCCGCCCGGCAGGTCGGGCCGATATCAAGCGTCGGCACCTGCGCCAGCGCGGCGCCGGCGGTCACCAGCGTGCCGGCAGCCACCAGCGCGATCGGCCAAAATCGGGCCATGGTCGGTTCCTTCCCGTTCAGTCCGCTTTTCACACCCTAGCACGGAACCGGCGCGCCATCTCCCCGATTGAACCGTCTCGCCCCTGGCCGCGACCAAGGAGCAGCAGCAACGGGAGGACCTGTCGTGGTCAAGCGCTTCGTGAAAGCCTTCATCGCCTTTGTCGGCCTGATCATCCCGGGCGCGTTCGCCATGGCGCTGCTGGCCGCGCCGCCGGCCAGGCCCGCCCCCTTCCAGCCCCAGGGGTGTCTGCGCAACATGGAAACCGCCGGTGTCCGTGTCGCCGCCTACGAGGCGCGCATGCGGAAACCCGGCCGCAACGATGGCGCGGAAATATGCAAACAGACCCGCCTCTATTTCCTCGAAATCGTGAAGGCGCGCGCGGTGACCGCACTGTGCGCGCAGGGACCGGAGCGCGAGCATGCCCTCGGCCGGCTCGACGCCAACGTCTCGCAGGTCAACAGGCGCATTGCAGTGGCGTGCAATTAGGCACATGTCCGAAACCGGTTCCCGGCCTTGATCGGGATGGAACCGGAACTCCGGGGCGGTCCCCCCGCACTGCCTGACGTGCGTCCATCAGAAATTTTTCACGGCTTCGCCCCAATCGGGTGGGAGAACGGCAAGCAAGGCTTAACGATTGCCGTTGATCCTGAAGTGACAGAACAAGAGCCGCTCGTCCGTTCGGGGAGAATTTCCAACATGTCACGTCGCGCGCTGCCCGGCGCACTGTGTCTGCTGTGCCTCCTCGCGCTGGCGTCGCCGGCCGCGGGCAAGGACGTGCGCATCGCCCCGCATGTTGCGCCGACTGCCGACACCCCCCTCACGCCGGAAGAGCGCGCGGCGCTCGAACGGGCCCTGAATTTCGATGCCCTCACGCTGGCATCGCCGGCGCCGGTCCGGTCGTTCCGCGCATCCAGTCTCACGCGGCCGCAAGACCTGGACGTCAGACGAAGCCGGAACGCCGACGGCTCCGGCACCGTCAGGGTCGCGCGGGCGTTGTCGCGCGACGGGACGTTCAGGGTCGGCGCCGATTTCGATGTGGCCGGCGTCCCGGCCACGACCTACGAACCGGACAAGCTGCTGCCCGGCAAGGCGACGGACAACACGTCCGGCGCCGCCTGGGCATCGGTCGGCCTGACACGGCATGCAACAGTCGACGCCCGCATCGATCCCGGCAACGAACAGGGCACGCTCGGCGCCACGCTCGAGCATTCGGTCCCGCTCGGCCGCAACATCTCGGTCACGCTGCGCGGCCGCTATGCGGTGAGCGACACGTTCGCCGCGCTGGCGGAAGAAGACGCAGCGGCGCCGGTCCTGAGCAATGATCAAGCGGTGCGGCTCAACATCGGTTCGAGCGGCACCACATTGTCGGCCGGCGTGAGCGCGAACAGCGCCGATCCGGTAACGCACAACACGCTGAGCGCGGAGCAACAGGTCTACGGCCCATTGCACGTCACCACCGCCATTACCGACGCCGGCCAACCGACAAGCAACCGGAGCCTTACGGCGGGCTTGCGGCTGTCCTGGTGATTTCAGGCCGGACGGTATCCGGCGACGGCCGCCGGCCCCGATTCCGCCACTGCCTTGCCCCATGACAGCCCAGGTTCGGTGCGCCAATCCTCTTTCGGAGGGGCGTCAGCGCATCGTATGCGCGTCTTGGCAGGAGTTTCAGCATGACGGCAAGCAAATCCGAGCGATTCGATGCGGAGCAAACGGGTCCCGGGCAGGACGGCCCCGATAAGTACGCCCCGCAACGTACCGCGCCGGTGAGACTGGGCGATGTCGCTCAGGCGGTAAGCGCGTTCGAAGGCGAGATTCGCGAATTTGTCCGCCGCGACGCCGGCGCGCAACGCAAGCCACGCGATCCGGAGCCGAATGCCGATGCGGGCGCCGAAAACATGAATGCGCTGATCAGGCGCGTCTCAGGCGCGTCGATGGATGAAATCGACCGCGTCATTGCAGAGCTGGAAGGCGTGCGTGAAATGCTGCGTCAGGAAGGCGAGCGCGTCAGCCGCGAGATCGCCGGTTATGCCAGCCTGAGCCACGCGGCGATGACCGCAATGAAGGTGATCAGCGAAAGCGTGACGCAGTGGAAGAGCGCACCGGCCAGAAACAGCCCGCCCGCTGCCGAGTGAACATCAGGATGAAGTATCAACGCCCCGTCGCCGCGCCGGCGATGGGGCGTTTTTCATGCGAACCGCACATGCGGCGCTAATGGACAATCAATGAACCTTCGTTGCCTCAAGTTTTGCCGACGCCGTCACCAGCGGCGCGCTGTCAGCGAACTGCACCCGACCGCTGATATGGTCGCTCACCACCACCGCACCCACGCTCACCACGAACATGGTCGCGGCTCCCAGCATAAGGCCGATCATTCCAAGTGCGTTCTTGTCCGCCATTTCGCCCGCCGCTCCTCGGCATTGTTCGAATACTGGTTTGGCAACGCAGGCGTAGCGGTTTCGTTCCGCCCGACGATCCATGCGGTATGGCTGATCGGAGTCACAAGGTGTGAGGCGGCGCATCGAGCCGCGTCAGTTTCGCCTGCAAGACAGCGATGCGCCGTTCCGCTTCGCGCCGGGTCAGATGCTCGGTGAAGGCTTCCGGTTCGTAGGCGTCAATGGAAAGCCGCCTGAGCGCGGCGGCCTGTTCTGCGCTCATCGGCTGATCGGCGCCGGTGCTCAGGATCGCGCCCGGCGCGTCTTCGGGTCGCCCGTTCGGATCGGCTGTCATGATCGTAACAACTGCGTACAGCACGACCTGGTTCCGGCAGCGGCGGGCCCACACGCGTCGGTGTTCTGCCGCCGGGCAATATTTCCCGTGCGGCCCGCCGTTCCATGCGCTACCAAATTACCAGACGCTGATTCGACGAGGCATCAAGAGATGATCATCGAAACCCTGTTCGGGTTGTCGCTTGTGTTGAATGTATCCCTCGAATCCCCGCTTCCCGCGCCAGCGGTCCGAAATCCGCTTGAGATGTCGGTTCCGCAGAAGGACGCCGCGCTGCGCCCGCTGGTGGCGCGGACCACCCGTTGCATCGTGAGCAATGTCGTGTCCGATCCGCGCTATCAGCCGGATCTCCGGCGCGAGCAGATCCTCGAGCTGATCGCCAACTCACTCGACGCATGCACCGAACCGGTCAACGTCATGGTCAGAACCCACGACGGCATGTACGGCGACGGATCGGGCGAGGCCTTCCTGTTCGGCCCCTATTTCAACGGGCTGCTCAACGCCGTATCGAAACGGGCCAAGGTGCGCGCCGGTGCCCGATCACAATAGCCGGCATCGACGGAATGGCGCTCACGGTCCGCCGGAGCGACGCTCGACAAAGGTGGTGCTGATGAAGGAGAACACCAGCACGCCGTTCTGGTTTACACCGGTCGAGCGCAACGTCATCAGCCCCTGATCGCGCCGGCTGCCGGAAGGACGCAGTTCGATCACCTCGCTGGCGTATTCGATGGTATCGTCAACATAGACCGGCTTGAGCCATCTCAGCTTGCGGAACCCGAGTGCGGGACCGATGCCGGCGACCGGCTCGCCGCGGGCCAGCGCGGCTTCGGCCATGCGCCGGCGGTGGTCCACCATCAGCCGCATCCAGATCGCCGCGGTATGCCAGCCGGAGGCGACCAGCGCGCCGAAATGCGATTCCTCCGCAGCTGCCTCGTCGACGTGGAACGGCTGCGGATCGAAACGGCGGGCGAAGGCCTTGATCTCGTCCGCGGTGAAGGTATAGCGGCCGAGCGCGATGGTCTCGCCGACCTTCAGGTCTTCGAAATACTTCACGCCGGCGCTCCCGGCACGCGGCGCACGAGCATCTGCGAACACACCAGGTCCATCAGCACCGCGTCCTGCTCGTCGATGACCTCGAAGCGGAATTTGACAAAGCCGCGCTCCGGCCGGCTCGCCGAAGGCCGGCTTTCAAGCGCCACGGTGCGCACGCGGATTTCGGTGCCGGGCCGCAAGGGTTTGAGCCAACGCACCTCGTCGACGCCGGGCGCGCCCTCGGACGCGGCATTGCTCAGCAGACCGTCGACGAGAACGCGCATCATCAGGCCGCAGGTGTGCCAACCGGAAGCCGCCAGCCCGCCCAGCAACGTGGCGCTGGCGGCGGTCTCGTCGAGATGCATGGGCTGCGGGTCGAACTCGGCGGCGAAGGCAACGATTTCCTCGCGCGTCACCCGCCGCGGGCCGTAGATGGCGACGTCGCCCGGCTTGAAGTCTTCCCAATGGAGTTTCGGCATGTTCACTTCATACGTCATTCCGGGACGCGAGCGAAGCTCGCGGACCCGGAATTGTCCCTACGTCGCGAAACGGAAATGCATCACGTCGCCGTCGGCGACCACATAGTCCTTGCCTTCCAGCCGCATCTTGCCGGCTTCCCTGGCGCCAACCTCGCCGCCACAGGCGATGTAGTCGTTATAGGCGATGGTCTCGGCGCGGATGAAGCCTTTTTCGAAATCGGTGTGGATCACGCCCGCCGCCTCCGGCGCCTTCGTCCCCTGCGTGATGGTCCAGGCTCGCGTCTCCTTCGGACCGACGGTGAAATAGGTCACCAGATGGAGCAGGGCATAGCCGGCGCGCACCAGGCGATCGAGCCCGGTCTCCGTCAGGCCCACCGCGGCGAGGAATTCCTTGCGCTCCTCCGACGGCAGCGTAGCGATTTCGGACTCGATCTTGGCCGAGATCACCACCGCGACCGCGCCCTCTTCCCCGGCCCGCGCTTCCACCTGCCGGGAGAACGCGTTGCCGGTCGCAGCGTCGCCTTCGTCGACATTGCAGGCGTACAGCACCGGCGCCGAGGTCAACAGTCCGAGCGAATGGAAAAGCTTCTCCTCTTCCGGCTTGCGCTCGACGAAACGCGCCGGCTGGCCCTCGCGCAACAGCACCAGCGCGCGGTTGATCAGTTCGAGCATTTCCTTTGCCTGCCTGACGTCCTCGCCGGAGCCCTTGGCCTTCTTGGTCAGATTATCGACGCGCTTTTCCAGCGACTCGAGATCGGCCAGCATCAGCTCCGTCTCGATGGTTTCGATGTCGGCGATCGGATCGATCTTGCCCTCGACGTGTGTGACGTCCGGATCCTCGAAGCAACGCACCACATGCACGATGGCGTCGACCTCGCGGATGTTGGCGAGGAACTGGTTGCCGAGCCCCTCGCCTTTCGAGGCGCCGCGCACGAGACCGGCAATGTCAACGAAGGTAATGCGCGTCGGGATGATCTCTTCCGACTTGCCGAGCGCGGCGAGCTTCTCCAGCCGCGGATCCGGCACCGCGATTTCGCCCACGTTCGGCTCGATGGTGCAGAACGGATAATTGGCCGCCTGTGCCGCCGCCGTCTCGGTCAGCGCGTTGAACAGCGTCGATTTGCCGACATTGGGCAGGCCGACGATACCGCATTTGAAGCCCATGGATGTGTCCGCGTCTGTCTAATTCTTCATTCGGAGCCGTCCGGCTCCTCTTTGTCCCCGAAGCCCTTCGCCACCATCGCCAGGTGCACCTTGTTCTGGAAGCTGGCGTCCTTGCCGTCGACCAGCAGGCCTGCGTTTTCGGCGATGACGTCGCACAGCTCTTCCACCCAGGGCCATTCGTCTTTGGCGAAATCCTGCAGCACGTAGCGTTCGACCAGGTTCTTGTCGCCGGGATGGCCGATGCCGATGCGCACGCGCTTGTAGTCGTTGCCGATGTGCGACGAGATCGAGCGCAGGCCGTTGTGGCCGGCGTTGCCGCCGCCGACTTTCACCCGCACCTTGCCGGGCGAAAGCTCGAGCTCGTCGTGGAATACCAGAATCTGACCGGGCCCGGTCTTGTAGAAACGCGCGGCTTCCTGCACCGCGCGCCCCGACTCGTTCATGTAAGTGCCGGGCAACAGCAGCAGCACGCGCTCGCCGGCGATCACGCCCTCCACCGCCACGCCCTGGTACTTGCGGCGCCAGGGCGAAATGTTGTGGCGGCGCGCGATCGCCTGCACCGCCATGAAGCCGACGTTGTGGCGGTTGCCGGTGTAACGGGTACCGGGATTGCCGAGGCCGACGAGGAGCAGCATGGCGTTAACGGCGTTGCCGCCGTCCTCCGACCAGACAGACAGGAAAGATGTAAGGGGCGCTTGCGCGCCGCCTCACTTCTTTTCCTTCTCTGCGGCAGGCGCGGCGGCGGCACCGGCAGCCGGTGCGGCGCCGGGCGCGGCACCAGGCGCAGCGGCGGCAGCGCCTTCGGTGGCGGGCGCAGCAGCGGCTCCGGCGGCAGCGGCGGCGGCCGCTTCGGCAGCAGCCTTCTGCTCTTCGGCGTAGCCGGAAGGCGGCACCACGGTCACCAGTGTCATGTCGGGGCGTCCGATCACGCGCACGTTTGACGGCAGTGCCACGTCGGTGAGGTGCTTGGAGTGGCTGATCTCAAGACCGGTGATGTCGACGTCGATCGACTCCGGGATCGCGTCGGCCGGACATTCCACCTCGACGCTGTGCGTGACGACGTTGACGGAGCCGCCCCGCTTCACGCCGGGCGACTGGTCGGTGTTGAGCACGTGCACCGGGATGTGCACGCGGATCTTGGCGCCTTCCGCCACACGCAGGAAATCGACGTGCATCGGCAGATCCTTGAGTGCGTCGAGCTGGAAGTCGCGCGGGATCACGCGATGCTTTTTGCCTTCGACCTCGAGCTCGTAGAGCGTGGTGAGGAAGCGGCCCTGATAGATGCGCTTCTTCAGCTCGTCGTGCTCGATCAGCACCATCATCGGGGGTTCGTTATTGCCGTAGATCACGCCCGGCACGCGGCCGGAGCGACGCGCAGACCGGGCGGCCCCCTTGCCGCCTTTCGGACGCACCGTCGCTTTCATTTCCTGCACGGAAGCCATCGTCTCGTATCCTTCTAAGCCTATGGAAAAAGGCGGCTTTTTGCCGCCCATGAACGCTGCGGCGTGCCTCCAGGGGTGCCGGGGGCCGCAGGGTCGGCGGGGTTATAGCCGCAAGCCCCTGAAAGGGCAAGAAAAGGCAGAAAACCGGGGGGCCTTTGCCTTGTCGCGTACCCGGGCGGCGGAACCGGCGCTCCTCTGGCCCGGAAAAACGCTGGTCGCCGGCTCGATGGCGTCAGTCCGCCGCCGGCTCGATGGCGTCGCCGTCGTCGCCGGGCTTGCGCGCCTTCGCCGTCTCCGGTTTGGCGGCGCCACCGGCCTCCAGCGCGGCAATCCGGGCCTTCAGCGCCTCGTTCTCCTCGCGGGCGAGCCGGGCCATCTCCTTGACGGCCTCGAACTCCTCGCGCTGGACGATATCCAGGTCGCGCAACATGCGCTCGGCCTGCCCCCGAAACAGGGTGTCGAATTCGCGACGGACACCTTGCGCAACCCCGGCGGCGTCGTTCATCAGACGGGCCATTTCGTCGAAAATGCGGTTGTTGGTCTGGGTCATCGCACGTCTCCGGGTCGGTCAGCTGTCGACAATGGCGATTGCGTCATCCCGCTGCAAGAGCCGCCATGCTAACACAAACCCCGCGCAGATAGCGCGCGGGGGCGCGCATTAAATTCCTGGTGCGTGATCTTGTCCGGATGCCGGAGCCAATTCCGGTCAGGGATCCGGGACACGCCATTCGGATCGCGTGCAGGTTCCAAAGCGGAAAACGCCATGCCCTTGTTCGTCATCCCGTTTCCCCAATTCGATCCCGTTCTGGTGCATCTAGGGCCCTTCGCGATCCGCTGGTACGCGCTTGCCTATATCACAGGCATCCTCCTGGGCTGGGTCTACGCCCGCGCCATCATCCGCAACGAGCGCAACTGGGGCGGACGGGCGCCGCTGACTGTCACCGATTTCGACGACTTCGTCCTGTGGGTGACGCTCGGCATCATCCTCGGCGGCCGCATCGGCTATGTGCTGTTCTACAACCTGCCCTACTTCGCCGAACACCCGCTGCAGGCCTTCCAGCTATGGCACGGCGGCATGTCGTTTCACGGCGGCTTCACCGGCTGCGTGGTCGCGGTGATCCTGTTCGCGAAGAAGCGCGGCATTTCGATCCTCTCGCTCGGTGACATCACCTGCGCGGTCGGGCCGATCGGCCTGTTCCTCGGTCGCCTCGCCAATTTCGTCAACGGCGAGCTCTGGGGCCGGGCGACCGACGTGCCCTGGGCCATGGTGTTTCCCTCGGGTGGCCCAATCCCGCGCCACCCGAGCCAGCTCTACGAGGCAACGCTGGAAGGCCTGTTGCTGCTCGCCGTGCTTTACCTCCTGATCAGGGCCGGCGCGCTGAAACGGCCGGGGCTGATTATCGGTTCATTCGCATGCGTTTACGCGGTCGCTCGCATTTTCTGCGAATTCTTCCGCGAACCCGACCGCCAGCTTGGCTTCCTGTGGGGCGGCGCTACCATGGGGCAATTGTTGTCGATCCCGTTGTTCCTGGCGGGCCTCTGCTTCATCATCTACGCTGTGAAGCGCAAGCCGTTACGGAGTGAGCCGTGAGCGTAGCCTTGGCCGACCCCCTGCCGCCGGAAACCGACACCCTGCCACTGGATACCGAAATCCGTCGCCGCATCGCGGTCGCGGGGCCCATGCCCGTCGGCGAATATATGGCGCTCTGTCTTGGCGATCCGGAGCACGGCTACTACCGCACCCGCGATCCGCTGGGCGCTGGCGGTGATTTCATCACCTCGCCCGAGATCAGCCAGATGTTCGGCGAGTTGATCGGTCTGTGGATGGCGGCGGTATGGACCCGCATGGACTCGCCCAAGAGTGTCAACATCGTCGAACTCGGTCCGGGCCGCGGCACCCTGATGAACGACGCGCTGCGCGCGGTGAAAGTGCTGCCGGCTTTCCGCGCGGCCGTCGCGCTGCACCTGGTCGAAATCAGTCCCGCCATGCAGGCGCACCAGGAACGCACCCTCGCCGGCCAGGATGTGCGGACAACCTGGCATCCGAGCCTCGATGAAGTCCCGGAAGGGCCCGCCATCATCATCGCCAACGAATTCTTCGACGCCTTGCCGGTTAGTCAGGCGGTAAAAACCGCATCCGGCTGGCACGAGCGTCAGATCGAAATCGACAACGGCGGTCATCTCGCTTTCACCATCGCACCAGAGCCTTTGCCGGGATTCGAAACGTTGTTGCCGCCGGCGGTGCGCGCGGCGCCAGCCGGCGCCATCTTCGAATGGCGCGCCGAAACCGAAGCCATGGAATTGGGTCGGCGCATTGCGCGTCACGGCGGCGCGGCGCTTGTAATCGACTACGGCCACGCCGAAAGCGCCGCCGGCGACACGCTGCAGGCAGTGGGCCGCCACGCTTATGCGGACGTGCTGGGCTGGCCCGGTCACGTCGACCTCACCGCCCATGTCGATTTCCAAGCGCTCGCGCGGGCGGTGGAAGCGATGGGCGCCCGTGCGTACGGGACCATCACGCAAGGACAGTTGCTGTTCCGGCTCGGCATCGAAACGCGCGCGGCCAAGCTGAAGGCGCACGCTTCGCAGCCGAGCGCCGTCGACCTCGACAAGGCCTTCGCGCGCCTGACCGGCCACGGACCGGGCGAGATGGGCGGCCTGTTCAAGGCCGCCGCGTTCGCTCATCCGGCGGTGGGCGTGCCGCCCGCCTTCGAGACCTGAAGTCTCCGTCGCGCCGCCACAACCGGATAGCCCATGCTGCAAGCAAGCTCGCTCGCCCGCTTTACCCCGATCCGCCACGCGTTCTTCACGCGCACCGGCGGCGTGTCGCAGGGGGTCTATGCGAGCCTCAATGGCGGTGCAGGTTCGGACGACGCGCCCGCTGCGGTCGTCGAAAATCGCGCCCGGATGGCGGCGGCGCTGGGCGTCGCGCCGGATCGGCTGCTGACGCCGTATCAAATTCATTCACCCGACGTGGCGGTGGTCAATTGTCCCTGGGCCGAGCAGACGCGCCCGCGCGCCGACGCCCTGATCACGAACACGCCGGGGCTGGCGATCGGTATATCCACCGCCGACTGCGGACCGCTGCTGTTCGCCGACCCGCAAGCCGGCGTGATCGGCGCGGCGCACGCCGGTTGGCGGGGCGCTCTCGGTGGCGTAATCGAAGCGACGGTCGACGCCATGGAACGTCTGGGCGCCAGCCGCAAGCGCATCGCTGTGGCGCTCGGACCCACCATCGGCCAGGCAAATTACGAAGTCGGCCCGGAATTCGTCGAACGCTTCCTCGCTGCGGATACGGACAATGCGCGCTTCTTCGCGCCATCCATGCGCGCCGACCACGCCATGTTCGACCTGCCCGGCTACATCGCGGCGCGCGCGGAGCGCGCCGGCATCGGCAATTTCGAGGATTTGCGGCTGTGCACATACGCCGAGCCCGAGCGCTTCTACAGCTACCGCCGCATGACCCGGCACGGAGAACCTGACTACGGACGCCACATCAGCGCCATTGCGCTTGCAACCTGACGTTTCCACAACGCGTGCCTGGCCTGCTGGACTCCGACGCCCGCGGGCCGGTACCCTGAACTCCGGCCGGGGACGAAAGCGCGAAAGCGCCAAAACCAGAAAAGCGGCCACAGGGGTGTCATGCAGTGGAGTCGGGGTCGGCGCGCAGCACGTGCTGCGTCGCGGTTATTGAGCGTGGCGGGTCTCGCGATCGCCGCTGCCCTGACGCTCGCCGCCTGTAATTCTGACACCAGGCCGACCGTCGCATCCGCGCAGCCACGCGGCGCAACCGTCGCTTTTGAATCGATCGACGGCCTCCCCGAAACCCAATTCCGCGCGCTGATTCAGGACCTCAATAACGAGGCGCAAGTGCGCCGGGTCGCCGTGATCTCGCGTGAGGGGCCGTCTGCCTATCGCGTGCGCGGCTACCTCGCCGCCACCGTGGAAAATGGCAAGACCACCATCTCATGGGTCTGGGACGTATTCGATCACGACCAGCGGCGCGCCCTGCGCATCAGCGGCAGTGAGACCGCCAAGGCCGGACGGGAACGGGGCTGGAAGGCCGCCGATGATGCCATGATGCAACGGATCGCGATGAGCAGCATGGCGGAGCTCGCAACCTTCCTCACCTCCCCGGCGGTGGCGCCAGGCACCCCGGACATGGGCGGGCCGCAAGTCGCCTTTGCAGTGCCGGACCTTTCGACCCCGGAGGCTGCGGGTATCTTCCGCGTCTTCCAGCCAAATGCGGACCCTGTTGCAGTCCGGGCGCCAGAGGTGCTGAACACCGCAAGGACAGACGCCGTACCGCTGCCAACCCGCCGCCCCTTGCCCTTGTCGGCGGTTTCCGGCGGCGAAACGGTCACCCTGGCCGCTACCCGGCACTGAACCGCAAAATCCGTTGACCTTGGCGGGAAAAGCTGCGGGACAACGGTTTTGAGCCGTATTGCCGGTTCCCCCCCACCTTGTTATGACCACCGCGCCTGCGGCGATACGTAACGTGAGGATCTTCGAATGTCGGGCAAGAACGGGGCGATCAAACTCGTTGCCGGCAATTCGAATCCCGCGCTGGCACAGGCGATCGGCGACTATCTGAACACACCACTGACCAAGGCGGTGGTGCGGCGTTTCGCCGATATGGAGATATTCGTCGAAATCCAGGAAAACGTGCGCGGCGCTGACGTCTTCGTCATCCAGTCGACCTCGTTTCCGGCCAACGACCATTTAATGGAGCTTTTGATCGTCATCGATGCGCTGCGCCGCGCCTCCGCGCGCCGCATCACGGCGGTAATCCCCTATTTCGGCTACGCCCGTCAGGATCGCAAACCCGGACCGCGTGCGCCGATCTCCGCCAAGCTGGTCGCCAACCTGATCACCCGCGCCGGTGTCGACAGGGTGATGACCCTTGACCTGCACGCCGGACAAATCCAGGGCTTCTTCGACATACCCACCGACAACCTCTACGCCTCACCGCTGATGGTGCGCGACATCAGGGAGCGCTTTGATCTGGAGAACGTCATGGTGGTGTCGCCCGACGTGGGCGGCGTGGCGCGCGCACGCGGCCTCGCCAAACGCATCAATGCGCCGCTCGCCATCGTCGACAAGCGGCGTGAGCGCCCGGGCGAATCCGAAGTGATGAACGTCATCGGCGAGGTCGATGGTCACACCTGTGTGCTGATCGACGACATCATCGATTCCGGCGGTACCCTGGTGAACGCTGCCGACGCGCTGCTCGAGCATGGCGCCAAGGATGTCTACGCCTACATCAGCCACGGTGTGCTGTCGGGCGGCGCGGTCACGCGTATTGCCAATTCGCGGCTCAAGGAGCTGGTAATCACCGACTCCATTCAGGCAACCGACGCGGTGACGGCGGCGCCCAACATCCGCACGCTGCCGATCGCGCCACTGATCGGCGAAGCCATCCATCGCACGGCGGTGGAAGAGTTGGTGTCGAGCCTGTTTGACTGACGGCTCAGGATTTTCGAGCAATATGAATCGCTTGCGCATTTTTCCGGTGGCAGCCGGATAATGCCCTCCGTTGACCGGCGTTTCGCCCTATCGGCATGAGGGCCTGCTGCCGATCATTCGTCGGGAGCCCGGCGGCAAGTTATCCACGACCGATTCATCTTGTCGCAGGATTGCTTGTGGAGATTCCGGCTCGCGCCGTTGCCTCACCCCGGCAAATCACGGCTCACTGAAGCATCAACGATGGCTTTGGCGGCGGATTCGAGCAGGTTATAGTAATCGGGTCTCTGATTCGGTCGGCGGCGAGGCATCCGGTATCCCTAAGAGTTAACCCTGTGGTCCGGGCCCGGTCGGGTCTTCCGGTAGCGTGTGGCGGCGTGCGTTTTCCAATCGCTCCATGCGGCAAAGCGGAGACGGTATGTCCCACATCAGCTACACGGATGAACCACGCATCAACCCGCTGGACGTGGTCGAACGGCTGGCGTCGGGCCATGACTGGTCGTTCGAGCGCGCCGGCGACGACGAGATCACCATCCTGGTGACCGGCCGCTGGACCGACTACCAGCTTTCCTACACCTGGATGAACGAATTGGAAGCGCTGCATCTGGCCTGCGCGTTCGACCTCAAGGTGCCGGAACGCCGCCAGGTCGAAGTGCAGGCGCTGATCTCTATGATCAACGAGCAATTGTGGATTGGCCATTTCGATCTCTGGACTCAGCAGGGCCTGGTCATGTTCCGTCACGCGCTGGTGCTGACCGGCGGGGTGGAAGCCTCCGGCCAGCAGTGCGAGTCACTGCTGTCGACCGCGCTCGATTGCTGCGAGCGCTATTTCTCGGCCTTCCAGTTTGTGGTCTGGGCCGGCAAGGGTGCCAAGGAAGCCCTCGCCGCCGCGATGTTCGAGACATCCGGCGAGGCGTAGACGGCATCAAGCGAACCGCAGCTCAATCCCGTCGATCGGAAGCCCGCGCAGACGCGTGCGCCAGCTTTCGCCCGGCGCCACCGGCAAGGCCCGCGTCAGCGTCCCGGTGCTGACGATTTCGCCTGCCGCAAGCGGCGGGTTGACCCGGTCCTGCGCGAGCAGCTCGACCAGATGGCGCAGCGCGAGAAACGGACTGTCGAGCACGTTCGCCGCATGGCCGCGGTCGGCCACGGCGCCGTTGCATTCGAGGTCGATCTCGAACGCGGCCAGGTCGCGCAGCCATTCCGCGGCGCGCGACTGGAACGGGTGAGGTGGACCGATCAGCAGCGCGCCGTGCAAGGCGTTGCAGGCCACCGTGTCGGCCGGCGCGAATTTCCAGCGCGGGAACAGCGATTGCACGATCTCGAATCCGTGCGCGATCCAGTCGATGCAGCCGGCGAGGGCCGCGTCGTCCATGCCGGGCGCGGGCGCGCGCGACAGGCCGAACACGATCTCCGGCTCGATGCGCGGTTCGGCAAATGCCGCGAGCGGCAGGGCGGCGCCCGCCGGGAGATCGCGCACGGTGCGGTCGGTGACAAAGCCCCAGATCGGCGCGTAGACGCCGTATTCCGGCCAGATCGTCCGATTGGTGAAGCCGATCTTGCGGCCGATGAGGCGCTCGCCGCGCGCCTGGAACGCCTGGCCGAGCCGGGCCAGGACGCGATAGGCATCGTCGACGGTCAGTCCGCCGGCACGGCCGGAAAACGGCACCATCTGACGGCCGGTGCCGAGCGTCGCCAAGACCTCGCCGGCGAGGTCCTCAACAAGGCAGTCATGTGCGGCCGCAATGTCCATGGCGCAGCAAGCTTGGCCTGGTGCTGCCCGCATGGCAACGCCCGTACGTGGCCGATCAGGACCATTGCCGCTATCATGCCCTCATGAAAAAAACCGCCGCCGTGAAAAAACCTGCCGCCAGGAAGCCTCTCGCCAAATTCCCCGGCCGTCTCGTCCTGCTTGGCGCCGGGAAGATGGGCTTCGCCATGCTCGAAGGCTGGTTCGCGCGCGGGCTGGATCCGCGCAAGGTCACGGTACTTGAGCCGCATCCCGCCAAACCGGTGAAAGCGCTCGTCCGCCGCGGCGTCAGGCTCAATCCCAAAACGGCCAGCGAGGCCGCGGCGATCGTCATCGCGGTCAAGCCGCAGATCGCTCACGACGCGATGCCGGCGCTTGACGGTTATGTCGGCAAGCGGACGCTGGCGCTCTCCATCATGGCGGGCCGCCCGCTTCAGTTCCTTGCCGACGCGCTGCCCGCCGGCACCGCGATCGTGCGCGCCATGCCCAACACGCCGGCGTCGATCGGCCGCGGCATCGCCGTGGCGGTACCGAACGCCAGGGTCTCGGCGCGCCAGCGCAAGCTGGCGAGCGAGCTGCTCGCCGCCACCGGCCTTGTCGAATGGGTCAAGGACGAAGCTTTGATGGACGCAGTCACCGCCGTTTCCGGTTCCGGGCCGGCCTACGTCTTCCTGCTGGCTGAAGCCCTGACGCAAGCCGGCGTCGCCGCCGGCCTGCCACCGGCGCTCGCGGCCCGCCTTGCGCGGGAGACCGTGGCCGGCTCCGGCGAACTCCTCCACCTTTCGACGCACGATGCCGGCACGCTCCGGCAGAACGTCACCTCGCCCGGCGGCACGACAGCCGCCGCCCTTTCCGTGCTGATGGGCTCCGACGGCTTCGAGCGCCTGTTGACCGAGGCCGTCGCGGCCGCAACGCGCCGCTCGCGCGAACTTGCCCGCTAAATTCCGCCTGAACTCGTTCGGGTTCCGCACTGGATTGGGCGGCATTGCGGTCCTAGATTAGGCGGAAGCAGAAGCCGCCCAGGAGGTCGCTATGGCCCGCAAAACGGCACGCAAAGCGAAAAGCACCCGCAAGGCCCCGCGGAGCACCCTGCCCCCGCGCGGCACCTCGGACCGTGACAAGGCTGTCGATGCGCTGATGGCGCTGCTCGCCGAGCAGCCGTTCGAGGACATCGGCCTCGCCGAGGTTGCCGGCCGCGCCGGACTCAAGCTCTCCCAGCTCCGCGCCGAGTTCGGCTCGGTGATGGCAATCTTCGCCGCCCACGTGAAGGATATCGACCGCAAGGTGCTGGCCGTGGGCGACGCTGAACTCGCCGACGAGCCGGCGCGAGAGCGGTTATTCGACGTGCTGATGCGCAGACTGGAAGCGATGGAGCCTTACAAGGACGCGGTCCGCTCGATGATGCGTTCGGCGCGCCGCCATCCCGGCCTGGCGATGGCGCTAAACGGCATCGCGGTCCGCTCGCAACGTTGGATGCTTGAAGCCGCCGGCATTTCCGCCAGCGGACCGCGCGGTGCCATGCGCGCCCAAGGCGCCGCGCTGATGTTCGCGCGCGTGCTCGACACTTGGGTCGACGACGATGAGCCCGGCCACGACCAGACCATGGCGGCGCTCGACCGCGGTCTCGCCAGCGCCGAGCGCTGGGTCGGCTTTCTCGACGATCTCTGCATGCTGCCGGCATGCATCCTGCGGGGACCGCGCTGGCGCCGCCGCCGCCGACGCGAGGAACGGGACGAGGATATGGAAGCCGCGTAGGCTTCCTACACCGGCACGCGCACCGTCGCGCGCAAGCCGCCCAGAGGACTATCGCCCAGCATGATTTCGCCGCCGTGTGAGCGGGTGATATCGCGCGCAATCGCCAGCCCCAGGCCGGTGCCGCCCTGGTCCTGATTGCGCGCATCATCGAGCCGCAGGAACGGCTTGAACACGTCCTCGCGCATCTCCGCCGGAATACCCGGGCCATCATCGTCGATGGTGAAGGTCAGCCAGCGATGGTCGCGATGGCCGGTGATCGAAATCGTGTGCGCGAAGCGCGCAGCATTCGAAACCAGGTTTGAGAGGCAGCGCTTGAACGCGGCCGGCCGCACGGTGACGACCGGCGGCCCGTGGAATACCACATTGACCTGATGGCCGTCGCGTTCTACGTCGGTCTTCAGTTCCTCCAGGAATTCGGCCATGTCGGTTTCCGCCGACTGTTCGCCAAGGTCGCCGCGCGCGAAGGCGAGATAGGCTTCCAGCATGCGCGCCATCTCGTCGACGTCGCGCTTCATGGCTTCGACTTCCGGCGTGCTGCCGATCAGTGCCAGTTCCAGTTTCAGACGGGTGAGCACGGTGCGCAAATCATGGCTGACGCCGGCCAGCATAGCCGTGCGCTGCTCGATGGCGCGCTCGATACGCGTCTTCATCTCCATGAAGGCGACCGACGCCTGCCTTACCTCGCGCGCGCCGCGCGGCCGGAAATTGGGCACGTCGCGGCCTTTGCCGAAGCTTTCGGCGGCGTCGGCCAATCTCAGGATCGGCTTGATCTGGTTGCGCAAGAAGATCACCGCAATGGTAATCAGGATCAGCGAGGTGCCAACCATCCAGATCAGGAAGATTTCGGAATTGGAGGCGTAGGCCGCGCTGCGGCGGGCGAAGACACGCATCACCGTGTCCTTGAGCTGGATGCGGATTTCCACCAGTGCCGATTTGCCGACCGTGTCGATCCAGAACGGATGGCCGATCTGCTTGCGGATCTCGACCGACAGCGCCTGGTCGAGCAGCGAGAAGAAAGGCTTCGGCCCCGGCGGCGGCAGATCGCCGAGTGGCAGGAAATCGACCACCAGACCGAGTCGCTCCTGGGCGATCTTCTTGATTCTGGCGCGGTCCTTGTCCTGCGGATACTCGCGGTAGACGTCGATCAGCGCAGCGACGTCCTGCACCACGCCGGCCGAAAGGCGTTGCGTCACCAGGCTCCAGTGCCGCTCCATGAACACGAACGCGACCACCGACTGCAGGATCACCATCGGCAGGATGATGATCAGCAGCACGCGGGCATAGAGGCCCTTCGGCATCACGCTGTTGAGCCAGCGTGCGAAGCGCCGCCAGCCGGTCTGCAACTGACCGGCGGCCCACACCAGCGCGCGCGTGGTCGGCAAATCGTTGATGAAACGCCAGCTCTCGTTGAGCGCACTGCGCACCCGCGCGATGCTGACGTCGAGGCTGGTCATATCGTCGTCACCAGCCGGTAGCCGACGCCGCGCACGGTCTGCACAAAGAGCGGGTTGGCGGGATTGTTCTCGATCTTGCGGCGCAGGCGGTTGATCTGCACATCGACCGCCCGCTCGCTCACGGTGCCGCCATTGCCAGCGAGCGCCATGCGCGGCACGGTTTCGCCGGGCGCCACCGCCAGGACGCGCAACATCTCGCGCTCGCGGTCGGTGAGACGGATGACCTCGTCGCCCTTGCGCAGTTCGCCGCGCGCCAGGTGGTAGACGAACGGCCCGAAGCATACGGACTCGGCCGCCGGCGCCGCCACCGGCTGCGTGCGCTTGAGGATGTTGGCGATGCGCAAGGACAGTTCGCGCGGCTCGAACGGCTTGGAGAGATAATCGTCGGCGCCGATTTCCAGACCCTTGATGCGACTTTCGGCGGCGTCGCGCGCGGTCAGCATCAGGATCGGTACGTTGTTGGCGGTGCTGCGCAGCGCTTCTGCGAAATCGAAACCTGTTTCGCCCGGCATCATTACATCGAGAATCAGCAGATCGAAGCTCAACCCCGCGAGCTTCGCACGCGCGTCAGCTGCCGTTTCGGCGGTCGTGACGCGATAACCCTCGCTGGCCAGAAAACGGGAAAGCAGATCGCGAATACGCCGATCGTCATCGACCACCAGGAGATGCGGGGCGTCGTCGGCCAGCGTGTCGGGCAGGCTCATCGGCGTTGATCCATGCGCCGCTCATTCCCGCGCAAGCGGGAATCCAGGACGGCAAGCGCTGAACAGGCCGCTCCTGAGTTCCCGCTTTCGCGGGGGCAAACGGAAAAGTGCGTGCGCATTCGGCACATTCAGTCCCGCTTGGCACGGTCGGCGCGCGCGATCAGGCGGAGCACGCCGTCGCGATTGTCGCCGTCAATCACGGCGGTGAGGAAGCTGCGCGCGGCCTCATGCGCACCGGGGCCAAGCTCATCGAAGGCGCGGTTGATACGCTCGGTCTGCAGACCTGCGAGCTTCAGCGACAGGGCCTCGCCCTTCGGCGTCACGAAGAGCAGGCGCTGGCGGCGGTCCTGCGCGCCTTCCTTCTGCACCACATAACCCTGGTCAACCAGCTGCTTGAGCACGCGGCCGAGCGACTGCTTGGTGATGTTGAGGATATCGAGCAGGTCGGCGACCTTCATGCCGGGGTTGCGGTTGACGAAATGCAGCACCCGGTGATGGGCGCGGCCGAATCCGAGCTTGTGCAGCACTTCGTCGGCGTCGCCTACGAAATCACGATAGGCGAAGAACAGAAGCTCGATGATGTCCCAGACCGGCGCGGTCTCCGCGGCGAGGCGCTCGGCAACGCTGCCGTCGGCGGCAGGGGCGGCGGCGGTCTTGTCGCTCACATTTATGTCAGCCATGTTGACATATTTTGGCTTTATGTTACAAAAAGACGTCCGGGGACGAAACGATCGTTCCTGAGGGCGCCGCCGGGGCCGTATTGAAACCTCGACGACGGCGCGCCGCCGGACCAAGCCCGTTTTACCGGGTGTTGCCCCGCGACGCAAAGTGTTGGAATAGGCGCGAAAAATGCGCCATCAAGGCGGCACGCGGCTCAAGGCCCCGGGACGTGTAAGGAGGAATTCATGGCTGCACAGTCCTACGACCGGCTTGAGGGGGTCATATGGTACGACGGCAAGCTCGTGCCGTGGGACCACGCCAACCTGCACGTGCTGAGCCATGGCCTGCATTACGCCAGCGCCGTGTTCGAGGGTGAGCGCGCCTATGGCGGACAGATATTCAAGTGCACCGAGCACTCCGAGCGGCTCAAGCGCTCGGCCAACGTGCTCGACTTCGAAATCCCCTATTCAGTCGCCGAGATCGACGCCGCCAAGAAGCTGGTGCTGGAAAAGAATGGCAAGAAGGAAGCCTACGTCCGCCCGGTCGCCTGGCGCGGCTCGGAGATGATGGGCGTGTCGGCGCAGGCGAACACCATCCACCTCGCCATCGCCACCTGGGAGTGGCCGAGCTATTTCGATCCCGAGCAGCGGCTGAAGGGTATCCGGCTTGATCTGGCCGACTACCGCCGGCCCGATCCGCGGTGCGCACCGGTCAAGGCCAAGGCCGCCGGACTCTACATGATCTGCACCATCTCCAAGCACGCCGCCGAGCGCAAAGGCTACGCCGACGCCATGATGCTGGACTGGGAAGGCCGCGTCGCGGAATGCACCGGCGCCAACATCTTCTTCATCAAGGACGGCAAGATCCACACCCCTGTCGCCGACTGCTTCCTCGATGGCATCACGCGCCAGACCGTGATCGGGCTCGCGCGCCAGCGCGGCATCGAGGTGATCGAGCGGCGCATCCTGCCGGAAGAACTCACCGGGTTTTCGGAATGCTTCATCACGGGCTCGGCGGCGGAAGTCACCGCGGTGTCCGAGATCGCGCAGTGGAACTTCAATCCCGGCGGTATCACCAGGACGCTGATGGACGACTATACCGCCGAGGTGCAGCCCAAGGCGGAAGCGGCGTAAGCTTTACACCTCGATCGTCTCAACCGGCTCCAGCGGCCGCAGCAGCGTCACGCGGCGCACGCGGTTGACAGCCAGGAAATGCGCCAGCCGCTCATCGAGCACCCGGCCTCGGCTGCGGGCGGCATGGCGCAGCAGCAATTCACCGTCGGGACCGACCACCACAAAACCGATATGGAAATAGTCGAGCCCGGGCCGGCGCGACATAAAACCGATGATGTCGCCGGTTGCGAGCTGGCTGCGGTTGGCGAGGAGATTCGCGCGCGGGATGGCGTCGAATGAAACACGCCGGACCCCAAGAGCGCGCATAAAGGTGAGGGTCTTGTCGATCGGGATGCCGCCCGGCAGGTCCACCCGTGCGCACACGCCGTTGGCGACGTTGCGGGTGCTCCAGTCGGCAAAATAGTGATTGCGCTTCTGCCAGGCGATGACGCCGTTGTGATACCGGATTCGCCGCAGCTCGGTTTCGAATTCGCTCAAGCGCTCCGCACGCGCTGCTGCCAGTACGGTTTCGCAGAATGTGACGCAGTCGAAACCATCGTCGCGCACCACGAAGCGTTCCGGCCGACGCGGGCCACCAATCAGGGTGTAGCCGCGATAAGGCGTCCCGAGAAGTGCCTGCGAAATGTATTCAATGCGCTGCTCCACGGTCGGCAGCGTGTGCGCCGCCAGGACAAGCGCATCGATGTGCGTGCGCGCGGCCTGCGCCGGCCGGAAGCCGGTCGCGAAGGCGACGCCGGCAGCGCCCAGTTGCAGCACGGTCCGGCGGCTCAAAACGGATTCGAACGCCATGGCCCTATCCTGCCGCGGCGGCCACACAGGTCAATCCCGGATCACCACCAGCCGGTCGGTGCCGGATTCGGCGCCCCAGAGTTCGCCCGGCCGGCCGAGAATTTGCCGCACGTCGGCGCCCCGTTTGTTGCTGGCGAAGGTTTCGATGCGTCCGGTCGCCGGGTCCAGACGCCGGATGGCGTTGGCGTCCCAGTCGCTGATCCAGACCTTGTCCTTGTCATCGACGAACACCGCGTAACAACCCGAGTCGGAATTCGGCAGCCGCCACACCGACCAGCGTCGCGGTCCCGGCTCGAAGCGTGCGACCTCCCCCGTCCGCCAGAAGCTGACCCACAACATGCCTTTGGAGTCTGACCAGATACGGCGCGGCCCGACGCCGGGCTTGGGCGGCGCGACCATCGTCGCCTCCCCGCTCACCGTATCGACCTTCGCGATATGATCGCCGGCCAAGGATGCGTACCAGACCTCGCCCTCCGGCGTGGTGGTGATGCCGTACGGCCCGTAGCCCTTCGGGGCCTTCCAGGCATCGACCTTTCCGGTCGCTGGATCGACACGGCCATAGACGCCGCTTTGACCGGTGAACCAGAGGATGCCCTTGCGGTCGAAGGTAGCGGTATTGAGATTGGCGCCTTCAAATCCTTGTGGCAGCGGGAATCGGCGTACGGCATGAGTCCTGGAATCGACGCGCACAATGGCGTTTTGCCCGCCGTCGGTGACCCACGCGGCAAGGTCGGGCCCGACGATGACGCCATGCGGCGCCGAGTTCGGGGCCGAGCGGAATCTGAATGGTCTTGCCGGTCAGGGGATCAAGCAGACCAAGCGCGCCCTGATGCTGCGCGGTGTACCAGACCTTGCCTTGAGGCGCCGGTGCCACGTCGTGCGGATGGGCGCCGCGCGGTACCGGATAATAGGCAACCAAAGCAGCACCCGCCTGCGCGAGGCCGAGCGTGACAAGCGCCAATGCCACAATCACGTGCCGGATCATGAAAGTGCTTCCCTGATGGCAGGTATTTGAACTCATTCGGCCGCCTGATTTTTGCGGTCGGTTTGCCAGCGCGCGGCTGCCGCATCGTCGGTCGCCTTGGCTTCCACCCATGTATTGCCGCTTGCCTTTTCCACCTGTTTCCAGAATGGCGCCTGCGTCTTCAGATAGTCCATCAGGAATGCCGCTGCCGCGAAGGCAGCCTCGCGATGCGACGATGCAGTCACCACCAGCACGATATCCTCACCTGGTGTAATGCGGCCATAGCGGTGGATCACGGTTATGCCGAGCAGCGGCCAACGCCGCCACGCCTGGTCGACGTGGCGCGTGATCTCGGCTTCCGCCATGTCGGGATAATGCTCGAGCGTAAGCGCGGCGATCGGTTCCTTGCCCTCATCACCGCGGCAGATACCGGTAAAGGTAACGACGGCCCCGACGTCAGTGCGGCCGCGCGTGAGCTTCGCCACCTCGGCGGCGGCGTCAAACGGCTCGCTCTGGAGGCGCACGGTAGCGGTCGCGGGGTTCCCGGTCATGGAGACAATGTAGTGCATCGCGCAGGCCGCTTGAAGCGGCCACGCGGTCCGGCTCGACCGCGGTCAGCCCCCCGTCATCGGCGGGAAAAAGGCGATTTCACGCGCCGCGCCAATGAGATGCTCGGGCTTTACATGGGCGCGGTCAATGGCGGCGCGGATGACCTTCCGGTTCTCGAAGGCATAGGCATACTCCTCGCCACGACCGGCGAGCCAGTCCATGAGTTCGCCGATGGTGGCGACGCTCGAAGGAACTTCGATCTCTTCCTCCGGCTTGCCGACGCGCTCGCGCACCCAGGCGAAATAACGCAACTTTACCTTCATTCGATTCATTTCTGTTTGCGCATGACCTTGTCCGAAAACAGGTACCTGCTTTTCGGAATCACATGCGACTAATCCATCACGTAGCGCAGCCCGGCCCGGAAATAGTCCCAGCCGGTATAGAGCGTAAGGATAGCGGATGCCCAGATCAGCACGATGCCAACTTGCGTAATCCCGGGTACAACCTTGTCGCCGGCCTCGCCCGCGATCAGAAATCCGACCGCCACCATCTGGCCGATGGTCTTCCATTTTGCCAGCCGCGTCACCGGCACGCTGACTTGCAATTCCGCGAGATATTCGCGCAAACCCGACACCAGTATCTCGCGGCAGAGGATGATCACCGCGGCGAACAGCGACCAGCCGCGGATCGACTCCTCGGCTGCCAGCATCAGCAGGCATGACGAGACCAGCAGCTTGTCGGCGATGGGATCGAGCATGCGCCCGAGCGAGGACTGCTGTCCCCACATGCGGGCGAGGTAGCCATCGAAGAAATCGGTGACGCCGGCAGCGGTGAATACAGCCAACGCCACCCAGCGCAGCCACAACCCGCCGCCTGCGATGGACTGCCAATACATCAGGCCCACCACCACCGGCACGGCGACGATTCGGGCATAGGTCAGAATATTCGGCAGCGCCAGCGGGCGCGCTGGCAATGGCCTGGTGCCAATGGCGTTCATCTTGGGCAAGGAACACGCCTCAAAGCTCAAGGTCAACCGGAAGCTACCGTGATTCCGAGGCGTCCGTCGAAGGCCGACTTCCGGCCGCCGCCGGCAAACGCCTACTGGATGGGCGGCTTGGGCAGTTTAGCTTCGCCCGGCTCCATGACGAAAGTTTGATCAAGGGAGTACCAGGCCCCGGTCACGTCCGCCGCCGGCGCCTTTTCCTCGTGGCGAACGTAGTCGCCGATCAGCGCCCGGGTAACGCCGAACTGCACGTCGGTCTCGAGCACCGGGTCGTCGTTGACATAGATCTGCGAAATGAGGGTCTTGAAACCCTCCTTGAAGATCAGGAAATGCAGATGCGCCGGCCGGTAGTTGTGGCGGTCGGCGGCGCGGACGAGATCGCCCACCGGCCCGTCGACAGGGATAGGATATCCGGCAGGTTTCACACTGCGGAAGCTGAAACGCCCTTCCCTGTCGGTCGTGAACTTGCCGCGCAGGTTCATGTGCGCCTGCTTGGGATCCTGCTGCTCGTAGAAGCCTTCCGGCGAGGAGTGCCAGACGTCGACCTCGGCGCCTGCGACCGGCTTCCCGTTCTGATCCCTGACGTCGGCATTGACAAACAGCGCCGGGCCCGGCGTCGGCGAGCGCACGATCGAGCCGCCGTTTTCCGTGGGCGGCGAATTCAGGCGCCAGAACGGCCCGAGCAGATTGGCTGTCGTTTCGGTCTGGCCGTTGTTACCGTTGTTGAGGAGACAGATGAGCGCGGAAAAGCCGAGCGAACCCGACATCAGCACCACTTCGTTGTGGTTATCGGTCGTGAGCTGGCCCAGCCTGGCGACGATTTCCGCGCCCTTCCGAAATTCTTCCTCGGTCAGGTGTACTTCGCGCGCGAAGGCGTGCAGGTGCTTGACCAGCGACTGGACGATCTCGCGCAGGCGTGGATCGGAGATGTTGTTGTAGGCATCAAGCACCGCCCTGGTGACGTCTTCCTGTCGCTGAATGATCATTTCACCGTTCCGCCGAGTCTGTGTTGCGCGCTATCGCGCCTGCTCATGAAAGAACTCATATATCTTTCGCGCTGTCTCCGCATTAATTCCCGGCACCTGCGCCAGATCGGGCAAACTCGCGCGCTCGATCGCTTTCACAGTGCCGAAATGGCGCAGGAGGGCGCGCTTGCGGGTGGGACCGATCCCCGGAATTTCCTGCAGGCCTGCCTCGCGAATGTCCTTCTTGCGGCGCGCACGGTGGGAGCCGACGGCGAAGCGATGCGCCTCGTCACGCAGGCGCTCGATGTAATAGAGCAACGGATCGCGGGGCGGCAGTCTGAAGGGGCTCTTGCCTGCCATGAAGAAGGTCTCGCGCCCGGCGTCGCGATCGAGCCCCTTGGCGATGGCGACCAGCGGGACGTCGGTGACGCCGAGCTCGCTCAGTGTATCTGTCGCGGCCTTGAGCTGTCCCTGCCCGCCGTCGATGAAGACGAGATCGGGCCAGGGGAACTCGAGCTCGTCATCCTCCTCACTCACCACCTGCTCGGTCGCCACCCGCGGGCTCTCCTCCATCAGCCGTTTGAAGCGCCGCTGCAGCACCTCGCGCATCATACCGTAGTCGTCGCCCGGCGCGAGATCCTCCGAGCGGATATTGAATTTGCGGTACTGGTTCTTGCGGAATCCTTCCGGCCCCGCGACGACCATGCCGCCGACCGCATTGGTGCCGGCGATGTGGCTGTTGTCGTAGATCTCGATGCGGCGCGGCGGCCGGGGCAGTGAAAACGTCTCGGTCAGGGCGGAGAGCAATTTCTGCTGCGACGAGGTGTCGGCCAGCTTGCGCGCCAGCGCTTCGCGCGCGTTCGCCAACGCATGCTGCACCAGCTCCTTGCGCTCGCCACGCTGCGGCAGCGAAACTTCGACCTTGTGCCCAGCCCTGGTGGCGAGAGCTTCCGCCAACAGGCCACGTTCCTCGAACTCGTGCGACACCAGCATGAGCCGCGGCGGCGGCTTGTCGTCGTAAAACTGCGCCATGAAGGCGGAGAGCACCTCCCCCGCCCCGAGCGCGCGGTCAGCCTTCGGGAAGTAGGCGCGGTTGCCCCAGTTCTGCCCGGTGCGAAAGAAGAAGACTTCAACGCAGGTGTAGCCGCCGGCCTGGTGAACGGCGAAAACGTCTGCCTCTTCGAGGCTGCGCGGATTGATGCCCTGGTGCGACTGGATCGCCGACAGCGCCGATAGCCGGTCGCGATAGACCGCGGCGCGTTCGAAATCGAGCGCTTCCGCCGCCTTGTCCATCTCGGTGGCGAGCTCCTTCTGCACCGACGAGCTGCGTCCCGACAGAAATTCATTGGCTTCGCGCACCAGTTCCGAATAACCACCGAAATCGATCTCGTTGGTACAAGGGCCTGAGCAACGCTTGATCTGGTAGAGCAGACAGGGCCGCGAACGCGTTTCGAAAAACGAATCCGAACACGAGCGCAACAGGAACGCCCGTTGCAGGGCGTTGATGGTGCGATTGACCGCACCGGCGGACGCGAAGGGTCCGTAATAGTGCCCGGCCCGCGAACGCGCGCCGCGATGCTTCAGGATTTGCGGCGCCCAATGGTCCGAGGTGATCAGGATATAGGGAAACGACTTGTCGTCGCGCAGGAGCACGTTGAAGCGCGGGCGCAGGCGCTTGATCAGATTGGCCTCAAGCAACAGCGCCTCGGTCTCGGTCCTGGTGGAGACGAACTCCATCGTCACCGTCGCGGCGATCATGCGCGTGATGCGGCTGTCGTGCCCGGTCGGCCGCGCATAGGCAGTAACGCGTTTCCGGATGCTCTTGGCCTTGCCGACGTAGAGCACATCGCCTTTTCCGTCGAGCATGCGGTAGACTCCGGGTGCCGACGGCGCGAGCCTGGCAAAGCGAGCGATCGCCGCACGCCCGGCGGCGAGAGTGCCGGGCGCAGCGCCCTCGGCTTCCAGTTCAAGCTCGGGCAGCGTGGAGTCCTCGTCCTCCTCGCGTAATTCGCTTTCCGGATCGATGTCCTTGCGGCCGTTCATGGCACCAAGATAATACGCCAATCCTGAATGCGCATGATCCTGTCTGAAAAACGATTCCCGCTTTTCGGAGTCATGCGCTGCTCGCGCTATTCGGCAACGTCGCTGTCGGCGGTGCGCCAGGCCAGATGCTGACCGCCGTCGACCGCAATGGTGACGCCGGTCACCGCCGGTGCCTGCGCCAGATAGACCACCGCCGCGGCGATGTCCTCGGGCGTCGGCCCCCGTTGCAACGGCAATGCGGCCGCCTGCTGCGCGAACGCGGCGCCGGACTGACGCGGGCTCGGCAGCGTCGGCCCCGGCGCCACCGCGTTGACCCTGACCCTCGGCGCCAGCGCCTGCGCCAGGGTTGTGGTCGCGGTGTGGAGCGCGCTCTTGCTCAGGCTGTAGGAGAAGAAGCGCGGCGTCGGCTTGAACACGCGCTGATCAAGCACATTGACGATCGATGCGTCGTCCGGCGCCTGGGCGGCGAATGCTTGCGCCAGGAACAGGGGCGCGGCCAGGTTCACCGCCATGGTACGTTCGAAACCTGTGCGGCTGAGCGTCTCGATCTCGTCCGGCTCAAACTCGCCGGCGTTGTTGACCAGGAGCGTCAGCGGGCCGAAGGCCCCCGCCCCCGCCATGAGGCCTTCGACTGCCCCCGCCTCCGCGAGATCGCCCGGAACAACGCGGGCGCGGCCGCCGGCGGCCGCGATCTCGGCGGCGAGCGCCCCGGCCTCGCCCAGCGAGCGATTGGCGTGCAGCACCACCGCATAGCCCTCGCGGGCGAGCGCCCGCGCAATGGCCGCGCCAATGCGGCGGGCACTTCCGGTGATGAGCGCGACGCGCGGCGCCGGGGGCTGGGTCGAATTCGGCATCGCTCCTGTCTTACGACGCAGCGCCCGGCGCGGCCAGCCGGGTACGGACCCGATGGCCGCCGCGGTCATGGTGAATAAAGTCTGAACCGATCTCGACCACTCTTCGCTCCGGCCCACAGAAACTAACGTTTCTTTAGGGATAACAACTTCGAATTACTTAGCGATTCATAACCGTTTAACTTCAAAAGCCCGATAAATCTTCCACGAATTTGTGGTGCTTTCGTCCGCTGCCGGCCGGCTTCCGCCCGCGATCTCGCCAACGGAAACCCCGCACAAAGGCCGCCAGCGAAAGCAGTAAGAACCGCGCCGAAAACCCGTGGACCGGGCCGGTGCGGCAGCAAGTGGAGGATAAGATGAAGAGGTTTTTGCTGGCTGCAGGCATCGCGACTGTTGCTGCTGCCGGCGGCGTAGCCTCAGCCGCTGATCTTGGGCCGCAGCCCTATTATTCCGCACCGACCCCGAGCGCACCCCGCGTTTTCAACTGGGTCGGGTTCTATGCCGGCGCCAACGTCGGCTACGAGTGGGGTTCGGTCGCCAACGCGACACCGGAACCGAGCGGTATCGCCGGCGGCGTCCAGGGCGGCTACAACTGGCAGAGTGACCAGCTTGTTTACGGCGTCGAAGCGGACATCAACCTGACCGACGCGGACGATACCTTCGCCCCCTACAAGTTTTCCAATCCGTGGTTCGGAACCGTGCGCGGCCGCGTCGGCTACGCCTTCCAGACCTACAGCGTGCTGGCATTTGCCACCGGCGGTCTCGCTTTCGGCGACCTCACGGCCACGGCCACCGCCACCGGCATCGACGAATCCAAGACCTCGGTCGGCTGGACCATCGGCGCCGGCGCGGAATACGGCTTCAATGCCAACTGGTCGGCCAAGGTCGAATATCTCTACATCGACCTCGCGAACCGGACCTTCGCGACCACCGGGGTGGACAACGGCCTCTCCGCCAGCCTCCTGCGCTTCGGCGTGAACTATCATTTCTAAGCGAGCGTCCTGACACATGGTGCAAGCGACCCCGGGCTTCGGCCCGGGGTTTTTTCTTTGCCGGGTTCCGGATTTGTCGGCTCACGTCAGACACAGGCGACGGGAGCGCACGAAACACTCGAGACATTTTTGTGGCGCAGTTGTATCGCCCCTTTGAGGCCGGGAACAAAAGTTCCGGCTGCAAAAATACAACACCTCAAAACAAAGGCGCGAACGCGTGCGGTTGCCGCCGTTTCGCCGCAAGTCCATCGCAATCGCCTGCGCAAGGTTGACGCATCATGTGTTGCGCAACGAACGCAGTGCCGACGATTGACGGATCGATCGAGGAACCATTTTCGGGGCAACGCGTTAAAGGTGCTCATCGGGGGACGGCGCACTCGCGCCCGTCCAAAGGCATCGCAGTACAAACAGCAATGCAAATGGCAATGGAAGCGAGGTGCGTTATGAAAAAAGTTCTGCTCGCAAGCGTCGGCATACTGGCACTTGGCGTGGCGGCGGCATCGGCAGCGGATATCCCGCGCAGGATGCCGACCAAGGCACCGGTATTTGTGCCGCCAGCCTGGAGCTGGACCGGTCCTTATGTCGGTGTTAACGGCGGCTACGGTTGGGGAACGTCTGACTTCTCCGCGCCGTTCTCGACCGGCTCGTTCGACATCAACGGCGGCGTGGTCGGCGGCACCTTGGGCTATAACTGGCAGATGGGCCAGGCCGTCTTCGGCATCGAAGGCGACATCGACTGGAGCGACATCGGTGGCAGCGCGACCTGCGGCGGCACCACCTGCAGCGTGAACAACGACTGGCTGGGCACCGTACGTGGCAGACTCGGCTATTCGTTCGACCGCTTCTTGCCCTACATCACTGGCGGTCTCGCGGTCGGCAACATCAGCACCAACATCGCCGGTGTCGGCAGCGGCGACGACGTCAAGGCTGGCTGGACTGCGGGCGGCGGCGTCGAAGCCCAAATCAGCGGGCCGTGGACGGCCAAGGTCGAATATCTCTATGTCGATCTCGGCCGCGGCGGTTCGGTCGCCGGCTCCGATGCCGAGTTCACGACCAGCATCGTGCGCGGCGGTATCAATTACAAGTTCTGACATACGGAGGATGCGAGGGACGTGCACCGCCCCGGCGTGAAAGCGCCGGGGCTTTTGCGTTACGCAACGATCTGGGTCTCGGCGAAGGCCGGCACCTGTGTCGAAAACCGTTCGAGCCACGCCGCCAGCCTGGGATAATCCCTGCGCCAGTCGGGACTGAAGCGGAGATCGCGGTAGCCGAGAAGACAGGCAAGCGCGATCTGTCCGATGTCAGGCGGGTCGGTGAGCCCGGGCGGCGCAGCTTCCAGCGCCTTCAGCGCGCGCGTCACCTTGTCGGCCTGGCGTTCGATCCAGGCGTCCACACGCTTGTCCTGCGGCCGATAGCGGCTCTCGTAGACAATGAGAATGCAGGCATCCATCGCACCATCGCACAGCGCCTCGAGGCGTTGCACCTCGAAGCGGGCCATCGGATCGCGCGGCACGATGCGGCCGCCGCCGGCAAGATGATCGAGCACCTCGAGGATCACCGCCGAGTCGTACCAGGTACTGCCGTTTTCCATGACAAGCGCCGGGATCTTGCCGAGCGGATTCTCGACGCGGATGCTGTCGGCGGGGTCGTTGAGGTCGGTCTCGCGCACGTCGATCTTGTCGGCGAGACCCAATACGATCGCTGCGATGCGCGCCTTGCGGCCGAACGGCGATGCAGGAGAAGAACGCAGAATCATCATGGGACGTAGTTTCGCTCCCGGATAAGACCGGGGAGGACGACCTGCCCGCAGTCGATTGAGGTTTCTGGGCGCGGCCGCCCGCGCTGTCAGCGTCAGCCGGTGATCACCAGATTGACCGCCTTGGGGCCCTTGCCCTTCTTGTCCGGTTCGACGTCGAAGCTGATGCGCTGCCCCTCGTTCAGCTCCTTCAGCCCCGCCTGCTCGACGGCAGTGATGTGGACGAACACGTCACGTCCGCCGTCGTCTGGTTTGATGAAGCCGTAGCCCCTCTCCGTATTGAAGAACTTCACAGTCCCAGTCTGCGCCATCGGGAAAACTCCTCTTCCCCGCACTGCTCCGCCGTCGGCCCCACGCACGACGACTCGGCCGGACATTCACGAGTCGGGGAAAGCATCGGCCCCTGACGGCCTCAGTCACTCCGCCGGCCCCCCACAAGCGGAGGCGGAACGTCACTGCCAGTGATGGAACTAGACACCAGTTCGATGCCTGTGGAAAGGGGGCGCGATCGTCAGACGCCGGCCGCTGCGTTTTCGCCAGCGAGCCAGTCAAGCCGATAGCCGCCTTTGCTGTCGCGCCGCAGCATTTCGGCAAGGGCCGGCAGCATCACCGACAGCTCTTTTTCCAGCGTCCATGGCGGATTGACCACGATCAGCCCGGACCCGTTGAGACGGTCGGGATCGGCGAGCGAACTGACAGTCAGTTCGCTCCGCAACAATTTGGGAATGCCGAGACGCCGCAGCCGCTTGGCCAGGGCATCCGGTTGCGTCCGCCCCTTGATGGGATACCACAACATGTAGATGCCGGTCGCCCATCTGCGATGCGCCCTCGCAAGGCCGTTGGTCAATTGAGTAAATTCATTCTCTTTTTCAAATGGTGGATCCAGCAATACCAGCCCGCGCCGTTCTTTCGGTGGCAGATGGGCCGACAACGCGGTCCAACCGTCGACGGCGATGGTTTTGATGCGTGGATCGCCGCTCAAATTACTCGCGAGCGCGGCGACGGCCCGGGGCTCCAGCTCGCAGGCGATCAGGCGATCCCGGGGACGCAGGAAGGCGCGGACAATCGCTGGTGAGCCCGGATAGCGATCGAGACGGCTACGTTCGTTGAGCGCGCCAATCACCTCGAGGTAGGGGCCAAGCAACGTTGCGATAGGCCCCTCGATCGAAGCTGCCATCAGCCGTGCGATACCCTCGCGCCATTCGCCGCCCCGCTGCGCTTCCGCGCTGGCGAGATCGTAGAGGCCCGCACCGGCATGGGTATCGATCACCCGGAACGGCGCGGGCTTCCCGCACAGATAACGCAGGATGCGAGCGAGTACCGCGTGCTTGTGCACGTCGGCGAAATTGCCGGCATGAAAGGCATGGCGGTAGTTCAACGTAAGTGTCTCCGGTTAAGGCATGTAGGGCGCTGCATGCCAATAACATCTAGCGCGGTATCCCGCGCAAGCCGAAATGCTTGCGGGGCTTCACCTTGCGTAAACGCCGCCCCGGAGGAGGCGGCCGCGTGGGAATCGCGCCGGGAAGCCGCACGTTGAGCGCCGCGGCCGGAACGACGCCGGGGCGCCGCCGCCAACGGTCCAGCAGGCGGAGCAACAGTCGCGCGGCGACCATGATCGCCGCGACAAGTCCCAAGACGTGGAGCCCGACCGGCAACGCGAACGGGCGAGGCAGATCGCACAACGCCGCCAGGATGCCGTGGTGCGCATCGTCACAGACGATCGAAGCGCCGAACGGATGGCCGCTACCGCCGTTCGCCGAGAACGGCCAGAGTACGGCATAACCGATCCCGGCGAACCATATGACGAAACCGCAATAATCCTTGCACCGATCCATCGACCGACGCGCTCCCCGGCGTCATTCGCATGCATAAGATTTTGCAGAATTCTTTTACAAGAATCTTGCGCCGATCCCGGACTCTGCACATTTTATCAATACGACGCCAACGCCGTCCTTATTGGTCAATTAATGCGATCGCAGACTTATAGGTCTGGAAACGGACCTTTATTCGCTTGCGCGATTAAGAGCCTGGTAGCGTCTGCCACGCATATCGATGTTGCTCAACAGTCAGACGCGCCATGGCGCGGATGCACAACAATCCCGCGCCCAATCAGACGTGATGCAATTCGTCGTTTACGTGAAAATACTTGTGCGTGCCTGACGTCCGCGCGCATTCCATCTGCACAACAGATGCGCCATTTCCCGCGCGAATGGGTTAACTGCCGCGTCGCCCGCGTATCGCCGGCATGGAAACGCTATCACGACGGCAGGACCGGCTTACGATCTGCGGACAGGCGCGAAATTTGAATTCGCGTGACAGACATAGCCGCACCTCGGTCAGCCGCTTGCGATCGCAGGCGATGGCCATATCGTCGCGGGTGAGCCCAGGATTGGCCTTGATGAAGGCCTCCGCCACGGCGGCAGGCGTCACCACGATCGGCCGGCCGAGTTCGCGATAGGCTGGCGGGACCGTCACGCGCCCATGCGCCTTGCGCACAGTCGCGAAGTAAGCCTGCGGCGACAAGCCCGTGCAGGTACCGTGCCGATTCCACTCGTGATAGATCAGCCCGCGGCCCGGCATCAGGTCGAGCATCTTGTCCGCCAACGCGCCGTCGAGGCGCGGCGCCGGCACCTGGCAGTAGGACGGATAGCCGTGCTCGAACTGCGGCCACAGGCCGTGCACCACGAAAGAATACGGCCGCCCGTTGCATTGCGGGTTGTTCGCGCGCCGCCCGGGATTCTGCTTCTCGCAGAAGGACGGCGACCAGGACAGCGCCAGCACATAGAAATCGAACCGGCCGGCCGCAGCGGCTTTCGTCTCCTGGGCCGGGGCCGGAACCGCGATAAGGATGCAAGCGAGGAAGAAAACCGCGGCGCGCGCGGTCAGGCGGAACGGATCACGCAACATGGACGCCCCCTTGGGTAAGCGGGACCGGAACAAACCGGAAATTGATCCAACGCAATCGTTCCGTACAATCTATGATGGTAAACAGAACAAGACAAGAACAAAATGAAAATAAAGGCAGTACGGGCTTGTCCCCGCCTGCGCGCACCTCCGCTCCGGGCAACTCAGGGCCGTGCCATCTTGCAGTTGGGGTTGTAGGCCCAGTTTCGGTCGAGGCCCACCACGCACCATCGGACGCCCCAACTCGCCCCGATAATGCCGGTGTCCTCACCGATCCAGTAATAGACCGTGTGCCGCCGCGGCGGGGCCCCCTCGCCGGCGCTGATGTAAGCCACCGCCTGGCAGTAACGTCGGGGAATTGTGCCCTTCACCCACGGTGAATATGCAATCTGGCGCACCCGGGCGAAATCGACGATCTGTAGCGAAGAGTTCCAGAAACGGCTCTCCTTTTCGGCAAACCCCGAGGCGATCTCGCCGAGGCCGACTTCGCAGGGTGGCACCGCGTTGTCGTAGTTCGGTCCGCTCAGCCAGAAGCTTTTCTCCAGCCAGCCAGCAGCCTGTGCCGGCGACGCGGCCAGCCAGCAGAGACCGAACAGCGTGGCAAACACGAACGATCGGATGCACCCGGATGCGCGCGACATTTGGTAACTCCCGCTGAAAGCCCGCCACATTATCACAAGATTCCCTTGTGTCCCGAATCCGAAGCCCGACAGACCAACCGGCTTGCTCCCTGCACCCTCCGGTTTCGAACCGACCCTGGCAACTTTATGATTTCAGTGCGGTTTTGGATTGAAATTCGTTGTGGGACTTGCTGCAAATAACGCAACGGATTTCAAATTCACCGCATCCGGTCACAGCCGAATTGACCACAGGATTCGGGCCTGCCCGACTCGTATCAGGGCTTGCACGATTCCATCATTCCTCCTGCGAATCGGGCCGGCGAGTCGGCGTCCAATTCGGCATTTGTCAGCATCACAGACGCCGTCAGCGAACGAGCGCCCGAGGCAGGAGGTGGCCCCGGCTGCCGCCACTTGTGGATGGCTGGTGCCGAACCGGTTGTTGCGTCGTGTGCTCGTTCGTTATCCGCGCGTTCGGTTGTTCACGCGTCAAGTCGATAGTTCGACGACAAAGCCTGCATGGCGAACCGGTTGAGGCCGCTGTTCAGGCAAGCAGCGGACCCCGTCCTGGCCTCATGGCCAGGCGGGTGCCGGCAATGCAATATGTCAGGTTCCGCCTCTCCAATCGCCAAGCAACGCCTGCACCAGCGCCAGCGCCGCGACCGCCGCCGTGTCGGCGCGCAGGATGCGCGGTCCCAGCGACAGCCGCACGACGTGCGAGCGTTTGAGCAGTTGTGCGCGTTCGTCCGCGGCAAAGCCGCCTTCCGGCCCGATCAGGATCGCAAGCGGCATGTCGTGCGGTGCCGCCGCAAGCGCGGCGACCGGATCCCTGACCTCGGCGTCCTCGTCACAAAAGACCAGCAGCCGTCCGGTGTCGGCAACCGCCGCCTCGAAACCAATCGGCCCGGCCACCTCCGGAACCGCCAGCACGCCGCACTGCTGCGCAGCTTCGATGACGTTGGCGCGCATGCGCTCAAGATTGACGCGCGCCACTTGCGCATGCCGGGTCAGCACCGGTTGCAGCCGCGATACGCCCATCTCCACCATCTTCTGCACCAGATAGTCCAGCCGCGCGTGCTTGAGCGGGGCGAACATGAAATGCAGGTCGTTGGCCCGCGGCTGCACGCGGGTGCAAGCGCCGACCCGCACGGCCGCCGACTTGCGGCTCTCCCCCCTCAGCTCTGCACGCCACTCGCCGTCGCGGCCGTTGAAAAGCAGCACGCCGTCACCCCGCTTCAGACGCAGCACGTTTGCCAGGTAGTTCGCCTGATCGCGCTCGAGTGCGATCTGCCGGCCCTCGGCCAGCGTCGTCGCGAGGTACAGGCGGGGGGTGCGGAAATCATAGCGGGCCATGGCTTTCGGGGCTCTTTCGGGCTCTCCTCGGGGCTGTCGGGCCGGCAGGCGGGGCCGTGGGGCTCCCGCCGAGGGCGGCGATTTCGCGCGGTTTGCCGCCTTCCCGACGTATTCGCCAGGTTGTTATAAGCGCGCAACCGGCTCGATTCATCGCTATTATTGAGCGGCCGGGACAGGGAGGGTTTCGATCATGCGTTGGCGCCGGGCAGCAATCACCGCCATGTTGGGCTTGGCGGCCGTCGCCGGTCCGGCCCGGGCCCAGGCGCCTCAGGGCGCAGGACAACAGCCCCCGCCCTGCATCCAGAAGTTCCTCGACCTGCGCGCCGCCGCCGAGTCCAAGGCCAAGGCGATTGAAGCTGCCGGCAAGCGCAAGCAGAAACCCAGCGCCAGGGAAGCCTGCGGTCTCTTCAATTCGTTCTCGGCGGCCGAGGCGAAAATGCTCAAGTACGCCTCGGAGAACCAGACCTGGTGCGGAATTCCGGCACAGATCGTGACGCAGATGAAGACGGCGCATCAACGCACCACGGAAACGCGCACCCGGATCTGCCAAGCCGCCTCCGCCGCGCAGGCGCGCCCGCGCGGGCCTACCTTGAGCGACGCTTTGGGCGCTTCCGTGCCGGACAGCAACAACGTCAAGACCGGCAGCGGCGGAACCTTCGACACGCTGACCGGTTCGGCGCTCGGCAACCGATGACCGGCAGCGCCGGACGCGTCGCCGATGCGACCGGAAACTGGGTCGACGGCCTGGCGCCGACATGGACGCGACCCTACCTGCGCCTTGCCCGCCTCGACCGCCCCATCGGTTCCTGGTTGCTGCTGATGCCATGCTGGTGGTCGGTGGGCCTCGCCGGCATGCAGGCTAACGTCTTTCCCAGCCTCTGGCACATCGTACTGTTCTTCATCGGCGCATTCGCGATGAGGGGCGCCGGCTGCACCTGGAACGATCTGGTCGACCGCGATCTCGACGGAAAAGTGGAGCGCACGCGCTCGAGACCAATTCCGTCGCGGCAAGTGACTGTGGCGCAGGCCACCATCTTCATGCTGGCCCAGGCGCTGATCGGGCTCGCGGTGCTCATGCAGTTCAACCGTTTCACGGTGCTGGTGGGGCTCACGTCACTGTCGGTGATCGTGATCTATCCTTTCATGAAACGCATCACCTACTGGCCGCAGATCGTGCTGGGCCTGGCCTTCTCCTGGGGTGCGCTGATGGGCTGGCCCGCCGCCTTCGGCCGGCTCGACTGGCCGGCAATCGTGCTCTATGCCGGCTCGATCTCATGGGTGATCGGCTACGACACCATTTACGCGCATCAGGATCGCGAGGACGATCTGCTGATCGGGATCAAGTCGACCGCCCTGCTGTTCGGCGAACGCACGCAGCCAATGCTGGCGGGCTTCTATGCCGTCGCCGTGGTGCTGATCGCCGCCGCCGGGTTGATGGCCGGCGGCGGGCTCGTCTTCATGCTCGGCGTGATCGCCTTCGCCGCACACCTCGCCTGGCAAGTGCTGCGGCTCGATATCAACGACCCGGATCATTGCCTGAAGCAGTTCAAGTCGAACCGCGACGCCGGCCTGATGCTGTTCGCGGCGATGCTGCTGGATGCGGTGTTATAGAATAGTGCCTAATAAATCTGCGACCGGCTGCTCCTGTCGCCGAACGTGTTCGGCTTGGAGAGGCGCAGCCACGGCAGGATCGAGCCGGTCGTTTTCGGCCCCTTGAGTGCCAGCCTGGCTTCTTCGTTATCATCATCACCGTCGAACACACCGTCGGCGCCGGCCACGGCCTCGAGGATATGGCCCTGCCTGCTGATCGAACCGGTATAGGCCGGGCTGCGTCCGCGGCTGGCGTAGTGCGCGCGCACCCGCGCCGCCACGATCTCGCCCCTGATCGCCTCTGGCCGGCATGGACGGGCGCCGGACCGGCGCCTCATCAGGTCGACGTGGATGTGATTGTAGTGCGCGCGGTTGTAGCCGGGCGCCAGCACCGTGTTGAACGTCTGACAGGCGTAGAGTTGCACATCGTGCAGGAAACCCTGCTCTTCCGGCGAGGCATGCCAGCCGTTCTTCACCGTGATGGTGCGGCCGTCGGCGAGCGTAAAACCGGATATGTCGAGCGCGTTGCCAAAGGCGTGTTCGGAAATGCCATGGCCGCCCGCGCCGTTCATGCTGCGGCATGCATAGGAACCGATCTGGTGGATCGTGACCACCGGAGACCTGAACCAGTGCAAGGCCGCCGGCTGCACGCCCTCGCTCACCCAGCGGTCGAGCGCGGAGACCATCGGACATGCGAGCTTGCCGGCCGGCTTCAGTTCGGCTTGCGGTGTGGACGCCGGCGTATAGGGTCCGCGCGCGGGGCCGAGCGCCGGGGGAACGCGTTGTACCGGCGGCTGATAATCGGGGTCGCTGTAAGCGCGCTGTGTGGATGGAGGCGATGGCGTCGGGCGGCCGCCGTCGGGGAGGATGGCGTCAGCCGGAATGTCATCAGGCTCCGGCAGGGCGCGCGCAGCATTCGATGGCGGCATGCCGCGGGGATAAGCTTCGGGCGCGACTTGCGGCGGCGGCTGAGAGGCATAGGCGTCCTGCGGCGTAATCGACATCGGTGGGCCGGCCGCGGACTCGCTTTCCGGCGCGTTCACCGGGCGGGGCCCGGGAACCCAGCGCAGTTGCTCATTGCCGACCCGTGCGAGCGGCGCCGGCTGTGTGGACCGCGCCGAGAAATACTGGTCGCGCACCGGCCAGCGCGGCATCGCTTTTTCTTGCGGGATCCTGGCCGGCGGCCTGATATCGTCCGCGAAACTCAGGCTCGGTGGCTCGCCCAGCATCGCGACCTTGAGCGGGTAGTCCATGCCGCAGACGCCCGGCCCCTCGATCGGCTCGATACGGACATCGCTGACCTTGACCGCGCCCGACTGTACGCACCTGGCCTCGGCCTCGTGGCGCCAGGGCGCACGGCTACCCTGAAAGTAGCCGCGGCCGCAGGCGGCCAGCGTCACCAGCATGACCATGGCCAACAATGTGAAACGCGACGCTACTCTCATGCCCGCGAAAATGCGGGCGGTTTCTTTAACGAGGTTTCAACGATGGTAACCGCGAATTCATTAGGGATAAGGATTCGTTAATGGACGCGCCGTCGACCCCGCCCCCGCCACCGAAAGCCGCCTTTCAAATTCAGACATTCGAATATTTAAAACCGCTGCTCGCGACATCCTCACGAACACCGATCGCGTTAACCGGCAATGCAAATTTGCAGCGGCTCAATATTGTGCAAAGCGAAAACGCGACAAGTTGGATCGTATTTGCCGCCAAAAGAGGCGTTGGATTTTACCGGCAACTGCGTCATGCACCGCCAATTCAATCCGCGGTGAACTTTTTTGCGTTGTTTCATCAATCTGTTGCGGTCGCCATTCCGCCCGCGCATGCCGTTTTGGGCAAATTTCGCTCGCGCGCCGTGCAACTCGCTTCGGGGCATTGGCGTTGTGTGCTAATCTTTACATACGTCAACAAGGGAGGCACCTGCCTTGGACCTGACCTTGAAGCTCAATGTTGTCGTCGTTTGCGCGATCTTCGCATTCGTCGGCGCGGTTTTGCTGGGGGCATTCTGAGTTCAGGAGTCTGAAGACAACGCACCCTATAACGCCGGTATAATGCCCGGCCATGAGTTACGACACCGGAGAGCGACGCTCTCCGGTGTTTTGTTTTGGCGCTTGTCGATGGCAACATCCCTTCTCCAGAAATCCTGCAGCGCTTGATCTTTTCCGAAAACCGGTTCCAATCCCGTTTCTCTCCCTGGCTGGCGGTTCGGGATCATGCGCGAACGCGCCACGCAAACCGATCAGAAGGAATTCCATGCGTCCCAAGACTCTTCTTGAAATGGCCGGCGCGGCCGCACTTCCATCGCGTCTGTCCGATTCCGTTCTGATTGTCATCGACGCCCAGCGCGAATACGTCGACGGGAAACTGCCGCTAAACGGCGTGACATCCGCGCTCACGGAGATCACCAACCTGCTGGCACGGGCGCGCAAAGCAGGCGTTCCCATCGTTCACGTGCAGCATCGCGGACGGCCTGGCGGTGCCTTCGGGCCGGATACCGGCGGCTTCGCCATTGCAGACGAGGCCGCCCCCACCGGGACGGAAGCCGTCATCGAAAAAAGCCTGCCCAATTCGTTCGCCGGCACCACATTTGGCACGACGCTCGAAGGCATCGGCCGTAAACAGCTCATCCTGACCGGCTTCATGACCCACATGTGCGTCGAGGCGACGGCACGCGCCGCAGTCGATTATGGTTTCAGGACCACCGTCGTCGCATCCGCGACGGCAACGCGCGACCTTCCTGATCCGCTGACCGGCGCAACCGTGCCGGCGGCCGAAGTCCAGCGCAACGCACTCACCGCGCTCTCCGACCGCTTCGCGACCATTGTTGCGAATGCCGCCGCCATTCTCGACTAGGACACCGGGCGACCCGCTGAACGCCCCGATTGCCAGTTTCAGGACAAGCTATGGACTGCCGCACCGCCTCGTGTTTGCCTTGTCGACGTCGCCGGTCGCTGCGTCCGTCGCCGGGGAGCAGGGTATGAGTGAGATTGGCGCGCGCGCCCGGGACAAGACCGTCGACCTGCTGGTGCTGGGAGCCGGCGCCGCGGGCATGACCGCAGCGTTGGTGACAGCGATCGAAGGCGGCGAAGCGCTGATTGTCGAAAAGAGTGCACAGGTCGGCGGCACGGCGGCCACATCGGCGGGCACAGTCTGGATTCCGGGCAACCGGCAGAGCCGGGAGGCCGGCTACGATGACAGCGTCGACCGCGCACGCGTCTATCTCGACGCGCTGACGGAAACGACGGACGCGCACGGCCTGCGCGAGGCGTATCTTTCCACCGGTAATACAGTAATCGACTATCTCGCCATTCATTCCGAAGTGAAGTTCGTTGCAAGCGGCAAGCACCCGGATTATCGCGACATGGAGGGCGCGGCGGTATCCGGACGTGCGCTGGCGCCGGTGATGTTCGACGGCCGCCAGCTCGGCGCCGAATTCGCCCGCGTCCGCCCGCCAATCCCCGAGTTCATGCTTTTCGGCGGGATGATGGTCGACAAGACAGATATCCCGCGTTTGATCGGACGCTATCACTCGGTCGGCAACTTCCTTCACGCGGCACGGCTGGCGGCGCGTTACTACGGCGACCGGCTACGCTATCCGCGCGGCACGCGGGTGACGATGGGCAATGCTCTGGTGGCGCGGCTCTATTACAGCCTTGTACGCCGCAACGTACCGGTGCTGTTCGAGGCCATCGCGCGCGAACTGGTGTACGAAGACGGCCGCGTCGCCGGCGCGGTGGTCGAAAGCGGCGGGCGCAGCTTCCGCATTCGCGCCCGTCGCGGCGTGGTGATCGCCACCGGTGGCTACGGCCACAACGCGGCCATGCGGCAGCGCTTCATGCCACAACCGACGCCACCCTATTCAGTCGCCTGTCCGGCCAATACCGGTGACGGCATCGCGCTTGGGCTCGCCCACGGCGGCACCGTGGCGCCGGAACGGCAAGGACCCGGGGCATTCTGGACGCCGGTGTCGGTCACGCGGCGGCCGGACAGCAGTCAGGGTGTATACCCGCATCTGTCACTCGATCGCGCCAAGCCGGGCCTGATCGCCGTCAATGGCGCGGGCAGGCGTTTCGTCAACGAAGCCGATTCCTATCACGACTTCGTGCAGGCCATGTTGCGCTCGCATCGCGAAACGCCGACAATGCCGGCCTATCTCATCTGCGAAGCCGGCTTCGTCGCGCGCTACGGCCTGGGCGCGGTGTACCCGGGCACGCGGGACCTCTCCCGATTCGAACGGGCCGGCTATTTCACCACTGCGTCAAGCCTCGCCGCGCTTGCGGACAGGCTCGGCATCGATCCCGCCGCGCTCGAAGAAACGGTCACCCGCTACAACGGCTTCGCGCGCGCCGGCCGCGACCCGGACTTCGGCAAGGGCGACAGCGAACTCAATCAATTCAACGGCGATGCGTCGGTGAAACCCAACCCGTGCCTGGGCGAGATCCGCAATGGGCCGTTCGTCGCCGTCGCGGTATGGCCGGCCGAGATCGGCACTTCGACCGGCCTGGTGACGAACCGTGATGGCGAGGTGTTGAACGAGGCGGGCGCGCCGATTGCCGGTCTCTACGCCTGCGGCAACGACATGGCGTCGGTGATGGAGGGTACCTATCCCGGCCCTGGCACGACGCTCGGACCGGCGCTCACCTTCGGCTATCGCGTCGCCAGACACGCGCTCGGAAGACCGGCGTAAGGCCGCGCGCCGCGTGCGGCTGCGATCCCAACCAGGACGCGGCTCGCCCATCCTGCCAGCGCAGCGCGCGCGGCCGGCCGTTCAAGGCAGCGCACGAGCCAGGCCTTGAGGTGCGGTTGTGGACCAGGTCTCCGTCGTCGTGATCGACAAGGACATGCCGCCTCGCCAGTCTCGTCGCCTGTGGCGTGCCGGCGGGCGTCGGCGCGGCGCGCCATCGCGCGCGGGTCAAACCGGGCGGCCGTGTGCTGGTGGTCGGCTGCGGCGGCGATGGCATGAACGTGGTGCAAGGCGCGCGCCTGTGCGGCGCGTCCAAAATCATCGCCGCCGACGTCGTGCCGGCCAAGCTCGACTGGGCGCGAGAGTTCGGCGCAACCGACACGGTCAACGCACGTGGCGAGGCGCTGACGCGGGCCGTGCATGAGCTCACGGAAGGCGTCGGGGTCGACCACGCCTTCGTCTGTATCGACCCGCCCGAGACCTTGCTGCCGGCGTTCCGCGCTACCGCCAGGGCCGGCAATGTCGTGGTGACAGCGCTGACCCCCGATACCGTCGGCGAGATCAGGATCCCGCCGCTCGAGCTGTTCGTGACGCAGAAGGCGATCATGGGCGCGGTCTACGGCTTCGCCAGTCAGCGCATGCAAATTCCCGAAATGCTCAGGCTTTATCGCAGCGGCGACCTGAAACTGCGCGAGTTGGTCACGCGAAGCTACCGGCTCGACGAGATAAACCAGGGCTATGCAGATCTGGAAGCGGGCAAGAATCTGCGTGGCGTTGTCATTCTCGATTAATGAACGCAAGCCGTCAGCCCGGGTGGTACCCTCGCCAGCCACGTTGCATTAGAATGAACAGTGACCGGCGTTGAATTGACCGCCATCGGAGCCATATCGGGATCATGGACGCAGCGAACCCCTCGGCCCAGCCCGCCTTTGCCAACCGCACGCCCCTGCGCATCGGCGCGACCGCGCTCGCCGTGCGCGACCTCGACGTGGTCGTCGGCTATTATCGCACCCTGCTCGGCCTCGCCGAGATCGAGCGCACCGCCGACACGGTGCGGCTCGGCGCCGCCGGCGTGCCGTTCCTGACGCTGGAGCACCGGCCCGACTTCAATCCGGACGATCCGCGCTCAGCCGGCCTCTATCACAACGCCTTCCTGATGCCCACACGCCTCGATCTGGCGCGCTGGATCATGCACATCATCAAGCACCGCATTCCGGTGTCGGGGGCCTCCGACCACGAGGTGAGCGAGGCGATCTATCTCGACGATCCGGAAGGCAACGGCGTCGAGGTCTATTGCGACCGGCCGGCCTCATCCTGGCGCTGGCAGGACAACATGGTGGCCATGGTCACCGAGGCGCTCGACGTCGAAGCGATCCTGCAGGAAGTCGACGAAGCCACCCCGGTTTATGAGACCGCGCCCGAAGGTTTGCGTGTCGGCCACATTCATCTGCATGTCGGCGATGTGGCGAAGGCGGAAGCGTTCTACAGCGGCATCCTGGGACTCGATGTGGTGCGGCGTCGTGGCGGCGCCACCTTCATGTCGTCAGGCGGCTACCATCATCATGTCGGCGCCAACACCTGGCGCTCGCCCGGCGCGGGAATGCGCGACCCCGGGCGCGCCGGGCTTTCGTGGTTCGCATTCGAAGCCGCAGACGACATGGCCTATGACGCGTTGGTGGCGCGGCTCAAGGCAGCGAGCACTCCCGTGCGCGACGGTGCGAACGGCCTGGAGTTTACGGACCCGTGGGGCAACCGTGTGAGGCTGGCGAAGGCCTGACACACCGATCGCCATATCCCGCGGATCAAACCGGCCATTCAGGCCGAAACCTTCCTCGCCGCACCGGGTTGATCTTTCCCGGCGGTGCACGCCTACTTCGACGCTTCAGGCGCAAATGTGACCGCGAATTCCGTGCGGCCTGCGGCGCCGGAGACCTCGAGCCGGCCGCCGAGTTGATCCGCCAGCATCTTGACCAGCCGCATGCCGAATCCGGAACCATTGGCCGGATCATAGCCGGGCGGCAGCGAGCCGGCGTTCCGCACCGAAAGACGGCAGACATCGGCGGACTGGGTGAATGTGACCTCGATAGGCGAATCGTTACCGCTGTGTTTTACGGCATTGGTCACCAGTTCATTGACGATCAACGCCAGCGAACTCGCCTGTTGCGACCCCAGCAGGACCGCATCGGACTTCACGCGGCAGGGGTTGTCCTCCGGCAACAAGGATCGGCTGATATCGGCGCACAGTTCCCGCAGGAATTCGGCGAAGTCGATCGTTTCCACACCGCCTGATGCATGCATGCGCCGATAGGCGACGGCAACCGAGTTGATGCGGTTTACCGCATCGTCGAATTTTGCGCGCGCATCAGGATCCTGCAATGAACGCGCCTGCAACGTGAACAGCGCACTGATTGTCTGCAAGCTGTTCATGACCCGGTGGTTCAGTTCGCGCAACAACATGTCCTTGGCATGCATGGCCTGCTGAAGATCATTGGCCATTGCATCGAACGCTTCCCCAAGCTGTCCGAGTTCGGTGGGGCCGGACAGACTTGTGCGCGCCGCCAGATCGCCGTCTCGCCATCGCCGGGTGGTCTCGAGCAAATCCTCGATAGGCGCGCGCACCAGTCGCAGGCCGATCAACCAGGCCAACAAGAATGCGAACAGCGTACCGCCGGCAATAACGAGAATTTCCCGCATGCTCGCATCCTTTAGCGGCGCGAAGGCCGCCTCGCGGTTCAAGCCGACGATTACGGCGAACCCTTCCGGAACGAGCGATGGCGGGACCACCCCGAAGATCCGTGTGACGCCGTCCGCGCGCGAAACCGCCTCGAAGTCGAATGGCATCGTCGCCGTCGTCAGACGCGTCCAGATTTCGTGCGAAATCGGGCGACCGACATGGTCCTCCCAATCGGGCTGACGGACCAGAATGATGCCATCGCGGTCCACGACTGAAAGCATTTCGCCTTCGGTCAATTGTGATCCGCTGAGGCGGGTCGTCAGTGATTTGAGACTGTAGGCGACGTAGACCACCCCGCGCGGCCGGTTGCTGCGATCAAAGTATGGCACCGCGATATGGAACACCGGGACGCCGGATACGCGCGCATATCCCCCGACAACAAAAATCTCCTTTTCCATGGCCTCCTTGAAAAACGGTCGATCGGCAACCGCCAGCGATTTGAGGGAGCCGTCACCCTTCGCGCGCGCGGCGCAAAACGGAGTGCCGTCCGCACGGGTCGCGACCAGCGAGTCGAAGCCTTCATAATTCGGGAGAATGGCCGCGAACAGACCGTTGCAACGGGCGACTTCCTGTGAGCGTACGGAATTGAGGACGACGAGCGTACTCAAGACGTTGCGTACGCCGTCTACGATACGCTCCTGCTCGGCAGCGACCCGGCGCGCCTGATCGATGGCACTGTCGCGAACCTCCCTTTCTCGGGTGGCATGCAATTCGATCTGGTTGTAACCCTCGATCGCGATGATCGGCAGCAAAGCAGCCACGACGGGAAGAAATAGTCGTTGCCTGAGCGACATCGATTCTTCGTCAGAAAATCAGCTCGATTGTAGAACTTGTTTCGTATTGGCGCATTTTTGAGGGCAGGCCGGTCCCCAGCCTGTCTGTGACAACGCCGGCGGTGGCAAAAGGTTCAGCGTCCTGAAAACGATTCCGCACCTCACGCCGCCGCAATGCTGGGGGCACGGCGCGGGTCGTAGTTGAGGACCGGCGCCAGCCACCGTTCGGCCTCTTCCAGCGTCCAGCCCTTGCGCCTGGCGTAGTCCTCGACCTGGTCGCGCTCGACCTTGCCGACGCCGAAGTAATGCGACTGCGGATGGCTGAAGTACAAGCCGCACACCGCCGCGCCCGGCCACATGGCGTAACTCTCGGTCAGCTTGACGCCGATGCGCTCGCTCTCCAGCAGCCTGAACAACGTGCCCTTTTCGGTGTGGTCGGGCTGCGCCGGATAGCCCGGCGCCGGGCGGATGCCCCGATATTTCTCGCCGATCAGATCCGCGTTCGAGAGCGCCTCGTCCGGCGCGTAGCCCCAGAATTCCTTGCGCACATTCTGATGCAGCCGCTCGGCGAAAGCTTCCGCGAGGCGGTCGGCGAGCGACGAGACCATGATGGCGGAGTAATCGTCATTCGCCTTCTTGAAACGCTCGGCGATGACGTCCTCGCCGATACCGGCGGTGACCGTGAAGGCACCAATGTAATCAGCCAGGCCGCTATCGCGCGGCGCGATGAAGTCCGAGACCGACTCATTGAAGCGGCCCTCGCGCTTCGACAATTGCTGGCGCAGGCCGTGCAGCATCGCGACCGGCTTGTCGCGCGTCTCGTCGGCATAGACATACACGTCGTCGCCGACGGCATTCGCCGGCCAGAATCCCAGGGCCGCGCTTGCCCTGAACCATTTCTCGGCGACGATCTTGTCGAGCATGGCGCGCGCGTCGTTGTAGAGCGAGCGCGCCGCCTCGCCGACTTTCGGATCGTCGAGGATGGCGGGGAACTTGCCGCTCAATTCCCAGGTCTGGAAGAACGGCGTCCAGTCGATGATATCGACCAGGTCGGCGATCGGGTAATCGTTGAGTACCTCGGTGCCCAAAAAAGAGGGCTTCGGCGGCACGTAGGTACCGGACCAGTCGAATTGCGGTGCATTGGCGCGCGCAGCAGCAAGCGACAGCCGCACCTTGTCTTCCTGCGCGCGCGCATGCGCGGCGGCGACCTTGGCGTATTCACCACGCAGCTCGGCGACATAGCCCGCCTTGTTGTCGGCTGACATCAGCGATTGCGCGACGCCGACCGCGCGGCTGGCGTCATTGACATAGACCGCCTGGCCGCGATGGTAATTCGGATGGATCTTCACCGCCGTGTGCACGCGGCTGGTGGTGGCCCCGCCGATCAACAGCGGCAGGTCGAGGCCCTGGCGCTCCATCTCGGCCGCCACGTGGCACATCTCGTCGAGCGACGGCGTGATCAGGCCGGAAAGGCCGATGATGTCCGCCTTCTCGGCCTTCGCCGTCTCCAGGATCTTGGCAGCCGGCACCATGACGCCGAGATCGACCACCTCGTAATTGTTGCACTGGAGCACAACGCCGACGATGTTCTTGCCGATGTCGTGCACGTCGCCTTTCACCGTCGCCATCACGATCTTGCCGTTGGAATTGCCGGTGGTGATGCCCTGCTCCTCTTTTTCCTTCTCCATGTAGGGCATCAGATAGGCGACCGCCTGCTTCATCACGCGGGCAGACTTCACCACCTGCGGCAGGAACATCTTGCCGGAGCCGAACAGGTCGCCGACGATGTTCATGCCGTCCATCAGCGGGCCCTCGATAACGTGCAGCGGCCGCTCGGCCTTCTGGCGCGCTTCCTCTGTGTCCTGCTCGACGAATTCGGTAATGCCGTGCACCAGCGCGTGCGCGAGCCGCTTCTCTACCGGCTGCTCGCGCCAGGCCGTGTCGACAACTTTCGCCGCCTGGCCATCGCCGCGGAACTTGTCGGCCAGCGCCAGCAGCCGCTCGGACGCGTCAGACCGCTTGTTGAGGATCACATCCTCGCAGGCCTCGCGTAATTCCGGATCGAGATCGTCATAGACCGCCATCTGTCCGGCATTGACGATGCCCATGTCCATGCCGGCTTTGATGGCGTGATACAGGAACACCGAGTGCATGGCTTCGCGAACGCGTTCGTTGCCGCGGAACGAGAACGACAGGTTCGACACGCCGCCGGAGATATGGACGTGCGGCAGATTGGCCCGGATCCAGCGCGTCGCCTCGATGAAGTCGACGCCGTAATTATTGTGCTCCTCCATGCCGGTGGCGATGGCGAAGATGTTCGGATCGAAGATGATGTCCTGCGGCGGGAATCCGACCCGATTGACCAGGATGTCGTAGGCGCGTTTGCAGATTTCGGTCTTGCGTTCGAAGGTATCGGCCTGGCCCTTTTCGTCAAACGCCATCACCACCACCGCGGCGCCGTGCCGGCGCACGATTTTGGCGTGCTCGATGAAGGCCTCTTCGCCTTCCTTCATCGAGATCGAATTTACCACCGCCTTGCCTTGCAGACATTTCAGGCCAGCCTCAATTACCGTGAACTTGGAGGAGTCGACCATCACCGGCACGCGCGCAATGTCGGGCTCGGCGGCGATGAGATTGAGGAAGGTCACGATCGCCTCTTCCGAGTCGAGCAGACCTTCGTCCATGTTGACGTCGATCACCTGCGCGCCGTTTTCGACCTGCGCGCGGGCGATATCGAGCGCGGCGTTGTAGTCGCCCGCGGTGATCAGTTTGCGGAACCTGGCCGAGCCGGTGACGTTGGTGCGCTCGCCCACGTTCACGAACGGGATTTCCGGGGTCAGCGCGAAGGGCTCGAGGCCGGAGAGGCGCAACTGCCGCGGCACTTCCGGAATCTCGCGCGGCTTTTTGCCCTCCACCGCCCTGGCGATCGCGGCGATATGGTCGGGCGTGGTGCCGCAGCAGCCACCGACCACATTGACAAGGCCCGCCGCGGCGAATTCACCCAGAAGCTCCGCCATATATTCGGGGCTCTCGTCGTAATAGCCGAATTCGTTTGGCAGCCCGGCGTTCGGGTAAGCGCAGACATAGGTGTCGGCGACGCGGCCAATCTCATCGATATGCGCGCGCATTTCGGTGGCGCCAAGCGCGCAGTTCAAACCGATGGTCACCGGATTGGCGTGCTGCACGGCGTTCCAGAACGCTGCCGGCGTCTGCCCCGACAACAGGCGGCCGGAGCGGTCCGTGATCGTGCCGGAGATCATGATCGGAATATCGATGCCGCGCTCCTCGCCCGCTTCGGCGATTGCATAGATCGCGGCTTTGGCGTTGAGCGTGTCGAAGATCGTTTCGATCAACAGCATGTCGGCGCCGCCGTCGAGCAGTCCGCGGATCTGTTCGCCATAAGCGGTGCGCAACTGGTCGAAGGTGACGGCGCGGTAGCCGGGATTGCTCACGTCGGGTGAGATCGAGGCGGTGCGGTTGGTCGGACCCAATGCGCCGGCGACAAAGCGGCGGCGACCATCTTCGGCCTCGGCGTCCTTGGCGGCTTCGCGCGCCAGCCGCGCGCCGGACAGGTTCAGCTCGTAGGCGATGCCTTCCATGCCGTAATCGGCCTGCGCGATCGTGGTCGAGGAAAACGTGTTGGTCGAGACGATGTCGGCGCCGGCCTTGAAGTAGGCATAGTGAATGTCGCGGATCGAGCGCGGGCGGCTCAGGTTGAGCAGGTCGTTGTTGCCGCGCACCTCGCGGTTCCAGGCGTCAAAGCGCGAGCCACGAAAGTCCTGCTCGTCGAGCTTGAGCTCCTGGATCATGGTGCCCATGGCGCCGTCGAGCACCAGAATGCGCTTCTTCATTTCTGCGATAAACGCGGCGCGGGCGCTGGACTTAGACTCGGTCACGATTGGGCCTTCCAAAATCTCTCAGTTAATTTGTGCCACGCACCTGACGCGCGCGGCTTCGGTTCTGCGGCGGCGGCGTCCCTCTGTGACTACGCCGCCACCTCATTCGCATTCGCCACCGGCCTCAGCCCCAGGAGATGACAGATCGCGTAGACCAGATCGGCACGGTTCATGGTGTAGAAGTGGAACGTGGTGACGCCGCGGTCGAGCAGGTCGATCACCTGCTCGGCAGCGACTGCGGCGGCGATCAGCTTGCGCGTCGCCGCATCGTTGTCGAGGCCTTCGAAGCGCTCGGCCAGCCAATCCGGCACGGAGGCGCCTGCGCGCACGGCAAAATTCTTCGCCGCCTTGAAATTCTGCACCGGCAGGATGCCCGGGACGATCGGAATATCGATGCCGCGCGCCTGCACGCGGTCGAGATAGCGGAAGTAGAGTTCGTTATCGAAGAAGAACTGGGTGATGGCGCGCGTCGCGCCAGCGTCGACCTTGGCCTTCAGCATGTCGATGTCGGCTTCCAGCGTCGGGCTGTCGGGATGGCGCTCCGGATAGGCCGAAACCGACACCTCGATGTCGGGCGAGATTTTCTTGATGCCAGCGACAAGATCGGCGCCGTTCTTGTAGCCGCCCGGGTGCGGCTTGTAGCGCGTGCCAGGCCCGTCGACACTGTCGCCGCGCAGCGCCACGATATGGCGTACGCCGGCGCCACGGTAACCGCGCACGACCTCGTCGATTTCCTCGCACGTTGCCGCCACACAGGTCAGATGCGCGGCCGGCGTCAGCGCGGTCTCGTTGAGGATGCGCTTGACGGTATTGTGGGTGCGCTCGCGCGTGGAGCCGCCGGCGCCATAGGTCACCGACACGAAATTGGGCGAAAGCGGCGCCAGCCGCTCGATCGAGTCCCACAGGATCTTCTCCATCACCTCGTCTTTGGGCGGGAAGAACTCGAAGGAGACCGACAGCCGGTCGCTGCGGATGAAGCGGCTGGGACGGAGTGCTGCCTGCATCACGCCACCTCCTTCGCCGCTTTGGGTGCAGCCACCAGCACGCGGGGGTCGCGCGCGAGCCACAGTGAGACGGCGATCTTCACGTCAGAGCCTGGCTCCGGCGCCATCGACTTGTGCATGACCGGATCAAGACCCGAAGTCTTCATCCATTGAGTGACGGTCTCGGGCGCAAAGCCGAGCCGGCGATGGGCGAATTGTTCGCGCAGGAATTCCTCTTCATGGGGTGCGAAGTCGACGACCAGCAGGCCGCCACCGGGCCGCAGCACGCGCGCGGCTTCCTGGATGGCGCGCGCGCCATCCTCCAGGAAGTGCAGCACCTGGTGAAGAATCACGACGTCGAAGCTGTCATTGGCGAGCGGCAGGTCGTAGAGGTCGCCCTGGCGAACGCTGCAATTGCGCAACCCGGCGCGCTCCAGCCGGTCGCGCGCGAGCTGCAACATGTCCAGCGACATGTCGATGCCGAGCCCGCGCTCGATCTCGGGGCCGAACAGTTCGAGCATGCGACCGGTGCCGGTGCCGAGATCGAGCAGTGAGCGGAACGGAAGGTCCGCGAGCGCGCCGCGGATCGCCTGCTCCACCGCCTCGTCGGGCGTGTGCAGCTTGCGGATACGATCCCACTCGGCGGCGTGCGCCCGGAAATACGCTTGCGCGGCTGCCGCGCGCGCCTTGCGCACGGCGGCGAGCCGCTCGCGGTCACGGGCAATGGTGGGATCGGCGGGATCGAGCCGCTCAAGCAACGCACGGGCAACCACCGCCCCGCCGCCGTGCTCGGCCAAACGGAAGAAAGCCCAGGTGCCCTCGCGGTAGCGCTCGACCAGGCCGGCCTCTGCCAGGAGCCGCAAATGGCGGGAGATGCGCGGTTGCGACTGGCGCAAGATGTCGGTGAGATCGGAGACCGTCAGCTCGGCGTCGCCCAAAAGCGCCAGCACCCGCAGGCGCGTCCCCTCGCCCGCCGCCTTCAGCGCCGCGTTGAGAGCCTCAAAACCGAGCTGGCCACTTGTACGTTCGGGCATCCTGCCTCAATCAAGATCATGTCCGAAACGGCCCATTTGGGGCCCGTTCCCACTATATAAAGATATCTTTATACCTTTAAACCGGATTTCGCAAGAGCCCCACCCTCTCATGCCACGCCCCGGCCGGATCGCTCCCCGGCGAAGCAGCCATTCGCGGTGCCCTCCCCGCGGTCATTGCCGGGCTTGCCGCGGCAATCCATGATGAATTTCCCTGATTGGCAGCCTACGTAAGTCCCAGACCAGCCGGACTTCCGATGTGTGCCCGTGTCGGGCCGGAGCATGACGGCGAACGTGCCGCCCACCCGGCATGAGGTTGAAAGGTTCGCAAGCGAAATGAGCACCGCCCAGGCTTTCGGCGTTCGCGATGGTGAAGTCACCACCGAGTTGCCGCCCGCGACCGACGCCGGCATCTACTACATCGGCCACATTCAAACCCCCTGGACCGACCGCAAGCAGTGCCCCAGGAACGCCCGTGAATCCGATGCGGTCTGTACGGTCGAGCTCGATCCGCGTTTCCATGATGCGCTCAAGGACGTCGAGACCTGCAGCCATCTGGTGCTGCTCTATTGGATGGACAAGGCGCCGCGCAATCTGGTGCGCCAGGCGCCCCGCCATGCCGGCGCGCAACGCGGCACCTTTGCCCTGCGCTCGCCGGCGCGGCCCAACCCTATCGCCATGAGCGTTGTGCGACTCGAGGGTATTGAGGGCAACAGCCTGTCGGTGGTCGGGCTTGATTGCCTCGACGGCACGCCGCTCCTGGACATCAAGCCCTATCTGCCCTCGGTTGATTCCGTGCCTGACGCCGTCTGCGGCTGGCGGCAGAAAAAGGACTGACGTCCGCCAGCACGCCGCAGCCGCACGCCGCTATTTCCAGCCTGCCTCTCGATGGCACAGCCGATGTGCCGGCGGAAACATGCGCTCCGTCTCGGTTTGCGTGACCCGCTGATTGTCCTCGAAATACCCGTGCATGCAGACGCAATACATACGCCGCGTCCGGGAGTCGGTATGCTCTTGCGTGAGCTGCACCATGCACCTCGCGATCCAGGCGGCATCGGCCGCGCTTTCGGCAGCGCTGCTGATTGCCATTGGCCATAAGACGGTAGCGAAAAGAACCGGAATGAAGACGCGCATTATCGGCGCAGGTTAGCAGAGCAGCGATAACAGGCCGAAGCGGCAAAATCGGCGGTCATGGCATTCGTACCTGCCCGGACCCCGGGTCCGCTTTTACGGCCAAATGGTGCTCCAAGGCCCACGAATGGCTCGAAAAGGGCCCGAAACGCGAATAAAGCGCTTTGGTTCCAGCGAGTTATGCATTTTTGCGCCGGAACCTTTGAACCCCCGCCCCGGTTATCCCGACGAATAAGCGTTACGGGAAATTCGGAGGGCACAATGTTTCGCAAGTTTGCCTACGGCTCGTTCGCCACGCTGATCGCGGCCGCCGCTTTCGCCGGCAGCGCGCAAGCCCAGCAATTCGCCTATGTGGCACCCGCGCCGCAGGCGTCAGGCCCCGCCCGCCGCTGAATACACGCACGCCGACGCCATGATCGGCGACGAGAACGCACAGCTTGCGCCGCGGCTGCAGCGTCAGGTCGTCAACTATGCGACCCGCGAAGCGCCCGGCACCGTCATCGTCGATACGCCGAACACCTATCTCTACTACGTGCTCGGCCACGGCAAGGCGATTCGTTACGGGATCGGCGTCGGCCGCGAAGGCTTCACCTGGTCAGGCGTCAAGAACATCGCGCGCAAGGCCGAGTGGCCGGACTGGCATCCGCCGGCGGAGATGATCAGCCGCCAACCTTATCTGCCGCGCATGATGGCCGGCGGCCCCGGCAATCCGCTCGGTGCGCGCGCCATGTATATCGGTGGCACCCAGTATCGCATCCACGGCACCAACGATCCGTCGACCATCGGCAAGCACGTTTCATCGGGCTGCATCCGGTTGACCAACGACAACGTCATCGACCTGTTCAAGCGGGTGCAGGTCGGCGCCAAGGTGATCGTGCTGCCGCAAAAGGGGGCGCCGGTCCGCGACGCCAGGGCGACGCCGGAGCGCGAGGCTTCGATCGAAACCACCGCCCTGTCGGCCTATGCCCGGGCAGACGAGCGCCCGGCCCGCACGGTCTGGAACCGCATCCGCGCGCAAGGCCTGTACTGAACCGACTTTCTTCTTGGTACCTCCCCCCGACTTGGGCCCGGCCGCACGGCCGGGTTCTTTTTTTTGCCCCGGGTCGTGTTTTGGCCTGCGCGTGATCTTGCCGAAATCCGGGTCCCATTTTCCTGGATCATGCGCTATACCCACGCGCCAACAGTCAGCGCGGGAGAAGGCAGATGCGGGTAGCGGCCATGGCGGCGGGGGCGGTCGGCGCCTATTTCGGCGCGCGCATGCAGGCGGCCGGACACGAGGTGTTCTACATCGCCCGCGGCGCTCATCTCGAAGCCATCAGGAAAAACGGCATCAAGGTCGAGAGCGCACATCACGGCGACCTGCACTTGCGCGAGGTCAACGCCACCGATAATCCGGCCAGTGTCGGACCGGTCGACATGGTGCTATTCGCGGTCAAGCTGTGGGATACCGAAAAAGCCGCCGAACAGATGAAGCCCCTGCTCGGCCCCGACACCCGTGTCATAACGTTGCAGAACGGCGTCGACAGCTATGAGCGCATCGCCCCGATCATCGGCGAAGAACGCGCGATCCCCGGCGTGACCTATGTCGTCACCGTCATCGACAAACCCGGTGTCATCAAGCAGGCGAGCGTTTTCCAGCAGATCATCTGCGGCACCCACGATCGCCGGCCCGACGCCAGGCTTTCCGCCTTCGTCGACGCCGCCAAGGGCGCCGGCATCGACATCAGGCTCTCCGACGACATCCAGCGCGATCGCTGGCACAAGTTCATCTTTCTCTCGGGCACCTCCGGCGCCACCGCAGTGACACGCACGACCATGGGCCCGATCCTCAAGGACCCCGACATGCGCGCCATGCTCCGCGCCATCATGAGCGAGACGCTCGCCGTCGGCCGCGCCAAGGGCGTCAATATCGACCCCGGCTACGCGGACGAGCGCCTCGCCTTCGCCGACGCCAATGTGCCCGACAGCATGAAGGCGTCGATGGCCAATGATCTCGACCGCGGCAACCGGCTGGAGCTCGACTGGCTCGCCGGCAAGGTCAAGCAGCTCGGCAAGGAGCTGAACGTGCCGACGCCGGTGAATGACACGGTCTATGCTGCGCTCAAGCGCTACCGGCTCGGCAAGCCGGACTGAACCAGACGAAAACCGCCCAGCCCGATCAACGCCAGCGCCATCATGGCGGCGGCAAACAGCGCCGGCGCCGCCGCGCTTCCCGTCGCGTCGCGCGCCATGCCGGCGAGGCCCGGCATCACTGCCATGCCGGCATAATACCAGGTGAAATAGACACCCATGCCGCCGGCGCGGTTTTGCGGCTTCAGCGCCTGCGCCGGGAGCGCCATGATTAATCCGGCCGGTGCCCCGATCACGCCGACGAGCACCGCGAAGACGATGAGCGGGTTCGGCGCGAACGGCAACGCGGCAGCAGCCAATCCCGCCAGCACGAAGCCGCTAACCAGAAACAGGTTGGGCCGATTGAAGCGTTCGGCGAGATATCCGGCGAGCGGCACCGACGGAATGAGCGTCCAGCCGAGGAAACTAACGACGCGGCTTCCTTGCGCGAACGACCAGCCGTGGTCGGCGAACAGGCCGGGCAGGAAGCTGATTAACACGATGTAGCCAACATTGTAGGTCGTCCATACGCTGCCGGCGAACGAGACCGAAAGCCATTCGCGGGCGATCAACGTCAACCGCAGGCCGGGGTTGGGTTCCGCGCCTTTGTACGGCGGCGGGCGATAGACAATGGCCACCAGGACGAGGCTCACGAGCGACAACAGCGTACCTGCCAGCATCACCACGCCGAAGCCATAGGCCGCGGCAAGCGGTGCGAACAGCAACAGCCCGAGAGCCAGTCCGAGAGGCCAGCCCGAGATCAGAATCGCCATGGCGGTGACAATCTCGCGGTCGGCGAACCAGTCGGCGACCATCTTGGTCATCAGCACGTTGATCAGCACGGCGCCGACGCCGCTCACCAGCCTGCCGCCGCACAACGCGAGAAATGAATTGCTCATACCCATCACAGCGCCACCCACCGCCATCAGCGCGAGGCCCACGAGCACGACCCGCTTCGCGCCGAAGCGCTGCCCAAGCATGCCGCCGGGCAGCGCAATAAAAATGCCAGGCAGCATGTACAGTCCGATCAGCGTGCCGATCCGGGTGAAGTCGACGGCAAAAGCGTCGCCGAGGAATGGGGCGGTCGAACCCACCGTCTGGAATTGACAGCCCATTACCGTGCGCGCGAGGAACAGCACGAACAGGATCTGCCAGCGGCGAGCGAGGGTCTTTTCCGCCTCATTGGCGTTCTCTACGCTCATAGCGGGCGATGTTAGCGGACTTGGCATCAGCAAACGAGCGGGTCAGCGGCGAATTGCAGCAGCAACAGCAACAACAGCAGCGACAGCAGCGACAGCAGCGCCGCGAAAATGCCACGACCATAGCCTGCGCTGGCCTGCGGGGTCCGCGCCCCCTAGAATCCGCGCAAAACGAATTGGCCCTGATTTGCGCTGACCGAATTGGCCGTTTGCGGAGGCCCGCGCCGCCATGAACACCTTGATCTATTACATCACCGCGCCCGTCCGCCTGTTCGGCCGCTCGCGCGCCTTCCGCTGGCTGCTCCTCGCGCTGATCGTGCTCGGCGGTTCATTCCTTGCGGCGAACCGGGCGCTTGAGCGCTATCTGCCCGGCGATGACGGCGCCGCGCAGTTGCTCGCGAAGGCGCCACCGACGCCGCCCCTGAAATCGGTGAGCAGCGCGTCGGTCATCATCGCGCCGGTCAGTATCTCGCTCACGGCGATGCGCGACGCACTCGAAGCCACCACGCCGCGCGAGTTCAGCGGCAAGGGTTCTGAAACGCCGCTCAGCGGACTGCTGACGCAAGCCGACGTCGGCATCGTCGTCACGCGCGGACCGATGTCGGTCGCCGGCAAGCCCAACGTGCTCACCATCGCCACCCCGCTCACCAGCAATGTGCACATCACCGGCCAGTTCGTTGCGCGCACCGCCGACCAGGCCGCCAACGCGGCGAGCGATCTCGCCGGCAGGCTCGGCGACCGGATCGGCGGTCAGCTCGGCGGCCTGCTCAACAACAGTCTGGGCAAGGACATCGGCAAGGCGGTCGGACAGCTTGCCGGCCAGACGCTCAACCAGACCAGCACCATCCGCAGCCAGGTCACTGTGCATGCGCAGCCCAGGCTCGCGACCAACTGGCGGCTGCAACCCAATCTCAACGCCGACCTCTCGATCGGCCGCGGCTCGATGTCGATCGCCGGCGTTCCCGTCGACGTCGCAAGCCAGGTGCGCCCCTTGATCAGCCAGGGTGTGAATGACGGGCTCGAGAAGCTGCAGGCCAGGATCAGCAACGATCCCTTCATCGAAAAGGCCGCGCGCGCGCAATGGACCAAAATGTGCCGCTCGATCCCGCTCGGCGGTGGCAATACCGGTCTGCCCAGGCTGTGGCTGGAAATGCGCCCGGTGCGCGCCGCCGCCGCGCAGCCGCAGATCGACGCGAAGCATATGACGCTCACCGTCGGCGTGCAGGCCGACACGCGCGTTACCGCGAGAGAGACCAAACCGGACTGTCCGTTTCCAAACACCATCGAGCTGGTGCCGCCGATGCAGGACGGCAAGCTCACCGTCGGCCTGCCGATCGACATTCCCTTCACCATGCTCAATGCACTGCTGGAAGCCCAGCTCAAGGGCCGTCATTATCCGGAAGAGAAAGATGCGCCGGTCGACATCACCGTGCGCGATGTGCGCGTGGCCGCTGCCGGCGAGCGCCTGCTGATCACGCTGAAGGTCCACGCGGTCGAGAAGAAAAGCTGGTTTGGCCTCGGCGCCAACGCCACCATCAACGTGTGGGCCAAGCCGGTGCTCGACGCAAAGAACCAGATCCTGCGCTTCACCGACATCGTGCTGGCCGTGGACTTGCAGGCTGCTTACGGCCTGCTCAGCGCGGCGGCGCGCGCGGCGACGCCATATCTCACCAAGGCGGTCGCCGATAATGCGGTGATCGATCTGAAACCGTTCGCGGCCGACGCCCGCAAGAAGATCGCAGCGACCCTAGGCGACTTCCGCAACACCCAACCGGGCGTGCAGGTGAATGTGGCCGTGAATGATCTGCGCCTGACCGGCATTGACTTCGACGCCAGGACGCTGCGCGTGACCGCCGCCGCGGGCGGCACCGTCAAGGTGGCGGTCAGCAAGCTGCCGAAGATATAAGTTGTTGGGTCAACCGGACGGCGGCGCCGGTTGCCATAATGGGCGCGCGCCCAGGTGTGCGGTACCGTATCGCGAGACAGCGCCGCGACCGCCCGCAGGCGATCTTCAGCGACGTGCAAGCGGTCAAGGATGTTTCAGCCAGTCGCACGACCCGGTATCGTCACGCATATTTCATATGATGCGAACAAGGTTTGCCTGTCGGTCGCCAATCAATCTCGAATAACAGGCTTGCTGGCTGGTGCAGGCACACCGTTTCAATGCGCATTTTTAATAGCGACATTACGCATCGTAATACACGGATACCAATGCCGAACGATATAGGTACAATCAGTGACTTCCGGCGTTGTGAAAAGCCGGCCATGGATATCGGATACCAAGTATTCAGTATACCACGGTTCACCGATCTCTACTGCACCGGCCCATGCACGCATACACCTGCACGGCGGAAGCAAAGCCTTGTCACCCTGCGCCGGGACGCCTGCGCCCTCGTTGTTGCCCGCCGGCGTGATCGCGTTCGTGCGCGCGCACGACAATTGACGATCGGCAACCGGATTCGAAAGCCAGGCCCGGCACTGCCAGCGCGTTACGGCTGCGTCATCCTGTCAGCCCGCCGGGCTGACACCGTCTGCCGCGGCCGGAGGGTAACGCCCGCCTTCGCATTGACTCAGCCCCGGCCCGGCCTACATTAAGTCCATCTTCCGAGGGGGGCCCCGATTGAGGGGCTGAGAGGCCGCAGGCAGCGGCGACCCTTTGAACCTGATCCGGGTCATGCCGGCGAAGGGACAGGACAAGGATGCTCACGCCGGACGGCGCACATACTTCCACACCCGTCAACGTGATCGGCGCCGGCATCGCCGGTACGTGGCAGGCCTTGCTTTTCGTCAAGGCCGGCCGCCAGGTGGCGCTTTACGAGCGCGACCAACCGGCGATGACACAATCCACCGGTTACTGGGCGGGCGGCATGCTGGCGCCGCATTGCGAGAGCGAGGCAGCGGAGCCGGTCATTACACGTCTCGGGGTACGCTCGCTCGATCTCTGGCGCGAGGCGCTGCCCGATACCCCGTTCCACGGCTCGCTGGTGGTGGCGCACGGGCGCGATCGTTCGGATTTCGAACGGTTTGCCCGGCTGGCGACGGGCCACCGGCGTCTGGACGCCGAACAAATCGCCGCTCTGGAACCGGCGCTGGCCGGCCGCTTTGCCGACGCGCTGTTCTTCCCCGCCGAAGGCCATGTGGAGCCGCGCCGCGTGCTGCCGGCATTGCACGAGAAACTGCGCGCCGCCGGGGTGCCAATCGCGTTCAACACGGCGGCCGGGCCGCGCGACCTCGACGGGCTGGTGATCGACTGCCGCGGGCTCGCCGCGCGCGACACCAATCCGACGCTGCGCGGCGTCAAGGGCGAGATCGCCGTCATCGAGACCGACGAGATCGAGCTGTCGCGGCCGGTGCGCCTCATCCATCCGCGCTGGTCGCTCTATATCGTGCCGCGCGCCGGCAACCGTTTCCTCATCGGCGCCACCGCGATCGAAACCGAAAGCGGCGGCGTCAGCGTGCGCTCGGCGCTCGAACTGCTGACCGCGGCCTACGCGGTGCATCCGGCCTTCGGCGAAGCGCGCATCGTCGAGATGGGTTCGGGACTGCGCCCCGCCTTTCCCGACAACCTGCCGCGCGTCACCGTCGACAACACGGGCGTCAGCGTCAACGGCCTCTACCGGCACGGCTTCCTCATGGCGCCGGCGATCGCGGAGATCACCGTCGCACACGTGCTCGGCAGCGGCACCGACCCGGAGGTGGTGCGATGCGCGTGACCGTGAACGGCCAGGACACCGAGGTGGCGGCGCGCGACCTCGCCGGCCTGCTCGACGAGATGGAATACGAATTCACCCAGCTCGCGATTGCGGTGAACCACCAGGTGGTGCCGCGTCGGCGCTGGGAAGAGACCGCGCTGCAGCCCGGCGACCGGATCGAAATCATCACCCCGCGCCAGGGAGGATAGGCACAATGACTCCATCAATTGTCATTCCGGGGCGCGGCCGTAAGGCCGCGAGCCCGGAATCGATACTCCCAGTGCTGCGGCGTATGGATTCCGGGTTCGCTCGCTGCGCTCGCGTCCCGGAATAACTGTGTTTGCGGGAACGAAAGCCGATGGTCAACTTCTACGAAAGACAATTCTCCTCGCGCCTCCTGATTGGCACGGCGCTCTATCCGTCACCGGCGATCATGCAGGACGCGATCCGCGCTTCCGGCGCCGGGATCGTCACGGTGTCGCTGCGGCGCGAGTCGGCGGGCGGACGCGCCGGCAGCCAGTTCTGGGACCTGATCCGCGAACTGGACGTCACGGTGCTGCCCAACACCGCCGGCTGCCGCAGCGTGCGCGAGGCGGTGACCACGGCGGAGCTCGCGCGCGAACTGTTCGGCACGCCGTGGGTCAAGCTCGAGGTCATCGGCGACGACGAGACCCTGCAGCCCGACCCGGTCGGCCTGGTGGAAGCGGCGACCATCCTGATGAACGACGGCTTCGCGGTCTTCCCCTATTGCACCGAGGACCTCACCGTGGCGCAGCGCCTGCGCGACGCCGGCTGCCGCGTGATCATGCCGTGGGCCGCGCCGATCGGCAGCGCCAGGGGCATCACCAACAGAGACGCGCTCAGGCTGCTGCGCGCGCGGCTGCCGGACGTGACGCTGGTGGTCGATGCCGGCCTCGGCGCGCCGTCACACGCCGCCGACGCCATGGAGCTCGGCTACGACGCCGTGCTGCTCAATACGGCGATCGCGAAAGCCGCCGATCCGGTGCAGATGGCGGGCGCCTTCCGCCTCGCGATTCAAGCGGGTCGCGCCGGTTTCGAGGCCGGGCTGATGGGCCCGCGCGATTTCGCCTCCCCTTCAACCCCCGTGGTCGGGACCCCGTTCTGGCATGCCGTATCCTGATCGCTTCTATCCGGTGGTCGACAGCGTCGCCTGGGTCGCGCGCCTGGCCAGGCTTGGCGTCGGCACCATCCAGCTGCGCGCCAAGGACCTCGGCCATGACGCCGCTGTGAAAATCGTGCGCGAGGCGCTTGGCGCCTGCGCCGGCACCGCCGCCAGGCTGGTGGTCAACGATTACTGGCGCGCGGCCATCGAGGCGAAGGCGCAGCATCTGCATCTCGGGCAGGAGGATCTGGCGGAACTGGGCGAGGCCGACATCGCCGCCGTCCGCCGCGCCGGGCTGACGCTGGGGCTTTCGACCCACGATGACGCCGAACTGGAGAACGCGCTGAGGCACAAGCCGGACTACGTGGCGCTCGGGCCGATCTGGCCGACCACGCTCAAGGTCATGCGCTTCGCCCCGCAAGGGCTCGACAGGATCACCGCGTGGAAGAAGCGCATTGGCCATATTCCGCTCGTCGCCATCGGCGGCATCACGCTGGAACGCGCCCCCGCTGTCTACGCCGCCGGCGCCGATTCCGTCGCCGTCGTCAGCGACGTCACCCGGAACGCGGACCCGGACGCGCGCGTGCGCGCCTGGCTGGAACAGGAAACAGAGGCGGCCTGATAGCGCATGACCCCGAAAAACGGGAACCGGTTTTCGAACAAGATCATGCGCGAATATGAAAATCGTCAGACCGCGAAAGCGGCCTGACCGCGCATTGCAGAGAGGAGACGCCCGGCCTAGATTAAGGTCATGTTCCGAGGGGGGCCCCGTTGAGGGGCTGAGAGGCCGCGAGAGGCGGCGACCCTTTGAACCTGATCCGGGTCATGCCGGCGAAGGGACTGGACACGTGAAATGACCGAAACCAACACCTCGCGCTATCTCGCCAGGCTGATCGGCCCGGTGTTCGTCGCCATCGGCATCGGCATGCTGATCAACGCGCCGATCTATCGCGCCATGGGCGAACAGTTCCTGCACAGCTACGCCCTCATTTACCTGTCCGGCCTGCTCGCCCTGCCGGTCGGCATCGCCATCCTGCTCGCCCACAACGTCTGGGCCGCCGACTGGCGCGTGATCCTCACCGTGCTCGGCTGGCTCGCCGCCATCGGCGGGGCCGTGCGCATTATCCTGCCGCAGTTCGTGCAATACATCGGCGGCGCCATCTTCAACCTCGCCATGCTGCCGTTCATCGGCGGCATCGTCGTGCTCGTGCTCGGCGGCGTGCTGAGCTTTTTCGGCTATCGCGACAAGGTCTGAATTCGAAATCCCGCGTCCTTGAAGCGCGGCAATGGAGCGTCCCATGAACATCCACGACCCCAACGTCACCGTCCCCAAGGTCACCACCGGGCCCCTCGCCGCCTCGCGCAAGGTCTATTCCGCGCCTGAGGCCGCGCCCGACCTGAAGGTGCCGCACCGCGAGATCGCGCTGCACGAATCCTCCGGCGAAGCGCCGCTGCCGGTCTACGACACCACCGGCCCCTACACCGACGAGAATGTGGCGATCGACGTGGAGAAGGGCCTGCCCCGCCACCGCATCGAATGGGTGAAGGAGCGCGGCGGCGTCGAGGAATACGAAGGCCGGCCGATCAAGCCGGTCGACAACGGCAACGTCTCCGGCAAGCACCTGGCGCGGAATTTCCCCAACACGCCGAAGCCGTGGCGGGCGATCTCCTCTTCTTCACCTCTCCCCTCGTGGGAGAGGTCGGCGAGCGAAGCGAGCCGGGTGAGGGGGGAGGCAATCTCAAGCGCCGATGCCCCCCCACCCCAACCCTCCCCCACAAGGGGGGAGGGAGCGAGAGTCAGTGCCTCTCCCACAAGGGGAGAGGGAGCCCGCCCTGCCGGGTCGCAGGGACTCAACACCCCATCACCCAATACGAATGGGCGAAGCGCGGCGTCATTACGAAGGAAATGATCTACGTCGCCGAGCGCGAGAACCTCGGCCGCAAAAAAATGCTCGAGCGCGCGCGAAGCCGCGCTCGCCGACGGCGAGAGCTTCGGCGCCTCCGTCCCCGCCTTCATCACGCCCGAGTTCGTGCGCGACGAGATCGCGCGCGGCCGCGCCATCATCCCGTCCAACATCAACCACGCCGAACTGGAGCCGATGATCATCGGCCGCAACTTCCTCGTAAAGATCAACGCCAACATCGGCAACTCGGCGGTCACCTCCTCGGTCGAAGAAGAAGTCGAGAAGATGGTGTGGGCGATCCGCTGGGGCGCCGACACGGTGATGGACCTCTCGACCGGGCGCAACATCCACAACACGCGCGAATGGATCCTGCGCAACTCGCCGGTGCCGATCGGCACCGTGCCGATCTACCAGGCGCTGGAGAAGGTCGACGGCGATCCCGTCAAGCTCGACTGGGAGGTCTACAAGGACACGCTGATCGAGCAGTGCGAACAGGGCGTCGACTATTTCACCATCCACGCCGGCGTGCGGCTCGCCTACGTGCCGCTGACCGCCAACCGCGTCACCGGCATCGTCTCGCGCGGCGGCTCGATCATGGCCAAGTGGTGCCTGTCGCGCCACAAGGAGAGCTTCCTCTACGAGCGCTTCGAGGAAATCTGCGACATCATGCGCCAGTATGACGTCTCGTTCTCGCTCGGCGACGGCCTGCGCCCCGGCTCGATCGCCGACGCCAACGACCGCGCCCAGTTCGCGGAGCTGGAGACGCTCGGCGAGCTGACGCAGATCGCCTGGCAGAAGGGCTGCCAGGTCATGATCGAAGGCCCCGGCCACGTGCCGATGCACAAGATCAAGATCAACATGGACAAGCAGCTGAAGGAATGCGGCGAGGCGCCGTTCTACACGCTCGGGCCGCTCACCACCGACATCGCGCCGGGCTACGACCACATCACCTCCGGCATCGGCGCCGCCATGATCGGCTGGTTCGGCTGCGCCATGCTCTGCTACGTGACGCCGAAGGAGCACCTGGGCCTGCCCGACCGCGACGACGTCAAGGAAGGCGTGATCACCTACAAGATCGCGGCCCACGCCGCCGACCTCGCCAAGGGCCACCCGGCGGCGCAACTGCGCGACGACGCGCTGTCAAGCGCGCGCGCTTCGACTTCCGCTGGCAGGACCAGTTCAACCTCGGGCTCGACCCCGACACCGCGAAGGAATACCACGACGAGACGCTGCCCAAGGAGGCGCACAAGGTGGCGCACTTCTGCTCCATGTGCGGCCCGAAGTTCTGCTCGATGAAGATCACGCAGGATGTGCGGGATTATGCGGCGGGGCTGGGCGACAACGAGAAGGCGGCGCTGGGCCTTTCCTCCCCTCCCCCCGCGAGCAAAGCGAGTGGTGGGGAGGGGTCGGGGGTGGGGGGCGCCTCACGCACCGATGTCGAGGCCGGCATGGCCGAGATGAGCGCCAAGTTCAACGCCATGGGCCAGCAGGTCTATATCGACGCCGACAAGGTGACGGCGCCGAAGGCCACCACCTCGTCGTCCGAAGCCGAGCACGCGGCGAAGAACGCGGGGCTGGTGAAGGAGAGTAATAGGGCGTTGTCGTAAGGCGACGCCCCCTCTCCGTTCGTGCCCGCGAAAACGGGAACCCAGCGCTGAACAGCGACAATTAAAGGGCGGGTTAGCCGACGGTAACCCGCCTTTTCTTCGCGCAAATGTGGATCGCGCTTCGGTGATCCGTCCGCCGCGCTGGCGCCTTGCGGCCGTTCGTGTAGCGTGAGCCGTGGTCGACGTGATCCTGTCCACTCAGCGTGAGAGTGCGGCATTGCGATCGCGGCCGACGATCAGCCGGATCTGCGCGCCATCCAGTCCTTCTATCAGGCGGGCTCGGCGATTTCCTGGTCGCGGAAGTCGACGGCCGGTCGTCGGCACGATCGGGCTGAAGGACATCGGTGCCGGTCGCAAGGCGCTGTGCAAGATGTTCGTGGCGGCGCCCTTTCGCGGCCGCACGCATGGCGTCGCGCAGGCGCTGCTCGGGCGCTTGCTGGAGGATGCTGCGACGCGGGGTGTGCGCGATATCTTCCTCAGCACCACCGATCGCTTCCCGGCGGCGCATCGCTTCTACGAGAAGAACAGCTTTGAGATGATCGACGCGGAAGCGCGCCGCCGGAGTTTCCATGCATGGCGGTCGATACGCGGTTTTATGGGCTGAGGTTGTGGTGAGAATGGCGAATGCGACGTCATTCTCGCGCAGATGAGCAAGGCGGTGGTTCAGATCAAAGGCAGGAAAGCCGCCCAAGTAATGGCCAACGTAGTTCGAAGGGGGCGGTGCGTTTGCACCGTCCCCTTTTCGTTTATCCGAACGCCCGCTTCGGAGGCCAGACGTAGCTTCACTTGCTCTCACACTTCTCGAATTCACATTTTATCGACGGGCGCCGGCCCGGAGCAGTAGACGAAGCCTTCTGGCCTACCTGTTTTTCCGCATGTGACCTGGGCTGTGGTTTGCTTGTGTGGTTACCCGCGCCAGAGTGCTGCCCAGCCATTGCGCTGCTGGCGGCGAAGAGGATGGAAAGCGAAACCAGTAAGAAACGCATCATCAGTGTCTCCCCTGCTGTGTTTGCGCAAAAGTGCCGCTCATCTGAATTGTCGCAGTCGACTCTTAGGATGGCACCGCTCGTAAAGAACGTGCTTGTTTGCCTGAGAAGCGCCGCGATCTCCGCGCCGCTACCCACATGCTGTGGAAACTACTCTATGCCTCTCGGCGGAAGTGACCTAGGCTCAGCGGCGATGACCGCCACCTTGATTCATGCCGCCGTGCTTCCAAGTTACGGGATCGCTCTTGTCATTGTTCGGTGGATTGGTGATGCCGACCTGAATGGGGTGTCGAATGGGCTTGCCAGTGCCCACATTTCCATACCCGCCGGAGATCGGCTTTACGGTGCCTACAGGTAACTTCCTGCCAGCCCCAATGCTGCCGCCTTTCAACTTGATCACTGAGACAACGGTGCATTTTCCGGAAACACACGCGACGTCGTAGTCTTTATTCCCGCGCTTGTAGGAGCAGCCTTCAGTCGCGCCTGATTGGTCAGAGGTCAGCCCTCCGTGTTTTGAGCACAGTCTTGCCGCTGTGCTGTGGGAGATGTTCCCAACCATCGCGGCCTGAGCGGACGTGTTGACAATACACCAGCTCGCTACCGTCGCCGCCGAAAAGATACCTATCTTGAGGGCCAGATACTTGGACATATAAGACCTCCCGTTGGGTACTGACTTTCCTCCAGAGAAAGGCAGTGCTCGCAGCACGCGCCCTAGAAGTTTGTCGCCTCAGTGGCCTCTTCGGTTCAATTCATTATCCCGATGCGTGAGATATTAAGCTGGTCTTTTTCGGCGTCGGATAGGTTGTTGGGCGCCGCCCAGGCGGCGTGCAAATAATCGGGCAAGACAACAATCGCCTCGATATCGAAGAGGTGTCGGGTTCTAGTCGCACGAAAGGCCCCGCGTAAGCGGTCAACGTGCTCCGTCAAAAGCCGCAACCGGTGCTCCGCCAGATTGACGGTGAAGAAATAGTGCCCTCCGGAAACAAAGTTGCGCCGATACCAGGTCAAGGGCGCAGCATATCAAATCAGCGAGACGATGGGTTTCGCTGCGCTCAACCCATCCTACGGGCTATTCGTCAATTCGGCGCGACTGGCACCAAGCCATAACGCAGCATCGTCTCCTTGACCTTTGCCATGTCGGGCGCCCCCCCGGCATTAATAATCGAAGCCAGTTCCTCGAAGTATTTCCTGCCCGCGATGGCCGGTGTGAGAACAACGATCACGCGGGCATCGCCGACATGGGCATTGTCGAAATGGTGAACGACGCCTCGCGGAACGAACACGGCGTCGCCAGGCTTGAGCTCGTGCGCCTTGCCATCCACTGTCATTGTCAATGTGCCCGCAAGACCATACACTGCCTCTTCAAAATCCTTGTGATAATGCGGTGCCGGCACCTTGGCCTTTTCCGGCACCGCCATTTCAAAGACGACCAGCGACCCATTACTCTGCTCGTCATCGACAAGGAATTTCAGCGCCAGCGCCCCGATCCGGATTTCGTTGGACATCGCCGCCTCCCATGTGTAAAATATTTTTACATGATCGTAAAAATATTTTACACTGCCAATGACCCCGAACCGACAGACGAAGAAGAAGCCCAGAGCCACAACCGATGGGCCGCCTTATCTCGGCGGGCTGATGCGGCTCGCGATGCGCAAGACCCGCGTGCATATTGAAAACGCCATGCACCAGGCAGGCTTCACCGACCTCACGCCCGCCACGTTCCCAGCTTTTGCGTTTCCTTTACCGGACGGCACTCGACCATCGGACTTTGCACGCTACCGTGGCATGTCGCGACAATCGGCCAATCATCTTTTGGCCCAGATGGAAGAGCTTGGGTATTTCGAGCGCCGCGCGAACAAACGTGGTGGCCGCCGCCTCATCTTCCTCACCCCGCGTGGCGAGCGTGTGGCGGCTACGATCTACAGCGCCATGCGAGAGTTACACAAGGACTGGGCGCGCAAAGTCGGCCCGGCTCGCTTTGCAGCATTCATGGGGGTGCTGCGCGAACTGGCGGAGCCAGACAACAACCTCTTCGCTTCGCCGAGTGACTGAGGGCCGCGCTAGCGGCTTTACGTTCTAGTTTCCTTGCGGGTTGGCCTCATGGATTGTCGAGTCAAGCCCGGCAATGACGGCGGGAGAGGCTCCTACTTCCCCGCCACCTTCCTCAGCGCCTGATTGATCCGCTCCTGCCAGCCCGGGCCGTCGGCCTGGAAGAAATCCAGCACCTCGCGGTCGAGGCGCAAGGTCACCTGCTCCTTGACGCCGGGAATGGAAGGCGCCGGCGGCGGCAAGTCCGCCGGCTTGGTGGTCGCCTGCTTGAAAGCCTTCTCGGCTTCGCCGCGGGTGTCGCGGAAGGGTGTGCGTGCCATAAGGGGTTTATAGCAAGCGCGCGGCGGCGGAGCCAACGGAGCGGCAGGCCTTTGCCCGGTTCACTGGCAGCCCGGATGTTGTCGGCGACCGAAGCGCCACGCGCCAATCGATGCCTCGCTGACGGCCTCCGCCTCACCCGCCCGCCGGCCGGTCCGCGCATGGCTGCCTCCGGCATGCGGCATGTCCGCAGCCGGTGTCGCGATGTATCGTCGGGTTGGCGCAGCGCCCCACAGGGAGCGATGGCGATGACGAAATCCATCCCGGCCGAGCACCTCAAACTGAAACGCGCCTATGAGCCGCCGGCGCGCGGCGACGGCACCCGCATCCTGGTCGACCGGCTGTGGCCGCGCGGGCTCAAGAAGGACACGGCGGCGCTCGATCACTGGTTCAAGGAGATCGCGCCGAGCACCGAACTGCGCCAATGGTTCGCGCACGACCTGGAGCGCTGGAGCGAATTTCGCCGCCGCTATGCCAGGGAGCTGCGGACGCAGGCCGAGCAGTTGGAGAGCATCCGCGCGCTCGCCCGCCGCGGCACGGTCACGCTGGTCTATGCGGCGCGCGACGAAGAGCACAACGACGCGGTCGTGCTGCACGACATCCTGCTGAAGGGCTAGCGCGGCGACGCGCGATAACAAGCCATCGCTTCCGTATCCAGGCACCGGGCGAGCCGTTGTTCCTGTCGATGAATGGCGATACGCTGCGCCGCCAATGGCGCGGCGCGCATGGCGGCGCCGCAGACGGAAGTTCTATGTTTCAGCAGCCCGCTCCCTATCACGGTTTCACCGATCCGCGCATGGAGCCTTTCGTCGCTCGGTTCTTTGCCCCCGAGGTCGCCGCGTGGCGGGGCCGGCAGCCGCTCTGGAAAGTGTTCTGGGTTTACGGCGTCAGCGTCAGCGGCCTGTTGATCGCGTTCTACCTGCTTGCATTTGCGGTCGAGGCCGTCGCGCTGCGCCAGATTCTGGTGCTGGGTTTTGCCCCCTATACGGCCTGGCTGCTGGTTTCGCTCTGGCGGTGCGCGTTCAACGTGCGCGAGCCGTTCTGGGGCATGCTGGCCCGGTTTCTGACCATCGCGTGGGCGTGCAACGCGGCCCTCATCCTCGTCTTTATCGAGATGAACCTGATCACGCATTATTACCTGCACTATTGAAGGTGGCGCCTGTGCTGCCCCGGCATCATCATATGCGGCCTGGCCAGAATCCGCCGCAGGCCCTGCCCCGCCCCGATTGCGCCGGCGCGTTTCCGGCAGCCGGATCAAAATGAACAGGGCGCGCCAACTCCGATCGATGCTGGATGCGACCAGAGACCTGTCGCCTGCCTATTTTGCGATGGTCATGGCCACCGGAATTGTCTCCCTCGGGGCCTACGTGCTGGCGATGCCGCTTCTGGCCAGGACGCTCTTTGCGGTCAATCTGGTGGCCTACTGCATTCTGGTCGTCCTGACCGTCGTGCGCATGGCGCGATATCCCGGGCCGTTCCTCGCCGACCTGATCGACCACCAGCGCGCGCCGGGATTTTTCACCTTCGTCGCCGGTTCGTGCGTCCTCGGCAGCCAGTTCATCATTATCGCAGGCGATCCACGCACCGCCTTCATCCTCTGGACGCTGGCAACCGTCCTGTGGATCGTGCTGATCTACACGATCTTCACCGCGTTTTCCGTCAAGCAGCACAAGCCGACGCTCGCGGAAGGCATCAACGGCGGATGGCTGCTGGCCGTCGTATCGACCCAGTCGATCGCGGTTCTCGGCGCGCTGATCGCGGCACGGTGGCCGCAGCCCTACCGCCTGGAGATCAATTTCCTCGCGCTCTCCATGTGGCTGTGGGGCGGCATGCTGTACATCTGGATGATCGCGCTGATCTTCTACCGCTACACCTTTTTCGACTTCTCGCCCGGCGACCTGTCGCCGCCCTACTGGATCAACATGGGCGCGATGGCGATTTCGACGCTGGCCGGCGCGCTGCTGATCGAGAACGCGTCGGATGCCGCGCCCTATCTCCAGTCGCTGTTGCCGTTCCTCAAGGGGTTCACGGTGTTCTACTGGGCGACCGGCACGTGGTGGATACCGATGCTCCTGGTGCTGGGGGTATGGCGCCACGTCTTCCGGCGGTTTCCGGTTCGTTACGATCCGCTGTACTGGGGCGCGGTGTTCCCGCTCGGCATGTATACCGTGGCGACCTGGCAGATGGCGCGTGCGATGGATCTTCCGTTCCTCGACATTGTGCCCCGTGTTTTCATCTATGTGGCCCTGCTCGCATGGGCGGTCACATTCGTCGGGTTGATCGGAGCACTCGGCCGCGGCCTCGCGGCGTCGCTGCGGCGCTGATGTCGGCCGCAGGCGTGGCGGGACGGGCGGTCGCGAAATCCGGGATCGACCCCGCCGGATGCGATCCCGCATTCCGCTTCGCTCCATGCGGGCCATGGCTGCGGGCCGCGCCGCCCGCCGCGCATCCTTGACCGCCCGGGGCCGCCCACTATCATCGCCACCGGCAACGAAAAACGATGGAGGAATCCCATGGGCGTCGCGCGGCATCCGCTTCCGAAAGAACTCGTCGGCGTTCCCCTGGGCGAGATCATGGAGCGCTACACGGCGCGCTTTGCCGACCGCAAGGCGGACTGGGCCGCGTTCGAGGACGCCAAGATCGAGGGCTACAAGCGCGCGCAGCACCGCTTCATCGGCGCCGGCGGCTCCGGCAAGCACGGCGACACCAACGCCATTCCCGCCGGCAACTTCACGCTGTCGATCATGTTCGTGCCGCCCGGCCAGGGCAACGCGGCGCACACGCACGAGGTCGAGGAATGCTTCTTCGTGCTGCAAGGGCCATCTCGACGTGTTCGTCGAGGACGAGGCGGGCAACCGCATCACCAAGCGGCTCGGGCCGTGGGAATGCATTTCCTGCCCCGCCGGCGTCATCCACGGCTACCAGAACGACAGCCTGGAGCCGGTCTATTTCCAGGTGATGCTCGGCCGCGGCAAGCCGGAGACCATGGGCTATGCCGACGACGCGCTCTTTGAGCGCCGCGACGCACACCTGAAGGCGGTGTGAACAGGGAGCGGAGGAGGATAGCCCCCGCCTCCGTTACTTCCCCGCCGCCTTCCTGAGCGCCTGGTTGATGCGCTCCTGCCAGCCCGGCCCGTCTCCTTGAAAGAAATCGAGCACGTCGCGGTCGAGGCGCAGGCTCACCTGCTCCTTAGCGCCGGGAATGGAAGGCTTGTCCGGCGGCAGTTCCGCCTTTTTGGCGGTCGCCGCCTTGAACGCCTGCTCGGCGCGGGCGCGCGCATCGGGGGGTACGGGTCCTCGGGCCATGATCTGCCTTTCGCTGGTTCCGGTCATTATAGCAAGCCGCCCGCATTGAGCCTCGCGCAAACCGCGGGTAGCCTCTCGCCCTGTCACAGACACAATGGCACAGCAGGTGCGGCGATGACCCACGTCATCTACAAGGTGGTCCGGCACGAGGACGGCTGGGCCTACACGGTCGACGGCACGTTCTCCGAGAGCTTCCCGAGCCACCGGGAGGCGCTTCAGGCCGCGCGCACCGCCGCCGCCGAGCAGCGCGTGCCCGGACATACCGAGTCGATCGAATACGAGGACGAGAACGGCACGTGGCACCGCGAGGTCGCCAGCGGCCGCGACCGTCCCGACACCGACGTCGAGGACAGCGCCTGACGCGCAGAAACCGGGCGCACGGCGCGCCCCTTTGACGCCGCCCCTGCTGCGCCGTCATACTCGCGCTTGCGATGAGACGCCGGTACATCCGCACCGCCGCCCGCGCCGGCCCTGTTGCCGGTCTTGTCGCGGTTTCCGCCGCGCTCGCCGCCGCGCCGGCGGCGGCGGAGCCGCCCGTATCCCGATCGCCCCTGCCCTACGTCGTCGCCATGGCGCAGCACTTCGTGCAGGACCGGCTGATGACGTCTTCGACGAAGGAGCACTATCACATCGAGTTCGACCAGGCGTTCGTCTACTCGCAGCCGCGCGGGACGCTGTGGGTGGTGGTCGGCGGCTACGTCTTCGACCAGAACGACTTCAACAGCTTCACTGCCGCGGTGCTGCTCGACTGCTCCGCGTTCGAGAAGGTGACATGCTGGTCGCTGGAAAAGCTGTCGATCAACGGCTGGATCGTGCTTGCCCGCAAGCGGATCTGAGCGGCGCCCTACTCCCCCGCCGCCACCGGCAATGGCCATGCCGATGGCGATGGGTAACGCCGTCCCGGCGAAACAGAAGCTGCCTGCCGGCGCCTTTTCGATCGCCGCCACATAGAGCGGCACGAGGTCGTCGATGTGCACGTTCGACCAGCGGTTCTCGCCGGAGCCGATGTGCCTGGCCACACCGTATTTCCTCGCAAGCTGAATCAGCCACGCACCTGGATGCTGTGCGGATCGAGGCCGCGCCCGGTCGTTGAAAGGACGCGCCGCTCAATAACGCAAGCTGCCGATATAGGCCGCGATGTCCGCAGCATTGGCCGGGCCGGGCGAGAAGTTCATCTTCGGATGCGGGCCGGTGATGACGTTCGCGATGGCGGTCTGATTGAAAGCGTACTTGCGCCCGATCACCGGAAACGGCGGCGCGTCGGCGACTTCCTTGCCCGCCTGCGCCGTCACGCTGTGGCAGGACGCGCAGTGGCTCTTCGCCAGCTGCTCGCCGCGACCGGCGTCGGCAGCGTGCGCCGGAGGCGTCGCTGCCGCCGCCATGATGACCGCCCCCGCCATGACCAGACCGCGCACCATTCAAACCTCCCTTGAGTTTACGGCGACATTCATAGAACAGATCAGGTGCGCCCGGAATCCCGGCGGCATTGCGGCAGATCAATGGGGACCGACCGTTCGTCGGACGCGGACCACTCGCTTCGCGCGCCCGGCGCCGCTAGTCTGCCGTTCAACCGCCTTTTCCCCGCCATCAAGGAAACGCCCCGATGCGCCGCAGCCGCCTTGCCGCCCTCGCCCTCCTCGCAAGTCTGGTGCTGCCGGGCGCCGCCGCCGCAGACAACGCAAGGAAAGCCGGCTATCCGGCGGTGCCGCTGCTCTCCACCGGCCAGACCATCGTCGGCGAGCCCATCCGTTATCCGAAGGGCGATGCGCATGTCACCGCAGCCATCGTCACGCTCGGGCCCGGCGACAAAACCATCGTGCACAAACACGGCGTGCCGCTGTTCGCCACCATCCTCTCCGGCGAGCTGACGGTGCACTACCGCCAGCACGGCGCCCGCACCTACAGGCCGGGCGACGCGTTCATGGAGGCGATGGACGTCGCGCACTACGGCGTCAACACCGGCAAGGAACCGGTGAAGATCCTCGCGATCTACATGGGCGCGAAGGGCGCCAGGAGCGTCATTCCGGCGAATTAGGGCGCCAGGAAAGGCGCAGCAGAAAGTCGTAGTCATTCCGGGGCGCGGGCTCCAGCTCGCGAACCCGGAATCAATACGCCGCAGCGCAGAGCCTTACGCAAAACCGGGGTTATGGATTCCGGCGCTCGCGCGCCGCGTCCGGCCGGGATGGCAGGAAGAGTTTACAAGGCATCCGCTGCGTCGCGCAGGTGCTGGGCGCGGACGCGGATCACGCCTTCCTGCCGATCGAGGTCCTCGGCGATCTCCGACGACAGGCTGAACAGGCCGGCGATCTTGCTGGTAACGAACTCGCTTTCCTGCGCCACCAGCGCCGGCGTGATGGCGCCGTCCTGCTCGTGCGCCAGCAGATCGGCGACGCCGCGCTGCGCGATGGCAAGCACGTAGCTCAGGGTCGCGATCTTGATCTGGTCGGCACTGTTGATGGTGGGCCGCTCCGACAGCATGCGCAATTCCCGCGGCGACAACGCCATGAAGCTTTCGCAAGCCTGCGTGAGGTCGGCCAGCACGGGCGCGGGCGCGACCGTGTAATCGATGATCTCGCCGGCGAGCGCCAGCGCCGCGCGGCGCACCTCGAACAAGGTCCTGCGCGCCGCGATCAGCGCCTCCGCTTCGGACTCGGTGCGGTGCAGGAGGTCGAGCGCTGCCTGCACGGCCTGCGCGCGCACCTGCATGTAGACCGGCCGCGCACCGAACATGGCGGCGACCAGCGCGATGCAGGCGGCAGCGAAGGTCTGGTTTTCCTGCCAGGCCTGATAGGCGCCGCGCAGGTACGCCCGGTCGATTATGGCCACGAACAGCGCGGCCAGCGCCATGAGCGCCAGCGCGCAAACTGGCAGGATGTAGAGGGGCAACCGGACGATTCGCATTGCGCGCAAACCATAGCGCAGCTACGGCAGGGCGATAGAGCGGCCGGCCCCGGAAGCGGTGGATTTCGCGGGCTCCCTATCGCCCGAGCACGCGTCCCACGCAGCGGCGGAAGGGCTCATCGGTGCGGAAGCCAAAACAGCCGTTGCGGACCGAGCGCACCAGAATGTCGCCGACCGTGCACGGCGGCTCCGCCTTGCGCGTGCAGTTGTTGTAGCCGGCGATCGCCTGGCGCACGTAAGTCTGGATGCGCGCGGAGCCCAGGCCGCTGAGCAGGTCGTTGCGCAGCTTCCGTTCGCACAGCGAGCAGGAATAGGCGTAGCGTTTGGGCGGCGTCCGCCGCGGTGTCGTTTGCCGTGAAGTCCCGACCCCGGATCGTTCCGGCCGCTGCGCACTGCTGGTGCCGCGCTGGCAGTAGCGGACCGTGCAGCGCCGCCCCCGCGACTTCGCCTGGCATTCGGAGAGCGCGCGGCCGCGCGCCTGCGCCTCGGTGCCCCAGCTCCACGAATTGCCCCACGCGCCGTTGCTCGCCCGCGCGTAGCAGCCCCAGGTGCCGGACGTGCCGTGGTAGCTGCGCCGCGGCCCCGTCGCCCCCACGCAGGCCGTGGTCTGATAGTTGTAGCTGCCGCCCATGCAGGAGCACCAGCTCGCATAACCGGATGTGTTGTAGCGCGGGTCCGGCGGCTGGCCGCAGCCTTGCGCGTGGCCTTGCGCCGACGCGAAAAGCACGACAGCCGCAACAATCGACGCCAAGAAGAGACTGGTCCTGCCCGGCATGGCCCTCCTCCCGATGATGCGCAATCGTCCGATATGGCACCGGCTTCGCCTTGATCCCGATCAAGCGTAGCCGCGCCGCACAACAACCGTTTTTGCCGGACGATCGGCCGCGCGTCAAAAGCCGAAATCGAGAATGTCGCCTTCCGTCATCGTGGCGCCGGCGTCAGCGTCGATATCCCGGATCATGGTGTGTTCCGGACGGAGGCCGGGGGGCAATGGCGCATCGGGCGTCTGCAGGAGGAAGCGCTGGCGCCGCTTGTCCACCATGTCGCGGTAGTCGTTCATGGCGTCCTGGCCGCCGACATAAACGCATTTGCACAGATCGGGATCGGCATAGATGTAGTACGGACGGCCCGCCTTGACGCGGCGGATGAACCGGCGCGCCGGGACGGCCCTGAGCCGGGCAATGCTTGCCGGCGTGTCGGCCACGCGCGCGATGAAACCGGCGTCCGTGAGCTTCATGTCGGCCGCTTCCTGGCCGGACACGGCGGGATCGCAAAGAAAGCCGAAGAGCAGCAGCGCCGTCAGGCGCCCGATCGCCACACGCATGTCGGTTCGTCGCCCCGATTGGATGGACCTGAAAATCCCACTGCGGAAGCGCAAAGGCAAGGCCGGCATTCGGCACGCGGAAGCCGGAATGATTTTGCCCAAATCCGCTGGAACAGAAGCAACATGAAAATGGCCGGGGAATCCCCCGGCCATTTCCCGATCGATGCAAGCTTGTTGCGTCTGCTACTTCAATGAAATCGCGAGGCCGCTCAAATCGGCGTTCGCCATCAGACCAACCTGTTTGCCGGTGAGCTGCAGCACCGCGCCCTTCTGGTTGGTGAGCACGATGGCGCGCGCGCCCATGCCGACCGCCGCGCCCGCACCGCCTGCGCCATAGACACCGGCGACGTCCGACGCCCGGCGGATGTGGGTGACGCGTCCCCGCAGATAGGTCTTGGAGCCGCCGAACACGAAACCGAAGCTCAGACCGCCCACGCCCAACCGATAGCGCTTGCCGTGGAAATAGAGCGTACCCTCGCCGCCTTCGGCGCCGATGAACCAGCCGCCCTTGTAGATGGTGAGCTCGATCCTGCCGCTGTCGGCGCGCGCTGCCTGCGTGAAGCCCAGACCCAGCAACAACGCGAAGGCGACGAGCCCAGCCCGGAATCCCGACGAAAATCGCATGTAGCTACCCTCCGTTGACCGTTACGGTCACATAACGCCGCAGACCCTATAACGGGTTCCGCACCGGCGGTCACGCGCCGTTGCACGCGCCGCCGGATATGGTTGTCACTCTGTAATCTGGTACCGTGACATTTGATTGCATCCATTCCGCGCCCGACCATTTCCGAAACGCGGCAAGCGGCCGCTGGACGCCGATTTTGGCTTCCAGCAAGCTGAACCCCTCAAACCCTCCCAACCCGGAAAGGCGTATTGTGATGCCGGTCTTGCTGTCCATTCGCGCCGCCGCCGCACTCGCGAGTCTCGTCCTGTTGTCGGCGCCCGTCCTCGCACAGGGCACCGCGGAAGAACGCTCCGCCTGCATGGGTGATGCCTTCCGCTTCTGCGCCGCTGACATTCCCGACGTCCCCAAAATAGAGGGCTGCCTTGTCAGGAACATGAGTCACCTCTCGAAGGATTGTCAGGAAGAGTTTCGCGAGGCGCCCGAGGGCAAGACCCGGATGAGGGCCGCGCATTTCAACAGCTAGCGGCGTGATACTCCCCCGCGCGCCCGTGTCGCGCGCCTGCTTCCGCCGTCCCGGGAAACGCCATGAACCTGTTCTATTCGCTCGCCTATGCGATCGGCTTCAGGCCATGGGAAGATGCCTCGGAGAAAGAGGCGCAGCGCATCGCGGCGATGCTGGACCGCGAAGAAGCCGAACGCGCACCGCCCTATGGCAAGGCGCTCGATCTTGGCTGCGGCACCGGCATGCAGGCGGTCGAACTGGCGCGGCGCGGCTGGCAGGTCACCGGCGTCGACCGCGTCGCGAAGGCGATACGCGCCGCGCGCGACCGCGCACGGGCGGCAAACGCCGATATCGACTTCGTCCAGGGCGATGTCACTGCGCTGCGCGATCTCGGGATCGATGGCGGATTTGAATTCGTGCTCGATTTCGGCCTCTTCCACGGGCTCACCGACTCCCTGCGGGCGGCGATGGGCCGGGAGGTGAATGCCGTCACCACACCGGATGCCACCATGTTGATGATCGCCTGGACGCCGGGCCTGCGGCCGCCGTTGCCGCGCGGCGCCAGCCGCGCCGATGTCGAGAGCGCTTTCCCGGGCTGGACGATCATCACCGAGGACGCCATTCCCGTTGCCGCGCTGCCGCGCGCGCTGAAACGCGCCGGCCCGCGATTCTTGCGTCTGCGCCGCGCGGCCCGCTGAACCGGCCCCGCACAGGAGGTTGTCCCGGCGCGAACGGGACCGGTCCCGCATGCTGCATCGGCTTTCTCGACCCCGGCCGGCACGCTAGGCTGAAACACCGGGGAACGCCAGGGAGCACAGCAATGTCCGGCCTCTTGCAAAACCACCTCGCCGCCGTGACCGGCAGCGGCTCCGGCATCGGCCGCGCCATCGCCCTCGGCTTTGCGCGCGAGGGCGCGCGTATCGCTGTGCTCGACATCAACGGCGGAGCCGCGGAACAGACCGCCGCCGACATCCGCGCCGCGGGCGGTGACGCGCGCAGTTTCGCCCTCGACGTCACCGACCGCGCGGCCTGTCGTCTGGTAGCCGACGCGGTTGGCGACACGCTCGGCCGGGTCTCGATCCTGGTCAATAACGCCGGCATCACGCGGCGCAATGGCTTCGCCGCCGATCCCGACACCGTCGCCAGGGACTGGCAGGAAGTCACGGGCATCAACCTCGACGGCCCGTTCAACGTCACGCAGGCGTTTCTCGAACCGCTGCGCGCCACGAAAGGCTGCGTCGTCAATATCGCGTCGATCCAGTCCTTCGTGCATCTTCGCACCCCCACCTCGCCCGCCTACACGGTTTCCAAGCACGGCGTGCTCGGCTTTACGCGCGCGCTCGCGGCCGAGCTCGGCAAGGACGGCGTCCGCGTCAACGCCATCGGCCCCGGCTTCATCGAGACGCCGCTGAATGCGGCGACGCGCGCCAATCATCCGGAATACGTGAAGGTGTTCCTCGACCACACGCCGCTCGGCCGCGCCGGCAAGCCCGAGGACATCGTGGGACCGGCGATCTTTCTCGCCTCCGACCTCTCCGCCTATGTCACCGGTTCGATCGTCATGGCCGACGGCGGCTACCGGACGGTCTGACGGCGGAAACGGCCATCACGAAAAGCTGATGACGGTGAAGGCGCTCGGCAAAAGCACCGGCTACCGCGCCGCCCTCCCCGATCTGCAGGCCGCGCTCGACTGGGCGCGCCCGAACAACGGCGGCAAGGTCATCGTCTGCGGTTCGAGCTATTCGGCATCGCTGGTGTTCCTGCTGGCGGCGGAAAACCCCGGCAAGATCGCGGGGCTGATGGCGTTCTCGCCGGGCGAGTATCTCGGCGGCCGCCACACGGTGCGCGACGCCGCCGCCGGATTGCGCGACGTGGCCGTGTTCGTCACCTCCGCCAGCGACCGTGGCGAAATTGCCGCCGCCCGCGCCATCGTCCAGGCGGTGCCAGGCAAGGCCGTCACGCGGTTCGTTCCTGAACATGCGCCGCACGGCGCCTCCGCGCTGATCACCGGCGCCAACCCGGCCGGTGCGGCCGACATGTGGGCCGCGGTGCAACGCTTCCTGGCCACCGTGCGTTGAATTGGCCACGAGCGTCCCGACGTGCCACAACGCCGAGGCAAAGAGGTCAACACCCTGCCGGGCGCTGGAGCTTGCTTGCGCGCCGCCAATGGATACGGAAGAAACTGCCGTCGGCTCCGGGCAACGCGCTCAGGAAGAGGTCATCGCCGGTGATCGTCGCGCGCCGGATTTGCGTCGTGCCGGCAAGATTGGGATGAAGCGCAGCATAGAGGTGGTGCTTCACGATATCGCCGTCGACCTCGTAGTGTCCGGCATAGGCGACGACATCGCGCGCAGCCTCGGCGCGCTCGGCCTCGGTGGCGTTTTCGAGATTCAATTTTGGTGCGTCGCCGCTTACCTTCTTGCGCCCGGCGGGCGTATTGATCACGCCCACGTAGCCGTCGGGCGTGTACATGATCTGCGAGGTGCGCGGAACGTCGGGCTTCACGCTGCCGTCAGCGCCGACGAACTCACGCCCGACTTCGCGCCAGGCGCCAACCAGGTCTCGCATCTGCATGATGAAGCCTCCCGCCGCATTCTAGCGGGAGGTCGTCGGCGCGCAAATCGCACCTTCATTCCCACAGACTGTAGGTCGCCCACTTCGACTGCGGGATTTCCGCACCGATCCTGTATTTAAACGAGAGCACCTTCAGGCTTTCGGGCGAGGCAGTGCAGGTATAGGAAAGCGCATACCATTTGCGGCGGCTGCGAAAAGCGCCGCCTTTGGCGTCGACCGTATTCCTGTCGATGGTGGGGCGGCTGCGCGCGTCGGCCACCGCCCGGTCCGGACGGTATTCGCGGTGCTCCTTGCGGATGCGCTTCATTGCCGTGTAGTCGCAGAGCTGCACCAGCCGCTCGCCCGGACTGAGCATGCGCAGGCTGCGCTCGAACCTGTTTTCGGCTACCGCGGCATTGGCTCCCACGAACAAAACCAAAACGATCGCCAGTGCGGGCCGCCGCATACCAGGTTCCCTGTTTGAAGAATCCCCGCAGTTTTTCTGCACCGGGAGAGCGAATGAAGCAAGCGAAGGAGCGCGCTTATCCAGCCCAAATCGGGCATAAATCCGGCACAATCAGACGGCCGCAAATCGCCGCGATGGAAGACAGACGATCAGCTGATTTTCGAATCCCGCTCCAGCAGCTCGATCGAAACGCCCTGCGGCCCGCGCAGGAAGCAGGTACGAATGCCGGGGCGTGGAACCTTCAGCTCCTGGGTGAACTCGGCGCCCTTGGCCTTGAGCTCGTCGACGTACCGATCGAGACCCGTGACATAAAACGCGAAATGGTCGAGGCCCTGATAAGGGGTTTGCGGCGGCGGGTTGACGGCATCCCCGGGCGCCACCGCCGCGATGAAGATTTTGGCGCCGCCGAGCTTGAGGTCGATACGCGGCTTGCCCTCCTGCGTGGTGCGGATCACTTCGGCCCCCAGCATGTGTTCGAACCATTGCGCGGTCGCCTCCGGATCGGGGCTGCGCAGATGGACGTGATCCCAGGTGACGGTCGGCATGGTGCTTCGATCCCGTTGCTGAAGTGAATTGTGGCGCGACCCTATAGGCCACGCCCGGCAATCGGGCGCAAGAGCCGGAACCGCGACCGCGATGACACCTGTATGACAACCGGAGATCATGGCCACCGCCATACCCGTTGCTCACAGCTGGCGGCCCGCGCCGAATGCGATTTGTTTCAGGCGACCGCACACTTTTGTTAGACAAGCGTGATGAATTGGTGGCGGAGCTGAAGACGATGGCGCGCAAGCCGGTCTATGCAGCAGGCGGAGTGGTCATCCGTGAAGGTTCACGCCCGCTGATCGCCGTCGTCCAGCGCAGCAAGGACGACAGATGGGTACTGCCGCGCGGCAAGCTCAAGCGCGGCGAAGACCCGCGTGCATGAATTCCTCGGCGCCATTACATACCGCACCAGCGGGCGGCCGAAGGTGGTGCAGTTCTGGAGCATGCAGGCCGTCGAAGCATCCGGGCTTCGATCTCATGAAGGATATCAGGGCATGCGCGCTGCGTTGCCGGCGGCGGTCCGGCGACTGACTTATCCGCTCGAGAAGCTGTTCCTGCGCCATGTCGGACGCCAGACGCTCAAAAACCGCCACCGTAATACCGCAAGCGCAAGACCGCGAGCGCAAGACCCGCGGCGCCAAGGCAAGGCGGAGGGTGCGACGCACCAAAGCAAAGACAAGGCAACGTCGCGTCGCGCGTTCGCGAAGCCGCGACGGACGAAGCGCTGAGGAAGTTCGCATAGAACAAATGGTGACCCCGCTGCGTACCGCAGAGACGCCGTTTCAGCGGGGAACCCGTTAACATTAACGTATTCCATGCTGACCGGCCCGCTATTCCGGCGCCTCCTTCACCCATAGTCAGGCCGGGACCCGGGAACCGCCCGTGAGGCCGGGCGTTAAGGGCTGTGCTTTCGAAAACGCAGGGAATGCGCGGTCGGTTCGTTCAATAACCACGACCGAAGCGAAGCGAAGGAAGGTACGCCATGAGAAAAACCCTTACAGCCATCGCCGTGGCCGCGACGCTTGCAATCGCGAGCGTGGCCGCCCCTCAACCCGCCGAAGCGCGTCATGGACGCAACGCCGGCGCTATCATCGGTGGACTTGCCGCCGGCGCGCTGTTCGGCGCGGCCATCGCCAGTGGCCCCCGCTATTACGGCCCCGGCTATTATTACGGGCCCCCGCGCCGGTACTACTATCGGCCGCGCTGCTGGTGGGAACGCGAACGTTACTGGAACGGATACCGCTGGCGCTCGCACCGCATCCGCGTGTGCGATTGAGCAGGTTCCGGGGACTTTAATTTTCCCGTAAGGGTGCCGGCGCATGATCGCGGCCAGCGATTGTGCCCGGCTCAAGGGAAGAGACCCCATGAAGAAGTCCGTTCTTGCGTTCGCGGCGGCGGCCATGCTGGTCGCCGCCTTGCCATCCGCCGCCGAGGCCCGCTGCGAGGGCTGCGGGGTCGCTGCCGGCGTGGTCGGTGGCCTGGCCGTCGGCACCCTTCTCGGCAGCGCCCTTGCCGGCGGCCCGGTCTATGTCGAACCGGCCCCACCGCCACCTCCCCCGCCGCGCTATTACTACGAGGACTATGACGCCCCGATCTGCCACGTCGAACGCCGCCGCGTCTGGGTCGAAGGCTGGGGCTGGCGTCACCGTCGCGTGGAAGTCTGCGAATAGGCTTTAAGCGAACCGTTCACCGCCGCATGTGCGTGAGCACGGCGGCGGTGGGCCAGCAATCCACCTTCAGGCCGTTCTTCTTCTGATAGGCGCCGAGCGCGGCGCGGGTCAGCATGCCCGCCTTGCCGTCGATCTTGTCCTTGTACAGCCCGAGTGCGGCGAGCCGTTCCTGCATCGCCTCCACCTGTTTGCTGCGAAGCTGCTCCGCCTTGCTCCACGGCGTCTCGAACGGACGCCCGCCGCCGATCAGATCGCTGAGGTGGCCGACGAACAGCACGTAGAGATCCGAGAAATTATAGTCCTTGAGCACGTAATAATTTTTCGGCGTCAGGAAGGCCGGCCCGAAGGTGCCTTCAGGCATCAGCAATGACGCCTCGATCGCGCGCACCGGCACGCTGACCTTGCGGCCATAGGCCGGCTTGTAGCCGTGGTCGATCCATTCACCGATGGGATAGCGCACGGACGGCTCGGCGACCGTGCAGTCGACGTTGCCTGGCGGGCGCACTTCGATCGCCCAGGGCTCGCCGGTCTGCCAGCCGCGCGCCTTGAGCTGCCTGGCCGCCGATGCGAGCGCATCCGGCACCGAGTGCCAGATGTCGGCGCGACCGTCGTGGTCGAAATCGACCGCGTATTTGAAATAGTCCGACGGCAGAAACTGGGTCAGTCCCAGCGCGCCGCCCCAGGACGCGCGCATGTCGGATCGGGGGATGCCTGCCTGCAGCATCTTCAGGGCCTGCAGGAATTGCTCGCGAAAGAGATCCCTGCGTTTGCCCACGAAACCTTGCGTCGCCAGCACGCGGATGGCGTCATGCGGCAAGGGATAGCGGCCGTAGTCGGTCTCGCGCGCCCAGATCGCCAGCAACACATTGCCGGAGACGCCGAAGTCTTTTTCGATTGCCCGCAGCGTGCCACGGTATTTTGCCGCCAATTGCCGTCCGTAGGCGGTGAGACGCTTGAAGGTGGCGGGCCGCAGATAGCGCGCAGGCGTCTGCACGAACTCGGGCTGCGTCGCCGGTTTTTCCGGCCTGCCCGGGATCATGAGATCGGGGAGCGAATAGTCGGGCGTCAGCCCGCGCGTCGCCGCATCAAAGGTGGTGCGGGAAACGCCGAGCGCATGTGCCGCGGGCCATTGCGCTTGCAGCCAATGCTCAAACGAATCGACGGCGTGAGCGCGATTTGCAGGGGCTGCGGCGAACAGCGCCACAAGCGCCACAAGCGCCACGAGACCTGGTGTCAGCCGCCGCGCGTTTCGCAAGATCGGGTGCTCCTTCGAACAATGGCCGAACGTAACGCGATCAAAGACGAATTGGAAACAAACGGGGGGCGATTAAAGAGAGCTTAACAACGCCGCCCCGCTGCGCCCACGCATTGCGTACACGCCGTCAGTGATGCGCCCTGGTGAAGGCCGGCTGGCTCAGCCGCTCGACGGAGGCGATGCCGATGGCCGAGAACACGAACAGGGCGTGGATGATCGCCTGCCACATGACGCCGGCCTCGGTATAGGGCATGCCTTCGCTGCCGAGCTGGCCGGCATAGATGAAGGTGCGCAACAGGTGGATCGACGAAATGCCGATGATGGCCATGGCGAGCTTGATCTTCAGCACGCTGGCGTTGACGTGACTCAGCCACTCCGGCTGGTCAGGATGCTTCTGCAGCTCCATCCGCGAGACGAAGGTCTCGTAGCCACCGACGATGACCATGATCAGCAGGTTGGAGATCATCACCACGTCGATCAGGCCCAGCACAACCAGCATGATCTCCTGCTCGGTGAACTTCATGGCCCCGAGCACCAGGTGCCACAGCTCCTTGAGGAAGAGCACCACGTAGACGCCCTGGGCGACGATCAGCCCGAGATAGAGCGGAAGCTGCAGCCAGCGCGAGGAGAAGATGAGCTGCGGCAGCGGGCGCAGGCCGCGCTCCAGCGAGCTGGGCGGAATTGTATCGTCGGCAGCCATGGACATCGGAAGGTCACCCCGTTTGAGGCCGGAAACCGGCGCAAACCCTATAGCGGAGCGATGACGGCCAAATGTTGGCGGAAAGCTGCGCCGCGACGACACGGCGGCATCGCGTGGGGCGTCGACGGATGGGGGAGACATTGTCTCCCTGCGCGCGGCGCAGCACGTCAGTGGTGCGCCGCAGATGCGGGGTCCCGGTTAGCTTCAGTCAACCGGGGTCCCGGGTCTGCAGCGCATCGTTTCGCGCTGCGCTGCGCCCGGGACACAAGCCCGCAACCGGCCGCTACCGCACCGCGACGATGAAGAAGCGCGGGAAGTTAAGGATCACCTTGCCGTCGTAACGCGGCCGGTAGATTTCGGCGATGCGCTTCTCATAGGCCGCGAGATACGCCTCCCGCGCACTGTCGGAAAGCGGCGTCGTATAGGGCCGCAACGCCGTGCTCCTGAACCACTCGACGATGGCGCCGGCGTCGTCGAGCACGTGAGCATAGATCGTGTGCCACATGTCGAGCGCCTGACAATGCGGGCGGAACAGATCGTAGTAGGCTTCCGGATCGAGCGGATTGCCGCGGTCCAGCCCTTCGGTCTCGGATGACAGCCAGCCGCCTTCGCGCGCGACCTCGCCCATCAGCGTGTGCGTGGGCTCGGTCTTGTTGTCGGGCATCTGCACAGCCAGCACGCCGCCGGACGGCAGTGCCTGCAGCAGCCGCTTCAGCACAGCGGGATGATCCGGCACCCACTGGAAGGTGGCGTTGGCGAACAGCAGATCGGTCTCGGGCTCCGGCTGCCAGGTGGCGACGTCGGCCTGCACGAATTCGTGCGCCGGCAGGCGCTGGCGCGCCTTGGCCAGCATGTCGGGCGAGGAATCGAGCCCGATCACCTTGGCGTCGGGATAGCGCGCGACCAGCAGCTCGGTCGAGTTGCCCGGCCCGCAGCCGAGATCGACGATTTTGCGCGCGCGCTCAAGCGGCACCTGCGCCAGCAGATCGCGCGGCGGGCGCGTGCGGTCGCTTTCGAATTTGAGGTATTGGCGGGAGTCCCAGTCGGCCATTGGCAGGTGCTCTTCCCAGGTCAGGTCTTTCTCCGACTTCCATTGAGCACGTTCGGCGCCGCCCGTCACCTGCCGCTTGAGCATATTGTACCTGACCCGGTCGGTGGCGGCATGCGGTCGGACGAAGGCTTTGCCTGGTCCGGGCGACAGGCCGCCAGGCCATCGCCCGGATCGTGTATTGTGTAAGGAATCAAACCTCGGCTCGCGCGAGCCAGGATCCATTCACGCGTCGAAACCGGGCGAAGCGGGATAGCGATGTGCCATACCCCGCAATACGGGTGACCATGTCGCTACCGACCGCACTTGCGCCGTTCCGTGTCCGCAGTTTCCGTTTCCAGTGGCCCGCCGATCTGCTGACGTCCTGGGCGTTCGAGATGGAGATGCTGATTCTCGGCTGGTACGTTCTTGTCGAGACCGGGTCGGTTCTGCTGCTGACATTATATGCCTCACTGCTCTACCTCGGCACGCTGGTGGCGCCGATGATCGGTGTGATCGGCGACCGGATCGGCCACCGCACCGTGCTGTTCGGCACCCGCACCTGCTACATGGTCGTCGCGGCCACCATCACCACGCTCGCGTTCACCGGAACGCTGACTCCGGTGTACGTGTTTGTCTCCGCCGCGCTCACGGGTCTGGTGCGCCCCTCGGACATCGGGGTCCGCAGCGCGTTGGTCGCGGCCACCATGCCGTTGAACTACCTGGTGAGCGCCCTGAGCATTTCTCGCATAACCGCGGATTCCGCCCGCGCCATGGGAGCGCTCGCCGGCGCCGGATTGTTCGCGGCCTTCGGAATGGGGCCGGCCTATGTGGCGATAGCGTTCTTTTACGCTACGGGCGCGCTGCTGCTGCTCGGATGCGGGCCGGAGTCGGCGCACCCTCCGGCCGACGGCACGGTGCGCGCCTCGCCGTGGCGCGATCTGGCCGCGGGCGTGGCCTACATCCGGAATTCGCCGCGCTTGCTCGCCGGGATGTGGATCGCCTTCCTGGCCAACCTGTGCGCTTTTCCCTTGGTGACGGGTGTTCTGCCGCATGTCGCCAGGAACATTTACGGCACCGATCAGAGCGGCCTCGGTTACCTGGTCGCAAGCCTTGCGACCGGCGCCATCACCGGCTCGGTCGTGTTGAGCATCGTCGGCGAGCGGATGCGGGTCGAGCGCATCATGGTCGCGTCGATGATCGCCTGGTACGCGATGCTGCTGGTGTTCGGACAGGTACAGACCATGAGCGTCGGCATGGTCAGCCTGTTCGTCATCGGCACCACCCAGAGCGTGAGCATGGTGACCCTGGCGGTGGTGCTGTTGCGCACCGCGGAACCGCGTTACCGCGGCCGGGTAATGGGTGTGCGCATGCTGGCGATCTACGGCAACCCGATGGGACTGCTCGCCGCCGGCGTGCTGATCGAACATATCGGTTATGCCGCGACGGCGCTGCTCTACGGCGGTGTCGGCCTCGCGTTCACCGCGCTGATCATCCTGCGCTGGCGCACCGCCGTGCTGCCGCCGGAGCCGGCCGGGGTTTGAACGCCCCCCCGCGCGGCTCTCCCTTCCCTGGGTTACCGTTCAATGACGTGACGGAGCAACGGGCAGACGTCCTACCGCGTAAACTTCTTGTACTTCAGCCGGTGTGGAATGATGCTGTCCTGCCCCAGCCGCCGCATCTTGTCGGCCTCGTAGTCCTGGAAGTTGCCCTCGAACCATTCGACGTGGCTGTCGCCCTCGAACGACAGGATGTGCGTGGCGATGCGGTCGAGGAACCAGCGGTCGTGGCTGATGATGACGGCGCAGCCGGCGAAATCCTCCAGCGCCTCCTCCAGCGCGCGCAGCGTATCGACGTCGAGGTCGTTGGTCGGCTCGTCGAGCAGCAGCAGGTTGGCGCCGGACTTGAGCATCTTGGCGAGATGCACGCGATTGCGCTCGCCGCCGGAAAGCTGGCCGACCTTCTTCTGCTGGTCGGCGCCCTTGAAGTTGAACGCCGCGCAATAGGCGCGTGAGTTCATCTCCTTCTTGCCGAGCAGGATGATGTCCTGGCTGTTGGAGATTTCCTCCCACACCGTCTTCTTGCCGTCGAGCGTATCGCGCGACTGGTCGACATAGCCGAGATGCACGGTGTCGCCGACGGTGATGGAACCCTTGTCCGGCTTCTCCTGGCCGGTGATCATGCGGAACAGCGTGGTCTTGCCGGCGCCGTTCGGCCCGATGACGCCGACGATGCCGCCAGCCGGCAACTTGAAGGTGAGATCGTCGATCAGCAGGTTGTTGCCGTAGCCTTTGCGCAGGTGCTCGACGTCGACCACGTTCTGGCCCAGCCGCTCGGCGACCGGGATGATGATCTGCGCGGTCGTGTTCTGCTTCTCGTTGGCCTGCCTGAGCAGGTCCTCATAACGCTGGTAGCGCGCCTTCGACTTGGTCTGGCGGGCCTGGGGGCTGGCGGCGATCCATTCCTGCTCGCGTGCGAGGGTGCGCTGGCGGGCGGCCTCCTCGCGACCCTCCTGCTCCAGCCGCTTCTGCTTCTGGCCGAGCCAGGACGAGTAGTTGCCCTCGTAGGGGATGCCGTGGCCGCGATCGAGCTCCAGGATCCAGCCGGTGACGTTGTCGAGGAAGTAGCGGTCGTGGGTGACGATCAGGATGGCGCCCGGATAATTGCGCAAATGGCCTTCGAGCCAGGCCACGCTCTCGGCGTCGAGATGGTTGGTCGGCTCGTCCAGCAGCAGCAGTTCGGGCGCTTCCAGGAGCAACTTGCACAGCGCCACCCGGCGCCGTTCGCCGCCGGAAAGCTTCCCCACATCGGCGTCGTCGTCGGGGCAACGGAGGGCGTCCATGGCCTGGGTGACCCTGGAATCGAGGTCCCACAGGTTCTGGCTGTCGATGATGTCCTGCAGCCGCGCCATCTCCCCGGCGGTCTCGTCGGAATAGTTCATCGCCAGCTCGTTGTAGCGCTCGAGCAGCGCCCGCTGGGGCCCCACCCCCTCCTCCACGTTGCCGCGCACCGACTTGTCCGGGTTGAGCTGCGGCTCCTGCGGAAGATAGCCGACGCGGGCGCCCTCGGCGGCCCACGCCTCGCCGGTAAACTCGGTATCGATGCCCGCCATGATGCGCAGCAGGGTCGACTTGCCGGCGCCGTTGACGCCGAGCACGCCGATCTTGGCGTCCGGGTAGAAGGACAGGTTGACGTTTTCCAGGACCTTGCGGCCGCCCGGGTAGGACTTGGACAGGCCGTGCATATGATAGATGAATTGGCGACCGCTCATTGACCTGTTTGTAACCTCAGCTCAGCCAGCCGGGACCGGCGTGGGGGAACGCAGCAGCACGCGTTGTTCGGGAAATTCGCCGCTGATGTAACGACCGCCCGCGCAAAGGGCAAGCACGGGGGCGCCAGGGCCGCATGTGGCGTGGCGGTAAAACTCTGGAAAGGCTGATCGCAAAAATCCCGTGCCGGAGCCGCCGCGTCCTACCGGCGGAGAGATGGCCGTAACGATTGCGGGCGCATGGTCCACCGAAGTGAATGAACCCGGTCGCCCCCTCAGGCGACCAAGGGTCAGGCGGGCGGAAGGCGCCCGGCTTTCGGTAGGAACTGGTGCCATGGCACGCGCAATCGCAGTCCTCTCAGGCTCAACCGCAGCCCTGCTGCACCTCCCTCTCGGCCATCTTGGCCAGCGTATCGCCATCCTCTGGCGGACGACGGGCCACCATGGGCCCCGCCACTACCACCCCGAACGCCACTACATGCGCGGCCCCGGCCCGGCCTGGCAGGCCAAGCACGCCGGACAGCCCGAACAGCGGCCGCAGTAAGCCCCCGCAACCGTAGTCCCCGGCGGTCGTCCGGACGGCCGGGCTCTATTGGCCCGCGCCGGAAGCCACCCCCCTTTCCTTTCGATCCATGCGCCCTAATCTGGCGCCGCCTGCGGCTGTCGCAGGCGGACCAGCGGACATAAGGGACGGTAAAGGGGACGGAACGCGCATGGTGAAGGCTGCCATTCTCGACGATTACCAGAATGTGGCGATGGGTTTCGCGGACTGGTCCCCGATCGCCAGGGACGTCGACATCAAGGTGTTCAACCAGCCCTTCGCCGGTCCGGACGAGGCGATCAAGGCGCTGCAGGACTTCGAGATCGTCGTCGGCATGCGCGAGCGCACCCCCTTCCCGCGCGCGGTCATCGAGGCGCTGCCCAAGCTCAAGCTGCTGATCACCACCGGCCTCAAGAACAACGCCTTCGACGTCAAGGCCGCCAATGAGCGTGGTGTCACCGTTTGCGGCACCGGCGGCGTGGGCTCGCCGACCACCGGCATCGCCTTCGGCCTGATGCTGGAGCTCACCCGCCATATCGGCCTGGAAAACGGACGCATGAAGGCGGGCGCGCCGTTGCAGACCACCATCGGCCCCGACCTCGGCGGCATGACGCTCGGTATCGTGGGCCTCGGCAAACTCGGCCAGCGCTCGGCCGCGGTTGGCAAGGCCTTCGGCATGAAGCCGATCGCCTGGAGCCCGAACCTGACGCCGGAGCGCGCGAAAGAAGGCGGCGCCGACTACGTCAGCAAGGAAGACCTGTTCGCCAATTCCGACATCATCACCATCCATATGGTGTTGAGTGACCGCTCGCGCGGTCTGATCACAGCCGCCGAGATCGGACGCATGAAAAAGACCGCTTATCTGGTCAACACCTCGCGCGGACCGATCGTGGAGGAGAAGGCGCTGATCGCGGCGTTGCAGAGCGGCAAGATCGCCGGCGCCGGGCTCGACGTATTCGACAAGGAACCGCTGCCACTCGACCACCCCTACCGCAAGATGGACAACGTGGTGATCACGCCGCACATCGGCTACGTGAGCAGCCAGAACTATGGCAAGTACTTCCCCGACATCGTCGAGGACATCCGCGCCTGGCTCGACGGCAAGCCGGTGCGGGTGATCAGCTGATCGCGGCGCGCGTTATCGTCTCCCTTTATGGCGAGCGGGAGCCAAACGGGCGTGTCTTCCAGGAAGCAGGTGCAAGAATTGCGTGTCCCGGGCGCGGCGCAGCACGAAGTGGTGCGCCGCGCCCGGGACCCCGGTTATCCTCTAAAGCAACCGGGACCCCGGGTCAGCGGTGCATCATGCGCGCTGACGCGCCCATGCTGCACCGCGCCCGGGGAACGCAGGTAGCATTCGGCCACGTCTCGCACACACGTTTGCCTATACTCTTTTCAAACAGCCAACGCTCCGCCGCCCGTATTCTTTGACGGGCGCCGGGCACGCCCGTATTCCTCTTGCCCCTCGAAATACATCGAGGGAGATGGAGCGCCGCGAAGCGCAACCATCTTCGTCCGCACCTTGCGGTGCGTGACGTGCTCAGGCGATGAGCACGCCGCGCCCCGCGGCGCTCCATCGCGGTGTCTTTCCGGCGCGGGCCGCGCTTTCGGCAGAGTCGCGAAGACTCACTACCGTCAGCCAGCTCCTGGCGGGGGGTCCTGGTGCCCCCGGGCGGAGCCCCGCGCCGCCCGGGCGCAAGGGATGCGTTCTTTCCCCTGCCCGCAGGCACCGCATCGCCGACGTCGGGCTTGCCCGATATCGGCCCCGTCAAGGCGGTCCCGCTGTCATGACGCCTCATGAAAGCGCCCTCGGCGAACCGGACGCCGGCGATGATAAGGGCGCGCGAGCGCGCGGGGATAAGTTTCCGCTTCTTTTTTTGGCACCATGTTCGGCAACGCGGGCTGCCGCAACAAAGTCCTGAAAACTCCCAGGTTCCCGGCGCTTTGCAGCGAAACTTCCGATGCAGGCCGGCGTTTCCTCCCGCACCTTAACCTCAGAGGAGGAACTCCGATGACCAAGCATCTAATCGCCCTCGCCGCCGCAGCCGGTTTGCTGGCCGGTGCGAGCGCCGGCGCGCTGGCGCAAAACTCCAAGGCGCCCGGAATCCAGATGCAGGAGAAAGGCTCGGTGAGCGGCACCACCGGCGCATCCGGTTATACGCCCGGCGCGCAGATGCAGGAAAAAGGATCCGTGAGCGGCACCACCGGTGCATCCGGTTACGCGCCGGGCCACACGAAGGCTGATACATCGGTCGATGCGGACGCCGACGTGAAAGCGGGCGGCGCCAACGCCAAAGCCCGTGGCGGCGCCGGCGCCAAGGTCAAGATCAAGTAGTCCGGATTCAATCGACATGCATGAATGACGGGGTCGCCATTGGCGGCCCCGTTCGTTCTGCGGCTAGAGCCCGAACACTTTCGCCGCGTTGGTATAGGCGACGTCGGCGCGCTCTTGCTCGCCGATCGCCACCGTATCCATGAAATGGCCGGCTTCCCCGGCGTCCTCGAACGGATAGTCGGCGGAAAACATCACCTTGTCGGGCCCGAGCGCGTCGAGCGCGCAGCGCAAGGGCTCTTTCGCGTACACGCCCGACATCGTCACCAGGATGTTGTCCTTGATGTATTGCGACGGCTCTTTTTGCAGTTTGACGTTATAGAGCTTCGCCCGGCTGTCGAAGCGCCAGAGCAGATAGGGCAGCGTCTCACCCATGTGGCCGAGCATGACCCGCGCCTTCGGGTGGCGATCGAACAACCCGCTGAATACCAGCCGCAGGGCGTGCGAGCCTGTTTCGAAGCCCCATTCCCAGGTGGCGCGTCGCAGCGCCGGAACGCCGTCAAGCACCGGCGCGGGCTGAACCGGATCGGTCGGGTGGATGTAGATCACGGCGCCGAGCGACTCGACCCGCTCCCAGAACGGCGCCAGCGAGGGATGGTCCAGATACCGGCCGTTGGTGTGACCGTTGATCATGGCGCCGCAGAACTTCAGATCGTGCATGCAGCGCTCGAGTTCGTCAGCGGCCGCCTTCGGATCCTGTACCGCGATGTGGGCGAAACCCGAATAGCGGTCTGCTCGCTTCCGGATCGCCTCCGCCAGAAAATCATTCGCGTCGCGCGCCTTGCGGGTCGCGAGTGCGGGGTCGCGTTCGGATTGCACGCCGGGTCCCGCGATCGACAGTACCATGCGGTCGATGCCGGTCCTGTCCATCATCTCCAGCCGCTGTTCGCCAAAATCGGTGAGCTGCCTGAAGAGCTTTTCAGTCGCCGCGGCCGGAACCGCACTCATGGTCGGCCGCCAGTAATCGACCAGGCCCGGCGACAGGAAATGCTCCTCCAGCGCAATCTTTTTCACCATCCAACCCCTCCGGCATGCTTCGCACGGTGCGGCAAAATTGGGCCTTGCCACCTGTACTGTATTTTGGGCTAAAGTGTACCACCATTCAAGGCGGCATCGCGCCGCGCCGGTTTGTCTGTTTCGGGTACCGCGTATGGATCGACCCCTCGTCAGTGTGAAGAGCGACAAGAGTCAGGTGCAGGTGATCGCGCGTGCGGCCACCATCCTGCGGGCGCTGGAAGAAGAAAACGCCGGGCTCAGCCTGGGCCAGATCGCGCAGCGGGTGAAGCTGGCGCGTTCGACCGTGCAGCGGATCGTCGCCGCGCTCGAAACCGAAAGCCTCGTCATCGCCGCGACGCCCAACGGTCGGGTGCGGCTCGGGCCGGCCATCCTGCGGCTGGCGGCCTCGGTGCGCAGCGACTTCATCGCCTCGGCGCGGCCCTTCCTGGAGCGGCTTTCGGCCGAATTGCAGGAGACCGTCGACCTGTCGGTGGTCAAGAAAGACCACCTGGTGTTCATCGACCAGGTCATCGCGCCGCAGCGCCTGCGCACCGTGTCGGCGGTGGGCGAGACCTTTCCGCTCTACTGCACCGCCAACGGCAAGGCCTACCTGTCGCAGCTCAGCGAGTCGGCTGTCGAAAAGCTGATCGGTCGCACTTACGAGCCGCGCACGCCCAACACGCTGGCGCAGATCGAGGCGCTGATGCCGGAACTCGGGCGCGTGCGCGCCAACGACGGCATCGCCTTCGACCGCGAGGAGCACACACTGGGCATCTGCGCGGCGGGCGTGGCCTTGCGCGATCCACTCGGCAATTCGGTCGCCATTTCGGTGCCGGTGCCGAGCCAGCGTTTCGCCGACCAGCAAAAGCATATCGCCGAGCGCCTGCTCGCCACCAAGCGTGCGATGGAGCTGCATATGAACGCGGCGGCCGCCTGAACCGTGCATGGAGGCGGCACGCAACTTTTCAAGTCACCACCCGGCGCGACGAGCGCAAATGTAAAAGGTCAAGAGGGAGGATTGCCGTGACCAAAAAAATCCGCGGCGTTACGTTCGAAGAGAACCTCAAGAACGACATGGGGCTGCAGTTCTACAACCTGTCCCATCGTTTCGGCTACCAGTCGCCGAACTGGCCGTACTTCGAGGACGTCAAGATCGAGCGCATCCACTACATGGCCAAGTCGGGCGTGCTGTCGCAGCGCATCACGACGTCCATGCACAACACCACTCACATCGACGCGCCGGCGCACGTGGTGCAGGGCACACCGTTCATCGACGAGGTGCCGCTGCCGCATTTCTTCGGTTCCGGAATCGTGATCTCGATCCCGAAGAAAAAGTGGGAGCAGATCACCTATGACGACCTGGAAAAGGCCGCTGGCAAGATCGTGCGCCCGCGTGACGTGGTGATCGTCAACACCGGCTGGCACAAGCTCTATGAGGACAGTGAGGATTACTTCTGCCGCGCGCCCGGCTTCGTGCCGTCGGCCGGCAAGTGGTTCGTCGAGAAGAAGGTAAAGGTGGTCGGCCACGACACCCAGGCCAACGACCATCCGCTGGCGACCGCCATTGGCCCGCAGCGCAACGGCCCGCTGCACCCGCATCTGGCCGAGGAATACAAGGAATGGTCAGGCGGCCGCGACTGGAAAGACGACTTTCCGGAGTGGGAACCGGTGCACCGCATCCTCTTCACCAACGGCATCCTCGGTATCGAAAACGTCGGCGGCGACATCGACAAGGTGACCGGCAAGCGCTGTACCTTCGCGTTTTTCCCGTGGAACTGGGACCGCGGCGACGGCTGCATCATCCGTCTGGTCGCGATCACCGATCCGGACGGCAGGTATCGCATCGAGCGCGGGGAGAAGTTCTGATGAAGGTCAAACGCTTTTCGGACGCCAAGGCCTACGACGCGCCCAATCACCGCGACTGTACGTCGCTACGCCTGTTCGGCGTGGAAGCCGGTGGCACCACCAACCTGATCGTCGGTCTCTCGCACTTCCTGCCCGGCGGCGGCGCCGGCCCGGACGCCTCGCCGCCGGAGAAAGTCTATTTTGTGCTGGAAGGCGAACTGACGGTGATCATCGACGGCAAGGAGACTGTGCTGAAGAAGCACGACTCCTGCGTGATCGAGCCGAATGAGAACCGCGAGATCATCAATCGCGGCAACGAGGTGTGCACCATCGTGGTGGCGGTCGCGCCACCCAAATAATTGTCATTCCGGGGCGCGGCCGAAGGCCGCGAACCCGGAATCCATAAACACAGACCGGGAGTATGGATTCCGGGTCCGCTCGCTGCGCTCGCGTCCCGGAATGACGAGGAGAGGAAAATGGCCGACGAATTTCTGAAAAATCCGGCGTCGCTGTTCGACGTCAAGGGCAAGACCGCCATCATCACCGGCGCATCGGGCGCTTTCGGTTCTCTGGCCGCGAAGATACTGGCCGGCGCCGGTGCCAATGTGGTGCTGGCCGCGAGCAAGGAAGACGAGCTCAGGAAGGTCGCGGCCGAATGCGAAAAGCTCGGCGGCAAGGCTGCGGTGATTGCGCTGCGCCCGTCGTCGGAAGAGAACTGCGACAAGGTCGTCAACACCGCGCTCGAGAAATTCGGCAGCGTCGACATCCTGGTGGTCGCGTCCGGCCTCAACAAGGTCCAGAAGATCGTCGAGCAGAAGTACGAAGACTTCCTCGACGTGATGGACGCCAACGTCAACCAGTCCTGGCTGATGGCGCGCGCAGCCGGGCGGCAGATGCTCAAGCAGGGCAACGGCGGCAAGGTCATTCTCACCTCCTCGGCGCGCGGGCTGCTCGGCCACCCGGCCGGCTACACCGCCTATTGCGCATCGAAATCGGCGGTCGACGGCATCACCAAGGCGCTCGGCTGCGAATGGGGCGCGACCGGCATCACCGTCAATGCTTTGGGTCCGACCGTATTCCGTTCGCCGCTGACGGCGTGGATGTACGAGGACACCGACCAGGCGAAGGCGGTGCGCACGGGCTTCCTGGCGCGCGTACCGAAAGGGCGTCTGGGCGAACCGGAAGACCTCGCCGGACCGCTGTTGTTTCTGGCGTCGAAGGCGTCCGATTTCTACACCGGCCACATCCTCTACGCCGACGGCGGCTACACGGCGGGATAGGTCATGGCCAAGGCGCGCATCGCCGTCATCGGCGCCGGGCTCATGGGCCACGGCATTGCGCAAGTGTTCGCGCTCGCCGGCCATGAGGTGACCATCTACGACGCGGCCAGGGCGAGCCTGGACAGCGCCAGGGACCGCATCCTTGCCAACCTCAGGGACCTCGGCGACGATGTCACCGCGGTCGAACGCGTGTCCCCGGAGGCCGATCTCGGCGCAGCCGTGCGTAACGCCGACTACGTGGTCGAGGCGGTGCTGGAAGATCTCCCGTTGAAGCAAAAGCTGTTCGGGGAAATCGAACAGCACGTGCGGCCGGATACGATCCTCGCCAGCAACACCTCGGTGATCCCGATCACCGATATTATGAAAGGACTCAGGCGCCGCGAGCGCGCGCTCGGCACCCATTGGTGGAACCCGCCTTTTCTGGTGCCGCTGGTGGAGGTGATCGAAACCGAATGGACCGCGCCGGAGGCGGTGGCCTTTACGATGAAACTCCATGCAGACGCCGGCAAACAACCGGCGCATGTGAGGAAGGACGTGCCGGGCTTCATTGGCAACAGATTGCAGCATGCGCTGTGGCGGGAAGCGGTGTCACTGGTCGAAAACGGCATCTGCGACGCCGAGACTGTCGATAACGTGATCAAGGCGGCATTCGGGCGGCGGATCGCGGTGCTCGGGCCGCTGGAAAATGCCGACATGGTCGGCACCGACCTGACACTCGCGATTTACAAGACGGTGTTGCCGGCGATCGACAGCCGGCCAGGGCCCTCGCCCTATCTCGAAAAACTCGTGAAAGACGGAAAGCTCGGCTTCAAGAGCGGCGAAGGCTTCCGCACATGGACGCCGGAGCAGCAGGCGGAGCTGCGTTCGAAAGTGCTGAGACACCTGAAAAAGGCGAGAGAAGAAGATTCCGGACGTTGAGGAATTGAGCGCAACAGATACTCTGTCACGACAAACGGGAGGAAAAACATGACGGACAAGAAAATCACGATCTCGCGCCGTACCATGGTCAAGGCCGGCCTCAGCGCCGTCGCCGCCCCGGCCGTCTTCAAGGTTGCACCTGCGTTTGCCGCGTCCGACACCATCAAGATCGGCCACGTCAGCCCGCGCACCGGACCGCTCGCCGGTTTTGGCGAGGCCGACGGCTTCATCCTTGAGCAGGTGCGCGGCATTCTCGGCAAGGGTCTCGCCAACGGCGGCAAGACCTACAAGGTCGAGATCATCTCCAAGGACAGCCAGTCCAGCGCAAGCCGCGCCTCGGAAGTCGCCTCCGAGCTGATCCTCAGTGACAAGGTCAATTTCCTCATCGGCTCAGGCACGCCCGACACCACCAACCCGATCTCCGATCAGGCCGAGGTCAACGAGGTGCCCTGCCTCACGACCAACTGTCCGTGGCAGCCGTATTTCTTCGGCCGCAAGGGTGATCCCGCCAAGGGCTTCAAATGGACCTATCTTTTCTTCTGGGGCCTCGAGGACATCATCGGCTCGTTCCTCGCCTTGTGGGACGGCATGCCGACCAACAAGGTTATCGGCGAACTCTTCCCCAACGATGCCGACGGCAATGCGTGGGGCGACCCGGTGCGCGGCGTGCCACCGGCCTACAAGAAGGCGGGCTACAAGGTGATCGACCCCGGCCGCTATCAGCCGCTGAACAACGACTTCACCTCGCAGATTTCCGCTTTCAAGGCGGCCGGCTGCGAGATCGTCACCGGCGTGATGATCCCGCCGGACTTCGCCACTTTCTGGTCGCAGGCAGCGCAGCAGGGGTTCAAGCCGAAGATCGTCACCGTGGGCAAGGCGCTGCTGTTCCCGTCGGTGGTTGAATCGCTGGGCGCGCGCGGTGACGGGCTTTCCAGCGAAATCTGGTGGTCGCCCAACCATCCGTTCAAGTCCGGTCTCACCGGCCAGAGCTGCAAGCAACTCGCCGACGCTTATATGAAGGCGACCAACCGGCCGTGGACGCAGCCGATCGGCTTCCAGCACGCGCTGTTCGAGGTGGCGATCGACATCCTCAAGCGCGCCAAGAACCCGACCGATCCGAAGGCGATCCTCGATTCGATGGTGGCGACCAACTACAAATCGATCGTCGGTCCGGTGCAATGGACCGGCAAGCCGGTGAAGAACGTCACCAAGACGCCGCTGGTCTCCGGCCAGTGGCAGAAGCAAGGTGACAAGTTCGAACTCGTGATCTGCCAGAACAAGACCGCGCCGGAAATTCCGGTCGGCGGCAAGCTGAAGCCGCTGGCGTAAGACGCGGCTTCCTCACCTCTCCCCGCTTGCGGGAAGAGGTCGACCACACGAGCCATAAGCGCGTTTACGCGCGTATTCGGCGCGCTATGGCGAAGGTCGTCGGGTGAGGGGCTCTTTCGATATGCTCAGGCGGTTGGAAACGCCCCCTCACCCCCACCCTCTCCCCGCACGCGGGGAGAGGGAGAGCGCCGTACCCGATTGAGCCGCCATGCCCCCCATCCTCGCGCTCGAAAAGGTCGACAAACGCTTCGGCGCCGTGGTGGTCGCCGACAGCGTCGATCTCGCGCTTGGCGAGGGCGAGGCGCTCGGCATCATCGGGCCGAACGGCGCCGGCAAGACCACGCTGTTCGGTATCGCCACCGGCACGGTGACGCCGGACGGCGGCCGCGTAACTTTCGCCGGCGAGGACATCACGCGGCTGCCGCCGGAGCGGCGCTGCCGCAAGGGACTGGCACGCTCGTTCCAGATCCCGCAGCCGTTTTCCGGCATGACCGTGTTCGAGAACGTGGTGGTGGCGGCGGCCTTCGGCGCCGGCGAACGCGAGGCCGCGGTCTACACGCGCTGCGCGGAGGTGCTGGTACGCTGCGCGCTCGCCGACAAGGCCAATATGCGCGCCGGCGGCCTGACGCTTCTGGATCGCAAGCGACTGGAGCTGGCGCGGGCGCTGGCGACGCGCCCACGCGTGCTGCTTCTCGACGAGGTCGCCGGCGGACTGACCGAGCACGAATGCGGCGCACTGGTCGCGCTCATCAAGGATGTACGTGCGGGCGGCGTGTCGATCATCTGGATCGAGCACGTGGTGCACGCGCTGCTCGCCATCGTCGACCGGCTGGCGGTGTTGCACGGCGGCCGCTTCATCGCCGAAGGTGATCCGCAGGTCGTGATCAAGAGCCCGGAGGTGAGCGAGATCTACATGGGGATCGAGGCCGATGCCTGAGCCCCTCCTCCACATCGACGGCATCGATGCCTACTACGGCGATTTCCAGGCGCTGTTCGGGGTCTCGCTCAAGGTCGAGCCCGGCCAGGTGGTGGCGGTGATCGGCGCCAACGGCGCCGGCAAGAGCACGCTCTTGCGCTGCATCTCCGGCCTCATGCATCCGCGCCGGGGCGACATCGCGTTCGACGGCGAAAGCATTGGCAGCAAGCCGGCCTACGACGTGCTCAGGCGCGGCATCGCCATGGTACCGGAAGGAAGAAGGCTGTTTCCCTCGCTGAGCGTGGAAGAAAACCTGCTGATCGGCGGGCAATCGAGACGGCCAGGGCCCTGGAGCCTGGCCCGCGTCTACGGTGTGTTTCCGGTGCTGGCCGAGCGGCGCCATCAGCCGGCGCCGACGCTGTCGGGCGGCCAGCAGCAGATGGCGGCGATCGCGCGTGCGCTGATGTCGAACCCGCGCGTCTTGTTGTGCGACGAGATCAGCCTCGGCCTCGCGCCCATTATCGTGCGCGACATCTATGCGCAGTTGCCGGCAATCGTGGCGGAGGGCCAGTCATTGATCATCGTCGAGCAGGACATCGTGCAGGCGCTGAAGGCTGCGAGCCACGTCTATTGCCTGCAGGAAGGCCGCATTGCACTCGAAGGCGAAGCCGGATCGCTCACGCGCGAGGCGATCTCGGCCGCGTATTTCGGGGTGTAACGATGACCCTCTGGATCAACATCATCCTGCAGGGCGTGTTGATCGGCGGCCTCTACGCCATGTTCGCTGCCGGCCTGTCACTGATCTTCGGCGTCATGCGCCTCGTCAACATCGCGCATGGCGACCTCATCGTGCTCGCCGCTTACGTGGCGCTGCTGGTGGTGAGCGGTTTCGGCATCGATCCCCTCACCTCTTTGCTGCTCGTCGTACCGATCATGGCGCTGATCGGCTATGCGCTGCAGCGCGGCCTGCTCAACTTCACGCTCGGTGAAGATATCCTGCCGCCGCTGCTCGTCACCTTCGGGCTCTCCATCATCATCCAGAACGGCCTGCTGGAGCTGTTCACCGCCGACAGCCGCAAGCTCAACGCGGGCGCGCTCGAGGTGCAAACCTTCCAGGCGATCCAGGGCGTGTGGGTCGGCCTGCTGCCGCTGATCCAGTTCATTGTTGCGGTGGCGGTCATCTGGGGGCTGCAGGTGCTGTTCTACAAGACGGCGCTCGGCCGCGCGTTCCGCGCCACCTCCGACGACCAGCCGGTGGCGCAACTGATGGGCCTCGACACCCGCCACGTCTTCGCCATGGCGATGGCATTGTCGCTGGCCGTGATCGCCATCGCCGGCGTGTTCCTGGCGGTGCGCGCCAATTTCGATCCCTCGATCGGGCCGGCGCGGCTGATCTTCGGCTTCGAGGCGGTCATCATCGGCGGCCTCGGCAGCATGTGGGGCACGCTGATCGGCGGCATCGTGCTCGGCGTGTCGCAGGCGATCGGCGCGCAGATCAATCCGGGCTGGCAACTGCTCGCCGGCCACATCGTGTTCCTGATCATTCTCGCCATCCGGCCGCAGGGCCTGTTTCCGAAGGTGTCGGGATGATCCGGGTCGAACACGCCACCCCATCGAGCCGCGTCGGCGTTGTCATCATCGCCCTCGGCGTCGTGATACTGGTGGCGGCGCCGTATTGGGGCGACCGCGGGACCCTGCACATCCTCGCCGAGATCTTCACCTACGTGGCGCTGGCAAGCCTGTGGAACCTGCTGGCCGGCTACGCGGGCCTCGTGTCGGTCGGCCAGCAGGCCTTCGTGGGTCTCGGCGGCTATCTGCTGTTCGCGCTGGCAATGTTCGCCGGCGTGCATCCCATCCTCGCGATCCTGATGGCCGGGCCGATCTCGGCGCTGGTCGCGGTGCCGGTGGCGCTGCTGATTTTCCGCCTGCGCGGCGCCTATTTCGCCATCGGCACCTGGGTGGTAGCGGAGGTGTTCCGGCTCATCGCCTCGCAGATCCAGGTGCTGGGCGGCGGCTCCGGCATCAGCCTGCCGGCGCAGATCATCATCGGCATGGCGCCGAGCCGGACCGCGCGCGAGCACGAGATTTACTGGCTGGCGCTGGCGCTGACAATCGTCGTGCTGGGGCTGATCGTGGCGCTGTTGCGCTCGCGGCACGGGCTGGCGCTCACCGCCATTCGCGACAACGAGGTCGCGGCGCAAAGCAATGGCGTCGATGTCACGCGCCTCAAGTTCATCGTCTACGTCCTGACCGCGTTCGGCACCGGCCTGATCGGCGGGGTGATCTTCCTGATGAAGCTGCGCATCTCGCCGGACACCGCGTTCAGCGTGAACGACTGGACCGCCTTCGTGATCTTCATCACGGTGATCGGCGGAATCGGCCGCATCGAAGGTCCGATCATCGGCACGGTGATCTTCTTCATCTTGCGGCAAACGCTCGCCGACCTCGGCAGCCTCTACTTGCTTATGATGGGCGGCGTGGCGATCGCGGTCATGCTGTTCGCGCCGCAAGGCCTTTGGGGCCTGATCACGGAACGTCTGGGCTGGCAGGCGCTGCCGCTGCAGCGGCGGCTGGTGATGAACGAGACCAGGAGCGAAAGGGCGAAACCATGAGTGCCATCGTCGATATCTATTGCCACATCTATCCGGACCGTTTCTTCCAGGAGATGATGAAGGTGGCGCCGGCCCTGAAGGATATCGGCCCGCGCCTGCGCAGCATTACCAAGCTGTTCGACCTCGACGCCCGCTTCAGGGAGATGGACACTTTCGGCGACTACCGCGAGATCATCTCGCTGCCAAACCCGCCGATCGAGGATATTGCGACGCCGAAGGACGGCCTGGCGCTGGCACGCATCGCCAACGACGAGCTGGCGGCGCTTTGTCAGAAGTATCCGGAGCGGTTTCCGACCTTCGCCGCGGCGCTGTGCATGACCGACGTCGAAGGCTCGATCCATGAAGCCCGGCGCGCCATCCACGCGCTGGGGGCGGCCGGCGCGCTGATCTACACCGACGTCGCCGGCGAGCCACTCGATCTCGACAAGTTCGATCCGTTCTTCGCCACCATGGCGGAGCTCGACGCGCCGATCTGGCTGCATCCGGCGCGCACGGCGGGAATGACCGACTACAAGAGCGAGAAGAAATCGCGCTACGAGATGTGGTGGTGCCTGGGCTGGCCCTATGACACGTCGGTGGCGATGATCCGCATGGTGTTCGACGGCCTGTTCGACCGCTATCCGAACCTGAAGATCATCACCCACCATCTCGGCGGCATGATCCCCTATTACGACGGCCGCATCGGACCCGGGCTGCAGGTGCTGGGCGCGCGCACCTCTGATGAGGATTACTCAAAGGTACTGAGCTCGCTGAAGCGGCCGCACATGGACTACCTGCACGACTTCTACGCCGACACCGCCATGTTTGGCGGCGGCGTGCACGCGACGCGCTGCGGACTGGAATTCTTCGGCGCCGACCATGTGGTCTATGCCACCGACACGCCGCTCGGGCCTATCGCGCCGACCATCAAGACGGTGAAAGGTCTGGGGCTGTCGGCGGAAGACGAGCGCAAGGTGTTCTGCGGCAACGCCGAGAAGCTGCTGAAGCGGAACTTCGATTAGGCGCCGCCACGCAATCGCGGCCGACGGTCACGAATGGAACCGCCGGCGCGCTGATTGTCAGTCGAAAACCGCTCAATACGATCCCAGATTGAAGCGATAGTTCAGACCCACCTTCACAAGATGGCTGACGAGGCTGACGTTCGCGGTGGTCGCGGTGAGACCGCCGCCGGTGTCGAGCGTTTCGTCGATCCCCGTGAAGTGCAGATAGTCGTACTCGGCCTTGACCGACCAGTTTTCCCAGACAGCATATTCGAGACCGCCGCCGAGCATCCAGCCGGTCCGGTCGAAAGAGCCGGTGGCGGTGCCGCCGGTGCCGTCGCTGATGTCGATCTTGTCGCGTGTAAAGGCGATGCCGCCCTTGCCGTAGACCATGAAACGGTCGAAGGCGTAGCCCACGCGCGCCGCCACCGTAGCATAGTAATCGCTCTTCAGGCTGGCGGTGCTGCCAGCGCCGGCCCATCCGTCCTCGTCCCATTTGACATCAGCGAACGAGAAATCGCCCTCTGCGCCGAGCACGAACGCGCCGAGCTGGTAGTTGTAGCCAACCTGGAAGCCGCCAAGCCAGCCTTTAGCCTCGCCGGTGCTCGTTCCCGCCACCGGGTCGTCGCCGGAATATTCATTCCAGCCGTAGCCGCCATGGACGCCGACGTAGAAGCCGCTCCAGCTGAAGATCGGCGGCGGTGCGAAGGGCGGCGCCTTGTAGACGGGTCTTGGAATATCGGCAGCAGAGGCAACGGACACAGAAATCAACGCAACAACAGCAGCCAACACCAACGCGGGTGTGTTCTGGCGCATGTTCTAGGTCTCCAATGAGGGACTAGTTGCCTGCGCCTCTCTGTTATCAATGATCGCCTGTATCTGATTCGTTAAATCGGCAATGGCGCAATGCGATCGCGCGCATGAAATCAATTGGCGGTAGCGCGGCGAAGCAACACCGCGACGAGCGCCATTAACGAATTGTTAACTCATGTGACGCGCGCCACCACATCACTTCTTCTTTTTCTTCACGTCCGCCGCACCGGTGATGCCCGGATTGAACGAAGGCGGATCGCTGGCCGGAAAACTCTCGTCGGAATCGATCGTCACCTCGTCTTCCTGCCGTTCGATGCGCTCACGTTCCTTCTGTGCGTGCTCGTTCGGCTTCCCGCCGGTATCGTCGCGCATGCTTTGATCACAACTCATCGTTTTCTCCTGTTCCGCCGAGCCATTCGGCGCGCAGCGAGATGCCGCCACGACAGGAGAAACGCGCCAACCGGTCAATGTGTTCCCAAGGATACCGGACGTCAGAGATCCTGCCTGATCCACTCGTCCTGCACGTCGGCGCACCAGTTGCCGACATTCCACTGGCCCCAGGCGCCGAGGCCGCCGCGCTCGTCGGTGCCGCAATAGACCGGCACGTGCACCACCGACAGGCCGTCGTGGGCGTGGGCCGATTGCAACGCGGCGCGCAGGCTTTCGGCGCTGTCGCCGCCAGAAACGGCGAGCACACCGGAAACCGATGAAGCCAGCCGCACGTAGTCGACCGCAACGCGATCGTTGGTGCGGAATTCCTGATTGTACTGCGCGAGCTGCAACCCGGTGATGGCGGCCATGCGGCGGTTGTCGAAGATCACGATCATGCCGCGCACTTTGTGCTCGACCGCGTCGATCAGCACCTGCGGGTTCATCATGAAGGAGCCGTCACCGGTGAAGGCGATTGCATAGCGCGGCTTGGCCGCGAGCGCGTTGCCGAGCAGCGCGCTGGTGGCGAAGCCCATATAGGACGCGCCGGATTCGGTGAAGGTGTCGCCGGTTCTGTCGTCCTCGACGATCTGGAAACCGTTGGCCTGCACGTCGCCGGCGTCGAAATACTTGGCGGCGTTGATCTCTTTGGCAAAATCCGCGACTACCTTGATCGCCGCCGGCTGCGGCAACACCGGCTTCTGCCAGGCCTCGTCCCGCAAGGGCTCGCATTCGTAGCGTACGCGCTTGTAGTCGGCCCATTCCTTCTTCTTGGCGGCGCAGGCGTCGAGGAAGGCTTTTTTGTTCTTTCCCGCGTTTATGGCCTCGAGCCTGGCGGCAAGGCGCTCGGCCACCACGCCGATGTCGCCGGTGAGCGCGACCGTGTTGTTGTAGTGCAGGGCGTCGGCGAGATCACCGTTGATGTTGATGACCGCGCGCGCGTTCTTGTAGCCGATGCCGGAACAGTCCGCCTGGCACACCGCGCGCGACCCGATGACGATGAGAAGTTCGGCCTCGCTCATGGCGAAGTTGCCACTGATCGAGCCCTTGGAGCCGCCGACGTGCATGTTCTGGGCGTGGGCGTCGGGCAGCACACCGGTCGAGCCGGGCGACAGCACCACGGCTGCGCCGGCTGCCTCGGCCAGGCGACGCACGGCCGCGTCATGGCCGCGGCAGCCGCCGCCGGCCTTGATCGCGACCTTGCCGGCCTGCGCAACGAGCGCGGCGGCGGCATCGAGCGCGGCGTCATCAGCCGGCGCCAAGGTCGGCAACACCGGGCGCGACGGCAATGCGCTCAGGTTGACCGTCGTCACCTGCGGCTGGGTGTTGAGCGGCAGCAGGAGGTAGAACGGTCCGGCACGATACGGGTGATTGACGCACAGGGAGCCGCGGCGCAGCGCGTCGCGCAGGCCAGCCGGGGTATGCAGCACATAGGATTGGCCCATCACCGCGGTGATGCGGCCGAACAGGCCCTGCTCCTCCTTCGGCACCTGCTGCATGTTGTAGCCTTCGCCGAAGGTCGTCTCGTCGCCATAGATGTGATAGACGCCGACGCCGTTCGAGGCGGCGGCCAGCGAGCCGGCCAGCGCCTGCAGGGCGCCCGGGCCGATCGAGGTCACGACTGCCGGGATCTCGCCGTACTGCCAGCGCAGGGCCGTCGCGGCGTGCGCCATCTCCACCTCGTTGCGGCAGTTGACAGTCCGGGTGACGCCCTCCTCCTCGTAGATGCGGAGCACATTGCCGAGGTCGGTCGAGCCGTGGCCGAAGATGGCGAAATATTTGCGCACGCCCTGTTTGACGAGGCCGAGAACCAGCGCTTCCGACAAGGTGCATTCGACCAGCTTCGGCAAGCTTCCCTGCGCCACCGCCTGCTCCAGCCCGCCGGCGGCCTTCACCGCGCGGGCGCGGCCACGCATGGCCTTTTCCTGATCGGTTTCGCTACGCGTCAACATGTCGTTTTCTCAGGCCTCCTGTTCGGTCGGCCGCGCCGGTTTCGCCTTCGCGCGCGCATTGCTCCAGAGCTGGAACACGATCACCAGGAGCGCCAGCGCGAAAAACAGCAGCGCAGTCGGTGATGTATAGAAAATGGCGTAGTCACCCTCGGACATGATGAAGGCGGTGCGGTACTGGCTTTCAAGCGTCGGCCCGAGCACCAGGCCGAGCACCACCGGCGTCACCGGAATGCGGACCCGCAGCAACAGATAGCCCAGCAGCCCGCAGGCGGCCAGCGTATAGACGTCGAACACCGAATTGCGGATGGCGTAGGAGCCGATCACGCACATCACCACGACGGCGACGGACAACAGGTGTGGCGGCACCAGCAGGAGCTTGATGAAGAGCCGGATGCCGAACATTTGCACCACCAGGATGACGATGTAGGCGAGGATGATCGCGAGGTACACGCCGTAGATTTCGGTCGGGTGCTCGCGGAACAGCATCGGCCCGGGGAACAGGCCGTGGATCAACAGCCCGCTCAGGATCACGGCGGTCGCCGGATCGCCCGGAATGCCGAGGCTGAGCAGCGGAATAAAGGTGCCGCCGCTCACCGCGTTGTTGGCGGTTTCCGGCGCGACCACGCCTTCCTCGATGCCCTTGCCAAAGCGGGCCCTGTCCCTGGAAAAGCGGCGGGCCTGATCGTAGGCGATGAAGGCGCCGACCGGCCCCGAGGCGCCAGGGATGGCGCCGATCACCGTGCCGATCACCGAGGAACGCATCATCACGCCGAGACAGCGCCGCATGAGCGACAGCGAAGGCAGTTCGAAATGGGCGTCCTGCGGATCGGCCTTCTTTTGCAGGCCGGCACGGTAGATCGCGAAGGTCTGGATAATGTGCGGCACCGCGAACAGGCCGATCATCGCCACCACCAGATTGACGCCCTGCTGGAAGGTAACAGTGCCGAAAGTCAGGCGCTGGTCGCCGGTGACCTCGTCGAGGCCAATGGTCATCATCATCAGACCGATGACACCGGCAATCAGCCCGCGCACCAGCGATTTCTCCGCCAGGCCGCAGATGGTCGACATCCCGAAAACGACCAGCGCGAAAATCTCGGCCGGGCCGAACTTGATGGCGAGGCGAGACACAATCTGCACCGACACCACCATGATGAACAGGCTGACCAGTCCGCCGACGGTGGAACTGATGATCGCAAGGCCGAGCGCGAGGCTCGCCTTACCGGCCTTGCGCATCGGATAGCCGTCGAGCACGGTCGCGGCCGCCGATGGCGTGCCAGGCACCCCGATCAGGATGGCGGAAACCGAGCCGCCGGTCATGCCGCCGATATAGGTTCCCACCAACAAGGCGACTGCGGGCATGGTGGCCGCGCCGAAGGTAAGCGGCAGCACCAGCGACAGCGCCATCGTATAGGTGAGGCCGGGGATGGCGCCGAAGATCAGACCAATCACCGTGCCGAGACCGACCGCCCCGAGTACGCTCGGGGTAAACACCAGGGGAAAGGCGTTGAGAAATGCGTCCATCCGTCGGGCTTATTCTTGTTGGCGCATGATCATTTCCGAGAGCCGGGTCTCACTTTCCGGAATCATGCGCTAGAGATAGATCGTGATGATGTGACCCGGGGGCAGATACGTGCCGAGCAACTTGCCGAATACCAGATAACAGCCGAGCGAAAGCCCGATCGCCATGCTGGCGACCTGCACCAGCGACCTGATGCGCAGCCCGAAAAACATGATTGCCGCGACGCTGAATGCGGTCGACGGAATGAAGCCGAACGGCTCGAGCAGCAGCCCGTAGACGACCAGGCTGCCGATCGTGATCGCGACGGCGGTCCACTCGCCCGGCAGGGACGAAGGCTCATCGGTCTCCTCTTCCGGGCCGGGCGCGGAGGGCCTGAAGCTCTGAACCAGCAGCAACAGCGACAGGCCCGCCAGCACGTAGCCGAAAAACAGCGGGAACGCGCGCGGTCCCGCCGCGGCGTCCTGGGCTGGCGCGATCGTCTGATAGACGAGCACGATCCAGACCAGGGCCACCGCAAGCAGGACGATACCGGAAATCCGGTTACGCAGAGTTTCGGACATCACGCGCGCCAACCGCCGTCACCGGTCCAGGACCATCAGCTCTTCGGATCTTTCTTGAGTCCGAGTCCGCCCATGATCTTGTCGAGCCGGCCGTCGTCCTTGACGATGAGTTGGCCAAAGGCTTCATGATCAAGGAAGCTCACATTGGCACCGAGCGTGGCGAGCGTTTTCTTGAAGTTCTCGGACTCGGTCGCCTTTTTGGCCGCCTCCTGCAGCTTCATGACCACCGCCGGCGGCGTTCCGGCCGGGGCCGCGAGGCCGCGCCACATGGACAGCTCCACGTCGACGCCCTGTTCCTGGGCGGTCGGCACATCCGGGAACGCGGCAAGGCGCTGCCCGGCCGTCATGGCGATCATGCGGACTTCACCCGCTTTTACGAACGACACGAACTGGCCCGGGAACTGTACGGCGACGTCAAGACGGCCCGCCACCAGCTCGGCCGGCACCTTGCCCTGGCCGCCGAGCGGCACGTAGATCACCTTGTCGCCGATGCCGAGCGCATCGAAAATCGCCGCCGCGGTGACATGGGTGAACGAGCCCTTGGCGGCGGTGCCGACCTTGAGCTTGTTCGAGGACTTCTTCGCGGCCGCCGCGATGTCCTTCAGCGTCTTCCAGGGGCTATCGTCCTTCACCGCCACCACCAGCAATTCCACACTGATGCGGGCGATTGGCGCGAAGTCCTTGTAGGTGAGCTTCATGTTGCCGCGCAGATGCGACGAACTGATCGAGTTCGAATTCCACACGATCGCATAACCGTCCGCCGACTGGCTGGCGACGTGGGTATAGCCGACGGCGCCCCCGCCGCCCGGCTTGAACACCGGCACCACCGGCTTGCCCAGCGCCTTGCTCATTTCGTCAGCGAGCACCTGGGCGATGGTTTTGGCGGTGGAGCCGAACAGCACGGTCATTTCAACCGGCTTTTCCGGAAACTCGGCGCGCGCGGCGCCAAGCGGCATCATGGCCATGGCCGCGACGGCGCCCGCCGCCGCGGCAACCCGCAGGAACGTCATTCCATTCTGCTTAATCATAATTTCCTCCCTCTTTCGTCTTTTGCAGTTTCGATTCGAATTTCGCCTACAAGTCCCCGATTACCATCCCGCCCGCATCACAACGCGAGCTCGCTGCCTATCAATCCCTCCCTGGCGCTTTCGTTGAACAGATCGTCGTCGTGAGTCACCAGCAGGCTGACGTTGGGCTCGTTGCGCAGGATACCATTGAGCCAGCGCAACTGGCCCATCACCGCCGGCACGTCTTCCTTCACCCAGGGCGCAGCCTTGCCTTTGACTTCGCGAATGTTATCAAGCACCCAGCCGACATCGACGCTGTCCAGGATCTCGCGGCCCGATTGCAGCGCGATATAGACCATCTGGTGGTCGGCGGAATGGCCATGCGCCTTGATCAGTACCAGGCCGGGCGCCACCGGGTAATACTGCCGGAAGCCGACGACAGTCATTTGATTGACCTGTTCGGCCGTCATGGCGAGATGTGACCGATGCGGCGTTTTAACCAGACACTCGGCGGTCTCGGCGCTGACGACTGTCTTGGCAGCAAGTTCATCGTAGTTTGCTGCGCGCGTGACCCCCGCCACGTGATCGGCGTGAAAATGAGTGAGCACGATCATGCGCGCCCTGTTCAGCGCCTGCTGCAACCGGGCGAAGGCTTCGGGGAAATAAGGCTCACGCTTGTCCGGCGTGGAAAAGGAGTCGTGGGTCTCCTGGTCGAGCCCCGAATCGATCATCACCGTGCCGTCGGGATAGACTACCTGGAAGGCGGTGCGTGGCATGGTGACGGGCGTCTCGTCGCCGCCCTCCACGACGAACTTTCGCGGGCGGATGGAGGCCGCGACGCGGATGCCGTTGACGGCCGTGGGCTTCGCGCCCGGCAGCAGGTTGGCAATACGGCGGATAGCGGCAAGGTCCGCTTCAAACGGCATCTCCTCCACCCCTGCCCTTTCGGCCACCGCCAGACTCATTTACCCATCTCGCCTATTCCGCCGCCTGCACCGTCTGCGCTTCGCGGTATTCCTTTTCGCGGATCGCCATCAGTACTTTTTCCGGCGTGGCCGGCAGCGCGGTGATGCGCACGCCAACGGCGTCGTAGATCGCGTTCATGATGGCGGGAATCGTCGGCACCATGGCCGGCTCGCCGATGCCCTTGACTCCGAGCGGACCGAGCGGATCAGGGTCTTCGATGATGACCGAATTCACACGCGGCACGTCGAGCGAGGTCGGCAGGATGTATTTGGCGAAGCCGTGGGTCGAGGTGTGCCCGTCCTTGAGCTGATAGTCTTCCATTAGACCCTGGCCGAGCGCCTGCACGATGCCGCCCTCGATCTGACCTTCGACGCCCTGCGGATTGACCGCGCGGCCGACGTCGTGGGCCGCCCAGATCGCCAGCACCTGCACCTCGCCGGTGACGGTGTCGACCTCGACCTCGGCCACCTGGGTGCCAAACACGTAGGCCTGCCAGGGCCGGCCCGAGCCGTCGACCGGATCGAGGCCGGTGGCGTCGGTGCCATAGGTCGCCGAGCCCACCGGCACCACACCGCGGTTCTTGGCGGTGGTGACCGCCTCGCCGATCGGGATGCGGTGGTTCGAGCTCTCGGCCCAGATTTCGCCATTGCCGGTACCGATCGACTCCACGTCGACCTCCCACACCTCGGCCATAACTTCGGCGAGCCGCTTGCGCGCTTCGCGGGAGGCGAGCGCCACCACGTTGCCGATCATATAGGTCTGGCGGCTGGCGCCGGCGTGCGCGGCTTCGGGGCTGCGCGCCGTATCGTTGTCGCCGATGGTGACGTGTTCCGGCTTCACGCCCATCTCGTGGGCGGCGACCTGCGCCAGCACGGTGAGGATACCCTCGCCGATCTCGGTGACGCCGGTGACCACCTTGGCGCTGCCGCCGTCGTCGATCTCCGCCCAGGCGGCGGCGCGATCGACCGTGGCGGTGCGGGCGATCCCGTACCAGCAAGCCGCCATGCCGCGTCCGCGTTTCCGGGCCATCAGGCGTCTCCCTTCCCTCTCCCCGCTTGCGGGGAGAGGGTGGCGAGGATGGAGCGAAGCGACATCCGAGCCGGGTGAGGGGCCGAGGCATGCGTCTGCCCCTCACCCGGTCCTCGCTGCGCTTGGACCACCCTCTCCCCGTAAACGGGGAGAGGGAAAGAAAGCGCGTCCGCGGTGATGTTCACGTTCATCACTCCGCCGCTTCCTGTTTCTCGACCGCGGCAATACGCGCGCCGAGCGAGACCGGCGGGCGTACATCGGCACGGTTCAAGTCCTTGCGCGTTTCGCCGCGCGAGGTCGGCGCGCCCGGCTCCCAGGCGGAAGCTTTCTCGGCGGCCTCCAGGCAGCGCAGCAGGCTGACGCTGCCGAGCTTCTGCCTGGTATGAGTCACCGCGCCGTCGCGCATCGCATTGATTCGGCGGATCTCGAACGGATCGAGTCCGAGCCGCTCGGCGCAGATGTCGAGATGGCTTTCAGTGGCAAACTCGGTCTGCAAGGCGCCGAAAGAACGGAAAGCGCCGGACGGCGTGTTGTTGGTGTAGATACCGTAGACGTCGACCCGCACGTTCGGGATGACGTAAGGCCCGGCGGCGAGGATCGCGGCCTTGCGCATGACGCCTTCGGTGGAAAGCCCGTAGGCGCCGCCATCGCAGACCACGGTCATCTGCGAGGCGCGGATGGTGCCGTCGCGCATCAGCCCCATGCGCAGGGTCGTGCGCGAGGGATGGCGCTTGGCGGTGGAGATGATCGATTCCTCGCGGGTGAAGACGAGACGCACCGGCCGGCCGGTCTTCATGGCCAGCAGGGCCAGCATGCCCTGGTAGATCATGTCTTCCTTGCCGCCGAAGCCGCCCCCCACCGGGCTCATGATGAAACGCACCTTGCTCACCGGTCTGGCGATGATGCGCGAGAGCATGTGGCGGTGGTGGGTGATGTTCTGGCTGGGTGAAAGAATCGTGACCACGCCGTCGTGGTCGATATACGCCAGGCCCGCTTCCGGCTCGAGATAGGCATGCTCGATGGCCTGCGTCGAATAGGTCTCCTCGACGACGAGATCGGACTCGGCGAAGCCTTTTTCGACGTCGCCGACGCGGATCGGGATGTGTTTGGTGACGTTGTCGGGCGCGTAGTCGTGGACGACCGGCGCGCCATCGCGCATCGCCTCTTCCGGATCGAACACGGGGTCGAGCGGCTCATATTCCACCCTGATGGCGGCGAGCGCGCGCCTGGCGGTGACAAGGTCTTCGGCGGCGACGGCGGCCACCGCCTCGCCCACGTAGCGCACCTTGCCGCGCGCCATGATCGGCTGGTCGTTGACAAAGACGCCGAAACCATCCTCGCCCGGCACGTCGGCTGAAGTGATGACGCCTTCGACGCCCTCCATGGCTTCCGCCTCGGAGGTGTCGATCGAAACGATGCGCGCATGCGCATGCGGCGATCGCAGCACCTGCACGTGCAACATGTCGGGCATGGTCATGTCGCCGGCATATTTGAGCCGGCCGGAGACCTTGCCGGGCGCATCGATGCGGCGTACGGCCTTGCCGATGAAATCGCCCTGCTCGGCTTCTGCTTCCGCAAACACGGTCGGTGGCAGGCGGCCGTTCTGCACGTCGCGCGCCATTTCCACGGCGTCGAATATCTTCTGATAGCCGGTACAGCGGCAGATGTTGCCGCCGAGGCGCTCCTTGATCTCCTCCCGGTCGGCGAACGGATTGGCGCGCAGCGCGGCAGTCGCTGCCATCACCATGCCGGGGATGCAATAGCCGCACTGGCTGGCGCCGGCCTGGTGGAATGCGCGCTGCAACACATTCAGTTCGCCGGTTTTGGCCAGCGACTCGATGGTTTCGATCCTGGCGCCCTGCGCCTTTGCCACCGGCAGCAGGCACGACTTCATCAGCACGCCGTCGACGAACACCGAGCAGGTGCCGCATTCGCCGGCGCCGCAGCCTTCCTTGTTGCCGGTGAGGTGCAGATCGTCGCGCAGGAAATCGAGCAGTCGCTGGTAAGGCTTGGTCGGGCGCGAGACCTTGCGGCCGTTGATGGTGGCTTGCAATTGAATGTCAGGCATAGGCCGCCTCCAGTTCGGGGGCGAGCGCGTCGGGCGAAGCGCCGGCGCGGCGGGCGGCGGTGGTCAACCCGCGCAGCATGAAACCGCGCACCACTTCGCGCCGGTAGGCCTGCCGGGTGCGCGAGGCGACCCGTTCGACCGGCATCCCGGCGGCCTGTTCCAGGCGATCAAGCGTCATGGCGCCGCCGCGCAGGAAATTCTCGACTTCGGTGAGACGCAAGGGCCGTGGGCCGATGCCGGCGATCGAGAGCCGCACGTCTTCGATGTTGCGGCCCTGGCTGTCGAGCTTGATGAGCGTGGCAAGGCACACCAGCGAGATCACCAGCGAGCGGCGATGGCCGACCTTCTCGAAGCTGCCGCCATAGCCTGGCAGCGCGTCGCACGCGAGCGCGGTGAGCAGTTCGCCTTCCTGCAGCGCGGTGCGGCCCGGGCCGGTGACGAAATCCGCGAGCTTCATGCGGCGGCGGGCGATCTTGCCGCCCTCGTCCCTGGCCAGTTCCACCTCGGCCTCATGTGCGATCAGGCAGGGCGTGGCATCGGCGGCAGGGGAGGCATTGATGACATTGCCGCCGACCGTCGCCTGCGCGCGGATCTGGTCATCGGCGAACCACACCGCGCAGCGCGGCATTTCCGGCAACGCCCGGCCGAGCGCGGGATCGTCGAGAAAGCGCTGGATCACGGTGGCAGCGCCCAACCGCACGTGTTTATCGTCGACGCGCAATTCGTTGAGCTCCGGAATCCTGGATACGTCGATGAGCACCGGGATGTCCACGTCGCCCGCCCGGCCCTCGCGCGCCCAGGGGAACGTGTCGGTGCATCCGGCGACGACCCGGCAGCGCCCGCGATGCGCCGCCAGTGCGGCGAAAGCCTCGGCGAGCGATTGCGGCGTCAGATATTCGTCGCAGGTGAGCATCGATGCTCCAGCATTCTGACTAACGATTCGTCATGGCCGGGCTCGTTCCGGTCATCTACCCCGAGGAGAGCGATGAGCCCGCCTCGCCTGATCGGGATCACCGGGTCACGGCGCCCAGCGCCGTCCCGGTGATGACAACCTCGGTATTTACTCGGCCGCCTGTTTGTTGGCGGCGCTCATGTTGTTTTTCACCACCACCTTGATCGCGTCCTCGACGCGATCCTTGGCGTAGCGGATCGCCGTCGGCAGATCCTCGAGCGGGAAGGTGTGGGTGTGGATCTTGGTGGCGTCAAAGCGCTTCTGCCGCATGAATGCCTCGGCGCGATGCGTGGCGCTCTTGCCCTCGCCACGGATGCCGCACATGTAGATGTTGTTGCGCACGATGTGCGCCACATCTACCGGCACCTCCTCGTGGGCGAAGGCGGCGAGACAGACGCGCCCGCCGCGGTTGACCATGCGCACCGCGTCATTGACTGCGCTGGTCGCCGCCGAGCACTCAACCACGTAGTCGACGCCTTGGCCGCCGTTGATCTTCTTCACTTCTTCGACCACGTCCGGCGTCTTGCGGATGTTGATCACCGCGTCGGCGCCAAGCTCCTTGCCGATCTGCAGGCGGTTGTCGCGGGTACCGGTCAGAATGACCGGGTGGGCGCCGAGCGCTTTCGCCACCGCCACCGTCAGCAGGCCGATGGGACCCGGGCCGGTCACGCAGACGCTTTCACCCGCCATGAGACCGCCGAGCTCGGTCAGCGCATACATGCCGGTGCCGGCGGTGACGACCAGCGTGCCTTCCTCGTCCGACATCTCGTCGGCGATCGGCACCAGCGTGTTGATGTTGTTGACCTGGTACTCGCAGAATCCGCCGTCGGTGGTGAAGCCATTGGCACGGTGGCCCTTGTCGACGTCACCGTAGTTCAGGCCGTAGTTGTGGCAGGACGTGTACATCCCCTCGCGGCAGCGCTTGCACTGGCCGCAGCCGGCATGGATCTCGACCGAGACGCGCTGGCCGATGTTGTACTCGTCGACGCCGGGGCCGAGCGCCACCACCGTGCCCATGTATTCATGACCAGGGGTGAAGTTCTTGTTGAACGGTGCGCCACCCTGAATAGACGCCGGCGGGCCGTGATAGATGATCTCGAGATCGGTGGCGCAGATCGCCACCGCGTCGATGCGAACCAGCACCTCCGCCTTCTTCGGCACCGGCGTCGGCTTCTCGCTCATGCTGAGCTGGCCGGGATCGCCGAGCACCCAGGCGCGCATGCTGTCGGGAATCGGAAATTCGTTGTGGTTGGTCTTCACGCCCTCGGGTGCGTACATCAATCTTCTCCGGATGAATTATTGTTGCGGAGCCGCCATCAACCGGCGACTGCCTGACTGCGATCGCCGTGCGGCTGTGCGTTGGGCGCGCCGAACTCGGTCGACAGCGCGCGTGTGGCGGCGGTGATTTCATCGCGCATCAGCGCAATATGCTCTTCCGTCGCCCGCATGGTCGGCGTCGAAGCGCTGATGCCGCCGACCACCGTACCGGCCTGATCGCGGATGGCGGCGCCGACGCAGATCACCCCCGGCAGTGATTCCTCGCGATCGAGCGCATAACCGTTCCGGCGCACGTGGCGCAAATTCTCGAGAAACGCGGGAAGCTCGGTGATCGTGTGCTCGGTGCAGCGCTTCATGCCAGGCGCCAGGATGCGGCTGATCTCGTCCTCGGGCAGCCAGGCGAGGATCGCCTTGCCCATCGACGTGGCGTGCGGCGCTTCCAGCTTGCCGATCCTGCCGGTCTCGACCCGCACCGCATGGCGCGCTTCGCGCACCGCCAGCGTGACCACCGAGTCGCCCTGCAGGGCGGCAAGGTGCACGGTCTCGCCGGTCGCCTGGTTGATGGTTTCCAGATAGGGCTGCGCGCGGCGCGGCAGGTCGACCTGGAGACAGGCGTGGCTGAGATAAATGATGCGGGCGCCGAGGGCGTAGAGCCGCCGCCCGGTGACCTTGGTGGCGAAGCCGCGCTTGATCAGCGTCGCCAGCAGATGATGGCAGGTGGAGATGTTGAGGCCGGTGCGGTTGGCGAGATCGGTGAGGGTCGCCTCGCCGCCGGCTTCGGCAATGGTCTCCAAGAGATACAGCGCCCGGTCTACAGACTGGATGCTGTGTCGGTCGCCAGCGGGACGCGCAGGTCGCCGGCCGCCCTCAATCCCGGGCCCGGGCAGAATGGTTGCTTCCATTGGTTCGTTTCTCCCTGGCCGCAAAGGAAAAGGGAGGGGCCATCGGAGTCAAGATATTTTCCGATTAAGGAATCTAGTTTTCATTATTTGAAAATGGGGTATCTCCCTTCACGCAGGCGGGGCCAACGATCCGGAATTGCGAGGCATTCGCAGCTTTTTGGTGATTGCAGGTTCTCCGAGGACAGGGCCCGCCGCCGCCTTTCCCGTCCCTGGCGGGGACCAGGCGCGCTGAAAGGCCGCGCCGCCCGGGATGTCTGGCGAGGCAACCGGGCTCCCGGCGGGCAAGCGTGGGTCCGGGCACGCAACGCTTGCTCTGGCCACAGACAACCGAGATTGAGAAGCAGTCCCATAGACTTGGTTTCGCGGTGGGGGTCGCCTATACCTCGCCACCCAAGCCATGCGCGCCGGCCCGCCGCCAGGGGGCATCTGCGGACATCCTCATGAGCCCACCGCTCCTGTTCGATCTCAAGGGCAAGCGCATCTATGTTGCCGGCCACCGCGGCATGGCAGGCTCCGCCATAGTGCGCCGCCTGGCGAGTGAAAACTGCGAGATCGTCACCGCCGACCGGACGACGCTCGACCTCACCAGCCAGACCGCCACCGAGCAATGGCTGACCGAGAACCGCCCTGACGCGATTTTCCTGGCCGCCGGTCATGTCGGCGGCATCTACGCCAACGACAGCTACCCGGCCGACTTCATCGTCAGCAACCTGGCGATCGCGCTGAACGTCATCCGCGGCTCGTTCAAGACGGGCGTCGGCAAGCTGCTGGCGCTGGGTTCGTCCTGCATCTATCCCAAGCTGGCACCGCAGCCGATCACCGAAGAGGCCATGCTGACCGGCCCGCTCGAGCCGACGAACGAGTGGTACGCGGTCGCCAAGATCGCCGCGCTCAAAATGTGCGAGGCCTATCGCCGGCAGTACGGCGCCGACTTTGTGTCGGTCATGCCCACGAACCTCTACGGCCCTGGCGACAACTACGATCCGCAAAACAGCCACGTCCCGGCCGCACTCATCCGGCGTTTCCACGAGGCGAAGCAGACCGATGCGCCGACCGTCACCGTCTGGGGCACCGGCACGCCCCGACGCGAGTTCCTGTGCTCGGATGACCTGGCGGACGCCAGCGTCTTCGTCATGAAGCATTATTCCGCGCCCGGCTTTCTCAACGTCGGCGTGGGCCGCGACATGACGATCGCGGAATTCGCCCAAGCCGTCTCGGACGTGGTCGGCTACAAGGGGCGCATCGTGTTCGACACGGAGAAGCCGGACGGTACGCCGCAAAAGCTGCTCGACGTCTCGAAGATCAACGCGCTTGGCTGGTCGGCGAAGATTGCGCTGCGTGACGGCCTGGCGGCCGCCTACGCAGATTTCCTCAAGGGAGCGCGGCGCTCGGCGGCATGAGCCGCGCGTCGATTGATCATGACCAGACCCGTTGCACTCATCACCGGAATCACCGGACAGGACGGCAGCTACCTCGCCGAGCTGCTGCTGCAAAAGGGCTACGAGGTACATGGCATCAAACGCCGCTCGTCGTCGCTGAACACGGAGCGCGTCGATCATCTCTATCGCGACCCGCATCTGCCGGACACGGATTTCTTCCTGCACTACGGCGACCTGACCGACGCTACCAATCTGATCCGTATTCTTCAGGATGTGCAGCCGACGGAAATTTACAATCTCGCGGCGCAAAGCCACGTTCAGGTCAGCTTCGAGACCCCGGAATACACCGCCAATGCCGACGCGCTCGGAACGCTGCGCCTGCTGGAAGGCATCCGCATCCTGAATCTCGGCGAGCGCGTGCGCTTCTATCAGGCATCAACTTCGGAGCTTTACGGCAAGGCGGTCGAAACGCCCCAGACCGAACGCACACCATTCTATCCGCGCAGCCCCTACGCGGCGGCGAAACTTTACGCCTACTGGATCACCGTCAACTACCGGGAAGCCTACGGCTTGCACGCGTCCAACGGCATCCTGTTCAACCACGAAGGCCCGCGCCGCGGCGAAACCTTCGTGACCCGCAAGATCACGCAAGCGGTGGCAGCCATCCACCTCGGCAAGCAGGATTGCCTCTATATCGGCAACCTCGACGCCGAGCGCGACTGGGGGCACGCGCGCGATTACGCCGAAGGCATGTGGCTCATTCTGCAGCAGCCGCGACCGGACGATTATGTGCTGGCAACCGGCGAGACCCATTCGGTGCGCGAGTTCATCGAACTGGCTTTTGCCGAAGTCGGCATTTCGCTGCGCTGGGACGGCCAAGGCGCCGGGGAACGGGGCATCTGCCGGAAGACGAACCGCACCCTGGCGCAGGTCGACCCGCGCTATTTCCGGCCGACCGAGGTCGACCATCTGCTCGGCGATCCGGCAAAGGCGCGCATGGCGCTGGGCTGGCGGCACAAGGTCGGCTTCCACGAACTGGTGCGGGAAATGGTGGCGAGCGACCTCGAACTTGCCACGAAGCGTTTCGGCGCGTCTTGAGCCGCGTTGTCAGACGACGCTTAGGCCTGCAACCGGCGAAGCGAAACGTCAGCAGCGAAGACACTTTCGAAATACCCTTCGGCGGCGATTGCGAGGTCGCCGAAGAAAACAGTATGGGGCCGCCCCCGATTACCATCCCCTGTTTGCGTGTACTCGGCAAGACCTGTTGGCGGCACGGCCGGCGCCATAGCCACATATGGAAACGGCCATTCAGACTGACTATGGCCAAAACCCAATAAAATTGTTGCTGGCTGAATCGGTTGCTGATTCTCTGCTGTTTTGATTCGGAGCAGAGACGATGCGACGCAATCTGTTTTGGCTGAGCGACGAACAGTGGCGGCAGATCGAGCCGCATTTGCCCAAGGACGTACGAGGCAAAGCCCGCGTCGATGATCGCCGCGTGATCAGCGGCATCGTGCACGTGATCAAGAGCGGATGCCGGTGGTGCGACTGCCCGCCGGAATACGGCCCACCGACAACGATTTACAACCGCTTCGTTCGCTGGGCGGAACGCGGGATCTGGGAGCGACTATTCCGTGAACTTGCCGCGCGTGGTCGGTCGACAGAGACGCAGATGATTGATGCCACCCACGTCAAGGCGCACCGCTCGGCCTCGGGCGCAAAAAGGGGGAACAGAACCAAGCTATTGGACGCTCACGCGGCGGGCGCAATACGAAAATCCACGCAATCGCAGATGCTAAGGGCCGTCTTCTTGCCGTCCTGCTGACCGCTGGCCAAGCCCACGATTGTCCGCCAGCCCAGCGCCTGATCCGCCGCACCAAAGCCGCCAGAAAGATGCTCGGTGACAGAGCCTATGACAGCGCCGAATTGCGGCAATGGCTCAGCGAGCGCGGCACCAAACCCGTCGTTCCCAACAAGTCGAACCGTAAGCAGCCCTTCAGCTTCGACAGGAAGTCCTACAAGCAACGCCACCGCATCGAGAATGCCTTCTGCCGCCTCAAGGACTTCCGACGCATCGCAACCCGATACGACAGGCTTGCCAGAAACTTCCTTGCTTCCGTCTGCCTCGTCGCAGCTATCGTATGGTGGACTTTATGAGTCTGGGCCCTAATTCAGCCCGCCAGCTTCAGCGCGACTCACTCTTGGTCAAACACTTGAAGATTACATCTGCAGAACGCGCAAAGAAAACTCCGACTGTGCTTGGAGATCAGGCAGCGATAGAATTCACCGTGATATTGTTGGCTATCGAGTAGATATTCTCGTCAAGATACACGAAGTCGCGATCGCGGCTTGCGATACATTGTAAAAATGCGCGCGAATTTGCCGATTTGGGCAACAGCCAATCATGCAACTCAATGATGATGATGGGGGTTTGGTCGATCCATTCGGAGTTCGCGCTAAAGAGTTCGCTTTCGCCCCCTTCAATGTCTATTTTGACGATGAATGGTACTGCTGCTGCCGCTCTTCTCTCAAAAATCTCATTGATCGTTATGCAACTCACGGAATTTAAAGCAGTCGCTCCACCAACCGGCACCGTGCGGTAACCCCAGAAGCCTTGGCCCGGATCGGTGACGTTTACCTTGCCCGCCGATGAGGCGGCGACGGCGGCGTGCAGACATTCCACCGGCAGGTCAGCCGTGTTGGCAGCCAGCAAATCGAAATTCGTTCGATCAGGCTCGATGGCCACGAGGCGCGCCTTCGAAAAGGAAAACGAGAAATAGACGGCGGAGGCGCCGATATTGGCGCCGGCGTCTACGATGAGGGGTTCCTTGCCGGACTGCACGAGCTGCTCGTACAAAGCGGTCAGTTCATCGCCGCGGGCCAAGCGCCCGAGATCATAGGCCCGGTTTTGCAATATCTGGACGATCACTGCCTCGTCGCTACTTCCCTTGCGGTAGAGAAATTGACGTTGCGTATCAGCAATATTCAAATTGAGGGTAGCAATGTCCACGGTCCGCACCTTCGCTGATAAGTCGCGTGCCAAATACCGCTGTAGCGAATCAAAGCAGTCTGCACATAATGCCTCAGCAAATGGCACCCGGGTAGCGGATTTCCGACCTTCCTTTTGCTAAAAACACCCCATAAAGTGGCAAACTGATAGTGTCCAGAGTCTTTCGCACATTTTCTCAGGCGACAGTTCCGGTTTGGATTTCCTGCGACTGGTAGAGCGGCTGCATGTTCATGTAGCGTTTGGTCGACCATGCCGAGCCCGCGATGTAGCGCAGCCTGGCCGCTGCCAGGTTGAGGCAGGACTGCCCGTCCGGGAACGCCCCGACAGACGAACCGCAGGCTCATGCGTGGTCATCCGTAGAACAATTCATAATCTCGTGCATAAATCTGGCGGACCAGTCTAGAGAGCTCATCCGTCAGAAACTGTTCTTTAGTGTATTTGGCATGCTCGTTGAATCGGAGTGAAAGGAACCATTTGGCCTTATTGACGCCGACCCACTTTGTAAAAAACGCGAGAATCCCATCCCGATCCTCCAGCCTTAAAATCGTGTCGACGGGAAAGCTGCCATTGAGCCGGAGATTAATATGTTGGGGGCGAAAATGCGGCTCGATCTGCTCTTGATTCTCGTGGGCGGCAATCCATCTCGCGAATGCGAGGCATGACCGCGCCGGATCCGCCTCTGGACTGAGGTCAATACCCCATACGGACGTGAGCTCGTCACGAAATGGAACGTAATAAGGATCGTCGTCAGAAAAGACTTTTGATAGAAAACCGGATATGAAGCGATCCAGGGGATTTCGGACGATAGAGAATGTCTCGGGAGAAAGCTGATAAAATGTATACGCCGCGCGCGGCTCGAATTTGGGTGCTTTGAGCTGCAGCAATGCCCTACGGCTGTAGTGAATCTGGATAGGATCGAAATACCTATACTCGTGGTTCACGAAGAAAACGAAATTAAGGGCCAAGGTGCATGCTGCCTTTGGATTGAGCACATACGAAAGAGGCTTGTTCTGACCGAACAGAATCGTCGGCACCTCATGCGGCTCAAATTGCTTACCGGCTATCTGCAACATTTTGACAGATCCGCTCAGTCTGGCACATGAAGGTGCCCGCGCTGCCTCGAACAGGCATGCCGAATCAGCTCCAATTTAAATTATTTCACACAATGCCCCAAGCACCCGGCAGAGTTCGGCGCAAGGGTCGCCGCCTATGCCCGGGACAGATCACTATGCCGTCAGAAAGCGATGGTCGCCGTCCTGTAGCACCGCGCAGGTCAGCCGCCCTGTCGCAAAGGCTCCGGTATCGACGTTGATGCGGTTGGCCTTCACTTCGGGTTCCGGCACCGGCGTGTGGCCGTGGACGACGATCTTGCCGAACTCCATCTCGCTGTCGAGAAACGCGTCGCGGATCCAGAGCAGGTCCTCGTCGCGCTGCCGGTCGAGCGGCATGCCGGGCCGCACCCCGGCGTGGCAAATGAAATAACGGCCAACCGACAAGGAAAGGTGCAGCGACGCCAGAAACCGGCTTTCGTCGGGCGTGAGCGCGGCGCGCAACGCTTCGGCGACGCGCGCGAAATCCGGACGCCCCCAGGAGGTCGTCACCGGAATGCCAAAAGAATGCAACGTTTCCAGGCCGCCATTCATCGACCAGAGGTCGCCGACCTGCGGATCCTCCAGAAAGCGTGCCATCATCGCTTCGTGGTTGCCCTTGAGCGCCGCGAAGCGGCCGGGAAACGGATTTCCCATCAGCCGGTCGATGACGCCGCGCGAATCCGGCCCACGGTCGATGTAGTCGCCCACCGTTACCGTCAGGCTTTCGGTTCCACGCGCGCCGGCGTCGCGATAGATGGCCTCGATCAGGCGATCGAGCAAATCAAGGCGGCCGTGAATGTCGCCGATGACGTAAAGAGGCGCGTTTTCGATGCGATCAGGCGCGTCCATAGTCGAAAGTCCGATCCCCGGCGGCTGTGCAACGTTGCCCCGGCTATGTTATGCCCCCGCTAACAAGGACACCAGTTTGTCGCCCCCGTGGCGCCCGCCCCGCCAATGAACCGGACATCGATTGCCAGTACCAGCGCCGCGCAATCGCGCGCACGCATCATCATGTTGCTTTGCCTGCTCTGGCTGGTCGGCAACGCGTTGCGGCTGACAATCCTGGCGGTGCCACCGGTCATCCCCCTCATTCAGACCGATCTCAGCCTCAACGCCACACAGATCGGCGTGCTCACCGGATTGCCGTCGATGCTGCTTGCCCTGGCGGCGGTGCCCGGCTCGCTGCTGATCGCGCGCCTCGGCGTGCGCGCTGCCATGATCGTCGGCCTGGGTCTGACCGCGATCGGCGGCGCATTGCGCGGCACGATCCCCGACGTCGCCTGGCTCTATGCCATGACCATCGCCATGGGCGCCGGCGTCGCCATCATGCAGGTGTCCATGCCGCCGGCGGTGCGCGCCTGGACACCGCAGAAGATCGGCTTCGCCACGGCCGTCTATACCAACGGTCTCCTGATCGGCGAACTTGCGCCTGTCGCGCTGACCATTCCCGTCGTTCTGCCGCTGATGGGCAACTGGCAGGGCGCCTTCGCCTTCTGGAGCACACCGGTGGTGGCGATCGCGCTCCTGGTGCTGCTGTTTTCGCCGCGCCAGGCGCCGACAACCGGCGTGCCGGTCCGCCGGCGCTGGTGGCCGGACTGGAGCAGCGGGCTGATCTGGCGTCTCGGCTTCATGCTCGGCACCGTCAACGCCATGTACTTCGGCACCAATGCGTTCCTGCCGCCCTATCTCGCCCATCACGGCGAGGGCGAGTGGATCAGCGCCGCGCTGACCGGGTTGAACGCGGGTCAGTTACCCGCATCCCTGCTTCTGCTGGTCTTCGCAAGCCGGCTCGAGCTCAAGGCGTGGCCCTTTGTGGCAAGTGGCGTGCTATGCGCGGTCGCGGTCGCCGGCATCATGCTCGGTTCCGGGCCGGTCGTGGTGGCATCCGCTACGGTCATCGGTTTTGCCGCCGCCGGCATTCTGGTGCTGGCGCTGGCGCTGCCGCCCCTGCTGGCGCCGCCCGACGACGTGCATCGCGTCACCGCCGCCATGTTCACGATCAGCTATACCTGGGCCGTGGTCGTGCCGGTGATCAGCGGCGCGCTGTGGGATGCAAGCGGCATCGCCGCCATGGCCTTCCTGCCGATCGCGGCCTGCGGCATTATCCTGGCCGCGCTGTCGCCGGCGATCAATCACGTGCGTCGGGACGAGGAGGTCTAGCGCCATGCGTTCAATTCCGGTGGGAGCCAGGGGAACCGATACGCTGCGGGTGACGCCATCTCATCTCGCCAGCCAGTTCAAAGACGCGACGCTGCCGCCGGTGTTCGCCACGCCGATGATGGTGCGGGCCATGGAGAATGCCGCGCTCAACGCCATACGCGAATATCTCGATCCCGGCGAAAGCGCGGTCGGCACCGTTGTCAACGTCCGCCATCTGGCGGCGACGCCGGTCGGCCATCAGGTCTCGGCGGAGGCGGAGGTCACCAGGGTCGACGGCCGCCGCATCGAGTTCAAGGTGAGCGCGCGCGACGAGAACGAAGAGATCGGCAGCGGTACGCACGAACGCATGGTGGTCGATCTGGCGCGCCTCGGAAAAAAGCTGGCGGAAAAGAAGCGCCCCTGATCGCGCACGTGGTGCCGTTTACGGCCGTGCGATCCTCGCATTACTATCCCGGCCCTCGTCCTGCCAGGAGTTTCAGTACATGAAACCAGCCAAGGCCTTCACCCTTTCCGCGCACGGCGCGCAGATGCCGGCGATTGGCTTCGGCACCATGACGTTTCCGGAACGTGCCGCCGAGCTCGTTACCTGCGCGATCAATTGCGGCTATCGCCTGATCGACACCGCGCGCAAATACGGCACCGAAGAAGAGGTCGGTAAAGCCATCCGCGCCAGCGGCATCGCGCGCGAGGAGTTGTGGGTTACCACCAAGGTCACCGAACTGGATGCGCGTGAAGCCGACTTCCTCAAATCGGCCGAGAGGTCGCTCAAGACATTGCAGCTCGACTATGTCGATCTCTTGCTGGTGCACTGGCCGCAGCCGAATGTGCCGTTCCCGGAAACGCTGGGCGCGCTGGCCAAGGCGAAGCGGGCCGGCATGGCGCGCCACATCGGCGTGTCGAACTTCACCCTCGCCATGCTCGAAGAAGCGGTGAAGGTCTGTCCCGAACCGCTGATCACCAACCAGCTCGAGTACCACGCGTACCTGCCGCAGGACCGCATGCTGGCGGCGCTCAGGAAGCACGGCATGATCCTGACCGCCTATTGTCCGGTCGCACGCGGCAAGTTGCTCGACGATCCCGTCCTGAATGAGATCGCCAGGGCGCACGGCAAGACGACCGCGCAAGTCGCGCTGCGCTGGCTGATCCAGCAGCCGATGGTGGCGGCGGTGCCGCGCGCGCTGACCGAAGAACACGTCGCGGAGAACCTCGACGTGTTCGACTTCACCCTCAGCGACGACGAGATGCGGCGCATCTCGGCACTGCGCAGCAAGCAGGTGCGTATCGTCAACCCGCCCGAACGCGCCCCGAAGTGGGACGTGGAGACGGTGGCTTAGGCTTGCCCCACCCTGCCGCCGGGGAATCCGATGGCGGCCATCCACCGCTTGATGTCCCCGCGATCCGACAGCTTTCTTCAATCTTCTGAATGATTTGACCGCCATTCTAGGCGACTGCGGCCGGCCGGCCCATCAAACCGCTTGACGGGACGCCCAAACGTATCGAATTATTCGAATATTAATAAATAACAACCGGCAAGACGGGGGAAACGATGCAATCAGGACGCATACGCGTCGCCGTGCGCGCGGCCTCAATCACGGCGTGTTTCACGACAGCCTTGCTTATCGGCACTGCCACACAAGCAACCGAGGGCTACTTCCAGTACGGTTACGGCGCGCGACAAAGCGGCCTGGCCGGGGCTGGCGTTGCCGACTCGCGCGACGCCATGGCGCTCTCGCTCAATCCGGCGGGGCTCGTCGACGTCGGACGGCAGTTCCAGTTCGGCGCGTCGATATTCATGCCCTACCGCAGTTACACCGCTACGGGGACAACCTTCGTGGCGCCAGGCAGCTACGACAGCGGCGACAACTTGTTCATGGTACCGAACATGGCCTACAGCAGCCCGATCGACGCACAGTCAGCATGGGGCTTTGCCGTGTTTGGTAACGGCGGCATGAACACCAACTGGCCCAACATGACCAATACGTCCGCGGGCTGCGGTGGCGGCATCGGCGTGTTTTGCGATGGCGCCAAGTTGCACGTCGACCTGATGCAGGCGTTCATCGCGCTCGGCTACGCACGCAGCTTCGGCGCGTTCTCCGTCGGCGTCTCACCGGTGGCCGCCATCCAGCGAATTCGCGTACAGGGGCTCAACGCGTTTGCCGGCGTCTCCTCCGACCCCTCGACCCTGTCCGGCGGGGAATACTCCTATTCCTATGGCGGCGGCGCCCGCCTCGGCGTGCAATGGAAAGTCATGCCCAATGTCCGGCTCGGCTTTTCCGGCCAGACGCCGATCTGGATGACCAAATTCAAGAAATATGCCGGCTTGTTCGCCGAAGGCGGCAGCTTCGACATTCCCGCCAACGTGACAGCGGGCGTTGCCTGGGACGTGATGCCGGCCTTCACCGTGATGTTCGACTACAAGCATATCTTCTATGGCAGCGTCGCATCGATCGCCAATCCGATGTCGTCGCCGGGACTGCTGGGCCAGTCCAACGGACCCGGCTTCGGCTGGAAAGACATCGACATTTTCAAGATCGGCGCCGAGTGGCGCGCCAACCCGCAATGGACCTTCCGGGTCGGCTACGCCCACAACACCAATCCGATCACGTCCCCCGACGTGACCTTTGGCATCCTGGCACCGGGCGTGGTCACCGATCACTTCACCGGCGGCTTCGCCTACAAGCCGACCCCCAACTCGACCTGGGAGTTTGCCGCGGCCTACGCCCCGTCCAACACCACCAACGGACTTGAGAAGACGGGGGCGCCGCCGTTCACGGAGACCGCGGGCAGCAACATCGAGCTCGAAATGCATCAGTACCAGTTTACGCTGGGCTACACTTATGAGTTCGGCCCGGCAAAACCGGTGCCACCGACGATCCACAAGTGATATAAAGCCGGCAGGTACAACGATCCCCCGGAATGAGAGGAAGATGAGCGGACTTTCACCTACCATGATCGTCGGTATCGGCGGCCTGATCATCGGTCTCGTGTTCGGAGCCGTGGTGCAAAGGACGAACTTCTGCACCATGGGCTCGATCTCGGATCTTGTCCTGATGGGCGACGGCCGGCGTTTCCGCGCCTGGATGCTGGCGATCGCAGTTGCCATTATCGGTACGCAGATTCTCTCCTTCGCCGATGTCATCGACATCAACAAGTCGATCTACCTGACCTCGAACTTCGGCTGGCTCGGCGCCGTCGTCGGCGGACTGATGTTCGGATTCGGCATGACGCAGGCCGGCGGCTGCGCCAGCCGCACCCTGGTGCGGCTCGGCGCCGGTAACCTGAAATCGCTCCTGGTCACGCTGGTGCTCGGTATCGTCGCCTACATGACATTGCGCGGGTTGCTGGCGCTGGTGCGGCTCCAGATCGAAACCACTAACATCGATCTGACGAAGCATGGTCTTGCCAACCAGAATCTCGGTGAGATGGCGGGTGCCACACTCGGCCTGTCGGCCGGCACCGCGCGCGCCATCGCGGCGGCGGTATTGGCGTTGGCCTTCCTGATCTTTTGCTTCAAGGATGCGGATTTCCGCAAGAGCCCCGCCAATATCGTTGCGGGCCTGGTGATCGGCCTCTGCGCTGTGGGCGGCTGGTACGTCACCGGCGTGCTGGCGGCCGACGACTTCAATCCGACGCAACTCTCTTCCATAACCTTCGTGGCGCCGGTCGGCGAGAGCGTCCAGTACCTGATGACCTTTACCGGCGCTACCATCAATTTCGGCATCGCGGTGGTCGGCGGCGTCATCCTTGGCAGCTTCCTGATGGCGATGGCGACCCGTGAATTCCGGGTCGAAAGCTTTGTCGATTCCAACGACTTTCTGCGTCATCTCGTCGGCGCCAGCCTGATGGGCGCCGGCGGCGTGATGGCGCTCGGCTGCACCATCGGTCAGGGCATCACCGGAATGTCGACGCTGGCGCTCGGCAGCCTGATCGCCTGGCTGTCGATCCTGTCCGGCGGCTATCTCGGCGTAAAGTATCTCGAGGAAGGCACGCTGGGCGGCGCCATCCGCGCGGTGTTCGTGCGCGCCTAAAACCAGACACCAAAGTGAAACCGGCGCCGCACTAGCGGCGCCGGTTGCGGGTTTCCTTCGGTGCAGCGAGCCGGGCGCCGCGCGCTCAAGCCGTGCGTTTGATCACGAAGCTGAACACGTTGTTTTCGTTCGTCGATTCCAGCAGCTCGTTGCCGGTGGTGCGGCAGAAGGCCTCGAAGTCCTTCACCGCGCCCGGATCGGTCGCCAGCACCTGCAGCGTGCCGCCGGCCGGGATGTCCTTCAGTGCCTTCTTGGCCCGCAGGATCGGCAGCGGGCAGTTCAGTCCTTTCACATCGAGCACCTGGTCGGCCATGTCTCTTCCTCAAACGTTGTCGAATTCTGGTTCGTCTTAGATGAACAGGTTGATGTCGCTCCTGGTGGCGGTTTCGATATAGGTCGCCGCGCCGCCGAGAACCGGGCCTTCGATCATGTCGTCCGGGGTGTACTCGAACAGGTCCATGGTCATCTGGCAGGCGATCATCTTGACGTCGGCTTCGAGCGCCATTTCGCGCAGCTCTTCGATCGAGGCGACGCCTTTCTTCCTGATCAGGTTCTTCATCATGGCGGTCGCGGCGGCGTCGACGCCGGGAATTGCGGAAACGATGTTGGGCATGCCCATGTGCATCCCCATCATCGGCATTTCCATGGCCGGGTTGCCGAGCGTCGAGATCTTCAGGTTCAGGTCCTTCTTCAGCAGCGTCAGGCCGTAGAAGGTGAAGAACATCGTCACGTTCAGACCCATGGCGGCCGCGGTGGTCGCCAGGATGAAGGGCGGGTACGCCCAGTCGAGCGATCCCTTGGTGACGATCATCGACATTGATTTGTTATTGCTTTCGTCCGTCATGACTCCACCCTCCCCGGCTTGCCGGGCGCCGGAACGGCGCCCTATTCGCAGCCGGCGAAATTGTCCGCCGTCATCTTGGCTTCGTAGGGACCCGCGACCGCCGAACCGGGCGTGAGCGTGGCCTTGGCCGCCGCCCAATCGGCCGGCTGCACCTTGACCATCCAGCCTTCGCCATAAGGTTCGGCATTTGCGATCTTCGGATTGCCGACAAGCGCGTCGTTGACCTCGACCACTTCGGCGTCGAAGGCGATCTTGGCCGGGCCCACCCACTTGCCGGACTCGACCGTGGCGCAGGACTTGCCGCTCTGCACCTTGCGGCCAGCCTTCTTGGCGGTGAAGGCCACGAGTTGTCCGGCCATGGCGGCGGCGACCGCGGTCATGCCGAGCGTCACAGTGCCGTCGGAGTTTTCCCGGTACCAGATGTTGTTCTCGACGTCGTAAAGCAGTTCGTCGGGAAGGTTGCAGCCACGCACGCTCGGCATTGATCCCTCTCCTTTCAGGTCAAACGGTGTGATCCGGCATCGCTTCGCCCTGGCGCAAAGGCCGCGACGAGCAGCAGAATTCGCCAAGTCCGGCGACTTCCAGCTTGCCGCCGATGAACAGCGCCAGGTGCCGCGCCACCATAGCACCGAGCCGCAGGCGGCGGGCCGTGTCGGGATGGGCGGGATCGAGGCGGACGAGATTATGATGATAGACCAGCTCGCGGCAGGTCTCGCGACAGGCGTTGAAGCTGGGCTCGCCGCGCGCGCCCTGACGGTGCAGCGCCAGCAGGCGGAAGCCTTCAACCGTGTCGGCGGTCGGCGTCTTGCCGTGGGCGAGCACCCAGCTTTCCAGGATGGTCTCGCCGAGCGCAAGCAGCTCGCCGGCATACGGCGCGGCCTTTTCCCGCAACACCGTGTCCGACGCCGCCGCGATCGCGTCGAGGCGTGCGGTCACGTCGAGGCTGAGGTTGCGGCTGTCGCCCATCAGCCGAGCCCTTTCTCGCGGATGAGATCGGAAGCGTCCGAGAAATTCTCCTGCACGCCCACCTTGCGCGGCGACAGGCCAAGCGCCATGCCGAGAAGCTGGGTGAAATAGAGGATCTTCACGGTGGTCTTGCGGCCGAACACCTTCTCCGCGCGCACCTGGTGAATTTCGAGACCGGTGTGGCAGGTCGGGCATTCGGTGGCGATGACGTCGGCGCCGCAGGCCTCCGCGGTGGTGAGCAGGTTCAGCACCAGCCTGGTCGAGGTGTCGCTGTCCGAAAGCGTGTGGGCGCCGCCGCAGCAGGCGGTCTTGAGCGGATAGTCGACGTTCTCGGCGCCGGCGGCAGCCAGCAGGTCGTCCATGAAATGCGGCTGGGAGGTGGATTCCGAACCCGGACCCTGGTCCTTCTCCGGGAAGATGTGGCGCGGGCGCGTGTACATGCAGCCGTAATAGTTCGCGACCTTGAGACCCTTGAGCGAGTTCTTCACCCGCGCCTTCAGCCCCTCCTCGCCGACCGACTCCTTGATCCAGTCGAGGGCGTGGATGGTTTCGACCTTGCCGGCCTCGTAGACGCCGTGGCCGGCCTTGGTGGCGATGCGCTTGTTCACCTCGCGCGAGGCGTCGTCGTGGGCGAGATCGTATTCGGCCTTCTTGAGATTGTGGTAGCAGCCGTTGCACGGCGCCATCACGGTGTCGAAGCCCATGTCCTCGGCGATCGAGAGATTGCGCGCCGAGAGATAGGTTTGCAGCTTGGGGTCGACGTTCTTGACCTCCATGGCGCCGCAGCAGTTCCAGTTCTTCAGTTCGGTCAATTCGAGCCCGAGCGCCTTGCCCAGCGCCTTGGTGGAGCGGTTATAGGCGTGACCCGTGCCTTCCAGCGCGCAGCCCGGGTAATACGCGACCTTCTTGTACTTGCCGCTCATCATTCCGCTCCTTGCGTGTCGAGCTTGAGCGCGCGGGCATCGGCCGCGTGCCGCTCGGCGACGTATTCGTCGATCGCCTGGCTCGCCTTGGCCCAGTTGCGCGTGCGTGGCCGGAACACGGTGGCGAGCCCGAGCTTCATCATCAGCGAGACCGGCAGCTTCATCAGCAGGCCGCGCACCAGCGCCACCAGCCAATCCTGGAACAGCGATTGCTTGGTGCGGGCGAAGAACTGGCGCAGCACCAGGCCGTCCTCGATCTTGCCGGTGGCGAACACCTGCTCGGAGAACGCCTCGTCGAATACCATCGACGGCTTCTTCTCGGTGAAGCCCTTGAGCTCCAGCCAATGGGAGGTCGCCTTCATCACGCCTTCCGGATTGACGTCGCGCGGGCAGGCATAGGTGCATTTGTTGCAGGAAACGCACTGCCAGATGATGTCCTTGTCGCGCAGCAGTTCGTCCTGCATGCCCATGCGGATCAGGTAGATCCAGTAGCGCGGGTTGAAGTCCGGATTGATGGCGTTGACGGTGCAGGAATTCGTGCAAGAGCCGCATTGCCAGCAGCGGTGGATGTACTCCCCGCCCGGCAGCGCGGCGATCTCCTCCTGCATCTCTTCGTTATAGTCGGTGACGACGCGCGAATTGATGAACGTGCTCCAGTGCCCGGACACGTCGACGCCTTCGAGTTCCAGATGCTCGTGGGTGACCAGATTCTCCGGCCGGATCAGCGATTTTTCGTGGATCGGCATCGGTTTCCCTTAACTACTCAACCGGCGCTGCTCGCCGAGCACATGCGCTTCGCCGTCGATCAGCTTGAGGCGCGTGCGGCCGGATTCGGTGTCGACCGCGTCGAGCCCGAGCAGCCGGCGCGTATGCGCCATGGAATCTTCCTTCGTCGCACCGCAGAAGTCGCCGCGCAGATACGCGCCACCCTTGTCGTTGATGTAGCCGGCGTAGACGTGGGCGCAGAGGATATCGACGTAGAACGGCAGGTCGCGGAACACACCGTTGTCGGCGAGGAAGCCTTCCAGCTCCTCGCGCAGCATGGCGAAGGTCGCGAAATTGTCTTCGATCCGGATGGCGCCGGCAGGGACGCCGTTGTCGTCGTGCCAGATCTCGCGCAGCACGCCGGTATTGACGCGGGCGTCCCACATCCAGCGGGTCATCAGCGGGTAGTGATGCGGTGCGGTGAAGTGCAGCACCTCGGCGCCGAGATCGCGCACCCAGCGGTGCTCGCGGTCTTCGGGAATGCCGGCGCAGAAGGTAGCCATGCGCCGGTCCGCCGTGCTCACGTCGGACCAGCCGTCGAGCAGCTTGACGAGCCGCGGATGCAGGCTTTCGTAGCCGTTATGGGCGAGCCAGGCGCCGATGCGCCGGCGCGCCGGGGTGACGAAAGCTGCGAGATCGAGGAACTCGGTCTCGCTCAGCTCATGCACCCGGCCCTTGCCGAACATCTCCTCGAACAGCGAAGCCTTCAGCGCCAGCGCGCCGACGTAGCGCTCCACCCCGCCGGTCGCCTCGGCCGCATCGACCAGGTTCTCGAAAGCGGCGCGCAGCCGCGGACCCGACAAATGCAGCACGGGCCGGCTCGCGGCCGGCGCCTTCTGCTTGTTGGTCCGCAGCAGCGAGAACATCATTCGGCCGCCTCGCTCATGACCCCGCGCACGGCGTTCAGCGCCGCCATGGCGGCGGACTGCCCCTGCGCGATTGAGTTGTCGATGGTTTCCGGCCCAGTTGCGGCGCCGGCGACGAACACACCGGGGCGCGAGGTCGCCGACATGTTGGCGTAGGTCGATGCCTTCTGGATGTGGCCGTATTTTTCCAGCTTGACGTCGAACACCGCCGACAGCGTCATGTTGTCGACGTTCGGGTCCATGCCGATGGCGTGCACCACCATGTCGAAGGGAATCGTGATCGGCCGCTTCACCAGCGTGTCCTCGCCCTTCACGATCAGCCGCTTGCCGTCGGAGGTCACCTCGGCGATACGCGCCTTGATGTACTTGACCTTATGCTTCTCCTGACTCTCCCAGTAGTACTGACCTTCGTAGAGACCGAACGTGCGGATATCCATGTAGTAGATGTAGACGTTGCAGTTCGGCAGCTCTTCGCGGATTTCCATCGCCAGGTTGGAAGAGACCGTGCAGCAGATCTTGGAGCACCACTCGCGGCCGATCTGGCGGTCACGCGAGCCGACGCACAAGAGGATCGCGACGCGGTCGGGCTTGCGGCCGTCGGAGGGACAGCGCACGCCCTTGCCGGACGAGATCATCTGCTCGACCTGCGTGGTGGTGACCACGTCCGGGTAGGTGCCGAAGCCCCATTCCGGCTTGTTGACCGAGTCGAAATGGGTGAAGCCGGTGGCGAGGATGGTGGCGCCCGCCTCGACGGTCGAGCCGTCCGACAGCGTCGCCTTGAAGTCGCCGGGGCCGCCGCTGAAGCTCTTCACCGTGACGTTCTTCTTCACCTCGATCAGGCTGTTGTCCTCGACGCGCCTGACCATGCCGCCGATGGCATCCTTGGCCCATTCGCCCGAGGGCACCAGCTTGGCGTAGCCGGACTGGATCGGCGCACCGCCGAGAATATCGGACTTGTCGACCAGCACGACGTTCTGGCCCGCCCCGGCCAGCGCGTGGGCTGCCGACAAGCCGGCGGGACCGCCGCCGACGACGAGAACCGGACGACTCATTATTCCGCACCTCCGGATGGCGCGGCGATCGCCGGCTGCGGCTGCGGCTTCACATAGCCGGGGCCCGAGGTGATCGCGCGCTTGGGATCATAGAGAGTCTCGATGCGGCCGGCCTTGACCTCCTCGAGATAGCTTTCGAATTCGGCTTTCGCCTTCTCCCAGTCAATGCCGAGCTTCTCCAGAAGCCCCTCGAACGGCGAGGCGTGCCAATGCAACTGCGCCAGCTTGTAGGGATGCGCGCCGCACAGCAGCGCGGCGAACTGGCAATCGGCCATGATTGGCAGTGCGTAGACCTTGTCGACCGCCTTGCCGATCCACTGGTTCTTATCGAGCGTGGTGATGCAGCCGGTGTCGTGGCCGATCATCACGTCAGCCTTGGCCTCGTCCACTGCTACCTTGATCTTACGGTCGATGGCGAAGGAGCGGGTGAACTCGCGCTCGCCGATGATGTGGCGGAATCCGAAGCCGCAGCAGTCGTACCAGGTCGAATAGTCGATGACGTTGGCGCCCATGGTCTGCAGCAGGCCGGTGGAGACCGCGACGCGGTTCCCGTCCATCACGGTTTCGTCGTAGATCACGTCCTCCGGCACCATCTTGTAGACATGGCAGGCCGGATGCACGGTGGCTCGGATGTTGCTGCAATCGATGACCTGATGCTGCCTGATGCGCTCGCGCTGCACGTGCAGCCATTCCGAATAGTGCACGATCTCTTCCGGGATCAGCAGCTTGCCGTCGACCAGCCGGCCGAGCTTGCCGAGGATCTTCTTCACCTGCTGGCGCAGTTCGGCCGAATGCATCAGGAAGATGCGCATCTCCTTGTAGTTGCCGAAGGAGGTGCCGCAGTGAACGAGAGGATAATAGGTGCCCACCGGCAGGCCCTGCGCCTTTGCCGACATATAGGCCTGGTGGAAATTGCGCAGGAACACCGCGGCGAGGCTGACCACGTTGCCGATGCCGGAGCCGTGATAGTTCCAGGCGGTGCACGAGGTCTGGTCGGTCTCGTCGATATATTTGGTGCCGAGCATGTTCATCAGCCACATCACGCTCGACGGATAGCCGGGGATGTTGCCGCACTGGCCGCAGGACTTGTGGTGCCAGAGATTGTTGGTCGGGATTTTCTTTTCCCAGCCGTAGAGGGTGCGCGCGACGACCGGCTCATGGCGCTCGTCGAGGCGGTGCACCAGGATCTCGCCGTCCTTCTCGAGCTGCCACATGGCGTCGCGGATGTCCTCGACGCGGTCCTTGTTGGTCAGCATCGAGCGGCGGTCGATCTTCGCCTCCACCCAGGCGGTGGCGCGCTGCGCCTCGATCGGCGTCAGATTTGACGGCTTCCACTCACTGCCGTGGCCGGTAAACGTCGTGTTGCTGTCGCCGGGCTTGTCCATGGGTCGTTCCCTCTCATTTGTCATTCCGGGACCGCGCAATGCGCGGGATCCGGAATCCAGATGCAGGCAAGGCTTCGGACGTCTGGATTCCGGGTTCGCGGGCTGCGCCCGCGCCCCGGAATGACGCGCATACGAATTCGCGCTGCATCAATCTTCATCGTTGTCTTCTTCTTGCTCTTCGAGCCACTCGTTGTATTCGTCGCGCTTCTCGTCCATCACGTCGTTGACGACGTCGAACAGATTTTCGTCCACCATCTCGAGCTGGTCGAGCACGCCTGTCGCTTCCCAGATCGAGTAGAGCTCGACCGAAGTCTTCAGATTCACCTCCCAGGCCGTGTCCATGGTGTGCATGGTCGGCACGGGGATCGCCTTGCGCAGGATGTTGAGCGGCGCGTCCACCTTGGTGACGTTCGGGCCCCAATCGGGGAAGGCGTCGCGCGTGATCATGTTGGGCGCGAGCTGGTTGCCGGTGGAGATCACCTTCAAGAGCACGCGCGAGAACGGCCGCAGCACGTCCTTCGCCGACTGCATGCCGTGCTTGATGGCGGTCTCGCGCATGAGCATGACGAGCCCGCCGGGCGAATTCTGGAACGGGCAGCGCGCGGCGCAGGTGTAGCACTGGGCGCAGGCCCAGATCTTTTCCTGCATGGCGTCGTAGATGCCTTCGAGATTTTCCGTCCACAGCAGCTGGACGATCTCGCGCGGCGAATAGTCGTAGTAATGCGCCGATGGACAGGTGGCGGTGCAGATGCCGCAATTGAGGCAGCCGTGCAGCTCGTGATCGTAGAGGACATGGCTGCGGATATCGTCGAAGATCTCTTCGAGCTTCTCGTAAGGAACGACCGGCTTGTCCGACACCGGATCGCCGATGGCGCCTTTTTCCGCCGTCGTGGCTGCAAAGACACTCATGCGCGCCTCACCTAAAGAACGTCAGCAGGTCAAAACTAGTAAGTCAGGACCCTTGCGTCATCGTCTTCCATGATGTCCTCGATGACCTTGGCGCCACCGACGATGCCTTCGCATTCGGGGATCAGGTCTTCCTCGGTCATGTCGAACAGATCGAGATTGGGGGAGCAGCAATAGAACTTCACCCCGGCCTCGTGGGCGTCCTTGATGAAATCGTAGACGGTCTTGGGCGAGCCGGGCTTCACCACCAGCTTTTCCGCCACACCCTTCTTCATGAGCTGGCCGGCGGTCGCCGTGCACACCACCTCGACCTCGTAATCCATGGCTGCAGCGACGGTCGCCTGGAAGAATGGCGCGCCCAATTCCTCGCCGTTGCGCGGGTCGGTGTTGACCATGATGATAATGAGCTTGTTCGCCATCTCGTCCTCGGGCACCCCGTGAAAACCGAATTCTTTTGAATTCTTTTTTCTTGTTGGCAGTCCGATGGCCCCTTGAAAGAGCCAGACGCACCGCGACTGATCAACCGATACATATTCTAATTATTGAATAGATACCATAGCTAATATGCAAAAATGTGGAAACAGAAATTACAGTTACTTCAATGGCTTGTCTGCATGAGCCCGGTCTGGTCGATCAGCCCGACCATGATCTCGCCCAGAGCTGCCGCGAGTGCACCTTGCACATCCCGCAAGGCCGCGAGCGTCCCGGCGGTGCCCTCCGGCACCTCGTCGAAGGCCATGATAACGTCCTCAACCATCGCCGATTTAACGCCCGGATGACCCAGGAAGCCAAAACAATTATCGCGGACCCGGAATATCACCGGTGCGTCATTGTCGCCCACCGCCAGCACATTGGCGTCGGCCGGCAGCACCGGCCGGTCGCGCATGAAGCTGGCGATCGGGAAAGATTGCGGCAAATGACCGCCGAGGGCGTCGGGCGTAAAACGATGCGCGGTCTCGACCGTGAAACGCAATGGCGCCTCATCCGCCCCACCCCCGGCCGCGACACAGAGAATGCAGGCGCCAATGCCGATGCCGATCACCGGCAATCCCCGGTCGAGAAAATCCCGGGTCAATCGCAATTCCGCACCGAGACTCGGTATCAGGTCGCCGCTGACGATGCCTTGCGGGCCGATGCCGAGCAGCACCAGACCGTCGTACTCGTCGGCCGTGAACGGAACCGTTCCCCCGGTTGTAAACGGCCGGATGTAGCGGAAGCGGATGTTGCGGCCCTCGAAATGGTCCTCCATCAGGCCGAGGTAGTCGGCTTCGACATGCTGGAGGACGCACAACGTCTTCATGGCAGTGGACAATCCGTTTGTCGGGGGAAGCGGAGCGACCATACTAGCGGATGGCGGTCGAAACATATATAAGTTCTTCTATGTGAGGAACGCGAGGGACACCATGGCCTGGTACGATTTGCTGCAGGAGATCGAGCCGTTCGACGACCTGCCCTTCGACCGGACGCTGGTCGACGCGCTGGAGGAATCCGCCAAGACGCGCCCGCTCGGGCCGATGCGCTTCTACACTCCGACTTTCCGCTCCTATTCGAGCGACGAACTGAAGGGCTGCGGCAAGGCCAGCTTCCCGGCTTTCTCCATCACCGGCGGCGCCTGCGCGCTCAATTGCGACCACTGCCAGGCCAGGATCCTGGAGCCGATGATTTCGGCCACCAGCCCGGCGGAGCTCGAGCGCAAGGTCCGCGATCTGGTCATGCTCAAGGACCTGGGCGGCTTCCTGCTCTCCGGCGGCTCCAACCGCCGCAACGAAGTGCCCTATGAGCGCTTTTATCCCACCATAGAAAAGCTGAAGCGCGAGTTCCCGCATCTGCGCATCGCGGTGCATTCGGCTCTGCTCGACGAAGGCCGCGCCCGACGCATGGAATTGGCCGGCGTCGACGTCGCCATGATGGACGTGATCGGCGCGCAGGAGACCATCCGCGACGTCTATCATCTCGACCGTCCGGTCGACGACTTTGAGTCGACGCTGGCCGCACTGTCGGCGACCTCGATGGATGTGGTGCCGCATATCGTCATCGGCCTGCATTACGGACGATTGCTGGGCGAGGAAAACGCCATCGATATCATCTCGCGCCACAGGGTCGCGGCACTGATCCTGGTCGTCGTGTCGCCGATCTACGCGCCCGCGGACAAGCCTTTCGCCACCGTGCCGACTGATGACGTGGCCAGGGTGTTTGTCGCCGCGCGCCGGCGCATCGCCAATGCCCCCGTGCAGCTCGGCTGCATCCGCCCGGCCGGCACCCACAAGATGATCACCGACGCCTATGCGGTGATGGCCGGCTTCGACGGCATCGCCTATCCGGCGCAGGGGACGGTGGAGCTTGCCCGCGCGGTCGGCCGTTCCATCGAGCAGGAGCACGCCTGCTGCTCGATCTCCCTCGACGGCCTCAATGGCCGTCGCGCCTGCGCCGCGTGAGGCAGGCCGTGGCAACCGAAACACCCGATGTGCTGGTGGTCGGTTTGGGGCCGGGGGGGAGCCGTGCGGCCGAGGCGGCCGCCTCGGCCGGATCAAACGTCATCGCGCTGGAAAAGCGGGCGGACGCCGGCACGCCGGTGCAATGCGCCGAGTTCGTGCCGTCGATGATCGAGCGCGACGTGCCGCAAGTCGGCGACGTCACCGCGCAGATGATCGCGCGCATGCTCACCTTCATCGGGGACGACGAGAAACCGCGCGTCACGCCCGAATTCCATGGCCGCATGATCGACCGCGCCGGCTTCGACGCCATGCTGGCGGACAACGCCGCCACGGCCGGCGCCGATTGCCGTCACGGCATCAAGGTGCTCGGGATCGATCCGGACGGCACGGTGCATTGCAGCGGCGGCGAAAGCTTCAGGCCCAGGGTCCTGATCGGCGCCGACGGCCCCCGCTCGCGCGTCGGCGCGGCGATCGGCTCGGTCAACCGCGATCTCGTTGAAACCCGACAGGTCACGGTACCGCTGATACTGCCGCACGACGCCACCGACATCTTTCTCAGCGCCGATTATCGTGGCGGTTATGGCTGGCTGTTCCCCAAGGGGGCGGTGGCCAATGTCGGCCTCGGCATCAGCGTCGACGGCGCCCTGCCCGACGGCAAGAGCACGCGCCGGGGGCTCAAGGACATGCTGATGAGCCTGATCACCCGGCTCGCCACCGAGCGGCGTATCGGCACCAGCGGCTGGGCGCTGACCGGCGGCGCCATTCCGGTCGGGGCGCGGCTGAAATCTGCCGGCAGGCTTGGCGACACCGCGGTCTTGCTCGCCGGCGACGCCGCGGGCCTGACCAATCCGGTGACCGGCGCCGGCATCGCCTCCGCGGTCCAATCCGGTACCATGGCCGGCCGCGCGGCAATCGACTATGTACGCGGACGTGACGCGGCGCTTGACGACTATGAAGAAGAGATGGGCGACATCTTCGACGCCGCGCTGAACCGTGCGTTGAAGCGCCGGCATGAAGTGCTGGCCTGCTACACCGACGGCGGTCGCCCCGACCGCGCCACGCTCGAACATGGCTGGATCGGCTCGCCGCGCTACTGGCGGCCGGACACCGCGGAAGAAAGAGTTGAGGAGAGGACCCGATGAGCTGTCTCGAAATGCCGCGCCAGCCGGGGCACGATTTCCTCGACGAAAAGAAGCGTGACTTCAACGACGCCGGGAGCATGCAGCCGCGCGCGCCGGGCAACATTCCCGCCGACGCCCGCAACGGCGCTCGCGTGAAGACGCAAGGTGTGGCGCCGGAAGGCGTCTACCGGCCGAACTACAACTTTCTCACGCCGAACATGCGCTCGCCCGACTACGTGCAGATGTCGACGGCGGCGGCGATCACGCTGGGCGTCATGTCGGGCTACATGCACCGCACCTCGTGCACGCGCTGCCTCAATCTCCTGCTCACCTATCCGGAAGGCTGCCGCGCCAACTGCGCCTATTGCGGTCTGGCACGCCACCGCGAAGCCGAGCGCAACTACGCCGACCGCAATTTCATCCGCGTCGACTGGCCGGCGGTGCCCTACGATCAGGTGATCGACATCGTCGCCTCCGGCGGCGACGGCGGCCGCTTCCACCGCATGTGCATCAGCATGATCACCCATCCGCGCTCGGACGACGACACCCGCGTGGTACTGCGCAAGTGGACCGACCGCATCAAGCACGTCCCGGTGTCGATCCTGTCCAACCCGACCACCATGACGCGGGGCGACGTGCAGGAACTGCACGATCTTGGCGCCGACATCTTCACGGTGGCGCTCGACGCCTGTAACCCGGAAATCTTCGACCGCACCCGCGGGCGCGGCGTGCAGTCGCCGCACAGCTGGGACAAGTATTGGGAAATCCTGCACGCGGCGAAAGAAATCTTCGGGCCGGAGAAGTTCGGCGCGCATCTCATCGTCGGCATGGGCGAGAGCGACCACGACGTGCTCCGCCAGGTGCAGACGATCCGCGACCTCGGCGGCCACAGCCACATGTTCGCGTTCTTCCCGGAAAAGGGCTCGCTGATGGATCACCTGCCGCCGGTGCCGCGGCCGCAGTGGCGGCGCGTCCAGCTCGGGCGCTATCTCATCGACTACCGCGATCATCGAATCGAACAGATGCGCTTCGACGAGACCGGCAAGCTGGTCGATTTCGGCCTGCCGCAGGACGAGATCGACGAAGTGATCAAGGCCGGCACGGCGTTCCGCACCTCGGGCTGCCCCGGCAAGTTCGCCGACGATATTTCGGCTTGCGACCGGCCCTACGGCGATTCCCCGCCCGGCGACATCGCCTCCTACCCGTTCAAACTCAAGCGCGACGACATCCGCAAGGTCCGTCGCCAGCTCGACAAGGGCATGCCGCGTTAGACCCTCCGGGCTGATCAGGATAGTGTCCGTTCGTCCCCGTACCCGGGTCCAGCCTTCGGCTGGCCCGAGCACAGGCTCCAGCGGAGATTCAGGAAGACAAATCGCTGACGCCCCAAACGTCGCTCTGGATTTCCGCTTGCGCGGGAATGAGCGGAGATTGGAACAGCGCTTGTGGCGCTAACGACTGAAGACGTGACATGACCGGCAAAAAGCCCTTCCGCGTCATCGACACCGGCCTGCGCAACGGACGCGAAAACATCGCGCTCGACCAGGCGCTGATCGAGGCGTGGCAGGATCACAAAATTCCCGACACCATTCGCTTTATCCGCTTCCGTCCGTCGGCGCTGGTGGGCGTGCACCAGTTCCTGCGCCAGGAAATCAAGACCGACTATTGCCGCGCCAACGGCATCGAGATCGGGCGCCGCATCACCGGCGGCGGCAGTCTCTTTCTCGACGAGGGCCAGATCGGCTGGGAGCTGTTGTTCGACCGCGCCACGCTGGGCGTGCGCGATCTCGCGGACGTCACCAGGCGCGTCTGCGAAGCCTTTGCACTTGGCCTCAACAAGCTGGGCGTGCCGGCGCGCTATCGCCCCCGCAACGACATCGAGGTGGATGGGCGCAAGATCAGCGGCACCGGCGGCTTCTTCGACGGAAACCTCATCTTCTATCAGGGCACGCTGCTGATCGACTTCGACCCGGCGAAGATCGGTGCCTGCCTCAATATCCCGGCCGAGAAGCTTGCCAAGCGTGACCTCACCTCCGCCACACAGCGCGTCATCACCATGCGCGAGGTGCTGGGCGACCAGTTGCCCGAGCTGCCGGCGATCTTCGAGGGCCTGCTCGCCGGTTTCGCGGAAGGCCTCGGCATCGCGCCAAAATGGAGCGCGATCAGCGCCTATGAAGAAGAGCTCGCCGCGCGGCACTATCGCGAGGAGATCGGCACCGACGAGTTCGTCGAAGGGCTGGACGCGCCGGCGCAGGGTGATGATCGGGTGAGCGCCTCGCTCACCGGTCGCGGCGGCACCGTGCGCGCGGATATCCGCCTCGAGGGCCGCCGCAACGAGCGCATTCGCGAAGCGCTCATCACCGGCGATTTCTTCGTCACTCCGCCGCGCGTGATCTTCGATCTCGAAGCCGACTTGCGTGGACGCGAGGTGACGGATGCGGGCGCGGCAATCGACGCCTTCTTCATCCGCACGCCCGCTGACTTTCTCAGCCTCGGCGCGGGGGAAATCCGCCACGTGGTCGAAATGGCGCTTTCGCGGCAGCGCGTGGAAGCGAAGGCGGGCTAGCGCATTGCAAATTACGCTTGTTGCGAAACACGCCTGGCGAGCGTGACATTGCACCGGAGTGGCTGGCCGGGTTGAAAGTACCCGCCCGACGCGATGTGGGCGCCAACACGCCGGCCGAGATCGCCGTTGCCGCGGAAATCGTCGTTTTTCGGCGCGGCAAGGCGCGACGCGACCAGCCGGCAACTGACAAAACATAAATAGTCCTCGGCGCATGTGACGCATGGTTCTTCCACCATGCGAAAGCCCCGACTCCGTCGAATCCGCCGGGATCAATGACAAAGGGCTGGTGCACGAGCGCCCGGCGGCGCTAACCTGTGAGCAGGAGCCCCGAACAACGGGGCCCGTTCAAAGCCGATCCAGGCGCGCCCGATGTGGCAGGGAGGAACACATGAGCTCTCAGGACGACAAGAAGCATTCGATCAGGCGACGCGACTTCATGGCCGGTGCGGCAGCGATGTCCGCGTTCGCGATCACGATGCCGCGCGGCGCCAACGCCGCCAACTGGCCGGACAAGCCGATCACGGTCGTCATCATGTACGCTGCCGGCGGCGGCACTGACGTCGTGATCCGGTTGCTCGCCAAGGAGATGGCCGCCGCCAAGGGCTGGACCATCCAGCCGGTCAACAAACCAGGCGCGGTCGGCGGCATCGCCACCAACTACGTGCTGCAACAGCCGGACGACGGCTATACGCTGCTCGGCGCCGCCAACTTCAACAAGTTCGTGCGCGTCATGGGCCACACCAAGAGCAAGGTGTGGGAAGACTGGACCATCATGCAGGCGGCGTCTTCACTGGCCGACTGGTCGGTGCGCGCCGAATCGGAATTCAAGAATTTTGACGACATGGTCAAGTGGGCCAAGGCCAATCCTGGCAAACTCACCATCTCCACCTCCGGCACCGGCGGCATCTGGCATGAAGTCGCCATGCAGATTGCCGAGCAGATCGGTATCCAGGTCCAGTTCGTGCCCTACAAGGGCGGCAAGCCGGCGACGCTCGCGGGTCTGCAGGGCGAGACCATGATCGCCGGCGGCGGCGTGCACGAACACGTCGAGCTGATCCGCGCCGGCAAGCTGCGCAGCCTGTTCCAGTGCGGTCCCGCTGACATCAAGCTGGCGGACGGCAAGGTGCTGCCCTCGATCGGCAATCTGGTGCCGGCGACCAAGCCGCTCTTGCCGCTCGGCGGCAACTACAATCTGCTGATGCGGCGCACGGTGCCGATCGCGATCCAGAAGGAGATCACTGACGCTTTCGTGAAGGCGGCCAAGTCGCCGGCTTTCGCCGCGGTGTGCGAGAAGAAATTCTTCGAGCGCCACATTCTCACCGGCGAAGCCGCCGACAAGCGCGCGGCACAGCTCGAAGTCAGCACCGCCTATCTGTTCAACAAGTACCGCAGCCAGATCGGCGGCAAGGTGATGACGGCAGAGCAGCTCGGGCTGCCGGCGCCGAAGGACTTCGACAAATGGTGGCCGCCGAAAGGCTATAAGCCGGTCAGCGGCTGACCGCGCAGAATTCCGACCACGCGGGCGGGGCGTCAGGCGCCCCGCCCGTTTTGCCCGTAGCCCGTTCAATCGATGTTTCCCTGGCACCTGCTTCCATGATCCCTGGCGCAAGACCATGACCGATCATCCAGCCGCGCAAGGCAATTCGCCAAAATTCAATCAGGCCCCGAACGAACAATTCGTCCTGTCCGAAGACGCCAATGCCGGCCTGGCGACACCGATCATGGATCTGATCGCAGCGGTCGTAATTGGCGCCATCGCACTCTTCGTGTTGATCGAATCCCTCCGGTTGCCGGTCCCCGGCAAAGTCTTCACCGCGCCCGGTCTGTTGCCGTTCCTCACCAGCGCAAGCCTGCTGATCATGGCGGCGCTGCTCGGTACTTCGGCGCTGCAACGCCGGCGCACGACGCCGCGCGTCCTCGACCGCTTCGAGATGCCGGACGATATCCGGCGCTCGCTCATGCTCGGCGGCATCGTCATACTCTACGTGCTGGGGCTGCAGTTCATACCGGTCAACGTCAGCTTCGACATCGGTCCGCTGCATTTCCTCATCGGCGCGTTCGAGGTGGTGTCGCTGGTCGTGATCACCGGGCTGCTAAAGCTCTATTGGCGCGCGGCGCTGTGGGCCTGTTTCGCGGTCACGGTCGGCTGGATCGCGTTCCTGTCCGTCGTCTTCCGCATGCTGTTCCAGACTCCTTTGCCCTGAGGCCGGCCCGTGCTCCACGCGTTTCTCGAGGTCCTGTCACCCTATCTCCTGCTGGTCACGCTCGGCGGCGTCATCCTCGGCATTTTCTGGGGCGCGATGCCGGGCCTCTCCACGACCATGGCGATGATGCTGCTGATCGGCCTGTCGGTCGGCATGAAGCAGGACGTGGCACTCGCCTTCATGCTCGGCGTCTACACGGCCAGCACTTTCGGCGGCGCCATCTCGGCGGTGCTTATCAATATTCCGGGCACGCCGGATTCGGTGCCAACCATGATCGAGGGCCACACACTCGCCAAGCAAGGCTACGGCGGCCAGGCACTCGGCCTGTCGATCACCGCCTCATTCCTTGGCAACTGGGTCGGCATCCTTCTGCTGGTCGCCTGCATGCCGCTCATTCTCGCGATCGCGCTGCAGTTCCAGTCCTGGGAGATGTTCCTGCTGGCGCTGATCGGCATTTCGATCTGCGGTACCATGACCTCGGGCACCATGCCATTGAAGGGCTGGATGACCGGCTGGCTGGGCATGCTGCTCGCCTTCGTCGGCTACGACGCCATTCACGGCGTGCCGCGCTTCACCTACGAGATTCCGGCGCTTTATGACGGCATCAGCTATGTCGCCATCCTGATCGGAATGTTCGGCCTGGCGGAAATCATGAAAGTGCTTCCGCAGCGCGAACACACCGCCGATTCCGGAGAACATCGGCCGCGCTATTCCCTCGGTCGGCCTGCTGATCAAGAACATGCCGGCGGCGATCCGCTCTGGCCTGATCGGCACCGTGATCGGCGCCATTCCCGGCGCCGGCGCCAACATCGCAGCCTTCCTCGCCTATGACGTCGGCCGTCGTCGCGCGAGCCCGGAAGAAAAAGCGAAATGGGGCAAGGGCAGCTACCAGGGCATCGTCTGCGCCGAAGTCGCCAACAACGCCAATATCGGCGGCTCCATGCTGCCGACCCTGACGCTCGGCATTCCCGGCAGTGCGCCGGCCGCCGCGCTGATGGCGGCGCTGCAGCTCAAGAACGTGCAGCTCGGACCCACAATCAACGTCGATCAACCTGGCTTGATCGAGTTCGATCTACGCGCTGCTCATCCTCGCGAACTTCCTGATGTTCGGCGCAGCGCTTGCGATGATAAAGCCGTGCGTGAAGCTGTTCTCGCTGCCGCGTGGTCTGCTGATGACGCTGATCATCCCGATCTGCATCATCGGCGCCTATGCCGTGCGCACCAACATGTTCGACGTCTGGGTGATGGTGGCGGGCGGCTTCATCGGCTACGCCTTCTACATGTTCAAGTTCCCGGCGGCGCCGGTGGTGCTGGGCGTGATCCTGGCGCCGCTCGCCGACGAGAACCTGCGCCGCGCGTTGCGCCTGTTCGACATCAACGGACTCAGCTTCTTCGCCGGGCAATATCTCGGCCACGTGCTGGTGTTGATCATCGCCGCCGTATTTTTCGAAGGCTTCCGGCGCGGCCGGCGCAGCCGCAAGCTGGCGGAGCAATCAGCGGCGGCACAATAGCTGCAACCAGCGCACGATTGCTTTGAAACGAAATGGTGCCGCGCATGAGGCGCATTCTCTCTCCCGTTACGGGGAGAGGTGAAGCGTGCTCGCGGCATGCTCACGATTCAAATCGAAACGATCATGCTCTGGATGGCAAGTGCTGCCGGATCGATCGCCGCTTCTGCCATTGCGGCGGACCGGATGTCCGCGACCGCGGCCGAAAAGGGGGCGCGGTCGAATTCATCGGCGCGGGTAATCGCCACACCATCTTCCAGCAATTGCTTCAGGCAAATCTCATCTTCCCGCTCCGCCTCCTGGCGCTGGATAGCGGTCGCCGCCGCTACCGCATCACGCAGCGCGGCTTGCACGTCCGCCGGAAAACAGTCGAAACGCTGTTTGTTGCAAAGAACCAGTGCCACGCCAAAAAAATGCCCGGTCAGCGTGACGAAGCGGTGGGTCCTGTGAAGCTGGAAGTTGATCAGGTTGGTGAGCGGATTTTCCTGGGCGTCGACCCGGCGCTCCTGCACTGCGGCAACGAGGTCTTTCACGTCGATGGTCACCGGCCTGAAGCCGAGCGCGGCGAACACGCGCTGGTGCAAGATGTTGTCGAGGGTGCGAATGGTGAGGCCGCGGCAATCGGCCGGCGTCACGAGAGGACGGCGGCAGTTGGAAATATGCCGGATGCCGTTGTCCCACAAGCCGAGCACGCGATAGCCGGTGGCGGCGGCAACATCCTCGGCAAGGCGCGTTTCCAGGCGGTCGGTCACCGCATAGGCTTGCGCGCGGCTTTCGAACTGGAACGGCAGATCAAACACGCCGAGCGACGGCACCCGCGCCACCAGATAGCTCGACGAGAAATAACACAGATCGAGATCGCCGCTTTCGGTCATGGTCAGCAGGTCGGCGGCCTTGCGGCCGGCGGCTGTGACGTTCTCCTGCAAGTCAAACGTCACTCGCGAACCGAGGCGCCGGGTCAATTCCTCCCCGACGCGGCGCGCGCCCCGCGTCAGTACCGAGCGCGCGGGCTGATAGCCGCCAAATTTGAAGGAAAGAGCCGTCATCGGCCGGCGGCGTATCCTTGCATGCCGCGCGGATTGGCGGCAGCGCGACGGCGCGGGCCCACCCGCGAGGCGGCAGTCAGGCGACCTTCCGACCACGCCGGACCGACCTCGACCTCATGTCCGCGCTTGCGCAGGTCCTTGATCGTTTCCTCCCCCACCCGCGATTCCACCACCAGCACTCCGGGGCGCGCAGTGCGTGGCCAGAACGAGATCGGGAAATGCTCCGAGTGCCAGGCCGGCGCGTCGATCGATTCCTGCATGTTCATGCCGGCGTGCACGTGGCGCAAAAAGAACTGCGTGGTCCACTGGTCCTGCTGGTCGCCGCCGGGCGAGCCCCAGGCGATGTAGGGCTCGCCGTCGCGCAGCGCCAGGGTGGGCGACAGCGTGGTGCGCGGGCGCTTGCCCGGCACGAGGGCGCCCGGATGTTTCTCGTCGAGCCAGAACATCTGCATGCGGGTACCAAGCCCGAAACCGAGTTCGGGGATCACCGGCGATGATTGCAGCCAGCCGCCCGACGGTGTCGACGACACCATGTTGCCGGCGCGGTCGACAATGTCGAAATGCACGGTGTCGCCGACGACCTCGCCAAGGCGACCCACAGTCGGCTCGCCGGCGCCCAGGCTGCCGACGGCAGCGCGTGCGCCGTCCGCGCGCCGCACGTCGATCGCGGCGCCGAAGCCGTCGATCTGGCCCGGCCGCAAATCGAGCGACGCCTTGTCGGTAACGAGCTTCCGGCGCGCGTCATTGTAGTCGTCCGAGAGCAATGTCTCGATCGGCACCTTCGCGAACTCCGGATCGCCATAGAAGCTCTCGCGATCGGCAAAGGCGAGCTTGGCGCATTCGACCTGCGCATGAATGAACTCCGGCCCCGCCGGATCGAGGCCGTCGAGATCGAAACCTTTCAGCAGGGCGAGCTGTTGCAGCAGCACCGGCCCCTGACTCCAGACGCCCGCCTTGCATACGGTGAAGCGGCCATAGTCGTAGGTGAGCGGCGCCTCGACCGTCGCCTGCCATTGCGCCATGTCGGCGCCGGTGAGCACGCCGCGGTGCGGCTCGCCGGTGACGTCCATCACATCCTGCGTGCGGCAGAATTTGTCGATGGCTTCCGCCACGAAGCCTTGCGACCAGGACTTTCGCGCGCGCTCGATCTGCGCGACGCGGTCGCCGCCGGCACTTTCGGCTTCGCGCAATATTCGAGCATAGGTGTCGGCAAGCGCGCGGTTGGTGAACAGGCTGCCCGGTGCCGGCAGCTTGCCGCCAGGCAGATACACCTCGGCCGACGTCGTCCAGTGATCCCGGAACAGGCCCTCGACCATGGCGATGGTGGCGGTGGCGCGCTCGACCAGCGGATGACCGTCACGCGCATAGAAGATCGCCGGCGCCAGCAGGTCGGCGAGATGCATGGTGCCATAGTCGCGCAGCAGCAGCATCCAGCTGTCGAACATGCCGGGCACGCAGGCCGCCAGCAGCCCGGTGCCCGGGATCATGTCGAGGCCGAGCTTGCAGAAATGCGCGATGGTCGCGGCCGACGGCGCCGGCCCCTGGCCGCAGATCACCTCGGGCGAGCGTTTACGCACGTCATAGAGAATGACCGGCACATCGCCGCCCGGCCCGTTGAGATGCGGCTCGACCACCTGCAGCGTGAAGGCGGTGGCAACCGCAGCGTCGAAGGCGTTGCCGCCCTTCTCCAGCACGCCCATGCCGACCGCCGTGGCGATCCAGTGCGTGGACGCGACCACGCCGAACGTGCCCTCGATCTCGGGCCGTGTGGTGAAGGGATTGGGATTGATCTTGGAGACGTTGGCGGGCATTCCCGAACCTGTTCTTTTCGTCGTGATTCCGGCGCGTCCCGGAATGACCGATTACCTCAAATGACAGGCCACCATCTGCCCCGGACGCACTTCGCGCAAGGTGGGTTCCTCCACCCGGCATCGATCGACCGCGTAGGGACAGCGGGTGTGGAAGTGACAACCAGGCGGCGGATCAATCGGGCTTGGCACGTCGCCCTGCAAAACGCGTTTCTTCCGCTTCACACGCGGGTCGGGCACCGGCACGGCCAGCAAGAGTTGTTCGGTATAGGGATGCAACGCGGCGGTGAACAGCGTGCGCTTGTCGGTGTATTCGACGATACGGCCGAGATACATGACCGCGATGCAATGGCTGATGTGCTCGACCACGGCCAGGTTGTGAGAGATGAAGAGATAAGCGATGCCCATCTCCTGTTGCAGATCGAGCATCAGGTTGAGCACCTGCGCCTGGATCGACACGTCGAGCGCTGACACCGGCTCGTCGCCGACGATCAGCTTCGGTTGCAAAGCGAGCGCACGGGCGATGCCGATGCGCTGGCGCTGGCCGCCGGAGAACTGATGCGGGTAATTGTCCATCTGCGCGCGACGCAGCCCGACGCGTTCGAACAATTCGGCGACCTTCGCCCTCACCTCGCCGCGGGCGACGACGCCGTGGATGCGCAGCGGCTCGGCCACGATGTCGCCGGCCGACATGCGCGGGTCGAGCGACGAGAACGGGTCCTGGAAGATGATCTGCATCTGCCGCCGGTAAGGGCGCAGCGCGGCCCTGTCGAGACTGGTGATGTCGGCGCCACCGATGGAAATCGTGCCGGCGGTCGGTTCGATCAGCCGCAGCACGGTGCGCCCGACCGTCGACTTGCCGCAGCCGGATTCGCCGACGAGGCCCAACGTCTCGCCTTGCCGTATCGAGAAGCTGACGCCATCGACCGCGAACACGGTGCCGTGCGCGCGCTGCAACAGGCCCTTGTGAATCGGGAAATGCTTCTTGAGGCCGCGCACGTCGAGCACGGCCGGTTCGTTCGAACCGCTGGCGACGTGCGCTTCAGCCATGGCCGTCCCCGAACAATTCGCGCGAGCGCCAGCACGCAGCCCAATGGCCCGACCGCTTCTCTTCGTATTCCGGATAGGCGGCGCGGCAGCGGTCCTCGGCATAGGCGCAGCGCGGCGCGAACGTGCAGCCGGCCGGCAGGTTGCTCAGGGCCGGCACCATGCCGGGAATTTCCTGCAAACGCTCGGCCTCGTTCCCGAGATCGCCGCGCATCAACGGCAGCCGCGGGATCGAAGCCATCAGCCCGTGCGTGTAAGGATGCTGCGGCCGCGCGAACAATTCCTCGACCGTCGCCTCTTCCACCTTGCGGCCGGCATACATCACGATCACCCGCTGCGCCGTCTCCGCCACCACGCCGAGGTCGTGCGTGATGAGGATCACCGCGGTACCGAGCTTCTGTTGCAGGTCAACGATGAGATCGAGGATTTGCGCCTGGATGGTAACGTCGAGCGCGGTCGTGGGCTCGTCGGCGATCAGCACCTTGGGATGGCAGGCGAGCGCCATGGCGATCATGGCGCGCTGGCGCATGCCGCCGGAAAGCTGATGCGGATATTCCCGGGCGCGTTGCTCGGGCGCCGGAATGCGGGTGATGCGCAGCATCTCGATCGCCTTGTCCCAGGCATCTTGCCGGCTGACCTTCTCGTGCAGCAGCACGGCTTCCGCCACTTGCGCGCCGATGGTCATCACCGGATTGAGCGAGGTCATCGGTTCCTGGAAGATCATGGCGACGTCCTTGCCGCGCACGCCGCGCATGGTCTCCTCATCGAGCGCCAGCAGATCGCGGCCTTCCAGCGTCACCGAGCCGCCGACGATACGACCGGGCGGGTCGGGCACGAGGCGCATCAGGGACAGCGCCGTGATACTCTTGCCGCAGCCGGATTTGCCGACGATCGCCAGCGTCTCGTGGGGCAGAACCGTAAAGCTGAGGCCGTCAACGGCTTTGACGGTGCCGAGGCGCAGCTCGAAATAGGTGCGCAGGCCCTCCACCCGTAACAGCGGCGCGACGGAGGCCGCCTCCCCGGCGTCCCGGTTTTCAGTGGCGACCGGCATCAATCACGCAATCTCGGATCGAGGACGTCGCGCAGCGCATCGCCGAACAGGTTGGTGCCGAATACGGCAAGACTGATGGCGATGCCGGGGAAGATCACCAGCCAGGGCGCGGTGCGCACGTATTCGGCGGCGGATTCCGACAGCATGCGGCCCCAGGACGGATGCGGCTCCGGCACGCCGAGACCGAGGAACGACAGCGAGGCTTCGGTCAGGATGGCGGCGCCGAGTTGCGCCGTGGCGATGACGATCAACGGCGCCACCGTGTTGGGCAGCACGTGGCGCACGGCGATGCGGAATTCGCTCATGCCGATGGCGCGCGAAGCTTCCACGAACGGCAGCTCGCGCAGCGCCAGCGTGTTGGAGCGGATGACGCGCGCGCTGTACGGGATGAGCGGGATGGCGATAGCGACGATCGTGTTGTCGAGCGCGGGGCCGAGCGCCGCCGCCATCACCAGCGCCAGCACCAGGAGCGGCACCGCCTGCAAGACGTCGACCACGCGCTGCACGCCGAGATCGACCCAGCCGCCGATATAGCCGGAGGCGAGCCCCAGCACGATGCCGAAGGCGCAGCCGAGCACGGTCGAGCCCAGCCCCACCGCGAGCGAGATGCGCGCGCCGTAGATGATGCGGCTCAGGATGTCGCGTCCCATGGCGTCGGTGCCGAGCCAATGGGCATCGCCCGGCGGCCGCAGCGTCGCCGCGGCGTCGGTGGCGATCGGATCGTAGGGGCTCAGGAACCCGGCAAACGCCGCGGCGAACACGAACACCACCATGATGCCGGCGCCGATCACACCGAGAGGATGGCTGGCCGCGAGATGGCGCAGCTTCGACCCCAGGCTTTCGCCGCTGTCGGCCGTAGCAACCGGCGTCGGGACGATGTCGATGCTAGCCATCGGTCATGGCTTCCTTTGTGTCTAGCCGGCGTAACGGATGCGCGGGTCGAGCGCGGCATAGAGAAGGTCGATGATGAAGTTCACCAGCACCGCCACCACGGCGATGAACATCACCAGGTTCTGCACGATCGGATAGTCGCGCCAGCGGATCGCCTCCACCAGGAAGCGGGCGACGCCGGGAATGTTGAATACGGTCTCCGTCACGATCAGCCCGCCCATCAGGAACGCGGCCTCGATGCCGATCACCGTCACCACCGGCAACAGCGCGTTGCGCAGCGCATGGTGGTAGTTGACGTTGTTGTCGGAGGCGCCCTTGGCGCGGGCGGTGCGCACGTAGTCCTGGCGCAGCACTTCCAGCATGGAGGAGCGCGTCAACCGCATGACCAGCGCGGAGGAACGGAAGCCCACCGCCGCCGCCGGCACGCTGTAGAGCCAGAGCGCGCTCCAGAATCCCCTTGGCGGCTCGGTATAGATCGGGATCGAGCCGAACCAGGCCACGAACGCCATCAGGATCAGCAGCCCGAGCCAGAAGGCCGGCAGGGACAGCCCGCTCAGGCTGACCACGCGCAGCACATAATCGAGCGCCGTGTTCTGCCGCACCGCGCTGATCACGCCGAGCGGCACGCCGAACACGATGGAGAACAGCAGCGCCAGGCCGGCGAGCTTGGCGGTGATCGGGATGCGCGGCAGGATTTCCTGGATCGCCGGCTTTTCCGACACGTAGGAATAGCCGAGATCCCCGCGCGCCAGACCGCCGATCCAGTCGCCGTATTGCACGATGATCGGCCGGTCGAGGCCTAATTGACTCTCGAGCTTGGCCTTGTCGGCGACGTCCACCATGCCGGCGGAATCGAACAGGATGTCCGCGATGTTGCCGGGGACCAGCCGCAGCAACACGAAGATCAGCACCGAAATGCCGAACAGCGTCAGGAGCATCAGGAAGAACCGCCTGATCAGATAGGTCCCCACGCTCTATCTCCCCTCCTCGGCCCGCCCGTCCCCGGTTACGCAGGGACGGGCGGACGATGGAGCAGCCGCTACTTGTCCAGCCACACGTCCTCGTAACGATAGCCGTTGTAGGAGCTGTTGCTCATGATCGTGACGTTCTTGACGTAGGGCTTCCAGCAGGTGCCTTCGCGGGCGTGGAACAGGATCGGCCTCGCGACGTCCTCCTGCAGCTTCTTGTCGATCTCCCACACCAGCTTCTTGCGCTTGGCGACGTCGGTCTCCTGCGATTGCTGGTCGAACAGCTTTTGCAGGTCCTTGTTGCAATAGTGGGTGTAGTTGCGCTGCGACCCGCACCCGTAATTCTCGTAGAAGGCCTGGTCGGGATCGTCGATGCCGTTGCCGGTCAGGTTGAGCCCCACCGCGTAGTCGCCGCGGGCGACCTTGGCGAACCAGGCGCCCGATTCCACCGGCTCGAGCTCGGCCTGGATGTAGATGCTCTTGAGCTGGTCGATGAGCACCACCGCCGGATCCCGGTAGGTCGCAAGATTGCGGGTCGAGACCTTGATCTTGAGCGGCTTGTCGGCGCCGTAGCCGAGTTTCGCCATGATGGCGCGGGCCGCTTCGCGGTCCTTGTTGACGTCGCCGTAGCCGGGGATGGTCTTCATCACGTCCGCGGGCATGCCCCAGACGCCTTCCGGCGGCGGCAGCAGCGCGCCGCCCATGTCGCCGTGGCCTTGCAGGATGATATCGATGAAGGCCTTGCGGTCGAGCGCCATCGCCATCGCCTTGCGCAGATCGAGATTGTCGAACGGCGGCTTGTCTCGGTTGACGATGAGGTTGGTGCTGACGTTGATCGGCTCCAGCGCGCAGATCGACTTCGGGTCCTGCTTCTTGACGTCCGCGATCAGTTGCGACGTCAATTGCGTCGGAAAGGTCATGTCTTCCTTGCCGGCGATGAAGGCAAGCACCGCGGTCGCGCGATTCCTGATGATGTCGTACTCGATGCCGTCGAGATACGGCAGCCCCTTCTTCCAGTAGTCCTTGTTACGCGTGAGCTTGATCCACTGGTTCTGCTTTTGCTCCACGAACTTGAACGGCCCGGTGCCGACAGGATTCGTGCGCATCTGCGCCGCCGAGACGTGGCAGGGATAGATCGGCGAGTAGCCGGACGCCAACATGGCCACCAGCGACGGCTGTGGCCGCTTGAGGTGGAACGTCGCCTGGAAGTCGTTGTCGGCGCTGACGTCGGTGACGTTCTCGTACCAGCCTTTGCGCGGGTTCTTGCGAAATTTGTCCTTCGATTTGCCCAGGATCAGATCGAACGTGCACTTGACGTCCTTGGCCGTGAACGGCTTTCCGTCGTGCCACTTCACGCCCTCGCGCAATTTGAAGGTGAGCGCGGTCTTCGCGCCGTCCCAGGCCCAGCTCGTCGCCAGCTCGGGCCGGATGGTATCCATGCTGTTCTGCGCGATGTGCTGATCATAGATGATCAGGTTGTTGAATATGCCCATCGCCGGAATGTTGACCGAGAAGGTCGCCTCCTCATGGATGGAGAGGCTGGGCGGCGTTTCGCGGTGGTAGATTTTCAGGATGCCGCCGTGCTTGGGTCCGGCGGCCTGCGCACTGGTGATCGCGGCCGCAGCCAGCATGGCCGCCGCCAAGGCAGTCACTTTCATTGTCATCGTATCCCTCCCAAGGCGCCCGGGACGCGAGGCCGCGTCATGCGCCGGTGCTGTTTTCTTTTTTCTTATTGCGATAACGCTAGCCGGACTGATTTGCCCGATCAACTGAACTTTCAGGCCGCAGCGCAGCATAGGGCGCCCGCTTGCCAAGGGCGGCGGCAGCCGCCACCATGGCCGCAACGAAAATAGTGCTGCATGGCGCGACCCCCCTTGCAGCGAGAACGGGACAGCGCAGGAAACGTGGCGGGCGAGCGTGACCATATCGTCGCCGAAGCGGCGGCGCGGATTTTTGCGGACCTCGCCGATCCCCAGACCGTCAACCAGGCAAAAAATGGTGCCTGGAAAGAACCCCTGTGGCAGGCGGTATCCGGTGCCGGACTACCGCTCGCCTGGGTGCCGGAAAACCTGGGCGGTTCCGGCGCAAGCCTGACGGAAGGCTTCGAGGTGCTCGGCGTTGCCGGGCGGTTCGCGCTGCCGGTACCGCTCGCCGAGACACTGATCGCGGGCTGGTTGTTGGCGCGCGCGGGACTGGAAGCGCCGGCGGGCGCCATGACGGTGGCCCCGGCACGGCCGACCGACCGCATCCGGTTCAGCGCCGGCGGTACGTTGAAAGGCCGCGCGGCGGCCGTGCCCTTCGCGCGCGATACCAGCCACATCGCCGTGCTGGCCGAAGGTGACAAAGGCACCGTCGTTGCCCTGGTCGAAACCAGGGACTGCGACTTGAGCGATGGCGCCAATCTCGCCGGCGAGCCCCTGAACGCCGTCAGCTTCGATGGCGTCACGCCGCGCGTTCATGCACCGGCCGGCTGCGACAGCACCGCGCTGATGTTGATGGGCGCGGCCGTGCGCAGCGCGCAGACCGCCGGCGCGCTCGAAGCCATTCTCACGCTTTCGACCGAATACGCCAACGAGCGCATCGCCTTCGAACGCAAGATCGGAAAGTTCCAGGCGGTGCAGCAGAACCTGGCGCGGCTGGCCGGCGAGACCGCCGCGGCGCTTGCGGTCTCGACCTCCGCCGCCGACACGCTGGCGCAGTCTGACGTCCCCGACGATGCGGTCTTTCTGGAAGCCGCGTCCGCCAGGATCCGCTGCGCCGAAGCCGCGAGCGAAGGCTCCGCCATTGCGCATCAGGTATTCGGCGCCATTGGTTTCACGCAGGAGCACGTGCTGCACCGTTTCACCCTGCGCATGCTGTCGTGGCGCGACGACTTCGGCAACGAGAGCTGGTGGGCGGCGGAGCTCGGCCGCCGCGTCGCGCGCCTCGGCGCCGACGATTTCTGGCCGCTGGTGGCATCGCGATGAGCACGAACCTGCACTTCGATCCCATCCGCCTGCCGCCCGCATGCGAGGCGTTGCGCGCCGAGGTGCGCGCGTTCCTGGCGAACGAAATTGCGGCCGGCACCTTCGACCCGTATCGCCCCGGTCACGGCGACTCGCACAATCGCGAATTCAGCAAGCGCGTCGGCGCCAAAGGCTGGATCGGCATGACCTGGCCGAAGAAATACGGCGGGCAGGAACGCAGCTTCCTCGAGCGCTATGTGGTGACGGAGGAATTCCGCGTCGCCAACGCGCCGGTGCGCCTGCACTTCGTCGCCGACCGGCAGAGCGGGCCGGTGCTGCTCAAATACGCGCCCGAGCACATCAAGGCCGACATCCTCCCGCGCATCTGCCGCGGCGAACTGTGTTTCGTCATCGGCATGAGCGAGCCGGGTTCCGGCTCCGACCTGTTCGCCGCCAGGACCAGGGCCACCAGGGTCGACGGTGGCTTCCGCATCAACGGCTCCAAGATCTGGACTTCGAACGCGCATATTTCCGACTACATGCTCGGCCTGTTCCGCACCGCGCCGCCCACAAAAGAAAACCGCCGCCACGGTCTCACGCAATTTCTGATCGACATGAAGACGCCGGGGATCACCGTCAATCCGATCATCCAGATGACCGGCCAGCACGACTTCAACGAGGTAGTGTTCGAGGACGCCTTCGTGCCGGACGATCACGTGATGGGCGAGATCGACGGCGCCTGGAAACAGGCGACCAGCGAGCTTGCCTATGAACGCAGCGGGCCGGAACGTTTTCTCGAAACATTCTATGTGCTGGTCGAGCTGATCCGCGCCTTGGGAAAAAAGCCCGACGCCCGCAGCGCCGAGGGGCTTGGCCGTCTGGTCGCGCAACTGCACACCTTGCGGCGCATGTCCGTCTCCGTCGCCGGCATGTTGCAGGCCGGCAAGGAGCCGGTGGTGGAAGGCTCGATCGTGAAGGATCTCGGTACCATATGGGAACAGAAGCTGCCGCACCGTGTGCGCGAACTGGCCGCCTTTCTCGATGCCGAGATCGGCAACCGCGCGACGCTGGAAGAGCAGCTTGCCTTCGCCACCACCGTCGCGCCCAAACTTACGATCCAGGGCGGCACCACCGAAATCCTGCGCGGCATCATCGCGCGCGGGTTGGGCCTGCGTTAAGGGAAAGTCGTCGCCGTGCCGGACATATCAAAGTTGCTGTGGCCGAAAACGGTGGCCGTGGTCGGCGCCTCCAACGACCTGCACAGTCTGCGCGGGCGCATCACGGACACCATCCTTGCTCATCCCTACGAGGGCAAGGTCTATCCGGTGAGCCGCAGCGCCGAGGAGGTGCAGGGGCTGAAGGCCTGGAAGTCGATCGACGATTTACCGGAGCCGGTTGATCTCGCGATCCTGATTATTCCGGCACAGTTCGTGATGGCTGAACTGGAGCGCTGCGGCAAAAAAGGCATCAAGGCCGCCGTCATTCTCTCCTCCGGTTTCGCAGAAGAGGCAGGTGGCAACGGCGCACGTATGCAGGATGACCTCACCACCATCGCCAAACGCTACGACATGGCGGTGACGGGACCCAATTCCGAAGGATTCGCCAATATCGCCGCTGGCCTCTGCCCCACGTTCAGTCCGGTCTTCGACAAAAACGCCGGCAAGGTAAAGCCGGTGCGCCCGCTCGGCAGCGGCCAGGTGTCGGTGATTTCGCAAAGCGGCGGGCTCGGCTTTGCCTTCTTCGACCGGGCAAGGCCGCGCGACATCGCCTTCCGCCACATCGTCACCACCGGCAACGAGGCCGCGCTCCAGGTCACCGACCTGCTCGACTACATGCTCGACGAGGGCGGCACAGACGTATTCCTGCTGCTGATGGAGGACGTGAAATCTCCGGAAAAATTCAGGCGCGTAGCCGAGAAAGCGCTTCGCGCCGGCAAGCCGCTGATCGTCGGCAAGATAGGCCAGTCGGAGCCGGGCATTCGTGCCGTTGCCTCGCATACGGCCGCGCTTGCCGGCGCACAGGGCGCCTACGGTGCCATCTTCGAGCGCTACGGTCTGATCGAGGGCCGCGATTTCGACGAGATGCTCGACATGGCGGTGGCGTTCCTCGCCTGCGGCGATCGGCTGCCGGCGGGCAAGCGCGTCGGCATCTGTACCGCTTCTGGCGGCGCCGGCATCTGGCTGGCGGATGCCTGCGCCGCCGCCGGTCTCGAGGTGCCGGTACTCGATGACGCAACGCGCGAGCAACTCGGCGCCTACATGCCGGCGTATGGCACGTCGCAAAACCCGGTTGATTGCACGGCGCAAGGCTTGTGGAAACTCGGCTACGCCGAATTCGCGCGGCTGGTGGCGCAATCGCCCTTGGTCGACGGTGTGACGGTCGCGATCAGCGCGCGCCGCTCCTCCTTCCTTGAAGGCGATCTGACGAAGCTGAAGACACTGAAAGAAACGTCGAACAAGCCGGTGCTGTTGTGGACCTACACGCTGCCGGCGGAGCGAAGCGTCGAGATCGTCAACGAAGCCGGCTATCCGCTCTTCACCACCACCCACGGCTGCGCGCGGGCGCTGGCCGCGTTGGCCGATTATCGCAACCTTCGCGAGCGCAGCCTGCGCGCGGCGAAGACCGCGCCGGTGACCGCCGCGGCGCGCGACACGGTGCGCGGCCTGTTCGCGAAAGCGGGCGACGTGCTGAGCGAATGGCAGGCGCGGCCCTTGCTGGCGGCCTATGGCATCGGCGGCGACAACGCCGGCACGCTGGCGCAATCGGCGGCGGAGGCGGAAGCGACCGCCAGGGCCGCCGGCGGCGCGGTCGCCCTGAAAGTACAGTCGGCCGCCATCCCGCATAAAACCGAAGCCGGCGCGGTCGCGCTCAATGTCGATGCCGGCGACGCCGCCGCCGCGTACGAACGTGTGCTCGCTTCCGCCAGGGCGTATGCGCCGGCGGCCGTCATCGACGGCGTGCTGGTGCAACCGATGGCGCCGCCCGGCCGCGAGGTGATCCTCGGCATCAATCGCGATGCGCGCTGGGGCCCCATGCTGATGGTCGGGCTTGGCGGGGTGCTGGTCGAGGCGATGGGCGACGTGGCGCTGGCGCCCGTGCCGCTCGACGGCGAGGATGCGCTGGCGGTGATCGCCAGGCTGAAGGGCGCGGCCCTGCTCGGCGCCTTCCGCGGCAAACCGGAAGCCGATGTCGAGGCACTCGCGGACCTGATGGTGCGGCTGTCGCAGTTCGCCGCGGACCACGCCGAGACCATCGCCGAGATCGACCTCAACCCTGTCATTGTGCACGACAAAGGTAAGGGCGTTTCCCTGGTCGATGCGCTGATCGTCAAGCGCGCGCCCGGCGCGCAGAGCCGCGCCGCGGCCGAGTGACACGAAGGATTTCCCCCATGAGCGATATCACCATCGATCAAAGCGGCCACGTCGCGCTGGTCGAAATCCGGCGGCCGCCCAACAATTTCTTCGATATCGCGCTGATCCAGGACATCGCCGCCGCGTTCGAATCTTTCGACGAGCACGCCGACATCCGCGCCATCGTGCTGGCCGCGCGAGGCAAGGCATTCTGCGCCGGCGCCAATTTCGGCGACGGCTCCACCCTCGACAAGAGCGGCCAGCGACCGAGCGAGCTCAGCCGCCAGCAGGCGGTGCAGCACCTCTACCTGGAAGGCAACCGGCTGTTCCGCACCAGGAAGCCGATCGTCGCCGCCGTGCATGGCGCCGCGGTCGGCGGCGGACTTGGCCTGGCGATGGTCGCGGACTTCCGCGTCACCTGCCCCGAGGCGCGTTTCTGCGCCAACTTCACCCGACTCGGCTTTCATCCTGGTTTCGGATTGACGGTGACGCTGCCGGGGGTGATCGGCCCCACGAAGGCGGCGATGATGTTCTACACCAGCCGCCGCGTGCCCGGCGACGAAGCCTTCCGGATGGGCCTCGCCGACGTGCTGGTGCCGCAAGCGGAGGTGCGCGACGCCGCGCTCAAGCTCGCCGCGGAGATCGCGGAGAATTCGCCGCTCGGCCTGATCGCCACCCGCACCACCATGCGCGGCGACATCGCCGACCGCGTGCGCGCGGCCACCGAGCACGAACTGAAAGAGCAGACGCGTCTGCGCGCCACCGATGACTTCAAGGAAGGCGTCAGGGCGATGGCGGAACGGCGGGTACCGGATTTCACAGGGCGGTAAAGAAGCGGGTGGTGGACGTAGTCACCATCGAACCTGTCTCCACTTCCGGATTCCCCTGCTGTCAGGGCCTCCTGCTCCGGCATTAACTGCTTCCAATCAAAACGCTACTCGGACCAAATCCGTACCTGCTTGCTCACCGAAATGACCGGGTCGTTATGTCTTTCCGGTTTGGCCAGCCTTTTCGGCAAGCCATCGCAAAGTCGAATGGTTTTCCACTAGAATACGGTTATGCGCCAGTTTTTGAAGCTCCATCCGGATTCACGTTCAACCGCGGTGACGCAAATTGAAGTGGACATCGCTCGCCCACACCCCGGTCATCTGATGCTTTCTTATAGCCTGACCGGCAGGTTGCGCGACGTCCTGATACCGCCCGTTGCGGCTTCCGGGCGAAGCGATGGGCTCTGGAGGCACACCTGCTTCGAGGCATTCGTCCGTCCCCCGGTCGGCGCGGACTATTATGAGTTCAACTTCGCGCCTTCGACACAATGGGCGGCATACCGGTTCAGCGGCTACCGAAGTGAAAAGTCTGCGGCGACAGATGTCGGCCTATCTGTTATCGAGGTGAAATCGAGAGCCAACCTTTATACATTGCAGGCTACGCTCGATTTCGATCGAATTTCGGGCTTGTCGCGCCTTGCCGGATGCAATCTCGGCCTGGCGGCAGTAATCGAAGACGTGGGCCACCGGATGTCGTATTGGGCATTGGCACATCCGCCCGGGAAGCCGGACTTTCATCACGCCGACGGTTTCGTCCATGAGCTAATTCCGGCCATTGCACCATGAAATTCGGCCTCGACCGATTGATCGCCGATCGCGCCTTGCGCTCACCGCTCGCCGGCAAACGCGTCGCTTTGCTCGCCCACCCTGCCTCTGTGACGGGTGACTTCACCCACGCAATCGATGCGCTGGCTGCCTGCAGCGATATCAAGCTCAGCGCCGCCTTCGGTCCGCAGCATGGCTTACGCGGTGACAAACAGGACAACATGATCGAATCACCGGACTTTCATGATCCGGTGTATGGCATCCCGGTATTCAGCCTCTATGGAGAAGTCCGCAGGCCAACCGACGTCATGATGGACACTTTCGACGTGATGATTGTCGATCTGCAGGACCTCGGCTGTCGGATTTATACTTTCATCACTACGCTTCGTTACGTACTTGAAGCGGCCGCTAAGCATCGCAAGAGCGTCTGGGTGCTCGATCGGCCCAATCCTGCAGGCCGGCCGGTCGAAGGCTTTATGCTGCGGCCCGGTTGGGAAAGCTTTGTGGGTGTTGGACCGTTGCCGATGCGTCACGGGTGTACGCTGGGCGAACTGGGCCAGTGGTTCGTGAGTACACTCAAACTTCAGGTCGACTATCACGTCATCGAGATGGAAAATTGGCAGCCCGACGCCGCCCCGGGGTTCGGGTGGCCGTTGGGGAACCGCGCGTGGATCAACCCCAGTCCAAACGCCCCGAATTTATGGATGGCCCGTGCCTATGCGGGAACCGTTATGGTCGAGGGCACGACGCTTTCGGAAGGCCGGGGAACAACCCGACCGCTCGAAATATTCGGCGCGCCCGACTTCGATGCGGGCCTGGTAATGAAGGAAATGGCGGCGCTGGCGCCACGATGGCTCGGCGGTTGCCGCTTGCGCGAGTGTTGGTTCGAGCCAACCTTTCACAAGCATGCTAACCAGCTGTGCCATGGCGTGCAGATACACACAGAAGGCCCGGGTTACGATCACGAGTTCCTTCAAGCCCTGGCGCCTGCAAGCGCTCGCCTTCAAGGCAATTCGCCGTTTGTATCCGGAATACCCGTTATGGCGCGAATTCGCTTATGAGTACGAGCACGAAAGACTCCCGATCGACGTGATCAACGGCGGCCCGCTTTTGCGGGAATGGGTCGAGGACACGTCGGCAGCGCCACAGGACCTCGATGCGCTGGCGCTTGCGGATGAGCAGGCCTGGCTGAGCGAGCGTCAAAGCCACCTGCGCTACGGGTCATCTTGAGAGCCGTTTGACCGCCAGTTCGTCATTCAGGCTGTGACTTGCCTACGCGTCGGATCTGCCGTCTATCCAGGTTGCAATCACCGTCAGCTCTTGCGTCAGCGCGACGAAATCGGCGCGAGCGCCGGAGGCCAATATCCCGCGCTCGTTATCGAGCCCGAGAAATCGGGCTGGCGTGAGCGAAGCAGCGCTTAGCGCGCTTTCCAGCGGGATTTTACACATCGTCACTGCATTGCGCACTGCCGAGGCCATGTCGAGGTGCGCGCCCGCCAGCGTACCGGCCTCCGTTGTGAGGCGCCCATCGGCGAGTCTGATGAGCTGCCCATCTAATTCGAAACGGTCCAGAGCTGACCCGACCGTTGGCATAGCATCGGTGACGAGGGCAATTCGATCGCAGCCCTTCGCCGCAAAGGCCGCCCGGATGGCAATGGGATCGACGTGGATTCCGTCGACGATCAGGCCCGCCGTTAGCCGCTCGTCCGCCAGCGCCGCGCCAATGATTCCCGGACCGCGGGCAGTCATGGGGGGCATGGCATTGAACATGTGGGTCACGCCGCTGGCACCCTCCCCGACGGCCTGCAGGACGGCGGCAGCGGCAGCTTCACTGTGCCCAATTGAAACCCGTATCCCCTGAGAGGTTAAGGTCCGCACGAAATCCCCCGGCACACATTCGGGTGCCAGCGTGACCATCGAGCTGCCTGCACCGGCCAGGTCGCACAATTGCTCCAGGTCACCGGCTTCGGGTTTCACGATCCGGTCCGGTCGATGGACGCCCGGACGCCTGGGACTGATGAACGGGCCTTCCAGATGAAGGCCGAGGAACTCCATCCCGGCCGCCGACCGAACGGGCCGCCGCGATGGCGCTTCGTGTCTGCTCGCGCGTATCGCTGATCAACGTCGGCAGACAGGCCGTAGTGCCGTAGCGACGGTGCGCGCGGGCAATGGCGCGCATGCCATCGGCGGTCGGCCGGTCGTTGAGCAGCACGCCGCCCCCACCATTGACCTGCAGGTCAATGAAGCCAGGGGCCAGAAACGCTTCGGGTGGAACGCGCATCTGCGGCCAGGCGAGCGGAACCTCGCCCCAGGCCGCGAGCCCTGCGATTCGTCCGTCCTGGACCAGTAACGCAGCCCTGGCATGCCAACTGTGGCCGTCAAAAACACGGTCCGCCAGGACGGCATACGAAGGGCTGTTTGGAGCGGGATTCATCGGCAGGGTCAGCACTTGATCGGTGGCACGAGTCCGTAATCTAGGTTAAAGGACGGCCGGGGCCTAGGGTATGGCAATCCGCGCGAACGTCCTTCAACGACAGGGTAGCGTACATATCTATCGCGAGCGGCCCAGAGCCTGCCGGCTTTTGCTGATCCCGTACCGGCCAGGGCGAAACAGAGACAGGCAAACATGGACCGTTTGGTAATTCACGGCGGTCGCCGCATCGAAGGCTCGGTACAGGTTTCGGGGGCGAAGAATGCGGCTCTGCCGCAGATCGCCGCCGCCCTGCTCAGCGCCGAACCTCTCGAGCTCGGCAATGTTCCGGAAGTCACCGACGTCACAACCATGTTGGGTCTGATGGGAGAGTTCGGCGTGCGCGCCAGTCACGGCCACGGGCACACGCTTGTTCTTGATGCCGGGCCAGCGCGCAACGCGCAGGCGTCTTATGACATGGTGCGACGCATGCGTGCCAGCATACTCGTGCTGGCGCCGCTTTTGGCCCGTTTCGGGTCGGCGAAGGTGTCGCTGCCGGGAGGCTGCGCCATCGGCACGCGACCGATCGATCTCCACCTGAAGGCCCTCGACGCCCTCGGGGCCGAAGTCGGCATCGAGGGTGGCTACATTCACGCGCGGACCGGATCCGAAGGGCTGCGAGGAGGTCGCATCGTGCTGACTTCGCCATCCGTTGGAGCGACCGAAACCGCACTGATGGCAGCAGTCCGCGCGCGCGGTGAAACCGAAATCCTGAACGCGGCACGCGACCCGGAGGTCTGCGATCTCGGACTGTGCCTTTCCGCTATGGGAGCGTCTGTCGAGGGCCTTGGAACACATCGCATTCTGGTGCAAGGCGTCGATGCGCTTCGTCACGCCCGCCACGATCTGATCAGCGATCGCATCGAGGCCGGCACCTATGCCGTCGCCGCAGCGATCACCGGCGGTCAGCTCGAAATCCTCGGCGCGCGTCTGGAACATCTCGGCTCCGTAAGCGCGGCCCTGGAAAGCGCAGGCGTCCAGATTTGGCCCACCGATCGGGGACTGATGGTCGTCCGCTCCGGTCCATTGCGGGCTATCGACATCACAACGGAACCGTACCCCGGGTTCCCCACGGATCTGCAAGCGCAGTTCATGGCCCTGATGACCGTCGCGTCAGGCGCATCCGTCATTCGCGAGACCATCTACGAGAGCCGGTTCATGCACGTGCCCGAGCTCGGACGACTTGGCGCCAACATTTCATTGCAAGGTTCGACAGCGCTGGTGCGAGGCGTCGAGCATCTGCATGGCGCCGAAGTAATGGCCACGGACTTGCGCGCATCCGTGAGTTTGGTCCTCGCCGCCCTAGTCGCCGAAGGCGAAACGGTCGTCCACCGCATATATCATCTCGACCGTGGCTATGAATTGCTCGACCGAAAGCTGGTGCAGTGCGGCGCACACATCGAGCGATTTGCAGGATAAACATGGCATCGCAGGCCAGTCAGCTTTTTGTTGGCGTCGATGGTGGCGGCACGGGCTGTCGTGCACGCATTGAAGATGCCGACGGACGCATGCTCGGTAGCGGCATTGCCGGGCCTGCAGCGCTGCGTCTGGGTATCGATCGCGCGCTTGCCGAGGTGGAAAAGGCTTGCCGGGCCGCACTTGATGAAGCCGGACTCGACGCCGACGCGATGCATTCCTTGCATGCGGCCGTCGGACTTGCCGGAATTGGACGCAAAGGTGCGTTAGAGCAGCTCACGCAGCGTCGGCATTGCTTTCGTTCCGTCATCTACGCCCATGACGCAACAATCGCTTGCATGGGTGCGCACGCTGGCCGGGATGGCGGCATCGTCATTGTCGGAACGGGCAGTGTCGGCTTCGCCCTTGTCGACGGACGCGAGTTCAGGGTCGGCGGCTACGGCTTTCCCATATCTGACGAAGGCAGTGGCGCCGATCTCGGCCTGCACGCGATCCGTATCGCCTTGCGGGCCCATGACGGGCGCGCGGTTGGCACCAAGCTCACACATGATGTGATGATGCGCTTTGACAGCGATCCATTCGAAGCCGTCTCCTGGATGGATCAAGCAACCGCCACGGACTATGCGACCTTCGCGCCCCTGGTAATGCGCTATGCGGACGACGGAGATGCGATCGCGCGGCGAATCGTGCGTGACGCTGCCGAGCAGATCGACGAACTGGTGCGCCGGCTTTCCGAATTTGGCGCCGCCCGCATCGCCCTTCTCGGGGGTCTTGCATCGTCGATCCAGCCATGGCTTGCGCCGGATGTTCAGCGCCGGCTTGTAGCCGTAGAAGGCGATGCCGTGGATGGCGCCTTGCGCCTCGCACGCCAAGTCGCCATGAATGCATGATTCCATAGCGAGGCGCATCAGAACAGATCCCGAGTTTCGCGATTACGGAATAGCCGAGACGGACCATGCACACCGAGCAAATCAGCCCACGCTATATCGAACTCGACTCCTGGCCGACGGCCGAAATGATCGGAGCCATGTACGAGGGGCAGCTGGCGGCCGCCGCTGCCGTTCGGGGAGCACTCGGTGCGATAAGCGCCGCGGTCGACGATGCGGTGCCGGCACTTCAGCAAGGAGGTCGCCTCGTTTACGTCGGAGCCGGAACTTCCGGACGTATTGGCGTGCAGGATGGAACCGAACTGCCGCCGACCTACAACTGGCCCGCTGATCGTATCGTCTTTGCTATGGCCGGCGGGCTTGACGCGCTTGTCCGAAGCACCGAGGGGGCCGAGGACAATGAAGACGCCGGGGCACAGGCGATGGCGGAGGCAAAAGTAGGTGCAAATGACGTCGTCATAGGCATCGCAGCGAGCGGGACGACGCCCTTTACTATCGGTGCATTACGTGCGGCGAAAGCCGCAGGCGCAGTGACCATTGCTATCGCCAACAATCCTGGTGCCCCGCTCTTCGAAGTAGCCCGTCATCGAATCCTGGCCGACACCGGAACCGAAGTCGTCGCCGGCTCCACCCGCATGAAGGCGGGGACCGCCCAGAAGATCGTGCTTAACCTGTTCTCGACCGCAGCGATGGTCAAGATGGGACGAGTTTATCGCGGGCTGATGGTGGACATGCGGGCGCGGAATGCGAAGTTGCTCCGCCGCGCGGAGGCGATGGTCGGCGAAATTCTCGGATGTCCGCAAGAGCAATCGGCGCGTTATCTTGAGCAGACCAACGGCGACGTCAAAACGGCCATTCTTCTCGGTCTGGGTATAGACCCCGACGAAGCGGCGTTGCTGCTGCAGCGCCATGGCGGCAACCTGCGCACTGCTATCGAGATGTCAAAAAACAGGAATGGATGAACCTCTGAAAACAAGCGTGATGGCACGCGAGGTTGCCGAGATTCCCGCGGCCGCCCTGCGGCTGCTCGCGCGCGCCGATATGTTCGCTGCGGTTGCAGAGCGGATCAGGCGCGCAAAGCCGCGGATGGTCGTCTTTTGTGGGCGTGGCAGCTCCGGCCATGCCGGTGTCTATTTGCGCTATCTTTTCGAAACGCGTCTTGGCCTGGTGGCGTCGGCTTCTGCACCATCTGTCGTAACTGCCTATCAGCGCCAGCCCGACTTGCACGAAGCGCTGTTCGTTCTGATTTCACAGTCCGGTCGCAGTCCCGATCTCGTCAACGCTACGGAAATTGCACGCAAGTGCGGTGCTTTGACACTCGCGGTGCTCAATGAGGAAGATTCGCCCGCCGCTGCCGCATCGGAGCTGATACTGCCCATCGGCGCGGGGCCAGAACTCGCTGTCGCCGCGACCAAAACAGTCGTTTTGTCAATGATCGCAGGCGCGCATCTCGTGGCAGCGCTGGCAGATGACAAGGAATTGGGCGAGAACCTTCATCGCCTGCCCGGGCGGCTTTCCGGCGCACTGAACTGCGACTGGTCGCCGTGGGCGGAGCGGACGGCGTTGGCGCCGGCAGCATTCATCGTGGGACGGGGCTATGCCCTGGGCTGCGTCCGCGAGATTGCGCTAAAGGTAGCCGAAGTGTTGCGGGTGCCTGCGCTTGGATACAGCGCGGCCGAACTCCGGCATGGGCCACGCGCCGCAATTACGCCGGCAACCCCCGTGCTCGTATTGCGCCAGAATGATCAGGCCACTGCCTCCACCGACGAACTCATCCGCGACCTTAAAGATGCGGGCGAGACAATATTTACCGCCGGGGGTCCGACCGGGACGCTTCCCTGGGTCGGAGACAGTCACCCGGTTTGCGATCCGGTACTGATGCTCATTCCGACGTACCTCGCGTTGGAGCAGGCTGCACGTCAGAAGGGCTTTGATCCTGACAATCCGCCGCACCTGACCAAAGTCACGCGTACCTTTTAAGGCTTGTCGCCCTGTACAGGCTTTCTCGCCGGTCCGACTGCTGGCGCCGGCATCGCGAACCGGGGCTGAAAGGAGGTACGGCACCGAAATTCAGCAAAGGCCCATCATGCGGATTTTCCCGAGGTCGATTCAGCGGTATCGAGGCGAATAGAGCCCATCCGGTCGGATTGGCCTTCAGCCCACAACCTTATCGGCTCGTCATGCGCCCAATAGCCATGCCAATGAGCCCCACAGCGACTATCCCAGCCGTAGCAGCCGCCACACGCGTGGCAGGCCCCGGAAGGGCGTAGGCACGCGCTTCCGCTTCGCGGCCGAACGAGCCCCGCGTGCGATGCAGATCGTGCACCGGCCGAATCAGGTTGTCTTGGCGATTGGGCGAAACCGCGCGCTGGGCCGACTGGCCCCGGAACGCGGTCCGCGCCAGATAACGATCGAGCAATGCCGGCGCCAGAAAATTTGACAGGATGATGCCGACCGTGCTGCGACCGAGCCAGTACTCCCGCTTGTCCTCGTGCGCGGCCTTGTAGATGGCGTCGGCGATCGTCTCCGGCTGGAACACCGGCGCTACAGGCCGCGGCTGGTTCTTCATGTGAGTGCGCGCCCAGTCGAACTGCGGCGTGTTGACCGCCGGCAAGTGCACCATGGTGACGTGGATGCCGCTGTTCTCGTGCATCAGCTCGGTACGCAGCGAATTGGTGAAGCCGCGGATGGCGAACTTGGCGCCGCAATAAGCCGCCTGCAAAGGTATGCCGCGGTAGGCCAGCGCGGAGCCGACCTGCACGATGGTACCGCGGTTACGCGGCCGCATGAGTTTTAACGCCGCCATCGTACCGTACACGAAGCCCAGATAGCTGACCTCGGTGACGCGCCTGAATTCCTCCGGCGTGATCTCGCAGACCGGCGAAAACACCGTCACCATGGCGTCGTTGACCCAGACATCGATGGCGCCGAGCTCAGCCTCCAGCTTTTCCGCCGCCTTGAACAGCTCCTCCGCGTCGGCAACGTCCACTGCCGCCACCGCAGCCTTGCCACCGAGCTGTTCGATCTCGCGTTTTACGTCGTTGAGTGCCTGGCCATCGCGCGCGATCAGACCGACACGGGCGCCGGCACGGCCGAAACGAAGCGCGGTGGCGCGGCCGACACCAGCGCTGGCACCGGTGACGACGACAGTTTGAGTCTGCTTGCGGGGAAGCGGCAGGGATGTCGGTGACATGGGATTTGCCCTCTATTGTTTGTTCTCGAGATGTTGGGCGATAAGCTCCGCGATGTGCGCGGTCCGTCGCGCGCTGCCCTGCTCGATCTGCTCGCGGCAGCTAAAGCCGTTGGCGAGGATCACGGTGTCATCAGACGCCGCGCGCACCTTGGGCAGCATCACGCGCTCGGCAAGTGTCTGCGAGACCTCGTACTTGCCACTTTCGAATCCGAACGAGCCGGCCATGCCGCAGCAGCCCGAGGCCATCACGTCGCAGTCGATGCCGAGGCGCTCGAGCACGCTGCGCTCGGCATCCGGCTTGATCACCGCATGATGGTGGCAGTGCACCTGCACCAGGGCGTCGCCGCCGATGCGAGGCAACGCCGCGGTGTCGTTACGCTCGAGGAATTCGGTGAAGAACAGTGTCTGTTTGCTCAGCTTCCCCGCAAGATCGTCGTCGGGGAAAAGGTCGACGAGCTCGTCGCGGAAGGCGCTGGTGCAGGCCGGCTCCAGGCCTATTAGCGGCGTGCCGGCCTCGATCTCGTCCTTGAGCGTGTCGAGGGTCTCCCGCCACAGTTTCCTGGCTGTGTCGATGCGGCCCCAGTCGTAAAGCGGTCGGCCACAGCACAAGGTCTTGCGCGGGATCACCACGTCGTAGCCGAGGCTCTCCAGCACCCGTGTCGCGGCAATTGCCGTGTCCGGCCGGAAGTAGTTGTTGAACGTGTCCGGCCACAGCATCACGCGCCTGCCGGTGACCACCCCGCGCTTGCGCTTGCGGAACCAGCGTCGGAACGCGAGTCTTGCGAAGGGCGGCATGTCGCGCTGCTGCGAGACGCCGGCCACCCATTTCGCCAACGCCGTGTTGGCACCGACATTGGCAAGGCCCGGCAGCCATGACGCATAACGTGCCCACACGTGGATCAGCCCCATGGAATAGGCCGAACGCGGGCGCAGGCGATGGCGATAGTGCTGGCTGCGGAATTCGGCCTTATAGGTCGCCATGTCGACGTGCACCGGGCAATCGCTCTTGCAGCCCTTGCACGCAAGGCAAAGATCGAGCGCTTCCTCGACCGCCTCGCTCTTCCAGACCTCATCGATCGTCTCGCCCCGCATCATCTCGAACAGGAGACGGGCGCGACCGCGGGTCGAGTACTTCTCCTCGCCGGTTGCCATATAGCTCGGGCACATAACGCCTTCATCGCTTTCCCGACGGCGGCATTTGCCGACGCCGACACAGCGCCGCATTGCCTGCGTGAAGCTGCCCCCGTCGTCGGCGTAGGCGAAATGGCCGCCGTATTCGATGGGCGCGTACTCGGGACCCATTCGCAGGTTGGAGACGATCGGATAGGGATCGACGATCTTGCCCGGATTCATCTTGTTGTCGGGATCCCAGATCGCCTTGAACTCGCGGAAGGCCTGCACCAGCTCGGGGCCGTACATCTTCTCCAGGAGCTCCGCGCGCGCCTGGCCGTCGCCGTGCTCGCCGGAGAGCGTGCCGCCATAGCGGACCACCAGATCGGCGGCCTGGTCGAGGAAGTTACGCCAGCTGGTCAGGCCCTTCTCGGTGGCGAGGTCGAAATCGATTCGGCAGTGCACCAGCCCGTCGCCAAAATGGCCGTAAAGCGACGCTTCGTAGCCGTGGTGGTGCAACAGCTTCTTGAACTCGCGCAGATAGTCGCCGAGGTTCTCGCGCGAGACCGCGCTGTCCTCCCAGCCGGGATGGGCTTCCGGCCAGTCCGGTACATGGGCGGTGGCAGCGAGCGCCGCCTCGCGCACCTCCCAGATCTTCTTCTGCTGCGCCATCTCGCGCATGACCTTGGCGTCGTTGCCGCGGCCCTTGAAGTCGTCGACGAGTTCCTTTGCGAGTTCGGCCGCCTCGTCGGCGCTGTCGGCGCCGAACTCCGTCACCAGCCAGCCGCTGCCCTCGGGCAGCACCTTCAGGTCATCCGGGTGCAGGTGCTTGCGGGTAATGAAGTCGACCAGCAGGTCGTCAATGCCTTCGAGAGCGATCGGTTTGAACTTTAGGACTTCCGGCACCGCGTCGGCGGCGGCGAACACATCCTCGAATCCGATGATCGCCAGCACGCGCTCGGGCGGGCTGTACACCAGATTGAGTTCGGCCTGCAGGATGTTGACGCAGGTCGCCTCGGTGCCGACCAGCGCGCGGGCGACGTTGAAGCCTTTTTCCGGCAGCAATTCGTCGAGATTCTCGTAGCCGGACACCCGGCGCGGAATATCCGGCAGGCGCCTGCGGATCAGGTCGGCGTATTTGCGGCGGAAATCGTCGAGCGCGCGGTATATTCCGGCGCGCCGGCCGCCGGCCGCGAGGATATCGCGGAGCTCGGCGTCGCTGGTCGGGCCGACGGTCATGCGCTCGCCATCGTAGGTGAGGATGTCGAGCGACTCGACGTTGTCCGAGGTACGGCCCGCCATCACCGAATGCACGCCGCAGGAATTGTTACCGAGCATGCCGCCGAGTGTATTGTGGTCGTGGGTCGCCGGATCGGGGCCGAAGGTAAGGCCGTGCTGCTCGGCGGCATCGCGCAGATGGTCGAGCACGCAGCCCGGCTCGACGCGCGCGAGCCTGTTGACGGCGTCGATCGAGATGATGCGGTTGAGGTATTTCGAATAGTCGATCAGCACCGCCACGTTGCAGCCCTGGCCGGCAAGGCTGGTGCCGCCGCCGCGCGGCACCACGGGCGCGCCGAAGCGGCGGCACAGTTCAAACGTCCTGATCACGTCCTGAATGGTGCGCGGCGCCACCACGCCGATTGGCACCTGCCGGTAGTTGGAGGCGTCAGTGGCGTAGAGCGCCCGGCTGCCGGCGTCGAAGCGCGCCTCGCCTTCCAGGCCCCTGGCCAGGGCGTCGCCGAGCGCGCGAAATTGCTTCACATCGGAGACGGATTCCGCATTGACGATACGGCCGTTCGGCGCTCGCGTGACATGGAACGGCCGGCGCGGCTCATTGCGGACCTTGTGATTGATTTCGATAACGTGACCCATGGGACGGTTGCCCTACGCTGCCAGCCGCTCGGCGTCAGCCGGCTTGAAGTCGAGGCCCAGACCCGGCCGTTGCGGGTCGGGCGAGATGACACCGGTACGCGGACGCGGCGCGCCGTCAAAAATGCCTTGTTCGATGCGGACGTGATCGTGAAACCATTCCAGATGACGCAGGTGCGGGACCGCGCAGCAAACGTGCAGATGCGCCGCCGGCGCCGTATGCGCGGAAAACGGAATTGCGAACGCGCCAGCGACTTCCGCAGCCTTCAGAAAGCCAGTGATGCCGCAGCAGCGGGTGGCGTCGGCCTGCAAGACGTCGACTGCACCACTTTCCACCATGCGGCGGAAATAGAACTGATCGTAGCCGTATTCGCCGGCGGCGATCTCCATGCCGGCCGGCACGCGGTCGCGCAAAAGCCGCAGGCCCTCGAGGTCGTCGCTCGATACCGGCTCCTCGAACCAGCCGATGCCGGCGAATTTCTCGGCGAAAGCCAGCGCCTGTTTGCGGGAATAGGCGCCGTTGGCGTCGACGAAAAGCGTCGCTGCGCCGATGGCGCGGCGCGCCGCCTCGACGCGCGCCAGGTCGCGACCCGGCTCGCTGCCGATCTTCATCTTCACCCAGCGACAGCCGTCGTCGTAGACCCAGGACGATAGCTGTTCCTGCAATCGCGCACTGGAATAGGAGGTGAAGCCCCCGCTGCCGTAGATCGCCACGTCGTCGCGCAACGCGCCGAGCAATTTGTAGAGCGGCAGGCCGAGGAGCTTCGCCTTCAGGTCCCAAAGCGCGATATCGACTGCCGAGATGGCGTTGGCGGCGACGCCACGCCAGCCGATATTGCGCACTGCCCCGACCATGGCCAGCCATAGGCCCGGAATATCCATTGCGTCCCGGCCGCGCACCATTTCGGCGAGCTTGTCCTTGACGATGTCGGCCGCGGCGGCGGCGCTATAGGTGTAACCGAGGCCATACTTGCCGCCCGCGGCCACCTCCACCAGGACCATCGTAGTTGAATTCCACGACAGGGTGCCGTCCGCCTCCGGCGCATCGGTCGGAATGGTCAGCACCCGCACCGTGATGTTATCGATCGCCGGCGTCGAACCTTTCATGACGCGGCCCTCAGATCAGCTCGCGGACCTTGTCGGACGCAACCGTGAGCGCGATCCTGCCGCGGGCCGGCGTACCGCGCGCGAGCGATTCGGCGAACTTCTCGGCCTGGCCGAGCTCGATCTTTGGCGGCATCGGCGGCTCGTGCGGATCGACCACCGCCTCGATCACTGCCGGCCCCGAGGTCGCCAGCGCGGCGCGCAGGGTCTCACCGCACTTCTCGGGATCGTCGATGACGTAGGACTGGATGCCGAATCCCCTGGCGACCGTCGCGAAATCGATCGGCTGCAATTCGCAGACGTATTCCGGATTGCCGAGGAACACCATCTGCTCCCATTTGATCTGGCCGAGTGCATTGTTCTTGATAACGATGACCTTCACGTTGAGGTCGTATTTGCGCAGGGTGGCAAGCTCGCTCATCAGCATAGAAAGGCCGCCGTCACCGACGAAGGCGATTACCTGGCGCTGGGGATAGGCCACCGCCGCAGCCACCGCATAAGGCAGGCCGCAGGCCATGGTGGCCAGATTGCCCGAGCAGGAGAACATCATGTCGCCGCGGATCGAGAGGTAGCGCGCGGCCCAGGTGGTGATGGTGCCGGAGTCGGTGGCGACGATGGCGTCGTCCTCAAGCGCCTTGTTGAGCTCATAGGCAACCACCTGCGGCTTCATCGGCGTGTCAGTGCGGGTGCCGCGCTCTTCCATGAGCGCGTTCCACTCCGTCATGCCGGCCTGCGCCTTGTCGAGGAAGGATGTGTTGTCGTGCGGTGCAAGCTGCGGCAAGAGCGCCTGCAGCACCTGCCCGACGTCGCCGATGAGGGCGGCGTCGACCGGGTAACGCAAGCCCACCCGCATGGGATCGAGCTCGATCTGCACCGCCTTCGCCTTGCCGGGCTTGGGATAGAACTCGATGTAGGGGAAGCTCGAGCCGGCGATCAACAGGGTGTCGCATTGCTCCAGCGCTTCCTGCGCCGGGCGGGTCCCGAGTAACCCGGTGCCGCCGATGCAATAGGGATTGTCGTCAGCGACCGCGCCCTTGCCGAGCAGCGGCTTGACGATCGGGGCCTTCAGCCGCTCCGCGACCGCCGTCAGCGCGTCGCCGGCGCCGAGAGCGCCGCGGCCGGCCATGATGACGACCTTCTTGCCGGCGTCGAGGATCTCGACCGCCTCGGCGAGCTGCTGCGGGTTCGGCGCCTGGCCGCCGCGCGCCATCATGTTGGAGACGTGGTCGGCAACGTTACGCTTGGAGCGCGAGCCCTTGCTGACGGGTTGCGACTGCATGTCGGTCGGAATGGTTATGTGGGCGACCCCGTGATAGGCAAGCGCGGTGCGGCAGGCGAGCTCGACCGAGTTCTCGACGTGCATCGGCCCCATGATGCGGTTGTTGTAGACGCAAACATCCTGGAACAGCTTGTCGAGCTCCACGTCCTGCTGCGTGAAGGTGTGCAGGAGGTCATGGAACTGCATGCCGGTGATCGCCAGCACCGACTGGCCGTCGAGCTTGGCGTCGTAAAGCCCGTTGAGCAAATGGATGCCGCCCGGCCCCGAAGTCGCGAGGCAGACGCCGAGCCGGCCGGTCCACTTGGCATAGGCGCAGGCATTGAAGGCCGCGGCTTCCTCGTGGCGCACCTGGATGAAGCGGATCTGGTCCTGTTTCTGGCGCAGTGCTTCGATGATGCCGTTGATACCGTCGCCGGGAATGCCGAAGATCGTATCGACTCCCCAGTCGATCAGCGTGTCTATCATGACGTCGGCGGCGGTGGGGCTGGCCATCGTTATCTCCTTCGCTCGCGAGTGCATGTGCGCAAACGGCACGTCGCCCCAAACCGCTGCGCCAAAGGTTATGAAGTCAGAAACTCAACGAACGACACCCCCCGTCGTTCCAACATGACCGGAACTTCACGATGGAACCGGAACTGTAAAGGCGGCGTGTTGGTTCTCTTTGCGATCCCTGTTTTCGCCATGGCATTTGAGGAGGCCGATCCATGCAGAGCAAACTCTTGCACGAACACGGCGGCCAGCGGACCTTTGCCGTCATCATGGACAAAGGCGACGAAGTGCTGTCGTCGATCAAGGAATTCGCGGTCAGCGAACGTATTTTGGCGGCCCAGATCACCGCCATAGGCGCCTTCAGCGACGTGGTGCTGCGCTATTTCGACTGGGACAAGAAGGACTACACCGATATCGCCGTGCGGGAGCAGGTCGAGGTCGCTTCCCTCAACGGCGACGTGGCACGCGCGCCCGACGGCAAGCCCGCAATCCACATCCATCTCGTGGTCGGCAAAAAGGACGGCAGGGCCATGGCCGGCCATCTCGGCGAGGCGCACGTGCGGCCGACCTTGGAGGTGATCGTGGCGGAACAGCCGTCTTACTTGCAAAAGGTGCACGACCCGGAGACCGGACTTGCCCTGATCAGCCCCAGGGAGCCGATCCATGCCTGAGATCGGCCACCGCCGTTGGGCCATTCCCGAAGGCTATATTCCGAGCGGCAGCGTCAGTCAGGAGCACGCGCTGGTTTCGCATGAGGCGTGCTGCCTGCTCAATGCCGGCAGCGAGGACGCCAACGTCGAGATCATGCTGTATTTCACCGATCGTGAGCCCGTCGGCCCATACAAGGTGACGCTTGGTGCGCAGCGCACGGTGCATCTGCGCTTCAACGACCTGAAGGACCCCGCCCCGGTGCCCCGCGATACAAGCTACGCCTCGGTGATCGAATCGAACGTGCCCATCGTGGTGCAGCATACCCGGCTCGACTCGCGCCATCCCAATATCGCGCTATTGTCGACCGTTGCTTACGCGGAAGGCTAGTCCGCGTTTGCGCACTTTTCTTGCCGCGCTTTCGGGTTGCCGCCCGAGCGCGCATGGGCCGGGCCGTCGCTCTGCACCAGGTTGTGTGCGGAATTGACCAGCGCGAGATGAGACAGCGCCTGGGGGAAATTGCCCAGTAGCTCTCCCTTGCTGGCGTCGTATTCCTCCGAGAGCAGACCGACGTCGTTGCGGACCGACAACAGCCGCTCGAACATCGCGCGCGCCTCGTCCTTGCGCCCCTGCATGACGAGATTGTCGACGTACCAGAAGCTGCAGGCGAGGAACGCACCCTCCCCCTGCGGCAGGCCGTCTTCGGTCTCATCGGTGTCGTAGCGCAGCACGAAGCCGTCTTCCATCAGCTGGCGCTCGGTGAGCGCCATGGTGGCTTTCATCCTGGGGTGGTCGGCCGGCAGGAACCCGACGATCGGCAGCAGCAGGTTGGCGGCGTCCGCCTCGCGGCTCTCATAGCTGCGCGTGAAGCCGCCGAGCTTCTCGTCGTATCCGTTAGCGAGCACATCCTTGTGGATCTCGTCGCGCAGCTTGCGCCAACGCGCGAGCGGCCAGTCCAACTCGTACTTCTCGGCGGCGCGCACCGCGCGGTCGACCGCCGCCCAGGCCATCACGCGGGAATGGGTGAAATGCTCGCGGTCGTGGCGCGCTTCCCAGATGCCGGCATCGGGCTCGCGCCAGATGCGCTCGATCTCTTCAATCAGTTCGCGTTGCAGTTCCCAGGCCCAATCCGCCGGCGGGATGCCTTGCTCGCGTGCCTGGTGCAGCGCATCCAGCACTTCACCGTAGATGTCGAGCTGAAACTGTTGATAGGCGGCGTTGCCGGCGCGCACCGGCCGGGAGTCGCGGAATCCTGAAAGCCACTCCACCTCCCATTCAGGCAAACGATGCTCGCTGGCGACGCCGTAGACCGGCTGCACCGCGCGCGGCATACCAGCGATGGCGCGCAACAGCCAGTCGCGCCATGCGCTCGCTTCCTCACTGTAGCCGCTATGCAGCAGCGCCAGCAGGGTGAAGGTCGCGTCGCGCAGCCACGAGATGCGATAGTCCCAGTTGCGCTGACCGCCCATTTTTTCCGGCAGCGAGGTCGTGGGAGCGGCAACGATGCCTCCGGTCGCGCGCGAGGTCAGCGCCTTTATGGTGAGGAGCGAGCGCATGACCGCGTCCCTGTAGGGACCGTCATAGCTGCATCGCGCAGCCCAATCACGCCAGGTCACCTCCGTCGCTTCGAGATCCCGCTCAGGATCGCTCTTTTGCGCGGCCGGCCGGTGCGAGCGGCGGTATTGCAGCACGAAAGCCTTGCGCTCTCCGGAGGCGACGTCGAAGTCGGCGTGGCAGCCGTCGTGTGCGCAGCCCATTTCCACGCCGCTGCGCAGCGTCGCCGCATGCGGCCCGCAAACAAATTGCATGGTGTCGGGCGCTGACCTGGACACCCAGGGAATCAGCCGCCCGTAATCGAAGCGCAAGTTCAGATCCATGCGCATATGGAGCTTGCCGCGCTCCCCAACGACAATGCGGACGATACTCGATTGATCGTCCTGCCGAAACGGCATGAAGTCGATCAGTGTCGCAGCGTGTTCGGCGGTTTCGAAACGGGTCTCAAGGATGAGCGAGTCCCGGCGGTATCGGCGCGTCAACTTGGTCTCACCTCGCGGACCGATACGCCAGCGGCCATTGTGGTCATCACCGACCAATGCCGCGAAGCAAGCCTCGGAATCGAAACGGGGCCAACACAACCAGTCGATGGAACCCTCTCGGCCCACCAATGCTGCGGTTTCACAGTCGCCGATGATGGCGTAATCACCAATTTCCTTCGGCATAACTACGCGGAAATGCATGCAACAACAAAAAGGTTCCACCTGTTCGCCAGAAGTCTAACTTATCCGCATGGGTGCAATACTGAAGCGTCGTTGCAGCACTTTGGCGGTTGTTCCTTGCGCAATGGGCGGCCTCGCGGCAGACAAACCCGTCCGATGCGCGCTTATTTCGAGTGGTTACCGCCCATTTCAAGATCGCGCAAACCGGTGAATTTCGTCGCGTCCTTGCCAATCCGGCTACGACAACAAACGCATCCCGGTCGTGTCGATCCGTCCCATCATCAACTAGGTCAGTTTTGGTCGTTAGCCGGACTCGATGCCCGCCATTGCCCAAACAGCCGACGTTCGGGCCGGCGCAGACGTTGCGCCGGGGGCCACAGCGGCGTCAGCCAGCTTTGGCGGGAATTCCCCACCATTACCCAGCGTGCTGATGCCCGGGACGATGTCGACCGCCAGCTCATGAAACGTCGCTCACCCGCCGTTGATACTCTGCTCCATCCGTTCGCGCAGTTCGACAGTCACCATAGGCTCGATGCCGAACCACAGCTTCCACGCCGGTGGGCCCTGATGCAGCAGCATGCCGAGACCGTTGAGCGTACGGTTGCCGCGATTCCGCGCGGCGGCCAGGAACGGCGTTTCAAGCGGCGTATAGATGATGTCGGCGGCGAGGGCCTGTGACGGCAGCTTATCGAGCCGCAAATCAAGCGGCGGCTGGCCGACCATGCCCTGGCTGGTCGCGTTCACCGCCATCGCCACGCCCTCCAGCGCGTCATGGCGCCGTTCCCAGGGCAGTACCTGGATCGGGCCACCGAACTCGCCGGCGATCGCTTCGGCCTTTTCAAATGTACGATTGACCAGCCAAATCTCGGTCGCCCCTTCACGCAGAAGGGCGTAGCAGACCGCGCGGCTGCCGCCCCCGGCCCCAATCACGGCGACCGGCCCCGCATCGGCGCGCCAGTCCGGGCGGTCCTCCTTCAGGTTGCCGGTGAACCCGAGCCAGTCGTTGTTGGTTCCGAACAGCGAGCCATCGCTGCGCACCACCACGCAGCTGATCGCGCCGATCCTGGCCGCGACGTCGTCCACCTCATCGACGACCGTCATCGCCTCCTGCTTGAGCGGGATCGTCAGGTTACAGCCGGAAAAGCCAAGCGGATGCAGCGCGCGCAAGGCCGCCGCGAGAGTGCCGGGCCTGATGGCGAGCGGAACGTAGGTTCCTGCAAGCCCCTGCTGGGCCATCCAATAGTTGTGCATGAGCGGCGAGCGCGAATGCATCACGGGCCAGCCCATGACGCCAGCCATCAGAAACCGATCGGGTTTTGTCACGGCGAGCATCCTAACGTGGTTGCCGGCGCGTCTAGGCGCCGGCGTCGAGCTTGGCACCGAAATGATCCCAGGTGCGCTTGAACAGCGTATCGCTCCAGAGCTTTTCGCGGCACAGCGCGAGTTCCTGCACGCTGAAGGAATACGGTTTGCCGATTTGCTGAGCCATGAACTGGCGGTAGGCGTTATCCTCGATATAGGTCATCAGCACGAAGGCATCGACGATGCTCTTGCCCGTGGTCACGGCGCCGTGCGCCTTCATCAGCGCGGCCGGCCGGTCGCCGAGCACATCTGCCAGCCGCTTCGCCATCTCGACATTGTTGATCGAGTCGGGAGAATCGAGAACGGGCAGAGGGTGGACCAGTGAACCCTGCGCGTAAACCGGCAGATAGGGGACCCCGGCCGTGGTCAGGATCGTCGACCAGTTCGGATGTGCGTGTATGACGGCCTGCACGTCCGGCCGCGCCTTGTAGATGCCGGCGTGCAGATGGAACTCGAGCGGCGGCTTGCCATTGCCTGCGATCAGCTCGCCATTGAAATCGATCGTGCAGATGTCGTCGACGGTGAGCCGGTTGCGCTGGCACGCGCCGATATTGATGAACATCCGCCCCTCGCCAGCCCGCACGCTGGCATGACCATTGTAGTCCATGATGCCCTGTCGCTCGAGCATGCGGATGCAACGCACGATCTGCTGCTTCTGTTCGGTCTCGTCCATGCCCCTTCCCTCGCGCCGCGGCTTACCAGTTGACCTGCTCGCGCACCTGACGGCGCCAGAGCTCCCAGGCGCGCATACAAGCGCTGCGATTCGTCACATCGGCGAGGCGGCCTTCCTCCTCGTCGAGCGAGGCCATTGGCTTGCCGCCGGCGAGCGCCGCCGTCCAGTGCTGAATGCGGGCATTGACCTCGGTGTAGACAGCGCGGAAGACGGCCGCCTGGAGGTTAGGACCGCACGCGACCGAGCCGTGCGCACGCATCAGCGCGACGTCCTTCTCGCCGATGCATTCGGCAAGCGCCGCGCCCTTCGGGTGGTCGCCGACCAGCATGTCGGTGGCGCCGAATTTCTCGCTGATGTCGAATACCGGCACGCCCGCGGCCAGAAACGCGGCGTTGTGGAACATCGCTTCCATCTTCGCGTCGACGAGCCCAAAGGGAATCACCGACGGTGAGTGGCTGTGAACGACGCAGTGGACATCGGGCCGGGCCTTGTAGACGGCGCCGTGGATGAAGCGCTCCAGAAAGCTGCTGCGGCCGTTGGCGTTGCAGGGTTCGCTGTCCAGAGTGTACTCGATGAGATCGTCGGGTGTGACCAGGGCGGGCGCCTTCGCGCGCGACATGAAATAGCGGTCGGGCGCCGCGGGGTGGCGGTGCGAGATATGCCCGAACGCGTCGACGACGCCACGCTCGGCGAGAATCAGGCTCGCCGCGGCGAGATCGGCGATGAATTCAGCAGCGACCGGGCCGCCTGAAGGTGGAGTGTCACTCATGGCCATGTTTTCCGTTGATGGGCAGGGCTCATGCAGGCTCAGACGACCACTTCGGTCATGATGCCTTTCGGAAAAATATCTTCCGGCGTCACGTGCTTGTGCGCAATCCCCTGCTGATGGGTGTAGAGCAACATCTGCTTCCAGGTCGGCAGGTTCTCGTCGATCCCGAACGGGAACGGGTCCTTGCCGAAGATTTGCTGCATCTGGCGCCCGTAGGCCGGCAGCCAGGCCAGCGGATAGCGCGACACCGCAGGGTCAAGCATCCGCTCGACGCTGCGGCGCTTCAATTCGTTGAACGCATTGAACAGATTGCGGGCGACCCACGGGTCCGCGTCGATAATGCCCTTCTTCATCGCGACGATATGCATGATCGGCCAGACCTTCGTGCGCCCGAAATACTCCTTCTCCATCTCGACGTAATCGGGAAACAGCCGGACAACATCCGGATGGCCCTCGAGGAAGCAGGTCGGTGGCCGCGCGATGATTGCGCAATCGATTTCCCCCGAGGCCAGCATCTGCGACAGTGACTTGTCGCCGATGCGGGTGATCTCCACGCCTTCTGGCAGGCTGAGCTCGACCTTCTCGACGCGCCCCGGCGCGTTGGCGCCGGCCTGGTACCAGTGCACGTCCGGCAGACAGACGCCGCAGTCGTTGTGCATCCAGCCGCGCATGTAGACGGCGGCCGAGTGCGCCCATTCCGGCGAGCCGATGCGCTTGCCCTTCAGATCCTGCACTGTCTGGATGCGGGCGTTCTTGTTCACGTAGAAGGCTGAGAAGCGGAACAGGCGCGAGCAGACCACCGGCAGGCCGACGATGTCGGTGGCATCGCGGGTGACCTGGGCCGCAAATTTCGCGAAGCTCAATTCGGCCACGTCCCATTCCCGGTTCGCGGTGAAGCGGGCGAACACCTCGTGGTGCCCGAGCAGCGACCACGTGTGCTCGATACCCTCGGCCCGCACCTCGCCGGTGCGGAAATCGCGAAAATGATCGTAATCCGTCGTCGCGATGCTGAGCTTCAACCGGTTCATCGAATCCCCCTCGAGCCATGTTACGTCGACCCGCGGCGGGCGGCTAGTTTGTACAGACGGTTTCTAATGCGATTTACGGCGGCAATTGGGTTACGCGCGCAAAGCCGTCAGCATGTCGGTTATGTATTCGTCGGCGCTGGCGATCACCAGCATTAGCGCCCAGGGCCGCAATTTCGAAAGGCTTTGCGCCAGGGCGGCATCCGAGATTCCGTCGGCTCCCACCACCAGCACCGTCGTCATTACCCGCTTGGCGCTGCAGGCCTCCCCGATGAGCGAAGCGGCCGGCGCATCCTCGCCGGCGGTCGCCACCATCACCACCAGATCGGCACTCTCGATCTCGTCGATCAGGTTCTTGGTACGGCCGGCGAGATCGCTAAGCCAGCCCTGCATGGAAAAACGTTCGCCCTTGCGTGTGGCGGCGGCGAAGGCCGACGTGGTGAAGAAACTCGCATTGTTCCAGCGCCCCTGCGACAGCCTCTTCACCACCGCCTCGCTCGGCGCGTCGAGCGCGATGACCTTCACCGCGCGCTGGCGGGAATTGGGCGCGTCGATGCGGAAGCGCGCCTCGGCGGCGCTGGCGGCGCGAGCCAATTCACTGAGCATGATCAGACCGAAGCATGGGCGACGCCCGCCTGCACCACCAGGTGCTCCTTGGCAGCATCCTTGAACGGCTGGTCCGGCGGCAGGATGACGGCCGCGGAACGCACGTGCTGGTGCATGCTGTCGACGCCGGGGGGCACCGCGCCGTTGTCCATCAGTTGCTTGACCGCGCGCAGCAGCCGGTGACGCGCCATGATGATGCCGTTGTCGGTCGAGACCAGGTTTTCCCTGGTGCGGTCGACGATCGGCCCCATGCTCTCCTGCAGCGAGGCGTCCTGCATGGCGATGCCTTCGACGCCGCTATAGGTCTTGCCGGCCTTCTGCGCGGCGCGGTCGATCAGGTAGTCATTGTCCTTGTTGGCGAGGGGGCGGAAGGTGCCGGGCACGTATTTGACGTGGATGCCCTTGCCGTCGTGTATCGCCTGAACTTCGGCCTGCGTCAAAGCACGATCGGGCCGGTAGTCGAAGCTCCAGGTCCAGCAATTGTCGTCATCGATCGGAACCCAGAAATGGCCGTGCACCGGATGATTGCCGCGGGGCGCGATCATGGTGAAGGACGGCATCACCCATTGCGTGATGCGCCAGTAATAGTTGCCGTTCTCGGCATTGCGGCGAGCGCCGATATAGAGGCCGCCGGGGCTTTCCACCACTTCGAACACCGGGCGCGAGTCACCCAAATTATACTGATTGCCCCTGGCGCCCTTGAACATTGGGTCCGAGTTCAAATCGCCGCGATGCAGAAATGAGACGTGGCTCGAGTCGATGCCGCCTTCCATGGCCTGCAGCCAGTTCGATTCCTGCCAGCGCTTCGTCATGGCGCTCTGCTCGGGCGGCACCAGGGCGAACTCCCATTCGGGCAGCGGCGGCTGCTGGTCGGTCGGACCCATATAGGTCCACAAGACGCCGCCGCGCTCGATCAGCGGATAGGACTTGAGCTTGATCTTGCCGCAGAAGCCGCTTTCCGCCGGCTCGGAGGGCACCTCCAGGCACTGACCGGTGTAATCGTATTTCCAGCCGTGATAGGGGCAGCGCAAACCACTCTCTTCGTTGCGCCCAAACCAGAGCGAGACGCCGCGGTGGGCGCAGAATTCGTCGATCAGGCCAAGTCGACCCTGGCTGTCGCGGAACGCCACCATGCGCTCGGAAAGCAGTTTGACACGCACCGGCGGACAATCGTTCTCGGGCAGTTCGGAGGCGAGCAGCGCCGGGATCCAATAGCTGCGGAACAGCCGACCACCGGGCGTGCCCGGGCCAGTCTGCGTCAACAGATCATTCTGTTCCTTGCGAAGCATTGCACATGTTCCATTTCATATTTCACGCTTTTGAAGCGATTTTTGTGATTCCGAAACCACGCACTGACGATGACGCGGACCCGTCATCGGGCTCCCACGGCGTGTGGTCCATTCCATTCGCTGAATACTAATATAGCGCTTGCCCGCGGATCAATGACAGGCCTCATCGGCCGGCCTTGGAAGCCTATCGAACCCGGCCCGGTCGCTCACGGCGCGCTGAACGCCCGATTCAAGCCGGCCGCCGTGCCGGTTGAGCCCTGGCCAGCCGGGTAACAGCTTCGATCATGGCCTTTGGGTCCGCCACGCCCTTGCCGACAATGTCATGTCCGCTACCGTGCGCAACCGACGAGAACAGGATCGGACTACCGATGGCGAGCCCTGCAGTCGCATTGCGTGCGAGCAGTTTCGCCGTGATGTGCCCTTGGTCATGCAACATTACGATGAAGGCATCGGCGTCGGCTTTATGGAACATGGTATCGGCGCCGAACGGACCCGAGGCGCGAATGCCGCCTCTCACCGCATCGTCAATGGCGGGCCTGATGATTTCGGCTTCCTCGTCGCCGAAAAGGCCGCCTTCACCGGCATGTGGATTGAGCCCGCCGACACAAATCTTCGGCTCGGCAACGCCCAGCTGCTTGAGGGTGGAGTCGGCGACCGCAATCACTTGGCCGACACGCTCCCGAGTGATCAATGAGATCGCCTTCTTGATGCTAACATGCAAGGTACAGTGCACAATTTTCACGTTTCCAAAACAAAGCATAAGATAGACGTCGCTCGCATCGAGGCCCGTCTCCCGAGCTACGAAAGAGGGATAGCCGTCAAACTCGATGCCGGCGAGCGCGATCGACGTTTGATTCTGCGGCGCGGCCACGACAGCATCCAACTCGCCGGCAAGGGCTGCCTGAATAGCCGCACTGGCCGCCGCCAACGACGCTCGGCCACTTGCGGCACTGGTGCTGCCGAATCCGATATCGGTCACTTCGGTACTTGGGCAGGAGAACAGCGCTACGGTAGCATCGGACGCCGCCGTATCGCCGACCCGTTCGACCAAACGGATATCTGCGTCAATTCCGCAGGCTTTCGCGTGGCGGGCAATCACGGTCGGGTCGCCAAACAGAACCGGCCGACACAGGGCGCGGACGTCCGGGTCGAGCGCAGCTTTCAAACTGATTTCAGGGCCAATGCCGGCGGGATCACCGGTGGCGATGGCAACGATAGCGCGCGCGCCGTCAGGCATGAGGCTACAAAACTCCCAAATTGCCATGGAGAGCCGTAAACGCGATCGATAGCAAAGTAATCACCAAAATAGCAGGTGTGAACATTCAAAACAATTTGCCGGCCCGGAGGGGGAATTCGAACTTATCCGTATGCGCACCGGGTGGGCCGAATCGGGGAAAATGTGAGAATCCAAGCCTAAAGATCAAGCATGGCTGGCGAGCATGTCACCGGGATTCCGGATCTCGATACGTTACGGACACGCACCAGGGACATTCCAAATTCAACTCGAACTGTCTGAGCAAGATATGCGAGAGTGGCGCACCGAACACGACGAGGAAAGCATGGAAGACCTAACGTTAGCTCTCCAGGACCTGGTTACGGCAAACCGGGTTCTCGCGAACGAGAAGGTGCTGGACTCCTTTGGCCATGTCAGCATCAGGCACCCACAGAAGCGGGATCGATTCTTCCTCTCGCGGGCGCGTGCGCCTGAAATAGTTGAAATAGACGACATCATGGAGTTCCGGCTGGACGGCGTAAGCGTCGGTCGGGAGCCCGGCAAGCCGTATTCCGAGCGGTTCATCCATGCAGCACTCTACGAAGCGAGAGCGGACGTCAACTCGGTCGTTCACAACCATAGCCCGAGCGTGATCCCGTTCAGCGTGACCAAAGGGAAAATGCGCCCCATCATGCATATGTGCGCGCCGATTGGCGGCGACATTCCGACCTGGGATATCCGGGACAAGTTCGGCGACCAGACCAATTTGCTGGTGACGGATTTGGAAATGGGCCGCGATCTGGCGAAATGCTTGGGACAGAATACGGTCGCCTTGATGCGGGGCCACGGCAGCACCGTTGTCGGCCGTAGCCTGCGTGAAGCAGTTTTTACGTCAGTCTATATGGAAATCAATGCCGGCTTGCTCATGCAGAGCCTTGCTATGGGCGACGTGACCTATCTCTCCGACGGCGAAATCGAAGCGGTCACCAGAGGTCGTGCCGGCTTCACGTTCGAGCGCGGTTGGGAGAACTGGTGTCGTCGGGTCGGGAGACCTTATGTTCCGGGCGAATGGGGCACCGGCGAAGGCTTCTCGCGCACCGACAAAGATTCCCGTTGAGGAGCGTGGCGGCCGGGCAGGATCGCGTGCGATGGTAATAATCCGGACGCGATGAGGCGCGGGCAATGCCGGCACCATGACGTTGAGGAATTTCGATGGAACCGCAAGTTATCATCGCGGACAGCAGGACCGGTTGGATTAATGCTGCGATTGATCAATGCTGCGGATTCGGTGATCCTTGAGACCAAGGGGGCCATGGCCGGCTCGTCAATGCGGGCCGGCATGGCGTTGCACTACTGCCCGTCGGCATTCTGACACGCTTTGTAATGAAATCTCTTCTGATTCAAACGTCGATGAAAATAGTGCCGTCCTCAACGGTGACCCTATAGGTCTTCACTGGTTCCATGCAGGGCGGCAATTCGACTTCTCCGGTGCGCACATTGAATTGGCCGCCGTGGAAATTGCACTCAATGATGTCGTCCTCGAGGATGCCCTCCGACAACGACCCGGGACCATGCGTGCATGCGTCGTCGGTCACAAAGATCTCTCCGTCGACATTATATACGGCGAGTACGAGGTCGCCGGTTTCCACCTTGCGCGCAGTACCGACCTCGACATCGGAAACACGGCACAGTTGGACGCGCGTTGACGTGCATGACATTGCTGTTTTGACCGTGGTTTGAGGCGATGATGGTTTCCAAATCCAAGATCTCGGCCTGATGACGCAGGAAAAACACAGCCCTCGAGGATGGTCAAGACGGGCGGCATTTTGGAGAGTGGCCAATGCTGCATAAGGAACAAAGCGATCCGCTGGTACAAACCGGTCCGGGCACGTAACCGGGCGGACATCATAGCGGACAGAAGAGTCGAGCGCGGTCTGGTCGTGGCAGTACCCGCGCCATTGATCAATGATAACTTGTACTTCTTTCTCTCTCTTGAATATTTCTCCGTTGAGTGGTTCACCGGACAAATTGCTGCGAAATCCCGGTCTGCTGACGGGCCGCTAACGCTGATTTTGCCTGGGACCAGACGCCCTCGACGGAAGTCCCTGATTTGCCGGCGGCGATCATTGCGCTAGTGTACGGTACCAGTTTCGCGCCTGTGGTCCGGCGAGAGCCGGTCACAGACAATAGGCCGGAGCTAAGAAAAAAGGGAGGATGGAATGTTTGCGAGATTGAAGGTCGGTGCGGCAGCGGCCGTCGTCGCGCTGGCCGGCATGATGACGCCGGCCATGGCGGCGGGCTTTCCGGACAAGGATATTACGCTGGTCGTGCCGTTCTCGCCGGGCGGCGGATTTGATACCTATGCGCGGCTGATCGCGCCGTTCGTGGAAAAGCATCTGCCGAACAAGGTGCACGTAATCATCAAGAACGAGCCGGGCGCCGGCGGCCGGAAAGGGCTGGCTGACGTCTATCGGTCCGAGCCCGACGGTTACAAGATCGTCATCGTCAATGTCCCCGGCGCGATGGTGCCGCCGATCATCGGCCGCAAAGTGGGGTACGACCTGGAGAAGATCACCTGGATCGCACGCGTGAGCAATGACGCCTATCTCTTGTGCGTACCGGCCAAGTCGCCAATCAAAACTTTTGCTGATTTCAAAGCCTACGCTGCAAAAAACAAAGTCAAAATGCCCTCGACCGGCGCCGGCACGACCATCGACGCCATGACCAAGGTGATGCTGGGCGTGCTCGACATCAACGGCGACATTGTCACCGGCTACAAAGGCACCAAGGAAACGACGCTCGCACTGATGCGGGGCGATACGCCGGCCGGCATTCTTCCGCGGCTGTCGGCACGAAAATATATTCAAGCCGGCGAAATCCGCGCGCTGCTGACGACTGACGACGAAAGCATGTACAAGGGCGTGCCCACCGCCAAGAGCCTCGGGCTCAATGACCTCGATGGCCTCTTCATTCATCGACTGATTGCAGCACCTCCGAGCACCCCGAAGTCGGTTCAGAAGATCCTGTCCGACGCCTTCATGGCCGCAATGGCGGATCCGGCGGCCAAAGCTGCTGCGGCCAAAGCGCATCGGCCGTTCGCTCCGCTCAGTGGCGAGCAAGCGGAAGCCGCTGTCAAAAAGGAGCTTGCGCTGTTCCTGCGATTCAAGGACGAGCTTAAGAAGTAGGCGACGCGGCTCAAACAAACGGATGAAGCGGCGTCGACGCGCCGTGTTTCGTGGGCAATAGGCGTGTTCGACGGCCTCATTCAAGGGCTCCACCTCATCCTCACCGGGCACGGCATCGGTATGCTGGCGCTCGGTGTGGTGGTGGGGCTTGTTTTCGGTGCCATTCCCGGCCTTGGTGGCACCACGGCGATGGCGCTGTTCATTCCGCTGACCTATGGCATGCAGTCGCAGGACGCGATGGCGCTTGCGGGCGGCATCATGGGCGCGGTGGCGTTCGGGGGCACCATCACGGCGATCCTGCTCAATACCCCGGGCACGCCGATGAGTGCGGCGACCTGTTTCGACGGCTACCCGCTTGCGCAGCAGGGCAAGGCTGGAATGGCGATCGGCGCCGCCGGGATGTCGTCCTCGCTCGGTGGCCTGTTCGGTGTCCTCGTCCTGGTAGCCGTGATGCCGGTCGCGCGCGCGCTGGTGCTATCCTTCGGGCCGGCCGAATTCTTCATGATGGCGCTGCTCGGCCTGGCCTCGATCGCCGCCTCGACCGGCGGCATGTTTCTGCGCGGCCTGATATCCGGCGTCGCCGGATTGATGATCGCCTATGTGGGCTACAACTCGGTGAGCGGCGGCACTCGCTACACCCTCGACATCGATTATCTGTGGGACGGCATTCCGCTCGTGCCAACTCTGATCGGGCTGTTCGCCATCGCCGAAATGATCAAGCTCTCAGTTGCTGGCGGGACGGTGGTGCGCACCAAGGAGTTGGGCGGGCGTATCGTCGGCGTCCGTGACGGCATCACGGCGACCTTCCGCAACTGGCCGACCGTACTGCGCGGCTCCTCGATCGGCGCCTTTATCGGCGCGATCCCCGGCGTCGGCGGTACCGTCGCGTCCTTCATCTCCTATTCGGTGACGATGCAGGTATCCAAGCATCCGGAGCGGTTCGGCAAGGGGGAAATCCAGGGCGTGATCGGCCCGGAGTCGGCGATCAACGCCAAGGACGGCGGCGCGCTGATCCCGACGCTGGCCTTCGGTATTCCCGGCAGCGCCGAAATGGCCGTATTCCTTGGAATGCTGGTGCTGCACGGGCTGGAGCCCGGCCCGCTGCTACTGATCGAGCACCAGGGCGAGATGTTCAGCCTGATCGTGGCCCTGACCATCTCTTGCGTGTTCGCCACCATCCTGGGGCTGTCGGTGACCCGCTGGCTGTCGCTGATCACCCTGGTCGACGTCCACATCCTGGTCCCGGCTGTCGTCTCGGTGTCGCTGGTCGGAGCCTATGCGCTCAACAACAAGCTCGGTGACGTGATCATAGCCGCGGTGATGGGCCTCCTCGGTTATCAGATGATCAAATATAACTTCCCGCGCGTGACCGTGGTGATTGCGTTGGTGCTTGGCGAACTTGCTGAGCGTAGCTTCCATCAGGTTATGCAACTCAGCGACGGACACTGGACCATATTCATTACGCGACCAATTTCGGCGATTCTTATGGTCCTGACTCTGATCTCGCTCGCGATTCCAGCGGTGCGCTTCTCGTTGGCGCATCGCCGTTCCATCGTGGAAAAGAAGGGAAGTCCGGGATGACTTTGTCGCCGCGGCAACGGAACCTCACCGTCGCCTTTATCGTCCTCGGCTTCTTCGTCGTAATGTTCCTGTGGTCAGGGCAGATCAAGGATTTTCGCGGGCGCGAATTTCCGCTGATGGTCAGCGGTGCCGGCATCGTGCTCGCCGTGCTCGATGTGATTGCGCACACCGAGACAGGCGTCGGGCGCTGGCTCAGCCTGGTTTTGTCGGACTCTGCACATAGGACCGGAGACGAATTGATCGTCGGGGTCAAACGCGAGCTCATTGTCATGCTGTGGATCGGTATGGCGACCGCGCTGATGGTGCTGTTCGGCTTTGTCGCCGGAATTCCCGTCTTTGTATTCGGCTATTCCAGCCTGCATGCGCGGCGGACCTTGCGCCAGAGCGCGGTCGCCGCGATCGCCACTGTCTTCATAATCTGGGTCGGCTTCGAACTTCTCCTTAACTACGACCTCTACCCCGGCCTTCTGTTCGCAAGCTGACGACGGCTCTTATTATGATGCGATGTTTCTGTCCCGGCACGCGATTCCAGCCCGGATCCAGGGCCATCTCCGGCTGTCAGCTTGGATGCATGGCAGGTCTGCCCAGCCTCATACAGCCGACGTAACGAACTGCCGCGCTGCACAGCCGCCTGGGGCCAAAAAAGCTAATGTCGTCAAACCCGAACCTGAACACCGGCGTCGCCCGAAAGGTCATATCGTGTGGCGACGGCGCGATTGATTTTGACGTGGCCTATCACCCGCTCGATGCAATTGCGCTCGCGGTAGAGGCGTTTGCTGTAGCGAATCGTCGCGATGCGGTTGGATTTCGGCGGGATGACGGGATTGATCCCGCACTACTTCAAATCGGCGCGGATCGCGTCGGTGTCGTAGGCCCTGTCGGCGAGGAGAGCATCGGGCGCCTGCTCGGGAAGATCGATCAGGGTGTCGTGCCTCTTGCAGTCCGCCGCCTCGCTGGCGTGACGTGGAAGGCGTCGGGGCGGTATCTGACATCACCGAGACAATGAATTTTACTGGTGAACTCGCCCCCATCGTCTCGACGAGAGCGATGGCAACGCTCCCCCAGACACCGGAGGCGCTCCAGCGGCGGAACGTCAATGGATTTCTTCCACACGGACCAATCTGGACACATTGCGGTTGCCGGGAGGATAATTTCAATTGGCCCACAGCGAGACGACATGCCTATAATCTTTCCGGAACGCTGAGGTTCGCTCGCTGCACTGCAAATCAGCCCAGTTTAGCGTGCGAGGATGGGGCGCGAAGGGGTTAGCCGTCTTGTGGCCCTGGGGCGATCCAACCCAACGCAATATTCCGGGCTCAAATTTCCGCAATATGAAAACCAACGGTGAGGGAACGGCCATGTTTGACCTAACGTGCATCTGGAAGTTTCGGCCATTGACGCTACTCGTCGGCGGCCTGGCTACCTTGGCGATCAGCACCAGCATCGCTTCGGCGCAGCGGCCTTACGGCTTCGCTACGCTGCCGCCTGGTACGCTAAACTATACGACCTCGTCCGCCATAGCCAAGGTACTGAAAGAAAAAATCAATTTGAACATCTTGGTGCAACCCACGGCCGGCGACACAGCGATCATCCCCATGGTCAATCGCGGCGAGGCTGAACTCGGCATTTCCAACGTGATGGAAGTTGCCGACGGATACAAAGGCGCACAGAAGGATCTGCGTATCATCGCCGCGGTTCATGCATATCGCACGCCGTTTTTTGTACGCAAGAATTCGAACATGCACACGATTGCCGATCTCAAAGGCAAACGTGTTGCGCTGGGTTATTCGGCCATGAGAAATCTCGACAAGGTGGGGCGCGCCCAACTTGCGACGGCCGGCTTGACGGAAAAGGACGTCAAAGTGGTTCTCGTGCCGAATGTCGTTCGCAGCGCCGACGATTTTGTTTCCGGCGCGGCCGACATGTTCAACTTTGCCTTCGGGGCGCCTAAGGTGCGTGAAGTTGACGCTACGGTGGGCGGCATCCGCGTTCTGGAAATCAATGAGAAAGGCATGGCGGCAGCCCGCAAGATCATGCCTTACGGATATCTGACTCCGGTCAGGCCGGGACCGGTTTTCATCGGCGTCGAAAAGCCGATGAAAGTCTACAGCTTCGACGCCTTGATCTTCAGCAGCGCCAAAGTCCCGGACGATTTCGTCTACAAATTCTTGCAAGCCTTGGATAAGAACAAGGCTGACATCGTCGCAATTCAGCCGGTGTTGCGCGAATTCACGCTGCAGTTCGCCTACAAGCAATACGACATTCCGTATCATCCGGGCGCGGTGAAATACTATAAAGAACATAACATCAAGCCTGCGGCCCTGTAGTGTACGGAGACACTCAACAACCGGACGCGACAGGGCGGCCCCCCGCCGCGTCCGAAAACGTTTCGCTGTCAACGGACGTTCTTCAGGGTCTGTTGATCCTGTCCGTTGTCGGCTGGGTCCTCGACGTTCCCCGGCGTTTGTTCGGCCTGGCGCTTTACACCGAGCAACTGCTCTCCGTCTGCCTCGGGCTCGGGCTGGCGCTGACCTTCCTGTCCAGCAAGCCACGGCGGCCGGCGCCGTTCGATATCAGCGGCGCGCTGACGGTGTGCGCCGTCGTGGTCTTCGGATTTTTGACGTATCAGTCGCCCTCCGATGTATCGTGGCCGGTGGCAGCGAGTCTGGCGCTCGCGCTGGTTTGGACCGCGCTCGGCAGCCGCGCTTGGGCCATGCGCTGGTGCGACTGGATCGGCGCCGCGTTGTCGCTGCTAATTTGCGCCTACATCGCCTGGCGCTATGAGGCATTAACCTACGAGATCGCCTTGCTGCCGGCGGACGGCGTGGCGGGCAGCGCCATTCTGCTATTGCTGGTGCTGGAAGCGACGCGCCGCACGTCTGGCGGCGTGCTGGTCGGCATTATTTTGATCCTGTGCGTCTATGTCTTCATCGGTCCGCATATGCCCGGCGATTTCGCCACCCGGCCGGTGACGCCAAGCCGGCTCATCACCTATCTCGGGCTCGATACCAACGGCATGATCGGCATCATCCTGTCGGTCGCGGTGCTGATCGTCATCCCGTTCACATTAATGGGCCAGGTGCTCGGCCGCACCGGCGGCGCCGCCTATTTCGCCGATCTCGCAATGTCGGCAATGGGACACTTCCGCGGTGGCGCCGCCAAGATTGCGGTGTTCGGCTCGGCGTTATTCGGCATGATCTCAGGCGCTGCAGTCAGCAATGTGGTCGCCGTCGGCGTTGTAACCATTCCGCTCATGTCCCGTTCGGGTTTCACCGCGACGCGCTCGGCGGCTATCGAAGCGGTAGGCTCGACCGGCGGCCAATTGATGCCACCAGTGATGGGGGCTGCCGCCTTCATCATGGCAGAGTTTCTACAGGTTCCCTACGGAACTGTGGTGATCGCCGCCATCATTCCCTCGGTGCTTTACTACGCCGCCTTGTTCATGCATGTCGATCTCGAGGCTGCCCGGCATCGCATTGGCGCCGCCCAGGTCGAGAACCCTCTCAAATTCACTGAAGTGCTGAAGTCGGGCTGGCATTTTCCAATCCCGATCTCCTTCCTGGTCATCACCATCGCGTACCCGCAAGTCTTCCAGATTCCGATCGAGCGTTCTGCCGTTTACGCGACCGGCATCATGATCGTGCTCAGTCTGGCTTTTGGTTATCGCGGCAACCGCGTCACGCCCCGGCAGATGCTGCGCGCGATCCTCGATACCGGACGGGCGGCGCTGGACATTGTGCTGATCGGCGCCGCCGCCGGCATGGTTGTCGGCGCCCTCAGCATATCCGGCATATCGTTCGGCTTGACACTACAATTGATCGCGCTCAGCGGCGGAAACCTTTTCATCTTGCTGCTGCTCACTGCGCTCATCAGCATCATTCTCGGCATGGGTATGCCGACCGTCAGCGTCTACGTCCTCACCGCAACCCTGCTGGCGCCGTCGTTGATCAAACTCGGCGTCGTGCCGATCGCGGCGCACATGTACGTTATGTATTTCGGCATGCTGTCGATGATCACGCCGCCGGTCGCGATTGCGGCTTATGCGGCGGCCAATATCGCACGCGTTTCAGGCTGGACCACCGGCTGGAACGCGGCCATCGTTGGCTGGAGTACTTTCTTTATCCCATTCCTTTTCGTGCTTGAACCAAGCCTTTTGATGCAGGGCAGCGCCGGCCTAATTGTCTGGCAATTTGTCCGCAACATCCTGGGCATCTTCGTCGGAACGGCGGCCATCGTCGGCTTTGCGCTTGGCCCACTGTCCTTGCCCATGCGAGTTGCCTTCGGCGTGACAGGATTAGCCATCCTCCTTCCGCCACATACATTCCCGGGCGCGGATAAGCTCGATTGGATCGGGATCGGCGCCGCGGTGCTATTGCTCTACTTCAATTTCATTGTTACCCGCGCCGGAAAACCAGCCCGCGCTTGCCGCGCCGCAAAAGCTGAGGAAGCCGCGCGATGAAATTTGCTCATTTTTCTCATATCTGGACCAAACCCGGCCTGAGCCCGCATCAGCGGTACGAACAACTGTGGCGCGAGCTTCAATTGTGTGACGGACATGACTTTGATTTCAGCTTCTGCGTCGAGCATCACTTCCGGCCCGATGAAAGCCTGATTTCGTCCCCAAGCCTCTACGTAGTCGGCGCGGGTGCCCGCACAAAGCGGCTACGTATCGGCCCCATGGGCTATGTGGTGCCGCTCTATCACCCGCTACGGTTAGCCGAGGAGATTGCGATCGTCGACCAGATGCTGGGCGGGCGCATGGAAGTCGGCCTGGTACCGGGCATCAACCCCGATTACTTCAAGCCGTTCGGCCTCGACTATAATTTGCGCAAGTCGCCGACGCTGGAATTCGTCGACTACCTGCGTGCGGCCTATGGCGAAGTCCAGCCCTTCTCCTTCCATGGTGAGGTCCATAACACTGATAGCGCGCAGATCTCAGTCCAGCCAATGCAGAAGCCGCATCCGCCACTATGGATGATGAGTCGCGATCCGCAGACACTCGAATTCTGCGCCCAGAACAAAATATATCCCGGCTATTTCCTGGTATATCCACGTGCCGATGCGGCGCCACGTTATCAGAAATTTATCAGCGATTGGAATAAGGCTGGCTGGCCCGAAAAGCCCAATATCGCTTATTGTACCATCGTGCATGTCGATGAAACCGATGATAAGGCGCTCGATGTTGCACTCGCACGTGCGGCACGCGCTTATGAAGGCTTTCTGCCGGCGCCGAAGCCGGGGGAAACATTCGAACAACGAGTACGCGAACATGCCAAGAAATTCATCGGTCGTGGCGAACCCGGGGCGTCAGAGATCATGGCCAATTTATTCGATGCCGACTATCTGATGAAACACGAGCTGGTATTTATCGGATCGCCAGAGACGGTGGCCGCAAAAATTCACGCAGCATCGAGGGCCGGTTTATTCAACGTGTTCATGGGCGAATTCAATTTCGCGGACTTGCCGGAGGCGGATCTGCTGAGATCGATTCGTCTGTTCGGCGAGGAAGTTATTCCGGCTTTACGCGGCTACGAACCGTTCTAACCAGACGCAAGTCCCGCGGGGCGCGACATCAAGATGCCGGTGTGTACCAAAAACCTAACCCCGGACCTGGTGGTGATGAAGACCGCCTAGGATCAGGCGAGAACCGATGATTCCAGTTCGCCGAACGGACCGAGAGACTGGCGCATCCTTATCCAATGACCTATCCTAAACAACTCGTTGCTCGCATTGGCCGTCTCAACGAGTTCTGGGGCGACAAGACCCTGGCGGAGGTTACAAGCGCGACCTGTCGCGAATACGCGAGGTGGCGCGGAAACAAAGGCGGAGCGCGGCGCGATCTGGAGCACCTGCGAGCTGCAATCCGCCACCATGCCAAGGAAATCTGCACCGCGCGACCGTGAATGTCTGGCTGCCCGAAAAGGGCATGCCTCGCGATCGCTGGTTGAACGAAGCGGATGCGATCCCGCTCTTGCGGACAAGCTGGCGTTCTCGCGAGACCCAAACCGTTCATCGAGGCCCTCGCACTGGTCAAAAGGTGACCACTGACAAGATGCCTCACACGTGCTTCGATCCGCCGCGCCTGCACATAGGCGATCGGTGTCAGCCCGGTTGCACGGGCGAAGCGGCGTTCAAGACTGCGTCTTGGAACGTCGACGCTCCTTCGCCATTTCCTCGACCGGATTGGCCACCATGTAGTGTGCCTCGAGCCATTGCTGTAGTGGTCTCACGAGCGCGTCGCCATGATCCGTTGTCGGCGCGAACGTAAGCTAGGGAGCCTGGCCCTCGTTGTGCCAATGCAGCATCAGCAGCCGGTTTTCGGTACGCACAGGGTCTCTTCGAGTGACGACTATGGAAGCGTCATATGGTCAGGCTGCCAAAAAATAATCTTGCGGCGGGCATATTGGGCGACAAGGTTGAATGTCATTCCCATGATGCCGAGCACCACCAGGGCCGCAAACACGCCGGCCACGTCCATACTGTAGTTCATCTGAATGATGAGATAGCCGAGGCCGGCCTTCGAGCCGATAAATTCTCCCACGATTGCGCCGAGCACGGACAAGACGATTCCGATATTCAGTCCGGCAAAGATGTACGGCAGCGCTTCGGGCAATTGCAGGTACCAGAACAGCTTCCAGCGGCTCGCCGACAGCGACCGCATCATTTCGATCTTGTCGGGCGGCGTGGATTTCAGTCCGGCGATATTGTTGACCAGCATCGGAAAGAAGGAGACCATCGCGGCGATGATCACCTTACTTTCGATGCCGAATCCTACCCAGACCAGGATCAGCGGCGCAATGGCAATCTTTGGCAGCGTCTGAATTGCCACGACATAGGGGTAGAGCGTCTTCTCCAGAATACGAACCTGGCTGATGAGCGTGCCGAGCAGGAATGCCACCGTCGCCGAGAGAAGAAAGCCCAGTACGATAGCGGTTAGGGTCGCCAACAATCCGTCCAGCAGCAGGCCGGAGGCAAATCCCTGGTACAGCGCCACCGCGATCTGACTGGGCGGCGGCAGTAGCAAATCGCTAATGCCCTGGGTGCGGCAGTACAATTCCCAGCCGCCAAATAGCACCACTGCGATCACCAGCACCAAAACCGTCTCCAGCTTAACGGCGAACCGCCTGCCGCCTTTGTTTTCCGCAGAGAGGGCTTTGTTGCCGGTGATCTCGTTCATGGGCCTGCTGCTTTGCTTTGGGAATTGCCACCACTAGTTCAATTTGAAGTTCTTCGCCTGCGCCTTGATTTTCTCGGCATCAAAGTTGTTGATCTCCTTGATCAGTTCGTTGGTGTAGTACCGGTCAACTGGTATCTTTTTCGGAAGCTCGCCAGTCGACACAAGATAGTTTTGGAAGTCTTCCATCTTAGCCTTCGGCATATCGCCGAACCTTCCGGTGCCGGCCACGTCGCGGCCATGCTTGGGGCGGCGGGCATCCACCACCTTCACCTCGCTGGCGACTTCGGCATCGGTGACGCCAGCGCGCGGCGCCGTCTGGGGATAGGTTTTCCAATGGATGCGCACGGCCGCTTCGGGGTTTGCGGCCTCGAACACGGCTGCTTTGGCAATGCCGCGCGCCAGACCAATCAACAGTTTGCGCTTCTTAGTCAAATCGTCGGTCCGGACCGTGAGCGAACCGGCGATGAAGTTCTTGGCGGAAGGATCCTTGAACACCTTCTCGATGTGAATTCCGCCCTTCTCCAATCCAGCGAACGCCTCATCCCACAGAGAGACTGCTTGAACTTGGTTACTCTTGATCGCCGCGGCCGCTCGCCCGCCAACGCCGATCTCAACGAGATTATAATCGGATTCCTTGAGCCCGGCCTTAGCCAAGACCGCCTTAGCGTAGAGTGTCGAGCCCGAGGCGAAGCTGGATACGCCGACTGTCTTCCCTTTGAGATCGGTGAGCTTATGAATTCCGCTGCCCTTGATAATGGCAACGCCGAAAATATCACCGCGAATGCTGGTATAGTAAAATTTGATATTTGCACCCTTCTGCACCGCGATCATGGCGCCAGAGGGGTTGCCATATGACGCGTCTACCTTGCCACCCAGGACCATCTGCACGGCTGCCGAGGCGCCGCGGGTCGGAACGACTTCGACGTCAAGTCCTTCCTCTTTCCAGTAGCCCAAATAAGCGGGAAGCGAACTGGCAATCGCGAAGCTGGGCGAGAGCCGAGGCAACGCATGCGTCAGGATAAATTTCTCTGCCGCGGTTGCGGGCAGACTCGCGGCAATTAGTCCAAAAAAGACAGCCGCTCCCGCAAAGTGGACCAATGTTCGTTTCATGGCATTCTCCTCCTGTTCACAAAAACAGATGTCACCCGAACGTGGTCGCCGCATTGAGCAAGCGGCGAATGTGATTGGTTATGGCACCAAACGCGGCAGTCCCCATTATGTCGAGGGAGCGAGGCCGGGGAAAATCAACGGAAATGACCTCTGCTAGCCGTCCCGGCCGGGGCGTCATCACCACAACTCGGTCACCGAGAAACACGGCCTCGGATATCGAGTGCGTGATCAGCACGATGGTCTTGTTCGCCTCTTGCCATATCTGTTGCAGTTCTAGGTTCATGTTCTCGCGCGTCATGGCATCGAGGGCGCCAAACGGTTCGTCCATCAGCAGGACCGCCGGATTGTGAACCAGCGCCCGCGCCATCGCGACACGCTGCTGCATGCCACCGGAAAGCTCGCCGGGGTACTTCCGTTCAAAGCCAGCGAGACCCATCATCGTCAACAACGCACTCGCGCGCTCGCGGCCTGTGCGCCGATCTAGGCTTAGCACATCGATCGGCAACATGACGTTTTCCAGGACGGAACGCCATTGCAGCAAGGTGGGACTCTGGAAAACCATTCCCACGTCAAGGCTGGGACCTGTAATGCGCCGGTCGAACAGGCGCGCTTCTCCATCGCTAGGGAGGATAAGGCCGGCGAGGAGCTTCAATAACGTGCTCTTGCCGCATCCGGATGGTCCAACCACGGTGAGCAATTCACCAGGCTTGACGGTCAGGTCGATTTGTTCCAGCGCGACAACTTTGCCGCCTTCCAGCGTGTCATAGATCTTCGATAGACCGGCGCAATGAATCGCCTTTGCAACCTGGGAGGGAGCCACCCCCTCTTTGGACGCCAAATTGCGCTCAGGCGCATTCATCGGTCCGTCCTCACAGTGTGTCGCCGATGTAGCTAACATAAGCTTACAACATTATGAGGGCACATCCAGCTCAGCAACAAGAGGAACTATGGCATCTTGCAATAGGAGATGCATCAGTGGAGTCGCCCTTTCAATATGTCGCGGCTCTGTAAATCAGGCACTGCTGGCCGGCCGGTCGCAAAGCTCCAGCGCGGTCGCGAGATAGATCCGCGCGGCCGTCAGCACATCCTCGATCAGGACATGCTCGCCTACGGCATGCATCAACCGCCCTTTCGAATCCGGATGGGTTCGTCCGCCGGGGCCGAAGACCGCACACGGAACATCGTAACGGCAGAGATGAACGGCGTCGGCGCCGGGCCGACGCAAGATGGATGCCGGCCGGTCCCCGCTGATGGTTTTCTGCGCCGCGCCCAGCGCTTCGACAACCGGTAGATCGTCGCCGATCAGCATCGGCGGATCGGTAATGTAGAGATGCATCGAGGGCACCGGCGTTCCAGTGCGGTCGGCAAACTTGATGAGTAGACGGCGCAGCTCGCGCTTGATCGACTCGAATGATTGGCCGGGGACTGTCCGAATATCGAGATAGAGGCTGCATTCATACGGATTGCGCGATAGCCGCCAGGCAGCACCGCCCCGAATCGCGGCTATCGTAACGTTAGGCTTCTCCCCCATGAATTCGTGGCGCGACTCGTAGTCGGCGATCCAGGCCTTAAGGTCGTTTTGCAGGTCGTTCATGAGCGAAATGGCATTGACCACCCCGGGGCGATTGGAAAAGACAGAATGACTTACGGTTCCAGCAACGGTGATGCGGAGCCAGAGCACTCCCATATTTGCGGTGCTGATACGCAGGCCGGTCGGCTCCGCGAGTATCGCAAAATCCGCGGTAACCCCATGGTTTACAAGATACTTGGTCCCGATTCCGTATCCGGAAAACGACGGGCCTTGGAACTCCTCCACGTTCGTCTTCTCAATCTCGCCGACAACGCCGCCGAACGATATATCGCCGCGAAGTTTGATATTGCTGCGTACAATAGCCTCGATGGCAACGACCGCAGCGGCCAGACCGCTCTTCATATTGTTGGCGCCTAAGCCCCAAATCCATCCGTCGCGTTCGACTGCCTTCGGTTTGAAACCCTCGCCAACCAGATATTCCTCGTCACCGTCGTAAGACGTGTCCATGTGACCGGTGAACAAAAGGTTGTAGCCTTCGCCTGTTCCCGGCACGTGTGCAATTGCATTGGGCCTGCCCGGTTCGACAAATTGAAGCTCGCCGTCACACCCGCTTTTCCGCAGCCGATCCACGAGGTAGCGCGCCATATCGATTTCGCGCCCAGTGGGGCTTGAAATATCGACCATCTCGATAAGCGCTTGCCTCACCGCGTCGTGGGTTACTAACGCCGCGGCCTTATCGTGCTGAGCCTTGTCCATATTTCACTCCGGCAATTTTTCGCGAACTATGCGACGTACGCTGACTTCGCCAAACCTTGTAACGCGTGTCTGTTGAGATCGTAAAGCGCCGCGGTGAGATGAAAGCTCTACGTTCATTCCATAACCTGTATTAGGCTCAAATTCCATCAAGTATCTTGCGGATCAGACGGACAATTTTCTGCGCACAGTCGTTTGCCGGGCGCCACGCCAGCCTTTCAGGTGTTTCTTAAAGAAATCGATGGTCAGTCCAAGTGCGCGGTCTGCCTCCGGCTTGCTGTAAGTCTTCTTCCCCCGACGCCTGAGCAAATCGTTCACCTCGGCCTGCACCCAGCGGTCTTTCATCGCATGTGTAACACAAGGGGCCGATGCAGATTCTTGGCCTCCTTGATGCGGTGCTCGATCTCACGCCGAGGGTCCTATTCCACCCGCAGCGAGCTAGACGCGGGAGCAAGACTGCAGCACAATGCGAAAAGTGCGGGGTGGAGTTCTGAAATGACGAATACGCTGACCGAAGATCGTCTCCTCATCAACGGTAGCTGCGCGCCGGAATTCGCGGCCGTCAAAGAGACCTTTGCCGACAACTTCCACCGGCGCGGCGAGATCGGCGCCGCGGTCTGCGTCTACAAGAATGGCAGGAAGGTGGTCGACCTCTGGGGCGGGCACAAGGACCTTGCCCGCACCGAACCCTGGCGGGAAGATACCATCGTCATCATGAACTCGCTCGCCAAGAGCATGAGCGCTCTCTGCATGCACATCCTGATCGACCGCGGCAAAGTAGACTTTGACGCACCTGTCGCCGATTACTGGCCGGAATTTGCACAGGCCGGCAAGAAGGGCGTGCTCGTCCGTCATATCCTGTCGCACACCTGTGGCGTAATCTATTGCGACCTCGCGACGCCCGGCTCCTGGTTCCGCTGGGACGAGCACATCAAGGCCCTCGAACAGCAAGAGCCGGCCTGGGAACCCGGAACATATGGCGCGTACAACTCGATCAATATCGGCTATCTGCTCGGCGAAGTGATCCGCCGCGTCACCGGCGAGACGGTGGGCAGCTTCCTGCGCAAGGAAGTCAGCGAGAAGCTTGGCGCCGATTACAACATCGGCCTTCGACCCGACGAGATCGCCCGCGTCAGCGACATGCATGAGAACCCGAAGAACGCCTTCTTCAAGATCGCGGCGGACTCCACGACCCCACTGGGCCGCGCCTTCAAATCGCAGCCTGACATCGGTTACTTCCAAAATATACCCGAAATTCGCGAGATCGAAGTGCCTTCCTTCGGCGGCCACGGCAATGCTCGCGCCATGGCGCGCATCTACGGCATGCTGGCTATGGATGGCGAGCTCGACGGTGTTCGCATTCTGAGCCCGGGCGGGGTCGAACGCACACGCTGGCTGGTGTGGGAACGCGACTGCATCATGACCAAGCGCTACTTGCGCATGGGTTTCGGGTTCATGCACAACGAGCCCGACACGGTGCCTATGGGACAGAACATGGCCGCCTATGGCCATACCGGCACAGGTGGCGCCTTCGCCTGGTGCGACCGCGACCGCAATATGTCGTTCGCCTACTGCACCAATTTCCAGCGCGAAGGGCCCGGCATCGGTCCACGCGGCGCGGCGTTGGCGGTAGCCGCCGGCGGCGGCAGGCCGCCAACGTGGCTAACCTGACGGCCACTTCAGCCGCGCACCTGCGTCTCCAGTTCGTGCTCCCGGGCTACATTTCGCGCCGGATTGAGCCCGAACTGATCCATCCACCAGTCGGCGGTCCAGTTACCCATCATTGACAGGTTCTCGAAGGCGCAGTGCTGGCTTCCCCCGTCTTCGTCGGTGAAAATCTTCAGCTCCTTGGCTGGTGAGCCGCAGGCCTCGTAAAGGCGGTGCGCCATGGACACCGGCACGATGTTGTCGTCCTCGCCGTGGGTGATCATGATCGGCATGCGGATTTTCTCCGCCACACCTTGCAGCCGGTACTCGAAACATTTCTCCATGGCGCTGTCCATATCGGGCCTGCCGAGCACCCAGGGCAACTGCCAGATCGCCGACGACGAGATGGTGCCGCCGCTCTCCAGCACCTTGCGCCGGTGCACCCAGACCTCGTGATAGTCATAGTGAGCGCCCCAGGCGAAGCAAGCGGCATAGCGGTGCTCGAAGGCGGCGATACGCGGGGCGTAGTAGCCGCCCATGCTCATCGCCATGATGCCGATGCGCTTCTTGTCGACACCAGGCCGCTTGCTGACATAGTCGAATGCAGCGGTGCCGGCGACTTCGTAGTCCGAACGGCTGGGAATCTTGCGCAGGCGCAGCGTCTCGCCCTGGCCCGGACCGTCCACGCACAAAACGCCGATGCCGCGCTCGCGCAGGAACAGACCGCCCCACAGCACTGTCAGCTCCTTGCAGGCGTCGAGCCCGTCGAAGAAAACAACTACCGGATCGTTGCCGGTCGGGTTGAGTGGCGGAATCCAGTATGCCGCAAGGCTCGCGTTCTCATAGGGCACGTCGACTTTCTCGAAGCCCGGCACGCGGTAGCTCATACCCCTGAGAAAGTGCGGCAGCAGTCTTGCATAGGACTCTGTCTTGCGCGGATCGGTCGGCGGCACGAAACGTTCGGTCTCATAGCGGTAGATGGCACTGCGCACATACGCATCCGCGGCCGTGCGGCGGTGCCCCTTCTCCCATTCGCGCTCGGCGAGTGCCAGCGTCCGGTCCGCCATCCAGAGCCAGGCGTCATGCCACGCCTCGCCGTCGCCGACCTTGTCCTTGAGGCGCTGGCCGATCAGGTTCAACTCCTGGAAGTTGGTCCCGCCCATGGCGCTGAGGCTGATCGTGCTGCTCATGAGCTGCGACCAGAGATAATGCTCCGGGAAATAACGGAACCAAGTGCCGACGACGTTTTCCTGGGCCATGAACGGGTCTCCTTATTGTGCGCGTGCCGCGCGGGAAACAGGCGACGCGCGTCGCACTAGTCCGCGAGATAGAGGCAGTTTTCCTCGGCGAAGGTGAGATCGACGGCGCTGTTTTCGGCGATGGTCACGGCGCGGGGAGCGCGCACGATAATCTCGTGGCCATGGGCCAGCACGAGATATTCCATGTAGCTGCCCATGTTGATGCTGCGCAGCACGCGGCCGGCAATGACGTTCCGGCCCGCGTCCTGCGGCGCGCGCGCCTCGACCACCGAGATGCTTTCATTGCGGATGCAGACGAATCCGTTTGCACCCTCCTGCGGACGCCGCTCCTTGTAATAAATGGCGCGCATCGGCAAGGCACCCTCGCCGACCTGGGCCTCGACCGCAACGCGGCGGGCGCCGCCGTCGACCTGGTGCACGCGCGCCGGAAAGATATTGGCGGAGCCGATGAACTGCGCCACGTAGCGGCTGACCGGCCGGTCGTAGATTTCCTGCGGCGTACCGATCTGCCGGATACGTCCCTTTTCCATGACGATGACACGGTCAGAGACGACCATCGCCTCTTCCTGGTCGTGGGTCACGTAGACCGAGGTGATGCCGAGCTCGGCCTGCAGCCGCCGCAGTTCGAGCCGCATGCGCTCGCGCAGCTTGGCATCGAGGTTACTCAACGGCTCGTCGAACAGCAGCACCTTGGGCTCGTAGACGATGGCGCGCGCCAGCGCCACGCGCTGTTGCTGGCCGCCGCTCAGCATGGTAGCGGGGCGGTCGATCTCGCCTTCCAGGCCCACCATTTTGAGCACGCGCTGCACGCGCTCCTTGGCCCCGGCCCGCGACAGCTTCATGTTATGCAGGCCATAGGCGACGTTCTGCGCCACAGTCATGTGCGGCCACACCGCATAGGACTGGAAAACCATCCCGAAGCTGCGGTTTTCCGGCGCCACATGAATGTTTCGGGCCGGATCGGAGACGGGACGGCCGTCAATGACGATGCGACCGGAATCGATGGTTTCGAAGCCGGCGATCGCTCGCAGAGTCGTGGTCTTGCCGCAGCCGCTCGGACCCAGCAGAGTCAGGAACTCGCCGTTACGCAATCCGAAGCTGACGTGATCGACCGCCTTCGTCTCCTTGAATGCCTTCTCGATGTCGTCGACTTCGAGAAACCCAGCCTCCGCCGGCGCCTTCATTGCATCCCTCCCGTTGTCCGCTTGCGAACGAGAAGCTGGAACAGAATGACGACAACCAGGATCATGCCCGACTGCATCATGGCGTAAGCGGCAACTTTGCCGCTCGTCGCGTGTTGCATCAGTTGCCACAACGCGACCGACATGGTCTCGCTGCCGGACTGCCACAACAAGATCGACATCGGCAGTTCGCGCAGGTAGATCACGAACAGCAGCACCCAGGCGGCTGCCATGCCCGGGCGGATCAGCGGCAAAGTGATGCGCGCGAGCGTGCGGCCATATCCGCTGCCGCAGGCGCGCGAGGCCTCCTCCAACTCGGGCGACAGCGACAACAGTACGCCGCCGACGCTGCGCTGGGCGAGCGGCATGAAGCGCGCGAGGTACGCTATCAGCAGCACGAGCAGTGAGCCGTAGAGTGGCGTCTGGATCGCGATCAGGAGGATACCCATCGCGAACGCTATACCCGGCACGCCGACAGGGAGGGACGTGGTAACATCAATAAGTCTGCTTCCCGGCAACCGCGTGCGGTAGATCGCCTGGGACACCAGCAGCGCGAGCACGACACCGATCGTCGCACCCGAAACCGACAGGATGAAGGAGTTCTTGATGCCCGACATGGTTTCAGGGATGTAGCTGAGAACCGACGGATAGTTCGCCCAGGTGAACTGCTTGGCCAGAAAGCGCCCGAGCCACACGCGTTGCAGCGACTGCAGCACCAGCGCGAACAAGGGCAGCACCACCGCGATCATGAAAAAGCCGACGCTGAAGGCGAACCCGACCCACTTCCAGCGCCCGAGATCGATGACCGCCGGCCGGTAACCGCGGCCGGTCACGGTTGTAAAATTGCGGCGCAGAATCAGAAAGCGATGCAGCAGCACGCAGGCGACGGTCACCACGGCAAGAATCGTCGCCATGCAGGCAGCCAGACTGTAGTTTGGCTCGGCGCGCTGGATCACCTCGAAGATCATGGTGCTCAGTGTCTCGTAGTTGCGCGGCACGCCGAGGGTCAGAGGCACGCCGAATTCTCCCGCCGACGAGACGAAGGTCAGGATAACGGCCGACAGAATTGAGGGCAGCGCCAGGGGGAGCGTGACGCGCATCATCGTATAAGCGGTGCCGCGGCCGCACGAACGCGAGCTTTCTTCGAAAGCCGGGTCCATCTGGGCGAACGCACCCGACGTCATCAGATAGACGATGGGCGTGAAGAAGATACCCTGGACCCAGATGATGCCGGCAATGCCGTAGACGTTGAAGAGATCGGGCGCGAGGCCGAAATTGTGGAAGACGAAGCTGTTCAGCAGGCCGGTGCGCGGCGCGGCCAGGTAGGTCCAGGCGATCGCCCCGACATAGGGCGACAGATAGAAGGGAATGGTGTTGCAGACGTTGAGGACCGCGCGCGCCGGCTGGTTAGTGCGGACATTGAGCCAGGCGAGCGTCACGCCGAAGATCGTGGCGAAGGCGGTGCTGCCGAGGCTGGCGACCAGCGTGGTGCCGATCGCGGCGCGTATCACGTCGTCGGTGAAGACGATCGAGAAATTACGCAACGTGAAGACAATCGGCTCGCCGAATTGCTCGATGTAGAAGCTCCGACTGAGAAGGACGGCAATCGGAGCCAGTACCATCAGAACGACGGCCCAGCTCGCAAGTCCCTGGACGAGGGAATCGCTGCGAACTCGAGCGAGCTGGGCCATTTCGGCGAGCCTTGGCCGGGCGTCGGAAGCTGGCGCTTACTTGCCGAACACGTTGCGGAAGTCTTCCCGCATCTTGTCCAGCTTGGCCTTGGTCAGGTCTGCCCAGTCCACCGGCAGAGCCTTGATCTCGCCGAGATCGGCGACAAAGGGCCGCACCTCTGCCGGCACCTTGACGTCGTCGCGCAGGGTAGCGATCGCCTCCAGCTTGACGAGGATTTCCTGGCCCTTCTTGCTGAAGATAAAGTCGTTCCACAGCTTGGCAGCGTTGGGATGCGGCGCCTTGGCGAGAATGCCACCGTAGTTGCCGTCAACGACCACCCCTTCCTTGGGCCAGGAAACGTCAAGCTTGACCTGGTCGCGAACCTGGTAGGCGCGCGGGCCGTAACCCAGAATGGCGATCGGGAACTCGCCCGACATCACGCGGTCGCGGATATCGGTCGATCGCAGCAGGAAGAAGGGGTTCTGCGCCTTGATTTTCTGCAGCCAATCATCGGTCCAAACGCCGTTATTGCGCAGGCCGACATAGGCGTCGAGATAGGCCGCTGACTTGCGGACGTCGCCGAAGATCAGCTGGCCCTTGTATTTCGGATCGGTGAGCTGCGCCCAGGAGTCGAGCTTCTCCTTGACGAATTGCGGGTTCCACATCAGACCGAAAACGATTGCCGCTACCGACTGGAACTCGCAGCCACCGTCGAGCACGCCGGCCTTCTTGACGTAGGAGAGGCCCTTGTACTCGGGCGAACAATATTTCATCAGTGCGCCCTGCTTCTGGAGACTCTTCCAGAACGTGGCGAAATTCACTGCCAGCCAGTCGACGGTCACCTTGTCGGCCTGCAGTTCTTCCGTTGTGCGTGAGACCACCGCCGAAGAGCTACCGATATAGCCCTGCATTTTGAATGAATCGGGCAGCTTGTAGTGCTCGCGGAACGCCTTCTGCAGTTCCTTCTGTGTGGTCGGCGCAAACAGGTTGGTGGCGTAGACCAGGGCCCCCTCCTTCTTCGCGGCGTCGATGGTGGCCTGATCGACGGCAAAGGCACCGGCGCTGCTCATGGCCCACGCCGCCACTGCGGCAACGGCCACCTGCACGAGACGGCGCTTGAACCTGGTCCTCGTTTTCATCGTGATCTCCTCCCGGTGTGATTTGCCTTCCGCCCCTTTCGGCGGGCACCCATTTTGATGGAAATCATAGGGACCTGTGAATTCAGCGGTCAAATACCGTTCCAGCCTCGCGCTGATAACAGGTTGCTATCGGGCTCCGGTTTCGACAAGATGCTCCAGCTCGCTCAGGCTTTATCCAAGGAGTGTTCCGTGGATTTGCGCCAGCTTCGGAGCTTCATGTCAGTCGCCCAGCAGAACGGCTTTCGTCGGGCGGCTTCTTCGCTGCATATCGCCCAGCCCGCGATAAGCCGACACATCAAGCAACTCGAAGACTCGCTCGGGGCTGAGCTCATTCATCGCAGCAGTGGGGGCATTCGCCTGACCGAAGCGGGAGAAGCGCTGCTCCGCCATTCCGAAGAGCTGTTTCACAAGCTCTCGCAGATACACGATGACATCTCGGCAATATCGCAGCGGGTGAGCGGAACCGTACGCATCGGCGCCCCGTCTTCCATCGGCGAAATCCTGTTCGCGCCCCTGGCGCATCGCGTACGGCAACTTGCGCCGGAAATCCATTTGACCTTCACCGAGAGCTCATGCCGACTCCTCGGACTACTGCAATCCGGCCATATCGATCTTGCGCTCCTGTCCTGCACCCGCGAACTCAACCGCGCAGAATGGACGTGTCAGCAGCTGGTGGGCGAGCGGGTCTATCTGATCGGCAATCCGGACGCGCTCGACGGGCAGGAGAGTATAGCGATCGAGCAGGTTATGACGATGCCGCTGATTCTCACGCCGCTGCCAAATTCGCAACACCAGTACTTGTTCGAGGCGGCACGGCAACGCGGCCAGAAGCTGAACATCATGGCGGAAGCCGAGTCGATGACGGGGCTGATGGCGCTGGTCGACCGCGGGCTCGGGTTCGGAGTGTTGCCCTTCAGCGCGGCCTCGCTGGTCGTCCACGGGCATCCGGTGGGGATCAGTGAAATCCGCGATTTCTACTCATGGCGCACGCTGGTGCGCCGCGCCGACGTCGCGCTGTCGCTTGCCGGCCAGAAGGCCTGGGATCTGATAATCAGCGAGATGCAAACACTGGGCGCCGCCGGCGCATTCGGCGTCCCGGTCGAGGCCGACCAACCCGCTCACGATGCCTTGCCCGTGCCTGCCAAAAGCCGCGGCACGGGAAAGGCTGTAGGCCTCGGCACGCGAGCCCGGATGTAGACGAGACGGTCAACTGTCACCGCGCCGGCTGCAATACCTGCTCCAGCCAGTCCCACATATAGGCCGAGCAGATGCTCTGGTTGTCGATCTGGCAGTGGTGATAGCCACCCTCCTCGCGGGTGAAAACCTTGAAGGTCTTCTGGCTGGAACCAACCGCGTCGAAGCATTTCTGCGCGTCGCTCAAGGGCACCTGCTCGTCGCCCTCGCCGTGCAGCAGCAGAAACGGACAGGCGATCTTCTGCACCACGCCGTCGAGATCGAAGGGTTCCAAACGCTTGAGCACGTCTTCCTGCGAGGTGGCGTTTAACACCCAGGCGATGTGTTGCCAGGCCACCGATAGCGAGGGCGTCTCGGCGCGCGCGATACGTTCGAAGCGCCTTTGCCAGATCTCGCGATATTTCCACTGCGCGCCCCAGGCAATGCAGCAGGCGAAGCGCGGCTCGAAGGCCGCCGCGCGCGGCGCGTAGTAGCCGCCGAGGCTGATCGCCATCACCCCGATGCGTTTTTCGTCGATTTCCGGTCGCGCCGCCAGCCAGTCGAACACGGGGCTGGCGTAATGCTCGGTATCGTGGCGCAAATAGAGCCCGCGGAAGCGGATGCTCTCGCCATTGCCCGGGCCGTCCACAATCAGGCAGGCGATGCCGCGCGCCACCAGATCGGCGACGCCCTTGAAGTACTGGATCTCCTTGGTGACGTCGAGCCCGTCGAAGAACACCATGGCCGGCACCTTGCCGTTTTCATTCACCGGCTCCGCATGGACGAGGATCGCCGGCAGGCCGGTGTCGCCGTAGGGAATTTCGACGTGCTCCAGCCGCGGCCGCTTGATGTATCGAGCAGCGTCGCGCAGGCAGGCGATGCCGCGCATGTAGGTCTCGTTCCCTTCCTCGCTCTTTGGCTGCAGGAAGCGCTCGCCGACGTGATAATAGGCGCTGGCGCGCTGAAGATATTGCGCGCCGCTCACGGCAAAGCCGTCGGCAATGCGTTCGCGGCCACGCTCCTCCACCGTACGCGCTTCACGCGCCCATTCGCGGAACCAGACGTCGTCGTCGCCGACGTGATCTTTCAGCCGCAAGCCGATCCGGTTGACCTCGCCGATTTCGGCGCCGCCCCAGGGCGCCATGTTGAGCCCAATCAACAGCCCGTGCGACCAGCGATAGTTGTCGGGGAAATAAGTGAATGACAATTCCTGCGATGCCATGGAGGCCCTCCGTACACGATTTCACACTTTCACGCTTGAGGTCGGCGCCACGGCGCCCCCGCTATCATTTTTTTGACCGCGTAGATAGTCAACGAGCCGTCGTGCCGGAATGGCGGTTCCCGATTTGTGAGACTGACCAGAAAGGTCGATAGAACATTGGCTTTGAACTGAACCACGCGCGGCGTCATGGCGTTTCATTTGTCAATCCAGCATCAAGAAATTTGACCGAGCGTGCAGTCAGCCGTGGCGCGCCATCGGGGCACGCGGAAGCCGCGCAGAGATGCGCCGATAGTGGATGACCGGTTTCTCTGGACGATTTCATCGCCCGCCGCACGTCGGGATGCATTGTGCTGGCCCGGATTTCGGCCCCGGAAGCGAAGCTACGGTTTGCGCCGCTCTGCGATATGCCAGCCGAAGGGTTCCACCGGGGCTCGGCCTCGACCTCTGAACACCAGACCCGGTTGCACCGATCTCCGAGACGACGGTCTCTGTTCCCCAAAAACAGGGAGTTCGCGGCCGGAGCATCCGGGTGCGTCAGGTCCGAGAGGGAATGCGTGGTGGGCCCGGGAGGACTCGAACCTCCAACCAGACCGTTATGAGCGGTCGGCTCTAACCATTGAGCTACGGGCCCGGCGCAGTCGGCCGCCACCTTCTATCAATGCGGGCGGCCCATGCGCAATTGCCCTCTCCTGCCCGGCCGCAAGCCGGGTTAGACTTGACCGGACAAAATCAGGGAGCGCCGGCATCATGCATGTTTTCAGCCTCGAACGCGAGCAGGAGTGGAATCCGAAGCATCACGTCGAGAAGATCCTCGGCACGGAAGCGGCCGGCGATTTCACCGTCGCCTGCTGGGAGCCGGGCCAGATCAGCCCCTATCACTGCCACCCGGACGCGACCGAGATCTATTTCTGCTTTTCCGGCGGCGGCACCATGCGCACGCCGACTGAAACCGTCGCCGTGACGCCGGGGGCCTTCGTGGTGCATCCGGCCGGCGAGGTACACGAATACGAGAACGGGCCGGAGCGCACCCTGCTGTTTCGCGTGCGCTACGGCAGCGACATGGTCTCGCGCCACTATGCCTGGCGCGGCAACGCGGCCTGGAAGCAGTCGCCCGAGTGTGCCGCCTATTACAAGGCGCATCCGGTGGGCTGATTACAGCTTCAGCAGCCGCTGGGCGTTGCCGCTCAATATCTTCGCCTTGTCGGTATCGGACAGCGGCACGTCCTTCATCCAGTCCACCGCCGGCGGGTTCATCACGAAGGGCCAGTCGACCGCGAACAGGATGTGGTCGACGCTCATCTCCATCACGCAGCACAGCAGCGCCGCGTCGGAGAAGAAACCGGACGTGGTGACATAGAAATTGTTGGTGAAAATTTCGCGGAAGCTGACCGACTTGTGACCGGGGCGCGCGAGCGCGGCGTCGGTGCGCCACAACAGGAACGGCAGTGTCTCGCCGAAATGGCCGAGCATGACCTTGAGCCTGGGGTGCTTCTCGAACACGCCGGACAGCACCAGGCGGATCGCCTGGGTCGCGGTCTCGACGGTGAAGCCCCAGGCCGGACGTTCGAACGACGGAAAGTCCTTCAGGTAGTCCCGATAGTAGAGATCGGTCACGTGCTTCATCGGCAGCGCCGGATGGAAATAGATCGGCACGTCGAGCTTCTCGGCGCGTTCGTAGATTGGCCAGAACTTCCTGAGATCGAGGAATTCGCCGTTCGAAGGGCCGTGGATCATGGCGCCCTTGAAGCCGTGGGTGGTGACGCAACGCTCGAGCTCGTCGGCCGCGGCGTCGGGCACGGCGGTCGGCAGCGCGGCAAAGGCCGCAAAGCGCTTCGGATTGGCGGCGCAGGACCGGGCGAGACGATCATTGACCCCGCGCGTCAGGTCGACGGCGATGTCGGCGGGCAGCGTCTGGGTGGAAGGCGCGCCGTGCGACAGCACCTGCATGTCGATGCCGGCCTCGTCCATTTCCTTGATGCGGCTGGTGCTGAAATCGTAGAGCCGCTCCGCCGTCGCGCCACGACTGAGTTCAGCGGGGGTATAGTGTTTGGCCAGCTCCGGGTCCCAATAATGCTCCTCGATGGCGATGATCGGACAGGCCGGCTTGTTCAACATGACGCTCCCCTTACAGCGCACCAGACGGTGCCCGTTTTCCTAGCAAGCACCGCCTGCAATGTCACCGGCCGCCGCTATTTCACACGCCCGGGCCGCATGAATGCTTTTCTAGCGGCTTTGGCATTGTTCGCGACTCAGTTATGCACAAGGCATGCTGCCGCTCTTTCGATTGATTCCGGTTGGCGGCGTACTCCTCGCCATTGCGATCCTGCTGCTGGCGCTCAACCCGCCGCGGGCAACGAGTCCGTCTGCGCGCGCAGCGCTGCAACCGGCGCGCGGTGCCATGATCGATCGCACCGAGCATCCGGAGTGGCGGCAATTCCTTATCCAGGCCGCCTTGCGGCGGGCCGACGAAGTCGAGCGCCTGCGCGACCTGCGCGACACGGTGATCCGCAGCGAGCCGCCGGTCGCGATGGTCCCCACGCCTGCGCCGGTCGAACCCGCGCCGAACGTTGCCAAGGCCGCGCCAACAGAAGCCAGGCCGGAAATCGCGGAGGCTGTGTCTGCCGAACCCGCAGCCGATGAGCCGAAGGTAGCCAGGGCCGCGCCTGCCGAAGCCGGACCGGAAGCCGCCGCGCCGACCGACACCACCCCGGTCGAAGCGCAGCCGGAAACACCTGAGCCGGCGCCCCTCGTCGCCGAACATGAACCCGTTCCCAACGAGCCGAAGCCCGTTACAGCCGAGCCGAAGATCGCGGCGACTGCACCGATCGAAGCCACCCCGGAGGTCATCATCGAGCCGAAGGTTGCCGACGCCACTGCGGTCGAAGCACAGCCGCAAGCGGCCGAGCCGGCGCAAGTCGCCGTCCAACACGACCCCGTCGCCAATGAGCCGGATTCCGCAGTCAGCAATCCAGAGCCCCTCGCGGCCGAACCGAAGATCGCCGAGGCCGCTGCCGACGTCGTGCCGGCGCCTCTCCCGCCGAAACCGGAGCGCGAGGCCCCCACGCAGCTGGCGTCGATCGCACCGATACCAGCCCAAGACCCTGGGTCGCTCGCGGCTGCGGCGCCGCCACAGCAGGACGTTGCCGCACCGGCGTCATCGCTCGAGACCAACGGCAGCCGCATCCGGGCCGATGTCGCGCCGCCGCCGGCGACCAGGATCGCCGGCCTGCCGGAACAGCCGGTCGAGAAAGACAGCGACGACATTACCGGCTCGATCGAGCCGGCTGACCGCACCGCTACAATTCCGGTCGGCATCGGTGAAGCGTCGTCGACCGAATTGACGGTGACGCTGCCGCGCGAGCGACCGCCGGTGCTCAGGCAGCTGGACCTGCGGCGCGCGCGCGACACCAAGGTGAAGCAGCCGCAACGCCGCGTGCATCATGTCTCGCGCGCCAGGAACAAGACGAAGCCGGAGGTCATACCGCCGGAGCTCGCCCTGTTCGCGCTGCTGATCAAGGCGTTCGATCCGGATGCCAGGTTCGACCCCAACGCGAAGTTCGAGCCGATCAAGCCCGCCATTCCCTACGTGCCGAACAACAGCTGGCAGAAGCAAACGCCGGCGCGTTAGCCCCTACCCGGCCGCTGCTCAGTCAGGAACGGCTTCGCTGACCTGAATATACCTGCCGTCGTTGGTCAGCTTGATGCTGCCAATGTCCTTCGCAAGCTTCACGCTGCTGCGGCCACCCGCGGCTGCTTGCGCGAAAGCGGCGACCGGATCGGCCTTGCTGCGGTCAAGCAAGCCTTTGCGTTTGGCAGCGTAGTAGTAGCCCGCGGCATAGTAGTGCACGGCGCGGTCCGCGTTGCCGCCGGCGACGCGCCAGGCGCCGGCGAGATATTTCACCGCGTACCGCATGTTGGTTTCGGCATCGAGCAAGCCGCGCGCGTTGCCGCGATACCCCATCTGGCGGGCGGTGGCGAGACGGATCTGCATCAGGCCAAAATTACCCTTGCTGACGGCGCGCGGATTGCCGCGGCTTTCGCGATGAATGACCCGGCGCACCAGGCGCTCCGGCACATTGTTGGCGGCGGCATAGCGGGTAATCAGTGCTTCGAGATTGCCGTTGGCATCACGCAGCGCGTAACGATCGCGCGCACTCGCAGTCGATGTCGACGCGGCGACGGCCGCCAGGATCGTGACGATGCATGCTGTTCGAGTCATGAGGCATCCCCGGGTCGGTGTGCAGATGAACGGCGTTTCGAGGGCAAGTCCGGCAAGTTTGTGACGAAAGCGGGCGCATACCGCAGGGTTCCATCACGAATTGCTTCCCCGTGTTGCGCTTGGGTATGCGCCGTGAAGTGTGCGGGACAGGAGTACCGCGAGGCGCCTTGATCCAGGTCTGAGTTCCCGCCCCCCCGGCAACGATCGTTTCGAGCGGGACCTTCCCATCCGGGAACGAAGACCATGCTGACCGAAACGATCATCTTCATCAGCGCCGTCGTCGCGATGTTCGTCATTTCCGCGGGCGTTCTTGCCTGGACCGATCACCGGACCAACGGCTATCCGCGCAAGCCTGCGGAGTAAGACCGGGCGGCCCGCAACCTGCTTCCGGTGCGACCGCGTCGGGTGGGCATCGCGCGAGCGGTGCCCACGCGTTCTTGAGTTCTGCAGCCGCAGGCAAGACCGGGCGAATGTCGGGCACCGCCGGAGATAGTTTTTGTCGGCGAGGGGCCCGGCCGGGCGATGCGGCCCCTTGGCGGGCCAACCGTTTCCGTCTATGTCGGCTCCGGCGCGACGCCGCTACGCACTCAGGCCGGCGCGCTCCCAAAGAGCGGAGCGAGAAAGTCCCCGCATGCGCAAGAACCTGCGCCCGATCGCATCGCTCCTGCTCGGCGTCGCCTTCTTGCTCGCGGGCAACGGCCTGCAGTTCACGTTGCTGCCACTGCGCGGCCACGTCGAGGGTTTCAGCGCGATCGAGATCGGCGGCATCGGCTCGGCCTACTATGCCGGTTTCGTCGGGGGCTGCCTGCTCGCGCCCTATATCATCCTGCGCGCCGGCCACATCCGCGCTTTCGCCGCGCTGGTCGCGCTCGCGGTGGTGGTCGGCCTCGCCTATCCGCTCGCCAATGCGGTCTGGCCGTGGGTCGTTTTTCGCCTGGTCAACGGCTTTTGCATCGCCGGCTTCTATCTTGTGGTCGAAAGCTGGCTCAACGACCGCGCCAGCAACGAGGCGCGCGGCTTCGTGATGTCGTCCTACGTGATGGTGATCTATGTCGCCTTCACGGCGGGACAATTGATGGTGATGGTCTATCCGATCGAGGGCGCGGAAAACTTCATCCTGGCGGCGATGCTGGCCTCGCTCGCGATCGTGCCGGTGGCGCTCACGCGCTCGGCGCAGCCGGCCGCGGTCACCATGGTCAGCTTCCGCCCGTGGCACGTCTATCAAACGGTGCCGGTCGGGCTGGTGGCGAGCTTTGCCATCGGCGCGTTCAACGGCGCCTTCTTCGGGCTGGGGCCGGTTTCGGCCGCGCGCAGCGGGCTCAACGTCGCGGAGGTGGCTGTGTTCATGAGCGCCGCGACTTTGGCCGGCGCGGCGGCGCAATGGCCCGCCGGCCGCCTGTCCGACCGCTACGACCGGCGCCTGGTGCTGCTGGTACTGCTGATCGGCACGGGGGTGAGCGGCCTGTTGCTGTGGCTGTTCGCCAAGTCCGCGTGGTTGCTGGTCGGTTTCGGCTTCGTGTACGGCGCGCTGGCGTTGCCGGGCTACGCACTCGCCGCCGCGCACGCCTACGACAAGACGGACACGAGCGACATGATGTCGACCGCCGCCACCGTCCTGCTCGCCAACGCGGTGGGCGCGGTCATCGGCCCCCTGCTGGCGCCAGCCGTGATGGACGCGCTGGGCCCGCGCTCGCTGTTCCTGTTCAACGCCGTGGTGGCGGCGGCGCTGGCCGGCTATGTGTTCTACCGCATCAAGGTGCAGCCGTCGCTTGCCCCGCCGGAGAAGACCGAATTCGATCTCGCCACCACCGCTCCGGTTGGTACCGTTTTCACCAGTGAGACGCTCGATCCCGAAGACCCTCTGGTGATCGCGCCGGAGCCCTATCCGCCGGCGCCCGGGACGGACATGCCGGCCGCGGAAGCGCCCGCGGTGGAAGTCATCGACGTGGAGGTGTTGCCGCCGGAAGATGAACCGCCACCGGCCAAGCCGATGTGAGAACTCTTCTCGTCAGCCGCTATTGCAGGTTCGCGGTACGCGACCGCGCCTGCAAATGGCGCTAAAAGAGGGTCAACCGACGAAAACGGGGAGGACGAAAAATGCCGAAAGCCTATTGGGTGGTGACCTATCGCAGTGTGAAAAATCCGGAAGCCTGGCAGGCCTACGCCAGGCTCGCGGGACCGGCGATCACCGCGGCCGGCGGGCGCTTCCTGGTGCGCGGAAATCCGGCCAAGACCTATGAGGCCGGCATGAACGAGCGCGTGGTGATGATCGAGTTCGACAGCGTGGACGCGGCGATCGCCGCGCATGACACGCCGGCCTACAAACAGGCACTCGAAACCCTCGGCACCGACAGCGTCGTGCGTGACATGCGCGTGGTGGAAGGCGTGGCGTGACCGCCCCGGCCCGGCCGGAACCGGCCAGCCCAAAAGACGATGCGCGGGGCAAGCCCCGCGCATGGCGTTGTACTACCGCACAAGATGGTAGCGCGGCTTACCAGTCGTAGGTGTGCGGGAAGCGGCGCTCGGCTTCACGCGCCATGCGCTGGGCCTCGGCGAACGATTCCGCAAGGATCTTCGCGTAGGCGACAACGCCCGCGAACACGGTGTAGGGCAGCGACCACAGCCTGGACGGGGCGGCCGGTGCGCGGGTTTCCAAAATCGACATCTCGGTTCTCCTTCAATTCATCGGAAGCGGTTCGGGTTGGTCATCAGAAGCGGTTCGGGTTGGACAGGAAACGGCGCTCGATTTCGCGCTCGGTTTCGTCCGTGAAGCGACCGCCGTTCCCGCCGACGTAAATCGCAATCTCGCGTTCGGCCTGGCGCATCCGCGCGGCCATCAGGCCGTCAATCAGCCGGCGAAACAGGCCGCGGTGCGGGGCTGCGGGTTGCGAAATCGCGATATCGCGGGCATCGATCGCAGTGTGGGCGTAAGCCATGGGTCAGCTCCTGTTTTCAGGCCCCGTCCCGAACGCTTTTCCCTTTAAGTTTCTTGGTGTTGTTGCACTGCGATATAGAACATTTTGCACTGCAATGAAGTGGTATACCAGCATATAAGCCATGCGCTCAGTGCATGCATAAATACCTCTATATCGATATTTTTTTCATAGTCGTGCGTAAAGGTTGCATATGGTCGCCTGAATTTGCTGTCGAACCCCACAAAACGCGGAAAGAATCGGCCGCTGCGGCGTTGTTCCTCCGAACACAGGTTAACGGAGGTGAACGACATGACGACGACCGCTGCGACCCTGAAGCCCAGCGACGAGGGCGACAAGCGGGGCCTCGAACTCGGCCGCGCGGAGGGCGAGGCCTTCGGCCGCACACTCAAACACATGCTGGAAGATATCGCGGACGGCGGCCGGGAGATCGAAAGCGGCGACTATCTCATCGCCTATGCGGTGGAGAAGGCCGAGGGCATGTACACCCCCAGGAACGGCGGCTTCGAATGGCAGGAGCCGCAGGACGAGAACATCCACATCGAGGTCGCGGTGCGCGACCGCGCCGACGGGCGGCTGATCCCCGGTCTCGATGTCGACGTCTCCGTGACTGACAGCAAGGGCAAGGTGATCGGAACCCACCGGCATCCGTTGCTGTGGCATCCCTATCTCTATCACTACGGCCGCAACTGGATGGTGCCGGGCGACGGGACTTATACGTTGCGCGTGCGTTTTCCGGCACCGCAGTTTCATCGTCACGACAAGAAAAACGGCAATCGCTTCAGCGAAGGCGCCGATGTGACATTCGAGAACGTCGAGTTGAAGACCGGAAAGGATTAGCCTCGACGCTTACCCTTCACCTACGTTCCGAATGCCGGGTCCGGAGCGTCAATGCCGGTCTGCTTGCTTCCCGGATTCGGCACTGCCGTGTCCATGGGTTTCACCGACCTCGGCGTGTCCGCCCGCTGCGGCACTCCAGCGCTCGTACTGCATCGGCGTGATCGAGCTCATACGGTTGACAAAGGCGACCACACGCCAGATCTCCGTGTTGTCCATGCCGCCGAAGGCCGGCATGCCGGTCATCCGGATGCCGTTCTTGACCACCCAGAACAACTCGTCGTTCGACAGGCGCTGAGCGGCGCGCGCGAGCTCGGGCGGTTGAGGACGCATACCTCGCACCATGGGGCTCGGCTTTGTGCCGGGTGCCCCGTGGCAATGGACGCAGCCTTCCTCGGCGAATTCCCGGGCGCCGGCTTGCACCGTCTCCGAATCATCGAACCATACCGGCGGCGCCGGCGCGCTTCCATGCTGGGCCACCGACGCCATCCGCACCTTACGCACGGCCCATTCGAGCGCGGTATTGCCGCCGTTCGCCGCAGAGACGCTGTAAAATCCGCCGAAAAAATAGATTCCCCCGGCGACCGCTACGCATAAGGCCAGCATCCCGAGGAGCGCCAAGGATCGCATCGATTCACCTGCGTTCGAACCTCCTGAAACCGACAACGCGCGGCGGGCGGATTTGATCCTTTGCGGTTACGGCATGGGGCTCGTCGGCCGATGGCCGCAACCCGGGCAGTACCGGGGACAAGCGGGCATGGACGGCCCTGCTCAATCGAACAAGGCGACCGCCCGCGTCCAGCCTCCGGAGGCGGCTTTGATCTTGGCCGGGAAACAGGCGACGGTGAAGCCGTCGGACGGGAGCTGCTCGAGATTGCAGAGCTTCTCCATATGGCAATAGGGGATTTCGCGGCCGGCCTTGTGGCCCTCCCAGATAATGGAGGGGTCGTGCGTCTCTTCCCACTTCTTGCGGGTGTGCACGAAAGGCGCGTCCCAGCCCCAGGCGTCGATGCCGGTGACGCGGATGCCGCGCGACGTCAGATAAAGCGTGGCCTCGCGGCCCATGCCGATGCCGGCGGACATGTAGTCGTCGTGGCCGATGCGGCTGGCCGCGCGGGTGTTGACCAGCACAATGTCCATCGGCTGCAATTCATGACCGATGCGCTTGAGCTCGGCCTCCACCTCCGCCGCGCTGACGATGTGGCCGTCGGGCAGATGGCGGAAGTCGAGCTTCACGCCGGGACGGAAGAACCAGTCGAGCGGCACCTCGTCGATGGTGACCATGCGGTTGCCGTGGATGTCCTTCGACTGGAAGTGGTAGGGCGCATCCATATGGGTGCCGTTGTGGGTGGCGAGATTGACGATCTCGAAGGCCCACCCCTCGCCATCCGGCAGGTCCTCGGCCTTGAGGCCGGGAAAGCCGTCCAGCAGCATCCAGGCATTATCCTTGCCGGTCTTGTAGTCGATCTTGGGCCGCATGAAGGGCGGATCGAGGACGGTCTCGTTGTCGAGCGTCGCCGAGATGTCAACGATGCGGCTGGGCAGTTTCATGGGGAAGGCTCCGTTTCGTCTTTTTTCCGCGCGGATGGTAACGGAGCATGGCTTGCGCGGAAAGCGACCCCATTGTGCACCGCACGCCGACCGCATTGCCCGCAACCGCGGCACTGCGATAGATTCACCAGAAGCGCCATCAAGACCGCCGCTTTCGAGGGAGCCTCCGCGCCGGCCATGCATCTGCTCAAACTGCCGCTGTTTCGCCTGCTCGCCATCAACCTCGTTATCGGCGCCATCATCGCCGTACTGATGATCGTCGGGCTTCTGGTACTCAACCCTCTCAACATCCGGCACATGATCTTCTCCGATCACGAGCCGGCGGCGGTGATCGGGATTCTGATGTTCGACTTCTTCATCACCTTCGGCAGCGCGGCGATGGGCACCGCCGTCATGGCGCTCGGGCGCGGGCCGGAAGGCGATGCCTCGGCCGAGCGGGCACCCGCGACAGCCGAAACCTGATCGTCCCGGCATAGCGTCATCGGCCGTTCACCCTGGAGTTTTGAACTTATGAAGACAGCGCGGCGATCCACGCGCGTGCTGTACCTGTTGCCCTCGCAATCGAGGAGATCGATGCAATGCAGCTTTCGCTTCCCGCCCCGCGCTCGCTTCTGTTCGCCGCCGCGCTGATGTTTGCGGGCACGCTCGCCGCCGCTGCCCAGTCGGGCGACGTCAAAGGTGCGAAGGATTATCCCGGCATCGGCCGCTTCAGGGACAGTGTCATCACCGGCTACAAGGCGAAGGACTTTGACGCCACGCGCGTGGAAGCCGCGCCTTTCAAGGGCGGCAAGCCGGCCGACCAGCGGCGGCTGGAAGGCCGCGTGACGCGCATCGCCTACCGCACCGGAGCCGGGCCCTCGATCCTGGAGGTGTCGCGCAACTTCGAGAATCAGCTGGGCAAGGCCGGCTTCGAAACCCTGCTCGCCTGCGATACCAAGGAATGCGGCGGGCTCGCCTTCAGCCGCGCACTCGACACCCTGCCGCTCCCGCAGATGATCGTCGACGGTTTCAACTTCCGCTATTACGCCGGCCACAAGAAGGACGGCGCCAGCGATGTTTACGCCTCGGTGCTGACCAGCAAGAGCAACAACCGTATTTATACCCAACTCATCGTCGCGGTGGCCGGCGCCATGGAGAACAAGATGGTCGACGCCGCCGCCATGGCCAAGGGACTGGGCGAGAAGGGTCACATCGCGCTCTATGGCATCTATTTCGACACCGACAAGGCGGTGGTCAAACCGGAGAGCAAGCCGACGCTGGACGAGATTGCCAGACTGTTGCGTGGAAAGCCCGGGCTCAACGTCTTCATCGTCGGCCACACCGACAACCAGGGCGCCTACGACTACAACATGAGTCTGTCGCGCAAGCGCGCGGAGGCGGTAGCGGCCGCTCTCGTGGGCGGCTACAAGATCGCGCGCGGGCGGCTGCGCACGGCAGGCGTCGGCTATCTGGCGCCGGTCGGCTCCAACGCCACGGACGAAGGCCGTGCGCTCAACCGGCGGGTGGAACTGGTGGAGCCTTGACGGCTGACCAGACGCAATCGGCTTTTCGACATCGGGGAGAAGGACATGCCCAAGGCCTACTGGATCACCTGCTACCGCGAGATCAAGGACCCCGAGAAGCTCGCGGGCTACGCCAAATTGGCGGGACCCGCCACGGCGCCGTTCGGTGCGCGCTACCTCTGCCGCGGCACCGCGCAGATGGCCTACGAGGCCGGACAGAAGGAGCGCATCGTGGTGGCGGAATTCCCCAGCCTCGAAAAGGCGATCGCCGCCCACGACAGTCCCGCCTATCAGGAGGCGGTACGCGTGCTCGGCGACGGCGCCGTGCGCGACGTGCGCATGATCGAGGGGCTGGAGTGAGGGGCGAGCGTTCGATCCGCCGGGATTGAAGCATTCTCTGCTCATTTCCGTCCCCGCATGCGCGGGGACAGGCTCCGGCAGGGGGCCGCTGCGCGCCATCTCGATTTGCAATTGCGGCCGCCCTCCCCTATATCGCGCCCAACATCATAACCCCGCATGAGCGCGGGGTTTCGTTCTTTGACGGAGGCCGAACATGGCGAAAAAGCCGGGCAGCAATCCCAGGAACGAGTTCGTGCTCTTCAACGTGATCTACGAGGACGGCTCGCAGCGCTCCAACCGGCGGGTCCCGGCGGAACTGCTCGGCGGGATGGAGAAGGACGAGCCGGCGCGCGGCTTCATCATCGAGCAGGACCGCGAGATCGCCGGAAAGTCCGGCCGGGCGCCGCTCAGGATCAAGAGTATCGCGCGCGTCGGCGCCAGGCCGAAGAAGATCATGAAGGCCGGCTAAGACCTGCGAACCCGGGGACTGCGCTTCCCGCATTCCGCTTCGCTCCATGCGGACTACGCGGCCGCGCATCTAGCCCCCGAGCTTGTGCGCGAGCAGCACCAGCGCGCGGCGGTAGATCTCGGAGCGGTTCCACTCCCGCATCACCTCGAAATTCTCCGTGCCCATCTCGAACGGCTGGCCGGCACGCCAGCCATTGACCTTCAGGAGATTGGCGGTGGAGGCGAGCACATCCGCCACACTGTGGCGCAGGTCGACGTGGCCATTGCCGTCGAAATCGACGCCGTACTTGATGTAGGACGACGGCAGGAACTGGGTCTGTCCGATCTCGCCGGCGAACGCCCCGACCATCTCGCTTGGCGGCAGGTCGCCGCGCTGAAGGATCCGGAGCGCGGCAATCAGCTCGCGCTGGAACAGCTCGGAGCGCCGGCAATCATGCGCCAGCGTGGCGAGCGTCTGCACCACCGGCAGCTTGCCCATGTCGGCGACGCCGTTGTCGGTTTCCATGGTCCAGATCGCCATCACCAGTTCCTTCGGCACGCCGTAACGCTGTTCGACGCGGGCAAACAGCGCGGCGTGGCGGCGCAACAGCTTTTTGGCGCGATTGATGCGCCCGGCGGTGACGCGGGTGCGGGCAAATTTCTCGAAGCTGCCCTCGCGGCGGAAGGCGTGCGCCTGGCGGCGGTCGAAGGCCATGACCCTGGCGTTGGGGGTGAGGCCGTCAAAGGCCGCGTTGATGACGCGCGGGGAAACGCCCTGCGCCTGCGCGTCCCGCGCCATCTGGCGCAGGAAGCCGTTGAAATCGCCGCCGCATTGGGCGGCGGCGGCGGCGGGGGCGGCGAGAATAGCGGAGAAGAGAAGAGCCGCGAGCGTGCGAAGGAGCATGCAAAGACCTCGTTGATTCCCCCGAATGGCCGTGAGCATCGCACGCGCGTGCGGCGGACGAAAGGCGATGATGGGTCGCATGGGGCACGAGCACGGCAATACCGTCACCCCTTTTCCGCCTGCCGCGCGTGCACCTCGCGCAACCTGCGCTGCACCTGCGCCATGGCGCGCGCGGCGCGCCGGCCGTCCGGATCGGGCCTCGGCGGCGGCGCGTTGCTGCAATGGATGTGCGGCGCCCGGCAGCAACGATGCCGCCGGCAGGCCGGTTCGCTGCACGTGCGCCAGGCGCGACGCCGGTCGCCGACGAAGCGGCTGATGCGGCGCGCCAGTTCATAGCGCAACGCGTCGATGTCGGCCGGCGGCGTGTCGGGAACGAGGGCGTCGGCGTCGCGCCTGTCGCGCCGCGCGCGGCGGCGCATGCCCCGCGTCCCTGATTTGAGCCCGGCCGTATTTTCGGCCGCCGTCGCGGCCGCATGCCTGCCCGTCTTGCCGTTCGTGTTCTTCGTCGCGCTCATCCGTGTGTTCAGGCTCGTGTTCATGTTCGCGCTTTCGGGGGACGTCTGCGGGCGCGCATCACCGTCTCCGCGCGCGGGCCTCCGCGCCGGAGGATTGCCCTTCCGCGTTCGCCCCGCGCGTCCGTCAAAACGGGGCCGGGGTCGCCCCCAAAGTGCGAGGGCGTGGAGCGCCGAAAGGCGCAACCACTGGGTTCACCCGCCGCCGCCATCAGGCTTCGGCGGGCCGCGCCCGGGCGACGGGCGCGTCGCCTTCCGGCGCTCCACGGGCGGCTTTTCTGTCCCCGGGACCGTAACTTCCGGGCGCGGACGGGGCCCGAGCCGGGCCCCCGATCCGGGCAGCTTTCGCCGCCCTTCGTCCGCGCCGCGTCCAGCCATTCAAGGCAGGCCCTCGTAGTGGGGCCGGACGGTGACCCGGGGCCTCCCGGTGGCTGCGGTTACAAGCCCCGCCAGCGGGCGCCGCCCCTCACCCCACGTTCGGCATGTCCTGCAGAAAGCCCCTCGCGCGGGGGAGGTGACGCGGAATATGATCCTATATTATGGCAGGAATATGGTCCTTGGGGTGCGAAACGCTAACCTTTGAAGAGATTTTCGTTGTGCCACGTCAAAGCCGCCAGATCAGGCTGACGGGGTTCCTCCTCGTCGCCCGATCGGCGTCTCCAGCGAGAGCGGCTCCTCGGCGATCTTGAGGACCTTGCGCACCTTCTCCAGCGGCATGCCGAGCTTCTCGGCGAACTCCTCCGGGGTGGGCTCGCGGCCGATCTGGTCGAACAGCTGCCGCGAGCGCCACAGTAACTATCTGAAAAAACTAATCTAATCCAAATATATGATAATATTTTGCATATTTATAATTTTGCCCTTGCATCTCTGCGGCAAAATGAGCTATGTGTTGCAAACACGCTGCATATTTGCATGGAACCCTCAAATGACACGATTTACCAAGGAAGAGATGCTCAGCGAACTCCGAACCATCTTTCTCTTCGAAGCCGACCACATTCTTTTGGGCGCAGGCGAGCAAGCTGCCCTGGGTTTCATCGGCATCCCCGTGCCGCAGGAAGGGCAATACTGTTTCGAGTTCGCCAGATAAGGTCGACCTCGGCCGCTTCCCAATCGCTGACAAGTTTGCGAGGGGCTACGACATTGCCTTCGCGCCGAGCGTGTTGACAGCCTTCGACGGCAGCGAGTTCCAAGACCTGAACGTCTTCATGGAAGGAACGCCACGTGTTGGCGGCATCAGCGCAGGCGGGGAAACGCACCGCTTCATCACCCCGGACGGCTACTGCCAGATGGTGGCCGATGCCGCCTTCGCCCGGTGGAAACTGGAATGGGACGAGAGCGGCGCCGGCAGTCACACGTTCACAACGCGTGAGTTGGCACTACTCTCCAACATGACCGAAGGTGCAGTTCGGAATGCGATCGCGGACAAGAGCGAAAATGGTCTTCGTGCCACGGGTTCTAAGCCTGTCAGCGTTGAGCACGAAGAAGCCTTGAACTGGCTGAAGGGACGCCGCGGCTTCATTCCGTCGCCGCAACGTCCGAGCGAGGACCGCTTCCTGGCGGAACACCTGCGCGATATCCGATCGGCGGAAGCGCTCGGAAATGTTGTCCAACGCCAGCTTTGGTCGACATTCGGTTCGCCCGAAGCGGCGCCGGCTGCACTTGGCTGGACTGCCGATGAGGTTGAAAAGTGGTGCCGTGGCTCGTTCAAGTTCGACGAGAGCCGCGCATGTCGACTGGCCCAAGCGCTCGATTTCGAGGTGCCGTTGTTCGTGGGCAAGGCACTTGAGGTCAGCCTTCGACGCGACGCAGGAAACATGGGAGCACCGTGATGAACCCGGTCACAATCACCCTTCATGCAAAGCGTCGCATGCAACAGCGAAGCATTTCAGAAGACGCGATTGAATTCTTGCTGCAGTTCGGAAACTCCTCAAGATCTTACGGTTCCGAACAAATCTTCTTTGACAAGGCTTCGCGCCAACGACTGAAGCGAGAAGCCGACGCCGAAACTGCTCGCAAATTCGAACGATACATGAATGCCTATGCGGTCATAAGCGACGCCGGAGTCATCATCACGGCTGGGTATCGGACAAAGCGTTTCCAAAAGCATTGAAAGGATGGGGAATGACGACGATTAGCCAATTTCGCGATGTGTTACTCGCTGCGTCAGAAGCGGCCGTTCACGCGGACGCGAGTTCTGGCGGAAAACTCCGTCTCAGCCAGAGTGGCAGGATCACCGTTCACTATGCGCCCTTTGAGTATGTTGAACCGACGGCACAGATCGTCATCGTTGGAATAACACCAGGACTTCAGCAGGCAAGAAACGCATTGTGTGAAGCCCGACGTGTTTTGCTTGCGGGCCGGCAGGAGGCAGAGGCCATTAAGGCTGCAAAAGTCTTCGCCAGCTTCTCTGGCCCGATGCGGGCAAATCTGATTGCGATGCTCGACCATATCGGTGTGCCTGCCTTTCTCAACATAAGCACCACCGCCGAACTCTGGTTACAGCGAAGCGACCTCGTGCATTTCACGAGTGCCCTGCGGTATCCAGTTTATCTTGATGGCAAGAACTATTCGGGCATCCCCTCCATGACTGCGAACCAGACCCTTACGGCGATGCTAGAGGAGTTTCTTGGCGAAGAGGCGAAGGCGCTTCCTAACGCACTCTGGGTTCCTTTGGGGCCAGCGGCAACGGAAGGGATAAGTTGGATTGTCCAGCAAGGGCTTTTGTCTCGTAAACAAGTTGTTATGGGACTACCGCATCCGAGCGGAGCAAACGCCGAGCGAATTGCGTATTTCCTCGGACGGAAAGCTCGTAGCGATCTTTCGAAAAAGACATCCGCCTCGAGGATCGATGCAGCACGAGAAAGCATTATCGGTCAGATTGCCGCGCTCAGTGCCTCGAATCGTTGACGCGACCGCTGCGGAGCTAAACCAATCTCATACCCGCGAGCTGTCGGTGACGGCGGGAAGGCCGCATCTCTCGCTTTGCAAACAAACTGGCCCCGGCGCTTTCGTGCCGGGACCTCTTATTTCCGCTGCAACAAGTCAATACTGACTGACGTCAGTTATCCAAAAAGCTCCTGAGTTTCCTTGACCGGCTCGGATGCTTCAGCTTCCTGAGCGCCTTGGCCTCGATCTGCCTGATACGCTCGCGGGTCACCGAGAATTGCTGGCCGACCTCTTCCAGCGTGTGGTCGGTGTTCATGCCGATGCCGAAGCGCATGCGCAGCACGCGCTCCTCGCGCGGGGTGAGCGAGGTGAGTACGAAGCACTAGCCTCGAAGCAAGTTCTCGAATTCCTCGCGGGACAGATCGCAGTCGCGCAGAATTTTCGCCAGCAGCCCCGGGCCGATAATCTCGGCGCCGTGGACCGGTACGGTCGTCACGCGGCCATCGGCGTGGCGCAGCCGATGATGGCTGCCTTTGACGCGGGAATCGATGAAACCGGCCCGCGCGAGCGCCGCAATGACTTCGGCGCCGGTCAGGCGAGGCAGCCGGCTCATGCCGGGACGGTCACGCGCTGAACACCGATGAACTCAAGCGTCGGACGCGCGGCGGCGGCGTCTTCTTCGAGGCACACCGCAATCGCCTCCTGAACGCGCTCGATCAATTCATCAAGCGAGCGCGCTTGCGTATGGCAGCCGGCGAGCGCGGGAACCGACGCAACGTAATTCCCCTCCTCGTCGCGTTCGACGACGACGGTGAAATCGCGTTGCGTGCCGCTCTCGTTGCTCATCTCGATCAGTTGTCCAGGAACGAGCGCAATTTGCGCGACCGGCTCGGATGCTTCAGCTTCCTGAGCGCCTTGGCCTCGATCTGCCGGATGCGCTCGCGGGTGACCGAGAACTGCTGGCCGACTTCCTCCAGCGTGTGGTCGGTGTTCATGCCGATGCCGAAGCGCATGCGCAGCACGCGCTCCTCGCGCGGCGTGAGCGAGGCGAGCACCCGCGTCGTGGTCTCGCGCAGGTTGGACTGGATCGCGGCGTCGATCGGCAGGATGGCGTTCTTGTCCTCGATGAAATCGCCGAGGTGCGAATCCTCCTCGTCGCCGATGGGCGTCTCCAGCGACAGCGGCTCCTTGGCGATCTTGAGGACCTTGCGCACCTTTTCGAGCGGCATGCCGAGCTTCTCGGCGAGCTCTTCCGGGGTCGGCTCGCGGCCGATCTCGTTGAGCATCTGCCGGCTGGTGCGCACGATCTTGTTGATGGTCTCGATCATGTGCACGGGGATGCGGATGGTGCGCGCCTGGTCGGCGATCGAGCGGGTGATCGCCTGCCGGATCCACCACGTGGCGTAGGTCGAGAACTTGTAGCCGCGGCGGTACTCGAACTTGTCGACCGCCTTCATCAGGCCGATGTTGCCTTCCTGGATCAGGTCGAGGAACTGCAGGCCGCGGTTGGTGTACTTCTTGGCGATGGAGATGACGAGGCGCAGGTTCGCCTCCACCATCTCCTTCTTGGCGACGCGCGCCTCGCGCTCGCCCTTCTGCACCATCTGCACGATCTTGCGGAATTCGCTGATCTCGACGCCGGTCTGGGCGGCGAGGTCGTGCACCATGCCGCGGATCTGCTTGATGCGCTCCTTCTCGCTGCCGACGAAACCCTTCCAGCCTTTCGCGCTCAATTTGGAGACGCGGTTGAGCCAGCGCGGGTCGAGCTCCGAGCCCATGTAGTTGCGCAGGAAGTCCTCGCGCGCGACGCCGTAGCTTTCGCCGAGCCGCATCAGCCGGCCTTCGTTCGACACCAGCCGCTTGTTGATGTCGTAGAGCTGCTCGACCAGCGAATCGATGCGCGCCTGATTGAGCCGCAGCGACTTCACTTCCGCGATGATCTCTTCCTTCAGCTTCTTGTACTTGCGCTCCTGCGCCGGCGACAGCGAGGAGTTCTTCAGGCGGAACTCGATGTCCTGCTCCTGCAGGCGGCGCAGCCGCTTGAAGCTGTCGGCGATGGTGTCGAAGGTCTCGACCACCTTGGGCTTGAGCTCGGCTTCGATGGCGGCGAGCGAGAGCGAGCCCTCCATGTCGTCGTCGTCGTCGTAATCGCTTTCGGCCGCGGCCTCGCCGGGATCCTTCTCTTCCTTGACGTCGTCGGCTTCGGGTTTGGCCTTGAAGGGCGTGGCGGCCGGCGGCGCCGCCGGCGGCGCGGCGGTCTGCACCACCTGCAGGTGCGGCGCGCCCGGCGTGCCGGCGCCGTTCGGCGCGGCCGTGCCGTCGGCGTTCATGTTCGTCGCCTGCTTGGCGTCGGGGCCGGCGTAGGTCGCTTCCAGGTCGATGATGTCGCGCAGGAAGACCTTGCCTTCGTTCAGTTCGTCGCGCCAGATGATGATGGCCTGGAAGGTGAGCGGGCTTTCGCAGAGCCCTGCGATCATCGCCTCGCGGCCGGCCTCGATGCGTTTCGCGATGGCGATTTCGCCCTCGCGCGACAACAGCTCGACCGAGCCCATCTCGCGCAGATACATGCGCACGGGATCGTCGGTGCGTTCGGACGGCTCTTTCTTCTCGGTGGTGGCGAGCGGCTTGGCGGTGACCTCGACCAGTTCGCCGCCCTCATCATCGTCATCGGCCTCGTCGGTGGCCTTCTCCTCACCCTCCTCGCCGTCGTCGTCGTTTTCGACGACGGTGATGCCCATCTCGCTGATCATCGCGAAGACGTCTTCGATCTGGTCGGATGTCACTTCCTCCGACGGCAGCACGGCATTGATCTGGTCGTGGGTGACGTAGCCGCGCTTCTTGGCGGCCTTGATCATCTTCTTGACGCCGGCGTCGCTCAGGTCGAGTAGCGGCAGCGGGGTATCGGGCGCGCCCTCGCCGTCTTTTTCCGGGGCTTCTTCCTTGGCCTGGACCGCTGCTTTAGCCTTGCTTGCCATCTAACTCTCCTGGACCTTCCTGGTCAGCGCGCCTTGTCCCGCCTGGCCTGCGGCACCAGCGTAGGGCCAAAAAGGGCCGCGCCCCGGGCGCCGCCCCGAATCGGGCCGTCAGTTTCGCCGGAGCCCGCTTAAGCCCCGATTAACCCCGTTTGGCGCGGAAACCGACCCTCATTCTTCCCGCGCGGGGCACGGCCTCTGCCGTTCCGCCCTCCCAAGAGGGCGGCCTTTTCATCCCTGCTCATAAGCTACGGACACCGCGACCGGAAGAGGCCCCGAAACCCTCGATCTGGGCCTCGGTTCCATCCATCCGGGCAAGGCGTTCCTTGACGTCGCACAGGCGCAAATAATTGCTCTCGCTGTTGTCCCGCCCAAGAGCCATTTCTGCGTCCCTGAGCTCCTTAACTAGTGAATGCCACTGCCGATGCAAGGCGATCAACTGGGCCCAGGTGACCAGCACGTCGTCGGGGGCAGCCTCCGCACCGGTGCCCCAGACCGAGACCGTGGTGATGGCAGCGGCCACCCGCTCGACCACCGGGCCGAGATCGCGGGATGCAAGCTCCGCGCGCAGGGTTTCGGCGTCCTCGGCGCCCGCATGGGCGGCGATGTCGATGAGCGCGCCCTTGAGCCGCTCGGCTTCCGGATGGCGGAACTCGAGGGAGGCCAGTTCCTCCATATGGTCGTGCAGCAGCCAGGGGTGGTTGAGCGCGGCCTGCAGGATCAGCGCCTCGCGCCGGGACAGATTGCTGCGGTAGCCACCGTGGACCGGGCTCGCCGCGAGCTGCTGGCTCATGACCACATAGGGGCCGCCGGGCCGGCCATTGGCGGGCGGGCGCTCACCCGGACGGCCGCGCCAGTTCTGGCTGCGTGAATACTGCTGGTTCCAGCTCTGCCGGCGGCCGGAACCGCCGCGCCCGTTGCCCGCGCCTTGCGCCGGAGCGAAGAACCGGGACAGCCGGCCGTTGAACTCCTGGCGGTAATATTTGCGCACGGATTCGTCGGCGATCGCGCCGGTGACGGCGTTGATGCGCGCTTCCAGCGCCGCGCGCCGCTCGGGCGTATCGAAGGAATGGCCTTCCGTTTCGCGCGCCCACAGCATGGCGGCGAGCGGACGCGCGGCGGCGATCACTTCGCGCACGGCGTCGGGCCCGCTCGCGCGTACCAGATCGTCGGGATCCTGGCCTTGCGGCAGCAGCGCGAACTTCAGGCTCTTGCCGGGCTTGAGCCGCGGCAGCGCGATATCGACCGCACGCCAGGCGGCGCGAAGCCCGGCGCCGTCGCCGTCGAAGCAGAGCACCGGCTCGTCGTTGAGCTTCCAGAGCAAGGTGAGCTGATCTTCGGTCAGCGCGGTGCCGAGCGGCGCAACGGATGCGTCGTAACCCGCGCGCACCATGGCAATGACGTCGACATAGCCTTCGACCACGATCACCGGCGCGCCATCGTAGGCGGCCTGACGCGCAGTCGCGATGTTGTAGAGGTTGGAGCCTTTATGGAAGAGCGGCGTCTCCGGCGAGTTGAGATACTTGGCCGGAACATCCTTCTCCAGCGCGCGGCCGCCGAAGGCGATCACCCGCCCGCGAAAATCGGTGATCGGGAACATGACCCGGTCACGGAAGCGATCATACGGCAGCGGGATGTCGTCGCCGGAAACCAGAAGGCCGGCCTCGATCATGTCCTCGACCGGCACGCCCTGATTGCCGAGATGCTCCTTCAATGCGAAGCGCTCGGACGGCGCATAGCCGAGGCGGAACCTGTGCTGGATGGCCGCATCGAGCCCGCGGTCGGCGAGATAGCCGCGCGCCTTCGCGCCGGTGCGCGCGGCAAGCGTCGCCTCGAAGAACCTGGCGGCGAGCTCCATGACCTCGTGCAGGCCCTTGCGCTTCTGCTCGCGCGCTTCGTCCTCCCTGGACACTTTCGGCAACGGCATGCCGGCGAGGTTGGCCAGCTGCTCCACCGCTTCCGGGAACGAGAGCCCTTCGGTCTGCATCACGAAGTCGAAGATGCTGCCGTTCTTGCCGGAAGAGAAATCGAACCACGCCTGCTTGTGGTCGTTGACGAAGAAGGACGGCGTCTTCTCCTTGTTGAACGGCGACAGGCCCTTCATCTCGCGCCCGGCACGCGTGAGCTTCACGCGCCGGCCGACGACTTCCGACACCGGAAGCCGGGCTTTCAGCTCGTCGAGGAACTGCGGCGAGAAGCGCATGGGACGGGGTTCGGCCTTGTCTGGCGCGGGAACGGTTCGTCGGTTCGGGGGCGAATCGGTCCCCTATATTAGGCTCACGAATTGAGGTTTTCCGGGGCGGGGACGGCAGGCCACAGATGGACGCGGGAATCGGGGCCTTTTCCGTGTTTTCCACAGGGGGAACGAGTTTGCCGCCCTTGACCAAGGCAAAATACGTTTGTATATACAAACTGGGACCAAGATCACATCGGACGGAATGACCGACCGTGAGCGATCCATATTCGGCATTCGAATGGGATGACAACAAGCGCCGTTCGAATATCGAAAAGCACGGAATCGACTTCGCCGATGCGACCGAGGTGTTCGACGATCCTGACCAATGCACCTATCAATCGAAGGCCGCATCAGGTGAGGAACGGTACCTGTCGATTGGCATGTTCCGTGGCCGATTGATCGCGGTGATCTTTACACGGCGCAGCGACAAGATTCGGATCATTTCTGCGCGAGCCGCACGGAAAAATGAGCGAGAACGATATGGCAGGCAAGAAAAAGCAAGAAAAAGAACAAATCGTCACGTTGGTGGCTCGCCTGCCGGACGGGACGCATATCATCGAACATCCCGACGGCCGTCTCGAACGCCGCAAGAGCATGACAGATTTGAAGCGGCTGCGCGAAATTACCGATGAAGAAATCGAGACTTCGATCAAGAACGATCCCGACTGGAGCGACGACTGGAATTGGGGCGAAGCCGTCCTCGTCATCCCGCCGAAGAAAAAGCCGATTTCGATCCGCGTCGACGAGGATGTGCTCGACTACTTCAAGGCCGAAGGCGCCGGCTATCAGCGCCGCATGAACGCGGTGCTGCGCTCCTACATGGAGCAGAAGAAAAAGAAGAAAGAACGGGCGTAATTGGCGTCATTCCGGGGCGGCCCCGAAGGGGCCGGGCCCGGAATCCATAACCCCTGTGCGACAGAAGATGGAAAGACCGGGATTACGGATTCCGGGTTCGCCGCTTCGCGCGCCCCGGAATGACGGCGAGAGCGGCTGGCCCTACCCCGCCAGCTTCGCCTTCACCAGCGCGCTCGCCTTGCCCATGTCCATCTGCCCGGCGTGCTTGCCGCGCAAGCTCCCGATGACCTTGCCCATGTCCTTCATGCTGGCGGCGCCGGTCTCGGCGACGGCGGCGTCGATGGCGGCGGTCATTTCGGCTTCCGACATCTGCCTGGGCAGGTAGCCTGAGATGACGGCGATCTCCTCCTCTTCCTGCTTCACCAGATCGTCGCGGCCGCCCTTCCTGTAGAGCTCGACCGATTCCTGACGCTGCTTGACCATCTTCTGCAGGGCCGCGATCACCTCGGCGTCGCCGAGCGCCGGCTTGCCGGTCCCGCGGGCCTCGATATCCGCGTTCTTCAGGGTGGAATTGATCATGCGCAGGGTCGACACCGCGCGCTCGTTTCTGGCCTTCATAGCCTCGGTCAAGGCCTTGTTGATGTCATCGCGCAGCATGGTCGTCCTTTCCGAATTCAGTTCACCGGCTGGTGCCCGGCGTTTTCGCCGAAGGCTTCCTCGCGGTAAAAGCCCAGTGCACGCATCACCGGCAGGTCGTTGAAGCAGAACAGGCAGGCGTCCTCCGTTTGCGAGGCGTTGCCGTGCTCGTGGAAGGCCCAGGACGGCACGCAGAAGATGTCGTGGCGCTTCCAGTCGAAGCGCTTGCCGCCGACGATCGAATAGCCATCGCCCTTGGCTACCTGGTAGATGAACGAGCCGGTGTGACGGTGCGCCCTGGTTTTTTCGCCAGGGCGCAGCATCTGCATCGAGGCGCCGATGGTCTGCATCACCGGCCCGCCGGTCTGCGGATTGACGTATTCCATCAGCACGCCGTCGTAAGGCGAGCCGTCGGTGACCCTGGCGAAGCGGGTCAGCGCCTCGTAGGTCGGCCCCCATTCGTATTTCAAAAGCGGCGAATAGGCCTTGTCCCAGTCTGCACCCGCCGGCACCAGTCCGGGCGCGCCCCAGCTTCCCGTCGCGTCATCGACCGGATAGGTGACCGGCTGCTTGAGGTCGGGATGCACGGCGTAGAAGTTGGCCTCCAGCGCGTTGACCAGCGGGATGTCGAGGCCGTCCTGCCAGATGCACGGCGAGCCCTCGGCGGCGACGCCATGCTCGTGCCAGCTGCCATTCGGCGTCAGCACGAAGTCGTTCTCGCCGAGCGTCATCTTGTGCCCGTCGACGATGGTGTAGGCGCCCTTGCCTTCCATGATGAAGCGCAGTGCAGACGCCGAGTGCTGATGGGCGGAAGCGACCTCCCCAGGCTTCATCACCTGCAGGCCGGAATAGAGCCAGCCGCAGCAGGCGGCGACGTCGCGGCGGCCGGGATTGTTGAGGTAGATGACGCGGCGCCCGGCCTTTTCCGGCGCGACCAGCTCGAGCGAGCGCAGCACGTGCTCGCGCAGGTCGGCATAGCGCCACAGCACGGCCTGCGAGTCCGATTTCGGCTCCCAGGGCTCGATCTTGTTGGCGACCGTCCACAGCGCGGCGGCGTCGAAGCGCTCGAGCTCCTGGTAATAGGCGATGAGGTCGGGGGTGTCCTCGACATTGGCGCGGCCGGCGACGTCCTCGCGGTAATTTTCGCGCATGGAACCCGTCATGAATGTTTCTCCCGCCGGATGCTGTTGGCCGCCGCCGGCGGCCCCTTGCTTCGCCTCTTATAATACGCAACTAAGGGCCCATGACCCAGACGCAAGCGATGGCAATCGGCCCCTGGGACGAACCCGCCCCCACGGCCGTTCTGGTGCTGGCCGACGGCACGGTTCTGGAGGGCTTCGGCCTCGGCGCCACCGGCCAGGCAGTCGGCGAGGTCTGCTTCAATACCGCCATGACCGGCTACGAGGAGATCCTCACCGACCCCTCCTATGCCGGGCAGATCATCACCTTCACCTTCCCCCACATCGGCAACGTCGGCACCAATGACGAGGACATCGAGACCGTCAACATGGCGGCCGCGACCGGCGCCCGCGGGGTGATCCTGCATTCCGCCATCACCGCGCCCTCGAACTACCGCGCCAGGCGCCACCTCAACGACTGGCTGCGCGCACGCGGCATCGTGGGGCTCGCCGGCATCGACACCCGCGCGCTCACCGCGCTGATCCGCGAGAAGGGCATGCCCAATGCCGTGATCGCACATCAGCCGTCCGGCGAAATTCGACATCGACGCCCTGAAGAAAGAAGCGAAGGCCTGGCCCGGCCTGGTCGGCATGGACCTGGTGCCGATGGTGACCTAGCGCCCAGCGCTTCACCTGGGACGAAACGCCGTGGGTATGGAACGAAGGCTTCGGCCGCCAGACCAACCCGGAATTCAACGTCGTCGCCATCGACTACGGCATCAAGCGCAACATCCTGCGCCTGCTGGCCGGGACCGGCTGCAAGGTGACGGTGGTGCCGGCGACAGACGTCGGCCGATGACATTCTGGCGCTGAAACCCGACGGCGTATTCCTGTCGAACGGCCCGGGCGATCCGGCGGCGACCGGCGAATACGCGGTGCCGGCGATCAGGAAGCTGATCGACTCAGGGCACGCCGACCTTCGGGATCTGCCTCGGCCACCAGATGCTGGGGCATGGCGGTCGGCGGCAAAACGCAGAAGATGCACCAGGGGCACCACGGCGCCAATCATCCGGTGAAGGACCTCACCACCGGCAAGGTCGAGATCACCTCGATGAACCACGGCTTCGCGCTCGACGGCAAATCGCTGCCGGCGAACGCCGTCGAGACGCACATCTCGCTGTTCGACGGCTCCAACTGCGGCATCGCGCTCAAGGACAAGCCGGTGTTCTCGGTGCAGTACCATCCGGAAGCCTCACCCGGACCGCGCGACTGCGCATTACCTGTTCACGCGCTTCGTCGACATGATGCGGCAGGCGAAGCGCAAGAGCGCCTGACGGGCGCGTCCCGGCGGGACGGCCGGACGGGTTTCTCGCAAAATTTGCGCCATTCAATACTACATGCATGCCACGAAGCATGTTATCCGGACGCGGCGTGGTGGAACGGCCGGCCGTTATCGCGACTTGAACTGAACGATCCTGGACCTTGAGATGGCGATCGAACCGCTGACTTTCATTTTCGCCGACGACGGCAGCGTGCCGAACAACCCGGCGCTGCCCATGCTGCTCTATCGCGCCGCGGTCGATATCGCCGCGGCGCGCGATCCGGAAAGCGCGATCGAGCAGCTCTTCATGGCGAACGGCTGGGGCCACGGCATGTGGCGCAATGGCATCCTTCCGTACCCGCATTATCACACCATGACCCACGAGGTGCTCGGCATCGCGCGCGGGACAGCGCGCGTCCGTTTTGGCGGCACGCAGGGCGAGGAGATCGAGGTGAAGGCCGGCGACGTCGCCGTGCTGCCGGCCGGCACCGGCCATCAGCGGCTTTCCGACGGCGACGGCCTGCGCGTCATCGGCGGTTACCCGGCCGAGGGCCGCTACGATTTCTGCCGCGGGGGACAAGGCGAATACGACCAGGCGCTCCGCAACATCGCCGAGGTGCCGTTGCCGACGGCCGACCCGGTGTTCGGCGCCGATGGCCCCCTTGTGGCGCTGTGGGGAGCGTAACGGCGACGCCGGGTAACCCGGCGTTAACCGCAAGCGTGACCGCACAAATGCGCGCGCCCCTGTACACGTTCCATCAAGGCTGGCCGGCCTAGGACTGCGGTCGGCCCGGTGGCGGAGTGGCGACGCAGAAGCCGCGCATGGTCTTCACAGCCTGGTTCGATTCCAGGCCGGGCCTCCACCCGCCTTCGCTAAAGCTTCGGCGGGCAAGCCCTTCGCGTAGCGGGTGCCCGTCGTAGCTCGTCAGAGCGAAGACGGGCGATCAAGGTCCGCTTCGGCCCGGCAAGCCACCTTGCGCGAAGGCTGTCGCGCCGCACCTCGCAGAGCGAAGGCGGACTGGTATTGCGGGCGAGCCTTCGCCGCGCGTGCGCTATCAACCCAGCGACAACGTCGCCTGCTCGTAGCGCCCGCTTCCCATGCCGCCTTCGGGGAAGATGCGGTGGTTGGCGATCCACGCGAAGGATTCCTCGTACACCTCCCGGGTGTAGGGCTCGAACACCAGCCGCTCGCCGGGGCCCCAGCGCCGCGTATCCATGCGCGCATGGAAGCGGTCGGGAAATTCGTTCCTGTAGTAATGCGTGTAGAGCTCGGGCCTGAGATCGATATCGCGTTGCGCCTTGCGCAACGCGCGGAAGAACTTGCGCAGGTCCTCCGAATCCGGATTGCCGTGGATCATGGTGCCGATCATGAAGGTGGCATCGATCACCTTGCGGAAGCCGAGCTGCTCGGCGAAGTAGTAAGGCCCGTTGAAGAGATGTACTGCCGGCGCCGTGCCGTCGAACAGGTGCTCCATGCGCTTGAACAGCATGCCGGTCTCGTAGCGCAAGTTGATCTTGTCGGCCGGCAGATAACCTTCAAGCGCCTGCACGGTGGCGTAGTGGCTGCCGGACTGATAGCCGACCGAGATCGGCACGCCGGCGAGATCCTCCGGGGTCTTTATGGCAGAGTCGGCCGGCACGAAGATGCCCGCCGTCGCCACCGAATAGACGTCTGTGAGCATGCGGCCGTGACCGTTCGAGGCGGCGACATTGACGGTCCAATGGCACGCGCAGGAGACGTTCGCCGTGCGGCCTTCCTCGAATGACTGGAACGCACCCTTCGAACCCTTGTCGTGCTGCTTGCCATCGGTCGAACGCATGAGTTCGCGGAATTCATAATCGAGGCCTTCCTGCGCAAAGTAGTCTTTCTCATCCGCCACCCATTCCTGCAGGCGGAAATGCGGTTCGATAATGAATTTGGCCATGACTTCGCTCTCCCTATGTCTAACAGCAGGAATAGTCGTCTGCTTTGCTCTGTTTATTTTTCTTGCCTTGCTCGGCCACGCGCCGGGCGCGGATCATCTTCACGTGGTCGTCCATCAGCGTGCGCGCGGCCGTCGGGTCGCGCAGCTCGATCAGGTCGGCGAGCCTGGTGTGAATCTCCAGGATGTGCCGCGCCAGTTTCGGCGTCGCGGTCACGTTGCGGCGCGGCCACGAAACGTGCTCGAGCGAAATGAGCTGCACCACCAGCACACGGTTGTGCGAAGCCTCGGCCACCGCCAGATGGAAGTCGCGCGAGAGCTGCGTAAACAGATCAAGATCGTCGATCGCAGCCTCCGCTTCGGCAAGCAGGCGGCGCAACCTGGCAACATCATCGGTGGTCGCGTTCTCGGCCGCGAGCTCGGCGCCGAGCGTTTCGATGGCGCGCTGCGCGTCCATGATCTCCGCCGCGCTTACACCGGTGAGGTCGAGTTGCACCGCCAGCGCCTCGGCGAACAAACGCGGGTTGCCGCGCGCGATGCGCGCGCCGCCGCCCTTGCCCATGCGGATTTCGACGATGCCGAGCGCCTCCAGGGTGCGCAGCGCATCGCGCGCGACGATGCGGCTGGCGCCGAAACGCGCGGCGAGATCCTTCTCGGTACCGAGAAATTCACCCGGCTTCAGGCGCCTGGCAAACAGCGCATGGCGCACCTCGGCGACGATCCGGGCCGACAGCGAGGAAAAGCGGCCGATGAACAGGTCCTGCCCGCTCCTCTCGCCGCTCATTCGATCCTGCTGCCGCATCGCCAACCCGCGATCCCTTTCCTGCCCGAAATCGATTGCGAATTATGGCCCTCCCGATAAAATAGTAAAGATGCTATCTTTTGATTTGGCCGGAATAAAAACCGCACAAAACCCAGCCGGCACCCCAGGGAGAATGATCCATGCCCCAGCAACGCATCAGTTACGTCGAGCTCGACCGCATGACCCCCGACATGCGCGCCGAGATGGAGCGCTGCCAGCGCGAAGGCACGCCAAGGCCGGAAAGCTCGGCCATCCGGGCGCACGTGCCGGCCTGTTTCTGGTTCTTCGCGAATTCCTGGAACAACATCTTTCGCAACGGTGTGCTCGACCATGCCATCAAGGAATTGTGCCGGCTCTATGTGTCGCGTTCGGTGCAATGCGAGTACTGCGGCAACCAACGCTCGGTGAAGGCGACCACCAGCGGCGCACTGATCGAAGACCAGGTTCTCGACCTGCTGAACTTCGAGAAATCCACACGCTACGACGAACGCCAGAAAGCAGCGCTTGCGTATGCCGAAGCGATCGCCTGGCACCTCCATACCGACGACGCCTTCTGGGAGCGGATGCACCGCCATTTCAGCGAGCCCGAGCTGGTCGAGCTCGGCTGCATGATCGGGCTCACGCTTGGCCAGCAGAGCTGGCTGCGGCTGCTCAACATCGAACACCATGAGGTGCTGGCCGGCACGTCGGCATCGATGGCGCCGGGCTATGAGGACGCGCAGAAACTCAAGGAGACAAAATCGTCACCGGCCTACTGGGCGAAGGGCAGGCCGGAAGCGCAGAGCGCGCGAGGCCGGCTGACGCCCGGGGCCAAGCGAAGGGTCCCGACGCATCGGAAGGTTTCGCGGCGGTGTCTTTATCCGCCGATCCGGTCGGCGTGCGCCTTGGGACGACGGGTGCGCGCCGCGACAATCACGGCATTGAGTTCGGCGCCGACCAGCACAACAATGGCGGTGATCCACAGCCACATCATCAATCCGATGCCGGCGCCGAGCGAGCCGTAGGTGGCGTTGTAGTTGGCGAAGTTGCCGAGATACCACGACAGCGCCAGCGAGCCGGCAAGCCAGCCGAATGCCGCAAACGCACTGCCGATGCTGAACCATTGCCAGCGCGGATGCTCGCGATTGGGGCCGAAGCGGTAGAGCAGCGCAAGCGCGAGCATCGCCATCAGGATCAGCGCCGGCCAGCGCAGCCAGGCAACGATGCCGGCCCCGGCACCGCCGAACGGCAGATAGCTCAGCACGACCGGCAGCACCACCACCGCGGCAATCGCCAGCAGGAGGCCGACGATGGTGCAGACGGTCATGGCGAGCGAAACCGCGTTCAGGCGGATGAAACTGCGTTGCTCCTTCACGCCGTAGACGATGTTGAGCGCGTCGATGATCGCTTTCAATCCGGCGTTCGCGCTCCACAGCGCGACGGCCAGGCTGACAAAGAACGCGAGGCTCAGTTCGCCGGTGGTGCCCGAGACGATTCGACTGATCTGCTCCTGCACGATGCCATAACCGCCGGCGGGCATTACGTTCTCCAGCAACGCCAGGTGAGTGCCGATGGTGGCCGGATCAGAGAACAGCGCATAGCTGGAAACGAGCGCCGTAATGGCCGGAAACAGCGCGAGCAGCCCGTAGAACACGACGCCGGCGGCCAGTGACAGCAGCCGGTCCGCCATGATCTCCTGGTAAAGCTGAACAAGGACGTATTTCCAGAACGCCCACCCCCCCAACGCGCCGCCGACCTGAACCGCGCGTTCCTGTTCCGGGGCGATCCGGGCACCTTCCCGCGCGCGCACGACGGCCAGCGCCCAGGTGCCGACGAGCGCCAACCCGGCGAGCCAGGCAGGACCGGGTTTGGTGGCGGGGGTGATACGGCTTGCCGGGGTCATAAGGAAATAACGGCCAGCGCGGCGCATGGTTTCGCCGCATTTGTGGTAATACAGGCCCCTGCCAGACGCGGTTGAAATGGTCGTACCGGAGCACGATCTTGCGTCCGGTGAATGGACGGGACGTCCCCTTCCCTACCCTTCGAATCTGGTCTAAGACCCGCTCGCGCGCGGGGGTCCACCCCCTCGGCGCGGTCCGGGGGACGCCTGCGCGCGGCCAGCAAAAGTGGGCACCGGTTTTGCGTAAGGCCGCGCGCCTCCTGAATACAGCGCGCTTTCCGGGCGGCTGACCGGTACCCACTCAGCCTGAAAGCGCGCGCCAGCGCGTTCTTTTTTTGTGCCGATTTTCCGGGAAACGATGCCCAAACGCACCGACATCAAATCGATCATGATCATCGGCGCCGGGCCGATCGTCATCGGCCAGGCTTGCGAATTCGATTATTCCGGCACGCAGGCCTGCAAGGCGCTGAAAGAGGAAGGTTACCGGGTCATCCTGGTGAACTCCAATCCGGCGACGATCATGACCGATCCCGATCTCGCCGACGCTACCTACATCGAACCCGTGACGCCCGAGATCGTTGCCAGGATCATCGAGAAAGAACGTCCGGATGCGCTGCTGCCGACCATGGGCGGGCAGACCGGACTCAACTGCGCGCTTTCCCTGAAGAAGATGGGCACGCTGGAAAAATTCGGCGTGCAAATGATCGGCGCCACCGCTGAAGCCATCGACAAGGCCGAGGACCGCGAGCTGTTCCGCGAAGCGATGCACAAGATCGGGCTCGAAACCCCGCGATCGCACCAGATCAAGACGCTGCCGCAGGCGCTGGAAGCGCTCGATGACATCGGACTGCCGGCGATCATCCGGCCGAGCTTCACGCTCGGCGGCACCGGCGGCGGCATCGCCTACAACAAGGCCGAGTTCATCGACATCGTCGAGCGCGGCATCGACGCCTCCCCCACCAGCGAAGTGCTGATCGAAGAATCGGTGCTGGGCTGGAAGGAGTTCGAGATGGAGGTGGTGCGCGACAAGAACGACAATTGCATCATCATCTGCTCGATTGAAAACGTCGACCCCATGGGCGTGCATACCGGCGACAGCATCACCATCGCGCCGGCGCTGACGCTCACCGACAAGGAATACCAGATCATGCGCGACGCCTCGATCGCGGTCTTGCGCGAAATCGGGGTGGAGACCGGCGGCTCCAACGTGCAGTTTGCGGTCGATCCGGCCGACGGGCGCCTGGTGATCATTGAGATGAACCCGCGCGTGTCGCGCTCTTCGGCGCTGGCGTCGAAAGCAACCGGCTTCCCGATTGCCAAGGTCGCCGCCAAGCTTGCGGTCGGCTACACGCTCGACGAAATCGCCAACGATATTACGGGTGGCGCGACGCCCGCCTCTTTCGAGCCGACCATCGACTACGTGGTCACCAAGATCCCGCGCTTTGCTTTCGAGAAATTCCCCGGCGCCGAACCGGTACTCACCACCTCCATGAAATCGGTGGGCGAGGCGATGGCGATCGGCCGCACCTTCCAGGAGAGCTTGCAGAAGGCGCTGCGCTCGCTCGAGACCGGCCTCACCGGCCTCGACGAAATCGCCATCGAAGGCTACGACCCGGAGAAAGACATCGAGGACAACGACAACAAGAACGCCATCCGCGCAGCGCTCGGGACACCGACACCGGACCGGCTGTTGAAGGTCGCGCAGGCCATGCGCCTCGGCGCCGGCGACGAGCTGATCCACAACGCCTGCCGCATCGATCCCTGGTTCCTGGCCGAGTTGCGCGGCATCGTCGAGACCGAAGCCCGGATCAGGGCCAGGGGTCTGCCGGAAACCGCCGGGCCGTTCCGCCGGCTCAAGGCCATGGGCTTTTCCGACACCCGCCTCGGCAAACTCACCGCGACCCCCGCCGAGACGGTCACGCAAAAAAGGCGCGCCTTGGGCGTGCGGCCGGTGTTCAAGCGCATCGACACCTGCGCCGCCGAGTTCGCGTCCCCCACCGCCTACATGTATTCGACCTATGAGGCGCCGTTTAACGGCCGCGTGGTCGACGAGGCGGCGCCGTCCGACAGGAAGAAGGTGGTCATCCTCGGCGGCGGGCCAAACCGCATCGGCCAGGGCATCGAGTTCGACTATTGCTGCTGCCACGCCGCCTTTGCGCTCAAGGACGCCGGCTACGAGACCATCATGGTCAACTGCAATCCGGAGACCGTGTCGACCGACTACGACACCTCCGACCGGCTCTATTTCGAGCCGCTGACGCCGGAAGACGTGCTGGAGATCATCGACGTCGAGCGCAGCAACGGCACGCTGCACGGAGTCATCGTGCAGTTTGGCGGACAGACGCCGCTGAAACTGGCACGGCCGCTGGAAGCGGCCAACGTGCCGATCCTCGGCACCTCGCCCGACGCCATCGACCTTGCCGAGGACCGCGACCATTTCAAGCATCTGCTCGACAAGCTGAAGCTGCGCCAGCCGCAGAACGGCATCGCCACCTCGCCGGGCGCGGCGCGCGCCATCGCAGAGAGCATCGGCTATCCGGTGGTGATCCGGCCGTCGTTCGTGCTGGGCGGACGCGCCATGGAAATCGTGCGCGACTCCGCGCAACTCGATCGCTACGTGGCGCGGCTCGCCGGCGATCTCGACCGGCCGAGCGAACTGGTGGTCTCGGCCAGGAGTCCGCTGCTGATCGACCGGTATCTCTCCGATGCCACCGAAGTCGATGTCGATTGTCTCGCCGACGGCAAGGACACGTTCATCGCCGGCATCATGGAGCACATCGAGGAAGCCGGTATCCATTCCGGCGACAGTGCCTGCGCGCTGCCGCCGCATTCTCTCGACGCCAAAACGATTGCCGAACTGGAACGGCAAACCCGGGAACTGGCGCTGGCGCTCAACGTCGGCGGGCTGATGAACGTGCAGTACGCCATCAAGGACGGCGAGATCTACGTGCTGGAGGTCAACCCGCGCGCCTCGCGCACCGTGCCCTTCGTCGCCAAGGTGATCGGCCTCCCCGTCGCCAAGATCGCCGCCCGCATCATGGCCGGTGAAAAACTGTCGGCCTTCGGTCTCAAGCCGATCACGGTCAAGCATCGGGCGGTGAAGGAGGCGGTGTTCCCCTTCGCCCGCTTCCCCGGCGTCGACACCGTGCTCGGGCCCGAGATGAAATCGACAGGCGAGGTGATGGGTATCGACGCCTCGTTCGAAATCGCCTTCGCCAAGAGCCAGATCGGCGGCGGCACCAGCCTGCCGCGCTCGGGAACCGTGTTCGTCTCGGTCAGGGACGCCGACAAGGTCCGGATCCTGCCCGCGATCAAGCTGCTGTCGACGCTGGGTTTCAAGATCATCGCCACCTCGGGCACCCAGCGCTATCTGGCCGAACACGCGGTGGACGCCGTCAAGATCAACAAGGTGCTGGAAGGCCGGCCCCATATCGTCGATGCGATCAAGAACGGCGGGGTTCAGCTCGTTTTCAACACCACCGAGGGGGCCACCGCCCTGGCCGACAGCCGATCCCTGCGCCACGCGGCCCTCTTGCATAAAGTGCCGTACTACACCACTCTTTCAGGGGCCGTCGCCGCCGCGCAGGGAATCAAGGCCTATCTCGGGGGCGACCTCGAGGTCCGTGCCCTGCAGAGCTACAACGGCCGGACCTGAGGGCTGAAGCGCCGCCAGGTCCCGCGAAACGGCGAGCGGCGGCACGTTAGGCCGGGAATCCCCACCGATGTGGCGTTCGCTCAGAAGGGCCGCGGAGGGGCGTGGTCGGCCGGGTTTTCAAGGCTCCGGTGCACGGGAAATCCGTGACCGGAGTCGTATTGCGAGTCGAAAGGAACGTTTCTGAGGGTTGAAGGGGCTTGGCGGCGCTGGAAGCGCGTTCAAGTTGTTCGGGCGCCCGCCAGGAGGAGACTAAAAAATGGAAAAGATTCCGATGACCGCCGCGGGCTACGCGGTGCTGGAAAACGAGCTGAAGCACTGCCAGCAGGTCGAGCGGCCCCGCATCATTCAGCAGATCACCGAGGCGCGGTCGCACGGCGACCTGTCGGAGAACGCTGAATATCACGCCGCCAAGGAGCAGCAGTCGATCAACGAAGGCCGCATCGCCGAGCTCGAGGACAAGCTCGCGCGCGCCGACGTCATCGACGTGTCCAAGCTGTCCGGCGACACCATCAAGTTCGGCGCCACGGTGACCCTGGTCGACGAGGACACCGACAAGAAAATGGTATGGCAGATCGTCGGCGAGCCGGAGGCCGACGCCAAGGCCGGCCGCATCTCCATCACCTCGCCGCTGGCGCGCGCGCTGATCGGCAAGGCCAAGGGCGCATCCGTCGAGGTCAATGCGCCCGGCGGCGCCAAGGCCTATGAAGTGAAGAAGGTGGAGTGGCGGTAAGGCGTGCGACTCCGGACTTCTCCAGGCCTAATCAATCAAGACTGTCATGGCCGGGCTCGTCCCGGCCATTGTCATTCCATCGGCACCATGGCGGCGTTCTTGGCGTTGCGCAGCACCAGCGAGGTCTTGACGTTGCGGACCTGCGGGGCGGCCGTGAGCTTCTCGACGAAGGCCTGGAAGGTCTTCAGGTCCGGCGCCACGCACTTCAGCACGAAGTCGATCTCGCCGGACAGCATCCAGCACCCGCGCACCAGCGGCTGGCTGCGCACGAAGTCCTCGAAGGCGGTGAGGTCGGCCTCGGCCTGGCTCGCCAGATGCACCATGGCGAAGACGGCGACTTCGTAGCCGAGCATCTTCTCGTCGAGCAGCGCGCGGTAGCCCTTGATGTAGCCGGCCTCCTCCAGCGCGCGCACCCGGCGCAGGCAAGGCGGCGCCGAAATGCCGACGCGGCGGGCCAGTTCCACATTGGTGATGCGGCCATCGTCCTGCAGCTCTTTCAGGATGTGGCGGTCGATATTGTCGAGACGGGCGGGCACGGACGCTTCCCCTCGTTTGGCCGGCAACAGGGTCATACCGCGAAATAATGTTTCGCGAAAGATTGTTGCGCATCCCGCGATACCGCACCCCCCGCTTGTGGACGATAGTGGGTTGCGTATCTTGCATAGCTCCATGAAACACATATGTTGTGGCCCGAATTGAGCCGGCCCAGGTCGGCAACGGGCCGCCAGAGCTTGGCCCCGCGGGCGCAAAGGACGTCCGGATTGACGCCGGGGGCGCTGACCAAATGCCGAAAACCACCCACGCCAAGGTCGTGATCATCGGATCCGGGCCGGCCGGCTATACGGCCGCCGTCTACGCGGCGCGCGCGATGCTGGAACCGGTCCTGATCCAGGGCATGCAGCCGGGCGGTCAGCTCACCATCACCACCGACGTCGAAAACTATCCCGGCTTCGCCGAGGCCATCCAGGGCCCCTGGCTGATGGAGCAGATGCAGGCGCAGGCCGCGCACGTCGGCGCCCGGATCGTCACCGACCTTGTGACCAGGGCCGAGCTCGGAGAGCGCCCGTTCCGGCTCACCTGCGATTCCGGCGACGTCTATCTGGCCGACAGCCTGATCATCGCCACCGGCGCGCAGGCGCGCTGGCTCGATCTGCCTTCGGAGCAGAAGTTCAAGGGCTACGGTGTATCGGCCTGCGCAACCTGTGACGGCTTCTTCTACCGCAACAAGGAAGTGATCGTGGTCGGCGGCGGCAACACCGCCGTTGAGGAAGCGCTTTTCCTCACCAACTTCGCCTCCAGGGTCACGGTGGTGCACCGGCGCAACTCGTTCCGCGCCGAGAAGATCCTGCAGGACCGGCTGTTCAGGAATCCGAAGATCGAGGTCGTCTGGGACAGCCTGCTCGAAGACATCACCGGTGGCGACGACCCGCTCAAGGTCAAGGGCGTCAGGCTCAAGAATGTGAAGACCGGCGCGGTGACCGAGCGCGCGGTCGATGGCGTCTTCATCGCCATCGGCCATCAGCCGTCATCGGAGCTCTTCGTCGGACAACTGCAAATGAAGCCGTCGGGCTACATCATTACCGCCGGCCACTCGACCGTGACCTCGGTGCCGGGTGTATTCGCCGCCGGCGATGTGACCGACGACATCTACCGCCAGGCGGTGACCGCTGCGGGACAAGGCTGCATGGCGGCACTGGAGGCGGAGAAATTTCTCGCCGCCCATGAGCACGAAAGGGCGGCGGCGGAATGAGCGTTCCGACCCCGCACAGTTCGATGGATTGGGACAAGCTCAAGGTGTTCCACGCCGCCGCTGAGGCCGGCAGCTTCACCCATGCGGGGGAACGGCTCGGTCTGTCGCAATCGGCGGTCTCGCGCCAGGTTTCCGCGCTCGAGACCGAACTCGGGGTTTCGCTGTTTCACCGCCATGCACGCGGGCTGATCCTCACGGAGCAGGGTGAATTGCTCTACCGCACGGCACATGAAGTGTTCATGAAGCTGGAAGCGGCCCGCACCAAGCTCACCGACAGCCGCGAGCGTCCGCACGGCGAATTGAAAGTGTCGACCTCCGCCGGCATCGGCGTGCATTGGCTGACGCCGCGGCTCGGTGAATTTCTTGACCTTTATCCCGACATCCAGATCACGCTGATCACCACCGACGAGGAACTCGACCTCGCCATGCGCGAAGCCGACGTCGCCATCCGTCTGCGCCAGCCGACGCAGCCCGACCTGATCCAGCGCAAGCTGTTCTCGGTGCATTTTCACGCTTACGCCTCGCCCGATTATCTCAAGCGCTTCGGCACGCCGCGCAATCACGAGGACCTCGACAGTCACCGCATCATCCTGTTGGGCGGCGCAGTGCCGGCGCATTTCGCGAACCGGCGCTGGCTCCTGGAAGTGGGACGCGATGGCAAGGGATCGGCGCGCGTGCCCAGCCTCAGCGTCAACAACGTGCTCGGTGTGTTACGCGCCTGTCAGCGTGGGCTCGGCGTCGCCATGCTGCCGGATTACCTGGTCGAGGAAAACGGCGGGCTGGTGCAGTTGTTCGGCGAGGCCGACACGCTCGCGCTCGATGCCTTTTTTGTCTATCCGGAAGAACTCAAGACGGTGGCGCGTATCCAGGTGTTTCGTGATTTCCTCGTTGCCAACGCGCAGCGCTGGAATTTTTAATTTCATCATTCCACAAAGCGGTACATCCCCGGCCGTCACGCATGGCAGACATGCGGCCCATCCCATTGCTGCAAGGCAAAGCTTGGGGCTAATTGAAATCACGCTGTTGCATCGGACGTATATCCTCCCAGAGTCGCCGATGCTCAGCATGTTCCCCTCTGGAAGATGTAGCCGGTCCCCACACCGGCACATTTCTCTCAAACCGGGCCCCAAGTTGGGGCCCGGTTTTTTTTGTGGGCATGAATCTGCGACGATTTGCGCAAAGTCGCGCGCATGCCAGGCAATGCTTGTTCACGGCGGTGACGCGGGCTGCGCGCGCAGACCTTCGCACCCGCTTCATAATTCGCATATCGAACGCGTCATGTGGGCCCCCGGGGCGCATGTCCCCGTTCTGCCATTTTTCTTCAATCGTCGGTTTGTGCCGGCCATGTCGATGGGCCACAGGCCCTGGCGGTAACCTGTAGCCTCCCAAGCCCGGCCCCCGGTGCGGTGGCGGGTGGCCCGCGACTTGGCCCACCCGTACCGTGATCACGAACGCGTCATCCCGGCACCAAAGCGCCAGCAAAGCGTGGATAATTCGCGCTGCACCATAGAACCGCAGGGGCGGTTGGCGCGTCCAAATGCAACAGGTCCGATTAAAGTGCCGCCCTCGGAGCCTTGAATTCGGGACCCGGAGCGCCTGTGCAAAAATAGCCACAGTCGGACATGGATCGGGGCGGCATCTAGGGAAAACCGTAACCAGTTTCGCGCTATCGGTTACAATGCAGTTGAACAAGGCTGGTAGAGTCGCGCCGGCCCCGTAAGGAATTGGGAGACTTTGGTGAAAAGTGTCCGTTTGAGCGGCCTCGCGGCCTCTACAGCCCTTGCCCTGATCTTGGCGCTGTCCGGTCAGCCTGGACAGGCGCAGTCGTCTGGCGACAGCCAGCCGCAAGCGGCCACCTCGACCCCGGAAGCCACCGCCGGGCCGATGGCCAAGCCAGCCGAGGAGGCGCAGCCGGGTGAGACCGCCGCGGCGGCGACCGGCAGCGTGGCGCCCGACGCCGTCAACGAAGCATCCAGCACGATGGCAAAGGAAGCCGATCTTCCGGCTGGCGGGGACGCCGCGGTCGCCGACAAGTCAGAGGCCGCCAGGACCGGGAGCAAGCCTGAAGCCAGGACCGAGGCCAACACGGACACCACGGCGACGATCAAGCCCGCACACGACCCGGCGGACGAGCCGGTCGCGGCCGCCAGCGTCCCCGATGCGACCACACCGGCCGGCGCCGGCAGCGCGGCATCCCGGGAAGCGACCGGTACCACCGCCAGGCCGGCCGAGGCGACGAAGCAAACGGTCATCTCGCCGGCGGAAACGCCGTCGGCCGTCGCCGATGCCGCCGTTGCCGATGCCATCAAGGAAATCGTTACCGGCCGGCTCGACCGCTATGTGCCGCGCAAGGACGATCGCGCCGGCGTCGAGACCTTCTACAAGCAGCGCGATTACAAGCCGCTGTGGGTCGCCAACGGCGCCGCCGATCCGCGCGCCAGGGCGGCGATCGGCTATCTCGCTTCGGTCGCCGTCGTCGGCCTCGATCCTGATGACTATCCGGCGCCGGACTTCGGTTCTGCAAAGACGGCCGGCGACCTCGCCGCCGCCGAACTTCGGTTTACCAACGTTGTGCTGGCCTACGCCAATGACGCCCAGGTCGGCCGCATTCATTACACCCGCGTCGGCAGCGATATCTCTTTCAATCTCGACGCGCCGGATCCGGCCGCGGTGCTCGCCAGGATGGCCGGCACCGGGGACGTCGCGGCCGCGCTCGACGGCTACAACCCGCCGCAAGACGGCTTCAAGGCGCTGAAGGCCAAACTCACCGAATTGCTGAAGGGCGGGAAGGTCGCGGCGCCGGAAGAAAAGAAGAAGATCGTGCGCGTTTCAGCCGGTCGCATCCTGCGGCCCGGCATGCGCGATCCGCGCGTGGTGCAACTGCGCAAGCGCCTCGAAATCGGCGACACCAATAATCCGCTCTATGACGAGGCCGTGCTCAAGGCGGTGAAGGCCTTCCAGGCCGAAGCCAACCTCGGCGTCGACGGCATGGCTGGCCCGAACACGGTCAGTGCGCTCAACGGCGAGATCGGCCCGCGCGCAAAGCCGCGGGATCCGATCGAGACCATCATCGTCAACATGGAGCGTTGGCGCTGGTTGCCGCGCAAGCTCGGCAACGCCCAGAACTCCTACGTCATGGTCAACGTGCCGGACTACACGCTCCGCCTGATGCACGACGGCAAGGTTTACTGGAAAACCAGGATCGTGGTCGGCAAGCCGGGCAAGGCGACGCCGATGACGTCGGCGGACATGAAATACATCACCGTCAATCCGACCTGGAACGTGCCGCCCTCGATCATCGAGAACGAGTACCTGCCGGCGCTCGAACAGGATCCGACCGTGCTCGATCGCTACGGACTCAAGATCGAGCAGGGGCCCGACGGCGTCGTGCGCATCTGGCAGCCGCCGGGGGCCGCCAACGCGCTGGGACGCATCCGCTTCAACTTCCCCAACAAGTTCCTGGTCTACCAGCACGATACGCCGGACAAGTATCTGTTCAAACGCGCCACGCGCGCCTACAGCCACGGCTGCATGCGGGTGCAGGACCCGATCGAATACGCCACCAGGCTGCTCAGCCTGGAGCTGCCGAACGAGCGCTACACCGAAGCGCGGATCCAGGGCATGTTCGGCAACAACGAAATCAACATCAACTTCCCGCGCCCGATCCCGGTGCACCTGACCTATCAGACGGCCTTCGTCGATGAGGACGGCAATCTGCAGTTCCGCGATGACGTCTATGGCCGCGACGCCCGCATGATCGCCATCCTGAAGAACAAGCGCGAGCTCCGCGTCGCCTATATCCCGATCAACCATCCGCCGGACACCTCGGCCAAGCCCGTGCGGATGCCCGTCGGCATGTTCCCCGGCGATGGACCCGGCTACGACAGGGGGCCGAATTTGTTCGAGTTTCTGTTCGGTGCCCGTGCCCAGCAACCGCGGTACTACGGCAACCGTCGACAATTCATCGGGCCGAATTCCCGCGACGACGGACGCTATTCGCGGCGCTGATCCGTCAGGCCGTCCGGGACAGGACTCCATTGCAGGAACGCCGGCGACCTGGTTCGCCGGCGTTTTTCGTTGGCGAAGGGTCGCGCGCCGCGCTCGGAAGCGGACAACGGATCAAAGCGCGTCGAGGAGAAATGGATGGTACAGGTGGGTGGACTTGAACCACCGACCTCTGGTTCCACAGACCAGCGCTCTAACCAACTGAGCTACACCTGCACGGGCTTCGTCGGGTTGGACGTTGCGGGGCGAACCTAGGTTCAGCCTCCCGGTTTGGCAAGCCGTCTTTGGCGCGGTTTTCGGGGCCGCAGATAGCGCCCTGACAAACAAAAAGCCCGGGCGGGTGCCCGGGCTCAGTCGTCGTTCGTTTGGGAGGTTAAACGTGGTCGAACGCCTCAGGCGGCCTTCTTCAACGCGTTGTTGAAGCTCGCCTTGATCGGCTCGGCGGTTTCGGTCGCGACCTTCTGCGCCTGCTCGGAGAGCTCCTTGGCCTGAGCGGTCATAGTCTCGAACTGCTTGCGCATATAGCCCGAAGTCAGCTCGACCACTTCCGAGTACGACTTGGCGCCCATCAGCGTGGTCATCAGATCGAAGGCGGCGTCACTGTTGGTGCGCGCGGTCTCGATCACCTTGAGGCCGTAGCTGGTATAGCCCTTGGAGGCGGTGGCGTAGGTGTCCTCCATGAGATCGGTGGCCTCCTCGGCAACCGACTTCATCTTCTCGTAGTTTTCCTTGGCCTGGGCGAGGCTCTTCTCGGCGAGCTCGCGGAAGACGGCCGGCACTTCCATCGTCGGCATTTCGAACTTGGGGATTTCGAACTGCGGCATTTCGAACACCGTGGCTGTGGGTCGGGGTGGGGGTTTCGGTTTTCACTTCGGTCTTGGTATTGGTCTTTGCATTTCGTCGTTCATAGCACTGCTCCTCGGCAATGAGGGCGGCTCTATCCGTCCTGCGAACCGTCCCGCCCTCGGCAACAATCGGCCCGTGCTGATCTGGCGGCCCGCCGTGAAGTCCCGAAGCAGGCCCTTGCAGAATCTCATGCATAGCACCATTTTGGGTGCGATTGCAATAAAAATATTGCATGCACAAAAATGCAAGGGCACCGCGCCTTAGCCCCATATGCCATTGATTTTAAGGTAATTTTGAGGCTGGGCGGGTTAGCGCGAGCCCTGCCCGGCCATCTTGGCCGCCTTCTGGCTCAGTTCCTTGGCCTGTTCCGTGAGCGCCGCGATCTGCTGCTTCGTGTACTCGGCCTGCAGCGCCAGCACTTCCTGCGGGTCCTTGGCCTGCACCAGCTTTTGGGCATAGTCGAACGAGGAGGCGATGTTGCGCTCGGCAAACTGCACAGCAAGCGCCCCGGCCTCCCTGGCGCCGGTCTGAGCGCCCTTGGCGTGGGACTCCGCTGTGGTCACCGCGTGCTTGGCGGCCGAAACGAAGCTGTCGAAGGCCTGGCGGGCCTGTTCCACGCTCTTTTCCGCCATCGCCCGCATCTCGGCCGGAATCTCGAATTTCGTCTTGCTGTCATCGGCCATGACCGTCTCCTTGTCCTCCAAGCCCCAACGGGGCTCCCACCGGCTGTAACATTCTATCCGGGACCGCGGTTCCGGAAACGCCAGACCCGCAACCGGCCCCGTTAAGGTTAGCACCGATTGAACGGGGGTGAAGCAAGAGCCTGCGTTTACGCGCCCGCCCGGCAGCCGTATTAATGCTTCATTAGCCGTAATTCCTGTGACGAAATGGTGATGGGGCGCGACATTCATACCATCGGATTGAGCGACCCTCGGCTGGCCGCGCACGCGCTGGGCCCCGAGCCGGCTTGGCTATGGGCCCTCGACGCCAGCCGCATCCTCTGGGCTAATCCGACCGGCGCCGCCATCTTCAACAGCGATACACCGGGTGCGCTTTCCGAAATGCGCTTCGAGCCGCAGCATCCGGCGGCGGTGCAGATCGCGCGGCTCGCCGACACGTTGCCGCAAGGCGGGACACCGCGGCTGGAGCGGCTGCGCGGCTTCGGCGCGAGCCTGGGCGGCGCGCTGGTTTGCCTGTGTTCGCGCGTCACGCTTGCCGACAACAGCCCCGCCGTGCTCGTGGTCTCGACCGAACGCGCCGGCAAGGACCTCTCGCTGCCCGAACGCGCGCGGCGACTCATCGCCGACATCAATCAACCGGCGGCGATCTTCAGCGCCGACGGCGAACTGGTGGAGGCGCTGGCACAAGCGGGCGACCGTCTCGCCCACGGTCGCGACCTGACCGCGCTCAACGCCGCCGGGCTTGCGCGCGAGGCGACGCTCAACGGCCATGCTATCGGTGACAGCGCGGCGGGTACGTTATCGCTGTGGCGGCTTGGCGCCGGGCCGACCTTTCTGTTGCTGGCCGTATTCAGCGGCGAGGCCCCGCCCCTGAAGGCCGTACCGCAAGCCTCCGATATGATTTCCGTCGCTGCCCCTCCGACCGCGCCCAATCCGGCGACAGAGCCCACGGAAGTGCTGCAGCGGCGCGTGCCGCTACGTTTCGTGTGGCAGATGGATGCCAGCAGTCGCTTCACCAGCGGCGTGGAGGAATTCGCCCGCTTGCTCGGACCCAACACCGCCGCGGTGCTCATCCGGCCGTGGAACGAAATTGCCGAAACGCTGAAGATCGATCCGGGCGGCCAGATCGCCCGCGCGCTCAGCCTGCACAGCACATGGAGCGGCATCGTCGTCGACTGGCCGACCGACGAGTCCGGTGAGCGGCTGCCGATCGAGATGTCCGGCCTGCCGGTGTTCGACCGCGACCGCCAGTACGCCGGCTATCGCGGTTTCGGCATCTGCCGCGACATGGACAAGCTGGCGCTGCTCGAACAGCACCGCGCGCCACGCACCGCCGCCACGCCGCCGCAACCGAAACCGGAAGAACCGGCGCCCAAGGTGGTGCCGTTTCCCCAGGCGCCGCCGCAGCAACCTCAACAACCGCCCGAACCGCCCAAGCAGCCGGAGCCGCCTGCGCCACCCCCGGCCGCCGAAACGCCGCCGCTCACCAACGAACCCCTGCCGACGCTCAGCCCCGGCGAACACAGCGCCTTCCAGGAACTGGCGCGCGAATTGAGCGAACGCCTGAAACGCGCGCCCGGCGCGCCAACGTCGCAGCAAACCGCCGTGCAACCGCCCAAGTCGCCGGCGCCGGAAGCGCCCGAAACACCGATGATCGCTTACCCGCCGGCGCCGCGCCCCGCCGAACCGCCGCGCGCCGCGCGCAACGGCGACGCCGCGCGCGACACCAGCGAAGGCCGTCCGATCCTCGACAAGTTGCCGGTCGGCATTCTGGTCTACCGGCTCAACAATCTGCTCTACGCCAACAAGGCGTTTCTCGACTGGACCGGCTATGACTCACTGGGCGCACTGGCCGACGCCGGCGGCCTCGACAGCCTGTTCATCGAGACCCGAGACGATCCGGCCTCGAAAGAGGTGCGCGCCGGCGCCACCAACGGCGCCAGACCGCTCACCATCACCACCGTCAACGGCAACCAGCGCGCGGTGCAGGGCCGCCTGCACAGCGTCGCGTGGAACGGCGACAACGCGCTGGTGTTGATGATCAACACCCAGCCGCTCAGCGACGAGCAGCAGGTGCGTGCGAACGGGGCCTCGCTGCGCCGGCTGGAAGCGGAGAACCGCGAGATCAGGGCGATCCTCGACACCGCCACCGACGGCGTGCTGGTGCTCGACCGCGCCGGCCGCGTTCTGTCTGCCAATCGAAGCGCGCAGGCGCTGTTCGGCTACGAGGCCGCCGATTTCGCCGAACTCTCGCTCGGTGACCTGTTCGCGGCCGAAAGCCGGCGTGGCGTGCTCGATTATCTCGATCGCATGGCGCGCGGCAGCGGGCTCGAAGCCGGCCGCGAGGCGATCGGCCGCGTGCGGCAGGGCGGGCTGGTGCCGCTCTATCTCGCCATCGGGCGGGTGGAGGACGGCGAGAAACTGTGCGCGGTCATCCGCGACGTCACCGCCTGGAAGCGCAGCGAGGAAGAGCTCATCACCGCACGCCGGCAGGCGGAAAAGGATTCGACCGCGAAGTCGGAATTCCTCGCCAAGATCAGCCACGAAATCCGCACACCGCTCAACGCCATCATCGGCTTTTCCGAAGTGATGATCGACGAGCGCTTCGGTGCGCTCGGCAACGAGCGCTACAAGCAATACCTCAGGGACATCCACACTTCCGGCAGCCATCTGGTGTCGCTGCTCAACGACCTGCTCGACCTGTCCAGGATCGAGACCGGCAAGCTTGAGCTCACTTTCGTGAGCGTCAGCCTGAACGAGCTGGTGCAGGAATGCGTCGCCATGATGCAGCCGGACGCCAATCGCGAGCGCGTCATCATTCGCACCTCGCTGCCGCCGAACCTGCCGCCGGTGGTGGCGGACGCGCGCTCTGTCCGGCAGATCGCGTTCAACGTCCTGTCTAACTCGATCAAGTTCACCGGCGCCGGCGGCCAGGTCATTGTCTCCACCGCGCTTACCGACACCAATGAAGTGGTGCTGCGCGTGCGCGACACCGGCACCGGCATGAGCGAGAAGGAATTGCAGAACGCGCTTGAGCCGTTCCGCGAGCTCGCCACCACCGCGCGCTGGGGGGCGAGCGGCACCGGCCTCGGACTGCCCATCACCAAGGCGCTGGCGGAGGCCAACCATGCGCGTTTCGCCATTTCGAGCCGGGTCGACGACGGCACCCTGGTGGAAGTGGCGTTCCCGGCCACCCGGGTGCTGGCGCAGTAACGTCTTTCACCCTCCCCCGGAAGGGAGGGTCGCGCGCTGAAGGCGCGCGGGCCGGGGTGATTGCAACGCAGCGACGTTCGTGGACCTTTCGCTTCGCGATTCGCCCCCTCCCGACTGCCGTCGCTTCGCGACGACAGCCGACCTCGCCCTTTCAGGGGGAGGTGAAGAGCAGAGATCACAACAGCGCCGGAATCGCGTAGCATCGTCCGCAGTCGGAGGGCGCGACCATGCGCGTACTTCGGGCGGCGTTACCGGTCCTGATTGTTTGCCTCGGCCTGATCGTTTCGGCGGCGCGTGCGGCCGAGCGGGTTGATCTTTTGCTTGTGCTCGCATCTGACGTCTCCCGCAGCGTCACCGAAGAGAAATTCCACCTGCAACGCCAGGGCTACGCCGCGGCCATTACCGATCCGCGCGTGATCAATGCGGCCCGCTCGGGCCAGCACCGGCGCATCGCCGTCCAGTTCGTGGAATGGTCGGGCGCTCTCAGCCAGAAGGTCGTGATCGACTGGACGGTGATTGACGGCCCGGGGGCCGCGCGCACCTTCGCCGCCCGCCTGCTGGAAGCGCCGCGCGCGTTCGTCGGCCGCACCGCCATCGGCGCCGGCATCGATTTCGCCGTGGAAGAACTCAGGCGGGCGCCCTATCGGGCCGAGCGGCAGACCATCGACGTCTGCGGCGACGGCACAAACAATGCCGGCCGTGACGTCACGCTGGCCCGCGATGCGGCGGTGGCGCGCGGGATCAACATCAACGGTCTGGTGATCCTCTCCGAAAATCCGGCGCCCTGGTATCGCAACCCGGAGCACACGCAGCCCCCCGGGGGACTGGATGCCTACTACCGCAAGCACGTCATCGGCGGCCCCGGCTCCTTCGTGATGGTGGCCAGGAACTACGATTCCTTCGGAGACGCCATCGTCAGGAAGATGATCGCCGAGGTGGCGGACGCCCGCCCGCCAACCTTCTCTGCGCAAGCACGAATGCGCGGCCATGAAAGCGTCACAGACGCCTCCCATGGTTGGCGAAGGTAGCGCCGATGGTATAGTCCCTCGGCAATCGATACCGAAAAACAACCGGATTCCCTCCTTGCCCGCCACCACCGGCCTCAAACGCCTGGGATTTTTGCTGCTTGCCGTGGTCACGGTGGGCGGCGGCCTGCTCGTCACCGCCAAGGCCCTGATTTCGCCCGAAACGGTGCGCCAGCAGGTATTGAGCGAGATCCGGGCGGTCACCGGTCTGAATCCCACGTTGCGCGGGCGGGTCAGCGTCTCGCTGTTTCCCTCCGGCCGGGTCACCTTCGCCGATGTGGCGCTCGGCCCCGCCGGCAAGCCGGCGTTGACCGCCGAACGGCTGACCGCGCACCTGCGCTTCTTCCCGCTCCTGATCGGCAAGGTCCAGATCGCTGACGTATCGCTCGATCATCCCGTCATCCTGGTCGACATCGCGCCCGACGGCCGCTCGAACTGGTCGGCCCTGATCAACGCGCTCACCGCGAGCCAGAAGCCGAACGCGCAGCGGACGGCCACTGCCTTCTCGGAGATGCGTATCGACAACGGCACCGTCGTGGTGCGCGATTCCAGGCGCAAGCTGACCGAAACCCTCGATGACGTGCAGGTGTCGCTGGCCTGGCCGTCGATCTCGACCAGTTTCGGCGCCACCGGCCGCTTCCTCTGGCATAACGAACGGATCGACGCCTCGCTCACCCTCGGCGATTTCGCCGCCGCGCTCGCCGGCAACCAGACCGGCGTCAAGTTCAGGCTCGCCGGCAAGCCGCTCAATGGCGCCTTCGAAGGCACGATGAGCATGAAGCCGACGCTGAAAATCCAGGGCACGCTCGCCGCCGACACCGCGTCGCTGCGCGATGCCATGGTGTGGATGGGCCAGCGTCCGCTGCCCGGCGGCGGCTTCGGCCGTTTCGCCATCAAGGCCAGGACCGACGTGACCGGCGGCACCGTGGGGCTCTCCAACGTCAACGTGGAGCTCGACGACAACACCGCCGAGGGCGTGCTCACCTTTGCCGCCGACAGCCACGAGACCGTGCAGGGCACGCTCGCCGCCGACACGCTCGATCTCACGCCCTACGTTTCCACCGCGCGGCTGCTCGCCTCCAACCAGCGCGAGTGGGACAATGCGCGCATCAGCCTGGAAGGCCTGTCCGGCATGGACCTCGACCTGCGCCTGTCGGCGGCCAAGGTCATCGTCGGCAGCGCCAGCCTCGGGCGCACCGCCATCGGCGCCAACCTGCGCAGGGGCAATCTGGTCGTCACCGTCGGCGAGGCGCAGGCCTACGGCGGCGTGATCAAGGGTTCCTTGGCGCTCGCCAGTTTCAATTCCGGCGTCGACGTGAAATCGCAGCTGCAGTTCACCGGCGTCGATCTCCAGCCCTGCCTCGACCAGTTGTTCGGCCTGCGCAAGCTGGAGGGAAAGGGCAACATGACGCTCGCCGTCGACGGCAAGGGCGAGAGCGTGCTCGGCGTCGCCCGCAGCATGAACGGCACCGCCCGGCTCACCGGCGAGAACGGCGCACTGGTCGGCCTCAACGTCGAGCAGTTGTTGCGCCGGCTGGAGCGACGGCCGCTCTCCGGGCGCGGCGAATTCCGCACCGGCTCGACGCCGTTCGACAGGTTCGAGCTGACGGTCAGGATCGTGAGCGGCAAGGCCAACGTCGAAGGCATCAGGATCAGCGGCCCGGCGGTGAATGTCGCCATGGCGGGCTCCGCCTCGATTCCGGAGCGCGATCTCGACCTCACCGGCACCGCCACCCTGGTCACCGGCAAGAGCGACGACAAGACCGGCGGCAAGCCGTTCGCGCTGCCGTTCGTGGTGCAGGGCTCGTGGGACGACCCCGTCATGCTGCCCGACGCCGAGGCGCTCATCCGCCATTCGGGCGCGGCCGCGCCGCTGCTCAACGCGGTGCAGGGGCGCTCGAGCGACAACGTGCGCTCGCTGATCGAGCGGCTGACCGGCGGCGGGAAGTAAACTCTCTAACTCGTCATTCCGGGGCACGCGCGTCAGCGCGTGAACCCGAAATCCATAACCCCTGCTGCGGCGTAGGATTCCGGGTTCGCCGCGGAGCCTGTCATCGGGCCGCGCAGAGCGCGGACCCGTTGGCGGCGCCCCGGAATGACAGAATCAATTACACGCGCGCGGCGAGCGCGCGCTCGCGCCGCACCACGCCGCGCTTGGTCAGGAGCGACGCCGCGATGGTGCCGACCGCCACGATCGCGATCATGATGGTGCAGACCGCGTTGATCTCCGGCTTCACGCCCAGACGCACCGCCGAATAGATGCGGATCGGCAAAGTGGTCGCGCCCGGACCGGTGGTGAAGCTCGCGATCACGAGATCGTCGAGCGACAGCGCGAAGGCCAGCATCCAGCCGGCGGCGATCGCCGGCATGATCAGCGGCAGCGTCACCGTCAGGAACGTCCGCAGCGGCGGGCAGCCGAGGTCCTGCGCGGCCTCTTCCAGTGCGCGGTCGAAGCCGATCAGCCGCGCCTGCACGATGACGGTGACGAAGCACAGCGTCAGCGTGGTGTGGGCGATGACGATGGTCCAGAAGCCGCGGTCGATGCCGGCGGCGACGAACATCAGCAGCAACGCCAGCCCGGTGATGATGTCCGGCATTACCAGCGGCGCATAGACCATGCCGGTGAACAGCAAGCGCCCGCGGAAGCGCCCGTAGCGCACCAGCGCCACCGCCGCGCAAGTGCCGATGACGGTCGCCGCCGTTGCCGACAGCGCGGCGACACGGATCGAAATCCAGGCGGCGTCGAGGATCGCCCGGTCGTTCATCAGCACGCGATACCATTCCAGCGACCAGCCGCCCCACACCGTCACCAGGCGCGAGGCGTTGAACGAAAAGGTCACGAGGATGGCGATCGGCAGATAGAGGAAGGCGAGGCCGAGCGCGACCGAAACAATGTTGAAGCGCGACATGTGGTGCATCAGCGCATCCCCTGCAATTGGCGCTGTTGCAGGCGCTCGTAGAGGATCATCGGCACCAGCAGCAGCGCGAGCAGGACGACGGCGAGCGCGGAGGCTACCGGCCAGTCGCGGTTACTGAAGAACTCCAGCCACACCGTTTGCCCGATCATCAGCGCGCGCGAGCCGCCGAGCAGGTCGGGGATGACGAATTCGCCGGTGATCGGGATAAAGCAAAGAAGACTGCCGGCCGCCACGCCCGGCCACGCCAGCGGCAGCGTCACCCTGAAGAACGCCTGCCGGCGTGTGCAGCCGAGATCGGCGGCGGCTTCGAGCAGCGAGGCGTCGAGCTTCTCCAGCGAAGCGTAAAGCGGCAGCACCATGAACGGCAGGTAGGTGTAGAACAACCCGATGACGACCGCGGTGTCGGTCGCGAGCCAGCCCACCGGCTTGTCGATGACGTGCAGCGCCATCAGCGCGTCGTTGAGCAGGCCGTCGCGCTGCAGGATGTTGATCCAGGCGTAGACGCGGATGAGGAACGAGGTCCAGAACGGCAGCACCACCGCCATCACCAGCAGCGGCTGCCAGCGGCGCGGGCTCCTGGCGATGCCGTAGGCGAGCGGGAAGCCGAGCGCGAGCAAGAGCACGGTCACCAGCGTGGCGACGGCGAGGCTCTTGCCGAACGCGGCAAGATAGAGCGGGTCGCTGGCGATCAGGCGGTAGCCCTCGAGCGTCAGCCCGTGCGCGAAGGCCTTGAGCCCGTCGAGGCCCGCCGCGAGATCGAGCACCGGCCGATACGGCGGCATGGCGATCGCCGTCTGCGCGAAGCTGATCTTGAGCACGATCAGAAACGGCACCAGGAAGAAGGCGACGAGCCAGAGCCAGGGGAGCCAGAGAGCGGGACCGGCTTTTTTATTTCCGTCGTTTGCAGTGACATGAGCGTGCCCGGCACGCCCCGCCTTGCCTGATGTAGCGTCGATCACCTGCGCCCCCTACTCCCGCAACACCACCCCCGCCTCCGCCGGCCACGTCACCCACACCACGTCGCCGGTGTCGAACGGCGCTTCGCCGCTCACATTGGCGCGCGCGACCTTCACGAGCGAGCGGTCGGCGAGCTGCACCTTGTAGAGCGAGACGTCGCCGCGATAGCCGATTTCCGCGATGGTGCCGGCGAGCGCGTTGCGCGGCGTCGCCCCGGCGCCCGCCTCCGGCTTCTGCGCGCTGAGTGAAAGCTTCTCCGGCCGCAGCGCCAGCGCGATCTCCGTGCCGGGCTTCAGCACCGCGCCGGGGATGCGCAAGGGCCCGAGCCGCGTCTCGATGGTGGTGCGCGTCGCGCCCAGCAGGCCCTCGATCAGCGTCACCTCGCCGATGAAGTCCGCCACCCAGCGCGAGGCCGGCTTCTCGTAGACGGTGGCGGGGTCGGACACCTGCGCCAGCCGCCCGTCGCGCATCACCGCGATGCGGTCGGCGACGATCATTGCCTCTTCCTGGTCGTGGGTGACGATGACGAAGCTGGTGCTCAAGCTTCGTTGCAGGCGCATCAGCTCGAACTGCGTCTCGCCGCGCAGCTTCCTGTCGAGTGCGGCCATCGGCTCGTCGAGCAGCAGCACGCGCGGGCGCTTGATCAGCGCGCGCGCGAGCGCCACGCGCTGGCGCTGACCGCCGGAGAGCGCGCCGATGCGGCGGCGGCCGAGGCCCTTGAGCTGCATGAGCTGGAGCATTTCGTCGACGCGCTCGCGGATGTCGGCGCGGCGCAGGCGCTCCTGGCTGAGCCCGAAGCCGATGTTCTTCTCGACGTTGAGATGGGGAAACAGCGCGTAGCTCTGGAACATCATGTTGACGGGCCGCAGGTGCGGCGGCACGGCGGCGATGTCGGCGCCGTCGAGCAGGATGCGGCCGCGCTCCGGCGTCTCGAAGCCGGCGATGAGGCGCAGAAGCGTGGTCTTGCCGCAGCCGGAGGGGCCGAGCAGCGCGAAGAACTCGTTGGCCCGGATGTCGAGGGAGAGATCGTCGACCGCGACGACGCCGCCGAAGCTCTTGCTGACGTTGGCCAGGCGCAACAGCGGCGGCCGCTCGCCGCTGCCCGCCGGCCGCGCCGCGTTGCTGTCAGTACTGCGCGTCCCCTCGCGCGCCGTGCATGGCGGGCACGCTAAGGCGAGTTGGCTGCGGATGGAAGCGCTTCGGCCCTCCCCCTTGTGGGAGAGGGGAAGTGCGCTTGCTGCGCGTCGACGGCCGAAGGCTACGGCGCGCAGCGTGTGCGGAGGCCGCGCGACAATCCTCTCGTCTCCCCTGGCGGGTGACTGGCGAGAACAGGAATCAGGCGATGAAGAACTTGCTTTTCGGCAAATTGCTCATCGACGGGCCGCCCTGGGCCGGCGCTTCGGACGGCATGGCCTCGGCTTGCATGGCGGCCGGCGGCGCTTCCGCCGGGGGAACATCCGTGGCCGGCGTCTCATCCGAGTAGAGCGGCGGCCCGGCCGGTCCGGAGTCGGCGGGTGCGGTGTCCGGCGACGGCATGTCGGCGAGCGAAGTCCCCTCCGCCGGCGCCTCGTCCGGGAACATCCCGGCCGCGGCCTCGAGCTCGGAGAGCGGGCGGCGCGGCTCCGGCCCGTAATAGTCGCCGACCTGGACCATGGCGCGCGGCTTGACCAGGATCGAGACGATGCGGTCGTAGAGCGCCTTGGCCGAGACCGGCTTGCACAGGAACTCGTTGATGCCGATCTGGGCAGCTTCCAGGATGCGCCGGCGCTCGCCGTAGGCGGTGAGCATGATGATCGGGATGTCCGGGGTCGGGAAGGCGCCCGGCGACCGCACGATGCGCGCCATCTCGGGGCCGTTGAGCAACGGCATCTCCCAGTCGAGGATGACCAGGTCGGGCCGCGAATTGCGGATCTCCTCCAGCGCCTCGAGCCCGTCGCCGGCCTCGAGCACGGCGTTGACGCCGATATTGAGCAGCAAGCCGCGCACCAGCTTGCGCATGAACTGGTTGTCGTCGACCACCAGCACGGTGAGTTGCCGGATCCAGAGGTCGACCTGCTTGGTGGTGACACCCATACTGCTACTGACTGCTGCTCGCGCCCCGTCGCGGGCTACTCTGGGGGGACCACGGTCACCGCGGCGTTAACGTGCGGCGGACCGCGTCCCGCCAGCCGGTATATTTCCGCGCCGCGGTTAATGGATCCATGCCCGGCGTGAACCGGCGATCGGCCCGCCACCGGGCGGCGAAGTCCTTGAGATCAGGACATAAACCGGCGGTGCGGCCGGCGAGATAAGCGGCCCCCACGGCCGTCGTTTCGGTAACCTTGGGGCGCTCCACCGGCCGGCCCAGGATGTCGGCGAGGAATTGCATGGCCGGCTCGCTTGCCACCATGCCGCCGTCGACCCGCAGCGGCGCTGCGGCCTCCCCCGCCTGCGGCCAGTCGGCGGCCATGGCCTCCAGCAGGTCGCGGGTCTGGTAGCCCACCGATTCCAGCGCGGCGCGGGCGATCTCGGCGTCGCCGGCCTGGCGGGTGAGCCCGTAGATGGCGCCGCGCGCCTGCGGGTCCCACCAGGGCGCGCCGAGGCCGACGAAGGCCGGCACCAGATAGACCTGCGCCTCCGGGTCGGCGAGCGCGGCCAGCCCGTTCACCTCGGCCGCCTCCCTGATGATCTTCAGCCCGTCGCGCAGCCATTGCACCGCCGCGCCGGCGATGAAGATGGCGCCTTCCAGCGCATAGGTGCGCCGGCCGTCGAGCTGGTAAGCGATCGTGGTGAGCAGACGGTTCCGGGACGCGATGCGTTGCGCGCCGGTATTGAGCACCGCGAAACAGCCCGTGCCGTAGGTCGACTTGATCATGCCGGGCGAAAAGCAGCCCTGCCCGATGGTCGCCGCCTGCTGGTCGCCGGCCATGCCGAGGATGGGGATGGCGCCGCCGAACAGGCCCGGGTCGGTGTCGCCGAAGCGTCCCGCATTGTCGCGTACCGCCGGGAGCACGCCCGGCGGCACCCGGAACAGGTCGCACAGGTCGCGGTCCCATTCGCCCCTGTCGATGTCGAACAGCAGGGTGCGGGCGGCATTGCTGGCATCGGTGGCATGTATCTTTCCACCGGTGAGCCTCCACAAGAGGAAGGTGTCGATGGTGCCGAAGGCGAGTTGGCCCGCTTCCGCGGCGGCGCGGGCGCCGGCGATGTTGTCGAGCAACCAGGCGATCTTGCTGGCGGAAAAATAGGGATCGAGCAGCAGGCCGGTGCGCGCGGAGATCATCGGTTCGTGACCGGCACTTCGCAATGTCTCGCACCAGGCCGCGGTGCGGCGGTCCTGCCAGACGATGGCGTTGTGGACCGGCTTGCCCGTGGCGCGGTCCCACAGCAGCGTCGTTTCGCGCTGGTTGCTGATGCCAATGCCGGCGACATCCTTCGCGGACAGCCCGGCTTTCGCCAACGCCTCGCGCACGGTGGCAACCGTCGCGCGCCAGATCTCTTCGGGATCATGTTCAACTTCACCAGGCCCCGGATAAATCTGGTGCAGTTCTTCCTGCGCGGACGCCAGCGGCGCAAGCGCGGCTTCGAACACAATAGCCCGCGTCGAGGTCGTTCCCTGGTCGATGGCGAGGAGGACGGACACGGTTCAGGCTCCGGCTTCGTCGGTCAGCGTGCGGCTTGCGGGCGCTCCTCGCCGATCAGGGACGTCATATAGCGGTCGATGGCGTCGCGCTCCGCGTCGGTCGCCCTGAGGCCGAGCTTCGAGCGCCGCCACAGCACGTCTTCCGCAGTCCGCGCCCATTCGTTCTCGACCAGATAACGCACTTCGGCAGCGGTGAGATCGCCGGTGAAGCATTCGCCGAGATCGTCCATACTTTGCGCCTCGCCGAGGATGCGCTCAAGGCGTCGACCATAGGCGCGCACCAGCCGCCTCGCGTACGGCTCCGACACAAACGGCCACTGCGCGATCGCCGACGCCACCACCTCGTAGAAGTCCTCCGGCGGAAACTCGCCGCCTGGCAGCGGCGTGCTCGCGGTCCAGCGCGGCCGCGCCTGGAAGAACGGCCCGATGCGCGCCATGGCGGCTTCCGCCAGCTTGCGGTGGGTGGTGATCTTGCCGCCGTAGATGGTCAGCAGCGGCGCCTCGCGGAACGAGGTGTCCAGGGTGAGAACATAATCGCGGGTGACGTCTTCAGGCTTGCCGGCGCCATCGTCGTAGAGCGCGCGCACGCCGGAAAACGACCACACCGGCTCGTCGGGCGCGATCTGCTCGCGGAAATATTCGTTCACCGTCTCGCACAGATAGAGAACCTCGGCAGCGCCTGGCGTCGGCATGTTGACGTCGCCGACGAAATTTTCGTCCGTGGTGCCGATCAGGGTGAAGTCGTCGGTGAACGGCAGCACGAACACCACGCGGCCATCCGCGGCCTGCAACAGATAACCGTCGTCGTGCTCCCAGCGCCGGGGCACGACGATGTGGCTGCCCTTGATGAGGCGCACCGGCTTTGGCAGCGGGCGGCGGATCACGGTCTCGGCCACTTCACCGAGCCAGGGGCCTGCGGCATTGACCAGCACGCGCGCGGTCGCCACCTCGCGGCGGCCACGCGCATTGAGCACCAGTTCCCAGTCCTGCCGGCGCTCGGCGCGGATGCAGCGCGTGCGGGTCCGGATTTCGGCGCCGCGCTCGGCCGCGTCGAGCGCGTTCAGCACCACCAGACGGGAATCGTCGACCAGGCAATCGGAGAACTCGAAGCCGGTGCGGAAGAAACGCTTGATCGGCTGACCGAGCCGGTGATGGGTGAGATCGAGGGTGCGGCTCGGCGCCAGCCGCTTGCGCGCGCCCAGAAGATCGTAAAGCAGGAGACCGAGGCGGATGAGCACGGGCGAGCGCCGGCCGGGCATGACCGGCAGCATGATGCGCGCCGGCCGAATGACGTGCGGGGCGATCCGCAGCAGCACTTCCCGTTCGTTGAGCGCCTCGCGCACCAGGCGGAAGGCGCGGTGCTCGAGATAGCGCAAGCCACCGTGGATGAGCTTGGAGGAGGCCGAAGAGGTGCCACCGCCAAGATCGTTCATCTCGACCAGCAGCACCCGCACGCCGCGGCCGGCGGCGTCGCGGGCGAGTCCGGTTCCGTTGATGCCGCCGCCGATGATGGCGAGGTCGAAGTCGGCCATGTCCGCTGATTCGCTTCAGTTCGCCGCAGGATGAGCGCGGGAAAGAGCGCACTCAAGCAGGTAAATCCTGAAAAAGCGTTGCACCCGCGATTTTCGGCCACGATCTTCGGGTTCTCTCCGCGTCCGCTCCATCCTGTGCTATGCCCTGAACTTCACCGAGGCCTGCCCGTAAGGTCCCATGCCTGCGCCCCGTTTGCTCGTCATCGAAGGTAACACCCCCGAAAGCATGGCCGAGCACGTCGCCGTCGGCGGCACGCCGGCGAGCCAGGGTTATGCCAACCTGCTGCGCGAGCTGATGCCGGCGGCGACGGTGGACATCTGCTATCCGGCCGATCCGGCGGCCGCCCTGCCGGCCGGCGAGGCGCTGGAAGGTTATGATGGTATCGCCATCACGGGATCGTCCCTGCACATTTACTCGGCCGACAGGTCGGTGTTGCGGCAGATCGATCTGGTGCGCACGGCGCTGACGACCGGTACCCCGTTGTTCGGCTCCTGCTGGGGTCTGCAAGTGATCACGACGGCAGCAGGCGGCCAGGTTCGGCGCAATCCCAAGGGACGCGAGATCGGCTTCGGCCGCGGCATCCGGCTGACCGACGCGGGTCGCCGGCATCCGATGTATGCCGGCAAGGTCGAGATATTCAATGCGCCAACGGTACACCTCGACGAAGTGGAAACGCTGCCGCCGGGCGCCACGGTGCTCGCCACCAACGCCATGTCCGAGGTGCAGTCCGTCGAAATCCGCACCGACGGTTCTCTGGCCTGGGCCGTGCAGTATCACCCTGAATATCCGCTCCGCGAACTTGCCGCCATTGTGCGCCGTATCGGTGTTCATCTCATGGACGAGGGATTTTTCGACGACGCAGCTGACGTAGCCGGCTTTGCCGAAGATCTCGACCTGCTCGACCGCGAGCCCGACTGCAAAAGGCTGTCCTGGCGCTACGGCATCAGCGATAATGTGCTCGACAAGAAGCGGCGGGTAAGCGAGGTGGCGAACTGGGTCGAATTCCAGGTGCTGCCGCAGCGGGCCAGACGCGGGCGTGGGTAGAACCCTGCATGATGTTTATGCTTTTCATTCAACCCTTATCGGCCTCATGCTGAGGAGCGCACCGCCAAGTGCGCGTCTCGAAGCATGGGGCCGCCCCATCCTTCGAGACGGGCGCGTGCCGCGCCCTCCTCGGGATGAGGGCGGATAGAGGCGAAGTATGGATTTCTCCGGAAAGGATGTGGTCATCACCGGCGGCACCGGCGCGCTTGGCACCGCGGTGGTGGGCGCGCTCCTGGAGGCCGGCGCGCATTGTATCGTCTCCTTTGTACATCTCGGCGAAGCGCAACGTTTTTCCCACCGCGAGCATGAGCGCGTCAGGCTGGTTGCGGTCAACGATTTGTCCGACGAGCCGCCGGTCGCCAAGCTCTATGATGAACTGATGCCATGGGCATCGATTCATCTCGCCGGCGGCTTCGCGGCGGCCGGCATCGCAGACACCGACAAGGCGATGCTGGTGGCGCAGCTCGAAAGCAACCTGATCAGCTGTTTCCTGTGTTGCCAGGCCGCGGTGAAAGCCATGCGTGAAGGCGGCCAGGGTGGCCGCATCGTCAACGTGGCGGCACGGCCGGCGCTGGAGTGGCGTCACGGCGGCGGTATGGTCGCCTACACGGCAGCGAAGGCCGGCGTCGCCGCGCTCACCGTGGCGCTGGCGGAGGAAGTCGCGCACGACAACATTCTGGTCAACGCGGTCGCACCCTCAATCATGGACACGCCGGCCAACCGCTCCGCCATGCCGCAGGCCGATCACGACGCATGGCCGAAGGTGGAAGACGTGGCGGCGACGATCGTGTTCCTGGCGTCACCGGACAACCGCGTGACCCGCGGCGCCGTGGTGCCGGTTTACGGGAAGGTCTGAGGCCTCTCTTCCCTCTCCCCGCTTCGCGGGGAGAGGGTGGCCCGCGCGCCAGCGCGGGTCGGGTGAGGGGCAAGCGTTTAGCGAACGCCGTCGGTCAAGGCATCGGCAATGACTTGCAACACGCCGGTCTTATTCTTCAAAACATCCGAATTCCAAAATCGCAGCACGCGGTAACCTGCAGCCATCAAAACCTTATCTCGGATACGATCTTTCGGATTCTCCGAATGCTGACCACCGTCGACTTCAATGATCAATTTCTTCTCTCGGCAAACAAAATCGACGATGATATGAATCGATTGCTTCCTGGCGAACGAATTTGAAGCCACGGAGTCGCCGGTCCCGGAGGGATAACCATAGAATCATCTCGGCGTCGGTCGATTGCCGCCGCAAGCGACGCCCGACGTTCACCTTGCGACGCTCGGGTCCCCGCATGACAGAAGCCCCTCACCCGCCTCGCAGCCTTCGGCTGCTCGGCACCCTCTCCCCGTAAGAACGGGGAGAGGGAAAGTGCGCAGCCATTGACTACCCCGCCGCGGGGACCAGTTCGAGCGCGGGGCGCAGGTAGCGTTGCACGGCGCCGGAGGCGACCACGGTGCGGCTTTCGGCATAGGCCTCGTGGTTCTTCTCGATGTCGTCGAGGTCGTAGAGGTAGTTGACCATCAGACCGCAGGCCTGCGCTATTGCCTTTTCCGAAGTGTCGGCCAGCCAGTTGATGCGTTCGAGCCGGGCGCCGTTGCCGAGATGGAAGCGGGCGACCGGATCGAGCGGAAGCCCGCGCGGGCTTCGGGCGCGCAGGAAATACCACGCCGCCGCCCGCAGCACCGGGTCCTTCAGCTTCTCGGCCGCTTCGGGCTCGACCCACCAGCCTGCCTGATCCAGTTCAGCAAGCGCGACCTTGTCGGCTTCGGTGAGCGCGGCCGGGCTTTCGTTCTCCCGCTCGCCCTTGAGCCAGTCGGCAAAGCTTGCGACCGGCGACAACGTCACGAACGTCGTCAGCCGCGGCAGTTCGCGACGCACCTCCTCGACCACCTGCTTGATAAGGAAGTTGCCGAACGATACGCCGGCAAGCCCGCGCTGACAGTTGGAGATGGAATAGAACACCGCGGTGCGCGCCTTTTCGACGTCGAAAGCCTCGCGATCGCTGGCAAGGATCGGCGCGATCGCGCCCGGAATGTCACGGGTGATCGCCACCTCGACGAAGATCAGCGGATCGTCGACCAGCGCGGGATGGAAGAACGCGAAGCAACGCCGGTCACGCGGATCGATGCGGCGCCGCAAATCGTCCCAGCCGTGGATCTGATGCACCGCCTCGTAGCGGATGATCTTCTCCAGAATGCTCGCCGGCGTCGACCAGTCGATCCGCTGCAGCACCAGGAAGCCACGGTTGAACCACGATGAGAACAGATGCACGAAGTCGTCATCGACGGATTGAAGGTCGCTCTTGCGCTTGGGAAGCACGTCGAGCAACTGCTCGCGCATCCGCACCAGCGCGACGGTGCCGCTGGCCGCAAGATTGAGGCGGCGGAACAGTTCCTGCCGGCGCGGCTCGGACGCTGCGTGCAATTCCGCAGCGGTTCGGTCGTTCGGGTTCGCCTGCCAGGCCGCGATCGCCGTTTCCATGCGGGCCTTGTCGGGCCCGAAACGCTCGGCCAGCGCCTCGAAAAAGGCAATGCGAGGGCCGGTGGTGAGCTCCGAATAGCGGGTCAGGATGTCGCGCGCCAGCGCCACGCCGGAGGCCTCACCGCGGCCTGACAGCAGGTGGTCGCAGAGTTCGACCAGGCTCTCGGAACGGGTCGCGTCAGTGCCACGCCGCTCGCGGGCACGATCAATCAGCGCGCGGCCGCGCTCCGTGATCGTCTGCAACATCTCGCCGAAAAACGACGCGTTCATTCTCAGCTCCGTACCCGTTTCAGCCGGTCCGGCTATCGCCGGCTATTCATGCCATTCCACACATTGTTCGCGCCGCCGTGTGGCGATATCTGGGAATATACACAAAGACGGCCACCGGTAGCATGGTGAAAACACCGGCACCGGGACGCGTCCTGAGCCCCTGTTTCGTGCGCTCTGGTCAGCCCCGGACGATGCATTTATAACCGCCGCCGTCATTATACGGTCATACAGTTAAGGAGCATTCACGCATGCCGAAGCCGTTGGCGGGTCTCCGGGTCCTCGAACTGGCCCGCATCCTGGCCGGACCCTGGGCGGGGCAGATGCTGGCCGACCTCGGCGCCGACGTGATCAAGGTCGAGCGCAAGGGCGCCGGCGACGATACCCGTGGCTGGGGCCCGCCGTTCGTCGAAGGCAAGGACGGCCAGCACATCGGCGCGGCCTATTTCCATGGCGCCAACCGGGGCAAACGCTCGATCGAGGTCGACTTCGACAGCGATGACGGCAAGCGCATCGTACGCAAGCTGGCGGCGCGCTCCGACGTGCTGATCGAGAACTTCAAGGTCGGCGGGCTTGCCAAATTCGACCTCGACTACAAGAGCCTCGCGCCCGAATGCCCGCGGCTGATCTATTGCTCGGTGACCGGCTTCGGCCAGGACGGCCCTTATGCCAGGCGCGCCGGCTACGACCTGATGGCGCAGGGCATGGCCGGCGTCATGGATTTGACCGGTATGCCCGACGGCGAACCGACGCGCGTCGGCGTGCCGGTGTCCGATATCTTCACCGGCGTTTATTCGGCGGTCGGCATTCTGGCCGCACTGCACGAGCGCGAGAAGACCGGCAAGGGCTGCCACATCGATACCTCGCTGGTCGACTCCACCGTCGGCGTGCTGTCGAACCAGGCGCTGAACTATCTGATTTCCGGCAAGGTGCCGCAGCGGCTCGGCAATGCGCACGCCAACGTCGTACCCTATCAGGTGTTCCCGGTCGCCGACGGCTATCTGATCATCGCCTGCGGCAACGACAGCCAGTTCGTCAAGCTGTGCGACGTGATCGGCGCACCGGAGCTCGCGAAGGATCCAACCTACAAGGACAACAGCGGCCGGCTGCAGAACCGCAAGGCATTGATCGAGAGCATGACCGTTCACACCATGAAGATGCAGCGCGACGATCTGTTGGCCAGGCTGGAAGCCGTGGGCGTGCCGGCAGGCCCGATCAACAATATCGAGCAGGTGTTCAACGACCCGCAGGTCATCCACCGCGGCATGAAGCTGGAACTGCCGAGCGCAGCCGCCAGGGGCGGCACCATTCCCGGCGTGCGCACGCCGATCATGATCGACGGCTGGAAGGCGGCGTCCGAACACCCCGCCCCGCTGCTCGGCGAGCACACGGCGGAGATTTTGCGCGAGATCGGGGAAGGCTGAAGCCTCTTCCCGATCAGGTCACCGCGACCGGCGCGATCGCCTCGATATCGGTGACGACGTCGATGATGGCGGGGCGTTTTGACGCCAGCGCCTGCGCCAAAGCCGGCGCGATGCCCTCCGGGCGCTCCACGCGGATACCGAGCGCGCCCATGTCCTCGGCGATCCTGGCGAAGTTCATCGGCCGGTAGGTCCACAATTCGCGCCCCTGCGGCGTCTGCTCGCCGCCATAGGCGCGGTCGAAGCCGCGCTTGGACTGGTTGCCGCCGCCGTTGTTGTTGACGATGGTCACCGACGGAATATTCCAGCGCACCGCGGTCTCGACCTCGCCGATGTGGTACCAGAATCCGGCATCGCCGGTGAACGCCACCACCGGCCGCTCCGGGCACGCCGCCTTGGCGCCGATGCCGGCGCAGAAGGCCCAGCCGAGATGGCCGGCGCTGCGCATGTAGCTCTGGTCGGGCGTGCGCAGATCGTACATGCCGCCCATCCACATGCCGGCATGGCCGGTGTCGACCACGACGATGGCGTCGTCGGGCACGTGCAGGCTGAGCTCGTGGCAGATGCGCGCGGGGTGGATGGGGGTCGCATCCGACTCCAGGTCTGATTTGTATTTCCCGTACCACTCGCTGCGCAGCTTGCCGATTTCCTCGACCCAGGCCTTGCGCTTCGCCGCGCTCTTCCTGTCCGCCTGCGCGACCATGTGGCCGAGCACCGTCCTGGCGTCGCCCAGCACGCTCGCCTGCAAGGGATAGTTGCGGCCAAGCGACTCCGGCGCGATGTCGATCTGGATCGCCGGCGTACCGATCGCCGGCACGGCCCAGAAATGCGTGGTCATGCCGCCGGTCTCGGTGCCGATGAAGCAGACGAGATCGGCGCGGTTGACCGCGCGGTTGGCGCTCTCGCGCGAGTAGCTGCCGACCACGCCGACCGACAGCGGATGCACGCCGGGAATCGAGTCCTTGCCGTTGAGCGAGGTGGCGACGGGAATCTGCAACGCTTCGGCCAGCGCCACCAGCTCGCGCGCGGCGCCGGAAGCGCGCACGCCGCCGCCGGCGACGATGATCGGACGCTCGGCTTTCTGCAGGATGTCGAGGGCAGCCTTCACGTGCCCGGCCTGCGGCTCGGGACGGAACGGCGGCACCAGGGCGAATTGCGTTTCGACCAGCCCGTCCATCTCGGCCTCATCAAGGTCGAGCTGACCTTCGTTGCCGCGGAATTGCAGATGCACCGGCCCCGGCGTGCCGGTGGTGGCGGCGCGGAATGCCTGGCGCACCATGTCGGGAATGCGCGAAACATCGTCGATGGTGACGTTCATCTTGGTCACCGGCTCGAACGCCGGCACGTCGTCGATTTCCTGGTACACCTTGCGGAACTTGGTCCTCGGATCGCGGCCCCCGGTCATGGCGATCACCGGCGCGTGGGCAAGTTGCGCATCGCGCAGGCCGGCGGCGAGATTGAGCGCACCAATCACCTGCGCCATGCAGATGCCGGGTTTGCCGGACGCGCGCGCGTAACCGTCGGCCATATAGGCGGCGGATTTCTCGCCGTGACAATGGATGCGCGCAATGCCGGTGTTGCGCCGCTCCATCTCGACGAAGGTGCGCCGGAGCACCGCCGGCACCATGAACACATGGGTGACGCCGTAATCCTTGAGCATGTCGGCGAGCACTTCAGCGCCGATGCGTTTGGTGTTGTGTCCGACTTTTGACATGGCACTGCCTTTCAAATTTTCCCGGGCGCGGCGCAGCGCGCCAGCGGTGCGCCGCAGACCCGGGATCGCGTCCGGTATGGTCGTTGGAACGATCCCGGATCGGCTTCGCCGTCCGGGATGACCGCTTCGCGGTCACTTGATCGCCAGCGGATTGATGGGCGAGCCGACCGCGCCGGTAATCGGCAGCGCGGGGGCGACAAACAGGAACTCGTAGACCTTGTCGGCCTCGCAGTCGTCGGCGAGTTCCTTCAACTGGAAGATCTCGCCCATGGTCATGCCCATGATCGGGATGGTGATCCAGTGCCAGGGCTGGTTGATGCCCTCCTCGCTCTGGTTCGGGCGCACCTCGCAGCCCCAGGTGTCGCAGGCGAGCGCCGCGAGCTCGGTGTCCTTGACGAAATCGAGCGTCTCGAAGCCGAAGCCCGGCGCGTCACCGCCGGGATAGCCGTCCCAGCTTCCCGCCTTCTGGCAACGCTCCATCATGCCGGTGCGCACGATGACGTAATCGCCGCGCTTGAGCTCTACCTTCTGCTTTTTGGCGGTGCCGTAGAGATCGTCGTTGGTGATGGCGTAACCGTCGTCGAGCGACTCGACGCCCTTGTAGCGCGCCACGTCGAGCAGCACGCCGCGGCCGACCATCTTGTTCTTCGTCTTCTCGATGCCGCACTTCTGCGCGCCGGCCGACGTCACCTCGCGGCAGTCGTAGCCGTTCCACATATGCTTGTCGTAGAAGACGTGGCCGAGCCCGTCCCACTGCGTGCCGCATTGCAGCGGCATGGTCACCATGTCGTCGGCGGCCTGAATGCCGCGCTTGTCGAGCACGCCCGAGTAAGCGTCGGTACCGGTGCGCAGCATGGTGTGAATCGGATTGGTGCGGCCCATCGCGGGATACTTGCTCTTGGCGCCCTGCGGGCCGGTGTGGTCGAAGTTGAGCGCGAGCGAAATGACCTTGCCCTTCTTCACCAGCCGCGTGGCGGCGACGATGTCTTCGGCAGTCGTGTAGTTGAGAGTCCCGATCTCGTCATCGGGGCCCCATTTGCCCCAGTTCTTGTACTTCTCCGCGGCTTCGCTCATGTCCTTGCGGGTGATCTTGCGAGCAGTCATCGGGCTTTTCCTCTTTGCATCATTTATCGGGTCGCTTCCGCCACCGGCGCCGAACGGAAGCCCGCCGCCAGAAACGGAATCATGTGATGGAGCGCGCGCTTGACGTTGCCGGGGTCGACCCGACTGCTGGTCAGCGACTGGATCCGGCCTGTATTGGCCATGGTGTAGAACATGGCGCCGAGCATGAAGTGAAAACGCCATTCGATCTCGGCGCGCGGCACATCCGGCAGCGCTCCAGCGATGGCATCCAGAAACTGGCGGCTGGAAAGGTCGAAGGCTTTCGACAGAATCTTGCGCGATAACGTTTCCGGCTCGGTGGCGAGCCGCGCGCGCAGCCTGACAAAAGCGGGCCCGCCGAAACGCGGCTGCACGCCAAGTACCAGCGCCGGCCGCAGAAACGCGTCGAGAATGTCCTCGAGCGCCGGCGTCTTGCCGCCTTCGGAACACGCCGCGAGCAGACGCAGGCGCTCTTCCGCGATGGGCGCGGCGCGACCGGCGAACAATGCTTCCAGCAGGCCATCCTTGGAGCCGAAATGATAAGCGATGGAGGCAAGATTGACCCTGGCTTCCGCACTGATGGCGCGCAGGCCTACGCCGGCCATGCCGTGTTCGGCAAACAGGCGCTCCGCCACCGTCAGGATTCGTTCGCTCACCGGGGACGCGGCGACACCGGCAGCCGGTTTGCGCGGACGGCCCGTCCCGGCGCCGCGCGCGCGCTTGGCGACAACGCGGGTGGCGCGCGACCGGGCGCCCGCCTTTGGCCGTCTTGACCTCGCTCCGGAAACCTTGCGCACGCTTGACTCGTTATCGGCCATCTGGGACAACGTCATGTAAACAGTCGTTTACATAGAGTCAAATCGCGACGCGTTGCGGGAGTGGGCGGCATGGCGGACAAGAGCGGCAAGACAATTCTCACCGTCGCGGTCACCGGCAGCATCACCACCGTGCAGCAGAATCCCAACCTGCCCTGCACGCCCGAGCAAATCGCCAACGCTGCGCTCGAGTCCGCCAAAGCCGGCGCCGCCGTCGCCCACATCCACGTGCGCCATCCCGACGGCCGCCCGAGCATGGAACTCGCCCATTATCGCGAGACGGTCGAGCGCATCCGTGACAAGAACAGCGAACTCATCATCAATCTCACCACCGGTCCTGGCGGGCGCTTCGTTCCCGACAAGGACAACCCGCGCAACGCCGGACCGGGCACCAACATCGTGCATCCGCTCAGGCGCGTTGAACACATCGCCGCGCTGAAGCCCGACATCGCGACGCTCGATCTCAACACGATGTGGTCGGGTTCGGCCGCCGTGCTGAACACGCCCGACAACGTCACCATCATGGCGAACGAGATCTACAAGGCCGGCGCACTGCCGGAACTGGAAGTGTTCGACTCGGGCGACATCCAGCTCGCCCATGCGCTGCTGGCCTCCGGCGTGCTCAAGAGTCCGCCGCTGTTCCAGGTCGTGATGGGCGTGCGCTACGGCTTCATCTCGACGCCGCAAACCCTGATGTATGCGCACTCGCTGCTGCCGCGGGACGCGATGTGGGCCGCCTTTGGCATCGGCCGCTGGGAATTCCCCATGATGACGCTCGCCTGGTACCTGGGCGGACACGTGCGCGTCGGCATGGAAGACAATGTCTATCTCAGCAAGGGCAAGCTGACGCCGAGCAACGCGGCGCTGTGCGAAAAAGCGGTGCGCATTCTCGACGACCTCGGCGCCGAGCTGGCCACGCCGAAGGAAGCGCGCGCCATTCTCGGCCTGCGCGGCTGACCGCGCCGGCGGGACCGCTCAATGCGCATCACCGATATCCGCGAGACCGCGATCCCGCTCAAGTCGTCGTTGCGGAATGCGAGCTTCGACTTTTCCGAGATGACCACCTCGGTGGTGGCGGTGATCACCGACGTCAGGCGCGACGGCAAGCCGGTTTGCGGTTTCGCCTTCAATTCCACCGGACGTTACGCCTGTGGTGCGGCCATGCGCGCGCGGTTCGTCCCGCGCATTCTGGCGGCCAGGCCCGAAACGCTCCTTGATGCGGATGGCAACCTTGATCCGGCAAAAATTCTCGCCTGCATGATGCAGCGGGAAAAGGCTGGCGGCCATTCCGAACGCTCCATCGCCATCGGCACTATCGAGGTGGCGGTGTGGGATGCGCTCGCCAAGATCGCCGGAAAGCCGCTGCATGGTCTGCTGGCGGAGCGCTTCAGCGGCGGCAAGGTGCCGGACAGGATGTTCTGCTACGTCGGTGGCGGCTGGTACTGGCCGGGACAGACCGTCAAGGATTTGCAGGACGAGATGCGCCGCCATCTCGACGCCGGCTACACCATGGTGAAGATGAAGGTCGGCGGGGCGCCGCTCGACGAGGACCTGCGGCGGCTGGAAGCGGTGATCGAAGTCGTCGGCTCCGGCGATCATCTCGCCGTCGACGCCAACTGCAAGTTCGGGCGCGACGAGGCGCTGGCCTATGCGCGTGCACTCGCACCGTTCAGGCTGCGCTGGTACGAGGAGCCGTGCGATCCGCTCGATCTCAAGCTGTTCGCGGAGCTGGCGAGTGTCTATTCGCCGCCGCTGGCGACCGGCGAGAATCTCTACTCGACGCAGGACGTCGAAAACCTGGTGACCTTCGGCGGCTGGCGCGCCGACAGGGACATCATCCAGATCGATCCGCCGCAGGCCTACGGCATCACGCAACTGTCGCGCACGCTGGCGATGCTGGAGCGGCACGGCTGGCGGCGAGCGTCGCTGTATCCGCACGGCGGCAATCAGATGTCCCTGGCGATCGCCGCCGGCTTCGGCCTCGGCGGCGCGGAGTCCTATCCCGGGGTGTTCGGCGATTTCGGCGGCTTCGCCGACGATGCGCGCATCGAAAACGGCACGATCACGCTGTCCGACCGCCCCGGCATCGGCTTCGAGGGGCAGAGCGCGCTCTACCGCATCATGAAAGAGCTGGCGGGCTTGTGAGCCTTTCGGCCGACGCCGACCCGCTTTAAGCTTCCCGCAGCTGATCCAAACGCCGGGGCACTTCCATGATCGACGAAATCGTCACCATCGCCGCCCGCGACGGCACGACCTTGGCCGCACGCATCTATCGTCCCGACGGTTCAGGCCCCTGCCCTGCGTTGTTCGGCGCATCGCCGTACCGTTTCGACAACAACAGGCTGCCCGCAAGCCCGCAATTCCTCTGGCGCGAGACCGGGCCGATCGAATGGTACGTCGAGCAGGGCTACGCCTACGTCAACATGGATCTGCGCGGCTGCGGCCGCTCGGGCGGCGAGTTCGAGTTCCTGGGGCGTAACGAGCAGACCGATCTCTATGACTTGATCGAGTGGATCGGCGCGCAGGACTGGTGCACCGGCAAGGTCGGCGGCATCGGGCAATCGTATTTCTGCATGGTGCAATGGTTCATGGGCGCGCTGCAGCCGCCTTCGCTCGCCTGCCTCGCCGCGCATGACGGCCTCGCCGACGTTTACCGCGCCAGCACGCACCATGGCGGCATCCCCTGCGATTTCTTCCCCGGCTACTGGTGGCACCAGAACCGCATCATCAACCGCGTGCCGGCGGAAGGGCCGTCGCGCGAGCAGCACACCGATCTCGCCGCCCTCTGCGCCGCACACCCGACCTTCGACGATTTCTGGCGCGAGCGTAGCGCCTGGGAAAGCCTGTCGAAGATCAAGGTGCCACTTTATTCGAGCGGCGCCTGGGGCAAGATCCAGTTGCACACGCGCGGCAACATCGATGGTTACCTGCGTGCGCAGGGACCGAAGAAGTTGCACATGTCGGGCGTGCCCAACGCCTGGGCGGCGGCACGGGAATTCTCCAGCGTCGAATTTCATCAGAAAGTGATGCTGCCGTTTTTCGATCACTATCTGAAGGGCAAGCAGACCGACTACACGTCGCGGCCGAACGTCGAATACGACGTGCGTAACAGCGACCTCGTGCGCAGCGCGGAAACCTGGCCGCCGCCGGGCGTGCAATATACCCGCTGGTATCTGAACGATACGAAGACCGGCAGCATCACCTCGCTCAACGACGGCGGACTGGCGCCGGAGAAACCGGACGGCAGCGCGTCGACCAGCTACGACTATCCCAACCCCGGTTGGGTCGTCGGCGTCGTGGGATTCGGGCCGAACGGACCGGCCGGCGGCTTCGATCCGGCGCGTCGCGTGCTGACCTTCACCAGCGCGCCGCTTGGCAAGGACATGGAGATCACCGGTCCCATCAAGCTCACGCTCCATGCGTCATCGACCGCGCGCGACACCGACTTCTTCATCAAGCTGATGGACCAGTATCCGCAGAGCGCCGAAGACCGCGGCAAGGGCCTCAATCCGTTCGCCGACGTCATCAGCCGCGGCTGGCTGCGCGCCTCACACCGTGCGCTCGATCCGGAACGCTCGACCGAGATGGTGCCCTATCACACCCATTCCGATCCGCAGCCGCTCAACCCCGGCGAAATCCATAAGTTCGAAATCAGCCTCGAGCCGATGGCCTATCTCATCAAGGCCGGCCACCGGCTGCGGCTGGAGATCGTCAATGGCGACTCGCCGGTGACCGAGGGGCTGTGGGGGCACTACTACGTGCCCAGCAAGATCGGCCGCGACACGATCCATCACGACGCCGCGCACCTCTCCGAACTGATCCTGCCGGTGATGCCCGGCTGATTATCCAGGGCTTTCCGCCGAATTCCACCGCCGCCTCGCCGAGGCCGGCGGAGAAAACCGAGCATCGCCAGCGCATTCGCGGCAAAACCGTGGCGACCGCACGGGCGCAATTTCCGCGCGTTCTTGATCTTGCTCAATACCTGCCGCGGTCCCTTCCGCTACGGTATGTCAATCTTTCGAAAATCGGAGACGCACGGCAAAGGCTTAAAAGCCCGGCGTCCCGAAGCACATCCGAGGAGAGACGTCATGGCAGAGGTCGTCGTGCTGGGCGCTGGCCTGAGCGGCACAATCATGGCCTACGAACTGGTCCCGCAATTGCGCAAAGGGGACCATCTGACCGTCATCGGCCAGGGGCCGCGCTATCACTTCGTCCCGTCCAACCCGTGGGTGGCGATAGGCTGGCGCGAGCGCAAGGACATCGAGATCGATCTCGACGCGGTGATGAAGCGCAAGGACATCCGCTACCTGCCGCAGGGCGGCAAGCGGGTGCATCCGGACGAGAACCGGGTCGAGCTCGAGGACGGTACCTCGGTCGATTACGACTACCTGGTGATCGCCACCGGGCCCGAGCTCGCCTTCGACGAGATCGAGGGCCTCGGACCGCAGGGCAACACGCAGTCGATCTGCCACGTCGACCACGCGGTCGCGGCGAAGGATGCCTTCGAGAAGCTCGCCAGGAACCCGGGGCCGATCGTCGTCGGCGCCGTGCAGGGCGCGTCGTGCTTCGGCCCGGCCTACGAGTTCGCCTTCATCCTCGATACCGAGCTGCGCCGCCGCAAAATCCGCGACAAGGTGCCGATGACCTTCGTCACCTCCGAGCCCTATGTCGGCCATCTCGGCCTCGACGGCGTCGGCGACACCAAGGGCATGCTCGAAAGCGAGATGCGCGACCACCACATCAAGTGGATCACCAACGCCCGGGTGAAGAAGGTCGAGCCCGGCAAGATGATCGCCGAGGAGCTCAGCGAGGACGGCCAGGTCAGGAAGACCCACGAACTGCCCTTCGCCTATTCGATGATGCTGCCGGCCTTCCGCGGCGTCGCCGCAGTGCATGGCATCGAGAAGCTGACCAATCCGCGCGGCTTCATCCTGGTCGACAAGCATCAGCGCAACCCGACCTTCCGCAATATCTTCTCGATCGGCGTGTGTGTCGCCATTCCGCCGGTGTCAGCCTCGCCGGTGCCGACCGGCGTGCCGAAGACCGGCTTCATGATCGAGTCCATGGTGACCGCGACCGCGCTCAACATCGGCGCCCTGCTGCGCGGCAAGGAGCCCGCCAGCGAGCCGACCTGGAACGCGGTGTGCCTCGCCGACTTCGGCGACAACGGCATCGCCTTCGTGGCGCAGCCACAGATCCCGCCGCGCAACGTCAACTGGGCGTCCAAGGGCATGTGGGTGCACTACGCCAAGGTCGGCTTCGAGAAGTACTTCATGCGCAAGATCCGCAAGGGTGAAAGCGAGCCGTTCTACGAGAAGTTCCTCATGGAAAAGCTCAACCTGCGCAAGATCAAGGAAACCGAGAAGGAAGTGGCTTGATTCGCGCATGATCCCGAAAATTGGAAACCGGTTTTCGGACAAGATCATGCGCAAACAAGATGAGCATTAGAATGCCGGACCTGCACGTCGTCTGTCCGCATTGCGCCGCCACCAACCGCTTGCCCGCGGGCAAGCGGGCGGCGGCGGCGAAGTGCGGGTCTTGCCATGCGGCGCTGTTCGACGGGCATCCGGCCGCGGCCGACGCCGCGGCGTTTGCCAGGCACCGCGACAACAACGACATCGCGGTGCTGGTGGACGTGTGGGCGCCGTGGTGCGGGCCCTGCCGGATGATGGGGCCGATGTTCGAGGCGGCGGCGGCCGAGCTCGAACCCGACGTGCGGCTGATCAAGGTCAATGCCGACGAGCAGCCGCGCGTCGCCGCCGACTACGGCGTTTCCGGTATCCCGGCGCTGCTGTTGTTCCGCGGCGGCCGTCTGGTCGCCCGCAATGCCGGTGTCATGGACGCGCGTGCCATCGTGAGCTGGACACGCGGCCATCTGGCGCAGGCGGCGTGAGGCCGCGGCGCCGGAACCAACTACACTGCACGGAACTTGGAAAAGATGGAGACTGACATGAACGTCGATCGCGCCGTGATGGCCTTTGCGGGAGTGATGATCCTGCTGAGTGTCGCGCTGGCGGTCTGGGTGAGCTTGTGGTGGCTGCTGTTCACCGCCTTTATCGGCCTCAACATGCTGCAGGCGGCCTTTACCGGCTTCTGCCCGGCTGCCATGATCTTCCGGAAATTCGGCTTCAGGACCGGCTCCGCGTTTCCGTGAACGCGTCGTCCGGGCGGCCGAAAAAAGCCGCCCGGCGCGAACGTCCCGGCCGACGCCCATGGGAGGCGCCGTTTGCCCGCGTATCGCGTCAAGTTCGTGAACAAGCTGCTGAGCTCTGATGGCCATCCTGTCAGTGCGGTGCAGCGGATCGTGCGCGTGCCGGAGGCGGACACACCGGACGATGCCTGCCGCCAGGCGCAGGAACAGTTCGCCAGGCTCGAGCATATCGAGCACTGGAGCCATCATGCCCAGTGCTGCGAATGCGAGCTCGACGAACCGACGCCAGACAATTCCAGCCACTGACCGTTAATTTCGCACAATCGCCCCGGCCTTGCCTTGGCGCGCGCTACCGCGCAAAAAACCGGTTATGGCGAGCGGTGAATTCGAGGTCGTGGTTGTCGGCGGCGGCGCAGCCGGCATCGGGGCGGGACGGCGACTGCATGACGCGGGCGTGTCCTGTCTGATCGTGGAAGCACGCGACCGCCTCGGCGGCCGCGGCTGGACCACCCGTATCAAGCCGGCTTGTTCGCTCGACCTCGGATGCGGCTGGCTGCATTCGGCCGACCGCAATCCGTGGGTCGCGATCGCCGAAGCGCAAGGGCGCCTCATCGACAAATCGCCGCCGCCCTGGACGAAGCCTTTTCTGCCCCATGGCTTTGCAACCGGGGAGCAAGACGAATTTCAGGCCGCGCTCAGCGATTTTTTTGCCAGGGTCGAGGTTGAGGGTGGCACGCCGGACTGCGCGGCAGCAGAATTGCTGCCGGCCGGCGGGCGCTGGAACGCGCTCATCAACGCGCTCAACACCTATATCAGCGGCGCGGAGCTGGAGCGGCTGTCGCTGCAGGACCTCGCCAACTACCACGGCAACGACGTGAACTGGCGGGTGGTCGAAGGTTATGGCGCCGCGATCGCCGATCACGGTGCCGGCGTGCCGGTGGCGCCCGGTTGCCCGGTGCTGGCCATCGACCACAGCGGCGCGCGCATCAGGATCGACACCGCCAAGGGCAAACTCACAGCCGCGCAAGTCATCGTGACGCTGCCGACGTCGCTGATCGCCGCGGAAGCCGTGCGCTTCACCCCCGCGCTCCCGCAAAAGACCGAAGCCGCCCATGGGCTGCCGCTCGGGCTTGCCAACAAGCTGTTCCTTGCGCTCGACAAGGCGGACCAGTTCGGCGCCGATTGCACCCTGTTCGGCGACATCAACCGCACCGGCACCGCCGCATATCAATTCCGGCCTTTCGGCCGGCCGATGATCGAGACCTATTTCGGCGGACAACTGGCGGCGGATCTGGAGGCCGGCGGCGACGCCGCGTTTGTCGATTTTGCCGTCAGTGAACTGACCGCACAGCTCGGCAGTGAATTCGCCAAGCGCGTGAAACCCATCGCCATCCATCGCTGGGGCACCGATCCGCTGGCGCGCGGCTCCTACTCGTACGCCTTGCCCGGCAAGGCTGACTGCCGGCAAACGCTGGCCGCGCCGGTCGACGGCCGCCTGTTCTTCGCGGGCGAGGCCTGCTCCATCAACGATTTCTCCACCGCGCACGGCGCGCTTCTCACCGGCATCGCGGCCGCCGAGCAGGCGCTGGCGGCGCGTCAGACGCGTGTGTGATGCGTCATTCCTTCTTCGGCAGCGCGTAGGCGACGATCTGGTCGCCAACCTGCGGCTTCAGGATGGCGTTTCCACCGGCGACGAACACGACGTATTCCCGGCCCTTGTACATGTAGGTCGCGGGATTGGCGACAGCCGGCGCCATCACCTGGGATTTCCATAGCACCTCACCGGACTTCAGATCGATGGCGCGCACCCGCGCGTCCATCGAGCCGCCGATGAAGATCAGGCCCGATTTGGTGATCAGGGGCCCGCCGATGGTCACCGAACCCCAGGACTTCGGCATGTAGAAGCCCCACTTTTGCACCTCGCCAAACGGCTTCTTCCATAGCAGCCTGCCGGTGTTGAGATCGTAGGCCGACAAGGTGCCGTAAGGCGGTTTCCAGCAAGGCATGCCCCACTTGTTGACAAAGTTGTGCAGATAGAAGCCGTAGGGCGAGCCCTTCTGCGGGTAATAGCCGTCGGGCGTGCCGTTCTTGGTGATCTCCTCGTATTTTTCGCGCGGGATCAACTTATAGATCTGCGCGACGTATGAGCTGTTGACGACATAGGTGCCGGTGCGCGGATCGACCGCGCCGCCGCCCCACTCGACGCCGCCGGCAGTCGAGGGATAGGCGAGACTGCCTTGAGTGCTCGGCGGCGTATAGCGGCCGTCATAGCGCAGGTTCTTCAAGGTGGCGCTGCATTCGCCGAAGCTCGCGATGTCCGCAATCGTGGAGATGCCGGGCATGCTGTCAGGTACAGTCGGCTCGGGCTTGGCCACATAGGGCTGCGTCGGCGACGACTGCTCGCCCTTCACGTCCGACTGCGGCACCTTCTTCTCCTCGATCGGATAGATCGGCTCGCCGGTCAGCCGGTTGAGCACGAACAAGAAGCCCATCTTGCTGGTCTGCACCAGCGCCGGTATCGTCTTTCCATCCTTCTGGATGTCGACCAGCGTCGGCGGCGCATTGGTGTCGTAGTCCCAGATGTCGTGATGCACGATCTGCCGGCTCCACAGCACCTTGCCGGTGTCGGCATCGAGCGCCGTTACCGACGTTGCCAGCGGCAGCTTTTCCTTGCGTTTGCCGCCGTAGAAATTCGGGCTCGGCGAGGAAACCGGCAGATAGAGAATCCCGTGCTCGGGATCGATCGACATGCTGGCCCAGACATTGGCGGTGCCGGTCATCTTTTCCTGCTGCTGCGGCAGCGCATCGAACGTCCATTTCAGCTTGCCGGTCTGCGCGTCGACCGCGAAGACGCGACCGGGCGGCGCTTCGCTGTCGGCCCAGTCCTTGCCCGCCCAGCCGATATAAAGCATGTCCTTGTAGACCGTCGGCGGCTGCAGGATCGACAACGGCCATTTGGCGTTGGTCGTGTTCCACTTGTTGAGGTCGAGCACGCCGTTGTCGGCGAAGCCCGGGCACCTCTTGCCGGTGTCGGCGTCGACCGCATGCAGCTTGGCGTCCATGGTGCCGATATAGACAATCTTCTGGCACGGCTTGCCGGCCTGCGGCTTGGCCGCCTGCCAATAGGCGACGCCGCGCGTCTTCAGGTCGGGCTGGGTCTCGGCCTTCAGCACCGCATGCGTGTCGTAGCTCCACTTCACCTTGCCGCTTTCGGGGGCCAGCGCGAAGATGCGGTAGAACGGCGTCGCGACATAGACCGTGTTGTTCACGAACAGCGGCGTCGCCGACCAGTCGCTCTTCGGCTTGCCGCCCTGAACCGTCGGACATGTCGCCAGTGTGGACCTCCCAGGCTTTCTCCAGCTTGCCGACGTTCTGCGGCGTGATCTGATCGGCCTCGGAATATTTCCGGTCCTCGAGGTCGCCGTTGAATGTGTACCAGCCTCCGTAGTGCGTAGTGCCGACGATGGGCGCTTGTGTCGGGGGTTGCGGCGCGGGCTTCGCCGGCGCGGGCCTTTCTTCGTTGGGCGAAACGGCCGGCACTTGCGGGTTGGTTTGCGCGAGGGCCGCGCCGGCGTAGCCGAGCGTGCCTGCCAGCGCGGCGGATGAAACGAGTCTGACAATAACGGTCATGCGAAAACCGGTACCCACTTTTCGGGATCATGCTCTAGTAGCCGCGCGCGCGATCAACCAACTGGCCGAGCGGTTTCCCGGCACGGAAATCGCGGAGGATGGTGCAGACGCGCGGTGCAAGAATGGCCGCGTCGAGCCGGCGCGCCACGTGCGGCATGATCGTGATGCCGGGGTGCACCCAGAGCGGACTGTCGCCCGGCAGCGGCTCCACCGGATAGACGTCAAGCGTGGCGCCGGCGAGATGACCGGAATCGAGAACCGTCATCAGATCAGCTTCCACGACGTGCTCGCCGCGTCCGAGATTGATGACCGACGCACCGGCCGGAAGCTGTCGAAGTGTTTCAGCATTGATAATGCCGCGCGTCTCCGGTGTCAGCGGCAGCAGGTTGAGCAGAATCTCGCTGCGCGCCAGGAAGGCGGGAAGCCGCTCGCGGCCGGCGAAGATTTCGATATTGCCGGCATCGCGCGGCGAACGCACCCAACCGGCGACCTTGAACCCGAGAGAGGCAATTGTCTCGGCGCAGGCCAGGCCGACGCTGCCAAGGCCCATCACGCCGACGCTGCGCTCGTCGGCGCGTCTGACCGGCTGCCGCTTCCATTCCCGGCGCGCCTGCGCGCGCAAATATTCCGGCATGTTGCGGTGATGGCGCAGCACGTGCAGCAGTGCGCTCTCGTTCATCATCGCATCACCCGCCGGATCGGCTGCGCGCACGATCGGCACGTCCGGCAGATGGCTGTCGCGCATCAGCGAATCGATCCCGGCGGTCAGCGAGATGATCAGACGCAGGTTGGGAAACGTGCGCAGCGTACCCGGCGGCAGGGCCACCAGGGCGACGGCTTCGATGTCGGCAGGATCGCCGACATCGGGCCAGAAACGCACTTCCAGATCGGGCATGATGGCAGCGATATCGCGCCGCCACAATTCGGGGGTGCCGAAATAGGGCGTAATCATAAGAGCCATGTTGTACCTTGCACCCCTTCGCCTCAGCCGACCGGTCCGTTCGGCGTCACCAGCACCTTGCCGGCGCGATGATAGCCGTTGGCGAGCGCCAGCGCTTGCTTGATTTCCTCGATCGGGAACGTCGCCTGGATCGGAACCCGCAGGCTGCCATCGGCCACGTGCCTGGCGAGCCCACCATAGAGCGTGGCGATTTCCGCGCGTGGCATCTTCTGCAGCCACGGCACCAGCCAGAAGCCGGTGAGCGTGACACGTTTGAACACGCATTGATGCGGGGTCAACTGCGGGTTCTCGCCCGACAGGCGGCCATAGTTGATGACGGTCGCCTCGTCCGCAAGCGCATCGGCAAAGCGCACGATCTGCGTGCCGCCGACGGCATCAATGGCGAGCCTGATGGGTGCGCCGTTGGTGGCCGCGGTGATGCGCTGCGCCAGATCCGGGCCGTCGACCAGCACGACATCGGCGCCGAGCGCGGTGAGTTCGTCGGCCAAGCCTTCGCGACGCACGATATTCACGGTCCTGAAGCCCTCCGCCTTCGCCAACTGGACAAGACAGTGCCCGACGCCGGAATTGGCGGCACTCTGGAGGATCCAGTCGCCGGGCGACAACGCCACGTATCTGGTCATCATCAGCCAAGCGGTCGGCGGATTGACCTTGAGCATCGCCAGCTGCAACGGATCGACCCCGGCCGGCACCTTCATCACCCGGTCGGCCTTGGCAAGCTTGCGCTGCACCCAGTTGTCGCGATCGAGCGGAATCACCAGATCGCCGGCCTTGAGATCGGTCACGGCGCCGCCGGTTGTCACAACGCGCGCGATGCACTCGGCGCCGGCGCGCGCGGGCAGCGCCGGACGCACCGCGTACTGACCCTCGATCGTCAAGGTGTCGGCCGGATTGATCGGAAAGGCGATGACGTCGAGCATCACCTCGTCCGCCGCGGGCGGCGGCGGATCACCGACCTCGATGCATTCGGCCACTTCCGCCGGCGGGCCAAAGCGCGAGAACTGGACGATCTTCATCTGAACAAACCCGGATTCTTGCTGGAGGATTTGGGCGATGGTCGCATCGAAGCTCGGCGAAAATCAACAGCGCTCTCTTCATTGCGCATGATCGTTTTCGAAAACCGGTTCCCGCTGTCCGGGATCATGCGCTAGTCGATATCGATGAACGTCAGCGGTCTTGCCACCATCTCCAGCGACTTGCGCTCGGCGGCGACGCCCCAGCGCCAGGCGACGAGGCCGGCGAGCATCATCAGCACGGAACCGACGAGATAGCCGCCGAACACGCTCGTCCGCGAGCCGGTGTCGATAAGGGCGCCGAACAATGACGGCCCGATGATACCGCCGGTGCCGGTACCGATGGCATAGAAGAAGGCGATCGCCAGCGCGCGGATTTCGAGCGGGAAGGTCTCGCTGACCGTGAGATAAGCGGAGCTGGCGGCGGCAGACGCGAAGAAGAAGACGGCCATCCAGCAGATTGTCTGGCTTTCGGCGGTAATGAGATTCTGCTGGAACAGCCAGCCGGTGCCGGCAAGCAGGACCCCGGAAATAATGTAGGTGAAGGCGATCATCGGCCTGCGCCCGGCGGTGTCGAAGAAGCGGCCGATCAATACCGGTCCGAGGAAGTTGCCGGCGGCGAACGGCAGCAGGTACCAGCCGACGTGATCGGACGGCACGCCATAGAAATCGGTGAGGATCAGCGCATAGGTGAAGAAGATGGCGTTGTAGAAGAACGCCTGCGCCACCATCAGACTCAATCCCACGTACGTGCGCTGACGGTGACGCCTGAACAGGGTCTGCGCCACTTCCCACAACGGGGTCGAGCGCCGCGTGCGCAGCTTCACCCTGGGCAGATCGTGTGCCGGCGGCAGACCGGCAAATTGCGCCTCGATGCCGTCGACGACGCGATGCGCCTCTTCGGCCCGGCCATGCGTCATCAGCCATCGTGGACTCTCGGGCAGCCACAAGCGCATAAAGAAGATGACCAGCGCCAATGCCGCCCCGATGAGGAAGGCGAGCCGCCAGCCGATCTCGGGATCGATCACGTCGGGATCGAGCAGCACCAGTGAGCCGAGCGCGCCCATGGCGGCGCCGACCCAGAAGCTGCCGTTGATGCACAGATCGGTCCAGCCGCGCACACGTCCCGGGATCAGCTCCTGGATGGTGGAATTGATCGCCGTGTATTCGCCACCGATGCCGGCGCCCGTGAGAAAGCGGAAGAGCGCGAAGCTCCAGAGGTTCCACGAGGCGGCCGTGGCCGCGGTCGCAAGCAGATAGACGGTGAGCGTGATGAAAAACAGTTTCTTGCGCCCGAGCCGGTCCGTCATCCAGCCGAACAGAATGGCGCCCAGCACCGCGCCGCCGAGATAGGCGCTTGCCGCGATGCCGACGTCGGCGTTGGAAAATTGCAGCACCGGGCTTTCCTTCAGCGCGCCCGCGAGCGCACCGGCAAGCGTCACTTCAAGCCCGTCGAGGATCCAGGTAATGCCGAGAGCAGCCACCACCAGTGTGTGGAAACGGCCCCACGGCAGCCGGTCGAGCCGGGCCGGGATGTCGCTTTCAACGATGTCGGTCGCGACTGTCATCCTTGCCCTCGCCTGTTTGCCCGGCACCACGACGCCCGCATTGGCGCCCTGGCGCAGCATCCGTTCGCCATATTGCCGCATCCGGACACGCGCTTGAACCCGCTGCCCGGCCGGTTCGCACCAGCATGCTAATCGGCTAATGTCGTACCGGCCTGCCGCTTCAATTCATCCGGACCCGTTCATGGAAGCAGATACCGACGCCCTCCGCCGCCTGCATTACGCTGCGGCCATCGCCTGCGGCGTGTTCACGGCGCTGGTGGTGCATATCGGGCTGAGCGTGTTCGGCGTCGGGCTCGACACGGCGCTGCGTCATCTCACCGAAGGCAACCGCCCACAACTGATCTCGGCGTTGGCCTGGTGGGCGGTCGCCGCCGGCGGACTGATCGGCGGCTGGGGCACCGGCGCCTATTTGATCGCCGCCGCGCGCGAGCGCAGCTTCGTCTATCAGCTCGCCCGCCGCTTCCTGATCGCGCTGGTGTTCGCGGTCGCCACCGCCGGCGGTATCCTGAGCAAGAGCAGCAGTATCGGCGGCACCGTGGATGTAATCGCCGGATTGACGGCGCTTTTGCTCGGTCTCGTTTGTGCCTATTGCGGTGCGCGGCTCGCGTATCTCAACGCCGAGCAGGTGTAGCAGCAACACGCACATCGATACGGCTACGACTCATCATGACCGACCGCATCACCATTTTCGCCTACGGCTCCAACATGCGCACGTCGCGGCTCAAAGCCAGGACGCCGTCAGCCACGCCGCTCGGCATCGGGCAGCTCAGAGGGCACGTCCTCAGGTGGCACAAGTCCGGCACCGACGGTTCGGGCAAATGCGATGTCGAACACACCGGCCATGACGGCCACGTCGTCTGGGGCGTCTTATACACGCTCGACGCCGCGGAAAAGCCGGTACTCGACGAGATGGAAGGGCTCGGCATCGGTTATTCCGAAAAAAACGCGCGCATCCACATCGGCGACGAAACCGTCGAAGCATGGTTCTACGTCGCGACCGCCATCGATCCGGGCCTCGCACCCTTTGACTGGTACAAGGCCTTCGTTGTCGAAGGCGCGCGCGAACACGGGTTACCGCAGGACTATATCGCGGCGCTGGACGCCATTGTCTCGAAAAACGATAAGGACGAAGCACGCGCCGCGCACAACGCCCGGATTCTGGCAGGCCTGTAAGACCGCATCGCATCGTCCGACCGACGGAAGTTTCCAGACCCGCTTCCGGTGTGTAGACTTCGACACGGCGACAAACGCAATACCTGCCTGGAGGAGAGCCCGACCATGCCGGCCGCCCGCTTCACACCACCAAGGCAATGGGAAGACTGGTGCAGCTGGGGCCTCGGCATCTGGCTGTGCATCGCGCCCTGGGCGTTGCGCTTCGATCTCGAACCGGGCGCGACCCGGACCGCGGTGACCACAGGCGTGCTGCTGATCCTGGTCGAGGCGATCACGCTGTCGGTCTTCCGCACCTGGGAAGAGTGGTTCAATGTCGTGCTCGGCCTGTGGCTGATCGCCGCGCCATGGGTGATTGCCACCAGGAGCGCGGCGGCAACCGCGAACTTCGTCGTCGTCGGGCTGATCGTGCTCGCGCTTGCGATCTATGAGATGCGCAATCCCGGCCCCGCGGAGAGCGAAGGCTAGCCGCGCTTCTGAGAAGCGCTGAACAGCAGATCACGGGTCAGCACATCGAGGTGGGCGACGGCGTCGAGCGCCGCGCGCAGCCGGTCACTGTCACGGCGCGAAAGGCGCTTGACCACGACCGTGTTCGACAGTGGAACGCCCTGCTCCATGTCCTCGACCTGCTGCGAAACGATGAGATCGAGAAAAATCGCCTGCGCATCCATCAGCGCGTCGAGGTCGCGCGTGCCGCCGATCTCGAGCGCCTTGAGCCCGGCGAGCCGCGCCGGCGTCGAGCGCTCCACCACGTGATGGCAGATGGCGAGGGCGCGTGCGGTGCCGACCAGACCGAACAGACCGCAACGCTTCAGATCGATGCGGCCGCCGTCGGTGCGGAAACGGCGGAACAGCGTAAAGCCGGGCGCGACCGTGCCGGCGGATCCGGCAACAAGCTTGGCGAAGCCCGGCTTGCCGTCGGCGGCATCAAAGGCCCCGCGCCATACGGTTTCGGCCAGCGCAGGATCGCCGTGCACGCCCAGCATGTCGAAGAAGATGTCGACCGCCATCAGGTCCTCGGGCCGGGACCGGCCAATCCAGTTGGCGACACGCGCCTGCCAGGTCGTTACCGAGCCACGCCATGCGGCGTTTCTCGCCATCACGCCGCCGTTGCAATAGGGCACGCCGGCCTCGTTCAGAATGTCCGCAACATGACTGCCGAGCCCGGCAAACCAGGCGTCTTCCGGACCATCGGGCACGCCTTCGGCAAACACCAGCGCATTGTCCTGATCCATCGCGAGCAAGCTCTCGCCGCGGCCGCCGGAGCCGAGAACGGCGAAGGCGTACGGACACGGCGGTCCGCCCTGACCGGCTTCGCGCATGCGCTCCTCGGCAATTTCTGCGGCGCGCGCCGTCAACGCGCATAACTGGCGCGATATGATCGCGGCAATCTGCCGGCCGGAAACTTCCTCGCTGATCAGCGCGGCGGCCACGCGCGGGCAGGCGCGCCCAGACGCGTGCGAGATCGGGGGCGGCGCGCGCCTCCTCCAGATCGTCGCCGAGCATGATCGCGCCCTCGCCGCGCAGATGCAGCAGATCGCGCGCGGACAGCGCCCCGACCACGAAACCGCCTTCGTCGGTGACCCCGAGATGACGCACCCCGAGCCGGTTCATGCGCGACACCGCGAGATAACAGAAATCATCCGCAGGGACCGTTGCGAGCGGCCGGGTCGCCAGCGCCGAAGCCGGCCGGGTGAGCGCGCCGGCGCCGTCTTTCGCCAGGGCGCGCAGCACGTCGCGCTCGGTGACGATGCCGGTCTCCGCCGGCCGCGCGCCATGGCCACCGCCGTCGGTATGGACAAAGAGCGACGACACTTTCTCGCGCATCATGCGATCGAGCACGCCACCGAGCGGCAGGTTCTCCCCCACGAAGAGCGCCGGCGCGCGCATCACGTCTTCGACCCGGTGACGATAGGGCCAGGTTTCGACGCGCGCACCGCCAACGGGCATGATCGTGCGCACAGGCGGAGCGACCGGTTCGGCGAAGCCGGCGCGGTGCTGCTTGTCGAGCTCCGCGGTCATGGCGCGGCAGGCGCGCTCGGCTTCCGCCAGCGTGCGGATGCCGACGGCGCGCAGCTTCGGCAGCAGCGCCAGAAAGATTTTCGCGGTCGCCTCCGCATCGCCCAACGCGGAGTGGCGACCGGTGACGGTGACGCCGAGCCAGGCGGCGAGACTTTCAAGCGAATAACCGGCGAGACCGGGCGCGGCGATCTCGGACAGCAACCGCGTGCAAAGGGTACGCGGCGGCGACCACGGCACGCCGGCGCGCGCGAACTCCCGCCTGAGCACGGCAAGATCAAAACCGATGGCGTGGCCGACAACCACGGCCCCCTCGATCGCCGCGGCAATTTCCGGTGCGATCGCCGCGAACGTCGGCGCATCGGCGACCGCCGCATCGTCAATGCCGTGAATGCGGCTGGCGGCCGGCGGAATGGATTCGCCAGGCTGCACCCGCCGATGCAGCGACGGCGCGGGATCGAGCCGGCCGCCGGTGATCTGCAACGCGCCGAACTCGACGATCCAGGCCCGGGCCGGATCGAGCCCCGTCGTTTCCGTATCGACGACCAGGGCGTCAAGCGAAATGAGCGGGGTCGCGTTGCCGATGGACGCCATCGCTGATTCTCTACGCCGGTTTTCCCCTATTTTGACCGTCGAGGGTACGGTTGGCGGCGAAAGAATGCCGAAAAATTCATCCCGGCGGCATCAACTAGCAGTGGACAAAATCGCCCGAATTTAAATAAGTCATTATATATCAATATCTTATTGGATCGTCTCCGACGAAAGTTTTATAGGGTGCGCGCGTTACCAAATGTTAATCTTCGGGCGCGGACTCGCGTAAGCCAATACGCGCGGGCGAGCGGCAATCGGGGGCGCCGCTTCTGCGATCGATCAATGTTCAGTGAGCGACCGACGTAGGGTGACCACCCGATCGCGGCAAATGAGGTCTCTGCCGTCGAGCAGGACCGGCGCCGGAGGCGTCGGCTGTCTCGGCTGTCGATGGCGGAACAACGGTCAATTCCGGAAGCCGGGCAAGGGGAGAGAAACATCATGGCTGCAAGCGAAGACGACAAACGACGACACTGGGAGAAGACACGAAACCTGACCTACGTCATTCTTGTCTTCTGGGCGATCTTCTCGTTCGTGTTGCCCTGGTATGCACACGCCCTGAACTCGGTCAGCTTCATCGGGTTTCCGCTGGGTTTCTACATGACCGCGCAAGGCTCGCTTATCGCCTTCGTCGTAATGATCTGGGTCCATAACTGGATGCAGGACAGGATCGACGACGAATGCGGCATGGGCGAAGAGTAAGGGGGCAGCACCATGGCATTCCTGCAAGGCAGACTGGTCGATAACCTCCCGAAGATCTACGGGCTCTACACCGGCGGGTTCATCGTCTTCATCCTGTTGATGGCCATCCTCGGCAAGCTGGGGGTCAGCGCGCAGACCATCGGCATTCTGTTCGTCGCGTTCACGATCGCCATCTACGCGCTGATCGGCTGGCTCTCCCGCACCATGCAGCTCGACGCCTACTACGTGGCGGGCCGCGAGGTGCCGGCGGTCTACAACGGCATGGCAACCGCGGCCGACTGGATGTCGGGCGCCTCGTTCGTCGCGCTGGCCGGCGGCGTCTACTTCGGCGGCTACGTCTACATGGGCTTCGTGGTGGGCTGGACCGGCGGCTACGTGCTGGTGAACGCCCTGATGGCGCCCTACCTGCGCAAGTTCGGCTGCTACACGGTGCCGGACTTCATCGGCACGCGCTACGGCGGCAATCTCGCCCGCCTGTGCGCGGTGGTCGTTCTGGTGGTCGCGTCCTTCACCTACGTGACCGCACAGATCAACGCCTCCGGCACCATCGCCGCGCGCGCGTTGCAGATCCCGTTCAGCGTCGGCATCTGGGTCGGCCTCGCCGCCATCCTGTTGTGCTCGATGCTCGGCGGCATGCGGGCGGTGACCTGGACCCAGGTGGCCCAGTACATCGTGCTGATCATCGCCTACCTGACGCCGGTGATCTGGATGTCGAACGTCCAGGGCTTCGGCATCATCCCGCACTTCAGCTACGGTGAGGCCGTGCACCGCATTCAGGAACTGCAGCCCGCCATAGGGCTCGGGGCCAAGGCGACGCAATCGTTCCCGGGCCTCAGCGTTCTGACGACGCCGATCAACGCGAGCGGTTCGGCGTTCCAGAGCTGGCAGTTCTTCACGCTGGCGCTGTGCATGATGACGGGCACGGCCTCCCTGCCGCACATCCTGATGCGGTACTTCACCACGCCGACCGTGCGGGCGGCGCGCAAGTCGGTGGGCTGGTCGCTGTTCTTCATCTTCCTGCTGTACTTCACCGCACCGTGCCTGGCGACGCTGACCAAGCTGCAGATCATTGATCCGAACCTGCCGACCTCCATCATCGGCAAGCCCTTCGCCCAGGTCGCCGACCTGGCGTGGATCAAGAACTGGGCGGCGGTCGGCATGCTCAAGGTCTCCGACGGCAATGGCGACGGTATCCTGCAGATCAACGAGTTCTTCATGCGGCCGGATATCGTCGTGCTGGCAACCCCGGAAATGGCGGGCCTCCCGTATGTGATCTCCGGTCTTGTCGCCGCCGGCGGCCTGGCGGCGGCCATGTCGACCGCCGACGGCTTGCTGCTGGCGATCGCCAACGCGCTCAGCCACGACCTCTACTACAAGATGGTCGACCCGAACGCGGACACCAGGCTGCGCCTGATCGTGGCCCGTGTCTTTCTGGTCATCATCGGCGCGGCGGCATGCGTGATCGCGTCGCTCCAGCTCACCGGCATTCTCGGCGCGGTGGCCTGGGCATTCTGCTTCGCCAACTCCGGCCTGTTCTTCCCGCTCGTTCTGGGCATCTGGTGGAAGCGGGCCAACCGTGAGGGGGCGATCGCGGGCATGGTCTTCGGCTTCCTCGCCGGTGCGATCTACCTCTGGTACGTCCAGAGTGGCGGCACGCCGTTGTGGGGCATCGACGGCCTGCGCTTCGGCATGATCGGCATGCCGGTCAGCCTGATCGCCATGGTGGCGGTCAGCCTGATGACTCCGGAGCCGGACGCCGAAACCCGCAAGATGATCGACGAGGTTCGTATCCCCACGGGCCAGACGATCCTCGGCGCCTCGCACTGAGCGTCGGCACGACACATCGCGGGGGGCGGGACAATTTCCCGCCCCTCGTTTTTTGCGGGGCATGCTAGAAACCGGCCATGGAAAATCCGCTCGCCATTTTCCCGCTCTGGGTCGTGGTCATCGATTACGTCCTCGGCATCATCATGTGGACGCTGATCGGGCGCACCGCGATGGGATTCTTCCTGCCGGAGAACTCCGAATTCTTCTTCATGAAATTCTTCGTGCGGGCGACCAATCCGCTGCTCAAGCTGTTCGCGCCGATCACGCCCGGCATTCTGATCGACGCGCTGGTGCCGCTCTACGTCGCGTGGTTCTTCTTCATGATCCGCTTCTACCTGATGCCGTGGCTGCTCGGCTATTCGGTGATGGGCATGCTGTCGTTCCCGCTGGAAAGCGAGATCGCGGCCTGGATCTATCACACGTTCGGCAGGTAGGGCCTTTCCGGTTTGGATCGAATCGCCGCACGCGCGCTTCACCTCTCCCCGCTGCAGACGGCGGACCCGGGTTTACCCGGGCTTTCGAGTGCAACGAGAAAGCCGGGTGAGGGGCCGGGCAATGCCCCTCACCCGGCTCGCGCCTTTCAGGCGCTCGCCACCCTCTCCCCGTAAACGGGGAGAGGGAACGCGCCCCATGCGTGCCACTTCGATTCAAGGCAATCGTGCGCCGGCGCCGCCGCGTTTCCCGCTCAGGGCAGCTGCCGCATCCAGTCGGCGGCGACCGCCGCGGCATCGAGCCGCTTGTTGAACTGCGCGCGGATGTCACGCCAGGCGAATTTCACCGAATTTTCGATGACCTCGTGGTCGAGCTTCTTGAGCTTGTCGGCCACCGGCGCCCAGCGCACCAGCGCCGCCGGGCTTTGGTTGAAAGTCTCCGGCTGGCGCGCGCCGTGCTGCCAGTCGGTGCCGGCCAGCCGGCGATCGAATTCCGCGATCGCCGCCTCCGGCGCGAATGCGGCGGGGGCCTCCGCGCTGTTGTCGCGCAGGGCCGCCGCGAAGCAGCGCCGCGCCAGCGCGCGGGTCGCGTCGTTGGGCACCGCCTGCCCGTAGACGGCGCTGGCGGCGGCATAGACCGACAGATCGGACAGGCAGGCGGCGAACACGTGCATTTTGGCGATGTTGAGCGAGTCGATGATGGCCTTGTCCTCGAACATCGCCACGTAGCGGATGCCCATGCGCGTCTTGACGTAGCCGTAGAGCGTCTTCTGCGCCACGAAGGCGGCGCGGGTGGCGACGAAGTTCTCCAGCGCCGCCACGCTGTCGATCGGCCCGGTGCCGGGCCCGAGACCCAGCAGGATGCGGAATTTCCGCCAGAAGCCGCCGGTCTGTTGCCGGGGTGGGGTCATGGCTTCGCGCGCTGGGGATGACGGGATCATGATACGGCGGTCCGGGACGGGCCTTGAACCATAGCCCGCGGGCGGCGCCGGAGCGAGCCGCCGGGCCGGCCAGGGCGCAGGAAATACACGGCCTTCCCGCGAGATAGCGGCCCCCGCGGCATCCGCCCTTGCCGCCTTGTGCCGGAATTGCGCGCGGCCGGACGCGCCGGCCGGAACCAGGCGCGGCACCGGCGGTTTACGCATACATTCGCGCCCTGCCCTGGCTCACGCCTGAATCCCGGCGCGCACGGCTGTCAATCTGGAGTTGCCGGACCTTTCTGGCGAGGCCCGTGATGGATGAGATACGTCGGATTGCGTTGGCGGTGGTGTTGCGCGCGTGCAGTTTCGGGGCGCTGGCGATCTTCTGCCTGATGTTCGGCATGTCATACATGCCGAAGATCGCCTTCGAGGCCGGCGGATTCCTGACCCTGGTGATGTGCACGATCCTGATCCTCAAGGCCTGGGAGGCGACCATCAAGGATTACCGCCGCACCGAGCTGTGGCTCTGTCTGGCGAAGGAGCACCGGCCGCCCGCCGCCACGGCGCAACAGGTGAGCGCGGCGGTGCTGCGCGAGACCTATCTGCGGGTGGCGATGTGGGCCGCGATGATCGCCGCCGCGCTGGAGGCGATCGCGCTGTTTTTGCCGGGGGGCGCGGTGCATCTGGTGAGGTAGCCGACGAATGCGGGCGCAGGGCGACTGGGCCAGGGCAAACGACGTCAGGCTGCCGTGAGCCAATCCTTGCCCACATCCCGGACATCGCACACGACCCGGCCATCCCTTCGATGCCATCTGGGGAAGCCGCCTGGCTCGCGCCGCCGCTCATGGCCAGCGCCATCACAACAGAACGGACTGCCGCACGGGCGCCCGGTCCGCGCTTGAAGGCATCGGACATAGCACTCTCCTGTCCGGGTTGGACCCGGCTTGCGATCTTCACAAGGGATCCGGGTTTGCCGCCCGTAAGCCTGCCGCTGCTGTGCGGTGCTTGCGGGAGCATCATGGCCCGACATCCGGATTTCGAACGTGAGCGGCCTCACAGTGCGGAAAAATTTCCGGGGAGGCGTTTTGATGCCGGTTTACGGGCACTTTCGGGCGGTCGGCCGGCTTCGGTTGAAACCCGGGGCGCGCGGCTGGTAGCCTGACGCTGCCGGGCCGCTTGGGCGAGGCCTGTCATGGACGAACATGCGTCGCGTGGCATTCTCGGTCGTCCTGCGCGCCTGCAGCTTCGCGGCGCTGGCGATCTTCTGCCTGATGTTCGGCATGTCCTAGATGCCGAAGGACCGCCTTCCAGGCCGGCGGATTCCTCACGCTGGTGATGTGCGCGATCCTGATCCTCAAGGCCTGGGAGGCGACCGTCAAGGATTACCGCCGCACCGAGCTGTGGCTCTGTCTGGCGAAGGAGCACCGGCCGCCGGCCGCCCGGCGCAACGCCTGAGCGCGACGGTGCTGCGCGAAACCTATCTGCGGGTGGCGATGTGGGCCGCGATGGTCGCCGTGGGGCTGGAGGCGATTGCGCTGTTTTTGCCGGGGGGCGCGGTGCATCTGGTGAGGTAGGCGCAGAGTTTCGCGTGAGCGACTTGCAGGTCGTTGGCCTTAGCGCGATGTCGAGAGTGATGGTGCCAGGGGCGAGACCCCGTCCGCCACCTCACTCGTTGTTGTTCTGATGAAGAATTTTCGTGCCCGCGCGCCGTTCAGCATCGCCGACGACCCCAGACGGTCACGCGGAAGTCGACGCTAACGGGGCACTTGCCGCCGGGAAACCGCGGCCTTCTTTTTGCTATTTTCAATTATTCGATGCAACTATTTCAGGCCGCGTTTTTTCGCTTACACCAGCACCTTTTCCAACTCAGGCTTCCACGCTTCGTTGTCTTCCGGTGCCTGGATCAGAATGCGAAAGCGCATTTCCTCCGGCCGCTCGGAAAATAGATCGACCTCACCCGCCTCAATGCCTTCGTGTAGGCTTCCTCCAGCAACTCGAAGAACTTTATCTTGAATTCAGTATCGGCGCTGCCCTCCAGATGTTTGCCCTTGGTTTCCAGCACGAGCAGCCGCGCGACGTTGCTTTCGCATCCGAGATGAACCAGAAAATCCGGATAAACCTTGTGCCTCATCCAGCCCTGCAAGCCCCAGTCCCGGCGCGCGGCGATCCGCCACCACCATTTCACCGCATCGTTGCCGTCCAGATAGAGCGCCACGTCCTTTTCGAAGCCGTTGACGTGCTTCTTGAACGCGGTCTCATACAGCGAGCGCTCCAGTTGCGTCCCGATCGTGTGCAACAGCGGCGCCCCGTCGTCGCCCGACGCGATATGAAATCTTCGTACATTTCCTACAAATTCGAAATTCAGATCGTCCAGCGGCGCGCCAGCAGCTTGAACACGATATCGCCGCTCGACCTTGTCGCGGAACACCGGCTTCGGCGGCCGCCTCCAACTGCTTTTGCAGGTCGACGCTCGATGTGTTCGATCAGCGTCAGCCGCGCGTTGATGATCATCTGCTCGTCGGCGTCCGCGCGCTTGCGGAGCCGTGCCAGCGCGTTGTCCAGAATGCGCGCGCCCTGCCACGGGTTCGGCACCACGTCCAGCATCCGCCGGATCAGCCCTGGCCGATCCAGACGGCCGGTCGACCGCCTGGGCGCTGGCGTCGCTGTGCCGAGCGCGAACTTCTCGCTTTCGGCGATGTCCACCGTCACCTCGTGCTCGCGTTGCAATGTCGTAGTCCTTGAACGGAAATTCATCGGCCTTGCGATAGGAGAATTTCTCGAAGTCGATTTCTGCCAGCACGTCGGCCTCATAGTCCAGCGTCGCGGAATTTCCTCTTGCCTCCCGGTGCAGGACGCCGGCACCATGATCCGCTTGCCGCGAAATGCTTGCGCCGCCTGACCTTCGATTTCCGTCAGCTTCGCCTCCTTGCCACCATCGACGATCTCGCTGGCAAGGTCGCCCATGCCCTCCTGCTTCAAGTCCGTTCTTGATGTTCTTGACCGCTTCGGCCACCGTCCACTTCGGCGCAGAACACATGCGTCTGGTCCAGCGGACGACACCAGTGCGCGCCGCCTGCGGCTGGCGCAGCACCCGGCCGATCATCTGCGTTAGCGCGGTCTTCGCCGTGCCCTTGCTCAGGATCGCGAGCGCATAGGCGAACGGGCAATCCCAGCCTTCGCGCAAGGCGTCCTTGGTGATGAATGAAACGCACGGACAATAGGGCGACAGCAGGTCGTCGTCTTTCAGTTCCTTCAGTCTCCGCGGTCTGGCGGCGGATCGCCTCGGCGGCACGCCCGCTTTTTGCCGTCAGGTATTCGAATACGTTCTCGGAATGGACCAAATCGCCGCCCTTCTCGCGCTGGTCGTTACCGGTGCGGTCGACGCGGATCAGCATGATCGGCCGGATGTAGCGCCCGGTCGTGTTCTCGAAGGTGCGCGCCGCCTTTTCCAATTCGGCCAACCGTTCCACCGCGTTCTGCAGCGTCGCCTGCCAGCGCTGCTTCGTCGCCACTGTCGAGCGGATCGGCAACTTGATCATTTCCTCGTCTTTGAGCGCCGTGCCCGGCGACGTTCACCAGGATGTTGGACAGGTTGCGGTCGGGCGTGGCGGACAATTCGAGCAGGAACCGCGGGTTGAGCCGGCAAGCGTCTTGCGCGCCGTCTCCGAGTAGGCCCGGTGGCCCTTCGTCCAGCACGATCACGGGCCGGATGATCCGCAGCGTGTTGCCCAGGCTCTGCTTGATCCGAGGCCGGGCGTGCCTCCGCCGCCTGCCAAGTCATATTCGTTCGAGGTTCGGCATTGTCTCGCGCAGTGCCTTCAGCGCCGGATGATCGTCCTGCTCGGAAAAAAGCTCGGTATAGCGCCCGGAATCGCTGAAAACCTTGAGCGTTTCCTTGTTCTCGCGGCCGGTCGATTGCAGCATCAACAGCATGACGCAAAGCTTTTGCTCCACATCCGCCCTGGTGAAGGCGTCAAGCTTTTCAAGGATCTTCACGCCGCCCGCCGCTCATCGGTCGAGCGTCTGGCGCATCGGATTTTCCCGGTCGGCCAGTTGCTTCTTGGTCTGCGTGTAGATCGCGTCAGACGGCACGATCCACAGCACGAAGCCGGTCGTCTGCCGGAAATGGCTGACGAGAATCCGGTCCACGCCATGCGCGGCCAGCAACGTCTTGCCGCCGCCGGTCGGCAGTTTCAGGCAGACATGCGGAATGGAGCGCCCGACTCCGTCCTTCAGTTCGGCGCCACGGATCGGGTGAGGCAGCAATCCCGTTCTTGCGTGCCTCGTTCCAGGCCGATGACGTCGGGTCCGCCGGGGTCGGCACGCTGGCGCGCAAGTCTTCCGGCAGAGCTGCAATGGCCGCTCTCGCCTTCTCGCTTTCGTCGCGCTGTCGGACAAGATTTCGAATAGCCGGACAGCTTGTCGAGCACGCCGTTCTGATAATCCTTGAGCCGCATCACATTCTCCGCTCGTCCCCGCGAAAGCGGGGACCCAGCGTCAGGTATTCTGGCTTCCCGCTTTCGCGGGAATGAGCGGCCTCAAACATCGGGGGCCTCGCCCAGCACGCGATGCACAGAATAGGGAACTGGCAGAACGTAATGCCTGCGTCGGTCAGTTGCTTCTGCGCCATGAACTTGGTGGCCGCATAGACCAGCACCGGCTTCCCTTGCCGCTTTGCCCTTCGCGGCCTTGGCCATCTCCATCGCCAGCGGCAGTGTGAGCGCCGCTCGTTGCCACGCATGAATTTCGAGGTCGGGCCTGTAGATCAGGTGAACGCGATAGCCGCCCGCTTCGCCGACGAACCAGTCCTTGCGCGGCTCGTTCGGCACATTGGGCACCGACTGTCCGGTCGCGGTGTAGATCACATACCGCGCGACCTGTTCGTAAGTCGGCGCGCCTTTGCCGTCGAAAAATCTGTCGAGGTCGGAGGGAGTCGCCCAATCCGCAGTAGGTGAAGGAGCCGCCGGCGCCCTTCTTGTGAGCGCATCCTTTGCCTTCGGGACCCAAGATTACCACCCTCCGAATGCGATCCACAGTGATATCAATAATTCGGTTGAAACCCATCTTGCGAGCAGGCGCGTCAATCGGAACAGCAATACGTGTTCTAACCAGTAGACAGGGGACATAGA
>CAVZCM010000003.1:1020000-1669443 GCA_963773715.1 uncultured Pseudomonadota bacterium | reverse complement strand
CCGTCAGAATTGTCGCTTCACTCTGATCTCCTCGTAGCGGCTGCCCCGCACCACCGCCGCATTCATTTCGTCCGTTTCCCGCAAGACTGCGCTGGGAATTGCCGGCTCTGCGGTCGTGCGCCACCAAATCGCTTGAGGATAAAATGCCCGATGCAGATTGTTGCAAGTCATCGAAAAACGAACCAACGCTTTCTTCGAAAAGCGGCCCGGCAGCGCGTTGATGCGCTTGGCCTCCGGTGAAATTTCTACGCAAATGAACTCATCGGAGTTCCGCGCATACGTACAGCTTTTCCGGACCCACCCCAAGTTCGGTGAGATAGTCTCCATCGATCGTCGTATTGATATCGATCTTGGCCGGAACGCCGCGGACGGCCAACGGATGCAGGTGAAAACAATGCGCGATCAGCCACCGGCGGTCGCGGTCGACCCAGTAGACGTGCGACGGCCATTCGGCCATGAATGCGTCGGATGCAACGTCGCAGGTCAACGTGATCGGATGAAGATTTTCTAGCACCAACGCGGTCAGTTCGCGCTCGCCGACGGATTGGGCGCCGCCTTCCCTGGCCAGCAGTCGGTCCAACTGGGGGCCAGCCGTTTCCATTGTTATGCGCAACCCACACACCATGACCGCACGCCAGCCGGCGTCCATGTGTGCCACGATCTTGCTGAGCGCGTCGCGTGACAAGAAGCAATCTGGCGTCGGAAAAATAGTGACGGTATTATCCGGGTCCGGAAGCTCGCGCACGGCATTCAGATAGCATTCGCTCATGGCCCGGTGAGGGAGCGAAAGATCGATATCGTTGTCGATTTCGGTTTCGATTAGGTCAACGCGATCGGCAAGAGCGCGATAGTTGGCGTCCTTTCTTCATGCGATCGAGGTCGACCCGCCGCGACATGACGCGCACCCGAAGGCGGCGGTCGGCAAACGCACCGACGTTCCCATCGGTCAGCAAGAACGGAATGCAGTAGCGGAGAAACAGCCCGGTGTGGTGGTCGCCCCACACCGGCATGATAAGAAGATAACTCAGCTGATCGGTTGTCTTCGCCGATTGATGCGAACCGGGATGGCTCTCGATAACGTTCATGCCGAAACCTTTCAGGCCCGCCATCCCGGGCCCGGAAACTACAGTGAAATTCGTGGATTAGCTCTTTCGAGTCAATCGGCGGCGCATGACAGCGAGGGAATCGCGCGGACGAAACCACAGGAACAACCCGATAGTACCGACAGCTTCTTGGAAGCCCGCCAATACGAATGGCAACAGACCTTTGGCGCGTGCCCGCTTTCGGCGATTGCTGAGAGCGAACCGCTTCGCGCCGAAGATGTAGCGGCCTTTCCATCGGCTGGGGTAGTCCGGGTGAAACGGCGCGCCGCTTTGACGCATCTTGTCGACCGCCAGGTCGGCCATCTTGTGACCCAAGCCATGTCTTCGGTCTGGGACCAGGCCAAGCCTGTCTCCAGGCGCCGCCAGGCGCCGAACACCTCCGGCGTATAACAGGCCCCGTATTTCACGGCCAGCACACGCGACACGAAACCGTCGGTGAAACCGGAGAGGTCCTCGGGAAATCCGCCTTCGTCGAGCAAGAGCTTTCGCCTGAACAGCGTGGCATTGCCGGTAAACCATCCGTCATCACGCAACAGATAGAGTGGCTGCGGATCGAGGATTCGATGTAGCCGGGCTGGTCGAGTGGCGAGGGACTATTAAGCGAGCCTACGCCTAACGCCATCGGCATCGATGATGTCCGTTCGCCCCGAAGCGAAGGCCGCCTGCGGAAAGGCGTCGAGCAGAGCGCAGGCACGTTCAAAGAAGCACGGGTAGATGACGTCATCGGCAGCGGCGAAAGCGATGACATCTCCGCGCGCCAGTTCAAGCCCGATGTTCATGTTGCGCACCACACCGAGATTCTTCTCGTTGCGGATCAGTCGCGCATTGGCAAATCGGGAAAGATGCGCCGTGATGACAGCGACGCTTTCGTCGACCGAGGCATCATCGATGACAATCAGTTCGTCGGCCGGCCGCGTTTGCGCGGCCAAGGCATCGAAAGCCGCTGGCAAGAATTGGCTATGGTTGAAATTTGGAAGAACGACACTCAGCACCGGCTAGTCGCCTCCAGTCGGGCCAAAATTCCTGAAGTCGGCAATAGTTGGCATGGCTATATACAAATCCGCCCCGCTGTAAAGAAAGGACTTTGGGCAAATTTGATGGCACATATTTGGAGCTTCGGATCGTGCGACACATGTCTCTTGGTTCAAGGACCTGCCAGGAACACGTATAGATGCTATGAGCGGCTGGCGCGAGGACGGAAGCCGCCCACCGGCGGCCAGGCCGAATTCAGTTCACCAACCGATAGTACTGAGAGCAGCGAATGCCGCGCCTCCTCTATCTCGTTTCCGAAGACTGGTATTTCCTCTCGCACCGCCTGCCGATGGCGCGCGCGGCGCGCGATGCCGGCTATGAAGTGCATGTGGCGACCCGCGTTGTCGACGGCGGCGCCGCCATCCAGGCCGAGGGTTCACGCTGCATCCGTTGACGTGGCGGCGCGGCAGCACCAATCCGCTGGATTTCCTCCAAGCGGTGATGCAGGTGCGCGCCGTCTACCGGCAGCTTGCGCCCGACCTCGGTCCACCAAGTGGCGTTTTGGCCGTCGATCGTCGGATCGGTGGCCGGCGTTGGCCTGCCGGCCAAGCGGCTGTCGGCGCTCGCCGGCCTCGGCTTTGCCTTCACCTCCAACACGCTCAAGGCACGGCTGGTGCGCGCGGTATTGCGGCCCTTCCTGCGCCATCTGCTGGGCGGCCAGCGCGCCGCGGTGCTGGTCCAGAATCCGGACGACCGCGCGGCGATGACCGCACTCGGCATCGCCCCCACCCATGTGTTCCTGATCCCGGGCTCCGGCGTCGATACCGAGCGACTGCAGCCGCTGCCGGAACCGCCGGGGCCGGTCACCGCGGCCTATGTCGGCCGCCTGCTGGCCGACAAAGGCCTGCGCAGCCTGATCGGCGCACAGGCGCGGCTGACCGCCCGCGGGCAGCCCATCCGCCTCCTGATCGCCGGCGATCCCGATCCGGCCAATCCGGCTTCAATTCCCCCGCAGGAGATCGCTGACTGGCGGCGGCAGCCCGGCGTCGAGCTTCTCGGCCACGTGCCCGATATCGCCTCCGTCTGGGCCAAGGCGCACATCGCCGTGCTGCCATCGCGGCGCGAGGGATTGCCGAAAAGCCTGCTGGAGGCGGCGGCCTGCGGCCGCCCGATCGTGGCCACCGACGTCCCGGGCTGCCGCGAGATCGCCAAACCGGATGTGAATGCCCTGCTGGTCCCGGTTGACGATGAGGCGGCGCTGGCCGATGCCATGGCGACGCTGGCGCAGGATGCCGGCTTGCGGGCGCGGTTTGGCGCGGCCGGCCGCGCGCTGGTCGAGCGCGAATTCTCCAACGCCCGCATCGGGGCCGACATCGTCGCGCTTTATCGAAAGCTGCTGCAATGACCGGATACTCTCGCCGCACCGTGATCGAGATGGCCGCCCCCCGCCCGGAACTCCTCGCGCTGTCGGCTGTCGTGGCGGCGCTGATCAGCGCAGGCCTCATCGTGCTTCTTGCGCCCATTGCTGGTGCGCTACGCCCTGGCGCGGCCGAATGCCCGCTCCTCCCATCGCGAACCGACCCCGCAAGGCGGCGGCATCGCGGTGATCGCGGCGACCATCCTCGTCGTCGGCGGCCTCGCCGCCTTCGCCCCGGAGATCTTGGGCAACCCGCTCGCGCCTGGGCGCCTTGCTCGTTGCGACGGTCGGACTGGCGGTGCTTGGCGCCATCGACGACATCCGTCCCTTGGAGCCGATTCCACGATTGATCCTGCAGGCGGCCGCCGTGGGCCTGGTGATCGCCGCCCTGCCCGCCGATCTCCGTGTCGTTCCGGAAATTCCCTGGTGGCTCGAGCGTGCCGGGCTCGTGATCGGCGGGCTCTGGTTCGTCAACCTGGTCAACTTCATGGACGGCATCGACTGGATCACCGTCGCGGAAGTCGTGCCGATCACCGCCGCGCTCGTTCTGTTCGGCGCCATGGGCGCGCTGCCAGCTTCCGCGACAGCCGTCGCCATCGCGCTCGGCGGCGCGATGATCGGCTTCGCACCGTTCAACCGGCCGGTGGCGCGGCTGTTTCTCGGCGACGTCGGCAGCCTGCCGATCGGACTGCTGCTCGGCTGGATGCTGGTGCTGCTGGCCGGCGGCGGCCACCTCATCGCCGCCCTGCTGCTGCCGCTCTACTACCTGGCGGATGCGACCATCACGCTGCTGCGCCGTCTCGCCAAAGGCGAGGCGATCATGAACGCGCACCGCAGCCATTTCTATCAGCGCGCCCTCGATAACGGCTTCAGCGTCACTGACGTCGTCCGCGCGTGTTCCTCGTCAACGTCTTGCTGATCGGCCTCGCATTCTCGACCTTGCTGAACGCCTCTCTCGCTCCTTCACGCGGCGGCGGCTGTTGGCGGGCTGCATCCTTGTCGGGCTGTTGCTGGCCCAGTTCTCGCGCGCCAGGCGATAAGCCGCCGAACCGGCCGCTCAGTCCTTCGAAGGTTGCCCGGCGTCCTGCTGCCGCCTCACCATGCCGGCAACGACGCCGACGCCGAAAACGTAAAGCCAGCCTTCGGTGAAATCGAAGATGAACGAATTGAACAGCGAGCCGACGAGGTTCTGCACCACCATCACGAGTCCGATCCAGGCCACCAGTCCAGCGCCGCGAAACAAATAAAGCTGGGAGAGCCACATCGCCCACAGCACCACCGCGCCGACAATGCCGATCTGGATGGCCACGGCGAAGGTGAGATTGTGGGGATTGGTCGGATACTTCGCCGCGCACCCCTGTCTGGCCGGCCGCGTCGCGCTTGAACATCGCGGTGATGGATCCCGTGCCGTGGCCGAAGAGCGGCGCGCTGGCGACGAAGTTCAGCGATTTGGTCCAGAATACGATGCGCTCGCCGGTCGAGGTGCTCTCACCCTTGGTCTCGAAGGCCTTGGTTTGCGTGTAGATGCTCGTCACACGGTCGCGCAGATAGGGCGATGTCGTCCACGCCACCGCGGCGACGGCGATAGCCGATCGCAACGGCCGCCAATAGTCCCTTCCAACCGAACCGACGGAAACCGTAGACAAGCGCCAGCGCCGGCAGGATGACCAAGGTCGTCCGGCTGGTGGCGACGAACAAGATATCGGCCAGAAAGGCCAGCGCCAGCAGCAACGCCCCCGCCGCCATCGCCCATTGCCGGGCGCCTGCGCGCGCCCAGGCGATGTCGAGCGAGACCGCCGCGCAAATGGCGAACTCGGCGCTCTGCATGATGTAATTTTTCACCGGCACGCCGCGGCTGTACGACCCATGCGGAAGGTTCGGCCAAATGCTGTAGACCACCGAGGCGATCAGCAGCGCCACGCAGGCCAGCAGAAAACCGATGAGAACCCGCTCGCCCTTGTCCGACCGGCGGAACTGCACGATCAGCAGCGGAAGCACCAGCAACTTGACGAAGCCGTCCAGCCCGCCCAGCCGCTCGGCCAACGGCACCTCGGCCCAGATCATGCCGAGCGCGCCGAGCAGGAACAGCAGCACCGGCAAGCCGCCGACCGCCGTCGTCAATTCGCGGCGCAGGTCGGGCCAGTTCAGCGTCGGAATGAGCGCAACCAACCAGATCACAAGAAGGATGCTGGTCGCCGAGGTCGACCACGGCAACGACACGGCGACCGCCACGGCGAGCCAGTCGGCTCTCGCTTCCATCCGTTCGCGGTCGAATACCTTGGCAAGTGCTGTTCCGGCCATCGGTCAGCCCGCCGCCATGGCCGTCGAAGCCCCGGCCTTGATCTCGGACAGGCCGCGCCGCGCCTTGATGCGATCGGTCGTCATCATCTCCGAGAGCTTGCGTTCGTTGTCGGGCAAAGCGCTGCGGTCCGCCTCCGCGTGCCACAGGTGCAGCACGCCGGTCGCGAAGACGCCGTCCTTGCGGCGCACGCCGGCATGCAGCAGGCGCACGATGATATCGGAATCCTCCTTGCCCCAGCCGCTGTAGTCGGCATCGAAACCGTCGACACGATCGAGGTCGGACCGCCACATCGCGAGATTGCACGAGCGCGCGCCGCGCCAGGCCCGCTGCCGCAGCCGGCGCAACGGACCAAGCGGCAGGTGCAGCAGCGCCGACAGCCGGTTGACGCCGCCGCGCCAGCGCTCGGCCAGCCAGCGGCCAAAGCGCCAAGTCTCGGGCGTCAGATCGTCCCGCAACACCCGCGCGGTGAGCGAAGGCGACAACAGGACCCGGTTGCCGGTGACGAACCAGCCGGGTTCGGCCAAGCGCCGATGCACCGCGACAAAGTCCGGCCGCACGAGGCAATCGCCGTCGAGAAAAATGCAGTAATCGCCGCGCGCGGCCACGATCGCGCGATTGCGGATTTCGGCCGCGCGGAAACCGCGGTCTTCATGCCAGACATGCGTCAGCGGATGCCCGAGCTTGGGTTTCCAGGCCTCCACCAGCTCGGCGGTGGCGGGACCGGAGCCGTCATCGGCCACCACCACCTCGAAATCCGGGTCGGTCTGCCGCGACAGGCTGCGCAACACCGCCGCCAGCGCATCCTCGCGGCGGTACGTCGTCACGATCACGGAAATCAAGCCGGCCACAGGCGGACCCCAGAACAGACCAAAACCAAAATTCGCGCTAAGCTCTAGCCGATGTCGTCTCGCCCGACAAACGCCTCGTTCGAGATGCTCGGAAGCGGCAAATCCACGCCCAAAGTCGCGCACATGGTCCAAGCCATTGAAAAATGCGGCGCGAAAATGTATCGAGCCAACGCGACGCGCCCGGTCCCTCACACGCGAATTGTCCCATGACAACGGCTGACCCAGAAGAGCCGCGCCCGGCCGCGTTTCTCGACCGCGACGGCGTCATCAACTACAACGACCACTATATCGGCACGCGCGAGCGCTTCCGCTGGATGCCGGGCGCCGCCGCCGCCATCCGCCGGCTCAATGACGCCGGTTATCTCGTGTTCGTCGTTTCCAACCAGTCCGGCGTCGCGCGCGGGCTCTTTCACCGAACAGCAGATGTGGGCGCTCGACGCGTGGATGCGCCAGGAACTCGCCGCCCAAGGCGCGCGCATCGACGACGTGCGCTATTGCCCGTACCATCCGGAAGGCTCGGTCGCGGCCTATCGCCAGGTCTCCGACTGGCGCAAGCCGGCAGCCCGGCATGATCCTCGACCTGATGCGCCACTGGCCGGTCGACAAGGCCCGCAGCGTGCTGATCGGCGACAAGGACATCGACCTGCAGGCCGCCCGGGCCGCCGGCATCGCCGGCAAGCTCTTCACCGGCGGCGACCTGTCGGCATTCGTTGCGAAAGTGCCTGGAGCAGGCGTGACGCCGCGGTGATCGGCCGGATACGGCCGCGCCTGCCGGCCGATCTCGAGCCCTCTCCCGCCAGGGACAGGCCGCCGCCCCGCTCGCCGCCGCAATCGCGACTTTTAATTCCGGGCCGGATTAGCTAGACCAATCAAGCGTTGTCGCCTCCCGCGCCCGCTGATGAACTGAGCGGCAAATACGCTAGTATGGTTTTGAGCTCAGCCTGGAAATGCCCCGCATGATCCGACTGCCGACCCTGACGCCGCGCCAGATATTGATCATGTTGCACGACGTCGTCGCCACCGCGGCCGCGATCGTCCTCACCTTCGTCATGCGCTTCGAGGAGCCGCAGCTTTCGGCCAAGCTGGTGGCCCTGCCCTATCTGCCGCTGTTCGTGGCCTACGCGGCGGTCGTCTATTTCGCCTTCGGCCTGCACCGGAACAAGTGGCGCTTCACCTCGCTGCCGGACCTCTTCAACATCTTCCGCGTCAGCACGGTGCTGGCCGGCTCGCTGCTCGCCGTCGATTACGTTCTGGTGGCGCCCAACGTTTACGGCGAGTTCTTCTTCGGCAAGATCACCATCCTGCTCTACTGGTTCCTGCAGATCTTCTTCCTGGGCGGCTCCCGGATCGCCTACCGCTATTTCCATTACACGCGCGTGATCCAGCACGCGCGGGTCGCCGACGCCACCCCGACCCTGGTGCTCGGCCGCGCCGCCGACGTGGAAGTCCTGCTGCGCGCGGTCGAAAGCGGCGCCGTCAAGAAGATCTGGACGGTCGGCGTGCTGTCGCCCTCGCGCGCCGATCGCGGGCAGATCGATCCGCGGCGTGCCGGTGCTCGGCGACGTCGACGACGTCGAAACGGTCGTCAGCGACCTCGCCAACCGCGGCACGCGGGTCGCCCGCCTGGTGTTGACGCCCTCGGCGCTGTCGCCGGAGGCGCGCCCGGAGTCGATCCTGGTGCGCGCCCGCAAGCTCGGCCTGACCGTGAACCAGTTGCCGTCGCTCGACTCGCCGGGCCCGGCCATGCAACTCGCCCCGGTGGCGGTGGAAGACCTGCTGCTGCGTCCGAGCGTCAGCATCGACTACGAGCGGCTGGAAAGCTTCGTCAGCGGCAAGTCGGTGGTGGTGACCGGCGGCGGCGGCTCGATCGGCTCGGAGATCTGCGACCGGCTGGTCACCTTCGGCGCCGCCCGCCTGCTGGTCATCGAAAATTCGGAACCGGCGCTGCATGCGGTACTGGAAGCGCTCAACGCCAAGCAATCCAAGGCCGACATCGCCGGGCGCATCGCCGACGTGCGCGACCGCGACCGCATCATGAACCTGATCGGTCCAGTTCAAGCCCGACTTCGTCTTCCACGCCGCCGCGCTCAAGCACGTGCCCTTGCTCGAGCGGGACTGGGACGAGGCGATCAAGACCAACGTCTTCGGCTCGATGAACGTCGCCGACGCCGCAGCCGCGGCCGGCGCCGCCGCCATGGTGATGATCTCCACCGACAAGGCGATCGAGCCGGTCTCCATGCTGGGCGCCACCAAGCGGCTGGCGGAAATGTATTGCCAGGCGCTCGACAGCGAATTCGCCGCCCGCGCCGACGGCAAGAACGCCATGCGCCTGATCTCGGTGCGCTTCGGCAACGTGCTCGCCTCCAACGGCTCGGTCGTGCCCAAGTTCAAGGCGCAGATCGAAGCCGGCGGGCCGGTCACCGTCACCCATCCCGACATGGTGCGCTATTTCATGACCATCCGCGAGGCCTGCGATCTGGTCGTCACCGCGGCCAGCCACGCGCTCGGCTCCAAGCACGGCGACGCATCGATCTACGTGCTCAACATGGGCCAGCCGGTCAAAATCGTCGATCTCGCCGAACGCATCATCCGGCTGAGCGGGCTCGAACCCGGCCGCGACATCGAGATCACCTATACCGGCATGCGTCCGGGCGAGCGCCTGCACGAAATCCTGTTCGCGCGCGAAGAGGAGAGTTCGGAGATCGGCATTCCCGGCATTGTCGCGGCGCGTCCGGTGGAACCCTCGCTGGCCGCGATCCGCGCCTGGCTCGCGCGGCTGGAGCAGGGCCTGGCGCACGGCGAGCGCTCGGCGATTTACAGCGTGCTGCGCGATGCGGTGCCGGAGTTTCGCGGCGCCGCGGCCTGAACGGCAAGCCATCCGGGCGACGCCCGGCCGATTAAAAAAAGCTTAATCCCTGCCAGCCACTATGCGGACGTGCCTTGATTCCCGGCACGCGGGGATTCGAGGATTCATCGGGCCGGAAACACCTGGACGCTTCATGGCCGCCGCGATGACCGCCAGGCCGACCGGCCGCTCCAGTTGGACGGTGGCGCCGGGAAGCAACGAACGCGCCTTCCGCAAGGCGCGGCGGCACAGCCGCGTCGTCCGCGTCCTGCGGTTCGCCCTGCCGGCTTTGATCGTTGCCGCCACGGCGGGGATCTCGGTCTCGACCTATCTGAACCGCCTGCTTGCGCCCCTGCCCGCCAAGATCGACACCCTGGTCGTCTCCGGCAGCAAGATCACCATGGACCGCCCGCACATGACGGGCTTTACCCGTGACGAACGCGCCTATGAGGTTCGCGCCGCCGCGGCGATCCAGGACGTCACCAAGCCGAACGTGATCGAGCTGAAGAGTATCGATGCCAAGGTGCAGATGCAGGACAAGAGCACGGTGCGATTGAAGGCGCCGCGTTGGCCTCTACGACAGCAAGAAGGAAACGTTGAAGCTCGACCACAACATCCTGATCACCTCGACCAGCGGCTATCAAGGCCGGCTGAAGGAGGCCGAATGTCGATATTCGCAAGGGACACGTCAAATCGGATCATCCGGTCGAGATGAGCATGCTGCAAGGCACGCTCAATGCCAATCGCCTGGAAATCTCGGATTCCGGCGACCTCATTCGCTTCGACCGCGGCGTCCACATGGTCATGATGTTGAATAACAGCGCGATCGAACAGAAGGAGAGAGGCGCGCCAGATGCCTCGCCACCGAGCCAGTGGCCGCCGACGCAAGCGGCAAGAAGCGGTTCGCACGGTCATGACGTCCTTGCCGCGCACCGATCCCAGACGCCTTGCATCATTTGCGTCAGTCCCGAAGAATTTGGTCTGGCTGCGCCTGCCGCCGCACGATCCGCGACGATCGAACGAATTGACGACAGGATCGATCCGCTAGGATGTGCGGGGCGCCCTCACCCGTGCGTTCAAACCGGTTTGATAATTGTCGAACCGCCGGTAGATTGCTTTACTGAATCGCTTGACCGCATTGCGAACGGATGATCTTTCGTCGCCATCACCGAACGCTGCCGTATATCGCCTGCCTGTTCGCATGCGTCGTCGTGGACCTGTTTTATTTCCCGGCCGGACTGATCTTTCCGGACGAACATCGCTTTCTCGATTCCGCCGCACGACTTGTTGAGACCGGCCAGTTCTGGTCGGGCGGCGGCCGCGCATGGGAAATGCCCGGCACCGCCTTCTTCTTCGCGCCCGCGGTCTGGCTGTTCGGCGCGCAGGACGCCGTTACACCCATCCGGATGTCTCAAGCCGCGCTCTTGATCATCCAATGCGGCTTGATCGCCCTGATCGCACGCCGGCTGTTCAACAGCCCGACGGCATCGTTCCTGGCCTCGCTCATGGCAGCGCTCTATCCCTTCCTGCTCTTTTATCAGGGTTGTTACTCAGCGAGACGCTGTTCAACACGCTGCTTCTCGCCGGTGTCGCCGCCCTGTTCTGGTGGCGCGACAGGGGTATGCGGATCGACCGCGCCCTGGTGATCGCATCGTTCCTGTTCGCCACGGCCACCCTGACCAAGGCCACGTTCACGATCCTGCCGCCGCTGTTGCTGGCGGCCACAGCATGGCTCGCCGGAACACCGTGGCGGAGGCTCGTCACGATCCTGGTGGCATCGTCGTGCCTTTATGCGGCCTTTCTGAGCCCGTGGTGGATCCGCAACGCGATTCGCTTCGATGCATTTGTCCCCTTCACCACCAGCAGCGCCGCAAACCTCTATCTTGGCAACAATCCGCACAACCCCGATGCCGGTGTCGATTGGGCCAGTAACGTCGAACCGGAGGTCGTAGCGAAAATCAATGAGCTGCCGAATGAGCTTTCCCGACAGCAGGCCTACAAGGATGCGGCGCTACAATACATCATAGGCAAACCTGCGGCGTTCATTAGCGCCGCGGCGAAGAAATTCGTGCGATTCTGGAGTATCGTTCCCAACGCCGCCGAATTTCGTGGCGGCCTTTACGCCCTGATCAGCGCCGCCTCGTTCGGCCCGGTTCTTCTGCTCGCACTGATCGCCGCGGTCCGACAGCGACGGCAATGGCGCCTGCTGGCGCCGCTTTATCTCATTGTCGGCTATTTTACCCTCGTTCACGTCATTACCATCGCGTCCTTACGATACCGCCTGCCGATTGAGCCCCTGCTCATCGTTCTTGCCGCCGAACCGCTGGCAGCGCTCTTCAATAGATTTCGTCCAGGCACGTCACGCCAAAGCGGACTGGCTGACGAATCGCCACAATGGTGACGCTGTCGGGGTCACTTGCCGCGACGCCCGGCCAGCCACGCCTTCATGTACTTGTAGTAGGTGCCTTCGGCGTTGGCGACCGCCAGCAGAAAGCCCTCGCGGCCGTCGAGAAAACCGGCCCGCAGCACGTAGGTGCTGAAGAAGGCATAGAAGCCGCGCACGATTCCGGTGACGAACCAGACGCGCCGGCCGGCGGCGATCATCGTCTCGGCATTGGCGGTCGAATATCGATCCATACGCGACAGCGCGTCCTCCAGGCGGGCGACCGGCGCATGCAGCAGCGGTTCGCCGAGGCGGGCGACGGCGCCGCTCGCAAACCACGCGTTCGTGCACGGCATCGTCGGAGAAGCGCGCCTTGCCGCGCCGGAACAGCCGCAACACGTAATCGGGATACCAGCCGGAATGATGCATCGGCCGGCCGCAGAAACTGGACAGCCGTGGCATTTCGTAGCCGTCGGCCTTGCCCTCGCTCATCGCCCGTTCCACTTCGGCACGAAGCGCCGGGCTCACGCGCTCGTCGGCGTCGAGGCTCAGCACCCAGTCTCCGGTCGCCAGCGAAAGCGCGAAATTCTTCTGTGCGCCGAAATCGGAAAATGGATGGCTGACCACGCGCGCGCCCTTCCCCTCCGCGATCGCCACCGTATCGTCGCGGCTGCCGCCGTCGACCACGATGCGTTCCTCGGCGAAGACGACGCTGTCGAGACAGGCGCCGATATTGGCGGCCTCGTCCTGGGCGATGATGATGACGCTCAGCCTCGGCATGCGATTTCTATTGCGTCCTGTGCGCCGGGCCCGCCCGGCTTCCCCAATAATCCCAGTCTAGCCTGCGCCGGCCGCGCGGTCGCGCATCGCGCGCCGGTCCTTGAAGGGTTGGCGCAGCCGGCGTGAGAAGTTGCGCAGCATGCGGAACGGCAGGGCCAGAAAATATTTGCGCCAGACCTCCCAGCGGTCGCCCCAGCCGAAACTGACATCCGCGTCGTCCGGCACGTACCAACTATTGGTGTCGGTACGCCGCACCAGGCGGTAATGCGCTTGCCGCATGAAACGGTGCTTGGCGAGATCGGAAACGTGGTCTTCGAGCAGGATCAGGCGCGGGCGCCAGCGGGCGAAATCGAAGCCGCTGAGCGCCTCGATCTCGTGGCCTTCCACGTCGACCGACAGGAACGGCAGCGGCACCGGCGCGCCCGCCTCCTCCAGGATATCGTCAAGGGTGCGGACCGGGACCGCGATGGTCTTGTCCGGAATCGCGCCCGGCGCCATGCGGTCGCGGTCTAGCGCCGACATCGGTCCTGCGACATGCAGCGCCAGCGTTTGGCCGGCGTTCTGCGGCGATGAGCAGGCCACAGCGAAGACCTTTGCCTTGCGGGCCTTGCGCAGGCGCGCGGCGAGATCGGGTTGCGGCTCGACCAGAATGCCGCGCCAGCCGAGCTGTTCGAGATGCCAGCTCTGCGAGCCCTAGCGTCGGATCGTTGGCGCCGACGTCGACGAAAAAGCCCGTGGCGCCGGCGAAGAACTCCCGCACCAGCAGCTTTTCCCGTTCCGGAGCGGTGAGTGTCTGCGCCATGTTGGATCGAAACGCCGGGCTTCAGCGCGGCTTGGTCCTGGAGGTGGCCTTGGATTTGGGCGCCTGCGTGCGCTTGACCATGTCGGAGGTCGAATGCCCCGGCACCAGATCGACCAGGATGACCTCGCCGCCGAGCGACTCCACCAGTTCCGCGCCGACCACCTGGTCGCGCGAATAGTCGCCGCCCTTGACCAGCACCGTCGGCTGGACGCGGGCGATCAGCTCGAGCGGCGTGTCCTCGTCGAACACGACGACGAGATCGACCGCCTCCAGCGCGGCCAGCACCTCGGCGCGCGCCTCGACCGGCTGCACCGGCCGACCCGGCCCTTTCAACCGCGTCACGGAGGCATCGCCGTTCAGGCCCAGCACCAGGCGGTCGCAGGTCGCGCGCGCGGCCGCCAGCAGGCGCACGTGGCCAGGATGCAGCAGATCGAAGCAGCCGTTGGTGAAGCCGATGCGCAGGCCCTGGCGCCGCCATGCGGCGAGATGCTCGTCCAGAAGCGCCCGATCGAACACGATCTTTTCTTCCGGCGCCAGCGTGGAAGCCGGCAGGATGCGTGAGCGCAATTCAGCAACCGACAAGGTCGCGGTGCCACGCTTGCCGACGACGATGGCGGCCGCGGCATTGGCCGCGCGCATGGCGGATTCGAAATCGGCCTTCAGCGCCAGCATGGCGGCAAGCACCGCCACCACGGTATCGCCGGCGCCCGAGACGTCGCGCACGCGCACCGGATAGGCCGGCACGTGCACCGCGCCATCGCCGTTGACGAGCGTCATGCCGTCCTCGCTGCGGGTCACCAGCACGGCCCGCGCGCCGAGGCTTTCGCCGAGCGCCGCGGCGGCGGCGGCAATCTCGTCGTCGGTGCGGGCGAGCGCTGTGGGTGGCGTCGGCGAGTTCCTGCCGGTTGGGCGTGATCAGTGTGACGCCGCGGTAGATGCTGTAGTCTCGACCTTTAGGGTCGACCACCACCGGCTTGCTGAGGTCATTGGCTGCATCAATTACGGCGCGGATGACGCGCGGCGTCAGCGCGCCCTTGGCGTAATCCGACAGGATCACCGCACCGGCGCCCGGCAGGGCATCGACAACAGAACCGATCAGCGCATCCTCGATCGCGCGGTCGACCGGCGCCGCCATCTCCCAGTCGGCGCGCAGCAGATGGGTCGAAAAGTGCTCCGACACGAAACGTGCCTTGCGGGTGGTCAACCGCACCGGATCGACCACCAGCCGGGCCTCGATCAGCGGATAGCCATCGAGCGCCTCGGTGAGCGCGCGGCCCGCGTCGTCCTCGCCGACCACGCCGATGAAGACGCAGCGCGCGCCGAGCGAGGTGAGGTTGCGCGCCACGTTGCCGGCGCCGCCGACCATCAGTTCGCTGCGCCTGACCGCGAGCACCGGCGTCGGCGCTTCCGGCGAGATGCGCGAGACCTCGCCATAGACGAATTCGTCGAGCATCAGATCGCCGATGCAGAGCACGGTCTGCCCGGCGATGTCGGCGAGATGCTTGTCGAAGTCGAACATGGGTTATCGATACCGGTCGTCCTTATCGAGATAGCCGGTCACGTATTGCGCGACCGCCGTCTCGAGCGGGGTGAAGCCGGCGTTATAGCCGGCGCGGCGCAGATTCTCGACGCTCGCCTGCGTGAAATACTGGTACTGGCCGCGGATCGATTCCGGCATGTCGATATATTCGATGTTGGGTGCGCGGCCCATCGCCCTGAACATGGCGACGATCATGTCGCGGAAGCTTTCGGCCTTGCCGGTGCCGACATTGAAGATGCCGTTCACCCCCTTGTTGTCGAGGAACCAGCGCAGCACCGCGACGGCGTCGTCGACATAGATGAAGTCGCGCCGCTGATCGCCGTCGGCAATGCCTTCCTTGTGCGACTTGAACAGCCGCACCGGCTGGCCCGCCCTGGCAGGCGCGAACACCCTGGAGAGCACGCTCGCCATCGCGCCCTTGTGGTATTCGTTCGGCCCGTAGACGTTGAAGAACTTGCAGCCCACCCAGTGCGGCGGCAGCTTCTGTTTCTTCGACGTAGCGGTCGACCACGACGCGGTCGAACAGGTGCTTGCTCCAGCCGTAGAGGTTCATCGGCCTCAACTTGGCAAGCGCCTCCGGCGACCAGTCGTCGGCGAAGCCCTGCTCGCCATCGCCATAGGTAGCGGCCGAGGAGGCGTAGATGAACGGGGTGCCGGTTTCGGTGCACCAGTCGAGCAGGCGCAGCGACAGGCGGAAATTGCTCTCCATCACCAGGTCGCCATCGGTGGCGGTGGTGTCGGAAATGGCGCCCATGTGGATGACGGCGTCGAGCTTGCGGCCGGACAGCCAGGCCATCAGGTCGGCGGGCGGCACGAAATCCGCGATCCGGTGGTGGGCGAGGTTGCGCCACTTGTCGCCCTCACCGAGCACGTCGTTGACGGCGATATCGGCGCCCCCGGCGTCGCCCAGGCTCGCGACCACGTTCGATCCGATGAAGCCGGCCCCGCCGGTGACCAAAAACATCCCTGCCCCTTACCACCGCCGGGCTTAACAACAGCCATCCTTTGCCCCAGTCCCGCCAGCGGCGCAATGTTGCGGCGCATTCGCCCGCAAATGGCTCAGGACACGGTAAAAATCGCAGCTCGGGACTGGACGAGGCCCGGCTCAGCCGGCCCCCTTGAGGGCCTCCATTTCGAGGTATCCCCCCATCCCCGCCAGCAGCAGAGCCCCGAGGTGGAGCTGAAGGACGAATCCCCCCGAGCGGATCAGGCCGCCGAGCTCCCCCGGCGAGACCAGCCGGACCTCGATGCCCGGCTCGCCGGGCCGGGCCGCCTCCGCGGGTCCGGTCTCCACGAAGAAGGAATGGACCCGGTTCGACAGCCGGGCGGTGCACGGCGAATAGGTGCCGAGGGGGTGCACGCGCGCGGCCTCGAGCCCGGTCTCCTCCAGGAGCTCGCGGCGGCAGCAAGCGGCGGGGTCCTCGCCCTTATCGACCATGCCGGCCGGCAGTTCCCAGGTGAACTGCTCCAGCGCCGGGCGATACTGCCGCACAATCGGAATGCGGCCATCCGGCATGCGCGCCACGATGGCGATGTAATCGCCCTGCCCGACCGCATGATAGAGCTCTGCGGGCGCGCCTTGCGTGAATTCCACCTCGCGCTCGATCAGATCGACCCACGGTGAGATCTTTGTGCTGCGGCGGGCAGTGATCTTCGGCCAATCGCCGGCCATGGTCTCACCTGATGACGTTGGGGCCGCTGAGATCGCCCCAGACGTCGAACACCGGCTTGCCCTTGAAATCGGCGGTGCGATAGGCGGTGTGTGGCGCGCACAGGATCATGAGATCGCTCTTGTCGATCGCGTGGTCGAGCGGAACGAGGTCCGGATCGGTGGCGACGAAGGGATCGGTGGTCAGCACCGCGCGCACCTGTCCGGCGAGCGCCTTCTTGAACTTGTAGCTGAGCGAGGCGCGCACATCGTCGCTCTCTGCCTTGAACGCCATGCCGAGCAACCCGACCGTCATCTTGCCGAGGTCGAAGCGGCGCTTGAGGTCGTCGATGACATGCAGCACCAGCCCCTCGTTGATCAGAAGCGCGGCGTGGCCGAGCCCGAACCGGTTGCTGGCGAAAGCCGAGAGCTGCATGGTGTCCTTCACGAGACACGGCCCGGCCGCGAAGCCGGGGCGCGGGATGGTCTTCAGCCGCGGATAATTGTGCTTCATGCCCGCGAGCACGCGTTGATAGTCGACGCCCGCAGACTTGGCGATCAGGTAGAACTCGTTGGTGGCAGCGAACTCGATGTAGCGGTAGGCGTTGGCGAACAGCTTGGCGAACTCGGCTTCCGCCGGCGTCATCACCACCACCTCCGGCGCGATGCGCTCGAACAGCTTGACCGCTTCCCGCTCGGCTTCCGGCGTGGAGCCGCTGACAATCTGCGGCATCGCGCGCAATTCCTTCAGCCCGTAACCCTGCACCACGCGCTCCGGACAGAATGCCAGCCTCAGCTTGCGGCCTTGCGACTTCAGATAGCCGTCCAGCCAATCGGTGGTGCCGGGGAAAACGGTCGAGCGCAGGATCAGCAATTGCCCGTCGACCAGCGACGGCAGCAGCCAGTCGATGCACTCCTGCACCACCTGGCGTACGGGGTTGAGGAATTCATCGATCGGCGTGCCGATGGTGACGATCACCGGACCACCGGTGGAGATCTTGTCGGGCGAATTGGTGAACACCAGGCGGCCGTTAGCGAGCGCCTTGGTGAGAACCTCGGCCGCGCCGTCCTCGATGAAGGGCAGCTTGCCGGCCTTCAGGGTATCGAGTGTCTCCTGATTGAGGTCGTTGACGTTGACGCGCAGGCCCGCTTCGGCCAGCGCCAGCACCAGCGGAATGCCGACATGGCCGGCGCCACCGACCACGGTGACGTCGGCGTTTTCAATCGTGGTGGGCGCGCCGGGGGCGGCGATATCGGGTCGGATGGTCATGGGCAGACTATAAATAAAGGGCCACAGTGGGCCTAGTGGCGATTACAGCGTCCGCGGGACCGGCAGGGGCGTAATGAACTGGCCGCGGAAGCCCTTCGCCCGCAGTTTCGGCGCCAGTTCGTCGGCGATGTGCCAGGAGAAGATCACCGCGCAGTCGGGCTGGTCCTCGAACAGCCTGGCCTCGTCCACCACCGGGATGCCGCTACCAGGCATGTATTTGCCGATCTTCAGCGAGCCCGGAATCTCGCAGACATAATCGATCAGGCCCTCGTCGAGCCCGACATAGTTGACCAGCGTGCTCGCCCGCGAGGGCGCGCTGATGCCGACGATGCGCGCCCCCTTCTCCTTCAGGTCGCGGATCATCGACAGCAGCCGCAGCTTCGACAGCACAACGTCGTTGCGGAAGGCGGCGAGGCGCTTGGCCATGGCGTCACCGCGCGGCTCGGCGGCGAGCATCTGCGCCACGCTCTCCTGCACCGGATACTGGCCGCGGCGCGCGGCATAGACGCGGATCGAGCCGCCGTGGCTCGGGATCGGCCGCGCGTGGAACACGTCGAGGTCGTGCATCTCGAGCAGATACTTGAGGCTCGCCAGCGAATAGTAGCGCAGGTGCTCGTGATAGACGGTGTCGTATTGCAGCGTGTCGAGCAGGCCGATGAGATAGTGCGACTCCGAAATGAACACGCCGTTGGGCGCCAGCATCTCCAGGATGCCGTCGACGATGGCGTGCACGTCCTCCATGTGCGCGAAACAGTTGGCGGCGGTGACGACGCGCGCCGGCCCATGCTCCGCCTTCACCTTGCGCGCGGCCTCGGTGCCGAAATAGTATTTCACAGTCGGGATGCCGCGCTCATTGGCGATGTCGCCGACGTCCGTCGGCTCGATGCCGAGCACGCGATGGCCCGCATTCCTGAAGTTCGACAGCAGCGTGCCGTCGTTGGAGCCGATGTCGACCACGAGATCGTCCGGCCCGAGCCCGAGCATGGCGGCGGACTCGCGCTGCAGATCGGCGAAGTTGTCGCGGAGCACTTTCGTAGTGCCGCTGGTGTAGGGATATTCCGGCGGGAAGATGATCACCGGATCGACCGCGAGCCCGAGCTGCACCAGATCGCACTGCCGGCAATGCAACAGGTGGGTCGGAAACCACGGCTGCTGACGCGGCACTTCGCCGATCGGCACCATCTGGTTGACCGGCGGCATGTAGCCGAGCGAGAGCACGTCATCGAGCTTCTCGCTGCCGCAGACCTGACAGCATTCGACCGGAACGCTGGCGCCGGTGCCAGCGGCGCGCGCAACTTTGGTGGGACGCAAGGCTGTCAGTCTCCCCATTTGGTATCGTCATTCCGGGACGCGAGCGAAGCGAGCGGACCCGGAATCCATACGCCGCAGCGCCGGGGTTATGGATTCCGGGTTCGCGACCCATAGCGCGTCGAAGACGCGCGTGAACGCGCTTATGGGCCGCGCCCCGGAATGACGAAGGAGCGTGCATTACTCCTTAGGCGCCAGATCGGCGTTCTGCCAGTACCACTCGAGCGTGGGTTTCAGCCCCGCCTCGAGCGGCACGCGGGGCTTATAGCCCAAGGCGGCCAGTTTCGAAATGTCCGGGCAGCGGCGCGGCGTTCCACCCTGCTGCAACGGCCCGGCTACAATCTCGATATCCCGTCTCGCCGCCACAGCCACGCGCCGCGCCAGATCGGCGATCGCCACCTCTTCCATGGTGCCGATATGATAGATGCCGAGATGCTCGCCCTTCTCGCGCATGACCATGACGCCGGCGACCAGATCGTCGATGAAGCAGAAGCTGCGGGTTTCCTGCCCGGTGCCCTGGATCTCGAACCGTAGGGCGCCCTTGGCCTGCACATCCGCGAGGCGTTTGAGACGCAGCGCGAATTGCGGGATGACATGCTCGAAGCCCATGTCGGGGCCGTAGACATTGTGCGGGCGGAAAATCAGCACGCGCTCGAAATACTTGCGGCCGAAATTGATCGCCATCAACTCGCTGATCAGCTTGCCGCCGCCATAGGAATAGCGCGGGTTGAGCGGATCGGGCACCGAGAGCGGCGCGGTCTCGTCGGTCGGCACCATGGGCGGCGTCTGATAGACCTCGGAGGACGACGCCAGCACCAGCGTGCCGACGTTTCGCGCGCGGCAGGCGTCGATCACGTTGATCATGCCGCGCACGCCGACGTCGAGCACCAGATCGGGCGCGCTGTAGAAGAACTCGGTGCCGTTGACGAAGGCGAGATGGTGCACTTCGTCCACGCCCTGCGCGGCCTTGTCGACCGCCGCGGCGTCGCGGATATCGCCGGCGATGAACTCGATATCCTTTTCGACATCGGCCAGCCGGCGCGGGCGCCCGCGCGAATTGTCATCGAGCACGCGGACATGATGCCCCGCTTTCACCAGCGCCTTCACCAGACCGGAGCCGATGAAGCCCGAACCGCCGGTGACCAGGATGCGGCGCGCGCTCATGGGTTCGTCCCCGCGACGTCGATCGTGACGCCGTCCCGGTCCGCGCGCTGCGCGGCGTCGATCAATTGCTGCACCCGAAATCCTTCCGCAAATCCCGGCCGCGCCGTGCCGCCGCTTTCGATCGCGTCGAAGAACAGCTTGCCCAGCCGCGCCACCGGCGCGATGCGCCCGTCGCCCGGGTATTGCGCGTCGAGCGGATCGTCAACCGCCACGGCCGTCAGCGCCTCCGCCGACCGTCGCGCGTGCAGCAATTGGAAGCCGCGCATGTAGTCGCTGGTGGTGTTGATCAGCATCAGCGTGCCGTCTTCACCGTAGAATTCGACGCGGTGGCCGCCGCCGCGAAAGGAAGCGCAGCTCATCGACAGGCTCGCGATCGCCCCGCTCTCGAAATCGAGCGCCATCGCCGCCGTGGTCTGCAAGTCGTCGTCGCCCGGCAGCCCTTTCAGCCGGCACGACAGCCGCGTCAGCGGACCGCCGAACCATTCGAGATAATGGAAGCAATGGGAGACGAAATTGCCGAGCACGCCGCCGCCCTGGCCGCTCAGGGTCTTCCAGTTGCGCAGACGCCTGGCGGTCGAGGTGTTTTCGATGTGCCAATGCACCGCGATGTGCCGCAACGTGCCGATGGCGCCGTCATCGAGCATCGCCTTGGCACGCTGCCAGGCCGCGACCTGACAGAAATTGAAATCGATCATGGTGGGCCGCCCGCTCGCACGCGCCGCGTCGAGCATGGCGCGGGCGCCGGCGAGATCGGCGGCCATCGGTTTCTCGGCGAACACCGCCTTGCCGGACTGAAGCGCCGCGCATGCGATCGTCGGTTTGCAACGCGGGCGGCACCGCGATCGAAACCGCATCGATGTCGCGATCCTCGACCAGCGCGCGCCAGTCGCCATAGGCCTTGCCGATGCCGGCCTCGGCGGCGCGCGCGCGGGTGCGCGCTTCGTCGCTGCCCGCCAGCGCGACCACGTTGCAGCGCGTGTCATGACGGAAAGCGGGAAGCTGGACGCTCAGCCCGTAATTCGCGCCGACAATGCCGAGCCGGATTTCAGCCATGGCTGACCTTGCCCGTCACATTGTGAACCGCGCGACGGCCCAGATACGTCGTCGCGAACGCATAGCGATACCAGCGCAAATACATCGGCAGCCAGTTCAGCACCTGGAAGCGGCTCGATCCCTTGTTTGCGCTCGAACCAGTTGGCCGGCACCTCGCCGATCACGCCAGCCAAGGCGATGGGTTTTGACCAGCAGTTCGATGCTGTAGCAAAAGCCGCGATCGGATTCGATCGCGATGTCGTCCATCACGCGGCGCGAGAACAGCCGGAAGCCGTTGCTGGCGTCGCGCGTCGGCAGCCGCGCGAGATGATAGAGCGTGAAATTGCCGACGCGCACCAGCGTTGCCTTCAGCCAGGGACAGCCGACCATGCTGCCGCCGGGCATGAAGCGGCTGGCGCACACAATGTCACAACCGGTCTCCGCCTGTTGCACCATGGCATCGAGGATGCTGGCGTTGTAGTCGTCGTCCGCCGGCAGCACGAGCGCGAAAGGCGCGTCGCTGGCCGCGAAGCCCGACAGCACCGCGCCATGAGCGCCCTTGCCGCGATTTCGCACGAAGTCGATGGCGAGATCGCCGAGCGCGTCGCGATTGTCGCGAATCGCCGGCAGCGTGTCGTCGTCCTCGCGGTCGTAGCAGATCAGCACGCGCAGCGGAGTTTTCGTCTCGCGCGTCAGCGATTGCAGGGTCCGCAGGATATTGGCGCCTTCATTGTACACCGGGATGACGATGTCGACGCGGGGCCGCTCTGCCATGTTCATCGCCGGATTTCGGGCCCGTCCTGACAAGGCGCGACAGACACCCTTGACTCGAGCCCGACAAGCACCGATTAGCCCCCTTTGCGAAACATTGCGATGGGTGGTTTGGCGAGCAAACGGCCCTGCAACGGACGAACGACAGATTAGCACGCCCCCGGTGACAGGGTCATCCCGCGCTCGGAATCTCCAATTCCGGCGGCCGCCGTGATATAGGCGCCATGATCGGGCGGCGACGCAAGCGCCCGATACGCAGAGAGCCCGGATTCCGGCGGACCATGATCGATTCCAGCGAGACAGCGGAACCCGCGCAGCCAGTGTCGCGCAATGCCTGGCTGCGGCTGGCGGCGCTGGCGCTGGCGGTCGTGGCGCTCGGTGTACCGATCAACAGCCTGCTGCCTTATGCCGTGCTGCTCGTTGCGGCGGTCCTGATCTTGTGCGGACGCATCGAGCACGCGCCCGGCGCACTGGATGGCGGCAACCGCGGCGGTCGCTGTCGCGGCGCTGCTGCCGCTGCTCGTCGCACCCGCGCCGATCCAGCAAGGCGCGAACGTGTTCCTGCCGACGAAGCCCGACAATGTTTTCGAACGGCAAATGCCACCCGACGTCTATCGATTCATGAAAGCGGAATTCGACGCGCTCTATCCGCCGTCGCTGCGCTGCAAACCGGGTTCGGAGGGATGCTGGCAAGACCAGGGACAGCCGGACCGGCTGTACGCCTTTTCCGCCGACGGCGTATTCGGCAAGCCGGCCTATTCGCGCACGGTGACCGCCATCGATTTTTCAGATCCGCTCTGGCTGCGGCTCGGCTTCGTCAATGACAGCCGCTACAACTGGTACACCGCCGCGCCCGACGTGCACCGCGCCGACCGCAACAAGCGAATTCTGGATGGGGCTCTGGCGCTGGCGTACCACCATGCCCTGGTTCGTGATGCACCAGTTTCCGGCCGACTACGCCGGCTCGAACCTGTGCTGGCGCGGTGACATTTTGTGGCCGGGTGCCGACGGAAGCTATCAACCGATCCGGCACGCGGAGATGGCCTGCCGCACGGTGAGTGAAAGGGACATCGGCCGGCAAATTTTCGCGGCTGCGATCAAGCCAGGCTCACTGGCGATGACGTTGTATCCGCCGGCAGGCGTCGAGACGCGGCTGATCGCCGGTAAAGTCGTCGCGCTGCTGGCGGTCATCGGAGTGCTGGTCCTGCTGGTACGCGTGCGCCCGGCCGACACCATCCGGCCTTTTGTCCTGATCGGCCTCGCGCTGATCGTGATCGCCACCATCGACGCCAGCCTCATCGGCGGCTGGCGTCCGATGGACGGCGGTGACGACGGCCTGTTCTACACTGGCGTCGGCCGCCGGATCCTCGAGCACCTCATCAACGGCGACATCACGGCCGCGCTCATCGGCGGCGAAAAGGTCTACTACTACGGTGGCCCGGGCCTTCGCTATTTCCGCGCGCTCGAAATGGTTTTGTTCGGCGACACCAGTCTCGGCTATCTGTCGCTGATCCTGGCGATGCCGATCATCGTCCTCGGCCTGTTCAAGCGTTTCGTGTCCGATGCCTTCGCGTGGACGCTGGCGCTGGTCTTCACCATCATTCCGGTCGGAGAAATCTACGGTTCCGCCTTCCTCGATTACGCCAAATGGGCGGCCCGCGGCTTTGCCGATCCGGCCGCGCATATCCTTCTGGTCTGGGGTGTACTGGTGGTCGTGGGCGCCCGCGACGGGCCGCCGAACCGCGCTTGCCAATGCGGCGGCCGGGTCACTGCTGATGGCACTTGCCGTCTTCACCAAGCCGCTGGTCGCGCCGATGGTCGGTATCGTGCTCGGTGGCGCCGGAGCTCGCAGCGCTGGCAACCGGACAATGGCGCCGGGTCGTGGGGCTGTGCGTCGGCTTTTTTCCGGTGTTGCTGATGCCATTGCACAACCGGGTCTTCGGCAATGTCTTCGTCCTGTTCAGCACCAACGCCGACATCCCGAGCCTGCTCGTCATGCCGCCGTCGGCCTGGCTCGCCGCGCTCGGTGAACTGATGCATCTGAATTTTGCCGGCACGCATTTGCAGACCGCGCTGGCGCAGATCGCCATGTGGCTGAGCGGACCCGGCGAACGGCTCGCCTTCATCCCCTTCAACGCCGCCGCGGTCGCGGTTGTAGCCTACGTCACCGTGCGCGGCCGCGATTTCGATCCCTGGTTGCGGCTGACAGGGGCCGCGGTGCTGGTCGAATGCGTGGTCGATCTGATCTACATCGCGACGCCGCGCTACTTCTTCGGCATGTGGCTGTTGAGCGCGGTGGTCGTTGCCGCTTTCCTCGAGCAGCGGCTTCTGCCCTGGATGGAAAAGAGCGGATGGCTCAAGGCCCCCGTATTCGCGAAATTGCGGGGGACGGCGCCGAATCCATGAGCCATGGAGCCCACGCGCACCCACCGGCCGGTCCTGATCGTGCCCTATGTCTGGATCGGCGATTTCGTCCGCTGCCATTCGGTGGTGAAACTCCTGCGCGCGCAGGATCCCGAACGCCCGATCGACGTGGTCAGCAGCACACTATGTGCGCCGCTTGCCGACTACATGCCGGGCGTGCGGCACGCGATTGTCGCCGACCTGCCGCGGCGGCGACTCGGGATCGCCCTGCAACGGGAGCTGGCCAGCAAGCTGCGCGCGGGCCATTACGGCCAGGCGCTCGTGATGTCGCGCAAATGGAAGGCGGCGCTGGCGCCCTTCCTGGCCGGCATCCCGCTGCGTACCGGATTCTTCGGCGAGGCGCGGTTCGGGCTCCTCAACGACCTGCGGCCGGGCGAGCGCAAGCTGCCGCGCATGATCGACCAGATGGGCGCACTGGCGCTGCCCAGAGGGGCCGCCCTCCCCGCCGAATGGCCCCTGCCCGAGCTCAGGGTGCCCGCCGAGGAGCTCAACGCCTGGCGTGAGCGGCAGGGCCTCGCCAAGGAAGGCCGGCCTGTCGTGACGCTCTCGCCAGGCGCGGTCGGCCCTGGCAAGGCGTGGCCCCCCGGCCACTACGCCTCGCTGGCGCGGGCACTCTCCGCGGACGGCGTGGCGGTCTGGGTGCTGGGCGGACCGGCCGAGGGCGCGCATCGCCCGCGAGATCGCCGCCGACGACGCCCACGTCCGCGATCTCACCGGCCACGATCTGCGGAATGCCATCCTGGCGCTGGCCGCGGCCGACGTCTCGGTCACCAACGATTCCGGCCTGATGCACGTCTCCGCCGCCATCGGGACGCCGACCGTCGCAATTTTCGGCCCGACCAGCCCCTGGCACTGGAAGCCGCTCAATCCCGTTGCCGCCATCCTCGAGCCTCCCGGCGACGAGGCCGCCCGCGCGCGCGCGCGCCTGGCAGGCAACGACGCGGTCCGCCACCGCACCACCGCCGACGTGCCGGTGGAAACCGTCCTGAACGCCGTGCGCGACGCCCTGAAACAGTACAAAGGGCGCACCTGAACCCGGCATTAACGGTTCCGGTCCCGTGACCTGACCTGTCCTCGCGATTCATGCTATCCAAGAGCCCGATTTCGAAGGACCGTGCCGAAGACATGGCGATGCCGAAGACCGCCAAACAGACCGCGGAAGAAGCAAGCGAACGCACGCAGGCTACGATCGCGTCCGCCTTGCGCACGCTCGAAGCGGAAGCAAGCGGCATTGATGCGCTGTCGGCGGCGCTGCGCGACGGCCTGGGCGCGACTTTCGTCGCCGCGGTCGAACTGATCCGCGCCGCGCAAGGCCGGGTGATCGTCACCGGCATGGGCAAGTCCGGCCATGTGGCGCGCAAGATCGCGTCGACATTCGCCTCCACAGGCACGCCGGCACTTTACGTGCACCCGGGCGAAGCCAGCCACGGCGACCTCGGCATGATTGCCAGCAACGATGTCATCGTCGCGCTGTCGTGGTCGGGCGAGACGGTGGAACTGAAGAACATCACCGACTATTCGCGACGCTTCAAGAACGGCCTTATAGCGATGACTGCGAACCCGGAGTTGACACTGGCCATGACTGCCGACGTGGTGCTGTCGCTGCCACAGGCGCGCGAAGCCTGCCCGCACAATCTGGCGCCGACCACCTCGTCAATCATGCAACTCGCGCTCGGCGACGCGCTCGCTATCGCCCTGCTCGAAAGCCGCGGCTTCACCGCGGTGGACTTCGGTATGTTGCATCCCGGCGGCAAGCTAGGCGCACAGCTCAAGCTGGTGCGCGACGTCATGCATACCGGCGCGGCCGTGCCGCTGGCGCCGCTCGGCATGCGGATGTCCGACGCCCTCATCGAGATGACCACCAAGGGCTTCGGCTGTGTCGGCATTATCGATCAGCACGAAAAGCTGGTCGGCATCATCACCGACGGCGACCTGCGCCGCCACATGCGGCCCGATCTGCTCGACGCCACCGTGGATATTGTGATGACGCGCGATCCCAAGACCGTGCGGCCCGAACAGCTGATCAGCGAGACGCTGGAAATGCTCAATACGCGCAAGGTGACCGCGCTGTTTGCCATCGAGAACGGCAAGCCGGTCGGCATCGTGCACTTCCACGATCTGCTGCGCGCCGGCGCGGCCTGATCAGCGCGTCAATTTTTCAGCCGCATCGATTACTTCTTCCGCCGAAGGCGCGGCACCATGGGTGCCAAGCACGGCGATCGGCCCGTTGCCGACCGGACCGGTCAGGCCGGGTTCGCTGCCGGCGAAGATCGCCACCAGCGGCACGTCGAGCGCGGCCGCCAGATGCAACAGCCCGGTATCGACACCGACCACCACTTTGGCGCCCGCAATCCAGCCGGCGACGACATCAAGCGACGCCCGCTCAGGCACTTGCGCCTGCGGCAAAGCCCGAGCGATCTGTTCGCTGCGTGCGCGTTCGACGGCATTGCCCCACGGCAACATGAGTTTCAGCCCGCGCGCTGCCAACGCGCGGCCGAGCGCAATCCAGTGGGCCACCGGCCACTCCTTTTCAGCACGTGCAGTCGCGTGCAGCAGCACCGCATAACGTTCTCCTGGCTGCGCGAAACGCGCGCGATCGAGACCGAAATCGGGCGCACCTTGCGGCGCATAACCGAGCGACAGGCCGGTCAGCACGCGGTTGCGCTCGACCGCGTGCAGCGCGCGGCTGACGCTGTGGCGCACGTCATAGAACATCGAAGCCAACGGCTCGCGGATGCTCGCGCGGTCATAGCCATACCGCCGGCCATGCGCGATGCGCGCCATGACAGCGGTGCGCACCAGACCCTGCGTATCGATGATGCAATCGTAGCGAGCCGCACGAATGGCGCGCAGGCCGGTGCCGATCTCGTGAAGCGTTGCGGACAACAGAAGTGAGCGGCGCCAGCGGCGCCACGCCACCGGAATCACGACGTCGACTGCCGGGTGCAATTGTACCAGCGGCGCGTAGGCCTCCTCCACCAGCCAGGTAAAACGCGCGCCGGGTCGCCGCGCGCGAGCCTCGGTCAGCGCCGGCATGTGGTGCACGACGTCTCCGAGCGAGGAGGTCTTGATGAAAAGAATTCCGGCCATGTCCCTGCACTACGCCCGTACACGCCTTGTTAATCATGCCGCCATGAGCGGGGCACTCTGCACACACAGGATAATCGCTCATTCACGGCGTTACTGTAGTGGGATATGCCAGGCTGTGGAGGGTACATGACGATTCTGGTGACCGGCGGGGCCGGCTATATCGGCAGCCATATGGTGCACGCACTGGCGGACGCCGGTGAAGATGTCGTCGTGCTCGACAATCTATCCACAGGTTTTCGATTCCTGATCCCGGCGGCGGTGCCAATCGTGGTCGGCAGCACCGGTGACCGTGACCTGGTTGCCAGGCTGATCGAGACCCACCGTGTCACCGCCATCGTCCATTTTGCGGCTTCCCTGGTGGTGCCGGAGTTGATGCACGATCCGCTCGGCTACTACCGGAACAACACCCTGAACACGTGCCTGCTGTTGCAGACGGCGGTCGCCGGCGGCGTACGGCATTTCATCTTTTCCTCTACCGCCGCGGTCTATGGCAATCCCGATCATTCCCCGGTGCGCGAGGACTCAGCCACCCGTCCGATCTCGCCTTATGGCAATTCGAAACTGATGTCGGAGATCATGCTGCACGACACCGCGCGCGCGCATGACCTGCGCTTCGCGGCGTTGCGTTATTTTAACGTGGCGGGCGGCGACCCGCAGCAACGCACCGGCCAGTCTACTGCCGGCGCCACCCATCTCATCAAGGTCGCCTGCGAGACCGCGCTCGGCAAGCGGCCGAAGATCGACGTCTATGGCACCGACTACCCGACGCCGGACGGAACCTGCATTCGCGACTACATCCACGTCACCGATCTGGTGCGTGCACATTCTGCAGCGCTTGCGTATCTAAGGCGCGGCGGGGCCAACGCGACGTTCAATTGCGGTTATGGTCATGGTGCCTCGGTGCTCGAGGTGCTGGCTGCAGTCAGGCGTATCAGCGGCCGCGATTTCCCTGTTGAGGTAACCGGCCGTCGCGCCGGCGACCCCGCCGCGCTCGTGGCCGATGTCGCGCGCATCCGCCGCACACTGGACTGGCAACCCCGGTACGACGATCTCGACACCATCGTCGGCCACGCGCTCGCCTGGGAGCGCCGCCTGATGAGCAGCGGCCGCGGCGCCCCACGGGCTGAAAAGGCGTAACCTCTTCTGGAAAGAACGTTTTTTCGCCGCCTTTCAAACTTGAAAAATCCCCCCGATACGGGCAAGGAAACGGATGACTGGCCGATCGGCGCGAAACCCTCCCGGGAACGCCGGCGCATCTGCCTTTGTTCGAGGATGAATGAGCGACCCCCTTCATTCGGCGGCCGACGACCCGCGCTACAGCGCGGTCGCGCTGGTGCGTCGCCTGTTCCTGGAACAGGGCCTGGTGCATTGGAAGAAATACGTCTTCGCCTTCCTTTTGATGGCGGTCGCCGCGGGCTGCACGGCGTTCAGTGCCTATCTGATCGGCGACGTCATCAACGAGGCCTACGTCAACCGCAACCTGCCCGGCATCATCCTGCTGGGCGGACTCATTGTGGTGATATTCACCACCAAGGGCATCGCGACATACGGCCATAGCGTGATGATGTCCCGCGTCGGCAATCGCATCATTGCCGACAACCAGCGCGCCGTGTTCTCCAAATTGCTCAATGAAGGCCTCGGCTTCTTCTCCGAGCGGCACTCGACCGAATTCATCGCCCGTCTCACCGCCGGCGCGGCCGCCGCCACCCAGGTGATCAATCTGATGATCACCTCGATCGGACGCGATTTCTTCTCGCTGGTCGGACTGGTGATCGTGATGGTCATACAAGACCCGGTGCTGTCGTTCTTCAGCTTCGTGGTTGCGCCGCCGGCGCTGTTCGTGCTGCGCAAGCTGGTCCGCCGCATCTACGCCATCGGGCGAAGCCAGTACCACGGCAATGAACGGATCATCGAGACGCTGCAGGAAACGCTGCACGGCATCCGCATCGTCAAGGCGTTCACGCTGGAAGACGTGATGCGCGAGCGCTTCGACAGGCACGTTACGACCGTCGAATACGAAGCCAACAAGATGGCGCGCGTCTCCAATCGCGCCAGCCCGCTGATGGAAACGCTGGGGGGCGTTGCAATTGCCATCGCCATCACCTACGGCGGCTACCGCGTGCTCGAGACCGGCGCGACGCCCGGCCAGTTCTTTTCGTTTATTACCGCCTTCCTGCTCGCCTATGAGCCGGCAAAGCGGCTGGCGCGCCTCAATCTCCAGCTCAATACCGCGCTGGTGGGCGTCCGCATCCTGTTCGAGGTCCTCGACAGCCCTCCGAGCGAGCCGAGCGATGCCGGAAAACCGGAACTGCAGATCAAGAATCCGCGGCTCGAATTCGAGAACGTCAGTTTCAGGTATCGCGACGACGAGTTCGTCTTGCGCGAGATGTCATTCGTGGCCGAGCCCGGCAGGCTCACCGCGCTGGTCGGGCCGTCCGGAGGCGGCAAGTCGACGGTATTCAATCTGATTATGCGCTATTACGACCCGGAGAGCGGCAAGATCGTCATCGACGAGCAGGATATCGGCCAGGTGACGCGTCATTCGTTGCGCCAGCACATCGCCTATGTAGGCCAGGACGTGTTCCTGTTCCGCGGCACCGTTCGCGAAAACATCGCCTTCGGCAAACCGGACGCCAGCGAGGACGAGATCGTGGCCGCCGCAAAAGCGGCCTATGCGCATGACTTCATTCAATCATTTCCGCGTGGTTATGACACGCCGGTCGGAGAGCACGGTTTGCAACTGTCAGGCGGCCAGCGTCAGCGCATCGCGATCGCGCGCGCGCTGATCAAGAATGCGCCGATCATTCTGCTCGACGAAGCCACCGCAGCGCTCGAACTCGGAAGCGGAATTGCAGGTGCGCGAAGCAATGGAGCATCTGTTCCAGGGCCGCACCACGCTCGCAATCGCGCACCGCCTGCACACGGTCTCGCACGCCGACCGGATCTTTGTGATCGAGAGCGGGCGGGTGACCGAATCCGGCCGCCATGACGAACTGCTGCATCGGAGCGGCCGCTACGCATCATTCTACCGCCTGCAACTCAAGGAGCAGGAAGGTCACACGCGGGAGGCCGTCGCTGAGGCTTCGCTGAGCTGTTTGCGATGATCTTGTCCGAAACGGTTCCCACTTCGGGAAGCCGGGCCGTTGACGGCGGCGCGTCGCACCTGATACCTCCATGGCCGCCCTTACCCGGGCGCGATCTCGCGGTCCGGGTCGCCCCGAAAACACAATCAAATCAATACGGCAATCAAATCATGGCCAACGACAACTACGTTATTCCGCCGCCGCCGCAAGCCAGCATCGCGGTTGCCGGCACGGACAAGGTTTTTCCGGTTCGCCGCATCTGGTGCGTCGGCCGCAACTACGTGGAGCACATCCGCGAGATGGGCCAGGACGAACGGCTGCCGCCGTTCTATTTCACCAAGCCCGCCGATGCGGTTGTGCCGGACGGCGGCACGGTGCCCTATCCGTCGCTGACCAAGGACATGCATCACGAGGTCGAGCTCGTTGTCGCGCTCAAGAGCGGCGGCCGCAACATCCCGGTCACCAATGCCAATGACTGCATCTACGGCTATGCCGTTGGCATCGACCTGACCCGCCGGGACCTGCAGATCGCGTCGCGCGATCTGAAGCGGCCGTGGGAGATCGGCAAGGCGTTCGACCATTCCGCGCCCTGCGGCGCGATCAGGCCGGCGAGCGAAATCGGACACCCGACCAAGGGCAAGATAACACTCAAGTGCAACGGCCAGATCCGACAGGACGGCGATCTCAACCAGCTCATCTGGAACGTGCCGGAAATCATCTCCAACCTGTCGGAGATGGTCGCGCTCGAGCCCGGTGACGTCATCATGACCGGCACGCCTGCGGGCGTCGCAGCCACGGTCGCCGGTGACAAGCTCGAGTGTGCGGTCGAGGGAGTCGGCACCCTCACTGTCACCATCGGAAAACCGCTGAAGTAAGCCACGAACGTTTTGGCAAACCGGCCGCCGGAGGGAACCGCCGGCGGCCGGTTTCGTTAACGACTTGCTAACGACATAGCCGCAAACTGTAGCTGCCGGGCCTTGAGACACGCGATTTCGCCGAAAATCGCACGGGACCAGAACTGATGGGCCGACACGTCCAGTTAGAGCATCTGATGCTTTCCCAGGCGATGGATCCGGAGCGGATGGCCGCCTGGATAATGCAATATGCCCCCGCGACGGATGCTGAGGCGCTCAAGCTCCTGCGCGCCAGCTTCCCTGACCATCCGCTCAGCCTGCGGGTCGCCGCCCTCGACTTCCTGATGCGCAGGGGCACGCGACGTCCGGCCTACAGCCCCAGATAAGCCTGCCGGACACGGTCGTCGCCGAGCAGCTCTTCGCCAGAGCCCGAGAGCGTAATGCGGCCGTTCTCCAGCACGTAAGCGCGGTTGGCGAGTTTGAGCGACACCGCCACGTTCTGCTCCACCAGCACGCAGGTAAGGCCCTCGCGGTTGAGGTCGCGCACGGTCTTCAGCACGTTCTGCACGATCGCCGGTGCCAGACCCAGCGACGGTTCGTCGAACATCACCAGTTCCGGCGCACCCATCAGGCAGCGACCGATAGCAAGCATCTGCTGCTCGCCGCCCGACAGGGTGCCCGCCGACTGGTTACGCCGCTCCGCCAGCACCGGAAACATGGCGTAGACTTTTTCGAGATTCTGCGCGCGCGCGGCACGGGCACGTGGGACCATGGCGCCCATCTCCAGGTTTTCGGACACCGTCAGCGCCGGGAACACCTGTCGGCCTTCGGCGACCTGACCGATACCAAGATCGCAGACCTTGTGGCTCGGCCAGCCGGCGATGTCCTGCCCGTGATAGACGATGCGCCCGCGCGCCGGCGTATGCATGCCGGCGATGGTGCGGATCAGCGAGGTCTTGCCGGCGCCGTTGGCGCCCACGATCGCGACGATGGCGCCCTGCGCGATCTCCAGTGTTACGCCGTCGAGCGCCTGGGCGTCGCCATGGAAGACGTCGAGGTTCTCCACCGTCAACATCAGACTTGATCCCTGTGCATGATCCTGTCCGAAAACCGGTCCTTCCTTTTCGGGATCATGCGAGATCCTCCGCGCCCAGATAGGAGTGGATCACGGCGGGATTGCGCACCACTTCGGCCGGCGGTCCTTCGGCGATCGCCGCACCGTGGTGCAACACCAGGATGCGGCCGGCGAGCGCCATCACCGCGCGCATCACGTGCTCGATCAAGAGGATGGTGACGCCATGATCCTTGTTCAGCCGGTGGAACACCTCGACCATGCGGTCGGTCTCGGTCGGCCGCAAACCGGCCATGACCTCGTCCAGCAACAAAAGCTTCGGCTCGGTGGCGACCGCGCGCGCCACTTCCAGCCGCTTGCGATCCGGTAATGTCAGTGCCGACGCCCGTTGATGGCGCTTTTCGTAAAGATCGAGCCGATCGAGGATCAGATCGACCCATTCCTTCGCCTCGCGCGGACTGTGTCGGTGCAGCAGCGCGCCGACAGTCACGTTCTCTTCTACCGTCAGCGCCGGGAACGGCCGCACGATCTGGAAGGTGCGGCCGACGCCGCGGCGGCAGATCTGGTCCGGCGCCAGGCCGTCGATGCGCTCGCCGGCAAAGCTGATCGAGCCGCCGTTCGGCGCGAATACCCCGGCGATCATGTTGAACAGCGTGGTCTTGCCGGCGCCGTTCGGACCGATCACCGCGAAGATCGCGCCCTCCGGCACCTCGAAGCTGACCTGGTCGACCGCGAGCAGGCCGCGGAAGCGCTTGCCGACACCGTTGACCGAAAGAAGTGCGCTCATTTCGGTTTTCCCGTCAGTCCCAGGCGCCGGCAGACCCAGGGCCACACGCCGTCCGGCAGCGCCATGATCACCACCAGCAGGCAAAATCCGTAAAACACCTGCTTTGCGCCGGGCAGATCGATGCCGATCGCGGCAAGAAGATGGGTGAGAGCTTCTGCCAGGCCCGTCAGGATGAATGCACCGAGAATGGGGCCGAACAAGGTGCCGACACCGCCGACAATGGGCGCCAGGATGATCTCGATCGACTGGCCGATAAAAAACACCTGCTCCGGAAACAGGTTGTTGTAGTAGAAGGCGAAGATCACGCCGGCGAAGGCGGTCATGCCGGCGGAGATCACCACCGCCAGCATCTTGTAACGGAACGTGTTGATGCCGAGTGCGCGTGCGGCTTCCTCGTCCTCGCGGATCGCCCGCCAGAAATAGCCGATGCGGCTTTGCAGCAGCATCCGGCAGCCGACCAAAGCGGCGACGGTGGCGACGAGCAGCACGTAATAGAACATCGTCGGGTCGCCGCGCAGCAGCCAGAGATTGTTATGAGTGTATTGCTTGACCGGCAGGAACAGGCCGGCCGAGCCGCCGGTCCAGCTCAGATGGTCGAAGCCGACGCGGGCGAACTCGGCGAAGGCGATGGTAAGGATGGCGAAGTAGACGCCACCGACCCGGAAGCGGAACGCCAGAAAGCCGATAAATGCACCCGCCATAGCGGCGATCGGCACCGCCGCCAGCAAGCCGATCCACGGGCCCACGCCGAAGTGCACATAAAGCGCGGCCGCGGTGTAGGCGCCGAGACCGACATAAAGCGCGTGGCCGAGCGAAAGCTGGCCGGCGAACCCCATCATGATATTCCAAGCTTGGCCCACATAGGCGAAGTAGAAGATCACCACCAGCACGGTGAGCAGATAATCACCGGCGTAGAGCGGCGCGGTCAGCCCCAGCAGCAGCAGCAGAAGCAGCAGAAGCAGCGTCCGGCGCGGCAAGCCGTCGAACAGATGCGCGATCATGCCGCCCTCTTGCCCATGATGCCCTGCGGTCGGAACAGCAACACCAGCACCAGAATCGCGAAGGAAAACATGCTCTTGGCCGACGGCGTGAACAGCAGACCGGCCATGGCTTCGGTGAGCCCGATCAGGATACCGCCGATCAGGGCGCCCGGCATCGAGCCGAGGCCGCCGGTGATGACGATGACGAAGGCGAGCAGCGTATAAGCCGGCCCGACCGCGGGCGTGACGTCGAAGATCAGGAGCAGCATGGTGCCGGCCGCTCCGACGCAAGCCATGCCCAGACCGAAGGTCAGCGCGTAGAGATGCCTGACGTCGAGGCCCACCACCAGCGCGCCGGTGTAGTTATCGGCGCAGGCGCGGATGGCGGTGCCGAGACGGGTGTACTGGAAGAAGCTGAACAGCGCGCCCGCTACCACGATGGCGCCGATGGCGGCGTACAGTTTGGTGGCGTCTATGATGACCGGCCCGACCTTGAAGCTGTCGAAGGCATAGCGGACCTGCACGTTCTGGGCATCCGGCCCGTACAGGATGAGCAACACGTTGGCGATAATCAGACCAATGCCGACCAGGAGCAGGAACTGGCTGTGCTCCGGCCGGGTGATGAAGGGATTGATCAGGCCCTTCTGCAGAACATAACCGAAAGCAAACATGACCGCCGCAACCGGCACCAGCATCACCAGCGGGTCGAGGTGGAAGACGGAAAACAGCGTGATGACGAGGTACATGGCGATAGTCATCATCTCGCCGTGGGCGAAGTTGACCACGCGCACCACGCCGAAGATGACCGACAGCCCGAGCGCCATCAGGCCGTAGACAAGCCCCGTCAGGATGCCGCCGATGGCGACGTTGAGATAAATTTCAACTGGCAAGGGGAAGGTCCTGATGCGCGAAGCTCCGGCCGCTGGTCACGGCCGGAGCACTGTCGCGATCTGCAGGTTCAGCCGCGCTTGTCGTACGGCTTGAGCGGCCATTCGACCTTGGCGTTGGCGGCCGCCTTGGGCGCCACCGTCACGGTCTTGCCGCCGCGATTCTGGATCGCGCTGTCTTTCAGCTTGTCGTTCTGACCCTCGGCGTTGAACATGATGCCGGCGCCCGGGCTGACATTGTCCGTGATGTTGGTCTTGCGGATAGCCTCGGCCAGCGCCTTCGGATCAGAGGAGCCCGCGCGCTTGTACGCGTCGGCCGCCGTCAGCAATGCCTCGAAGGTATAGACCTGGTTGGTGTTGAGGTTGAGGCCCGCGAATTTCGCGGCCATCGCCTCTTCCAGTTTCTTGGTCAGCGGCTTGTTGGGATCATACCACGGCACGAAGCTGAGCGGTCCGTCGGACAGCTTGCCGAGCGTCTTCAGGTACTGGTCCTCGTACCAGCCCGGGCCCATGCTCAGGATCGTCTTCGGCGTCCAGCGCTGCTTGACCAGTTCGCGGGTGAGCAGGATGGCGTCATTGAGACGGCTGACCGCGAGGATGGCCTCGGCGCCAGAGGCCTTGGCCTTGGCGATCTCGACCGAGAGGTCGCGCGCGGCCGGATCATAGGCGATTTCCTGGACGATCTTGTAGGGCATCGGGAACTTCGGCATGACCATGCCAATGCCCTTGGACATTGCGGTCCCGAACGTGTCGTTGACGTGCATGAACACGACCGACTTTGGCGCGTCGCCGACCTGCTTGAAGATCTCGAGCTGGTTCTTGAAGGCGTCGACGAGAATCATCGGCGCCGTCGGGAAGTTGCGGAAGACGTACTTGTAGCCCTGCTTCGTGATCGCCGGCGACGCGGCGATGTTGATGACGAGCGGGATGCCCTTCTGCTCGGCGACCTGCGCGATGGCCGTGGTCTGGCCAGAGTCGAAGGCGCCGATCAGGAGCTGTGCGCCCTGGCTGATGAGCTGCTCGGCGCGCGAACGGGCGACGTCCACCTTGGTCTCGGTGTCGCCGCTCATGATCTCGAGTTCCGGCAGTCCCATGCTCTTGAGGATGGGGCCCGCGATCTCGACGCCGCGCCAGCAGTCCTGGCCGATGCCGGCCTGCACGCCGGAGCGCGGCAACAGCACGCCCACCTTCAGCGGCGCGTTGGCGGCGCGCACGATGCTAAACGGCGCGGTGCCGGCGATGAAGCCGGCGGCGCCGAGGCCGGCACCGAACGTGCGGCGTGTCACATTCGTCGTGGATGATTTACGCGTCATGAATTCCTCCCGTTGGGCCTTGTAATGTCGGCCTGCATTCAGCTATTGCGCCGGATGATGCCGGATTTCTTCCGGTCCCCACAAGCGCGAACGCCACCGCAAGCGGCGCCTCGCGCCATTTACGGTTGCACGGTCCCTCCCGGTCGCAGCATATTGTTGACGTGGACAACAATTTTCGTCAACAAGCATTATCGTTCCGTGGCATGGGCAGGAGGTCCTGCCCGGCCGGTGACGAGGACCCGATCCGATGGTTCCTGCTGCAAAGCGCTCTGCACGGCCGGCTGCCCGCACGGTCCCATTGCGCGAGAAGGCGCCTGTGCAGCGCAGCAACCGGCCCAAAATCGAACTCGATCTGCTCAATCAGCGGCTCGGCTATTTCGTACGGCGGGCCCAGGTATGGATTTTCCAGGACTTCATCGGACGGCTCGCCTCGATCGACATCAGCCCCGCCCAGTTCTCGGTGCTGGTCGTGGTCGACGCCAATCGCGGGCTGTCGCAGGCGGAGCTCGCCGGTACGCTCGGTATCGAGCGCGCCCGGCTGGTGCGGCTGCTGCACCGGCTGGAGCAGCGCGGCCTGATCCAGCGTCTGCCGTCTTCCGCCGACGGCCGCCGTCACGCCTTGCGGCTCACCCGCGACGGTCAGCGCGTGCTGGCGCGGGCCAAGGCGCTGTCGGACGAGCATGAGGCCGGGCTGGCGAAACGGTTCGGGCCCGAGCGTTACCAGCTTCTGCTGGAAGCGTTCCGGGAGTTTTGATCTGTCATTCCGGGGCAGGCGCCGCAGGCGCGTGAACCCGGAATCCGGAAGCGAGCACAGTGCATGCGTCCGGAATCCGGGTTCGCGCACTTTGTGCGCGCCCCGGAATGACGATTAACGGATGACCTTCTCCATCGCAGCGGCGATGCGGAACAGGCGATGATCGTGGCCGTTGCGCGCCGCCAGCATCAAACCGACGTTCTGACCGTCCTGTTTCGGCAGCGGCAGCGAGATGGAACAGCAGTCGAAGAAGTTCCAGATCGCGGTGTTACGCAGGCACATGGCATTGCGGCGCGCGAACTCATCGGGCCTCTCGAGATCGCTGATAAGTGGCGCAATCACTGCAGCCGTCGGTGTGACCAGCACGTCGACGTCGGCCATGCGCACGTCCATTTCGCGGATCAGTCCCAGGCGACGCCGTATCATCTCGATATACTCGGCGGCGGAATTGTCCCTGGCACGTTCGATGCGTCGGCGAATGAATTGATCGACATCATCGCCACGGCGAGCGAGCCGGTCCCGGTGAATGGCGTACGCTTCGGTTGGTGTGATGCCGCCGCCGATATTGTTGACCTCGTTCATGCCTTCGATCGCCGGCAGCACTTCATCGGAAAGACGCACACCGGCCTTCCCGAGCCTGTCGAGGGCAGCCGCAAACGCCTTGCCGACCGCGTCGTCCAGCTTTTCCAGCGGCATCCCTTGCGCAAGACCGACTCGGAGATTTGAAAGCGGCGCCGCCTGCAGCGCCTGCGGGTTTTCGTTCGCCATCACCGCGTCGGCAGCGGCACAATCGGCAACGCTCCTGGCCAGCGGGCCGACAGAATCGAGCGTAAAGGCAAGCGGAAACGCGCCGTCGGTCGGAATACGCTGGCGGCTCGGCTTGTAGCCGACGACGCCGCAGAAGGCGGCGGGTACGCGGCAGGAACCGCCGGTATCGCTGCCGATGGCGATGTCACACATGTCGTCGGCAACCGCGACGGCCGCCCCCGCACTCGAACCGCCCGGCACGCGCTTGCGGTCGGCCGGATTCCCCGGGGTGCCGAAGTGCGGATTGATACCAACGCCGGAAAAAGCGAACTCGCTCATGTTGGTCTTGGCGACGATGACCGCACCGGCGGCGCGCAGCCGCCGCACGATGGGCGCGTCTTCTGCCGCAGGTGATCCCTCCTCGGCGATCACCCTGGACCCGGCACGGGTGACCTCACCGGCGACATCGTACAGGTCCTTGATGGTGACGATGGCGCCGTCGAGTGGCCCGAGCGTTATGCCGGCCCTGGCGCGCGCATCGGCGGCCTCGGCCGCGGCGCGGGCCGCTTCGCGATAGACCGTGAGGCAGGCGCGCGCGCCCTCGCCTTTCGGGTCGTCGATGCGGGCGAGCGCCGCTTCAAGGCGCTCGCGGGAAGTTAGCTTGCTCATGCATTTCTCCTGCGCATGATCTTATCCGAAAACCGGCTGCCACCTTTCGCGATCATGCGCCCAACCCACCCTTCTTCTCAATGAAGCTCGCTATCTCCTCCACACCCTGACCGTCGCGCAGGTTGGTCATGACGAAGGGCCGTTGTCCCCGCATCTTCCTGGCATCGCGCTCCATTACCTCGAGCGACGCGCCGACGTAAGGCGCAAGATCGGTCTTGTTGATGACCAGGAGATCGGAACGTGTAATGCCAGGACCGCCCTTCGACGGGATCTTGTCGCCGGCGGCGACGTCGATGACGTAGATGGTGAGATCGGCGAGCTCCGGCGAGAACGTCGCGGCGAGATTGTCGCCACCGGATTCGATCAGCACCAGATCGAGATCGGGAAACCGGGCGCGCATGTCGGCGACCGCCGCGAGATTGATCGATGCGTCTTCGCGGATCGCGGTGTGCGGACAGCCGCCGGTTTCCACGCCAGCGATGCGGTCAGCTTCGAGCGCGCCCGAGCGCACCAGATAATCGGCGTCCCACTTGGTGTAGATGTCATTGGTGATGGCGGCGATCTGATACTTCTGGCGCAGCGTCTTGCAGAGCGCGTCCATCAGCGCGGTCTTGCCGGAGCCGACCGGACCGCCGACACCGACGCGCAGTGGACCATGAGATGTGTTCATTGGGAGGTTACGTCCTTCTGGCGTGCTACTAGACAGTATTTGCTGCAGTTTTCAACGGACTACGACCGGAACAGGCGCGTGTATTGGGTTTCGTGTTTGGCGCTGGCAAGATCGGCGCGGAAGGCCGCGCTGCCGATGTCGTCAAGCTTTGCGGCCATCGCGCGCCGCGCTGTTTGAGTGACGACCGGCTCCAGCGCCGCCAGCACGCGCTGGCCGTCGGTCTGGCCGAGCGGAACGAGCCGCACGCCTGCGGATACCCAATTGGCGGCGAGCGCCTGCAGGAACGCGGCCAGCGCCGGTTCGCAGGCGACGCTATGGCCGGCCGCGGCGACCGCCACCGCAATCGGATAAGCCACAGGCCCGTTCCAGGCAATTTTCAATCGATCAAGCGTCTCACACGGCCAGGCAGCAGCCGTCGCTTCGACGAACGCGTTGCCCTGCGCGGTGGTTTCGAGATGGCGTTCCTTGGTGGGCGCGAACGCAGCGGCGAGTTCGGCCACCGCGCGCACGTGCTTATCGTCTTCGCTTTCGATGGCGCGATGGGCGTGGGCGAACAGCACCGCATCGCAGAAGCCGCCGCCTTCGCTGAGCATCACCGAAAGCCATCCCCGCAAGCTTTCGGCGTCCTTGATGTCGCCGGTCTCCACCGCCCATTCGATGCCGCTGGAATAGGAAAACCCGCCGACCGGATAGGCCGGCGACAGCCAGGCCATCAGGCGGTAGAGGGCATGAGCTTGCATCCCCTCATCCTTCGGGACGCCCGCCTTCGGCGCGCTCCTCAGGATGAGGGCGCTTTGTTTGCGCGGCTGGCGTCCCGCCTCATGGTGAGGAGCCGCGCATAGCGCGGCGTTTCGAACCATGGGACGGGCACGGACTCGCCGGGCCTTCTTCTTACCCGCCATGGCCGTGTCCGTGTTCATGCGGTGGGCCGATTTCGGGATCAAATGGCGCGGCGAGTGACTGAAGCCTGGCGCCGAGGCGGCGCAGCATATCTTCCAGCACATGGTCGCGGCGGATGCGCAGCCTGTCACCCATGACCTGCACATCGGAGTGGCGGTTGCCGAGATGCCAGGCGAGCCGCATCGCATCGACCGCACTGCCGGCCGCAATTTCGATCAGTTCCTCCGGCGCGCCAGCGACCAGCACGACCGACCCATCGTCCAGCGCCAGCCCGTCGCCATCGCGCAGGGTCACGGGCCTGGCGAAATCGAGCAGGAATTCGGTGCCGTTTTCGGCAGTCAAAACGATACGCCGGCGCTGGCGGTCGCCCGCATCGAGCACCACGCGGTCGCACGCCGCGCTTGCGTCCCACGCCCCCGCCGATTTTATTTCAAGCGCCCGCCTCATCGTCCTGTCACTCATTTACAACATTTCCCGGCCGCAACTTTCTGTTCACAGACATGTCGTCATTATGCCACGAATGTTCGTGCCATAGGCACGGGCCTGCCACTTCGGGGCTGACCATGGGAGCCTGCTTCATGCCAATGATCCGCGCCGCCGCGCTCGCCGTCCTGCTCTCCGGGCTGACGCTCGCAAGCGCGCTGGCCGCAGAATTGACCGGCACCTGGCTCACCCGGAAGCAGGACGCCCACATCCGCATTGCACGGTGCGGCGAGGCCCTGTGCGGCACCATCGTCTGGATCAAGGACAAGATCGACACCAGGACCGGCAAGCCGCCGGTCGATGAGGAAAACCCCAATCCGCGCCTGCGCAACCGTCCGATCGTGGGCCTGCGCATTTTCACGATGTCGCCGCACGGCAACGGCGCCTGGATCGGCCCGATCTACAACTCCGACGACGGGCAGACCTACGCCGGCAAGCTGACCCTGCACGGAGCCCGCAGCCTCGAAGTGCAAGGCTGCGCCGGCGTGATGTGCGGCTCGGAAACCTGGCACCGGATCGGGCGCTGACGCGTCAGAACAGGAAGTAGCGCTGCGCCATGGGCAGCGTCTCCGCCGGGGCGCAGGTAAGCAATTCGCCGTCGGCGCGCACCTCGTAGGTTTCCGGATCGACCTCGATCTCCGGCGTCGCCGAATTGTGGATCATGTTCTTCTTGCCGATGTTGCGGGTGTTCTCGACCGCCACACACTCCTTTTCGATGCCCAGCTTGTCGCCCAACTTGCCGCGCACGGCCGCCTTCGACACGAACATCAGCGACGAGGCGGTGAGCGCCTTGCCGAAGGCGCCGAACATCGGCCGGTAGTGCACCGGCTGCGGCGTCGGGATCGAGGCGTTGGGATCGCCCATCTGCGCGGCGACGATCGAACCTCCCTTGATGATCATGTCGGGCTTCACCCCGAAGAAGGCGGGCGACCAGATGACCAGATCGGCGAGCTTGCCCTTCTCGACCGAGCCGATGTGCTTCGCCATGCCGTGGGCGATGGCCGGATTGATGGTGTACTTGGCGATGTAGCGCTTCGCGCGCATATTGTCGTTGTCGCCCTTTTCTTCCTTCAGGCGCCCGCGCTGTTTCTTCATCTTGTCGGCGGTCTGCCAGGTGCGAATGATCACCTCGCCGACGCGGCCCATGGCTTGGCTGTCCGACGACATCATCGACAACGCGCCGATGTCGTGCAGGATGTCTTCCGCCGCGATCGTCTCCTTGCGGATGCGGCTTTCCGCGAACGCCAGATCTTCGGGAATCGAAGGATCGAGATGGTGACACACCATCAGCATGTCGAGATGCTCGTCGATGGTGTTCCGTGTGAACGGCCGCGTCGGATTGGTGGAAGACGGCAATACGTTCTTCAGGCCCGCCACCTTGATGATGTCGGGCGCGTGGCCGCCGCCGGCGCCCTCGGTGTGGAAGGCGTGGATGGTGCGGCCCTTGAAGGCCTTGATGGTGTCCTCGACGAAGCCGGACTCGTTGAGCGTGTCGGTATGGATCATCACCTGCACGTCGAGCTTGTCGGCAACGTTCAGGCAATTGTCGATGGCACCGGGCGTCGTGCCCCAGTCCTCGTGTAATTTAAGCGCACATGCGCCGGCCTTGACCTGTTCGTCGAGCGCGGCGGGCCGCGATGAATTGCCCTTGCCGGCAAAGCCGAGATTGACCGGGAAAGCGTCGGACGCCTGGATCATGCGGCCGATGTGCCAGGGACCGGGCGTGCACGTCGTCGCGTTGGTTCCGGCCGCGGGACCGGTGCCGCCGCCGAGCATGGAAGTCACGCCGCTCATCAACGCTTCCTCCACCTGCTGCGGACAGATGAAATGGATGTGGGCGTCGAAGCCGCCCGCCGTCAGGATTTTTCCTTCGCCGGCGATGATCTCGGTGCCGGGACCGATGATGATGGTGACACCCGGCTGGATGTCGGGATTGCCGGCCTTGCCGATGGCGGCGATACGGCCGTCCTTCAGGCCGATATCGGCCTTGACGATGCCCCAGTGGTCGAGGATCAGCGCGTTGGTGATGACGGTATCGACCGCGCCTTGCTTGCGCGTCATCTGCGACTGGCCCATGCCGTCGCGGATCACCTTGCCGCCCCCGAACTTCACCTCCTCGCCGTAGGTGGTGAAATCCTTCTCGACCTCGATGACGAGATCGGTGTCCGCGAGCCGCACCTTGTCGCCAACGGTCGGACCGAACATGTCGGCATAGGCCGCGCGTTTTATTTTCACTGACATGGTCAAGCTCCGGACTGTGTTTGTGGGTTCCCTCCCCCCTTGCGGGGGGAGGGAGCACCTCGTTGCAGTCGCCGCGATCAACATCAACGCTTAACATTCGTCACGCATCGCGCCGATTATGACCGCTGTTTTTCATCCTCGATGTTATCCACAGCCATGCGCGCGGCTTCAAAACGCTTGCACCACGGACATAGCGGCGTAGCATTCATCGCAGGTCATCCATCTCTGGCTTTGCCGGACACGGGTGAACCGCCATGACCGGAGCGGCCATGGGACGTGGGGTCCTGCTTGCAGGATGTCGTGGTCCATGACTGCCGGCCCTGGCTCTCAAATAGCTACTGTCCGGGCACGCGCGCTTCACGGCCGCGCCGGGTTGGGATCCGAGAGCTTGTGACGGGCAGACGACGGTCTGCCCGTTATGGCTTTTGGGGGTCAGAAACTCCGCCCGTCGACGTTCTTGATTTCCAGCGAATCCGGTTCGACGCCGTCCAGGCAGCGCGCGTTCACCGCGACCATTTCCTTGCTGCTGCCCGGCGTCGTGCCGCGCGCGAAGGACTCGATCCCGCACGTCGCACAGAACAAATGATGAATGAGGTGCTTGTTGAACTGGTAGTCGGTCATCGCGCCGTCGCCGCTCTGCAGCGTGAAATCCTCCGCCGGCGCGAAAGCAAGTAGCGAGCCGAGCCGGCCGCAGCGTGAACAGTTGCAGGCGATCACCGGCGCGCTCAGATCGAGCGCGACTTCGTAGCGGATTTCGGCCACACTGGCAGCCACCCGTGTAGGTCTGCTTCATGGTGTCCTCCCGGCAAGGTTGGCCTCATCGCAAACATCCGAGCTGCCTTAAAGTTTCCCCATCACGCCTTGACGGAAACCGTAGACCGTGCGCTTGCCGCCAAGCGCCACCAGCGTCACCTCGCGGGTCTGCCCCGGCTCGAAGCGCACCGCGGTGCCGGCGGCGATATCGAGCCGCATGCCGCGCGCCTTTTTGCGCTCGAACTTGAGCGCCGGGTTGGTCTCGAAGAAGTGGTAATGCGATCCCACCTGGATCGGCCGGTCGCCGGTATTCGAAACCGACAGCGTCACGGTGCGGCGGCCCTTGTTGAGCTCGATCTCGCCGTCCTGGATGAACATCTCGCCCGGGATCATGACGTCAGCCCTGGCGGAATTTGAAGTAGACGAACAAGGCGGCGGCGAGCGCGATCACGCCGACAGCCAACGTGCCGAAATCGGGCAGCATGCTCAGTCCATGCGGATGATGGTGCGGCGCCAGCGACTCGTGCGCCTGCGCGCTAACGGCGGCCAGCGAAAACAGCACGGGCAACAACATCTTCATCGGTTCAGTTCCTCTCAGCGGATCGGGTCATGCACGGTGACGAGCTTGGTGCCGTCGGGAAAAGTGGCCTCTACCTGGATTTCCGGAATCATCTCGGCGATGCCGTCCATCACCTGGGCGCGGGCGATGACGTGGGCGCCGGCTTCCATCAGGTCGGCGACGGTGCGGCCGTCGCGCGCGCCTTCCACGATGAAGTCGGTGATCAGCGCCACCGCTTCCGGGTGATTGAGCTTGACGCCGCGTTCGAGGCGACGGCGCGCGACCATCGCGGCGACCGCGACCAGCAGCTTGTCTTTTTCCCGGGGCGTCAGGTTCATCGTTTCCTCAAATCGCTATTGCAGCCAGAGCCGCGGCACGCCGATGCCGAGCGACGCCAGCAGCGCGATCAGGTCATGGCGCAGCGCGGCGCCGTCGCGGGCGCAAAGCCGCGCCACCGCGATGCCGTTCCAGGCCGAGATACCGACCTCGCCGGTAAATTGGCCGTCGAGCGCGCGCACGGCGGCGAGCGTCGCGTCATTACCGGGCGCGATCAGGACTGTGGCGAGCGCAATGCCGCCGGCGGCAGCCGCGGGCTGCGCCAGCTTGTCGGCAATGGCGCCGTGAAGGCGCGCATTTTCGGCAAATATCAGTTTGCCGCCGATGCGCAGGCGCCAGCGATCGGACCAGGAGCCCTCGTTCATGGCTTCGCCCATGGCGGCACGCCCGAACACCACCGACTCGGCCATCACCAGCGAAGCGTCTTCCGCCAGGTCGACGTCAATGCGGCGCGCAAGTCGCGCGCGGTCGAACAGGATGGTCTCCTGCGGCAGCCAGCAAAGCCGCCCTCCGGCCATCACCGAAAGCGCACTTCCATTTCGGCATCGGCGCCGGTCGAACGGTAGATCTTTTCAGCCGCCGCGGTCCCGGCAACGAGGCTGGCGCCCTCCCCGGCATCCAGTTCGACGGCAAAACGGTCGCCGCCGGTCATGCCGCCGCCGGTGTTGACGATCACCGCTTCCAACGGATCGCCCGTCACATTGGGAAAGCGCACCCGCAACGAACCGTCCTCGTGCACGCGGGCGCGGCGCGTGCGCCCGTCCACCGCCGCGACGGACAGCGCGATGCGGCCGGTGGCGCGGTTGGCGGCAAAGGTCTCGGCAGCCGCTGCGGTCGTCGCAGGTCTCATATCGCCATGGCGCGTTTGAGGGCGGTCTCGTCCAGACCGGCCCTGTCGCTGGCATAGACGATCGAGCCGCGGTCCATCACGGCGAAATTGTCACCGAGTTCCCGGGCGAAGTCGAGATACTGTTCCACCAGCACGATCGCCATCTGTCCGAGCGAACGCAGATAGGCAATGGCGCGGCCGATATCCTTGATGATCGAGGGCTGGATACCCTCGGTCGGCTCATCCAGCAGCAGCAGCCTGGGCCGCATCACCAGCGCCCGGCCGATGGCCAGTTGCTGCTGCTGGCCGCCGGACAGGTCGCCGCCGCGGCGCTTGAGCATATCGTTCAACACCGGAAACAGCGAAAACACGTCGTCGGGCACGGTGCGCTCGCCGCGCGGGAGCGGCGCAAAGCCGGTCTCCAGGTTTTCTTCCACGGTCAGCAGCGGGAAGATCTCGCGTCCCTGCGGAACGATGGCGACGCCCCGGCGGGCGCGCTCCGCCGTGCGCATATGCGTAATTTCGCTGTCGCCGAGCCTTATCGCTCCGGCGCTGACCGGGTGCTGGCCGACAATAGCCCGCAACAGACTGGTCTTGCCGACACCATTGCGGCCGAGCACGCAGGTGACCTTGCCGGGTTCCGCCTTGAGCGAAATGCCGCGCAGCGCCTGCGCCGCGCCGTAGTGGAGGTCGATCGATCTTACATCAAGCATCGTCTTTCGCTTTCCGTCACCTCTTCCTTCGAGACGGCCCTTCGGGCCTCCTCAGGACAGGTGACTTCTCAGTAGCCCTCATCCTGAGGAGCGAGCGAAGCTCGCGCCTCGAAGGATGGGGCGTGGCACTTACCTTCCCAAATACACTTCCACCACGCGCTCGTTCTCCGAGACCTGGTCGATGGTGCCTTCCGCCAGCACCGCGCCCTCATGCAGGCAGGTCACCCTGACGCCGAGTTCGCGCACGAAGGTCATATCGTGCTCGACGACCACCACGGTGCGGTCCCGGTTGATCTCCTTCAGCAACTCCGCCGTCTGCCGGGTCTCGGCGTCGGTCATGCCGGCCACCGGCTCGTCCACCAGCAACAGTTTCGGATCCTGCGCGAGCAGCATGCCGATCTCCAGCCATTGCTTCTGTCCATGCGACAGGCCGCCGGCGACCCGCGAGCGCAAGGGCTTGAGGCGAATGGTATCGAGGATCTCGACAATGCGCTTTTCCTGCGGGTCCGAGCTTTCCCACAGCAGAGTTGCGCGCACGCTGCGGTCGTTCTTCAACGCCAGCAAAAGATTGTCCTCGACAGTGTGCATGTCGAACACCGTCGGCTTCTGGAACTTGCGGCCGATGCCGAGTTCGGCGATCTCGGTCTCGTCGAGCCTGGAGAGGTCATAGGTACCCTGCTCGAAATAGACGTCGCCGGAGTTGGGCCGGGTCTTGCCGGTGACCACATCCATCATGGTGGTCTTGCCGGCGCCGTTGGGGCCGATGATGGCGCGCATCTCGCCCGGCTCGATGATGAACGACAGCTCGTTCAGCGCCTTGAAGCCGTCGAACGAAACGGAGATGCCGTCGAGGTAGAGCAGCGCGGAGGTGGTGGTGGCGTCCATGATCTGCCCTCCCTACTCCGCCGCGCCCGTCGCAACGCGCGCGGAGGGCCCGATCTCGCCGTCCTCCGCTGCGGCCGACCTGGCATCGGCGCGCAAGCTGAGCCCATGCTGCAGCGTGCCGATGATGCCGCGCGGCAAGAGCAGCGTGACGAGGACGAACAGGCCGCCCAGCACGAACAGCCAGTAGGTGGCGAGCGGCCCGCTGGTGAACAGCGTCTTGCCGTAATTGACAACGATGGCCCCCAGCACCGCGCCGGTCAGCGTACCGCGACCGCCGACTGCCACCCAGATCACCGCTTCGATCGAGTTGGCCGGCGTGAATTCGCCCGGATTGATGATGCCGACCTGTGGCACGTAAAGCGCGCCGGCCACGCCCGCCATGCAGGCCGACAACACGAATACGAACAGCTTGTAGCTCTCGACCCGGTAACCCAGGAAACGGGTGCGCGATTTGGCGTCGCGGATGGCGATCAGCACCTTGCCGAACCTGGATGTGACGATGGCGCGGCAGATCAGGAATCCGACGGCAAGCGCGATGCAGGATGTCACAAGGAGCGCGTTGCGCGTGCCATCGGCCTGCACGTTGAAGCCGAGGATGTCCTTGAAATCGGTCAGGCCGTTGTTGCCGCCGAAGCCGAGGTTGTTGCGGAAGAAGGCCAGCATCAGCGCGTAGGTCATGGCCTGCGTGATGATGGACAGATAGACGCCGGTGACGCGACTGCGGAAGGCGAACCAGCCGAACACAAAGGCGAGCGCACCCGGTACCAGCAGGATCATGATCGCGGCATAGGGGAACCAGTTGAAGCCATACCAGTAGACCGGCAGTTCGTGCCAGTTCAAAAACACCATGAAGTCGGGCAGGACCGGATTGGCATAGACGCCACGGGTCCCGATCTGCCGCATCAGGTACATGCCCATGGCATAGCCGCCGAGCGCGAAGAAGGCGCCGTGACCAAGCGAAAGAATACCCGCATAGCCCCAGATGAGATCAATCGACAGCGCCAGCAGCGCGTAGCAGATGTATTTGCCGAACAGCGCGACATAGTAGGTCGACAGATGCAGTCCGGAGCCGTCCGGCACGATGAGGTTGAGCACCGGCACCGCGACGGCGAAGGCGCCGAGCAACACCAGGAAGATGGTCGAGGCCTTGTCGATCAGCCGGGTGAGCGGGAAGGCTTTCATCGCCGCCCTCCGCCGCACGCCCTCATCCTTCGAGACGCGAGCTTCGCTCGCTCCTCAGGATGAGGGCTACTCCTGCGCGACCTCATGGTGAGGAGCGCCGCGCAGCGGCGCGTCTCGAACCATGAGGGAGCCTTCACGACGGTCCTCATGCCTCCACCGCCCGGCCCTTGAGTGCGAACATGCCGCGCGGGCGCTTCTGAATGAACAGAATGATGAAGATGAGGATCGCGATCTTGCCGAGCACGGCGCCGGCGTAGGGCTCGAGGAACTTGTTGGCGATGCCGAGCGTAAACGCGCCCACCAGCGTGCCCCACAGGTTTCCGACGCCGCCGAACACAACGACCATAAACGAATCGATGATGTAGCCCTGCCCCAGGTTCGGGCTGACGTTGTCGATCTGCGACAGCGCCACGCCGGCGATGCCGGCGATCCCCGAGCCGAGCCCGAAGGTCAGCGCGTCGATGCGCGCGGTGCGGATGCCCATGGCAGCGGCCATGGCGCGGTTCTGCGTCACCGCCCGCATTTCGAGGCCGAGCCGCGTGAAGCGCAGCATGGCAAGCAGGGCCACAAACACCGCCAGCGCGAAGCAAATGATCCAGAGCCGGTTATAGGTGATGGTGATCTGCCCGATCTCGAAGGCGCCGCTCATCCAGGACGGATTGCCGACGTCCTTGTTGGTCGGCCCGAAGGCGGTGCGGACCGCCTGCTGCAGGATCAGCGACAGCCCCCAGGTGGCCAGCAGCGTTTCCAGCGGCCGACCGTAGAGAAAGCGAATGATGCTGCGCTCGATCAGCACACCGACCGCGCCGGCAAAGAGAAAGGCCAGCGGCAGCGCGATGAACAGCGAATAGTCGAACAATGCCGGATCGTATTCACGGATCAGCTGCTGCACGACAAAAGTGGTATAGGCGCCCAGCATCACCATCTCGCCGTGCGCCATGTTGATGACACCCATGACGCCGAAGGTGATGGCGAGACCGATGGCCGCCAGCAGCAGCACCGAGCCGAGCGACAGGCCGTACCAGCCGTTCTGCACCGCGCTCCAGAGTTCGAGCTTCTGGCGGATCGACGATTTGGCGGCCGCCGCCGCCTCGACCACTTCTTTTGGCTGACCGGCCGGCAGACCGTCGAGCAGGCCGAGCGCGTCCTGGTCGCCGCGGCCGCGGATCACGTCGATGGCGGCGATCCTGGCTTCGGGGCTGGCGTCCTTCTGATTGAGGATGACCGCCGCGCGGGCCTGAGCGAGCGCGGTCTTGACGCGCGCGTCCTTCTCCCTGGCCAGCGCCGTATCGAGGCTCTCGAGCGCACCTTCGTCGCGCGACTTGAACACCGCTTGCGCGGCGACAAATCGGGTGTCGGGGTCCGGCGACATCAAGGTGAGCGCGCCGACATTGGCGTTGATAACGTTGCGCAGCCGGTTGTTGACGATGACGGTGTCGATGTCGTCCGGCTCGGCGCCGGTAAACGGCTTGCCGGTTGCCGCATCCAGCAGCTTGTCGTCCTTGGTCTTGATGAAGACCTGCTTCTTTTCGGCGCTGTACATCAGGCGCCGTTCCTGCAGCGCCTCCAGCACCGGTCTGGCGAGCGGATTGCCGCTGGCAACCACCTTTCCGATGGCTTCGCCGGTGTCGCTCAGGGAGCCCTCGGTGAAGCCGACGAGCGCATCCTCGTAAGGCCCGGCATGCGCCGTTGCGGCGGCGGCAAAGACCATACAGAGGGCGAGCGCCAAGGCGATCAGACGATCGTGAAAAGTACCCATCTCCAGCGTTCCCGGCGTCCAGAGAGTTTTTCAGGAGATCGGGAGGCGGCGGTCAGGCCGCCCCCCTTTTTCATTGCGCATGACGAGATCATGCGCTGCCGTCAGCGGCTTGCGATCAGGAGCCCTGCCCGCCGCACTTCCTGGTGACGGTGTTGTAGTTGCCGCACTTGAGCTTGACCCAGTCGGACTTCAGGTCTTTCGAGCCCGGCAGATAGTTGGACCAGGCATCGCCCGGGACCAGGCCTTTGGTCTTCCAAACCACGTCGAACTGGCCGTCGCCACGGATTTCGCCGATGAAGACGGGCTTGGTGATGTGATGGTTCGGAAGCATCTCCGACATGCCGCCGGTCAGGTTCGGCGCCTCGATGCCGGGCAGCGCGGCGATGACCTTGTCCGGATCGGTCGACTTGGCCTTCTCCACCGCCTTCACCCACATGTGGAAGCCAATGTAATGAGCTTCCATCGGGTCGTTGGTGGTGCGCTTCGGGTTCTTGGTGAAGGCATGCCACTTCTTGATGAACTCGGCATTGCCCTTGTTCTTGATCGACTGGAAGTAGTTCCAGGCGGCGAGATGGCCGACCAGCGGTTTGGTGTCCAGACCGGCGAGTTCCTCTTCGCCGACCGAGAACGCCACGACCGGGATGTCGGTGGCCTTGATGCCCTGGTTGCCGAGCTCCTTGTAGAACGGAACGTTGGCATCGCCGTTGATGGTGGAGACCACGGCGGTCTTCTTGCCCGCCGAGCCGAACTTCTTGATGTCGGCGACGATGGTCTGCCAGTCGGAGTGACCGAACGGCGTGTAGTTGATCATGATGTCTTCGGACTTCACGCCCTTGGCCTTCAGGTAGGCTTCGAGGATCTTGTTGGTGGTGCGCGGGTAAACGTAGTCGGTGCCCGCCAGCACCCAGCGCTTCACCGAGCCGCCGTCCTTGCTCATCAGATAGTCGACGGCAGGGATGGCCTGCTGGTTCGGAGCGGCCCCCGTGTAGAACACGTTGCGCTCCGACTCTTCACCCTCGTACTGCACCGGGTAGAAGAGGATCGAGTTCAATTCCTTGAACACCGGCAGCACGGACTTGCGCGACACCGAGGTCCAGCAGCCGAACACCACGGACACCTTGTCCTTGGAGATCAGCTCGCGCGCCTTTTCGGCGAACAGCGGCCAGTTCGAGGCCGGATCGACCACAACTGCCTCGAGTTTCTTGCCAAGCACGCCGCCCTTCTTGTTCTGCTCGTCGATGAGCATCAGCATCACGTCTTTCAGCGTCGTTTCGCTGATGGCCATGGTGCCGGAGAGCGAATGGAGAATACCGACCTTGATGGTGTCGGCGGCATGAGCGGCGCTGATCGAAGCAGATGCTGCCAACGCCAAACCAGCCGTGGCCGAGAGCCACCGCCGGGCATTCGGCCGCGACGCGACCGCCTTTACAGTTTTAAACATGAGCGAAATCCCCTGCATTTGGACATGCGCGAACGTGCGGCGACGTTCCGCGCGCAGAGGAGTTCGCAAGCCCTGTGCCAAGCGGTCTTTCGGCCGCTAAGTGCTTGATTTCAGCAGGACTGTCGATAAGAGGCGCATGCCTGCCTAGTTTTCAGTCATCTGGATATGATTATTTTTTAGGCAAAAATGGCTGATTCTTCGCCAAGTGAACCAGACAAGTCGGGTCGTCACCCCGAGATTTGGCCAAGTGGCGACTGCAAGCACGATGGCGGTGCGATACTACCAGAGCTCGTCCACGGACAAGGGGCGCGGCAGCAGGCCTTGCTGGCCTGCATAGGAAATGAGCAACTCAAGGCAGGGCCTGTTGGCATCCTTCCCGAACGGCGTGGTGTCCGGCTCGCCCGGCGCCGGCGGGCCGGCCGCCCTTTTTCCGGCTTCCAGCAGCCGATAGAGCTCGACGACGGCCTCCGGGTTGGCGCCGGCCAGTTCGTCGGTGACCGCCACCATGTGATTGACCGGCACCAGGTGGTGTCTGGTGTACCAGATCGTGGCGGCGGCATCGGGGTCCGCGACCACGCTTTTGAGCCGCTCGTCCTTCGGCATGGCCGCGCCGTAGATGGCCGCGTCGATCTCGCCGTCAATCAGCATCCGGGTGATGTCCTGCCCCGGCCCGGCGCGGATTACGCCGGGCGGATCGGCAAATTCGGCGAGATGGCCGTCCTCGAAGGTGATCCACTGCACGCCGCTGAAGTCGACGCCCTCGTCGTTCTGCAGGATGCCGCGGATCCAGACGGCGGTGGTCTGCGAATAGGAGCGCACGCCGATCCGCTTGCCGGCAAGATCAGCGGGCCCGAGCGTGCCGCGCTCCGCATTGTAAAGCACGGTGCCGTGCTGGAAGCGCGACAGCATCGTCGCGGGCAGCAGCGTCAGCCCCTTGTTGTAGACCTTCGCCTGCAGACAGGTGACCAGCGCCAGTTCGCTGGCGTCAAAGGCGTGTTCCCGCACCATCGGCTTGAACGCGGTGTGCATCGGCTTCACCTCGACGAAATCGAGCGCGAGCCAGGGCGATGTGATCTCCCCGCGCTTGAGCGGCAAGGTGTGGGGATAGTCACCAATGGCGATGCGCAGGGTGGTGCGGGCGGGCATGGGGCAGGCTTCCTTTCCGGGCCCTTCCTAGTCTAAAGAGTCCCCGCCAATAAAGGGAGTTGTGCGCACCATGGCCGACCAGAAGACCGGGCTCGTCATCACCGCCCATCCGGGCGATTTTGTCTGGCGTGCGGGCGGCGCGATCGCGCTGCACGCCAGCAAGGGCTACAGGATGAAGATCGTGTGCCTCTCCTTCGGCGAGCGCGGCGAAAGCCAGTTCGCCTGGAAGGAAGCAGGCGCCACGCTCGAAAGCGTCAAGGCCGGCCGCAAGGACGAGGCCGAACGCGCCGCCGCCCTGCTCGGCGCCGAAATCGAGTTCTTCGACTGCGGCGATTACCCGCTCAGGCTGACAGATGCGAACTTCGATCGCATGGTCGACATCTACCGCGAGCTCAATCCGTCGTTCGTACTCACCCACGCGCTGGAAGACCCCTATAACTTCGACCACCCCAACGCGGCGCACTTCGCGCAGGAAACACGCGTGGTGGCGCAGGCCATGGGCCACAAGCCCGGCGCCAAATACAAGTACTCCGCGCCGCCGGTGCTGTTGTTCGAGCCGCATCAGTCGGAGCAGTGCAATTTCAAGCCGCAGGTCATCCTCAAGATCGACGAGGTGTGGGAACGGAAATACGCCGCCTTCCAGATCCTCGCTGCCCAGAAGCACCTCTGGCACTATTACGAGCGCGTGGCGCTCAACCGCGGCATCCAGGGCTCACGCAACACCGGCGTGCCGATGACCTACGGCGAGGCCTATCAGCGCCTGTTCCCGACTGTGGAATTCGAACTGGGGTAGTTTCTTGTCCCGGGCGCGATGCAACATGCAATGTTGCATCGCTGACCCGGGACCGTAACGAATTCCGAGTTCGCTAAGGTCCCGGGTCTGCAGCGCACCACTCCGTGCCGCGCTGCGCCCGGGACACGAAGCCGCAGAATTGGGAGAGAACCATGAAACCCGTCGTCGTCCGCAACATCCAACGTGCCGATTCCGACGCCATCGGCACCTTCGAGGCGCTGGGCGTCTCCACCGTGCACGAGGCGCTCGGCCGCTCCGGCCTGATGAAGCCCTATCTGCGGCCGATCTATCCGGGCGCGCAGATCGCCGGCCCCGCCGTCACCATCCTGGCGCAACCCGGCGACAACTGGATGCTGCACGTGGCCATCGAGCAATGCCGGCCCGGCGACGTGGTGGTAGTCGGCTGCACCGCCGACAATACCGACGGCATGTTCGGCGAGCTGCTCGCGACCTCGATGCGCGCGCGCGGCATCAAGGGATTGATCATCGACGCCGGCTGCCGCGACGTCAGGCCGCTGCACGACATGAATTTTCCGGTCTGGTCGAAGGCGATTTCGGCCAAGGGCACGGTCAAGGCGACGCTCGGCGCGGTGAACATTCCGGTGGTCTGCGCCGGCGTGAATGTCGAGCCGGGCGATGCGGTTGTGGCCGACGACGACGGCGTCGTCATCGTGCCGAGGAAGCTCGCCGCCGAAGTGGCGCAGAAGGCGCAGAAGCGTCATGATGAGGAGGACGCCAAGCGCAAGCAGCTCGCATCCGGCGTGCTCGGCCTCGACATGTACAAGATGCGCGAGCCGCTGGAGAAGGCGGGCCTGCGCTACGTCGACAATCCGGAAGACGTGTGAAGAGAGCGAGCGGGCAGCCAGTTCGCTCCGGCCCGCACGCCACAAAAAATCGCGGGCTTCTTGATCCAGGTCATGGCCGGCCTGCGCTGCCGGCGGCTATTGATGATACAAATCAAGAAGAAGGGTTCCGACCATGGCCTTCGCGGCGGCCCAATTCCGGCGACCGGTCTGTCTGCGTGAAATGATGAGGCGCCTCGATATCGACCCGGCGGACGCCATCCTGCCGCACGTGTGCCTGAGCTACTTCACCGCCCTGCACCGTTGCGAATCATGCGCCTGCAAGCGGGCCTGCCGCCACTGGCTCGATGAGATGCCCGCGGCCGTGAGCACACCACCCCGCTTCTGCCCGAGCGCCGACATTCTGTTCGAGCTGCAGGTCGGCCGGCTGCATCATTAGCCGCCGCGCGGCGGCTCCCCTCTTATACCTCAGGAACGAGCATTCATTCCCGGGGCCGGCCCATACAGCTACCGGTTCGCATGGCTCCAGGGCGCGATGCGCCGCTCCAGCCATTTCAATCCGGTGGTGAGCGACACGCCCATGATCATCAGCGTGATCACCGGCACGAAGGTCTTGTCCATCTCGAAGTTGTTGGCGTAGCGGGTGATCATGAAGCCAAGGCCGGAGATCGTGGTGTAGAATTCCGCCACCACCATGCCCACCAGGCCGCGCCCGATGGCGAGCCGAACACCGGCGGCGATATAGGGCAATGCGAACGGCAACAGCACATCGCGCCACACCTGCCATTCACCGGAGCGGAACGAGCGCGCGACTTCCAGCATGTTCTTGTCGCACTCGCGTACGCCCTGATAGGTGTTGATCAGGATCGGGAACACGGCAAACAGGAACACGACGATAATCTTGGCCTTGAGATAAATACCAAACCACAGCACCAGCAGCGGCACCAGCGCGACCATCGGCGTTGCATAGAGCGCGTTGATCGGCAGGTCGAGCGCCCAGTCGAGCCAGCGCACGCGCGCCATCGCCACCGCCACGGGAATGCCCACGATGATGGCCGACATCAAACCGTAGAACATAACCTCCAGGCTCTGTGAGAGGTAATACGGCAGGTCGCCCGAAACCGTCAGTTGCCAGAAGGCAACCGCGATCTTCGACGGATAGGTAAAGAAGATCGGACTGATGTGCGGCCCGACGATTTCCCAGACGATGAGGATCAATGCCAGGAATCCGTAACGGAACACCGCCTGGTGCTCCCACCACGGCGCGGCCTTGACCTTTGCAGCGCTTTGCTGGCCGGAGGCGACCTGGCCGGCATGAACCTCGTTCGCGACGCTCATCGCATTGCTCTCCCGGGCTGCCCGATCGGGCGCTCAATCCTGATCTCGAAACTGCGGTCGGACGCCGCCAACCGGCGGCGTCCGTCCCTGTCGTTCAGCCAACCCTTCGAACTCAGAACGCCGCCGTCGGGCAGACAGGTCCCTTCCAGACGCCAAGCTTCTTGATCGCCGCTTCGGCAAACTTTTTATCGACGATCTGGTCGTAGCTCGGCGTCTTGCCCTTTTCAATGTTACCGACCTTGGTCATCAGCTGGGCAGTAAAATTGACGCGCTCCGGCGACAGGCCGGTATTGGCATCCCAGATGCAGCTCTTCACCAGGAAGTCGTAGGTCTGCTCCACGATCTTCTCGGGATAGCCGGTGTGCTTGACCATGATCGGGAGCACCTTGGCCTTGTCCGTGTACATGATGCGGGTCGCCTCAATCACGGAATCGACGAAGGCCTGCAACTGCTTCGACTTGTTCTTGATGGTTTCGTCCTTCACCGAGTAGTAGGTGTACATCTGCTTCGGCGCCAGCTCCCACATGCGCGCGACCGCGTGCAGGCTTGGCACCTTTTGCTTGGCAATCATTTCCTGCTCGACGTGCAGAATCGCGGTGTCGACCTGGTCGGCGACCAGCGCCGGCACGTCCTCCGTCGCGATGCTGACGAATTTGACGTCTTTGAAGTCGATCTTCGCGCGGCGCAGCACGTTCTTGCTCAGGATGTCGGCAAAGCCGCCGGGCTGCTGGATGCCGATGCGCTTGCCCTTGAGGTCGGCCATGGTCTTGACGTTGTCGCGCACGACCATTGACGCCTCGAACTTGTAAAGCGTGCCGAGGATGGCTTTGACCTTCGCACCCTTGGAGACCGCGATCGAGGTCACCGTGCCGGGCGACTGGGCGATGTCGATGTTGCCCGCCAGCATGGCGCGGAACACCTTCACACCGCCGTCGAGCGCGACGGTCTTAACCGTGATGCCGTTCTTCTTGAAGATGCCGAGATCGTTGGCGACGATCACGGGAAAATGCACGACATTCGGCGGCGTGGTCGGCATGCCGACCGTGAAATCCTGGGCCATCGCAGCCCCCGGCAGTGCAAAGGCGGCCGCGGCCAGCACAGCGGGAACAATGTAAAGCTTGCGCATCCTTATCCCTCCCTTGTTTCCTTGTCGTGTCGGCGCTGTCGCCGTTGAACGGCACTATTCTGTTTGCGTCTCGCGCTCGCGTGTCGCCGCTGCCACGAGGCCCGAAAAACAGCCCGACCGATCACGCAAGTCTGCCTGATCGCACCTGTAAAAACAACGAAGGTGGCTGGTTCTTCCCACCCCGCGCCGTGGGAATCGCCTTTGACCGCGCCGGTTTCCCGGGGTTATGAGCTGACGGTAAAGTTTCCGGGTTTTACAATGTCGAAATTCGTCGTGGAGTACGGGAAGGACACGGCAGCGCCTGCGGCTGACGGGCGGCTGGACGGTCCGGCCTTTCACCGGAACCACGACCCCATCTGGTCGGCGCTGGCCCCTGTTTTGGGATCGGAAAGCGGCCACATCCTCGAGCTTGGCAGTGGTACCGGCCAGCACGCTACCGAATTCGCCCGCCGCACCCCTCATCTGACCTGGTGGCCGAGCGACATCGCGCCCGCCCATCTCGCCAGCATCGGCGCATGGGGCAAGCAGGCCGGATTGCCCAACCTGCGGCCGCCGCAACGTATCGACCTGTCGGATCCCGCCTGGACCTGGCGCGACGATGCCCGAAACTGCCCGCCGCTCGCCGCCATGGTTTGCAATAACGTTCTGCACATATCGCCGTGGCCGGTGTCGCAGAACCTGTTTGCGGGCGCCGGACGTTTTCTGCACGCCGGGGGACATCTGTTCATCTACGGGCCGTTCAAACGCGGGGGCCTGCACACCGCGCCGAGCAACGCCGATTTCGATGCCAGCCTGCGCGCCCGAAACCCCGAGTGGGGCGTGCGCGACGTCGACGACCTCGGAACGCTCGCCAGCAATACCGGGCTGATGCTGGCTGACGTGGTGGCGATGCCCGCCAACAATTTCGTGCTGGTGTTCACCCGCGCGGGAGCCCCCGGCACGCCGGACTCTCTCCGGTAAGAGGATGCCTGGCCCTGAAATTTCGGGTATAGGCCAGACACGTTTGGCGCAAACCGGCGTTGTGACGAAACTGCAAGGTTCCCATGACCGGTCAGAACACCCCGCACATTTCCTTCATCGGTTTCGGTGAGGCCGGCCAGGCGATCGCTTCCGGCTTGCGTGAAGGCGGGATCGAGCGGATTGCTGCCTGGGACATTCTGTTCCCGAACCCGGAAGGCGAAAATCTGAAGGCGGCGGGCGAGACCATGGGCGTGAGGCTCGCCTCCTCGGCGCAAGATGCGGTGCGCGATGTCGACATGATCATCTCGGCCGTGACGGCCGCCTCGAGCCATGAGGCGGCCAGATCGGTCGCGCCGTATCTGTCGGACAATCCGTATTATCTCGACATCAACTCGGTATCGCCCGGGCGCAAGCAGGACACCGCCAGGCTGCTCGCCGGCAAGGCGCGCTATGTCGACGTGGCGGTGATCGCGCCCATCCATCCGGCGCGCCACAAGACGCCGCTCCTGATCGCCGGCCCGCACGCGGAAGGCGTAGCGCCGCTGCTGGAGGAGATGGAGATGAAGCTGTCGATCGTTCCGGGCGATACCGGCCAGGCGGCGGCCATAAAGATGATCCGCAGCGTGATGATCAAAGGTCTCGAGGCGCTGACGCTCGAATGCTATCTCGCGGCCTCGCGCGCCGGTCTGCTCGACGAAGTGCTCGTGTCGATGAAGAACAGCTACCCGACGCTCGATTTCGCCAGGATGGGCGACTACAACATCGAGCGCATGGCGAACCACGGCGAACGCCGAGCTGCCGAGATGGAAGAATCGGCCGCAACCTTGCGCGAACTCGGTGTTGATCCGTTGATGGTGGAAGCCACGGTCGAGCGCCAGCGCGAGATGGGCGTGATCGGCAAGGACGAAAGGGTCCGGTCGACCCTCGACCAGGGCCGCGCCGCCATGCTTGCCGCCATCAGCGCGGTCAGGACGCCGCGCCAATGACGGTCGGCGCCGGTTCTACTGGCGCTTCTTTTTCGACTTTTTGGCCTTCTTTGCCGCCCCGCTCTTGCGCGCGGATGCACGCCCGGCCGCGCCCTTCGATGCCTTGCCGGCTTCCGGCAGGCCGTTCGTCCGGGCAACCCGCATCGACCAGTATTCCCACGAGCGCTCGAGGCCAGTGGTGGTCTTGCCGCTGATCAGGCCGGCAAGTTCCGTCTCGCCCCGCGTCAGTGAATTGATCGGCCTGCCGAGGGACAGCGCCTGGACCTGGAACTCGGCATTGCGCGTTGAAAAGATCGAACGGAACACGCAGTCGCGTACGTTCGCGCCGGCGACGGTGACGCCATGGCGCTTCATCAGCACCATCCAGCCCTTTCCGAGGGCGCGGGCGAGCGAAGCCCCCTCCTCCGCCTTGACCACCAGCATGTTGGTGTCCCCGAACTCGTCGTGCTGGTCCCAGAACGGCGGCTTGATGCCGCCGACCGCGCCAAGATGGAACACAGGCACGTAGTCGGTGCCGGTCGCGAGCAACGGCATGAAGGCCGGCGCATGATGATGGCAGACCGCATTCACATCGGGGCGCGCCTTGTAGATCTCGCCGTGGATCACCCGCTCCGAATATTGCCCGACGCCCGGCTCGCGCATCGGCCGGGAATCGAGGTCGTACTCTATGAAGTCCTCAGGCGTGACCAGTTCCGGCGCACGCGAGCGCGACAGCAGGTAACGGTTGGGATTTTTCGGGTGACGCATGCTGACATGGCCGAAGGCATCGATAACGCCTTCGTTGGCGACCATGCGGTTGGCAAGCGCGAGTTCGCGGCGGGCTTCGTTGAGCGGGTCGGCCACAGGCATTTCCTCTCGTTTTATGGAGTGTTTGAAGTCCTACATTACAGGACTGAACGTGATCCCGAAAAGTGTCCAGGCATCGAGACGCACCGCGGCGTCGTGCGCGGCCTCATGAGTGACGTGCGGACGCTGAAGTGGCCGGTGTCATGAAAGATCACCAACGTGCCACCGGAGCGTTCCGGCCGGTTCTTCACCAGGATCGACACCTGTTGCGCGCCCGGCATGATGCCCGAGCATCGTTGCTGCGCAACGTCGACACCGTCCGCGACCGACGCCGCGTCAAGGACAGGACCGGCATGAGAAGACACGCAGATCCGGGCGGGATCAGAAATGCGCTCGCGCGCAAGAAAAAGGCAAAAATGACAGGCAATTCTTGAGCCACTACATCTGGTATGTTTGGTGCCGGCGCCCCAATCCCAACGCCTATGTGTTGGGGCTCCTGCCTGCGGCAGCTGGCTACAGACCGGAAACAGATCGGAAACGCCGGGTTAATTAGTCCTTTACAAACATGGTTAATGGCGGAAAAATGATGATGGCGACAGTTCTTACATGGTTAACGGGGCGTTCAACATGAGTAAAGTGTACAAGGCGTTCTGTGGTGCCCTGCTTGTCCTCGGGCTGGCGGGTACCACTCCGGGTCCGGCGCAAGCGGGTCAATACTACGACAGCGCCTGCGACTGTATGCGCCCGGATTCTTCCTACCACACCAAGCGTGTCGTGCGCGGCGCGCCGGTCGTGCGGACCCACCGTCGTGTCGTCAATCACACGCGTGTGGTGCGCGGCCGGACCAAGCTGATCCAGGAAAACCGTCTGGTCGTGCACGTGCGTCCGGTCATCGACAAGGAAGTGGTCGTGCACCGCACCAACACCGTCGTGCGAGACGTCGTGCTGCACCGGACCAACACCACCAACAAGTACCGCACCGAATACGGCGGCCGGCGGGTGATCCATGTGCAGGGTGGCGGTTCCGTCCGGCACGTCACGGAGTATCGCCGGGTGCGCGGCGTGAACTGCAACTGTGGCGAATACGGCGGCAGCCGCTACAGCGGCGGCGGTTACTACGGCGGCCGGGTCGTCTCCTATCGCGACTGACCACAGACGGCATCTCTTTGATGGATTGACCGCTCTGTCGGATCACCGGCAGGGCGGTTTTTCTGTCGACATGCCGCGCGGAACCCGCACTTCCCGGCCGCCTAGTTGAGGGCGGCGACGACCGGCCCCAGCCCCATCTCCTGCGCAAGCTGTGCCGCGGCGAATTTCTGATCATCGTCGAGGCGCGCGATCAGGGGCTGCGCCGCCACTGCCAGCCGCTTGATGGCGGCGCCCGTCAGGACGATCGACACCACCCGATTGCTGATGCGGCGAATCAAGCCGCCGGAACCGGTCTTCTGTTCACGCGCCACCCGGCGCAAGGCGGACTCGACCGGCGGCCAATAGGCCATTTGCGCCGGCTTCAGCTTGAGCACACTCTTGATACGCGCAATGTTGATGGCGGCCGTCACCTTGTCAGGGGCGGCGCCCTGGGCCGCAATCACAGTCCCCTCCTCCGCCCGCACGGCCGGGATGCTGGACAACAAACCAAACGCCGCGAGCGCCACCGCACCCGCGCAAAGCAGTTTCCTCATGTCGGGATTCCCCCAAGTTCGCTATCAATCGTGAGCAGGCGGATACCCGCGAATTCGGCCGCGAAAGGGAGCAAAATGGGGACGAATTGTGATTTTTCGCGCGCCGGGTTCCGGCACTCAAGCACCATCTGTGCTACGGCGCGGCGACCGCATTGGCGTGCCGCGCCATGCCGCCACAGTGCTACAGTAGTCGTCAAGCCTCGCAAACAGACTGCTAGCTGATCGATCGTTGACAACATGAAGCTTGAATCCGGCAAATTCCGCCTGCGGCGCTCATTTCTCGCGGCTCTGATTGCGCTGACGCTGCTGCCGGCACCCGCGCCGGGGCAGGTCCCGGTCACCCCGCCGCCGGCGACGAGCATGCCGGCGGAACCGGCTCCCACAGCCACCCCCTCCCGGGCGCCCGCCATCGCGCTCCAGCTCCCGCGCGACCTCTCACCGTGGGGCATGTTCATGAATGCCGACATTGTCGTGAAAACGGTGATCGTCGGGCTCGTCCTTGCGTCGATCCTGAGCTGGACCATCTGGCTCGCCAAGGCGCTCGAACTTGTGGTCGCGCGGCTGCGGCTCAGACGTGCGCTACGCGCGCTCAACGAAGCGCGCTCCCTTGTCGATGCACTGGCCGATCTGCAGGGCGTGGGCGGCGAGGGGCTGGCGCTCGCGCAAGCCGCCGACCATGAATTGCGGCTCTCCGCCGACGCGCTCGTGCCCGAGGGCGTGAAGGAACGCGTCGCGTCGCGGCTGTCGCGCATCGAGGCCGCCGGCGGCCGGCGCATGATCCGCGGCACCGGCTGGCTCGCCACCATCGGCGCCACCGCGCCCTTCGTCGGGCTGTTCGGCACGGTGTGGGGCATCATGAACAGCTTCATCGGCATTTCGAAACAGCAGACCACCAATCTGGCGGTGGTGGCGCCGGGCATTGCCGAAGCGTTGCTCGCGACCGCGCTCGGCCTGGTGGCGGCGATCCCGGCGGTGGTGATGTACAACATGTTCTCGCGCTGGACCGCTGGCTATCGCGGGCAACAGGCAGACGCCGCGGCCGGGATCCTGCGCCTGGTTGGCCGCGACCTTGATCGCGGCACCATCGAACAGGTGCCGGCGACGTTGCGCCGGCCGGCGGCGGCCGAGTAGGTGCGTCATGGCGGTGCGTCTCGACCACGGCGACGACACGCCCGACGAGTTGCACGAGATCAACGTCACGCCGTTCATCGACGTGATGCTGGTGCTGCTCATCATCTTCATGATCGCGGCGCCATTGGCGACGGTGGATATCGCCGTCAATCTGCCTGGCGCCAATGCCGAACGCAGCCCGCGTCCCGACAAGCCGCTGTTCGTAACGCTGAAACCCGACCTCAGCGTGACGGTCGACAACGCTACGGTCGCACGTGACGCGCTCGCGGCGGCGCTGGACCGCGCCACCGGCGGCGACAAGGGGCAGCGGGTCTTTCTGCGTGCCGACAAGACCGTGCCGTATGGCGCGCTGATGGACCTCATGAACGGATTGCGCGATGCCGGCTATCTGCACGTGGCGCTGGTCGGCCTGGAATCGCAGGGCGCTACGCCATGAGCGCACACCGCCGCTTCGGTTCCATCATACGCTGGGGCGCGTGCTTCGCGCTGGTGCTCGGCGCGCACACAGCCGGCGCCGTGGCACTGCTTGACTGGCGCACGGATGTCGCGGCAGTGGCAAGCGCGCCGGCGATCCTGATCGAACTCGCCGCGGCGCCCGCCGCGCCGGCAATCGCGGCCAGCACCGTGCCGCCCGGCCCGCAACAGCCACAGGAAACGGCCGAAGCCAAACCGCGCCCCAAGTCAGAACCCGAGGCGCAACCGGCACCACCGAAGCCGATTGAAAAAATCGGGATCACACCGGAGCCGTCAAAAGCCGTCGATAACCCCGTCGACGTCAAGCCCGTACCTGCACCGGAGAGCGTGCTCGCCGTGATGCCGCCACCGCGCCCCGCAACACGGCCGCATCGGGCCAGGCTGCCGCAACGCCACGCCAGCCTCCCCAGCGCGCCCACTGCGGCGGACCAACGCGCACCGCAGCCGGCCGCGCCGGCGCCCGGCGCCACCCGCCGCGATTCCGATGCGCTGCCGAACTGGAAGTCACGGCTGGTTGCGCGGCTCGAGCGCTACAGACGCTATCCGCATGAGGCACAGCAACGCGGCGAGCATGGCGTGGTTCAACTCGCCTTCAACATCGATCGTCGCGGCGGCGTACACGACGTCCGTATCCTGCGCAGTTCCGGCTCATCGCTGCTCGACCGCGCGACGCTTGCGCTACCGCACCGCGCGGCGCCGCTGCCGCCGCCGCCCGCGGATCTCGCCGGCCGGCGCATCCCGATCGTTGTACCAATTCGGTACAATCTCCGTTGAACAGCACGCATCGATGCAAATCGGCGCAGCCGCGCGCAAACCGTGGTTAACGCGCGTTAACTATAAAAAAAGACATAGCGCCAGAACGGGAACCAGCCGCTTGCGGCCGCCGCGCGGTCTTGGGATCAATACAGCGTACGAAAGGATAAGTATCCCGCTCAACGAACCGACGGGATGGAAGCCATGAAACGAAAAATTGCAACATTGCTCGTGGGTATCCTTGTCGCCGGCTTCGCCGCGCCCGCGCATGCGGTCAATGACAAGCGTCATCCCAAAGAAAAACGGTTTGCCAACGTGCAGCCGCTCGAGCGCATTGTACGCAGCCGCAGCGCGGCTATCGAGTTGGCAGGCGACGTGCCCGGCTCCGCCATGCTGCTGCTCGAGGCATTGCGCTGGCGCGGCCGCACCGCGCGGCAGCTCGGCCTGCCGACCAAGCTTTGGTGCGCCGACTTCATGAACTTCGTGCTCCGTCGCGCCGGCAGCAAGGGTACGCATTCTCGCGCAGCGCGCTCGTTCCTGAAATACGGCAAGCGCCTGAAAGAGCCGCGCGTTGGCGCCATCGCCATCCTCTATCGCGCCGGCCCGAACAGCGGCCACGTCGGCGTCGTGCGCGGCACCGACGGCCGCGGCAATCCGATCCTCGTTTCAGGCAACAGCGCGCGCAAGGTCCGGCAATCGACCTATCCAAAGCACCGCGTGCTGGCCTACGTCATGCCGCCGCAATACGTGCTTGACGACATGGCCGCCGCTGCGCGCGCCGCGGCCGCCGCCGCCGCGGTCGAAGCCGCCTCCGGACAGTAACCGCGTCTTCGCCTTTCGCGAAAATCTGTTTCACCATCCTGCACGCCCTGCATCGTTAATGCCGGGCGCGATTTTCTTGTACGTGCGTGATGAGCCGCGCAAGGCATTGCCAATGGTGGAATGCCGGGTGTCGGCCGCCCGTTAACACGCCGACTCTCGCGCGTTAACCGCAACGCCCCGATTAATGTTAACTCGGGCAATTTTCATGTGCCCCGACTCATTGCCAAACGTTGCGATTAGATTACCGCAAATACCGACGTGTGTGCGGAACGACCGCTCCAACGCGAGGCGATGCGGCATGAAGCGAACGATACGGCATATCATCGCTGGTGGCAGCGCCATCGCGCTGATCCTGCTCGTCGCCCAGGCGGCGTTCGCCCTGACGCGCGAGCAGATCAATACTTGCCGTGGCAACGCGGACGTCTCACCCGACCGCCGGATCGAAGCCTGCAGCGCGATCATCGAGGGCACGCGTTCCAAAAAACTGAAGGCCGAAGCCTGCAGCCGCCGCGGCGAAGCCTATCGCGCGCGCAGCAAATACGATCTCGCCATCGCTGACTTCGATCAGGCCATCTCGCTCGACAGCAAGAATGCCGATGCCTATTACAATCGCGGCCTCACCTTCCGCGACCGCGGCGAGACCGACCGCGCGGTGCAGGACCTCGAACAGGCCGTCAACTACAACAAGCGCAACGCCGCCGCGCTCAATACGCTCAGCCACATCTATTACGACCGCCGCGACTACGATCTCGCCATCGACAAGCTCAATCACGCAATCAAGTTCAATTCGAATAACGCGCTCGCCTACTACAACCGCGGCATGGCCTACCGCGCCAAGGGCGAGCCCGACCGCGCCATTCCTGACTACGACCGCGCCATCAAGCTCAATTCCAAAGATGCCATCGCCTATCACAGCCGTGGCCTCGCCTATCGCGACATACGCGATTACGAGCACGCCATTTCCGACTTCGATCAGGCGCTCAAGATCAGGCCCGACTACGTGTTGGCGCTCAACGACCGCGGCATCGCCTATGCGGCCAAGGGCGAGGCCGACCGCGCGATCCAGGACTTCGATCAGGCCATCCTGATCGATCCGCGCGACGCCTTCGGCTACAACAACCGCGGCCTCGCCTACCGCAACCGCGGCGAGGTCCCCCGCGCGATCAAGGACTTTGACCAGGCAATCCTGCTTAATCCGAACTACACGCTGGCGTACTATAATCGCGGCAATGCCTACTACGACAAGCGCGACTACGACCGTGCCATCGCGAACTACAACAAGGCGATCAGCCTCGATCAAAAATACGCGCTCGCCTATTACGACCGTGGCGTCGCCTATTTCTCCAAACGTAATTACGACCAGGCACTGACCGACCTGTCGCAGGCGATCAGGCTCGATCCCAAGGACGCGCTGTCCTACTACAATCGCGGCGTCACCCATGCGGCGCTCGGGAAGCCCGATGCGGCCATCGCCGATTTCAACAAGTCGATCAAGATCGATCCCAAGAACGCGGTTGCGTACTACAACCGCGGCCTTGCGCTGCGCAGCAAGGGAGAGGACAAACGCGCGGTCGCCGATTTCAGCCAAACTATCAAGCTCGATGAGAACAATGCGCTTGCCTTCTACAATCGCGGGCTTGCCTATTACGCACAGCGCGATCTCGATCGCGCGCTTGCCGACTTCGACCAGGCGGTCAAGCTCGACTCCGGCAACGCAATGATCCATTACCAGCGCGGCAACGCGCTCTACGACAAGCGCGACTACGACAAGGCCATCGCTGATCTCAACCAAGCCATCAATATCAAGCCTGACTACACGGCCGCCTTCAACGTGCGCGGTCTTGCCTACACTGCCAAGGGCGAACTCGGGCCGCGCTATCGCCGATTTCGACCAGGCCATCCGGATCGATCCGGCGAATGCGGCAGCGCTCGACAATCGGGGCAAAGCTTACCTGAAGAAGAGCGACTTCGCGCGTGCGGCGGCCGATTTCGACTTGGCCATCAAGGCCAACCCTGATTACGCCGCGGCCTATTACAGTCGCGGCCTCGCCAACCAGGGCCGCCATGCATACAAGGAGGCGGTGGAGGACTTTGCCAAGGCTATCATGCTTGATCCCAGGAACGCCGCCGCCCACAACGCGCGGGGTCTGGGCTACCTCGCACTGCATGATCCGGATCACGCCTTCACGGAATTCGACCAGGCGATCAAGATCGATTCCGATTTTTCAGAGGCCTATTACAACCGCGGCGTCCTGAATTACGAGCGCCGCGATCTCGAGCGCGCCGTCGCCGACCTCAGCCACGCGGTACGGCTCGACCCCGACAACGCGATCGCCGTGCATGCCCGCGGCCTCGCCTACAGCGAGCAGCGCGACTATGAGCAGGCCATCGCCGATTTCAACAAGGCGCTCAAGCTCAGGCCCGATTTTACCGCCGCCTACGTCGACCGCGGCAACGCCTATCAGCACAAGGGTGCCTACGATCAGGCCATCCACAACTACGACCAGGCGATCAAACTCGACCCGAAATCCGCCACCGCCTTCACCGAGCGCGGCAACACCTATGCGGCGCGCGGCAAGATCGACCGTGCCCTGCAAGACTACGAGCAGGCCATACGCTTCAACCCGAACTATGCGGGCGTATTCAACAGCCGTGCCTTGCTTTACAAGCGCAAAGGCGACCTGCCACGCGCGCTCGCCGATCTCGACCAGGCCATCAAGCTCGATCCGGATTTCGCGGTTGCGCTCAACAACCGCGGCACCATTTACCAGCGCAGCGGCGACTTCGACCGCGCCATTGCCGATTTTGATCTTGCCATCAAGTCCAACCCTTATTACGACGCCGCGCTCAACAATCGGGGCATGACCTACAAGAGCAAAGGCAAGCTCGATCAGGCGGTGAAAGACTTCGACCGCGCCATCAGCATCAATTCGGGTTTTGCGGTGGCACTTTACAACCGCGGCGCGGCGCTGGAAGCCATGGGCTATCACGACCGCGCCATCAAGGACCTTTCGCGCGTCCTCAAACTCAACGCTTCAAACGCCCAGGCGTATGACGCGCGCGGCCAAGCCTACGTGAACACACGCGACTACGACCGCGCCATCGCCGATTTCAGCCAGGCGGTGAAACTCGACCGCAAGTTCGCCGCCGCCTACAACAACCGTGGTCTCGCTTACCGTGCGAAAGGCGACAACGACCGCGCCATCGCCGACTTCACTTCGGCGGCGCGCATAAACCCGCGCTATGCGCTCGCCTATTCGAACCGCGGCAGCGCGTATTTCAACAAGCGCGAGTACGATCGCGCCATTGGCGACCTCAATGAGGCAATCAAGCTGAATCCGAATTACGTGCGCGCCTACTACGACCGCGGTGTCGCCTATGGCGCCAAGGGTGACAACGATCGCGCCATCGCCGATTTCAACCATGCCCTCAAGCTCGACCCACGCAATACGATCGCGCTCAACAACCGCGGCCTCGCCTACCGCAGGAAGGGTGACGTCGACGCCGCTGTCACCGACTTCACCGCGGCAATCAAACTCAATCCGAATTACGAAATGGCGTACTACAATCGCGCCAACGCCCTGTTCGACCGCGGCGATCTCGCCAACGCAATTGCCGACTTCGACCTGGCGATCAAGCTGAATCCGAAAAACGCTTTCGCCTATCACGATCGCGGGCTCGCCCACTTCGCCAGGCGCGATATTGCAAAGGCGATTGCCGACTTCGAGACTGTCGCCAAGCTGATCCCCGATCATGCAATTGCGGCCCGTCCGGACAAGACGTTGCGCAGTCAGCGCGGCTTCGACCGCGGCGCAAGCGAACTGGCTCAACCTCTCCAGGTGAGCCCGATGTTCGCGCTCGCCTATAACGAGCGGGGCATCGCTGCCGCCCGGCAAAAGAAATTCGACGACGCCATCGCCGACTTTGGCCGCGCCATCAGGATCAACCCCAATTTCGCGGTTGCTTACTTCAACCGCGGCCAGGTCTATGCCACCAGGCACGATAGAGCGCGCGCGACAGTCAACTTCGATGCCGCCATCAGCCTCGATTCGAAAATGGCCGCGGCTTTCTACGCGCGCGGCGTCTTGCGCTACAATCGCGAGGACTATGACCAGGCGCTCTCCGACTTCACACAGGCGGTGCAACTCGCGCCGAAAGACGCCAACGCCCATTTCAACCGCGGCATCAGCTATCACGAGACGCGCGACTATACGCACGCCGTCGCGGAGTTTGACCAGGCGATCAAGCTCAATCCCGGCCTGGCCGCCGCGCATGCCGCGCGCGGCAACGCGCTTGCAGGTCAGGGCGACTTCACGCAGGCGATCGCCAGCCTGACGCGGGCAATCGCGCTCAATCCGAACGAGGCGCGCAACTACAACGACCGCGGCATTGCCTTGAGCTTCAAGGGCGATAACGACGGCGCGGTCGCCGATTTCGACCGTGCCGCCGGCATCGATCCGAACTTCGCCCCCACCTTTAATGCCCGCGGCGTCGCCTTTGCCGCCCAGAGCAAGCTTGACCGGGCGATCGAGAATTACGACCAGGCCATCAAGCTCAACGGCGACTATGCGCTCGCCTACTACAATCGCGGCAATGCCGCCTACGACAAGGGTGACTTTGCGAGGGCCATCGCCGACTACGACCGCGCGCTCAAGCTCAACCCGGCGGACACGCTTGCGTACAAGAACCGCGGCAACGCCTACGTGAATAAACGCGACTACGACCGCGCCATCGCCGACCTGAGCCAGGCTATCAGGTACCGTGCCGGCTACGGGCAGGGCTACGCCGACCGGGGCGTCGCCTATGCGGCCACGGGCGACCTCAAGCGCGCGCTTGCCGACTTCGACCAGGCGGTCAGGCTCGACCCTCAAAACGCGCTCGCCTGGTACGATCGCGGCCTCGCGCTGCGTGCACGCAAGGACGTCGACGGCGCCATAAAGAGCTTCACGCAGGCGATCAAGCTCAGGCAGGACTATGCCGTAGCCTATTACGATCGTGGCTACGCCTACGCCTTCAAGCGCGCCTATGACAACGCGATCGCCGACTTCGACCAGGCAATCAGGCTGAAACCTGATCACGCGGCCGCCTGGTACGATCGCGCGCTCAGCTACGGCGCCAAGGGCGATACCGCGCGCGCCATCGCCGATTTTGACGAGGCCATCAAACGCGACCCCGGGAATGCCCTCGCCTACTACAATCGCGGCGTCGCCTGGCGCCTGCAAGGAGACGTCAAGCGTGCGGTCGCAGACTTCAGCGAGGCCGCCAAACTCAACCCGCGTTTCACACTCGCCTTCTACCAGCGCGGCCACGCCCATTTCGAGCTGCACGACCTCGATCAGGCGATCGCCGACTTTGGCGCGGCGATCCGGCTCAATTCCGGATTCGTGCGCGCCTACTATGCGCGCGGTCTCACCTATCGCGCCAAACAGGACTTTGACCGCGCCATCGCCGATTTCAGCCAGGTGCTGAAGCTCGATGTGAAGAGCGCCGCGGCGTTCAACAACCGGGGGCTCGTCTACCGGCTCAAGGGCGACCTCGCCAGGGCCAACGCCGATTTCGACCAGGCGGTGAAGCACGACCCGAAATCGTCGGCCGCCTACACGAACCGCGGCACCACCTACGGCATGCAGGGCGACAATGACCGCGCCATTCGCGACTTCGACGCCGCCATCAATCTCGATCCCGGCAACGCTGTGGCGCTCAACAACCGCGGCTTCGCCTGGCGCAACAAGGGCGATCTGGACCGCGCGATCGCCGACTTCAGCGCGGCGATCAAGATTGACGCCAGTTACGCCAACGCCTTCTACAATCGGGCCACGGCGCTCTACGACAAGCGTGAGTACGAAAGCGCGATCGCCGACTTCAACGCGGCGCTGAAGCTCGATGCCAGCTTCGCGGCCGCCTATAACGGCCGCGGGCTCGCCTACGACAACCAGAAAAAATTTGATCTGGCGATCCAGGACTTCACGAAAGCACTGAAACTCGATCCCAGAAACGCGTACGCCTACAACAATCGCGGATTCTCGTTTCGCAATCGCGGCGACTATGATCGCGCCATCGCCGACTACAACAAGGCGCTGGACGCCAACGCGAACTACGCGCTCGCGCTCTACAACCGTGGCATGGCGTACTACGACAAACGCGAATTCACCCATGCCAGCCGCGACATGAACCGGGCGATCAAGCTCAACCCGAACTTCGACGCAGCCTTCCACGATCGCGGCATCATCCACTATGACAAGCGCGATTTCGACGCCGCGATTCCGGACCGTGACCCGGAGATGGCGGGCAAGCCGCAATACGACCTCGCCTTCGGCGACCGCGGCGGCTCCTACGAAAACCGGCGCGAGGCTGACCGCATCGTCCAGGAGGCGCGGGCGCCGATCGCCATCGATCGCTACGACGCCTATGTCTACGCACCGGATACCTTCCCGCCGGCGCGCCCGGCGCTGATTGCGGCGCTGGTGCCTCCGAAGCAAGGGCAAGCGAACACTCGCAAGGACGTACCGCTGCCGACGGCGGCGCCCGATGTCACCCTCGCCTCCATAGCGCCGGCGGTCGACGTACCGATGCCGCAGGAGCGGCCGGAGACGGCTCTGGGCGTGCGCGTACCGCAAGCAGCACCAGCGCGGCAAACCAGGCAGCCGAGCCGGGCAGAACGGGCACGGCGCTGGACCCGTCGGCCGCCGCCGCGTCGCCGCCAGCAGGACAACGGTTTCTTTTTCTGGCGATAAGGCCGCCGCAGCATCGCAAAGCTGTGGAAGCGTGAGCACGGGCCGTCCACGGGACGGTTAATGCGGCTAGATTGCCGCCGCCATGACCACGCTTCGCTACCGCAACCGGTTGCGCGCGCTGCTGACACCGGCCGAACACCGTGTCTACGCGCGCCTCGACAACGCACGCAAAATCCAGGACTTCCTCGATCGCATTCCGGTCAATTTCGAGCCGAACGGCGACACCGCCATGTCGCCGCGGAAAGTGTTGGAAACCGGTGTGGCCCATTGTGCCGAGGCGGCCGTATTCGCCTGCGCGGCGCTCGCCTATCACGGCAAGAAGGCCTGGCTCCTGGACCTGCAGGCGCGCCCCACCGATCAGGACCACATCGTCACGCTTTTCCGGGAGCGCGGGCTTTGGGGCGCGATCAGCAAGACCAACCATGCCATCCTGCGCTGGCGCGATCCGATCTACCGCAGCGCGCGTGAAGTGGCGATGACCTTTGCGCACGAGTACGCACTGCCAAGCGGCCTGAAGTCGCTGATGTCCTATTCGCGGCCGTTCTCGCTGACACGTTATGCGCCGGGGCGCTGGGTGACCGCCACGGAAGATCTCGACTGGCTGTTGTTCGACCTCGATCTGTCGCCGCATGTGCCGCTCGCGCCGGCACACGCCATGCGCAAGCGCCGCCGCTCGGCCCCGGTCGAAATGCGCGCTCAGGAAGTTGTGGAGTGGGCCTACCCGCGCGGGCGCAAGCCCTACCTGGCGCCCGACCGGATCGCGAATTACAAGCCGAAGAAGGCCGCCCGCCGTTGACCGTCAGGCGACGGCGGCCGCCGTCAGGCCGTCTGCCTGGCCGGCGGTGATACGGCCGACGATCACAAGGATAGGCCCGGGCAATCCCGCCTTGCCCAGCCGCGCCGGCAACGCACCGATCGGCGCCGACACGAACTGCTGGTCGGGCCGTGTGGCGCGCGCAATCGCCAGCGCCGGCGTTTGCGGATCGAGCCCTTCGGCGACGGCGCGCTCGACCAGCGCATCAAGCGTCTTCGCCGGCATATAGACGGCGGTGGTGGTGGCGGGATCCGCGAGGCTTCGCCAATCGATATCGGCCGGCAGTTGGCCGTTCCTGGCGTGGCCCGTGATCATCTGAACGCGGCGCGAGCGATCGCGGTCGGTCAGCGGCATGCCGAGGCTCGCCGCCGCCCCTTGCGCGGCGGTGATGCCGGGCACGACCTCGACCGCGATGCCGGCGGCGCGGCAGGCCTCGATCTCCTCGCCGGCGCGGGCGAAGATCAGCGGATCGCCGCCCTTCAGCCGCACCACGCGCTTTCCCTGCCTGGCGAGATTAACCATCAGCGCATTGATGTCATGCTGCTTGCAGGAGGGGCCATATCCGGTCTTGCCAACCAGCATCTTCTTCGCCTCGCGGCGGGCGAAATCGAGCACCTCGCGCGAGACCAGATCGTCGAACAGGATGACCTCAGCCGATTGCAGCGCGCGCACCGCGCGCAAGGTCAGCAGCTCGGGATTGCCGGGGCCGGCGCCGACCAGCGTGACCGAGCCGTTCTCGACCGTCTCGCCGAGATCGTACACGTCCGCCACGAGCCGCTCGTAGTCCGCCTGAACCGGCTCCTGCTGCGGATGCGTCACCGCATGGGCCGTGAAGAGTTGCCAGAACCGGCGGCGGCCGGAAAACGACAGGCCCGACACTTTCAGCGCCCCGCGCCAGCGGGCGGCGGCGGCGGCCCAGTCGGCGAATCCTTGCGGCAGCAAGGCTTCCAGCCTGGCGCGGATGGCTTGCGCGAATACCGGCGCGGCGCCGTCGGTGGAAATGCCGATGACAAGCGGCGAACGGTTGACGATGGCGCCAAAGGAGAAATCGCAGAAAGCCGGTTTGTCGATGACATTGACCGGCACGCCGGCCGCGCGCGCGGCGGCGGCGAAGGCGGCTGCGCCGGCCTCGTCCTCGAAGGCGCCGACGGCGACCGCGACACCCTCGAAATCGCCACAGGTCCAGTCACTGCCCCGCAACACGATATCGCCGTGCGGCGGATCGTCAATGAGCGCACGCAGTTCCTCGCAGAGCTCGAGCGCGTAGACCGCGACCTGCGCGCCGGAGGCCGACAACAGTTCCGCCTTCCAGGCCGCCGCCTGACTGCCGCCCGCCAGCAGTGCACGTTTGCCCTCGAGCGACAGGAACACCGGCAGCCGCGCCAGAGGCTGCATGCGGCCGGGCCGGGTCGCGGTGGGCATGCGGGTCATCGGCATCGATCCTTTGTCAGCATTGGCTTTGAGGCAGTCCGCCGCCCTCGGGCCGGCCGCCTGAAACGTCTGCGCAAAATGGCAGCAAGGAGCGTGCCAAATCACAAGTCATTGAAATAACTTGCAATTCATGACGCCGGTCGGATGCGCTGCCTGCGTTCACGGCGGCCGGGACCGAGCATCGAGGCAGGCGCTGACCGGCCGCATGTCGGCCCTCATGCCGGCACCGCAGCCGGGGCGGGCGCGCGGCGCGCGCCGGTGTTGACGTGGAAGTCGGCGCCGTTGCCGGTCGCCGCCACGAAGCCGGCACGGATGGTGAAATCGCCGAAGCGTTCGCCTGGTTGCCGCCCGCTGGCGTAGGCCGCGAAGACGGGATCGAGCGCGGCAACGATTGCGTCGTGGTCGACGTCTTCCTGGTAGAGCTTGGAGAGCCGCGAGCCGTCGAAGGCGGCGCCGAGATAAAGGTTGTAGCGGCCCGGCCCCTTGCCGACGAGACCGATCTCCGCCAGATAGGGTCGCGCGCAGCCGTTCGGGCAGCCGGTCATGCGGATGACGATGTCATCAGCCGAAAGACCATGCGACGCCAGCTTCTCGTCCAGCGCGTCGATCAACCCGGGCAGATAGCGCTCGCTCTCGGCCAGCGCCAGCCCGCAGGTCGGCAGCGCCACGCACGCCATGGCGTTGCGCTTGAGCCCCGACCACGGCGCCATGAGGCCCGCCTCGCGCGCGATGCGCTCGATCTCGCTCTGCTTGTCGGTCGCGATGTTGGCGACGATGATGTTCTGGTTTGCCGTCATGCGGAAATCGCCGTCGTGGATCCTGGCGATCTCGCGCAGCGCCGTCATCTGCATGGCGCCGGGTCGATCTGCGACGCGGCCGTTCTGCACATACAAGGTCAGATGCGCGCGCCCGTCGGCGCCCGCGTTCCAGCCGTAGCGATCGCCGGTCGAGGTGAACCTGAACGATTTGGCCGCCCTGAACCCGATGCCGGCGCGGCGCTCGACCTCGGCGCGGAAGGCGTCGAGCCCGCGGTCCTCGATGGTGTATTTCAGTCGCGCGTGCTTGCGGTTCTTGCGGTCGCCCCAGTCGCGCTGCACGGTCACGACTGCTTCCGCAACCTTCACAGCCTCTTCCGTGTGGCAGAAACCCATCACGTCGGCGGTGCGCGGATAGGTCTCGGGCTCGCCGTGTGTCATGCCCATGCCGCCGCCGACGGTGACGTTCCAGCCTTCGACCCCGCCGTCCTGGTCGAGGATGGCGATGAAGCCCAGGTCATGGGCGAACACGTCCACGTCGTTCGAGGGCGGCACCGCCACCACGATCTTGAACTTGCGCGGCAGGTAGGTCTTCCCGTAGATCGGCTCGACCGCCTCCTCCTCCTCGCCGCCGGCGATGCGCTCGCCATCGAGCCACACCTCACGATAAGCTGGCGTGCGCGGCAAGAGATGATCGGATATGGCCTTGGCCAGCTCCTGCGCCGCCGCATGCGCCGAGGACTGGAAGGGATTCGGATTGCACATGACGTTGCGATTAACGTCGCCGCAGGCCGCGATGGTGTTGAGCAAAACGGCGTCGATGGCCTTCAGCGTCGATTTCAGATTGAACTTGATGATACCGTGCAGTTGCACCGTCTGCCGCGTGGTCAGCCGCATGGTGCCGTTGCCGTAGTCGCGGGCGACGCCATCGAGCGCAAGCCATTGCGCCGGCGTCACCACGCCGCCGGGCATGCGCACGCGGATCATGAAGGAGAACGCCTTCTCCATCTTCTTGCGCGCGCGCTCGGCGCGCAGGTCGCGGTCGTCCTGCAGATACATGCCGTGGAATTTGACAAGCTGCTGGTCGTCCTCGACGATCGCACCGGTAACCTCGTCGGCGACCCCTTCGGCGAGCGTGCCGCGCAGGTAGGCGCTCGCTTCCTTGATGTGCTCGTTGCGGGAGAGTTCGTCGGTCATGGCATTGTCCCGTCATTCCGGCCGAGGCCGCAGAGCGGCCGAGAGCCGGAATCCAGATGCAGATAAAGCTTTGCTGTTTCGCTGGATTCCGGGTTCGCGCTTTCAGCGCACCCCGGAATGACAGCATTCTGTTCGTTCAATAAACGTCCTGCAGATAGCGCTTCTCGCGCTCGAGCTTGACCACGACGTCCGCGGCGACTTCCAGCGACAACGCCTTCACGTCGGCGTAGGCTTTGGTGAGCGTCGCGCGCACGTCCTTGGCCATCGCCTGAGCATCGCCGCAAACGTAGAAATGCGCACCGCCTTCGAGCCAGTCGACCAGCGCGCGCCGGCGCTCCCATATCTTGTGCTGGACGTAGACCTTTTCGGGCGTGTCGCGCGAGAAGGCGACGTCCATGCGGGTGAGCGAACCGTCCTTCAGCGCCTCCTGCCAGTCTAGCTGGTAGAGGAAGTCGTGGGTGAAGCTGCGGTCGCCGAAGAACAGCCAGCTCTTGCCGGCCGCTTCGATGGCGCGGCGCTCCTGCACGAAGGCGCGGAAGGGCGCGACGCCAGTGCCGGGGCCGACCATCACGATGTCGCGGTCGGGCGACGGCAGCGCGAAATGTCTGTTGGGCTTCACCTTCACCCGCACGCGGTCGCCGCGCTTGAGTCGCTCGGCTACATGGGTGGAGGCGACGCCCTTGCGGGCGCGACCGTGCAGGTTGTAGCGCACGGCGGAGATCAGCAGATGCGCCTCATCCTCGAATTCACGGCGTGAGGACGCGATCGAATAGGCGCGCGGGCCGAGCGGCCGCGTGAGCGCGCGCAGGGTTTCGGCGCTGTGCGTCACCGGAAACGCTTCGATCAGATCGATGAGCTGGCGACCGGCGAGCCAGCCACGCACCGCGCGCCCCTCGATCAGCGCCTTGACCTCGGCATGATCGGTCTGCGCCACGAAAGTCTCCAGCGACTTCAACGACAGCGTGGTGACGTCGCGCGAAGCAATCAGTTCGCTGCGCAAACCATCGTCCGAAACCTTCGCCAGCGACATCAGTTCGTCGACATAGGCCGGATCGTTCTCGGCATAGAGATCGAGCGAGGCGCCGGGCTCGTAAACGGGTGCAGCCCCGTCAAACCCGAGCGCCAGATGCACCGTTTCCTTTTCCGAACGGGAGGAATTCAGATTTACGTGCTCGAAAATCTCGGCTTCGACGATATTGCCGGCCGCGGCAGCCGCCGGCCTGTGGGTGAAATCCACCTCTATCACGCGGCCGCGGCCGTCGTCTTCCGGCGCCAATGCCTTGAGCGTGCTCCCGATCCATTGCGCAGCGGGCTCGGCGAAATCGAGATCGCAATCGACCCTGTCAACGGCGCGCCTGGCCCCGAGTGCCTCGAGGCGGGCGTCGATGGCCTTGCCGATGGCGCAGAACCCGGCGTAGGCCGTGTCGCCCAGCGCCAGCACGCCGAACTCCACGCCGTCGAGGCGCGGGGCGCCCTCGCCCATCAGTTCGTTATAGACCTGCACGGTGCGCGCCGGCGGCTCGCCCTCGCCCCAGGTGGCGGCGATGACGACCAGACGCCTGGCCTTGGCGAGGTCGGCCAATTCCAGGTCGGCCATGTCGATGACGCGCGGTCTGAAACCGAGCTTGCGCGCCTGCTTGGCCATGTCGCCGGCCAGCGCCTCCGAGTTTCCCGACTCGCTGGCGAATACAATCGTAAGTGGCTCAGCGGCGCGCGCCAGTGCCGCAGGCTGCTCGCTGGCGGCGGTATGCTCGATGCCGGCGAGGAAGCCCGCCAGCCACGCCCGCTGGACCGGGGTCGCGGGACCGACCACGCTGTTGAGCAACGCGATCTCCTCCTCGGCGAAAGGCGCGGACTTCGGGATCGGGATCATGCTCTCGGCTCTTTCCGTCGCAACCAGCGAGAGCCCCTAAATAGAAGCTTGTTCTGCCGGACCGCAACAAGTGCCGGAAAATAAGAAGATAATTCCCGGATCGACCCGCCCGGACCGCAACAATTTCCTTCCCGGCCCAAACTCGGGAGAACGCCGGCGCTGCCCTGCAAACCCTGAAACAGGGCTGGAAATGGTCAACGCCCGCAAAGAGCCCGCCATGACCCCCTGCTCCCCGTGCGGCCCTTCCCCTTCAGGGCCGGCTGACGATCAGGTCCGGCGACCTGCCCGGCGAGAATTTTACCGGCACTCCGCCGCCCGCTATAAAGCGGCCGACCCCAATCAGGCGGAGGCTTCGAGAGTCGTGACGTCGTTTGTTTTTCGCAGAAATATGATGATCGAATGGGGCCACTGCGATCCCGCCGGCATCGTGTTCAACAGCCGCTTCTTCGAATTCTTCGACGCCAGCACATGGCTCATGTTCGACGCCGCCCTGGGTGTGAGACCGCCTGATCTGGCTTCGACCTTCGACATCCTTGGCGTTCCGCTGGTCGATGTGCGCGCCGAGTTCCACACGCCGATAAAATTCGGCGACACGGTAGAGATCGCCTCCCGGATATCCGGGTTCCGCCGCTCCAGCTTCGATGTCGACCATCGCATCAGCGTCGGCGGGGATATGGCGGTCGAGGGCGTCGAGACCCGGGTCTGGGCCGCGCGCTCCAGGGATAATCCCGAGAAGATCGGTGCCGTCGCCATTCCCGCAGAAGTCATTGCCAAATTTGGCTGATTCATGCTGACGGCGGGGAACCGTACCAGCCATTCCCGGTAACGGGTCTGGAGAGATGTTTCCCCCTGGTGTGTCCTGATAGCAAACAAGACTTGGGACGAAGCGCGATTCGACAGAAAACGCGCCGCCAGAGGGGAGAATAACGCCTTGCCCCGGCTGCTTGAGTTCACGCTCAACGGCCGCGACCGCGCTGACGCGGTCGCGGACAATTTGCTGCTGCTCGATTTCCTGCGCGAACAGATCGGACTGACCGGCACCAAGACCGGTTGCGACGGCGGCGAGTGCGGCGCCTGCACCGTGCTCGTCGACGACAAGCCGGTGCTTGCATGCCTCACGCTGGCTTCCACCTTGCAAGGCAGGCGCGTCGATACGGTCGAAGCGCTCGGCCGTGACGGACAATTGTCGGCGGTGCAGCGTGGCTTCCACGAGAAGCTCGGTTCGCAGTGCGGCTATTGCACGCCGGGTTTCATCATGGCCTCTGCCGGATTGCTGCGGCGAAATCCCGATCCGAGCGACGCCGAGATCATGGACGCGCTCGGCAGCAATATTTGCCGCTGCACCGGATACGTGAAGATCATCGAGGCGGTGAAGTTCGCTGTGGCGTTGAACGCGCAAGGGGTGAGCCCATGAGTCCTTTTCTGTCATTCCGGGGCGCGAGCGCAGCCAGCGAACCCGGAATTCATAGTCCCGACGCTGCGGGGTATGGATTCCGGGTCCGCGCCTTCGGCGCGTCCCGGAATGACGGCGCGGTATGGGGCGCGCCATGAACACCAACGCGCCCGCACACAACATCGGCGATTACGTTCCGATGATCGACGGCCCGGAAAAAGTTTCCGGCCGCGCCAGATACACCGCCGACATCGTGGCGCCCGGCCAGCTTGCGGGCCGCATTTACCGAAGCCCCTACGCGCACGGCGAAATCATCTCGGTCGACGTGTCGGAGGCGCTGAAGATCGGGGGCGTGAAGGCGATTGTCACCGGCGCCGATTGCGACAAGGGCTTCGGGGTGCTGCCGATTGCGCGCACCGAATATCCGCTGGCGCGCGACAAGGTGCGCTATCGCGGCGAGCCGGTGGCCGCGGTCGCGGCGGTCGATGACGCCACCGCGCGCAAAGCGATTGCCGCCATCCGCATGACCGTGCGCGAATTGCCGGCGTACTACACCACCCGCGCAGCGCTCGCGCCCGACGCCGCGCAACTGCACGAAAAGAAGCCGGGCAATGTCGAGCGTGACGTGCTGTTCGAGCTGGGCTCGACGGAGCAAGGCTTCGCCGAGGCCGACCTGGTGCGCGAGGGCATCTATAACTGCGCCGAGGTCTGCCAGAACCAGATGGAAATGCACGCTGCCGTCGCCGAATTCGATGCGGTGCGCGAGCGCATGACCGTACATGCGTCCACGCAAGTGCCATATTACGTACACCTGATGCTCTCGCAGATCCTCGACATGGAGATGTCGCGCATCCGCGTGGTCAAGCCACATGTGGGCGGCGGTTTCGGCTGCCGCACCGAGACGCTGAATGTCGAATTGATTGCGGCGCTGCTGGCGCGCAAGGCCAACGGCACCGTGCGCATCGTCACCAACCGCGAGGAGACCTTCATCACCCACCGCGGCCGGCCGGAAACCGATATCCGCCTCAAGATCGGCATGCGCAAGGACGGCCGCATCACCGCGGTGGAATGCGAGTGCGACCAGCGCGGCGGCGCGCATTCCGGCTACGGCGTGGTGACAATCCTCTATGCCGGCTCGATGCTCTACGCCATCTACGACCTGCACAACGTCAAGTACGTGGGCAAGCGCGTGCTCACCAACACCCCGCCTTGCGGCGCTTTCCGTGGCCACGGCACGGTCGATGTGCGCTTCGCGTTCGAGAGCCTGGTCGATCAGATGGCGGCGGAGATGAGCCTCGACCCGTTCGCGGTACGGCGCGCGAACCTCCTGAACGCGCCCTGCTTCACCGACAACGATCTGATGATCAACTCCTACGGCCTGCCCGAATGCCTGGATTGGGTCGAGCGCGAGAGCGGCTGGAAAGAGCGCAAGTACCGGATGCCAAAGGGCAAAGGCCTCGGCATGGCCTGTTCGCATTACATCTCGGGCGCCTCCAAGCCGGTAAACTGGACCGGCGAGCCGCACGCCACTGTCAAGATCAAGCTCGATTTCGACGGCTCGCTGGTGGTGCTGTCGGGCGCGGCCGACATCGGCCAAGGATCGACCACGATCCTGGCGCAGACTGTCGCCGAGGTGCTCGGCCTCGGTCTGGCGCGCGTGCGCGTCGTCACCGGCGACAGCGAGGTGGTGCCGAAGGACAACGGCTCCTATTCCTCGCGCGTCACATTCATGGTTGGCAATGCCGCGCTAGACGCCGCCCGCAACCTGAAGGCGCTTCTGGTCAACGCCGCCGCACGCATGCTGGACGCCAGACCCGAAGACATCGAGTGCCTGGGCGAGATCTATCGCGCCGGCGTTCAGGACAAGGGCGCGACCTTCGACGAAGTGGTGATGGAGGCGCTCAAAGACTCCGGCACCATCACCGTCACCGGCAACTATTCCACCATTCCGGAATCGCACGGCGGCAAAAAGTACCGCGGCGCCGCCATCGGCGGCACTATGGGCTATTCCTACTCGGCGCAGGTCGTCGAAGTCAGCGTCGATGACGAGACCGGCGTCGTCACCGTCGACAAGGTCTGGGTCGCGCACGACTGCGGCAAGGCGCTCAACCGCCTGACGGTGGAAGGCCAGGTGCAGGGCTCGGTGTGGATGGGCATGGGCCAGGCCATGAGCGAGGAAGTCGGCTACCACGAGGGCCTGATGGTGACCGGCAACATGCTCGATTACCGGGTGCCAACCATCCAGGATTCGCCACCCATCGAAGTCGGCATCGTCGAGAGCAATGATCCGTATGGTCCGTTTGGCGCCAAGGAAGCCGGCGAAGGCTCGCTCGCCGCCTTTCTGCCGGCGCTCACCAACGCCATCGCCGATGCCATCGGGCTCCGCTTCAACGACCTGCCGGTGACCCCGGATCGCGTGTTCGAGGCGCTGGAGAAACGCAATCGCGCGACGCCCAAGAAGAACGGGGGCGCCTGATGGACGCCCTCCCCGAATTCCGCGTCCTTCAGCCGGCGACGCTCGACGAGGCGCTGGCGGCGCGCGCGCAACATCCGGACTCCAGACCACTCGGCGGTGGCACCGATCTGGTGGTCAACATCAGGCGTGGCATCGTCGCGCCGGCGGTGCTGATCGACATGAACCGCGTGAGCGAACTGCACGCGATCAGGGCGGATGCAAACACATTGGAACTCGGTGCGTCTGTGACGCTGTCGCAGATCGCCGAACACCCCGACGTCCTCAGGCACTATCCGGTGGTGGCGGAGGCCGCGAGCCACATCGCGGGGCCCACCCACCGCAACATGGGCACGGTCGGCGGCAATCTCTGCCTCGACACCCGCTGCATCTATTACAATCAGAGCGAATGGTGGCGCTCGGCCAATAACCATTGCCTGAAGACCACCGGCACCATGTGCCACGTAGCGCCGAAAAGCCGCGGCGTCTGCTTTGCCACCTATTCCGGCGATCTGGCGCCGGCGCTGCTCACGCTCAACGCCGAAGTCGACATCGCCGGGCCCGACGGCAAGCGTACCCTCCCGCTCGAACAGCTCTATATCGGCTTCGCGCGTCAGGACGCGCCCATCACCGGGACCCGGGGCGACGGCAAATACTATCTTTCGCTGCGGCCCGGCGAGATCGTCGCATCGGTGCGCGCGAAGAACACGCCCGGCCTGCGCTCGGCCTACGACAAGATCCGCATCCGCCGTTCGATCGAATATCCGGTCGCCGGCGTCGCGGTCGCGCTCAGGCGCGAGGGCGATACCCTCACGGACCTTCGCATCGCCATCACCGGCACCAATCCACGGCCTGTGCTGCTTACCGGCACCGCCGAACTCTGCGGCGGCGGCGTAGATGAGCGGGTGATCAAGGGCCTCGACGCCCTGGTGCGCGATCAGATCATGCCGATGAAGACCACCTTCACGCCCGGCCATTACCGGCGCCGCGTCGCCGGCGTGCTGGCGCGACGGCTGCTCATGCGGCTCTTCGGCGACTGAGGGACGGGGCCGGTATGCTGGAGGACTTCACCACGCGCCGTCCCTACAACGCCGTCAGCGACTTCGTCGACTCCCACATCGAACAGGGTCGCGCCGACAAGGTGGCCTTTATCGATACCGAACGTTCGCTCACCTACGGCGACTTGCAGGCACGCAGCATCCGCTTCGCCAACGGCCTGCGCGCGCTCGGCCTCGAACACGAGGACCGCGTCGGGTTGCTCATGCACGACACGGTGGATTATCCGGTGACGTTCTGGGGCACGATCCGCGCCGGCTGCATCGCCATTCCGCTCAACACCTTTCTGACGCCACCGCAATACGCCTTTATGCTCGCGGACTCGCGTGCCCCGGCAATCGTGCTGGCGTCGTCACTGGTGCCGACCATCGCACCGCTTGTCAACGCGCTACCTCATCTCACGACCATCATCCTGGTCGACGCCACCGCGGCTGACACCGCCATGTTTCCCGGCCGCGCTGTGCACCATTTCGAAGACGTGATTGCCGCGGCAAGCGAGGAACCGTTTACGGCGCAGACCATCTCCGATGAAGTGGCATTCTGGCTCTACACCTCCGGCTCGACCGGCGAGCCCAAGGGCGTCAAGCACGTTCACACCAACCTGATGGCGACCGCCAGGCTGTTCGGCCAGGGCGTGCTCGGCATTACCGAGAACGACGTCGTGCACTCGGCCTCCAAGCTGTTCTTCGCCTACGGCCTCGGCAACGCCATGAGCTTCCCGTTGTCGGTCGGCGCCACCGCCGTGCTGTGGCCACACCGCCCGACCCCGGAGGGCGTGTTCGAGATCATGCGCGGCTACAGGCCCACCATCTTCTACGGCGTGCCGTCGCTCTACACTGCCCTGCTGGCGCACAAGGACATTTGCAAGGGCGTCGGCTCTGACCGCTTGCGTATCTGTGTCTCGGCCGGCGAAGCGCTGCCCGCGCATATCGGCGAGCACTGGCGCGACGTGGTCGGCGTCGATGTGCTCGACGGGCTCGGCTCCACCGAACTGCTGCAGACATTCCTAAGCAACCGGCCCGGCGACATTCGTTATGGCTCGACAGGCAAGCCGGTGCCCGGCTACGAGACGCGCATTGTCGACGATCATGGGAAAGACGTGGGCACCGGCGAGATCGGCGAACTGATCGTGCGCGGGCCTTCCGCCGGCGAAGGCTACTGGAACCAGCGCGCCAGGAGCCGGCGCACCTTCGTCGGTGAATGGACCCACACCGGCGACAAGTACCGGCGCGACGTTGACGGTTATTACTATTACTGCGGGCGCACCGACGACATGTTCAAGGTGTCCGGTATGTGGGTTTCGCCGTTTGACGTCGAGGCCGCGCTAATCTCGCACGAAGCGGTGCTGGAGGCCGCGGTCATCGGCAAGGCCGACGCCGACGGACTGATCAAGCCGAAGGCCTTTATCGTCCTGAAGAACGGCTATCGCGCCGACGACGGCCTGCTGGAGAAGCTGAAGCTCCACGTCAAGGAAAAGGCCGGCCCCTGGAAATTCCCGCGCTGGATCGAACTGCGCGACGATCTTCCGCGCACCGCCACCGGCAAGATCCAGCGTTTCAGGCTGCGCGACGAAGATTTGCAGGCTTCGGCAGAGCCATAATCCGCCAGTCATTCCGGGTTCGCGGCCTTAAGGCCGCGCCCCGGAATGACGGATTATCGATCGCTCGCACGCTTGCGCCCGGTAACCATCGCCTTCACCAGGTTCTCGCGGTACTCGAAGCTCGCCACCAGCACGCCGAGCACGTGGATGACGACGAGGCCGATGGTGAGGTTGGCGAACACTTCGTGCACCTCTTCAAACGCTTCCGAGCCCCAATAGGCTTCGGTCGTCATCATGTAGCCGGTGGCGCAGGTGCCGATCAGCATCACAATCAGCGCCACCACCATGGCGCCGCCGGCCGGATTGTGGCCGAGATAGCGCGGCGCCCTGAGCAGCGCCACGTCGCGCAAGTATTGCAGCACTGCGCGCGGCGAGCGCACGAAATCGCCGAAGCGCGCGTGACGCGGGCCGACGACACCCCAGACAATCCGCAGGGCGAGCAATCCGGCAATCGCGTAGCCGGCCGCGATGTGCACCTGCTCCACCTCGTCGCCAGTCGCATAGGCGAGCAGGAACAGCGCCGCCAGCGACCAGTGGAATACCCGCACGAACGGGTCCCAGACTTTGACCGTCGCCGGCGGCGTCGCGCCGCCGGCTTCGATCGCGTGGTTGACGCTTGTCATTACTGCGCGCCGATCAGAGCTGACCGACGATCTTGCCGTTGGTCGGATCGACGAACAGCTCGACCCGCTGGCCGTTCTTGTCGAGCGTGTAGAGTTCGCCGCAGGCCTTCTTCAGCTTGGCCTTCCGCACCTTGTAGCCGAGGGCTTCGACTTTGGCCTGCAGTTCGTTGATCGACAGCCACTGGCTTTGCGGCGCGGCTGTACAGGGACGGCCGAGGCTGCCAGCGTGAGCGGTGGCGGCGGTAGCGAGCAAGGCGGCGGCAACGGTGACGACGGTGATCTTGCGCATGGTTCTCTCCGGTCTGTTCAGCCCGGCCGCGTCATGCGGCGAGGCGATGCATGAACATTGGCAGAGGGGCAATGACGGCAGGCTGTTGGACGATGTCAGTGAATTGTCAGCTAATGGCGCTGTGCCCTCCCCCAAAAGCAAAGGAGCCGGCGGCAGCCAGGGCCACCGGCTCCCCGATGCGGGCATCGAAGACTGCGTGTCAGTCGCGGTCCTCGTACGCGCCCGATCCGTGCTCGCGCCCGCGCGCTTCCTTGCCGTGCTCGCGGGGGTCATCGTCGCGGTCCTGAACTTCCGCGCGTTCGCCGTTCTTGTGCCCGGCCCTTTCGCCGCGGCCCTCGGTCTCCACGTCCCGGATGATGTGGCTGTCGCCCTTCATGCCGGGCGTTGCGTCGTCGTTGCAGGCCTGGGCTGCGGCCACAAAGCCGAACAGGGCTGCAATGGCGCCGAAAATGATGGCCTTGCCCATGGGTCTTCGTCCTTTCGGGGTTTCCGTCTCGGGTCCTGGTCGAGTCCTGGCGACCGAACCCCGGCCGCCACGGTCGCGACCCTGGCAGAGCCCCGCTGACGGGCCCCTGTTGATCCATGTCAGCGATTTGTCAGGTCGACCAGGGCATTCTCCGCCCATGCGTTTACGTGCCTTTTCACGATTTCTTGCGAGGCCGCTACTGGCGGCCGCCCTGCTGACGGCGGCGGCGCCGGCCGCCGTCGCCAGCGACGATGAGCACGAGCGCGATGCCGTCCATCGCGCGGTCGAGGCCGGCGAGATCAAATCGCTCGCCGAAATCCTCGCCACCGTGCGCGGCAAGCTGCCGGGCGACGTCGCCGGCGTCGAAATCGAACGCGAACACGGCCGCTGGCGCTACGAATTCCGCGTCGTCGACAGCACAGGCCGCCTGTATGAAGTCTATGTCGACGCGCGCAGCGGCGAGATCGAAAAGATCAGGGAGAAGTAATGCGCCTGCTGCTAGTCGAGGACGACCGGCGGATCGCTGCCGACGTCGAGGGCGCGCTGAAGGCCGCTGGCTACGTGGTCGAGACCGCGCGCGACGGCGACGAAGCCTGGTTCCGCGGCGACACCGAAGACTACGGTGCCGTTATCCTCGACCTCGGCCTGCCCGGCATGGACGGGTTGGCGGTGCTCAAACGCTGGCGCGCCAACGGCCGCACCATGCCGGTGCTGATCCTGACCGCGCGCGGCAGTTGGGCCGAGCGCGTCGACGGCATCGACGCCGGCGCCGACGATTACCTGCCCAAGCCCTTCCGCATGGAAGAATTGCTGGCGCGGCTGCGCTCGATCGTGCGCCGCTCCGCCGGTCATGCTTCCTCAGTGGTGATTGCCGGCGACATCGAGCTCGACGAGCGCCAGATGAAGGTGACCGTGCGCGGTGTGCCGGTCGCGTTGTCGCCGCTCGAATACCGGCTGGTCGCGTATCTGTTGCGCCATCGCGGCCGCGTGGTATCGCAGCACGAACTCGACGAGAACGTCTACGGCCACGGCGAGGATCACGACTCCAACGCGCTCGAAGTGCTGGTCGGCCGCGTGCGCAAGAAGCTCGGACCCGAGCTGATCGAGACCCGGCGCGGCTTCGGCTATCTCGTGCCGGAGTTGTCGCCGTGAGCCGGGGATCGCTACGGCTGCGGCTGGTGGCCGGCGGCATCGTCGCCATCCTGATCGCGTTGACCATCGCTGGCGCGGGGCTGACCCTGCTGTTTGAACGCCACGTTACTCGCACCATCGGCGACGACCTCGACATCTATCTCAAGCAACTGGTTGCCGGCATCGATACCGACGCGCAGGGCAAGCTGGTGGTGAGCCGGCCGCCGGCCGATCCGCGTTTCGCCGCTCCGTTGTCGGGCCTGTACTGGCAGGTGTCCGGCGACCGCGGCCAGTTGCTGCGGTCGCGCTCGCTCTGGGACACTGCATTGGAACTGCCGCAGGACGAGCCGTCGCCCGGCGAATTGCACCATCACGTTATCCTCGGGCCGGCCAAGGCGCGGCTCCTGGTCAGCGAACGCCGCGTGCTGCTCACCATGGGCGATCGGCGCGTGCCGGTGCGGGTGGCAGTGGCGGCCGATCTTGCGCGCGTCTCGGTCGCCGCATCGAGTTTCGCCAGGGATCTGGCGGTCGCGCTTGGCGTGCTGGGGCTGGTACTGGGGATCGCCACCGCGATCCAGGTCGGCCTGGGCCTGCGTCCGCTCGACGCGCTGCGCCGCGGGGTGGCGGATATCCGCTCCGGCCAGCGCAAACACCTGCCCGCGAATGTCCCGGCCGAGGTGAAGCAGCTGGTCGAAGAGGTCAATGGCCTGATCGACGCCCAGGAGCGCGAGATCGAACGCTCACGCAGCCGCGCCGCCGACCTGGCGCACGGGCTCAAGACGCCGCTTGCCGCGCTCGCCGCCGATGCCGCGCGCCTGCGCGAACGCGGTGATGACGATCTCGCCCAGGGCATCGAGGCGGTGGGTGACGCCATGAGCCGCCACGTCGACCGCGAGCTGGCGCGCGCGCGGGCGCGCGGCACGGCGCGGCAACGCGGCGGCGTTTCCACACCGCTCAAGCCGCTCGTCGATTTGCTGATCGCCACGCTGTCGCGCACGCCTGCGGCGCAACGGCTCGAGTTCGAAACCCGTATCGGCGGCGAAACGAACGTGCCGCTCGACCGTACCGACCTCGCAGAAGTGCTGGGCAATCTCCTGGAGAACGCCGCGCGTCACGCCGGCGGCCGCGTGCGCATCGGCGCGGACGGGGCCAGCCTCGCAATCACGGTCGAGGACGACGGGCCGGGAATCCCGCCCGCCGAACGCGCGCACATGCTCGAACGCGGCGCGCGGCTCGACCAGCGCGGCGATGGCGCAGGTCTGGGTCTCGCCATCGTGCAGGACGTGCTCCACGCCTATGGCTGGCGGCTCGAGCTCGCTGCATCCGGGCTGGGCGGGTTGAAAGCGATCATTGCACCAGCTATCGCGGCGGTGGACGTCGCCCCTGCCGCCACGGCAACCAGCTAGGCTGCGGACTCATAAAACCTGAGCCATAGGCGGAGGCAAGCGATTTTGGCCATTGCGAGGTAGTTTAAGGCGCTGCGGTCGTAACGGGTCGCGATGTGCCTGAACTGCTTGAGTTTGTTGAAGCAGCGTTCGATCAGGTTGCGCTTTTTGTATTTCGTCTTGCTGTAGGTGATGCCGTCGTAGCGGTTCGATTTAGGCGGGATATGCGGCGTGCAGCCCTGATCCTCGATCAGGTCCCTGATCCAGTCGGCATCGTAGCCTTTGTCGGCGATGACGTCGGCTCCGGCCGGAAGGTCGTTGAGCAGAAGTTCGGCCATCGGTTGATCATTCATCTGGCCGGGCGATAATTCGATCTGAACCGGCAGACCGTTGCCGATCACCCGCAGATGCAGCTTGGTTGTCAGCCCTCCACGACTTCGACCGATACAAGCGCCTCCAACCTGTTTTTTTGGGCGGCAGCCTGCTGGTGAACCCGCACCGTGCTGGAATTGATCATCTGCACCTTGCCGTCGTGGGCTGCGATGATTGCGTCCATCAACTTGTCCCAGACGCCTGCTTTCCGCCATCGGTTGAAGCGGTTGTAGACTGTCGTCGGAGGGCCATAACGCTCAGGTAAGTCGGCCCAAGGCGAGCCGGACCGCAAAATCCAGAAGATGCCGTTCAGTACCCTGCGGTCATCCACCCGAGGCACCCCACGCGGCTTGTTCGGCAACAGAGGCTGGATGATCTTCCACTCAAACTCGGTCAGTTCGTAGCGGGCCATGATCAAGCTCCTTTGCAAAGCTTGAATCACCTTTCAGCTGATTTGCCTACCGTTTATGAGTATGCAGCCTAGATCGGCGCCGCTCCCGCCTGCAGGATATCAAGCAGATCGGTCGAGCCCTGCACCGCCACGCGCTGTTGATAGAAGCGCAGGCCGTGGAGACCGCCGAGTTCGGCGCCGTTACCGGCGCGGCCGGGGCCGCCGTGATGGCATTGCGGCATGACAATGCCGTGGCCGGTGTGCGCATCGGCGATCGCCGGCTCGACCGCCAGGATGCGGCCGTTGCTGGCGCCGAGTTCGAGCGCCGCCCGCGCCAGGAAGTCGCGGTCATCGCCATAGACGGACGCCACCAGCGAGCCGCCGCCGCGCGCGATCAGAGCAAACGCTTCGGCCTCGTCCCTGTAGGTCACGATGGTCGCACACGGCCCGAACACTTCCGTGTCGTGCACGGCGCTGCCGCTCCCGTTCTCGACCTTGAGCAACGTCGGCGCGACGAAGGCGGACTTCTCCTCGTCGATGCCGTCGAGCGTCGGCGGGTTGAGGCCGCCCGTGACGAAATCGGCTTCGCCGGCGAGACGGCGAATGCCGTCGAAGGCGGCATCCTGTTGCGCGCGGGTGACCAGCGGACCCATGCGTGTCTTCTCGTCGCGGGGATCGCCGACCGTCACCCTGGCAAGCCGCGCGACAAGCGCTTCGGCCACCGCATTGCCCTGCTGCGCCGGCACGAACACGCGGCGGATGGCGGTGCATTTCTGCCCGGCCTTCTGCGTCATTTCCTTCGCCACTTCCTTGACGAAAGCGTCAAACGCCGGCGTCGCCGCCGCAACGCCGGGCGCCAGCAGCGCGGCGTTGATGCTGTCGGCCTCGACGTTCACGCGGGTGCCGCGACGGAGAACGTCAGGATGCGAGACGATACGCTGCGCGGTGCCCGACGAGCCGGTGAAGGCGATCACGTCGTCGGCGCCGACATGCTCGAGCAGGCCACCGATGCCGCCGCACAGCAGGCTGAGCGCGCCCTCCGGCAGCGCCTTGGCGGCGATCACGTCGCGCACCATCTGGTGGCTGAGCCAGCAGGTCGCCGACGCAGGCTTGGCCAGCATCGGCATGCCGGCGAGCAGCGCACAGGCCGCCTTCTCCCACAGGCCCCAGCCCGGAAAATTGAAGGCGTTGATGTGCACGGCGACGCCGTGGCGCGGCACCTGCATGTGGATGGCCTGATAGTTTTCGGCCTTCGCCAGCCGCACCGGCTTTTGGTCGAGCAGCGCCCTGGCCGCGCCCAGGCCGGCGCCGAGGCGGGCGTAATATTTCAATGTGCCGATGCCGCCGTCGATGTCGATCGCCGCATCGATCCTGGTGTTACCGGAATTGGCGATAGCGATCTCTTCATAGCGCGCGCGGTTGGCGGCCAGCACGTCGGCGACGGCCGACAGAAGTTTCGCGCGTTCGGCAAAGGAGAGTGCGCGCAGCGCCGGCCCGCCCTGCTTGCGCGCAAAGTCGAGCGCGGATGCGAAATCGAGTTCGCGGGCGCTGGCGCGCGCCAGATGAGCGCCGTTGACCGGATCGATGAGTTCGGTCTCGACGCCCTGCCCGCGCGACCAGCGGCCGCCCAGATAGCTTTCCAGTGTCTCCGCCGTCATCGCATCCTCCCCGTCATCCGTCATTGCGGGGCGGCACGACGACGCCGGACCCGGACGCCATAATGCCCCACGGCGATCATGACTTCCGGGGTCGCGGCCGGACGGCCGCGCCCCGGAGCGACGATTATTATTTCTTACGCGTCGGCGATCTTCACGTATTCGAAGTCGCCCGGTTTGTTGTCGATGCCGACCTTGGGCGGCGCGATCCAGCTCGCGTACTTGCCCGCCTCGAGTTCCGGCTGCATGAGGCTTTCGATGAAGTCCTTGTCAGCTTCCGAAGGCAGGAAGTCGGTGCGCCGGTTCGTCCATTCGGCGGGGGAGAGGATCCTGCCGTCGGCGTCCGCGTTGGTGCGCGAGAACTCGCCAATGTGGCGGTGGAACGCCACGTGCGGCAACTTGATCTCAAACGGTATGCCATGCTCGGCGATCACCTTGTTCCAGCGGTCGACGCCGGTCTGGCAGTCGGCCACGTAATCATCGCGCAGTCGCATGTTGAGCGCCGACAAAGCGGGCGCGTCATCTTTTCTGATCTCACCGTCCATCAGGCGCAGCACAGGATAGGTGCCGCTTTCGAGCTGATGATCGTCCTTGAGCCGTTCCTCGCGATAACGGCCCTTGAGACCCGCATGGAAAGCGTTGGCGGCGTTGGTGGATATCTCGTTGCCGAACAGGTCGAGTGTCAGCGAGAAGTGCAGGTTGGCCTTCTTCTGCACGGTCGGCAGGTCGATGACGCCAAGCTTGCGGATCTTCTCGACCTCATAGGGATCCTTGATGCCGGCTTCCTTCATCGCCTCGCAGGTGCGCTGGATGATGCGGGTGACGCCGGTCTCGCCCACGAACATGTGGTGGGCTTCCTCGGTCAGCATGAAGCGGCAGGTGCGCGACAGCGGATCAAAGCCGGACTGCGCCAGCGCCTCAAGCTGCATCTTGCCGTCGCGATCTGTGAAATAGGTGAACATGAAGAACGACAGCCAGTCCGGCGTCTTCTCGTTGAAGGCGCCGAGCATGCGCGGCGTGTCGGGATCGCCGGAGCGGCGTTCAAGCAGGGCTTCCGCTTCCTCGCGGCCGTCGGTGCCGAAGTATTTCTGCAGCAGGTAGACCATCGCCCAAAGGTGACGGCCCTCCTCCACGTTCACCTGGAACAGGTTACGCATGTCGTAGAGCGACGGCGCGGTCTTGCCGAGATGGCGCTGCTGCTCGACCGAGGCCGGCTCGGTGTCGCCCTGAATCACGATCAGCCGGCGCAGCATGGCGCGGTATTCGCCGGGCACTTCCTGCCACGCGGCTTCGCCCTTGTGGGTGCCGAACGGAATCTTGCGCTCCTCGCGCGACGGCGCCAGCAGAATACCCCACCGGTATTCCGGCATGCGTACATAATCGAACTTGGCCCAGCCCTTGGGATCGACCCCGACCGCGGTGCGCAAATAGACGAGCGCGTTCTGGAAGCCCTCCGGCCCCATGTCCATCCACCAGCCGATGTAGCCGGGGTGCCACTTCTCCAGCGCGCGTTTGACGCGCACGTCCTGGCCGAGCCTGACGTTATTCGGGATCAGGCCGTCATAGTCGACTGCGTCCATCGCCATTGTTATTCCTCCAGTCGTTTCCCACGCGCAGCGCTGCGGGCACGCGCTCTCAGAACTCTTTCCCTGTTGTAGGTCGGCGAAACGCCCGAGCCGTAGAGCTTGAGCGCACCCTGCTCGCCAATGGCGTTGGGCCGCTGGAAGATCCAGTTCTGCCAGGCGGTCAAACGGCCGAAGATTTTGGTTTCCATGGTCTCGGGGCCGGCAAAGCGCAGGTTCGCTTCCATGCCGGTCATGGCGTCGGGCGAAAAGCTGGTGCGCTCCTCCAGCAGGATGCGCAGTTCGTCATCCCAGTCGAAGTCCTCGTAGGCCACGGTGACAAGACCGAGTTCGGCGGCCTCCTCGCCTTCGATGGCGTCGCCGATCCTTTTCGCGAGCGTCTCGAGCGTCTCCGGTTCGCCAAGAAAGCGGGTCTGCAGACGGGTCAGCCCATTGCCCATGGGATAAAGGCCGAAGTTCGCCTGCCCGAGCGTGACGGCCGCCGGCGGCCGGTTGTCGCCCTCGCGGGTGCCAACCAGCATCAGCGAGCGATCGGCGGCAAAAGCCAGTTCGGCCAGCGTGCCCGCAAAGCACGAGCCCGGCTCGATCAGCGCGATGAAGCTCTTGGCCGTGACGTCGATACGCTTCAGGACGCGCTTCAAGTAATGGCGAATCTCCCGCATCAACCAGTCGCCATCGGCCTTGATGAGGAAATCGTCGTGCGCCAGCACGCCTTGCGCATTGCCGTCGGTGCGGAACAGCACCACGCCGATCTCGCGTTCGTTGGAGCGCAGGTGCAGGATGGCATCTTCCAGTTCACGCGCGACCGTGAGCGGCCAGAACCTGTCGCCCAGCGCATGCGCCGCCTCGACCGAGGCCGGCACGTCTTCGACCGGGTCCGCGCACGGTGACATTGGCCAGCCCCCGACCACGGTCGACTTCGATGTCGACGTGGGAATAGGTCACGCGGTCCGCTTCGATCCTGCGATCGAGCGGATTGAGCCTGATGCCCCTGGCGTTGGCCGGGCGGTCGGAACGCGCAGCGATCTCCTTTGCGCGCGCGGACACCGCCTCCTTCCATTTCGAATTGGGAACCACCTCGTCGACCAGCCGCCAGTCGACGGCCTTCGTCCCGCGGATACCCTCTTCGATGGAGCAGAACATGTCGGCGCGGTCGCGCCGCACCTTGCGCTTGTCGGTCACGCGGGTCAGTCCGCCGGTACCGGGCAGCACCGCCAGCAGCGGCGTCTCCGGCAACGCCACCGCAGAGCGACGATCGTCCACCAGCATGATGTGGTCGGCGGCGAGCGCCAGTTCGTAGCCGCCGCCGGCGGCGTTGCCGTTTATGGCGCAGATGTAGATCTGCCTGGAATTGTCGCTGGCGTCCTCGATCGAAAGCCGCGTCTCGTTGGTGAACTTGCAGAAGTTCACCTTCTGCTGATGGGTGGATTTGCCGAGCATGCGGATATTGGCGCCGGCGCAGAACACGTTGTCCTTCCCGGACTTGATGACAACCGCGCGCACTTCCGGGTGTTCGAAGCGCAGCCGCTGCACCGCATCGTTCAATTCGATATCGACGCCGAGGTCGTAGGAATTGAGCTTGAGCTCGTAATCGCCGAGGCCGCCAGCCTGGTCGACGTCCATGATCAGATAGGCAACCTCGCCGTCCAGTTCGATGCGCCAGTGACGGTAGCGCGCAGGCTCGGTCTGATAATCGAGTGTGGTCATAAGCCCTGCCTGATCCCTTTCAGGTCCCGCCGGACGCAGTCTGACCCGCCGGCCGCCGCTGCATTTTTGATGCATTATGTTGCATCTCAATAGCATCGCCTTCCGTTGGCGACAACGGGGCCGGAATGGAAATAAGATTCCCTCCACGAGGGCCCATCCTGAAATTAGTTACGTTTTCAACTAGTTTTCGCACCGCAAGATGGCGGAACTGCTTGCATCCGCCACCGCCTTGCCGCATAGTATCCTGCAATATAATTCTGACCGCTTTCCGAGCCGATGACGCCCGCTACACCCGCTTTCAACCGCGATTCCGACGCCTATCTGCACCGGCTGGGCGAACGCGTGCGCACGCTGCGCAACCGGCGCGGCATGTCGCGCAAGGTGCTGGCCCAGCACGCCAAGGTGTCCGAGCGCTATCTGGCCCAGCTCGAGACCGGCAAGGGCAACGGCTCGATCGTGCTGCTGCGGCGGATTTCGCGTGCGCTCGGCCTGCCGGTGACCCAGCTCGTCAACGAGGGCGCCGAGCCGGCGCTCGACCTGGTGCTGCTCACCCAGTTCCTCGAACGGCTGCCGCCGACGGCACTCAGCGAAGCACGCGAACTGCTGTTGCAGAAATTCAGTGAACCCTCTGACGAGCTGCGCAACCGGCGCATCGCATTGATTGGCCTGCGCGGCGGGGGCAAGTCGACTCTCGGCCGGCTGCTGGCGGCGCAGCTGGAGGTGCCGTTCATCGAGCTGGACCGTGAGGTCGAGCGCATGGCCGGAGCACCTTTGAGCGAAATCTTCGACATGTTCGGCCAGGAGACCTTCCGCCGCGCCGAGCGCGAGGCGCTTGAGACCATACTGCGCCAGCACCACGCCTTCGTGATGGCGACCAGCGGCAGCATCGTCACGGAGCCGGGTACCCTTGAACTGTTGTTGGCGTCCTGTTTCACGGTCTGGGTGCGCGCCGCCCCCGACGAGCACATGAAGCGCGTGATGGAGCAAGGCGACATGCGGCCGATGGCCGGCAGCGCCCGCGCCATGGAGGATCTGGTCGCAATTCTCCGCAGCCGGGAGCCGCTCTACGCCAAGGCCGCGGCCGAGCTCGTCACCACCGGCAAGACGCCCGAGCAGAACCTGGCGGAGCTGTTGCAGATGGCGCCGGTTTCCGCTAGCCGCATCGGGCGCAAATCGACTGCGCCGGGCGAAAAACAGACACGGGGGAGCCGGCGGGTGCCGGAGCGGGCGGAATGAGCGAGACTATCAAGACCGACGTACTGATTATCGGCGCCGGACCGGTCGGCCTGTTTGCCGTGTTCGAACTCGGGCTGCTCGACATCAAGGCACACCTGGTCGACATCCTTGATCGCCCCGGCGGCCAGTGCGCCGAGCTCTATCCGGAAAAGCCGATCTACGACATTCCCGGCATTCCGTTCATCACCGGGAGCGGCCTGACCGAAGCCCTGATGGAGCAGATCAAACCGTTCGGTCCCACATTCCATTTCGGCGAGATGGTGACCACGCTGGAGAACATCGGCGATCCGCTGTTCCGCGTCGGCACCGACGCCGGCAAGACCTTCGAGACGAAATGCGTGGTGATCGCCGCCGGTGGCGGCTCGTTCCAGCCCAAGCGCCCGCCGATCAATGGCATCGAGCCGTATGAAGCGAAGTCGGTGCACTATGCGGTGCGCAAGATGGACGCCTTCCGCGACAAGCAATTGCTGATTGTCGGTGGCGGCGACTCGGCGCTCGACTGGACGCTCAACCTGCAGCCCATCGCCAGGCGGCTGACGCTGCTGCACCGGCGCGACGAATTCCGCGGCGCGCCCGACAGCGTCAACAAGATGCGCGCGCTGGTCGATGCCGGGAAAATGGATCTCAAGATCGGCCAGGTCACCGAGCTGGAAGGCCCCGATGGCAAGCTCACTGCGGTCGGCATCAAGGAAAAGGACGGCACGGTCTCCCGCGTCGAGGTCGATGCCATGCTGCCGTTCTTCGGTCTGACCATGAAGCTTGGCCCGGTCGCCGACTGGGGCCTCAATCTCGAGGAGAACCTGGTCCCGGTCGACACCGCCGCCTTCGAGACCAGCACGCCCGGTCTGTTCGCCATCGGCGACATCAACACCTATCCCGGCAAGCTCAAGCTGATCCTGTCCGGCTTCCATGAAGGCGCGCTGATGGCACAGAAGGCCTTCCACTATGTCTATCCGGAAAAGCGGCTGGTGTTCCAGTACACGACCTCGTCGACCAACTTGCAGAAGAAACTGGGGGTCGCATGAGCGATCAATTGAGCGCCGAGGGCACCGCCCCTGAAAAAACACAGACCACGGCGAAGATCACCTTCATCGACCACGACGGCGCCACTCACACCGTCGATGCCGAGCTTGGCTCGACCGTGATGGAGGCCGCGCTGCGCAACGACATCGGTTCTATCGTCGCGGAATGCGGCGGCTCATGCACCTGCGCCACCTGCCTCGTGCACGTAGATGACAAGTGGAGCGAAGTTGTCGGCCCGCCGTCCCCGGAAGAAGAAGACATGCTCGACATGGCCTTCGAGGTGAAGCCGACTTCGCGTCTGTCGTGCCAGATCAAAATCACGGAAGAGCTTGACGGCCTCGTCGTGCATACGCCGTCCTACCAGGGACGCTGACGCGCCCCTGTTCCTGTTAATTCGTTGTATTTGCCGCCTTTACAGGCCGGGCGCGTCCGGTTTGCACGCGCGCCGGCGCCGTGACAGCAGGGTGGTTCGCGTCATGGAACCAAAACCCTGTTCGATGCGTTCAAGGGATTATTCTTTCCGCCCCACAATATCCCGCCCGCCAATACGACGATCGCCTGACCGATTGTTCGCCCATGATTCTGCGCCCCCGCCACAATGTCTGGCGTATCGAACGGGCGGCCCGTGCTGCAGTCATTCTCGACGGCGCGCCGTATTTCGGCGCCGTGCGCGCCGCCCTGCTCAACGCACAGCGCAGCGCAGTCATCATCGGTTGGGACATCCACAGCCGCACACGCCTGGTTGGCCCCGAAGGCCACGCCGACGACGGCCTTCCCGAGACGCTCGCCGAATTCCTCTCCGCGTTGGTCGAACGCCGGCCACAGCTTGAAATATCGCTTCTGCTGTGGGACTTCGCCATGCTCTACGCCCCCGAACGCGAACTGTTCCCGACCCTTACGCTGCGTTGGAACACGCCCGCCAACATCCGGTTCTGCCTCGACGACGCGGTGCCGGTCGGCTCCTCCCAGCATCAGAAACTGGTGGTCATCGACGACGCCATCGCCTTCGCAGGCGGGCTCGACGTCACCGTGCGCCGGTGGGACACGTCCGACCACCGCGCCGACAACCCGTTGCGCCGCGATCACACCGGTCAGCGCTACGCGCCGTTTCATGACGTGCAGATGCTGATCGATGGCGCAGCCGCGCGCGCGCTCGGTGAGCTCGCGCGCGCACGCTGGGAATGTGTCGCGCACGAATCGCTGCCGCCGGTCGAGGGAACGCACGATCCCTGGCCCGACCACGTCGAGCCCGACTTCACCGACACCGATATCGGTATTGCCCGCACCCAGCCCCGGTTCGAGCGGCAACCCGAGGTGCGCGAGGTGGAGGCGCTGCTTCTCAACTCCATCGGCGCTGCCGAACGCACCATTTATATCGAAAACCAGTTTCTCAGCTGGCTCGCCGTCGCCGACGCAATTGCCAGGCGCCTGCGCGAACAGCCCCGCCTCGAAGTGTTGATCATCGCGCCGGCGACGCACGCATCCTGGATCGAGGCGCGCAGCATGCGCAACGGCCGCATACGTTTCACGCAGTTGCTGCGCGAGTCCGGCCATGCCGATCGTGTGCGCCTGGTCTCCCCTGTTGTCCACCAGAACGGCAAGACCGCCCACACCATGGTGCATTCCAAGGTGATGATCATCGATGATCTCCTGCTGCACATCGGCTCGGCCAACCTCAACAACCGCTCCATGGGCACCGATACCGAGTGCAACATCGCCATCGAAGCCCACGATGACACCCAACGCGCCAATATCGCGGCGCTCCGCCAGCGGTTGATCGCCGATCATTGCGGCGTTACCGCCGACGACGTCGCCGCCGCTTTTGCCGAACACGGCTCGCTGCTTGCGCTTGCCGACCGGCTGGGCGCAAACGGCCATCAATTGCAGCCGATCGACGACGGTCCGCCCGACCGTACGGACTGGGCCGCCTACCTCGAAGGCATTGCCGATCCGGAGCAGCCGATCGGCGCCGAGGCGTTTGCCGAGGATTTTCTTGGCGGCGGAGCGCCCCAGCGATCGTTGTCGAACATCATCAAGGTCGCCGCCGCCGGCGCGCTCGTGCTTGCACTGGTGCTGACGTGGCAGTTTACGCCGCTCGCGTCGCTTGCGAATCCCGACCGGGTGCAGGCGGCGCTCCGGTCGTTCGCCGAAGGACCATGGGGACCGTTCGTGGTGCTCGGCCTGTTTGTAGGCAGCAGCCTGTTGTTCTTTCCGATCACCGTGCTGATCGCGGCGACCGCGGCCGCTTTCGGCCCGTGGCTCGGCTTTGCCTATGCCGCGACCGGCTCGCTGGTCAGCGCCCTCATCACCTTTGGCATCGGCGCACTTGTCGGTCGCGAGACGCTCCGCAACGTCCTCGGACCGCGCCTCAACCGCATCCGCAACAGGATTCGTCGGCGCGGACTGATCGCCGTGGCGCTGCTCAGGCTGGTACCGGTGGCGCCATTCGAAATCATCAATCTGGTGGCCGGCGCCAGCCGAATCCGTTTCATCGACTACCTCATCGGCACGGCGCTCGGCATGCTGCCGGGAATCGTTGCAATGGCCGCCCTCGGCCATCAGATATCCCGCATGATCGCCCACCCGGGCCTGGAAGCCTTCGCCTGGCTGGCGCTTGCCGTGATCGGCTGGGTCGCCCTGTCCATTGGTCTGCAGGCGCTGGTGTCGAAATTCTGGGGCAAGCAGTGAACGACGCGCGTTCCACGATCCGCTGCATGACCTGGAACATCCACGGCGCGGTCGGGCTCAATCCCCGGTTCGACATCCAGGCCGTGGTCAGGCTGATCGAGGCATGGAGCCCCGACATCGTGGCGTTGCAGGAAGTGGATTCGCGCGGACGCGCAGGCGCCACGGACGATCCGTTTGCGCTGTTGCAGGCGGCGCTCGGAAAACACGGCATCAACGCGCATTCGATCACCACCGCCGACGGTCATTACGGGCAGATGCTGATCAGTTGCTGCCCGCTGATCAGCGACGAGGTGCACGACATCTCCGCGCCCGAGCGCGAGCCGCGGCGCGCCATCCGCGCCGAGATCGAAACACCGGCAGGCCCGGTGCGCGTGGTCGCCACCCATCTCGGGCTGAGTATCGGCGAGCGTCGGCGCCAGGCCCGCCTGTTGCTGGCGCTCGCCGGCGGCGCCGAGATGACCACCATCATGATGGGCGATTTCAACGACTGGTTCTGGCCGGGCTCGGTGCGGTCGGTGCTGGCGGAGCGGTTTCCGGACCGCAGCCGGTTTCGCACCTTCCCGGCCCGCTGTCCGCTGCTTCGCCTCGACCGCATCTATTGCCGGCCGCGCAATGCCCTCCGCCGGCTTTTCACCGACGCCCGCGCGCGCCACATGTCAGACCACCTGCCGGTAATCGCCGATGTCGAATTGGCCGCTCCGCCCTGCACGCAACTGTGATGCGCGCCGATCGCGATTGACTGGCGCCGGCAGCATCACATATGCCATGCGCCGACGCCATAGCGCCGACCCGGAACATGCCCGATCCAGACTTCCTTCGAGCCACGACGTTCATCGACAGTGAAAACGCCGATGTGCGCGCCTTCGCCCGCGCTGCGACAAGCGACACGCAAGATGACAAGGCCCGCGCTGTTGCACTTTATAGCGCCGTGCGTGACGGCATCGTTTACGATCCCTATCTCGACTACACAGACCCGGACGTGTTCCGCGCGAGCGCCGTGCTGTCCGCAGGACGCGGCTTCTGCATCGGCAAGTCCGCCGTGCTCGCGGCCTCAGCTCGCGCAGTCGGCATTCCCGCCCGCCCCGGCTTCGCCGACGTGCGCAATCATCTGACCTCAAGGCGGCTTCGGGTGCTGACCGAGAGCGACACCTTCTATTGGCACGCCTACACGGAGCTCAAGATCGAGGGCGCCTGGGTCAAATGCACCCCGGCCTTCGATAGCGCGCTGTGCGAACGCGCGGGGCTGACGCCGCTTGAATTCGATGGGGTCAACGATTCGCTCTTCCACCCTTTTGATCCGGCCGGCCGGCGGCACATGGAGTATCTCAACGAGCGCGGCGCCTTCGAGGATATTCCCATCGCGGCTATCTTGTCCGACCTGCGCCGCCACTACCCGCGCCTGGTGGCACATGGCCGCGCCGACGGCAATTTCCACGCCGAAGTGGGCGCCTGAGACACGAACAGGCCAGCCCGACCACCATTCAGGCGGAAGGGAGTACCTCCGCCCTTTATGTGGATGTAGCCCTAATGCAACACTCAGCTGCCGATCCGTCCGTTCGCCGGACCAAGCGATCCAGCGGCCGCACCGCTGCGCCGGGAATTAACCGCCTGAGTTGGCACGGAAATCCATATATGTCGAAATATGGGAAGCCTTGCCTCTGAAGAGCTCCTATGCATCCGATTCTGCTCGGAACCCATTGTTTCCCGGGTTCCAAGAGCCCAAAATCCCGCCAATAGAGGAACCATTGGCACCCGACCTTGATTGTTCTTGACTGAGTAGCCTTTCGAGTAGCGCGCGACGTTCTCGTGGGCGGCAGTCCGAGGCCGCAGAGGGGGAGACAAGCCGACCTCCGCGACCTTTTCGTTGAAGGATTAGCCACGAATGACAGCGCCCAAGCCGATTTTCGACGTCACCGAAGGCACCCCCCTCCTCGACACGATCAAGAGCCCGGCCGACCTGCGCCGGATCGACGTATCGAAGTTGCAGCAGGTCGCCGACGAACTGCGCGCAGAGACCATCAGTACGGTCGCGGCGACCGGCGGCCATCTCGGCGCCAGTCTCGGCGTCGTCGAACTGACGGTGGCACTGCACTACGTGTTCAACACGCCGAACGACCGCGTGCTCTGGGACGTGGGCCACCAAGCCTACCCGCACAAGATCCTCACCGGAAGGCGCGACCGTATCCGCACGCTCCGCCAGGGCGGCGGCCTCTCAGGCTTCACCAAGCGTGCCGAGAGCGAATATGACCCGTTCGGCGCGGCGCACTCGTCGACCTCGATCTCCGCGGGCCTCGGCATGGCAGTGGCGCGCGATCTCGCCGGCAAGGACAACAACGTCATCGCGGTCATCGGCGACGGCGCCATTTCGGCGGGAATGGCGTATGAGGCGATGAACAACGCCGGTGCCATGGACCGGCGCCTGATCGTAATCCTCAACGACAACGAAATGTCGATTGCGCCACCGGTTGGCGCCATGTCGAATTATCTGGCCCGCCTGTTCTCCAGCCCAACCTTCCTGTCGCTGCGCGATTTCGGCAAGCAAATGGCCGATCACCTGCCGCGCTTCTTCCGCGACAAGGCCGCGCTGGCGGAAGAACTGGCGCGAGGCTTCGTGACCGGCGGCACCCTGTTCGAGGAACTCGGCTTCTATTACGTCGGCATCGTCGATGGCCACGATCTCGAACAGCTCGTACCCGTGCTGACCAATGTGCGGGACGCCAAGAACGGACCAATCCTGATCCACATCCGGACCCAGAAGGGCAAGGGCTATGCACCGGCCGAGGAATCGGCAGACAAATACCACGGCGTTGTGAAATTCGACGTCGTCACCGGCAAGCAGAAGAAGTCGTCGGGCGGCACGCCCTCCTACACCAAGGTGTTCGGCGAAAGCCTGGTGAAGGAGGCCCAAAAGGACGACAAGATCGTCGCCATCACCGCCGCCATGCCCGGCGGCACCGGCATCGACATTTTCGCCAAGGCCTTCCCGGAGCGTACCTTTGACGTCGGGATCGCCGAGCAGCACGGCGTCACCTTCGCAGCCGGGCTCGCGACAGAGGGGTACAAGCCTTTCGCGGCGATCTATTCGACCTTCCTGCAGCGCGCCTACGATCAGGTAGTGCACGACGTCGCCATCCAGTGCCTGCCGGTGCGCTTCGCCATCGACCGCGCCGGACTGGTCGGCGCCGACGGCCCGACCCATGCCGGCTCGTTCGACGTCACCTATCTCGGTTGTCTGCCTAACTTCGTGGTGATGGCGGCGGCCGACGAGGCCGAACTGGTGCACATGGTGGCTACGGCGGCCGCGATCAACGACCGCCCGTCCGCCTTCCGCTATCCGCGCGGCAACGGCGTCGGCGTCCCGATGCCGGAACAGGGCGTTCCGCTCGAGATCGGCAAGGGCCGCATCGTGCGTGAGGGCTCGACCGTGGCGCTCGTCTCGCTCGGCGCCCGGCTCGCCGATTGCCTGAAGGCCGCCGACGAACTGGCCGCGCGCGGCATTTCCGTGACCGTCGCCGATGCGCGCTTTGCCAAGCCGCTCGACACCGAACTCCTCACCCGGCTCGCCCGCCATCACGAGCTGCTGATCACCATCGAGGAAGGCGCCATCGGCGGCTTCGGGGCGCACACGCTCAATTTCCTCGCCGACAGCGGCGCGCTCGACCAGACCGGCTTCAAGGTGCGCAGCATGGTGCTGCCCGACGTGTTCATCGACCAGGATTTGCCGGAAGCCATGTACGCCAGGGCCGGGCTCGACGCCGCCGGCATCGTCGCCAAGGTGTTCGAGGTGTTCGGCACCCGGGACACAGAATGGCCGCGCAATGAGTTTGTGCCCAGCACGGGCGCAAAAGGGGGCGCTGCATGAAGGTTATTCTGGCGCAGCCGCGCGGTTTTTGCGCGGGGGTCGTGCGCGCGATCGAAATCGTGGAACGTGCGCTCGAAAAATACGGTCCGCCGGTCTACGTCCGGCACGAGATCGTCCACAACAAATGGGTGGTCGATACGCTCAAGGCGCGCGGTGCGGTCTTCGTGGAGGAGCTGTCGGAGGTGCCGCCCGACGGCATCACCATCTTCAGCGCCCATGGCGTGTCCAAGGCGGTGGTCGAGGACGCCCGTCAGCGCGGCCTGCACGTGCTCAACGCCACATGCCCGCTGGTCTCCAAGGTGCACAGTCAGGGCCGCCATTACGTGCGCCAGGGCCGCACGGTGATCCTGGTCGGCCATGTCGGCCACCCCGAGGTCGAGGGGACACTGGGCCAGATCCCGGGCAAGGTCCTGCTGGTGCAGAACGAAAAGGACGTCGCCGCCCTCGACCTGGCCCACGACACCCCCATCGCCTACGTCACCCAAACCACCCTCAGCGTCGACGACACGCGCGGCATCATCGCCGCCCTCACCCGACGATTTAGGGACGTGGTCGGCCCCGGCACCCAGGACATCTGCTACGCGACACAAAATCGCCAGACGGCGCTGCGAGAACTCGCCAAGCGAGTGGACGTTATCTTCGTCGTGGGCGCCAAGAATAGTTCCAATTCGAACCGGTTACGCGAAATCGGCATCGAAGCGGGCACCCCCAGCCATCTGATTGCCGACGGTAGTGAAATTCAGCCGGAATGGTTAGATAATGTTGAAACGGTCGGAATCACCGCGGGAGCCTCGGCGCCCGAAGTGATGGTCATGGATGCGATCAACGCCCTCGGCAGGATCGCGCCGCCGGTGGAGGTGACCACCCTCCCCGGCGAAGAAGAGCAAATGGAATTCCGCGTTCCCGTCGAACTCCTCGACGTGGAAAGCAGCAGCAAAATAGGTAAGGACGGTAGTCTTGGGCATTCCTCTCCTGCAGAAGTTGACTGTCGGTAGCTACGTCGTTCGCCAGCATCTGGCCGGACGCAAGCGTTACCCCCTGGTGTTGATGCTGGAGCCGTTGTTCCGGTGCAATCTCGCCTGCGCGGGTTGCGGCAAGATCGACTATCCGGACGAGATCCTGAACCAGCGCATCTCGGTCAAGGACGCGCTCGAGGCGGTCGACGAATGCGGCGCCCCGGTGGTGTCGATCGCCGGCGGCGAGCCGCTGCTCCACAAGGAGCTGCCGCAGATCGTCAAGGGCATCATCGCCCGCAAGAAATTCGTCTATCTGTGCACCAATGCGCTTCTCATGGAGAAGCGCATGAAGGACTACGAACCGGACCCGTACTTCGTCTGGTCGGTGCATCTCGACGGTGACAAGCAAGATCACGACAAGTCGGTGTGCCAGGAAGGCACCTACGACCGCGCGGTCGCAGCGATCAGGTCGGCGAAGGCAAAAGGTTTCCGCTGCAACATCAATTGCACCCTGTTCAACAATGCCGATCCGGAGCGCATGGCGCGCTTCTTCGACACGGTCATGGAGATGGGCGTCGACGGCATTACCGTGTCGCCCGGCTACGCCTACGAGCGCGCGCCGGACCAGCAGCACTTCCTCAATCGCACGACGACCAGGCAGCTTTTCCGCGACATCTTCAGGCGCGGGAACGGCGGCAAGAAGTGGTCGTTCAGCCAATCCGGCCTGTTCCTCGATTTCCTCGCCGGCAACCAGACCTACAAGTGCACGCCGTGGGGCAACCCGACGCGCACGGTGTTCGGCTGGCAGCGCCCCTGCTATTTGCTCGGCGAAGGTTACGCCAGGACTTTCAGGGAGCTGATGGAGACGACCGACTGGGATGCCTACGGCGTCGGCCATTACGAGAAGTGTGCCGACTGCATGGTGCACTCGGGCTTCGAGGCGACGGCGGTCGTCGACTCGATTTCGCATCCGCTGAAGCTCCTGAAGCTCCGCAAGGGCGTCAAGACTGAAGGGCCGATGGCGCCGGATATCGACCTGTCGCAGCAGCGTCCGGCGGAATACGTCTTCTCCCGCCATGTGGAGCAAAAGCTCGGCGAGATCCGCGAGGAAAAGGCGCGCGCCAAGGAAGCCACCGGGCAAGCGCCGGTCCCGATGGAAGCGGCGGAATAAGACTGGCTCTGAAGAAATTCGAGCTGCGTCATGCCCGGCCTCACGCCGGGCATTTCGTCTTTGCGATGGCACTTGCCCCTGATATCCGACTCGTCATTCCGGAACGGCGCGTGAGCGCCGGACCCGGACTGCATATGCCGGCCTATCGCTCAATCGCACCACAGGGATTATGGATTCCGGATTCGCGCACTCCGTGCGCGCCCCGGAATGACAGCAACTCACATCCCGTAAGCCACCTTGCGCTCGTTGCTGCGCGTCAGGTTGCGGTAGCGCGCCAGCGCCCACAGCGGGAAGAACTTCGCATAGCCGTGGTAGCGCAGATAGAACACGCGCGGGAAACCGGTGGCGGTGAATCGTTCCTCGTTCCAGAAGCCGTCGTCACCCTGATGTTCGAGCAGATAACTCACGCCGCGCTTCACCGCGGGTGAATCGATCACCCCGCAGGCCATCAGGCCGAGCAGCGCCCAGGCGGTCTGCGAGGCGGTCGACGGCGCAGGCTCGTAGCCGTGATAGTCGAGCTTGTAGCTCGAACCATCTTCACCCCAGCCGCCATCCTCGTTCTGGATCGCGGTCAGCCACTCCATCGCCTTGCGCATGGCCGGATGCTCGCGCCCGAGCCCGCAGGCATTGAGCGCACACAGCACCGACCAGGTGCCGTAGATGTAATTCATGCCCCAACGGCCGTACCAGCTGCCGTCGGCAAGCTGCGTGCGCAAGAGATATTCGACGCCGCGCTTCACCGCGTCGCTGTTCTCCGGCGTCTCGCCGAGTTGCGCCAGCATGGAGGCACAGCGCGCGCCGACGTCTTCGGTCGGCGGGTCGATCAGCGCGCCGTGGTCGGCGAACGGGATGTTGTTGAGATAATCGTAGATGTTGTCGACGTCGAAGGCGGCCCAGCCACCGTTCGAGCTCTGCATGCCGCGAATCCATTCGGTCGCACGGTCGATTGCCGGATCAAACTCTTCGCCGGCGCCGGCCGCGCGGCGGGCGCGGTCCATGGCCATCACTACCACCGCGGTGTCGTCGAGATCGGGATAGTGCGGGTTGGCGTACTGGAAGGCCCAGCCGCCGGGACGCAGGCCCGGACGGCGCGCGATCCAGTCGCCTTCGACATCGAGCACCTGCAAGGGCGTCAGCCATTCGAGCCCACGCCGCGCCTGGCGCTTGGCTTCGTCGCCGCCCTCTTCGAGCAGCGTGTGGCAGACGAGCGCCGTGTCCCACACGGGCGAAACGCAGGGCTGGCAATAAGCCTCGTCGTCCTTGATCACCAGCAGCTTGTCGAGGGAGTCGCGCGCGATCCTGGCCTTAACGGAATCGCCCAGCACATCGAACATGAGACAGGCGTTGGCCATGGCCGGGAAGATGGCGCCAAGGCCGTCCTCGCCGTTCAGCCGCTCGCTCACGAAATCGACCGCGCGCTGGATGGCGCGCTGGCGCAAGCCCCTGGGCGACAGCTTGACCGCCGGTCGCAGCGCAATGTCGATCAGGCGGAAGGCCGAAAACCAGGTCCACTTCTGATGCGGCGCCTTGTGCGGCGGGCCGATCGACTGCGGCGGCTGCAGGAACAATTCGTCGATGGTGACGCCGCGCGGATTCCTGGCGCGCGGCTGCGCCGTCATCAGGACGAGCAGCGGCACAATAACCGTGCGCCCCCAGTACGAGATCTTGTTGATATGGAACGGGAACCATTCCGGCAGCAACATGATCTCCACCGGCATCACCGGCACGCTCTGCCAGCGCAGGATACCGAAGAGCGAGAGCAGAATGCGGGTGAAGACGTTGCTCTCGATGGCGCCGCCGCGCGACAGGATCGCGTCGCGCGCCCGCTTCATGTGCGGCGCCTCGATATCGTCGCCGATCATCTTGAGCGCGAAATAAGCCTTGACGCTGGCGCTCATGTCGAACGCGCCGTCGTGGAACAACGGCCAGCCATTGTGTTCCGGACTCTGGATGCGGCGCAGATAGACCGCGATCTTGCGTTCGAGCCCGGTATCGACCTCCTCGCCGCGATAATGCGTCAGCAGCACGTATTCGGCGGGAATGGTGCAGTCGGCCTCGAGCTCGAACACCCAGTGGCCGTCCGGGCGCTGGCAGTCGATGAGCGCGCGCGTCGCCGCGGCCGTGGCGTTGTCGAGCGCGGCGTTGATGTCCGTTTGGTGCACGGGCGCGTGGGTCGCGACGTCGCTCATGCCGCCACCCTCCCCGATGCATGCACCAGTTCGGCGGCGGCGTTACCGGAGCGCACAGCGCTTTCCAGCGTCGCCGGCAGGCCGGTATCGGTCCAGTCGCCGGCGAGATACAGGTTGTCGAACCCGGTCACCGGCCCGGGCCGTTTGGCGTTCTCTTCCGGCGTGGCGGCGAAGGTGGCGCGGCGCTCGCGCACGATCTGCCACGGTGGCAAATCTGCAGACAGGTTCAGCACGGCGGCGACTTCGCGCCAGATGTCTTCAGCCAGTTTCTCACGTGGCGTGTCGAACCATTCGCCGGCGTCGCTGATGGTGACCGCAACGCGGCCCTCGAAGGTGAAAATCCATTCGCTCATGGCATTGATGACGCCGATCATGGCCGGCGCGTCTTTTGGCGGATCGATTTTGAAATGTGCGTTCACAATGCCACGGAAAGATGACGGTGCGGTGAGCCCCGGCAGGAAATTCTGCGCGGCATAGGGTGGTACGGCGAGGATGACCCGGTCGGCGCTGCCGAGCGGCACGGTCTCGTCGGCGAATTTCAGCGCGCTGACGCGGGCGCCGTCGAACGCCAGGGCGTGTAGCGCGTGCTGCTGGGCCACTCTCACGCCGTGCCGGTCGAGCCAGGCCAGCGCCGGCTCGACGAAGGCCTTGCCGATACCCTCGCGCGCGATCACCGGACGGCAGGCCTGCCCGCCGAGCGCCAGCGTCTCGCGTACCAGCCTGCTCGCCAGCTTCACGGAACCGTCCCTGGGCTTGATGTTGAGCGCCGCCAGAAAGAACGGCTCCAGAAGCCGCTTGTAGAGCGGCCCGTCGCAATCGATGACCTCTTTGAGCGGCTTGTCCCCGGAGGCCCAGAGCAACCGCACCAGCGGCAGATAGTCGGAAGGCCTGGTGTCCGGCACGCGGGCGTTCTGGTTGAACACCCACCAGGGCAACATGCCGTTGTTGAGCCTGAGCACCCAGCGCGCCTTGCTGGCGAGATCGATGAAGGCGAAGTCGGAACTCATCTCATCGAGAGTTGCCGCGCCGCCAGTCGTGCGCGCATAGTCGAGCACCGCGCGATTGCCCGAGAGCACCAGATGGGTGCCGTTGTCGATCACCATGCCGGTCTGCTGGTCGTAATAGGAGCGGCAGCGCCCGCCCGGCTGGTTGGTCGCCTCGTGCACGAAGATCTTGCGGCCGCTGTCGGCCAGCCGCACCGCTGCCGCCAGCCCGGCAAGGCCGGCGCCGATGATGTGTACGGTGCCGGTGTCAAACGAACGCATAGCGCAACGCAATCCCGATGAGATGGGGCTTGCTCACGCGCACGCGGGTGCGCGGGCGCGCCCAGCCGCGCGCAACCATGCCGTCGAGCATCCTGCGGTAGGCCTTTTCCATCAGCCGCGGCGCCTTGACCAGCCGGCGCGGGCACCGCGCCATGATGGCGTCTGCCTCCTTGAAGTGATGGCGCGCGCGCTCGACCACGTAAGCGCAGGCCGTGGCGAGACCGGGGTTGGCCGCAACGGTTTCCGGATCGCTGCTGTCGATCCGGGCGCGTTGCAGCGCCTCGCGCGGCAGGTAAAGCCGACCAACCCCGGCGTCCTCATCGATGTCGCGCAGGATGTTGGTCAATTGCAGTGCGCGGCCGAGATGATGCGCGAGCGCGCGACCATCCGCATCATCGAGGCCAAAGACGCGCACCGACAGCCGCCCCACCGCGCTGGCGACGCGATCGCAATAAAGATCGAGCGTTTCGTATGATGGCGCCCGGATATCCTCCCTGGCGTCCATCCCGACGCCGTCGATTACCGCCAGGAAATCCTCCTGTCGCAGACCGAATTGCCTGATGGTCCGGGCCAGCGCTTCGAGCCCCGCCGGCACGCCGCCGGCGTAAAGCGTGGCGATGCGCTCACGCCAGTCGCCGAGGCGTGCGATCCGTTGCTCGCGTGACGCCTCCTCCGTGTCAGCGATATCGTCCACGGCCTTGCAGAACGAATAGATTTCGAACATGGCCTCGCGCTGCGCACGCGGCAGGATGCGCATGGCGAGATAGAACGAGCTGCCCCTCGCGCGGCCCGCCGCGCCGGTCGCCGGCGCTGCCCTCTGCTGTTCGGCGGCCCGCGTCATCTCAGGACCCCCGCGCCTGCGCACGAACGTCTGGCGTCGCAAGACCGAACAGCCGCCGCGTCGAGGCCCAGACTGCGCCTTTGAGCGCGATGCCCAGCATCGCAGCCTTCGACAGGTGCACGCGCTCGCTCAGCGGATCGCGTACACGCAGCACATCGATCAGCCGTTCAGCCAGCATCTGGATGGCGGCCACCTCCATGGCGAGCCGTGAATCGTGGAGCTGCAGCGCGAACCGCCGGCTTTCTTCCAGAAGCTGAGCGGTGCGATCAACCAGCCCGCGCAGGCAGTGCAGCAAGGCGGGTCTGGCGCGCGGCTCGCTTAGTGCCGTCACATCGAGACCCTCGGCAGCGAGCGCATCCTGCGGGATATAGACCCGGTCGAGATCGCGGTAGTCCGTGGCACAATCCTGAATGTGATTGATGACCTGCAAGGCGGCGCACAGCGCGTCATTCGCCGGCCAGACCGATTGCGGCTCGCCGTGCACGTCGCACACGAAGCGCCCCACCGGCATCGCCGAATACCGGCAATAGTCGATCAGATCGTCCCAGTTCCTGTAGCGCAGCTTGGTCACATCCTGACGGAAGGCCCGCAACAGGTGCTGGGCGTGCACGGGGCTCAACGCCCGCTCCCGCAGCACGTTGCGCAAGGCCACGCCCAGCGGCTCGTCGTCGTTGCGGCCCAGCAGCGTGCCTTCGAGATTGTCGAGCCGCGCGACCTTTTCTTCCGGCTTCAGGTTGGCGTGGTCGGCGATGTCGTCGGCGACGCGCACAAACTCATAGAACGCGAGCACGGCGGGCCGGTGCCGCTTGCGAACCAGCACCGAAGCGACCGGGAAATTTTCGTCGTGCGATCCCTTGCCGGACCTGAATTCTGCGCTTGTGGTCATTGCAGGCTCGCCATGTCGGCCTGGGCGCGTCCCTTCCACTGGCCGCCGCGCCGACGCGCGTGCTGCCAGGCGGAGTCGAGCGTGTAACACGTATACAACAACGCAATGGCCGGCAATGCGATGCCCCAGAGCGGCGACACGCGGTAAAACCGCAATGTAGGCTGGATTGAAATCGCCATCAGCGCCCATGCCGCGAGGCCGAACCAGCGCGCCAGCCCGCCCGCAAAAATCGCAAACAGCGGCGGCGCCACGAACACCAGCGTCATCGCGAGCAGCGTGCCGATCAGCAGTAGCGGCGAATAGCGAAGCTGCGCGTAGGCCGAGCGCGTGATCATGCGTCTGACCTCGGCGAAGTCGTCATACGGCCTCAGGCTCACCGCACGCCCGGTCAGCCCGAGCCAGATCGGTCCGACCGATTTCAGCCTGGCGGCCAGTGCGCAGTCGTCGATCAGCGCGTGGCGGATAGCATCAATGCCGCCTGCCTTCTCCAGTGCCCCGGCGCGCACCAGCATGCAGCCGCCGGCCGCCGCGGCGGTCGCCGCCTTCGGCTGCATCGCCCAACGGAACGGATAGAGCATCTGGAAGAAGTAGATGAAGGCCGGGACGTGCACCCGCTCGGAAAAACTCGTGCAGCGCAATTTGGCCATCAGCGAGGTCAGCACATAGCCGCCTTGCAGCGCGCGCGCCACCAGCGAACGCACATTGTCCGGCGCGTGGGCGATGTCGGCATCGGTCAGCAGCAGGAATTCCGGCATCGGATCTTGCGCCATCGCGGCATCGACGCCCTGCTTCACCGCCCACAACTTGCCGGTCCAGCCGGCCGGCAGAGGCCGCCCGCGCACGACCGTCAACGCCGGACCGCCAGCGATCGCCGCGGCTTTCGCCACCGCGCCTGTGCCATCATCGCTGTCGTCATCGACCGCGGTCACGCTCAGCGGACCCGGATAGTCCTGCGCGAGCAGCGAGCCAACGCTTTCGACGATCACATCGGCCTCGTTGCGCGCCGGAATCACCACCGCCACTGCCGGCCATGTCAGGGGAGCTGCGGCCGCCGCATCGTCGCGTACGGACCCCAGCCAGAAGCCGCCGCGGGCCACGATCAGATAGCCCCAGATCCCAAGGGCAAGCCCGGCAATGACGTCAAACAACATGTAGGAGCAACGCCTCTGACCCCATGAAACCTTGGCACAATGTCTGACGGCTATGTCGGTTCCGGCCGGACCGGAACGCTCGCTCGGCCGCCGCACAGCGATGGCGGGCCCGAAAAGCCGATTTTATTCATACAGATAGGCTTGCATAGCCCACCTTCGCAGGGAGCGGAAGCCCCGCCCGGCGTTGGCATCGAAACGGGCGGGAAACCGGTCCGGCCGGTGGGCCGGCGCGGCCCGGAACCCGCCGCTGCAATCGCCCCGTGGACCGCTGACGGTCCGCCAGCAGCCTGTACCACTGCGGCGAGAACATCTTGATTTTCCTACTGATCCTGGTGACAAATCCTGTTGCCGCAGGCCACCGGTGCTTCGCCGCGACCACCAACTGGTGTATCTTTCCCGGTCAGCGCTCGAGCGCCGTTACGGCGGGGCCTGGTAGAACTGAGGCAACGTGGGGAACCCGCGGGCATGCTGACAACGGCTGAAGTTCTTCGCTGGGGCGTGAATGCGCTGCTGGCAGGCGCTCTGCTCGGGTGCGCATACCTTTTGTTTGCCGGATTTTTGAGCTTCCGTTTCCGCCGGCATAATGATCACCCCGAGATGACCCCCGTCCCGGTGACCATCCTGGTGCCCCTCTGCGGGCATGAACCGGGCCTGCACCAGCGCCTCATCACGCTTTACGACCAGCGCTACGACGCCCCGGTGCAGCTCGTGTGCGGTATCGGCAGCCCGGAGGACCCGGCGATTGCCGTGGTTGAGCGCCTGATCGCGGCCCGCCCGGATGCGGCCATCGAATTGCACGTCGATCCGACAGTGCATGGGCGCAACCTGAAGGTCTCCAACCTCATCAACATGGCCGGGCGCGCGCGCCACGAAACGCTGGTGCTGATCGACAGTGATATCGAGGTCGGGCCCGACTACCTGGCGAACGTGATCAGCGAATTGCAGCGGCCGGGCGTGGGTGCGGTCACCTGTCTCTACCACGGCGTGCCCGTGGGCGGTCTGTGGGCACAACTCGCCGCCATGGGCATCAACACCCATTTTCTGCCCAGCGTTTTCGTCGCCCTCGCCACCGGCCTGGGCGAACCCTGCTTCGGCTCCACCATTGCCCTGTCGCACGACACGCTGCGGCGCATCGGCGGCTTCAGGGCGTTCGCCGATCAGTTGTCCGACGACTACGCCATCGGCCAGGCGGTGCGCGAACTTGGTCTTGCGGTAGTGGTGCCACCCTTCGCGCTCGGCCACGTCTGCAGCGACGGTTCTGCCCACCATTTGCTCGCCGCGCAAATCCGCTATGCCCGCACGATCAAGAGCATCGACCCGGCCGGCCACGCGGGCGGCATCATCACACATCCGTTCGCGCTGGCGCTCACCGCGGCGCTTTTCGGCGGCGGCGGCCAGGCGCTCGCACTGGCGGCAATTGCGCTGACCTGCCGGCTCGCCCTATGCTGGCGCGTGGAACGCCGGTTCGCGGCCCGCGCCGGCAGCTATCTGCTCGTGCCGCTGTACGATCTGATGTCGTTCGGGGTCTTTGTCGCGAGTTTCTTCGGCGCCACGGTAAAATGGCGTGGCAACCGCTTCCGGGTGGTGGACGACACCCTGGTCACCGATTCTCACTAGCGCATGATCCCGAAAAGCGGGAACCGGTTTTCGGAACAAGATCATGCGCCAACAAAAATGCCAGATGGGCACGGTAGCTTAATTCAAGCGCATCTCGCTCCAGGGGTTCACTCTCATGCGTACTTTGTTCTTGCAGCCGCCATCGTTTGAGGGCTTCGACGGAGGAGCCGGTTCGCGCTATCAGGCGCGCCGCGAAATCAAGTCGCACTGGTACCCGACCTGGCTCGCGCAACTCGCCGCGCTGGTGCCGGACAGCAAGCTGATCGACGCGCCGCCTCACGGCATCGGGCTGCAACAGGTGCTCGATCAGACGCCGCAATACGATCTCGCGGTGCTGCACTCTTCGTCGCCCACGTTCACTTCGGACGTCAAGACCGCCAACGCCATGAAGGCGGTCAACCCGAATCTCAAGGTCGGTCTGGTCGGGGCCAATATCGCGGTCGATCCGCTGGGCCACCTGAAGAAGGCCGACGGCATCGATTTCGTCGCCGGCAAGGAATACGACTTCGCCATCAAGGAAGTGGCGGAAGGCCGCGACCTCAAGGACGTTGCCGGCCTGATCTACCGCGACGGCAACGGCGACATCCAGCAAACGCAAGACCGGCCCCTGGTCGAGAACATGGACGATCTGCCGTTCGTGACGCCCATCTACAAGCGCGACCTCGACATCCAGGAATATTTCATCGGCTATCTAAAGCACCCGTACCTGTCGTTCTACACCGGACGCGGCTGCAAATCGCGCTGCACCTTTTGTCTGTGGCCGCAGACCATCGGCGGTCACAAGTACCGCACCCGTAGCGTCGGGCACGTGGTCGAGGAAGTCGCCTGGGCGCAGAAAAACTTTCCCGAAGTGCGGGAGATTTTCTTCGACGACGATACCTTTACCGACGATCCCGTGCGTGCGCAGGCGATTGCCCGCGAACTCGGCAAACTCGGCGTTACCTGGTCTTGCAACGCCAAGGCCAATGTCGATCGCGAAGCGCTGAAGGTCATGCGCGACAACGGCTTGCGGCTCTTGCTGGTCGGCTACGAGTCCGGCAACCAGCAAATCCTGCACAACATCAAGAAGGGCATGCGCGTCGAAGTCGCGCGCCGCTTCACCAGGGACTGCCACGATCTCGGCATCAAGATTCACGGCACCTTCATCCTCGGCCTGCCGGGCGAAACGAAAGAAACCATCCAGGAAACGATCAAATTTGCGCGCGATATCAACCCGCACACCATGCAGGTCTCGCTGGCCGCGCCCTACCCCGGCACGTTCCTCTACAAGCAGGCGGTGGAGAACGGCTGGCTCGACACCTCGAACGCGGAACTGGTCGATGAGCACGGCGTGCAGCTCGCGCCGCTCTCCTACCCGCACCTGAGTCACTCGGAAATCTTCCACTCGGTCGAGGAATTCTACCGCGCTTTCTATTTCCGCGCGCCCAAGATCGCTTCAATTGTGCTGGAGATGGCGCAGAGCCGTGAGATGCTGAAGCGGCGCCTGCGCGAGGCGGTGGAGTTCTTCGCCTTTTTGCGCGAGCGGCGCGGAGTGCAGCTCTGAACGCACTTGTTATCGCCGCGGACGACTTCGGTCTCGCCGAAGACGTCAACGCCGCGGTCGAGGAGGCCCACCGCAACGGCGTGCTGAGCGCCGCGAGCCTGATGGTGGCGGGACCCGCCGCCACCCCGGCGGTGGCGCTCGCCAGGCGCCTGCCGGGTTTGCGGGTGGGCCTGCATCTGGTGCTGGTCGAAGGCGCGCCGGCTTCCAGGCCCAAAGACATTCCTGATCTCGTCGACAGCGATGGCCAGCTACGCCGCGACATGGTGCGGCTCGCTTTCGACATTGCGTTGCGCCCAGGCGTGCGCCGGCAATTGCGCCACGAAATTACTGCGCAGTTCGAAGCCTTCCGCAAGACCGGCCTGCCGCTCGATCACGTCAACGCCCACAAGCATTTCCACGTGCATCCGGCCATCGCCCGCGAGGTGCTCTCGGTCGGGCAGGATTACGGCCTGAGGGCGCTGCGGGTACCGTCCGAACCGGCGGCCATCGTCGCGCGCATTGATCACAAGCCGCCGACCTTGTCAGAACGCGTCATGGCGCCGTGGACGACAATGCTACGCCGCCGGGCCAGGCGTGCGGGAGTTGCGACACCAGACGCGGTGTTCGGCCTGCGCTGGACCGGCGCCATCACCACCGGGCGGCTCGTCGCCCTGCTGCCGCTGCTTCCGGACGGACTCGTTGAAATCTACACCCACCCGGCCACGCGCGACGGCTTTCCCGGGCACGCGCCGGGTTATCGCTACACCGATGAATTGAAAGCGCTGACCGATCCGGAGGTAATCGCAGCTGTTAAACAATCGGGGCGCAGGCCCGGCGGCTATTCGGACGTCGATCCCGGTCCCTGATCCACCTTGATTGAGGTGCTGTCCCTCAATCGGCCTCATCCTGAGGAGCATTGCGAAGCGATGCGTCTCGAAGGATGGGCCGCCCTCGTCCTTCGAGACGCGCTCCTTCGGAGCGCTCCTCAGGATGAGGGCGGATGAGCATGACTCGATTCCGAAACCGCCGCGATGGCCGCGCCGCTCACCGCTTCAAATAACCCGCCTGTTGAAACCACGCGATCGCGTCCCTGATGCCTTCGGCGTAGGGCCGCGCCTTGAAACCCAGTTCGCGCTCGGCCTTGGCCACCGTAAAGAACATGCGGTTCTTCGACATGCGCAAGGCATCGAGCGTGACGAACGGCTCCCTGCCGGTGCGCCGCGCCACCATCTCGGCGGCCACCGCCAGCGGCACGATGGCGCCGCGCGGGATCTTCACCTTCGGCGCCCGGCGGCCCATGTGGCCCGCCACCACCGCCAGAATGTCGGCGAGCGTCGCGTTCTGGCCGCCGAGGATATAGCGCTCGCCGATCTTGCCGTTGTCGAAGGCGAGCATGTGTCCCTCGGCAACGTCCTCTACATGCACCATGTTGAGCCCCGTATCGACGAAGGCCGGCATGCGCCCGGCCGCGGCTTCCACGATGATGCGCCCGGTCGGTGTCGGCTTGACGTCGCAGGGCCCGATCGGCGTCGACGGATTGACGATGACGGCGGGCAATCCCTCGCCCACCATGCGCTCGACCAGCCGCTCGGCCGCGACCTTGCTGCGCTTGTAGGCGCCGATCGCGTGTTCTTCCTTCAGCGGCATGGTCTCGTCGGAGGGATCGCCCGCCTGCCGGCACTTCAGCGTGGCAACGCTGCTGGTGTAGACAATGCGCTCGACCCCGGCGTCGCGCGCGGCCTCCATGATATTGCGGGTGCTGCCCAGGTTATTGCGTACGATCTCGTGCGGGTCGCGCGCCCACAGCCGGTAATCGGCCGCGACGTGAAATACGTAGCGCACGTCGCCCATCGCCTCGCGCACGGACGCGGCGTCGCGCAGGTCGCCTTTGGCAAATTCGAGATCGAGTTCGGTCAGGTGCCCGGTCGGACTCGCCTCCCGCACCAGCGCGCGGACGTGAAAGCCGCGCTCCTTGAGCTTGCGCGCCACCGCCGAGCCGACGAAGCCGCTCGCCCCGGTCACCAGAACCTTGTCGTTGTTGCTCATATCTCGCGTCTACGGCCGCCCTCGCCCCGGGCGACTATGCACCGGATTGCGGCAGATCTTTAGCCTTACGCCGGCTGCGGCAGCTCGCGCAAGCGGGCGCCGATCCGGTCCAGCAGCATCTGATAGGCGCGCTCGACGATGTCGTCGAGCGAGCGCGTGCGCACGAACATGGCGCGCGCCTGGGCGCTGATCTCGGCCCGGGTCGGCAGATGCGGCAGGTGCGTATTGGCCAGGATGTCGGAGGCCTGCTGCTGCGCGGTCGCCAACCGCTGCTGCAGCGAGGTCAATGAGGGGCTCTCCAGCGCGGAAGCGACCAGCGCGGCGATGCGCTCGGAATTGAAGGTCGCCGCCAGTTGCCGGGCGGCACGGTCTACGACGCGCGAACCGAGTTGCTGCTCGTTGCGCAGGATCGCCTCCGACGGTTTCTTCAGGTCCCACACCAGGCCGAGCCACGACAGCACGGTGAGGATGTAGAACGTCGCGTCATATTCCCACCAGCGGAAGCCCTGACGCACGCTTGCCTGACAGGCGTGGTGATTGTTGTGCCAGCCCTCGCCCATGGTGAAGAACGCGAGCAGCCAGTTGTTGCGGGAATCGTCGCCGGTGACATAGCGCTTGCGGCCGTGCACGTGCGCCAGCGAATTGATGCAGAAGGTGGCGTGATAGACCGCGACGGTGCTCCAGAAGAAGCCGACCACCAGCCCCGGCCAGCCCGCGATCAGCCAGCACAGCACCGCCAGCACCACTCCTGGCATCTTCTCGTGCCGGTGCAGCCAGCGCAGCTCCGGATAGCGCATCAGGTCTTCCACCTTCACCGGATCGAACTCGTCGTGCCGGCGCGAAAAGATCCAGCCGAGGTGGCTGTAGATGAAACCGTGCTGGCGCGGCGAATGCACGTCGGCTTCGGTGTCGGAATGCAGATGATGATGCCGGTGCTTGGCCGCCCACCACAGCACGCTCTTTTGCGTCGTCGATTGCGACAGCACGGCGAGGAAAAACTGGAAGGCGCGGCCGGTCGAATAGGCGCGGTGCGAGAAGTAGCGGTGATAGCCGGCGCCGATACCGAAAATACGCAGCCAGTAAAGCCCGACACCGAGCGCAGCCGCCTGCCAGGTGATCCCGGTCCAGATCGCCGCGAAGCAGGCGAGATGCATCAGCACGAACGGGATCGCGGATGGATAGATGATGTCGTCGTGGCCGCCGGCGGAGGGAGGCGCGCTGTCGGTGGTCGTCATGGAGTTGCGATCAGAGCTCTTTTGGCGATTTGTCGAGCCGGGCCTGAACCCGGCATAAAGGCACGCAAGCGGTGCGCCACAAGTGCGTGTCGGGCGAATAAGGCCACAACAGGCCGCTTCGCGCCAATGGGGGTAAAAGTCGCAGGCTTTCCGTCAGGCTTTTCTGCCGCCAGGTACGGTCCCGAGGGCCTTTGGCGTGATTTCCAGCACCGCAAAGCCCGGCAAACGGCCGGAAACAACGTTGTCCTCTTCCATCAGCTCGACCATTCCCGTGGTCAGCGGCGGGTTCGGCAGCCATTCGGCGACGGACGCCAGCAGCCGCCACAACGGAAACGGCAACGGCAAAAGAAGACGGCGCAGGCCCGCCTGCCGCATGATTGTCTGGAGCAGCGCCTTGTAGGTGAGCACCTCGGGGCCGCCGAACTCGTAGGTTTCGGCCGGCGCCGGTGCCGCGAAAATGCGAGCGATCGCCTCGGCCACGTCCTCGACACAGACTGGCTGCAGCCGGGTCGCCCCGCTGCCGAACATCGGAAAGACCGGCGCCATGCGAAGCATACCGGCAAGGGCGGCGGTGAAACCTGCCCCGGCGGCAAACATCGCCGACGGCCGGATGATGACCGCGCCGGGAAACGCCGCGCTCACGGCCGCTTCCCCCTGCCCGCGGCTACGGATATAGGCCGACCGCGAATGTGTGTCCGCCCCAAGCCCTGACAACTGGATCAGCCGCTGCACGCCTGCGCCGCGCGCCACGGCGGCCACCCGCGCCGCCGCTTCCACGTGGACGCTGTGGAACGTGCGGCCGCCCTTTTCCGCATAGAGGCTGACCGCGTTCACCAGCCCCCAGGCGCCCACCAGCGCCTGCGCCACCGACGCCTCGTCATCGACGTCCGCTCGCACCGCCGGGGGTTCTTTCGAGTCGTCCGGAAACAGCGCTGCGACGTGCTCGAGATGGCGCACTGCCACCCGCACCGCGAAGCCGTGCTCGCGCAGATGACGGACCACACGCCGGCCGAGAAAGCCGGTCCCGCCGAACACCGTTATCATTTTCATTTCGCTCAACGCGAATATGCCCCGACGGGACAGGGTTCGCCGCGGAAATAACCCTTGGCCATTTCATGCTGGCGACCCGGGCAACCGGATCACCAGCCTATCGGTTCTCACTGCCGATGTGTTAGTGCGGCGCGGCCTATTGCGACTTGCGCTCGGGCTTGCCTTTCCGGCTACCCGAAGCCAGCTCCCGCAATTGCCGTTGACTCATCGAGCGATACATGGATTTGGACGAGCCCTTCAGCGAGCCGACCTTCCGCTCGCCGCGCTTGGCTGACAGGGCTGCCCCCGCCGCCTGCTGCTGCGCCTTCGACTTCGCCGGCATCATCGCCTCCTTTGATAAGCCTCCCTCGGCCGGACTAACGACGTAGCGGCCGAAAACGTTCAATGCCGACCGGCGGGGCCCGACGCCCGGCCATCCAGCCCCGCTGCAGCCGTCGCACGCTTCCGCCCTGCGCCGGTCCCGCACATTGAAATCCGGCCTCTCCGTACCAATCTAATGAGAACGAAAGGTGATCCTGTGGCGGATTTTCCCAACAGCTGGATGTGGTCGGAGGCGTGCGACATGCTCGCGCGCGCCGAACGCATGAACCGCGAGTTCTTCCGGCCGGCGCGCTCGCGCAGCCGGTTGCCGGCCTGGGAGCCGCCGGTCGACGTGCTCGAAACCGACCGCGCCGTCCTGGTGCTGGTCGCCCTGCCCGGGGTCGACCCCGAGCGGGTTGAGGCGGCGATCGACGGCAGCGATCTCGTCGTAGCCGGCGCCCGCGTGCTGCCCAAGGAGCTGCGGACGGCGGTCATCCATCGTCTCGAACTGCCGCAAGGTCAGTTCGAGCGGCGCGTACGCCTGCCAGCCGGGCGCTACGCCGCGGTCCACCACGCGATGGTCGATGGTTGCCTTCTGATTACGCTGGAGAAAGCAGGTAATAATCGTGGCTGAAGCAGAAATCATGCGGTCCCTGGAGCAAGGTGCTGCGCCTGCGGGCGGGCCCGAGAAGGGACGCGCCGAACAGAATCTGCCCCCGTTGCCGGACGACGCGATAATCGTCGTGCCGGTGCGTAATTTCGTGCTGTTCCCCGGCATGGTGATGCCCGTCACCATCGGCCGGCCAAAGTCGGTCGCCGCCGCGCAGCAGGCCGTGCGCGAGCAGCGTCAGGTCGTCATCCTCAAGCAGCGCGATCCCGAGGTGAACGAGCCGACCGCCATCGACATGCATCGCGTCGGCACCGCCGCCAACGTGGTGCGTTACCTAACCGCTCCCGACGGCGGCAACCATCTGGTCTGCCAGGGCGAAGAGCGCGTGCAGATCGTCGAGTTCCTGAGCGGCTGGCCGTTCATGGTCGCGCGCATCATCCGCATCCCCGAAACCGAAACGAAGTCGCCCGAGACCGAGGCGCGGCTGGTGCATCTGCGCGGCCAGGCCATGGAAGCGCTCGAGTTGCTGCCGCAGGCGCCGAAGGAACTGATGGGCGTCGTGCAGGGGATCGATTCCGCCGGCGCGCTCGCCGATTTCACCATGTCCTACATGGACGTGAAGCCGGAGGAGAAGCAGGAGATCCTCGAAACCATCGACGTCGCCGCGCGCACCGACAAGGTGTCGAAACAGCTCGCGCACCGGATCGAGGTGCTGCGGCTCTCCGCCGAAATCGGCCAGCAGACCAAGGCCGCGCTCGACGAGCGTCAGCGCGAGGTGCTGTTGCGCGAGCAGATGGCCGCGATCCAGAAGCAGCTCGGTGAAGGCGAGGAAGGCAAGGCCGCCGAACTGGCCGAGCTGGAGGCGAAGATCGCCGAAGCCGGCATGCCGAAGGAAGTCGAGGAGCACACCCGCAAGGAACTGCGCCGGCTGCAACGCATGCCGGAGGCCGCGGCCGAATACGGCATGGCGCGCACCTATCTCGACTGGCTGATCGAGCTCCCCTGGAAATTGCCGGAGGAGACCCCGATCGACATCAAGGAGGCGCGGCGCATCCTCGATGCCGATCACTACGGCCTCGACAAGATCAAGAAGCGCATCGTCGAATACCTCGCCGTGCGCAAACTGGCGCCCGCCGGCAAGGCGCCGATCCTGTGCTTCGTCGGCCCGCCCGGCGTCGGCAAGACCTCGCTCGGCCAGTCGATCGCGCGCGCCATGAACCGCAAGTTCGTGCGCGTGAGCCTCGGCGGCGTGCATGACGAGGCCGAGATCCGCGGCCACCGCCGCACCTATATCGGCGCGCTGCCCGGCAACATCATCCAGGGCATCCGCAAGGCGGGCACCCGCGATTGCGTGATGATGCTGGACGAGATCGACAAGCTCGGCGCCGGCATTCACGGCGACCCGTCGGCGGCGCTGCTGGAGGTGCTCGATCCGGAGCAGAACAACACCTTCCGCGACAACTATCTCGGGGTGCCGTTCGACCTGAGCCGCGTGGTGTTCCTCACCACCGCCAACATGCTCGACACCATTCCGGGGCCTTTGCGCGACCGCATGGAGGTCATCAGCCTCGCCGGCTACACCGAGGGCGAAAAGCTGCAGATCGCCACGCGCTATCTGGTCAGGCGCCAGATGGAAGCAAACGGCCTGAAAGAGGGCCAGGTCGGGATCACCGAGGCGGCGTTGCGCGAGATCATCCACTACTACACGCGCGAAGCCGGCGTGCGGAACCTTGAGCGCGAGATCGGCAAGGCCTTGCGCCATGCCGCCGTGCGTATCGCGGAAGGCGAGAGCGGCCCAATCAGCATCGACGCCGGTGACCTCGCCGAGATCCTCGGCGCGCGCCAGTTCGAGAGCGAAGTCGCCATGCGCACCAGCGTGCCGGGCGTCGCGACCGGGCTGGCCTGGACGCCGGTCGGCGGCGACATCCTCTTCATCGAGGCGACCCGCCTGCCCGGCCACGGCAAGCTGATCCTCACCGGCCAGCTCGGCGAGGTGATGAAGGAGAGCGCGCAGGCGGCGCTGTCCATCGTCAGGAACCGGGCCAGCCTGTTCGGCATCGACGCGGAGCGCTTCGAAAAGAGCGACATTCATGTGCACGTGCCGGCGGGAGCGATCCCGAAGGACGGCCCCAGCGCCGGTGTCGCCATGTTCATGGCGCTCACCTCGCTGATGACCGACCGCACCATCCGCAACGATACCGCCATGACCGGCGAGATCAGTCTGCGCGGCCTGGTGCTGCCGGTCGGCGGCATCAAGGAGAAGGTGGTGGCGGCGCATCGCGCCGGCCTCACCCGCGTCATGCTGCCGGCGCGCAACCGGAAGGACTACGAGGATATTCCGGAAGAGGCGCGTAAAGGCCTCGAATTCGTCTGGCTGGAGCGGGTCGATGACGCCGTCGCTGCGGCGCTGGAGCCGGTGCAGGCTAAGGCGGAGGTGAAAGCCGAGCCGGTGCCGTAATGCACCTCCACCTCTCCCCGCGCCGGCGGGGGGAGGTTCTTAATGCCCCGCCATGAACCGCCCGATGAGCGTGAGGTCGGCCTGCGCCGGCGTGGTCGAGTGCACGTTTCTTCCCTCAAACATCACCACGATGCGGTGGGCGCAGTGGACCGCCCAAAACGCCCCGCGCCTGACGTCTAGTTCGGTTTGGGAGCCTTCGGCATTTCGGGCATGGGAGCTTCGTTTCCTGGCTTGTCCAGGTCCGCATCACCCGGCTTGTCCAGGTCGTCCTCGGCCGGGACCGCGGCGAGCTTCTCCACCGACCAGGCCACCAGCTCGCTTGCGGCCCTGGTGAAAGCCTCGTCGAGCGCGGCCACCGCCTCCGGCGCCTTGACGTCCTTGGCCGGCGCCGAGGCCTTGAAGATGCGGGCATCGAGCACCTTGCCCTTGTCGCCCACAATGCGGGCGGCGAATTCCACCACCGCCTCCGGCTGCGGCGTCAGCGAAATCTGGAAGCTGCGGATGGTGATTTCCAGCCGGTACGGCGCTTCGAGCATATCGAATGGCCGGCTGACCTTGCCGAGCAGATTGGCGTTTTCGAAGCTCTCGACCAGTTTGGCCTGCATCAGCTTCGGCAAATTGTCGGCCCAGCGGCCATCCCTGACCTCCGAGAAGGTGCCCTCCGCGGAGCGCGTCAGGATTTTCTGGGTATCGAAGGCAAGGATCGCGTGCGGGTCCGGCACTGCCATCTGCACCTTTACCGTCTTTTCCATCGCCGGAAACCTGGTGGCCGCCGCCAGATCGTAGGTTTTCGGCTGCTCCTTGCTGCCGCCGCCGCCGAGCATCTTGTCCAGCCCGTCGAGCATGCCTTCGATTTTCTTGGAGTTGCGCCCCAGCATGTCGGCAAAGGTGCTGATACCGGTGATCGCGCTGTTCAGCGGCTTGCGGTTCTCATCGATAACCTGATTGATGTTGTCGAGCGTGTTGCGCGCGGAATCGTTCAGATTCATGCCGATATTTCCGGGCGCCGCCAGAAGCGGTATTTGACCGTTCTGCGCCGTCAGCCGCGGCGAGGCCGTCGTTCCGCCGTGCAGCAGGATCGCCGGCGAACCCGTCAGTCCCTGGAAGGTGATCTCGACCCTGGTGTCAGCATGGACCGGCGTCCACGGCTCGACCGATACGGTCGCTACAAGCCCGCGCAGGTCTGCCTGATCGAGGTTCATGCTCTGGACGGTGCCAACCCGCAATCCGTTGAACAGGACCGCGGACCCGGGCGCCAGTCCGGAGACCGGACGGTCGAAGCGGATGCGGTAGTAGGCCCGATCGCCCAGGCCGCCAGTGTTCTTCAGCCAGTAGACAAATCCGAATCCGGCGAAAATAACGGCCAGGACGAAAGCCCCAATGATGACGTAACGCGCTCGGGTTTCCATGATGGTCACTCACCGCTGAACGCGTCAGCCCTTCATCGCGAATTCCGGCGCAAATCGATCGACGCCTTCACTGTCTGCCCGCCGCCATTCGAATCGATTCTGACCGACTGCCGCGAACCGCGAGTCAGCATAACCAATTTCGCGGCAAAAGCCGAACTCTCGACCAGGATCTGGATGCGATCGCCACGTGCCTGGCCAACGACGGTGCCGCCTATATTGCGGCTGCGCTCGGTCCAGCGGCCGGAAATCCTTTGACCCGCGTCGGCCTGGAAGTCGCCAACGAGGTCGAAATTGTAGCTGTCACTCTTGCAGGTGAGCTCCAGTTTGGCCTCGTGCCCGCTGCTGTCGCCGACCCGGTAGTTCGCCTTGCAGCGAATCCGCTCGGTCCTGTTCTCGGTACGCACCTTGCCGGTCCCCGACCAGCGTCCGGTAAAGCCTGAAAAGGGACCGGTCGCCGCCTGCGCCGACGGCAATGCCGCGCACAAGGCCAAGAGCAACACTGCCGAACATCCCAGGATTGCAGCTCGGCGGATCGACGGCCCAGAAAGGAATACCGGCCTCATGGAAAATCACCTCACTTACCACCGTTGGGGGCAGGACACGGCCCCTGAACGGACAGATACGTCTTCCCCGACGGCCAAGCCAGCATCAACAGCGCTGGCCGCCTTCGGTGCTACAAATTTGTGTCAAATGGCGCCATCTCCGCGGCCCTTGAAGCCACTGATAGCGTTTCCGCCAGGGCAACGCTTGTCAATATGCCCGGCCCGGATCCGGGGGCACATCTTGTGGGTGGGAGCCCGGGGCGGAAACCTGCTGGTTGCTGCGGGGCGCGAGCGCGGGGCGGATATCTCCCATCCCCGTCGGAGGCACTGCGGCCCCCCGTCAGAACGCCAGCGGCGGCCGAACCACGCGGCGACCGCGATTATTTCCGGGTCTCGCCTATCCCCGCCAGATGCCGCGCGCACGCCTTCTTGTCATCGATCTTCATGCCGCGCGCGATCTGGATACGCTGGGCCTGCGGGGAGCCGGCGCCGTGCAGGCTTTCGGTGAGATAGCCGACGGCGTTGCGGCCGATGGTCATATTCTCGATCAACCTGAGGATGCGCATGCGGTCGACGGTCTCCACGCCGCTCCTGCCCTGCAGGAATTTGCGGATCAGCGGACCGACCTCATTGTTCTGCAGGTCCTTCTCCGACGGCATGGTGACGACCAGGCCGCCCGCGATGTCCTGCGCCAGCCGCGAAATCTCGAACGGAAAGCGCGTGACATTATGCTTGGCGACGTTCGACAGCATCTCGTCGTTGAGCCAGGCACCCGAAGCCATCGGCTTCGAGCGGTAGGCGGCGGCCATGCAGCTCGAATAGATGGTCTCGTTGAGATGGGTCATCTCGACGAGCTTGTCCTTGATGTGCGAGACCGCCTCGACGCCGTTGTGCGAGGCCGCTTCCGCCGCAGCGCCGATCAGCACGTCACCGAGACCGGTTTTGCAGACGTAGGATGAGCGGTGATAGGTGGTGAAGCGCTCGACCAGCGTTGCGGCGTATTGCCATTCGCCATCCATGAACACGTGCTCATACGGCACGAACACGTTGTCGAACACAATCAGCGATTCCTGACCGGCAAACTGCGCGTTGCCCGCGTCCATCGCGCCGCCGTCGACGATGCGGGTGTCGTTGGTCTGCCGGCCGACCACGTAAGTGAGGCCCGGCGCATCGACGCGCACCGCGCCGACCACCGCCCAGTCCTTGTCGGCTTCGGTCATACGCATGGTCGGCATGAAGATCAGCCAGTGCGAATTGACCGCGCCGGTCTGGTGCATCTTGGCGCCGGAAACGTAGATGCCCCTGTCGTCACGTTTGGTGACGTGCAGGAAGAGGTCGGGATCGGCCTGCTGGTGCGGCGGTCTGGAGCGGTCCCCTTTCGGGTCGGTCATGGCGCCGCCGATGACGATGTTGGCGGTCTGCGCCCGTTTCAGGAAGGCAAGGAAGCGCTGATGATAGTCGCCGCCGCGTTCGGCATCGATGTCGAAGGTGACCGAATGGCAGGAGCCGATGGCATCCAGCCCCACGCAGCGCTGGAAGCAGGTGCCGGTGCGGCGGCCAAGCTCGCGCTGCATCTCGTGCTTGGTGACGAGATCCTCCGGCCCGGTCGGCACGTGCAGGAAGCGATTGGTCTCGACACCGGCAATGGTGTTCCTGACGCCGCCGAGCTCCGGTCGCTCGCTGGCGAGGCGATAGGTTTCCGCCATGGCATTGATCGACGGGAAGATCACCGGATGATCGACCGGTTCCGGCACGCGCTCGCCCATGAAGAACACGTTCATGCCCCGGCCGCGCAGCGAGGCCATGTAGTCCTCGGCATTGGCGATCGGGCGGGCGAAATCCGCCCACAAGCTTTCGGTGTCCTGCATGACGCGATCCTCTCGGCCGCTGCAAGCATTGCGCGGCGCTGCCGCAGCGATCCTAGCCGATCTCGCGTGGTTTCCGCGACCCTGAAACGGCGCGCGGCGGGCACGTTGACAGCCATCAGCGCCTGCAACATTAATCGGTTCCAACGCCGGTCACGCGGCACAATCACAGGCGCTCGCGCGCCGGCGGCGCAAAAACCGCCACCGGGGAGATACGGCATGGACGAGGCGCCCGTTCTTGTTGACAGGCGCGACGGCTATCGCGTCATCACGTTGAACCGGCCGGACCGGCTCAACGCCTTCAACGAAGCGATGCATGGCGCGCTCAAATCAGCGCTCGAAGAGGCCGAATCCGACGACACCTGCCGCGCGCTGCTGCTGACCGGCGCCGGCCGCGGATTCTGCGCCGGGCAGGACCTGAGCGATCGCGTCGCCACGGGAGACAGCAAGCGCGATCTCGGGGTATCCATCGAGACCTTCTATAACCCGCTGGTCCGCAAGCTTCGCGCCCTGCCCTTTCCCGCCATTGCCGCGGTCAACGGCGTCGCCGCCGGCGCCGGCGCCAACATCGCGCTCAGCTGCGACATCGTCCTGGCCGCACGCTCGGCAAAGTTTGTGCAGGCCTTCGCAAAACTCGGCCTGGTTCCGGATTCGGGCGGAACATGGCTGTTGCCGCGCCTGGTGGGCATGGCCCGTGCACGCGGGCTCGCGCTGCTGGCCGAGCCGCTCACTGCCGACAAGGCGGAGGACTGGGGTCTGATCTGGAAAGCGGTCGACGACGATGCCCTGATGAGGGAAGCCGAAAAACTGTGTTTCCATTTTGCGACCGCTCCGACCGCGGGGCTGGCGCTGATCAAGCGGGTGCTCGACGCCTCCGAGACCAATACGTTCGACCGGCAGCTCGATCTCGAACGCGATCTGCAGCGCGAGGCCGGTCTTTCGCCGGATTATGCCGAGGGAGTGCGCGCCTTCATGGAAAAGCGCGCACCCGACTTCACCGGCCGCAAGAGATAGATACGGACGCCTTCCGGTCAGGCAGCATCCATCAGGGCGCGTCTGCACCGGGCTCCGGATCGTGCGCGAGCGCGCGCGCGAGGCACACGGCGCCCGGGTCCCCGGCGCGCCCAAGCGCCCCCATCAGGGTGATCCACGTCTCGTCGGAGGCTTCCGTCGCAAAACGTCGAACGGCCCTCGCCGCGTAGACGCCGACGGTCTCGCCCTCGGCTTCGGCGCGTTCGCGCAGCGCTGCCATGAGAGGAAGACCACCAACGCGCAGGATCGTCTCCGACGCTACGGTTTCGTCGTCGAAGCGGGCCAGCAGGTCACCGAGCAGCATGAACATCCCCCTGGCTGACGCGGTGCGCCTCGGCGCCATCCAGCGCCAATCCGGAAATCTCGGCCGCGGACACCAGCCGCGCCACGTATTGAGCGTCGGCGCGCCGCCGCACACTCTCGCTCAAATACCCGGCGATGCGCGCGGCAACGGCTTCATAAGGCAGTTCCCGGCCCTCGTGCCTGCGTTCGAGCCGGATGATGTGGAAGCCGTAACGCGTCTCGACCGGCGCGGCACAAAGCTCCCCGGGTCCGAGCGCCAGCAAGGCGCGCTCGAATTCGGGCGTGGTCTGGCCCCTGGTGAGTTGTCCGAGATTGCCGCCCTGCGCCGCCGAGGGGCAACGCGAATGGGCCCGCGCCAGTGCGGCGAAGGCATCCGGGTTTTCCTGCAGCGTCTCCAGGACCGAATTGGCATCGGCGCGGGCACGCGCGTAGGCCTCACGGTTCGACGGGTCCACCGCGAACAGGATGTGCGAAGCTTCGTAGATATCCGGCGCGCGGAAGCGCGCGCGGTTCTGCGCATAGTAGCGGCGGCAGGTGGCGTCATCCGGCTCCGGCACGCTCACTTCGCGTTCGACCACACCGCGGATCAACGCTTCCTCGTCGGTTTCGCGCCGGCCTTCAGCGTCGCTGGCCGGTTCCGGGCTGAGGCCGAGCCGCTGCGCCCGCTGCAACAGTAATTCGCGAACGACGAGCGCGCGGGCGGCCTGCTGCCAGGCGGCGATCGGCTTTGCGGCCGGGTGGTGCTGCATCTCGCGCACAATGGCGTCGCGCGGGATGGTCACGCCGTTGACGCTGACGGTCACCGGCTTGCCGGCGGGGAACTGCGTGTGGATCGAGCAGGTCATGGCGCTCACTCCGCCGGCACTGCGCGGCGCGCGGGTGCGCGTTGGGGCATGGGTCCCGTGCGCCGTGTGCGCACCACCTGATAGCCGCGGCGGCCGAGATACCAGACCGGCGCGCTCCAGATGTGGACCAGGCGCGTGAACGGAAACAGCAGAAAAAGCGTCATGCCGAGGAACAAGTGTGCCTTGAAGATCGGGCTCACGTCCGCGATCAGTGCCGAGACGCCCGGCTGCAAGGTGAGGATACCCTGCGCCCAGGTCATGAATTTCACCATCTCGTGGCCGTCGAGATGATTGAGCGACACGAAGATGGTGCCAAGCCCAAGCGTGAGCTGGAGCCACAACAACAGCAGGATGGCAATGTCGCCGAATGACGACGTGGTGCGAATGCGGGCATCGAACAGCCGGCGATGCACCAGAAGCGTCATGCCGATGAAGCAGGCGACGCCGGCGATGCCGCCGACCAGGATCGCCATCCACTGCTTGAAGGTGTGCGAGATGCCGATGGCATCGAACACCCAGATCGGCGTGAGAAGCCCGACGAAATGGCCGAGGAAGATGACCAGGATGCCGACGTGGAACAGGTTGGAGCCCCAGGTGAGCTGCCGGCGCCGCAACATCTGGCTCGACCCGCTGCGCCAGGTGTACTGCTCGCGGTCAAACCGCAGCAGGCTGCCAAGCAGGAACACGGTGAGGCAGAGATAGGGATACCAGCCGAAGACGATGTAGGTGATCATGTCGCGCATGGGTCTTTCCTCACGGGCGCGGAGTGGAGCGGGGCATGGCGGGCGCCGGACGCAAGGCGCCGCGGACACGGGCGATGAGGCCGTCCTTGCAGCCGTCACCGGCGCCGGGACCGAAGTGGACGGGCTCGTCCTCCCAGGAGCGGTCGAGTGCGGCGAGGTCGGTAGCATCCGGATCCGGCAGCTCAAGAAGCGCGGAGACTTCTTCGTCCTTCGGCTTCGCTGCCGAAAGCGCGACCAGTGCGCGGAAGACGGCTTCGTAAGACGAGCGCCGCTTGCGCAGCCGCTCGGCAAGCGCGGCAAAGATATGCGCCGGCTGGCCGAGGATCTGGCATGCGTCCTTGCGCGATTGCGTCGCCAGATATTCCAGGAACAGCGGCACGAAGTCCGGAAGTTCAGCCGCCGTCATCGCCAGACCGGCCTGCTCGTACTGCATCTTCAGGTCGATCATGGCCTGGCCGCGGTCGCGGCTTTCGCCGTGCACATGCTCGAACAGGTGTAGCGACAACGAGCGGGTGCGGTCGAACAGCAGGACGTAGCGTTCCTGCAGGTCGTAGAGATCGCCGGTGGCGAGTTCCGTCAACAGTGCATGAAGCTGGTTGCGGATACGCGCCGGAATCAGCGTATCGGCCTCGATGGCTTCGCTGATTTCGCCGGCCGCCTGTTGCAACTCGGCGGTCGGATAAGTCAGCAGCGCGGACAACGCCTTCAAAGTTCTGCTCATCACGCAATCTCCATCGGGTTCTTTGCCCGTTTGGGCGTGCCGAACAGATTCACCTCCGAGGAACCGCCCGAGCAGCCGTTGCCGAACGAGAACCCGCACGACCCGCGCAGATCGTAAGCGTCTTCGTCGAGCTCGCGGTGGGCGGTGGGGATGACGAAACGATCTTCGTAATTGGCGATCGCCATCACCTGGTACATGTCCTCGATGGCCAGGCCGGTGAGGCCCACGCGCTGCGCGATCTTCTCGTCAATGACGCCGTCCACGGTCTTGGCCCGCATGTAGGCACGCATCGCCAGCATCCGCTCGAGACCAAGGGCGACCGGCTCTTCCTTGCCTGCCGTCAGCAGGTTGGCGAGGTATTTCAGCGGGATGCGTAACGAGCGCACGTCCGGCATCTCGCCGTCATGGCCGATCTTGCCGGCCTGGGCTGCCGACTGGATGGGTGACAGCGGGGGCACGTACCAGACCATCGGCAGCGTCCGGTATTCCGGATGCAGCGGGAACGCGACCTTCCACTCCATCGCCATCTTGTAGACCGGCGAACGGCGGGCGCCTTCGAGCCAGCTCTCGCTGATCCCGTCGGCGCGTGCCTGCGCGATCACGTCGGGATCGTTCGGATTGAGGAAGATGCCGAGCTGGGCCTCGTAAAGATCCTGCTCGTCCGCGGCGCTCGCCGCCTCCTCGATGCGGTCAGCGTCATAGAGCACGACGCCAAGATAGCGGATGCGGCCGACGCAGGTCTCCGAGCACACCGTCGGCTGGCCGGCCTCGATGCGCGGATAGCAGAAGATGCACTTCTCCGATTTGCCGCTCGACCAGTTGTAATAGATCTTCTTGTAGGGGCAGCCGGAAACGCACATGCGCCAGCCGCGGCACTTGTCCTGGTCGATCAGGACGATGCCGTCCTCCTCGCGCTTGTAGATGGCGCCGGAGGGACACGCCGCGACGCAGGCCGGGTTGAGGCAATGCTCGCACAGCCGCGGCAGATACATCATGAAGGTGTTTTCGAACTGGCCGTAGATGTCCTTTTGGATGCCTTCGAAATTGACGTCTTTTGACCGCTTGGAAAATTCGCCGCCGAGAATTTCCTCCCAGTTCGGGCCCCATTCGATCTTCTCCATCCGCTCGCCGCTGATCAGCGACCGCGGACGCGCTGTCGGCATCGCCTGCATCTCCGGCGCGCTCTTGAGATGGTCGTAGTCGAAGGTGAAGGGCTCGTAATAGTCGTCGATCTCCGGCAGGTCGGGATTGGCGAAGATGTTGGCCAGCACACGCCATTTCGAGCCGATCCGCGGCTCGATCTTGCCGTTCTTTTTACGGCGCCAGCCGCCGTTCCAGCGGTCCTGATTTTCCCATTCCTTCGGGTAGCCGATGCCCGGCTTGGTTTCGACGTTATTGAACCACGCGTATTCCATGCCTTCACGGTTGGTCCACACATTCTTGCAGGTGACCGAGCAGGTGTGGCACCCGATGCACTTGTCGAGGTTCAGCACCATGGCGATCTGCGCACGGATTTTCATTCTGCGGGCTCCATTTTGGGCGCGACGGCCAATGGTTCGGGTTGGTCGGCGGTCGGCTTATCAAGCCAATCGACGTTGGACATTTTGCGCACGACGACGAACTCGTCACGGTTGGATCCGACCGTGCCGTAATAGTTGAAGCCGTAGGATTGCTGGACGTAACCGCCGATCATGTGGGTCGGCTTGAGCACCGCGCGGGTCACCGAATTGTGGATGCCGCCGCGCTGACCGGTCATCTCCGAGCCCGGTACGTTCACGATCTTTTCCTGCGCATGATACATCATGCACATGCCTTGCTTCACGCGCTGCGACACCACCGCGCGCGCGACAAGCGCGCCATTGGTGTTGAACGCCTCGATCCAGTCGTTGTCGACGATACCGGCTTTCTTGGCATCGACCTCGCTGATCCAGACGATCGGGCCGCCGCGCGACAACGTCAGCATCAGCAGGTTGTCGGTATAGGTCGAGTGGATGCCCCATTTCTGGTGCGGCGTAATGAAGTTGAGCACCACCGCGTCGTTGCCGTTCGGCTTGCGGTCGATCACCGGATTGACCGATTTGGTATCGATCGGCGGACGGTAGACGCAGAAGCCCTCGCCGAAGGCGCGCATCCACAGGTGATCCTGGTAGAGCTGCTGCCGGCCCGTGAGCGTGCGCCACGGGATCAGTTCGTGCACGTTGGTATAGCCGGCGTTGTAACAGACCTTTTCCGACTCCAGGCCCGACCAGATCGGCGACGAGATGATCTTGCGCGGCTGAGCGACGATATCGCGGAAGCGGATCTTCTCGTCTTCCTTCGGGATCGCCAGATGGGTGTGCTCACGGCCGCTGAAGCCTTCCAGCGAAGCCCAGGCCTTGATCGCAACCTCGCCATTGGTCTCGGGCGCGAGGCTGAGGATCACTTCGCAGGCGTCTATGTCGGAACTGATGCGCGCGAGGCCCTTGGTCGCCCCTTCCTCCGTCACCTCGCCGTTGAGCTTCTTGAGGAACTCGACCTCATGCTCGGTATTCCAGCTCATGCCCTTGCCGCCATTGCCGAGCTTGGCCATCAGCGGTCCGAGTGAGGTGAAACGTTTGTAGAGGTTGGGATAGTCGCGCTCGACCACGGTCACCGACGGCATGGTCTTGCCCGGGATCGGGTCGATTTCGCCCTTCTTCCAATCTTTCACATCGAAGGGTTGCGCGATCTCGCCCGCGGTGTCGTGCATGATCGGGGTCAGCACCACGTCTCTTTCGACGCCGAGTGCTTCCGGTGCGACGTCGGAAAACGCCCTGGCAATCCCCTTGTAGATATCCCAGTCGTTGCGCGCCTCCCACACCGGGTCGACGGCCGACGTCAACGGATGAATGAAAGGGTGCATGTCGGAGGTGTTGAGATCGTTCTTCTCGTACCAACTGGCGGTCGGCAGAACGACGTCGGAGTACATGCAAGTCGTCGACATGCGGAAGTCGAGCGTGACCAGCAGGTCGAGTTTTCCTTCCGGCGCCTTGTCGTGCCAGACGACATCGGACGGCTTCTTCTTGCCGTCTTGCCCAAGGTCCTTGCCCATGACGCCGTGCTTGGTACCGAGCAGGTGCTTGAGGAAATACTCGTGGCCCTTGCCCGACGCTCCGAGCAGGTTGGAGCGCCAGATGAACATGTTGCGCGGCCAGTTGGCCGGATTGTCGGGATCGTCGCAGGACAGTTTCAGTTCGCCGGATTTCAGCGACTTGGCGACGTAGTCCTTGGCCTCCATGCCGGCGGCGGCGGCCTGCTTCGACACCTCAAGTGGGTTGATCTGCAACTGTGGCGCTGACGGCAGCCAGCCCATGCGCTCGGCGCGAACGTTGTAATCGATCAGCGCGCCGTCCCATGGACCGGCAGGCGCCGTCGGCGACAGCACCTCCGCCACGTCGAGCGTTTCGTAGCGCCACTGGTCGGTATGCGCGTAAAACGCCGAAGTTGAATTCATCTGCCGCGGCGGGCGACCCCAGTCGAGACCGAAGGCGAGTGGCAGCCAACCGGTCTGTGGCCGCAGCTTTTCCTGGCCGACATAATGTGACCAGCCGCCGCCGGATTGGCCGACGCAACCGCACATCACCAGCATGTTGATGATGCCGCGATAGTTCATGTCCATGTGGTACCAGTGGTTCAAACCGGCACCGACGATCACCATCGAGCGGCCGTTGGTCTTTTCGGCGTTGAGCGCGAATTCGCGTGCCGTGGTGATGATCTGGTCACGCGGCACGCCGGTGATTTTTTCCGCCCAGGCCGGCGTATAGGGCTCCATGTCGTCGTAGCTCTTGGCGAGATTGTCGCCGCCAAGCCCGCAATCGACGCCGTAGTTGGCGACAAACAAGTCGTAGACCGAGGCGACCACCGTTTCGCCTTCGACCAGTTGCAAGGTCTTGGTCGGCACATTGCGCAGCAGCACGTTCGGATGGTCGGTGCCGAGGAAGTGGTCGTGCTCGCGATTGCCGAAATACGGGAAGCCGACCGAGGCGACGTCGTCCTTAACGTCGTTCAAGGACAGCCGCAGCTTGGTGTCTTGTCCGTTCGAAGCCTTCTCTTCGAGGTTCCAGTTGCCCTTTTCGCCCCAACGGAAGCCGACCGAGCCCTTTGGCACCACGATCCCGCCGGTCGCGTCGTCATAGGCAACCGTCTTCCATTCCGGGTTATTGGTTTCGTCGCAGCCTTTCACAAAGTCCGACGCGCGCAGGAAGCGTTCCGGCACATAGTGATCGCCCTGCTTCACCAGCCGCACCAGCATCGGCATGTCGGTAAATTGCCGGGCATAATCCTGGAAATATTTGGCCTGCCGGTCGACGTGGAATTCGCGCAAGATCACATGGCCCATGGCCATGCCGAGTGCGGCATCGGTGCCCTGTTTCGGCGACATCCAAAGATCGGCGAATTTTGACGCTTCGGAATAGTCGGGGCAGATGACGACGCTTTTGGCGCCGCGATAGCGCGCTTCGGTGTAGAAATGGGCGTCGGGCGTGCGCGTCTGCGGGACGTTCGAGCCCCACAAGATCAGAAAGCCGGAATTGAACCAGTCGGCCAATTCCGGCACATCTGTCTGCTCGCCCCAGGTCTGCGGGCTGGCCGGCGGCAGGTCGCAATACCAGTCGTAGAACGACATGCATACGCCGCCGAGCAGCGACAGATAGCGGGAGCCGGCCGCGTAGCTCACCATCGACATCGCCGGGATCGGCGAGAAGCCGAAAATCCGGTCCGGACCGTAGGTCTTCGCGGTATAGACGTTCGCCGCCGCGATCAACTCGTTGACCTCGTCCCAGGTCGAACGGACGAAACCGCCGAGGCCGCGTTTCTCGACATAAGACGCGCGCTTAGCAGAGCTTTCGACAATTGACTTCCAGGCGGCGACCGGGGTCATGAGAACCCGCGCCTCACGCCACAGCTTGAGCAACCGCGACCGCACCAGCGGATATTTCACGCGATTGGCGGAATAGAGGTACCAGCTATAGCTGGCACCGCGCGCGCAACCGCGCGGCTCGTGGTTGGGCAGGTCGGGCCGCGTGCGCGGATAGTCGGTCTGCTGCGTTTCCCACGTAACGATGCCGTCCTTGACGTAAATCTTCCAGGAGCAGGAGCCGGTGCAATTCACGCCATGCGTCGAGCGCACGATCTTGTCGTGCTGCCAGCGCTTTCGGTAACCGTCCTCCCACCGGCGATCCTCCTGGGTGGTGATGCCGTACCCGTTGGAGAACTCGTCGGTCACGCGCTTGAAGAAGGTCAGGCGATCGAGAAAGTGGCTCATCGTCCAGGTGTCCTTATTGGGCCGGTTGCGGGGCGGCGGGCGGCAGCTTGCGACCCCGTTCGATGTCACGCAGCAGGCCGCCCGGCCGCGTGTAGAACCACCACGTGATGGCGACGCAGGTGACGTAGAAGATCATGAAGCCCCACAGCGCCATTTCCGGGCCGCCGGTCAGCGAGATCGAGGTGCCGTAGGCCTTCGGGATGAAGAAGGCGCCGTAGGCCGCCACCGCCGAGGTGAAGCCGATGATTGCCGCCGACTCCATCTCGCCCTGCTTCTGCCGTTGCGACGCGCTCAGGCCAGGCTCGAGACGCGGCATCTCGGTGCGCATAATCGCCGGGATCATCTGGAAGGTGGACGCGTTGCCCACACCGGTCGCGAAGAACAGCAGCATGAACATCGCGAAGAAGCCCCAGAAGGCGCCGGGCTGATCCTTGATGCCGAGGAAGTAGAGCACCCCGGCCACCGCAGCGATCATCAGCGCGAACACCCAGAAGGTAACCCGGCCGCCGCCGTAGCGGTCCGCCAGCCAGCCGGTAGCGGAGCGCGACAGTGCCCCGACCAGCGGTCCGAGGAAGACGAATGCGAGCGAGTCGACTTTCGGGAACTGGGTCTTGGCCAGGAGCGGGAAACCCGCCGAATAGCCAATGAAGGAGCCGAAAGTGCCGGTGTAGAGCCAGCACATCAGCCAGTTGTGCTTGCGCTTGAAGATCACCGCCTGGTCGGCGAAGGACGCCTTCATGGAGGCGATGTCGTTCATGCCGAACCACGCGAGCGTGGCCGAGATGGCGATGAACGGCACCCAGATGAAGCCGGCGTTCTGCAGCCACAGCCTGGTGGCGCCGGTCGCCGCCTGCGGCTCACCGCCCAGCCAGCCGAAGACACCGGTGGTGATCACCAGCGGGATGACGAATTGCACCACGCTGACGCCCGTGTTGCCGAGGCCGGCATTGAGCGCGAGCGCGTTGCCCTTCTCCGCCTTCGGGTAGAAGAAGCTGATGTTGGCCATCGAGGAGGCGAAGTTGCCGCCACCGAAGCCGCAGAGCAGCGCCAGTGACAGGAAGATGATGTAGGGCGTATCGGTGCTCTGCACCGCAAGCCCGATGCCCACCGCCGGGATCATGAGCGACCAGGTGGACACCGAGGTCCACAGCCGGCCACCGAAGATCGGCGGCATGAAGGAGTAGAAGATGCGCAAGGTCGCGCCCGACAGGCCCGGCATGGCCGCGAGCCAGAACAGCTGATCGGTCGTGAACTTGAAGCCGACCGCCGGCAACTTGGCGACCACCACCGACCACACCATCCAGACCGCAAAGGCAAGCAGCAACGCCGGGATCGAAATCCAGAGATTTCGCCGGGCGATAGCCTTGCCCTTCTCTTCCCAGAACATCGGATCCTCCGGCTTCCACTCGGTCAGCACATGACCTGAGAGCACGCCTTCGTGCTTCTCTTCGTGGATGGGCTGCATTTCCGGGAATTCCGGAAGCTTCTTGAGCCCGGGTGCCAAGGCCTCGCGCTCCATGCGCTGGATGGCGAGATGCATCCAGACCAGCGAGCCGGCGGCGATCAGAAACAGCAGCATGAAGCAGCTGGTCCAGACACCGGTGAGATCGTTGAGCACGCCGAAGGCAATCGGCAGTACGAAGCCGCCAAGACCGCCGATCATGCCAACGAGGCCGCCGACGGAGCCGACGTTGCCGGGATAATAGACGGGGATGTGCTTGTAGACCGCGGCCTTGCCCAGGCTCATGAAAAAGCCGAGCACGAAGATCATGCAAGTGAAGGTGACGACGCCGGTCGCCATATGGAACTGGATCGGGCCCTTCATTCCCTGAATGACATATTCTGTCGGCGGATAGGCCAGAATGAAGGTGATCAGCGTGCAAACGCCGAACATCCAGTACATCACGCGGCGGGCGCCGTAGCGGTCGGAGAGATGGCCACCGTAGGCGCGGAACAGGCTTGCCGGGATCGAATAGGCCGCGGCCAGCATGCCGGCGGTTTCAATGTCGAGCTTGTAGACGCCGATCATGTAGCGCGGCAGCCAAAGCGCCAGCGCGACGAAGGCGCCGAAGGCGAAGAAGTAATAGAGGGAGAAGCGCCAGACCTGAAGGTTCTTCAACGGCTCGAGTTCGAGCCAGGCGCTGCGCGGGCGTTCGCCCTTCGCGCGCCGCTCCATCTCGACCGGGTCTTCCCTGGTGGTGAACCAGAAAATGACGGCCATGACCGCAATGGCGGCGGCCCAGACCTGGGCGGTCACTTGCCAGCCATAGGCGACCAGCACGAAGGGGGCGAAGAACTTGGTCACCGCCGCGCCGACATTGCCGGCGCCGAAGATGCCGAGCGCGGTGCCCTGCTTCTCGGGCGGATACCAGCGCGACACATAGGCGATGCCGACGGCGAATGACCCGCCGGCAATGCCGACGCCGAGGGCGGCGATCAGGACCTGGACATAGGTATGGGCGTAGACCAGCAGGAAGGTGGCAACCGCGGAGGCCAGCATCACCCATGTAAACACGCGCCGGCCGCCGTACTGGTCGGTCCAGATGCCGAGAAAGATGCGGGTCAGGGAGCCGGTCAGGATCGGCGTGCCGACCATCAGTCCGAATTCGGTCTCGTTGAGGCCGAGATCCTGCTTAATCTGCACCCCGATGATTGCGAAGATTGTCCAAACGGCAAAGCAGACGGTGAAGGCAATAGTCGACATCCAAAGCGCACGGGCCTGGCCGGGCGCGCTGGCGATCGATTTCTCTGGCATGGATGAGCCCCCCTTTATTTCGAACTCGGCAGGATCGATGTCCAAAGAACCGGGGATTGAGGGTCGCGGCCTTGAGCTTGATCAAACCGATTCTGGTTTTATTTGCAACAGCTTAGATTGATATTTGAGCAGATGTTATTTGATATAAGACGCTGCTGGACTTGATTCTTATCAAGTCTAAATTGTTTCCGTGCGCTAAAAACGTACCAGGCAAGAGGAGGGACGTTCCCATGCGCCCCGACGAATGGTCCACGATCCGTGCGCTGCCGCTCTTTCACGACATGAGTGAAGAGAACTTCGGCGCCCTGATGAACGCAGCGTTCCTGCAGCGTTTTCCGGCACGCGTGAACCTGATCGCGGAAGGTGATCTGCCCGACTTTCTCCACATCGTAGTCGAGGGACCGGTCGAACTGTTCGCCTGCCACGACGGCCACGAGACCACGCTGGACATCATCGGCCCCGTCACGACTTTCGTTCTCGCTGCCGTCATCCGCGACGAGCCCTATCTCAAGTCGGCCCGCACGCTGTCGCCCGCGCAGATCCTGATGGTACCTGCCCAGACCGTGCGCGACGTCTTCGACCGTGATGCCGCCTTCGCCCGCGCCATCGTCAACGAGCTGGCGCTGCGGTATCGCGGCATCGTGAAGGCGCTCAAGAATGAGAAACTGCGGACCAGCGCCCAGCGCCTCGCCAACTGGATATTGTCGACGGAAGCCCGGCAAGGCCGCCGGCAGCAGGTTGATTTGAAGTACGACAAGCGCATTATCGCGTCGAACCTGGGCATGAGCCCCGAAAATCTTTCCCGAAATCTCGCGCTTCTCGCGGATCACGGTATCCGCAGCTCGGCCCGCGACATCATCATCGACGACCGCTCGGCACTGGAACGATTCGCCAAACCGAACCCGCTCATTGATGGCTGACGCTCGCCGCGCCCCAAAGCGTTCGGCGTTCGTCCTTTAGCGCCAATAATTCGCATTTTCGAACGCGAACAAGTGCGGGCCGTTGTGTGAACACGCGTAAAACACCGATCGGTCATGTCCGGTTTCGCGCGCAAACCTGACGACATCTCCGTTTTGCGGCCGGAGATCGTCGGAATCGCATAAGGAGCAAAAGCTCTCGGTGCCGGATCGGGCTATCAACAACCAACCCAACAAGATGGATTGGTGGGCGCACAAGGACTTCGAACCTTGGACCCGCTGATTAAGAGTCAGCTGCTCTACCAACTGAGCTATGCGCCCGGGTCACCAAAGGCGGCAGGCACCGCCAAGCGAGGGTGCCATAGCAAAGGCCGCCCGTGCTGTCCAGTTACGCCGGCTTCCTCCAAGTAGCGGAAAACCAAAGAAAAAGCCGCCGGGACGAGCCCGGCGGCCTGGACGGCGGAGGGGGGTCGCGTCGGGGAGCGCGTCTGTGACCGCCGCCCACTTCCCGGTGAAGGCCGCTTATTGCGGATTGGCGCCGCCAGCCGGTCCCCGCTGGCCGTCGCCGCGCGGACCGCGGTGATGCCGCCAGCCGCCCCGGCCTTGTCCGTCATGACGGCCGCGCCAGCCATGACGGCTCCGGGCAAACTGACGGCCGCCAAGGCGTGCCAGCACCACGAAGCGCTTCTTTTGCGCGTCGGTCAGACTGTCGTAGAGCGGCCCGGCCGCATCGGCCAGCTTCTTGAGCGCGGCACCGCGGGTCTGCATTGCCTCAGCGCGGCGGTCGAGGCGCTCGACCGGATTGGTCGGCTTCGTCGCCTGATCGCGCGCAGCAACGCGATCAGCGCGCTGTTTGGCGAGATCGCGCATGGCGCTCTCCACCGGCGGCCAGAGCTTCTCCTGATCGGCGGTGAGTTCGAGGCCGGCTTTCAGTGCGGCAATGCGAGCGTTGCCGAAAGCAGTGACGTCCTGGGCGCTCGGGCGCCAGCCTTGCGCCCGGTAACCTTTCCCCTGGTCCGGATGGGCGTAGGCGAGCGCAGTACCGCCGATCACAAGCGCGGTGGTGCCGGCAACAACGGTCTTCCACATATCGATATCCTCCTGTTCGCACACGGCCGCTGTCGGCCGCCGCGATGGTTTCGTACTGACGCTGCCGGCTTCGGATTGACGGCATCCCGGTGTGCGGGCGCGTATGCGAAAGCGGGTGCGTTGAACAATAAACGGCGGGCCACCCAAGACCCTGTGCAATATGAAGAATCCTTAATGTTGCGGGTGGACTGGGGCTTCCAGGCAAAAACACGCACAAGACGCCCCGGGGCAGGCGAAGGGCACGCATTAACCCTCTACCGGCGACCTCGGGCGCTTTACAACGCCTGGGTCATACCGGCTTGCCGAACAGCAGGTTTGGCAGCCACAGCGACACTTCGGGAATATACGTGATCACGATCAGGAAGCCGAGCAGCACCAACAACCAGGGCAGCGCCGCACGCACCACCGCCACCAGCGGCTGACCGGTGATGCCGGACGCGACGAACAGGTTCAGTCCGACCGGCGGCGTCACGAGGCCGATTTCCATGTTGACCACATACATGACCCCGAGATGGATCGGATCGATGCCGAGCTTGACCGCGGTCGGGAACAGGATCGGCGCCGTTATCAGCACGATGGGGGCGGGATCCATGAAGTTGCCGGCCACCAGCAGGATGATGTTGACGACCAGCAGGAATTGCCACGGGGCCAGATTCGCTTCGGTGATGATGCGTGCAATTTCCTGCGGAATCTGCGCCGTGGTCAGCACGTGTCCGAACAGGAAAGCATTGCAGATGATGAACATCAGCATCACCGTGACCCGGCCGGAATCGAGCAGCACCCGCGGAACGTCGGTGATATGCAGGTCGCGATAGATGACCACCGCCGCGAGGAACGCGTAGATCGCCGCCACCGCCGCCGCTTCGGTTGGCGTAAACACACCGCCATAGATGCCGCCCAGCACGATGAAGATGAGCAGGAGCCCCCAGAAGGCGTCGAGAAACAGCTTCATGCGCTGGTTCCACGGCACCTTGGGCTGGCGGGGCAGTTTCTTGACCCGGGCCGCCACGTAGATCGCCACCATCAGAGCGAGCCCGAGCAGGATACCGGGAACGACGCCGCCCATGAACAGACGTCCGACCGACGTTTCCGTGACCGCGGCAAAGATGACCATCGTGATCGACGGCGGGATGAGAATCCCAAGCGTACCCGCATTGACGATCACGCCGGTGGCAAAGGATTGGGTGTAGCCCACCCGGACCATGCCGGCGATCACGATCGAGCCGATCGCCACCACGGTCGCGGGCGAAGAACCCGACACCGCGGCGAACAGCATGCAGGCCAGCACCGAAGCGATCGCCAGACCGCCGGGCAGATGTCCGACCGCAGAAATCGCGAAATTGATCATGCGCCTGGCAACGCCGCCGGTAGTGAGAAAATTGCCGGCGAGGATGAAGAACGGGATCGCCAGAAGCGTGAAATGCTCGAAGGTCTGGAAGAACTTCAGCGCCAGCGACGCCATGCTGTCGCTCTCGAAGAACAGGATGGTCAGGAGAGACGCAAGGCCGAGCGACATGGCGACCGGCAGACCGACCGCCAGCATCGTGAGCAGCGAAACGAACAGGAAGACTGTATTCATCGCTGCACCGTCGTGGCGTCAGGTGCGTCGTCGTGAGTGACGTCTTTCACCGCTTCCTGAGCTTCGTCGGCAAGCTCATAGCCTTCCGACTGGCCGGTGAAGATGCGCCACCCCATCTCGAGGAGGCGAATGAACAAGAAGACGAAGCCGAGTGGAAGACAAATGCTCAGTTTCCAGGTCGCGATCGGAATGTCTTCGGCTTCGACATTTACGATGTAGAGGCGGCGGATGTACTCGAACGAGCCGTATAACATTATCAGGGTATAGGTGAGCGCAAGCAGCAGCACCAAAATGCCGACCACGCGCCGCGGGCCCGGCGGCAGCAGCCGCACAGCGGCATCCACCCCGATATGCGCGCGCACCCGCACGCAATAGGAGATGCCGATCATCACCAGCCAGGCGAAGAAATAGTAGTTTGACTCGAGCTGCCAATCGAGGCCCGAGTTGAAGCCGTACCGCAGCACGACCTGAACAAAAGTCAGCACCGTCATCACGCCGAGGATGAGCGCGATCAGCCCCTCCTCGATGCGGTGCACCGCCTCCCGCAGCCACACCGGCAGCCCCCTCGATTTTCAGCTTATTATTGTAGTGGCGGCCGCGATTCCAGATCGCGGCCGCCGTTCGTCGTCAGTTGGTGGGCGCGTTGTTCGAAGCAACGGCGGCGTCGATGATATCCTTGCCGATCTGCTTTTCGAACTTCTTCCACACCGGATGCATCGCCTTGACCCACGCGTCATGTTGCGCCGGCGTCAGTTGGTGGATGGTGGCAACGCCGGAGGCTGCGATCTTCTTCTTGGCGTCCTCATTCAGCTTGTCGGCGATCTGATTGTTGGCCTCGGTCGCCTCGTTCATGGCTTTGGTCAGGCCGGCACGGATATCGGCCGGCAGGCCCTTCCACCACTTGGCGTTGACCAGCACCATGTAATCGATGACACGGCCGTTCGACTCGGTGAAGTGCTTCTGCACCTCATAGAACTTCTTCGAGTAGATGTTCGACCAGGTGTTTTCCTGGGCGTTCACGGTGCCGACCTGCAGCGCCTGATAAACTTCCGAGAAGGCGAGCTTCTGCGCATTGGCGCCGACGGCCTCAAAGGTCGCCTGGATGATGTCGGACTGCTGGATGCGGAACTTGAGCCCCTTCGCGTCGGAAGGCATCAGCAGCGGCTTGTTGGCTGACATCTGCGCCAAGCCGTTGTGCCAATAGGTGAGCCCGAGATAGTTGCGATTCTCCATCGAGTGCAGGAGTTCCTGACCCACCTTGCTGTTCTCGAAGCGGCTGACTGCCTTCATGTCCTTGAACATGAAGGGCAGGTCGAATACCTGCAGCTTTTTGGTGTACTTGCCGAATTTCGACATTGAGGTGGCGATGAACTGCACGTCGCCAAGCGCGATCGCATCCATTTCCTGCTTGTCGCCGAACAGCGACGAGTTGGGATAGACCTCTACCTTGACCTTGCCGGGAAGATATTTCTCGGCCAGTTCCTTGAACTTGAGCGCCGCCTGCCCCTTCGGCGTTTTCTCGGCGACCACATGGCTGAACTTCAGGACCATGGGCTCGGCCATCGACGTGACCGGGACAGCAAAAACTGCGACGGCCGCGACCGCCAGTACCCACTTGCGCATATTTTCCTCCAAGGTTTGCCTCATCCGGCTTCGATACGTCTTCTTGCCGGTGGGGCGCGCATCTCCCTGCTCCAGTCTCCTGGACGGGAAGCTAACGAGCCTTGCTACCGCACGAGGGTCAAGGGCTATTGGCGTAAACACCACGTTTCGTGTCTGTTCAATCACATAAACAAAAAATAAAATAATGCCCTCGATGCGTGCGCACAACAATCTCTGGTTGTGACGTTTCATGTTTGGATGGTGGGGGCGCAGCGCAAATGGTGCCCGCCGCGGCCGAGCCGCAGCGGGCGATTTTGATGGCGGTCAGCCGACATCCTGCGAGTGGATGCGCCGCTCCACGCCGGGTTGCCGGTTGCGCTTGCTGGTCATCTTGTTGAGCGCGCCGAGATAGGCCTTGGCGGAGGCCACCAGCGTGTCGGGATCGGCGCCGCGCGCGGTGTAGGAGCGCCCGTCATGATGCAGGCGCACCGAGACTTCGGCCTGGGCGTCGGTCCCCTCGGTCACCGCGTGCACCTGGTAGAGCTCGAGCACCGCCTCGTGCGGCACCAGCGCGTGGATCGCGTTGAAGATCGCGTCCACCGGGCCGTTGCCGGTCGATTGCGTGGTGACGTGCTTGCCGTCGACGTCGAGCGTCAGCGTCGCCGACTGCGGACCTTGCGTGCCGGCGATCACGGTCAGTGAGACTACCTTGATGCGGTCGTGGGCGGTGGCGATCTCTTCATCCACCAGCGCCTCGATGTCCTCGTCGTAGATCTGCTTCTTCTTGTCGGCCAGCGCCTTGAAGCGCACGAAGGCGTCCTCGAGCTGGTTGGACGACAACTCGTAGCCCAACTCCGCCAGCTTGTGCACAAAGGCGTGGCGACCGGAATGCTTGCCCATGACCAGCGAGGTCTGCTTCACGCCCACCGATTCCGGCGTCATGATCTCGTAGGTCTGCGCGTTCTTGAGCATGCCGTCCTGGTGGATTCCGCTCTCGTGCGCGAAGGCGTTCCGGCCGACAATCGCCTTGTTGTACTGCACGGGGAAGAGGTCGCCGCCGACACCAGCTTTGATGCGCGCGTCAGCATGGCGGCTTCGATGCCGGTGGCCCATGGCAATACGTCATTCCGTACTTTCATCGCCATCACGACTTCTTCCAGCGCAGCGTTGCCGGCGCGCTCGCCAATGCCGTTGATGGTGCATTCGATCTGGCGCGCGCCCGCCTTCACACCGGCGAGCGAATTGGCCACCGCCATGCCGAGATCGTTATGGCAGTGGGTGGAGAACACGGCCTTGTCAGAGTTCGGCACCCGCTCACGCAGCATCCTGATGAGCGCAAAATATTCCTCCGGCACCGAATAGCCGACGGTGTCAGGGATGTTGATGGTGGTGGCGCCGGCGTTGATCGCCGCTTCCACGCAACGGCAGAGGAAGTCGTGCTCGGTGCGGGTGGCGTCCTCGGCCGACCACTCGACGTCATCGGTGTGACCGCGCGCGCGGGTCACCTGCCCGATCACCATCTCGTAGACCTCGTGCGGCTCCTTCTGCAGCTTGTACTTCATGTGCACCGGCGAGGTGGAGATGAAGGTGTGGATGCGGTTGCGCTCCGCTGGCTGGATCGCCTCGGCGCAACGGTCGATGTCCTTGAAGGCGGCGCGGGACAGGCCGCAGATTACGGAATTCCTGGCACGCTTGGCGATCTCGTGCACCGCGGCGAAGTCGCCTTCCGAGGCGATCGGGAAGCCGGCCTCGATGACGTCGACGCCCATGTCGTCCAGCAGTTCGGCAACCTCGAGCTTTTCCTCGTGGGTCATCGTTGCGCCGGGGCACTGCTCTCCGTCCCGCAAGGTGGTGTCGAAAATAACGACGCGGTCCTGATCGGACTTTGCGGTCGTACTCATGATGGTGGTCCTTCTTTCTCGCTCATGCGCCGCTCGGGCGCTCCCAAGGGGTTTCTCCGCCAATCCCCCGAGTGCCCAGGCGCATAGCCCTGCCGGCCCTCAGGGGCGGATAAGGAGAAGGAGCGAGCCCGTAATGAGGGTGGCCGCGGACCCGGCCCGGGAGGCCGTCCGCTCGATCGCGCAAGCTTGGTGGCGCGCCGACATGGCTCTCAAACACCCTCGTTGATCCACGCTCATGGTCGCGGACTTTGGTAAAGCCGGCGTTAACCCCATGTAGGATGCCCTGCTTCTAGCGGAAAGGGTCCGGCGGAATCAAGCGCGCCTCGATTTGGGTCAGCAATGCTGACGTTCCCTGCCAGAAGCTCCCGCCAGTCCTTATGGCTATTCCTCCAGCGCCTTCCTGGCTCGCTGCAACTCCTCCTGCGCCTTGCCGTCAACCTCGGGGAACTGCAGGTCGAGGCCCTCCAGCGCCTCGACCACGGCTGCCGCCACCACCAGCCGGGTGAACCATTTATTGTCGGCCGGTACCACGTACCAGGGCGCTTCCGGCCGGCTGGTCTCGCGGATCATCTCGTCATACGCGACCATGTATTCGTCCCAGTGCGCACGCTCGCTGACGTCCGACATGGAGAACTTCCAGTTCTTGGCCGGTTCCTCGATGCGGTCGAGAAAGCGCTGGCGCTGCTTATCCTTGGAGACATTCAGAAAGAACTTTAGAATGCGCGTGCCGCTCCGCGCGAGATGACTCTCGAAATTACGGATCGAACTCGAAGCGATGCTGCCAGATATTCTTGTGATTGAGGGTCGGCGGCAGTTTCTGCTTTTCCAGAAATTCCGGATGCACCCGCACCACGAGAACCTCCTCGTAGTGCGAGCGATTGAAGATGCCGATGCGCCCGCGCTCCGGCAGAGCCTTGCCGATCCGCCACAGGAAATCATGGTCGAGTTCTTCCGCACTCGGCGCCTTGAATGAATGAACCTGGCAGCCCTGCGGATTGACCCCCGTCATCACGTGCTTGATGGCGCTATCCTTGCCGGCGGCGTCCATGGCCTGAAACACCAGCAGCAGCGACCAGCGATCGCTGGCGTAAAGTTTCTCCTGCAGATCGGACAGCCGTTTGACGCCGTCCTCCAGCATGTCCCTGGCTTCTTTCTTGTCGATGTCGAGACCGCAAGTGTCGGCGCAATCGTGATCCGCAAGCCTGAACTTGCCCGGCTTGTCGATACGAAAGCGGCCGGTAATATCCGAGAGTTTCATGAGCGATCCATTCAGTTTGTCGGACGGACTATCGGCACCGTTCCCATCGCTGATGCAAGAAGGCGTCGACGAACGGAGGCATCCTGGCATCGAGATCGGCCGCACTGCGCACGATGCGGATGGCGGACAATTCCGGATTTTTCTGGTGCCGGATGTTGTGCATGAGCCGGGCGCGCGCCGGCTCGGCAGCTTCAGACATGTGCACTACCTTGATTACCGCAGTTCGCTTTTTCTCATTGATTACCGTCCAGCCAAACTCCGCCGTTACGTCCGCTTTCGTGAGGCCGGTTTCCTCGGACAACTCGCGCCAGGCGCTGTGCTCAAAATCAATCACCCCGTCAACGACGTCGGCCGGATCGGGAACGCCGGCGCAGAAATAGATGAGCCCGGCGTTGGCCGTCTCCGGTCCCATCTCGACCAGCAGCCAGGCGCCATCCGCCGTACCGATCGCGACGGCGGCAAAGGCATCTTTCACCGAAGCATCGGGACGGCCCAACGCCCGCCATGCATTGAAACTGGCGAAATCGGTTTCGAAGAACTCGCCCCGCAACAGGTCGGGCGTCAGGATTTGATGATGCTGCAGCAACACGTGGCCGTTCCAGACCGAGGGACGTTCGCGCTTGAGCGCGGCAAAATGTTGATCGATCGCCTTTCGGTTCGCGGCCGCCCATGACCAGGGTTTCTGCACAAGGCTCAAATCCAGCCGTTCGACGACCAGGACTGGTGGATCGGCAAACCCGCCGGCGTCGATGGTCATGCTGTAATCTCGCCCTCCGTGACGATGATGGCGTCGCCTCCGATGGCGGCACTCGCAAGCGTTCCGCCGGTAACCTTCAACGACAACCTGATCAGGCTGGGCCGCCCCATTTCGTAGCCCTGTTCAATCGTCACATGGTGTTCGCCGTCCTTGAACCTGCCAAACCTCATCAGCACCCCGGCAAATGCCGCCACCGCCGAACCCGTCGCCGGATCCTCCGTAACGCCCATGGCGGGGGCAAACATGCGGGCATGGAAATTGTGTCCGGCTTCGGTGGTCTCGCGGGTGAACGCGAAAATCGCACCATGGGCCGGCCCGGTGAGCGCGCTGTCGAAAACCGCGCGGTTGGGCCTGGCGCGGCCAACCGCTTCCAGATCCTTCAACGGCACGAAGGTGAAACCGTTGCCGGCCGACCAGCAGCACGGTGTGAAATCACCGAAGCCGATGTCGCCGGACGCGATGCCGAGCGCCTCTGACAATGCCGCCAGCGGCGGGGGAGCGCCCGCCTCCACTGGCAACGACGGAAGATCGAAGGTCGCTTCGCCCCTGTCAGTCGCCGGCTTCACCTGGCACAGCACAGGACCGACTTTCTCCTCCAGCACCATCGCACGCTCATCAGCGCCGCTGTCGACGCAACCGAGCAGCACCGCCGTGCCCACGGTCGGATGCCCGGCAAAAGGCAGTTCGCGTTTGGGGGTAAAAATGCGCAACGCCGCACGGTGCGCTGCATCCTTTGCCGGCAGCACGAATACCGTCTCCGACAAATTGAACTCGGCCGCGATGGTTTGCATCGCCGCAGCATCGAGCCCATCAGCATCCAGCACGACAGCGAGCGGGTTCCCGGCAAAGCGCCGGTCGGTGAACACGTCGAGGGTGACGAAGCGACGTCTCATGTTTTGCCCAGTTCCTCCGCCTCGAACACCTCGCCCGGATCGACGAATTCATCCTGCGCCGTGATGATCTGGATCTCGCGGGCGCCGGCATCCACCGTCTTCTTCAGGACGCCGAAGACACTGGACGCCGCCTTGCCGAGAGCCTGGTCGATGCGGCCGGTGCGCAGGAAATGCGCGTAGAACAGCGCGGCGATGGCATCGCCCGCTCCGTTGACCACCAGTTCCAGTTTGGGCGTGCGCAGGCGGAACAACCGCTCACCGTCCGACGCCAGCAGATCGATCGCGCCTTCCGGCGTCTCGTCGCTGTGCAGCGAGGTGACCAGGATCACCCGCGGCCCGAGATCGTGCACCGCCTTCACCGCATCGCGCACTTCGGCAAACGTCCTGCTCTCGCGGCCGGCAAGGAAATCGAGCTCGAAGTGGTTGGGCGTGATAATGTCGGCGGCCCGCACCGCCTTCTCCCTCATGAATTCGGGAATGCCTTGTGCGACGAAGATGCCGCGACCCTTGTCGCCGATGATCGGATCGCAGCAGTAATGCGCCGACGGATTGGCCTTTCGAACCGTTGCGACCGCCTCCAGGATCGCCGTGCCGATCTCCGCGCTGCCGACATAACCCGAGAGCACGCCATCGCACTCGCCCAAAACGCCGCGCTGCTCGATGCCGGAGACCAGCTTCCTGATCAGGCCGGCGTGAAATGTCTCGCCCTGCCATTCCTCGTATCCGGGGTGATTGGAATATTGCAGGGTATGGATCGGCCACACCTCCACCCCGATGCGCTGCAGCGGAAACACCGCGGCGGAATTGCCGACATGACCGTAGGCGACGTGAGACTGGATCGAGAGAATATTCATAACAGCTATCCTAACGTCGATGGCCGGGACTTGTCCCGGCCATCGCGCAGATTTTGTTATCGCCACAACGGCGCCAGCAAGCGCGACTACTTGTTTGCCGCGTCGACAAACTTGTTGGTGTAGGTCTGCGACAGATCGATATTGGCCTTGGCGATCGCCGGGGAGGACTTCGCGAACACCGCGAGCACCGCCTTGGCGCCCTTGGGATCCATCCTGCCGTCTTTGGAGTACATCGACATGGTGTTTTTCAGCGCGGCAACATAGAGCGCCTTGTCCTTGGTGAACTCCGGCGGCATCCTGGCGGCGATTTCCTCGGCCGTATGGGAGTGGATCCACTTCAACGTGGACACAATGGCGTTGGTCATCGCCTGCGCCTCCTTCGGATGCGAAGCGATCCAGTCGGCCCTAGTGTAGAGCGCACCACCCGGATACTGGCCGCCGAATACGGCAAGCGTATCCTTTTCCGAACGGGTGTCGCTCAGGATGCGGAGATCCTTGTACTTGTTGGCGAGCACGGTTACCGCCGGATCGAGCATCACGGCGGCATCGATCCGCCCCTGCTCCATCGCAGCGATGGCGGTGGCGCCAAGTCCGACGCCGATCACGCCGACGGAGTTGGGGTCGACGCCGTTCTGGCTCAGCAGATATTTCAGGAAGAAGTCGGTGGAGGAGCCGGGCGCCGACACGCCCACCTTCTTGTTGGCGAGGTCCTTTACCGATTTGATCGTCGCGGTCTGTTTCGGCGACACCACCAGCGCCAGGCCCGGGAAGCGATCGTAGATCACGAAGGCCTGCAGCTTCTGGCCCTTGGCGGCAAGATTGACGGTGTGGTCGAAATAGCCGGACACCACGTCGGCGCTGCCGCCCATCACGGCCTTGAGCGCGTCGGAGCCGCCCTTGAACTGCACGATATTCACGTCGACGCCAGCCTTTTTGTACTCGCCGAGCTGGTGGGCGAGCATGGTGGGCAGGTAGCACAGGCACGAGGCGCCGCCGATGGCGAGCGTCACTTTCGGCATCTGGGCGGATGCAATGCCGGATGACACGACGAGCGCTGCAAGTGCGGTAATGAACCGGCGAACAAGACGTTCACCCATGGGTATTCCTCCTTCTTGGGGACGGCCTTCGGCACGGCCGTTGCGGCGCGGACCATAAGCCAGGGCAAAGAAGCTGCCTAGCCGTATTCGAAATGGCTGATGTGTTCCGGTTGCAACGCCCGTGTGGGCGCTACGGCCGGGCATCACTGGGCGCCGGTCGCCAGACCAGGAGCCGCTTTTCCACCAGGGAGACGATCATGTCGATCACGATCACGAAGGCGGCCAGGACGAACATGCCGGCGAACACGCCGGCGACATCGAAAACCCCCTCCGCCTGCTGGATGAGGTAACCCAGTCCGGCGGCGGCACCGAGATATTCGCCCACCACCGCGCCCACCACCGCGAAGCCGACCGAGGTGTGGAGCGAGGAGAACATCCACGACAGGGCTGACGGCCAGTAGACATGCCGCATGAGCTGTCGCTCGTTCATGCCCAGCATGCGCGCGTTGGCGAGCACCGTGGGCGAGACTTCCTTGACGCCCTGGTAGACGTTGAAGAACACGATGAAGAAGACGAGCGTCACGCCGAGCGCCACCTTCGACCAGATGCCCAGCCCCAGCCAGAGTGTGAAAATCGGCGCCAGCACCACGCGCGGCAGCGCGTTGACCATCTTCACGTAAGGATCGAACACCGCCGCCGTGCGTGGCTGGCGTGCGAACCAGAAGCCAACCAGGATGCCGCCGATCGAACCGATGACGAACGCGAGCATCGCCTCGATCAGCGTCACCCACAGATGCTTCCAGATCACGCCGGTGGCGAACCAGGCGACGACCTGCCTGGCCACATCCACCGGATTGGAGAAAAAGAAGGGCGGCAGCACGATGTGGCCGAAGACCGGCCAGGTCGTCAGCACGTACCAGAGCACGATGAAGACGACCGCGACCAGAATCTGCAGACCGAGCAGTGTTACCCGCGACATGGTCACATGCTCTCCGCCTGTGCGTAGCCCTTGGCGACTTCCGCCTTGAGTTTATGCCAGATGTCGCGGTGCAGGTCGTGGAAGGCGGCGTCGAGCTTCACCTCTGAAATGTCGTCGCGCGGGCGTTTCAGCGGCACCCGCCAGTCGCCGATGATGCGCGACGCCGGTCCCGCCGACATGATCACCACCCGGTCGGAAAGCGCGATTGCCTCTTCCAGGTCATGGGTGACGAAAAGCACCGCCTTGCGGTCGGCGCTCCACAGTTCGAGCAGCAGGTTCCCCATGATCTGCCGGGTCTGCGCATCAAGCGGACCGAACGGCTCGTCCATCAATAATATCTTCGGATCGCGGATCAGCACCTGCGCCAGCCCCACGCGCTTGCGCTGGCCGCCGGAGAGCATGTGCGGGTAGCGGTCACCGAAGGCGCCGAGCCCCACCTTCTTCAGCCATTCCAGCGCGCGTGGGCGCGCCTCGCTCGCCGGCACGCCCGCCGTCTCGAGCCCGATGGCGACGTTCTCCAGCGCGGTCTTCCAGGGAAACAGCGCGTCGGCCTGGAACAGGTAACCGGCCTGGCGGTTGAGTTCGTTCAAGGGCGAACCGAAAATATCGACGCTCCCCGCCGCTGGCGCCAGCAGACCGGCGGCGATGTTGAGCAATGTGGACTTGCCGCAACCCGTCGGGCCCACGATGGCGACGAACTCGCCGTCGGCCACTTCCAGATTGGCGCGCTCGACCGCGGTATAGATGCCGCCGCCCGCGAGGCGGAAGGCGACATTTACGTCGCCGAGCGCGATGGCGGGCGTAGCGGTATCGATGTGTTTGGCCGGGCTGCCCATGGCGGGCGCAACCTAGCCCCTCGCCCGTAAACTGCAAGCGCTCGCGGCGCAGGGTTCCTCCCCCCGACGGCGCATGCCATGCTCGGCGCTGATGACTTTTGATCCCCGCCTCGCTGACGCTTGGGCCCGGCTGCCCGATTATCTCGGCAGCCACGTGCTGGTCAGCATCACCGCGCTCGTCATCGGCCTCGGCAGCAGCCTGCCGCTGGCCATCTTCTCCACGCGGCGGCCGGTGTTGCGCGGCAGCCTGTTGGCGGTCGCGAGCGTCGTTCAGACCATCCCCGGCATCGCCCTGCTGGCGCTGTTCTATCCCTTGCTGCTGGCCATCGCCGCGCTGTCGGAGCGCCTGTTTGGCGCCGGTTTCTCGGCGCTCGGATTTCTGCCCTCGGTGCTGGCGCTGGCGCTCTATTCAATGTTGCCGGTGCTGCGCAACACGGTGACCGGCCTGGCCGGCGTCAATCCCAATCTGCGTGAGGCGGCCCGCGTCATCGGCATGACGCCGGCGCAGTCCATGCGCGCAATCGAGCTGCCGCTGGCGGCGCCCGTGATCATGGCCGGCATACGCACGTCGGCCGTGTGGGTCATCGGCACCGCGACCCTGGCGACGCCGATCGGCCAGACCAGCCTCGGCAATTACATCTTCGCCGGGCTCCAAACGCAGAACTGGGTGTTCGTCATCTTCGGCTGTGTTGCGGCCGCCGCACTGGCCCTGGTGGTCGATCGGTTGCTGGCGCTGATGGAACACGGTGTCGCGGCCCGCAGCCGCCTCCGCGTTGCGGCCGGCGGCGCTGGCTTGGCTCTGGTGGTGCTCGCCGCATTGGTGCCCGGCCGGGCGGCTCCGGGCAAGACCTATGTGGTCGGTACCAAGAGCTTTACCGAGCAATACATTCTCGGTTCACTGATACAGCAACGGCTCAACGCCGCCGGGCTTGTCAGCACGCGCCGCGACGGGCTCGGCTCGGCGGTGATCTTCAAGGCCCTCACCGCCGGCGACGTCGATATGTATGTCGACTATTCCGGCACCATCTGGGCCAATTACATGCACCGCAGCGATACCAAATCACGCAGGGAAGTGCTGGCGGCGGTCTCCGACTGGCTGTGGAGAACGTACGGCGTGCGCATGCTGGGCCATCTCGGTTTCGAGAACGCCTATGCGCTGGCGATGCCCCGCAAGGCCGCGGACAGGCTCGGCATCAATTCAATTGCCGATCTCGCTGCGCATTCCGCGACCATGACCATCGCCGGCGATTACGAGTTCTTCGACCGGCCGGAATGGAAGGCGATCCAACAGGCCTACGGCCTGCGCTTCCGGACGCAGAAATCCATGCAGGCGACCTTCATGTACCAGGCGGCGGCAAGCGGCGATGTCGACGTGATTTCCGCTTTCTCCAGCGACGGCCGCATTGCCCAGTTCGATCTCAAGGTGCTGAGCGACCCCCGGAACGCCATCCCGCCCTATGACGCCATCCTGCTGCTGGCCCCGAAAAATGCCGACGACCGGAAACTCGCCACCGCGCTGGAACCGCTGATTGGCGCCATCAAAGTCAACGACATGCGCGATGCCAATTTGCGCGGATCGCAGGGCGCCGTGCCGGGAGAGGTGGCGACGTGGCTGTGGGAGAAGATCAAGAAATAGCCGCTGCGCCAGACGGCCCTTTCGACCGCGTCAAAATGCTGGCTTCCGCGCCATTCTTTTGTCATGACTTGCGCCGCATCTTGCGTCGATGCGCCATGGTGGTGAGCCTTGATGCCTTTGGCCCCTGAGAGACTGTTCGACGCCCTGCGCCGTGGCGCCGCTTGCGGCCTGCGGACGCTATTGCTCGTCTCGATGACCTTGTTCGCCGCCCAGCCGACCGGCGCCTTGGCCGCGCGTCACGCGATGAATTCGCAGGGCGCGGGAGCAACCGTTTCGACCGAGCCCGCCTTTGCGCGGCAGGCCGAGACCGCACGGGCCTACGAGGCCGGTTGCTGCCAGCCGGCGGCCGGCACGCAACCTGCCTGTCCCGACTGCTCGACGATCCCTTGCACCGCGACGCCTGCGACCCTTGCGGCTGCGGCAACGATCCGGATCGCGCGGCAACCGCTGCGCCACGTGTTTTTCGATTCGGCGCACGACTTGTCAGCCCACACCCTGCCGCCCGAGCTCGGACCACCGCGAACCTGATTGCACGCCTGATCCGCGCCGCGTGCCATCGCGAAGGGCTTCACGGAGCCCCTTCCCGCGCACGGCAATCAGTCAAACTCGTTCAAAAGGTTCCGGTCCCATGCACCTCAAAGACCATGCGTCGAAATATTTCGTTCTCGCCTTCCTTGCCGCCGGCCTCGGCCTGGTGGCATGGCGGGCCTTCGTGCCTTCCGCCAACGGCGAGGGCCACACCGTCTCGATCAAGGTCCCCGTCCTCTCGGCCGTCGCGGTTCGCGGCAAGGCCGCCTTCGACGCCAATTGCGCCACCTGCCACGGCGTCAACGCGTCCGGCACCGACAAGGGCCCGCCACTCATCCACAACATCTACAATCCCGGCCACCACAGCGACGCGGCATTCTTCTTCGCCGCCAGGCAGGGCGTCCGCGCCCACCATTGGCCCTATGGTGACATGCCGCCGCAGCCCCAGGTGACGGAAGCCCAGGTCAAGGACATCGTCGTCTATGTCCGCGAGTTGCAACGGGCGAACGGTATCGGCTACCAGCCGCATCGGATGTAGGCGGATCGGCGTTGCCCACGAAAAACGGCCGCCCCAATGGGGCGGCCGTCTTGAACGCGAAGCACAGTGCGTTCAATTCTTGCTCTTGTCGACGAGCGCCCGTTCCTTGATCCACGGCATCATGTCGCGCAGCTTGGCGCCGATCTGCTCGGCCTGGTGCTCGGCGAGCTTGGCGCGGGTCGCCTTGAACGAGGTCTGGTTGACCTTGTTCTCCAGCATCCAGTCGCGGGTGAAGCGGCCGGACTGGATGTCGTCGAGCACGCGCTTCATCTCGGCGCGCGTCTCCTGGGTGATGATGCGCGGGCCGGTGACGTACTCGCCGTATTCGGCGGTGTTCGACACCGAGTAGTTCATGTTGGCGATGCCGCCTTCGTAGATCAGGTCCACGATCAGCTTCATCTCGTGGATGCACTCGAAATAGGCCATCTCCGGCGCATAGCCGGCATCGCACAGGGTGTCGAAGCCCGCCTTCATCAGCTCGACCACGCCGCCGCACAGTACCGCCTGCTCGCCGAACAGGTCGGTCTCGCACTCTTCCTTGAACGTGGTCTCGATGATGCCGGCGCGGCCGCCGCCGATCGCCGCGGCATAGGACAGACCGAGATCGTGCGCATTGCCGGAGGCGTCCTGATGCACCGCCAGCAGGCACGGCACGCCGGCGCCGCGCTGGTACTCCGAGCGCACCGTGTGCCCCGGGCCCTTCGGCGCCACCATCAGCACGTCGATGCCCTTGCCCGGCTCGATCAGGTTGAAGTGCACGTTCAGGCCGTGCGCGAACATGATCGCGGCGCCTTCCTTGAGGTTCGGTGCGATGTGCTCGTTGTAGATGTCGGCCTGCATCTCGTCTGGCGTGAGCATCATCATCACGTCAGCCCATTTGGCGGCTTCGGCCACTTCCATGACCTTGAGCTTCTCGCCCTGGGCCTTTTTCACGCCGGCGGAGGTCTTGCGCAGCGCGACCACGACCTCCTTCACGCCGGAATTGCGCAAGTTGAGCGCGTGGGCGTGGCCTTGGCTGCCGTAGCCGACAATGGCGACCTTCTTGCCCTTGATCAGGTTCAGGTCGGCGTCGCGATCGTAGTAAACACGCATGATGATCCTCTGGAACAAACCCCGGAATGTCGGCCCTGCTTCTAGGACGCTCCGCGACCGCCGACAAGGCCCGAAACCCCTCGGTTTTGCCCCTTCAGACCACCATCGGCAGGATGCTGGCGACCAGAAGCAGCGCCATCGCCCCGTTAAACAGGCGCGCATGACGCGGGTCCTGTAGCAGCCGACGCAGCGCCACACCAAAACCCGCCCAGGTGATAGCCGAACCAGCGGTGATCAGGCCGAACACCACCAGCATGACCGCTAGATCCTGAGCCTGGTGCCCGGGGCGGACATAGAGGGCGACGGCACTGAGCGCGGCCACCAGCCCCTTTGGATTGACCCATTGAAAAGCCGCCGCCTGCCAGAAGGTGAAGGGCCGTGCCGGGCCTTTGCCGTACTCACGTCGCTGGTGCGCGGTTGCCACCTTCCAGGCGAGCCAGAGCAGGTAGGCGGCGCCCGCGATCTTGAGCGCGAGTTGCAGCGCCGGCACGGCGGCAAAGACCAGTCCAAGCCCCACGCCGCAGGCGAACATCAGCACGACAAACCCGATCGCGACGCCCGAGATATGCGGCACGGTGCGGGAGAAACCAAAATTCACGCCGGAAGCCGCCAGCATGATATTGTTCGGCCCAGGGGTGAACGCCATCACGAAACCGAAAGTCACGAGCGCGAGGAAGATGTCGGGGGGCATTCCTGCTATGGGTGCCGGCCCTGGATGGGCCGACTCTCACCCCTCCCCCGGCCCGCGCCGGATCGCCGCGATGCCGGTGCGCGCCACCTCGGTAAGGCCGAGCGGTAGCATCAATTCGATGAACTGCTCGATCTTGTCGCTCTTGCCGGTAATCTCGAACACAAAGCTCTCGGTGGTGGCATCGATCACGCGGGCGCGGAAGGCGTCGGCGAGCCGCAGGGCCTCGACCCTGTGCTCGCCCTTGCCGCGCACCTTGACCATCGCCAGCTCGCGTTCGATCGAATTACCCGCGAGCGTCATGTCGACGACATGATGCACCGGAACAAGCCGGTCGAGCTGGTTCTTGATCTGCTCGATCACCATCGGCGTGCCGGTGGTGACGACGGTAATAAGCGACAGGTGATGCTGGTGCTCGGTTTCCGACACCGTCAGCGACTCGATATTGTAACCGCGGCCGGAGAACAGGCCGATGACGCGCGCCAGCACGCCCGGCTCGTTGTCGACCAGCACCGACAGGGTGTGGGTCACGATGCCTTCGTTGACGGTACGCGCCGGGTAGTGCGACGTGCTCGGTGAAACATTTTGATTCACGGCCTTAATCCTTGCTCCGTCTAACCCTCTCCCCTTGTGGGAGAGGGTGGTCCCGAGCGTTAGCGAGGGACCGGGTGAGGGATCGGCGTCTCACGCGAATTCCGGACCCCTCACCCGGCTCGCGCTTCGCTACGCTTCAGCGCTCACCACCCTCTCCCACAAGGGGAGAGGGTAAGAGCGCGTGTGGCATCGCCTACACCAGCACCTTGCCTTCCTCGGTGATCGCCTCCTCGATATCCTCGGCGGCACCGCTGAGCAGCATCTCGTTATGGGCGCGGCCCGAGGGAATCATCGGGAAGCAGTTCTCGGCCGGATCGACGACGCAGTCGAACAGCACGGGCTTGTCGACATCGATCATCTCCTTGATGGCGTGATCGAGATCGCCCGGCTTCTCGCAGCGAATGCCATGAGCGTGCATGGCTTCCGCCAGCTTGACGAAATCCGGCAGCGCCTCCGAATAGCTCTCGGCGTAGCGCCCGCCGTGCAGCAGTTCCTGCCACTGGCGCACCATACCCATGTAGCCGTTGTTGAGGATAAAAACCTTGATCGGCAGCCGGTATTGCACCGCCGTCGACAGCTCCTGCATGGTCATCTGCACCGAAGCCTCGCCGGCGATGTCGATGACCAGCGATTTCGGATGCGCGAGCTGCACGCCCACCGAAGCCGGCAGGCCGTAGCCCATGGTGCCGAGACCGCCGGAGGTCATCCACCGGTTCGGCTCGTTGAAGCCATAGAACTGCGCCGCCCACATCTGGTGCTGGCCGACCTCCGTCGTGATGTAGACGTCCCTGTTCCTGGTCAGTTCATAGAGCCGCTGGATGGCGTATTGCGGCTTGATCACCTCATTGGACTGCCGGTAGGCGAGCGACTTGCGCGCGCGCCACTTGTCGATCTGCTGCCACCAGGCCTTCAGCGCCTTCTGGTCGGTTTGTTTGGCCTGGGTGCGCCACAGCCGCACCATGTCTTCCAGCACGTGCGCGCAGTCACCAACGATCGGCAGGTCGACATGCACGTTCTTGTTGATCGACGAGGGATCGATGTCGACGTGGATCTTCTTCGAGCCCGGCGAAAATGCATCGATCCGCCCGGTAATACGGTCGTCGAAGCGCGCGCCGATGCAGATCATGACGTCGCAATCGTGCATCGCCATGTTGGCCTCCAGCGTGCCGTGCATGCCGAGCATGCCGAGCCACTGCTTGTCGGTGCCCGGATAGGCGCCAAGCCCCATCAGCGTGGAGGTGATCGGGAATCCGGTGAGCCTGACCAGTTCGCGCAGCAAGTCGCTTGCCGCCTTGCCGGAATTGATCACGCCGCCGCCGGTATAGAACACCGGTTTTTTGGCTGAGGCCATCAGTTCGACCGCCTGCCTGATCTTGTCCATGTCGCCCTTGAGTTTGGGCTTGTAGCCGGTGTGCGGGTTGTCCTTCGGCTTGAAATAGGTGCCGCTGGCGAACTGGATGTCCTTCGGGATGTCGACCACCACCGGACCGGGCCGGCCGCTGGCGGCGATATGGAACGCCTCGTGCAGCACGCGCGGCAGGTCCTCGATGCGCTTCACGAGGTAATTGTGCTTTGTGCACGGCCGGGTGATGCCGACGGTGTCGGCTTCCTGGAAGGCGTCGTTCCCGATCAGGTGGGTCGGCACCTGGCCGGTGATGCAGACGATCGGGATCGAGTCCATTAGCGCGTCGGTCAGGCCGGTCACCGCGTTTGTGGCGCCGGGGCCTGAAGTCACCAGCACGCAGCCGACCTTGCCGGTGGAGCGGGCGTAGCCCTCCGCCATGTGCACCGCGCCCTGCTCGTGGCGCACCAGGATGTGCCGCACCTTGTCCTGCGCGAAAATCGCGTCGTAGATCGGCAGCACCGCGCCGCCGGGATAACCGAACAGATGCTCCACGCCCTGGTCGGCGAGCGCCTGGATCACCATTTCGGCGCCGGTCATTTCGCGTGTCATGGTCGTCGTCCTTGCCTTCAGTCTCGTTATCGCCTGCTCGTGTCGTTTCGATGCCGCCCCGGCCAATAAAAAAGGCCCGTAAGGGGCCATGTCCGGACGCCTTCCCTGCTTGACGACCCTCACGGGCCGCCGGGGCGCGTCCGAACCTTTACTACGAGAGTAATAATATTGCTCAACATGGTTCCCAACCGATCTTTCGTTGCGCGGGTTATAGGGGCGGCGCGAAGCGGGGTCAAGGCCAAATTGTAGCCTGTTCCGCTGCGAACCGGCCACCGGGCAAATCTGACTTGAAGCGACGATGACCCAAATGCAAGGGGCGGCGGCGGGACGTGAGAGCCCCGACCGCCGCCCCTCAGAAAATCTCGCGCCTGCCTGCCCTATGCCGCCTGGTGCATGGAGCCGGCGCTCTTGGCCGGCGCAACATCCATGTCCGGCCCGGCCTCTCTGCCCGCACCGGCATTCACGCCGAGTTTGAAGAATGCGACGCGCTGGGCCATGTCGGCGGACTGGTGCTCGAGGGTCTTGGCGGTGGCGGCGTTCTCCTCGACCAGCGCCGAGTTCTGCTGCGTGACCTCGTCGAGCGAGGTGAGCGCCTTGTTGACCTGGTCGATGCCGTCGGCCTGCTCGTTGGTGGTGCTTGGCGATGTCCGCCACGATGGTGGACACGTCGCGGATCGATTCCACGATCTTGTTCAGCGCCTCGCCGGCCTGATTGACCAGCGCCACGCCGTCCTTCACCTGACCCGAGCTGTTGGTGATGAGCTCCTTGATGTTCTTGGCCGCGTCCGACGAGCGCTGCGCCAGGCTGCGCACCTCGGTCGCCACCACCGCGAAGCCCCGGCCGGCGTCGCCCGCGCGCGCGGCCTCCACCGCCGCGTTGAGCGCCAGCAGATTGGTCTGCCGCGCGATCTCGTCGATGACGTTGGTGATCTCCGAGATCTCGCCCGAAGAGGCCTCGATCTTCGACATCGCTTCCACCGTGTTACCGACCACCGTGGTGCTGTTGTCGGCGATGGTGCGCATGTTGAACGCGAACTCGTTGGCGCGCTGCGCGTTCTCGGCGTTCTTCTTGACGCTCGAGGCCATCTCCTGCAGCGAGGCGGAGGTTTCTTCCAGGCCCGCCGCCTGCTCTTCGGTGCGCTGCGACAGGTCGGTGGTGCTGACGGAGATTTCCACCGCCGCGTTGGACACGTCCGTGGTCGCCGCGATGATGCCGGCGACGGTGTCCGCCAGCCGGTCAACCGTCGCGTTGAAGTCGATGATCAACTGGCGATAGGTCTCCGGCACGTCGTCGGTCATGCGCACGGTCAGGTCGCCGCCCGACAGCCGCGCCAGACCTTCGCCCAGGGCCTTGATCAGGCGGGCGAGTTCCTCGGCGCCACGGGCCTGCTCCAGGGCCGCCTGGCGCTCGGCCTCGAGCTGTTTCTGGCGCTCGGCGTCGGCCTGCGCCTTGAGTTCGGCACTGCGCGCCTGCTCGGCCTGCACCTGTTCCTGCGAGGCCATCATCTTCTGTCGCTCTTCCTCGACCCTGGCTTCCAGCAGCGCGACCTGTTCGGCGCGGTTCCGCTCCTTGTTGCGCTCCACTTCGTCGAGCGTGATACGGGTCTGGTCCAGCGACTTGAGCAGGCGGCCGAGTTCGTCGCGGCGCCTGGTGACGATCGCATTCGCGAAGTTGCCGCTCGCAATCTCCTCCGACGCCCGCATCGCATGCCGGATCGGACGGCTGAACGATGCCGCCATCAGAAAAGCCAACACAAGGCCAGCCAGCATGACAGCCGCGGTAAGGATGGTCAGATTCCGCTTTGATTTCGCGGCCGCTGCATCCGCCGCTGCTCTGAAATTGGCACCAAACGCTGTCGCATTTTCCGCGATCATGTCTAGCTGGTCGCTCACGCGTAACACCATCATCGATGACGGTCTGCGACGATGGCTTTTCGGACGCGCCCGCATCTGCCGGCTTCAAATAGGCTGTGGCGGCTTTGTGCCACTCCTCGGCCATAGGCATGATATTATCAATGCCATCGTTAAACCCGCTCGCGTTCGCCAGCCGCTTCTTTACCTCGCCAATACTGTCAGCCAGCGAAGACATGAAGCCTTCTATTTCCGAAAGATCCTGCTCGCTTGCGGGCTTGTTCAGCAGCACTGATTTTTCGACGATGCGGCGTGCCTTTCCGAAACCAATCTGCGCCGAACGGGCGGCATTCGCGGCCATCATCGGCCCGTCCTGAAGTCCGCCTACCAGCGCACTCGTGGATGTAATGAGCTGATATCCATAGCCCGCGACCCCGGCCGCAAGCAGCACGACGACGCTAAAGGACAGAAGCATCTTGATACGAATCGACATGAGCGCTCTCGTCACTTTTTATGTTGGTCTTGTGTCGGATGGCACGCCCGGCCCTCGCATGATGAACCGGGAACAGTCGCGGCGCCGCCGCGACTTGAACGTTCCCCCAACCCGCACCTGGTCAGGGAATCTGCGTGCATTCATTTTAGAACTGCTTAACCAGTCGAAGAATTGTCTTTCTGTAGAATGTTATCCCAGGTTGTGGTTTGGCGGGGAAACAGGCAATGCCACGCCGACAGGTCATTGGGTCTCTGGCCGACCCCGCAGGCTCAGCCTGCGGCCCGCAGGACCTCGGCGAGCGCCGCTTCCCCCTCCCGCCACGGCCAGTCCTTCATCTGATTGCGGAACCAGGTGAGCTGCCGTTTCGCGTAGCGTCGGGTGTCCATGATGGCGCCGGCCGCGGCTTCCTCGAGCGGGATTTCACCGCGCAGATGCCGAATGAGCCAGGGCACGCCGTGGGCCTTCATCGCCGGCAACGTGGGATCGAGCTTGCGTGCCTCGAGGGCCCGAATTTCATCCAGCGCGCCGGCTTCGAGCATGGCGGCAAAGCGGGTCTCGATGCGGCGCACCAGTTCGTCGCGTTCGCAGGTCACGAATACCTTCACGGCGCGGCCCGCGTCGATCAGCGGCGGCATCCCTTCGCGGTGCCAGTCGGCCAGTGACCGACCTGTCGCCAGCACCACTTCGAGCGCGCGCGAAATGCGCGAGCGGTCGTTGGGCATCAGGCGATGGGCGGTCATCGGATCGCGCTCGAGCAATTCGGCGTACAGGGGTCGCACGCCCTCACTTTGTAACCGGCTGCGTATCGCCACGCGGATATCGGCCGGGATCGGCGGCACCGCTGCGAGCCCCACCGTCAGCGCCTTGAAATAGAGGCCGGTGCCGCCGACCAGGATCGGTGTCAGGCCCTCATCGGCGCATTCGACCAGGACCGTGGCCACGTCCCGGCACCAGCGCCCGACCGAATAATTTTCCGCCGCATCCACATGGCCGTACAGCCGGTGCGGCACGTGGGCCTCTTCCTCGACACCTGGCCGCGCCGTAATGACACGCAGGTCGCGGTAGACCTGCATCGAATTGGCATTGACGATAGTGCCGCCGAGCTGCCCGGCCAGTTTAAGCGCCAGCGCCGACTTGCCGCTGGCAGTCGGCCCTGCAATAAGCACGGCTCGTCCAATGTCATGCGCCAAATGACCACTCCCACATCCCACGTCGCAACCCTGATCGCCGCCGGCGCGCTCGAGACCGCCGCCATCGAACGCATCCGCGACGCGCTACCCGGCGCCGGCGCGCCGCAACGGCTCGGCCCGGACGGCGCCGATATTCCCTTTAGCGTGGATGAGCCGGTTGACCAACGCGGCCTTGCCGCGCGCTTGCGCGCGTGCGCCGCCGGCTCCATCGACGTCCTGGTTCAGCCCGCGGCGAGCCGCCGCAAGAAGCTTTTCCTCGCCGACATGGATTCCACCATGATCGGCCAGGAATGCATCGACGAACTCGCCGACTACGCGGGGCTGAAAGCCTACGTAGCGGCGATCACCGAGCGCGCCATGCGCGGCGAGATCGCCTTCGAGCCGGCCTTGCGCGAGCGCGTCGCGCTGCTCAAGGGAATTCCGCTGTCGGTAATCGACGACGTCTTCGAAAAGCGCATCACGGTTACGCCTGGCGGTCGCACCCTGGTTGCAACCATGCGCGCCAATGGTGCGCTCACGTGCCTCGTCTCCGGCGGCTTCACCCTGTTTGCCAATCGCGTCGCCGCCATGATCGGATTCGATGAGACCCGCTCCAACACGCTGGAGCTCGCTGGCGATACGCTGGCCGGCACTGTCATCGAGCCAATCTTCGGCCGCGAGTCAAAACTCGCTACGCTACGCGAGCTACGCGCCGCACACGGACTCAAGCCCGAGGAAACGCTGGTCGCCGGCGACGGCGCCAACGACCTCGCCATGATCGCGGAGGCCGGGCTCGGCGTTGCCTACCACGCCAAGCCGAAGGTCGCGGAAGCCGCCGCCGCACGCATCGACCACGGCGATCTCACCGCCCTGCTCTACGCGCAGGGATACCGTCGGGACGAGTTCGTCGGTACGTAAGCGAGGCATCACGCCGCGCCAAATGAAATGGCCGGGACAAGCCCGGCCATCACAGGTTTTCGAGACGGCGCTCAACGCTACTCGAGCTTCAACGCCACGAAGGTCGTATTGCCGTCCGGCGTGACCACCAGCATCACCACCGTCTTCTTGCCGTCTGAGCGCAGCTTCGCAAGGCGCTCTTCAAGGTCGGCCGCCTTTTCGATCGGCTCCTGCTGCACTTCGGTAATTACCATACCCGGCATCAGATGCTGGTCGGCGGCCTCCGAATCCGGCTTGACGTCAGTGATCAGCACGCCTTTGACGCCGTCCTTGATCTTGTGCTTCTTGCGCAAGGACGCCGTGAGATCGGCAAGATCAAGGCCGAGCGCTTTCTTCACCGCCGGCTTCTCCTCCGGCGGATTATCCTTGTCGGGTGTCAGCGCGGCCTGCTTCTCTTCCTTCAACTGGCCGAGCTTCACCGTCTTGGTGACTTCCTGGCCTTTGCGGATAACCATCACGTCGACGTCCTTGCCGACCGGCGTGTCGGCGACGATGCGCGGCAGGTCGCGCATCTCCTTCACGTCGTGGCCGTCGAATTTGACGATGACGTCGCCGGTCTCGATGCCGGACTCCTTGGCCGGTCCTTTCTCGTCTACGCCCGCGACCAAGGCGCCGCGCGGCGGACTGATGCCGAGACCTTCGGCAACCTGGTCGGTCACCGTCTGTATCTTCACGCCCAGCCAGCCGCGACGTACTTCGCCAAATTCACGCAACTGGTTGATCACCGGTACAACGGCGTTTGACGGCACCGCAAAGCCGATGCCGATCGAGCCGCCCGATGGCGAGATGATCGCGGTATTGACGCCAATCACCTTTCCGTTGAGGTCGAACAGCGGTCCACCAGAGTTTCCGCGATTGATGGAGGCGTCGGTCTGGATGTAGTTGTCGTAAGGTCCGGACCGGATGTCACGATTGCGCGCCGAGACGATGCCGGCGGTCACCGTGCCACCGAGGCTGAACGGATTGCCAATGGCGATGACCCATTCGCCCAGCCGCAGCTTGTCGGAATCGCCAAACTGAACCGCCTTGAGCGGGCTCTTCGGCTCCACCTTCAGCAGCGCGAGATCGATCTTGGTGTCACGGCCCAGAATCTTCGCGCGCAGCGTAGTGCCGTCATTGAGAATCACGTCGACCTCGTCCGCTTCCGAGATGACGTGGTTGTTCGTGACTACATAACCGGACGGATCGATGATGAAGCCGGAACCGAGCGAATTCACCCGGCGCTTGGGCCCGCCGTTCTGGCCCTGCCGCTTCTTGAACTCCTTGAACAGATCGCCAAGCGGCGAATCCGGTGGCAGTTGCGGCAGGTCGCTCATGTCCACCGATTGCTTGGTGGAGATATTGACCACTGCGTCGATCACCTGCTCGGCCACGTCGGCGACGGCCTCGGGCCCGATCGCCTCGGCGGGCCCGACGAGCGCCGGTGACAAAAGCAGGACGGCGGCAAGCAAAACCATACCCGTGCGGCTGGCACGCGCATGCTGAAGGAAAGCGCCCATGGGCGTCTTGGCTCCTGGAATTGGGTTCAAAGGAAGAGTGCGCCTGACTTAAAGGCGATTCAAGGGCAACGCCGAGTCATATCGGGGGTGCGGGGAACCGTCGCAAGGGCTTGTGTTACGGGCAAATCGGCGCCGGTCGTATCCGGGCACATGACGCAAATGCGCTGGGAATAGGTGACATCCCCGCGTTCCGGCGGCCGGCGATTCGCATGGCGCGCGCCGCCGCCTCAGCCGAAGCCGGCGACCCGTACCAGCCAGACTACCGCCAGACCGATCACCGCCGCCGCAATGCCGATCGTACGCAGCGACGGGTCCGGCGTCTCCAGCACGCTCAGCATGGCTTTCTTGGCGTGCCCGGGAAAGGCCGCGAAGATCAGCCCTTCGATTACGAACACCAATCCGAGCGCGGCCAGGAAATCGCTCATACGACCAAACCGCGCTCGTTCCCAGACTTACCGTGCCTGCGCCGGCGCTTCGGCCCGAGGCGCCAAGGCCTCCGGCGTCGCCGCCGACGGTGCACCGCTCTTGGGCTGCTGGGGCGAAGGTCCGGGCGTCACCTCGATCGGCATCTTGCCGGACGGGTCGTTGAAGAATCGGAAGAAGTTGGTGTCCGGCCGCAAGACGTAGCGGGTGTCGCTATGCTTGAGGCCGTTCTGGTAGGCCAGCATGGACCGGTAGAAGTCGAAGAACTTCGGATCCTTGCCGTAGGCGGCGGCGAAGATCTCGTTGCGCTTGGCGTCGCCTTCACCGCGGATCTGCTCGGCCTTCGACTTGGCGTCGGCGAGCAACACCGTCACCTGGCGGTCGGCCTGCGAGCGGATTTGCTGACCCCGCTCCTGACCTTGCGCGCGATACTCGGCCGCCTCGCGCTGACGCTCGGTTTGCATGCGCCGGTAGACCGCCTGGCTGTTCTGCTCCGGCAGATCGGCGCGCCGGATGCGCACGTCGACCACCTTGACGCCGTACCTATCCGTCTCTTGATCGAGGAAACCCTGAATACGCGCCATCAGGCCGGCGCGTTTGTCGCGCACCACGTCGATGAAGCTCGATTCGCCGAGCACGCGCCGCATGGCCGAGTTGAGCAGGATTTCGAGCTGCGAATCCGCAGCGGCCTTGGAGCCGAGCGTCTGGTAAAAGCGCAGCGGATTTGTGATGCGGTAACGCGCGAACGCGTCGACCACCAACCGCTTCTGGTCGGAGGCGATGATTTCCTGCGCCGGCTCTTCCAGGTCGAGGATGCGCTTGTCGATGGAAATCACGGTATCGACAAACGGCGCCTTGAAATGCAGGCCGGGTTCGCTGACCACCCGCACCACCTTGCCGAGCCGGACCACCAGCGCCTGCTGCGTCTGGTACACGGTGAACAGCGAGCTGTAAGCGACAATCAGGGCCGCCACGATGAGAACGACGATGACGCCGCCGATGACATTGAGTCTCATTGGCCGCCTCCGGACTGGGTTTGTGGGGAATTGCCCGAAGATTGCGGCGCGCTGCTGCGCGGCGACGGCTGCGCCGACGAGCCCGACAACTCCTTGAGCGGCAGATAGGGCACGACGCCCGTGCCGCCCTGGCCGGAATCCATGATTACCTTGTCGCTGCTACCGAGAATGCGCTCCATAGTCTCCAGATACATGCGCTGACGCGTAACGTCCGGCGCCTTCCTGTACTGGTCGTAGATCTTCACAAAGCGCGCGGCTTCGCCGGTTGCCTCCGCCACGGTCTGCTCGCGATAGGCCTCCGCCGCCTGGGTGATTTTCGCCACCTGGCCGCGGGCTTCCGGTACCACGCGGTTGGCATAGGTCTGCGCCTCGTTGACCGCGCGATCGAGGTCGATGCGCGCGGCCTGTACGTCACGGAAGGCATCGATCACCTGCTTGGGCGGGTCGACCTTCTGCAACTGCACCTGGGTGATGTCGATGCCGGCGCCGTAACTGTCGAGCGTCTTCTGCATCAAGGTTTGCACGGCGACTTCGGTCACCTGCCGCGCGCCGGTCAGGATCGGCTGGATGTCCGAGCGGCCGATCACTTCACGCATGGCGCTTTCCGCCACCGCCTTCACCGTGCCGGCGGGATTCTGGATGTTGAAAAGGTAGTCGCCGACGCCGGTGGGCTTGACCTTCCAGAAAATCGAGAAGTTGACGTCGACGATGTTCTCGTCGCCGGTCAGCATCAGGCTTTCTTCCGGCACCTCGCGCAGGACGGCGCCGCTCCGGCTGCCGGTGTCGACCTGGCGCATACCGATATCGATTTTGTTCACGCGCAGCGCCTTGGGCGTAAGTGCGGTCTCGATTGGATACGGCAGATGGTAGTTCAGACCCGGTTGCACCTCGCGCACTTCCTTGCCGAATCGCAGCACCACGCCGAGCTCGTCGGGCTCGACGCGAAAGAAGCCGGAAGCGCCCCATAGCGCGACCGCGCCGACCACCAGCAATGCGAAGCCCTTGCCGCCCATGTTGCCGCCCGGCAGGACGCGGCGCAGGCGGTCCTGGCCCCGGCGCAGCATTTCCTCCAGATCGGGGCTCGATGGTCCCGATTGCTGCGGTCCGGAGCCCCAGGGGCCTTTGCCGCCGCCCGAGCCGCCCCAAGGGCCACCGCCCTGATTGCTCCATGGCATTATGCTGATCTCCTCGGCTGCAGCGTGTACAAATCCCGCCAGCCTCTTAATTCGGGGAGGGTTATAGGGGAGGCAAGGCTTGGTTACAACGCGCTCTGATGCCGCGTTTGCTTGGCCGTTCAGCGCCTTAAATACGCCGTTACGCTAAAACTGGCGCTGTCATCCGGGCCCCCCGGATGCTTCCGACGCGATACCTCCCGCCAGACCGCCGGATCGATGGGGGGGAATATGACGTCACCTTCCGGTGAAGCATGAACATGGGTGATCTCCAGCCGGTCCGCAACCGGCATGGCGGCAAGGAAGATGTCGCTGCCGCCGATGATCATGATCTCGTCTGTGCCACGCTCAGCAGCGTCCTTACGGGCCGCGTCGAGCGCGGCCTCGAAGCTCGGCACCACCAGCGCGCCATGGGCGACGAAATTCGGGTCACGGGTGATCACGATGTTGGTGCGGCCCTTGAGCGGCTTGCCGATCGACTGCCAGGTCTTGCGCCCCATCACCACCGGCTTGTTGATGGTGAGCGCGCGGAAATGCGCGAGATCGGATTTCAGCCGCCAGGGCATGCCGCCGTCGGCGCCGATCACGCCATTCTCCGCCACCGCTGCAACGAGAACCACCTTCATTCACCCATTCCCATTACACGGTTTCTTGCGCTGCGAAGCGTGACAGCGCCTCCCCGCTCAGCCGGCAGATCTTCCATTCGTCCATCATCTGCGCGCCGATCGACTTGTAGAACGCAATCGAGGGCGCGTTCCAGTCGAGCACCGCCCATTCGAAACGCGCCCAGCCCTCGTCGACGCAGCGGCGCGCGAGCCTTGTGAGCAGCGCCCTGCCGATCCCCCTGCCCCGGAAATCCGGACGCACGAACAGGTCCTCAAGATAAATGCCGTGGCGGCCGCGGAAGGTGGAGAAATTGAGAAACCACACCGCGAAGCCGGCGGGCCGTCCCGCCCATTCGGCGATGTCGCAATAGAGCCGCGGGGAATCGCCAAACAGCGCCGAGGCGATCATCCCTTCCGTGGCGTCGACTTCACGCGAAAGCTTTTCATAGTCGGCAAGCTCGCGCACCAGCGAAAAGATCAGCGCGCTGTCGCCCCGGCGCGCCGCGCGGATCGCGAGGCTCACACCGCCACCTCGGCCTTGATGTGCGGGTGCGGGTCGTAGTCGCGTAGCGTGAAGTCCTCGTAGCGGAAGCCGAAGATGTCCTTCACGTCCGGGTTCAACGTCATGGTCGGCAGCGCGCGCGGCAGCCTCGTCAGTTGCAGCTTCGCCTGTTCCAGGTGATTCAGATAAAGATGCGCGTCGCCGAAGGTGTGCACGAAATCGCCGGGCGCGTAGCCGGTCACCTGCGCCATCATCAGGGTGAGCAGCGAATAGGACGCGATGTTGAACGGCACGCCGAGAAAGACGTCGGCCGAACGCTGATAGAGCTGGCAGCTCAATTTGCCGTTGGCGACATAGAACTGGAACAGGCAGTGGCAGGGCGGCAGCGCCATCTTGTCGACGTCGGCCGGATTCCAGGCGGTGACGATCAACCGGCGCGAATCCGGATTGCGCTTGATCATCTCGATCAGATGGCTGATCTGGTCGATGGTCTGGCCGTCCTTGGCCGGCCAGGAGCGCCACTGGTGGCCGTACACGGGCCCAAGATCGCCGCGCTCGTCGGCCCACTCGTCCCAGATGCGGACGCCGTGATCGTTCAGGTATTTGATGTTGGTGTCGCCGGCGAGGAACCAGAGCAACTCGTAGATAATCGACCTCAGGTGCAGCTTCTTGGTGGTGAGCATCGGGAAGCCGTCCGACAGCCGGAAGCGCATCTGGTGGCCAAACACCGACAGCGTGCCGGTACCGGTACGGTCATGCTTTTCCGCGCCGTCGGCGAGGATGCGTTCCATCAGGTCGAGATACTGGCGCATGGGTCGGCCGGGTCTCCTGCGACTCAAGATGGGGAAATTTGCCCCTTGCGGCAACCAGCCGGCAACCGCTTATCAACGGCCCCCGCGATTTTCTCCACCGGCCCCGCCTCTGCATTGTCAACAGCCCGGTTCCGCGCGGGCATGCTTTTTCGTGACGATAATGTTAGGGGCTGGTGGTCTCTCATCGGCAAATGCACGGGCCCCGATGCCGAAAAGCGCGCTCGACAAGGACCTCAAGAAAGTCGTTCGAATCGAGGCCGCCACCTATGCGCGCTCGCGGTCGCTCGCCACCCCGGGCCTGCTCGTGGTGTTCCTGATCGGCGCCCTCGCTCTCGCCAGCGTGTACGTATCAGGCGGCCCACTCAGTCACTTCGTTTTCATCGCCGCCGTGGTCGCCGCCTACATGGCGCTCAACATCGGCGCCAACGATGTCGCCAACAATATGGGCCCCGCCGTCGGCAGCCGCGCGCTGACCATGGCGAGCGCGCTCGCTATCGCAGCGGTCTGCGAAATGGCGGGTGCCATGCTGGCCGGTGGCGATGTCGTCAACACGGTGTCGAAAAATCTTCTGCATCCGCAGGAGGCGGTCCAGGCTCTTCAGTTCATTTTCGTGATGACCGCCGCGCTGCTGTCGGCAGCGCTATGGATACATCTCGCCACCTTTCTCGGCGCGCCGGTATCAACCACACACGCCATCGTCGGTGGCGTCGTCGGCGCCGGCATCGCCGCATCCGGCATCAGCGCGGTGGAATGGCCGGTCATCGGGGCGATCGTGGCAAGCTGGGTCATCTCGCCGGCGCTTGGCGGCATTATCGCCGCCGCGCTGCTCGGCTTCATCAAGTGGCAGATTATCTACCGCGAGGACCGGGTCGCGGCGGCGCGGCGCTGGGTGCCGGTGCTGGTCGCGCTGATGGCCGGCGTCTTCGCCATTTATCTGACAACCAAAGGCCTGAAACACATCTGGCGTCCGCCGGGCTATGTCGTGTGGTTGATCGGCGGCGCGTTCTTCATCCTCGGCGTGATCATCGCGCGTCCCTGGGTCGAGCGGCGCTCGCAAGGCCTGGAAAACCGCCGCAAGCACATCGCCGGACTGTTCACGCTGCCGCTTATCTTCGCCACAGGTCTGCTGTCGTTCGCCCACGGCGCTAACGACGTCGCCAACGCGGTCGGTCCGTTGGCGGGGATCGTGGCGGCGGCGCAAACCGGTCTCGCCAACGCCGGACAAGTCACGCTGCCGACCTGGGTCATGGCGATCGGCGCGGTCGGTATTGCACTGGGGCTGTCGCTGTTCGGACCGGGGCTGATTCGCACCGTCGGCCAGAAGATCACCAAGATGGATACCATCCGTGCCTATTGCGTCGCGCTATCGGCCGCGATCACGGTGCTGATCGCCTCGACCCTGGGCCTGCCGGTCTCCTCGACCCATATCGCCATCGGCGCGGTATTTGGCGTCGGATATCTGCGCGAGTACATCACAAATACCGGCGTACCCAATCCGGCGGTGCGGCCGCGTACGCTGTTCCTCCAGCCGACACGGCTGAACGAAACGCCGGAACAGGCGCTCGTCAATTATCAGAAGCGCGAAAAGCGCAAGCTCGTGCGCCGGCAGCACGTGCTCGGCATCGCAGCGGCCTGGGTCATCACCGTGCCGGCGGCGGCGCTGCTGGCCGCGGGACTTTATTGGCTGATGCTCGCCTTCGCGGGCTGAGCTTGCGCTCGAACGCGCTGACTCAATCTTGCTGCAAGCTCGGCAAGCCGCGCGTCGGACAGCAAACGTTTGGCTTCCGGCAGGATCGCCCAATGACGGTGGCGAAGGCTTTTTTCCGGCCAATCGTCGAGCTGCTGCGTCACCCGCAACGGATACATCTCGACTTCGATGACTTTGCGGCGGAAGGCCAGCGTCTTGAAAGTGCGATAATTGCCGATGGGCCGCGGGTCGACCTCACCTTCGACACCGGCTTCTTCGAGCGCTTCTTGCGCCGCGGTATCCCACAGCTCGAGCCCTTCGATCGGTTCACCTTTGGGAAAAATCCAGCGGCCGGAGCCGCGCGACGTAATCAGCAGGAAAACCACCTGACCCTGCACGACCGTATAGGGAATGGCGCCCGCCTGCCTGGCAATACCGGGCCCGCCCGCCCGCAAGACGAGCCGGTCGGCCAATTGCCGCATTGTATTCTGCAAGACCAACAGTAGTACTCCCGGCCGTTCAATTCGTGCCACGGCCAGAATACGCGGAATGGGCTCGATACGACATGCCTTCGCCCGCCGCGCGTGGAACCGAGGCACCGGCCGCCGGCTGCACGGGCGCGCCGGCGTTACGCCGAATTGATGCCGCGACGCCCAGGCTTTATGCGCCGCCTTTGGTGGCGGACCTATAGATCAACCTGACCCGCATCGTGCGGGACGAGGATCCTTTGCATGCTATCCGTCATTTCCGGTCTGGTCGTCGGTGGCGCCGGCGGTGCGACGCTGTGGTGCCTAAGGGCGCGCAACGGCGCGATCCATCCGCTGATCCAGAATCCGTGGCTCGAAGCCCCAATTGCGATCGGCATTGCGGCCGCAATCGCGTTCGGCATCGCGCTGGTCGCATCCGGCCTGGCCTGATCGCCTGCCGCCTCACACCAGCCCGGCCGCCCCGACAGCGCCTGCGGCCGCGAACATCCACAGCGGATTGATGCGCGTGGCATAAGCCACGATCGCGGTCGCTCCGGTAATGACGAAAGCCATGGTGCTGTGGTCGGCCGCCCGCGCGATCACCAACGCGCTCGCGGTGATCAATCCGAGCGCCACCGGCACCAGGCCGGCCTCGATCGCAATGCGCCAGCGCGCGCCCTTGAACCGCTGCCACAGCCCGGCCACGAAAAAGGTCAACGTGCTTGTCGGCACGCAGATCGCCGCCGTCGCCACGATAGCGCCGGCAAGGCCGGCGACGTGGTAACCGATCAGCGTCACGATAATGATGTTGGGGCCCGGCGCCACCCGCGAAATCGCGAACATATCGGCGAATTGCCGATCGTCCATCCAGTGCATGACCTCGACCGAGATGCGGTGGAACTCCGGGATGACGGCGTTGCCGCCTCCGATCGCGAACAGCGACAGCAGCGCGAAGTAACCGGCCAGCGCACCGAGCGGCGATGAGTTCACGGGCGTGCCCCAGTCATATCCTGAACCATGCGAGCACGACGCTGATCGGCGCCAGCACCACGAACACGATCGGCAATGGCCACTGGATAACGGCGACGCAAACAAAGCCGACCAGCGCCACCACTACCGTCCAGTCGCGCTGTTTGAAAAGCGGCTGGATCATCTTCGCGCAGAAGGCAATCATCAAACCCGCGGCGGCGGCCGCGACGCCACTCAATACCTGGTTGAGCACCGGAATGTCGCCAAAACGGTCGTAGAGGACGGCGAGCATGATGACGATCACCAGCGGCGGTCCCAGCAGCCCCGAAAAAGCCACGACCGAGCCGGCCAGCCCGTGAACACGCAAGCCGAACACAATGGAAAAGTTCAGCGCATTCGGGCCGGGGAGGAATTGCGCCAGCGAGAAGGCCTCGTTGAACTCCTGCGGCGTCATCCAGTGACGTTGTTCGACAACCGCGCGCCTCACCCACGGCAAGGCGCCGCCGAAGGCCGCCACCGAGGCGCCCGCGAAGGCGAGAAAGATCGCAAACAGCGTAGGCCGGCTGCCCGGCCCCGGCAAAGCGCCAGGGTACTGTGTGGATTCGGTGCTCGAGTCGGACATGGCGGCGAGATTTATCCCGCCCTGCACGGCACGGCTAGCGGGGGCAAGCGCACCGCCAAATGCAGCGGCGATATGGTCAGTATCGACCAGGTTCGTCGTGCCACCGCTCCCGCGCAGCCGATGGGATATGGCCGTCTTAATAGCCTGAGACGGTTCCGCGGGCCGCGTCACCCGCGTTCTTGCGCTTCCCCTTGTTCTGATTCTTCATGTAGTTGGCCATGACGCCGCGGCATTCCCTGCTCACCTTGCTCCACTGCCGGCGCAAACAGACGACGATCGCATCCTCGTCGGGAATCTTGTCCGAACACAATTCATAGACGTCACCTTCGCATGCTTCTTGACCGGTCCGCGATTGCGCCACGGCAGGGTTCGCCGTGAAGGCGAGCGTCAAAACTGCAAGGCAGGAAAGGATACGTTTCATTGAGCGTCGCCTCATTGGTTTTCAACGCCGTCCCGGCAATCCGGGTTCCCCGGCGATTGAGTTCATTCCCTTGACCGGCGTCTGCTGCCGGCGCCACAGAAGCAGGCTATAGCCGATCTGGCGCCACTAGCGTTGAATAGTGATTGAGGCCGATGTTCGGCATCATATTGACCGGGGTTCCAATCATGCCGGCGACCAGCCTGCTCTTGAATATCGTGTGGATCGTCCTTGGCGGCTTGTGGATGGCGGCCGGCTGGTTGATCGCAGCGTTGATCATGGCGATCACGATCATCGGCTTGCCGTGGGCCCGCGCCGCGCTCGAAATCGCAACATATACCCTGCTGCCATTCGGCCAAACCGTGGTTCCACGCGAGATCTATACCGGTCATGCCGGGATCGGCAGCGGTCCGCTCGGCTTGATCGGCAATGTGATCTGGCTGGTCCTGGCCGGCTGGTGGCTGGCGCTGGGCCATCTGGTGACCGCAGTCATTCTGGCGATCACCATCGTCGGCCTCCCCTTTGCCTGGGCACATCTCAAGCTTGCCGGCATTTCATTGTGGCCGATCGGCAAAACCGTGGTGACTCAGGACGAAGCCTACCGCATGCGGCGCGCCGGATTGCTTGACTGAGAACCCCGCCGCGCAAATCGGAACCTTATAATGCGGCTTGGCGTTTTCGAGATTGCCCGCGCCGGGTGACAACCGGCCGTAATGGGGATGACGGACGCAGTGATTTTGCCGGTTTCCATCTGCGACACCAACGCATCGGTACGCGCTGACGTCTAACCCGTTCCCGGCGCGCGGCACCGTTTCGACGGCAGCGCGCGTCATTGAAGCGGTTTCGCGCCAGCGCGAGCCCTCTTCAGCTCTTCGTCCATCTCGGCCATGCTTTCGGCAAGCTGCACCAGGTAAAGCCGCGTTGCATTGCTGGAGAAATTCGCCAGCGCTTTCAGCATACGTATCGCGTAGGGCCTGGCCAGCAGATCGGTCAGCGCTTCCGGTGGCATGCCATCGGCTGACCCGGCCCCGCTCTGTTCTTATCTTTACCGAGTTGAGACAACACCATCACACGTAATGGTGGAATTGAGATGATGATGCCAACGACTTCCAGATTTGGAGCCTTTCCCGATTAGTACTCGGGTGTAGCAATGCCGTACTGTTCATCGGCGGCGTGATCACGCATGATAGCAAGGTCATGTCGTTCGATTCACGTCGACGCGCACGGGCTCCGACCATCTGCAGCCTTCGTAAGACGTGCAGGCGAAGCCACGTATGTACGCTCTTGCAAGCTGACGGCGCTGATGACTTTCATGATTTCGTTCCGGGCACCATACCTCCGCGCCAGATCTCCGCATTCAGATGATCCGGCGCTGGCTCGCACAGTCTTTGCGGGATGCGCGGCCACGCTCCCGCAGCCGCGGCCGTCAGGACTCGCCGACGCTCCATCTCCGCGCTCGCGACCGGCTGATTGCACAGCCAGTCGAGCAAAGGCGACGCCCCGCCGAACGCTGACGAGAAACTGAACGCCCGCTCGTGCAATTCCGCGGCCGCGGCCATGAACCAGTCCAGCGGCCGGTCGCCTGCAGCAATCGCGTCGTAGCGCGCGGCCGCCGGCCAGAACGGCTCCTGCCGCCACGATCGCTTCAGAAGCTGCAACTGCCGCTGCAATGCGGTGACGCTTTCACTGCGTGCGCCCCACTCCCACGCGATCCGCGCCCATGTCGACGCGCGTTCCGCCGTGCCGGCGCGCGCGCAAGCGACTCGCGCATTGAGCAGGGCATAGGCCAGCGCCGCGCAACGCACCGCCGCGGGCTGCTCGTGCGCGCGCCAAACGGCATAGCCAATAAGCGCGTTCTGGTAATCCTTGTCCGGCGAGAGGACGCCGCCTTCCGGCAGCGTCACGAGCGATGCAAATGGCTGCTGCCGCCACAACGTCACGGCGCGCTCCAGATCGGCCGGCCCGGGCCGCCAGTCGGCAATCGACTCCACCAGCAGGCCCCGCCGTGCCAATTCTTGCGCGCGGTCGGGCCTGGCGGCGAACAGATTGAGCTCGTAGCCATCGAGGGGCTTGGCCGGGTCTGCCGGCACGAGAAGCGGCGCGCCGGCGAGCTGGCGGTACAGCCTGTAACCGATCGACGGATAGATCCGGCGCAAGCGTTCGTTCACCGCGTTGCCGGCCTTGATCTCGAACATCACCAGCGGAGAATGGCGCGCAAAGAAATCCTTGGCGCCGGCCATGATGCGCTCTTCTTCGCCTTCAGCGTCGATCTTGATGAAGTCGACCGCCAGCCACCCGCGCGCCGCGTTTTCGATATCCAGACTGGTGATACGCACCGGCTCGCCGCAACCGGCATCGCCAAGCGCGCGCAGTTCGCTCGAATCCGCAAAGCCGAGACGGCCCTCGCGTTCGCCATCCGACAACGCCAGCCCGAGCACATCGAGATTGCCAAAAGCATTGGCGTCGCGGCTCTGTTCAAGCAGCGTGCGCGCCTCGGTGCCGGGCTCATAGGCGAACACACGCCCGCCCCGCCCGACCAGCCGCGCCATCGGCAGACTGTAAACGCCGAGGTTGGCGCCGATGTCGATCGCCGTCATACCCGGCTGAAGGAAGATGCGCAGGAAATCGATTTCCTTTTCGAACCACGCCTCCTGCTCCAGCAGCACGTAGGTCGTGATCGACGCCAGGGTCGGCGGCACCGCGATGGTCACGCCGTCATGCAGCTTCAGGTGTAGCGCCGATGCCGGTTCGGTCCCCGGTGCGCACGCCTGGGCTGCGTTGGGCAGGTTCATCCGTACCCCTTCAGGTCGTGAGACCGATTTGGTTGCTATTTATAAAGCAATTCGGCGGCATTCTGGGCATGAACCGCACGGTGCCTGGCGCCGTTGCCGCGACTTAGATCAGGTAATAAAGGGTACCGGCGCGCCCGCCGCGTCCATGCCAAGCGAGAGTGGGCTTCATGAACCGCGACCTGCGGGCCGCCAGAGCCAGGTTTGATTCCGCGGCCGGCGATGACCCGACGGCACTTTTCGTCGCCGCGGTGAAATATCACCAGGCCGGCCACCTCGCCGAAGCCGAGACAGCCTACCGGCAGATCATCGCCGCCAAACCCGATTTCGCCCCTGCCTACGCCAATCTCGGCGTCGCCTTGCTGGCGCAAGGCGCGCGCGCAGAAGCTGTCGCCGCTTTTCGCGAAGCCATCCGCCTCAAATCCGATTATGCCGAGGCCCATTACAATCTCGGCACCGCGCTCGATGCGCTCGACCGGCCCGATGAAGCCGCTGCTGCCTATCGCGCGGCCATCGCCGCCAACCCGCGGCTGGTTGAAGCCCATTCCAATCTCGGCAACGCGCTGAGCGCACAAGGCCGGCTCGACGAGGCCATCGCCTGTTTCCGGCAGGCGGTCGCGCTCGAACCGAACCGCCCCGGCCTGTACTACAATCTTGGCAACGCGCTCAGCGACCGCGGCGCGCTTGAAGATGCTGCCGCCGCCTATCGCGCGGCGATCGGTCTCAAGCCCGATCACGCCGACGCGCACGCCAATCTTGCCATTGTGCTGATGAATCAGGGTCGCATCGACGAGGCCGACGCCGGGTTTCGCCATGCTCTCGGCATCGCACCCGACAACGCCGATATCCGCTCCAACTGGCTGTTCTGCCTGAACTACAAAACCGACCTGAGCGCCGAACAAATACTCGCCGCGCACCGCGACTGGGAAGTGCGCCATGGCACCGGCACGCCGCACATGATTTACGCCAACGACCGCACGCCGATGCGGCGACTCAAGATCGCCTACATGTCGCCCGACCTGCGGCTGCACTCGGTTGCCTACTTTCTCGAACCGCTGCTGGCGACACATGACCGCGCCACCGTGGAAATAACCTGCTACGCGGATGTCGCCCGTCCGGACCACGTCACCGCGCGCCTTCGCGCGCTTGCCGATCGCTGGATCTCCTCCGTCGGCATGTGCGACGCGGCGCTCGCCGCACGCATCCAGGCCGACGGCATAGACATCCTTGTCGATTGCGCTGGCCACACCGCGCACAATCGCTTGCGGGTTTTAGCACGCAAGCCCGCGCCGGTGCAGGCGACATGGCTCGGCTATCCCAACACCACCGGCTTGAGCGCGATCGATTATCGTCTGGTCGACGCGGTGACCGATCCTCCCGGCGCCGATGTGCTGGCGAGCGAGCGTCTCATCCGCTTGCCCGGCGGTTTTCTTTGCTACAACGGCGCGGGTGACGCGCCCGAGCCGGCGCCGCCCCCGTGTTTGGCCAGCGGTGTGGTGACCTTCGGCTCGTTCAACAACCCGGCCAAGCTGTCACCGCAAACGCTCGATGCCTGGGCGGCACTTCTCGGGCAGATGCCCGACGCACGGCTGTTGCTCAAGGGCAAGCCTTTTGTCGACCAAGCGACACGCGATCTGTACATCGCCCGGCTCGGCGAGCGCGGCATTGCCGCCGGACGCATCGAACTCACCGGCTGGATACCCGGCAGCGCCCATCATCTCGCGTTCTACGAACGCGTCGATATTGCGCTCGATCCGTTCCCCTATAACGGCACGACGACCACCTGCGAGGCGCTCTGGATGGGTGTGCCGGTCATCGCGCTGCGTGGCAAGCGTCACAGCGGCCGCGTCGGTGCGAGCCTGCTGGGACAAATCGGCGCCGGGGACTGGATCGCCTATAGCGTTGATGACTATGTGGCGCGCGCCGCCGCGCTGGCCGCCGATCCGCAATACTTGCGCAATTTGCGGAGGGATTTGCGTGCACGCGTTGCCGCCTCGCCCCTGTGCGACCGTGTCGCGTTTACCCGGAGCATCGAAGCGGCGTATCGGCAGATGTGGCAGGCGTGGTGCGCTGCACCGCCGGCGTGACCCGGCCGAAAAAGGGAGATCGACCATGAGGCTGGCTTTTGCTGCCAAGGCTGCGCTGCTGCTCGCGGCTTTCGCCTTCAATCTGCCGGCTCCTGCGGCCGCGCACGGCGAGCGTCATTTCTCCGCCGGCGCGCCTGGCGATCCGTCCAAACCGGCGCGCGTCGTCAAGATGACGATGCTGGAGCGCGGCAAAGAGATGCTGTACGAGCCCGCGCGCATCACGGTGCGCCAGGGCGAACAGGTCCGCTTCGAACTCTACAACGAAGGGATTGAAGACCACGAGTTCGTGCTGGCGACGACAAAGGGAAACCTGAAACACGCCCGCGAAATGAAAACGAACCCGCACATGGAGCACGACGACCCCAACGCCATTACGCTCGCCCCGCTCAACAGCGGTGAACTGGTGTGGAAATTTACCAAGCCGGGCACTTTCGAATACAGCTGCCTCATCCCGGGCCATCGCGAAGCCGGCATGCGTGGCATTGTGGTGGTAAAGCCGAAGTAGGCGAAGCTGAATATCGGACGAGGCCGCCAGCCGGCTGCGTCACTCGACGTCGCGCAGCAGCTTTTTCGTTCGCAAGCAGGTGTCGCGCAGCTGTTCGACCTGCTTTTCCATCTCGGCCAGATTGAATGCGATTTGCCGGGTATAGAGATCGACCGCTTCCCCGCCCTCGATAACCATACTCGACGTCGGCGCGGCCTCTTTGTCGACAGGTTCCGCATCGGTGATGACGATAGATTTTTCTTTTCGTCCCATAACGCGCGCCTGGATGTTTCTCGACCACACCACCCTCACCGCATGTTGCGAGGCGCGCGGTTCGACGGTTCAGCCGCACGCAACGTCGCGCATCTTCGTCAGGATTGCCTGAATTAAATCGCTCAAATGCGGTGCATTTGCCGGCTCGTTACCGAACGCTGGTACCGGCGGACACCACGCGCATATGGCGGCCGAGCAGCAAGCCCAGGGAAAGAATCGCAATCGCGGGCATAAGCAGCGCATCGGAGGCTTCCATCGTCCACAACGTGGCGCCGGTGATCGCGCACCACAGAAGCGGGATGACAAACAGATACCAGTGGGCGCGCGGCAGGGTCAGCAGTGCGCCGATCGTGGCGGCGGCCGTCGGATCGGGCGCCAGGCCGAAGATTTCCATTTGCGTCCACGGGCGGCCGAGCAGCGGCGCGAACAACGGCTGAATGAACAACGCGAACACGACGATGGCTGTGCCGGCCAAACTCGCGAAATCCGGACTCACCACGTGCGTTCCGGACCTGGGACGGTTCAGGAGAATGCCGGCAACCAAGAGCAGGAAAGCTTCCAGTGTGAAGCCGGTCGCCGCGTAGCGCGCCATCCAGTTGATGGGGTCGTAGCGTGCGAACAGAAACGCCCAGGCCACCCAAAGCCAGCATGCGGCGAGGACGCCGGCGATCGCCTGCGCGCGCCGCTCGCCGCCATGAAGCAGCAGCACCAGGAGCAGAAGACCGATCGCCGCGACCGCCACATGCACCGGCCAGATCGCACGATTGTAGAGATCGAACAGGCGGTAATAGGTTTGTGGCGTGAACAGCAGGAAATCGGACAGTGAATAGCTGAGCCATACCTTCATCAGAACGACCCGACCGCGGCCACGATGCGCTTGCGCAAGGCTTCGTCGGGCAGCCGCCCGTAAGCGGCGCCGATATTCTCGCGCACGTGGTCGACGCGCGTGGTCGCAGGAATGGCGCAAGTAACGGCCGGATGCGAGACGATGTACTTGAGCAGAATCTGCGCCCAGTCGGTGCAGTCGATTTCCTTCGCCCACGCCGGCAGCGGATGGCGTCGGGCACGCCGCACCAGCGGACCGGCGCGGAACGGCCGGTTGATGATCACCGCCATCCCGCGTTCGCGCGCCAGCGGCAGGATACGCTTCTCGGTTTGGCGATCGACCGCATTGTAGGTGACCTGGATGAAGTCGAGCCGGTGGCGGCGCATGACCTGCTCGAATTCGTCGTGACGACGCCCGTCCGAGGTGGTGATGCCGACGTAACGCAGACGGCCTTCCGCCTTCATGTCCATGAGCATCGGCATGTGCTCCTGCCACGACAGCAGGTTATGCACCTGCAACAGGTCGAAGCGGGCGACGCTCCATTTTCGGCGCGAGGCCTCCACCTGGGCTGCGCCGCCGGAATAGGACCACACCTTGTCGGCGGAAAACACCTTGTCGAAGGCATCGAGTTTCTCCAGGCAGTAGCCGATCGTGTCCTGCGACGAACCGTACATCGGCGAGGAATCGATCATGCGTCCGCCACCGGTGAAGAAGGCGCGCATCACCCCGGCACTGGCACTGAGCGCCACGAGGTCATTGCCAACGTTGAAGGTGCGCCAGCTGCCGAGCCCGACCAGCGGCAGTGGTTCGCCCGATGACGGGATGGCGCGCGTGATCAGCCGCGCGCCCTGCGCTTGCGCGAACGGCGACGACGCCGCGGAGGCACCCATGGCTGCCAACGAAACGAGAAATTGGCGACGGTCGATCATCGCGACGCCCCGCGCTTGAGCCTGGCCCGATAATATCAGCCGCCGTGCCGATCGGCACGGTGCCACTCTGGCCCGCCAAATTGGCTTTTTTGGGCACAAGGCTAACCACGCCGGGCCGGCCGGCGCGGGCGCCGAGACTTCAGGTCGCGCTCAGACCTGCGCCGCCTTGTCCGATATCGCGGGTTCGCCAGGGCGGCCAAACCGGTGCGTCAGTCCCTTGATCATCAGCGGCAAACGCCGCGTCATGACGCGCAAGGTCACCAACGGCAGATCGATGATCCCCGGCAACGGATCGTCGAGGGCAAAGGCCGCGAATTCCGTCGAGGCCCGTAGTGTGCGCAGATAGTCCATGGGCGAAATCCGCCCCGCTTTCACCTCCTGCAACGCGGCGACGAAGTCGCGCGACAGATGCATCCACGCCACGCCGGTGCGCGCCTGGCCTGCCGCCACCGGCTGGCCGGTCGCCTGCTGCCAGAGCAGATACGGAAAATCCAACCCGGCACGACGACCGAGCGCGATCCAGGTCCAACTGCGGATATTGACGTCGAGCAGCATGTAACGCTGCGCAAGGCTGTCATATTTGAACTCGATCTCGACCAGCCCGCTGTAATCGATCGACTGTAGGAAACGGACGGCCGCCGCCTCCACCTCCGCGTTCTCGGTCGTCTCCACGAACGTGCTCGTATAGCCGAACTCGATCGGATATTGCCGCAGCCGCCGCGCCACCAGTGACGCCACCGGCCGGCCGCGATCCCAAAGGGCCGCGTAAGAGAACTGGTTCGCGCCGGTGCCGGCAATCAGTTCCTGCAGCACGATGTTGCTCGAACCTCCGGTCGCCGCGACCGCCTGGTCGTAACGCGCGAGCAGCGCGGCCTTGTCGTCGACTCGCCACACCTTGCCGAGCGTAAACACATTGGCTTCCGAATGGCTCGCCGGCTTTAGCACCAGCGGGAAACGAAAGTCGAGATCCGCGACCTCCTGGCGGCTCGTCGGCTGGTGGCTACGCGGATACGCGATACCCAGTTCCTCGGCTCGCTGATAGGTCAGATGTTTGTCCAGCGCCCACTGTGCGGTGTTCCAGTCCGGCGTAGTGACGCGGAAGAACCCGGCGAGCTCGTCACGGTGACGCGAGATCATCAGCGTCTCGGCGTCACCGCCCGGCAACAGCACCCAGTCTGCAAAGCCATGACGACGGCCGATGTCGAGGAGTTCCGCCGCCGCGTTATCGCTGGCCGGCCCATGCCAGGTCGTACTGAACTGAACGTAACGTGAGAACTTGGTGATCAGGTGGTTTTCGGTAACGAAGGCGACGGGAATGCCGTGCCGCCCCAGGCTGCGCGCCATGGCGAGACCGCCATGGGCGCCGCCGAGGATCAGGCCGCCGCGTGCCGCAGACGCGGGAATGGTCATGACTGCGCCTCCATGACGGGCCGGGCGACGCTACGACGTGACGGATGGACCGCGCTGGTAAGGGCCGCCTGGGTGACGCCGCGCGCGGCGAAACCGCAGCCGGCGACGAAGCGCGGCAGCGGACCGAAGCTGCCGACGCCCGAACAGCCGACGAAGTGCAAACCAGGAACCGAACTCTCGAAGAGCGGCGACAGAACCGGGCAGCCCTCGCTCTGCTTGACCCGGCCGAGCAGCTCGGGCGCCACCACGCCAAGCCGGTTGATGTTGATCTGATAACCTGTCGACAGGACGACATGGTCGTAATCCGCCGCGCCATTGTCGAGTTGCAGCACGACGCGCTCGCCTTGTTCGCGCGCCGCGGAAATGGTGCGACCGGCGTCGATGCGAACGCCACGGGCACGCGGCTGCAGCCAGCCGCTCGCCGCCGCACGCAAGCAGAGCACGGTCAGGCGCTTACGCATCTCTGGCGACAGCCGATACAACACAGTGGGCATATCGGCGAACCAGCTATAAGGGAACGGCCCGATGCCTGACGGCGCGTGCAACGCATCGCGCAGGTGCCACATCAGGTTGCCGGCGCGGCGCGGGCGCACCGCCTCCTCACCCAGCCAACGCACATCGCCGCGGCAGACGAGATCGACCTCAGCGCCAGCTTCGTTCAAGAGAACGGCTAACTCGACCGCGCTCTGGCCGCGCCCGACGATGGCAACACGCCGGCCACCAAAGCTGGCAGGGTTCACCATATCCGACGAATGCGTTACGAGCCCGGGCGGCAGGCCGGCGAATTCCGGCGGGCTATAGGCCTGGTTGGCGAGCCCCATGGCCATCACAACACGGGCGGCTTCGACCTTTGAGCCGTCGTTTAGCGTGAGACGGAAACCGCGCGGCGCGTCTTCCACCGAAACGATCATGCGCGGATCGACATCGGGCACTGCTCGCTTCTGGAACCATTCGCCGTAGCGCACAAAATCGATGAGAGACAGGTTCTCGGTGTGCTCGACGCCGTTCTCCTTGGCAAAGACATCGAGCGAATGCGCGCGATCGGGATCGATAATATGTGAAGCGCGCCAGGGTGAGCGCAGCTTCATGCCGCTCGGCATGTTCTTGCGCCAGAATGCCATGGTATCGCCGAATACGCGGGTCGACACGTTGGCGGCCTTGAGATGCGCAGCAACGGAAAGGCCGTAGGGCCCGGCACCGACGATAGCGACTTCGCAGGAATCAGTCATCATGGCTGTGTACTCGCATTGGCGCGCTCTGGCGGGCGCGCAGGTTGATTGAAGACGGAGAGGATGAGGCCCAGCCGGCGTTTGGCGACGATGAACAGCGCCGCCGTCTCGAAGACGATGGCTGCGGAAATCGCAATGGCCGCGCCGGAGGCGCCGAGCCTCGGTATCAACACCACGCAGCCGACGACATTGATGGCAAATGCTGCGCCGTAGATGAGCGCGCAGATGCGTTGCTCGCCGAGCATGCTGAACAGCCGTTCGGCCGGCCCGATCGAGGCTCGCGCCAGGAGACCGATCGCCAGGATGAACATCAGCGGATAGCCGGTCACGAATTCCGGGCCGAAAAGCCACAACAGCGGCTTGCCGATCGCGAGCATGACCAAAGTGGCAACAAGCGACGGCCAGAAGGTCCAGCGCACGGCGTTGCGGACCAGCGCGGCGAGCCCGGCGCGGTCGCCGGCCAGGTGATAGGCGCTGAAGCGATGCGTGACCGCGGCGCCGACGGCGAAATAGACGAAGGTCACCAGCAGCAGCGTACGCGCCGCCGCGTAATAGACCGCGACATCGTGAGCCGGGCGGAACTGCTGCAGCATCACCACGTCGGTGTAGGTCAGCAGCGTATAGAAGCCCCACACCAGCATGATCGGCAGGGAGGTGCCGAGCCAACGCTTTACCTCATAACGGCGCGGTCCTCGCCCGACGAGGCGACCCAGGCGCCGCTCGACCAACACAAGCTGCACGACGGTCATCGTCACGGTGGCAACGCCCACCGCCGCCATCACTGTAATCGCGTCGACGGGATACCCTGCGAGATGCGCGGCGCCGACCAGCATTAGGATCATTAGCGGACGCCAGAAGAAATGCGGCAGCAAGGCCAGATTGATCCAGTTATAGGCGCGCGAAGTGCCGTCGAGCACGATCGCCAGGCTGAAGAACGGCAACGCCACGCAGGCGAGATAAAGCGGCACGACCTGGTCGGGATCGAGCCAATTCTGGCAGAGACGAACCAGCGCGGCGCCGATCAGCGCGGCGACGCCAGCGCCGGAGAGTGCAAGCCAGCGGGCGCCGACGAGGAAACCGCGCAACGTGTCGGCGGTCGCGGCCGTTTTGTATTCAGGAATGAAACGCTGCGCGGCGATCGGCAGGCCGAGATGAACGACCTCACCGAGCAGCAGCACCCAGGTCCACACATAAACATAGACGCCGAACCCGTCGCTTCCCATCCAACGCGCCAGCGCCACCTGCGACAGATAGACAGTCGCGGCGCTGATCACACGGATGGTGAAAGCCGCACCGGCAACGCGTTGCGCGATCGAAGTCTCGCCGCCATCGCGCATCCAATCGCGTACGCCACCGATGACGGACGCCGACGAACGTCGTAGCGGAGAGAGCATTTGGAATGATGCGATTGAACCGGACATGTGTTCGCTTCGGATCGAGCGGTGCAAACAATTGGCGTATCATTTCTGTCATATTGTCCATCGCGCGCTTACGTCCGCGGAGTTGTAACGTGTATTAGTGTTAAAAGCTCGCGTCGGTAATCTCAGAAAATCTGCCCTCTTAATCTTAAGACGCGAAATGGCGCGATCTCCTTTTGCACCGACCGCAAACTGCTCGACGTTGCTGAAACGAGGATATAGATCGAGTACCGTCATGCTCGATGGTGAAGCCATGTTCACGGAGTTTCCCTGAAGCCGGAAAGGAACGCGGCGGAAATGCGATCGATAACTCAGCGTTCTGAACGGCGCACCCATGGCCGCGCGGTAGTGAACCGCGTGGGCATTGTCGGCGTCGGATGGGGACATCCCATTGGCGAAGGCATCGTCCGCGATCTGTCGACCGACGGCGCCCGATTGTCGGTCGCGCGCACCTTCGGCGTTCCCGATGAGTTCGTGCTGCAGGTTCCGGCGGACCACGACGCCTGGCGGCGCTGCCAGGTCGTGCGCCGGGCCTGGTGCGAAGTCTCCGCACGCTTTGTGGCCTGAGCGGCCGTTTGGGCCGCGCGGGGACAGCGCGCCCGGCGGGGACACGTTAGGAATTTTTTTCTGGCAACGAGGGGTTTTTCGCGGCCCCGGATCCCCGGCAGCTGCGCCCTTCCCGGTCTTTATTCCTCAACCTTTCGCCCCTATATTGAGAGTGCCGGGGGCAACTCCGGCTATGGCGATAAACGGGCGTCGTAATAAACCCATCGGACCCGGGGGCAGTACCCGGCGGCTCCACCCAAACCCGGCGAGAACGGGCTTCGGTGGGGCCGAAACAGGATCGACGAGGGCGTAAAGGGCGTGCTTTTGCTCGGCATGGTTCCGCCGTTATCGGGCCGTTTTCATAGTTGCCAACGACAACTATGCTCCGGTTGCTCAGGCTGCGTAAGGCAGTCTGAAAGACCGATTTAAAGCCCTGGCGGGTTAGCACCGTCAGGCGGGGTTCGGAGGCACCTGGCAACAGAAGCCTCCACTTCATTTTCTCAGGTGCCGACCCCATCTCCTGCGGCAAGGGCGCATGGCCCGGCCGCCGGAACCGGGCTGGCTTTCGGCGCGGTCCGCGCTAGCATTGTGCCAAATTTGGAATCAGAGCCGCGAAAGCCCGTATGCCCGACCAAATACGCTACGATCTCCTGACCCAGCAGGCCCTGCGGGGCGTGGTGCGCAGCGTGCTCATCGACGCCGCCGGGAACGGCCTGCCGGGGGAGCATCATTTCTACATCGCCTTCGACACCCGCGCCGACGGCGTGGTCATTCCGGAACGGCTGCGGTCGCAGTATCCGGAGCAGATGACCATCATCCTCCAGCACCAGTTCTGGGATCTGAAGGTCAACGACGACGGCTTTGAGGTCGGACTGTCGTTCGGCGGCGTCCCGACCAAGCTCACGGTGCCGTTCGAGGCGGTGAAGGGCTTCTTCGATCCGTCGGTGCAGTTTGGCCTGCAGTTCGAGGAGGTCGGCGATGAGGAAAGCGAACGCCCCGCGCCCGCCAATGCCTCGGAAAAGGGCGCCGGCCGGCCACCGTTGATGGCCTCATCACCTTCGGTTCCCGAGCCGGCCGCACCGCCCGCGCAGGCCGCGGCCGTACGCGAGGAGCCCGGGTCGGAACCACCCGCCGCCGGCGGCGCCGAGGTCGTACGCCTCGACCGCTTCCGCAAGAAGTGATCCCGCGATTGAACGGATTCGGGCGTCGAGGGCCTTGCCCGCACGCTCAATCAGCTTAGCTTCGCTGGCCAGCGTCCCGAAGCCGAAGTTCGTCAACCAATTGAGCTCGCCCTGTAAGAACTTCGGATTCGAGAGGACACTGGCAAACCTGCGATTCTGATGCAGTTCCGGAATTGAAGTTCGTTTGAGGGCTCGTGGCAATTGATAGAACGAACTTCAAATCCACCGCACCAGGGGTTCAGCCTGCCGGAACGGACTTCGACCATGGCCAGGACGCGCAAATCTTCCGGGAAAACCCGCAGCGAAAGCGACAGCTTCGGCCCCATCGGCATTCCCGCTGACCGCCTGTGGGGTGCGCAGACCCAGCGCTCCCTGCAAAATTTCCGGATTGGCAGCGAGCGGATGCCGCTGCCAATCATTCACGCCTTCGGCCTCATCAAGCGCGCGGCCGCGGAAGTGAACCGCGATCTCGGCAATCTCGACAAGAAGTATGCCGAGGCCATCGTGGCGGTTGCGCAGGAAATCGCCGACGGCAAGCTCGACGACCACTTCCCGCTTGTCGTCTGGCAGACTGGCTCCGGCACCCAGTCGAACATGAACATCAACGAGGTGATCGCTAATGCCGTCAACCTGCAGCTCGGCGGCAAGCTCGGCGCCAAATCGCCGGTGCATCCCAACGATCACGTCAATCGAGGCCAGTCATCGAACGACAGTTTCCCCACCGCCATGCACATCGCCGCCGCGATCGAAATCGAGCAGCATCTCAAGCCGGCGTTCAAGCACCTGCATGCCGCACTCGACAAGAAGGCGAAAGAGTTCGCCAGGATTGTCAAGATCGGCCGCACTCACACGATGGATGCTACACCGCTTACGCTCGGTCAGGAGTTTTCCGGCTATGCTGCACAGGTGAAATCAGCGCTGGCGCGCATCGAACTGGCGCAGCGCGAGCTCTATCCGCTGGCGCAAGGCGGCACCGCGGTCGGGACCGGGCTCAATGCGCATCCGAAATTCGCCAAAGCCTTCGCCAAACGGATTGCCGCGCTCACCAAATTGCCATTCGTCAGCGCGCCCAACAAATTCGAGCACATGGCCGGCCACGACGCCTATGTCTTCGCGCACGGCGCACTCAATGCTGCGGCTACCGCGCTCTACAAGATCGCCAATGACATCCGTCTGCTCGGTTCCGGTCCCCGTTCCGGCCTCGGCGAATTGATCCTCCCCTCAAACGAGCTCGGATCCTCCATCATGCCGGGCAAGACCAACCCGACCCAGGCCGAGGCGCTCACCATGGTCTGCTGTCAGGTGTTCGGCAACCAGACCACGATCACGGTGGCCGGCAGCCAGGGCCAATTCGAGCTCAATGTCTACAAGCCTGTGCTTGCCCACTGCATGTTGCAATCGATCCGTCTGCTCGGGGACACGGCGCGTTCCTTCACTGACAATTGCGTGGTCGGAATAAAGGCAAACGAGCCGCGCATTCGGGAGATGATGAACCGTTCGCTGATGCTGGTCACCGCGCTGTCGCCGCACATCGGCTACGACAAGGCGGCGCAGGTCGCCAAGGCCGCCCATGCCAACGGCACGACCCTGCGGGAAGAAGCGGTGCGGCTCGGTTTTGTCACCGGGACCGAATTTGACCGGCTGGTGCGGCCGGAGAAGATGACCGGACCGTCCTGAAAGTGGGAATGGGCAAGCCGCCCGGGCAAATCTTTGAGTTCAGGAATTTCCGGTGCCGCCTCCAACAAGTCTTACGGTAATATCTTACGCGGGCGCCATCTCATCATATGAAAATCCGCTCCTGTCTCTATTCGTGCTCAAATAATCTTTGGCCGTAACAGAGATTCTATCCGAAAATGAAAATAAATATTTGTAAGATCGGAATGTATCATCCGGTATAAGTTTTTGTACTTACTGTATTTGGCCACTGCGCACGCTATATCTTTTTGGTCAACTAACCGTGTCTTGAGCTCATCTCTGCTTTGACCACAAGATATGTCGGGAGAACTTGATGTTGTCCGAAACTCGCCAAGGTGTGGGCACAATTCACGGCGATGTTTGAGTGCAAATCAACACCCGGTCCACTCTGTATCGAGTTACCACCGAGGGGCGGTATTGGATGGCTGAGTTGGTCAATCTGCGGACGGTCCGCAAGCAGGCCAAACGGAGGCAAGACGAGGCACGCGCCAATGCCAACCGTCTCGCCCATAGCCAGCCCAGGAGCGCCCGCCAACTGGCCAGCGCACAAGAAGCCAGGAACAACCGCGATCTCGATGGTCACCGGATCGACAAAGGAGACGGTCGATGAAATCACCGGTTGTCAAACGCTCGATCGTGATTGCAGGCCATAAGACCAGCGTCAGTCTCGAGGACGCATTCTGGAAGTGCCTCAAAGAGATCGCGGGCGGCCGCGACATCACCTTGTCCGATCTTGTCGCCACAATCGATACCGATCGCCGACAGGGCAACCTGTCGTCGGCGATTTGGCTGTTCGTGTTGGACTACTATCGGGCCCAGCTCGATGGCGGGCAACGCCCGCAGTCGCGCGACATGACGTTCCGCCCGGCGTCGCCGTCACCGCTGTCCGCCGAGTGATGGCTCCGGCGCGATAATGTCGCCCGGTGCCGTCAACGGATGAATGTTGATCGGCGCCGGCAGGCTTGGCGCTTGCTGGCGGCGCGGCGGCGCCGATTCCCGCTTCGCGGCTGATGGTGAATTCTGTTGCGCCGGAATTTGTTTCTGACGTAACGGCTGCCGCGCGTTGGCGGGCGGGGCGCGTTCACGTTTCGGCGGCGCGGCGTTCAATGCACTGGTCGGGCTCTCCACCGTGGCGTCGGCCCTTGCGGGTGCCGCTGAATTCTTTTCCGCCTTCTCACTCCGGGTGGCCGGTTCGGCCCGCGGCGGCGTTGCCTGTTGCAGTGCCGGTGGCGGCGCGGCCTGTTGCAATGCCTTGAGCCGTTTCGCCTGGTTTTCCACCGAGCGCAGGGTCAACCAGCCGGTCAAAGCCGAGACATCGATCTCGCGCGCGGGCGACGTAACCGGCCCCTTCAACGACATGAAGATATCGGGCCGCCCGCTCGCCTCCGATCCTGACAGCACCAGCCGCGCGTCTATCGTGCCATCGGTGAGGTCGAGGGTGGACGTAAGGGACAGGTCGGCGGCGGAACCTTTGGCGGTAAAATCGGCCAGCCGCAGCAGCCCGGCCGTGACCGTGAGGTCGCCTTCCGCATGCTCGGCCGCCAGTTGACCACTCTCCAGCGCCTTGCGCACCACATTGGAAATCTCGTCGCCCTTGATTGACAGCCCGGCGTCAACCACATCGGTCACGGCGTCAAAGGCGCGCGGATTGAGGCCCGCAAACGTGGCGTTCTTCATCGTCAGCCTGCCCGAGCCGTGCAGGGAGCCGATCAAGGCGATCGGGCTCAATCCACTGCTTTCGAGCGCCAACGAAACGCCGAGCGCACCGGTCACCGGTGGCCGTGCCGCCGCGGGAAGCAGTTTTGCGCTTTCGATGTCGGCCAACGCGATCTTGGTCTTGACGGCAAGGCCGTTGTCGCCGGACTTGAAGGACAAACTTCCGTTGACGGTGCCACTATTCAATGCCGCGGCGAAATCTTCGAGTACGAATTCGTCCTTACCGACGCGCACGGTCGCGCTGAACTGGCGCGCGGTCAGCCGCGGCAGCAATGCGACGCGATGGATTTTCAGCGCGACCTTGCCGGCATAATCGCCGAAGGACCCGGGACCGAACGGCGCGCCCGACCAGGTCCAGGCCGCGCCTTCCCTCGCGGTCGCGTCCGGCAACCCGATGGCCGCCGCAATCAGACCGGCGCCGTCCACGGTGTCCGCTTCGAGCGCGCCCTGAAGCCGGTGCGGCGCGGCGAGCGAAACATCGAGCGTGCCGCGCACATTGGTTCCGGCGACCGTAGCCTCGATTTCGTTGAGCGTGAGCGTATCGTCAGCCAGCGCGACGCGGCCGGTGAATGCTGCCGGCAGGGCGCCCTCGCCGCCGCCCACGCCGCGCAAGGGTTCGAGATCGACATGCGCCACACGCGCGCGCAAGACGGCGGTCGGCTTGTCCGCGAAGGGATCGGCGGTACCGCCGGCCTTCACGTCGAGGCCGCCTGCCGTCAGCGCGCCCGTTACATTCAGGCGCCCGCGTGCCGGGCCGTCAGCCTTGAGGGTCAAGGCACCGGGACCGTCCCGCACGTTCACGTAACGGGAAAGCCCGAGCAGTGCGATCAAGGCTTTGCCGTTGTCGGCGGCGAGATTTCCGTCGAAGCGTATGTCGCCAATGCGCCATTGCCCGGGATCGACCCGGCCTTCGCCGTTAAACGCAAGCTTGATCTTGCCAAGACTGCCGTCGATGCCGAGCCGGGCCGTGCTGGGGGCTGCCCCGGCGAGGCTCAACTGCGCGGATAGCCTGGCCGGCGCCATGTCGGCTGCGCTGCGGTCGAGTACCTCGACGGCCGCCGGGAAAAAACGAGCCAGCACCGTCAGCACCGGCGCCGGGTCGGGCGCGTTGAGGTCGACGTGCAGACGGCCCTGCGGCGACGCTCCGCTCAGCACCAGGTTGCCGCCGGCCGCAAACGACGCGCCGCCGAGATTGGCGACCGAGAGCCGGTCGATCTGCCAGCGGTCCGCGTTCACATTGATCCGCGCGCTGACGCTTTGGCCTTCGATACCGGCGATGGTAGCGCGCCCAATGTCGGCCGTGATCGCCATTTCGTGCGGCCGCGCCAGATCCGTACCTCTGACCAGCGCCTGCCCGAATCCGAGCGCGAGGTCGAGATCGAGCTCGGGCGCATTGAGCGCAGCGTCAAGCCTGGAAGGCCGCTTGCCGGCGGCGAAGATGTAGGCGAAGCGGCCGGTGATGATCTTGCGCGCGAACGTGGCGCGCATCTGCTCGAACGCGATCTTCTCGCTGCCAAGCGTGAGGTCGCCGCGCACCGACAGCGGTCGCACATCCCGCTGCGTCGGCGGCGCGCGCCCTTCCAGCCAGGCCGAGAGCGCGTTGGGATCATTCGACTCGATCTGGGCGGGCCCGGTGAAGGTCACCGCGCCGTTGTCGGCGACCCTGAGTTCGCCGCTCACCTTGGCCTGCGTGTAGCCGGGCGCGCGGAACTCGAAATCATTAAGTCGCCAGCCCTTGTCGTTTGCGTTAAAATCGCCGCGCACATTTTCCACGCTACCACCGCCGAGTGTCACCGCGTCGATACCGATGCCGACGTGCATGGGAATCGGCGGGCGAAATGCATTGCCGCCAAAGGCCAGCAGCTTGCGGATGGCATCGCCGGGGGCGGAGCGCCCATCGCCGCCGCCGAGAATGCCGTCGAGATCGAGCTGACGGCCAGACAGCTCGGCCTGGAAGCGCGATTGTTTGCCGAACGTCAGATCGGCAACGCCGGTGAGTTTCACGCCGTGATCTTCGGAGCCGTACTGGAACTCGCCTTTCTGCAAGAGCGCCGAGGCCGCCGTCGCCTTGAGCTGCCCGACGACGTGCCAGGGCGGTTCGAGTTTCTTGCCGTTCTTGCGGTCGATTCCGACCAGCCGCTGGACCTTCATGGCGCCATTGAACTGCGGCGCGCCGTCGAGAAGCGTGATCGTGCCATCGGCTTCGATGGCGAGCGGATGCTCGACCGGATTGATACTGACGCGCACCGCGAGCTTGCCGTCGCCGCCGTAGCGGCCGGTGCTGACACGGAACGGGAACTGGCTGCCGGCGACAGTCGCGCCGCCCTCGCCTTTGAAGGGACCGGCGAGCGAGGCGGCCTGACCGTTGAAATAGAGACGTTCGAGGGTGACGGTGTTGCCGTTGGCGGCATCGCTGAGAACGATCTTGCCGCCGTCGATCCCGAGCCGGTCGATGGTCAGCACATCGGGCTTGAAGCCTATGGCCAGCGTCGGCGCCTGTACGCGACCGGCCTTGTCGAGACCGAGATGCAGCTGCGGCCGGCTCAGGTGCAGGTCGGTCGCCCGCCATTGGCCGCGCAACAATGGCGACAGCGCGAACTCGACATTGAGCGCCCCGGCACGGATGCCGTCGTTCTCGCCCTCGCCGATCTCGATGTCATGCAGCGTGAGCTGCGGCGACGGCAGCAGCCGCGCGTCGATCGGCCCCTTCACCCGGACCTCGACGCCAATCAGATGGGTGGCTTCCGCCTCGAAGACAGCACGATAACGGCCCCAGTCGATCAGCAACGGACCCACCAGCGCTGCTACCAGCGCCAGGATGATCGCGATCGCAACTCCAAGCAGGGTCGTCTGCAATACCAACTCCAGCACCGGCCCCGGGCCACCGGCGCACTGTTCGTGCCTGAACCTGATGAATCTACGCTATTTTGCCTGCTGCTTGAGGGCAAATCTATGTCGAAGGCCGTCTTTCACAAGATCGCGCAACCGTAAGGTCGCGCTTCGCGGCCGTTCCGGGACCGCGACGGGCCAGGTTCAGTTCAGTGCGACGATCTTGCCCGGATTGAGGATGTCCTGCGGATCGAGGGCGCGCTTGATCGCGGCCATGGCGGCCAAGGCGGCCGGACCATGTTCGGCCAGGAGATATTTCATCTTGCCCTGCCCGACCCCGTGCTCGCCGGTGCAGGTGCCGTCCATGGCGAGCGCGCGCCGGACCAGCCGCTCGGACAGATCCCTGGCGCGCCTGACCTCGTCGGCGTCGTTCATGTCGATCATCAGGCTCAGGTGGAAATTGCCATCGCCGACATGGCCGACGATCGGCGCCATGATGCGGCTTTGTTCGATGTCGGCCTGGGTCTCGGTGACGCATTCGGCAAGCCGCGAGATCGGCACGCAGACATCGGTGGAGACCATATGCGCGCCCGGGCGCAGCGCGAAGTTGGAGAGCGCGGCGTGGTGGCGCGCTTCCCACAGCCTGGTGCGCTCCTCCGGCCGGGTGGTCCAGGCGAAGGGGCCGCCGCCGAATTCGGCCGCGATCTCGCCGAAGCGCTCGGACTGCTCGGCCACCGAGGCCGGCGTGCCGTGAAACTCCAGAAACAGCATCGGCACTTCCGGCAGGCCGAGATGGGCGTGCATGTTGCAGGCCTTCACCTGCAGGGCATCGAGCAGCTCGATACGCGCAACCGGAATACCGGACTGGATGGTGTGGATCGCGGTGTTGCAGCAGGCCTCGACCGACGGAAACGGACAGGTGCCGCCGGAGATCGCTTCCGGAATGCCGGAGAGTTTCAACGTGAGCTCGGTGATGATGCCGAGCGTGCCTTCCGAGCCGACCATCAGCCGCGTCAGGTCATAGCCGGCCGAGCTTTTCCTGGCGCGGCGCGCGGTGTTGATCACCTCGCCGTTGGCCAGCACCACCTTCAGCGACAACACGTTGTGCAACATGGTGCCGTAGCGCACCGCGTTGGTGCCGGAGCAGCGCGTCGCCGCCATGCCGCCGAGGGAGGCGTCGGCGCCGGGATCGATGGGAAAGAACAGGCCGCTGTCACGCAAGTGCTCGTTCAGCGCCTTGCGGGTGATGCCGGGCTCGACCACGCAATCGAGATCCTCGGCATGAACCTTCAGCACCTTGTTCATGTCGCGGAAGTCGATGGAGATGCCGCCGAACGGCGCATTGACGTGGCCTTCCAGCGAAGTGCCGACGCCGAACGGGATGATCGGCGCGTCGTTCGCCGCACAGATCGCGACGATGCGCTGCACGTCCTCGGTGCTCTCGGGGTAAACCACCGCGTCGGGCGGCTCGTTGGCGATCCAGGTCACCGTGTTGCCGTGCTGCTCGCGCACGGCCTGCGCGGTGACGACCCGGTTGCCGAAGGCGGCGGTGAGTTCGGTGACCGCCTGTTTGAGCGCTTCAGGATTGCGGCGATCGCGCGCGGCGGCTTTCCCGCCGTCATTGTTGACGATTTGGGCCACGGCCATGAGACAACAGTCCTCTGCTTGGTCTTTGGACGGACGTTAGCAGAGGACTTGGCGGGCAGGAAACGGCGGCAGGAAGGCGCTGCGATCAGCGATCTGACGGCGGCCGGCCAAAGCTATGCATTATAATATCCGACGATCCGGTCGGCCGGCGCCGGCGGCTTCGGCTCGCGCTTTTCGCCCGAGAAGACATAGGCCACGATCAGCGTGGCCAGAATGAATAGCGCCATGCCGCGCGCAAGATTGGCGAGCACTGCTCAGCCTCCCTTATTTTTCGGCACGATAACCCAGGCGATCCGGGCCCGTCGGCAAATCGTTAATTTTTGGTTAACGCGGAGACGAATGCCGAACGAAAGGGGACCACCACCGGGACAAAGCCGCGACGCCGGTGTCCGCATGAGGGAATTCGGATGGCGGCTTCAGTTGCCGTCGCCCGTCTTCGCCGCCGATGAGCCGCATATCATGGGCGTCCGGCGGGCCCGTCGTGATTCCTACTGTTCCGACTTGCTCCTTGACGGGAACAGGTTGCCGATCAGCGACGAGAAAATGCCCGGCACCTCCCCCTCCTGGAATGGCACCGGACGGCACAGGCCCATGGTGATCAATCCGATGCGCGAGATGCGCTGCGCTGCATACATCGATTCCGCGCTGTCGGCGGCCAGCCGTTCGAGCACCGCGCCGCTCATATGCTGCGTCACCGCCATGCCGGCGAGGCCCACGGCGCCAAGCTTGCCGACTTCGAACACCAGCCGGCGCAGCAGATGCATGGTCGCCGCCGCCGTCGGCCGGTGGCCGTAGCAGGCGGCGATGCCCCGCACCATGCGGATGCTCACGACGGCAAACAGCACGGTGTCGATGAGCGTGGTCGGCGCGATCGCCGTCATGGCGAAGCCGCGGGCGGCAGCGCGCCGCACCACCGCTTCGGCGCGGCGGTCGAGGGGGCGCATCACCGTGCGCGAGAGCAGTTCGACCTGCTGTTGCGGCGTGTGATGCACCTGCACCTGCCGTTGATAGGCCTCGATGGCGGCTTCGCTTTCGCGGTCCCTGGGGACGGAGGCGAGCACCAGCCGGATCGCCTCGCGCATTCCGGCAGAGCCGGGCCGGTTGCCCGCTGCTTCCAGGCGCGCCTGGTTTTGCTCGACGCTTCTGAGCGCAAGGAAACTCTTCAACTCGCGGCCGATGATCAGCGTGGCGCCCCCGACACCCGCCGCCACGACCGCCGCGGCGAGATAGCCGAACATGTCGCTGCGGGCGAACGCATCCGTAACCCAGACGTAACTGTCGAGGGCGATCCAGCCCGCCAGCGACAGGCCGATGCCCCACAGCCCGAGACGGATCCAGCGGTCACGCCAGCGCGGCTTCACGGGCGCCGCCGCCGGCGCCGTCAGCGCCCGCTCGGCCGGAACGACGCGTTCCGTCACCTCGGTCCTGAACACGGCCGGACCCGACGCGAAGTCCTTTTGCCGCTCCGCGGGCGCGTCTTCTTCGGTGACGCGCGGGCCCATTTTTTCGTCGATGGACGGGCTCATCGCAGCTTGTCTCCGATCAGGAATTCAAGCGCCACATCGAGATTGATATGGGGGATGCCGTCGACCGGCGCCGGTTCGATGGCCGGCGGCTCGAATACCGGGATGTTGAGGAAGGGCGTGCCCCATTCATTTGCCCGCGGCGGACGGATCGGCACCTGGCCGGCGAAGAATTTGGCCTGCCGGGGGCTGCCGACTTCGCGGCCGATGACCACCTGGACGCGCTTGCCGTCGATGTCCTGCGTACCCTGGACGGTCGAGGCCACCGAGGCGACAGACGTGACATCGATATCGGCGTTGCGGCCGCGCGCTTCCAGGGCCGGCAGCGCGGCCATGTTGCGCAGGAGTACGCTCAGGTGCTCGCGCTGCATGTCGGGGATATGGTCCGCCTTGGTCGCCGCGAACAGGACCTTCTCCACGCGCGCGCTGCCGAGCAACCGCGACAGGATGGTGCGCTGCCCGTAACGGAAACTCTCCATGATGGCGCCGATGGCGATGCGCGTGTCGTCGAACGCCTCGCGTCCGGCCAGCAGCGCGCCCAGCACGTCAACCAGTACGATCTGCCGCGCGTAGTTGCGGAAGTAGTCCCTGTAGAAGCGCTCGATCACCTCGCGCTTGTAGGTCTCGTAGCGCTCCTGCATCAGCGCGCCCAGCGAGCCGGCCCGCAGGCGGCCGCCGTTTTCGCCGACGTCGAGCGGCGCGAACCAGAGATAAGGCACATCGCCGAGCGAACCCGGACAGACGAAGCGGCCCGGTTGCAGGTGGCACAGCCCGTGCCGGTCGCGCGCGGTGAGCAGCATCGCGCGATAGAGCTCATGCGCCTGGCGGGCGATCGTTTCGTCGGCCGCTTCGTCCGGCGAATGGTCGGCGATGAAGGCAAGAAATTCGCGACCGATGTCCGCGCGCAGACCCTGCCGCCACAGCGCGAGGGTCGCGCGCGACCATTCGGCATAGCCCTGCGACAACAGCGGCAGGTCGAGCAGCCATTCGCCCGGATAGTCGACGATGTTGAGCTTCAGCGTTGCGGTCGGCCCGCCGACCCTGGTCAGCAGCGCGCCGGCGAGGCCCGTGGGCGCGAAACGGATGTCGATGCCGATCTCGCTGATGTCGGTGGTGCGGTCCGGCCAGCGCGCCGGCGTCTCCGCCATCTGTTCGATGTTGGCCTGGTAGGGAAAGCGCGGCAGCAGGTCCGCCTTGACGCCTTGCAGCCTTGCCGCGCGCATCCGGCCGTCGCCGACGACGTTCAGGAGCGGCATCCGGTTGGGGTTATGCAGCGCGCTGAGCAGATTGTGCACGAGGCTGGTGATGAACACGGTCTTGCCGGCGCGGCTCAGGCCCGTCACCGCGAGCCAGACGGTCGAGCCTTTGAGCAGTTCGGTCAGATTGGTCGAGTCCGCCAGGTCCGCGAGCGCGCCGCCGAAATCCGGAAACTTCACCATCGCAATAATTGCCCCGACCCGCACACCGGGCCGCCGTTGTTGCACATCATGACAATGTAGGTATCCGGCGGCGCAAAAGTAGACGGCTGCCGGCCCGCTGTCGTAGGTTCGCCCCGACCAGAAACGCGCGCCCCGGGAGCTTGAAAGAATGGCCGGCCCTGTCATCGCCTTCACCGAGAATATCTTCAGCAACCTCGATCCGGCCAAGGCGGCGCTGGCGCGGCTCAACCCCACCATCCGCATGGCGAAAAGCACCAGCGCAGACGACATCCTCGCGGTCGCGCGCGACGCCGACGCCATCATGGTGACCTACGCCAGGCTGACCGCCGACCTCATCAACCAGCTCACGAAATGCAAGGCGATCGGCCGCTTCGGGCTCGGCGTCGACAACATCGATCTCGCCACCTGCAAGGCGAAGGGCATCGCGGTCAACTACGTGCCGGACTACTGCATCCACGAGGTGTCCGACCACACCATGGCCATGCTGCTGGCGCTGATCCGCAAGATCCCGTTCTCCAACAAGCTGGTGCAGGCCGGCCGCTGGGAAATGCCGGCGGTGGTGCCGATCCGCCGCATTCCGGGCACCGTGCTCGGCCTCATCGGCTTCGGCAACATCCCGCGTCTGGTGGCGCCGAAGGCGAAGGCATTCGGGCTGAAGGTGATCGCCTACGATCCCTACGCCAGGGCCGAGGTGTTCAAGAACGCCGGCGTCGAGAGCGTCGACCTCGACACCCTGCTCAAGACGTCGGACTACGTTTCGGTGCACGCGCCGCTGACGCCGCAGACCCGCGGCATGGTCAACGCCGACGCCTTCGCCAAAATGAAGAAGGGGGCGCTCATCGTGAATACCGCGCGCGGGCCCCTGATCGACGAACCGGCGCTGATCGCCGCGCTCGATTCCGGCCAGGTCGGCGGCGCCGCGCTCGACGTGGTGACGGTGGAGCCGCTGGCGAAAGACTCTCCCCTGCTCGGCCGCGACAACGTGATCATCACGCCGCACACCGGGTTCTATTCGGTCGAGGCGCTCGAGGAACTGCAGACCAAGGCCGCCTCCGACGTGGCGCGCGTGCTGAGCGGCGAAAAGGCGGTGTATCCGATCAGCGCATGATGCTGTTAAAGATGATCCACTGCCGGCGTCATGGCCGGGCTTGTCCCGGCCATCCACGTCTTTGGCGCCGCCCATGCTCAAGACGTGGATGCCCGGCACAAGGCCGGGCATGACGGTGGAGCCGGGTATCATGTCCGACAGAAACACCTCGTTCCCCGCGCCCTTCGTCTCCTCCGTGATGACCGTCGAGCCGGAATGGATCGATTACAACGGCCATCTCAACATGGCGTACTACAACGTGCTGTTCGACCGCGCGGTAGACGAGGCCTACGAGCTCATCGGCATCGGGCATGATTATCTGAAAGACCACGGGCACTCGACCTTCACGGCGGAAGTGCACGTGCGCTACCTGCGCGAGATCCACGAAGGCGATCCGGTGAAGGTGACCCTGCAGCTGCTCGACTTCGATGCCAAGCGCATCCATTATTTCGAGCAGTTGCTGCACGCGGAAGAAGGATGGGTCTCGGCCACCTCGGAGAACCTGACGCTGCACGTCGACATGACCGTGAAGAAGGTGGCGCCGTTTCCCGACGCCGTCATGCGCAACCTCGCCGCCATGAAGCGCGCGCACGCGCATCTGCCGGTGCCGGACGGCGTCGGCCGGCGCATCGCCATGCCGGGAAAAAGCTGATGTCGACATCAGAGCCGCCGGCAAACCCGCCCGTCAGTCCGGACGCCACCGCGCCGTTCGATCCCGCCGCCGCAGGCTGGGAGCCCTACCGCGACGAGGGCTTCATCGGTCTGGTGGGCCCGTTCTGGTCGCGACCGTGGGGCGACGACAGCTATCGCTACGCCTTCATGGCCGAGCCCAAGCACCACAACCGCCGCGGCGTGGTGCAGGGCGGCATGCTGATGACCTTCGCCGACCGCGCCATGGGCATGACCTGCTGGTACGCCAACGGCCGCGTCCCGCAGGCGACCGTCCAGCTCGACGTGCATTTCATCGACGCCGTGCAGATCGGCGAATTCGTCGAGGCCAAATGTGCGGTCGTGCGGCGGACGCGCTCGCTGATCTTCATGAGTGGCGAGCTGGTGGTCGGCACGCGGGTCGTGGCCACGGCGAAGGGCATCTGGAAGACGCTGGGCGCGCCGAAGCCGGCGTGAGGTCGCCGGGGCTGGCGATTGCAGTGCGGGGGAAATAGTACGAGCGTTGCGACACTCACTCTTTACCCTCCCCCACAAGGGGAGAGGGTTGCGCCGTGCCGCGCCGCGCGCGCGGCGACAATCAACGCATGCCTCGCGCGACAGCTTGCGTCAATCCATCCGTCCGCCCGAGAAGCGCCGCCCCGGCACCGCGAGGAAATAGCCGACCGCCTGCCCGCCGTCGGCGCCGAGCACGCTGCCGGTGGTGTATTGCGCCTCGTCGCCGGCGAGGAAGATCGCCGGCCCGGCGATATCCTCGCCCGAGCCGACGCGCCCCATCGGCACGGTTTTGATGCGGCCCTCCATGATGGCCGGATCAGCGTACATCGCCTCGGTGCCGGGCGTGCGGATGTAGCCGGGCGTGATGGCGTTGGCGCGGATGCCGTAAGGCGCCCATTCCACCGCCTGCAATTTGGTCAGCATGATGAGACCCGCCTTCACCACGCTGTAGGCGCCGACCTGGTTGTAGGGATAGAGCCCGGCGATCGAGGCGATGTTGATGACGCAGCCGGACTTCTGCGCGATCATGGGTTTCGCCGCCGCCTGGCTCATCATGAACGCGCCGCGCAGGCCGATGTTCATGGTGGTGTCCCAGGCCTCGAGGGCTAGTTCCTCCAGCCTGCCCGGCACGATCTTCATGGCGTTGTTGACGAGGATGTCGATGCGGCCGAATGCCTTCAGCGTCGCATCGACGGCGCGCGCGATGTCGTCCGGCTTCGACACGTCGGTCGGCACCGCAATCGCCTCCGGCCCCGACGCGCTGATCTCACGCGCGGTCGCTTCGGCGGTGGCCGGATCGATTTCGGCGAGCGCGACATGGGCGCCCTCCCTGGCGTAGGCGAGCGCGATGTCGCGGCCGATGCCGCGGCCGGCCCCGGTGATGATGGCGATCCTGTCCCTGAGACGCACGAGTTCCCCCGATTTGTTGTGAAAACGCCGGAAATCCGACGCTAGAGCCGCCGGCAGGCGGCCACAAGGCGGCCCCCGCCCCTCGAATTTGCCACCCGCGAATGCCATCTTCACGGACGTAAGGAATCACCCGACTGGCGGCCCTTGTCCGCCCTTCCCCGCTGGACAACATGGCCGAAGCCAAGCGTACCGATCCCGTCCATCCGGCGCCGTCGCCTGCCCCCGGCGGCATTGCGGCGCGTGCGCTTGCGGCACGCGGGGCGAATGCGCCGTATCTCGCCGACCTCAACCCCGAGCAGCGCGCGGCGGTGGAGACGCTGGACGGGCCGGTGCTGGTGCTGGCCGGCGCCGGCACCGGCAAGACCCGCGTGCTGACCACCCGCATCGCCCACATCCTCAACCTCGGCCGGGCGCGGCCGGGCGAAATCCTCGCCGTCACCTTCACCAACAAGGCGGCGCGCGAGATGAAGGACCGCGTCCACCTGATGGTCGGGCAGATCGTGGAGGGCATGCCGTGGATGGGCACGTTCCACTCCATCGGGGTGAAGATCCTGCGCCGCCACGCCGAACTGGTCGGCCTGAAGAGCAACTTCACCATCCTCGACACCGACGACCAGATCCGCCTCATCAAGCAGCTGTTCGAATTCGAGAAGCTGGACGAGAAGCGCTGGCCGGCGCGCGTGTTCGCCGGCATCCTCGACGGCTGGAAGAACCGCGGCCTCACCCCCGAGCAGGTGCCGGGCGGCGAAGCGGCCACCTTCGCCAACGGCAAGGGCAAGAAGCTCTACGCCGCCTACCAGGAGCGGCTGAAGACGCTCAACGCCTGCGACTTCGGCGACCTGCTGCTGGAGACCATCCGCCTGTTCCGCGCGCACCCCGACGTGCTGCGCGGCTACCAGCAGCGGTTCAAATTCATCCTGGTGGACGAGTACCAGGACACCAACGTGGCGCAGTATCTGTGGCTGCGGCTGCTGGCGCAGGCGCCGAGCGCGAACACGGGCCTCATCCTTCGAGACGCATCGCTTCGCGATGCTCCTCAGGATGAGGAGAAAAGTAGTGCGACGGGCGATGCCCTAACGCCTCATCCTGAGGAGGCGCGAAGCGCCGTCTCGAAGGATGAGGCCACGGAAGCGCCCCCTCACCCCACCCCTCTCCCCGCAAGCGGGGAGAGGGAGCAGGCCGTGCGCGGGGAGAGGGAACAAAAAAACATCTGCTGCGTCGGCGACGACGACCAGTCGATCTACGGCTGGCGCGGGGCTGAGGTCGATAACATTCTGCGGTTCGAGCATGACTTCCCCGGCGCGAAGGTCATCAGGCTTGAACGCAATTACCGCAGCACCGGCCACATCCTGGCGGCGGCTTCGCATCTCATCGCGCACAACGAGGGCCGGCTCGGCAAGACCCTGCGCACCGAGGACGTGGACGGCGAAAAGGTCACCGCCACCTCCTGCTGGGACTCCGAGGAAGAAGCCCGCGACATCGGCGAGCAGATCGAGCAGATGCAGCGCGACGCGCGCGAGCAGGGCGAAGACCATCCGCTCGACGAGATCGCCATCCTGGTGCGCGCCTCGTTCCAGATGCGCGAGTTCGAGGAGCGCTTCATCCAGCTCGGCCTGCCCTATCGCGTCATCGGCGGTCCGCGCTTCTATGAGCGTCGGGAAATCCGCGACGCGCTCGCCTACCTGCGCGTGATCGCGCAGCCGGCCGACGACCTCGCCTTCGAGCGCATCGTCAACACGCCGAAGCGCGGCCTCGGCGACGCCACCATCCAGATGCTGCACGACTACGCCCGCAAGCAGCGCATACCGCTCACCGAAGCCGCCGCCACGCTGTCGGCCACCGACGAGATGAAGCCGAAGCCGCGCAACACCCTGCGTGCGCTGATGGACTCGTTCACGCGCTGGCGCGCCATGCTCGACAAGATCCCGCACACGGAGCTGGCCGAAATCGTGCTGGACGAGAGCGGCTATACCGGGATGTGGCAGAAGGAGCGCACCGCCGACGCCGCCGGCCGCCTGGAAAACCTCAAGGAGCTGGTGCGCTCCATGGAGGAGTTCGAGAACCTCGGCGGCTTCCTCGAGCACATCGCGCTGGTGATGGACCGCGACTCGGGCGAGGCCGAGCAGGCGGTCAACATCATGACGCTGCATTCGGCCAAGGGGCTGGAATTCGACACCGTGTTCCTGCCCGGCTGGGAGGAAGGGCTGTTTCCGCATCAACGCTCGCTCGACGACCAGGGCCGCGCCGGCCTCGAGGAAGAGCGGCGGCTGGCGCATGTCGGCCTCACCCGCGCGCGCAAGCTGGCCAAGATCTATTTCGCCACCAACCGGCGCATCCACGGCCTGTGGACCTCGACGGTGCCGTCGCGCTTTCTCGACGAGCTGCCGCCGGAGCATGTGGAAGTGAAGGAGGCCGCGGGCGGCAGCGGCGGCTTCGGCATGGCCGGCTACGGCGCCTCGCGCTTCGACGAGATGACCGCCTTCGGCTCGGGCTACACCACGCCCGGCTGGCAGCGCGCGCAGGGACGGCGCGGCAAGGGCGGCTTCGACGAGAGCGGCCAGCCGCGCTATGTCTCGAACGAAGAGATCTTCGACGACGACGAGGCACACTCCGATCACCTCTCCCCTGGTGGGAGAGGTCGCGCCGCAGGCGCGGGTGAGGGGGAAGGCCGCTCGCGCAGAGCCCCCTCACCCCAACCCTCTCCCACATCAGGGCGTTCACGCCCGTCTTCGACGGGCTATGGGGGAGAGGGAGCGCGCCGTGCCCGCCGCCGCCCGCTGACCATCGAAGGCGAACTGGTCGCCAAATCCACCGGCGCCGACAGCCTGTTCACCGTCGGAGACCGCGTCTTCCACCTGAAATTCGGCAACGGCAACGTCACCGCGGTCGACGGCAACAAGCTCACCATCCGCTTCGACAAGGCGGGTGAAAAGCGGGTGGTGGATTCGTTCGTCGAGCGCGTCTGATGCTCGTGTCCCGGGCGCAGCGCAGCGTGAACGGTGCGCTGCAGACCCGGGACCGCGGTTTACTTGAAGCGGGACCCCGGATCAGCGGCGCACCACCATAGCGCGGCGAAGACGGGCGTAAACGCGCTTATGGTGCTGCGCCGCATCCGGGGAAAGTCGCAAGGCTTCGCCCGCCCCCACAATTCCTGCTACACTCCCTTTCGGAGGTGCATTGCGATGACCCGACACCGCACCGAGAACGGCGCCAGCCTGGCGCCCGAGGCGCCCGCCGCCGACTACGAGCGCGATTTCTATTCCTGGCTGATGGAGCAGGCCCGCCTGGTGCGCGAGGGCCGCTTCGACGCGCTCGACCGCGACAACCTCGCAGAGGAGATCGAATCCTTGGGGCGGGAACAGTTCAACAAGCTGGAAAGCGCGCTGCGCGTGCTGCTCCTGCACATGCTCAAGTGGGACCACCAGCCGGAGATGCGCTCGCGCAGCTGGGTGCTGTCGATCGACGCCCAGCGCATCGAGGTGGAGGACGTCCTCTCCGACAATCCCGGACTCAAGCCGCGCATTTCCGAGGCGATGGCGCGCGCCTACCGCCGCGCGCGCATCGAAGCGGCGAAGGAAACCGGGCTTGAGACGCCTGCGTTTCCGGAGACGTGTCCGTATTCGTTTGAGGACGCTGTTTCGCGGCAGTTTTCGCTCTAAGTCGGCGATGCCGCATTACATCGCCATCTTCGAGGACGCAGGGCCGGAGACGGCCATCGGGATTTGGTTTCCCGACCTCCCCGGCTGTTTTTCGGCCGGCGACGATATCGACGATGCCTTCCGCAACGCCGGAGAAGCCTTGGCGCTCTTTGCCGAATCAGAGCGCGAAGAAGGCCGGTCACTGCCGACGCCGCGCACCTTGAGCGAACTCCGCCAAGGACCCAAGGCGGCAGAAGACATCCGCGACTACATGGTGGCGCTCATTCCATTGCCCGAAGGCGTGGCACACGCCGCGGCGTGAGCGAGGACACCGGCGCGGCGAGCCTGTTCGGCGTGGGCGACCGCGTCTTCCACCTGAAATTCGGCAACGGCAAAGTCACGGCGGTTGACGGCTGACCAGGCTCACCATCCGCTTCGCCAAGGCAGGGGAAAAGCGCGTGGTGGATCCGTCCGCCGCGCGCGTTTGATCCCGTTCCGGGCGGTCACACACGCGGGCGTAGCGTTTCCGCCCGCGCCGGGGCAGGCCGGCCAGCACGGCGCGGCGGCTGTCGCCTTCGCTGTCAGGCGAGCAAGGCAATGAGGATGAGCAGCGGGATCGGAATGCCCAGCAGCCACAGCAGAATGAGACCCATTGTCGCCTCCCGGTTTGCCTAGTCGACCCGCGCTTCGCGGTAGGCGCGCGCGCCGATGATTCCCTTCCAGCGGCGGTCGCGCAGCTGGCCGCCCTCGATGGCGGCGAGGGCGGCCGAGAACGCGCCGACGAACATGGAGATGGCGAGCCAGATCGACAGCGACGCCGCCGCCGCGCGCGCCGCGTCGGCGGCCGCCTTGGCTTGCGTGATCGCCTCGCCGACGCGTTTCTCGGCCTCGGCCGAGCTCAGGCCGGTGCGCGCCGCGACCATCTGCGCCAGATAGGTGCGGTCGCCCGCCGCAAATTCATCGTCGCCGGCGAGATTGTGCACGAAGATCTGCCGCACCTCGCGGGTCGCGGCCTCGCCGGCATCGCGCTGCGGCTGTCCGCCGGGCGCCGGGCGCAGCAGCATGTCGGCGTAATAGTCGCTCGGCGCGGCCGTCTGCGCCGCCGCGGCGCTGCCGCCGGCCGCCGCGCCGGTTGCTGCGCCGCCGGCCAGCACGGTCGCCGCGCCGCCCAGCAGTGCCGCGCCGACCACGGTGGCCAGCGCCCAGGCAAGGAAGCCGTGCGCCGTATCGCGAAACTGCACCTCGTAGGTCTGGAGCCCCGGCCAGCGGCCGCGCAGCCGGCCGGCGATATAGCCGCCGACGGTCGAGGCCAGCATGGCGGTGACGACCAGATAGAGCCCCGCGCCGATCCTGAAGGTGGTCGCCGACACGCCCTCCTGCGGCCACGGCGAAATCGAGGAAAATCCGACCGCGCTGCCGACCGCGAGCAGCACCAGCGTCAGCGCCATGGCGGCGACGGCGCCGGCGATGATGGCGCGCCACGACATCTCGGAGGCCTCGGTGGTGGCGGGTATGGTGGGAGCAACGACAAGCGTGTCGGTCATGGGTGCGGCCCTCGCTGAATCAGGCGTCCGACAACCCCGCCCTGTGACATAAGTTCCCGCGTGCGGCCCGCGATCCTCGTCGGCTCGTCGGCGACCGCTTCTTCCACCTGAAATTCGGCAACGGCAACGTCACCGCGGTGAAGGCCGGGTCGTTTCGCCCGGACATTTTTTGGGACGCGTGACCGGTGGGACAAACACATTCCCGCCGCGGCGTCAGCGCCGCACCGGCCCGGGAGCCGTACGCCTGGCGCCACTCCCTTGCCGTACGCCTGGGCGAACGTCACGAATAGACCGCCGCCACCCTGATGTGTCCCTCGTTGCGCAATACCTGCAGCGACACGTCATTGCCGTGCCGGCGCAGCGTCAGGTCCACGACCGACTGGCCAAGACGCAGGTTGCGGAGCGTCACATCATCGAGAAACGTCGGCAGCCGGGGGTTGCGCAGCAGGATTTCGTTGCGATCCGAATCGAATTCCAGACCGAGAGAAGCCTGCAGAAGCATCAGTGGCGTGCCCGCAGCCCAGGCCTGCGGCGAGCAGGCGACCGGATAGAGCGTCGGCCCGCGCTGGCGTCCGCGCTGGAAGCCGCAATACAGTTCCGGCAACCGCCTCAAATCCATATAGCTCGCGGCATCGAACAAACCCTGGAACACGCGATCGATCGCGTCCTTGTGCCCGTAGCGCGCGAAGCCCGCTGCGATCAGCGCGTTGTCGTGCGGCCAGACCGAGCCATTGTGATACGACATCGGATTAAAGTGCCGTTCCTCGCGCGCCACGGTGCGGATGCCCCATCCGGAAAAGAACGACTGCCCCATCAGGTCGCGCATCACCGCTTCCGCGCGCTCCGGTGCGGCGATGCCGCTGAACAGCACCTGCCCGGCGTTCGAGGTCCGCACGCGACACGGCCGCTTTTGCCCGTCGAGTGCGACCGCGTAGGTGCCGATCTCCTCGCACCAGAATGCCGCTTCAAATCGTTCCGCCAGCTTGGTCGCGGCCGCATCCAGCATCTCGCCGAGCGCATGATTGCCAAGCCGGCGCGCGCCGCGGGCCGCCAGGCGCTTCGCCACATAGACATAGCCCTGTACCTCGCAGAGCGCGATCGGCCCCTGCGCGAGCGAGCCGTCGGCGTGGAAGATCGCGTCCTGCGAGTCCTTCCAGCCCTGATTGACCAGTCCGTTGTCGTCGGCGCGGTGGTATTCGACGAAACCGTCGTTGTCAGGATCGCCCGGCCCGTCGATCCAGCCCAGCGCCGCTTCGACGTTGGGCCACAACTCCCGCAGCGTCTCGATGTCGCCGGTATGCTCGGTGTACAGTCCGGCCAGCAGCACGAACAGCGGCGTCGCGTCCACGCTGCCGTAATACAGGCCGAACGGAACCTCGCGCAGCGCCGCCATTTCGCCACCCCGCATCTCATGCAGGATTTTTCCGGGCGCGGCGTCGGCGAGCGGATCAAACCGGGTGGCCTGATAGGCGGCGAGACGCCGCAGCACGCCTTTGGCAATCAGGGAATTGCACCACAACATCTGCAGCGCCGCGATGATTCCGTCGCGGCCGAACGTGGTCGAGTACCAGGGAATTCCTGCGTAGGGGTACGGGCCTTGCGGCGTGCTGGTCGTCAGCATCGCGAGGTCCGCAATCGAGCGGCATACCATCTCGTTGAAGATATCGTTCGAGCTGACAATCGTGGCGAGCCCACGGCTCGCGGTCTTGTGCTCGTTGAACGCCGCGCGCAGGCCCTTGCGGAATGGAAGCGGATTGACCTCGCCGAGGCCGGGGTCGCACACCACCGTCACGTAGATCGACCGGCTTTCATTGGGCTGCAGCGCGAAGGCGTAGGACGCCATGTTGCCGGAGAGTTGCTCCGGCGCAGGCTCGAACAGCATCGTCGTCCGCCGCCGGTTGTCGTCGAGGCCCATATAATTCAGCGCAACCTCGGTATTGCTGCAGATTTCCGAGGTCGAACTGCCGCGGCGATCGCGGCGCAATCCGCGGACTTCAAACAGGTCGGCGAAATCGCTCGCGAAGGAGAGCGAAAGCCGGACATCGAACGGTGCGTCGCCGTGATTCTGCATGCGCAGGCGCTGATAGGCGGTCCCGCGCCAGAGAAAAATCGTGCGCACGATGTGCAGAATGTCCTTCCGCTGCACGAGCTTCTGATCGAGATAGATGTCAGGGTTGGTCAGGTCGACGGTGAGGATAGAGTTGTCGTCACGGATGTTGGAGCCCAGCAGCAGCGGCTGCTTGCCGTTGAGCAGCATCTCCAGGTGCGAGAGATAGCGGGTATCCTTGAAGAAAATGCCGTCCGGCCCACCCGCGGATACCCCGATGTCGGCATGGCTGTCCAGCACGGCAAAGCAGTCGCCATGTTTGAGGGTACGGCGGGGCCGCGTGGAGGCTTCTGTTCCCCGAACATAGAAGGGGGTTTCCGGAGCCTCCTCGACCAGCGTCGCGGTCGAGTCCCGGTTAAACAATTTGAGGCCTCGGGATGATCGCATCCGTGCCGTTCCGCAACGGATACGGGGCAAGCAGTTCCCTGGCGTCGGGAGACCTCGACGCCGCAAGCAGCGAGCGATAGACAGCGACATAATCGTTTGCCATGCGCGTGGCGGAAAAGCGCTGCTCGAAACGCTGGCGCACCATTTTCCGGTCGAGCGCGATGACATGCGGTAAAGCCGCAATCGCCTCGTCCATGGTGTCGACAATGGCGCCGGTGACACCGTCCTCGACGATCTCCGGGACCGCGCCACAACGGAACGCCAGGACCGGCGTGCCGCAGGCCATGGCCTCGATCATGGAGAGGCCAAATGGCTCGGGCCAGTCGACAGGAAACAGCAATGCCTGCGCCTCGCCGAGAAATTCCGTCTTTTGATATTCGTTGATCTCGCCAATGAACTCGACGCCCGGGCCGTCCAGCAGCGGCGCGATCTGCGTCCGGAAATAGACATCGTCGGCGCGGTCGACCTTGGCTGCGATCCTGAGTGGAATACCAAGCGCTCGCGCGATCAGGATGGCGCGATCGGGGCGCTTTTCCGGTGATATGCGGCCGAGAAAGGCAAGATAGCCGCCACCCGGATGGGCGACGGGACGGTGCAGATCTGTCGGGAGACCGTGGTAGACGGTTGCCGCGAAGTTTGCATTCGGGACCGGACGGCGCTGATCGTTGGAGATCGAAACCAGCGGCATGTTGTCAAAGCCCAGATAGAGCGGAAGCAGATCGGGCAGGTCCTGGCGGCCATGCAATGTCGTGACGGTGCGGCCGGCGATTGGCCGGAACAAAGGAAATTGAAACTGGTCGATATGGAAGTGCAGGATATCGAAGTCGTCAGCGCGCTGGCGCACCCGATCGAGCATCAGCATGTAATAGGGGATCGGGTCGCGGACGCTGGCCTCGAGCCGCAGCGCCCTGGGCACGCACTGCACCAGATCAGACGTGGTGACCGAATCGCCGCTCGCGAACAGCGTCACCTCGTGGCCGAGCGCCACCAGTTCCTCGGTCAGATAGGAAACGATCCGCTCGGTGCCACCGTAAAGCCGCGGCGGCACGCTTTCGATCAGGGGCGCGATTTGTGCGATCTTCACCGTGTCTCCTGCTGGGTTCGCACCCCGCCCGGGCATGGTGCCACGCGGGAAGTCCCGGACATGCCACCGGGTCTGCCCCGACAATGAGTTGGGTATGCCAGGCCCGAAGTACAATGGCGGGTCGCGAAGTCCGGAGCTGAACGTCTCCTTGCCACCCGGCGCCATGTGGCCATGTGACCGCCGCGCAGCCGACGAGGTGATCGGGCAACCCGTCGAATGCGCAGTCGGATCAATAGCGAACCTTTCTTATCCGATCTTATCCGAAGACAGGCGCCAGGCGACGAACCTTGGAAACATCGCAATCGCAGTGACTTGCGTCGCCGCCGCCCGCTCCGCGCGCTTTGTCACTTCCCCCCTCACTCCGGACCGGACAGAGGGAGCACGCCCTGCCCGCCGCGCGCACAAGCTGCCGCCGCTCCGATACAGCACCGATCTGGCGTGGGTGGCGCGCGGGCACGCCAACGATCTCGCGCGGCGCAACCGGCTCGACCCCAGGGGCTTCCGCGCGCGCATGGCGACCGGCCGGAGGCGGACCTCGAGTTGACCTGGATCAATGAACGCGCTTTTCGAACCGGTAATTTGATGACCGGCCCGCCAGGATGAAAAGGATGTTGTGTCATGCCGACTTTGTTGCCCTGGACCACGGTTGAGATCGGCGATGTCGATATTTTTTCGCCTGCGCTTCCCTCCCTTGTCGTTTACACTTGGTATGTCGATGACGAGCCGGAAAGTTCAGTCGTCTATTTTTGGCGCGACGAGGACACGGGAACAGTCTGTCACGAGCTGCTGTTTGTCGGGCCTGTAACCTTTGAAGAGGCCGTGACCCACGCAAAGGAAGAAGCGCCCGAGCGCAGCGTTGAGAAAATTCACGTCAAGCACGCAAGGCAGGCGGACAAGCCGGACACCAAAGCCAGGCCAGCGAGCAAGGCGAAATCAAAACCGGCCAAAAAAGCTGGTGCCGCGAAGTCGAAGAGAAGGACGTCGCTCAAGAAGAAAATTGCCGCCTGAGCCGCGCCCGCCTCCGGCGGCCGCTGCACGACAGCGCCGATCTCGTGCCCTGACGGCCGCACGGCGCAACCTGTGTGCGCCAGTTCACAGCCAGTCGCGGGCATTGATGCTACCGCGCTACCGTCCGCGCCACCCCCGCCTTGCTCTCGCCATCTTGCGCCGGTCTTACCCGGTGCAACCGCAGATCATCGAGGGGGGACGATTTCAATGAAGCGCTTCGGGGCGGGGCTGCTGATCAGCCTGTTCACCCTCACCACGGCGCAGGCCGGGGGATGGGCCAAGGTTCATAAATACGTCAAGCCGTCCGGAAATTGCGCGGGACAGGAAGTGCTCGCGAGCTGGTATGCGTCCGGCAAGCGCACGGCCAGTGGCGAACGGTTCGACGCCGACGGCAACACGGCGGCGGCGCGCACCTGGCCGCTCGGCACCCGTCTGACCGTGACCAATCCGATGAACGGCCGCTCGCTCACCGTGCGCATCAATGACACCGGGCCGTGGGGCATCGCCTACCGCATGGGCGCGCGGCTCGATCTGGCGCGCGGCGCCGCGCGGCGCCTCGGCATGCGCGGCTCGCAATACGTTTGCGTGTCGTGACCGCGCCGGGGTGAAGCGATGAGGCGCCATGGCGTCCGCTTGGGCGCTGGCCGGCGTGGCCGACATCCTTTTCTTTGATCCCGCCCTCGCCCTCGACCTCAACGCCTGGCGCCGCGCGCCCAGCTGCCGCCGCTCCAATACAGCGCCGAGCTGGCGTGGGCGGCGCGGGAGCACGCCAACGATCTCGCGCGGCGCATCGCCGCCCCACCGGGGTATGGATCAAAGGCCCGGGCGTTTAATCGCGAGAACGCCGCGTCAAGCGCCCCTCTCCGCGCGCTTTAAGCTTAACGCGCGGCTTTTACCTTACCTTTTCAGCTTGCCGCGCATTCGCGTTTGATCGGCGCCGCCGCCGGTGGCCTTTATCGCCTCACGCACCCGTTGATCTTGCCACGGCCGGGTCGTTTTGCCCGGACATCTTATTGGGACGCGTGAGCGATGGGACACACACATTCCCGCCGCGGCGCCAGCGCCGCACCCGCCGGACCGCCGCGCAAGCGCCGGACCAGCCAGCCCGCGCGCGCCGCCAGAGCGTTTCCAGGCGAAACGGTACCGGCCTTCGCCGGCCATAGCCGGCTTCGGCCGGCGACGGCCGGTTCGCCGTCCGGAGACCCGACAAAACAAAACAGGCCGGCGCCCGGCCCGCGCCTGGTTCATCATCGCCGCACGCCGGATGTGCCGCCGCGCGCGCCGCCCGTCGGGCCGCCTGTTTTTTCGTCTTTCGCTTCACTCCTGCGGCACGCCGCGGCAACGCCCGTCGCCGGGCCGTCGCTGCGGGTGGATATCCCGCGGCCACCGCTGCGCGGCCTCCTGCTGCACGCGCTGCGCCGGCGGCGGCAGATGACGGCCGCCGCCGTCGCCGCCCTCGACGCACACTGGCAGGCGGCGCGACGGCTGACGCGGCAACAGATCGCTGCCACGCAAGGCGCGCTCCGCAGCGCGGCCGAGCGCGCGCGCGCCAGCGCCGCACCGCTCGACCCTTCGCCTTCCGCTTCGCTCGTCCCGCACACTGCGGCGGCGTTCGTCGCCGCGCCGTCGCTGCGGCAGGACGTTCCGCGGCCGCCGCTGCGCGCCCTCATGTTGCGCGGGCTGCGCCGGCAGCGGCAGATGACGGCAACAGCCGTCACCGTCCTCGACGTCGGCCGGCAGGCGGCGCAACAGCGCACGCAGCAACAGCTCAACGCCACGTCCATCCTGATCCGCCGCGCGGCCGACCGCGCGTACGCGCGTGTTGCACGCACGGCCGCCCACGCCATCGCTCACCTCGACGCGCACGTCTTCCAGCCGGCGCTGTGGCCGTTCCGGCCGGCGCAACGCGAAATGCTCGCCGGCACCCTGGCGTCGCTGTCGGTGGCGGTGGTCGCGTCCGGCTGGATCGTCGCCTACAACACCTTGGCGCCCACACCCGCGGCGCGCCCGGCCCCGCCGCCGGCGCCGAAGCAAATCACCGAACGCGTCGTCTCGCACGCGCTGCCCGTGGTCGAAATACATAAAGTCGGGACGCCGGTCGAGGCGGTGCCGATGATCGCGCTGCCGACGGTCGACGGGACGACCATCGAGGTGCCATTGCCCGTCCCGCCACCGCACTTCAACCGGCGCCCGGCACCGCTCCCCCGCCTGCTGTAGCGGCGGGGATTATCCCCGCGCGGATGCGGGTCATCTTTCAACGACAGCGGAAGCGGACAAATCGGGTGCTTGCGTCCGGTCATTGAGGCGTGTCCCGGGCGCAGCGCAGCGTGAAACGGTGCGCTTGCGATGCGTCACCATAGTGCGTCGAAGACGCGCGTGAACGCGCTTGTCGTGCTGCACCGCGCCCGGGGAATGTGGAAAGGCAGTGGCGTAGCGCACGCTCCGAGCCTGAAGACCACAGCCCTCCGCCTTGCGGGCGGACACGGAGCTCTGCCAGCATCACCGATGCGGAAGCGGATCCGCCGGGTGTGACCTGATCGTGCGATTGCTCAAACGCGCATTGCAGCGGCTGCTGATTCTGGGCCTCGGCGTTCTCGCCGTCTGGCTGATCGTCTTCGTCTTCGAACTCACCGACAAGAGGCTGCCGTGGGTGCTGTCGGTGGCGCTCACCTATGCCGTCGCCGCCTATGTCATCCTGCCGCGCATCGTGCGCATGGGCCTCAAGTTTCTCCGCCACCGGCACGTGCCGCGCTTCACCCTCACCGGCGACGGCCTGCCCGGCGACCCGGTGAACCTGGTGCTGACCGGGACACGGCAGCAGCTCGAGGCCGCGTTCGCGGCGGCCGGCTGGTCGGGCGCCGATCAACTCGGCCTCGCGAGCTCATGGCGCATGGCGCGCGCCTTCTTGCTCAACCGGCCCTATCCGACCGCGCCGTTCAGCACGCTCTATCTGTTCGGGCGCGGCCAGGATGTCGGCTTCCAGAAGGCGATCGATAACAGCCCGCGCAAGCGCCATCACGTCCGGTTCTGGGCGCTCGGCCTCGCGCACGCCGAGTCGGAGCTCGGATCGGCAAGCTTCTGGCTCAACACCGACCGTCCGCCCGCCGGTGCGCGCGTGCACTGGGTCGGCGCCGGCACCCGCGATACCGGCTTCTCGCTGACGCGGCTCACGTTCCAGATCACCCACGCAACCGACGCCGACACCAATGCCGAGCGCGACTTCATCATCGCCGCGCTGGAAAGAAGCGGCGCCATCACGGAGATTGCAGCGTATCGCGCCGGCGACCGGCTGGGGGCGGGCGCGGTCAATCATTACCTCACCGACGGCGAGGTGACGGTCGCGAATCTGGCGTGAGGTTACCCTCTCCCCTCGCGGGAGAGGCAAGTGAGCGGGCCGCAGCGCCGCGCTGCACCAACCCCCACGCGCCACAGGGGTGTGATCGAAAGCCCGGGTCTTTATAGTGCGTCGCCGGGGGCACACGATCCGTCAGGAATTCGCCGTGCGCTATTGGACCGTCCTCACCGCCGTGAGCGTTCTCGTCGTCAGCGGCCCGGCGCTGGCCCGCGACATTCGTCTGCAGATCCGGATGAGCATGCTGGCTCTCTGGCAAAGCTGCGACCAGGCCGGCGGCCGCTTCTCGGGTGGCCCGCAAGGCTACGGCTGCGGCACCGACTGTCGCGGACATCCCGGCACCGGTTGCGTCGTCACCTGTGCGCCCGGCCAACTCTGCGTCGCCCGCGTGAAGGGCGGCCGGCGCGCGCGCACCGTGAGCGAGGCCCTCAGGGCGCCGGACCGACAGCCGCGCTGACGGCTCCCGCGCCCGGGCAAGGCAACGGCGCGGGCCGCGCAGCCCGCGCCGTCCGCAGGCGTCAGTGCCTGGAAACTCCGTGCGCGGGCGCGGTACCGGGCGCCGTGACCGCCGGGTGGTCGGTCAGGTTCGCCGTCGTCGCGAAGGCGTCCGCCTGCCGATCAGCCGAGGCGCTATCAGCAGAATTACAGCCAAAGCTGTCACCCCGTTGCCGCTCATCGATTCCAGGTCTCGAACAGCGGCGGAAATCTTGTCGCTGTGGTTCGATCCGTGCCGGTCACCCGGGCAACCCTGGCATCCGGGCGACGCACGAAGCACCCCGGGCGATAAAGTCCGCAAGGCCCCCTGAGCGTGCTATTCAATCCCTGTGGTCTTGACCGGAAACAGGAGCCTCCATGGAACCCGTTGAAGTGACGCGAAGCGGTCACACCGACCAGTTCTCGATCGTGATGACGCAGGGCGACGATACGATCAGATGCATGGTCTCGGTGGCCATGGGAGATGCGCAGGACAATCGCTCCGACGCCGAAAAGCACAGGGCCGCTCTTTCAAAGGCGAAAGGTCTGGCGAAAGCGCTCGACGCTGCAATTGCGGAGTCGTAGTTCCGACCGGAGCCTGAACCGGGCCAGCCGCGAACAGTTTCCTGAATCTGGTATGCTGTCATGATGAAGCGCGGAAACATCGCAATTGCGGTCGCCGGTGTTGCGGCCTCTCTCCACCTCCTCGCCACCCCCGCGCTCGCCCTCGATCTCAACGATTATCGCCGCGCCCATAAATTGCCGCCGCTGCAATACAGCGCCGATCTCGCGGCGGCGGCGCAGTGGCACGCCAACGATCTCGCGCGCCGCAACACGCTCGACCACAAGGGCTTTCGCCAGCGGATCGCGGTGGTCTCCTCGACCGCCGCCGAGAACGTGTCGTACGGCTGCGAGACCGAGGACTGCGCCATCCGCCAGTGGGCGCGCTCGCCCGGCCACCGGCGCAACATGCTCATGAAGGGCGTCAGCCGCTTCGGGCTCGCCTCTGCGCGCTCGGAACGCGGGCGCACCTACTGGGTGCTGGTGGTGGGGAACTAGGCCGTGCGCGTGACACGGCGAAGCGCGGCGCGATAAAATTTCCGCCGGAGAAAGACGACGCCATGCTGCCACAGATCCTGGTCGGCGTTGCCGCCAGCACCGTGAACGTCGCCATCCACGCGCGTGGTAATGGCGGCGGTGATCCGGGTGGTCAACCGCCTCGACACGACGCTTGCGGGCTCGCCGTGGCTGCACCGTCATCATGACGGGAACCGCGCTGGTGCTGATGGCCGCGCATTGTCTGGAAGTCTTCGTCTGGTCGTACACCTGCGAACCGGCCGGCGCCGCACCGGCCAACGCCGACATTGTCTATTTCGCTTTCGTGAGCGACACGACGCTCGGCTACGGCGACATCGTTCCGGTCGCGCACTGGTACCTGCTCGGACCGATGACCGCGATGAACGGCGTCCCGCTGTTCGGCCGGTCGACCGCGGTCCTCAATGCGGTGCTGCGCCGGACCCTTTCGCAGAATGTCCGCGCGGCGGGCCGCGACCCGGTCCCGCCGGCGCCCGGACGCGCCATTTGCGCGGGAATGCGAACCGGTTTGATTTGCATCAAACCCCTCGGACCAATTCCGCAGTCTGGTCGGCGCCGGTTACGCGCGGCGACATGAGGCAACCGCCTGAGAGGACATGATGTCATACAGGGCGCGGAGGGTGGCAGAGGCGTTGCTTGTGGTTGCAGCACTCGCCGCCACTGCCGTGCCCGCACGGGCGGCCGGGGTCGGCAGCGCGGAGAAGGGGCTGGCTTTGGCGCGCGCGCAATGCGCCGGATGTCACCTGCTCGGCAAGGAGAAGGGCCTGTCGACCAATCCGCGCGCGCCAACCTTCGCGGATATCGCCAACACGCCGGGCATGACGGCCGCCGCGCTGCGCGTGATGCTCAGCACACCGCATGAATCCATGCCGAATCTGGTCATCAGGGGCGAGGCTGCCGACAGCCTCATTGCTTACATTCTCAGCCTGAAGGACGGCCAGTAGCGAGAACGTGTTCGCTACTTCTTCTCCAGCAGCAGCTGGCCCCTCTGCCCGACCACGCGCTGAACGGCCTGCGCGAAACGCGCCAGCAGCCAGGGCAGCGTCACCTCCAGCCGCACCGCGGCTTCGCCGACGTCGATGAATCCGTGCGCGTGCTGGCCGAGCGCCGACGCCGCGAAGCTGAGACGGTCGCCCTCCCAGGTGTCATTGTCGATGCGGATGAGATGCGCGAACTCGCCTTTGGCGCGCGTCACGCCGTCGCGGATGCGGCGTGCGGCCTCGTCCCTGCCGAGGCGGTGGGGAATGACGACGACGAGCGGCTCGGGCATCAGCGGGCCTCCCTCAAGCGAGACGGGGCAAGCATCTCCTGATGTGGCGATGCCGCCGGCGCGCACAAGCCCGCGCGCGGCGCGAAAAGAACTTCGCGGTCAGGCGGCGCGCACGCCTTTCTTCTCCACGTCGAACGTCGCCTCCTTGCCGCAGTCGAGGCATTTGTAGGCGTGGCGCATGAACAGCGGCCTGGCGCCGATCGGCTCGGCCCGGGTGATGCACATTGTACCGCCGCGGGTGCAAGCGACATAGGCGTCGGTTCGCGTCGGGATTTTGGGGAGCATGGCAAAGCCCTATCACCCGGCGCGGGTGCGCACCAGCCTGATAACGAAAACCGGAAAATGCTCCGCCGCGTACCGCGGCGGCTATTTGTTGAGCAGGTTCGCGCAGGCCTCGGCCACGTTGCGGTTGGGCTTGGCGCCGCCGGGGAAGGTCGCCCAGCCGCCCTTGATGATGAAGGTGTCCTGATCCCAGGAGTCGACCTTCTTCAGCGCCACCAGCCTGGCCTTGGCTTCGTCGGCGTTCCGGAATTTATCCACGCAGATCGGCGCCAGCGCCGCCACCACCGCGCGGTTGGTGCTTTCCTCCGACATCGCCTGCGCTTTGCTGCCGAGCATCCAGCCACCCCAGCCGAAGCCGATCACCGCAGTGAGGATGGCGCCGGCGGCGGCGCCCTGCGCCAGACGCGCCGGTGAATCACCTTGCAGGAAGGTAGGAAGTTGCATGATTTTTCCTTTCGTCCGGCGCGCGGCGCCGGAACGAGGGCAACGGAAACCCGGTCGGGCTCCGGTCGTGAGTTGTCGTGCAGGCGCGGCCGCTTTGCGCTGGCGATCCGCTCAATTCCACAGTGCGCGCTTTCCGCCACAATGTCGATGCGATGTGCGCGATATATTGGCGCGGGCAGCCACCATCCGCTCCGAGAGAGGGCACAGGACGACCTTTATTGGCACAAATCCGGGTTTGTCGTGTTATCATTTCAGGGTGGGTCGGAAGGAGAGTCTTGTATCATGCGTCGCCGTCTCATTCTGTCGATTGCCGCCGCGCCGGTTGTCGCCCTTTTGGCGCTGCCGCTTTTCGCCGCGCCGGCCGCGGCCAACCTGATCATCCAGATCGACAAGGCGGCGCAGCAGATGACCGTCTCCGAGAACGGACGGTTTCTCTACCAGTGGCCGGTCTCGACCGGCATAGCGCGCTACGACACGCCCGGCGGGCGCTACAAGCCGTTCCGCATGGAGAAGGATCACTTCAGCGAGGAGTGGGACGACGCGCCCATGCCCTATTCGATCTTCTTCACCAGGAAGGGACACGCCATTCACGGCACCAGCCACAAGAGCCTCGGGCAGCCGGCCTCGCACGGCTGCGTACGGCTGTCGGTGAAAAACGCCGCCACGTTGTGGCAGTTGGTGAAGCGGGCGAAGATGGCGAACACAGAAGTCGTACTGTTCGGCGAAATTCCCGGAGGCGCGCCGGCGATCGCCGGGAACGAGCGGCAGCGCAACCTCGCGGCCGTGCCGGCCTACCGGCGAAGCTGGTCGAACGAGCCGTTCTATTACGAGGAGAACGGTCGCCGCTATTACTACGACGGTCGGCCGCCGCCCCCGCCGGCGTACGTGCCCGACCGGCGTTCCCGCGACGACGACCCTTACGCCAACCGTCCGCCGTTTCCGTTCTTCCTGTTCGGGCGGTAGAGCATGGAAAGAGCGCCGTGATCCGCAAACTCGCCAGCGGCAAATACCGCATCTACTCGCGCTCGAAGAATCCCAAGACCGGCAAGCGCCGCAACCTCGGCACCTTCGACAGCAAGAAGGCGGCGCAGAAGCACGAGCGCGAAATCCAGTATTTCAAACGGCGATAAAAGTATCAGCCGTGATGTGCGACGCCGAGCGCCGCCTCGCCGCGTTCGAGGATCAGCGGCACGATCAGGTCTTCCTCGTCGTCGAGATGCCGCATCAGCCCCTTGAGCAGCTTGCCACTGGCGTCGGCATAGCCGTCGCCGCGCCGGCGCAACGTATCGGCGTCTCCCGACAGCGCGCGCAGCATGTCGTTCGCGGCCTCCGCCGTCGCCGCCATGTCGGCATGAATGGCGTGGTGGTCGGTCTCCAGCACATCGAAGCCCCGCGCCAGCCGGTCGTCCGCCGCCCGCAGGCGCGGGAAGTGATGGTAGTCCTCGATCTGGTGGTGGACGTTGAGCTGCTCCAGGAGAAACCGAAGGCGCGGCACGAACACGCGCGGGAATTCGGCGCCCGACAGATCGCCGGCGCGGAAACGTCCGGCAATCCCGTCGATTGTGCCCGACAGCTCGCGGAACATGGCGTGGCGCGACAGCCAGAAGGGCACCCATTCGCCGAGGTTGGCGTGGCGGTCCCACGTCTCGCGCGGATAGCGCGCGATCAGCACGCGCAGGTCCTCCGGCCAGCCGCTGCGGCGCGCGAGGTCGAGAGCATGTTCGTCGTCGGCGGTGAGGCGTCTGATCATGGCGGCCTCTATAGCCGCCGCAACCGCGTTCACCAAGCCGTGGCGCGTGATCCCGGAAGGCGGGACCCGGTTTCCGGACAGGATCATGCGCAACCCCGGGGATCCACCGGCGACAAGGACCGGCGGCCGGGCTAATAAGTCGCCATGCACACCGTGGTCGCCCGCCTCGCCTGCGACGAGAAGACGGCGCGCGCGCTCGCGAGCGCGCTCGACGAAACACTTGATCCCGATGACACGGTGGCCGCGGCCTTCGCGGGCGACGACGGCTGCTGGCAGATGGCGGTCTATTTCCGCAGATCCCCCGATGAGGCGGCGGTGCGCGCGCTGGTGCGCCTGGCCGCCGGCGACGAGGCCGCGGCCGCCCTCTCCTTCGAGGCGCTCGCCGAGAAGGACTGGGTCGCGGAGAGCCTCGCCGGCCTGGCGCCGGTCCGCGCCGGCCGCTTCATGGTGCACGGGTCGCACCATCGCGCCCGCGTGCCGGTCAATGCGCTGGGCATCGAGATCGAGGCGGCGCTCGCCTTCGGCACCGGCCATCATGGCACCACCCGCGGCTGCCTGCTGGCGCTCGATGAACTGGCGCGACGACGTCGGTTTCGGAACGTCCTCGACATCGGCACCGGCTCCGGCGTGCTGGCGATAGCGGCGGCGAAGCGCCTGCGCGCGAAGGTGGTCGGCAGCGACATCGACTGGCGCGCGGTTGCGGCGGCGCGCGACAACGCGCGCCTCAACGGCGTCGCACCTTACGTCACCGCCGTGCACGCCGCCGGCGCGCGGGCGCGTTCCATCACGCGCGACGCCCTCTACGATCTCATCTTCGCCAACATTCTGCTCGCTCCCCTCACCCGGCTGGCGGTACCGATCCGTCGTCTCGCCGCGCCTGGCGCCCGTGTCATCCTCTCCGGCCTCTTGCCTGCCCACGCCAACGCAGCGCTGGCGGCCTACCGCGCGCAGGGTCTGGTGCTCGAGCACCGCATACTTCTTGAAGGCTGGGTGACGCTGGTCCTGCGCCGCCGCTGATAGCCCAGTTACTGGATGACCCGGGCCTTGCTGCGGACGCGAACGTCTACAACCTCCGGGCGTCCCCATGGTTTAGGAATTAATAAGGAAACGCCGTCAATCTACGCGGAAAGTTTGATAATCCGGTCACTTCAACCTCGCCCTTGGCCAGCCTGGTCGGCTCAGGAAGGCCCCAACGCGTTGTACCGGCCATGGGTCCCGCGCAGATGCTCATCCGCGATCTCCACGACAGGATCGGCGACATCGTTCCCGATCACCGGGCGCTGGCGCTACGCCATCTGACCGACCTTTACCTGGTCGGAGCCGAGCAGTTGTCCTCCGACGACATCGCGCTGATCGACGACATTTTCGTTCGCCTGCTGGAGGCGATCGACGAGTCCGCCCGGGCCCTGCTGGCGAGCCGCCTCGCGCCGCTCGCCAAGGCACCGCCGAAGATCCTGCACCGGCTCGCCTGCGACGACGCCATCGACGTCGCCTCGCCGGTGCTCGTCCAGTCGGAGGCACTGAACGACGCCACGCTGATCGAATGCGCGGTGACCAGGACCCAGGATCACATGCTCGCGATCTCACGGCGCAAGACGCTGTCCGAAGCGGTGACCGACGTTCTGGTCAAGCGCGGCGACCAGAACGTTGTCCTGAGCACCGCCATGAATACCGGCGCCCGCTTTTCAAAAAACAGCTTCGCCATCATGGTCAGGCGCGCACAGGGCGATGACGCGCTGACCGGATGCATCGGCCGGCGGCCGGATCTTCCCCAAGCGCTGTTCGAGAAGCTGCTCGAAGCCGCCTCCGACGCGGTACGCACCGAACTCGAAACCGAGCGCCGTCATGCGAGGCATGTCATCGCTCGCGCCGTCGATGACATCACAGCCCAGATCCGCAGCGAAGCGGCGACGCAGACGCAAGCTCGGGCGACCGCGCGCGTGCGCGTGCAATCATTGAACCGCGCAGGCAAGCTGAACAAGGCGAGGCTCGAGGCGTTCGCCAGGACCGGCCATACGGAAGAGCTGGTCGCGGCGCTGGCGCTGATGGCCAATGTGCCGGAGGAGGTGGTTGCCGACATCCTGGCGGACAAGAACCGCCAGTTCCTCTTCGCGCTGGCGAAGACGATCCGGCTATCCTGGGAAACCACCCGGGTCATCATGGCGCCGGCCGAGGCTGACGGGCCGCCGGGTAATGACGGCCTCGATGACTGGCGCGGCGCGTTCGAGCAGCTTCAGCAGCCGGCAGCGCGTGCAATCCTCGATTCCCGCTGCGCCACCATGTCTGGCAAGAAGCCGAACTAGCACGTTCCACCAATAAAAACGAAGCCGCCCGGGCCGGAAATACCCGCGGCGGCTCGTCGTCAGGCAACGGTCTGGATCAGCGGCCGAACGGCAGTTCCTGCTGAACACCCTTTCCGGCCACGCGTGCATAGCGTTCGCGAAGGTCCTCCGGCAGGTAGCCGACGTGCATCTCGATCTGGCGGGCGGCCTCGCGCATGCGGGCTTCCATCAGGCGATCCAGCATACGGGCAAACAGGCCGCTCTTGCGCGGCGCCGCAGCCGTATCGGCGGTGGGGGCATCGCTCCCGCGGTAAGTAACGGCACTCATCAGAATTCTCCTTCTCGCGTTCGACCAGTTCAGTGGACGGCCCGGCCGAATCGCGCCCTGACTGTTGCGATGCACATAGGATATGCTGCGAATGCGAAGAACCCCCGAGGGTGCATAGAAGATGCCTGTCTACGGCATGATGCCGTTAACCTCCCGGCAAGGTGCGGGGGTCAAGGGAAGTCCGTTATTGCGCTGCACAAACGGTCAGGATGGCGTCGTTTTGTTGCGGCGCGACGCCACCGCGAGCAGCAAAATTCCCCGCAAACTCCCTGTCAGTTCCCGGCTCCGACCTGGCAGTCCCTCGCCGTATGCCTGCGTTGCCCGCAGCCTCGATCCGGTTAGAGTGCGCCCCCATGTTCGAGGCGCATTTCCAGACCTTCGAGGACGCAAGCGAACGTGCCGAAAGCCCGGCGCGGGCCAGGGCCCTGCGGGCCGAACTCGCCCGGCGCGGGCTGGACGGCTTTGTGGTCCCGCGCGCCGACCGCCAGCAAAACGAATACCTGCCGGCCAGCGAGGAGCGGCTGGCCTGGCTCACCGGTTTCACCGGTTCGGCTGGCGCAGCGATCGTGCTCACGGACCGCGCCGTAATCTTCGTCGACGGACGCTACACCGTGCAGGCCGACGCCCAGGTCGATCGCGGCGTATTTTCGATCGAGCATCTCGTGGAGAACCCGCCCGACCAGTGGCTGGACGCCAATCTCGGCGAAGGAGCCAGGCTTGGTTACGATCCGTGGCTGCACACGACAGAGAGCGCCGACAAGCTGCGCAAGGCCTGCGCCAACGCCGGCGCCGGGCTGGTGGCGGTCACCGACAACCCGATCGACGCGCTGTGGACCGACCGGCCGGCGCCGCCGGCCGCGCCGGTCAAGCTGCACGACGTAAGGTACGCGGGCGAAAGCGCCGGCGAAAAAGTACGGCGTATCCAGGCCGAGCTCGCCAGGCTCCGCGCCGATACGCTGGTGGTGTCGGACCCGCAGAACGTCGCCTGGACCTTCAACATCCGTGGTAGCGATATCGCGCACACACCGCTGACGCTCGCCTTTGCCACCGTGCCGCGCGAGGGCAAGCCGTCGCTCTACGTCGACACGCACAAACTCGACAATGCCGTGCGTGCAGCGATCGAGGACATCGCCCATGTGCGCGCGCCCGATGATCTGGCCCGCGATCTCGCGCAAATGAGCGGCAAGACCGTGCGGCTCGACCAGATGAGCGCGGTCGACGCTTTGACCCGGCTCGTGTCGGAGCACGGCGGCAAGCCGTCACGCGGTTCGGATCCGATCACGTTGATGAAGGCGGTGAAGAGCCACGCCGAGATCACCGGCGCGCGCGCCGCGCACAAGCGCGACGGCGCCGCGCTCGTCCGCTTCCTGGCCTGGTTCGCGCGTGAAGCGCCGACCGGAAAGCTCACCGAGATCGATGCGGTCGCGGCGCTGGAAAGCTTCCGCCGCGACACCGGCCTGCTCAAGGACATCTCGTTTCCGACCATCGCCGGCGCCGGGCCCAACGGCGCCATCGTGCACTACCGCGTCACGCGCGAGAGCAACCGCAAGATCGGCATGAACGAATTGTTCCTCATCGATTCCGGCGCGCAGTACGAAGACGGCACCACCGACGTCACCCGCACCATCGCGGTGGGCCAGCCGACCGGCGAGATGCGCGACCGCTTCACCCGCGTACTCAAGGGCCACATCGCGATTGCCACCACCGAATTTCCCGAGAATACGACAGGCGCACAGCTCGACCCGCTGGCGCGCATTTCGCTCTGGCAGGCCGGACTCGATTTCGACCACGGCACCGGCCACGGCGTCGGCAGCTATCTGTCGGTGCACGAAGGCCCGGCGCGCATCTCCAGGCTCGGCCACGTGGCCTTGCGGCGCGGCATGATCCTGTCGAACGAGCCGGGCTACTACAAGACCGCGGCCTACGGCATCCGCACCGAGAACCTGGTGCTCGTGATCGCCGCGCCCGAGCCGGACGGCGGCGAAAAGCCGCTCAATGCCTTCGAAACGCTGACGCTGGCGCCGATTGAGCGCACGCTCATCGACACCCGCATGCTGACCTCGAAGGAACGGCATTGGCTCGACAGCTATCACGCGCGCGTGCAGGAAATGATCGGCCCGCTGGTCGACGACGAGACGCGCGGGTGGCTGGAACAGGCCACAAGGCCGATATAAGCGCGTGACAAGACACGCTCGTTTTCGGGTCGTCATGGTCGGGCTTGTCACCGCAAGTCGGGTTTACCGACTTGCAGCGATAAACAGTGGCGAAGTCGGGCAAACTCGACTTCCTGTGCCAAGCACGACTTTCGGGAGGCAAGGGAAGACGTGGATGCCCGGCGCAAGGTTTATGCTCGGGTCGGCGAAGCCGGACCCGAGTGCCGGGCATGACGGAAAATGATGGACACCCGCAGCAAAACCGAGACCTCAGCGAAAGCGCCGACATCGTGGCGCCTGCTGGCGCTGTTGATCGCGATGACGGCCACCGGGCCGTTTACCCTCACGATCCTGATGCCGGCGCTGCCCGGACTGGTGGAACGGCTCTCGACCGACGCGAACACGGTGCAGCTCACGGTGTCGCTCTATCTGCTGAGCCTCGCCAGCGCACAGCTCGTGCTGGGGCCATTATCGGACCGCTTCGGACGGCGACCGGTGGTGCTGGCAGGGCTGTCGCTGAACGTGCTGGCTTCGCTCGCCGCCTTTGCGGCCACGTCGATCGAGGCGCTGATCGTGACACGCGTCGTGCAGGCCATTGGCGCCGCGGCCGGCATCGTCATGGGCCGCACCATCATCCGCGATCTCTACGAGCGCGACCGCGCCGCGGCCATGATCGAACTCGTCACTTCCGCGGTCGTGATCGCGCCCATGGTCTCGCCGCTCATCGGCGGCATCCTCGACACCACCTTCGGCTGGGAAGCAATCTTCCTGTTCATCGCGCTGATGGCCGGCGTGGTGCTGGTGTGGGCGATCCCGGTGCTGCCGGAAACCTGGCCTGCGAGCGGATCGGCCGGGCCGGTGAAGCTCTGGCAGGAATGGCGCGCGCTGCTCGCCAGCGCCAGGTTCCACGGCTACGTGCTCGCCGGCGCGCTCGGCTCGATGCCGTTCTTCACCTTCCTCGGTGGCGGTCCGTATGCGGTGGTGACCATCATGGGCCGTACCTCGGCCGAATACGGCCTGTGGTTCGCGCTGACCTCGCTCGGCTACATGAGCGGCAACTTCACGGCGGCGCGGCTCTCGCAGCGGCTCGGGGTCGACGCCATGATCACGGCCGGCGTCGTGGCCTCGTTCGCCGGCGTCTGCCTGACGCTGACGCTCGTTGCCGCTGTGCCGGAGGCTGGCCCGATGACGATCTTCGTGCCGCAGCTCGTCATCTCCTACGGCAACGGCATGCTGTTGCCCAACGCCATCGCCGGGGCGGTGAGCGTCAGGCCGCATGCCGCCGGCGCCGCTGCCGGGCTCACCGGCTTTGTACAGATGGCGCTGGGCGCCGCTGCCGCGCAAGGCGTCGCGCTGGCACTGACGGGCGCGGCGACGGCGATGCCGATGGCGTGGATGATGGCGGCCGAGGTGGTGGCAACGGGGGTGGCGTTTTGGGTGTTGGCGAGAAGGTGAAGCTGGATGATTGGACGAATATTGAAACTGCACGCCGTTTTGCTCTATGTCCGCGATTCTGCTCTGAGAAGATCTTCGTCGAAGTGATCTGGATTTCGGCTATGGACCGATTGTGTTGAAAAAATCGGCAGTCGTGACGCATAAGGTTTACTGATTCAGTCGTGGCCAACCGGCAGAAGAGTATCGAGGGCGAAAGGGCTGCCGCCGGACGCCAGCCGCGCGATCTGCTCGATCTGCTTCGCTCAACTGCCGGACTTAATCAACAAAATCAGCCCAAAGCGGACTCGCCCGCAAATCGCGAGGACCTGTGCCAGGCGCTCAGGCAGCGTCCTCAATGGCAAACCGGATCACGCATTCGAATCCTTCAGGAGCGTAATCGAAACTGACGTTGCCCTTGAGTTCATGCTTTGCAGAGGCCTCGATGAAGTCTTGAGCCGAAGCCGCGCCTGCGCGGCGGGCTCGCGGGTGGGCCGCCACGCTCCATCCACCTGAACATCGCTGTTCCGGTATGCTCGTCGCTGCGTTGACAATCGATCTGGACACGCCCCTTGGGTACCGACAGGGCGCCGTATTTGGCGGCGTTGGTGGCCAGTTCGTGGATTATCAGGTTAAAGGCGAGCGCCTGCTCCGGCGGCAGTCGGATGTCTGCGATACGCAGTGGTTCATGGCCCTTGCCCAAATATGGCCTTAGCGCATCGCGCAGTAGCGTGGACATCATGGTGGGCTGCCACTGACTGTGCAAAAGGGTGTCTTGCGCTCGCGTCAGGGCGGTGAGCCGCCCGGAAAACGACTGCGCGAACTCCTCCAGCGACCCGCTGCTCTTCAACGTTAGCGTCGCGATTGCCTGAACCTTCGCGAGTATATTCTTGACGCGATGTTGCAGCTCGGCGGACAATATCGCCTGCGTCCTCTCCAGGCGCTTCCGCTCTGTCACATCCTCCACGATAGCGCCGACGCCTGTCACCGTGCCGTCCGGTCCCTTTACCGGATAGTACCTTTCGAGCCAGTCGCGGTGTATGTTTGGCTGTGCCGGCGTTTCGCCGCTTAGTTCGATCCCGACAATCGGCTCCCCGGTCTCGATGACCTTCCGCATCAACGGTTCCGCAGAAGCTTGCAGGTCGGGTACGATCTCCCACGCCACTTTACCCAAATGCTCTGCGACAGTTCGCCCGTTCATCTGGGCGAGGACAGCGTTGATACGCTGAAAGCGCAACTCATCATCGAACAGGGCTAGCCCGATCGGTGCGGAATCGTACAGCGTTTGTAGCTGATTGAGCTGTTCTTCGACCTGCCGGTGAAGCCGCGCTCGCTCGGCAAGCAGGTCCCGCACCAGGTACTGGCGGCGGCGAGCCTCGAGTGCTCCCCTCAGCGTGCTGATCAGCGTGCGCTTCGGAACCGGACGCTCGAGGAAGGTCACCTTCGGGCGGAGTTCCAGCCGGCGCAGCGCCGCGAAATCGTGGGAGGCCCTCCGCCCTGTGAGCACCACCACAGGCAACGATGACCAGGACGGCTCGGGTCCGATCCAGACCTCCGGATCCGCGTTCTCGCCTCGGGGCAGCGCCTCTCCGGCGATGAGCACGGCCCCGGCGCCGGCAGCGATTTCCTGGTGAAGCTGGCCAAGGTCGGTGCAAACCTGTCCCGACAGCCCGCTTCGCGCAAGCGTCTGCGCAGCGAGGCGGGCGTCGCGCCCCGACGGCGCAAGGATCAGGATGCGGAGACCGCCACCGTCGCTGTTGGTGCCTGCCGGGACGCTCATGTTCACGAGACCCCCTTGACCTCATCCACGCGCATAATCCGGCGCGCCTGTGAGGACCCCGGTGAAATCCTCAAGTGGTTCACCCAGAGCGATGCTGCCCGGTTTCAAAGTCAGCTCACGAATGGTGTGTTCGTGTTGTCCGGTGCGCTTCTTGACCACGGAGAGGGCCTGGTGGATGGCGCCTTTCGCCTCGAAGTAGCGCAGCAGTAGCACGTTATCGGCCAGGAAGCTCACGTCGATCGGCGTCGACCTATCCGACGCAAGAATACCATGCTCGGTGAGCGTAAGCAGCGTCACGACCCGGCGGCGTCGCAGATAGGAGATCAGTTCCCGTAGATGCAGGAACACGGTTTGCTCCTCCGTGGCAGATTGCAAGTAGCCGTTCACCGTGTCGATCACGACGAGCCCGACGTTGTCCTCTTCCACCTGCCGGACCAGACGGCTCGCGATTTGTCCCGCGCTAAGTTCGGCGGGATCGAAGTCGTTCAGGCGGATGCGGCCGGCCTCGATCGCGGGGGCAATGTCGAGCCCCAGGCCCTGGCTTCGAGCGATATGGCTTTCTGCGTTCTCATCAAAAAGCAGTATGGAGCAGCGTTCACCTCTCGCCGCCGCAGCCATCGCATAGACCGTCGAGATCGTGGATTTCCCGGTTCCCGCCGGCCCCATGAGAAGCGTCGACGAGCCGCGCGACAGCCCGCCGCCCAAGAGGGCATCGATCTGCGCAACCCCGCTACAGAGGGGCTCCAAAGTCGGGGTTTCTGCATGAGTTCGGGCGACGAGGCGCGGATAGACAGTGAGCCCTCCCGTCTCAATGGTGAAATCGTGGGCGCCGCTGAAGTAGGAGCAACCACGCAGCTTTCGCACCCGCAACTGCCGGCGGTCTGCGCCATATTTGAAGTCCAGCTGGGTAAGCTCGACGATGCCGTCGGCAAGTGTCTGGCTGCGGGCGTCCTTGTCATCCGTCCGCGATCCCTCGTCCAACAGAAGAGTTGTGCAGGAGTGCGCGAGCACGAAATCGCGAATGCGCCTGAGTTGGCGGCGGTAGAAGGCGGGCGTTGGCGCCAGCACGCGAAGGACCGAAATGGTATCGAGTACCAGGAGCGTGGGCCGTATCCTCTCGATCTCCGCAAACAGACGCTGGAGCGTCTCTCCGAGTTCCACCTCCGCCTCGGGAAAGAGCGTGTAGGCGGACCCGTCATCGTCATCGGCGGCAGCCGGCTCCGTAAATTCGGTGATGTGAATGCCGTCAATGTTCCAGGCATGGGATGCGGCAATCAATTTGAGCTGCACCGGCGTCTCGGCATTCGATGCGAGCAAGCAGGTTTCGCCATCCCGGACACCCTGAAGCAGAAATTGCATACCGAGTGTGGTCTTGCCGCTTCCGGGTGGACCCTCGACCAGCAAGAGCGCTTCGCGCGGAAGACCCCCCTCCAGAACCTCGTCAAGGCCCGGAACACCGGACGAAATGCGCCGCGTAGCGATGACGGGCATTGACATCCGGACGCCTCCAAATTTCCGGTCGTTTGCGCCAAACGCCTGTTGGGCCAACTTGAATTGCCTGGAGTCCAGCCGCCGGCAAAGTCGACGAGCACCTGTCAGAAATAGGCTACCTGCTCGTGTTGCACTTGAATAATAGTAAAACCTGGTCGGATCGCTATCCTTGATTTGGATCAAGCGCGGCACGGGATGCCGTCGATCTCATCAACCCCCAGAAGCGCAACGTCGCCTCGACGCGCGGCCGTCTGTTACGTGATCTATTGTCGCGGTACCTGATCGCCTGCAGCAGTCCCGGACCGCACCGATCATCTCATCATTCCCACCAGGGCGGTCTGCCGGGTCACGTGTGCAAGAGCTTGCGAGCGCAGGGCTCTTACGCCCGCGCGAAGCGCGGCCCGATGACGAACCCCGTGAGCGGACCCGGAGTCCATATGCTGTAGCGTCGGGGCTATGGATTCCCGGTTCCGGCCTTCGACCGGCCCCGGAATGGCTATGAGATGAGCTTCAGCCACTTGTCTTCCGTCAGTACCTCAACGCCGAGCTTCCTGGCCTCGTTGAGCTTTGAGCCGGCGCCCGGGCCCGCCACCACGTAATCGGTCTTCTTCGACACCGAGCCCGCCGCCTTGGCCCCGAGGCGCTCGGCCTGCGCCTTGGCTTCGTCGCGCGTCATCGTTTCCAGACTGCCTGTAAATACCACCGTCTTGCCGGCGATCCTTGAATCGGTCTTCGGCTTCTCGGCGTCGAGAATGGTCACTTCCCTGGTCAGCCGCTCGACGATGTCGCGGTTGTGGCTTTCGCCGAAATAGGCGGCGATGCTGTCGATGACGGTATCGCCGATCTGGTCGAGCGCATCCATCTCGGCGATGGCGTCCTCGTCGCCCCTGGCGATCCTGACACAGGCGTCGTGGAACGCCTTCCACGAGCCGTAGCCGCGCGCCAGCGCCATCGCGGTGGTCTCACCGACGTGGCGCATGCCGAGCGCATAGATGAAACGCTCGAGCGAAATCTCGCGCCGCTCACGGATGGCGTTGAACAGGTTGCGCACCGAGGTGGCGCCGTAGCCCTCCTCCCCCTGCAGCCTGATCCTGTTGTTGCGCGTTTCCAGCGTAAAGATGTCGGCCGGTTCCTTGACCCAACCTCTCTCGAAAAAAAACTCCACCTGCTTCTCGCCCAGGCCTTCGATGTCGAAGGCGCGGCGCGACGCGAACAGCTTCAGGTGCTCGATCTTCTGGAACGGACAGGCGAACTCGCCGGTGCAGCGCGCGCGCGCGCCCTCCTCGCCGGTGGCGGTCGTCTCGCGCACCACGTCGGTGTGGAGATGACACGGGCACTTCTTCGGGAAGGGATAGGGCCTGGCGTCTTTCGGGCGCTTGTCGAGCACCACGTCGACGACTTGCGGAATGACGTCGCCGGCGCGCTGGATGATGACGGTGTCGCCGATGCGGATGTCGCGGCCGTCGCGCAGCGGTTCGCCGCCCGCGCCGATGCCCTTGATGTAATCTTCGTTGTGCAGCGTGGCCATCGACACCACCACGCCACCGACGCCGACCGGCTCGAGCTGGGCGGTGGGCGTGAGCACGCCGGTGCGTCCCACCGTGATCAGAATGCCTTTCACGACAGTCGTGGCGCGCTCGGCCGGGAACTTGTGCGCGATCGCCCAGCGGGGATTGCGGGAGACGTAGCCGAGCCGTTCCTGCCAATCCAGCCGATCGACCTTGTAGACGACACCGTCGATGTCGTAGTCGAGCCTGGCACGCTGCTCCTCGATATGCCGGTGGAACGCCAGCAGCTCATCGAGCGAATTGCAGGTCCTGGTGAGCGGGTTGGTGTCGAAGCCACAATGCTCGAACCATTTGATCATGCCGGACTGGGTCTCGGCCGGCATCCCGCTCATCTCGCCCCATGAATAGGCGAAGAAGCCGAGCGGACGAGACGCGGTAATCTTCGGGTCCTTCTGGCGCAAGGAGCCGGCCGCCGAGTTGCGCGGGTTGGCGAACATCTGGCCGCCCGCTTCCTTCTGCCGCTCGTTCAGTTTCAGGAAGTCGGCCTTGGTCATGTAGACCTCGCCGCGCACTTCGGTGATCGCGGGGATGCGGCGGCCTTTGAGCTTGTGCGGCACCGCCTTGAGCGTCCTGATGTTGGCGGTGACGTCCTCGCCCTCGGTGCCGTCGCCGCGCGTCGCCGCGGTGACCAGTTCGCCACCCTCGTAGCGCAGCGACATCGACAGGCCGTCGATCTTGGGCTCGGCGGAAAATGAAATCTTCTCGTGTTCGTCAAGCTTGAGGAAGCGGCGGATGCGGGCGACGAAGTCGCGCACGTCGTCCTCGGCGAAGGCGTTGTCGAGCGACAGCATCGGCACCGCGTGGCGCACCTTGGCGAAGCCGCGCGCGGGCGCCGCGCCCACGCGCTTGGAGGGCGAATCCGCGCGCACCAGCTTGGGAAAGCGCGCCTCGATCGCCTGGTTGCGCTCGCGCAGGCGATCGTAGGCGGCGTCGGTGAGGGTCGGCGCGTCTTCCTGGTAGTAGCGGCGGTCGGCGGCGCCGATTTCGAGCGCCAGCCGCATCAGCTCGGCCCTGGCCTGGGCCTCGGTCAGGTCTTCGGGGGCGATCTTGGAGGGGTCTTTCGCTGCCATGCTATTCTCTGTCATTCCGGGGCGCGGCCGCCAGGCCGCGAGCCCGGAATCCATAACCCGGCGGCCGATGTATTACGTTTACCTCACCGCGAGTCGCAAACATGGAACGCTCTATCTGGGCGTCACCAACATTTTGGTTCGACGAATATACGAACACAAGACCAAGGCTAAGCCTGGATTTACAGCCCAATACAACGTCGTCCGCCTCGTCTGATACGAAAGTTATGACGATCCAACGAACGCCATTACGCGGGAGAAGGATATCAAAAAGTGGCGCCGCGATTGGAAGATCCGTTTAATTGAGGAAGAAAATCCAGATTGGTCCGATTTGTATCCATCCATCACCGATAGGCTCGGGATTATGGATTCCGGGCTCGCTCGCTTCGCTCGCGCCCCGGAATGACGCTTGAGGTAGCCGCTAAATTGCCCGAAGGTGCGCCCATGTTCATCCACCCGCGCGGCAAGAACCGTCCCGCAATCTCGCCAAAAAATGGTGGTTCGATCACCAGATCGTGGGCGACGTGGTGGTGACCCCGCGCGCTACCAACGAGCGCGACATCGATCCCGAACGCAAGGTCGATCCGGCGAGCCAGAAGATGGCCTATTACCACGCAGACATGATGCCGCCGCCCAACGACCCGGCCCCCCACCCGGTCGACCGCAAGGCCGCGATGGCCGCAAAAGATGTACTGGAAACACCGGAGGAAGCCCGCGCGCGTCACGCTCGCGGTGAACCCAGGCCCGCGCACTACGTCCCCACGCCGCCGGCGGCGGTCGCCGCCGCGGCAGGGGCGGTCAAGAGCCCGTATGATTGACGCCGCATTTGACTGAACGCGTCGCCATCTCCACAACGCACCTCCATGAAAAAGATCGGCTTCCTGTCATTCGGCCACTGGACTCCCTCGCCCCAGTCGCAGACGCGGTCGGCGTCCGACGCGCTCCTGCAATCGATCGAGCTTGCGGTTGCGGCCGAGGAGCTCGGCGCGGACGGGGCCTACTTCCGGGTGCATCATTTCGCGCGCCAGCTCGCGTCGCCCTTCCCGCTGCTGGCGGCCGTCGGCGCGAAGACCGCGCGGATCGAGATCGGCACCGCGGTGATCGACATGCGCTACGAGAACCCGCTCTACATGGTGGAGGATGCGGGCAGCGCCGACCTGATCGCCGGCGGACGCCTGCAACTGGGCATCAGCCGCGGCTCCCCGAGCAGGTGATCGACGGCTGGCGCTATTTCGGTTACGCCCCGCCCGAGGGGATGAGCGACGCCGACATGGCCCGGCGCCACACCGAGGTCCTGCTCGAAGTGCTGCGCGGCGAGGGCTTCGCGCAGCCCAATCCGCACCCGATGTTCCCGAACCCGCCCGGCCTCCTGCGCCTCGAGCCGTACGCGGAAGGCCTGCGCGATCGCATCTGGTGGGGCGCCGGCACCAATGCGACGGCGGAATGGGCGGCGAAGCTCGGCATGAACCTGCAGTCTTCGACTCTGAAGATCGACGAGAGCGGCAAGCCGTTCCATGTCCAGCAGGCCGAGCAGATTCGGGCCTACCGCGCGGCGTGGCAAGCGGCCGGGCACGCGCGCAGCCCAAGGGTGTCGGTCAGCCGCAGCATTTTCGCGCTTACGGATGACCGCGACCGCATGTATTTCGGACGCGGCGACGAGGCCGGCGACCAGATCGGCATGCTCAGCGAAACGGAGCGCGCCATCTTCGGCCGCAGCTACGCGGCCGAACCGGACGCGCTGATCGATGAGCTCAAGCAGGACGAAGCGATCGCCGAGGCCGACACGCTGCTGTTGACCGTCCCCAATCAGCTCGGCGTCGACTACAACGCCCACGTCATCGAGGCGATCCTCAAGCACGTCGCGCCCGGGCTCGGCTGGCGCTGATCGGCGTGACTGCTCGCCTTTCACAAGCACGCGCCCGGCGCGGAGGCGAAGGCGGCCAAGAGCTCGTACGATTGATACCGGCTTTTCAGCAAGCGTCCTTCGCCGTGGTGTCTGATCGGGTGCATCCGCCGCGACCGCCGCCTCAGCGGGTGCGCAGCACCAGGCAGGCACCGTCATGCCGGCGAATGTGGCCGCACAAGCGGTCGGCCTCGTTGCGCGTCGCGGCACCGACGCGGATCTGGTAGAGGGGCCGCGTCCCGCGGCTGCGGTCGATATGGTGCAGCACAATCGGATCGCGGTCGCCGATGACGCTATCGAAAAGCCTGATCAAGCGGGCATAACGGCGCAGGGCGTTGGCGCGCGAGAAGCTTGCCGCCAGTTGCACGCCCCACGGCTTCCGCTCGGCCTCGCGCACGCGCCGCTCAAGCGCCGCGACGAAGGTATTTGGCGCGGTTTCGAGCTGCGCCATCAACGTATCGCAGTCAACCCGGCTGCGCGTGTTCTTGCCGTCGGCGGAGTTGCGCCAGGCCTCGGCCGTGCGGCCGGTAATGGCCCATACGTAACGACGCGTTTCCGCCGGCAGGCTGCGCTCGCCGGCGAGCCAGTCGCGCACGCGCCCGGGCCCGGCATTGTAGGCTGCCGCCGCCAGCCCCAGATTGCCGAATTCGCGCCGCAGGTCGCGCAGGAACCCGGCAGCCTTGGGCAGCGCCTGTACCGGGTCGAACGGATCGAGCAGCCCGCGCTCGGCCGCCGTACCAGGCATGAACTGCGCGATGCCTTGCGCGCGCTTGCCGCTGCGTGTGAGCGGGCCGATCGCGTCGGCATTGAAGCGGCTCTCCTGCCAGATCACGCGCGCGAAAAACTCGACCGGCAGGTTATGCCCCTGCGCGGCGGATTCGACCAGCAGACAGGTGGTCGTCTCGCCGGCCGCGGGTTTGGCTGCTCCGGTTGCCGAAGACGTGGCAGCGGCGATGGCAAAAGCAAAGAAGACACGGCGCATGGCGGTTCCGGCAGGTGGCGGTCCCATGTCGACACAACGACAAGGGGCTGGCTGCGGTTGCGTCGTGCGTCCCCGCCCCGCGCAAGATGCCGGCACGGCCAGTTCCCTGACACGCGTTGCTGCCGCGACTGTCGTGATCCCGACGTTCAGGGGTCGGATGCGGGGACGTCCGGTCAACCCGCCTTCAGCAACCGTTCCGCCGCCGCGCGCGCCTCATTGGTGATCTCGGCACCCGCCAGCATGCGCGCGATCTCCTCGCGGCGGTGGTCGGCGGCGACTTCGGTGACGCGGGTGGCGACGCGCTTGCCCTTCGCCAGCGCGTCCTTGCTGATGACGTAGTGACGGTCCGCGCGCGCCGCGACCTGTGGCGCATGGGTCACCGCCAGCACCTGTACGCCGCGCGCAAGCCGCGCGAGCCTGACGCCGATGGCGTCTGCCACCGCGCCGCCGACGCCGGTGTCGATCTCGTCGAACACCAGAGTCGGCGCCGAGCCGCGATCGGCCAGCACAACTTTCAGCGCCAGCAGGAATCGCGCCTGCTCGCCGCCGGAGGCGACCTTCATCAGCGGGCCCGGCCGCGTGCCTGGATTGGTCTGCACCCAGAACTCGACGCGGTCGATGCCGTTCGGGCCCGCTGCGTCGGCGTTGCTCCCGACCTCGGTCATGAACATGGCGCGCTCGAGCCTGAGGGGCTTGAGCTCGCCGTTCACCGCCTTGTCGAGTCCCGCGGCGGCCTTCGCGCGCGCCTTCGACAGGGCTTCCGCGGCCTTGGCGTAGGCGGCCGCGGCCGCGCGCGCGGTTTGCTCCAGCGCCTTCAGCTTCTCTTCGCCGGCATCGATCAGCGCGATGTCGCCCTGATACTGTTCGGCCAGCGCCGCGAGATTGTCGACCGGCACGTTGTATTTGCGCGCCGCCGCGCGCAGAGCAAACAGCCGCTCCTCGCCGCGCTCCAGTTCTTCGGGATCGTAATCGGCCGCGCGTAGCGCGGCTTCCAGATGCGCGCGCGCATCCTCCAGACCGTTCAGGGCGGCATCGAGCGACTTCACGACCGGCTCGATCAGCGCCGGCGCCTGTTGCTGGCGTCGCTCCAGCCGGCGCAGCGCGCCGGCAACAGCGTTCACAGGCGACTTGTCGCCGGCGACCACGTCGTGCGCCTCGCGCAGGTCTTCGGCAACCTTCTCCACCTGCATCATTGCAGAACGCCGCTCGGCGAGCTGGGTCTCCTCGCCGGGCCTGGGCGCGAGCTTGCCGAGTTCATCGACCGCGTGGCGCAGCCAGTCCGCCTCCTGCCTGGCGCGTGCAACCTGATCACGGTGGGCTTCGGCGGCAGCCTCAGCCTCACGCCGCGCGTCCCACAGCATCTCGACCCTGGCGGCATCCTTTTCCAGCCCGCCATAGGCGTCGAGCAGGCGGCGATGGGTGCCGGCATCAACCAGCGCGCGGTCGTCGTGCTGGCCGTGGATCTCGACCAGCACCGCGCCGAGCTGCCGCATGACCTGCACGCTTACCGGCTGATCGTTGACGAAGGCGCGGGTGCGGCCGTCGCCGAACTGCACGCGCCGCAGGATCAGTTCGTCCCCGGCGGCGATGTCGTTGGCGGCCAGCAGCGCGTGCGCCGGATGGTCGCCGGCGATGTCGAAAGCGGCGATCACCTGGCCCTGATCCTGGCCTTGTCGCACCAGGGTCTGGTCGCCGCGCGCGCCCAGCGCCAGTGCGAAAGCATCGAGGAGGATCGACTTGCCGGCACCGGTCTCGCCGGTGAGTACGGCGAGCCCCCCGGCAAAATCGATGTCGAGCCGGTCAATCAGGACGATGTCGCGGATCGAAAGTCGGGAGAGCATGGCGCCTGTCCTGGGCGTCATCATCCGCAAAAGCGGAGGATGCGGTAACCACCGCGCCGAGGGATGTTCACAAGAATCGCGGCCGCATACTGGATGCCCCGCTTTCCCGGGACATGACAAGAGGGTGCCGGACGGCCCTAGCCCAATTTGTCCAGGTCCACGCCGATCCCGCGGAAGGCCTTGCTGATCCAGGAACCCTTGTCTTCGTCGGGCAGCACTCCGCGCGATTTCACCAGCGCGTAGGCGCGCTTGTACCAGTCGCTGTCCGGGAAGTTATGGCCGAGCACGGCGGCGGCCGTCTGCGCCTCGCGAACGATACCGAGGGCCATATAGGCTTCGGTCAGCCGCTCCAGCGCTTCCTCGACCTGGCGCGTGGTCTGATACTTGGTGACCACGACTTTGAAGCGGTTGATGGCGCCGGTGTAATCCTTGCGGTCCAGGTAGTAGCGGCCGATCGACATTTCCTTGCCGGCAAGCTGGTCGCGCGCGAACTGGACCTTTTCCCTGGCCTTGGCCGCGTATGGCGTGTTGGGATAGCGGCGCACGATTTCTTCCAGCGCCGCCAGCGCCTTCTCGGTCTGCGCCTGGTCGCGGCTCACGTCCGGAATCTGGTCGTAGTAGGCCGCCGCGATCAGGTAGCTGGCATATGCAGCGTCTTCGCTGCCCGGGTGCAGCGTCATGTAGCGCTTGGCGGAGGCAATGCTCTCTTCGTAATTGCCGGCCTCATAATTGGCAAAGGCCGACATCAGCAACGCCTTGCGGGCCCAATCCGAATAGGGATGCTGCCGGTCGACCTCTTCGAATTTCTTCACCGCGTCGCGGGGATTGTGCCGCCGGTTCAGGAGGTAGAGGCCCTCGTTGTAGAGGCGATCGGCAGGCTGATCGACTTCGGGCTTCTCGTCCGAGAACCATTTGGTGAAGTTGAGGCCCTCCAGGCTGCCAACGTCGCCGAGGCCGCTACAACCGCCAAGGCTCAATCCCAACAGCACCATGGCCGCCCCGCGCCCGAGGCCGCGCCGCCGCGCCGGCCCGGCCGCCCGCACGGTCGTTTGGCTCAATGCGCTAGCGTCCGCCACGAAACCCCCTGGCACAAACCTCAGACCGGCACGCTGCCGCGCCGGCTTTCACGTTGACGGGCCCTTCCGGACCGCAAACGGCTCTGTAGACCAAAAACCGCGGTCCGGCCAAGCGATTAAGCCGACATTCGGCCGGGATTAAGGCGGTTCGGACAGGCTAAAATCAACGCCGGAGGGGCTTCAGGACACGTCCGGCCCGTAGGCCGGGGCCACCAGACCGGTCGCCACGCCGGCATGACCGCGCGGGCGGCGGACGGCATCGACCGCCTCGACCACGCGCCACGCGCCCGGATCGGCCATCAGCGCCGACAACACTGCGTGATTGAGCTTGTGGCCGCCGCGGACGGTCCGATAGGCGGCGAGCAGCGGATGCCCGGCCAGCGCCAGATCGCCGAGCGCATCGAGCACCTTGTGGCGCACGAACTCGTCGGCGAAACGCAAGCCTTCCGGATTGAGCACCCGGTCTTCGGTGATGACCAGCGTATTGTCGAAGGAGGCGCCGAGCGCGAAACCCGCGCTCCAAAGCCTGGCCACATCCTTCATGAAGCCGAAGGTGCGCGCGCGCGCGATCTCGCGGCGGAACGTGTCCGGCGTGATGTCGAGTGCCACCGCCTGCTGGCCGATCAGCGGATGGTCGAAATCGATTTCGGCCTCGACACGGAAGCCGTGCCCGTAGGGACGCAATTCGCCGAAGGCGTCACCCCTGGCGACACGGACCGGCTTGAGAACCTCGATATAGCGGCGCGGCAAGGCGCGCGCCGTGAGACCGGCCTGATCGAGCGCCTCGACGAACGGCGCCGCGCTGCCGTCCATGATCGGCACTTCCGGTCCGTCGATCTCGACCAGTACGTTGTCGACATTCAATCCGCGCAAGGCGGCAAGCAGATGTTCGGCGGTCGAGCACAACGGGCCCGAGGCGTCGCCCAGCACGGTGGCAAATTCGGTGGCAGTGACCGCGCGTACGTCGGCGCGAATCTCGCGCTCGATGGAGCCGTCGATGCCCACGCGCTGGAAAACGATTCCGGTATCATCGTCGGCCGGATGCAGGCTGAGCGTAACGGGAAGGCCCGAATGGACGCCGACGCCGGAAACGGCGACTGCCTCTCGCAACGTGGTCTGTTTGGCGCCCTTCATCTATTCCCGTCTTCTGCCGGCCCGTCGCGAACCGTGCAGTCCCAACCCCGAAAGCAGGGTCACATTTTGGCCCTTGATGCAGTGCCCGCCCTAACCCCCTGGACGGTGTCCCCCCAGACCCAAAAGTCCCTTACAGCGCTGGAAGTTAGGCCATAGGGCCCATGTTCTCCAAGTCACGCTTTCTTACCGAGTATTACTTTTTTTTGCCGCATTCGAACGACATCGGCACGTGACGAAACGGGATTCAGGTTACCAGCGGAACCGTAGAAACCGCGCTGGCGCCCGGCAACGGCCGAACGGCAGGCCGGAAGATTAAAACTACAGATAATTCAATGCACTAACGATGCAGACCCGTTGCATGTCGGGGATGCGAACGGCCCCGTCCCGGATCGGGACGAGGCCGCGCAGGTATGGCCGGCGGGTCAGTTCGCCTGCCGACGCAGAAACGCCGGAATGTCGAGTTGATCGTCCTCGGGCGAGTTATGCACAGGTGCCTGGCGGCCGTGCGGGTCGAGGCCCTGCGGGGCCGCGCGCCGCGCGTATTCGGAAACCGGCTCGGCCGGACGGCCCTCGGGCTGACGGGCGGTCGGACGCGCCGTCCGCTCGAATTGCGGCGCGGCTTGCGCCGTGCGCGGGGCCTGCGGCGCCTCGCTTTCCTCACGGCGGCCAAGCCCGACCTGGGCCAGCCGCTGCATCAGCGACAGGCGCTGCTTTTCGGGATGGTTCTCGGCCGCCGATTCGCCGCGCCGGGCGCGGATCTCGTTCTGCGCCGGTACCGGCAATTCATCGATGCGCGGCATGCGCGGCGCGCGCGCGGCGCGCTCCGGCTGCGGCGGAATGAAAGTCTCCGCCGGCGGCGCCTCGACCGGCAGCGGCGGCGATTCGGCGGGCGCGGCGTCGAACAGCGACGGCTTCATCGGCATCGGCCTGAGCGACACGTCGTCGATTCCCGTCGACGGCAGCAGGGCGGCGGCCACCGCGGCATGCGCAGCCGATTCAGCCGACGGCGCCGGCGCGGGCTCCGCACGCTCGACACGTTCGGCGAGACGGGCGTTCTCCGCGCGCATCTTGCCGGCGAGTTCCTTGAGCGCACTCTCGGCGGGCACCTGCGTGGATGCTGCATGCGCGGGTGCAGCAACCTGGGCAGGCGCCGACTTGGCCGGCGCAGATCGGGCGGTCACACTCTGAATGGCCGGCGCCGGCTGGCGCAACGACCCGGTGTTGTCGATGCCGGTCGCCACCACCGACACGCGGATGATGCCTTCCAGGCTTTCGTCGAAGGTAGCACCAACGATGATGTTGGCGTCGGGATCGACTTCCTCGCGAATACGGGTCGCGGCTTCGTCGACCTCGTAGAGAGTAAGATCCTTGCCGCCGGTGATCGAGACCAGCAGGCCCCTGGCACCCTTCATGGAGGCGTCGTCGATCAGCGGATTGGCGATGGCGGCTTCCGCCGCGGTGAGCGCGCGCTTCTCGCCGGAGGCTTCGCCCGTGCCCATCATGGCCTTGCCCATCTCCTTCATCACCGCGCGCACGTCGGCGAAGTCGAGATTGATCAGGCCTTCCTTGACCATCAGGTCCGTGATGCAGGCCACGCCCGAATAGAGCACCTGGTCGGCCATGGCGAAGGCGTCGGCAAACGTCGTCTTTTCGTTGGCAACCCGGAACAGGTTCTGGTTCGGAATGATCAGCAGGGTGTCGACCACTTTCTGCAAATCCGAGATGCCGGCTTCGGCAAAACGCATGCGGCGTGCGCCTTCGAAGTGGAACGGCTTGGTCACCACGCCGACGGTGAGGATGCCGAGTTCGCGCGCGACGTGGGCGATGACCGGGGAGGCGCCGGTACCGGTGCCGCCACCCATGCCGGCGGTGACGAACACCATGTGCGCGCCCGACAGGTGATCGCGGATCTCGTCCATTACCTCTTCGGCGGCGGCGCGGCCGACCTCGGGCTGCGAGCCGGCGCCGAGACCCTCGGTCACCTGCGCGCCCATCTGGATGATGCGCTCGGCCCGCGCGGTGGTAAGCGCCTGCGCGTCGGTATTGGCCACGACGAAATCGACGCCCTCGAGCCCGGCCGCGATCATGTTGTTGACGGCGTTGCCGCCGGCGCCGCCGACGCCAAACACGGTGATCCGCGGCTTCATCTCGCGAATGTCGGGGATTTGCAGATTGATGGTCATGAGGTTTGCCTCTCTGATGCACGGGCAGCCGGTCCGCGATGGCATTCCGTCATGCCAGCGCGTTGCAACGCCGCCGCGCCGAACCGGTCCGCCACCGGCCCTTGCGTGGTTTCTCCAATCGGGGTCAGAAGCTTTCGCGCAGCCATTGTCCGACCCGTGCCATATAGCCGCCTGTCCCTGTCATCAGTTGCCGCGTTTTCCGCGGTTCGAAATGTTCGAGATGTGCCGCCTGTGGATAAACGAGGAGCCCCGCCGCCACCGCAAAAGCCGGTCCCTTGGCCGCCTCCGGCAGGCCGGCGACGCCGAGCGGGCGCCCGATCCGCACCGGGCGCCGCAGGATGCGGGACGCGAGATCCGCGATGCCGGCGAGCTGACTGGCGCCGCCGGTCAGCACGACGCGCGCGCGCGGCTCGGCTGCGAAGGGAGAGGCCTTCAGCCGGTCCCGCACCATTTCCAGGATTTCCTCGACCCGCGGCTTGACGATGCGCACGATCTGCGCCCGCGCAACAAATTGCGGGGGCTCGCGCTCGTCGTCGCTTACCGGGGGCACCGTGATCATGTCACGCTCGTCTGATCCACCGGACAAAACACTGCCATAAATCGCTTTGATTCGCTCAGCATCCGCGATTCGGGTGTTGAGACCGCGGGCCAGATCCATGGTCACGTGGTGACCGCCGAGGGCGAACCCGTCGGCATGGACGAACCGGCCGCCCGAAAACACCGCCAAAGTGGTGGTTCCGGCCCCCAGATCGATGCAGGCGGCGCCCAGGTCGGCCTCGTCGTCGGCCAGGGCCGCCAGGCCGGCGACGTAGGGCGAGGCCACCATCGCCTCTGTGGACAGATGACTGCGCTCGACGGTCAGCATCAGGTTGCGCACGGTTGCCACATCGGCCGTGACCATGTGCATGTCGACGCCGAAGGTGTGACCGAGCATGCCGCGCGGATCGCGGATGCCGGTTATGTCGTCGAGGGCATAACCGATCGGCAGCGAATGCAGCACGGCGCGGCCGCCGCGCACCGCGTGACGGCTGGCCGCCGCGAGCACACGGGCGATCTCGCCATCGGTGACGGCGCCATGGGCAAGCTCGATATCGGCGATGAAGCGCTCGCTGCCGGGGCGGCCGCCCGACAGCGAGGCCACCACGGATTCTATCTGCACCCCGGCCATACTTTCGGCGATGTCGATGGCGTGGCGGACCATCCCCTCCGCTTCCACCAGATCGACCACCGCGCCCGCCTTCATGCCGGCGGCCGCGGTATGGGCGAAGCCGAGGATACGCACCCCGTGACTGCGGCGGCGCAGCGCTTCCTGCGGCGCCTGCGGCTCAAGGCGCGCGATCAGGCAGACGACCTTGCTGGTGCCGACATCGAGACTGGCGACGACGGTCGCGCGCCGCGGGGAAACCGGCTTCATCTTGGGCGTGAGGCCGAAGTGCAGCACGGTCATGCCTCCCCCCTCTCGTCATTCCGGGGCGCGAGCGCAGCGAGCGAACCCGGAATCCATAGCCCCCACACTGCGGAGTACGGATCCCGGGTCCGGCGCCATAGCGCGTCGAAGACGCGCGTAAACGCGCTCTTGGCGCCGTCCCGGAATGACAGAAGAGAGAATGCGTGCGAACGATCATGCCTCCCCGCCCTTCCGCCTGGTTTTGCGCGCCTTGTCCGCCGCCTTGACGGCTTCCTCGCGCGCGGCCGCCGCCGTGTCCGACAGCCGGACGCTGACGCGATCACCGAGACGAAGATCGACTTCGACGACATCGCGGGTGAGCAGCTGTTTGGTCCGCGCAAGATCAACGAGCGTGCCGAGCGCGTGCGCCGGATCGCCTTCCGGCAACAGCACCTCGACGCCGTTCCTGAGATAGAGATTCCAGCGCCGCTCGGCGACCAGCACGAAGGCTTCCACCTGACGGGCGACAACCGGATAGCGTCTGACCAGCCCGATGAAGGCGCGTGCTTCGTGCCCGGCGCCCTTCCCGACCACCAGCGGCAACGAGAGGAAGCGCTGCGGCGCCCAGGTTTCAAGCACGGTGCCATCGGCGGCGATCAGCGAGACGCGGCGGTCCTTTTGCCACAGCGCAAACGGCTTGCGCTCGATGATGCCGATGCGCAAACGGCCGGGATAAAGCTTGAGCACGGTCGCTTCGGCGATCCAGGGATTCTTCATCAGCCGCATGCGGGAAGCATGGGCGTCGAGAAAAAGAAGCGAGGTGCGGCCGGTGATTCCGGCGGACGCAAGGATGGTCTCGCGGCCGAGGTTGTGCCGGCCGGCAATCGCGATTTCGGTGATGCCGAAGCCCATGGCGTTGGCGGCGGTATCGCAGATGTCCTGCACGTTGGCCGCAATGGTGCGCAAATGATCCCCGCGCACCGCGCCGTAGCAGACACTGGCGAGCACAAGCAGCACGGCAGCCGAGGCGCCGGCGCCGCGCGGTACCTGGATCCGCAGCAGCGCGGTTCCCCAACGCACGACCGGCCGGCGCCAACCCGGCTGCGATCCCGAGTGCGCGCGCAACCATCGCACCGCCGCCGCGCGGCGTTCCATCTTGCGTTTTGGCGATTGTGCGAGCTGCACCCGATCTTCCATTGCTGCTCTTCGAAACACGAATGCCCGCTCGAGCCACCCGCAGGTGGCAACAGGCCCTGACACGCGGATTACGCGGTACGTCAATCTGTTATTCGCCCGGGAAGCGACCGATGCCGGTCTTCCTGCGGCCTTGCTGGCGGCTTTCCGCGCGCATGGATTGAGCAGCCGAACGCGCGGCGCGCCGCCAGACGCCAGTCTTCGGGCCATTCGGTAAACGATTGGTAAAGGTTTACGAAAAGTGAGGAATTCTGCACGGAGGGGCTGCGCAGGCTACGCAGACGGCTTCCATTTATCGTCGTTCAGGGAGACGGGCGTTGGCCCGCGAAGCCGAATTCCGGATGCAAGTCTGGTTCTGGCCCGGATTCCGGCTTCCGGCCGACGCTGACGATCGGACCGGTCCCGTTTGGCCGGCTGGAATGACTGGCGCAATTTGCCGGATTTTATTCCTTGACAGCGTGACGCTGCTCCCGGTACAGTTGCGTAACGTGCACGCGTGCGCCCGCCGGGCCGCGGCCGCCTTCCTCCCATCGCAGAACCGGAGATCAGCCATGGTGCAATACGCGCCGGAGCTCATTGCCGCCGTGCGGCATCGTTACGAAGAAACCGACCAGCCGATGCCGGCGATCGCCGCTGAATGCGGCATGAGCCTGCGCGCGCTCCACCGCATGGTCGAGCGCGAGGGCTGGTCGATGCGCAGCGAACGGCCACCACGCACTTTGCCGCCGGCGGCACGCCTGCTCGAAGAAGCGCGCGCGCTGGCCGGCCAGGAGGCCGGCGCGGCGGCGGAAGATCGACCGCAGCAACCGCCGGCCGCAGCGCCGGCCCGGGACACGGACCAGGAGACGAACGATTCACGGTCCGCCATCGACCGGCTCGAGGCGCTGGTGATGAAGGAGATCGCGGCCGAAGAAGCGACGCGGGCCGAACTGCGCGGTGCGCCGCGCAGCCGCAGCGAGGCGCGCGACGTCACGCGCAACCTGTCGACGCTCACGCAAACCTTGCAGACGCTGCGGCGGATGCGCGCGGGCGAAAAGACCGACGGCGCCTGCGCGAACTGCCGTTGCCATGACGACGACTTCCCCGAGGACATCGACGCGTTCCGCGACGCGTTGGCCGACCGCATCGACGCTTTCGTTCGAAGCCGCATGAACGATCCTGAGGCGTTCGAAGCGGAAGGCGGGGAAACAGGTGCGACGGAAGCGCAATGAACTGTTTCAGTTGCTCTTTGAAATTTGCTCAATGATTGCGGGACGAATGTAGCTACCTACCAGCACCTCAACTTCATCGCCTTCTTCCGCGCCAAGCAGCGCAGATGCCATCGGCGTCTGGTGGTGAATTACACCGTGTGAAGGATCAGATTGAGCGTCGCTTATCGTCACCTTGATGGTCCGCTTGTCGTCGGTCAAATAACGTACCCGAACGGTATCGCCGACCTCAATTCGGCGTTCCGTTGCAGGTTTTGCACCGAGCAGAATAGGTGCTTGGGCTGGCTCTTCTTGTCCAAACAAGTTCGGCGCGGAGAGCGCAGCTTCAATCTCAGCCGCCATTACTGGTTCAACTCGGACTTTGGGAGCTTGCGTATACTCGGGCTCACGAGCTTTGAGAGCCGCCAAGCGTTCGGTGACGACTTTACGAAGCCGCTCTGTTTCCTGGCGTGGATTATTGAACCAGTCCGTAGACCAGATGCGGTGAAGTCGCCAGCCAAGTTTTTCGAGTACTTCCTGTCGCAAACGATCACGATCTCTTGCGGACTTAGCGGAGTGATAGGTTGCCCCGTCGCATTCCACGCCAAGTATGTAGCCATGCGGCCATTCCGGGTGGCGCACGCCGATGTCGACGAAATAACCCGCCACCCCAACCTGCGGCACCGGCGTGCATCCCATCGCCCGGATTTGATCTATGACGAAAACTTCAAACTCTGAATCCGGCTCGTTTTCGGTTTCCTCGCCTGCATCTAAAACGCCGCTGGCCACATATTCCAGCCAACGCTTGAGCATATACGCACCGGCATTGCCGTGTTCATCGGCCTGGATGTCCGCTCCGGTCATGGACGAAAAGGTAACTACCTTTTCCTTGGCTCGCGTGAAGAGCACATTCAGCCGCCGCTTGCCCGCAAGCCCATTTATCGGGCCGAAACGCTGCATAACCCGGGCGCCGGGCTCTTCGGCCCCGTAAACGGTCCCTATAAAGATGACGTCGCGTTCGTCGCCTTGGACGTTTTCCAAATTCTTGATGAAGAATTCTTCGAGGCCATCGTTCTTTTCTTTCCACGTATCAATGTATTTCTGCACTGCGCGATTGTTCCCAATTGCGTACTCGAATTCCTCCATGATGAGATCGCGTTGCTTCTTGATTCAGCGTCACTACGCCGAGCGACCGGTTCGGATCGGTCTCCATAAACTCGATAATCGCCTCAATGATCGCCTTGGCCTCGACCGGATTCGTGCCTGCCTTGTAGCGGCCTTCCACGCGCCGATATTCGACGCCCATACGCGACATGGCTTCCGTGGCCGAAGGAAACACAATCAGCTTATCATCATAGATCAACCGGTTCGAAAACTTTATGAGGCCGGAGTGCCGGGACCGATAATGCCAGCGCAGACGGCGGGCAGGGCGAAAAACGCTGTTCGCCATTTCCAGCACGGATTCATTCAAGACTGCCACGTCGTCATCCGCGTCTTCGTCATCAATCAGCGTTTTGAAAAAACTGCTTGGCGGGAGTTGATTGGTGTCGCCGACCACGACCGCTTGGTCGCACCGCAACAGCGCGCCAATAGCAAGACTCCGGCGGCATCTGCGACGCCTCGTCGATAATGCAAAGGTCGAACTTGACGCTGTTTTTCGGCAGGTATTGGGCGACGGCAAGCGGCGACATCATCCAGCAAGGCTTCAGTTCAGACAAAGCGCTTCCGGCCCTTTGGGTCAGGTCCCGAACCGGAATGTATCGTTGCTTCTTGCCAATCTCATTTTCAATGAGAGCCATATCCGTCCATGTGGACTTTCTGCCGACGCCATTTCCGCGCGGCGGACAAGCGCCGCCTTTGAGCCGCGCCCTGAGTTGCCGGCGCGAAAGCTGAATAATTTCTTTATCCTTCTCGGCAAGAGCCGCCCGTAATTGATCCAGCTTCGCTCCACGGTATCGCGTCAGCTTGGAGCCCAATTGTCCGTAAACCGTCTTCGCCAATTGACGAACGGCCAGCGCTTCGACCTGCGCGCCAAAACCTCCAAGGCCGCCATTACCCAGCCTTTCTTCGAGAAGAGGCATGATCCCATGAGGGCCAGCGTCCTGAATAGCGGTTGCGAATGTCGCAAATGCGAAAAGCCCCTCGTTGTCTCCGCGAGGCCTTCTTCCAAGGCGGCGGCAGTCTCAGACAAGGTTCTGCCCCGCATGAATGACGTGGCGTCAATTTTGGCGACGTCGCTCTAGGCGGCCTAGCGTTTCCTGAAGCTTGCCATCCGCGGCCACCGCAATTGCGATCGCGCTCTCTTGCCTCCTCGGGATCGCCGCTCCGGAGAACCGTCTGGGCCTGAGCTCTAAAAGACCCAACCGATCGAGCCCACTCCGCAACGCCTCTCAAAGCTCGCGACATCGGTGCGATGCCCGTTAAATCGCTCTCGCAACAACGCGCGCGCCGGCCTGGTCCTGCTGGACCTGCGCGCGACCTGAAAGCAGCGTCTGAAGCTGCTCCTTGATGTGCTGAATTGCCGAAGGATCGATATCAGAGTTCTTGAGCACGCTCGACGACGGGCCGCAGCTCTTCTATAGCGGACCGAAGGAGCGCCACCTCGCGGTCCTCATCTGCGATGCGGTCGCGTAACGATGCGAATGTGATCGGCACGCCCGTCTGCGGAACCGAAGGCAATCTATCCAACTGGCTTGCCGCTGCTTCTTTCAGGAAAGACCTAAGGTTCGCATGCTCCGGCTTTCCGAAATTCTCATTTACGCCCTCAAAGTATTTGGCGAGCCTCTGGAACGGTCTCGAACTTGGTATCGAGGCCACGATAATAAAAGGCAAACAGACCGCTCCCTTCTGCCTGCTTGGCAAAATCAGCTGACTTCCGCCGGAACGCGATAAGGCTATCGAGGCATTCGACCGCTTTAAGTCGGTTTTAGAATATGACGTCGAACGCTATAATCGATTTAAAGAGCCTCTTCGCATTCCGGTACGATGACGAGAAGAAACTGAACGTTCCCGCGTTCGAATGACCGAAACGCAGTCGATCAATGCGTCGAGCGAGACCTCGACCGACAGCGACACGCGGGACGACAGCGCCTCGCGTTCACGCTGCAACTGAAGGCCTTCCTCGCATAATCTCCGCAAGTGATAGGGGGCGTTCTCTTCAGCCAGCTTGCTATTTTTCAACGCAAGCGCCTCCCGCCCCACCTCCCGATACAAGGTATGGGCCTTCGCGATATCGTCCAGCAGCCATGTTCTGGCGGGGTCACACGCGGCGACAAGCGTATCAAGGGCTCTCGCGATGCTGCGCGTCGTATTGACCAGTTTCATTGTGGCTTCAAGTTGCTCGTTTAGTTTGCTGCTGTTGATCGTCGACAGCGCACCACGCTCGCATATCTCTTCGACCCTTTTGACTTTATTCAGGGCCGCTTCGTCTAGGTCCCCGACCAATCCGGCTTCCAGCGTCTCCTCTGCGCTAGCGAGCTCCTTGCACCGCTGAAGAAAGGCGGAAAGCGCTGCGGCTTTGCCGTCCGCCAAGCAACTCTATGAGGAAGGTTTTCGGGTGTTGGGCTCAAACGAGCGCTGCACTCGGCGAGGCATTGCGCCAAGCCTTCGAGCGCCTCGCAGCTCTCATTCACGTCGATTGCCCAGCGTTCAAGCGTCTGGCGCGCTTCCGCAAGCGTCAGGGCCTCACCTGAGGCTCGCTGGGCCAGATCGCAGGCTTCTTCAACGGTGAAACGATCCGGATTAACCAGCCGCGTGTCCTGCCAGTTCTTCGCGGCGGCCATCGTCTCCGCATGGGCATTTTCTATATGGGATCCCGATTGCAGCAGCGACGAAAAGCCAGACGCCGTCTGCATCTCGGATTGAAGCTTGCAGCGCTCCAGCGTCTCGCTCGCAATTCCCGTAAGCCGTTCGTTAGTCGCGATGCTTTTTCCCAGAATGGCATGAACCGTGAGGCCCAAATTCCTCGAATTCGACCGTCATAAGATCGATATAGGCAGCCAGCTGCTTTCGAATGCGCTGAAATTCCCTCAGCTTTTCGTCATAGTCGCGAACGGCCCGACTGTCGCGCATGTCCAAACGGTTCCTAATTCACTCCATGACCTGTTCGCGCGTGGATTTTTCCGCCTGAAGCGGCAATAGAAACTCGCCCAAGCCTACGGCTTCAAGCCGCGCCTTAACCACATTCAGGGCTGCAAGCTTTTCCGCGACGAAGAGAACCTTCTTTCCCTCGCTGAGCGCGGCGGCAATCGCGTTGACAATCGTCTGGGACTTGCCCGTGCCTGGGGGCCCCTCAATTGCCAAGTTCTTGCCATCGCCAATATCCACAAGGGCGCTGAATTGGGAGGAATCCGCGTCCATGACGAGACACGGGACCTTGGCTTCGATCTCAGGTTCATCAACTTCATATTCGTCGGCGAAAGGCGACGCGCCTGCGGCCTCGCTGCCCGCCAATAACGTTTCTACGATATCGTTTTTCGGAAATCCGGGCTGCGCCGGATCGAGATCGTGGTACATCGCCATACGCGCCGACGGAAATACGCCAATGGCTACCTGACGCCGAACGCGCCAATTTTTCCTTTTCGGGAGAACTTTCGCGACGTCTGCAATGTATGTCTCTATCGAGCTGCCATCGAACTTCGGCAACTCTATTGAGAAATCAATACGCAGCTTTTCGGCAAGAACCTCGTTCAGCTCCGGTTCGTCTCCGGTTCCCTCAATTGAAAACTTCGCGCCCTGTGGCGTCCGTGTCTTCTTGATTTCCACTTGAACCAAGATGAGTGGAGCGAAAGAACTGTCGGTCTGAACGTCGTCAGACCACTCCAAAAAACCGAATGCGACTTGCAGCACATTCATGCCGGTTTCTTGAAATCTATGTCCGACTCTTGGACGTGATAGCATTTAGCTTGCGGTCTAGGTCGCTGGGCAAGAGCAGCGTTTGAAAATTTTCGTCACTTGTGACGCCCATCTTCGTGTTCGGCGTCCGGGTCAGGTAACTCGTAAGACGGCGATATTCCGTTATTTTTCGCGTGCTGCGTCAGATTGATTTCGGACTTTTCTACGCGCGGAGCCAATCCCAATTGCGCACGGACCCTGTCTTTCAACTCGCGTTCAAGCCGCGCGGGATTTTTCGAGATAGTCGTCGGCGTCGCGCGGCGCCTGCGCGAACTGCCGTTGCCATGACGACGACTTCCCCGAGGACATCGACGCGTTCCGCGACGCGTTGGCCGACCGCATCGACGCTTTCGTTCGAAGCCGCATGAACGATCCTGAGGCGTTCGAAGCGGAAGGCGGGGAAACGGGCGCGGCGGAGGAGCGTTGAGGCTTGCGCGCCGATTGTCCGGGCCGGCTTCAGGCCGGGACGGCGCATAGTCAGGGGACACACGCGAGTCCGCTATTGGCGGAACGCGGTTGAGAACGGCGTGGGGGACGTGACCGGGACGGACCGGTAAGAACTCTTGCGGCGGCAAAGAAAAAGGTGCAGCCCCCTTCCGCCCGTGCGCAGGCCTGATGTAATCGTTTCCCTGTCACCGGCTGCGGGAGGTGCCGAATCCCGGTTCAGCAAGGGCCCCAGGAGCGCCATCGGCCAGCCTCCATCCAGGTGGTAACGCGTCCATGCCCCATCTTTACGAAGCTCTCGCGGAAGCATTCCATGCGGAGGGCGTCGACACCCAGTTCGTCCTCCTGGGCGACGGCAACATGCACTGGTGCACCGCCTTTGCCGGACTGCCAGGGGTCCATACCGTCCACGTCAGGCACGAGCACGTCACCGTGGCGGCGGCGACGGCCTACAACGTCGCCACCGGCAAGATCGCCGTTGCCTCGGTCACGTGCGGCCCGGGCCTCACCCAGTTGATGACGGCGCTGCCGGCCGCGGTGCGCGCCCGTCTGCCGATGGTGGTGTTCGCCGGCGAGCCGCCGATCAACGCCAAATTCTACAATCAGGCGATCGACCAGGCGCCGCTGGTGACGGCGACCGGCGCGCATTACATCGCCGCGCACAGCATGCCGCGCATGATGGATTACGTGCGCGAGGCCTTCCACGTCGCCAGGGTCGAACGGCGCCCGGTGGTGCTTGGCGTGCCCTACGATCTGCAGAAGGCCGAATACATGGCCAATCAGCCTTACGAGACTTCGGAGATGTACCGGCCCAACGTCGGGCGCATGCATCCCGATCCCGCGATCGTGGCCGAGGCGGTCGAGCGGCTGGCTTCAGCAAAGCGGCCGATCGTGCTCGGCGGCCGCGGCGTCTTATGGTCCGGCGCGCGGGATGCGGTAATCAGGCTCGCCGATCGCTGCGGCGCCCTGCTTTCCAACACGCTGCCCGCGCGCGGCCTCTTCCACGACCATCCGTTCGGGCTCGGCATCGCCGGCAGCTACTTTACCGCGTTGGGCCGGGAGACCTACGAGTCCGCGGACGTCGTGCTCGCGGTCGGCACCAGCCTGTCCTACTACGTCGGCGGCGGACACTTCTGGCCAAAGGCCTACAAGATCCAGCTGGACGATGCCCCGCGCGGCTTGCGCGACGGGCTGAAGGCGGCCGACCTCTACGTCAGATCGGATGCGCTCATCGGCGCCGAGGCGATCCTTGCCGGCCTCGACAGGAAGCTGGGCGCCGGCAAGCCGACGGCGGCGTCTATCCGCTCGAAGGAGCTCGCGCACCGCATCGCGACCGAACCGGCAGAACTCGATGCCGTTCGACATCGCGCCCGGCGAACTCGATCCGCGCGAGATCATCCGCGCCATCGACGCGGTGGTGCCGAAGGACTGGGACATCGTCGTCGGCGGCGGCCATCAGGCCTATTTCAACGCGCAGATGCGCGGCCGGCCGGCGGAGCGCTATACCACGGTCCGTGAATTCGGCGCGGTCGGCAACGGCCTGTCATATGCGCTCGGGGTTGCGGCAGCACGGCGGCAGGGCCGCGACGGCAAGATCGTGTTGTTCGAAGGCGACGGCGGGCTCCTGTTCCACATCCAGGAGCTCGAGACGCTCAGGCGTCAGGGTTTTCGCATCCTGATCTGCGCGATGAACGACGGCGGATACGGTTCGGAGTTCCACAAGCTGCGGGCCGACGGTATCGACGACAGCCTGGCCCTGTTCGGCCGGCCCGCGCTCGACAACATCGCACGCGGCTTCGGCCTGCGCGGCAACGAAATCCGCGATGTGTCGGTGATCCCGAAGCTGTTCGCCGACTTCGCCGCGCAGGGCGACAGCGAAATCTGGAACATCCAGATTTCCGACCAGGTCACGGCGCCGGTGATCCGTCAGACCATCAAGCGCGGGCACGGCAAGATGTGAGGATCGGGATCAGGCTGGGCTTGCTGGTCGCATGAGATGGCGTGACGGCCGCCGTTGCCAAGTCCGAGCAAACGATCAATGGACGCCGAACAAGACCCGTGCCGCGCCCGCTCACCCCCGCGGCACGACGGCCGTCGCCTCGATCTCGACCTGCGCGCCCTCCTCCAGCAGCCCCGCCACCACCAGCAGCGACATCGCCGGGTAATGCCTGCCGATGACCCGGCGCCAGGCCGCGCCGATCTCCTTGCGGCGCGCGACATAGCCGGCCTTGTCGGTGACGTACCAGGTCAACCGGACGAGATGGTGCGGCGCGCCGCCGGCCTCCGCCAGCACCGCGACGATGTTCTTCAGCGCCTGCTCGACCTGGGCCACGAGGTCGTCGCTGACGATGCGCGCCTCGGCGTCCCAGCCGATCTGGCCGGCGATGAAGACCAGGCGGCCCTCGGCAGCAATGCCGTTGGCGTAGCCCTGCGGGCTGGCCCAGCCTTTCGGTTGCAGGATATCGAATTCGGTTTCGCTCATGGTGCTCACTGCTGGCGCAGCCGGAAACGCTGAACCTTGCCGGTCTGCGTCTTCGGCAGGGCTTCGATGAAACTGACCGCGCGTGGATATTTATAGGGCGCGATCACCGCCTTGACGTGATCCTGCAGGCGCTTGATGCAGGCGGCGTCCCCGGTCACACCCGCGCGCAACACGACATAAGCCGAGACGATCTGCCCGCGTTCGCTGTCGGCGGCCGCCACCACTGCACATTCGGCGACGTCCGCATGCTGCAGCAGCGCCGCTTCCACCTCGGGACCGGCGATGTTGTAGCCGCCGGAGATGATCATGTCGTCGGCGCGGGCGACGAAATGGAAGCGCCCCTCCGCATCCTGCATGAAGGTGTCGCCGGTCAGGTTCCAGCCCTCGCGCACATAGTCCTTCTGCCGCTTGTCGGCGAGATAGCGGCAGCCGGTCGGGCCGCGCACGGCAAGCTTGCCGATCTCGCCGCGCGGCAGCTCTTCCATGTCGTCGCCGACCACCTTCGCTTCGTAGCCGGCAACCGGACGGCCAGTGGCGCCGGGGACCGCATCGCCGATACGGTTGGTGATGAAGATGTGCAGCATTTCGGTGGAACCGATGCCGTCGAGGATCGGCTTGCCGGTCTTGCGCGTCCATTCCTCGAACACCGGCGCCGGCAGCGTCTCGCCGGCCGACACCGCCAGCCGCAAGGAAGACAGGTCGGCGCCCTTGTCCATGGCCGCCATCATGGCGCGATAGGCGGTGGGCGCGGTGAAGCAGATCGTCGCCTTGTAGGTCTCGATGATCTCGATCATGTTGGCCGGCGAGGAATTCTCCAGCAACGTCGCCGTGGCGCCGAAACGCAACGGAAAGATCGCCAGCCCCCCAAGGCCAAAGGTAAAGGCGAGCGGCGGCGAGCCGACGAACACGTCATCCGGCGTCACCTTCAGGACTTCCCGCGCATAGCCGTCGGCGATGATCAGCAGATCGCGGTGGAAATGCATGGTCGCCTTCGGCTCGCCGGTGGTGCCGGAGGTGAAGCCCAGGAGCGCGACGTCGTCGCGGCCGGTCGGCACCGCGTCGAACTTCACCGGCTTGTCGAGGGCGATGCGGTCGAGTTCGGAGTCGTGGTTGGCGGTGCCGTCGAAACTGACCACCTGCTTCAGGAACTTGCTGGTCTTGGCGCAGGCCACCAGTTCGTCCGCCATGCGGCTGTCGGTGAGCGCCAGCGCGATCTCGGCCTTGTCGACGATCTTGCCCAACTCGGCGGCGCGCAGCAGCGGCATGGTGTTGACCACCACCGCGCCGGCCTTGGTGGCGGCCAGCCAGGCCGCCACCAGCGCGGGATTGTTGCCGGAACGGATCAGCACGCGGTGGCCGGGCTTCACGCCATAATTCTCGACCAGGGCGTGAGCGAGCCGGTTCGACCAGTCGGTGAGCTCCTTGTAGGTGCGGCGGCGGCCGTTGCCGATCAGCGCCGTGTGGTCGCCAAAGCCCTTCTCCACCATGCGATCGGTCAACTCCACCGCGGCGTTCAGGCGCTCCGGATATTGGAACTCCGGCCGGTCGAGCAACAGATCGGGCCATTGCCCGAACGGCGGCAGGTTGTCGCGCGCGAATGTGTCGACGTGCGCGGACTGGCCCAGCGTGATGGTTTGGCTCATGCGACAGCTCCGGAGATTTCCGACAGGATGGCCCGGGCAATAATGACCTTCTGAACGTCGGACGCGCCCTCATAGATGCGTAGCGCGCGGATTTCACGGTAGAGCGCCTCGACCGGATGGCCGGCGCGCACGCCGTCGCCGCCATGCAGTTGCACGGCGGTGTCGATGACGCGCTGTGCCGCCTCGGTCGCGTAGAGCTTGGCCATGGCCGCCTCGCGGGAAATGCGCGCGGCGCCCTGGTCCTTGGTCCAGGCGGCGCGATAGACCAGGAGCGCGGCGGCATCGATCTCCAGCGCCATGTCGGCGAGATGGCCCTGCACCATCTGCAGGTCGGCCATCGGCGCGCCGAACAATTCACGCGTGGCCGCACGCTTGGCCGTTTCGGCCATGGCGCGGCGGGCAAAGCCGAGCGCAGCGGCGCCGACCGTGGTGCGGAAGACATCGAGTGTCGCCATGGCGACCTTGAAGCCCTCGCCCGGCTTGCCGACCATCGCATCCGCCGGCACCCGGCAATTGTCGAACCGCAGACGCGCCAGCGGATGCGGCGCGATCACCTCCAGCCGCTCGGCGATTTCCAGACCCGGATTGCCGCCTTCGACGATGAACGCCGACAACCCGCGCGCGCCCGGCCCTTCACCGGTACGGGCGAACACGACATAGAGATCGGCGATGCCGCCGTTCGAGATCCAGGTCTTCTCGCCATCGATGACATATTCATCGCCGTCGCGCCGGGCCGTCGTGGCGATGTTGGCGACGTCGGAGCCGGAGGCCGGCTCGGTCAGGGCAAAGGCCGCGATCGCCTTGCCGGCACGGGTTTTCGGCAGCCAGGCGGCCCGCTGCGCCTCGCTGCCGAACAGCGAGATCGGCCCGGCGCCCAGACCCTGCATGGCGAAGGCGAAATCGGCGAGGCCGTCGTGGGCCGCAAGCGTCTCGCGGCAGAGCGCCAGCGAGCGCACATCGAGCTTCTCGTTGCCCTCGCCCGGCGCGGTCAGTGCAAAGCCGCCCTCGCCGAGCCGCGCGACCAGCGCGCGGCAGGCGGCGTCGATATCGCGATGGTCGACGGCAGTGCAGTTGGCTTGCGCCCACGACTCGAGCTTCCCGGCCAGCGCGCGATGACGCGCCTCGAAGAACGGCCAGTTGAGGAAGCTCGTGTCGTGCATCCGCTCAATCCCCTGCAAACTTCGGCTTCTGCTTCGCGACGAAGGCGTCGTAGGCGCGGCGGAAATCTTGCGTCTGCATGCAGATCGCCTGCGCCTGCGCCTCCGCCTCGATCGCCTGCTCCAGCGACATCGACCATTCCTGCGCCAGCATGGTCTTGGTCATCATGTGGCCGAAGGTCGGGCCTTCGCCGAGTTGCGCGGCGAGCGCGATCGCTTCGCTCTCCAGTTGCCCGGCGTCGACCAGCCGATTGAAGAAGCCCCAGCGCTCGCCCTCGCCGGCAGTCATCACACGACCGGTGAACAGGAGCTCGGCGGCGCGGCCCTGGCCAATCACACGCGGCAGCATGGCGCAGGCGCCCATGTCGCATCCGGCAAGCCCGACGCGCGTGAACAGAAAGGCGGTCTTGGCCCGCGGCGTGCCCAGCCGGACATCGCAGAACAGCGCGATCATGGCGCCGGCGCCGACGCAGACCCCGTCGACCGCGGCGACGATGGGCTGCGGACAGGCACGCATCGCCTTGACCAGATCGCCGGTCATGCGGGTGAATTCGAGCAGCCCTTTCATGTCGCGTTCAAGCAGCGGCCCGATGATGTCGTGCACGTCGCCGCCGGAGCAGAAGTTGCCGTCACTGGAGCCGAACACCACCGCCTTCACGTCGTCGGCATAGACAAGCTGGCGGAAGGTGTCGCGCAGTTCGGCATAGGACTCGAAAGTGATGGGGTTCTTGCGCTCGGGCCGGTCGAAGGTGATGACGGCGACGTCACCCGCCATGCGCCATTTGAAATGCTGCGGCTTGAAATCCCTCATGCTCACGGCCGTTTTCCTCCGTTACGGATGCGGGCTGGCAGGCCGGCGAGATGCGCGATGATCATCTCGCTTTCCTGCGCATCGAAATCCGCCAGGATGCCGTCCACCCAATCCTGATGCGCCTTGGCGATGGCCGCGAAATCGGCCTCGCCCTTCGGCGTCAGCCGCACCAGGAACGAGCGGCGGTCGCCGGCCGCGGATTCGCGGGCGATGAGACCGTCGTTCACCAGCCGCTCGACGATGCCGGTCACGTTGCCGTTGGAGACCAGCAGCCGGCGCGACAGCTCGGTCATGCGCAGACCGTCCTCCTCGCGATAAAGCGCCGCCATCACGTCGAACTGCGGCAGCGTCATCGCGAACTGGACCCGCAGGCGCTCGCGCAATTCCGCCTCGATGGCGCGGGTGGCGCGCAAGAGGTGCAGCCACAGGCGCAGGCGCTGCTTGCTCAGCGGCCGCGCGGCAGTGCGCGGACGGGCTTTGGCGGCGGCGGTCATAGCGGACCTCCCGCCACGGCAATCGCCTGACCGTTGATCGACGCCGCCGCCGGCGTGCAGAGCCAGACCACGGTTTGCGCCACTTCCTCGGGCGTGACGAGCCGGCCATGCGGATTATCGCGCGCAAGCTCCTGCCGGGATTCTTCGGCCGAACGCCCGGTCCTGGCGACGATTCGGCTCACCGAGGCGTCCAGCAGCGGCGTTTCGGTGAAGCCGGGACAGACGGCATTGACGGTCACGCCGCTCGGCGCCAGTTCCAGGCTCAGCGCGCGGGCGAGCCCGACGACCCCGTGCTTGGCGGCGCAATAGGCGGCGACATAGGGATAGCCTTTGAGGCCGGCGGTCGAGGCGATGAAAACGATGCGGCGCGCGACGTCGGGGGCCTCGCGGGTAACGTCGGCGAGCGCCGCCTTCACCGTCAGGAAGGCGCCGGTCAGATTGACGTCGAGGCTGCGCTGCCAATGGGCGAGATCCATCTTCTTGACCGGCATGCTCTCGGCCATGCCGGCATTGGCGACGACGATATCGATCGGCCCGTGCGCGGCGCGGGCCGCCTCCACCATCGCGGCGCAATCGGCTTCGCGGGTGACGTCGGCGGTCACGGCGGTCGCCTTGGGCAGACCGGCGGCCGTCTGTTGCAGCGGCGCCTCGCGCCGGCCGGCGAGCGAGACGGCGGCGCCCTCGTCGGCGAGCGCACGGGCGATGGCGGCGCCGATGCCGGTGCCGCCGCCGGTGACAAGCGCATGCCGGTTCGCCAGCGCGCCCATCACACCTTCCCCGTCATGTTCGCCGGATTGGCTTCGGCGGCGCGCGCCTTCAGCCGATAGAGCTGGTCGCGGCCGGCGCGATAGGGCTTGGGCCAGGTCACGCCCTGGTATTGCAGGTCGGCGGCCGCATGCAGGGTCCAGTACGGATCGGCGAGATGCGGCCGCGCCATGCAGACGAGATCGGCGCGCCCGGCCATCAGGATCGAGTTGGCGTGGTCCGGCTCGTAGATGTTGCCGACCGCCAGCGTCGCCACGCCCGCCTCGTTGCGGATGCGGTCCGAGAACGGCGTCTGGAACATGCGGCCATAGACCGGCTTGGCCTCCGCCGACGTCTGCCCGGCCGACACGTCGACCATGTCGACGCCGTTCTCCGCCAGCATGCGCGAAATCTCGACCGCGTCCTGCGGCATGATCCCGGCCGGCCCGACCCAGTCATGCGCCGAGATGCGCACCGAGATCGGCTTCTCCTGCGGCCAGACCTTGCGCACCGCATGGAAGACCTCCAGCGGAAAGCGCATGCGGTTTTCCAGGCTGCCGCCGTATTCGTCGGTGCGCCGGTTGGTCAGCGGCGTGATGAAGGACGACATCAGGTAGCCGTGGGCATAGTGCAGCTCCAGCCAATCGAAACCGGCGCGCACCGCCATCACGGCAGCCTGCACGAAATCGTCGCGCACCTTGTCCATGTCGGCGCGGGTCATTTCGCGTGGCGCCGGGTTGTCGCTGCTCCACGCCACGCAGGACGGGCCGACCGTCTCCCAATTGCCTTCCAGCAAGGGCGCATCGGGCGTCTCCCAGCCGAGCTGGGTCGAGCCCTTGGGGCCGGAATGGCCGAGCTGGATGGCGATCTTGGCGTCGGTCTCGGCGTGGACGAAATCGACCAGCCGCTTCCAGGCGCGCTCGTGGCGTTCGTCGTAGAGGCCGGTGCAGCCGGGCGAGATGCGTCCTTCCGGCGACACGCAGGTCATCTCGGTGAAGACCAGCCCCGCCCCGCCCTTGGCGCGCTCGGCGTAATGGACGAAATGCCAATCGTTGGGCAGGCCGTCGACCGCGCGGTATTGCGCCATCGGCGAAACGCAAATCCGGTTCCTGAGCTCGAGGTCGCGGACCTTGAGGCCGACGAACATCGGCGGCCGCGACACGTTGGGTTGGCGGCCCGGTGGCCTGCCGCTCGAACCATTTCTCCGCGCTGGCGAGCCATTCCGGATCGCGCTGGCGCAGGTTCTCGTGGCTGATGCGCTGCGAGCGGGTGAGCAGCGAGTAGTTGAACTGCACCGGATCGAGATGAAGATAGCGCTCGACGTCCTCGAACCATTCGGTGGAGTTGCGCGCGGCGTTCTGCAGCCGCAGCACTTCCAGGCGCCGCTCGTCCTCGTAGCGGCGGAAGGCGTCTTCGAGGGTCGGCTCGCTATGCAGATAGCCGGCGAGCGCGATGGCGCTTTCCATCGCCAGCTTGGAGCCGGAGCCGACCGAGAAATGCGCGGTGGCGGCGGCATCGCCGAGCAGCACGACGTTGTCGAAGCTCCAGCGCTCGCACAACACGCGGTTGAAGTTGAGCCAGGCCGAGCCGCGCAGGTGCCTGGCGTTCGACATCAGGGCGTTGCCGCCGAGATTCTCGGGTGAAAATTTTTTCGCAGGCGGCGATGGTCTCTTCGGTCGTCATCGTGTCGAAGCCGGCCTTGCGCCAGGTCGGCTCGGAGCATTCGACGATGAAGGTCGCGGTGTCGGCATCGAACTGGTAGGCGTGCGCCCAGATCCAGCCGTGCTCGGTTTCCTCGAAAATGAAGGTGAAGGCGTCGTCGAATTTCTGGTGGGTGCCGAGCCAGATGTATTTGCAGGCGCGGACGTCGATGTCGGGCTTGAAGCGGTCGGCGTAAGCCGCACGCACCCGCGAATTGATGCCGTCGGCGGCCACCACCAGATCGTAGTCGCGGCGGTAGCTTTCGGGATCGTCGGCTTCGGTCTCGAAGCGCAGGTCGACGCCGAGTTCGCGCGCGCGTTCCTGCAGGATTTGCAGCAGGCGCTTGCGCGCGATGCCGCAGAAGCCGTGACCGCCCGAACGCACCACGGTGCCGCGGTAATGGACGGCGATATCGTCCCAATAGGCGAAGGAACGGCGGATCGCCTCGGCGCTTTCGGGGTCGTTGGCCGCGAGGTTGCCGAGCGTCTCGTCGGAAAGCACCACGCCCCAGCCGAAAGTATCGTCCGGCCGGTTGCGCTCGATAACGACGACCTCGTGCGCGGGATCGCGCAGTTTCAGCGAAATGGCAAAATAGAGCCCGCCGGGCCCGCCGCCCAGGATCGCCGTCCGCATGCGCCGGGCCCTCCGCGATGGTCCCGAGCAGTCATTATCGGCCAGGCTGGCCATTTATTTCAAACATAAAATATATCGGGGTGCGGCAAGCCGGTCGGCCGCGGCGGCCACCGCACTTCACCGCCCGAGCGAGGCGTCCTCGACCATCCAGGCCACAAGCTCCTCGAAGCTGACGCCGGCGTGCGCCGCCATCTCGGGCACGAGCGACGTTTCGGTCATGCCGGGCTGGGTGTTCACCTCGAGGCAGACGAGACCTTCGATGCCGGGTTTTGCGTCGTCGTAGCGGAAGTCGGCGCGGGTGACGCCGCGGCAATCGAGCGCGTCATGGGCGGCGAGCGCCAGCCGTTGGCAGGCTTCATAGACATCCTGCGACACCGGGGCCGGCAGCAGATGCCTCGAGCCGCCGGGGGCGTACTTGGCTTCGTAGTCGTAGAATTTGGTGGCCGAGACGATCTCGATGACGCCGAGCGCCTGGTCGCCCATCACCGCGCAGGTCAGTTCCTTGCCGGGGATGAACGGCTCGACCAGCACCATCTCGCCGAGCGCCCAGTCGCCGCGCGTCAGTTCCTGCGGGGGATGCTCGTGATCCTCGCGCACAATGAACACGCCGACGCTGGAGCCTTCCGCCACCGGCTTGATGACGTAGGGCGGCGGCAGGAGATGCGTCTTTGCCGCCTCCGTGCGATGGGCAACGCATCCGCCCGGCACCGGTACATTGGCCGCCGCCAGAATGACCTTGGTCATCTCCTTGTGCATTGCCGCCGCCGACGCGAGCACGCCCGAATGACTGTACGGTATGCCAACGATTTCCAGGAGACCCTGGATCGTCCCGTCCTCGCCGGGACGACCATGCAGCATGTTGAGCGCAACATCCGGCTTGAGATCACGCAATGTAGCGGCGATGTCGGGCGTAACATCGACGCGGGTGACACGATAGCCGCCGGCGCGCTCCAGCGCATCGGCGCAGGCATTGCCCGAGCGCAGCGAGATTTCGCGCTCGGCCGACCACCCACCCATGAGGACTGCGACGCGTTTCATCACCTACCTCTCAGTTGTCATGGCCGGAACTCGTTCCGGCCATCCACGTCTTTTCATCCGGCAAGCAAGACGTGGATGCCCGCGACAAGCGCGGGCATGACGGCGTGTGCTTAGGCCGTTACCCCAATTCTCTTAATTTCCCATTCCAGTTCGACGCCGGAATTCGCCTTCACCCTCTCACGTACTGTTTCGCCGAGGTTTTCGATATCGGCCGCGGTGGCGTCACCGAGATTGATGAGAAAATTGCAGTGCAATTCCGACACCTGCGCCTTGCCGACGACCAGGCCGCGGCAGCCGGCGGCGTCGATCAACTGCCAGGCTTTCTGGCCCGGCGGGTTCTTGAAGGTCGAGCCGCCGGTGCGGCTCTTGACCGGCTGGGTCGCCTCGCGCGATTCCGTGATCTTGTCCATCTCCGCGGCGATAGTCGCGGCGTCGCCCGCTTCGCCCTCGAACAGCGCTCCGGTGAAGATGAATTCCTCCGGCGCGCCGCAATGGCGGTAGCTGTAATGCATGTCGGCGTTCGACAGCACATGCACCTGGCCGGCGCGATCGACGGCGCGGGCCTCGACCAGCACGTCCCTGGTCTCGCGGCCATAGGCCCCGCCGTTCATGCGCAATGCGCCGCCGATGGCGCCCGGAATGCCGCGATAGAAGGCAAGGCCGGCGATGGCGGCCTCCTGCGCCGCGCGCGCCACCTTGACGTCCGGCACCGCGGCGCCGGCGCGCAAGCGATTGCCGGATTCGATAGCGACATCATTGAAACCGCGGCCGAGACGGATGACCACGCCGGACACACCGCCATCGCGCACGATCAGGTTGGAGCCAAGGCCGATGGTGAAAACGGGCGTGTCGGCGGGCAGGTGTTGCAGGAAGTGCGCGAGATCGCGCTCGTCTTCCGGCATGAACAATACTTGCGCGGGGCCGCCAACCCTGAACCACGTCAACCCGGCGAGCGGCTGGTTGGCGATCAGGCGTCCGCGCAATTGCGGCATGCGGGCTTTGAGCGCCGGAAGAATGTCGGGAAACGTCATCGCGTCAGACGCTCGCGCCATCTGGCGGGATCGCGCCTGTCGTGAAAGCAGGACAAGACCACGATGTCATCGTCGGAAACCACGTACAAAATGCCGTATGGAAATCCCACGAGGGGAGCGCGACGCATTTCATCCTCGACAATCTGATACTGAAAAGGATTGTCGACGACTCTTGCCAGCGTCGATCGAAACTCCTGTACAAATCTTGCCGCCAAAGCCTGATTTTTCTGCTCGTACCAGGTCGCCGCCTCTATCACCTCGGCCTCAGCTTCGGGCCGGAGGACGAACGTTCGTGTCATCCGAAGCGGGACTGCAGCCGCGCCAGTACCCTTTCCGCAGGAATGGCCGTTGACGGATTGCGGCGGTGCTCTTCCAATCGGCGACGCGCTTCCGCCAGTTGGTCCGGCGTCGGCACCCACTGCTCGTCGTCGATCAGGCTATTCCAGATCTCTTCGCCGAGTTGCAGGCGCTCGTCGCGCGGTAGACGCATGGCCTCGGCGATCAAAGTGGCTTTGCTCATGGCGCGGTTCCTTTGTAGCAAATCTAAGCCACGGCCCCCAGCGCCGCAAGCTCGCCCGGCAGCGCATAGGCCCATTGCGTGATCGAGCCGGCACCGAGGCAGACCACGTAATCGCCCTCTTTCGCCAGACCCTTGATCGCCGCGGCGAGATGTTCCGGGCCCGCGAGCGGCAGCGCATGGCGGTGGCCATGCGCGCGCAGCCCTGCCACCAATGCATCGCTATCGGTACCGGGGATCGGCTGTTCGCCGGCGGCATAGACCGGCGCCACGATCACCGCGTCGGCATCGTTGAAGCAGGTGCAGAACTGTTCGAACAGATCATGCAGGCGCGTGTAGCGGTGCGGCTGCATCACCGCGATCACCCTGCGCGGCGCGCTCTCGCGCGCGGCGCGCAGCACCGCGGTGATCTCCACCGGGTGATGGGCATAGTCGTCGATGATGGTCACGCCGTTCCAGTCCCCCACGCGGGTGAAGCGGCGCTTGACGCCGCCGAAACCCTTGAGCGCCTTGCGGATGACGTCGTCAGCGACGCCGAGCTCGTGCGCCACCGCCACCGCCGAGGTGGCGTTGAGCGCGTTGTGGCGGCCGGGCATCGGCAGCGTGATATTGTCGATCGTGTGTGTCGTGCGGCCTTCGCGGTCGCGGAACTGGATGGTGAAGGTCTGCCCGCCGTTCTTGTGCGCGATTTCGGTGAGGCGCACATCGGCCTGCGGATTTTCGCCATAGGTCAGGATGCGGCGGTCGACCAGCTTGCCGACCAGCGCCTGCACCACCGGATGGTCGGTGCACATCACGGCAAAGCCGTAGAACGGGATGTTCTCGACGAAATCGTGGAAGGCGTCCTGCACCGCCTCGTAGGTGTGGAAGTGGTCGAGGTGCTCGGGGTCCACGTTGGTGACGATGGCGACGTCGGCCGGAAGTTTGAGAAAAGTGCCGTCGGATTCATCGGCCTCGACCACCATCCAGTCGCCGGCGCCAAGCCGGGCATTGGTGCCGTAGGCGTTGATGATGCCGCCGTTGATCACGGTCGGATCGAGCCCGCCACCATCGAGCAGCGCCGCCACCATCGACGTGGTGGTGGTCTTGCCGTGCGTACCGGCAATCGCAACGCAACTCTTCAGGCGCATCAGCTCGGCCAGCATCTCCGCGCGGCGCACCACCGGCACGCGCCTGGCGCGGGCCGCGATCAGTTCGGGATTGTCCTGCCTGATGGCGGAGGAGACGACCACCACGTCGGCACCGTCGACGTTCTCCGCCTTGTGGCCGACCTCGACCCTGATGCCCATGTCGCGCAGGCGCTTGACGTTGGTGCTGTCGGCGACGTCGGAGCCGGTGACGCTATAGCCGAGATTGGCCAGCACCTCGGCGATGCCGCTCATGCCGATGCCCCCGATGCCGACGAAATGCACCGGACCGATGTCGCGCGGCAGCTTCATCCTTAACGCCCCTGGATTTCCTCAACCTCGGGGGTCGCCCCCCACACCCTGTTTCTTGCAAGACGCCGGTGGCCGGGACAAGCCCGGCCCTGCCGAAATGCTTAAAGCCCGGCCACCAGCAGCACCAGGTCGGCGAGCCGCTCGGCGGCATCCTGGGCGCCGGCCGATCTGGCCGCCGCCGCCATGTTGGCGAGCTTCGCCGGATCAGATGCGAGCCTTTCAATCTCGGAAGCCAGCCGTTCCGGCGTGAAATCGCGCTGGACAAGCCGGATGCCCCCGCCCGCCTCCGCCAGTGAACCGGCGTTGGCGAACTGATCCTGATCCAGCGCATGGGGGAGCGGCACCATTATGGCGGGCCGGCCGATGGCGGAGAGCTCCGCCACGGTCGAGGCGCCGGAACGGGATACGATGAGGTGAGCGTCAGCCATACGGGCCGGTAGATCGTTGAAGAACGGCGCACACTCGGCCTGCACACCCTGGCTGGCGTAGACGCCTCTGACTTCGTCCAGGTCCTCGGCGCGCGCCTGCTGCACGATGTGCAAACGGGCGCGGATATAGGGCGCTAGCCTGGCGATCGCCGGCGGCACGATCTCGGCCATGACATGGGCGCCCTGGCTGCCGCCGAACACCAGGAGCCGCAGTTCGTCTTCCGGCGCCGAATAAGGCGCCTTCGCCGCTTCCAGCACCGCGGGCCGAACGGGATTGCCTGTGAAGACCATCTTGCCCTGTACCCCGGCGTCGACATTCTTCAGCGTGCGGAAACCGGTGGCGATGCGCGTGACGCGCGAGGCGAGCATGCGGTTGGCACGGCCCATGACGCCGTTCTGCTCGTGCAGCACGGTCGGCACGCCGCGCAACGACGCGGCAAACAAGGGCGGCACCGTCGGATAACCGCCGAAGCCCACCACCACCGCCGGCCGGATACGGCCGATCAGGGTCCAGGCCTTGAGCGTGCCGAGGATCAACAACGACGCGGTGCGCGCAAGCGAAACCGGATCGCGCCCGCGCACGGTTGCGCTCGGGATCAGATGCACGGCGCGGGCAGGAAATCCGAAGTGAGCGGCGCGCCGGTCGGTGGCGAGATCGATGATCACGCCGCGCCTGCCCAGCGCGTGGGCCAGCGCCTCGGCCGGGAACAGATGGCCGCCGGTGCCGCCCGCACAGAGGAGGACGAGCGGAGATTTGTCGTTTCCCTGATGCGTCATCATCCGGCCGCCCCTGCCCTGCGCGTTTCGTCTCTTTCAGGCGAGGATGGCGGCAAAATCAAGTCGCCGCTTCGGGCGTAGCGTCGAGGTCGGGCGCGCCCAGCGCCACCCGCGGCTGCTCGCGGGTGAGCGCCAGCAGCATCCCCATCGCGATCGCGAGCGAGATCATCGAGGAGCCGCCGTAGGAAATGAACGGCAGCGTCATGCCCTTGGCCGGCATGAGCCGCAAATTGACCGCCATGTTGATGGCGGCCTGCGTGCCGAACAGGATGGCGAGACCCGCGGCGGCGAAGCGGTGGAACGGGTCCTCGTTGCGCAGCGCGCGCAAGAGCGAGCGGATCACGATGAAGGCGAACAGCGCGACCAGCAGCAGACAGAGCACGACGCCGAACTCCTCACCCGCCACCGCGAACACGAAGTCGGTGTGGCTCTCGGGCAGGATGCGCTTGATGGTGCCTTCGCCCGGCCCGGTGCCGAGCCAGCCGCCACGCAGGAAGGATTCTGTCGCGACCTCGATATTGAAAGTGTCGCCGGAGGCCGGATTCAGGAAGTGCTGGATACGTCTGGCGACGTGCGGCACGGTGTAGTAGGCGACCGTCAGCCCGACGAGGCCGGCGCCGGCGATACCGAATACCCACACGAACCGCATGCCGGCCATGAAAAACAGCGCGGCCCAGACCATCGCAATCAGCATGGTCTGGCCGAAGTCGGGCTGCATCACCAGCAGCGTGACCACCAGCAGCAGAAGCGCCAGCGCGATGGCATTGGCCGGCATGTCGGGACGGCGGGCCGTTTCGGAAAACAGCCAGGCGATGACGATGACGAAGGCCGGCTTGAGAAACTCGGAGGGCTGAACGTTCATGCCGAAAATGACGAGCCAGCGATGCGCGCCCTTGATGTCGGCGCCAAAATGCGGCGTCGCCGCCACCATGATGAGGCTCGCCAGGAACACCGCCAGCGACAGCCGGCGAATCTGGCGCGGGGTCAGGAACGAAACTGCGAGCAGCACGGTCATGGTGGGGATGAGATAGAGAATCTGCCGGTCGACGAAATAGAACGGATCGAGCCCCAGCCGGCCGGCCACTTCCGGGCTGGCGGCGAGCGACAGCACGATGCCGGCCAGCATCAGCGCGCAGAGGGCGGCAAGCGTCAGCTTGTCGACCGTCCACCACCACTCGCCGAAGGGCGTGCGTTGCGCGCGCGAGACCATGAAAAACGTCCCCTGCCGCACCCTCCGATGCGGCCACCCGGTTCTGACGCGTCACGGTTTACGAATGATTAAGAATAGCGCCGCGCCACAAAACTTGCGTGTCATTGCCCGCGAAAGCGGGCAATCCAGTAATCACAGTCGTCTCGGTGTTTACTGGATCGTCCGCCTTCGCGGACGATGACAGCCGAGAGCTACGGAAGGCTTTTTACCCCCGGAATCGCCAGCACCAGATCGGCGAATGCCTTGCCGCGGATCTCGAAGTTCCGGTACTGGTCGAACGACGCGCAGGCCGGCGACAGCAACACCACCGGCTCGTGAGCGTCGGAGGCTTCCGCGTCGCGGGTGGCGGCGTCAACCGCGGCCGACATGACCTCGTCGATTTCGTAGGGCACCTTGCCCTCGAGCGTCCTGGCGAAATCGGCCGCCGCCTCGCCGATCAGATAGGCCTTGCGGATCCGCGGAAAGAATTCGGCCAGACCCGCAATGCCGCCGGTCTTGGGCTTGCCGCCGGCAATCCAGTAAATATCCGGAAAGCTCGACAGCGCCTTCTCCGTGGAATTGGCATTGGTCGCTTTCGAATCGTTGACGAACAGCACCTTGCCCTTGCGGCCGACCTGTTGCATGCGGTGCGCGAGACCGGGAAAGCTGGCGAGACCCTTCTGAATCGCCGGCAGGCCGAGGCCGAGCGCCACGCCGGCCGCCACCGCACAGGCGGCATTCTGCGCATTGTGGGCCCCGCGCAGACTGCCGATACCGGCGAGTTGCGCCACCGCATAGGCCTTGCCGCCGGCGGCGCGCAGGATGCGTGTGCCCTCGGCATAATAACCGTCGCGCACGGGCGCGAGCACCGAAACGCGCACCACTTTCTTGCCGGCGCGTTCGATGCGATTGGCTGCATCGCGGGTCCAGCGGTCGTCGACCCCGATCACCGCCGTGCCGCCGCGTTCAATGCGCGCCGGCAACAGCGCCTTGATGGCGGCGTAATGCTCCATGGTGCCGTGCCGGTCGAGATGATCTTCCGACACGTTGAGCAGGATTCCGACGGTCGCGTGCAGCGAAGGTGCGAGATCGATCTGATAGGACGAAACTTCCAGCACGTAAACGCGGCCGGGCACGAACGGCGCGAGCGCGAGAACCGGCACGCCGATATTGCCGCCCATCTGGGCGTCGTAGCCGGCGCTTTTCACGAGATGCGCGATCAATGCGGTGGTCGTCGACTTGCCGTTGGTGCCGGTGATGGCGATCAGCGGGCGCTGCGGGCCTGATTTGGCGCGCTCGCGGCAAAACAGTTCGATGTCGCCGATGATCTCGACATCGGCCTTGTGCGCGAGCTTCACGCTCCAATGCGGGTCGGGATGGGTCAGCGGCACGCCGGGCGCCGGCACCAGCGCGGCCACCCTCGACCAGTCGAGCTCGCGCAGGTCCCTTGTCGTCAGGCCGGCCTGTCGCGCCTTCGCCACAGAGTCGGCGTTGTCGTCAAAGGCAACGACGTCCGCGCCACCGTCACGCAGCGCCTGCGCCGCCAGCAGGCCCGAATGACCGAGGCCAAAGACCGCAACCGTTTTGCCGGCGAAAGTGGTGACGGGGATCATGGAGTTAATCCGTCATTCCGGGGCGCATGCGCAGCACGCGAGCCCGGAATGACAATTGATATTCATCGCAGTTTCAGGCTCGCCAGCCCGGCGAGCGCCAGCACCACCGAAACGATCCAGAAGCGGATCACGATCTGCGGCTCGGTCCAGCCGAGCTGTTCGAAGTGATGATGGATTGGCGCCATCTTGAACACGCGTTTGCCCGTAAGTTTGAACGAGATCACCTGCACGATCACCGACACCGCCTCCAGCACGAACAGTCCGCCGATGATGGCGAGCACGATCTCGTGCTTGATCGCCACGGCAATGGCACCGAGCAGGCCGCCGAGCGACAGCGAGCCGGTGTCGCCCATGAAGATCGAGGCCGGCGGCGCATTGAACCAGAGGAATCCGAGGCCGGCGCCGATCACCGCCCCGCACAAGATAGCCAGTTCGCCGGTGCCGGCGACGTAGTGAATTTGCAGGTAATCGGCGAACACCGCGTTGCCGGCGAGATAGGAGATCATGCCGAAGCTTGCCGCCGCGATCATCACGGGCACGATGGCGAGGCCGTCGAGCCCGTCGGTCAGGTTCACCGCGTTGCCGGCGCCGACGATGACGAAAGCGCCGAGCACGAAGAATCCCCAGCCGAGATTGATCACCAGGTCCTTGAAGAACGGGAACACGAGCGACGTTGCGATGGGGCCCTTCCCGAGATGCGAAAGCAGGGTTACCGCGATGATCGCGATCACCGCTTCGGCGATCAGGCGGGTGCGACCCGAAAAGCCGGCGTTGGTCTGCCTGGTGACCTTCAGATAGTCGTCATAAAAGCCGATCAGCCCGAAGCTCAGGGTGACGCCGAGCACCACCCAGACATAGGGGTTCGACGGATTGGCCCACAGCAGCGTCGACACGAAGAGGCCCGACAGGATCATCAGACCGCCCATCGTCGGCGTGCCCTTCTTGGTGATGAGATGCGATTGCGGACCGTCGAGCCGGATCGGCTGGCCCTTGCCCTGCTTCATGCGCAGGAGATCGATCATCGGGCCGCCGAACAGGAACACGAACACCAGCGCGGTGACGATGGCGCCGCCGGTACGGAAGGTGAGATAGCGGAAAACGTTGAGGAACGAGACAGTGTCCGAGAGTTCTGTGAGCCAATAGAACATCGATCGAGCCTAGCCTTGTGCCGGCGCGAGCGCGCCCTGGCGGGGAAACTGGCGTTCGAGCGCCTTGACGATCGGACCCATCTTCGAGCCCAGCGAGCCCTTCACCATCACCGCATCACCGGCCTGGATGACGTCGAGCACGGTCGGCTGCAGTTCCGCGGCGGTCCCGGCATAGCCGCCCCGGCGCGCCGGGGGAAGAGCCTGCCAGAGCGCGTGCATCAACGGTCCCGAACAGAAGACGAGATCAACATTTGCGGCTTCGAGCGCCGGCGCCAGGCCGCCGTGCAGGCTTTCGCCCTCGGAACCAAGTTCCAGCATGTCGCCAAGGACGGCGATGCGGCGACCCTGTCTGCCGATCGGCGCCTGCCCGAGCAGCGCAATGGCCGCGGCCATGGACGCGGGATTGGCGTTGTAGCTTTCGTCGATCAACAACGCGCTGCCGCCGGGCATCTTCAAATGCACGCGCGCGCCGCGGCCGACCGCCGGCTCGAGATTGGCAAGCGCCAGCGCCGCGAGCGCGAGATCGGCGCCGGCGAGCGCGGCAGCTGCGAGCACGGCGAGCGAGTTCTGCACCAGATGGCGGCCCGGCGCGCCCAATTTGTAGGTGACCGGTTCACCGAGGATGACAGCCTCGACGGTCGAACCTTCGGGCTGCAACGCGCAGCGGACGAGAAAGGCGTCGGCGTTCTCGTCTTCGCCAAAGGAGACGATGCGCCCCACCCCGGCTTTTTTCGCCGCGGCCACGAGGCGTTCATAGTGGGCGTTGTCGCGATTGAGCACCGCGGCGCCGCCCGGCTCCAGCCCCAGAAAGATCTCCGCCTTGGCGTCGGCGATCTTTTCGATCGAACCGAAATACTCCAGGTGCACCGGTTCGACCGTGGTGACGATCGCCACATGCGGGCGCGCCAGCCGGGTCAGCGGCGTAATTTCACCCGCATGGTTCATGCCGATTTCGAACACGGCATAATTGACCGTCGCCGGGCAGCGCGCGAGCGACAGCGGCACGCCCCAGTGATTGTTGTAGGACGACGCCGAGGCGTGGGTTTCGCCGTCGGCGGAAAGCGCCAGCCGCAACGCCTCCTTGGTGCCGGTCTTGCCGACCGAACCGGTGACGGCGATGACCCTGGCGTTCGAGATGCGTTCGCGGGCGGCGCGCGCGAGACCGCGCAAGCCTTCGAGCACGTCGTCGACCAGCAATAATGGCGCATCGGCCGCAAACCGCGCGCGCTGATCGCGCGCGATCACGGCGACGCCGGCGCCCGCTTTCAGGGCGCCATCGACGAAGTCGTGGCCGTCGCGGTTGTCGCCCCGGATAGCGAAGAAGGCATCGCCGCGCGCAAGCGTGCGGCTGTCGATCGACAGGCCCGGCACATCCGCCGGCAAGGCGCCGGATGTCTCCGCGCCCATGGCCGACGCCATCTCGTCGATGGTCCAGAGCGCGGTCATGGGTATTCGAACCTTGCGGCAATCCCGGTTCCCCTCTCCCCTTGTGGGAGAGGGTGCCTGAGCGGAGGCGAAGCCGAGCGAAGGCGGGTGAGGGGTCGACCTGTCGGCAAGCGCTGACCCCTCACCCGGCTCGCGCTCGCTATCGCTCCGCGCTCGCCACCTTCTCCCGCAAGGGAAGAGGGAAAGAGAGCGCGTGGCACGCGCACCGCCAAATTCGCTGGTGTCCTCATGCCACCTTCCCCCGCAAGGCCGCCGCTACCGCGTCGTGATCGGAAAACGGCAACACGCGGTCGCCGATGATTTGGCCGGTTTCATGGCCTTTGCCGGCGATCAGCACAACATCGCCTTCGTTCAGGCCGGCGATGGCCTGGCGGATCGCCTCGGCTCTGTCGCCGATCTCTGCCGCGCCCGGCGCGGCAGCGAGGATTTCGGCGCGGATCGCCGCCGGCTGTTCGCTGCGCGGGTTGTCGTCGGTGACGATCACGCGGTCGGCGCATTCGGCGGCGATGCGGCCCATGAGCGGCCGCTTGCCCTTGTCGCGGTCGCCGCCGGCGCCGAACACCACCGTGAGCTTGCCCCTGGCATAGGGCCTGAGCGCCGCTAGCGCCTTCTGCAGCGCGTCGGGCTTGTGCGCATAGTCGATGAAGATCGGCGCACCGTTCCTGGTGCCGGCAAGCTCGAGGCGGCCCCTGGCACCTTGCAGTTTTTCGAGCGACGCGAACACCCGGCGAGGATCGCCACCCGTCGCAACAACCAGACCGGCGGCAAGCGCGGCATTCTGCATCTGGAAGGCGCCGACCAGTGGCAGCCTGACCTTGAAGGTGGCGCCCTTGTAGGAAAGGGTCACCACCTGACAAAAGCCGTCGATGGCGCCGTCGACCAGTTTGATGTCATCGCCGGAGACGCCGACGGTCATCGTCTTCAAACCACGCTTTTTTGCTGCGTCGACCACCTGGCCGGCATAACAATCGTCGACGCCGACCACCGCGGTGCCGTCGGCAACAATCAATGTATCAAACAACCGCAGCTTGGCGGCGAGATAGGCTTCCATGGTCGGGTGATAGTCGAGATGGTCGCGCGACAGATTGGTGAAACCGCCGGCCGCGATGCGCACGCCGTCGAGGCGGCGCTGCTCGAGGCCGTGCGATGACGCTTCGAGCGCGAGATGGGTCACGCCCTCGCCCGCCAGCTTGTTGAGCGTGCGGTGCAATTCGATCGGATCGGGTGTCGTCAGCGAGCCGTATTGTTCGCCGTCGGGCGACACCACACCGATGGTGCCGACGCTCGCCGCCTTGTGGCCGAGAGCGGCCCAGATCTGGCGTGTGAAGGCGGCGACCGAGGTCTTGCCGCTTGTGCCGGTGACCGCTGCAACCGTCGCCGGCTGACGCGGGAAGAAGGCGGACGCGATCAACGCCAGCGCGCGGCGCACGTCCTGCACCTCGATGGCGGCAACGCCCGGCGGCACCTCGGCGGCACGCTCCGCCAGCACCGCCACCGCACCGGCCGCCAATGCCTGCGGCACGAAAGAAAGCCCGTCGCTTCTGGTACCGGGCACCGCCACGAACAGATCGCCCGGCTTTACCTTGCGGCTGTCGGCGGCAACGCCACTCACCGCCAGTCCGGCGAAGCGCGGGTCGAAGCCTTCCAGCGGCAGATCGGCAAGCTTCATGGGCACCTTGCTCGGGACACTCCATTCCCCTCCCCTGCAAGGGGGAGGGTCAGGGAGGGGGTCATACCGCAATACTGCGAGACTTCGAAAGAGACTGCCACCCGGTCGCCTTGGCGTCGCTTTGGCAACCGACCTCCCCCTTTCAGGGGGAGGAATTTGAAGAAGCAGCGTTGGCCAGAATCAGCTTCTGGGCCTCGGGCAGGCCGACACGCGGCTCGATATCGAGCAGCGGACCGATCCGCGCAATCACCTTGCCTGCGGTCGGGCCGGCGTTCCAGCCGGCCGTGGCGAACCCGTGAGTTCCTTCGACCGGTTGCGGCTCGTCCAGCATGACCAGCACCAGATATTTCGGATTGTCGGACGGCATCACCGCCATGAAGTCGGTGAGCAACTTGTGCCTGGCGTAGTGGCCATTGACCACCTTTTCCGCCGTGCCGGTCTTGCCGCCCACGTAGTAGCCCTCGACGTCGGCGAACTTGCCGGTTCCCTTTTCTGCGTTCAGCCGCAGGAGATAGCGCATGTCGCGGCTGGTCCCGGGCTTGAGCACGCGTTCGGCGATCTTGAGCGCGTCGGCGCGGCTACGCTTGAGGAAGGTCGGCCTGATCAGGAGCCCGCCGTTGACGGTTGCCGCAACGCCCATCGCCGCCTGCAACGGCGCCACCGACAGGCCATGACCGAAGGCAATGGTCACGGTGTTCAACTCGCCCCAACGCCTCGGCACGATGGGCTCGCTGCTTTCGGGCAGTTCCGTACGCAGGCGGGTGAGCTGGCCCAGCTTGCGCAGGAAATCCTGGTGCCCCTTTACGCCGACGGCGAGCGCCATGCGCGCGGCGCCGATGTTCGATGAATAGGTGAAGATTTCCGGCACCGACAGGAAGCGGCCTTTCGGATCGTGGTCGTGGATGGCGAAGCGGCCGTATCGCAGCGGATGACGCGCATCGAATTTCGAAGCCAGCGTCGCCTTGCCGTCGTCGATCGCCATCGCGACGGTGAGCACCTTGAAGGTTGAGCCCATCTCGTACACGCCGGTGGTCAGCCGGTTGATACGGCTCGGGTCGTTGGCCCGCCGGGGATCGTTGGGGTCGTAGCCGGGCTCGGAGACCAGCGCCACGATCTCGCCGGTGTTGACGTCGAGCACCAGACCGGCGGAGGCCTTGGCCTTGAATTTTTCGCGCGCCTTCACCAGCTCGTCGCGCAGCGCGTACTGCACGCGCAGATCGAGCGAGAGCTGCACCGGCCGCTGCAGGCGGTCGGTGGCGAGTCCCGCCATGTGCAGCGCCGCAAGCCCCTGCCCGTCCACCCACTTCTCGATGCCGGCAATGCCCTGGTTGTCGATGTTGGTAAGGCCGATAACCTGCGAAACGGTGGATCCGTTGGGATAGACGCGCTTGTTCTCGGTGAGGAAGCCGACGCCGGGAATGCCGAGACGATGAATTTCGCGCTCCTGGCGCGGCGTGATCTCGCGTTTGAGCCAGACGAAGCCGCGGTTGGAGTTCAACCGCTCGCGCAGTTCCCTGGTATTGAGGTCGGGCAGCGTCGCGGTGAGCAGCTCCTCGGCCTCGTCGGCGTCTATCAGCTTGCGCGGCTCGGCGTAGAGCGACGGTGCCTTGACGTCGATGGCGAGCAGCTTGCCGTTGCGGTCGATGATGTCGGGCCGCGCCGTTGCGACCGCATCCTGCATGACCGTGTTGCGGCCGTCGAGCCTGTTGCTCTCGACCGCAAACATCACGAGCTTGCCCGCGATAACGCTGTAGATCAGCGCAAAACCGACGATGGCCAGGACGAGACGCGCCTTCGCCTTCACGCCGCGGTCAACTCCATGTCCATAGAGCAGTTTGCGCACGAGGCGCTGCCAACGGGTTTCGCGTCTGTGCAGGGCCGTCATGGATTCATCGCCGCGTTGCCGGCACGCTGCCGGTGGTTTCAGGCGCGTCTGGCGTCAGCATGGCGCCGATCGGATCGCGCGGTGGCAGCGGCACTTCCGGCGGGCGCGGCGGCAGGTCATTGAACGCGTCGAACTGGGTCGGCTTCACCGGCTGTAGCGCGAGGTAACGGTCGGCCAGCGCCTGGATGCGGCTCGGTGTGTCGAGCCTCGCCCATTCTGCGCGCAGGCGGGCGATGGCATTGCGCTCGCGGCGCAACTCGTTGCGCAGCTTGGCGGCTTTTTCGGCCTGCAGCGTCGAATCGAACTTGATCTTGTAGACGGCGGTGGCCGCCGCGATCAGCGCCGCGATTACCATGAGGTTGACAAGGCGCATCATGAGCGGCGCCCCTTCAGGACGGCGGCGAGCGCCGGCAGCCGCGGCAGCAACGCATCGGGCTCATGAGCGCGGGCGGGCGCATCGGTGCGTTCGCCCGCGCGCAATTTGGCGGAGCGGGCGCGCGGATTTTGCGCGATCTCCTCGTCCCCGGAGGTAACGGGGCGCCTGGTCAGCACGCGGAACGTCGCCACCGGCCGTCTGATTTCCGGCGCGTGGCGCGAGCCGCCGCGGGTTTCAGCGCGTTCGCTCAGGAACGATTTGACGATGCGGTCCTCGAGCGAATGAAAGGATACGACGACCAGCCGCCCGCCAGGTTTGAGAACGCGCTCCGCCGCACCGAGCGCATCCGCCAGCTCGCGCAGCTCGTCATTGACGAAAATGCGCAGGCCCTGGAAGGTGCGCGTCGCCGGATGGATGTCGCCGGGACGCGAACGCACCACCGAGGCCACCACGTCGGCGAGCGCGCGCGTGGTCGTGATCGGCGCCTGCTCGCGCGCGCGTACGATGGCGCGCGCGACGGCGCGCGAGTGCCGTTCTTCGCCGAGGATATAGATGATGTTGGCGAGGTCGCGCTCGCCGGCGGTGTTGACGACGTCGGCGGCGCTCGGTCCCGCGCCGCTCATGCGCATGTCGAGCGGACCTTCGAGCCGGAAGGAGAAACCGCGCTCGGCCCGATCGAGCTGCATGGAGGACACGCCCACGTCCAGCACCACGCCGTCGACCGACTCACACCCGGCATCGTTGGCCACGCGGTCGAGTTCGGAAAAACGATCCTCGACCAGCGTCAGCCGTCCCTGCGATTGCGCGGCGAGACCGGCGCCGCCCGCGATCGCCGTCGGGTCGCGGTCGATGGCGATCACCTTGCAGTCGGCAGCCTCAAGGATTGCGCGCGTGTAGCCGCCGGCGCCGAAGGTACCGTCGATATAGACGCCGCTGGACTGGACCCTGAGATATTCGAGCGCGGGCGGGCCGAGCACGGGAATGTGGGGGGCTGGTCCGCCAGCGACAGCCCGAGAGCCGTCGCCGCCCACCGTCATTCCCGTGCTCCGAGCGCGTCGCGCGCCGCCGTCCGGGAACCAAGCTCCGCTTTGAGCGCGCGCACCTTTTGGGTGGCCTCCGCGAGCTCTTGCCGGAACCGCCCAGGTTCCCAGATCTGAAACTTGTGACCGAGCCCGACGAAGGCGACCGCGTCGGTAATCCCGGCATGACGCTTCAACGCATCGCTCAGGCTCACGCGACCCTCGCCGTCGATCTTCAGGGTCTCGCTGGTCCCATAGAGCGCCATGGCGAACTGCTCGCGTCCGTCCGAGAACGGGGGGTAACGCCCGATCAGGGATTCGATCTCCACCATCAACGCATTGCCCCCCGCATCGATCGCCGGCGCGTCGAGCGCCGGATAGCAATAGAGACCCTTGAACCCGTCGCGGGTCAGCACCGAGCGGAAGGAGGCGGGAATCGAGACGCGTCCCTTGGAGTTGAGCCGCAACGTGAAGTTCGACACGAAGCGGTCCATCACCCGCACCCCACGCCGACCGGACACAACGCCCGCGCGCCACGCTTGCGCGACCCTTACCGATCGCCGGGCTTCTCGGCCCTGGGCCGGGCCCCGCAATCTCCAGTGAAGGGTCGTGGGATATCATGGGATAATATGGGCGTCAATGGAATGGCCCTGCCGGTGGCCCCTCTTCCGGGGCCGCTGGCGCCTCGCGGACCGATTCCCGATTAACGACCCTTAAACTTAACGATCGGTTGCCGGCCCCGGCCTTTCTCAACGCGCGTCGCCCGCAAACCGGGTGCGGACGCGGTAGCCCGTTGCGCCGCGTCTGCGGCGGGGCAGTTCTGCGGAACCAGAGACGCCAGCGCGAGTTCATGGCGCACGGGGCGGCACGTTCTGGTGTGTTCGGGTTCCATGGGAGCCCGTCTTGCCCGGCACATGATCGCCCCTCATCAATCCAAGGAGGCCATCATGACCAGAACACTGATGCTCGGCGCGGCGATCGGCGCGCTGATGATGAGCGGAGCGCTCGCGCAATCGCCGGCGCCCTCGAGTTCCGATAACCAGTCGAAACCGCCGGCAGCGGCGCCCGCGAGTCCGGACACGAAGGCACCTGCCGGGAAAATGGACAAGCAGCCGGCCGCCAGCCCGGAGAGCCCCGCCGGGAAGAAGCCGGAGAGCAGCGCCGCCAACAAGAGCGACAGCGACAAAGTCAAAACCGATGACAAGGCTGCCGCCAATGCCGGCAACGGAGCGGCCGCTGGCGAGGCGAAGGTCGTGGCGTCGCAAAGCCCCGACCAATTCCTCGCGTCGAACTTCAAGGGCACGGATGTCATCGGCGCTGACGGCAAGAAGATCGGTGATGTGTCCGACCTCCTGTTCGAGCAGGACGGCGCGATCAAAGCCTATGTGATCAGCTTCGGCGGCTTCCTTGGCATGGGCGCCAAGGAAGTGGCGATCGCTCCAAGTGCGTTCCAGGTCGTGCCCGGTGAGAAGGGCGAGGCGAAAAAGCTGAAGCTCTCCATGAGCGAGAACGACCTCAAGGCGGCACAGAAGTTCACCGCGTATACCCCGCCGACGCCGGCCCCCACCACGACCGGCGCAGGCGGTTTGGGCACCAAACCGCGTCCCTCGGGCGGAATGGCACCGAGCGCGCGTTAAGCTTCTATCCTGAAAACTCTGGCACAACGGCTGCGGCCGGGACGGGATTTACCGTTTCGGCCGTTTCCGTTCACGTTGTTGTCATGATTTGAGCATGTATTGCTTTTTGAATGATCCCGAACAATGGTGCGCGCCCTTTTGCAACTCGAGCGATCTCAAATCCGCATGGCTTCTTTCCGCCCCAACTCCTTCATGGTCGCCGACGTGATGCCGTCGCCGAACCATGACGAGCGCAAGGGCGGGCCGCCCGACATGATCCTGCTGCACTACACGGGCATGCTGACCGGTGAATCGGCGCTTGAGCGTCTGTGTGCGCCGGACAGCAAGGTATCGGCCCACTATGTGGTATTCGAGGACGGGCGCATCGTGCAGTGCGTGCCGGAAGAACTGCGTGCATGGCACGCGGGCCTCGCCGCCTGGCGCGGCGAGACTGACATCAATTCACGCTCCATCGGCATTGAAATCGTCAATCCCGGACATGAATTCGGTTACCGCGAGTTTCCGCTGCGACAGGTCGCGGCGGTGATCTCGCTGTGCAAATCGATCGTCACGCGTCGCGGCCCGATTGCGCCCGAGCGCGTGCTCGCGCATTCGGATGTTGCGCCGGACCGCAAGCAGGATCCGGGCGAGCGGTTTCCGTGGGCCCTGCTCCATGAGTCCGGCATCGGTCACTGGGTCCGGCCCGCCCCGTTGGGTCTTGAAGGCACCACGCTGCGCGTCGGTGATGAAGGCGAGCCCGTGCTCCAGTTGCAGCACCTGCTCGCGTCGTACGGCTACGGCATCGAGCCCGGCGGGCGCTTCGACGAACGCACGCGCGACGTGGTCGCCGCCTTCCAGCGCCATTTTCGTCCGGCGCGGGTCGATGGCATCGCCGATGCGTCTACCATCCGCACCTTGCGCGCGTTGACCGAAGCGCTGCCGAAGCGCAGCAAGACACCCGCGAGCGCGCTGACCTGACGCGCAGGCATGGACTTCATCCGTTCAGCGTCCGGGTTTCGGCGCGGGCGGCGGCGGAATACCGGGCACGCGCCAGGGTGCGCTGCCAAAACGTTCCACCAGAAATTCGATGAAGACCGCAACACGCGGCAACCTCTGACGGCCGGCCGGATAGATAGCCGCGAGCGGGAATGGCTCGACGTGATGCACGTCGGCGAGCAGCGCCACCAGCTCTCCGCGATGCAGGGGGCCGCCGACAATGACGTCGGACAGCCGGGTGATCCCGGCGCCTTCGACGGCCAACCGCAACGCCGCCTCGGCGTCGTCGGTGGTGACACGCGGATGGACATCGATCACGTCGACGCCGCCGCGGGTCTTGAACGGCCATCGGCTGAGGCCGGGACCGGCGACCACGATACAATCGTGTTGTTTCAGGTCGGCCGCCACCGTCGGGGTGCCGCGGCGGGCCAGATAGGCCGGCGCAGCGCAGATCACCCGCTGCAGGTCGGCGATCTTGCGTTGCACGAAAGCGCCCTTGGGAATGTGGCCCGAGCGCACCGCAATGTCGGCGTGTTCTGCGATCAGGTCGACCAGGCGGTCGGTGATCGACAATTCTACGTCGACTTCCGGATAGCGGGCGAGGAAATCGGCGAGCGCCGGGGCCAGCTGGTGCAGCCCGAAGGCGGTGCCGGCATTGATGTGCAAGCGCCCGCGCGGGGCGCCACGGATGCGCGTCACCTCCTCCTCGGCCTCCTCGATGTCGGCGACGATCCGCTTGGCGCGGGCGAAGAACGTCTCACCCTCGGGGGTGAGCGCCAGGCGACGGGTGCTGCGTTCGAGCAGGCGGACGCCCAGACGGTCCTCCAGCCGTGACACGAGCTTGGAAACGGCCGACGGCGTCAGCCCCAGGTCCCTGGCAGCAGACGAGAAACTGCCGCGGTCGACGGCGCGGACGAAGACCCGCAGGTCGGAGGTGGCGTCCATGGTGTACTATTTATTCCATTCAGGCACAGATGATTGGCAACTTTATCGGATTATCATTTCAACGGGAGATAATATTATGCGTTCAACGCATAGGGGCGCAAAGTCCCCTGAGTTGGAGAATTAAGACCATGAGTGTCCGCACCCCCGTCTACCTGCAGCCCTTCAGCATCGAGGACGCGCTCGCCCGTGCGCGGGCCGAACGCGCCGCCTACGTCAGAAAGGCATTCGTCGAGGCTTCTGCGCGGCTGAAGCGCGTCGCGGCGTCAATCCGCCCTGATCGGCACCCGCTGCCCCGCAAGGGCGTCCGCGCCTGATTGGCGCCAACTGAACCGGTCGCGGTCCGGGTCCGCCCGCACCGCGCGGCCGACTTGGTGAGACGGGTTTACTCGTCAGGGCAAACGCTCAGGCAGTGCCCGATTTTGGCCCGGGCTGGACGCGGATATTGGTCCTGCCGGGGTGCAAGGTCGAACGACCGGATCGGGCGCCGTCTTCAAGTCGATCCTCCTGTTTCTGCTTCCTGCGAGCCCGGACCGCCTCCTCCCCCTCCCAAAACTGGTCCGGGCTCCTCTTTTTTTACCAGGCGCGGCGACAACGCTTGACCCGCGGGCGCCCCGCCCCCATCCCTAGGCTTGTCAGTCGGCCGGACGGCCGCCCCGCGCCAATGCCGAAAGGCGGCCGGGGAGGAAAGTCCGGGCTCCATGGACCAACGGTGCCGGATAACGTCCGGCGGGACCGGTTCTCAATGACCGGCCTCAGGGACAGTGCCACAGAGAACAGACCGCCGCGGCGGGCTACGCGCCCTCCGCGGCAAGGGTGAAACGGTGCGGTAAGAGCGCACCGCGCCGCCGGCAACGGCGGCGGCACGGCAAACCCCACCGGGAGCAAGACCGAATAGGAATGGCGTGGTGCCTTCGGGCGCCAGCCCGGTCCGGGCCAGCCATTCGGGTAGGTTGCCAGACGCGCCGGGCAACCGGCGTGCCAGAGGAATGGCCGTCATGACCGCGGGTCAGGTTTCCCGCGGGCATACAGAACCCGGCTTACAGGCCGGCTGATACGCATAAGGGGGCCCGGTGGCTGACGCCGCCGGGCCCCCGCCAATTCAAGCTGCCGTTCCCGTCGACCTAAGCGTCGAGCATCTGGCTGGCCGGACTTTCTTCATGATAGGCGTCGTCCGCCAGCAAGCGGTCGAGATCGATCAGCGCGATCATGGCGCCATCGACCGTCACCAGTCCGGACAGAAAACGGGTGCGCGACGTGCGGCCGACCGACGGGACCGGTTGCACCTCGCTTTGCTCGAAAGTGACGATGTCGAGCACCTGATCCGCCAACAACCCGATCTGACGGTCTTCCATCTGAACGATGACGACGACATGCGTCGGCGTGCATTCCGTGAGGCCCTGCCCGAAACGGCACCGCAGGTCGATGATGGGCACGACCACGCCACGCAGATCGCGCACGCCGCGCATATACTCCGGTTGCCTCGGCAAGGGCCGGACGTCTTCCCACTCCTTGATCTCGCGGACCGACATGATGTCGATGCCGTAATGATCATTGCCGATGGCAATGCTGATGAACTCGACCGTGCCGGCGGCTACCTCCGATTGGCCTGGTCGTGTGAGGTCGTTCGGCACCGGGTCGGAAGCGGATGAAGGCTGGGGCGCTTTCATCGGCGTGCTCCGTTAGCTTGGATCAGTGCAATGTTCCCGCTTGTGAACGGGGAGTGTCCGTAAAAACGCTCCCTCGGCGCTACGAGGCCATCTGACGGGCGGGCGGCATGGCTGCAAGAGACTGCGAGCGCCCCGCGGCGGTCGCGCTTCCCCCGGTCTGACTGCTTCGACCGTCCAGTCTGAACACGCTTACTTGCTCGTCCATCACCGACGATTGATGCTGCAGCGTCTTGGCGGTCGCGGCGTTTTCTTCCGCCAGCGCCGAGTTGCGCTGGGTCAGTTCATCCATCTGGGCAAGCGCCTTGCTGATCTGGTCGAGGCCGTTTGCCTGTTCGCCGCTGGCGACGGCGATATCCGAAACGATATCGGCGACCTTCTTGATCGAGTTGACGATCTCGTTGAGCGATTTGCCGGTCCGGCTCACCAATGTGACGCCGTCTTTCACCTCGCCGTGGCTGCTGGTGATGAGGTCCTTGATATCCTTCGCCGCCTGCGACGAACGCTGTGCGAGCGTGCGCACTTCCGAAGCGACCACCGCAAAGCCGCGGCCGGCATCGCCGGCGCGGGCGGCTTCCACCGCCGCGTTGAGCGCGAGCAGATTGGTCTGGCGCGCGATCTCGTCGATGACGACGATGATGTCGGCGATCTTGCCCGAAGAATTCCTCGATCCGCGCCATCGCGCTGACCGCCTGGGCCACGACTTCGCCGCCACGACCGGCTACGCCGCGGGCCTGCGTGGCGAACTGATCCGCCTCCTGGGCATTTTCCGCGTTCTTCTTCACTGCGTTGGAGATTTCCTCCATGGTCGCAGTCGTCTCTTCCAGGCTCGCCGCCTGCTGTTCGGTGCTTTGCGACAGATCGGTGGTGCTTGCTGAAATCTCGGTCGCCGCCGCGGTCACCTCACTCGCGGCCCATTTGACCTTGCCCAGCGTTTCCGCGATGTGGTCGACCATGGAATTGAAATCGTCCTTGATCTGGACCATGGCGCCGTCAAAGCCTTCATTGAGCCGAACGGTGAAATCACCATTGGAAAGCGCCTTCAGCCCCTCCGCCAGACGCGCGATGACCTGTGCCTGCGCCTCGGCCGCCTCGGCCTGCGCTTCAGCGGCTTTTTGGCGCTCCGCCTCGACGCGTTCGCGCGCCTGCCGTTCCTCTTCCGCCGCCCTGGCCTCGAGTTCGGCCGCTTTACGCCGTTCGTTTTCGACCCGCTCGGCAGCCCTCTGGCGTTCTTCATCCGCCTGACGCCGCTGTTCTTCGGCCTCGCGCTCCAGCCGTTCCTTGGTCACCGCGGCGTCGCGGAAAACCAGGACCGACCGCGCCATACGGCCGATTTCGTCGCGATCGTTGACCGCGGGAACCGACAGGTCGAGTTGTCCGGAAGAGAGGTTCTGCATCGACTCGCCGATGGCCGCCAGCCTGCGCACGACGGAGCGCCGCACGTAGAAGAAGGCGATGCCCGCGGCGATGAGCATGCTGATGACGGCATCGATCAAGAGCGCGGTCCGGTTGCGACGGAGCTGTTCCATCAATCCCGCCACACTTTGATTCATGTTCGTTTCGGAATTGCCGACGACGGCGGCTACTGCCTTGCCGAGCGCATTTTGCAGCTCCGCATTTTCCTTGACTGTTCGCTCTGCCGTAACGTCAGCCTGCAACTCACGGCCATGCAGTGCAAAGATGCTGTCAGACCCGTTTCCGAATTCAACGAGCTGGGCGATCGCGCTCTTGATCTTGTTGTCCTTGAGCGTGGCGGACGACTTAACAAGCAGGTTGGCCGACGCCTTGAACCGGTCGCTGATAGGAACGATCGACGCCGCGTCCTTGGTCAGGGCGCCTTCGCTGATGATGTTCGCCAGCAGCTGCGTCTGCGCCATCGTCTCCAGCGTATCGCGCAGACCTGATATCTGCTTGTTGACGAGATCCTTCACGACCTTGCTCGTGCGCGTGGCGGCAGCCTCGCCCTGGGTCACCACCTTGAAGTTCAGATCGTCGACCAGCGTGACGAGAACATTGGCGAGCGTTTCCTGAACGCGGAACAATTTCTTCAGCTGCTCCGAGTTGTCCAGAGTCAAGATCTCCCTGCTGCGCCTTGTTTTGCGCCAGCCTGAGCAGGTTCGTTACCTGACCTTTCAACTTGGCAAATTCACCCTTATCCGGCAGCTTTTTCATGCAGCCGTTGGACGTGCGTCGCCGAGGAGGCAAACCGGTCGTCGAGCAGCGCCTGGATGGAGGGTGACGACGTCAGCGCGCTCGCTGTCAGCAGGCCTGTCTGCAGATTTGTCTCGGAGCCGATCTCGACCAGAGTTCGCAGGACGGGCAGATCGCCATTGACGATGGAACGGACGACGCGGTCGCCGGTCTTGCCAACATCGTCGGCCGCGAGGGCGACCTCGAAATAGGAATCATCCACGAGCGGCGTCAGCATATGGCCGATCGTGTGATGCAGCTTGTGGAACTTGGCCCGTTGCCGTTCGAGCTGAGCGTGCGTCTCGGTACGCTCAGCAATCGCTATTTTCAGCGAGGCCAGATTTGCGTCGAGCTGCTTTGCCGTGTCTTCCACCGTCGCAAACGCACTGTCGCTGCCGCGTGCCGCGCGCAACCGTTCCATCACCTTGGAAAATTCGCTCTTGCGGTCGGCCATCACGGCAGAAATTGCCTGTTGCTCCTTCTCCGTCCGCGCACTGACCAGACGCGCCGCGGCGGTGGAAATTTCCCCGGAAATCGCCGACAAACGCAGGGCGTCGGTCATCGCCGGCACTTCATTGCTGGCGACGCGCTGGAAACCGTGTTCGGTGGCGGAGAACGAATAGATCGCGACCGCCGCGGCGATCACGGTCATCACGGCGGCGATACCAAAGGAAAGCTGCAGCTTGGTTCCGATGCCGAACCGGATCACATCCTTCTTCGCAGCCGGCGCCGATTGGCTCGGAGATGCCTTACCAGCCTTCTTGTCAGCCTTGTTATTGGTTTTCCCGGCCTTTGCGGCTTTACGTTTGAAGAGCATGGCAGGTCCCCCGGTGTCGTCATCCTGCGGGCGGTTGGCCCGGCAAAAATCTCTTCATTCCCAGGACCCCCGTCGACCGCCGCCGGACGCTACGATCCGGATCGGACCGCACACCTCCGGCGGCGGCGCAAGGGTTTGTCCTAGTTGTTCGCGGCCGTCTTGAGCGGGGGCAGTTTGTCCACCGCCTTGAACGAACCGTCTTCCTGAATCACGGTCATGAACACCTGATGCAGGCCCTGGTTCTGGTCCGGCGCAAAGCTCATGGTCAGGCCGCCGAAGTCGAACTTGCCCGGCACCTTGATGGCGTTGAGCAGGGCCTCACGGGTCGGATTGGGACCCGCCTTCTCAAGCCCGGCCACCGCGAGACGGCCGACGAGGTAGCCCTCGAGCGACACGAACTCCGGCTTGGCGTCGGGATTGACCGCCTTCATCGCCGCCTGATAGTCGGCCACGACCTTGCGCGAGGCATCCCACGGGAACGGAACGACCTGCGAGATCACAACACCCTTGCCGTCCGGCCCGAGCTCCTTGGCGAGCGCGGCCGAGCCGACAAAGGAGATGTTCACGAACACCGGGTTAAAACCGACCTTGTGGGAGAGCTTGATGAAGGCCGCGCACGGCTTGTACGCACCGACCATCACGACCGCTTCCGGTTCGGCGCGCTTGATGTCGAGCAGGGCCGTCTTCACCGCAACCGTGTTGCGCTTGTAGGTGCCTTGGGCAACGAGTTCGATGCCGCGCTTTTTCATCGCGGCGGTGACGCCGGCAAGGCCAACGCGCCCGAACGCGTCATCCTGGTAGAGGATCGCGATCTTCTTGATGTTGAGATCCTTGGTCAGATGCTCGACCCAGGCCTCGGTCTCTTCGCCGTAGCTCGAGCGAACGTTGATGACGTTGGCAAGCTTCGGATTGCGCAGGAACCCGGCGCCGGTGAACGGGCCGATGAAAGGCACGCCCGCCGCAGTCACGATCGGCTGGGTGGCCGCCGAGGTCGGCGTACCGACCGGGCCGATGATCGCGAAGACCTTGTCTTGCTCGATCAACTGCTTGGTCGCGGCAATCGACTTGTCCGGCTCGTAGCCATCGTCATGGCTGATCAGCTTGAGTTTGCGGCCATGAACGCCGCCCTTCTTGTTGGCTTCGGCGAACGCAGCTTCGATACCGGCCTTCATGCCGGTACCGAGAGCGGCCGCCGGACCATTGAGGGCGGCAGCCTGACCGAACACGATCGTGTCGGCGGATACGCCGTCTTCGGCGCTGGCCGCGCCAACCATTGCGATGCAAGAACCTGTGATCAAAGCAGTCGCTGCGACGGTTTTAATCCACGATGACATTACGCACCTCCTCGGCCGTCGCGCTTGGCGTGACGGTGTTACGGTTCAACATTCCCGTCCGGGAAAACCGCGCCCCAAAATTCGCGGTCATTTCGGTGAGCTGGAAGAAGCTGATGCGCGCGGCACGATATTTCAGTCGCGCCCCCATTGCCGCATTCACCTCCACCGGCCCAGTGCTCGATGACGGCCTTGGCAGTGACGAAAACGGCAACTCAATTGCGAGATTGAGAAACAGTGACTTCACTCACGTGGGGCCTTACTCGAGACCCTCAGCCTAGAGTAGCGCTGTAAAGAAACGATTTAGCCCGGAGATAATTTGGGCTCATATCATTAATCTATAACTTAGATTGGTTTTCCCGCCGGGCGGACGCTGCAGCGTCGCAAAACGACTGAATTGCCGCCAAATCGAAAACCGGAGGCAACGGAATTTACCTCGCCGCCAAAGTCGGGGGCAACGCCATCGACGCCCGATCCGGCTCGCCAAACCGGACGGTCGCGGCCCGATACGGTTCCGATCAGAAGTCCTTCCAGGCTCTCCGCCAGGGCGCTCTGCATCCGTCGGATCGGATTGCGCGAGGCACGTTGGCGCGGGCGGCTGCGGCAGGCGCTGCCGGCACCACGGGCGGGGCTTTCACCTCGGGAAGCGATGCGTGCTCATCGGCGGAATTCCCCCTGGCACCGGCTCCACCGCTGGCACCGTTTTCCCTGATCCGGAAGCAAGCGATGCGCTCGTCCATGGCCCTCGCCTGGCTTTCCAGCCGCGAAGAAATCCCCCCGATATCGTCAAGGTTCCCTTCGCAAGCTCCCGCGAAACCAGCGCGTAAACGCCCCTCGGGCGCCGGAACCTGAGCACGCGGCAAGCGTTGTGGAGTGAATCACTGCGCCGGGACTGCGCGCGGGCATGCGTCTGCGTCGTTTCGTCGTTTCTCCCGACAACAACGCCGGAGTAATCGATCATGAAATCGATGAAAGCTTTTCTGCTTGCGAGCAGCGCCTTGTTCGCCGCCGCATCCATCGTGCCTGTGCAGGCCGGACCTGCCCCGCACGCCCTGACCGTCGCACAAGCGCAGAGCGAGAACACCTCCGCGGACAAGCAAGGTGACAGCGCGACCGCGAAGAAGAAGAATGACGACAAGAAGAAAGCCGACGAGGCGAACAAAAAGGACAAAAACGATAAAAAGAAGGAGAGGAAGGCAAGCAAACAGGACGACGACAAGAAGAACGGGGAGAAGGCAAAGAAAGGCGCGCCGCCGAACAAGGCGGATGCCGCGCCTCCGAAACCATCCACGCCGGCGTCCGCCGCGCAGCAGAAGCAATCTGCGCCGGCTGACAAGCCGGCGCCGGCCGCGGCCGCCGAGAAAAAGACGCCTCCGCCGGTCAAGAAAAAGGCGCCTCCGCCGGCCAAGCAGGCCGCTCCCGACGCCAGGCCGGACACCAAGCAGGCCGCTCCTGCCGCGCAGCCCGCGCCGAAGCAGCAGCCCGCGGCAGAGCAGAAACAGCAGCCTGCGGCACGGCAGAAACAGCCCGAGCAGAAGCAGGCCGAACCGAAGCAACAGCCCGCGGAACAGCAGAAGCAGGCCGAACCGAAGCAACAGCCGGCGGAACAGCAGAAGCAGGCCCAACCGCAACAACAGCCGGCGGAACAGCAGAAGCCGTCACAACCCGCAACCCGGCAGGCGGCACCGGCCGACAGCCAGGTCAAGCCCGCGCCGAGCAAGAGCGCCGCGCCCGCGCCGGGCGGCGACAGCGACGCGGCATCCGCCGCGGCGCAGCGCCTGGAGCCGGCCAAACCGCAGGACTCGCGCGAATTCATCCGCAAGGGCGGCGCGCAGCCCGAGCGCACCATCAAGGACGTCCGCCAGCAGCGGCGCACGACGCAGGAGCAGGATGGGCGCACCCTGATCCTCGAGGGCGACCGCATCATCGTGCGCGATCCCAACCGGACCTTCATTCGCCACAACGAGGATCGCCGGTTCGCCATCGGCGCGCGCACCGTGCGCACCGACCGTCGCAATGGTGAGACCTTCACCGTGATCCTGCGCCCGAACGGCGTGCGCATCATCACCGTCACCGACCGCCAGGGGCATCTTGTCCGCCGCGTGCGCCGCAATCCGAACGGCCAGGAAGTCGTGATCATCGACAACCGCCACGCCGGGCGGCGCGACGTTTTCCTCGACGTGCGGCCGCCGCGCATCGGCATGCCGCGCAATCGCTACATCATGGATGCCGACCGCGCCAACCGGCGGGAAATCTATGATCTGCTGATCGCACCGCCCGTCCAGACGATCGAGCGCGACTATTCGCTCGCCCAGGTGCGCTACAACGCACCCTTGCGCGAGTACATGCGGCGTCTCGACCTCGACATCCATTTCGAAACCGGCTCGTGGCAGATCACGCCGGAACAGATGGACCGCCTCAGCGTCGTCGCCGAAGCGCTCAACCGGGCGATCGAGCGCAATCCGCGCGAGGTGTTCCTGATCGAGGGGCACACCGACGCGGTCGGCTCGGAAGAGGACAACCTGTCGCTCTCGGACCGGCGCGCGGAATCGGTGGCAGTGGCGCTGACCGAGGTTTTCAAGGTGCCGCCGGAAAACCTGGTGACGCAAGGCTACGGCGAGCAGGAGTTGAAGGTGGACACCGAGGAGCCGAGCCGCGCCAACCGACGGGTCGCGATGCGCCGCATCACCCCGCTGATCAACCGTACCGCGCGGCGCTGACCGCGCGGACTGCGCCGGGGGCGAACGCCCCCGGCGCTTTTGCACACCGTCCCCGATCACCTTGCGGGTTGGCCCGTCAATCCCGGGCACGCGCAAGGTGGTATCGGCCTGCGGCCGCCGCCTTTATAAAGGGCGCGCATCTGGCAAGGGACGGACATGGCGGGAAAGACGTGGGACTTCTGGATCGACCGCGGCGGCACCTTCACCGACGTGGTGGGACGCAGGCCGGACGGCAGGCTTGTCGCTCACAAGCTCCTCTCCGAGAATCCGGAAGCCTATACCGACGCCGCCGTGCAGGGCATCCGCGATCTTCTGGGCCTGAAGCGCGGCGAGACGATCCCGGTGGCGCAGGTCGGCGCGGTGAAGATGGGCACCACGGTGGCCACCAACGCGCTGCTCGAGCGCAAGGGCGACCGCACGCTGCTGCTGATCACCAGGGGCTTCCGCGACGGGCTGAAGATCGGCTACCAGGCGCGGCCGAAGATCTTCGCGCGCGAGATTATCAAGCCCGACATGCTCTTTGAGCGCGTCGCCGAAGTGGACGAGCGCGTACGCGCGGACGGCACGGTGGAACGCGCGCCCGACCTCGCTGCGGTGCGCCGGGACCTGGAGGCCGCGAAGGCCGACGGCATTGACGCGGTGGCGATCGTGTTCATGCACGCCTACCGCTATCCCGAGCATGAGAAACAGGTGGCGGCGCTGGCCCGCGACATGGGCTTCGGCCAGGTGTCGGTGAGCCACGAAGTCTCGCCCCTGATCAAGCTGGTCGGACGCGGCGACACCACCGTGGTGGACGCCTATCTCTCGCCCATCCTGCGGCGTTACGTGTCGGCGGTCTCCACCGACCTGCACGGCGGCAGCGCGGCGGCCTCCCACGATCCCATCCGGCTGATGTTCATGATGTCGTCAGGCGGGCTGACCGCCGCAGAGCTGTTCCAGGGCAAGGACGCCATCCTCTCCGGCCCGGCCGGCGGCGTCGTCGGCATGGCGCAGACCGGACACGAGGCCGGCTTCGACAGACTCATCGGCTTCGACATGGGCGGCACCTCGACCGACGTGTCGCACTACGACGGCGAGTACGAACGCGCGTTCGAGACCGAAGTCGCCGGCGTGCGCATGCGCGCGCCGATGATGCGCATTCACACGGTGGCCGCCGGCGGCGGCTCGATCCTGCATTTCGACGGCGCGCGCTTCCGTGTCGGACCGGACTCGGCCGGCGCCAATCCGGGGCCGAAATGCTACCGGCGCGGCGGTCCCCTCGCCGTCACCGATGCCAATGTGATGCTCGGCAAGCTGATGCCCGACTTCTTCCCGAAGATTTTCGGTCCGCAGCAGGACCAGCCGCTCGATGACGCCGCGGTGAAGACGGCGTTCGCTGAACTTGCCAGCGAAGTGGGCGACAAGTCGCCGGAAGAGATCGCCGACGGCTTCATCAGGATCGCGGTCGAGAACATGGCCAACGCGATCAAGAAGATTTCGGTGCAGCGCGGCTATGACGTGACCCGCTATGCGTTGAATTGCTTCGGCGGCGCCGGCGGACAGCACGCCTGCCTGGTCGCCGACGCGCTCGGCATGACCAGGGTTCTCATTCACCCGTTCTCGTCGCTGTTGTCGGCCTACGGCATGGGGCTCGCCGATATCCGCGCCACGCGCGAGCAGGCGATCGAGCAGCCGTTCGGTGCGAAGGCTTTAAAAGTGCTCGAAGGCACCGCCAAACGCATCGGCGCGGAGGCGCGCGACGAAGTCGCCGGCCAGGGCGTACCGGCAGCCAGGATCAAGGTTATCGTGCGCGCGCACATCCGTTATGCGGGAACCGACACGCCGCTGGTGGTGAACGCCGGCACGCTGGTCGCCAGGCAGATCAAGGGGGCCACGCTCGTCAAGATGCAGCGCGCCTTCGAGAAGGCGCACAAGGCGCAGTTCGGATTCATCGACCGTTCCAAGCAATTGATGTTCGAAGCGGTGTCGGTCGAAGCGGTCGGCGGCGGCGCCAGGTTCACCGAAAAGCCCGGCAAGACGACACGCGCGAACCTGCCGAAGCCGGCGCGGCGCACGCAGTTCTTCTCCGGCGGAAAATGGCACAAGGCCGCGGTCTATACCCGCGACCAGCTCAAGGCCGGCCAGAAGGTGAAGGGCGCGGCCATCATTATCGAGCCGCACCAGACCGTGGTGATCGAACCGGGCTGGCAGGCGCAGCTCACGCGCAAGGACCATCTGGTGCTCTCGCGCGCCACACCGCTCAAGCGCACGCACGCCATCGGCACCCATGCCGACCCGGTGATGCTGGAAGTGTTCAACAACCTGTTCATGTCGATCGCCGAGCAGATGGGCGTGTCGCTGCAGAACACCGCCTACTCGGTCAACATCAAGGAGCGGCTCGACTTCTCCTGCGCGGTGTTCTCCCACGACGGCACACTGGTCGCCAACGCGCCGCACATGCCGGTGCATCTCGGCTCCATGGACCGCGCGGTGGAGACGATCATCCGCGAAAACAGGGGCAAGATCGCGCCGGGCGACGTCTACGCCATCAATGCACCCTATAACGGCGGAACCCACCTGCCCGATATCACCGTGTGCACGCCGGTGTTCGACGACAGGAAGAAGACCATCCTGTTCTGGGTGGCCTCACGCGGCCATCATGCCGATATCGGCGGCATCTCGCCCGGCTCGATGTCGCCGAATGCGACATCAATCGAGCAGGAAGGCATCCTTTTCGACAACTTCAAGCTCGTCGATCGCGGCCGCTTCCGTGAGAAGGAGCTGATGGACGCGCTCACGCAAGCGAAATACCCGGCGCGCAACCCGGTGCAGAACATCAACGACATCAAGGCGCAGATGGCCGCCAACGAAAAAGGCGTCGCCGAGCTGCGCAAGATGGTGACGCTGTTCACCCTGCCCGTGGTCAATGCCTACATGCAGCACGTGCAGGATAACGCCGCCGAGAGCGTGCGGCGCGTGATCGACCGGTTGCACGACAGCGAATTCACCTACGAGATGGACCAGGGCACCGTGATCAAGGTCAGGATCACGGTCGACAAGAAGAAGCGCAAGGCCACCGTCGATTTCACCGGCACGTGCGCCGCAGCAGCCGACCAATTTCAACGCACCCGAGCCGGTGACGCGCGCCGCGGTGCTTTACGTGTTCCGGGTGATGGTCGATGACGACATCCCGATGAACGCGGGATGCTTGAGACCGATCAACATCGTCATTCCGCCGCACTCGATGCTGTCACCCGAGTATCCCGCCGCGGTGGTGGCCGGCAACGTGGAGACCTCACAGGCGGTCACCAACACCTTGTTCGGCGCGCTTGGCGCGCTCGCCGCCGCGCAAGGCACCATGAACAACCTCAACTTCGGCAACGCCAGGTACCAGTATTACGAGACGATCTGTTCGGGCTCGCCGGCCGGCCCCGGCTTCAACGGCACCGACGCCGTGCACACCCACATGACCAATACGCGGCTGACCGATCCGGAGGTGCTCGAATTCCGCTATCCGGTGGTGCTGGAGAATTTCCACATCCGCAAGGGCTCCGGCGGCAAAGGAAAGTGGCATGCCGGCGACGGCATCCGCCGCACCATCCGCTTCCTCGAAAGGATGGAATGCACGGTGCTCTCGGGCCACCGCCGCGTACGCCCCTTCGGTCTCGCAGGCGGTGAACCCGGCCAGGTCGGCGAGAACCGTGTACGCCGCAAGGACGGGCACATGGAGCAGCTCCAGGGCTGCGACGAAACCGTGATCGACGCCGGAGAGGCGATCATCATCCAGAGCCCGACCGCAGGGGGATACGGCAAGGCGAGCTAGGCGCGCACCATGATATGGTTTGTCGCGGCATCGTATTGGCTGTTTCTTTTCGCGCTTGCCGCCTTGAACGGAGCGCTGCGCGAATTCATATTGGTGCCGCTGCTGGGCGACCCGGCCGCCCTGCCTCTTTCGGGCCTCACGCTTGTCGCGGTACTGGTTGCCGCCAGTTGGTTCTTCGTTCACTGGAAACATCCATCCGTCATGCAGGCCGCAGGCATTGGCCTGTTCTGGATGGCGCTTGCGCTTGCCGGCGAAACCGCACTGGCGCTCAAGAGCGGCAAAGCATTGGCAAGCGTCGCGAACGCTTTCACCATTTCGGCAGTCAGCTCGGGAGAATTATTTGCGGTAGCCGTGCTCGCTGTTGGCGTGACGCCGCTGCTAGGGACCATCATTTTGCAGCTTGACGCGAAGTCCTGAGCGGCGCGGCGAATGCCCGTCCGCGGCGAGCGCCGGAACCTGAGCGCCACCTGTTGAAAGGTTAGGATCATTTGTGCGGCGTTTGTGGAAAAGGCCGTGGAAAAGTGCAGCGCCAATGGTTCGGGAACGCAGAAAGGCGCCAGGAAAGCAAAACTGGCGGCGCGCGGCTGTGAATAGCCGGGATTAACGATAGCCTGTGGACGGCGCGGCAGGCGGGCGTTTTCGCGTTATACTACAAAGATGAAACTGACCCGGCTCTTGAAAATTGCCCTCGCCGCTTGTCTTGCCGCCCTGTCGGCGGCGCCGGCGATGGCCGATACCTATCCGGTCTCCGGCCGCTGGGGTCAAAGCGCCAGCACCAGGAAGGGTCCGATCGAATGCCACGGCCGGCGCGTCATCAATTTCAAAGGCGATCAACGCACTGACAGCGGCGGCGGCGTACCCGCCTATCGCAACGTGTCAGTGCGCACCGACGGCAGCGACCGCTGGCGCATCGTCGACCAGTTCACGACCGGACAGATCAGCGCCGGCAGGACCACTTCCACGCTGGAAAAGATCGACGAAGATCACATCGTGCTCGGCCTGCAGGGCGGCAGCACGCTCAAGTTACGGCGGTGCAGGTAAGGAACAGCCTCGCGTCATGGCCGGCCTTGTCCCGGCCATCTACGTCCTTGTGTGCGGCTTAGCCGTGAAGACGTGGATGCCCGCGACAAGCGCGGGCACGACGACTGAGTCATGCGCTTGTTGAAAACGGCTAATTGCGCGCGATGATCTCGTGCTCGCCACGGCAAACCGGCGTCGAGGCATCGACCTTGCCGGCCTGCCGATGCATGAGCATCGCGGGACGGCGCTTGCGAAGCGCGCTGCGGCGGCGGCGGCGCGGCCGCGGATTCCCGACCCGCAACGCCCCCATGCGCGCGAAGGCATCGCGCCAGCCGGCTTCGTCATCATGCAGCAACAGCGGCAGGCCGAGCGCGGAAGCCCAACTGCGCCATTCGGCCATGGCGTCGTCGGCTTCATGCGACAGGAACAACGGCAGGACCAGTCCCGGGTCCTTGTGGGCGAGCACCACCGCGCAATGCGCGCCGGTCGCATGCGTCCTCACCTGCAAACCCACGCCGGAGAAAGCGGACAGCGGCAGATTGAGCGCCATGCGCATGCCGGCGACCGAGCGCCGCACGACCACGCGCTCCCGGTGCAGTTCGACATCCCGCACCCGCTCGTCGGCGGCGACATCGCTCGCCGAGAACCGCACGGGAAGGGAAAACGGGTCGAGCCGCTGCACGCGGCCCGACCCGGCGGTGCTTCCGCCACTTCGCATCTGACGCCTCAAAACTCTCCCGCGCCGGGCTTGTTTTCGCCCGGTCACGAGCGTGATCCTGACGGCAAGAGGTCGGAAAAGGCTTAAGGTTCGGGGTTAATCAGGCGTCACCGCCCAAACAGCGCGTGCCATGATTGACAGGGCGTTGCCGGGCATGATTGACGAGGTGTTTCTGCGCGCCCGCAAAATGTTGGGAATCGACGGTTGCAACGGCGCGATTTCAGCGCCATTTGATAAGATACACACCGTCATTCCGGAGCGCGGGCGAAGCCCGCGAGCCCGGAATCCAGAAACACAGTACCCACTTCGCATCTGGATTCCGGGTCCGCCGCTTCGCGGCGTCCCGGAATGACGAATCGACTATGAAGGCATAGACCATGGACGCTCCCGCCAGATCCCTGTTCGACCAGACCGCCCTGCTCGACCGCGCCGAACGGCTGGTCGAAGCCGCGCGCAAGGCCGGCGCCGACGCCGCAGATGCCGTGGCGGTTCGCTCGATGTCGCTGTCGATCGAAGTGCGCGACGGCGCGGTGGAGGAATCCGAACGCGCCGAAGGCGACGATCTCGGCCTTCGCGTGCTGGTGGGCAAACGTCAGGCGGTGGTCTCCACCAACGACATGAACGGCGACAATATCGCGACCCTCGCTGACCGCGCGGTGGCGATGGCGCGCGTGGCGCCGGAAGACAAATATGCCGGACTCGCAGACGAAAGCCTGCTGGCACGCGACATCCCGGATCTCGACCTGGTCGACCGCGAACTGCCGACGGTTGCCAAACTCGAAGAACTGGCGCGCGCCGCCGAACAGGCCTGCATGGCCGTGAAAGGCGTCGCCAGGTCGGGCGGCGCATCTGCCTCGGCAGGCATCGGCGGCATGGTGCTGGTGACCAGCCACGGTTTCCGCGGTGCCTATCTTGGCTCCCGCCACGGCCTCTCGATGATGGCGATCGCCGGCGAGGGCACCGGCATGGAGCGCGATTACGATTACTCCTCGACGCTGCACGGGTCCGATCTGGAGAGCCCCGAAAGAATCGGCTGCATTGCCGGCGAGCGCGCGGTGGCGCGGCTCAATCCACGCAAGGTGTCGACGCGCAAGGTGCCGGTGGTATTCGATCCGCGCATTGCGGGCTCGCTGGTGTCGCACCTCGCCAGCGCCGCCAACGGCTCTTCGGTCGCGCGCAAGACCAGCTTCCTGCGCGACAAGATGGGGCAGAAGCTGTTCGCCGGCGGCATCTCGATCATCGACGATCCGTTGCGCAAGCGCGGCCTGCGCTCGCATCCCTTCGACGGCGAAGGCGTCGCCGGCAAAAAGCTGGCGCTGGTGGAAGACGGTGTATTGCGCTCGTGGCTGCTCGACTGCGCCACCGCCCGCGAGCTTGGCCTCACGACCACCGGCCACGCCCAGCGCGGCGTGTCGTCGGTGCCCTCGCCCGGCCCGAGCAATCTCTATCTCGAACCGGGCCAGGCGGGCCCGGAAGACCTGATCGCCGACATCAAGGACGGCTTCTACGTCACCGACCTGATCGGCAGCGGCGCCAACATGGTGACCGGCGACTACAGCCGCGGCGCTTCCGGCTTCTGGATCGAGAACGGCAAGCGCACCTATCCGGTCAGCGAAGTGACCATCGCCGGCCATCTCCTCGACATCTTCCGCAATCTGACGCCGGCCAACGATCTCGAATTCCGTTACGGCACCAATGCGCCGACCGTACGACTGGAGGGTCTGACGGTTGCCGGTCAGTAATCCATCCAGGCTGCGGGAGCCCCTCGAGGCGGTGATGCGCGACGCCGGTGCGATGGCGCGCGACATCGCGCAACGGCCGTTCAGGCACTGGACCAAGGGCCCGGAGAATTCGCCGGTGACCGAAGGCGACATCGCGGTCAATGACCTGTTGCAGGCGCGACTGCGCAATCTCGTGCCGGAGGCCGGCTGGATATCGGAAGAATCCGAACAGCAGGAGCAAACCGGAACAACCGACTGGGTGGTCGATCCCATCGACGGCACGCGCGGCTTTGTCGCCGGCCGTCCCGACTGGACCATTTCGGTGGCGCTGGTGACCGATGGGCGACCGCTCCTGGCCGCACTCTATGCTCCGGTAACCGACGAGATGTTCCTGGCCGTCCGTGGCGGCGGCGCTACGTGGAACGGGGCTTCAATGCTTGCCAGCGGCGGCGCGACGCTCGATGGGGCCCGGCTTGCCGGCCCCAAACGTTATCTCGAACGGCTGGCGCATCTCGAACCCACAGTGAGGCCACAACCGCGGATGAATTCGCTCGCCTTGCGGCTGGCGCGGGTGGCGCAAGGGTCGCTGGAAGCGGCATTATCCTCCGGCGGCAGCCACGATTGGGACCTTGCGGCGGCCGACCTTTTGGTGCACGAAGCCGGCGGCGTGATGACCGACTTCCTCGGCCGGCCGCTCAGCTACAATCAACCGCATGAGGTGCACGGCGCGCTGGTTGCCGCCGGTTCCGCCCGCCATGACGCGTTGATCGGGCTGGTGCGCGACCGTCAGGCCGAGTTCGCGTAAGATCACGCCAAACGGTATCCATTGCACCGATTCGACCGCCGGGGCCTCCAACCCCGCCCCAAAGAGCCAGGCCATGTCCAACCCCGGAAAACAAAAACAACTGCTGCATCTCGTCGTCGGCGGCGAGCTCACCGAACTCGGCGGCACCGAATTCAAGGACCTGAATGCACTCGACGTTGTTGGCGTCTATCCGAACTACGCGAGCGCCTATGTCGCCTGGAAAGCCAAGGCGCATCAGACCGTCGACAACGCCCACATGCGCTATTTCATAGTTCACCTGCACCGCTTGCTCGACCCGGAAAGCACGGGTCAGCCGCCGCGCTGACCCGCTCATCACCGATGCGGCCATTAGCCCGGATCACATCTTCGCCTGCCTTCCAGGAAGCCGTCGGCGCGCTGGGCGCGTGGTATTTGAAGCTGGTCTGGCACACCAGCCGGCACATCCTCGAACCGCCTACCCTCTACGAGCAGGTCGAGATGCCGGCGATCCTGGCCATGTGGCACGGCCAGCATTTTCTGACTCCGTTCATCAAGAAGCGCGACGATCCGGCCCATCGTGGCAAGGTGCTGGTCTCGCGCCACCGCGACGGCGAGATCAACGCGCGCGCTGCCCAACGGCTCGGCATCGGCACAATCCGTGGCTCCGGCGCCCATAACGGCGAATTCTTCCGCAAGGGCGGGTACTCCGCCTTCGGCGAGATGGTGGATGCACTGGAGGAGGGCTGGAGCGTCGCGCTCACGGCCGACGTGCCGAAGATCTCGCGCGTGGCCGGTCTCGGCGTGGTCAAGCTGGCGCAACATTCCGGCCGGCCGATCTACCCGGTGGCGATGGCAAGCAGCCGGCGCAAGGTGCTCGATAACTGGGACCGCACAGCTATTAACCTGCCGTTCAGCCGGGTGGCGTTGGTTGCTGCGGAGGGCATCACCGTACCAGCCGACGCCGACGAGGCGGCTTTGGAGTCCGCCCGCCAGTTGGTGGAAAACGAACTGAACCGGATCACGGCGCGCGCCTACGAGATCGTCGATCGGAAGAGGAACGCGCCATTGTGAGCAAGCGGCTGCCGCCCACCTTACGCGCCTACCGGCTGTTCTCGGTGTTTGCGCGCCCGATCGTGCCGCTGGCGCTCGCGGCGCGAGCCCGGCGCGGCAAGGAGGATCGCGAGCGGCTCGCGGAACGGCGCGGCGATGCCAGCGTCGGCAGGCCGCCGGGGCCGCTGGTCTGGATCCACGGCGCCAGCGTCGGCGAACTGATCAGCGTGCTGCCGCTCATAGAACGTATCAACACGCGCGACGTGAACGTGCTGGTGACGTCCGGCACCGTGACCTCAAGCGGGCTGGCGGCGCAGCGGTTGCCGGCAGGGGTTATCCATCAGTTTGCGCCACTCGACATTCCGGTCTACGCCCGACGTTTCTTCGATCATTGGCGGCCCGACCTCGCGCTGTTCGTCGAATCCGATCTGTGGCCGAACCGGATCATCGAAGCCTCCCGGCGGCGCGTGCCGATGATCCTCATCAACGGCCGGCTGTCGGAGAATTCCTACCAGCGCTGGCGCTATCTGCCGGCGGCGATCACCGACCTGTTGCAACGCTTCGACCTGTGTCTTGCCCGCACGCCTGCCGACGCCGAACGCCTGAGCGCACTGGGCGCGCCACGCCTGATCACGACCGGAAATCTCAAGCTCGACGTGCCCGCTCCGCCCTACGATGAGGGCCATCTCGCCCACCTCAAGCGCGCGATTGGAGGTCGCCCGATGATGGCAGCGGCCTCGACCCACGAAGGAGAGGAAGCGGCGATGATCGAGGCGCATCGCCGGCTGGCACCAGATTTCTCCGGCCTGCTGACGTTGATTGCACCACGCCATCCCGAGCGCGGCCCGGCGATTGCCGAGCGCATCGCCGCGGCCGGCATGACCGTGAAGCTGCGCTCGCGCGGCGAAATGCCGGATGCGACAACCGATATCTACGTGGCCGACACGCTCGGCGAGCTCGGCCTTATTTACCGGCTGGCGCCGGTAGTCTTCATCGGCGGGTCGCTTGTACGACGAGGCGGGCAAAATCCGATCGAAGCGGCCAAGCTGGGCGTGGCCGTCGTGCATGGACCGCACGTCTGGAACTTCGCCGAGGTCTATGCCGCGCTCGACGAAGCGCACGGCGCCGAAATGGTGCCCGACGTCAGTCGGCTCACCGGCCGGCTCGGCATGTTGCTGGCGCATCCGGCCGCGCGCGAACGCGTGGCCGAGAATGCCTATAATACGGTCGAGAGCCTCGGCGGCGCGCTCGAGCGCACGCTGTCCTCGCTCGAACCCTATCTGTTGCAACTTCGACTGGGGCAACGAACCGACCATGCGTGAGCCGGGCTTCTGGTGGCAAAAAGCCGGGCTCCGGGTCGCCCTGCTCGCCCCCGTGGCTGCCGGCTATGGCGCGATCGCCGCGGGACGCATGGCGCGTCAGGGCGCGCGCGCGGAATTGCCGGTGCTCTGTGTCGGCAATTTCACACTGGGCGGGGCCGGCAAGACGCCGACAGTGATAGCTCTGGCGAAGGCGTTGGCTGAGACGGGTGAGAAGCCATTCTGTCTCAGCCGCGGCTATGGGGGCAGCATCGCCGGACCGAAACTGGTCGATGCGCACAATGATCATGCGGCCGAGGTCGGTGACGAGGCATTGCTGCTGGCGCGGGTGGCGCCCACGGTCGTGTCGCGCAACCGCGTGGCGGGCGCCGCCCTGGCCAGGGCGCAAGGCGCAACCGTCGTCATCATGGATGACGGCTTGCAGAACCCGTCGCTGAAAAAGGATTTCACGCTGGCCGTGATCGACGCCCAGCGCGGCATCGGCAACGGATGTGTGTTTCCGGCAGGTCCCTTGCGGGCGCCGCTCGACCTGCAGCTTGCGCACACAGATGCGCTCCTGGTGATGGGCGAAGGTGACGACGCGAGCGGCGTTGTGGGCTCAGCCGAAAAGCGCGGGTTTCCCGTTCTGCGTGGCCGCCTGGTACCCGACCCTGGCGCGATAGCCGCACTGAAGGGACGCAAGGTGCTGGCCTTTGCCGGCATCGGCAATCCGGAGAAGTTCTTTGCGACAGCTGCCGATTTCCGGCATCGCCGTGACGCAATGCCGGGCGTTCCCCGATCATCATCGCTTCACCGCGAAGGAAGCCGCCGCGCTCGAGACCGAGGCCGACAGCGGGGAACTGGCACTGCTCACCACCGAGAAGGACCGCGCCCGCATGGCAGGCGATCCGGCGCTGCATGCGCTGACGATGAAAGTCCACGTGTTGCCTGTAACACTGGAATTGAACGAGCCGGAAAAATTGCAGGCGCTGGTCAGGCCGGCGCTGCGACGCTAGCGCCTATTTCGCCCTGGCCGTCTGGTCGTCGCGGTGACGCTGCATGACCGCCTCAGGTGAGGTATAGGGCTCCTGCAGATCGACGCTCCAGTACTTGAGTTCCTCGAGCGGGATGGGCACGCCGGTGACCGCGCAGCGCACATAGGCGCCCGGCTTCACCACGCGGAAATCGCCATCGAGATAGCGCACCTCGGCCTCGCCGTTCATGGGCGACGAGCGGTCATTGCGATTGAGCAAGGCGGCCTCCGTGCAACTTCGGATCATGCCAACATAGTCACTTCAGGCCCGAATCGGAAGGCTTTCGAGCCCGGTTCCGGCAAGGCCCGGGTCCCGGTTCGTTGAAGGAAGAAAGCCGGGCGGTCAACAGCGCGTCACTTCGTACCACGCTGCGTCCGGGGCCAGAGGCTTCTACCCGAACAGGCTGCCCTGCCCGCCCGGGCCCTCATCTTCGCCGCGCGGGCGCGATTTCGAGCGCGCCGCTGCGGGCTGCGGCTTTGCCGCCGTCGCCTCGCCGTCGGCGACCGCCGCCACGCGACCGTCGGCGAACTCGATATCGAGCCGCATGCCCCTGCTGACGCCCGCGGCCGCGCGCAACGGATGGCCCTCGTCGTCGCGCACCAGCGCAAAGCCGCGTTTGAGCACTTCGCGGTAGGAGAATGCCGAGAGCAGACGCTCGGCACGTTCCACGCGCGCGCCGTGTTGCCTGAGAAGACCGTCGACGGCGCGGCGGGCGCGGTCGCCAAACGCGCTGACGCGGTCACGATAGCGCACAAGCCGCGCGCGATGCGCCTGGGCGTTGGCGACGAGGCTGGTCTGCAGGCGCCGGTTCAGGCTCTCATAGCGCTCGCGCCGGCGTTCGATCTGGTTGCGCAATAACTGCGGCGCAAGGCGGCCGGCAACGCGCGAATATTGCGTCTGGTGGATTTGCGCATTGGCGCGCAGGGCGCGCGGCAACCGCTCGGCCAGCGAATTGAGCTGCTGGCGCGGCGTGGCCAACACGTCCCTCGGCAGCGCGCGCGCAAGCATGCCGAGTTCCTTGCGGCGCTGCTCGATGCCGCGTTGCCAGCAGGAAAGCTTGCGCGCTTCGAGCGCCGCGAGCCGCGTCATCAGTTCGGCGCGCACCGGCACGGCCAATTCTGCCGCCGCGGTCGGCGTCGGCGCGCGCCTGTCGGACGCGAAATCGATCAGTGTGACATCGGTCTCGTGACCGACGGCCGAGATCAGCGGCAGCATGCTGGCGGCGGCCGCGCGCACGACGATCTCTTCGTTGAACGACCACAGGTCTTCGAGCGAGCCGCCGCCGCGCGCGACGATGATGAGATCGGGCCGCGGGACCGGGCCTTTCTCCGGCAGGGCGTTGAAGCCTTCGATCGCCGCGGCGACTTCCGCCGCCGACGTCTCGCCCTGCACCCGCACCGGCCACACCAGCACCCGGCGCGGAAAACGGTCCTGCAGACGATGCAGGATGTCGCGGATCACCGCGCCGGTCGGCGACGTCACTACGCCGATCACCTCGGGCAGGAACGGCAGCAGTTGCTTGCGCGCTTCGTCGAACAGTCCTTCGGCTGCGAGCTTCTTCTTGCGCTCTTCCAGCAGTTTCATCAGCGCGCCGACGCCGGCGGGCTCCAGGCTGTCGATGACGATCTGGTATTTCGATGAACCGGCGAAGGTGGTGAGCCGGCCGGATGCGACCACGTCGAGACCTTCTTCCGGCTTCACGCGCATGCGGCCGAAGACGCCTTTCCAGATCACCGCCTCAAGCACGGCGCGGTCGTCCTTCAGCCGGAAATAGCAGTGGCCGGAAGGCGCGGCCCCGCGAAAACCGGACACCTCGCCGCGCACCCGCACGTAGCCGTAGGCGTCTTCCACGGTGCGCTTGAGCGCCGCCGACAGCTCCGTCACGGTCCATTCGGCGATGTTGCCGCCGGGGGTGCCCGCACCGGACCGCCCTTCGGAATCGGCACTGATTCTGCTGCCAGCCATGATGCCCCCTATACGATCTATGGGACGGAAGGGGAACAGGGGCCCGGCCCTGCAACGAGCCATCAACCCTTTTTGCCTACCCTCATCGCAGGAGGGCGACCACCATGCGCAATCCTCACGAGCACGAGGTCGAGAACCTCAAGGTCCGGGTCCGCTGTCCGGAATGCCGGACCACATTTCACGAGCGGCTGAACCGGGTCATTCACAGCGACCGCGTCGTCTGCCCGACCTGCCACAACGAGATGCATTTCCATGGCATCGGTCACATCCATGAGCACGACACCGTGGCCGACTACATCCACCACGTGGAAGAGCACACCAGCCGGCCCCGCTTTTCGCTCCGGCGCTGAAATGCGGGAGCTGTCGACAAGCGGCGCGGCCCCCTTGTCCTGACCACGCCCGCCCGCTAACCCAAACCGGGAGCGGGCGGACGTAACGCATGAACATTCTCATCATCGGTTCCGGCGGCCGCGAGCATGCGCTCGCCTGGAAAATCGCCGCCAGCCCCCTGACGGAGAAGCTCTACTGCGCGCCGGGAAATGCCGGCATCGCGCGCGAAGCCGAGTGCGTGGCGCTCGACGTCAGCGACCACGCGGCGGTGATCGCGTTCTGCAAGAACAAGAACATCGGCCTGGTGGTGGTCGGCCCCGAGGTGCCGCTCTGTGCCGGCATCGTCGATGATCTCGATGCCGCGGGCATCAAGACCTTCGGTCCGACCAAATGGGCGGCGCGGCTGGAAGGCTCCAAGGGTTTCACCAAGGACCTGTGCAAGGCCAACAACATTCCGACCGCGGCTTACCGGCGCTTCAAGCAGGCGGCGCCGGCCAAGGACTATGTCCGCGGGCACGGCGCGCCGATCGTGGTGAAGGCCGACGGCCTCGCCGCCGGCAAGGGCGTTGTGGTGGCCGGGACCATCGAGGAAGCCGACGCCGCCATCGACATGATGTTCGACGGCGGCCTGGGCGAGCGCGCCTGGGAAATCGTCATCGAGGATTGCCTGATCGGTGAGGAAGCCTCGTTCTTCGCATTGTGCGACGGCGAAACCGCGTTGCCCCTGGCCACCGCACAGGACCACAAGCGCGTCGGCGACGGCGACACCGGACCCAACACCGGCGGCATGGGCGCCTATTCGCCGGCGCCGGTGATGACGGCCGCGTTGAACCAGCGAGTCATGGACGAAATCGTACTGCCGACGGTCCGCGCGCTCAGGAAGGCGGGCGCGCCCTACAAGGGCGTGCTCTATGCCGGACTGATGATCACCAAAGATGGTCCGCAGCTCATTGAATACAACGTCCGCTTCGGCGATCCGGAGTGCCAGGTGCTGATGCTGCGCATGATGTCGGATCTGGTGCCGGCGCTCATTGCCGCGTGCGACGGACAACTGAAGAACTACGATCTGCGCTGGTATCCGGAACCTGCGCTCACCGTGGTGATGGCGACCAGGGGCTATCCCGGTTCGTACGCCAGGGGTTCGGTCATCAACGGGCTTGACGAGGCGGCCAGGGTCGAGGGCGTGGAAATCTTCCATGCCGGTACCAAATCCGACGGCAACCGCATCCTGGCCAACGGGGGGCGCGTATTGAATGTCTGCGCGCTGGGCAAGTCGGTGCGCGAGGCGCAGGCGCGCGCCTATGAAGCCGTCGACCGCATCAAATGGCCCGAAGGCTTCTGCCGCCGCGACATCGGCTGGCAGGCGGTGCAGCGGGAGAAGTAATCTCAAACATCGCGGCACCTACACTTCCCCTCTCCCCTTGTGGGAGAGGGCGCCCGAGTGGAGGCGAAGCCGAGCGAGGGCGGGTGAGGGGGTCAGCGTTCGGCGTTTGGCGATGACCGCTCACCCGGCTCGCGCTTCGCTAACGCTTCAGCGCTCGCCACCCTCTCCCACAAGGGGAGAGGGGAAGGGAGAATGCCGGTAGGCCATACCCCCCTGACTGGGACAAGCCCGGCGATGACAGGTTAATGTTCGGGACACGTGACCCAAGCGTAACGAGCAACCCCATGCCCGATCTGGCCGACCTCTTCCCCGGTTTCGCCGCACACTGGATCGACACCTCGATCGGCAAGATGTTCGCGCGCGCGGGCGGCAAGGGCCCTCCGCTGTTGTTGCTGCACGGCTACACCCAGACCAACGTGATGTGGCACAAGGTGGCGCCGGTGCTCGCCGGGCACTTTTTGCTCGTCATCCCCGACCTTCCCGGCTACGGCTGGTCGGTCGTGCCGCAAGCCGACAAGGACCACGCACCTTATGACAAGCGCTCGATGGCGCGGGTGATGGTCGAGATCATGGAAAAGCTCGGCCACGGCCGCTTCCGGCTGGCCGGCCACGACCGCGGCGGCCGCGTCGCCTACCGGCTCGCACTCGATCATCCCGGCCGTGTCGAGCGCATGGCGACCCTCGACATCGTGACGACCTACGACATGTGGATGGGCATGGACCGCAACATGGCCATGAAGGTCTGGCACTGGCCGTTCCTTGCCCAGCCCGCACCATTGCCCGAAATGCTGATTGCAAAGGCGCCGGTCGAATATCTCGAATGGAAAATGGCGAGCTGGACCAAGACCAGGGATCTTTCCGCCTTCGATCCGCGCGCGCTCGACCACTACCGCGCCGCGTTCTCCGATCCCCTGCGCATCCACGCCCATTGCGAGGACTATCGCGCCGGCCAGGCCGCCGATTTCGTCAACGATGAGGCCGACCGCAAGGCCGGCAAGACCATCCATTGCCCGTTCATGGCACTGTGGGGCGCGCGCGGCATTCCCAACGAAACCGGCGGGCCGTTGCCGCTGTGGCGAACCTGGGCGCCGCAGGCCACCGGCGCCCCGATTGACTCCGGGCATTTCCTCACCGAGGAAAACCCCGACGACACCGCCCGCGCGCTCGTCGATTTCTTCAACGCCGCCTGAGGGCGAGGAGAACGCCATGCATCCCGTGCTGCGGCTTTATGAAGACGTGCTCTCCAACGCCGGAACCGTCGAGTTCCGGCTGCAGCCGCTGCCGCGCTTCATCTTCATTGTGCACGGCAGCGCCATGATCGGCGAGGCGACCCTGGGCGATGGCGAATCCTGGCAGGGCGAGCGCGCCATCACCATCAAGCCCGGACCGCACGGCGTCACCTGCTGGCGCTGGGAACTGACCCGCGGCGACGAGGGCAGCACGGTCGCGGCGGCGCCCGGCATGATGACGCACGAGAAACTAACCGCCTTCCTGGAGACGATTCCGAAAGGCGAACTCCTGATGCGCGGCGACAGCGTCGCTTTTCCGCCCGGCGGCTGTGCCTTCACCCATGTGCACCAGGGCCCGGGTATCCGCTGCGTGATCGAAGGGGCCTTGCGCATCGACACCCATGGGCGTTCGACCTCGTACGGGCCGGGCGCAGCCTGGTACGAGACCGGCCCCGATCCGGTGTTCGCGCAGGCCGCCGGCGACCGTCCCACCCGCTTCATCCGCGTGATGATCCTGCCACGTGCGCTGCAAGGGCAGAGTTCGATCCGCTATGTCAGGGACGAGGACAAGGAAAAGCCGAAGACGCAGCAGTACAGGATTTATGCCGATGCGCCAATTTCGTTCGAGATGAAGAAGTAAGAACGCGCGCCATGGCTGCTATCGACCGCCAGGAGGCCTTTTCCGGCACCAAGGAGGTGAGCGCCGCATTGCGCATCGATGCCGCACGGCTGGAAACTTATCTCGGTGCGCAGGTCAATGGCTTCACCGGGCCCTTGACGGTCAAGCAATTCAAGGGCGGGCAGTCCAACCCGACCTATCTCCTGGAAACACCGGCGCGGCGCTATGTGCTGCGGCGCAAGCCCCCCGGCAAGCTGCTGCCGTCGGCGCACGCCGTCGACCGCGAGTATCGCGTCATCAGCGCGCTCCACGCGCAATCGTTTCCGGTGGCCGAGCCCATCATCTATTGCGCCGACGAGAGCGTGGGCGGCACGCCGTTCTATGTCATGGACTTTGTCGACGGCCGCGTGTTCTGGGAGCCGCAGATGCCGGGCTCCAACGCGACCGAGCGGGCCGCGATCTATGACGCAATGAACGACACCATCGCCAGACTGCACACGTTCGATCCCGCGCGGATCGGCATTGGCGATTTCGGCAAGGGCGAGAACTACGTCGCGCGCCAGGTGGATCGCTGGTCCAGACAGTACCGCGCCTCCGAGACCGAGAACATCGAGGAAATGGAGCGGTTGATCGAATGGTTGCCACAACACCTGCCGCCCGCAGGACCGATCCGCATCGTGCACGGCGATTACCGGCTCGACAATCTGATTGTCGCCAGAGACGCACCAAAGATCATTGCGGTGCTCGATTGGGAGCTGTCGACGCTCGGCGATCCGCTCGCCGATTTTTCCTATCACCTGATGGCCTGGCACATGCCGCATTCCGAAAGCGCGGCCGGAACGGCTTCATTGGTCGGGCATGATCTCACCGCGCTCGGCATTCCGTCGATGAACGATTACGTCGACCGTTATGTCGTGCGCACGGGGCTCGATCCGCGCCCCTGGCTGCCGGTCTATCTCGCCTACAACTTCTTCCGCATCGCCGCCATCCTGCAAGGCATCATTGGCCGCGTGCGCGACGGGACGGCAACGAGTGAATTCGCGCCGGCGAAGGCCGAGATGATCAGACCGCTGGCGCGGACAGCCTGGGATTTCGCCAGGCAGGCGTAACTCCTTGTTCCGCTGCGGCTCCTGCCAATCCACGCTCTCTTAAGGTCAACAAACCGTTTCCGGGACCCCCCGGATTTCGGCGCCGGGTGTTGTTTTATGTTGAAAGATCGGCGGTACACCGTGGCTCATCCGTTTTTGAGTACCGTTCATGAGCGACAACACTATCGGCATCATGATGATAGAGCCGAAGACCGCTACATCGCCGAAGTCGCCGCCGTCGGCGCCGCAGGGGCGCGAGCGCGAATCCGCAGCGCTCACCTCGGAAGCCGTGACCCGGCGGTCACCGCCACCGCCGCCGCCCGGTATGGGCAAGCTGGTGGACAAGTCGGCTTAAGGCAACACCGGGCCATTCTGATCGCGGCCGGACCTGTCCCGGCGGCGGCGATTCACGTCCGCCGCGCTTCGAAAAATCCTTTCAGCAGCTTCGCGCATTCGCTTTCATTGATGCCGCCGTAGACGTCCGGCCGGTGATGGCAGGCCGGCGAGGCGAAGAAGCGCACGCCGTGCTCGACCGCGCCGCCCTTGGGATCGGCGGCGCCGAAATAGAGGCGGCGGATGCGGGCGAACGACATCGCCGCCGCGCACATGGTGCAGGGCTCGAGCGTCACATAGAGATCGCAATCGATCAGCCGCTCGGAGCCGAGTGTGGCCGCGGCTTCGCGGATGGCGATCAGTTCGGCATGCGCCGTCGGGTCCCTGTCGGCGAGCGTCCGGTTGCCGGCGCGCGCGATGACCTCCCCGCTACGCACGATAACGCAGCCGACCGGCACCTCGCCCCGCGCTTGCGCCGCGCGGGCTTCTTCGAGGGCCATTTGCATGAACGGAGGCGATGCCATAAATGCTGCTCATGCCCGAAAAAGGGACCCAAGACAAATCAGGCGACGCCAAACAGGGCGAGCGCATCGCCAAGGTGATCGCCCGCGCCGGGCTCGGCTCGCGACGCGAGGCGGAATCCTGGATCGCCGCCGGCCGGGTGACGGTGAACGGCGCCGTGATCGCCTCGCCCGCGCTGAATATCAGGCCTCGCGACCGCATCACGGTGGACGGCGCGCCCCTGCCCGGCCGCGCCCGCACGCGGCTCTTCCGCTATCACAAGCCACGCGGGCTGGTGACGACGCACTCCGACCCGCAGGGGCGCGACACCCTGTTCCGCGCACTGCCCAGGCACCTGCCGCGGCTGATCAGCGTCGGGCGGCTCGACATCAACACCGAAGGGCTGTTGCTCCTGACCAACGACGGCGGGCTGGCGCGCGTCCTCGAATTGCCGGCGACCGGCTGGCTGCGCTCCTATCGCGTGCGCGCGCTCGGACGCGCCAGCCAGCAGGCGCTCGACACGCTGAAGAACGGCGTCACCATCGCCGGCGTGCGCTACGGACCGATCGAAGCCACGCTCGACCGTGAACAGGGCGCCAATGTCTGGCTCACCTTCGCCATCAAGGAAGGCAAGAACCGCGAGGTGCGCAAGGTGCTGGAGCATCTCGGGCTGAGGGTGAACCGGCTCATCCGGTTGGCCTACGGGCCGTTCGAACTGGGCGAACTCGCGGAAGGCGCGGTCGAGGAAGTAGAAACGCCGGTGCTGCGCAAGACGCTGGGGCCGGAGATCGCCAGGGCGGCCAATGCCGATTTCGAAGGGCCGCTGGAGGATGAGGCGGCTTCCGCGCGTCACCCTGATGCGCGCGCGAGGCGCGATTCCGAAGGCGACGGTCGAGGCCGCGCCTCCCCGGCAACACGCCAAAGCCACGCGGCCCAGGATGACCGTGAAAAGGCGGAACGCGACGACACCAAGACACCCGGCGCGCGCAAGAAGCCGCACCGTCGCCGTGACCGCAGCGGCGGGCCGCGGCCATCAAGACCCAGGCCGCGCGCATGATCCCGAAAAGGGGGAACCGGTTTCCGGATCAGATCATGCGCAAAAAGAAGAAACACCCATGAGGGTCGTCGGCGGCAGACTGCGCTCGCGGCCCATCGCCGGACCGAAATCGGACGCAGTGCGCCCGACCAGTGATCGTCTGCGCGAGGCGCTGTTCAATATCCTCATGCATGCCTATGGCGACCCGGTCACCGGCGCGCGGGTGCTCGACCTTTTCGCCGGCACCGGCGCGCTCGGCATCGAAGCGGTGTCGCGCGGTGCGTCCTACGCGCTGTTCGTCGACGATGGCGTGGAAGCGCGCGCGCTTCTGCGCAACAACATCGAGACGCTGGGGCTCGGCGGCGTCACCCGCGTCTTCCGCCGCGACGCCACCAGGCTCGGGCCGGCGCATCCGCTGGAGCCGTTCGCGCTGGTGTTTCTCGATCCGCCGTATGGCAAGGGGCTGGCGGAGAAGGCGCTCGTTTCGGCGCGCGACGGTGGCTGGCTGAAGCCGGGTGCTTTGATCGTGGTCGAGGAAGCGGCCGATGCCGGCTTCAACGCGCCGGACGGCTTCGAGGAGCTGGATCGGCGCGATTACGACGATACGGAGCTGGTATTTTTGCGTACCGTCTAATCTGCCAACTAAATTACAAGCTCCCAAACTCCAGAATTTCCATGCTTGATAATCTTTTTGCTCGGACCAATGCATCTCCGGCCCATCTCATTTCATATTGCCATTTATAGACAAAATCACCTGAAGTTTCGATCTCGCGCCGATGATTTGTCCAAATATGTTTTGCAATTTCGATGTAATATACTTTTCCGCCGTTCGCTTTCAGCCCGTCGATTATCCAAGGCATCATATCCATTCGGCCCACCATCAGCGCCTCCCAAACAGCCTTTCGATATCCCCCAGCTTCAACTCAACATAAGTCGGCCGGCCGTGGTTGCACTGGCCGGAATTGGGCACCTCTTCCATTTCCCGCAACAGCGCGTTCATCTCTTCGGGCTTGAGCCGACGGCCGGCGCGCACCGAGCCGTGGCAGGCCATGGTAGCGGCGACGTGCATCAGCCGACGCTCAAGCGGCAATGAATCGTCCCACTCCGCCATGTGCTCGGCGAGATCGCGCATCAGGCCCTTGACCTCGACCTCGCCCAGCAGCGACGGCGTCTCGCGCACCGCCACCGCACCAGGCCCAAAGGATTTAATCACCAGACCGAAGCGCGCCAGGTCCTCCGCGCGCGCCACAACCCGCGCGGCGTCGGCCTCGTCGAGTTCGACAATCTCGGGGATGAGCAGGATCTGCCGCGCCACGCCGGAAACCTCCAGCGCCGCCTTCATGCGCTCGTAGACGATGCGCTCGTGGGCGGCGTGCTGGTCGACGATGACGAGGCTGTCGCGGGTTTGCGAGACGATGTAGGTCTCATGTATCTGCGCGCGCGCGGCACCTAAGGGACGGTCGAGCAGTTCGGGCGCGGCTTCCACCACATCGGCGCGGGCATCCGCCGCCGGCGCGCCCACATCGAACACCGCTTGCGCGGCTTCGGCAAAACCGAAACCGGCGCCGCGCGGCGCGACGTACGGTGCCGGCCGTGCCGGCGAACGCCGCCAGTCGTAGCCGCCGCGCGGCATCTCGTACGGACCCTGGCGCAGGCGGAATGCGGCGATGGTGGCGCCGCCGCCGGTCGACGCTGCGCGCTGGCCCTCGCGTTCGAGCGCTTCCTTCAGCGCGCGCACGATCAGCCCGCGCACCAGACCGCCGTCACGGAAGCGCACTTCCGTCTTGGCCGGATGCACGTTGATGTCGACCTCGCGCGACCCGAGCGTCACGAAGAGCGCCAGCACCGGATGGCGGTCGCGCGGCAGATAGTCGGCGTAGGCCGCACGCACCGCGCCGATCAGAAGCTTGTCGCGCACCGGGCGGCCGTTGACGAAAAGATATTGCCCGAGCGAATTGGCGCGCGACAGGGTCGGTAGCGCGGCGAAGCCCGAAAGCGACACGCCTTCGCGCTCGGCCTCGATGGCGATGGCATTGGCGCGGAAGTCGGCGCCCAGCACGTCGCCGAGCCGAAGCAGCCGGTCGCCGTCCGGCGGCGCGTCCCAGGTCACCGGTGCGCGCTCCTCGCCGGCCAATGAGAAGGTGACGTCCGGCCGGCTCATGGCCAGCCGCCGCACCACTTCGCGCACGGCTTCGGCTTCGCTGCGATCGGTCTTGAGGAACTTGAGCCGCGCGGGCGTCGCGTAGAAGAGGTCGCGCACCTCAACCCCGGTGCCCTGCCCCAGCGCGGCGGGCTTGACCGGCGAAGCCACGCCGGCATCGACGATGATCGCCCAGGCGTGCGGCTCGGAAGCATGGCGGCTGGTGATGGTCAGCCGGCTCACGGCACCGATCGATGGCAGCGCCTCGCCGCGGAAACCGAGGGTATGAATTGAAAGCAAATCGTCGCCGTCGAGCTTGGACGTGGCGTGGCGCTCGATGGCGAGTTCGAGATCGGCGCGGGTCATGCCGGCGCCGTCATCGGTGACCCGGATGAGCCGCCGCCCGCCGCCGTCGGTCAGCACCTCGATGCGGGTGCTGCCGGCATCGAGCGCGTTCTCGACCAGTTCCTTGACCACGCTCGCCGGCCGCTCGACCACCTCGCCGGCGGCGATGCGGTTGATGACGTTTTCGGGCAATTGGCGGACGGGCATTTTTCTTCCTTCACCTCTCCCCGCTTGCGGGGAGAGGTCGACTTCCGAGTGGAACGAGGAAGTCGGGTGAGGGGCATGGCGAAACGCCCCCTCACCCACCTCGCTCGCAAGCTCGCTCGGCACCCTCTCCCCGCTTGCGGGGAGAGGGAAAAAGGCGGCGATTCGGCTGGAAGGAGCTTAGCGCCGCGGACCGGGCTGCCGTAAGGCGGCGCCGACGACTGCCCCCGCTATTCAATCGAAGCCCCTGCCGCTGCGCATTTTCTTGATGTCGGCGCGGTGGCGTTTGCCCTCCAGCCGGCGCTTCCTGGCGGCCCTGGGCACCTTGGTGGCACGGCGCGGGGTCGGCTTCACCGCCGCCTGGCGGATCAACTCGACCAGGCGCTCGCGCGCCTCGGCGCGGTTGCGGGTCTGGTCGCGATAACTCTGCGCGACGATGACAATGACGCCGTCCTTGGTCAGGCGGCTGCCGGCGAGGCGCATCAGCCGGATGGCGACGTCATTGGGCAGCGAGGGCGAGTGGCGCGCGTCGAAGCGCAATTGTACGGCGCTTGAGACCTTGTTGACGTTCTGCCCGCCCGGCCCGGAGGAGCGCACGAAGCTTTCCTCCAGTTCGGATTCGTCGAGCGATATGGTGTCGGTGATGCGGATCATGGTCATGGCCGGGCAGGTATTCGACTCGCAGCATAAAGACGCGGACCCCCGGCATAAAGCCGGCATGACGTCTGAGAGGCTATGCGCCGGTCAAATACTTCTTCGCCAGCACCTTGCCCTCTTCCACCGCCGGCTGATCGAAGGCGTCGATGCCGAAAAGATGCGCCGCGATGATGGTCTCGAGCATGAAATGCATCAGAAGTTCGCCGAGGCTTTCCTCGTCGAGACGATCGATGTGGAAGGTACGTACCGGACAGCCGTTGCTGGCCAGCGTCTCCGCGGTGGCGCGGCCTTCGGCTGCCACCAGGTCGCCGATGGTCTTTCCGGCAAAGCCGGGCTCGCCGGCAAGCCGCGCCAGTTCGCCGTCCATGCGGGGACCCAGGCCGGCGGCGCCGACGGTGACGACGTTGAAAAGTTTGTCGCGCGGGCCGGCGATGAAGAGCTGCACCTGGCTGTGCTGGTCGACCGGACCGAGCGCGCCGAGCGGCGTGGTGCCCTTGCCTTCCTTGCCGAGACTCTCGGCCCACAGCTGCACGTACCAATGGGTGAAGCGTTCGAGGCGATCGCTGTAGGCCATCAGTGCGCTGATGGTCTTGCCCCTGCTTTCGGCCAGCGCGACGCCGAGCGCGGCGCCGAGCGCGGCCGGCACTTCCGCCGGTTTCTTCTTCGCCAGCACCGGCGCAAAGGCCGCCGCCGCGCCGTTGCGAATGGCCGCGATATCGAGGCCGAGCGCCGCCGCCGGCAACAGGCCGACATTCGACAACACCGAGAAGCGGCCGCCGACACCAGGGTCATGGTCGAGCATCGGCACCTGATACCTGGTCAGGAGATCGCGCAGGCCGTTGCGCTTGCCGGGCGTCGCCGGCTCGCTCAGGCCGACAAAGCCGTTGCGCGGATCGAGGCCCGCGTTCTTGAGCGCGGATAGTGCAGCGATGGTCTGCATCAGCGTCTCGGCAGTGCCGCCGGACTTGGAAATCGCGACAAACCGCGTTGTGGCGAGCGGCAACTTCGCCAGCATCGCCTCGAACGATAACGGATCGAGATTGTCGATGACGTGCAGGCGCGGAACGCCGCCGAGGCTGCCGACGCCAGGCACGTGATAGTCGGCAAGCTGCGCCAGCGTCTGGCCGCCAAGCGAGGACCCGCCGGTGCCGAGGATCACAACGTCGCTCGCGCTGTCGACCAGCTTGCGCGCGGCCTCACGGATGCCGGCGAGATCGTCGGTGCGCTCCGGCAGGCGTAGCAACGGCAGCGAGCGGTCAGCGTGGCGCGCGCGCAAGTCTTCGAGCGCGCCTTCCGCCCGCTTCAGCGCCGCGGTGAGCGCGCCGTCGGCAACGCCATGGGTCCCGATGTTCTTTTCGAGCGCGCTGTCGATGGATTGCTGGATGGGCATTACACGGCATTTCCGTTGTCATGCCCGCGCCTGGCGCGGGCATCCCGATCAGGGACGCGACTATCGTGCCTACCTAAACGAGATGGCCGGCACAAGGCCGGCCATGACACCTTAGCGCATCCCGACACGCACTGCCCACAACGCGGGCAGCCCGCAACCGTCTCAATCCTTGGCGACGGCGCCCGAGGCCAGATCCTTGGGCCGGCCTGCGACGGTGACCAGCATGCCGCCACCATAGAGGCGTTTCGCCACCCGCCTGGCGTCGGCCAGCGTCACCGCATCGATCATGGCGGCGCGGCGCTGCATGTAGTCGATACCCAGATTGTCGAGCTGGATCTGGGTAAGCTGCGCGGCGATCTTGCGCGACGAGTTCGAGTGACAAGGCGTAAGCGCCCTTGAGATAGGACTTGGCCGCCGCCAGTTCCTCGGGCGTTGGCCCCGCCTCCGCCATGCGCGCAATCTGCTCCTCGATAATCTTGAGCGTATCGCCGGTGCGGTCGTCGCGGGTCGCGGTGCCGCCGATCAGGACGGCGGCGCGCTGGAACCAGACCAGGCTGTCATAGACGCCGTACGCGAGCCCGCGCTTTTCGCGCACTTCGCGGTAGAGGCGCGAGGTAAAGTCGCCGCCACCAAGGATGTGATTGACGACATAGGCAGCCATGAAATCGGGGTCGTTGCGCGCAATGCCCTTCCCGCCAAAAGTCACGACCGACTGCGGCACGTTGAGCTTGATGACGATGCGCTTGCCGAGCCCGACCGGAACCGCCTCGGGCACCGGCTTCAGGTCACTCCCGGCCGGCAGACCGCCAAAGGCGCGGTCGATCAGCGCGGCCGCGGTCCCGGGATCGATGTCACCGACGATGGAAACGGTGAGATTGTCGCGGGCGAACACCCGGCGCACGTAGTTGCGCAGGTCATCAGCAGTGATGCGCGGCACCGTCTCCAGCGAACCGTCGGTCTGGCGGCCGTAGGGGTGGCCCGGGAACGCGGTCTGCCACCAGCGCAGACTGGCGACGTCGTTGGGATTGGTGACCTCGCGCCGCAGGCCGGACATGACCTGGCCACGCACGCGCTGGATCGCCATTGCCTCGAACCGCGGCTCGGTTAACGCAAGATGCAGGAGATCGAATGCCTCCTCCCGGTGCTCGTTGAGGCTGCGCAGCGTGCCGCGGAAGTAATCGCGCGCAGCGCGGAAGCCGAGATCGATGGCGCGCCGTTCGAGGCGGTCGTGAAACTGCGCGCTATCGAGATCGCCGGCGCCTTCATCGAGCGTGCTGGCAACGAGGTTGGCGGTACCGGACTTTTCGGCCTCGTCCTGGCTCGAACCGCCGCGGAAGGCGTAATTGAGCGACACCATCGGCACCGAATGCTCGCGCACCAGCCAGGCGGTGATCCCGGCAGGCGTCAGGATCTTCTCGATTTTCATCGCCGAGGCAGCGGGCACCGCGGCGAGAAAGGCAAATCCCGCCAGCGCAAGCGACGTCAAAAACCGGGTCATGAACGTTTCTCCGCCTGCGGGCTGGTGTCCTTGATGAGGAAGCCGGTGACCGAGCGCCGGATGTCGAGCCACTGGCGCGCGGCGCGCTGGATCTGTTCCGCAGTGACGGCGCGGATGCGGTCGGGCCATCTGGCGACGTCATGGACCGTCGCTCCGGTCATCAGCGCACTGCCGTACCAGCGCGCCATACTGGCCTGGCTGTCATGCGCATAGACCGCGTCGGCAATCAGCCGCGTTTTGCTGCGCTCGAGTTCGTCGGCGGTCACGCCCTTGTCAACCACATGGGCGATCACCGCGTCGATTTCCTTCTCGAGCTGCGGCAGCGTGACGCCTGGCCGCGGCGCGCCGTAGACGCCGAACTTCGACATGTCGAGCGCCGAACTGTCATACCAGGCCCCGACGTTGACCGCGTGCATCCTGGCGACCACCAGCTCCTTGTAGAGCCGGCTATTGGTGCCGCTGCCGAGGATATGGGCGAGCAATTCCAGCGCTTCAAACTCGCCCGGTTTTGCGGTCGTGAACGACGGCACCAGGTAGGCCCGCTGTATTGACGGCTGCTCGACACGGGCGTCGGCAAGCGTCACCGTGCGCGCGGCCACCGGCGGTGGCTCCTTGGGCCGGTGGCGCGGCGCGAGCTTCGGGTTCGGCGCGAGCTTGCCGTAAGTTTCTTCCGCGAACCTGAGCGCCTCTTGTGGCTCGACGTCGCCGGCAATCACCACCACCGCGTTATTCGGCGCATAGAAGCGGTGATAGAACGCGATGGCATCGTCGCGGGTGAGATTCTCCATCTCGCTGCGCCAGCCGATGGTCGGCTTGCCATAGGGGCTATTGAGAAAGAGCGCCGCGTCGACCTGAATGCCGAGCCTGGCGCGCGGATTGTTCTCGATACGCTGATTGCGCTCTTCGAGGATGACTTCCCGTTCCGGCAAAACCACTTCGTCGGTCAGCACCAGTCCGGTCATACGGTCGGCCTCGAATGACATCACCGTCTTCAGCTGGTCCCTGGGGACGCGCTGGAAGTAACCGGTATAGTCGTCGGTGGTGAAAGCGTTCTCGCGCCCGCCCATGTTCGCCACGACTTTCGAGAACTCTCCGGCGGGATGCTTGCTGGTGCCCTTGAACATCAGATGCTCGAGGAAATGCGCGAGGCCCGACTTGCCCGGCACTTCATCGGCGGCGCCGACCCTGTACCAGATCATGTGGGTGACGACCGGCGCACGGTGGTCGGGGATGACCACCAGTTCCAGACCGTTCTTCAGGGTGAAATCCGCGATCTTGGGGCCGGTCGCGGCAGCGTATGAGGGGCCGGCAAGCGCCACGGCCAGGACGGCAGCGGCGGTAAAGACGAAGCCTCTTCTGGCGATCACATTCGCTCCCTTCGCAAAACGGGACAGTTGTCGCACCCCGGGAAGTTTACGCCCGCATAGACATGACAAATCAGGATCGTCAGCCGGGCGGCTCACTGGTCCTTGTCGGCCGTGCCCCTCGACGTATAGTTCTTGTCGGCCTTCGGCGGGCCGCTCGCCGTATTCACCCCGTAGGGCTGGTCGGGCGACGGCGTCCGGTACCCGGCCGGCGGCTGCGTGAGCGAGGTGCGCGCCGGCTCGCCGCTGAACGCAGCGGTTTCTTCCTCCTTGCCGTCGCCGAACATGTTGCTGAACAGGCCACCTTTGTAGCCGAGTTCCGACGGGCTCAAGATGTTCGTCCGGCCCTGAATGTGTCCGGAGTCCGGAATGCCTGCGCTGGCCTGCCGCGCACCCGCACCCCTCGGGCCGAGCTGATCCGGCGGCAAGGGATCGTTCTCGCGCAACATCTCGGCTTCGACGTCGCGATTCTTCTCACGCTTGGCGAGGGCCTTGGCACGCAGGACATCCGGGTCCCTGGGCCAGGCCGGGTTGTTGGCGATGACTGCACCGGGTTTCTGCGGCGGCGGCAGGTTGTCGCCCTTCGGAATGACCAGCGGCGGCCGCTGCTCGTAGGTGGGCTGCGTTGCGTTGGGATCCTGCAAACCGATTCCGGTCAGGATGTTGTGGATGATACCCTGTTCGAAGGTGCGGCCATCGTCTTCGGCACGGGCGGTGCCGGGGCTGGCCAGGAGCACCGTTATGGCAGCCGCGGCACCGAAAGCGGCGGTCACCGGCGAACGGGCGGTCAAACGGGACAGGCGCATGGCGTACATCCGAATCTCGGGGCCTCGGGCCGGAAAGCCTCGAATTCCTTCCGGAATTCAACGATCTGCGGTCATATATGGCCGCGGATCAGGGCGCTTTTGCGGCGTGACCTCCGCGCAGGGATTCATACAGGAGGGCGATTACCCCGGCAACGATGGCTACATCCGCCAGGTTAAAAACGTACCAGCTAAACCGCCAGTGGGCCGTCGTAATGTGGAAATAGACGAAATCGGCCACCCAACCATAGGCAAGCCGGTCGATTCCATTCCCGATCGCTCCCCCGATAATGAGGCCCAGCGCAAGGGCGGTGAGCCGGTCGCGGGCGCGGGCGAGCCAGGCCCACAACAGGGCCACCGCGATCATCTTGACTCCCAGCAGCACCCAGGCGCCGAGAGGTCCACTGGTCTGGAACAGGCCGTAACTGATGCCGGTGTTGCGGGTGAGGACGAGGTGGAAGAACGGTCCGACCCGGATGGGACCATTGGCGGCGAGATCGAAAACGTGCAGCAGATAGAGCTTGGCCGCCTGATCGGCCAAACAGGCAAGCGCGGCAACGATGACGCCGAAGCGGGTAAGCGGGCCGCTGAGTTTCATTTCACGGTCGTCCCCGCGAAGGCGGGGACCCATACGCCGCAGCCTATCGATAGGGCGGCGCATTCAGCCGATGGCAGGAAATCCCTCAGGCGATGAGATGAGTGAGGTCGCGCCATTCCAGATTCTCGTCTTCGATCAGCTGAATCTTCCAATCGCGATTCCATTTCTTCAATTGCTTCTCGCGGCCGATGGCCGACTCCGGATCGTCGCATGTCTCGACGTAGACCAGACGCAGAACGCGATACTGCTTGACGACCTTCGAGCCTAAGCCAAGCCGATGTTCTCCCATTCGCCGCCGCAAATCGTTGGTAATGCCGATATACAACGTGCCATGCCGCTTACTTGCGAGAATGTAGACGTAATACGGCATGACCCAATCTCACGTCTGGTGGTTATGGGTCCCCGCCTTCGCGGGGACGACTTTATTGATCGGCCGTCACTCCATTCCCTAAATCACTCCGCCGCCCTGCGCATGGCGTCCCATTCGCGCAGCGCCTGGGCGTCGCGCGGGGAAACGTCGGGGTATTCGGGATCGGCGCCGATGGTGTTGAGCACTTTCCACGAACGTGCGCATCTGGTGCCTTCCGCGAGGTTGGGTACCACAGCGACGCCGGCCACATCGGACAGACGGAAGGTGTTTTCCGGCCCCGCGTCCCGCACAAGGGTCGCCGCCGACGTGATGCAGATCTCGGCGAGATCGACATCGGCCACGGCTTCAAACAGTGCCTCGTCCGAAACATGCACGATCGGATGAGCTTCGAGCGAGGAGCCGATTTGCTTTTGCGCGCGTTCGACTTCCAGCGCGCCGGTGACGACGCGGCGCACGGTGCGAATTTTTCGCCACTTCTCGGCGAGCCCGTCGTCGCGCCACGCCGACGGAATTGCGGGGAACACCTCGAGATGCACCGACGTCGCGTCGGCGCCGTAGCGCGAAATCCAGGCCTCCTCCGCCGTAAAGCAGAGCATGGGCGCGAGCCAGGTGGCGGTGCAGCGGAAGATATGGTCGAGCACGGTGAGACACGCCTTGCGCTGCTGCGACGACGCGGGATCACAATAAAGCGTGTCCTTGCGGATGTCGAAATAGAAGGCCGACAGGTCCGAGGTCATGAAGCCGGTGAGCGCGGCGAAAACGCGCTTGTAGTCGTATTCGGCATAGGCCTTGCGCACCAGCGCGTCGAGCTCGGCGAGCCGGTGCAGCATCAGCCGCTCCAGCTCCGGCATGCGCTCGGCGTGGGTGACGCGCTCTTCCTCGCGGAAATGCGCGAGATTGCCCAGCATCCAGCGGACGGTGTTGCGCAGTTTGCGATAGGTGTCGGTGGTGGTCTTGAGGATTTCCTTGCCGATACGCTGGTCGTCCCAGTAATCGCACGAGGCCACCCACATGCGCAGGATATCGGCGCCGGACTGTTTGATGACGTCCTGCGGCGCGATGGTATTGCCGAGCGACTTCGACATCTTGCGGCCGTCTTCGGCGAGCGTGAACCCGTGGGTGACGACGACGTCGAAGGGCGCGCGGCCACGCGTGCCGCACGATTTGAGCAGCGAGGAATGGAACCAGCCGCGGTGCTGATCGGAGCCCTCCAGATACATCACCGTGTCGTCACCGCCGTCGCGCTTGCGCCTGATACCGGCAAGTTGCGGAAAATGATCCGGATCTTCCAGCACGAACGCATGTGTCGAGCCGGAATTGAACCAGACGTCGAGAATGTCGTCGACCTTCTGCCAGTCCTCGCTGGCGTGCTTGCCGAGGAACCGTTCACGCGCGCCCGGCGCATACCATGCGTCGGCGCCCTCCTGCTCGAAGGCCTCGACGATGCGTAACTCGACATCGGGGTCCTGCAGGACCTCGACCGAACCGTCGGGATCTGGCTTGATGAAGACCGCAATCGGGACGCCCCAGGCGCGCTGGCGCGAGATCACCCAGTCGGGCCGGCTTTCGATCATGCCGGTGATGCGGTTCTCGCCCTGCGGCGGCACCCACCGGGTATCCACGATGGCCTTGAGCGCGCGCGCACGCAGGGTATCGCCCTTGCGGTCGATATCCTTGTCCATGGCGATGAACCACTGCGGCGTATTGCGGAAGATGACCGGCTTCTTGGAGCGCCAGGAGTGCGGATACTGGTGCTTGAGCCGGCCGCGCGCGATCAGCATGCCGGCCTCAACCAGTGCCTTGATCACCGCCTCGTTGGCGTCACCCTTTTCGCCCTTGTCGTTGATGACGCGCTTGCCCGTAAAGCCGGGCGCGGCCTCGGTGAAGGCGCCGTTCTCGTCGACGGTGTAGGGGATGGTTGTGGCGATGCCGCGTCCTTCAAGTTCGCCGCGATGATCCATCCAGATGTCGAAGTCTTCGCGACCGTGGCCCGGCGCGGTGTGCACAAAGCCGGTTCCGGTGTCATCGGTGACGTGATCGCCCGCGAGCAGAGGTATGCGAAATCGTACCTTTGCCTGCGAGCGGATGGCGACATGTCACCGACAACAATTGATCGTCGAAGTTCACTCGTCAATCTTTCCTAGCCACTAACACGAGCCTGCTTTAACACCTCGTCCGCAAGGTTTCCGCAAGAATCAGAATAATTCGCCAACTTCGCCCAATTGTCCGGCGGAGCATCGGTGACTTTGTAAAGTCCATATTTGATTGCGCCGGAAAAACTGATCGCTCTATTGCCGGGCAACGTCCATGGTGTGGTCGTCCAAATTACAAACTGCCTGCTCTGACTTCCTTTCATTCGACGAGCCGCACGGAGTATTTCATCACTGTTCGTCCATTTCGCATGCTCGAATTATAGTCTTCGTCTTATTGAGTTATCTTCACCGCGTAGCTGTCGAACCGGAAACTTCACCCACACCGTATCGCTGGTGTAGTCCTCGTACTCGACCTCGGCTTCCGCCAGCGCGGTCTTCTCCACCACGCTCCACATCACCGGCTTGCTCCCGCGGTACAAGGTGCCGTTGGCGGCGAACTTCATCAGCTCGCGCGCGATCTGCGCCTCGGCCGGAAAGCTCATGGTCGTGTAGGGATGGTTCCAGTCGCCCTCGACGCCGAGCCGCTTGAACTCCTCGCGCTGCACCTCCAGCCAGTGCTGCGCATAGGCGCGGCATTCCTGCCGGAACGCGATCATCGCCGCCGGATCGGAAAAATTCGGCTTCGCCTTGCCCCTGGCGCGGTAGTTCTCCTCCTCGATCTTCCACTCGATCGGCAGGCCGTGGCAGTCCCAGCCCGGAACGTAGTTGGCGTCGTAGCCGAGCATCTGCTGGCTGCGGGTCACCAGGTCCTTGAGGATCTTGTTGAGCGCGGTGCCGATGTGGATGTTGCCGTTGGCGTAAGGCGGGCCGTCGTGCAGGATGAATTTCGGCCGCCCCCTCGAGGCTTCGCGCAACCGGTCGTACATGCCGGCGTCCTGCCAGCGCTTGAGGATTTCCGGCTCCTTCTGCGGCAGGCCGGCGCGCATCGGGAAATCCGTCTGCGGCAGGAACAGGGTTTCTGAATAATCGCGCTCTTTCGACATGGGGCGTGTACTAGCAGGCTGATTCGACGGCGGAAAGGCCGGTTTTCCGGGGGTCAGCAGGTCAAATGGCGTCTGCGATTGTTTCGATCGGCAGATAGAAGGTCCGCGAGCCGATGGGACATTCGATGAATTCATGGTCCCGCCAGAAACCTGCCGCCTCTTCGTCGTGGGCGTGCACCAGGACAGCGCGGACGCCAATGATCCGGGAAGCCGCCAGGATGCGATGAAGCACATCCTGCAGGAGATCGCGACCGAGGCCCTTTCCGGCATAGCTTCGATCACGGGCCAAGCGGCCGATGATGGCAACGGGAACCTGGTTCGGCAGCCCCCTCGCGCGTTTCATCCCGGGCGGCAGCGCCCGCCGCTCGACGCTGCCGGTGGAAATGCAGTAGTAACCGATCACAGCCCGCCGGGACTCGCACACCACGTAGGTGCGCGCCGTGCGTCCCTCGCTATCCAAGGCGCGGTTTTTCAGCCAATCATCGAGCTCCGGCTTCCCGCAGGCGAACCGTGTAAGGTCGTGCGCAGGGGTGAGCGGCGCGGGCGCCGAGAGCCGGCCTTCGTCTATTTCTGCCAAAGTGGACGGCGCTTCATCAGCGCCTTCAGCTTGGGTCCCGCCGGCGGAGGATTGTCGAGGGCGTGCATGAAGGCGGCGTATCGATCGGGTTCCAGCACGAACAGCCGTTGATCCAAGAGCACATCGATCGCCTGCTGGCGGGCGCTGTCCAACATGAATTCACTCAGCGACTTGCCGGCGCTGGAGGCGGCCGCTTCGATCAGCTCCTTGGTCTTCTTGGATGCCCGAATATGGATCGTGGCGTCGCGCCCGGCCTTGGGCCGCTCCGCGCGCGCGCGAACATCGGTGCTCATGGGCGAACTCCTGGGCAATGCCCTACTGTGTTGTCATTGTGTATATAAGATGTGTCTACACAACGTCAATACAGCGGCAAGCGCCGGCTCAAATCGCGCCCAGAGCCGGAAACGCGCCTGGGGCGCGGGCGAGCGCGTCGCGGGCCTGGGCGGCGTCGGCCTCCATCTGCTGCATCAGGACCTCGACCGAGGCAAACTTCTGTTCCGGCCGGATCCAGCCGATGAAGGCGACCTCGATGACCTTGCCGTAGAGGTCGCCGGTAAACCCGAACAGGAACACCTCCAGCAGCGGCGCGCCGTCGTCGAACATGGGCCGGCAGCCGAAGCTCGCCACCCCGTCCCGCAATTCGCCGTCGACGCGCACCCGCACCGCATAGACACCGTGCTTGAGGCCGCAGGCCGGGTCGAGCTTCATGTTGGCGGTGGGAAAGCCGAGCTCGCGCCCGCGCTTCTCGCCGTGGATGACTTCCGCGGTCACGAACCAGGGGGCGCCGAGCAATTCGGCCGCCTCCACCACCCGCCCGGCGGCGAGTGCCTGCCGGATCGAGCCGGATGAGACCGGCCGCCCCTCGTCCTCGAGCGGGGGCACCACGTCGACGGCGAAGCCGAGCCGGGCGCCCTGCTCCGTGAGATAAGCCGGCGAGCCGGTGCGGTTCTTGCCGAAATGGAAGTCGAAGCCGATGGCCGCGCCGCCGATCCGGAGCCGACCGGCCAGGATATCCCCGATGAAATCCTCCGCCGGGGTGGCGGCGAGCGCCGCATCGAATGTCATCACCACCGCCCCGTCGAGCCCGGTCGCGGCCAGCAGCCGCATCTTGTCGGCGAGGCTTGAGAGCATGAACAGCGGTTCCTGCGGCCGGAAAAACTGGCGCGGGTGCGGCGAAAAGGTCAGCGCCGCCGCCGGCCGTCGGAGTTGCCGGGCGCGGGCGCGCGCCGCCCCGATCACGGCGCGGTGGCCGCGGTGAACGCCGTCGAAATTGCCGATCGCCACCACCGCACCGGCCAGCGGCCCGGGATCGATGGATGCGCCTGCGCCTTGCGCGACATGAAAAGGTCTGGCCGGCGTGTCGGACTGGTTCATTGGCGTCGTTTGGGCGGACCGGTTCGGCGAAAAAGGAACGATTGCGGCGGCGATTATCACAGTGAGGCGTTAACCGCGGGTCACTGTTAGCGTTGTGTTAATGAACTTTCAAATTAACGGCTTGTTCAAACCGGGTTGCTAGGTTTCCTCCATTCCCGCACCGACGCGGGAAGACCTCTGTATCGGGGTGACGCGCTATGGCTCTCGATCTGTCGATGCCGGTCCTGGTGGTGGACGATTACAGCACCATGGTCCGCATCATTCGCAACCTGCTCAAGCAGCTCGGCTTCGAAGACGTCGATGACGCCAACGACGGCGGCACGGCGCTCGCCAAGCTGCGCGAGCGCAAATACGGCCTGGTGATCTCCGACTGGAACATGGAGCCGATGACCGGCTACAGCCTGTTGAAGGAAGTGCGCGCCGATCCGGAACTGGCGCAAACGCCCTTCATCATGGTCACCGCGGAATCGAAGACCGAAAACGTGATCGCCGCCAAGAAAGCGGGCGTGTCGAACTATATTGTCAAGCCGTTCAACGCGCAGACGCTGAAGAGCAAGATCGACGCTGTCTTCGATAACGTCGAGGCGCCGGCGGCCTAGGACGACGGTTACCAGGCCAGACGCCGCATCACCGCTTTCGGCACATCTCCGGCGGCGACGAAGGCGCTGTTGAGCGCCGCCATGTCGGGCGTCTCGCGCCCGCCCAGTTCCTCGGCGTGAATGCCGGCAGTCATGAACAGGAAATCGACGCCGGCCGTGCGCGCGCCCTTGAGATCGGTGCGCAGTGAATCGCCGATCGCCAGCACGCGCGACAGCGGCACCTCGCGGCCTGCCGCCTCGGCCGCCCGCTCGAGCGCCAGATCGTAGATCGGCCGGTAGGGCTTGCCGGCGTAGAGCACCTCGCCGCCCATGGTGGCGTAGAGATCGGCGATGGCGCCGGCGCAATAGACCAGACGCTCGCCCCGCTCCACCACCACGTCCGGATTCGCGCACACCATGAACAGCTTGCGCGCCAGCATCGCCTGCAAGCGCTCGCGATAATCGTCCGGCGTCTCGGTGTCGTCGTCGAGGAGCCCGGTGCAGACCACGTAGTCGGCGGTCTCAAGGGGTGCGAACTTCACATTGAGGCCGCTGAAGATGGGACGGTCGCGCTCCGGGCCGATGACATGCACGCTCTTGCCGTGCCGCGCCTCGACCACGCGGCGGGTGACGTCGCCGGAAGAGACGATGGCGTCCCAGGTCTCGGACGGCACATGAAAGTGCCGGAGCTGGCCCGCCACCGCCTCGCGCGGGCGCGGCGCGTTGGTGATCATCACGACCACCGCGCCGCGCGCGCGGGCCCGCATCAGGGCATCGCAAGCCTCCGGGAGGGCGGCGATGCCGTTGTGCACCACCCCCCAGACGTCGCACAGCAGCACGTCGTAATCGGGCGCGAGCGAGGAAAAATGAGGCAACAGCGTCGGGGTGGCAGCGGTCATGCGGGACATCTCCAGTCGCTCCGGACCGGCCCGCAGCGCCGGCTATCGCATCGCTATCCGACGTGGAGATGTCAAGCGGCCGGCGGCGCGCTGGCGCGCGCCAGCTCGCCGGTCTGGGGCAGGCCACCGTCCGCCACCGGTTGCAGCGCTTCGGCGCGCACCGGCCGTGGCGGCGAAAACAGGAATCCCTGACCAAAGCGCACGTCGTAGTCGAGCAGGTCGACCACCATGCGCTCGCTTTCGATGTGCTCGGCGATCAGGTCGATACCGAAACGCGCCAGGAGGTCGGCGAGATCTTCCGGATGGATATCGCTCTGGCCATTGGTGGCAGGGTTGAGCAGCAGCTTCGCCGGCGCCTTCAGGAAACGGACGCCGTTTTCGGCGAGCTCGCGCGGCTCCATGCGCAGATCGCCGATATGATCGAGCGAGAATCGAAATCCGCACTCGGCCAGTGCGCCCAGGCTCTCGCGCTCGATCGGACCGAAGTTGCGATAGTCGTACTGGCTGAATTCGAATGTCATTGCGGAGGCCAGCGCCCGGTTGGCTTCCATGAAGTCGAGCATCTGCTTGAAGTAGGCGGCGTCCGTAAGCGTCGCCGGGCTGATATTGCAGAACACGCCGACGTCGTGGTTCTTCATGCGCAGCCGGCGCGTCACCTGCACGCAGCGGAACAGCAGCAGATTGTCGAGCTTGGGCAGGAGCCCGGCACTGTCGGCGAACGGCAGGAAATCGGTAGCCGCGATGATCTCGCCGTCTTCCAGGCGCAGGCGCGATATGGCCTCGTAGTAGCGCACCTTGCGCTGCGGCAGGGTGACGATGGGCTGGAGATAGAGATCGATGCGGTGGTCGTCGACCGCCTGCCGGACGAGTTCGATGATCTCGTCCCGGCGCAGGCCCTTAAATCGGGGCGCGCCGCTGACGGTGTCACGCTCATGCAACGGCAACGGGTCGGTGGCGACGCTCTCGACCGGTTCCCGCGATGCAAGTGAAACCGCCGGCGAGGCCGATGCGGCCGGCTGCTGTCGCAACTGCACATCGTGGTGCGCAACCGTGTCGGCCAATTGCTGCACCAGCAAACCCAGTTCGCCGATCTCGGACGCCAGCGGATCGGACGCGCTGCGCGCGCGATTTATGGAACTGTCGACGCGCGTTTCCACCGCGTTGAAACGGCGCGACAACTCGGCCACCTGACGCGCCAGGTCGGCGGTCCCGCGGGATAGATCGGCGATCTGGTCGCCCAATTCGCCGCGGTCGCGCAGGCGGTTGTCGATCGTGTTGTAGAGCACCAGGGCGACCAGGGTGGCGAGCGCCACAATGCCGGCTGTGCCCACATCCAGCGCCAGCCCGAGGTACGCCACCGCCCCCACCGAGCCGGCGATAAGCACCATACAGACCACAACAAAGATGGCACCGATACGAAGCATTGGCCGTTTCCAGACGGCTTTCGCCGGACACGTAAGCAACGACGGTCGGCCCCGATTCGGACCGCCATGTTCAATGTCCCCGACGGCGCCAGCAGGCGCAACCGCGAATTCCGGTTATAGTAAGGATGTTTGGGCCCGGAGTCAGGAGCCCGGCGGCAGAATGGCGTACTGAATCACGGCCGGATCGTTGGGCACGATTGTGCGTTGCGGCAGCGTGAGCGGCATTTGCAGTCTGGCGCCCGGGAACCGGGCCTTGAGCTCTGCCGGCAACGCGGCAGGTCCTTGCCAGATGAGGAGCGCACCGCGGCGTTTCACATCCGCGACATCAATCCATGCGCTCAGATCGGGATTGCCGTGCACAATCACATGCGGACGGTCCCGGGAATAGACCGCGACGTTGTTGGTGGCGAATTCCCCTGCGCCACCAGACAGCGGTGCGCCGGCGACATAATGCAAGGGTGTGCCGGTCTCGGCGTGCCAGCGTTCAGTCAGGATACGCGCCAACTCGCGTCCGGGAAAATGCGTCGCTTTCTGCCGGTTGTGGATAACTGGTTCGAGTTGTTCGACGGCGGCGTAAATCGACGGGGAGCGCCAGGAAGATCGCGACGAAGGCGGCCGCGAACTGGCGCAGCGCGCGTGTTTCCAGAGCCGGCCTGAACCACATCAGGAAGGCAAGCGGCGCGAAACACCACAGGGGATAACCCCACATGGCGACAGGCAGGCGTCCGGTCAGCAAAGCGACCAGCGTGGTGAACAGGAACGGGCCAAGCGCAAGCGCGGCCACGTAGCGGCGGGCAAACGGCGACCCCGTCGGCCGCCGGCGCGGCAGTGTGAGAACGCCGTAGGTGAGCCCCACCAGAATGATGGTCGGCAGCAGGAAGAACAACTGGCTCGCCGTCCATTGCATCGGAAAGGTGAAGACCTGGTACCAGTGCGCGATTTCCCTGGCGCGATGGTCCACATAAAGCAGCGGCTGGAAGCCGTGCGTCACGACCCAGTAAAGATTGGGCGCGAGCACGATCAGAAACGCGGCGAACATCAGCCATGGGCCGGGGGTGCGCCACGTGCGCCGCGCATCGGGATCGAGCAACAGCACCATGCCCCCGGTCGCGGCCAGCGCGAACGCGGCGTATTTCGACCAGAACGCCAGGGCGAGGAAGGCGCCGGCGGCAAGCCAGTCGCGGTTGCGTCCGCCGGCAATGGCGCGATAGCCGAACCAGCCGGTCAGCGACCAGAACGGCAGCTGCATCTGGTCGTGGGCGAATTTGACCGCCGAGAAATTGAAGAAGTGCAGGCCTTCCAGCGACAGCACCGCCAGCAGCGCGATGAACGGATCGGCCACCTCACACCCGAAACGCCAGACGAAATAGAGGCACGCCACCGCGAGCCAGCGGTCCGAGCAGATAGACGGAGTCGATCTGCCCGGTGAGCCGGTAGACGGCATCGGCCAGCCACCAGGGCAGCGGCGGATGCTTCCAGTAACCGAGCTGCCATTCCTTGCCGAGCGCCAGATCCTCGACGAGGTCGAGCTGCAGGTTGTTGCACACCAGCATCGGCAGCACGGACCAGACGACGAAATGCACGCCGAGCACCCATGCCAGCATCGTACCGGGCTTGCGGCGTGCGTAGTCCACCGCCCGGCTCCAGCGGTCCGTCGGCGGCGCGATTGCGGCGGTGTTGTCCATGGCGTTTGCCGGCGTTGAATTCCTTGTTGAACCGGCAGCGGCGATCGGTCAAGGTTCGCCGCCGTTGGCGACGGCGCGCTTTCGCCGCACGGCGCAAACAACTGAGCGCGCAGATCCGCCGGATCGATTGCAATGGGCGACCTGACCCCCGAGTTCTCGGTCGTGCTGCCCGCCCATAACGAGGCGGAAAGCATCGCCCCCATGTGCGCGGCGCTTCATGCGGAACTCGCGCCGCTCGGCAGCTATGAGATCATCTTTGTCGACGACGGCAGCACCGACAACACGCTGGCCGCGATCCGCGCCGCGGCGGAGCGTGAACCCGCCGTGCGCTACATCTCGTTCACCCGCAATTTCGGTCATCAGCCGGCGCTGCGGGCGGGCCTCGGCCACGCGCGCGGCGCGGCGGTCATCGTGATGGACGCAGACTTCGAACATCCGCCGCAAGTCATCCGCGAACTGGTGGCGCAGTGGCGCGCCGGCTTCAAGGTGGTGGGTGCACGCCGCATCGACGATCCCAAGGCCGTATCGTGGTTCAAACGCGCCACGTCAAATCTCTATTATCGCCTGCTCGACACCATCGGCGACGTGCACATCGAACCCGGTAGCGCCGACTTCATGCTGCTCGACCGGGTGGCGGTCGACGCCGTCAATGCGCTCGACCACCACGACGTGTTCCTGCGCGGCATGGTGCGCTGGTTCGGCTATCCGGCGACGAGCGTGCCGTTTCAGCGCGGTGCCCGGCGCAGCGGCCAGAGCAAATATACTCTCAACCGCATGATAGAGCTTGCAGTCAGCGGCATCGCCGGGCACAGCCTGCGGCCGCTGCGCTTCGCCATCTACCTGGCGCTCGCCTTCGCCGGCATCGGGCTTCTGTTCGTGGTCTATTCGATCGTCAGCTTCTATTTCGTACAACACACGGTGGCGGGCTGGACCTCGATCATGGCGGCGATCGCCATTCTGGGCGCGGCCCAGCTGCTGGTGCTCGGTATTTTCGGCGAATATCTCGGCCGCGTCCTGAGCGAGACGCGGCGGCAGCCGACCTACATCATTGCGGAGACGGAAGGCGAGCGGCCGGCACCGCAGCAGCCGAAAACACGCGGCGGCACCGGCAGCCGGTAGCAGTCCGGCTTGCCGGGGACAGCGCCCGGCCTTCAGTTCGCAAGGTGCGCGAGCTTGAACTGGTCGAGTACGGTCAGGGCGCGGCCCTTGATTTCGACAATCCCGAGCCGCCGCAAGTTGCCGAGCACCCGGTTGACGTGAACGACCGTCAGCCCCGTTGCATCCGCGATATGCTGCTGCCGCAGGGGAAACTCAAAGCTGCCGTCGTGAACGAGATTGCGCGCGCTGTGACGCTGCATCAGTCCGTGAAAGAGCCGGGCTATGCGCTGTTCGGCCGTCTTGTGGCCGAGGTCCGTCGCCAGTTGTCCGATCTCCTCCTCGCGTTCCGCCCATCGCCTGGAGAACTCATTGAAAAGCTTCGGATCGCCGGCCATCGCCGATTTGAGCCCGGCCTTGTCGATCATGCAGTAGCGAATATCGGTCACTGCCTCGATCGAAAATCCGGAATGGTCCAGGAACACGGCGGCGGGCGACGTAATATCGCCCGGCAGCAGGAAGTTGAGGATCTGACGCTTGCCGCTGGGCAGCGAAATATAGGCGCAAGCCCAACCCTCGCAGATGATGGCGATCGAATCCGACGCGTCGCTACCGCGATAGATGTTGCGCCGCCGGCCTGCGAATTGATGCGAGCGTGTGATCAACACTGAAGCATCACTCGCGAACAATGTGCCACAAAAATATTGAGACGTCCGCAGGGCGCAGTTCACGCAGGGGGTCGTCTCTCCGGCGAAGGTGCCCCGCGCCGGCATTTTCCGGTCATCCGCAGCCAATGCACTCTCTTGAAGAATGGACAATTCCGGCCCTTCCCTGCCTCGCCGAACTGCTTCGAGCCTGCAACGCTGGTCTGGCGCGATAGCTCGACCCCCTTACGCACCGATTCACACGCCCCGGATACTGCAAATGGGCGTCCTCAACCGATGGATGGCAGGATTTCTAAGCTGATTTGCGCCGATGTACACGCAAAGATAGGTAGCCGGGCGCGCAGCCGTGAAGGGATCGTGCGTGTCGCCGCTGTCAGCCTAGGCCACGGCCTTGATGATCGTGCCGACCTTGTCGAACAATTCGCCGATCTGCGCCTCGCTCACGATCAGCGGCGGACTCATGGCGAGCGTGTCGCCGACCGCGCGCAGCATCAGATCGTGCTCGAAGAAGGCGGCATCGAGGGCCGCATAACCGCGTTTCCCGACACCGTCGGGCAGGCTCGCCAGATCGATACCGACAGTCAGTCCCACCGGGCGGATGTCGAGCACATTGGGCAGGCCCTTGAGCCCCATGGCGGCCTCGCACCACAACGGCTCCAGTTTCTTCGCGCGCTCGAACAGACCCTCTTCGCGATAGAGGTCGAGCGTCGCCAGACCCGCCGCGCAGGCGAGCGGATGCGCCGAATAGGTGTAGCCGTGGAACAGTTCGATGACGTGCTCCGGGCCCTTCATGAAGGCGTCGTAAATGCCCTTGCGCACCAGCACGCCGCCCATCGGCACCGCGCCCGAGGTGATGCCCTTGGCGAAGGTAATCATGTCGGGGACGACGCCGTAGCGCTCGGCGGCAAAGGCGTAGCCCATGCGGCCATAGCCGGTGATGACTTCGTCGAAGATCAGCAGAATGCCGTGCTTGTCGCAGATCGCACGCAGGCGCTCGAGATAGCCTTTCGGCGGCGGCAGCACGCCGGTCGACGCTGCGACCGGCTCGACGATCACGGCGGCGATGGTGGACGCGTCGTGCAGCGCCACCAGACGATCAAGTTCGTCGGCGAGATGCGCGCCCCACTCCGGTTCGCCGACGGTGAAGGCATGCTTCTCGCGGTTGTAGGTGGTCGACAGATGATCGACGCCGGCCATCAGCGCGCCGAACTGCTTGCGGTTGGCGACGATGCCGCCGACCGCAATGCCGCCGAAGCCGACGCCGTGATAACCACGCTCGCGCCCGATCAGCCGCACGCGCGAGCCGTTGCCGCGCGCGTTGTGCCAGGCGAGCGCGATCTTGAGCGCAGTGTCGACCGCTTCCGAGCCGGAGTTGCAGAAGAACACGTGATCGAGATCGCCCGGCGCCAGTGCGGCGATCCTGCTCGCCAGTTCGAAGGCTTTTGGATGCGAGAACTGGAAGGCCGGCGCGTAATCCATCTCGGCCGCCTGGGCCTGGATCGCCTTGACGATCGGGTCGCGGTTATGGCCGGCGTTGGTGCACCACAGGCCCGCCGAACCGTCGATCACCTTGCGGCCGTCGGCGGTGATGTAGTGCATGTCCCTGGCGCCAGCGACCAGACGCGGCCGCCGCTTGAAGGCTCGGTTCGGCGTGAACGGTACCCAGTAGGGTTCCAGGTCGTTGGGAACGTTGACGGTTTGGGCGAGGCCGCTGGAGGGCATTGCACATCACTCCGGATTCGTGCCGCTCGAGCTCGGATTTGCTCGACACCTGAACCCTTACACCCAATGGCGGCCGCCGCGAAATCGCAAATTCTTGCAGATTCCCGCCGCCGGGTGGCGCTTGCCGCTGTGGAAAGTGGCTGCTACCACCCGGCATTCGGAAACTGCATAACCCACTGACATCGTTCATGGCCAAGCCGAACAAGCTGAAAGCCCGCCTCCCGCGCGGCCTCGCCGACCGCGGACCGGCCGAGATCGCCGCCACGCGCGCGATGGTGGAGACCATCCGCCTGCAGTTCGAGCGCTACGGCTTCGAGCCGGTGGAGACACCGGCGATGGAGTACACAGACGCCCTCGGCAAGTTTCTGCCCGACCAGGACCGCCCGAACGAAGGCGTGTTCTCGTTCCAGGACGACGACGAGCAATGGCTGTCGCTGCGCTACGACCTGACCGCGCCGTTGGCACGCTACGTCGCGGAGAACTACCAGCACCTCGCTCTGCCCTACCGCAGCTATCGCTACGGCTATGTGTACCGCAACGAGAAGCCCGGCCCGGGCCGCTTCCGCCAGTTCATGCAGTTCGACGCCGATACCGTCGGTACGCCGACCATGGCGGCGGATGCCGAGATGTGCATGCTCGCCGCCGACACCATGGAAGCGCTGGGCGTGCCGCGCGGCGACTATGTGGTCCAGGTGAACAACCGAATATTTCTTGAGAAGTCATCGATGCTGTCGGCGCACTAATGAGCGAGGTTATGTAAGTCCCACTCGTGGTGATGCGCGCGATGGATAAACTTGATCGGCTCGGGATGGACGGCGTCAGATCACTTCTCGGCACGGGCCGAAGAGATGAAAGCGGCGACTTTCACCGAAAGGCTTGCCGAAGCGTCAACGGACATTCAGATTGCGCAATTCAAATTGCAGGACTAAATCTTCGATCCTCGCCCGAATTCACGCCAACCAATGAGAATGTGGACCTTCGCGATTTTTTTGATGAGCTTTACGAATCACAAGTCGCCGACGTTCAAGACGGGAAGATCGATCTGGCCAATCCAGCGGTGAGAGCTAGAAGTCTGGGCCTCTTGGTTGCGTTAGGCAGACAAGTCAAAGGCTTTCACAATGTGCGCGAAATTCTAGAAATTGTTCGCAATTGCGGATATGGGCCAGACCGATCAAATCGACCCATCCGTCGTCCGCGGCCTCGAATACTACACCGGCCCGGTCTACGAGGTTGAACTGACCTTCGAGATAAAGGACGAGAAAGGCCGCCCGGTGCGTTTTGGCTCGGTCGGCGGCGGCGGGCGCTATGACGGTCTGGTCTCGCGCTTCCGCGGCGAGCCGGTGCCGGCGACCGGCTTCTCCATCGGCGTCTCGCGCTTGCAGGCAGCCCTCACCGCGCTCGGCAAGCTCGGCGAAAAACCGGAACCCGGCCCGGTGGTCGTCACCATCTTCGACCGCGACCGCATCGCCGACTATCAGCGCATGGTGTCGGCCTTGCGCAACGGCGAACATCCGCGCCGAACTCTATCTCGGCAATCCGAAGAACAATCTCGGCCAGCAGATGAAATATGCCGACCGCCGCGGTTCACCCTGCGCGATCATTCAGGGCTCCGACGAGAAGGCGCGCGGCGAGGTGCAAATCAAGGACCTGATCCTCGGCGCCGGGATCGCGGACCTCTCGAAAGAGCGCGAGGATTACCTGAAAAAACAGGCGGAAGCGCAGTTCGCGGCCAGGGAAGACGACCTGGTCGACGCGGTGCGCAAACTGCTCACGCGCCACGGCATCGGGTAATCCTAACCGTCATTCCGGGGCGCGAGCGCAAGCGAGCGAACCCGGAATCCATAACCCCTGTATCGCCGATGAAACGAAAGCGGCGCGAACGCGATAGGCTGCGGCGTAAGGATTCCGGGTCCGGCGCTAACGCGCCGTCCCGGAATGACGAACTATAATTATTTCGCCGCCGGCTCGGCGCCCCGCGCCTTCCTCAAATCGAGTACGTTCACGGTCAAGCCGCCCGGCATCATGATATCGCCGGGGCGCTGGTCCCTGGCACAGGGGCCAACTCTGCCTTGAGGCGGGATCAGACGGCGACGAGGTCGCCTTTGGCCGGCTCGTGCGCGGTGAGCGCATGGCCAAGCACCTGCTCGGCGGCATCGAAGCTGTCGAGCAACGAAAGGTTTTCTGCCACCTTGCCGTCGCGAAAGCGCAGGAAATGCGCCAAGCGGTAACTGATGACCCGGCCGTCACCCTTGTGCCTGGCGGTCAGGCGGTTGAGGGTCGCCACCCGGTCGCCCTCGATCAACACGGTGTTGAGCTCGAACTTTACGACGTCGAACACTTGCGGCAACAGGCGCACCATCATGTCGAGCACGGCCGCCTTGCCGTGGTAGGTGCCACAGAACGGCAGCACGTCGATCGGACCGCTGATGGTCCACTTGACGTCGTCGCTGAGGAAATCGGCCGTACGGTCGTGGTCCCGCGAGCAGTAGACGCGGTAGAACGCCTCGACGGTGGCCCGCGACACTGGTTCGGTCATGGCGACTACCCCCTTGACCCGCAGTGAAACCCGGTTGTCTTGAAATTTTGTTACCCGCGCAGCTATTTGGCCCAAAAAGTCGTATTTTCGCGGCCTGCTGGCGGGGTCCGCGCCCCTTGGGCGCCCCTGCGGGAATTCGTTAACGACGCCGCACGACGGCCCGGGCCGCCCATTAAGGGCGGCCGTCAAACGTCGTCGAAACATTAAACCGGCCGTGCTAAAGGGCCCCCGACCCCCGACCTGAACAGGTTTACGAGTGGCCAAACGATGGATGCGCGCGTGATGACGCAAGCGAATACGCCGGATGCGCGGGCGGAGGCCCTGGTCGCCTCCTATGAGCGCGCCGGCTACACGCGCATGGCGCCGCCGCTGCTGCAGCCGGCCGAACCATTCCTCGACCTGTCGGGCGAGGACATCCGCAAGCGCATGTACCTGACCACCGCCCCCGGTGGTGGCGAACTCTGCCTGCGCCCCGATCTCACCATTCCGGTCTCGCGCGACTATCTGGCGTCGAGCGCCGCCGGTGCGGCCGCCGCATATTGCTATCTCGGTCCCGTATTCCGCCACCGCGACGACGGCTCACCGGAATTCCAGCAGGCCGGCATCGAATCCTTCGGACGGTCCGACACCGCTGCCGCCGACGCCGAAATGCTCGCCCGCGGACTCGAGGCGACTGCCCACTACGGTCTGCCCTCACCCGCCGTCCGGATCGGCGACGTCGCGCTGTTCGCGGCACTGATTGCGGGACTCGAACTGCCGCCGGCGTGGAAGCGGCGGCTGGTCAAGGACTTCAACCGCAAGGCCAATCTGGTGCAGGACCTGGAACGCCTGGTGCTCGGCGGCAATAACGCGCGTCCGGAGTACCAGGGCGTGCTGGCCGCGGTCGCCGGTTCCGATCCCAAAGGGGCGCATGCTCTGGTCACCGATCTGTTGTCGATCGCCGGCATCAACGCGGTCGGCGGACGCTCGGTGGCCGAGATCGCCGACCGTTTTCTCGAGCAGGCGGCATTGGGCGCCAGCGCCAGGCTGCCGGGCGAGGTACGCGGATTGATCGAGCGCTTCCTCGGCATTGAAGGCGACCCTGACCAGGCCGCCGCCGAGCTGCGCGCGCTCGCCGCCGACGCCGGACTTGATCGAGGCCATGGCGCCGGCGCTCGACCTGTTCGAGCACCGCACCGGCTTCCTTGCCGCGCAAGGCATCGAGCCACGCACTGCGCGCTTCTCCACCGCCTTCGGGCGCGGCTTCGACTACTACACCGGCTTTGTCTTCGAACTGACCGATCCGGCGCGCACCGGCGATCCGCTGGTCGCGGGCGGCCGCTATGACGGCCTGCTCACCCTCCTCGGCGCGCCAGCGCCGATCCCCGCGGTCGGGCTTGCAGTGTGGATCGAACGGCTGGCGATCTACGGAGGCGCGTCGTGAGTGCGCCAGTGATTCTCGCCGTGCCGGCCAAAGGCCGCTTGCAGGAATACGCCGAAGCCTTCTTTGCGCGCGCGGGTCTGACGCTGATCAAGCCGCGCGGGGCGCGCGACTATCGCGGCGCTATCGCGGGACTCGACGGCGTCGAGGTCGCCTATCTGTCGGCTTCCGAGATCACCGGGCAGCTCGCGCAAGGCGCGGTGCACTTCGGCGTCACTGGCGAGGACCTGGTGCGCGAGCAGATGCCGGACGCCGACGAGCGCGTGGTCCTGGTCGAGCAGCTTGGCTTCGGCTTCGCCAACGTCGTTGTGGCGGTGCCGCAGGCCTGGATCGACGTGCGCACCATGGCCGACATCGACGACGTCGCGACCGCGTTCCGTCATCACCACGGCCGCAAGATGCGGGTGGCGACCAAATACATCAATCTGACGCGCGATTTCTTCTCCGCCCATGGCATCATCGACTACCGCATCGTCGAGAGTGCGGGCGCGACCGAAGGCGCGCCGGCCGCAGGGACGGCGGAGATGATCGTCGACATCACCACCACCGGCGCCACGCTCGCCGCCAACGCGCTCAAGATCGTGGACGACGGTGTCATCCTGCGTTCACAGGCGAACCTGGTGGCCGCGCGCGGCGCGACCTGGGGCGACAGCGAGCGCGAGCTCGCGCGCGTCATCCTCGACCGCATCGCGGCCCAGGCGCGCGCCCGCGCCTTCCGCGAGGTGCGCGCGCGCTTCGCGGCCTGCGACGCCGGGCTGGTGGAGACCGCCAGAGAGAAGTTTTCCGTGGTCACGCCGTTCGGCGGGCCGACCTCCTCCGGCATGCTGACGCTGCATTGCCCGCCGGGTCAGGTCTATGCGCTCACCAGCTTCCTGCGCGAGAACGGGGCCGAAGCGGTGGCGGTGGCGGAACTCGGCTACGTGTTCTCGCGCGACAATCCGCTCTACGCCAAACTGGAAGCCGGGCTGTAAGCAACGCGGCGGGTCGCAAGCCGGTGGTAGACTGGTAGCGCGATGCCAAAATTTACAAGTAGACAGCCGCAGTTGCTTCAGGTGAGCATCACGGCGGCAACCACAAAAATGGGGCCATGATAGGAACATGCGGTCCGGGAGGCTATCGGCCCACAGAAGACGGGACGCATTGATGGCACAAGCAGCAATTCTGGAGGCCGGCGGCAATCCGTTCGCATGCATAGAGCATGGCGAAAAACATCCGATTCTATTCGTCCGCGGCTTTGAGCGGTTATCGGACATGGAAGCCGCAACGGAGACGTTCGGAATACGTTAGCAATCCATCGGCTTGCGCCGCCCCTCAGCCAGAGGAATGGCACAATGATCGCAATTGTCGAAACGCATCGCCCGCGTCGTTCGAACGGCTTACACCGACTGGTTTTCGCCCTGCTTCTTGCTGGCGCCGGAATGTCCGTGACCTTCACCGGATCTGCCGCCAATTCGTTCAGTGACAAATCCTACGGCTTGGCCAGGTGCGCCCGCGCCGTTCTGCACCATTACAAGGTCGAGCATGTGAGGGTTCACGGCCATCACTTCCATTGCTTCCCGCTCAGGGAATTCCAGGCCGGACGGCGTGCGGTCCTGCTGTCGCATAACCTAAGACTGCGCCAGGACGATCAGATCTCCTACGTCTTCGGCGTCAACTCGCTCGGTCGCTATATCGCCGGTTCGCTCAATACCAGCGTGCACACCCGCGTCAATCTACCAAGGATCACCAGACGGAGACTCGCCCTGTTCCTCGGGCACCCCGAATTTACGTTTCCTTGGTTTGAGTTCAAAGGCGCTGCAAAACCCGGCCCGCCACCAACATATAACGACTTTGCCGAGCGCTTCAGTATGCTGGGACGGAACGTCCGCAGGCCCGACTGGCAGAGTTCGGCAAAGGACATCCTTGCTTCCGTCATTGCTGAACTCGGCACGCCCCCCCGGCAAGACACCGATTGTGACCTGCCGACATTCTATGAAAACGACAATTTCACTGGCCGCTCGTTCAGGCTCAGCGTACCCCAGCCTGACCTGAAACGCATAACCGTCGGGGGAGCGCATATGGGCGACCGGATTTCCTCGCTCTGCCTGCCGCGCGGCTGGGAGGCATCTACCTTTGAGCACGACCACTACAAGGGTACTCGCCGCGTTTTCAGGGGGCCCGTGGAGTTTGAGGACCTGGAACGGCGCAACAGGCTCCGGTGGGGCGACAAGATCAGCTCGATCCGTGTGCGGCAGCGCTAACGTAAAATGTCCGCTTCTGAGAAACGGCAGGAATGTTCGATTCTGGCTCCGGGTGCACCTACTGTGTGCGGGAGAAGACCTGGCGCTCTCACCGCCGGATCATGTCTATGCGCTCACCAGCTTCCTGCGCGAGAACGGGGCCGAAGCGGTGGCGGTGGCGGAACTCGGCTACGTGTTCTCGCGCGACAACCCACTTTACGCCAAACTGGAAGCCGGACTTTAAACCGCGGCGCGGCACTCTAGCGCAATGCGCGGCTGCCATTGATGCGGCCGCGGTCAATCTTGCGCGTTTGATCCTGACAGCATTCAGTTACCGCGCCACCACAAGCAACTTTACATGCAATTTTTTGAATGTTCAAATAAATGCTTCGGACTGCCAGGTCCGAACGAGGTGCTCAAACTCAAACCAACCGCACCCAGGGGGAGACGCTAATGGACATCGACCGGAGACACGTTCTGACGGCGCTCGCCGCCGGCGGGGTCGTTGCGGCCGGCGGCATGCCGGCACAAGCGGCGCCGGAGGCATTGTCGTTTGGCGACCTGAAGAAGGACACTGATATCGCGTGCCTCTACCACTGCGATTTCGGCAACGACAAGCGCTACAGCGCCATGCTGCGCAACATCAATAACCACCTGTCGGCCTACGACTTCGATCCGCTCAAGATCAAGATCGTGATCGTCGCCCACTCGGCCGGTATCAAGTATCATCTGAAGACGCTGGAAGGGACGCCCTGGTCGAAAAATCCGATCGATCCGGAGCTGGGCAAGCGCATGGAGGCGCTCAGCAAGTACGGCGTCGAGGTGTACCTCTGCCAGATCACCTTCAAGAGCAACAAGATCGACATTAACCAGGCGAAGGACGCGCCCTACCTCAAGCTGGTGCCGTCCGGCGTCGGCACGGTTGGTGCGCTCCAGACCAAAGGCTACGCCTACCTGAAAGTCGGCTAGGGGACATCGGGGGGCGGCGGCGTCACGCCGGCGGCAGGCGCCCGCCGCCCTTGACCATTTCATTCCCGCGCGACAGGCCGCGGCCGGTGCGCTATAGATCGCGCCAAACCAGGCGCGAGATAGCGGAACATGCCGGCCAGGACTACCAGGACAGCGAGCAAGGCGCCGCGGCTGGCGCCGGGCGACGGGCTGTCGATCGTCGTGCCGCTATTCAACGAAGCGGCCGGTCTTGCCGCCCTGCACGGGCGCATTGTCGAGGCGGCAGGCAAGATCAGGACCGCGCGCCGGCTTCCGGTCGAGATCGTCTATGTCGACGACGGCAGCACCGACGCCACCGGCGCGGTCGTCCGGGCGTTGCCGGCGGGTCCGCTCGACATTCAGTTGATCGCCTTGTCGCGCAACTTCGGCAAGGAAGCCGCCCTGCTTGCCGGCCTCGATCACGCCCGGCTCGGTGCCGTGCTGTTCATGGATGGAGACGGCCAGCATTCCCCGGGCCTGCTGGAAAAGCTGGTCGCGCGCTGGCTCGATGATGGCTACGACGTGGTCTACACGGCCAAGGCGCATCGCGACAAAGAGCCGTGGCTACGCCGTGTCGGCGTGCACGGGTTCTATGCCCTGGTCAATTGGGGCGCCCGGCAGAAGATTCCCGAGGATGCCGGCGATTTCCGCCTGCTGTCGGCGCGCGCAGCGGCGGCGCTGCGGCGCATGCCGGAGCGCAACCGCTTCTTCAAGGGGCTGTCGAGCTGGATCGGTTTCAGGCAGGTGCGGGTCGACTACGAACCGACCGCACGCGCGCACGGCACCAGTACATGGAACGTGCGCCGCCTGATCGGCCTGTCGATCGACGGCGTGACGTCGTTTTCCGTGGCGCCGCTGCGCATCGCCAGCCTGCTCGGCATCGTGCTCGCGGCGCTGGCGCTGGTCTTCGGCGTGCAGATCCTGTTCGAGACCTGGTTCTACGGCCAGGACGTACCCGGCTATCCGTCACTGTTCGTTGGCATGATGGTGCTCGGCGCGGTGCAGCTCATCATGATCGGCGTCCTCGGCGAATACATCGGCAAGCTGTTGTCGGAAGCGAAGGCGCGGCCGGTCTATTTTGTTGCCGAGCACACCGTGACGGCCGCCGATTCCGCAGAGGCCGAATCCGGGACGGACACGCGCAGGCGGCGACGCCCAGCCGCGCGCGCGGCAGAATAGACGTCGATGGCGTCAGACAAGCCTCCGCGCCGCATCTGGCTGTGCGCCGACGATTACGGCCTGGCACCCGGCGTCAACGCCGCCATCCGCGAATTGATCCTCAACGGGCGCCTCAACGCGACCTCCGTAATGATGGCGGCGCCCCATTGCGGGCCCGATGAGGTCGCCGCACTTGACTCACTCAATTCCGACAGGCCGCGCGCCGCGCTCGGGCTGCATGTCACGCTAACCGGTCCGCTCAGGCCGATGAGCGCCGGCTTTGCGCCGTTGCACGACGGCGCATTCCTGCCGGTGAACGATATGCTGAAGCAGGCGAGCGCACGCCGGCTGAAACTCGAGCCGCTGGTGGCCGAAATCGCCACTCAACTGCGGGCGTTCATGGACACCTTCGGCCGCCCGCCCGACTTCATCGACGGCCATCAGCACGTGCATCTGTTTCCGCAGGTGCGCGACGCTTTTCTGAAAGTGGTGGCGGAGACCGCGCCGGCAGCTTGGGTACGGCAATGCGGCCGCGCACGGCTGCACCGGCGTCTGCACGACCCAAAGGGTCTCTTGCTTGATGTGCTGAGCCTTGCCTTCCGTCGCCAGGCCAAACGGCTTGGCATCGCCATAAATCCAGCCTTCGCCGGTGCATATATCTTAAGCGAAAAGGCCAGGTACGCAGAGTCTTTTCCCGCGCTTCCTGTCCGGCCTGCCGGATGGCGGGCTGATCATGTGTCATCCCGGCTTCGTCGACAGCGAGCTTGAACGGCTGGATCCGCTGACCACGCTGCGCGAGCGCGAATTCACATATTTCAACTCGGATGAATTTCCGAAGGTGCTGGCCGCGCACGGCGTGGCGTTGGCCGAACCCGCCTGAACGTCAACCGGCGCCCGGCAACAATCGCGGTCTGTTCGACGAGGTCGGAATGTAGTCGCGGTCCGATCCATTGGGCCCGAGCACCACGACTTTGCCGCCGATGCCCACCCGGTTGTAAAGATCGATGACGTCGACGTTGCGCATGCGGATGCAGCCGGAAGAGACGTTGCTGCCGATGGTCCAAGGCTCGCTGGTACCGTGAATGCGGTAGAGCGTGTGGCCGATATACAGCGCGCGGGCGCCGAGCGGATTGTTGGGGCCCCCCGCCATGCGGCGCGGCAGGTAAGGTTGGCGCTCCAGCATTTCTTTCGGAGGCACCCAGTCCGGCCATTCCTTCTTGGTGGTAATCTTGTGCACGCCCGACCATGAAAAGCCGTCACGTGCGACACCGATGCCATAGCGCCGCGCCCGGCCGCCATCTTCGATCAGATAGAGGAAGTGGTGCGGGGTATCGACCACAACGGTGCCCGGCGCCTCCCCGCCATGATAGGCGACTTCTTGCGGCAGGAAACGCGGGTCCATGCGAAAGTTCGGCGGACGCCGCTCCAGCATGGGATCGACCGGCGTCTGCTCCAATGGCGGGAAGCCTATGTATTGCGGCTGTTGCGACGGCGGATAAGCCGCCGGCGGCGCCGTGACGACCGGCCGGCGGTTGCCGTTGTTCCCGAACAGATACTCGATGAAGCCGCCGCCGAGATCATTGCGCATGGGCGGCGGCGGCGGAGCGACCACGACCATTCGCGGCGGCGCCGGTCGCGGATTTGTCGTCGTCCACCACTGCGCCGAAGCGGTCGAGCCGGTCAGGATACAGGCCGTGAGAACTGAAACGACAAAACGCAACATCGGGAACACTCGCAAGAAACGGGCTTCTCAGGCGGCTCCTGGAGTCAACGCGCGAAACGGAAACCGATTGTAAACCGCGAGCACGCAGGGCACCGCCGCTGCGGCAATGCGGCGGTTTCGTCGCCTTATCCTTTATTTTGCGTAAATGCGATCCATCATGGTAAACGCCGTGCCCCTCATCGCCCGGCGAATATGCAGACTTTTCGCCCGCGCACGACAACCCGAAACCCCGCATTAATGCCTGCTCTTTTACCATGCGGGCTGCTGGCGAGGGCATCGGGGCGCGAAACGTGCAGCGCAAGCTTTTCCGTATCGAAGAAATGGCCGCGCTGCCGCACGCATCGCCAGTTGCCGCGCGTCGCGAGGTTGCGCCCGCAACCGACGGTGAACCCCGAACGCTCGCCCGTGAGCTCAATGCCTTGCGCGGCGCCCTCGCCGAAAACATCCATGAGCTTGCGCTGCTGCTCAACGAAGGCAAGGAGCGAAGGATGGCGCGTGCGGCCGGTGAACTGGGCGCCGCGGTCGAGGTTATGGAAAAGTCGACCGACAAGATCCTGAAATCCGCCGAGGTTATCGACGACAGCGCCAAGACGCTGGGCTCCTCGCTCAAGGACGATTACAAGGCCGGCCTCGCGCAAGAGATCGTGGATCAGCTCACCACGATCTATGAAGCCTGCAATTTTCAGGACATCGCCGGCCAGCGCATCGGCAAGGTTGTCGCCACCCTGAGCGAGATCGAAGACGCCGTGACGCGAATGCTCAAACGCTGCGAGGGCCGCCTGGGCGGCGAAGCTTCGCCGGCGGTAAAAGCGCCGCGGCCCCATCTCCTGAACGGTCCCCGGCTCGACGGCGAATCAGGCCATGCCAGCCAGTGCGAAATCGACGCCCTTTTTGGCTAGGCCTTGCCCGATCACGACGAAGCGGGCCAACCCAAGCACCTGACCATCGTCCAGTCATCCCGCAGGCTCAACCCGCCCTGGGTTTGGGCTTTGGTGCAGGCTTCGGCTTGCTGCCGGGACGGGTCGACCGGCGCGGCTGTCCGCAACGCACATAGACCATGGTGCCGTAACGACCGTGCACCTCCGGATCCACCCAGCGCAGGATCAGCACACGGTCATCGAAACTCACCACCTCGCGATCCTGCGCTACTCCGGCCGGACCGGGCGGGCCGATAAAGTCCTTGCCGGCCCGGCTGCCCTTGACCTGTACTTCCGAGGCTTTGGATTCGTCGGCGAGATGCATCATCACCCCGCCCGTAGGACCGGGCGTGATGACATAGGGATTGCGGCACTGCGCAGCCGCCGCCTTCACGGTGCGCTCACGGTCGGCCTCCTGGTGATAGGCGGTCAATCCCCAGCTGCCGATCAGCCTGGTGGCCGGAAAGCTTCCGGGCCGCGCCGGCTCCGGCGCGGGCTCTGCCGGCGTGGGCGGCGTCTCGGGCGTGGTGGCGCAACCTGCCGCAGCCAGGGCAAGCAGCGTCAGAACAAAGGCGGTCGCCAGAACAGGACGGCGGGAACGGGACATGAGTGCTCCTCGGAGGGCAGGCGGCGGAGACTTTGCGGGGCAACGGCGGCCAGCGCAAGCATGGGATGGGCAATTTGCCGACCGTGGGCGCGCTCCTCCTTGACTCATCTCCCTTAAGGCCATATGTCCCTCGCGAGCCCTTGGCACTCTTCATTGAAGAGTGCTAAGTGCCTGTACAACAGAGACTTTCCGGTACACGCATGCGCTGGAAGCGCCGACGAGGAAGCCATGGCCAAGACCAAGTTCCGTCCCCTGCATGACCGCGTGGTTGTGCGCCGCATCGAAGCCCAGGAGAAGACCAAGGGCGGCATCATCATTCCCGACACCGCCCAGGAGAAGCCGCAGGAAGGCGAAGTCATCGCCGTCGGCCCCGGCGGCCGCGACGAGACAGGCAAGCTGATCCCGATCGACCTCAAGGCCGGCGACACCGTGCTGTTCGGCAAGTGGTCGGGCACCGAGGTCAAGATCGACGGCGAGGATCTCCTGATCATGAAGGAGTCCGACGTTATGGGCGTGGTCGGCTGAGGCCGCCCTCCTCGTCCTGAGGAGGCGCCGTAGGCGCCGTCTCGAAGGACGAGGGCAACGAATTACGGGCCTCATCCTTCGAGACGCCGCGCTACGCACGGCTCCTCAGGATGAGGATTGAAGCAGGAAACCATTTGGAGTTTTTGCAATGTCTGCCAAGGAAGTGAAGTTTTCCGGTGACGCCCGCGAGCGCATGCTGCGCGGCGTCGACATCCTCGCCAACGCGGTGAAGGTCACCCTCGGCCCCAAGGGCCGCAACGTCGTGCTCGACAAGTCGTTCGGCGCCCCGCGCATCACCAAGGACGGCGTCACCGTCGCCAAGGAGATCGAGCTCGACGACAAGTTCGAGAACATGGGCGCGCAGATGGTGCGTGAAGTCGCGTCCAAGACCAACGACGTCGCCGGCGACGGCACCACCACCGCCACCGTGCTCGCCCAGGCGATCGTGCGTGAAGGCGCCAAATCGGTCGCCGCCGGCATGAACCCGATGGACCTCAAGCGCGGCATCGATATCGCGGTTGCCGCGGTGGTCAAGGACATCGAGAAACGCGCCAAGAAGGTCGGCTCGTCCAGCGAAGTCGCCCAGGTCGGCACCATCTCGTCGAACGGCGACACTGCCGTCGGCAAGATGATCGCGCAGGCGATGCAGAAGGTCGGCAACGAGGGCGTGATCACCGTCGAAGAGGCCAAGTCGCTCGAGACCGAGGTCGACATCGTCGAAGGCATGCAGTTCGACCGCGGCTACATCTCGCCGTATTTCGTGACCAACGCCGAGAAGATGCTGGCCGAACTCGAGGACGCCTACATCCTCCTGCATGAGAAGAAACTTTCCGGCCTGCAGTCGATGCTCCCGGTTCTGGAGGCGGTGGTGCAGTCGGGCAAGCCGCTGATCATCATCGCCGAGGACGTCGAGGGCGAGGCGATCGCAACGCTGGTCGTCAACAAGTTGCGTGGTGGCCTCAAGGTCGCGGCGGTGAAGGCGCCGGGCTTCGGTGACCGCCGCAAGGCCATGCTCGAGGACATCGCGATCCTCACCGGCGGTCAGCTCGTATCCGAGGACCTCGGCATCAAGCTCGAGAACGTCACGCTCAACATGCTCGGCCGCGCCAAGAAGGTGGTGATCGAGAAAGAGAAGACCACCATCGTCAACGGCGCCGGCAAGAAGGCCGACATCGAGGCGCGCGTGCAGCAGATCAAGGCGCAGATCGAGGAGACCACCTCGGACTACGACAAGGAGAAGCTGCAGGAGCGGCTGGCGAAGCTTGCCGGCGGCGTGGCCGTACTGCGCGTCGGCGGCGCCACCGAAATCGAGGTAAAGGAGAAGAAGGACCGCGTCGAGGACGCGCTCAACGCCACCCGCGCCGCGGTCGAGGAAGGCATCGTCCCGGGCGGCGGCACCGCGCTGCTGCGCGCCAAGAAGGCGGTCGGCAAGCTCACCAACGATAACCCCGACGTGCAGGCCGGCATCAACATCGTGCTCAAGGCGCTGGAGGCTCCGATCCGCCAGATCGCCGAGAATGCCGGTGTCGAGGGCTCGATCGTGGTCGGCAAGATCCTGGAGAACAAGTCCGAGACCTTCGGCTTCGACGCCCAGAACGAGGAATACTGCGATCTGGTCGCCGAGGGCATCATCGATCCGGCCAAGGTGGTGCGCACCGCGCTGCAGGATGCCGCGTCCGTTGCGGGCCTCCTGGTCACCACCGAGGCGATGGTCGCCGAGCTCCCGAAGGACGAGGCGCCGGCCATGCCTGGCGGCGGCATGGGTGGCATGGGCGGCATGATGTAACCCGCCGACAAACCGCAAATTGACGAAGGGGCCGCGTCAGCGGCCCCTTTCTTTTTGATCCGCCATGGACTGTTTCTTGCAAGGTTTTTGCCCCGCAGGCGCTCCCGCGCTTAAAATGAAACCGAAAGTTCCCTGGAGCGTTGCCGTTCCATGTCCGCAGCGAATTCAACACTGGTCGTCTACGCCGCCGCCGCGGGCAACGCCCTGATCGCCATCACCAAATTCGGCGCGGCTATCTACACCGGCTCCTCCGCCATGCTCAGCGAGGCGGTGCATTCGGTGGCCGATACCGGCAATCAGCTTCTTCTGCTCTATGGCATCCATCGCGCCGACCAGCCGCCCGACGAAGCACACCCGCTCGGCCACGGCCGCGAGCTCTACTTCTGGAGCTTCATCGTCGCGCTGATCATGTTCACGCTCGGCGCGGGGGTAGCGCTCTATGAAGGCGTGCTGCATGTTCTGCACCCCACCGAAGTCTCCAACGTCACCGTCAACTACATCGTGCTCGGATGCGCCTTCGTGTTCGAAGGCGTCAGCTGGTTCATTGCACTGCGCGAGTTCAACCGCGCCAAGGGCCGCCTGGGTTATCTTGAGGCGATGCGCCGCAGCAAGGACCCGGTCGGCTTCACCGTTCTGTTCGAAGACAGCGCCGCGCTGATCGGCCTGATGATCGCCTTCGTGGGCACATTCCTCGGCGACCGTCTCGGCATGCCGGTGCTCGACGGCGTCGCTTCGCTCGCCATCGGCGCGCTGCTCGGCCTGACCGCCATCGTGCTGGCGCGGGAAAGCAAGAGTCTGCTGATCGGCGAGCCGGCGTCACGCGCGGTGCGCGATTCGATCCTCGCCATCGTCAACAAACAGCCGGGGATCGACGGCGCGCACATCGCCTTTACGGTGCATCAGGCGCCGGACGAAATCGTGGTCGCGCTCGGCCTCGAATTCGACGACCACATGAGTGCGCCGCAGATCGAGGAGGCAACCAACGCGCTGGAGCGCACCATCCACGAGGCGCATCCGGAAGTGATCGCCCTCTTCGTCAAGCCGCAGACCGCGGCCCAGCACCGGGCCGACCCTTACGGCCGTCCCGCCGCCGCTCAGTGACTGGAAACGCGGAAACGCAGCGTCCGCGGCCCGCTCAACGTGACGCTGTCGCCGCGCCGGCTCCAGCCCGTCACCTGCGCGAGCGCGGCGAGCGTATCGTTGTCGGCCTGCATGCGCGCAGGCGTGCATTGGCCTTCGGTCATGTAGCGCGGCAGGCCAATCGGCAGCGGGCCTGGCTCGATGCGAATTACGGCGTCAGACAATTGCACGCGCCCGTGCACCGTGCGGCACCAAAGATCAATGGTAGCCCGGCCGTCGGCTCCAACGTTGAGGATCGGAACCCGTTTGACCCGGCCCATGCGCCCGGCATCGAGCAGCAGGTCCCGATCGAAGGGAAAATAATCGGCCGCCATCGTCAGGCGCACGCCGGCGGCAACGAGCAAAATCAGGCCGGCGGCGATGACGCTGCGCGAAAGAATGCTGCGGCCCGCGAGCAGGCGCGTAATACTCATCAGATGCTCCGAGAAAGGCAGCCGCGGCCGCGGCGCGCTCGATCACGTTCACCTGAAGGTTCGTTGCCGGTCCGTCAAGCGGAATAGAGTCCCCCGCGCACGTGTTAGAATGCCACGTACCGAAATATCCCGGAGCCGGCCATGGACCAGCGTGTCATCGACCTCTACGACAACTTCACTCACGGCGGCATCAGCCGCCGGCAATTCCTCGACCGGCTGGCGGAGATCGCCGGGTCCAGCGCGGCGGCGCTGGCGCTCCTGCCGCTCCTGCAAAACGACTACGCGCACGCGGCGACGGTTGCGTCCGACGACGCGCGCCTTGCCACCGGGAAGGTGACTTATAGCGCGCAAGGTACGGACATCAGCGGCTATCTGGCGCGGCTGAAGGACAAGGAGCGGCGACCGGCGGTGCTGGTCATCCATGAGAACCGCGGACTCAATCCGCACATCGAGGACGTCGCCCGCCGGCTGGCGCTCGCCGGCTTCACGGCACTTGCGGTCGACATGCTCTCACCGCTCGGTGGCACACCGGCCGACGAGGACAAGGCGCGCGACATGATCCGTACGCTGAACGCCGGCGAAACCGCGCGGCGCATCGCGGCGGCGGTGCCTTATCTCGCAACCCATCCCGAATCGAACGGCAAGGTCGGCGCCGTCGGCTTCTGCTGGGGCGGCGGCATGGTCAACCGGCTGGCAGTGCTGGCGCCGGACGCGCTCAAGGCGGGCGTCGCCTATTATGGCGCGCAACCGCCGGCGGATCAGGTGAAATCGATTCAGGCCGCGCTGCTGCTGCAGTATGCCGGGCTCGACCAGCGCATTAACGCCGGCATCCCAGCCTACGAGGCCGCACTCAAGGCCGCCGGGAAAACGTTCACCATCCACGTCTATCCGGGCGTCAACCACGCCTTCAACAACGACACCTCGAGCCGCTACGACAAGGCGGCGGCGACTTTAGCCTGGGGCCGCACGGTGGCCTTCCTGCATGAATATCTGGGCTAGCGGGTCAGTCCGAGCCGACGGCACGCGCGCGGGGGGCAAATCGCCCGCCGATTCCCCGCATTGCTGACAAGGCAAAGGCGTGCTTTACTTTGACGATATCAGTTCGCCTTGCGGCAGCAGCCAGGGAGCGCCAGAATCGTGATCAATCTGATCGGCAGCATCATCGGCGCGATCGGTGCCAGCGTGTATGTCGGCTTTCTCGCCTACAAAGTGGGAAAGATCGCGCTGATTGGCGTCGTCGTGATCGCGCTCTGCCTGATGATCTATGCGTTCTATGAGGACCTCCGCAGGGACAACGCGATCGCCCGCGCGCGGAAGGAAAACTCACCGTCGTCCTGACGGCTGACGTCGCGCGCAAACAGCGGCCGCGGGGCTCAGGCCCCTGCCTCCACCTGCTTCCAAAGCCAGCGCGCCGTGCGCAACAGGCGGCCGTCGTTGCCGCGCTGACCGACAAGCTGCACACCGATCGGCAGGCCGTTATCGCCGCGCAGCAGCGGCAGGGTGATGGCCGGCATGCCAAGCAGGGTCCAGATGGTGCAGAATACCGGGTTGCCGGTACTGTCGAGCCCCACCGGCGCCTCGCCCGGCGCCGCCGGCGTCAAGAACGCATCGAAGTGGTCGAAAAAATCGTCAAGCGCCGCGTTGAGCAGCGGGATGCGCGCAACCGCGCGAATGTAATCCGCGGCGGCGATCTGTTGTCCATGTTCAATGATCTCGCGCAGCCGCGGCGTCAGCTTGTCGGCGCCCCTTTCGTATTCGGGCGCGAAGTTCACCGCCACGTCCGCGTCCTGGATGGTGCGGTGCAAGTCGATGGCATTTTCGAACACCGAAGGCATCTCGGTTTCGCTGGCGCTGTCGCCCAGCACCTCGAGCAGCTCGGCGAACGCCTGTGCGGTATCCGCCTCGGCAAACTCCCAGGCCGGCGTGCGCACGAAGGCCACCTTCGGCGGCAGCGGCGGCTCTTCCGCCATGGTCCTGCTGAGGTCGGGTCGGGCGCGCGGGCGGGTGTCGGAATCCCGCGGATCGTAGGCCATCAACAACTCGGCGAGGCGCGCCGCGTCGGCAATGCTGCCCGCGAACACGCCGACATGGTCGAGCGTCCGCGACAGCATGAGCGCGCCATGCCGCGAGATCAGCCCATGCGTCGGCTTGTAGCCAACCACGCCGCAAAACGAGGCTGGGCGGATGACCGATCCGTTGGTCTGCGTGCCGATTGCGAGCGGCACCATGCCGGCGGCGACCGCGGCAGCCGAACCGCTCGACGAGCCGCCGGGCGTACGTTGTGGATCGTGCGGATTTCGTGTCTTGCCGGGCCCGAACAGAGCCAGTTCGGTCGTTACGGTCTTGCCCATGATTACCGCACCGGCCTGACGCAGCCGTGAAGCGACGGCTGAATCGTGCATGGCCCGCCGGCCGGCGTGCAGAACCGTGCCATCCCCGGTTGGCATGCCCTCGACGTCGAAAATGTCCTTCACACCGACCGGAATGCCGTGCAGCGGACCGACGGGATCGCCGCTGGCGCGGTCGGCGTCGCGGGCGCGCGCCTGTGCCAGCGCATCCTCGGGATCGAGAAAAGCCCACGCCTGCACGCCACCATCAACCTCCTCGATACGGGCGAGGCACGATTCCACCACGCGCTCGGCGCTGATGGCTCCGTCGCGCAGGGCGGAAATCGTTTCGGCCAGCGTCGTCACTTCGTCAGCCATTCACATTCTTCCGTCGTTCGTCACTGCCGCGGCGCCTCAAACGCCACGGGTCCGCACAAGCGGACCCGCGACGGCCAGGGGCCGCCGTCACCTGCTGGCATAAAGCGCATTCGGCAGCCAGAGCGCCAATTGCGGGAAGATGTAAAGCAGCGCCATGGTCAGAAACACCATGAACACGAATGGCAGAGAGCCGCTGAAAATCTGCGACAGTCGCACATGGGGTGGTGCCACACCCTTGAGATAATAGGCAGCCATCGCCATCGGCGGGGTGTTGAACGAGGTCTGGATGTTGAGCGCTACCAGGATTCCGAACACGATCGGGTCGACATTGAAGAACTTCAACAGCGGCAGAAAGATCGGCACAAAGATGATAATGATCTCGGTCCATTCCAGCGGCCAGCCGAGCAGGAAGATGATCGTCTGGGTGAGCAGCAGGAACTCGACCCGGTTCATGTTCAGGCCCTTGATCAGATCCTCGACCAGGCCCTGGCCGCCGAGATAGGCGAACACAGAAGCAAAAGTCCAGGAGCCGACGAAGAGATAGGTCACCATCGCCGTGGTGCGCGCGGTCAGGTAAACCGCTTCCTTCAAGCGCGGGAAATCGAGCTCGCGATAGGCCGCGGCCAGCACCAGCGAACCGAACGAGCCGATGGCCGCTGCCTCGGTCGGCGTCGCCAGGCCCATGAGGATCGCACCGAGCACCGACGCGATCAGCACCGCCAGCGGGAAGAACGAGGTCAGCAGCGCCCGGATTATTTCCAGGGGCGGAATTTTGCCCTGGTCTTCCGGCAGCGGGGGCGCCAGTTTCGGATTGATCATGGCGCGGCCGACCACGTACAGGATGTAGAAACCGGCCAGAACGAAACCCGGAATGAACGCGCCGGCATAGAGCTTGACCACCGATTCGCCGGCGGTCGCGGCGTACAGGATCAGCAGAATGCTGGGCGGGATCATGATGCCGAGACAGCCGCCGGCACAAATCACGCCCGACGCGAGCTTCGTGTCGTAGCCGGCCTTGAGCATAGCGGGAAAAGCCAGCAGGCCCATGAGCGTGACCACCGCCCCGATGATGCCGGTAGCGGTTGCGAACATCGCGCAGGTGATCAACGTTGCCACCGCCAGGGAGCCGGGGATGCGTCGCGCCGCCACCTGGATGCTAAAGAACAGCCGGTCGAGGATGTTCGCCCGCTCGACAACGTAGCCCATAAAGAGAAATAAGGGGACCGCCGTCAGCGTATCGTTGCTCAGAATACTGAACGTATTCTGGACCAGCAGGTCGAAGATGCGGTTGCTGAAGATGTGCTGGAACTGATCGGGCGTCGCATAGGCATAATAGCCAAAGGCAACGCCCATGCCCATCAGCGTGAAGACGATCGGAAATCCGAGAAGCACCGTGATGATGAACAGGGTCATCATCAGCAGGCCGACTTCACCCCCGCTCATGGCCGCGGCTCCTGCCCCTGCGCGGCCTCGCCAGCGATTTCGGCGTCATGCCGAGCGGCAAATTCGCGCTCGTGCAGAATCGCGGTTTCGAGCTCCTCGACGTCCTGAGCGCGTGGCGGCCATGCGCCGGTGCGCAGACAGATGATGCTGCGGAACACCTCAGCGACGCCTTGGAAAAGCAGGGTCGCGCCGGCGACCGGGATCAGGGTTTTGAGCGGATAAATCGGAATGTCGGTCGGACTGAAGACGCTGACCTCATGGTAGCGCCAGGAAGCCGCAGCATAGCGATAACCGGCGAGGGTCAATGCCAGAACCCCCGGAAAGAAGAAAAGGACGTAGAGGATCAGGTCGATCGTGGCCTGCACACGCGGAGGCCACAGCCGGTAAATAACGTCACCGCGCACATGAGCGTTGCGCGACAGCGTGTAGGCGCCGGCCATGATGAACAGCGCGCCATACATATTGTATGACATGTCATAGGCCCAGATGGTCGGGTTATTGAGGACGTAACGAACGAACACCTCGTAGCTGGTGCCGAACGTCATGATCAGAATGTACCAACCAAAGGCCTTGCCGATCGCGGTGCTAACCGAATCGACGACGTTGATATAGGCTCGCATGGCGTACGACGGACGCTCCACATGATGCAAACGTCAAACGGGGACGGCGGGGATGCGCCGTCCCCCTTGTTTCCCGGTTTTAGCCCGGGAAGGTTACACCCTAGAGCTCCAGCGGCTGCTCTTTGCCGTAGTAATGGTCATAGGCCAGCGCGAAGTCGTTGGACATCATGATGTTGCAGTAGGCCTTGTCCTTCGCCCAGGCCTTCTGGCTGTCGATGACCTTCTTGAAGAACTCTTCCTTGCTGTACTGGTCGACGACCTTGTCCCAGGCCTTGAGCTCCGCATCCAGGATCGACTTCGGCGTGCGCTTGACCTTTACACCGGCCTTTTTGATCTTCTGCAGGTATTCCGCGTAGCTGGAATAGGCGAGCCAGAGGTTGGTCGAATTCGCCGCCTGGATCGCATGCCGGATGAGAGCCTGCTGCTCTTTGGCAAGCGAATCCCACTTAGTCTTGTTGAACTCGACCTCCAGGCACTCGCTGGCCTGATGGAAGGAGCTCAACATGTAGATCTTGGCGACGTCGGGAGCACCGAACCGGAAGTCAGACGTCGGATTGGAGTATTCGAAGGCGTCGATGACGCCCTTTTCCATTGCCGGCACGATTTCGCCGCCCGGAAGCTGGGTGACCTTGCAGCCCAGCTCCTGCATCACGTTGGCGGCCAGACCCACCGTCCGGTACTTCAGGTTCTTCATATCGGCTGGCGACTTCGGCTCCTTGTTGAACCAGCCCAGCGGCTGCGGCGACTGCGGCATCAGGAAGAAGCCCACGATGTTCAGCCCGAGCACTTTCTGCGTCAGTTCCTCATAGAGTTTCTGGCCAGGGCCATAGTACCAGGCGAGCACGCCGTGCGTATCCCAGCCGAAGCATGGGCCGGTGCCGAACAGCGAGGCGGCCTTGTTCTTGCCGTACCAATAAGCAGGGACCGTATGGCCGGCATCGAGCACGCCGTTGCTAACGGCGTCCTGCACTTCGAACGCCTTCACCACCGCGCCAGCATTGAGGTAATCGATTTTGAGCCGGCCGCCGCCCATACCGTTGATGATTTCGACGAGCTCGTGGGCGTAGTCGTTGAAAATATCGCCAGAGCCCCAGGAGCCCTGCATCTTCAGGGTCACGGTCTGCGCGCGTGACACCTGCGGCATCGCGATGGTCGCGGCGCCGGCGACCGCCGCCCCACCGATGAATTTACGGCGGGTCGTGGCCTTGGACAGCTTTTCTTGTGACATATCTGTAATTCCTCCCTTGGATCGCTTCTTTCCTCAAACGTTTTCTGGCCGGGTTTTATTCCACAACCCGACCTGTTTGGGACGGATCAGGTCACCCTTCCTGCAATCGTAGGGGGTGATACCGAAAGACGCAACACGGGGAAAGGGGTGCGAGGCCCCCTGTCAGCCCTTTTTGTGGGCGAATTGCCGGTAAACGGTCGGCGGTCTTCCCTCGCCTCGACGTTCTTCGGCAAAAAGGCAGGCGATCCGGTCGTTTTTTCGTTCCGGCGGCGTCAATCCGGCGAGAGGCACAGGCACGATGCCCCGCCTTTGGATCTTCCTCGATAAAGCGATTGCCTCACGCGACGAAGCGCCGGTGGCCGCAGTCTGTCGCCCTGCGCCGGCAACCGGGAGGCTACTTGCTCAGGTCGCCGATGATGGTCTCGGCGATGCTGCTGCGGGTCACGATACCGAGCACGTCCTCGGGCCGCGGCACGCCCTTGCGGTCGACCACGATGGCAAGCCGGGCGCCGCGCGGGGAATGCGACATGCGCGCCATCACGTCACGGATAAAACTGTCGCTGCGGGCGATCACGAAGTTGCGGGTGACGACTTCCTCGCCCGGATCGACCGTGCCGCCGACCCGGACCAGGCCCTCGATGATGCCACCCCGGCGCACGATCAGATAGCCATCCTCGCCCCCTGCCGCCTTCCTCGTGGCCTCGGTCAGTTCGTCGGCGGCGATGATGCCGTGCACCGGCTTCATGATGTCGCTGGCGTGGCGGATCATGAACATGTGCGAATGACGTTCGCGCGGAATGTGATGGCCGCGCCAGGCCAGCTTGATGGTGTAGATGTTCTCGTAGGACAGCGTGCGGCGGACGCCGAGCGCAACGGCGACCGCCACGATCGACGGCACCACGGCGGCATAGTCGCGCGTCATTTCGAAGATCATCAGGATCGCGGTCATGGCGGCGCCCGTGCCCGAGCCGACCACCGCGGCCATGCCGATCACCGCCATCATCACCGGACTGACGCCAAGCCCGGGCCACATCAGTTGTATGAGCGAGCCGAGCGAACCGCCGAGCGTCGCCCCCATGAACAGCGATGGCGAAAAGATGCCGCCGGACGCGCCCGAGCCCAGGCTGAGGGTCGTGGCGGCCAGCTTGGCAATGAACAGCACCGCCAGGAACCAGCCGACATTGATCTCGCCGGTCAGCACCGCCTGGATGGTGGCATAGCCGACACCATCGACATGACCGTGTCCGGTCGTCACCTGCATGACGTATATGAGCACGCCGATCGAGAGCATGCCGATGATGTTGTTGGTGTAGTCGTTGCCGGGCAGCTTCTCTTCGAACAGCTCCTCCATCCAGGCCAGCAATCGGACGAAGGCGGCGGATGCGACGCCGCAGATGACGCCCAGAATGATGTAGATGGGGAAGAAACCGATCGACGCCGCGAACGACGATTCCGGCAGACCGGTGACCGGCACCAGGAAGGCGGGCTCGAAACCGAAGAAGAGCCAGCCGAAATAGGTGGCGGCGCCGGTCGAGATCACGACCGGCAGGAAGGTGCGCGAGGAAACCTCCGGCAGCATCAGTTCGAGCGCGAACATCACACCGCCGAGCGGGGTGTTGAAGGTGGCGGCGATGCCTGCGCCGGCGCCGGCCGCGACGAGGGTGATGGTCTGCCAGGTGGGCAGATTGAAGATGCGGCCGAGCGTCGAGCCGATCCCGCTGCCGATCTGGATGATCGGACCTTCGCGACCGACCGAGGCGCCGGAACCGATCGAGAGCGCGGAGGCCAGCGACTTCACGAAGATCACGGCCATGCGGATACGACCGCCCTTGTAATAGATCGCATCCATCACCTCGGGCACGCCGTGGCCGCGCGCCTCGGGCGCGAACGTCCGCACCATCCAGACCACGATCAGCCCCCCGATCACCGGTGCAAGGATGATCCAGGGGCCGAACGGATTGGTGGCGTCGAAGACATTGGCGTCATAGGTGAAGGAAAACGTGCCCTGAAAAAATATGTTGTGAAACAGGGCCATGAGCGCGCGCAGCACGAAGGCGCCGACGCTGGTGATCATGCCGACAACGAGGGCGCAAAAGCAGAGGGCGACGAGCCCGCTGCGCCGGGCCGGTACGTCTTCTGCCGGGCCGGGTCTGGTGACGGATAGCGAAGACAAGAGGCTGGTCCTTCAGCGAAACGGAGGTGCGAACGCGGGGGATGCACACCCCATAATGCCGCCGCGCCAGCGATGCAAATCAACTGACAGTTTCAGCAGCCCGCTCGCTGCATGGCTGATGACCGCCCCGGAACCGCTGTCCGGGTTGCGAAACAGGCGCGTGGGGCCTAAGCATGCGCCGGACGGGCGGCTGCCGGGGTCCCGATCCCGCGCCGCCGTACTTCAAAAGGGGCGGCAATCCTTGCGTTCGATTGTCGGCGCGGGCCAGCGATGGTCCGGTCGCTGGCCGACAATGCCAATCAGCTGAAGAGTCCGGCAGATGGTCAGCTTCCGTATCGCGCGGCGTACGCGCAGCTTCCGCATCAATGCCTGGGCCGCGGTCGGCCTGCTCGTCGCTTTCGCGGCCTACGTGCTGGCGCTGACGATGGTCCAGCACACGACCGAGCAGACCTACGCCGGGTTGCGCAAGACCGATCCGGATCTCTACCTGGCAAAGATCCGGCAGACGCACGGTTTTCGCGACTACCTGCGCGAATTCGCCGAACTCAAGGACTATGAGACGCCGCAAACCGAGGCGCCGCCGTTCCTGATCGGCCGCTGGGCGCTGCATGACAAGCCGCTGCGGGTCGACGACGCCTACGTGCCGCCGATGTGCCTCGACGATATCGTGATCCAGGACGGCAATATCCGCACCGGACGCCCCAGGCCCGAGAGATTCTCGGTGCGGTACCGGATACAGGGCGCCAATGTGATGGCGGTGCGCGACAACGCGGCGCCGATCGTCATCGTGCCGGTCGGCTACGGCACCCATGTCAATCATATCGAGGTCAGGCTGCCCGACCGCGACGAGCCTCGCTACGGCTACATCTGCAAATAACCGGCAGCAAATACGCGGCCCCGCCGACGGCTGGACCGCGCGGGGGCCGGGATTCAAACGGGCGGCGGCTTCCGGGAGAAGCCGCCGCCCGCGAAGTCAGGGCAGAGGATCAGATAATCGTCCGCGCCGGCCCGCTTACTTGAGAGCGGACAGCGCGGTATCGAACTTCAGCGTGGCCAGGAAGGTCGCGCTGCAGAGGTCGCGGGTGCCGACCGTGCCGCATTGGGCCGGCGCATCGGTCTGGCCGATATCGGTGTCGAGGTAGCGCAGGTCGAGCGACATCGCCTTGTAGCCGAAGGTCACGCCGGCATCCCAGTGGGTGTAGTCCTTGTTGCCGATGGCCGACGCATAGGTCTGGTAACCGACGTTACCCGACAGCGAAGTTGTGATGCCCCACGGCAGGAACTGCGGCAGAGTGATCACGGCGCCGCCAGCGTACCACCACGCACTGTTGCCGGTATTGCCCCAGTTGTCGCCGCCGTAGACCTGGGCATTGAGCGTCAGCCAGTCGGTGACCCGGACGGACGGCTTAACGTAGAACTCACCGTAGTCGATGTTGGTGCCGGCGGTCGGGCCGGGATAGATGTACTGGACGTAGCCGACATCGAGACCGAAGACGCTGTAGCTGAAACGGGCGCCGCCGCTGACATCAAACTCCGCGTTCGCGAAGCTGACGTTGGAGCCCCACACGCCGGCATAAAGGGTCAGCCAGTCGGTGGCCTTCCACTGGCCCTCGACATAACCCTGGATCGCCGCGTTCTTGTCGGTCTGCGAGATGCCACGCAGGCGGTAATCGTTGGTGAAAGCCACGCCGAAAGCCACGTCGAACGGGCTCGGCGGCTCAGCGACCGGCGCCGGCCTGGCCTTGACCGGGATATCCGCCGCGAGCGCGGGAACCGCCCCACAGATCGCCAGCGCCGCGACAACAGACAAAACAAACTTCTTCTTCATTTGACCCTGCCCCTTGCTAGGTTCGATCGACTTGTCCGTCGACCCACTTTGCCCGCCACCCCTCGCGAAACCTCGTCATACGACCCGGCCTTACGATCGACCCGGACGCGACAGGACGTGCGTTCTGAGGAAAAGTTACAGCTTCAAGCGGGCTAAACCGGCAACGCGAAAAAAAAGGCAACTGCTGCCTCTTTGGGCAAACGGAGCCACGCAAGTCGGCTCCGGAAATAGAATGCGGATACGTGTTGCAGAAATGCGACAAATCGGGACCTGACAAAAATCAAGAACCGCGATTTATCCACTGGCGGCAGGGTTTTTGACGCGTCGGTCGCAGCGGTCTGGGCGGTAAGACGCGGCTACCTGCCGTGCCTGCCGGGCGCGGGAACCAGCGCCGCCAACGGCGGTGAACAAGCCTCAATTCTAGAGCCCATATGAAGAAGGCGCCGGCGGCCGCCGGCGCCCTCCTGAACTTCGCCAGGTATTGTGTCGGCGCGATCTCAGGCCGCCGCCTTCTTGCGGTTGGCGTCGAGCCGCTTGTCGACCAGCGCGACGATGGCGTCGACCTTGGCGTTGCTCATGCCCTTTTGCTTCGCGAGCAACTGCACCAGCTTGTCGGAGCGCTCGATGTTCTTGGCGCCGTTCTGCAGGGCGCGGGCGGCCGAGGCCGGACGGGTCAGGCTCTTGGCGGCGGCGGCGTATTTCTCGAACGGCACCAGGTCTTCCGGCCTGGCGCCGAGCTTGACGCAGACGTCGAACACGAAGTTGTAGACCTCGCGCGCCTCGTCGATGTTGGTGTGCACGGCTTCCGCCGCGGTGCGCATGCCGTCCGGCGTGATGCAGCGGTAGTTGCCAGCGAGCAGCATCGCCCATTTGGCCAGCGGCACAAAGATCGAGTCGTGCACGCGCAGCTTGACCGGCAGCTCGATCTTGCTGCCGTCGCCGGGATCGAAGCGAATGGCGTCAATGTCCTTCTCGAGGTCGCGCAGGATCCTGGTGTGCTTGTCGTCGGCAAACGCCGCGGCCTTGAAGTTGGTCGGCAGCGTGACCATCAGCACGTTCACCTTCTCCTCGGGCGGGCGGATGGCCTGCGGGTCGGGGCTGCACAGCGTCACCAGGCCGGCGTCGAAATTGTCCCACACCCGCGGCTCGGTGAAGGCGGCCTCGAGCTCCTTGTAGTCAAGGTCGGGGATGCGCTTCACGTAAGGCAGCGGCGGCATGTTCATGATCGACATGCACGGGACCTTCGCCTTCGCCACCTTGTCGAGCAGCTCGCGCACGCCGGGGGCGCCGAACTGCGGCTCCTGCATGGCGAGGCAGACCAGGTCGTAGTCGGCCGGATTGACGCCGTCGGTGCCGCCGGCGGTGACCTTGCCGGGCAATTTACGCGAGTTGATCTCCACCAGACCCTCGCGGCCCTTCACCGGCATGCGTACGCGGAAGCCTTCGGCGTTGATCAGGTCGGCCTCCGCGGGCAGGCAGACAAGGTGCACCGAATGCCCACCGAACAGGATCTTGGAGGCCAGCAGCGACCCGTAGGACGCGCCCATGATCAGAATTTTATATGCCGGCATAACGCAGCAACTCCTTGTCGATTATCCTGGAATTGGGGTGAGCGTATCGGCCTGTGAGCCCTCATAACGCCTGCCGCGCATGCTATGCGCGCGGGACCAGCGATGCAATCGGGCGGCGTGCCGCGGGCGGAAACTCATATGCATTTCCTTGAATGTTCCGCTGTATTTCCTTGAATGTTCCGCGCGATCCTCGTTTGAGCAGCCAACGCTCCGCCGCCCGTATTGTTTCGTCGGCGCCGGGTGCGCCCTCTTCCACTTTCCGTCCGTCTTCGCTCCTTGCGGATCGTCGACGGATAAACCGCCCGCCGTCGAAAATGTACCGAGGGCGCGCGGGACGCTGCCGGGTCTGCCGGACCCACGGGCCCCGACGCCTCGCGACATCGAGGCTTGTCGAAGCTGATAGTTCCGCAAGTCCGCCAGTCCCTCGGCGTCCCGCGCGCGGTGTTTATCAGGTTTGCTCCGCATCGCCCCCGGTGGACGTACCTTTCAGGCGACCCTGCCTCTCGCTCCGGGATTGGCAGGCCGCCTTTCCACCGCTGTTGGGCCCAGGTCGTCGCCCGCGATCCCTGTGCTGGATGCGAGACGCGCCGCCATCATGGGGCCGGTGACGCGCGGCTGGCGCGCCGGGACGGTGCGGCTTGGACCGCCGGGCGGGGTCAACAAGCGCCGCATCTCCGACGCCCCCGAACCGGCCACCGCTCCCCGCCCCGCGTCTGGAGACTGCAGACCCCTCGGCACAAGGGGCGGGATGGATGGGAATATAGTCCGAAGAAAAGGCGGCGTCAAGAACATTATGAAAATAATCGTATTTCGTTCCGGAAGGGAGGCCGCCCCACCGCGCGGGCGTCACCTTGATCGAGCGCAAGGCGGACGCCGTCGGCCTATCGCAAAAATCGCCTGCTGCCGGCGGAAAGCTCCCAAACAGGGCCTTTCGATGCCCCACGCGCGAACCGCATTGATCATGTTTCTGCTGGGCGTCTGCCTCGGCGCGCCGGCATCCCGTGCCGGGATTGTCTGCGCAGCCGGCGCTGCAACGGCCAGCGGTCCCGCCAAACAGGGCTTCGATCTCGTTCCCTGTGCCGATGAAGACGAGGGCCAACGGGTTACCGACAGCACAGCCGGCGCCCGGGTCACCAGGGAGATCGGCCCGCTGCTCGAGTGGATCGCTGCACGGACCGGCTGGCCGCTCCACGATGCCCCGCCGGTCAAATTCGTTCCCCGTAAAGAGCTGGTGAAGATGTTCGGTGGAACGGCGGACGGTTTTCACGTCGAAGCGCTTTATTCGGATCGCGATCACAGCATCTATCTGGCCGACGGGTGGAAGCCCGACAATCTCCGCCGCCGCAGTATCCTGCTCCATGAGCTGGTGCATCACCTGCAATATCTCAACCATGTCAGGGTGACATGCGAATCCGAACACGAGCTCCAGGCGTTCAAACTGCAGTTTGCGTGGCTGGGCGAACGGGGTGTCGTGGATCCGCCCGATTACCTGGGCATCGATCCGTTCCTGCTTCTGATGCTCGGCAAATGCGATGAGATGTCGATGAACGGCTGCGTCGTCCGGAATGGCTGATGCGAAGTTTGGCCCCTCGTCAGGCCCTCCGGTCGGCAAGCCCGCGCGACATTGCAGCGGAGCAATTGCAAACGGCCGCCCCGTTGGGGCGGCCGCCGGTAGATAATCGCCTTCTGCCCCGGCCCGTCTTAGTCGCCGTCGTCGGGCTTCCCGCCACCACCAAAGACGCCGCCGTAGGTCGTCGAGCCGAACAGTGGCCCGGGAGCGGGTCGTGGCGCCGGAGGAGGCTCGGGTGCTGCCACCGACGGCGGGGGCGGCGGCGCAGCTTTTTTCGCTACCGTCTTCACCGCCTTCTTCGTCTTCGTCTTTTTCGTCTTCCTGGCCGCCGCACCGGCCTTCTTCTTCGTCTTCTTGACGGCCCTCTTCGCCGCCTTCTTCAACCCCTTCTTCCTGCGCGCGGGGGCCGCGCGTTTCGTCTTTTTCGCCTTCTTCGCTTTCGCTTTCTTACGCTTTCTGGACTTGGCCATTTTTGATCCTCCGGATCGGTTCAACCAGGACCTGCGCAACATTTCAGGCGCGCCGCCGCGGCGCGGCCTTATGATCAGCCGGAGGCAGCCGCCGCCGGCGCAAGGCCCGGCAGATGGCTGATCGGTTCCGGCACCGGGCCGCCGGTCGCCCAGTCGATCAGTTCGACGGTGTGGACGACCGGGATGTCGGTGCCGGCGGCGATCTGCGTGATGCAGCCGATGTTGCCGGCGGCGATCACGTCCGGCTGAAGCCCTTCAATGTTGGCGACCTTGCGGGCGCGCAGTGCGTCCGCCAGGGCCGGCTGGAGAATGTTGTAGGTGCCCGCCGAGCCGCAACACAAATGGGCCTCCGGAATATCCTTGACGATAAATCCGGACTTGGAAAGCAATTCTTTCGGTTCATACAACACTTTCTGTCCGTGCTGCAGGGAACACGCGGCGTGATAGGCGACGGTGAGGCCGGACGGCGCCGCCGGCGGCAGCTCGAGCGTGGCGAGATACTCGCTGATGTCTTTGGCGCGCGCTGCGATGCGCACGGCCTTGTCGGCATAGGCCGGGTCGGTGCGCAGCATGAAGCCGTAGTCCTTCACCGTGGTGCCGCAGCCGGAAACGGTGATCAGGATGGCGTCGAGGCCGTCGCCGTCGAGCTCGCGCGTCCAGGCGTCGATGTTGTTGCGCGCCTTTTGCAGCGCGTCCGCCTCGCGGCCCATGTGGTGCTCGAGCGAGCCACAGCAGCCTTCCCCCGCGGCCACCACCACCTCCACGCCGACGCGGTTGAGTAAGCGGATGGCGGCCTCGTTGGTGGCGGGCGCCAGCACCGGGTTGATGCAACCGGCCAAGAGCGCCACCCGGCCGCGGCGGCGGCCGACCGCCGGATAGACCAGCCCACGCGGGTCGGGCCGGGGCGCCGGCATGCGGCGCGGGGCAAGCCCCGCCATGGCGGCGAGCCGCGTCAGACCAACGACGCGGAGCAGCGGCGCGAACGGTTTGGCGATCAGTCCCGCCACCGAAGCGAGGCGAAACAGGCGCGGGTCGGTGAGCACACGCGCGAGCATTTCGCGGATGAGCCGGTCGGCGAGCGGGCGCCTGTAGGTTTGCTCGATGTGCACGCGGGCGTGGTCGACCAGGTGCATGTAGTGCACGCCCGAGGGACAGGTGGTCATGCAGGCGAGGCACGACAGGCAGCGGTCGATGTGCTTGACGACGTCGCGGGTGGCGGGGCGGTCGTGTTCCAGCATCTCCTTGATCAGGTAGATGCGGCCGCGCGGCGAATCGAGCTCGTCGCCGAGCAGCACATAGGTCGGGCAGGTGGCGGTGCAGAAGCCGCAATGCACGCAGGCGCGCAGGATCTTTTCCGATTCCGCGACGTGCGGATCGGCGAGCTGCGCGAGGGTGAAGGAGGTTTGCATCAGCGGCCTCGTGTCCCGGACGCAGTGCGGCATGCAATGCCGCACTGCTGATCCGGGACCGTTCCATATTCTGAGTTTGTGTCGATCCCGGGTCTGCGTCGCAGCGTTTCACGCTGCGCCGCGCCCGGGAAAAGTCCAGCAGCCGTGCCCATTCGCATTACACCCCCGCCCACAGGCGACCGGGATTGAGCACGCCTTTGGGATCGAAGCTTTCCTTCACGCGCCGGCTGAGCGCGCGCACACCGGCGCTTTCCGGCTGGAACACGTCGACCGCGGCACGCACGGCGGCGTCGGCGCGGATGAGGGTGGCGTGGCCGCCGATGGCAGCGACAGCCTCGTGGATGGCGGCGGCGCCGGGTTCGGCGGCATAGGGCATGGCGAGCCAGATCAAGCCGCCGGCCCAGTCGTAGAACATCTGCGCGGCGGGGGTGACGGCGGCGGCAATTTCATGGCCGCGCGCCGGTGGCACCGAGATGCGCCACACCGCGCGCTCGCGCGCGCCGCCAAGCGTGAACGGCCTGACGTCGCGCACGTCGCGCCAGAGCGCGTGCGATTGTTCTGCCGCGAGGATCTCCACCGGGCCGAATGGCTGCATCAGCGCCCGCAGCGTCTCCTTGCGGTGGGCGACCGACGGCGCGTGGCCTTCGAGCCGCAGCGCGGTGGTGGCTTCCGGCTTCGGCACGCCGGCAAAGAACGAAGCGATGTGATCGGGCAGATGCGCGGCGGCGGACACGTCGCAGGGCGAACCCATCGCCGCCGCCATGGCTTCGCCGGCGCGGGCGTCGTCGAGGCCCTGCACGATGACGGTGACCTCGGTTTCCGCGCGTGGCAGCACCTTGACCGTCACGTCGGTCATGGCGCCGAGCGTGCCCCAGGAACCTGCAAACAGCTTGCAGAGGTCATAGCCGGTGACGTTCTTCACCACGCGGCCGCCCGACTTGACGGTTTCACCGCGGCCGGTGACCACGCTCACCCCGAGAAAGTGGTCGCGGGCGGCGCCGGCCTTGATACGGCGCGGGCCGGAGAGGTTGGCGGCGATGACGCCGCCCAGGGTGCCCTGCCCCGCTTCGCCGCCGAGCAAGGGGCCGTAGTCGAGGGGCTCGAAGCCGAGTTCCTGGTTGTTGTCAGCGAGCAGCGTCTCGATCTCCGCGAGCGGCGTGCCGGCCCTGGCCGAGAGGACGAGCTCGGCCGGCTCATAGAGCGTGACGCCGGAAAGGCCGGAGAGATCGAGGGTGAGGTCGGTCTGGCCGGGACGGCCGAGCGCGCGCTTGGTCCCCTGCCCGACCAGTTCGAGCGGCTTTTCCTCGGACAGGGCCCACCGGATGGCCTGCTCGACCTCCCTGGCGTCGCGCGGTTTGAGGGTGTCGGTCATGCGAGGACACGACCTAGCATAAATCTCATCCGCAAGCGCCATACGGACGGCCTTCCGGGCGCGGGCCCCCGGCGGGCGGAACTATTCCGCCGCGGCGGCGCGGGTGCCGGCGAAGGCCGGCATGATCTCGCGGGCGAAACGGGCGAGCTGGTCGCGCGGGCCGGAGAACGTCAGCAGGATGGAGGCGACGCCGGCGTCGCGCAATTCCTCCAGCATCCTGGCGATCTCGTCGGGCGTGCCGTAGAGCGCGTTTTCTTCCGTGGCGCCCTTCCTGTCGGCGTAGGCCAGCACGTGCGAGCCGGCCGGCCCCGCCTTGCTGGCGTCGGGACTGCGCGACACGTCGATGGTGCGCTGCGTGTAGACGGCCTGACGCTCGAGTGCGGCGTCGCGGTCGGCCTGGTCCTTCGCGATATAAAGCTGACGCGCGACCGTGACCTGCATGGGATCGAAGCCAAGCCCGGCCGTTTCGCGCGCGGCCCTGTAGATGGCGATGCGCTCGCCCAGCACCGCGGGCGAGGCGTACTGGTCGAGGATGAGATTGAAGCCGCGTGTCCCGGCGCGCGCGATCGAATCCGGATTGCCGGCGGCGACCCAGAACGGCGGATGCGGCGTCTGCATCGGCGGTGGCTCCACCACGATATCCTCGAAATGCCAGAAGCGGCCCTTGTGGGAGAAGCGCTCGCGCGCGGTGAAGGACCGGGTGATCACCTCGATCGCTTCCTCGAAGCGCGCCTCGGCTTCATCGGGCGAAAGCTGGAAGCCGTGGAATTCGCTGTGGCGGTAGCCCTTGCCGATGCCGAAATCGAAACGGCCATTGGACAGCACATCGAGGGTCGCCACCTGTTCGGCGAGCAACACCGGATTGTGCCAGGGCAGCACGAGCACGGCGGTGCCGAGCCGGAGCGTCCTTGTGTGCTGGGCCAGCGCCATCAGCAGCATGGGCGTGGCCGAAACCTGGTTCCAGCCGGAGAAGTGATGCTCGACCGAGAAGCTGGCGTGATAGCCGAGCGCCTCGGCCTCGACGTTGAGCTCGATGTAATCGCGGAAGCCCTGGCCGGTTTCCGGGCCGAACCCCGGCGCGTCAGCCCTGGGCCCGCTGAACAGTCCGAATTGCATTTCAACCTGCCAAATCTGGAAGCCGGCACGATCTGCGGGAGAACGTGGCGGAAAGCGGTGTGCTTGGCAAATCAGTAGTTGCTGATGATTTCGCGAGCCGAAAGCGTCGTTCCACAACCGCCGACGTCTCAAGCCCGCCGGCTGTCCGGTAACAGACCGGCTCGCCGGCCTTAATGCGCCACGGGCGCGGGAAAGCGGAAATGCATCGCGGTTCCGCGATCGAGACGCTCGCCCCACACCTTGCCGTGCAGTTGCTCGGCCAATCCCCGCACGATGCGCGACCCCATCGAGCGCGCGCTGGAAAGGTCATAGCCGGGCGGCAGACCGACACCGTTGTCCGACACGGTGAGATGGACATAGTCGGTGCCGCCGTCGCGCTCGACCGACGCCCTGATGGCGATGTGCGCGTCATCGGGCGCACTGTCGCCAAAGGCGTGCTTCTGGGCATTTGCCGCAAGCTCGTTGAGAATCAATCCGACATTGATGCCCTGGCCGATGTTCAGATGCACGGCGTCAACCTGCGGGTCCACCCGGGCGGGACCGATCCCGACCTTGTAGAATTCGCCGAGCAGCCCGGTGAGCTGCTCGATATAGCCGCCGAGCGGCGGCGCCTCGCTGTCGTATTGGCGATAGAGCAGTTCGTGTATCTTAGCCAGCGTCTGCACGCGTCCGGCCAGCGACTTCAACCGCGCCTGCGCGACGTCCGGGGCGATCTCACCGCTGGCCGCCGGCTGCATCATGCTGAGCACGATCTGCAGGTTGTTCTTGACCCGGTGATTGAGCTCGCGGACCAGCATCTCGCGTTCGTCCGCCAGGTCCTTCAATTCGACCTGATCTCTCTCGATCGATTCCGCCATGCGGTCGAACGCGGCAGCCAGCCTTCCGATTTCGTAGTGGCTGTAGGGAATTTCGGAGCGCGCCGACAGGTCGCCGGCCTGGATTGTTTCGGCAGTCCGCGCGAGCGACAGCACGTAGCGCGTGACGAAGGCCTCGCTGGCGTACCACGCCGTGACCAGCGCCAGCATCAGCACCGTCAGGGGCGCGGCCAGCGTATTCATGAGCGCTTCCTGGTAGCGCGCGTAACCGAGATAGGGCGGCAAGCCGACCGCCAGCACAATATCGCCTGCGGAGGTCTTCTGCACGCCATAGACGCGCGGTTCGCCGGTGACGTCGCTCGCCCGCAGGGTACCGCTTTCCATCGCCGCCATGTGCTCGATGGCGTACTGCGATGGCGGCGGTGCCGACTTCGCGCCTTCCTTCAGGAGCACGGCGGAATTGTGCGCCAGCAGCTCGCCACGCTCGTTGAACGCCGAGATGGTCGCGCCCTCGGGCAGCTTGATGATCTTGCCGAGGAAATCGAGCCATCGCAGGTCGACGCCGAGGGCCACCGCGCCGTTGAATTTTCGGTCATCGTCGAGGACCGGATAGGCGGCCGCCAGCAGCGGCTTGCCCGACTCCCCCATCATGTACCGGCCGAGCACGAACTGCTTGTCGGTACGCGCCTTAGCGAACCACGGCGTGTCGCCGACCTGCGTCGGCATCTCGCTGTTCTGCGTCAGGCAGATCGCGAGACCGTCACGGTTGTAGAGCATGAGCGAGGTGAAGGCGGGGAAGTCCTTGAGCCAGCCACCGAGATAATTGCGGCAGGTGCCGGCGGTGACGTCGCCATCGGCGTAGTTCTGCGCCACCGCGACCAGGATCGCGCGGGCGTTCTCGATGACGGTGTCGTTGCGTGCGGCCGCGAGTTTGGCCAGCCGCTCAACGCTAACGCCGATCTGGTGCGTCTGGTCGTTCAGCCAGCTGTTCGCGAGGAAGACGGCGATCGCGAGGCCCGGCAGCCCCGCCAAAGACAATAACAGCACAAGCCGCTGCCGCAGCGAAAGCCCGGCAAGCCAGGCGTACCATCCGTTGAGGCCGTCCCGTCGTTGCTGAGCAGCCGTTGTCATCCGTCGGACTCTCCTTCCCCCGCAGCAGGCAGCCGGCCGCCAGGCACTACCTCCCGCTCGCCGCCAACCAGGTACGGGCAGCGCGCCCGACGCATATCCGATGTTGGTGCATCCGGACCAGGGACGGTCCCGCCCGGCGCACGGCCGGAATCCCCTTCACGTTAATATAATGTGCCAGGACCGGAGACGGTTCCGCCGGGTTCCGATCGCCGAAGCAGTTGCAGGTTGCGCGGCACTTCGGCGGCGGGGTTGAAATCGATAGCGTGAGCCTGTCGCATGATGAAAGCGGGGCCGCGACATACTTGCCGCGGCGCGCGGTCATCACAGCCCCATATCACGGACGTCAGGAAACGGACAGGCACCGGGCCGACGCCCGTCACCGGTGCGTCAGCTCCGCTACCTTCTTAAGATGCTCGATGGCGCCTTTTGCGCCGTCAGTCCTGGTCAGGTAATCGAACGTCGTCTCTTCGTCGTCGAGGACCGGGGTGAGCGCCTGGTCAGTATAGAGACGATGGTTCGGGTCACGCTCGATGCGGCGCTTCAGCGCCAGTATCTGCCAGACGGTTTTGGTGAACCGCGCATTGCGCACAAGCAGGTCGCGCCAATAGCCGAGATAGAACGCCAGCAGCCCTTCATCCGGCAGCCCGGGCCGGCGCTCGCTCGGATGTTTCATCCGGATGAGGCCGCTCTGCAACGGATGCACCTTCTCAAGCTGCATCATGGTCGAGAACTGGATCAGCACCTTGGCGAGACTCATCATCGGGACGTTGGTCACCGCCGCCCGCCGCATCAGGGTTTCAATGTGCTCGGGCGTGTAATAGCGGGCCCAGGCCTCTTCGTAGACTGCCTGCAAGGTATCCCGCGACATCTTCGGGTGGTCGCAAACAACGTGCTCCAGATCGTACTTGTTCAGATCGGAGTCCATGTCGACCTTCCTGTCCCACATCCCCTTGTGGTCCTCCGATCCCGGCAGCGGAGTCAGAAGGTTGAACTCGACAAGATCGAGCGGAAGCTCGCGCTGGATGATCTCGATATCGCGCCGGATCGTTTCCGGCGTTTCGCCCGGGAACCCCAGAATGTAGCCGGCGTAGACGAAGATGCCCTGCGCCTTCCAGGCCAGAAGCATCTTGCGGTATTCGGTGATCTTGTTCTGCTTCTTCTTGGCGGCGACGAGGTTGTCGGGGTTGATATTTTCCAGCCCGATGAACACCCGCGTGACCCCGGCCTTCCTGGCCTTTTCGATGAACCCCGGAATCTTGTGGCACATCGTGTCAACCTGGATCATCAGGCCGAGGGGGATCCCGTCCACCTCACGCAGCTTCGCAAGCCGGTCGAATAACGCTTCCCATTCCCTGTTGCGGGCGAAATTGTCATCGGTGATGAAGAACCGCGTGATATTCTGTTTCCAGTTGTCCCGCACAATCTTCTCGATATCGTCTGGCGTGCGATAGCGGGATTTGCGGCCCTGCACGTTGATGATGGTGCAGAACGAACATTGAAACGGACAGCCGCGGCCGGCATCGAAGCTCGTGTTGGTTCCGGCGGTGCGTTTCACGAATTCCCGCGGCAGGAACGGAATTGGCGTGCCGCCCATGCCGGGCAGGTCGTTCATGTAATTGTAGAGCGGCTTCATCGCGCCCGCGGCCGCATCGCACAGAAAGTCATCGAAGCGGTTTTCCGCCTCGCCGGCAAAGATCGAGATTCCCAGGTCGCGCGCGCTTTCGAGATCGACCGCCGATCCGTCGAGCATCGCCAGGCAGCCGGAGACGTGAAACCCGCCCATGGCGACCTGGATGCCCGCCGCCCGGAACGGCCTCGCGATATCAAGCGCGCGCGGATACTGGTTGGACTGCACGCCGACCAGCGCCAGCAGACCGAAGTTTCCGTGCTGGCGAAATCGCCGGATGAGCTTGCGGATATTGACGCGGGTGTTGGTCTCGTCGATGACCTCGATGTCGATGGCGACATCCGGGCCGAGCACCTGCCGCGCGGCGGAATCGAGGGCCAGGCCGTAGACAGCAGCGAGCGAATTGGACGGGATCAGCGCCCGCCACCAGCGAATGACGTATCCATCATCATGGTAATGGGACGGCTTGACCAGGATCAGCTGAAACCGGCGCTTCGTTTCTGGCCGACTATTTCCCACCGCGCCCTCCAAATGGGCAAAATTGAGCAGTTACGGTACCATCGTCGCCATCCTCCAGCAATCGTGCGAGGCACGATCATCTCGCGGCCAATTGACCTGACCGGATTACCCACAGGACGCTGTGAACGTCAGTTCCGGGACAGGGCCGGTATTGTTCCGATAAATGCGGACAGGTTCGCGCACCACGCCAGAGCGGATTTCGGCATGCAACCCGGAACGCCGGCCGGGGACCGGCTCCCGGTCTGGCAGGTGATCCCGGGATCACGGCAACCACAGCCCCGGCCAGGGGCGGGAGGCCGACGTCAGATCGACTCTGAAAAATAACGCGCTTCCGATATTCGCGTCATCGTTTCAATGTGCTGGCACGTCGGACAATCGAACGAGAGCAATTCCCGGCCGGGCCCGGCAGGCTCTATGCCAAAAAGCAGCGTCCGGGCCCCGCATTTCGGACAGGCCGGCGTCTTGATCGAAAGGCGACGTCGCATGGTCCACTCGCGATCGATCATCGAAGCGTCTCCGACGGGAGCCCCAGAATCGCGATCTGACAAAGGTTGTCCGGATTACGCTCGCCGTCGCACGCTCCACCGATGATACGGGCGGCAATCACCTCGCGTACGTTTGGGGGGGCCGATGTCGGGAAAGCCTTGAGGGCACGCTCATAAGCGGCGCCCATGGTCGCAAGCGTTTCGGGATCGAAGACCCCGGCCTCTTTCAGGTAACGATCAATCGTAGGCATGAAATCTCTCCGCCCCCCGGACGGAGAAAGCATGCTCCAATTTTCAAAGATTATCGAGCGTCCTGGAGTCTAAGAGCAAAACGCATCATCAGTGCTTCTAACGCCCGTTACTCATTCAATGGATTATCGGCCACTGGCGCTTTTGCTTTTCCCGTCATTCACACCAAGTACGCCGAAATCGGACGACTTCTTGCCGTCGACGGCAGCCATCGAGTCCGCATTTGTGAGGCCGATTCTGAACAGTTCGCGCACGGCGGAGGCGCGGCTCGGCATCCGGTATCTGAACCGGAAATCGTCCACTGCCTTCAACTCTTCCGGAGACAACATGATTTGCAGGCGCTCGCCCCGGCCGAGCCTTTCGTTTTCGTTTCCCATGGCACGCCCCTTATGCTGGGAGGTTAGATTTAGTCATTAACCCATTAGACGCCTAAATAGTTCCATGCGTCAATTACTCATTTATCTCAATTGATGCCGCCGCTTCGCGCCGCCCCGGCGCGGGCGGCCGAACGTCGGTCCGGGGGCACCGGCCCGCCCGTCCGGTCAGGATATTTCCGCAGCTTCCCGCAAACCTGCGCCCGCGCATGAATGAACATGCGCGCTGATCTGCCCGCCGCCCATGTCACGAACCGGGAATCACGAACGCGAAATCCGGAACGCGCGCGCCTGCTGCGTCGCGCGGCCGGTTGCGCGCCATCGCCACAGGCGCTCTTGCAAGCCCCCGACCTGGCACGCCTTCTTGTCAATATCCCGCCGGATCGCCATATTAGGGGCATGCTTGTTCTCAGGCGCACCATGAAAAGCTCCACGCGCGGCGAGTGGTCTGACCAGGAATTTGACGTCTTCGATAACCACGCGCTTGTTGGTCGTATTCTCCGCAGCCACGCCGGTCCCTCCGGCCGTCCATGGCTATGGACGATCACGGGCTGCCTGCCCGAAGGTGCAGACGACCGGGGCTACGCAAACAGTCTCGACACCGCGATGCTGGATCTCGCGTCGCAATGGAAGGCGAGCGGCCAGGCCAGCGGAGGAGCGGAAAACGCTGACGCGGCATTCCGGACGAATGACGACCGCAGGAGCTAGTTGTCGCGCGAGAGCTGGAACTCTTCGGCGATGCGCTCGAACGACTCCGCGGTGCTCTTGATCCGGTAAGAAAGGCGATTGTCGTTTTCAATCGGCAACTGGCGCACGATCTTGTAGGGGCCCCGCGCCGCGCTGTTCGGAAACTGCGAGATGTAGTAGACGGTCTGGCCGGCCGAGTATTTGTGATTCATGTCCGTCCTGGGGCTGGGGTTTGGCTTGCAGCGGATGCAGGCGTCACGCTGCGGAAAAGCGAACACGCCCGGCGCGGTGGCCGGGCGTGCGCCAAATAGACCCGACGCCCGGTCGGGCGTTTTGCAGACCGGTCAGGCGTTCTGCAGATTTGAAGCCGCTTGCTTGCCCCGCTCCGTGACGATCTCGTAGCTGACGCGCTGGCCCTCGTTCAGGGTGCTCATACCGGCGCGTTCGACCGCGCTGATATGCACAAACACGTCGCGCGAGCCGTCGCTTGGCGTGATGAATCCGAAACCCTTCTGCGTATTGAAGAACTTGACTGTACCTGTCGCCATGATTGTCTCCTTGCGTTAGACGCTGCCTTATATCGAGATGCGCACCAGCGCTTATCGCTGCATGCGATCGAAACATCCGAGTTTTAGGGGTGTCCTGATAAGCGCCCTATTCCGGGGCAGCGCAGCAAGGCAAAGCCGAAAACCTGGTTTCAACCAACCTACCATACGCGAATTAAGGCAGTGCGTCCACTTGCTTATTCGCCGTTCGGCGCGACGGCAAAATCCGGATACGGCCGTATCAGGGGCGCCGCCGGAACAGACGACGATCCCCTGGTTTCCTCACGCGACGTGCGCTCGTTCAAATCCGGCCGCCGGCCTGACGGCAGCATCACACGCCGTGCCAGGCCGAGACGTGCGAGCAGCCATATGGTGAGCCAGGTGACGTCCAGTTCCCACCATTTGTGCCCGTGCCGCGCCGAACGCGGATAGGCATGATGATTGTTGTGCCAGCCCTCGCCGTTGCTGAGAAGGGCGACGATCGCGTTGTTGCGGCTGGATTCGCCGGTCTCATAGTTCCGGTAGCCCCAGATATGCGCCACCGAATTGACCGCCCAGGTGCTGTGCCAGACCAGCACCGTGCGCACGAACACGCCCCAGACCAGCAGGCTCAGCCCGAACTGCAGTGACTGTTCGGCGCTTCCGCCCAGCGCCAGTTCGGCCACGACGCCCCCGGCGAAGAAGACGAGCCAGGAGGACAGGACGACCGTCGCCCAGACCTGTTTGCGTTCGAGGCGCGCGTAGAACGGGTCGCGCAGGATGTCCCTGGCGTAACGGGTGCACAGGCCGAGGCGCGTCAGTTCCCTGTTCTTGAAGATGAGCCAGCCCATATGGCCCCACAGAAAATTCACCAGCGGACTGTGCGGATCGGATTGTTCGTCGGCATGGGCGTGATGCCGCCGGTGAGTGGCCACCCAACGGGCCGGCGTGTCCTGGAGACAGCAAACGCCGAGAATGGCAAAGGCGTGCTCGAGCGGCTTTGGACAAACCATGCCGCGATGGGTCAGCAGCCGGTGAAAGCACAGGCCGATGCCCAGCGTGCCGAAAACGTAAAGACCGAGGACGGCCAGCGTGACGCCGCTCCAGCTGAAAAACCAGGGCACGAAGGCGAGACAGGCCACGAGATGGCAGAACGCGAGGCCCGCCGCGTCGATCCATGAAACACGCACCGGCCGGGTGCCGGCCGGCGCCTCCAGTCTTTCCGCTGACGTCGTGAGCATTTGAAGCATTTCAGGAACCATTCCGGACACTGTAACAACGCAGCCGATCGGCTGCCGCGATACGACCGATCACTCAGGCAGACTGCGTTCGCGGCGGCGCGCCGGGCTTGCGTGCGTCGGGGCGCTTTTTGGGCGCTGCGATAAGGCCCTCGCGGATGGCCTGCTTGCGGGCAAGCTTGCGGGCCCGACGAATGGCCTCGCCCTTTTCGCGCGCGGCCTTTTCGGAGGGCTTCTCGTAGGCGCGGCGGCGCTTCATTTCGCGGAAGACGCCCTCGCGCTGCATCTTCTTTTTCAGGACGCGAAGCGCCTGGTCGACATTGTTGTCGCGGACGAATACCTGCAAAAAATCGGCTCCTTTATTTCGAGTGTCCGGTTTATATGATTCTCATTTCGAGGCGTCGTTCCACGCGCGGCCGCAACTGCGGCAGACACGACCGCAATGCGCGACAGTATCGCCGGAATTGGCGGCTTCGCTTGCGACGGCGGCGCCACAGTGCGGACAGAGTCCCGCGCCGTAATCATCCTTCTTGCCGCGATCAGCCTGCGGCGGCGAGTCCATTCGGCGCTGCCAGCGCCGCTCAATCTCGCTGATGATGTGGATGGGCAGAGCCTGAGCCATAGGGGTCCCCCTTGCGGCGGGAGCACGATCGGTCTCTCAGCCATCGGTAGCCCATGCCGATTCCCGATGATCTCACAACATGGACGTTGCCGGTCATGATTGCCAGCCTTTTCGGCCCTGTTACCGGCCCATTTTCGCGCCGAATCAGCGCAGATACGGATCATTTGGCCACATCAACGATTATGCCTTGAAATAGTCCCTATTCGTCCCCATACAATCTGTATCGATAGTTGGCCGAACGACTGGGCCGCTTCGCCTCGTTACTGACGGCGAGCACGTTTCAGACACTTCTCCAAAATCGACGAACCGGGACCAGGGTGGCGAACTCTCGCTGCCCATGTCTCACGTGTACACCGTCAGTGAAAGGAAAGATTCATGAACACCGGTGTTGTTAAGTGGTTTAACAGCCAGAAGGGCTTCGGCTTCATTCAGCCGGAGAACGGCGACAAGGACGTCTTCGTCCACATCAGCGCGGTCGAACGCGCCGGCATGGGGACCCTGAACGAGGGGCAGAAAGTGTCCTTCGACCTCGTTGCCGACCGCCGGACCGGCAAGTCCGCCGCTGAAAATCTGCGCGCCGCCTGATCAGGCGCGCAACGGGCCATGCGCCTCTGACCACGGATGAACTGGCAGAGCTTGTGGTTTCGGGTCCCGCCACCGATGGTTCGGTGCGCGGGACCTTTCTATTGGCGGCCCGGCGCGACCCGCGGCATTCCCGCCACGCCTAGAACCGCGGAATATCCGGAAACGGCAGCTTGCCGCCGGAGATGTGCATGCGCCCCAGTTCGGCGCAGCGGTGCAGCGTCGGGAACACCTTGCCGGGGTTGAGCAGGCCCTTGGGATCGAAGGCGCATTTGACCCGCTGCTGCTGGTTCAGATCCTCTTCGGAGAACATCACCGGCATCAGGTCGCGCTTCTCGACGCCGACGCCGTGCTCGCCGGTGAGCACACCGCCGACTTCAACGCACAGCTTCAGGATATCGGCGCCGAATTGCTCGGCCCGATCGAGCTCGCCTTCCTTGTTGGCGTCATAGAGAATGAGCGGATGCAGGTTGCCGTCGCCGGCGTGGAACACGTTGGCGACGCGGAGATCGTATTTCTCCGACAGATCCTTCATCGCCGCGAGCACCCGCGACAACTGCGCGCGCGGGATGGTGCCGTCCATGCAGTAATAGTCGGGCGAGATGCGCCCCACCGCCGGGAACGCCGCCTTGCGGCCGGCCCAGAACAGCAGCCGCTCTTCTTCCGAAGTCGAGGTCTTGCAGGATACCGCGCGGCATTCGGTGGCGATCTTCTCGACCCGCGCGATCAGATGATCGACTTCCGCCGCCGGCCCGTCGAGCTCGACGATCAGGAGCGCCTCGACGTCGAGCGGATAGCCGGCGTGGACGAACTCCTCCGCCGCATGAATCGCGGGGCGATCCATCATCTCCATGCCGCCGGGGATAATGCCGGCGCCGATGATGCGCGACACGCATTCGCCGGCGTCCTCCGACGACGGGAAACCGACCAGCACCGCGCGCGCGGTCTCGGGCTTCTTCAGGATGCGCACGGTCACCTCGGTGACGACGCCGAGCAAACCTTCCGAACCGGTAATGATGCCGAGCAGGTCATACCCCGCCGAGTCCAGATGCTTGCCGCCGATGCGCAGCACCTCGCCGTTCATCAGCACGATCTCGCAGCCGAGCACGTTGTTGGTGGTCATGCCGTATTTCAGGCAGTGCACGCCGCCGGAGTTCTCGGCGATGTTGCCGCCGATGGTGCAGGCGATCTGCGAGGACGGATCGGGCGCATAATAGAAGCCTTCGTGCGCCACCGCATTGGAGACCGCGAGATTGGTGACGCCGGGCTCGACCACCGCCACCCGGTTGGCGAAGTCGATCTCCCGGATGCGGTTGAACTTGGCCATGCCGAGCAGCACGCCGTCCGCGAGCGGCAGCGCCCCGCCGGAGAGCGAGGTGCCGGCCCCGCGCGGCACCACCTTGATGCCCTGCTCGTGGCAGTAGCTCAGCACCTGGGAGACCTGCGCCGTGGTCTCCGGCAGCACCACCACCATGGGGAGCTGGCGGTAGGCCGTAAGCCCGTCGGACTCGTAGGGCCTCATCTCCTGCTCGCCCCCGATCACCCCCTCGCCCGGGACGATATTGCGCAGCGCGGCGACGATCCTGGCGCGTCGCGCCAGCACGGCGGCATCGGTTTCCGGCATCTTGACCGACATGAATCAGGCGTCTCCCGCAGGTTAAGGCCCCACGATACAGCCATTTGACGCCTGACATACAGGGCTGGCAGAAATGCCCGGGTACGGGGCGGGCTGCCGGCGAGTGCCCCCAAACAACGGCAAAAAAGCCGCAACGGGAGCAACTTGATGAAATTCGGACTGGTAATGACGGCGGCGCTGGCGCTGCTGGCTATGGCAACGACGACGCAGGCCGCGCGGGCCGCGGGCGACCCCGCCAAGGGCGCCGAGGTGTTCAGGAAGTGCATGCCCTGCCACCGCATCGGACCGGGCGCCAAAAACCTGGTCGGGCCCGAGCTGAACGGCCTCGACGGGCGCCATTCCGGCAGCGTGCCCGGTTACAACTACTCGTCCGCCAACAAGAATTCAGGCATCGTGTGGAACAAGGAAACGTTCTCCAGGTACATCCAGGACCCGCGCAAGATGGTCCCCGGCACCAAGATGTTCTTTGCCGGCATCAAGCATGAAGCAGAGGTCGAGGACCTGTGGGCCTATCTCGCCCGGTTCAAGGCCGACGGCAGCAAGAAGTAAACCGGGGGCCCATCAATCTGCCCGGCGCGGGCGAAACGGCCGAAAACCGGGAGTTTGACCTCCATCAAGGCCGCCGACCCGACGGACGCTCATAAGAAAGCATATTGAGGACAACGCTCGGTCAGGAGAAGCAGACATCATGATCAAGGACCTTATCGTTAATCTCGGGCTGGGCGACCGCGATCCCGCCGGAGACTATGCCATTTCCATCGCGCAGACCTTCGACGCCCATGTGCTCGGCATCGGGCTCGCCTATGAGCCGGTCATCCCGGGTTCGGTGATGGGCGGCATTCCGCCGGAATTCCTCGAGACCCAGCGCGCCGAATCCGAAAAAAGCGCGCGCAAGGCGACCGCCCGCTTCGAGGAAGCGGCCAAGCGCGCCGGCGTGTCCTACGAAACCCGCATCATCAATTCGACCGTGGCAGGCGCCGCCGACCAGATCAGCCGGATGGCGCGCCGCTTCGACCTCGCGGTGGTCGGCCAGCCCAAACGCGACCAGGGCATGCCCGAGGAAGTGCTCGACGAAGGCGTGTTATTCGATAGCGGCCGGCCGGTGGTGTTCGTGCCTTTCATCCAGAAGGACGGCCTCAAGCTCGACCACGTGATGGTGTGCTGGGACGGCAGCCGCGCCGCCACCCGCGCCATCGGCGACGCCATCCCGATCCTCGAAAAGGCCAAGCAGGTGGACGTGGTCATCGTCGCGACCAGGCAGGCCAAGGCCGACGAGGTCGCCGGCGCCGACCTCGGCCAGCATCTGGCGCGGCACGGCATCAAGGTGGACGTGAAGCGCATCACCTCGCCCGATATCGACACCGCTTCCACGATCCTGTCCTATGCCGCCGACGCCTCGACCGACCTGATCGTGATGGGCGGCTATGGCCATTCGCGCCTGCGCGAATTCATTCTCGGCGGCGTCACCCATGCGCTGCTCGAGTCGATGACGGTGCCGGTGCTGATGTCGCATTGACGCGCGCATTGTTATCACCGCCTCATCCTGAGGCGCGGGCGAAGACCGCGTCTCGAAGGATGGGGCGGCCTATGGTTCGAGACGCGCTACTTTGCAGCGCTCCTCACCATGAGGCCGTTCAAGCGGAGGAGTTTCCTTGCTCGAACGCCACATAACCTTGCGCGATGGTACGCGCGTGTTGCTGCGGCCGCTGAAGCCGGAAGACGCGGCGCTCTATCCGGATTTCCTCAGCGAGGTCACCGCGGAAGACTTGCGTCTGCGCTTTTTCGCGCCCATGCGGCAGGTGAGCCCTGCCCTCATCGACAAGCTGATCCACTACGACCCCGCGCACGCCATGGCCTTCATCGCCATCGCGGAGACCACCGGCAAGATGTTCGGCGTGGTGCGGCTGCACGACGACGACAGCGGCAGCAGCGCGGAGTTCGCGATCCTGCTGCGCTCGCGCCTGAAAGGCCGCGGCCTCGGCTGGCTGATGATGAAGCACATGGTCGCCTTCGCGCGCGACAAGGGGCTCGCGCACGTGCACGGTCAGGTACTGGCGGAAAATTCCTCCATGCTGACGATGTGCGAGGAGCTCGGCTTCCACATCAAGGACGACCCGGAAGAACGCGGCGTCAAGATCGTCGACCTGCCGCTGCATGAGCTTTCTTCGGCGACATAACCCGCTGCGCGGCCCCGGGCGCAGGTCACGGCAACGTCACCTGCACCACCAGGCCGCGGGCGCGGGCGTCGATCACGCCGAGCGCGCGCAAGGCCAGCAGCGTCGCCAGTTGCACGCCCTCGCGCGCCGCCGCCGGTTCGTCATAGGTCGGCGCGAGCGGACCGAGCAGCCCCTCCATCAACGCGCCGATGACCGCGGGCGCAGAGACGCGCGCATCCTGGTCCGGCAGATTGCCGCCGGCGATGGCCGTGCGGATGCGGGTCTCGAGCTCGGCGGCGAGCGACTGGCGGAAGTCGAGGCGCAGCGCGTCGATCTCGGGATCGACCGGCTCGGCGATCGCGGCCCAGGCGAGCTTGCGCTGGTGCAGCGCGCGGGCCGCGAAGGTGGCGATCGACGTGGCCAGCGCCGACAACGGACCGGGCGCGGCATCCGCCGCCACGCGCATGGCGTCGAGCTCCTGCGCCGCCACGTTGCCGATCAGCGCGGCGACGAGATCGGCCTTGGACGGGAAATAACGGTAGACCGTGCCGGTGGCGATGCCGGCCCGCTCGGCGACGGCGGCGATCTGCACCGCCGCCATGCCGTGCCCGACGGCGAGCGCGCGCGCGGCGTCCAGGATGGCCTGCTCGCGGGCGGCCAGCCGGCGGACCACGCGTTCGGTGCGGCGGTAAGGCATGGCAACGAGTGAATGATGATTCAGGGGCACGAGGCAAGTCGCGGCGCCTGCTTCTTCCCTCTCCCCGTTTACGGGGAGAGGGTGGCGAGCATCGAGAGAAACGAGATGCGAGCCGGGTGAGGGGCCATTGCCTTAATCACGAAGGGCCCCTCACCCGCCCTCGCTCGGCTTCGCCTCCGCGAGTGCACCCTCTCCCCGCTACGCGGGGTGAGGGAAGAGAGAGCGCCGCAAAGTCAGTGCATCACCCCTTCCCCGCCAGCGACCTGGCGCGGATGCCGGCGAGCGTCGCCATGGGCGTGACCGCTTCCGGATCGATCTTCAGCCGGATGATCGACGGCTTGCCCGAGGCTTTCGCCGCTGCGAACGCCGCCGGGAAATCGGCATTCTTCTCCACGCTGACGCCGAAGCCGCCGAAGGCTTTGGCGTAGGCGGCGAAGTCGGGATTGGTGAGTTGCGTCGCGATGATGCGGCCGGGATATTCGCGCTCCTGGTGCATGCGGATGGTGCCGTAGACGCCGTTGTCGACCAGCACCACAATCAGCGGCAGACCGTAATGCACCGCGGTGGCGAAGTCCTGGCCGGTCATCAGGAAGTCGCCGTCGCCGGCGACGCACACAACGGTGCGGTCGCGGTAAAGTGTCTGCATGGCGAGCGCGGCCGGAAAGCCGTAGCCCATGGAGCCGGAAGTGGGGCCGACCAGGCCACCGAACCTGTGCACACGATAGAAGCGGTGGATCCAGGCGGAGAAGTTGCCGGCGCCGAGCGTGACGATGGCGTCAGGACCGATGTTCTCGCGCAGCCACACCATCACTTCGCCGAGATTGACGTCGCCCGGCACCGGTGTCGCCTTGTCGGACCAGGCGAGATAGTCGGCATGGGCGGCCTCGCTTTCGCCGCGCCAGGGGATATCGTTCGGCGGCTGCAAGCCTTCGAGCGCCGAGCAGAACGCGGTGGGCGTGGCGTTGATCGCGAGATGCGCATGATAGACGCGGCCGAGCTCCTCGGCGCCGGGATGCACGTGCACCAGCCTGGTCTGCGGCTCCGGGATGTCGAACAGCGTATAACTCTGCGAGGGCATCTCGCTCATGCGGCCGCCGATCAGCACGACGAGGTCGGCGGCGCGCACGCGCGCCAGCAGTTTCGGGTTGGGCCCGATGCCGAAGTCGCCGGCAAAGCACGGATGATCGGCGTCGAACAGATGGCCGCGGCGGAAGGTGGTGGCGACCGGCAGCTGGAAGCGCTCGGCAAATCGCATCATCGCCGCGGTGGCGGCTTCCGACCAGCGGCTGCCGCCGACGAGCGCCACCGGCTTCTTCGCCGCCCACAGCAGCTTCTGCAACCGGCTCATGTCGTTGAGGCCCGGCCAGATTTCGGCCGCATCGAAAGCCCTGGCGTCCGGCACCGCGACGCGCTCGACCAGCATGTCTTCGGGCAACGCGATCACCACCGGGCCGGGCCGGCCGTTCACGGCGGTGTGGAAGGCATGGGAGACCAGTTCCGGAATGCGCGCGGGATCGTCGATCTCTGTCACCCATTTGGCGATGGAGCCGAACACGCCGCGGTAGTCGAGTTCCTGGAAGGCCTCGCGGTCGCGCATCGCGCGGCCGACCTGGCCGACGAACATGATCAGCGGCGTCGAGTCCTGCCGCGCGATGTGGATGCCGGCGGAGGCGTTGGTGGCGCCGGGGCCGCGGGTGACGAAGCAGATGCCGGGCCGGCCGGTGACCTTGCCGACGGCTTCGGCCGCCATCGCCGCGGTGCTCTCGTGACGGCAGACGGTCAGCTTGATGTCGCGGTCATAGAAGGCATCGAGCGCGGCGAGATAGCTCTCGCCGGGGACGCAGAAGGCATGGCCGACGCCGTGGACCAGCAACTGGTCGACCAGGATTTCGCCACCGGTGCGCGTACCGTCGTTTGAACGCATGGAAGAAGACTCCGGTATTCAGGGCATTCGAGGCGGAAGCTATAGACGATCGCGCCCGCGGCGGCGAGCGGGGGTCACAAATCCATCGACAACGCCAGCGCGTTCCCCTCCCCCCGCGCGCGCGTCAGCGCGTGCTGGAGAGGGTGACCGCACATCATCCCTTCGGCTTCGCCACCGTCAGCGGCGGGGCGAACGGGGCCGGGGCCATCAGCCAGTTGACCTGTTCGACGAGATTGCCGGCCCTGGCATTCTCGACCAGGAAGTTCTTCCAGTCCGGATCCTTCGCCATGGCGGCGCGGCGGGCCTCGCGATCGCCCGCGCTTTCGTAGACCCACGCGTGCACCATCGTGTTGAGGCCGCCGCTCTCGGTGACGAGATAGCACAGCGGGTCGCCGATATGACGCTGCTGCACCGGGTAGCCGAGCTTGCCGTAGAGCTCGAGCTGGGCGGGCACCCGGCCCGGCAGGCATTTGTAGGTGCGAAGATCGATAATCACGCTGGCGTCTCCCTTTGACCATGGCCGTCCCAACATGGCGGCGAAGCCGGCAGTGTCCGCGGCGTGGTGAGGGCGGGTCAAGGCACCCTGCTCGATCAATAAACCTCCAGCTTCTCCTGCGCCGCGCCTTCGTCGACCGGGTGCTGCGAGCGCTGCCCGGCCGGCTTGCGGTAGTAGCCGAGATTGCTGGCGCGTTGACCAGCGCCGGATGCAAAAAGGCCCGCGGCATGTTGCCGAACAGATGCCGCGCGGATCGTATTGCTCGCTCGGCAGACCGACGTCGTTGCGCTGCGACGGCAGCCGCCCGAACAATCGCGCAGCGTCATCGTTGCGGCCGGGCATGAGACAGGCGTCGAGATGCCATGCTGACCGGACACGCTGACAAGGCGCGGTGACCGGCTAACGACGGCTGATCGCCGCGCGGCAGCGCATCACCGCCGGATCCCGGCCGTTCATGAGCCTGACGTATGCGATGGCGCGCGTTGCTTCGGCGTGCGTCAGCGTCAGGGGAAGCCCAACCCGATCGGCCAGTTCCCTGCACTCGGCGGGGATACGCTCGCGCTGCGCCTCCGCGGCATGCACGGGCAGCGCCAGCAGCGCCAGTGCAGTCGCCGCCAGGGCGAACGCCTCGGTTCGCACGCCTCGGCCTCGCACGCGGCGAGCTTCAGCGGCCGGACGGGGCCAGTCGTTTCCACATGACTGTACGTTTTGCATAGGCGGCCAACGCGCTGGTGAGTGATGCCTTCCCGGAATATTGACACTCGTGCGCCCCGATTTTATCGGCCTGAAAATCCGGAACACCTTGCGACATGAGCAGGTCCAGGCAACTCGGGAACTCATACAAGAGCGCACGGCCGGCACGCCGTGCGATTCCATACAAATAACTTCCGGCCCATATTGGATTTCCGAGCACGGCCGTGGCAAAAACAACAATGAAATAATTGTTTCCAATATCAACCAGGGTGAATTGGAATTCACCAGTGCGCGAACTCAAAAGCGACGATACCTCCCCCTGTTCGGTCCATGTATATGTTCGATTTGCCAGAGCCAGCGAACCGGCAGCAAACTTTGTCCACTTTCCATCGACCTGATATTGAACCTCGTACTTTCCGACCCGTAACGGAGTGGTTGCGGCATTCAACAAGATTTCATCCGAAGTAATGCAGCCTGACAGCGCCAGCGCGGCGAACAATACTGCAGACACCGTTCTCTTGTTCAGGTAGCGCAGCGTGATCATTCCCCGTCTTCCTCGAACAGCGGCGACAACACCTTGTTGACCGATTGCGGCCAACCCGTCGCGACGTGCACTAATCTGCAATCAGCTTCTTGCCCCAGCGCGCTCGAATCTCGGCCAGAAATTTTCGCGCATCCGGAGACAACAGGACACGAAGCGCTCTCACTCGATCTTCCTGAGCCAAAGGCACCAGATAGGGCCTCAGTGCCATGAGCCCGCGATCTGTCAGCGTCCCGCCATTGTAGGCAATTTGCACACGCTCGATCCAGGCGCACAGTTCCTGCATTCCCGCGATGCTGATCAGGGCGGGGAAATGATTTTGGGAAAGACCCGAATATGAAAGCTCAGCGCCCGGCGCTACTACATTTCTGACAATCCAGACCCGGCGTCCTTGCATGAAGCCGTAGTTCTGATCCGGCGGAGCATTCCATTGGGCTTCGTCCAGAATTGCCCTGATCTCCACCGGCAAGAGCCAGAGACCGGGGCCACTTTCCGTTTCCGAAAGCCTCGGATGGTCTGACAGCTTTGCGGTTTGGCTGCCTTCGCCCTGAAGCATCCAGCCCTCTTTCAACGATACGAGGACGATCACTTCAGACAAAAGCTCACGCGCGGTCGTTTCCTGCCGCGCTTTCGTCGAGGTATATAGCAAGGTCCCGGCGGTGATGATGCTGCCCAATATGGCGCCAATCACAGCCCCGACGATGGCCCACCGAACCGTCATTTGATCCCGATCCCCGGTTGCGTCGGAAATATGCGCCGGCCCTTACTAATAGACGCAGCGCGTTTGTCCGTTGCGTTGATCTAGGTCAACTCGCCGGTTCAACCGTTCTGTAAACTTCCCGCAAATGCAGAAACCCGTTAGCGAAGGGTGAATATCAGGAGTGTACTCGCATGCATGATTTTCCGCGCGTGGCTTTCGCTATGTTCGCACTTTCGCTCATGCTCATGGCACCTGCTGGCGCGGCCGATCAAGCGACCGTGAAAGTTTCTCTGATTGATATGACCGCCATGTACGGTCCGGGCGGCGGACCCGGCGCGGGCTACGGGCCCGGCAACGGCATGATGGGTCAAGGCTATGGTCGGGGCTATGGAATGATGGGGCCAGGTTATGGCCAGGGCATGATGGGACAAGGCTACGGCCCGGGCTACGGCATGATGGGCCAGGGCATGATGGGCGGGATGTCGCTCCGCGCGAACGTCACGTCGGTCAAGGCCGGCAAGGTTACTTTCGATGTGACCAACCTGTCGCGCAGCATCGTGCACGAGATGATCGTCGTGGCCGTCGAAAATCCCAATGCGCCGCTGCCCTATGACTACAATACCGGCCAGATTCCGGAAAAGCAGGTCAAGATGCTGGGCGAGACGGATGAGATGCCGCCGAATTCCGAGAAGACGATCACACTCGATCTCAAACCGGGCGCCTACCTGCTGATCTGCAATGTGCCGGGCCACTATGCCGCCGGCATGTGGACCCCGCTCACGGTTACCCAATGACGCCGGCGCGGCGGCGTCTGATCGATGGCGCCGGCATGATCATTGGCGATGCTAATAGCGGAGATTAACGGGCTTAGACTGCGCAACGTGACATTCCGCGCGGGTGTTTGCGGCCATGATCGACCAACCTGACTGTTCGCAGCCCCCGTCGAGGCAATGTAATGCGTCATGGTAATGCGCCATGGCGAATGGAACCAATCGATGAGATCGGCGTTGTGATAATTGGACCGAAAAAAATCTTTCACGATTAATCTGCTTCCATGTGTGCGTGGCCAATCGAAAGATTGGCTCTTAACCCAATGTGTTCAGGAGATTTATCATGTTTAAAATCCGAAACGCCGCAGCGCGTTTGTTCGTCGCATCCGCGCTCGTGACCGTGAGCCTTGCGTCCGTTGCCGAAGCACAGATGAACGGTCAGGGGCCGGGTCAGGGCGGCGGTGGCATGATGGGCGGAAACTGGGGATGGGGGACGGGATACGGAATGGGCGGATACGGGGGGATCGGCGTCCTTCTGCTTGCCCTGGTCGTTCTGGGTATCGCTGTCATGGCGTTTCGCCGTCGCACGCCGTAAAGAGCCAGGAAGATGAAGTGCGTCTAATTCGGGTTTTGATCAGAGACGGATGACGGTGACGAAGATGCACATCGAGTTCAGTACTGACAATAAAATTGCAGGGAACGATGAGCTCGCCGCTCACGTCAAGCGCGTGGTCGAACAAGCCCTGGGCCGATTCAGCGACAGGATCAGTCGGGTAGAGGTGCACCTCAGCGACCTGAATGGCCAGAAAGGCGGCCATGACGATAAACGCTGCATGATGGAAGTCCGGCTCGACGGGCGCCAGCCCACTGCCGTTACGCACCAGGCCGCCACCTTTGACCAGGCCATCAGCGGAGCAAGCGGGAAGCTGAAAAGATCTGTCGAGAGCACTTTGGGGAGCGAGAGCTCCGCGCAGGGGCTGCGAGACCATCGTTAGTGTACTGGCGTGTTGAATAGCGTGCCTGGGCTTGCTGAGGGGAGCGGGTCGGAAATCCGACGCTCAAAAGCATCGCCAAACCGGTCCCTGACAGGCTTCAGCGAGTTATTGCCGCGATCCAACGATTGGGCGAAAGGGCAACGTGCTTGCAATGCGCGCCGAGGCCCTGACGAATAAATACAGTGCGTTTGTGCGCTGCGTTGATCCAGGTCAATTCGCCGACTCAACCATTCTCTAGTTTGATATTATATTGCTTTCGGGGTCGACCAAGCCATGAATCGCAACGTTCTCTACCTCGTTATCGGTGTGCTCGCCGTCGCGGCCGTGGTCTCCGGCTATCTGCTCTACCAGGAGCGACAGAAAACGACTGGTATCGAAATAAACGTCGGCAAAAGCGGAATTTCCATTGAGAAGAAATAGGCCGGTGGTTTCCGGATAGCGTCCGCGACCGCGCGGCGCCCCGGAAGGTCCGATCCGGGCGTTCACAGCAAGTCTGCGAAGAAGCGAGAGCTTAATCAGGTCCAGCCAAAGGAGATAGCGTCATGTCGCTGGGACTCATTCTTATTATCATCCTTGTCATCTTCCTGCTCGGCGGCTTCAGCGGCCGCTTCGGCGGCTACGGCTATGGCTTCGGCCACGGCGGCATCGGTATCATCGGCATCATCCTGATCGTCCTTGTCGTCCTCGTGCTGATGGGGCGGCTCTGATCAGACGGGAGTGCAGGTCGGATGAGCCGCCTTCGCGTGCATCCGGAAAACCACTTCGTCAGCCGCATCGGATGGCTGCGGGCGGCGGTCCTCGGGGCCAATGACGGCATCATCTCGACCGCAAGCCTGATCGTCGGCGTCGCCGCGGCGACGGCCACGCAGAGCGATGTCCTGATCGCGGGTGTCGCCGGCCTTGTGGCCGGCGCCATGTCGATGGCCGCCGGCGAGTATGTGTCCGTCAGCTCGCAATCCGACACCGAACAGGCGGATTTGGCGCGCGAGCGCGCGGAACTGCGCGAGAACCCCGCCTTTGAGCTCGACGAGCTTGCCTCGATCTATGCCGAGCGCGGCGTCGAGCAGACCCTGGCCCGCCAAGTCGCCGAGCAATTGATGGCGAAAGATGCCCTGACAGCGCATGCCCGTGACGAGTTGGGGATTTCGGAAATCACGACGGCGCGCCCGATACAGGCCGCACTGGCCTCTGCCGCCACGTTTTCGGTCGGTGCAGCCATGCCCTTGCTCATGGTCGTGGTATCGCCCGCCGCAGCGCTTGTCCCCGTCGTCTCGGCCGCTTCTTTGGGGTTCCTCGCCCTGCTTGGCGCGGTTGGCGCGAAAACCGGCGGTGCGAACATTTTGCGTGCGACGGCCCGCGTGACATTCTGGGGTGCGCTGGCGATGGCGCTCACCGCCGGCATCGGAAGGTTATTCGGTACGGTTGTGTGAAGACAGGGCGCGCCGTCAGGATACATCGACTGTGGTCGTCAATGGCAAATTCGCGAGAGGCTGGTAGACGATGACATGCCGCTCTGGCGGCAAGACTGCTGATTACGGTCGCGACCATGCTGGTGACGAGTTTCGCCGCCGGCCTCTTGTGGCGCCGGCTCTTCAGCTCGGACATCCCGGGTTATCCGAGCGGGATTGTAAACGGCGTGACGGCGCTGCCGATGTGGGAGCTGTTGAAACGGATACGCTGATCCCTTCTGCCTTGTGACACAATCTGACATCGAACGGATGATACCCGATGGCGCTTCGCTTGATCGAGATGGTGTTGCAGGAGAAGGACGGCGACGACGTCCGGGCGCTTCTGAACGAATGTAAAGTGCTCGAACATCGGCAGATCCAGCTGATGAACGGAGAAATTCTGGCCCGCATCCTGTTGGATGCGGAACAGTCCGAACCGGTACTGGACCTGTTGGAGAAACGCTACGCCGCCGGCGACGGCTACCGGATCGTGATACTGCCGGTCGAGGCGACATTGCCGCGCGCCCTGGCAGAGCGTGAACCGGAGGCGGAGGCAGCTTCTACGTCCGAGCCACCGCTCGAGGAAAAGCCGCCGGAGCGGATCGGCCGCGAAGAACTCTACGAAGACATCAAGAATGGCGCGCGGCTGTCGCGCGTCTATATGGCAATGGTGGCGCTCTCCACCGTCGTTGCTGCCATCGGCCTGAACCAGAATAGCGTGGCCATCATCATCGGGGCCATGGTGATTGCGCCCTTGCTCGGGCCGAACGTCGCATTGTCGCTCGGCATTACGCTGGGTGACCTGTCGCTGCTCCGGCACGGACTCCTGACGGCGCTGACAGGCGTTGCGGCGGCGCTCGTGTTGTCCGTGATCATCGGCATGCTGCTGAACGTGGACGCGACATTATCCGAAATCGCGTCGCGCATGACGGTGGGGATGGGCGACATCGCCGTGGCATTGGCATCGGGCACCGCCGGCGCCCTGGCGTTCACAACCGGCGTATCGGCGACCCTGATCGGCGTCATGGTTGCGGTGGCGTTGTTGCCGCCGCTGGTGACGTCCGGACTGCTGCTGGGCGGCGGGTATCCCGTTTCCTGGGCCGTCGGCGCGTTTTCGCTGTTTTTGGTGAACCTGATTTGCGTGAACCTTGCCGGCATGACGACATTTCTGGTGCAAGGCATCAAGCCGACAAGCTGGTGGGAGAAGGAACGTGCCGTGAAAGCCACCCGTATCGCCATCGCGCTGTCGGTGGCGCTGCTGGCGGTATTGATCGGTATAATCATGCTGGCGCGGAAGGTCTGAATGGCCAATTGCGGTCGAAAAACGGCGCTGAAGATAGCGCCGCGACGCTTGATCTGCATCAACACCATACGATTGTTCGCATGCCATGGTTTTAATTCAGCTGATCTATTGCGTGAAATGTCCGCTGAAACCAGCGGCCGCAAGGCAAACGGAGAAAAGCCATGACAATCCGATTTCTTACCGTCACGGCGGCGGCATTATTCGCAGTGAGCATTGCGCCGGTCGCGAATGTCGCATCGGCGACGCCGATCAGCAATGCCTTTGCTGTGCAGAATGCTGCCGCAACGAATATCCAGACCGTGCGATATCGCAGGGGCGGCTCAGCACGGTATCATAGAGGAAGGCGTGGTGGCGGCGGAGCCGGCGTGGCCGCAGGGGTGCTCGGCGGTCTGATCCTGGGCGGAATGCTCGCAGGTCCCCGCTATTATGGTTACGCCCCTGGCCCCTCTTATGGCCCCGGTTACTACGGTGGTGGTGACGCGGTGGGCTACTGCATGCGGCGGTTCAAATCTTATGATCCCTACAGCGGTACTTATCTCGGCTACGATGGCTACCGTCATCCGTGTCCATAAGCGGATCGCCGCGTTCCATCAGGCCAGGTGTGAACGGCGGGAGAACTGATCTCGAATGACCATGGACGGCTCGTCGGGCAGCGATCGTATTCCGGGGCCTGCCGCGAAGTCGATCCATGATCACTGGGTCGTCTTTGTGGCCGAAGGAATGGTCCTCATTGCGCTGGGGCTGGTGGCGATAATCGTTCCCTCGATCGCCGCCTCATATGTGACCGTTGCCCTGGGGTGGGTTTTTCTCGGCAGCGGAGTCGTGGGGCTGGCCACAGCCTTCTGGGCGCGACATGCGCCAGGATTCTGGTGGTCTCTCGTGTCGGCTTTGCTCGCCATTCTCGTCGGCGTGATCCTGATCGTAAACGAGCCGCACGAATTGTACGGCGGCCTGCTTGGCTGGCCATTCGAGACGGCCGGCCCGTTGCGGCTGATATTGGCCCTGTTCTTCCTGGTCGAAGGCGGCGCATCCATCATGTTCGCTGTGGAACACCGGCGCCACTTCTCGGGGCGCTGGGCCTGGATGCTGGCAAGCGGCGCCGTCGACATCGCTCTCGCGAGCATTATTATTTTCGGTCTTCCGGGAACGTCTTCATGGACGATGGGGCTGCTTGTGGGGATCAACATGATCCTCGGAGGCGCTGCACTGCTCGCAATGGGGCTGCACGCGCGCGCCGAAAGCGCCGGCACGGCCTAATAAACCTCCAGCTTCTCCTGGGCCGCGCCTTCGTCGACCGGGTGCTGGGAGCGCTGCTCGGCCGGCTTGCGGTAGTGGCCGAGATTGCTGGCGCTGTTGACCAGCGCCAGGTGCGAAAACGCCTGCGGCATGTTGCCGACCAGCCGGCGCGCGCGCGGATCGTACTGCTCGCTTAGCAGGCCGACGTCGTTGCGCAGCTCCAGCAGCCGCTCGAACAGCCGCGCGGCGTCGTCATGACGGCCAAGCATCTGGTAGGCGTCGACCAGCCAGAAGCTGCAGGCGAGGAACACGCCCTCCCCCGGCGGCAAGCCGTCGCCGGCGGTCGCGGTGTCGTAGCGCAGCACCAGCCCGTCCCGCATCAGCCGCTGCTCCACCGCCCCGACGGTGCCGCGGATGCGCGGATCCTCCGGCGGCAGAAAGCCGACCGCCGGCAGCAACAGGAGCGAGGCGTCGAGCTCCTTGCTGCCGTAGGCGCGCACGAAGCTGTTGCACGATGAATCGAAGCCGCGCGCGCAGACGTCGGCATGGATCTTGTCGCGCACCTTGCGCCACCGGGCGGCCGGTCCCTCCAGCCCGAAGTCCTTCGCGCTTTTCACCGCGCGGTCGAAGGCGACCCAGGCCATCACCTTCGAATAGGTGAAATGCTCGCGCCCGCTGCGCACTTCCCAGATTCCCTCGTCGGGCTCCGTCCAGATCGTCTCCAGGTAGGCAAGCAGTTCGCGCTCGAGGTCCCAGCCCGCCTCGTGGCCGCCGAGACCGCCCTCGCGCGCCTGATGCAGCGCGTCCACCACCTCGCCAAAGATATCGAGCTGCAACTGGTTGTGCGCGGCGTTGCCGATGCGCACCGGCGCCGAGTTCTCGTACCCCGCCAGCCACGGCACCTCCCATTCCGTCAGCCGCCGCTCGCCGCGGATACCGTACATGATCTGGATCTGGCGTGGGCTTCCGGCGGCGGCACGCAGCAGCCAGTCGCGCCAGTTGCGCGCTTCTTCGTAATAGCCGGCGTTCATCAGCGCGAGCAAGGTGAGCGTGGCATCGCGCAGCCAGCAGTAGCGGTAATCCCAGTTGCGCGGTCCGCCGATCTGCTCCGGCAGCGAGGTGGTCGGCGCCGCCACCATGCCGCCGGTCCGCGCATAGGTGAGCGCCTTGAGCGTGATCAGCGAGCGGCACACCGCCTCGTTCCAGGGGCTGACGATCTGGTTGCGCGACGACCAGTCGCTCCAGAATTTTTCTGTGTGGCGCAGTTCCGCTTCGGCGTCGAGCGCCACCGGCAGCGGCTCGTTGGAGCGTTCATATGAGAGGACGAACGCCTTGCGGTCGCCTGCATTCACGGTGACGTCCACAATCGTCTTGAAGTTCTCGCCGTGGGTGCGGTCCGGCGCGCGCAGCACCACCATGTCGGGGCCGACGATGGCCCGCACGGTCGACTCGTCGACGCGGGTCACCCACGGCACATTGGCGCCGTAACCGAAGCGCAGCACGAACTCGCTGCGGAAGGCGACGCGCCCGCGTTCGCCGACCACGATGCGCACGACGTGCGAGCCGCTGTTGCGCGGCGGCATGAAGTCGATGAGGGTGGCAGCGCCGTTCCTGGTCTCGAAGCGCGTCTCCAGGATCAGCGTCGAGCCGCGGTAGCGCCGCGTGATGCGGGGGCTGGCATCCTGCGGCGCGATCAGCCAACGCCCGTTCTGATCGTTGCCGAGAATGGCGGCGAGGCAGGCGTCGGAATCGAAGCGGGGCCAGCACAGCCAGTCGATGGAGCCGTCACGGCCGACCAGCGCCGCGGTGCCGAGGTCGCCAATGAGGGCGTAGTCTTCGATGCGTGAGGCCATGCCGACTCAATTATTGAAGCCCAGAACGACCTTAATGTCGTCGGGCCGGCGTTCAAGCGCCTCACGCCAGCGATCCAGCGGCACGCGGCGCGTGATCAGCCCGGCGAGCCAGTCCTTGTCGGCGCTGGCGAGGGCCTCCGCCGCGGCATGGTAATGGCGACGGTTGGCGTTGACGGTGCCGAAGATGTGGTCGTTCTCCAGCACCACCTCGCGGTTGAAGCTGCCGACATCGAAATCAAGCTTGCGGCCGCCGGAGGAGACGCCGGTGAGGCATACGATGCCGTTGGACGAATTGCGCCGCATCACGTCGAGCACCACCGAACCGGCGCCGGTGCATTCGATGACGATGTCAGGTATCAGCTCGCCCGGATCGCCATTGTGGTAAGTGGCGCCGAGCGCGCGCGCGAGGGCAGGCTTGGGACCGTCAGCGTGGCGGTCCATGACGTGCATCTCGTAGCCGCGCTGTTTGCCGATAAGCGCGGCAAGCAGGCCGACCGGGCCGGCGCCGGTGACCAACGCCACTTTCGGCTGCCAGAAGGCGTTGAGCTCTCGCGACGCGTTCGACGCCTTCCCAGGCCTTGGCGACGATGCTGGTGGGCTCCATCAGCACGCCGAGCATCCCGAGCGAGGGATCGATCCTGACGAGAAAGTCGTGCTCGATGCGCCACTGCTCGGAACCGTAGCCGTTACGCTGCTTTATGCCGCGTTCGGTGTATCGGCCGTTACGGCACATGTCCCATTCGTCTACCGCGCAGGCGGCGCACGGCACCGGATCGGGCCGGCGCACGATGCCGACAACCAGCTCGCCGGGACTGAATCCGCTGGCGGCGGGCGCATCGACGACGCGACCGAGGGATTCGTGGCCGAGGATAAGGCGCTGCTGCCCCGGCGGCGCCCGGCCGTAGGCGCCCGACAGGATCTCGCGGTCGGTGCCGCAGATGCCGAGCGCGAGCGCTTCGACCAGCACGTCGCCCTCGCTCATCGGCGGCGGCGGAACATCTTCGAGCTGGACGGAATTGGCGTGGCCGGGCCGGACGGTCAATGCGCGCATGGCAGGCATTTCAGTTCGTTCGCGCCCTCAGTTTAGACTTGGCTATTCGGTGCACGGATTCAACCCCCGCGGTAGCGGGGTTGAGGGGCCCGGCCGCAGCTCCGCAATTCTCCTCGCCCACGACACGCCCGGCGCGTTTTCGGATTGTTTACCGCAAGTCTTGGGGAAGCATTTACCGTAACTCCTGGCAAAGCGTTTACCGCGAGTTTTGGCGAAATTTTCATCGCAAATTGATGAGCTTGCTCCGAGACGCGCAAGGCGTGGGGAGGCAAGTGAAGCTCGGAACTAACATCAAGGTGGTCTGGATCGCCAGCCCGCCGCGTTGCGGCTCGATGTGGGTCTTCAACGTGGCGCGCGAGATCGCGCGCGCCGCCGGACTGGACGTCCTGCCGGAGGCGGTGCCGCAGACGAACGAGGCCATGATCGCGGCTGCGGCCGAAGGCATGCGCGATCCGGCGCCGGACCGGGTGCGGGTCGTGAAGGTGCACGCCCATGTGCATGCCGACATTCCGTCTTCGCGCTTCATCCTGCCGCGCCGCGACGTCCGGGACGCGATGGTCTCGTTCATGCGCTTCATGAACTGCGACTTCGAAGACGGACTGGAATTCGTGCGGAACGCGATGGCGTTCGAGCGCCGCTATGACAGCTTTCCTCCGGAGCGCACGCTCTTCGTCAACTACACCGACATCGTTGCGTGTCCCGCGGCGGTCGTCCGCACGATCGCGGCCTTCCTGGATACGCCGATGGAGCCCGAAACGGTCGAGGCCGTCGCGCGCGGGCTCGACAAGGAAAGTGTCGCCCGCACCATCCGGCGCACCGAGGAGGACCTGGTCCGGCGCAGCCGCGACGGCAGCGACATCTCGGCCGATGAAGTGGTGGTGCTCGGCCCGCAGGACGTGCGCGCCTTCGACATCGCGACCGGCTTCCAGTCGGGGCACGTGTCGGATTATCGGGAAGGCGACTGGAAGCACCTTCTCACCGCGCAGCAGCGGGCCCGTCTGGCGGCGCTGATCGCAGCGTCAGATCACGCGTCCGCGCCACACGAAGTCGAAATGGTCTGAACGACAATCCGCTCCGCCATCACGTCGCCGGTGTGACGGAGGCCACCTGAAAGGTGTGCATCTCGCCGTCCTCGTCGCGGATGGAGACGTATTCGCCCTGGCGGAAGGCATGGCTCTCGAAGTGGAAGCCGGCCTCGTCATCCTCCACGTCTTCCGGATCGTAATCGAAGACCCAGCGTCCGCGCGGACCGCCGGCCTTGTGCGTCAGACGGCCGACCTGGTCGTCCTCGCCCTCCCAGAATCGGCGCACGCGGCAGTGGTCGCGGTCCTTGCGCCAGGCTTCCTCGTCAATGTGACCCTCGGCGTCGAGCGGGGCGACGAACTCGTAGCCATGCTTTGCGGACCCTTGCGGGAACTCCCCGGAGCGGGCGAGGTTGAGCCTGATGCGCTTGAAATTGTGCGGCAAGGTGGTCACGGGGTCGATCTCCAAGTCTTCGTCGGACGGTTTCTGCCACAACATGGCCAGATGGGGCAAACCTGCGTATTGATCTGGATCATGCCGGCACGGGCGGCGGCCCGGCACGGCCCGCGGAATGAGGCGGCGATGGACGCGTCCGAGACCCAACAGCCGGTCATGGACTTCCTGGCCGATGCGGCCAGCCATGGGGGCAAGCCGGTGTCGCGCATCGACACCCACGCCGCTTCGGTGTTCCTTGCCGGCGACCGGGCGCTGAAGATCAAGCGCGCGGTGCGCTTTCCGTTCCTCGATTTTTCCACGCTCGACAAACGCAAACGCGCCTGCGAGGCGGAGCTTGCGGTCAACCGCCCGTTCGCGCCGGCGATCTACCGCCGCGTGGTGCCGATCACGCGCGAGGCGGACGGCCGGCTCACACTCGGCGGAAACGGCGAACCGGTGGAGTGGGCGGTGGAGATGAGCCGCTTCGACGAGAAAGAAACTCTCGACCATCTGGCGGACGCGGGCCGCATCGACTCCGGCCTGGCGGAGGCGCTCGGGCGTGCGGTGGCGCACGCGCATGGCGTGGTGCAGGTCACGCAGAACTTCGGCTACGCCGGGGCGCTGAAAGAAATCATCGCGCAGAACACCGCCGAATTGCGCGACGAGCCGGCATTGTTTCCGGGCACCCAGGTGGAAGCGCTCGACGAGGGGACCCGTGAGGCTTTCGGCCGCGTGCGAGGCCTGTTGGAGGCGCGCGAGCGCGCGGGCCGGGTGGCGCGCTGCCACGGCGACCTCCATCTCGGCAACATCGTGTTGATCGGGGGCGCGCCGGTCCTGTTCGACGCCATCGAGTTCGATCCCGGGATCGCCACCAGCGACCTGCTCTACGATATGGCCTTCCTGCTGATGGACCTGATCGAGCGCGGCTTGCAGCCTGTCGCCAACATCGTGCTCAACCGCTATCTGATCGAACGCGGGCGCGACGACGATCTCGACGCGCTCGCGGCGCTGCCCCTGTTTTTGTCCGTGCGCGCAGCGATCCGTGCCAAGGTGACGGCGGCGCGCGCGAAACATGCCGACGATCGAACGGCGGTTGAGCGAAGCGCACGCGACTATTTCGCGCTGGCGCAAGCCCTGATCGCGCCGGTCAAGCCGCGATGCGTTGCCATCGGCGGCCTCTCGGGCACCGGCAAGTCGGTGCTGGCGCGGGCGCTGGCGCCGGGCCTGGGCGTGGCGCCGGGCGCGGTGCTGCTGCGCAGCGACATCGCGCGCAAACGCCTGCTCGGCGTTCCTGAAACCGCGAAACTGCCGTCCGACGCCTACAGCAAGGCGGTGACGGCGAAGGTCTATGAGTCGCTCGCCGGAAAGGCGCGGCGCGTCCTGGCGGCGGGTCATTCAGCCATCGTCGATGCGGTATTCGCGGAAGGCTTCGAACGCGCGGACGTGGCACAGGCGTCGCGCGGCGTCGATTTTCACGGCCTGTTCCTCACCGCCGATCTCGGAACCCGCATAGCCCGCGTCGGGGCGCGCGTCGCCGACGCGTCGGATGCCGATGCGGCAGTCGCCCGCGCCCAGGAACAGTACGACCTCGGCGCACTCGACTGGCAGACCGTCGACGCTTCCGGCACCCCGGACGAGACGCTGAAACGCGCCAGGCGGGCGCTCGGCCTGACCTGACCGAGCTATGCGCCACACGGCGAGCGGCCAAGCAGGCCCGGCCCCTTGGGCGCCAGTGCAAAACCATGCATAGCTAGACCCGCTTCGTTGTTGCCGGAACCCGATGAACGCCGCGACCGCCCGAACATTCTCCGCACGTCAGCTCGCGGTCGGCCTCGCCGGCTATTGCTGCTTCATCAACCTCTATGCGCCGCAGTCACTCCTGCCGCTTCTGGCGGATGAATTCGGCGCCGGTGCCGCCGAAGTCTCCACCATCATTACCGTGAGCACACTTGCCGTGGCGGTGACGGCGCCGTTCACCGGTACGGTGGCCGACGTACTGGGCCGCAAGCGGGTGATCGTGGCGGCCATGTTCGCGCTGGTGATCCCGACCATCATGGTGGGCCTGTCGACCAGCCTGTCGTGGATGATCTTCTGGCGCGGGGTGCAGGGACTGGTGCTGCCGCCGATCTTCGCGGTCACGGTCGCCTATATCGGCGACGAGTGGCCGCCCAACGAGGCCACCACCGCCGCCGGCATCTACTCCTCGGGCTCGAGCATCGGCGGCTTTTCCGGCCGGCTGGTGACCGGCATCTTTGCCGACTGGGTGGGTTGGCGGTGGGGCTTCTTCGCGCTCGGCACGATCGCGCTGGCCGGCGCCATCGGCGTGATGCTTCTGCTGCCGCGCGAAAGCAAATTCGTGCGCTCGGAAGGCTTGCTCGCGTCCGGCAGACAGATGCTCAGCCACTTCCGCAATCCGCAACTGGTCGCGGTCTTTGCGGTCGGCTTCGGCGTATTGTTCAACTTCATCGCCACTTTCACTTTCGTCAGTTTCCATCTCGCAGCGCCGCCCTACAATCTCTCGGCGACCTGGCTGGGCGCGCTGTTCGTGACCTATCTCGCGGGCTCGGCGCTCACGCCGTGGACCGGGTGGGCGGTCAACCGCTTCGGCCGCCGCCGCTTCATGATCCGGGTGATCGCCGTGTGGATTGGCGGCGCACTCATGATGCTGGCGCCTTCCCTGGCCCTGATCATCTTCGGCCTCACGCTGTGCGCCGCCTGCGGTCTGGTCTGCCAGGCCATCTCCACGGCCAATGTGACCATCACCGCCAAGGCCGGCCGATCCTCGGCGGTCGGGCTCTATGTCACCAGCTTTTATGTCGGCGGCAGCTTCGGCGCCGCGCTGGGCGGCCTTGCCTGGACTTTTGGCGGCTGGCCGGCCTGCGTCGCCATGGTGGTGGCGATGCTGCTGATCATGGCGAACATCGTCTATTTTGCATGGGCGCGGCGCGTGCCGGCAGGACCCGGGACGCCGCCGGTCGAGCCGGCGTGATGCACCGTCGCTAGCAGCGTGCTTCGGTCCAGGCGGGTTTACGCATGATCAGCAGGCGCCCATAGACAACAGCGAAGGTGGCGAAACCTGCGACCCAGGCGCCGCCGGCGTAATCCATTAGCGTCATCGAGCCGGTGAAGGCGGCGGCGATACGCAATACCGCGGCGAGCAGCACCAGCGCATAGATTGCCTGCGTCACCGGCCCCGCATGCAGCGCGCGGCCGGTGTGGCCGAGGGTGGCGCGGGTCATGACGGCCAATGTCATCAGACCGACGGCGCCCGCGGTCCAGGCATGGATGCCGGCGCTCACCGGCACTTGCGGCCACACGAGTGCCGCGCCCAAGAGCAAAAAGCCGAGCGGCACGAAGACGTAGGCGACGTGCAGGATCAGCACAAGGCGGTCGGCCAACGTGCGGTCTCCGGCCCAGCGCGCCAGGCGAACGACATGCAGAACGCCGGCGAAGAGCAGCAGGACGCCGGTCGCTACGGCGAAGGGCGCGGCGATCCAGCCGACCAGCGCGACGGCGCTCGCCGCAATCACGATCATGTCGAAGGGGGCAAACGGCGCCGGCAGGCGGCCAGGATTATTGCGCGCCAGCCAGTTGTTGGTGAAACTCGGCACGATGCGGCCGCCGATCAGCATGATCAGCCCGATCACCGCGGCGAGCGCGATGCGCGCGCCGTAATCGGCGGCGCCTTCGGTCAGCACCTCGGCGTGATAGACGACGTTGCCGGCGGCGAGGACGCCGAGCACGACGAGCACCCGCAGGTTGCGCCAGTTCCTGCCGGCGACGATCTCACGCGCGGCGACGGCGGCGAGCGTCACCAGAAAGCTGACGTCGATGGCCGCCGCCGTGACGCCGCCAATGTCGGCGGAGAACAGGATCGCGAGGCGGCCCGCCAGCCACAAGCGCGGCGAGCGCCGGCGAGCGGCCAGCCGCAAACCGGCAGCCGGCCGGTCCAGTTCGGGATGGCGGTGAGCAGGAAGCCGGCGATGCTGGCGGCAACATAGCCGTAGAGCATCTCGTGGATGTGCCAGTCGAGCGGACCGAAGACCGTCGGCAACGTCATGAGGCCGAGGAACTGCGGCAGCCAGAGCAGGATGCCGAAGGCCGCCCAGGCGCCGGCGGCCAGAAAAAAGGGCCGGAAGCCGTAGGCGAACAGGGCCGGGCCGGCATAATCGCGGCGGCGTTGCAGGGCAGCGGGGGTGGACATGGACGCGCCTCCTGGAACTTTCCGCCCCTTCCCTAGCCCGGCATGGCCAAGCGCACTTTGATCCAGCGCATGGTTCCGCGATTCCGCGGCGATGAATCAGCCCGTGCCCGGATGCCAGAGCGGCCGGTAACCCCTTTGCAGCACTGCCAGAATTGACGGCGGGGTGAGCACGTCGACGGTGACGGCGCGCGGGCGCGATGCGGTCTCCGCATAGCCGGTTTGTGCCCAACGCAAAAGACTGCCGCCGCGCACGGCAAATGCGGCGCCGTCTATCGCAATCATGGCGGCGTCGGGCAGCGTGTCGATGTCGCGACGATGGATGCGTTTGACTTTGCGGTCGAGGCGTTCGGCGTGGAGGATGTTGTCCATGGTCGACGCGCTCGCGCGTTGCGGTCTGCCGCTGAACAGGCGCGCAAAATGCTCGGCATCCTTGCGCCGGCATTCGAAGCACGGGCGGTGGCCGGCGGCGAGAGCCGTGACTTCATCGAGGAAGAACAATTCGGTGTAGCTGTTGCCCCACACGTCGCGGTGGCGATTGTTAAATTCGAGCCGGCAGCAAATCCACTGCTTCGAGGCCCAGCGCCGCGTGCCGAGTTCCCGGCGATCGTCGTGGATGCGCCCGCCGCGATTGCCCATCAGCGTGCCGCGCGCGGGTGTCGCAAATAATTTACCGAAGGGATCGACGCGGTTTTGCAGCGACATGGCGCTCCAGGGTAGCACTTCTCACGGCCTCATGCTGGAGAGTGGTGCGAAGTGCCGCGTCCCGAAGGATGGGGCGGCCCGTCCTTCGAGACGCGTCGCTGACGCTACAGTCCCGCCGCGCGCACCAGCGCGGCGGCGCCGACCCCCGCCACCACGGCGGCGAAATTGTTGCGCACAAAGAACATGGTGACCACCGCGGCCACGACCGCGCACAACGCGCTGCTGCCGCCCCTGACCACGATCGGCGCCACGCTCGCCGCGATCACCGCGCCGGGCAGCGCGTTGAGCATGCGTTGCAGGCGCGGACCGATCACGAAATGTCCGATCAGCCAGAAACCGCCCGCGCGCATGCCATAGGCGGCGATCAACATCGTCACCACCATGCCGGCATAGCCCAGCGGATTGGTCTCAATCATCGGCGAGTCCTCCCGCCACGCTGCCGGCCAGTGCGCCGGCCAGCACGTACCAGAAGCCGCCACCAAACTGGTCGACAGCAAGCGCCACTGCACCACCGACGATCCAGCCGATCGAACGGCGCGCGCCGCGCCACAACGGCACCAGCATCGCCGCGAAGAACACCGGCATGACCAGATCGAGCCCGAAGGTGCGCGGGTCGCCGAGCGAAGCGCCGAGCCAATAGCCCGGCGCCGCCGACAGGACCCAGGTGAACCAGATCATGGCGCCGCTGCCGAGGAAGTAGGCGGGATCGCGCCCGCCCTCGGCGTGGTAGCGCATGGCGACGATCCAGTTGGAGTCGGTGAGCAGGTAAAGCGCCGGATAGATCCTTCCGGCCGGGAATCCGCCGAGCCACGGCCGCATCGAGGCGCCGATCAGCAGAAAGCGCGAGCACACCATGGCGGTGATGAGCCCGGCGGCGGCGACGGCCGTGAGCGTGAGATGGTCGGGCCAGGATTGCAGCACGATGTACTGCGCCATGCCGGCAAAGACGGTGGCGGTCATGATGAAGGTCTCGAGGAGTGTGAAGCCCTTGCCGGCGGCGAGCGTGCCGAAGCCCGCGCCGAAAACAAAGATGCCCGGCAGCAGCGGCAGCATGGCCCAGGCGCCCTGGCGGAACGCGGCGAGGGTCCAGAGCGGAGCCGGGTTATGAGACGTTTGCATGTTCATGGAATTGAGCCGCGCGTCCCTTAACGCGGCACCGGCCACGCGTGAAGCCACAAAGCGGAACGCCCGCCATGCAGGCCATGGGCGCGCGGCAAACTCTCTTCCGCTCTCCCCCTTGTGGGAAAGAGTGCATAGCGAATGCGCAGCATTCGCGTTCTTTGTATAAAAAACGGCCAGCGCGAAGCGCTGGCCTATGCGGAGGCGAAGCCGAGCGAGGGCGGATGAGGGGTCGGAGTCTATCGGAGACGCTGCCCCCTCACCCGGCTCGCATCTCGCTTGCCGCTCGACGCTCGCCACCCTCTCCCACCAGGGGAGAGGGTTGCGCCTGCGTTCGCCGATATCCCCTGCCCCACAAACGAAATGGCCGGGAGTGAGCCCGGCCATCGCGATCGCGTTTGTTTGTGCCTCAGCCCTGCGGCTGCGGGGCGACGTCGCCAGTGGGCGGGGCGTCGGGCCGCGGGCGCGGCTTGCCGGCCGGCGGCACGGCAGAGCCGCGCGGCGTGGTCGGCTCGATCACTGAACTCGCGCACCGGGCGCTTGCCCTGCAGCAGGTCCTTGATCTCCTCGCCCGTCAGCGTCTCGAACTCGATCAGGCCCCTGGCCAGCGCTTCGAGATCGGCGCGCTTCTCCGTGAGAATCTTGGTCGCCTCGGCATAGCCGGCCTCGACATAGCGCCGCACTTCGGCGTCGATCTTGCGCGAGGTCTCTTCCGAGATGTTGTGCTGGCGCGAGACCTGATAGCCGAGGAAAACCTCGTCCTGGTTCTCGCCATAGGCCACGGTGCCGAGCTCGTCGGAGAAGCCCCAGCGCGTCACCATCAGGCGGGCGAGCTTGGTCGCCTGCTCGATATCGGACGCGGCGCCCGAGGTCACCTTGTCCTTGCCGAACACCATTTCTTCCGCCACGCGCCCGCCCATCATGATGGCGAGCCGCGAGGTCATCTGCTCGAGCGACATCGACAGCTTGTCACGCTCGGGCAGCTGCATGACCATGCCGAGCGCGCGGCCGCGCGGAATGATGGTGGCCTTGTGCACCGGGTCGGTGGCCTTGACGTTGAGCGCGACCAGCGCGTGGCCGCCTTCGTGATAGGCGGTGAGGAGCTTCTCCTCCTCCGTCATCACCAGCGACTTGCGCTCGGCGCCCATCATCACCTTGTCCTTGGCGTCCTCGAACTCGCTCTGGGTGACCATGCGCTTGTTGCGGCGCGCGGCCATCAGCGCGGCCTCGTTGACGAGGTTCATGAGATCGGCGCCGGAGAAGCCGGGGGTGCCGCGTGCGATGGTTTTCAGGTTCACGTCGGGTGCCAGCGGCACCTTGCGCACGTGCACCTTGAGGATCGACTCGCGGCCGACCACGTCCGGGTTCGGCACCACCACCTGGCGGTCGAAACGGCCGGGGCGCAGCAGCGCCGGGTCGAGCACGTCGGGCCGGTTGGTGGCTGCGATCAGGATGATGCCTTCGTTGGCTTCGAAGCCGTCCATCTCGACCAGCAACTGGTTGAGCGTCTGCTCGCGCTCGTCATTGCCGCCGCCGAGGCCGGCGCCGCGATGACGGCCGACCGCGTCGATTTCGTCGATGAAGATGATGCACGGCGCGTTCTTCTTGGCCTGCTCGAACATGTCGCGCACGCGGCGAAGCGCCGACGCCGACGAACATCTCGACGAAGTCGGAACCGGAGATGGTGAAGAACGGCACGTTGGCTTCGCCGGCGACCGCGCGCGCGATCAGCGTCTTGCCGGTGCCGGGCGGGCCGACCAGCAACACGCCGCGCGGAATGCGTCCGCCGAGGCGCTGGAACTTGCCGGGGTCGCGCAGGAATTCGACGATCTCCTGCAAGTCCATCTTGGCTTCGTCGACCCCGGCGACATCCTCGAACGTCACGCGGCCGTGCGATTCGGCCAGCAGCTTCGCGCGCGATTTGCCGAAGCCCATCGCCTTGCCGGCGCCGCCCTGCATCTGGCGCGACAGGAAGATCCAGACGCCGATGAGCGCGATGAACGGCAGCCACGACACCAGCAGCGACACGAACCACGGCACGTTGTCGGACGGCGGCCGCGCGGTGATGGAGACGCCCTTCTTGTAGAGCTGCTGCACCAGCGTCGGATCGCTTGGCGCGTAGGTCTGGAAGCTGGAGCCGTTGGTCAGCGTGCCGTGAATGTTCGGCCCCTGGATTACGACGTCGCGCACGCGGCCCTGATCGACCTCGTTGAGAAGCTGCGAGAACGAGATTTCCTGGGAATTGGTATGCTGACCCGGGTTCTGAAACAGGGTGAACAGCGCCAACAGCAGAAGAACAATGATCACCCACAGGGCGAAGTTGCGCAGATTTGGGTTCATCAGGCGTTCCTGAACCGCGCGCGCGGGGCGCCGCAGTTACCTTGCTTTCTTTATGCCCGGGATTCGGGGCGAATTCACGTCCGGCCTCCAGCCCAATTTAGGCACGGCGGCCCGGCATGGAAAGGGTTCGGTTTGAGGTATTCTAGCGGAGCTTTCCTGCCGCCGCCTTGCCTCGCCGGGAACCGGTTTTGGGCTTGGTTAAGGCTTTGGCCCGGCGCGGCGGCGCCGGTTCAACCACGATTTTGCCGCCCGCCAGGGTCACCATGGCCCCCGCCAGGCTACGCCGGAAACGCGAAATGCCAGCCTTTTGGGCGGCATCGAGCGCGTCCTTGAGGGCTTCGAGCTTGCCGAGACCGATGGCGCCGCCGGCCGCCGGCAGCAGGGCGCGACCGAGAAGCCGCAGGGCGATCTCGTCCGGCAGGGCCTTATAGGCCGGCGCATCGAGCACGGACGAGCCCGGCGCGGCGCCCGGCCGGGCTAGCCCAACAAACGCATGGTCGACCTCCGCTTCAAGCGCGGCGTCCGCACGCCTGAGCCGGCGCGCCAGCAACGCCAGCCGGCGGGCGTCGAGCCCCTCTCCCGCAAGCGCCGGCATCAGGCCGCGCACCCGCACCCGGGTGAAGCGCGGATCGCGATTGGATGGATCATCGGCGAAGGAAATCCCGGCGGCTTTCAGGGTGGCGACGAGCCGCGCCTTGGGAATCCCGAGCAAGGGGCGAACGAGATAAATTGGGTTGGACGCGCCTGAGGGCCTCTCCGGGTCACCTCCCCCCTTGCGGGGGAGGTCGACGCGCGAAGCGCGTCGGGAGGGGGATGTCTTCTTGAGTGCGGCAGCAACTCCCCCTCCCCAACCCTCCCCATCGCAAGTCGGGCTTGCCCGACTTGCGAATGATAGATCGGAACTCGGGCAAGCCCGAGTTCCGTGGGGGGAGGGAGCACCCAGTGCCGGGCCGAGAGGCGTTACTCTTTGCATCGCCGCCAGCCCCGTGAGCCCGCTGCCGCGGGTCAGGCGGATCAGCACGGTCTCGGCCTGGTCGTCGAGCGTATGCGCGGTGAGAATGCAGGACGCGCCAGCTTCACGCGCGGCTTCGCCCAGCAGACGATAGCGTGCTTCGCGCGCGGCTTCCTGCAAACCGGTCTTCGGTTTCCTTCCGGTCCAGCGCAATGTGCGGTGTTCGATGCCCAGTTTCGCGGCCTGGCGCCTGACCGCCGCCGCTTCGCGCGCGGACTCCGTGCGCAGGCCGTGATCGACGGTGACGGCAATGAGCCTGGGACTCTTTTTACGCGCTTTTGCCCAACGCGCGGCAAGCAGCATGAGCGCGGTCGAATCGGGGCCGCCCGATACCGCGAGCACCAGGGCGCGCGAATCTGCGAGATCGTTGAACAGCGATTGGGCTTCCTGGACCGAGACTGCTGCTTTTTGAGTGGGCATGACCGCAACCGAAAACCGGTTCCCGTTTTTCGGGGTCATGCCCTTCTTTTCTTGAGCATGATCTTTTCCGAAAACCGGTTCCCACTTTTCGGGATCATGCTCTAGCAGTGGACGCGCTTGAGTTCCCGCGCCACGCCGCGCTTCACGCTGGACGAGGCGTTTGGAAATTTGTTCGTCACTTCGCGGAGCGTCGCGCAGGCCGCTTCCTTCTGATTGATCGCGGCCAGCGACTGGCCGAGACGCAACAGCGCGTCGGGCGCCTTGCTGAATTTCCCATATTGGGTCGTGACGGTGAGGAAGGAACGCGCCGCCTCGTCATAGTTCTGCTGCTGGTAGAGGCTCTCGCCCAGCCAATAGTGCGCGGCCGGCGTCAGTCCGTCCTTCGGATGCTTGCGCAGGAAATCGCGGAACGCCTGGGCGGCGAGGCCATAGTCCTTGTGCAATACGTAACCGTAGGCGAGTTCGTACTCGTCCCTGGGCGCGGCCGAAGGCGGCAGGGTCGCCAGTTGGGTTCCCGTCGAACTCGGATTGCGTTGCGGCGGCGGCGGCAACTGGCCGGACGGGCCGTGGGTCGCGGCCGGATCGCCCGGCTGCGCATCGGCGGCCGCGCCCGATTGCACGGCAGCAAGCGAAGACAGGTCGAGCGGTGCGCCGGCATCGCGGCCGCCCGGAGCGCCGACCGGCTGATCGTTCGCGGCCTGGTTCATGGGCTGACCCGGCGCGCCGAGCGTCCGCGGCGCGCCCGGCGCATTGGGGTGCAGCGCCGGATTGAAGGCGTCGCCCTGCCCGGCGCTGGCGGTCTGGTTCGACGGCGCGGCCGGATTCTGCGCCGGCGGCAGGGCTTCGGACCGTTGGCCGGGCCTGGCTTCACCGCGTCCGGTCCCCAATTGCTGGAAGCGATACTCGGTATCGTCCTGCATGCGCTTGAGCTGCATCTGCAGCATCTGGTTCTGATGCTGGAGAACCTCGATCTGGCCGGTGAGCTGGCGCAGCGCATTCTCGATGCTGCTGATGCGCGCCTCGACGCTCCCGCCCTGTGGCGCGATCGTCGGCGCCTGTTGCTGCGCGGATTGCGTCTGCTGCGCCTGGCTGCCGCGGTTATTGTTGAACAGGTCGCCAAGCAAACCGCCCGACTGGGCGAAGGCAAGACTGCCCGGCGCCGCCAGACAGGCGGCGAGGATGGTACAGCCAAGAAGCGCGCGGGTGCGGGTCATGTTAATGATTTGGGCGGCCAATTCGGAATCCGACGGGAACGCAATCTTTGATCGGCGGCGTCTCCTAGCATAGCCTTTTGAGTACGACCAGAATATGGCCGCGAGGGCTTCCAAACGCGGCCCTATTCTGCGGCCCCCGCCGGCGCCGGCTTCTTCTTGCGGGAGAGCCGCCATTCCTCGAAACGCTGCATGATCACGTAGAACGACGGCACGAACAGGATCGCGATGCACGTCGACGCGAGCATGCCGGTGAACACCGCGATGCCGATCGAGGCGCGCGCGCTGGCGCCGGCGCCGGTGGCCAGGACCAGCGGCAGGACGCCCATGATGAAGGCGAACGACGTCATCAGGATCGGCCGGAAGCGGGCGCGCGCGGCCTCCACCGCCGCATCGGCGATCGCGTGCCCGCCCTCGCGCAGCTCGCGCGCGAACTCCACGATCAGGATGGCGTTCTTCGCCGACAGCGCGATCAAAAGCACGATGCCGATCTGGGTGTAGAGGTTGTTGTCGATGCCGAGGACGGTGAGCGCGGCCACCGGACCGACGAGCGCGATCGGCACCGCCAGCAGCACGGCCATCGGCCGGTACCAGCTCTCGTATTGGCCGGCGAGCGCCAGATAGACCAGCAGCAGCGCCATGGCGAAGACGAGATACATCTGATTGCCGACCACGTTCTCCTGGTACGACATCGCCGACCATGCGTAGCCGACCTGCGGCGGGAAGGTCTTCTGCGCGATCTCGCTCACCAGTCCCATCGTCTGGCCGCTGGAATAGCCGGCGGCCGGCAGGCCGATCACGGTCGCCGTCGGATAGAGGTTGAAGAGGCTGAGCAGCGACGGGCCCATCGCCGGCGTGACCTTCACCAGCGTGCCGAGCGGGACCATCTGGCCGGAGGCGCTGCGCACCGAGAGATGGTCGATGTCGCCGATCCGCTGGCGCTCGGCCGGTTCGGCCTGCATGAAGACCTGGAAGGTACGTCCGAACTTGTTGAACTGGTTGACGTAGGTCGAGCCGAGATAGCCGGCGAGCGCCTTGAACACGTCGTCGACGTTGACCTTCATCGACTGCGCCTTCACCCGGTCGAGCTCGACGGTGTATTGCGGCGTCTCCGCGCGGAACGAGCTCAACGCCATCTGGATCGCCGACTGCGAGGCGGCGTCGCTCACGGTGGTGCGCACCACGCGCGCGAGCCTGGTGTAGTCCGAGTTGCCGTCCTGCAGGTTGACCTGCATGGTGAATCCGGCGGCGAAGCCGACGCCCTGGATCGGCGGCGGCGGCATCACGCGCACCTCTGCCTCTTCGATCTGCCCCATCGTGGCGTTGAGCCTGGTGAGCATGGCGCGCAATCCCAGCGCCCGGCCGCGCTTGCCCCAGTCCTCGAGGATGATGTAGGCGATGCCACTCGACGACAGCGACGCGTTGTTGTCGAGCGGCGACACGCCAGCGATGGTGACCACCTCTTTCACGCCCGGGGTCTTGCGCGCCAGCGCGCTCACCTTGTCGAGTGCCTTCCGGGTGCGATCGAGCGAGGCGCCGTCCGGCAACTGGACGATCGACAGCATGTAGCCCTGGTCCTCGAAGGGGATGAAGCCGGTCGGGATGCGCGCGAAGGCCCAGACCGTGGCGACGATGATCGCGATCCCTAACAGCGACATGGGGATGGCGTGGCGCACCAGCCGCGCCATGAAAGCGGTGTAGACGCGCTCCAGCCAGAGATAGCCCGCGTCGAAGCCGCGGTAGAAGACGTTGCGCCGGGCGACCGGCACGGTAGGGCGCAGCCACAGCGCGCATTGCGTCGGTTTGAGCGTCACCGCGTTGATGGCGCTGATCAGCGCTGTCGCCGCGATCACCAGGGCAAACTGGGCATACATCTGCCCGGTCAGGCCAGGCAGGAAGGACGCCGGCAGGAACACGGCGAGCAGCACGAGCGTGATGCCGATGATCGGCCCGAACAGCACGTTCATGGCGGCGATCGCCGCCTGCGGCCCGTTCATGCCCTTGTCGATGTTGTGGGCCGCGCCCTCCACCACGATGATGGCATCGTCGACCACGATGCCGATCGCCAGCACGATGGCGAACAAGGTGGCGAAATTGACGGTGAAGCCGAGCGCCCACATGGCGGCGAAAGCACCGATGATGGTGACCGGCACGGTTGTTGCCGGCACCAGCATGGCGCGCCAGTCCTGCAGGAACACCAGGATGACGATGAGCACGAGAACAGTGGCCTCGAACAGCGTCTTGTAGACTTCGTTGATCAACTCGTTGACGAACACGGTGGTATCGAAGGGCACCGAATAGGTGAGCCCCTGCGGGAAGTTCTTGCGTAGCGCCTCCATGCGCTTCTTCACTTCGCTCGCGACGTTGAGCGCGTTGGCGCCCGGCGCGAGGAAGATCGCCATGCCGGCCGCCGCCTTGTCGTCAAGCTTGAAGATCTGGCTGTAGGTCTGCGCCCCGAGCTCGACCCTTCCGACGTCGCGGATGCGCGTCAACTGGCCGTCCGAGCCGGTCTTGACCACGACCTCGGCGAACTGGGCGGGGTCGTCGAGCCGGCCGGCGACGTTGAGCGTGTACTGGAAGGACACGTCGGCGGGCGACGGCGGCGTGCCGATCTGCCCGGCGGTGACCTGCACGTTCTGCTGTTGCAAGGCGGCGCTCACGTCCGACACCGTCAGCCCGCGCGCCCTCATCTTCTCCGGATCGAGCCAGACGCGCATGGCGTATTGGCCGGCGCCGAACACCGTGACGTTGCCGACTCCGGGCAGCCGCGAGATCTCGTCCTTCAGGCTGATGGTGGCGTAGTTCGACATGTAGAGACTGCTGTACCGGTTGTCCGGCGACGTCAGCGCGACGATCTGCAGGATCGAGGTGGACTTCTTCTCCACCTTCACGCCTTGCGACTGCACGGGGTCCGGCAGCGAGGCCAGCGCCGTCGACACCCGGTTCTGCACCAGGATCTGCGCGAAGTTCAGGTCGGCGCCGATCCTGAAGGTGACGGTCAGCGAATAGGAGCCATCGGAGGCGGCGAACGACTGCATGTAAATCATGCCGTCGACGCCGTTGACTTCCTGCTCGATCGGCAGCGCCACCGTGTCGATAACGGTCCTGGCGCTGGCGCCGGGATAGCGCGTGGTCACCGACACGGTCGGCGGCACCACGTCGGGATATTGCGCGACCGGCAAGTCGTACACGGCGACCGCGCCGATCACGACGATGAGAATCGCGATGACGTTGGCGAGGATCGGCCGTTCGATAAAGAATTTCGACATCATGGCGCGCGCCCTACCTGGCGGCCGCGTGCGGATCGACCTTCTGGCCGGGGATCGCGCGTAACAGCCCGGCGACGATCACCTGATCGTCCGGCTTGACGCCCTTCTCGATCACTCGTAGCGCGCCTTCGCGCTGACCCGCCGTGACGTTGCGCTGCTCGACCACGTTGTCCTTGTTCACGACGAGCACGTAGCGCCCGCTCTGGTCGTTGCCGAGCGCGGCGTCGGGCACCAGCAGCGCGTTCGCCACCGTCTCCGTCGGTACGCGCACGCGCACGAACATGCCGGGCAGCATGACGCGATTCGGATTTTCGAGGATGGCGCGGCCCGCAAGCGTCCCGGTCGACGAATTGACCGTGGGCGAGGCGTAGTCGAGATGGCCGCGTTGCGGATAGCCCTCGTCGTTCTGCAACCCGACCTCGACCGGAACCTTCTTGAGGTCTTCCGGCGTCAGCCCGCGCTTGCGGATCTCGGCGCGCACCCGCAGCACGTCGCGCTCGTTGATGGTGAAGTTCACGTAGACCGGATCGGTCTGCACGATGGTCGCGAGCACGGTCGGCTGCGGGCTCGCTGAGACATAGGCGCCGACGGAGACCTGGCGGTTGGTGACGATGCCGTCGAATGGCGCGGCCACGCTGGTGTAGCCGTAATCGATCCTGGCCTGCTTCAGGCTGGCGACCGATTGATCGAGGCTCGCCTGGGCGCTGTCACGGTTGGCGGTCGCGTCGTCAAGCTTGGCCTGGGTGGTGCTGCCGCTCCTGACCAGGTCCGCCTGCCGTTCGTAGTCGGCCTGCGCGCGTTTCAACGACGCGCGCGCGCTCACCTCGGTGGCCTTGGCCTGCTCGACTTTGAGCGCATAGGGCTCCTGCTCGATGACAAAGAGCACCTTGCCCTTTTTCACCGCGTCGCCGTCGTTGTACCGGACGGCCTGCACGAAGCCGGCGACGCGCGCCACCAGATCGGCGGAATTGACCGCGGCCACGTTGCCGGTCGCTTCTAGATAATGGGTGACCGCCCGCTGGACCGGTTTCGCCACGGTGACCTTTGGCGGCGGCGGCGCCACGTAGGTATTCTTGTCACCACAGCCGGCGAGTACCAACAACGGCACAAGCGTCAGCACCGGAATCGCAGCCTCACGCCGCTTCCGACCGCTCCCCACGTGAACCCCCTGTTCCGCCACCGCAAGGCGGGCCAAAGCGACCAAAGCCGGGACACACCCGGCCCGGCCGCCATGGCCGGGGCCAGCATCGGAAAATTACAGGAATTTACAAGCCCGCGCGCACCCGCGCCGGGGATAAAGCCGGCCGGATGCGCGGGTTCTCTCCATAAAAGGCGCGTTACGAGTTGCCCGCGCCACCATGCAGCGCGGTGACCGCGCGCCGGTTCTGCGACCAGCAGGAAATGTCGTCGCACGTCGCCACCGGACGCTCCTTGCCGTAGGAGATGGTGTTCATCCGGTTGGCGCCGACGCCGCGCGCGACGAGGTAGTCGCGCACGGTCTGCGCGCGCCGCGCACCGAGCGCAAGATTGTATTCGCGCGTGCCGCGCTCGTCGGCGTGCCCCTCGATGGTGAAGGTGTATTGCGAATACTGGTTGAGCCATTGCGCCTGCTTGTCGAGCGTGGCGCGGGACTGCGGCGTGAGCTCGGAGGAGTTGGTCGTGAAGAAGACGCGGTCGCCCACGTTGACCACGAAGTCCTGCTGGCTTCCCGGCGTCGCCGCGGCGCCGGCCATCGGATTCTCGGCCTGGTTGGCGCAGGCGGAGATTGCCAGCGCAGCCGCCAGAACGGCTACCAGCCGCGCGCCACGCAGCATTTGCCTGAGGTTGATCATTCGGATGCCTCCATTAATCGCACCGACCCGGCCCGACCGATGGTCTATCAGGCGGGTCGTTAAACGAACGTTCCGTCAACCTTGATGAGCCCTTTCCGGCTACCGCCAAATTTGCCCGACGCAGCGAAACTGCTTGTGGTGGTTAAGAGCCGGTGAATAAGGGTCATTTGATGGCGCGCGCCGCCAATGCGGTGCGTGGGTAGCGAAGCGCGCGCTCAGGACAGAAGCGGCGACCAGGCTGGGTCGGACGCGAAGTCGGGGGTCGGGACCTTGAGCTCGTTGCGTCCGGTGATGTCGATGGTGTGCAGGGACGGGCCCTGCCCCGGATCGCGGAAGAACATCAGCACGCGCCCGTTGGGTGCGAAGGTCGGGCCTTCGTTATGAAAGCCCTGGGTCAGGATGCGCTCGCCGGAACCGTCGGGCTTGAGAATGCCGATGGCGAACTGACCGCCGACCAGGCCAGTGAACGCGATGTAATCGCCGCGCGGCGACCAGACCGGACCGGCATGGCGACCGTCGCCGAAGCTGATGCGTTTGGCCGGACCGCCCGCCGCCGGCATCACGTAAATCTGCTGCGAACCGCCGCGGTCGCTTTCGAAGCATATCCACTGGCCGTCGGGCGAATAGCATGGCGCGGTATCGATCGCCGGCGTGTCGGTGAGCCGCGTGGTCTGTTTCGAGCGCAGGTCCATGACGAACAGATTGGAATTGGGTCCCTGCTGCAGGCTGAAGATCACCTTCTGGCCATCGGGCGAGAAGCGCGGCGCAAACGACATGCCGGGGAAGTTGCCGACGATCTCGCGCTGGCCAGTCTCGATGTTGAGCAAGTAGACCCGCGGCTGTCCCTGCCCGTAGGACATGTAGGTGATTTCCTGCGAGGTGGGATTGAAGCGCGGCGTCAGCACCAGATCGTCGCCGCGGGTGAGGAAGCGCGTGCCGTAGCCGTCCTGATCCATGAGGGCGAGGCGCTTGATGCGCCGCTGCTTGGGGCCGGTTTCGTCGACGAACACGATGCGGGTGTCGAAATATCCCTTCTCGCCGGTGAGCGTCTCGTAGATCTGGTCGGCGATGATATGGGCGATGCGGCGCCAGTTGTCCGGCGCCGTGTAGTACTGTTTGCCGTCGAGCTGCTGGCCGGCGAACACGTCCCACAGCCGGAACTCGGCCTTCAGCCGGCCGTCACGCTGGCGGGTGATGCGGCCGGTGACCAGCGCCTGCGCATTGATGACGCGCCAGTCGGCGAAGCGCGGCACGCGGTCGGTGTCAGTGATCTTCTCGGTGTAGGCGGCAGGATTGATCGGCGCGAACAGGCCGCTGCGTTGCAGGTCGGCGGTGATGACCGACGTGATGTTGCGCGCGGTCTCCTGGTCGCCTGCCGCACCCGCGAGGAAGTCGGGCAGCGCGATCGGCATCGGCTGGAAATTGCCTTGCGTGATATCGAGCCGGAGCACGGCGTTGGCCGGGCGCAACGTCATGGCGGCGAAGACGCCGACCCCGGCGCCAACCAGAACGCCGCGACGGTTGATCACAAATCCGCGGCGGGGCGGCGAAATGGCGGGTGCAGCGTCAAGATGCTTCATGAATGTCACAAATGCCCTGGGTCAGCCGCGGAACATGTCGCGCGGATCGAAGGTAACTTCAATATCCTTCCAGACGGAATAATGCTCGGGTTTGAGCATATCGAAAGGCTGGCCGCGAAACACCGCCCGCACCGCGCTGTCGCGCGCCGAGTTGAACAACTGACCATGGCCGCTGCTGATGACCTGCGGTGGCGCAGTCAGCCGGCCGTCGCGGCCGAGCCGGATGCGGATGCGGATCACGTAGTCTTCCGGTTTCTGGATGCCGACCGGCGGGTTCCATAGGGCCATCAGCCGCGCGCGCAGGGCGTCGAGCTCGGACTGCGAGAGCAGCGCCGCCTGGGTGGAGGGCGTGCCGAGCCCCGGCGCGGTGTTGATGTTTTCGCCGGTGGCGAGCGTGCGCGTGGGCTCGCGCTTGTCGAGCAGCGCGGCGATCCTGTCGGCGTCGAACTTCGGCTTCCGCGGGCGCGGCGGCCGGCGCGGCGGCAGCTTCGGCGCGATCTCGGCCAGGTGTTCCTTGGCTTTTTCCGCCTTCAGCTTGTCGGCGATCGGATCGACCTTGGTCTCGGGCTTGGGTTCGGCCTTGACCTCTTTCTTTTCCTCCGGCGGCTTGATCCTGGGCGTGGGCTCCTGCGTCTCGTCGACGGCGGCCTTCACCTCTTTTTTCTTGTCAACCTTCGATTTCGGCTGTTCGACCGGCTTCGGTTCGTCTTTCTTCTCGACGAGCGGCTTCGGCGTCTCCTTCCTGGGTGCTTCCTTGCTGCCCTTGGTGAGCTGGGAGAAATCCTTTTCGCTGATGAACTCGACCGGCAGCGATTCCGGCGGCGGCGCCTCGACCGCGCGGCCGGAATAGGACAGCGTTGCCCACAGCAGCACCGCTGCGTGGAGCCCGACCGAAAGCGCTGTCGCCTGCTTCATCACTACGGCGTTGAGCCCTGCTCGAATTCCGTGACCAGCGCGACGTGGGTGAATCCGGCCGCCGACAGCCGCCCCATCACCTTCATCATTGTACCGTATGCGACCGTCTTGTCGCCGCGCACGTAAACACGCGCCTCCGTGCCCCCGCGGGCCTGGGCGATGGCCTCGAGCTTGGGAACCAGCGCATCCGCTTCGATTTCGTCGTTTTGCAGGAAAATCTTGCCCTGTTGATTGACAGAGATCGTCAGCGGCTCCTTGTCCTGGTTGAGGCTTTTGGCCTGGCTCTGCGGCAGGTCGATCGGCACGCCGACGGTAAGCAACGGCGCCGACACCATGAAGATAATGAGCAGCACCAGCATCACGTCGACCATCGGCGTGACGTTGATTTCGCTCATCACGTTGCGGCGGCGTTGGCGCCGCCCTCCGATCACCGGTGTGCCGGCATTGGCTGCTGCCATCGTGAACTTCCCATTCGTTGGCGCCTGATCTTGTCCGAATGCCGGTGCCCGGTTTCCGGGATCATGCGCGACCTGCTTTAGCCGCGTTCGTCGATCTGCCGCGAAAGGATGGCGGCAAATTCGTCGGCGAAACCCTCGAGGCGCTGCGCCTGCTTGTTCACCTCGGCCGCGAACTTGTTGTAGAAAATGGTCGCCGGTATGGCGGCCACCAGCCCCAGCGCGGTGGCGAACAGCGCCTCCGCGATGCCCGGCGCCACCACCGCCAGCGAAGTGTTCTTCGACGCCGCGATCGACTGGAAGCTGGTCATGATGCCCCAGACCGTGCCGAACAGGCCGATGAAGGGGCCGGCCGAGCCGACGGTGGCGAGCACCAGGAGGCGGCGCTCCAGGCGCTCGACCTCGCGTGCGATGGACACCTCCATCACCTTCTGGATGCGCATCTGTAATCCGGCGAAAGAACGCGGATGGCCCTCGAAGCTGCGCTTCCACTCGCGCATTGCCGCGACGAACAGCGCCGCCATGGAATGGGCGGGATGGCTGACCAGCGAGCGGTAGAGATCCTCCAGCGACTGGCCGGACCAGAACGCGGTCTCGAAGTGGTCCATCTCGCGGCGCGAACGCCGGTAGAGCACAGTCTTGTCGATGGCGATCGCCCAGACCCAGACCGAGGCGACCAGAAGCCCGATCATCACGGTCTTCACGACCCAGCTCGCATTCCAGAACAGCGTCAACATGGAGAGGTCGGCGGTGACGGGAATGACCGACTGGGCCACGTCGGTAGGCTGCATAAGCTCGTCCTTTCCGCTTGATCCGGCCGGGGCCGGATCAATGCCCGGCGCGGTGCGCATGTCATCGGACCAAAGGAAAGGCCCCGACGAACCCGCTTCGCGAAGCGCTCCGCCGAACACCGTCTGGTTCGCGCAACCCCGATAGTCCGCCACCGGCGGGGTCAGGCAATCTGCGCGAAACTTGGCCGAACTTGGGCGCGGCCGTGCACGAGGCCGGTGATTTACCCTGCTAAACAGCGCCGATTGTGATTAACAATGGGTTAGCGGCGGGTCGATGGACCAAAGAAACGACCGCCCGCCTTCGGGGAAAGGCGGGCGGCCGGTTCGCGCCAAAGGGGAAGCGCGGGGGCAGACAGGAGCCGCATCAGTTCTGCGGCGGGGGCGCCTCCGGCTCCGGCGGGCGATTGCGGCGTTCGGCCATGAACTGGTCGAACTCGGCCTTGTCCTTGGCCATGCGCAGGCGCTCGAGGAAATCACGGAATTCCCGCTGCTCTTCTTCGAGCCGGCGCAGCGTCTCGACGCGGTACTCATCGAAGGCGCGGTTGCCGCTCGGCGGCGCGTAGTGGTGGCTCTCGGGCGAGCCGCTCATCCTGGCGCGCATCCAGTCCATCTTGCGCTGCATGCGATCCATCTTGTGCTGCCAGCGGTCGCGACCGCCGTGGTATCCGCATCCCATTCGTCCGCTCCATATGGTGTAGGCCAGGATGGCGAAGCCGATCGGCCACCAGGCGATGAACCCGAGGACGATCAGGACCACCCAGGCCGGCTTGCCGAATTCGTCGAGCTTGGCGGTGATTGGCATTGTGGGCCTCGCGTGAATGTAAATAACATTTACATAAGTAGCGGCGGAAGGGATGAATGTCAACACTCTTCACATAGGGGAAGGTGGACGGTTTGCGAGGGGTCACCTGGGCCAGGCCCTCCCCGCTTCGCCATGGCAGGACTTGTCCCGGTCATCCACGTCTTTGACATGGCAGCGCTTTAAGACGTGGATGCCCGCCACAAGGCCGGGCATGGCGTCGCCACGTAGGCAGCAATTTGCCTAGCTGCGACCAGCTGCCGCGGTCTCGCCGAGACCGAGGCCGCGCAGATAGATCAGGGCCTCGGCTTCCAGGAGCTCTTCCGGCGGCATCGGCAGCGCCCGGCGGGCGGCATCGCCGCGGCCGAACAGCGACGCGATGCCGTGGGTCATCGACCAGAGGTGCAGCGCCACCATCAGCGCCGGCGGCCGGTCTTTCGCCGGCATGGTCACCACCAGCTTTTCGGCCGCCTCGCGCAACACGCCAAACGCACGGTCGGCCGCCTCGCGCAGTTCCGGATCGGCATCGACCGGCACGCCGGCCTCGAACATGGCCGAGTAATAGGACGGCTCCTTACGCGCGAAGGCGAGATAGGCTTTGCCGAGCCGGTCGAAGGCAGACATCAGATCGGGCTTGCCGTCGTCCCAGGCTTTCGCCAGCGCGGCGGCGAATTCATCAAAGCCCCGCTTTGCGACGTCGGCCAGCAGCGCGTCGCGATCACGGTAATGACGATAGGGCGCGGCCGGGCTGACGCCGGCCCAGCGCGCGGCATCGGCGAAGGTGAAGCCGCCCGGCCCCTTCTCCGCGATGAGCTCCAGCGCAGCGCGCACCAGGGCCTCCTTGAGATTGCCGTGGTGGTAGCCGCGCGGGCCGTGATGCCGCTTGCCCCAGGTCATGTCAGCGTCATGCGATGAACCTCATGTAAAGAGGCTTTACATGAGTTCAGACGGGCGCGTCGATGGCGGTTCAGGCGCGGCTGGCAGGCGAAGTCGCCAAGGGTAAATGATCGAAAAGCGTGGGGCCGCCGGGCTGCGCGCCCTCGATCGTGAGCAGACGCAGCTTGGTGACGACACCGCCCGGCGCTGAGAAGCCGCCAGTCCTGCCGTTCGCCGCCAGCACGCGGTGGCACGGCATGATAATGGGCGTCGGATTCTCGCCCATGGCCTGACCCACCGCGCGCGCCAGCGCCTTGTCGCCGAGCCGTTCGGCGATGTCGCCATAGGTCATGGTCTGGCCGGGCGGGATGGCGCGGGCGATCTTGTAGACCTTGCGATTGAAGGCGGAGATATGCGCATCGTCGATGACAATGTGCGAGAGATCGTGCTGCTCGCCGGACAACAAGGCAACGATGCCATCGATGGCGGTTTGGATTTCCGGCGGCGGCGCTGCCTCGCTTGCGTTCGGGAAGCGCCGTTCGACACGCGCGCGTGTTGCTGCACGGTCCGCCTCGGGAAGCTGCACGCCGCAGACGCCGCGCGCGGTCCACACGATGCCGCAGGCGCCGATGGCGGTTTCAAAGAGCGCGAAGTCCATGCTGGTAGTTTAGCACGCGCGCTCAGGCCGCCCCACCCGCTTCCTGGTCCGCCTGCATGGCGATGCGCAGGGGCCTGGGGATCGGCCGCGCGCGGCCGGCGGAGATGAACGCCACCTGAACATGCGCCTCCACCAGCAATTCGGCGCCGCGCATCACCTGCTGATGCAGCATGACGGAGGCGCCCTTCACCTCTACCGGCGTCGTGACGATGGTCAATATATCGTCCATCACCGCCGGCCTCTTGAAGTCGATGCTCATATGGCGCACGACAAACGCAAACCCCGGCGCTTCTTTCTCCGCCTGCTCGAACAGCGCGCGGTGGTCGGCGCCGATCAGGCGCAGGTAATTGGTGCGCCCGCGCTCCATGAAGCGCAGGTAGCTGGCGTGATAGACGATGCCGGAAAAATCGGTGTCCTCGTAATAGACGCGCACCTGTTGCAGGTGGCGGCCGTTGCGGATTTCACCATCGAGGGAGTTGCTGGTCACCGTTGAAATTCCGCGTCGATGTCTCTGCGACCATCCAAGATTTGCAAGATCGTAACCTGATCAGAATCTATTCGAACACCTGTCGAAAGGCTGGCGCGTTCACGGCCTATGAAGGGAAATCGTGACAGGCTCAAGAACTTCTGCTCGAACTCGTGGGCCAGGGAGACGGCAGCTGCAGGATTTCGTTCGGCAATATAAGCGTGGATATTCAACAAATCTGCGTCGGCGTCCTCGGTGAGGAGGACTCTCATCTGACCTTATTGTCAATGTCGGAAAGACCAGCACGACGGAGGAAGTCGGCAAAGTCCCACTGTCGAACGCGGCCTGCATCGGCGGAAGCAACCCCTTTTTCGATTTCGTTTCTCAGAACCTTAAACTTCTCGGCCTGCTCCAAGAGATAAGCGACAGCCGGCTCCCGCATTTCTTCGGGCAAGAGATCCAGCGCCTCCGCAGCTTTTTCAGTCGTGGTTTTCATGATGTTATCCTAGCACACCGAAGGCCGCCCCGAAATCTAGTCTTCCTCCCCCTCCCCGAACAACCCGAACTGGCTGGCGTCGCGCGTCGGCTCCTCGAGACCGAGATGCCTGAAAGCCGCGCCGGTCAACAGCCGCCCGCGCGGGGTGCGCTGCACGAAGCCTTTTTGAATGAGGAAAGGCTCGATGATGTCCTCGATGGCGTCGCGCGGCTCCGACAAGGCGGCGGCGATGGTGTCGACGCCCACCGGGCCACCGCCGTAATTCTCCGCAATGGTCTTGAGGTAGCGCCGGTCCATGGCGTCGAGGCCGGCGGCATCGACCTCGAGCGCCGAGAGCGCGCGGTCGGCGACCTTGCGGTCGACCGACTTGGCGCCTTCGACGTGGGCGAAGTCACGCACACGGCGCAGCAGGCGGCCGGCGATGCGGGGCGTGCCGCGCGCGCGCCGCGCGATCTCGTTGGCGCCGGAGTCGCTCATGGCGAGGCCGAGCACGCGGGCGCCGCGATTGACGATCTGTTCGAGCTCCGCCTCGGTGTAGAAATTCAGTCGCACCGGAATGCCGAAGCGATCGCGCAGCGGATTGGTGAGCAGGCCGGCGCGCGTGGTGGCGCCGACTAGCGTGAACGGCGCAAGATCGATCTTCACCGAGCGCGCCGCCGGTCCCTCGCCGATGATGAGGTCGAGCTGGAAGTCCTCCATCGCCGGATAAAGAATTTCCTCCACCGTCGGATTGAGCCGGTGGATCTCGTCGATGAACAGCACATCGCGCGGCTCGAGATTGGTGAGCAATGCCGCGAGATCGCCGGCCTTGGCAATCACCGGGCCCGACGTGGCGCGGAAGTTGACGCCCAGTTCGCGCGCGACGATCTGCGCCAGCGTGGTCTTGCCCAGGCCCGGCGGACCGACGAACAGCACGTGGTCGAGCGCCTCCTTGCGGGCGCGCGCAGCCTCGATGAACACACTGAGGTTGGCGCGCGCCTGCTCCTGGCCGATGAAGTCGCCGAGCTTCTGCGGACGCAACGATGCGTCGGCGTCGTCGTCGCGTTTTTCGGAGGTGACGAGACGCGGATTGCTGCTCATGAAACGCCTCGCCGTGCGTTTGAGCGCTGAAGTAATCGTCCCCTCCCCCCTTGAGTAGCAGGGGCAGGGAGGGGGGTAAGCGGCAAACGTTGTGCTTGCATCGTACCCCCCTCCCCAATCCTCCCCCACAAGGGGGGAGGGAGCTGCTCAGTGCGCGCTGACATGCATGAGCAAGACATCATCTTAAGTCATCCCCCGCCGGTATTTGTTCGGCAGCAGTTTGCCGATGGTGGTGACCGTGGCCCCGTTACAGCCGTCGGGCACGATGACGCGGGCGCTGGCGTCGTAGTCATGGATCAGCTCGCGGCAGGCGCCACACGGACTCACCACCACGATGCCGCCTTTCTCGCCCGGCTTGGGATGGCGCACCGCGACGATGGTTTCGATACCCTTGTTGCCCTTCTCGGTCAGCGCGGTGCCGATGCAGATCGCTTCCGCGCAGACCGCGCCACGCCCGACATAGGCGTCGAGATTGACGCCGGTGACCACGCGGCCGTCGCGCGTGCGCATGGCGGCGCCGACCTCCTGCCATTCGTTGCGGTAGCGCGCCCTGATCGCGGCGGTGGCGGCGTCGATCAGTTCCTCGTCCCTGGCGGTCAGCTTCGTCATGTCGTCAATCTAACAACTCCTGTCGACCCTTGCTCTGGATCCCGGATAACCGCCTTGCGGCGGTTTCCGGGATGACCTCGCATCGTCCGGTCATTTTGCCAACTCCTTGAGACCCTGCCGGATCAATGTGGCGGTATCGGCACCCTCGCCCGCCGCGCGTGACGCGGCGGCGATGGCGGCGGCGGCCTGCGGCTGGCCGTAGCCGAGATTGACCAGCGCGGAGACCGCATCGGCCACCGGCCTCGGCGCGCGCGCTTCGTCGAGCGCGCCCGCCAGATGCACCACGCCCGGATCGACGCTGGCGAAAGCCGGCGCCTTGTCCTTCAGTTCCGACACGATGCGCTCGGCCACCTTGCTGCCGACGCCGGGCGAGCGCGCCACCGTCGCCTTGTCGCGCGTGGCGATGGCATTGGCGAGCTCCGCGGGTTTGAGCGTGCCGAGCACCGACAGCGCCACCCGCGCACCGACGCCCTGCACGGTCTGCAACAGGCGGAACCATTCGCGTTCGGTGTCGGTGGCAAAGCCGAACAGCCTGATCTGGTCCTCGCGCACATAGGTTTCGATCGACAGTGTCGCGGCCTCGCCGGTCGCCGGCAGCGTCTGCAACGTGCGCGCCGGGCAATGCACCTGATAGCCCACGCCGTGCACGTCGAGGATGACATAGTCCTCGCCGTAGGAGTCGATGACGCCCTTGAGCTTGCCGATCATTGGGCGCTCCAAATTCGGCACCCGCGACTCCTGCGTTCCCTCCCCCCTTGCGGGGGAGAGACAGAGAGGGGGGTAAGCGGCAAAAACTGCGCGTGCAGCTTACCCCCCTCCCCAACCCTCCCCCGCAAGGGGGGAGGGAGCCGGCTGTGCATGTGGCGATGGAGAGTGCTGTGCTCGCTGCAATTCATCGTTCGACATCGCATAGCAACAATCATGATGCCGCCGCCCTCATCGCCACGCTCTGCCGATGGTGCGCATGGCAGATGGCGATCGCCAGCGCGTCGGCGGCGTCTTCGGTTTCGGGCTCGGCTTTCGGCAGCAGCACGCCGATCATCATGCGGATCTGCGTCTTCTCCCCATGGCCCGCGCCGACGATGGTCTTCTTCACCAGGTTGGGCGCGTATTCGGCGACCGTCAGGCCGGCGCGCGCCGGCACCAGCATGGCGATGCCGCGCGCCTGGCCGAGTTTCAGGGTCGCCGCCGCGTTGGTGTTGACGAAGGTCTGCTCGACCGCGGCCTCATGCGGCGCGAAGTCCGCGATCACTTGCGCCAGCCCGTCATGGATTGCGACCAGCCGACTGCCGAGTTCCGCCTTCTCGCTGGTCGCGAGCGACCCGCAGGCGACGAAGATGAGGCGGTTGCCGTCGCTCTCCACCAGACCCCAGCCGGTGCGGCGGAGCCCGGGATCGATGCCGAGAATGCGAATCGGTTGGCGGCGCATGACCCCGTTGATAGCCCCGGGGCCCCGCCCCGCCTAGAGCGGTGGCCACCGACGTGGGAAAATGCAGCCGCCACAGGCCACTGCTGAATAACCCGTATGCCCGGTCGGCGCCTCGTCCGGCCGCCGGCGACCTGTTAAGCAGAACGCCCGCGGCCTCCTGCCCCATGCGAGTTCCGTGATCGAGCTTCCCGACAGCGCTGCCTTCCTTGCCGTCGTCAACGACAGCGGCTTCATCGCCGTCGCGGTGGTGGCGATCACCGCGGCGGCGGTGCGCGGCTTTTCCGGTTTCGGCGCGGCGCTGATCTATGTGCCGCTGACCGCCGCCGTCTTCACGCCGCAGGTCGCGGTCGCCTCCTTCGTGCTGATCGATTTCACCTGCGTCGTGCCCTACGCGGTGCCCGCTTTCCGCACATGCCGCTGGCGCGAGGTGCTGCCGGCGCTTGCCGCCGCTTTCGTGCTGGTGCCGCTCGGCACGCTGGCGCAAGCCGCGCTCAGCCCGGTGGTGCTGCGCTGGGGCATGGCGCTGGTGGTGCTCGCTTTCGTCGCGTTGATCGCGAGCGGCTGGCGCTATCCGTGGAAGCCGAGCATGCCGGCGGCGCTCGGCGCCGGCGCGCTCTCCGGCTTCTTCGGCGGCGCCGCGCAGCTCGCCGGCCCGCCGATGATCCTCTACTGGCTGGGGGGCCAGAGCGCCGCCGCGTACGTGCGCGCCAACCTGCTCGTCTATCTGATGCTGATCGCGCTCATCCTGATGGGCAACTATGCCTGGCACGGGCTGATGACGGCGCAGACCATCGCGCTCTCGGTGACGATCTGGCCGGTCTATATCGTTGCGATGTGGCTGGGTGCGCGGCTGTTCCAGCGGCGCGTCCGAGCAGACCTACCGCCGCATCGCCTACGCGATCGTGGCCATCGCCGCACTCGTCAGCCTGCCGGTGTTCGATCAGATATTGCACTGACGTTTCTTTTTCGTCTGACGAAAGCGCGCGTCGCGCTCATGCATTGCAGATTCGCATCTGACGCGGTGACCGGCACGGCATTAGCCGTTATGCTGTCGCCGCAATGCCGGGACCGTCCGCCTCTCCTCGCCGCCGCAAGCGCCGCGCCGTGATCATCGGCGGCTCGATGTCAGGGCTGTTCAGCGCCGCATTCTTGAGCCAGATTGGCTGGGACGTGGATGTCTACGAGCGCTCGAAGGTCGAGCTGGTCGGCCGCGGCGCCGGCATCACCGGGCATCCCGAACTGTTCGACGCGCTGGAAGCAAGCGGCGCCGGCACCGAAGCGCTCGGCGTCGAAGTCCCGAAGCGCATCGCCATCGACCGTGACGGCCGCGTCACCGACGAGCGACCCTTGCGGCAGATGCTCACCTCATGGGACCGGATGCAGCGCCTGCTGCGCGCCACCATCGATCCTGCGCACTACCATCTCGGCCGCCAGTTCGAACAGGTCGACCAGGACGAGCGCGGCGTGCGGGTGCAGTTCTCGGACGGCGGCGTCGAGCACGCCGACATTCTGGTCGGCGGCGACGGCATCCGCTCGAGCGTGCGCGGACAGATGGCGCCGGATATCCAGCCTATCTATGCGGGCTATTACATCTGGCGCGGCGCGCCCAACGAGGCCGATCTCGCGCCCGAAACGCTGAGTTCGATCTATCCGCTGTTCACCTTCTACCTGCCGCCGCGCCAGCAGGTGATCACCTACCCCATCGCCGGCTTCAACGACGACCTCACGCCGGGCCGCCGGCGCTTCAACTTCATCTGGTACCGCGTCGCCGACGCCGCGCAGTTGCGCGAGATGAACGTCGACGAGAACGGCGTGCAGCACGAATACTCGGTGCCGCCACCGCTGATCCGCAAGGACATGATCGCGGACATGCACCGCGACGCCCGCGCGATCATGCCGGCGCCGCTGCTCGACGCGCTCATGAAGATCAGGCAGCCGTTCATCACGCCGATCTACGACTTCACCGCGCCGTCGATCGTGTTCGGCCGGGTCGCCATGGTGGGCGACGCCGCCGCCAACGCGCGCCCCCATATGGGCTTCGGCATGGCCAAGGCGGCGACCGACGCGCAGGCGCTGGCCAAACATCTGCACGACAACGAGGATACCGATACGGCGCTGAAAGCCTATAACGGCGAGCGCCAGCCGATCGGGAACGCCATCGTGCTGCACGGCCGCAAGCTCGGCTGCCATCTCGGCGTCGATCTGAATACGGAGGAAGACCGCCGCATGCACCAGCTGCTGCAGAGCGACGGTGCCATGCTCGACTGGATTGCCGTACCGAATTTCCTCGACGCATATCGCTGAGCGCCGCCCATGCGCGTGAGGATTACGCGCTCAGCTTCTGCACCAACGCGTCCGAAACCTCAAAGTTGGCGTAGACATTCTGCACGTCGTCGTTGTCGTCGAGCGACTCGATCAATTTCAGGATCTTCTCGCCGGCCTCATCGTCGACCGCGATGGTGTTCTGCGGTTTCCAGGTGAGCGCCGACTTGCGCGGCTCGCCGAACCTGGCTTCCAGCGCCTTGCTCACCTCGGCAAGATCGTCGGGTTGGGTAAAAACCTGATGGCCGTTTTCCTCGGACATCACATCCTCGGCCCCGGCCTCGATCGCCGCTTCCAGCATCGCGTCGGCGCTTGCCTTGTCGGCATCATATTCCACCACGCCGACGTGATCGAACATGAACGACACCGCACCGGTCTCGGCCAGGTTGCCGCCCGACTTCGAGAAGATCGAGCGCACCTCGCCGGCGGTGCGGTTACGGTTGTCGGTGAGCGCCTCAACGATCACGGCCACGCCACCGGGCGCGTAACCCTCGTAGCGGATCTCGTCGTAGTTCTCGCCGTCGCCGCCCTGGCTTTTCTTGATGGCGCGCTCGATGTTGTCTTTCGGCACGTTCTCCGCCTTGGCCGCCAGGATCGCCGCGCGCAAGCGCGGATTGAACGCCGGGTCGGGCATGCCAAGCTTGGCCGCCACGGTGATTTCGCGGGCGAGCTTGGAGAACAGCTTGGCGCGCGCCTTATCGGCACGCCCCTTTTTGTGCATGATGTTCTTGAATTGGGAATGGCCGGCCATGGGCTGATCTTCGAGCGGGTCTTTGAGCTTCTAAAAGGGGGAATTGGGCGGCTATATAGAGCGGAACGGCGGGAAAATAAACTCCGCCGTCATTCCGGGACACGCGCGAAGCGCGTGGACCCGGAATCCATACTCCGCAGCACCGGGGTTATGGATTCCGGGTTCGCGGGCTTAGCGCCCGCGCCCCGGAATGACCATTACTCCCAGAAGGCGGGGCGCGCCTCTTCCAGCTCGCCGCCGAACCTGACCGCCGCGACCTTGCCGGCGAGGCCGTTAGCGCCGGTCTCCACCGCCACCGCGCACAGGGTGGCCGGGCCGTTGGCCGGCTCGAACCGGTTGCCCGGGATCTTGGTGAGGAAACGGTTGAGTGGCTCGTCCCGGGTCATGCCGATCACCGACTGGAAGTCGCCGGTCATGCCGACGTCGGTGATGAAGGCGCTGCCCTTCGGCAGCACGCGCTGGTCGGCGGTCGGCACGTGGGTGTGGGTGCCGACCGTGAGGCTGACGCGGCCGTCGCAGAAATAGCCCATCGCCTGCTTCTCGCTCGAGGCCTCGCAGTGCATGTCGACGATGATGGCGTCGGCGCCATCGCGCAACGGGCATGCATTGAGTTCGCGGTCGACCGCGGCGAACGGATCGTCCATCGCGTCCATGAAGATGCGGCCCATGGCGTTGATGATGAGCGCGCGCTGCCCGTTCCTGGTGTCGATCAGGGCGGCGCCGCGGCCGGGCGTGCCGGCGGGATAATTGAGCGGGCGGATCAGGCGCGGCGCGCGCTCGATGAACACCAGGGCCTCGCGCTGGTCCCAGGCGTGGTTGCCGAGCGTGATCGCGTCGGCGCCGGCGTCGATCAGTTCGTCGTAGATCTTCTCGGTGATGCCGAAGCCGCCGGCGGCATTCTCTCCGTTGACCACCACCAGATCGAGCTTCCATCTGGTGATCAGGCCGGGCAACCGCTCGGTCGCCGCCTGGCGCCCGCTGCGCCCCACCACATCGCCGACAAAGAGAATTCGCATTCCGCCTAGGACCTTCGCCAATCAAATACCCCGCGCTCCGTTAGCACGAGATCGAGGCGCTCGTCGCGGGGGGTGACCGGAACGTGGTCGAACTCCTGGGCAGCGAAGGCGATGCCGACGGCGGTGATCTTCTTCTTTGCACGCAACGCCGCCAGGGTCATGTCGTAATAGCCGGCGCCGTAACCGATCCGGTTGCCGGCGCGATCAAAAGCGGCAAGCGGCACGATGACGATATCGGGCGCGACCTCGCCCGCGTCCGGCCTGGGCTCGCGAATGCCCCACTGCCCGCGCGCAAGATCGTCACCGAAGGTGTAGGCGCGCATGATGAGCGGATGGCCGCGGCCTTGAATCGCCGGCAATGCGAGTTGTGCGCCGGCTCCGGCCAGCGTCTTCATCAAGGGGAGTGGATTGATCTCGCTTTTGAGCGGCATGAAGCCGGAGACGATAACGCCGGGCGCAATCGAAATGGGGAATTCACGCGCAGCAACTGCTTCCGCCGCCCCTGCTCGTTCGTCTGCCGGCATGGCGTCGCGCTTCGCCAATGCGGCGGCGCGAATGGTCGCCTTCTGGTTTTGAATATCGACGATTTCAGGCATCTCGGTCGTTATGCCCGGCCTTTTCCCGGGCATCCACGTCTTTCGGGCCTCACCAAACAAGACGTGGACGGCAGGGACAAGCCCGGCCATGACGATTCTGTGCGAAACGAAAAGAAGTGCGGAGCCGCAACAGCCGTCGGAGAACTCGATCCCGGGTTCCCTACGAAAGTAGGTGGGCGCCATATGTCCGGGCCCACGGGCCCGGTCAGGGACAGCTCCCTTAAGGATCGATAAGGCCCCGGGGATTATGTCTCCAAACGCACCCCGCAGCCCCGCGCGGAGGAATGTAGTGCCTCCCGTGACAAGGCGCCAGCGGCTGCTTCCCGGGTCAATCGCGCAAACCGGTGCCGGTGGAAACCACCATCATCGTCGCCGTGATCAGCGCCACCTGCTTCGACGTGGCGGCGGTCTCGGCGAACACCTCGCCGAGCGTGACGACAAGCGTCCTACCGTTGCGGATCACCCGGCCGACCGCGCGCAGGCGGTCGCCCCTGGCGGGCGACAAGAGGTTGATCTTGAATTCGGTGGTCAGCACCGCAGCGTCGGGCGGCATCACGCTCAGGCCGGCATAGCCGCAGGCCGAGTCAGCGATCGTCGCCACCGCCCCGGCATGCACGAAGCCGTGCTGCTGCAACAGCTTGTCGGAGAATGGCAGCACGATTTCGACTTCGCCGGGCCGCACGCTGAGCACCTCGGCGCCGATCGTGGTCATAATCGTCTGCCTGGCGAATGATCCGCGCACGCGCGCTTCGATCTCGCCCGGAGACAATACGGCGCTCATCCGATGGCGACGCTCTCGCCGACGGTCCTGTTGAGCTTCCGGGTGATACCCTCGATGCGCTCGGCGGCCGAGTTGAAGGCGCCGACCACGGCGGCGGAGGCCTGCTGGGCACGGTCGGAGGCAGCGACGCGCGCATCCTGCAGCGCGGCGATCTCCTCCTCCATGCGGCGGACCTGCGCCTTCGCCTCGCTCACCTCGTCGGCCACCATCAGCGCGGCCATCACCGTCAACCGCGTGTCGCCGATCTCGCCAAAACGCTGGCGCAATTCAGTGATGCGCGCGTCGATGTCGGCGGACAGCGCCAGCAGGTGTTCCTCCTGCCCGTCCTCACATGCGAGGCGGAACTGACGGCCTGCGATGGTGGCGGTGACCTGGGCCATTTGCGGCTCCTCATGACGCGACTTGGGCTGAACCTGGCTCATTGGTGTACGTCCAATACCGACTGGATCGAGGCCATGGCCGTATCCAGCCGCTCGGCGATCTCGCGATTGGTTGCTTCCAGCTTGCGCGAACGCGCAGTTTCGCCGTCGAGCGCGGCGGCAAGCCGGGTACGGTCGGTTCCCAAAGCCTGCACCTGGGCAGCCAGCGCTTCTTCGCTCTGGTCCGCCTGCTGGCGCCGCTCGACCGCAGCGTCGAGTGCGTCCAGCGCCAACGCCAGGCGCTTGACCGCACTATCGACTGCACTTTGATCGGTCATGGCCGTTGCCCCGGAACTTTGACGCGAAAAACGCGTGCGTCGGCAACCGTTTAGGCCAAGAACCTTACGTGCCGCACGATGCCAACGTCAATGTTTGTGAAAACGATATGAACCGTTGTTTTCCGCCGCCTGTGCATGGCGGTTCGCGGACCAGGCGGTCACATTGACTCCAAGGCGGCACATGCTATCCACCCCCCAGTGCGATGGATTTGAAGTTCGTTCCATCATTTGCAGCGAGTCCTGGAACGAACTTCAAATCCAAAACCGCACTGGAGTCATAGAGTTGCCAGTGTCCTTTCGAATCCGAAGTTCGTACGGAGCAAGCCGAACAAACTGACGAACTTCGGATTCGGGACACTTGCAAAACAGGCCATTTCCATGAATGCAACCCGTTCGTCGACGGCCGCCGTGGCGCCCGCTGAGCCCCACGACTCCCACACGGCTTCTGCGGTAACCCACGACCGCATGGCCAATGCCATCCGCGCCCTCGCCATGGACGCGGTCGAGCAGGCCAGGTCCGGCCATCCCGGCATGCCCATGGGCACCGCCGATATCGCCACGGTGCTGTTCACGCGCTTTCTGAAATTCGATCCCGCCGATCCGGCCTGGCCCGACCGCGACCGCTTCGTGCTGTCGGCCGGCCACGGTTCGATGCTGCTTTATGCGCTGCTTTATCTCACCGGCTATCCGGACATGACGCTGGAGGAGATCAAGCGCTTCCGCCAGCTCGGCTCGAGGACGCCGGGCCATCCGGAAAACTTCATCACGCCGGGCGTGGAAACGACCACCGGCCCGCTCGGCCAGGGTCTCGCCAACGCGGTCGGCATGGCGATCGCCGAACGGCATATGGCGGCGGTGTTCGGCGACAGCGCGGTCGATCACAAGACCTGGGTGATCGCGTCTGACGGCGACCTGATGGAAGGCATCAGCCACGAAGCCATCGCGCTCGCCGGCCACCTGAAGCTCAACAAGCTGATCGTGCTGTTCGACGATAACGGCATTTCCATCGACGGCGCGCTGTCGCTCGCGGACAGCGTCGATCAGGTGAAACGTTTCGAAGCCTGCGGCTGGAACGCCTGGCGTATCGACGGCCACGACCCGGACGCGATCGCGGCGGCGCTGGAAATGGCGCAGACGTCCGACAGGCCGGTGATGATCGCCTGCAAGACGAAAATCGGATTCGGTGCGCCGACCAAGGCCGGCAAGTCGTCGTCGCACGGCTCGCCGCTCGGCGCCGACGAGATCAAGGGCACGCGCGAGGCGCTCGCCTGGGATCACGTGCCGTTCGAAATCCCCGACGACGTCCTGTCCGCATGGCGCGCGGCCGGCGCGCGTGGCAAGCCCGCGCATGCCGACTGGAAAAAGCGCATGGCCAAGCTCGACGGCACGCAGCGCGCCGAGTTCGAACGCCGCATGAAGGGCGAACTGCCGGCCAAAGCGCTCGACGATGCCGTGCGCGCGGTGAAGGAGTCGCTCGCCGCCACGCCGAAAGATATCGCCACGCGCTCGGCGTCCGAATTCGCGCTCGAGAGTCTGGTGCCGGCGCTGCCCGAAATGATCGGCGGCTCCGCCGACCTCACCGGCTCCAACAACACGCGCACCAAGTCGATGCAGGCGATGAACGCCAACGACTTCTCGGGCCGCTTCATCCATTACGGCGTGCGCGAGCTCGGCATGGCAGCGGCCATGAACGGCATGGCGCTGCACGGCGGCATCATCCCCTATTCCGGCACCTTCCTGGTGTTCTCCGATTACGCGCGGCCGGCGATCCGCCTCGCCGCGCTGATGGGCGCGCATGCGATCCATGTTCTCACCCACGACTCTATCGGCCTCGGCGAGGACGGACCGACGCATCAGCCAGTCGAGCATCTCGCCGCGCTGCGCGCGATCCCCGACCTGCTGGTATTCCGCCCGGCCGACGCGGTGGAAACAATCGAGTGCTGGCAGCTCGCGCTGCAGAACAAGAACCGGCCGAGCGTGCTGGCGCTGACGCGGCAGAACCTGCCGCAGTTGTCGCAGGATTTCCTCGACAAGAACCGTTGCGCCGCCGGCGCCTACGAATTCGCCGCGGCCGACGGCAAGGCCGAGGTGTCGATCTTCGCCACCGGCTCGGAAGTCTCGCTCGCCGTCGAGGCGCAGAAGCTGCTCGCGGCCCAGGGTGTCGCGGCGCGGGTCGTGTCGGTGCCCTGCTTTGAACTGCTGGCGGAAGCGCCGGAGGCCGCGCGCAGGGCGGTGATCGGCGACGCCGGGATCAGGATCGGCGTGGAAGCCGCCATCCGCCAGGGCTGGGACGCGATCATCGGCACCGACGGCGATTTCATCGGCATGACGGGGTTTGGCGCCAGCGCGCCCTACAAGGAACTTTACAAGCACTTCGGCATTACGCCGGAAGCCGTCGCCGAGGCGGCATTGCGCAAGCTCGGGAAGGCATAGATTTGACGTTTCATCGCCCGCGCAAGCGGGCGATTGTGCGAAGACCGCACTATATATGACGGCACAGGGGGTATCGGGTGGCCCGCGTCAGGCGGGACAGCCAGCGGATTGAAAGAGCCGGAGCAAGATCATGACAGTACGTGTTGCCATCAACGGATTTGGCCGCATCGGCCGCAACATCCTGCGCGCCATCGTCGAAAGCGGACGCAAGGATATCCAGGTCGTCGCCATCAACGATCTCGGGCCGGTGGAAACCAACGCCCATCTGCTGCGATTCGACAGCGTGCATGGCCGATTTCCCCACGACGTCACGGTCAAGGGCGACACCATCAGCGTCGGCGGCGGCGACATCAAGGTCTGTGCCGAGCGCGACCCCGCCAAGCTGCCGTGGAAGGACCTCGGTATCGACATCGCGATGGAATGCACCGGCATCTTCACCGCCAAGGAGAAGGCCTCGGCCCATCTGACCGCCGGCGCCAAACGCGTGCTGGTCTCGGCCCCGGCCGACGGCGCCGACGCCACCATCGTCTTCGGCGTCAACCACGACACGCTGACCAGGGACCACCTGGTAGTCTCCAACGGCTCGTGCACCACCAACTGTCTTGCGCCGGTCGCCAAGGTGCTCAACGACACGGTTGGCATCGAGACCGGCTTCATGACGACGATCCATGCCTATACCGGCGACCAGCCGACGCTCGACACCATGCACAAGGACCTCTACCGCGCGCGCGCGGCGGCGATGTCGATGATCCCGACCTCGACCGGCGCGGCCAAGGCGATCGGCCTGGTGCTGCCGGAGCTCAAGGGCAAGCTCGACGGCGTCGCCATCCGCGTGCCGACGCCGAACGTCTCGGTGGTCGATCTCAAGATCGTCGCCAAGAAGAAGACCGACAAGGACGAGATCAACGGCGCGGTGAAGCGCGCCAGCGAGCAGCAGCTCAAGGGCATCCTCAACTACACCAACCATCACAACGTCTCGATCGACTTCAACCACGACCCGCATTCGTCCACGTTCCACATGGACCAGACCAAGGTGATGAACGGCACGCTGGTGCGCGTGATGTCGTGGTACGACAACGAATGGGGCTTCTCCAACCGCATGGCCGACACCGCTGTGGCGATGGGGAAGCTGCTCTAGGAATCCATTGGCCTCATCCTGCGAGACGGCGGCGGAAGCGGCCTTCTCAGGATGAGGATCGAAGCATCAGCCCTCAACCTGAGGAGCCGAGCGTCGGCGAAGCGTCTCGAAGGATAAGGGCGACGGGTTGAACGCTTCATGGAAAACTTCCGCACCCTCGACCATGTGGACGTGAAGGGCAAACGCGTTCTGGTGCGCGTCGACCTCAACGTGCCGGTGGAGAACGGCGTCGTCACCGATGCAACCCGCATCGAGCGCGCCGCCCACGCCATCACCGAGATTGCCGACGCGGGCGGCAAGGTGATCCTGCTCAGCCATTTCGGCCGGCCCAAGGGCAAGCGCGACCCTGAAATATTCGCTGAAAGCCGTGGCGGCGGAAGTCTCCCGCGTCATCAAGCGGCCGGTGAAATTCGTCGACGACTGCATCGGCGAGAGGGCCGAGAAAGCCGTCGCCGCCATGAAGCCCGGCGAGATTCTCTGCCTGGAGAACACGCGCTTTCATCCGGGCGAGGAGAAGAACGATCCCGAATTCGTGGCGCAACTCGCCAGGCTCGGCGATCTCTGGGTCAACGACGCCTTCTCCGCCGCGCACCGCGCGCATGCCTCCACCGAAGGGCTCGGTCACGTGCTGCCGGCCTATGCCGGCGCCACCATGCGCGACGAACTGGTGGCGCTGGCAAAGGCGCTGGAGAAGCCGGAACGGCCGGTGGCGGCCATCGTCGGCGGCGCCAAAATTTCCACCAAGCTCGATCTGCTGTCCAACCTGTTGCAGAAGGTCGACGCGCTGATCATCGGTGGCGCCATGGCCAATACGTTCCTGCTGGCGCAGGGCAAGCCGGTCGGCAAGTCGCTGGTCGAGGCTGACCTGCTCGATACTGCCCGCCAGATCATGGACAAGGCCAGGGCGGAAAAGCGCGAGATCGTGCTGCCGGTCGACGTGGTCGTAGCGCACGAATTCAAAGCGCACGCGCCCTCGCGCGTCGTGGACGTGGACAAGGTCGGCGACGCCGACATGATCCTCGACATCGGCCCGCGCAGCATCGAGCAGGCGGTGTCGCTGCTCGCACGCATCAAGACGCTGGTCTGGAACGGCCCCTTCGGCGCCTTCGAGATGGAACCGTTCGACAACGGCACCGTCGAGGTGGCGGAAGCCGCGGCCGAACTGACCCGGGCCGGCAAGCTGGTGACGGTGGCGGGCGGCGGCGACACGGTGGCCGCGCTCAATACCGCCGGCGCCGCCGACCGTTTTACCTATGTATCCACCGCCGGCGGCGCTTTCCTGGAGTGGCTGGAAGGCAAGGCCTTGCCCGGTGTGGAGGTGCTGAGAGTAAAATGACCGCGAACGCGGTCATCCCGGGCGGAGTATCTCCGGGACAAGAGGGATGATGGAGAGGGACACATGAATCTCGACGAATTGAACAAAGTCGCCGTCGCCATGGTGGCGCCCGGCCGCGGCATCCTGGCCGCCGACGAATCCACCGCTACCATCAAGAAACGCTTCGACGCCATCAACGTCGAATGCACCGAGGACAATCGCCGCGACTACCGCGAGCTGCTGTTCCGCTCGGCGGAAGGCATGAAGCACATCTCCGGCGTCATCCTCTACGACGAGACCATCTGGCAGAAGGCCAGGGACGGCACGCCGCTGGTCGACATCATCAGGAAGGCGGGCGCCCTTCCCGGCATCAAGGTCGATGAAGGCACCAGGCCGCTGCCGTTCTGCCCGGGCGAACTGGTCACCGCCGGCCTGGACAAGCTGCCGGAACGGCTGCCGAAGTATTATGAGCAGGGCGCGCGCTTCGCCAAATGGCGGGCAGTGATCGACATCGGCGCCGGCATCCCGAGCTACGATTGCATTCACACCAACGCGCATGCGCTGGCGCGTTATGCCGCGCTTTGCCAGGTCAACCAGATCGTGCCCATCGTCGAGCCGGAAGTGCTGATGGACGGCGACCACGACATCGACCGCTGCGTCGAGGTCACCACCTTCGTGCTGAAGGAAACCTTCCAGCAGCTCTACTACCAGCGCGTGGCGCTCGAAGGCATGGTGCTCAAGCCCAACATGGCAATCGCCGGCAAGAAGAGCAAAAAGCAGGCTTCCGTGCAGGAGGTCGCCGAGAAGACGGTGAGGATGCTGAAAGCGTGCGTGCCGGGCGCGGTGCCGGGCATCGCGTTCCTGTCCGGCGGCCAGTCCGACGAAGACGCCACCGCGCATCTTGACGCCATGAACAAGATCGGCGGCTTGCCGTGGAACCTCACCTTCTCCTACGGCCGCGCGCTGCAGGCGGCGCCGCAGAAAGCCTGGAGCGGCAGGAGCGAGAACGTCGCCGCGGCGCAACGCGCCTTTACCCACCGCGCCGAGATGAACGGACTTGCCGCCCGCGGCCAGTGGAAGGCCGACATGGAGAAGAAGGCGGCGTAAGGCGCTGCAATAACTGGCTTCCCTCAACTTTCGGGTATCAATGATAAGGCGGGCTCAAGGGCCCGCCTTATTCGCGACAGACGCTGCACCTAATGGCCCTTGCGACCGCTTGCCGCTTGTTCCGGCAGCGGCGACGTGAGAGGTACCGCCCGCGCCCGCGAGGCGCTAGAAGCGTCCCATGAGCCAGGCCGAAACCCCACACCTGCCGGCGCTGACCGCGCGCTGGCCCGTCAAAGCCGATGTCGCCGTCTATGCGGTGATCGGCGTGAGTTCGGTCGTCTTCTGGTGGATGTCGCACACGAAGGTGGCATGGCTGCCGGTGTGGGCGCCGTGGGAGTTCTCCTTCGTCCAGTACCTCGCCGCCTGGCTGTCGCTGTTCTGGTACCTGCGCGGCCTCGCCCGCACGCCGGCCGTCGAGCAACCTTCCCTGGGGCGCAAGCTCGCTTTCTTCGTCGGCTTTGCGATCATCTACGTGGTGATGCAGACGCGCTACGAGTACCTCGCCGAGCACCAGTTCTTCTTCAACCGCATCCAGCATGTCACGATGCACCACATCGGGCCGTTCCTGCTGGCGCTGGCGTGGCCCGGCGAGACGCTGCTGCGCGGCATGCCGCCGTGGGTGAAGCACGCCGTCATGCATCCCGTCATCACCCGCCCGGTACATGTCATCCAGCAACCGGTCATCGCCGGCATTCTGTTCGTCGGTCTCGTCTTCTTCTGGCTGGAGCCGACCATCCACGGCTATGCCATGATCAGTCCGTGGCCCTACACGCTGATGAACTGGAGCATGGTGATCGACGGCATCCTGTTCTGGGCGCTGGTGCTCGATCCGCGGCGGAAGCCGCCGGCCCGGGTGTCGTTCGGCGGTCGCGCCGCGCTCTCGATGCTGACGATCTTTCCGCAGATCGTCCTCGGCGCCATGATCGCGCTGAGCACGCAGGACCTCTACCCGTACTATGATCTGTGCGGGCGCATCTATCCGGAGCTGGGGCCGCTCTACGACCAGACCGTCGGCGGGCTGATCATCTGGATTCCGCCCGGCATGATGGGCGTGCTGGGCGTGGTGCTTGTGCTGAACAATCTGCGCAAGGCCGATGAAAAGGACGCGCCCGGCGACAATGAAGATCAGGGCGGGGGGGTCGTCATCAATTCGAGCCAGTGGACCGGCTAGCACGCGGACGGAATCAGGAAGGAGCTGCGCGCCGCCGGTCAGAAATAACTCATAAGCCGCCGCCACCAGCTTCCGCTGCCGGCGCCGGCCACCATGGCGCGCAGGTCGTCGGTGAGCGGGCCGAGCCTGGTGTTGGGCAGCGCCAGGCCGGTAAACAGCAGCTGGACATCGCCTTCGCGGTTGAACACGTAGACCGCCGCGCCGTGCGATACCTCGGCGGGCTTGCCGTCATGGGCGGGCGTCACCGAATAGGCCACGCGGTAACGCTTGGCGAGATTGGCGAGCTGGTTGGGCGTGCCACGCAGACCCACCACCTGCGACGCGAAGGAATCCGTATACTGCTTGAGTACCGACAGCGTGTCGCGGCCGGGATCGACGGTGACGAACAGCACGCGCACGTCGTCGGCCTTGTCGCCCAGCTTCTTAAGCATGTCGGTGAGGTTGATCAGCGTCGCCGGGCAGATGTCAGGACAGTGGGTGTAGCCGAAGAAGAGCACCGCGATCTTGCCCTTGAAGTCTGCGGCGGTGACGGTCTTGCCGTCGGAAGCGCGTGTCATGGTGAAGGAAAGCGGCGGCAGTGCGCCGCTCACATCGCTGGAATTCCAGGCCCTGGCCGGTCTGCTTGCCAGCATCAGGCCCAGCAATACGGCAGCCGCGACAATGGCGCGACGGCTGAAGGAGGTCATGGGGGTCATCCGGGAATTTGACATGGTCACAGGCGGTCGGAGTAGTCCGGGGCACGCATTCAGCGCCCATCGTCCCGTCGCCCCCGATCGAACGGCACTTTGTGGCGATTTGAGTTTGTTCATTATGAGACCGCGGGCCCCCGATCCAGCCTCAAATTAACGCGGGTTACCGGCCTGCCGCGGCGGAGCCGGATTTCGCATGGTGACAGCCTCAAAATGACGTGTCCCACGTGACGTGGCTATCGTTTTTGGCTAGAGACGGCGCCGATTTCCCGGAACGCCACACAAGGAATTTCCGCCGTGATCGATCTCTATACATGGACGACCCCGAACGGCCGCAAAGCCTCCATCGCGCTGGAGGAACTCGGCCTGCCCTACACCACGCACGCCATCGACATTTCCAAGGACGAGCAGTTTGCGCCCGATTTCCTCAAGATTGCGCCCAACAACCGCATCCCGGCCATCGTCGACCGCGACACCAACATCGCGCTGATGGAATCCGGCGCGATCCTGATCTACCTCGCCGACAAGACCGGCAAGCTGCTGCCCAAGGAAGGCGAGGCGCGCTACCGCGTGATCGAATGGCTGATGTGGCAGATGGGCGGCCCCGGCCCGATGCTGGGCCAGGTGCACCATTTCGTGAAATACAATCCAAGGCAAGGCGCCCTACGCCGAGGAGCGCTACCTGAAGGAAGCGCACCGCCTCTACAAGGTGCTCAACACGCGGCTTGAGGGCCGCGACTTCGTCGCCGGCGATTATTCCATCGCCGACATCGCGATCTGGCCGTGGATATCGCGCTTCGAGTGGCAGACCATCGACATGAACCAGTACCCCAACGTGAAACGCTGGTACGTCAATATCGCCAGCCGTCCGGCGGTGAAGAAGGGCTACGCGGTGCCGAAGGACATGGGCCCGATTCCGATGCCGTGACCGGCGGCGCGCCCGATCAGAAATGACGATGGCCGGGCTTCAAGTCCGGCCATTTCGTTTGCGGTCCCGTCGCTTGGACGCCCGCTTCCGAACCATTACCCTCTCCTTTGATTCGTCGCCTGTCGCGTTTTCGCCTCCCCGTCCCCTCCCCGACCGCGCAACGCCATGGCCGAAGCCGCACCGCACTCCCCGAGCCTCGACGTGCCCAAACTCCTGCACCGTGCCGTCGGCATGCATCAGGGTGGACGGTTGCGCGAGGCCGAAAAGCTCTACAAGGAGGTGCTCGCGGCCCAGCCGGAGAATTTCGACGCGCTGCATCTTTATGGCGTGCTGATGCATCAGCGCGGCCAGCCGGTCGAGGCGCTGCGACTGATCGGCCAGGCGTTACGCGCCAACGCCAGGGCGGCCGCCGCGCACTCCAACCTCGGCATGGTGCTGGCGGTGCTCAACCGCCACGCCGAGGCGCTCGAAAGCTACGACCGCGCCATCGCACTCCAACCCGACTATGTCGAGGCGATCAACAACCGCGGCAACGCGCTGCGCAATCTGGGACGCAACGAGGAGGCGCTGGCGTCCTTCGACCACGCACTGGCGCTCAAGCCCGGCTATCCGGAAGCGTTCAACAATCGCGGCAACGTGCTGCTCGCGATGGGGCGAACCGCCGAGGCGTTGAAGAGCTACGAGGACGCGCTGGCGCAGCGGCCGTCCTATGTCGACGCCCTGGTCAACCGCGCCGAGGCTTTGCGCCTGCTGGAGCGGCCGGACGGCGCTATCGCCAGCCTCGACCGCGCGCTGGCGCTCCGGCCTGATCACCCCGGCGCGCTGCAGACGCGCGCGCAGTTGCACCGGGCGCGTGGCGATGACGCGGCGGCGCTCGCCGACTTCCAACGCATCGCCGCGCTGAAACCCGGCGATGCCGACATCCATGCCGAGGTGGGTGAATTGCTGCGCGCGCGCGGCTGTTTCGAGGACGCGCTCGCGGCCCTTGAGCGCGCGCTGGCGCTCAGGCCCGACCATGCCGACACCCACAACAGCCGCGGCAACGTGCTGATCGAACTCAACCGCCTCCCCGACGCGCTTGCAGCCTACGACCGCGCGCTGGCGCTCGATCCGCACAACGCCTTCGCCCTGGTCAACCGCGGCAACGCGCTGCGCTACCTCGGCCGCGCCGACGCGGCGCGCGACAGCTTCGAGCGCGCCATCCGCCTCGTACCCGATCTTGCCGAGGCGCACTGGAACAAGGCACTGCTGCAATTGTCGCAAGGCGATTTCGTCAACGGCCTCGCCGGTTATGAATGGCGCTGGCGGCGCGACGTCGAGCCGCCGCGCGGTTTCGCCCAGCCGCAGTGGCGCGGCGAAGACCTCGCCGGCAAGACCATCCTGCTGCACGCCGAACAGGGCCTCGGCGACAGCATCCAGATGTTGCGCTACCTGCCGATGGTCGGGGGCAAGGGCGGCAAGATCGTGCTCGAACTGCCGGAGCCGTTGCTGCCGCTCATCAACGATCCCGCCATTACCGTGGTTCGCCGCGGCGCAGCGCTGCCGGCTTTCGACGTGCATTGTCCGCTGATGAGCCTGCCGCTCGCCTTTGGCACCACGCTCACGACCATTCCGGCGCACGTCCCCTATTTGCATGCCCCCGCCGCGCGGCTGGAAAAATGGAAAGCAAGGCTCGCCGCAATCCCCGCGCCGCACGTCGGCCTCGTGTGGTCGGGCAAGATCGACCACGTCAACGACCACAATCGCAGCCTTGCGTTGACGCGCCTTGCTCCCCTGCTGTCGCTGCCGGGCGTGAATTTCATCAGCTTGCAGAAGGATGTCCGCGAAAGCGACCTCGCGGAAATGGCGCGCTGGCCGAATCTGACGCGTTTCGACGCGGCACTTGCCGACTTCGCCGACACCGCGGCCATCATCGCCGAACTCGACCTCGTGATCGCGGTCGACACCGCGGTCGCGCATCTCGCCGGCGCCCTGGGCAAGCCGGTGTGGATCCTGCTCTCCTACATCCAGGATTGGCGCTGGCTCATCGACCGCAGTGACAGCCCGTGGTACCCAAGCGCGCGCCTGTTCCGCCAGAAAACGCCCGGCGACTGGGACGGCACGATCGCCAATGTCACGGTGGCGCTGGGCGATTTCGCCTGAGACGCGACGCGTCGGCGCAGGCTATAGAGGCGTCAATTTTCCGCCCGATTGGGCTAACATGCCGGGACCATGGCTTCGCGACCGAACCAAGTCGAACCACGGCCGCAGCCGCGGCTCTATCTGCTCACGCCGCAACTTGCGGACACGACAGCCTTTGCCGCCCCGCTCCAGGCGGCGCTGGCGGCGGCCGATGTCGCCGCGGTGCTGCTGCGGCTGCAGGACGCCGACGAGCGCACCCTGATCAACCGCGCCAAGGCGCTGGCGCCTGCCGCGCAAGGCGCAGGCGCGGCGTTCATTGTCGACGGCCACGCCGATTTGGTGGCGCGCGCAGGCGCCGACGGCGTCCACCTGACCGGCCTGGATGATTTCGCCGAGGCGCTCGAACGCCTGAAGCCCGAGCGCATCGTCGGCGTCGGCGGGCTTGCGAGCCGGCACGATTGCATGGTCGCCGCCGAACGCGGCGCAGACTACGTGATGTTCGGCCTGCCGGATGCCTCCGGCCGCCGCCCGCCGTTCGAAGCGCTCGAGGAACGCATCGGCTGGTGGGCGGAGTTGCTCGAACTGCCCTGCGTCGCCTATGCCGATGCGCTCGAAGAAATCGCACCACTGGTCGCCGCCGGCGCCGACTTCATCGCGCTCGGCGACTGGCTGTGGCACGACGAAAGCGCGATCGCGGCAACGCTGCAAACCGCAAGTGCGCATTTGCGGCTGCCGGAGGCGATCGCGTGATGAGGCTGCGGTTCACATGCGCGGCGACCGGCGCGCTGGCCGCGTTGCTGCTCGTTTCGCCCGCCTTTGGTCAGGCCGCGAAGAACGCCACGCCGGCGCAACCCGAAAGCAGCCAGCCGGCTGCGCAAGCCGGGACCGATCTTGCGTACGGCGCCTTCCAGCGCGGCTATTTCCTGACGGCGCTGAAACACGCGACCGAGCGCGCCGAGAAGAACGACCCGCAGGCGATGACCCTGATCGGCGAAATCTACGCCAATGGACTCGGCGTCGGGAGTGACCCGGCCAAGGCCGCGCACTGGTACAAGCTCGCCGCCGACCGCGGCGATGCGGATGCGATGTTCGCGCTGGCAATGATGCAATTTACCGGCAGTGGCGTGCCGCGCGATCAGAAAGCTGCCGTTGAGCTGCTCGAGAAGGCGTCCAGGCACGGCCACCCACTGGCCCAATACGATCTCGCGCTGCTCTATATGGGCGGCAAGGAAGTGCTGCGGGACATGAAGCGCAGCGTGGAATTGCTGACCGCCGCCGCCGCGGCCGGAAACGACAAGGCGCAATACGCGCTCGCCACGCTCTACAAGGAAGGGCGCGGCGTGCAGAAGGACCAGAAGAAGGCGATGGCGCTGATGGGCCAGGCCTCGATCGCCGGTAATGTTGACGCCATGGTCGAGTACGCGATCGCACAATTCAACGGCAACGGCGTTGAGAAGAACGAATCTGCGGCCGCCGAACTGTTCCTGCGCGCGGCGCGGCGCGGCAGCCCGGTGGCCCAGGACCGGCTGGCGCGCATTCTGATGGCCGGCCGCGGCATGCCCGCAAACCCGACCGAAGCGGTGAAGTGGTACATCATCGCCAAGGCGGGCGGTAACAACGATCCCGCCCTCGATGTCTATACGGCCAAGCAGAGCAAAGAGGTGCGTGAGGCCGCTGACAAGGCAGCCAGGAAATGGCTGTCGACCCTGAACGCGATCCACCCTTGACGGCTCGTTCCCGCGCGGGCAGACCCCCACCTGCTCGCGCGCCCCGCGCAAAACGCGGTATCCAGAACCCACCCGTGTCCACCACCCTTCGCGAGAACTCAAGCGCACTGGATCATCCGCCGTCGCGGATGACGACCGCCTGGAAAACCGAGAAATGGTGCATTCCGCCCTGCTCAATGTGATGATTGCCGCCGCCCGCAAGGCCGGGCGCGCCCTCAAGCGCGATTTCGGCGAGGTCGAGAAGTTGCAGGTCTCACTGAAGGGGCCGGGCAATTTCGTATCCGCCGCCGACCACCGCGCGGAGGAGACGCTCTACCGGGAACTGAACAAGGCGCGGCCCGGCTACGGCTTCTTCGGCGAGGAAGGCGGCCGCCGCGAGGGCGCCGACAAGACCCACACCTGGATCGTCGATCCGCTCGACGGCACCACCAACTTCCTGCACGGCATCCCGCAATTCGCCATCTCGATCGGTCTCGAGCGCGAAGGCACCGTCGTCGCCGGGCTCGTCTACAATCCGGCGACCGACGAGATGTTTCTGGCCGAGCGCGGCAAGGGCGCCTTTCTCAACGAGCAGCGCATCCGCGTGGCAAACCGCAAGAATCTCAACGAGGCGGTGATCGCCTGCGGCCTGCCCCACCGCGGCCGGCCCAATATCCCGCTCGGCAAAAAGGAAACCGGGGCCATGCAGGAGCACGTGGCGGGGCTGCGCCGCTTCGGCGCCGCCGCCCTCGATCTCGCCTGGGTGGCGGCGGGCCGCCTCGACGGCTACTGGGAGCGCGACATCAAGCCCTGGGATATGGCGGCGGGGCTAATTCTGGTGCGCGAGGCCGGCGGGTTCGTTTCCGACTGCGACGGTGGCGACGAGATGATGGCCAAGGGCCACGTGGCGGCCGGCAACGAAACCATCCAGAAGGAAATTCTGCGGATCCTGTGGGAGACCGCCAAGGCCTGAGCGGGCCGGCATCCGGCGGGCGCGCCGGCCAGGATACCACCGCATTTTGAACTCAATCGGCGGTTTTATGGTGCTCCAGTGGGGACCCGGTTTTTCCTCGTCACGGGTCTGTGCCATATTGATTTGGCATATTCCCCGGGCCGGCGTTGACCCTGAAACTCATGGCAAAAGACCTCGATCCGCTCAAATTATCCTCCCCCCGCATCTTTTTGTTCCGGATGCTCGTTTTCGTTATCCTGGGCGGGCTGGTGGCCTTCGTCCTGCACAGGCAGGTGCAGGTGGCCTTCATGGCCAATCCGAGCCTGAACGCGCTGATCCTCGCGGTCCTGCTCATCGGCATCATCCTGTCGTTCCGGCAGGTGATCCGGCTCTATCCCGAGATTTCCTGGGTCAACAATTTCCGCCTCGCCGACCCCGGTCTCGCGGTCGAGCGGCCGCCGGTGCTGCTGGCGCCGATGGCCGCGATCCTCGGCAGCCGCATGGGCCGCATGGCGATGTCGGCACAGCTGATGCGCGGCCTCCTCGACTTCATAGCCACCCGCCTCGACGAGGCGCGCGACCTCTCGCGCTACATGACCGGACTTTTGGTCTTCCTCGGCCTGCTCGGCACCTTCTGGGGCCTCATCGAAACGGTCACCTCGGTCGGCGGCGTGATCCAGGGCCTGAAGGCCACCGGCGACGCCGGCAGCATGTTCGACTCGTTGCGGCAGGGTCTCGCCGCGCCGCTGTCCGGCATGGGTATTTCATTTTCGTCCTCGCTGTTCGGTCTCGCCGGTTCGCTGATCCTCGGCTTTCTCGATCTGCAGTCGAGCCAGGCGCAGAACCGCTTCTACACCGAGCTTGAGGACTGGCTGTCGACCACGGTCTATGACACCGCCGCCGAGCCCGGCGCCGTGGCGACCGCCGGCATGGGCGGCGAGGTGCGCACGGCGCTCGACAAGCTGCGCGAAGCGGTCACCGAAGCGGGCGGCAGCAAGGCCGCCTCAAACGCCATGTCGAACCTGGCGGAAGCCATCCAGGGACTGGTGCATCACATGCGCACCGAGCAGCAGATGATCCGCGACTGGGTCGATGCCCAGGCCGAGCAGCAGCGCGAGATCAAGCGGCTCCTGGAAATCATGGTGCGCGAGAACGTGCACCGGTGACGATCGCGATGCCCGCTTCGGCGGACCGAAAAGCGCAACAGAATGTTGAGAGCGTAGTTGATGGCCCTTGCACGATCGCGCCGCGGCGACAGCGGCACCATGAACTACTGGCCAGGCTTCGTCGACGCGCTGTCGACGCTGATCCTCAGCATTATCTTCATTCTGACCGTGTTCGTGGTGGTGCAGTTCTATCTGCAGCAGGAAGTGCAGGGCAAGGACACCGCGCTCGACCGCCTGAAGAACCAGATCGCACAGCTCACCGACCTGTTGTCGATGGAGAAAGCCGGCAAGAGCGACTTGCAGGAGCAGCTCGCCACCTTGCGCGCGTCGCTCGCCATCGCGCAGAACGAAAGCGAGAAATACAAGGGTCTCTACCAGGGTGCGGGCCAGGGCGCGGCCGCCGCCAAAAGCCAGATCGGCACGCTGACCGATCAGCTCGACAGGCAGAAGAACATCACCGCCAACGCGCTCGCCCAGGTCGAGATTCTCAACCAGCAGATCGCCGCGCTGCGCAGGCAATTATCGGAAGTGCAGAACGCACTCGATCTTCAGGAATCGAAGAACAAGGAAGCGCAAGGGCGAATTACCGAGCTCGGCCAGCGGCTCAATCTGGCGCTCGCCGAAAAGGTGCGCGAGCTGAAAGCTTATCGCTCCGATTTCTTCGGCAAGCTGCGCCAGATCCTCGGCAACCGGCCCGATATCCGCGTGGTCGGCGACCGCTTCGTCCTGCAGTCTGAAGTGTTCTTCGACACCAACAGCGCCACCCTCACGCCGGAAGGTGAGGCCGAGATGGACAAGGTGGCTGGCGCACTGATCAGCCTGGAAAAGGAAATCCCGTCCGATATCCCGTGGGTGCTGCGCGTCGACGGCCACACCGACAAGCGGCCGGTCACCGGCGGGCAATTCAGGTCGAACTGGGACCTGTCGGCGGCGCGCGCCATTTCGGTGGTCAAGTTCCTGATCAGCAAAGGCGTGGAACCGCAGCGGCTGGTAGCCGCCGGCTTCGGCGAATTCTACCCGATCGCGACCGGCGATACCGACGAGGCCTATCGCCGCAACCGCCGTATCGAATTCAAGCTGACGGAACGATAGGTCGCCAAGAACTCCGCGCGTCGATCTCTTCAATCGACCGACATCGATCAGGCGGCGCACGCCGCATCCGCGTTGCTTCACGCCGAGACGCACATCGACATCCCGAGTATGATCAAATCATAATGATCGCCCCCACCCTGCGCCCCTACGCCGACGCCGACGAGGACGCCGCCATCGAGCTGTGGCGGCGCACCTGGGCGCATCATTTTCCGCATATCGATTTCAACGCGCGCCAGGCCTGGTGGCGCGAGCGCTGGAAGCAGGAGCTGGTGCCGGTGGCGCACGTGGTGCTCGCCGACGTCGATGGCGCGCTGACCGGCTTCGTCACGGTCGATCCCAGGACGCGCTATCTCGACCAGCTCGTGGTGGCGCCGGAGTACTGGGGCACGGGCGTCTCCGCTGCCCTGCTCGACGAAGCCAAGCGGCTATCGCCGGACGGCCTCGAACTGCTGGTCAATTCCGAGAACGGCCGCGCCATCCGCTTTTACGAAAAGCACGGCTTTGTTTATACCGGCAAAGCCGAGAACCCGGTCTCAGGTCTCCCGGTGAACCGGATGCGCTGGAACATGGATGCCTGAGGCCTGCGGCGAAGCCACGGCCCACGCTTGCCGTTCCGCACGCGCTCCTATATAGAGCCCGCCAATCAGGCCATTTCCGGCGTCTGCGGCAGCTCGCGCGCCCCCGAAACCCTCGAAAAGACAGCGAAAATAGTGATGAAAGCCGAGATTCACCCCGATTATCACACCATCACGGTGAAGATGACCGACGGCAGCGAATTCACCACCCGCTCCACCTGGGGCAAGGAGGGTGACGTGCTGCATCTGGACATCGACCCCACCTCGCACCCGGCCTGGACCGGCGGCCAGCAGCACCTCATGGACCGCGGCGGCCGCGTGTCGCGTTTCCAGAAAAAGTTCTCCGGCTTCCTGGGCGAGAAGAAGTAAGCCGGCAGCACGGACGCCAACAAAAAAGCCCCGCCTCGCGCGGGGCTTTTGCATGTCGGGCCCGAGCGGCCCGCCGATGGCATGGCCGGATCAGGCCGATTCCGCGCCGAAGGCGGCCTTCAGCAGCCCGAGCTGATGCTCGACCGGATTGACCGTCGCGGCCAGCGCTGGCGCGGCGCGGTTATGGATGTTGGCGTCGAGCCGGCGCACCTTGGCATTGAGCGCTTGCGAACGCGTGATCAGCTCGCACAGCGTCTCCGGCAGAAGCGGCATGTTGTTCGGATCGTGGTGGTCGGTAGCCGAGAGCTTGACCTTGCTCTTTTCCTTGTTGGCCTGGGCGAGCGACATCTCGCCTTCCTTCACCGCCCGGTGCAGCAGGAGCCAGGACGCGAGCTGCATCAGCCGCGTGGTAAGCCGCATGCTTTCGGTGGCGTAGGCCAGCGAAGCGGCGCGGGCGAGAGTCTTGGATTCCTGCGGCCTGGCCCGTCGAGATACGTAGCGGTTTCTTCGACCAGGCCCATGCCTTCACGAAACAATTCGGCGAAAGCCTGAGAATTGGCGAGCCGCTCGCCGAACGACACAGGCTGAAATTCGCTGAAAGACTTCTCGGACATGACACTACGCCTTACCAGTACACGAGGCGCCCGGTCGGCACCTTTAACCAGTTGTTAGCATCGCCCGTCCGGCCCCGTCCTGTCCAGATGCCGGAGCCCGTTCCTTAAGACATAGTTGGCATGAAACGTTAACGCGGGGGCCCGGGACACGCGGCACCACGGTGCCCCAAAACGGGACAAAAAAGAGCCGCCGTTGCCGGCGGCTCGAAGGTGATAACAGGGAGGCGTCAAACAGAGTGGACAGGAGCCACTCAATGTCCATGAAGATGGACGCTGATAGTAATGAACGAGAAAGCTTAATGCAGCCTTAAGCCGGCAGCTTCAATGCGCGATTTTTTATTGACCCTGACCTACCCCGACACCATTTTCGCGGCCGCTATGGTTAATGCTTGAAGAATTGATCTGCGGCCGCGCGCGTGGCGTTCTTCGAAGCGATGTCCGCTTCCAGCCGGTTGATTTCGTCGTGCATGAGCTGCACGCGCGCCTGCAGTTCCTCGACCGACAACAGCGTCAGATCCTGGCCGATCTCGTGGGTGGTTTTTGGCTTTGGCCGATCATCTTCGTCCAGGATGCCCATGACACGCTCCTCCTTCGCCTTCCGCCCTCAAGCCCGATTTCTAACCGTCACGGCACGCCTTGTCACACGGCGGGGCGCCCCCTAAACAGGGACCGCCTGCACAGGCCTTCCCATTCTGAGCGAATTGAGGATTTCATGGCTGCCCTTCCCGCCCGCATGACCGCCATTGGCATCAAGTCCCCTGGCGGCCCGGAGATGCTGGTGCCGGAGGAACGACCGGTTCCCTCGCCCGGCGAAGGCGAAATCCTGGTCAAGGTCGCAGCCGCCGGCGTCAACCGGCCCGACGTCATGCAGCGCAAGGGCCTCTATCCGCCGCCGTCCGGCGCCTCCGACATTCCCGGACTGGAAATCGCCGGCGAGATCGCCTCGCTCGGTTCCGGCCCCACGCGCTGGAAGATCGGCGATCGCGTGATGGCGCTGGTCTCCGGCGGCGGCTACGCCGAATACTGCGTCGCGCACGGCAGTCACGCGATGCCGGTGAGCGGACTTTCGATGGAAGAAGCCGCCGCCGTTCCGGAAACCTTCCTCACCGTCTGGCACAACGTATTCGAGCGCGGCGGACTGAAGTCCGGCGAGACGCTGCTGGTGCATGGCGGCTCATCCGGCATCGGCACCACCGCCATCCAGCTCGCGAAAGCGTTCGGCGCGCGCGTCATCACCACCGCCGGCTCGGATGAAAAGTGCGATGCCTGCCTCAAGCTCGGCGCCGACGTTGCAGTGAACTACAAAAGCCAGGATTTCGTCGCTGAAACAAAAAGCGCTACCGACGGCAAGGGCGCCGAATTGATCCTCGACATGGTCGGTGGCGACTATATCGCACGCAATTACGAGGCGGCCGCGGTGGAGGGTCGTATTGTGCAGATCGCCTTCATGGGCAGCGCCAAGGCCGAGGTCAATTTCATGCGGCTGATGCTCAAGCGGCTGCACCACACCGGTTCGACGCTGCGTTCGCGCTCGACCGCGGACAAGGCCGTGATCGCCCGCGCGGTGGAGGAGAACGCGTTGCCGCTGATCGCCGCCGGCAAGGTCAGGCCGGTCATGTACAGGGCTTTTCCGCTGAACGAGGCCGCGGCCGCCCATGCGCTGATGGAATTGAGCGCGCATATCGGCAAAATCGTGCTGACGGTGTGAGACGCGGGCTGTCCACAAGCTCTCCAAGGCTTGCCCGAAGGGCGTGCAGACCGATAACTTGCGTCGGTATGCGACCACCGGCAGGCCGCGAAATCGGCGCATTGTCGGCCCTAATGTGGGCAAATCAGGCTCGTTTTGCAGGCTCACTGTCAGCGCCAGACCGGCGCGGGCTGTGCGCGGGGGATAGGAACTGATCGTGAGACGTTGGGTGACAGCCGCCGCGGTTGCGCTCGCGCTTGTCCTGCCGCTTTCGGGCGCAGACGCGGCGCGGGCGGTGGAAGCGGTCAACGTGCGCATCGACGTGCCCGCGATCGATCTCACCCGCGCCACCGACCTGATCCACACCGAGCGCGACCGTATCCAGGTGTCCACCGCCCCGGCCTCCGACGGGATCGTCCGGCGCATCGAGGTGCGCGCGCGTGAACGCGACAGCAATTGGGCGGTATTCGCCCTCACCAACAACAGCGACGAACAGATTGACCGGCTGATCGTCGTGCCGCACTACCGCATGGTCGGCTCCAGCCTGTTCTGGCCCGATCTCGGCCTCTCGCGCATCGCCGCCATCACGCCATCCTCCGGCGACCGTCCGGTCCGCCAGGCCAGCAGCACCGCCGACGTCTACCGCGTCACACTCGATCCCGGCACCGTCATCACCTTCGTGATGGAGCTGCGCTCCGGCACGCTGCCGCAAATCTATCTCTGGAATCCCGACGCCTACAAGGACAAGGTCAATTCCTTCACCCTCTATTACGGCATCGTGCTCGGCATCGCCGGCCTTCTCGCCCTGTTCCTCACCATCCTGTTCGTGGTCAAGGGCTCGGTGATGTTCCCGGCTGCCGCCGCCCTCGGCTGGGCGGTACTGGTCTACATCGGCATCGACTTCGGATTCTGGGGCAAGGTGTTCGACATGTCGGCCGGCGCCGAGCGCGTGTGGCGCGCTTCGGGCGAGGCGATCCTGGCCGCCACCCTGCTGGTGTTCCTGTTTGCCTATCTCAACCTGTCGCGCTGGCACGTGCGCTACGCCCACATCACCGGCGCGTGGCTGGTCGCACTCGCCGCCCTGCTCGGCGTCGCACTGTTCGATCCCGCGGTTGCCTCCGGCATCGCGCGCATTTCGCTCGCCGGCATCGCGGTGCTCGGGCTGGCGCTGGTGATCTATCTCTCGACCCACGGCTATGACCGCGCGGTCCTGCTGATTCCGACCTGGCTCCTGCTGGTGGCGTGGACCTTTGCCGCCGGCCTCGCGGTCACCGGCGTCGTCACCAACGACATCATCGGCCCCGCGTTGCTCGGCGGCCTGGTGCTGATCGTGATGCTGATCGGCTTCACCGTGATGCAGCACGCGTTCGCCGGCGGCATCACCCACGGTATCGTCTCCGACGTGGAACGCCGCGCGCTGGCGCTGACCGGCGCCGGCGACATGATCTGGGACTGGGACGTCTCCGCCGACAAGGTGTTCACCAGCCCGGAGACCGAGCACGTGCTCGGTTTGAAGCGCGGCACGCTGGAGGGTCCGGCAGCCAGCTGGCTCGAAGTGCTGCACCCGCTCGACCGCGACCGCTTCCGTGCCGCCCTCGACAGTGTGGTGGAGCAGCGCCGCGGGCGGCTCACCCAGGATTTCCGCCTGCGCGCCAACGACGGCCACTACGTCTGGTTCGCGCTGAAGGCGCGGCCGGTCGTCGGCTCCGACGGCGAGGTGGTGCGGCTCGTCGGCACCATCACCGACGTCACCGAGTTCAAGAACGCCGAAGAACGCCTCCTGTTCGACGCGGTGCACGACAATCTCACCGGCTTGCCCAACCGCGAACTGTTTCTCGACCGCATGGAGGCGGCCTTTGCGTTTTCCCGCTCGGACACGCAGATCCGCCCGACCATCCTGGTCATCGACATCGACCGCTTCAAGCAGGTCAACGATTCCGTCGGCATGGCGGTGGGCGATTCCATCCTGCTCACCACCGCGCGCCGGCTCTCCCGTCTGCTCAAGCCGCAGGACACGCTGGCGCGCCTGCAAGGCGACCTGTTCGCGCTCATCCTGTCTCCGAGAGCGAGCCCGCACGCATCGTCGCCTTCGCCGAAACACTGCGCCGTACCTTGCGGGCGCCGATCGCCTTCAACGACCGGGAAATCTTCCTCACCGCTTCGGTCGGACTCGCGCTCTCCGACAACCAGCCGCACCGCCCCGAGGAAGTGCTCAAGGACGCGGAACTGGCGATGTATCACGCAAAGCGCATCGGCGGCGACCGCATCGAAATCTTCAAGCCGGCGATGCGCGCGCGCAAGACCGACCGGCTGGCGATGGAATCCGAACTGCGCCGCGCGATCGAGCGGCAGGAGATCAAGGTGCTCTACCAGCCGATAGTGCGGCTGGAGGACCGCATGATCGCGGGTTTTGAGGCGCTGGCGCGCTGGGACCATCCCAAGATGGGCCGCCTGTCACCGGCGGAGTTCATCTCCATTGCCGAGGAAATCGGGCTCATCGTCGATCTCGGCCTGTTCGTCCTGGAGCGCACCGCGCGCCAGCTCGCCACCTGGCAGGCAAGCACGCGGGGCCGCGAACCGGTGTTCGCCAGCGTCAACGTCTCGTCGCGGCAGTTGCTGCGCCACGACCTGATCCAGGACCTGCGCAGCGTGCTGGCGCGCACGACGCTCGCGCGCGGCACGCTCAAGCTCGAGATCACCGAGTCGCTGGTAATGGAGAATCCCGAGCATGCCGCCCAGATGCTCACGCGCATCCGCGAACTCGGCGCCGGGCTGTCGCTCGACGACTTCGGAACCGGTCATTCCTCGCTCGCCTATCTGCAGCGCTTCCCCTTCGACACCATCAAGATCGACCAGTCGTTCGTACGCACCACCCCGCGCGGTACCCGGCCGGTGCTGCTGCGCTCGATCATCTCACTAGCGCACGATCTCGGCATGGAGGTGGTGGCGGAAGGCGCCGAGACGGATTCCGATGCGGTCGAACTCTACCAGCTCGGCTGCGAATACGCCCAGGGCTTCGCGTTCGGAGAACCGATGAGCGCCGAGGAAGCCAGCGAACTGCTGACCGGCGACCGGCTGGAAGCGGCGCAATGATGGTTCTTTTCTGATCTGACGTGGTTGCCGACGGCGAACCCGTTTCCGCTTCGCCTGGAAGGGCTTTACGCGTGGCCGGCTTCGCTCGAGAGCATGCCGAGATCGATACCGAGCTTTCCGAGCGCGCGCTGATACTTGCCCTCGATATCGCCGCCGAAGATCAGCTCGGAATCGGCGTCGCAATTCAGCCAGCCGTTCTGCTGGATTTCTTCTTCCAGCTGGCCGGGCGCCCAGCCGGCATAGCCGAGCGCCAGCACCGCATTGTTCGGTCCGTTACCGCGGGCGATCGCCTTGAGAATGTCGAGCGTGGCGGTGAGGCAGATGCCTTCGTCAATCGGCAGCGTCGAGTTCTCGATGAAGAAGTCGGCGGAATGCAGCACGAACCCGCGGCCTGTCTCCACGGGCCCGCCCTTGAGCACCCTCACGTCCTCGGCGCGCGTCGGCAATTCGATGCGCTCGCTCGCCGGAATGACCTCGAGTTGCACCAGAAGATCGGGGAATTTGACGTCCTGGGCCTGCTTGTTGACCACGATGCCCATGGCGCCTTCGCTGGAGTGGGCACACACGTAAATAACCGTGCGGGCGAAGCGCTCGTCGTTCATCGCCGGCATGGCGATCAACATCTGGCCGTCGAGAAAGCCGCGATTTGCCGGATCTGGCGCTTTGCTGGTGATCTTCATAATGATTAAGGCTAACCGATCATCGTGCCTTTGCAAACGACGGGGGCGGCTAAAAGTTCAATCATCGACTGTCATATTTGCGCCGCCAAATGTGGCAAAAGTCGCTGCATTGCATGAATTCCAATCACCGGTTGCTCACGATCAATTCAGTAGCATGGTGAGACGGCACCGATTAAACGGGGTTTTGTGATGAGACCTGTTCTACCCATGCGATTTGCGCTGCCGGCCGCCTGCGCTGCCCTGTTGACGCTGATACCGCCGGCGCGCGCCGCCGATGCCTCGGCCTGGGCGCGCGAAAATCACGCCGCCATGCGCCTGATCGCCGGGTCCGCCAAGCCGGACGCCAGTACCTTGCCGGCCGGCATCGAAATCAAGCTCGAAGCGGGCTGGCATACGTATTGGCGCTATCCGGGCGATTCGGGCTTGCCCCCGCGTTTTGACTTTTCCGGCTCGCAAAACCTCGCCACCGCCAGAGTGTCCTGGCCGGCGCCGAACCTCTACACGGACGCGACCGGCAATTCCCTCGGCTACAAGGATCACGTGATTTTCCCGCTCACGGTTACGCCAAAGCAGCCGGACAAACCCGTCACGCTGCGGGTGAAGGTCGACTATGCCATCTGCGAAAAGCTGTGCGTGCCGGCGCGCGGGCAGGCCGAACTCACGCTCGCGGCCGGCACCAGCGCCAATCAGGCGGCTCTCGCCGCCGCCGAAGCGCAAGTGCCCAGGCCCGTCGCGCCCGCCGAACTGGGGCTGACCGTGGAGCGTGCGAGTACGGAAGGCAAACCGGCTGCCGTGGTCGACATCGCAGCGCCGCAGGGCAAGCCGGTGAACCTCTTCGTCGAGGGACCGAACGGTGAATGGGCGCTGCCGGTGCCGAAGGAAGTTTCCGGCGCGCCCGCGGGCAAGCGCCGCTTCAGCTTCCTGCTCGACGGGCTGCCGCCCGGCGTCAACCCGAAGACGCCGGTGGAACTCACGTTCACCGTGGTCGAAGGCAGCAAGGCCTTCGAGACCAGAACCCGTCTCGACTAAAGCTCCAATCTCGGCTAATTGACCGGCGGCGCTATTTTGCGCGCCCGACGGTGACGGGATTTCAGCACGAAAGGAAACGAACCATGGCTATCAAGGCCGGCGATCGCTTGCCCGACGCGACATTCTACGTGATGACCGCCGGGGGCCCGCAGCGCAGGAGCACCGACGAAATCTTCAAGGGCAGGAAGATCGTTCTGTTCGCCGTGCCGGGCGCGTTCACGCCGACTTGCAGCAAGAACCACCTTCCCGGTTTCATCAACAATGCCGACGTCATCAAGGCCAGGGGAGTCGATGCGATCGCGGTGACCTCCGTCAACGACGCGTTTGTGATGGACGCCTGGAGCAAGGCGTCCGGCGCCGAGGGCAAGGTCGACCTTTTCCTCGCCGACGGGAATGGCGACTTTGCCAAGGCAATCGGTCTTCATGTCGATGATTCCGACAGAGGGCGCGGCATCCGTTCGCGCCGCTACTCCATGATCGTCGAGGACGGCGTGGTAACATCCCTCAATATCGAGGAAGTATCCGGAAAGGCCGAGACTTCCGGTGCAGAAAACCTGATAAAGCAGCTCTAGCCGCTCAAACAAGAACTATCGCGTCAACGGGAAAGGAAAAACGCCATGACCATCAAAGTTGGTGACCGCCTGCCGAACGCCACGTTTCGGGTGATGACGCCCGAGGGGCCCAAACCGAAAACGACAGACGAGGTGTTCAAGGGGAAAATGGTTGCGCTGTTCGGTATGCCCGGCGCTTTCACCGGACCTTGCCATAACCAGCACATGCCCACCGTCGTGCAAAACGTGGACGCCCTCAAAGCCAAAGGCGTCGATACCATCGCCGTGACCACGGTGAACGACCCCTTCGTGATCGGGGTCTGGCAGAAAGCCATCGGGACCGATCAGGTCGAACTGCTCGGCGACGGCAACTGCGAATTCGCGAGCGCCATCGGCCTTACCTTCGACGGCTCGCGTATCGGCTTCGGCACGCGCTCGCAGCGGTATTCGATGCTCGTCGAGGACGGCGTCGTGAAAAAACTCAACGTCGAGCAGCCGGGCAAGTTCGAGGTTTCCGGCGGCGACACCTTGCTCGGGCAGGTTTGAGTTTCATTATCCCGGGGCGGCGCAAGAGCGCTGGCCCCCGGGAAATGATCATTTCCGGCTCATCGCGCCCCTCGCCCCGGCGCGCGCGGCGATGAGACCGTTGCGCGCCAGTTCATCGGCGCGTTCGTTCAGCGCATGGCCGGCATGGCCCTTCACCCAGTGCCAGTGCACGGTGTGCGCGGCGAGCGCCGCGTCGAGACGCTGCCAGAGATCGAGGTTCTTCACCGGTTTCTTGTCGGCGGTGCGCCAGCCGTTGCGCTTCCAGCCCTTGATCCAGCTGGTGATGCCGTTGCGCAGGTACTGGCTGTCGGTGTGAAGGTCGACCGTACAGGGGCGCCTGAGTGCCTCCAGCGCGGCAATCGCCGCCATCAGCTCCATGCGGTTGTTGGTGGTGTGCGGCTCCCCGCCCATGAGCTCTTTTTCGTGCTCGCCGAAATGGAGAATGGCCCCCCACCCGCCGGGGCCCGGGTTACCGGAGCATGCGCCGTCGGTATGGATGGTGACGCGCTGTTCGCTCATGGATGAATTCCCTGACCCATGACGCCTGCGTCAGTCGAAACCGTAATCACCGAAGCTTTTCACCGACTGGTGGAAGCGCAGTTTCCAGTAATATTCCAGCGGATCCTTCGGCCTGACGAGCGCGCCGTTGGCGCCTGCCAGCCAGTCCACCAGCCGTGTCAGCAGAAAACGGACGGACGCGCCGCGCGCCAGCGTCGTCAGCGCCTCGCGTTCGTTCAGGCTCAGTGCCCGCACCCCCGCATAGGCCTTGAGCAGCGCGCGGCCCTTGGTGACATTGTAGGAATGGTCCGGCTCGAAGCACCAGGCATTGAGACAGATCGCGACGTCGTAGGCGAGCGTGTCGGTGCAGGCGAAATAGAAGTCGATCAGCCCGGACAGTTCGTCACCGAGGAAGAACACGTTATCGGGAAAGAGATCGGCGTGGATCACCCCCTGCGGCAGGTCGCGCGGCCAGTTCCTGACCAACACATCAAGTTCGCATGCGATCGCCTCGCACAGGCCTTCCCGCACGCTGTCGCCGCGATCCGCGGCCTGGGCATAGAGCGGCCGCCAGCTCTCGATACCGAGCGCGTTCGCCCGCTTCATGTCGAAATCGGCGCCGGCGAGATGCAGGTGCGCCAGCGCCTCACCGAGCATCGCGCAATGGGCCGCGCTGGGGCGGCGGATCCACATGCCGTCGAGAAAGGTGACGATCGCCGCCGGCCGGCCGGCGAGCCGGCCGAGCACGCCGCCGCGACGGTTGCGCACCGGCTGCGGGCAGGTGATGCCGCGCGCCGCCAGATGCTCCATCAGCGCCAGGAAGAACGGCAGGTCGCCTTCCGCCACCCGCTTCTCGTAGAGCGTCAGGATGAAATTGTCGGCGCCGGTGTGGACCAGAAAATTGGAATTCTCGACGCCTTCGGCGATGCCCTTGTAGGACAGCAGTTCGCCGATGTCGTAGCCGGCGAGAAACTGGGTGAGATCGTCGGCGGTGACGTCGGTATAGACGGCCATGAACGCGTCACTCCGCCGCCTGGGTCTCCCGCAGCGGGCGGGGTAGCGGGAAGAACATGCGTTCCTCGGTGGCGGTGACGGTTTCCACACTGAGCGTGTAGCGCTTGGCGAAGGCGTCGAGCACCTCCTCGACCAGCACTTCCGGCGCCGAAGCGCCGGCGGTGACGCCGATACGCTCAACGCCCTTGAATTCCTCCCAATGGATGTCGGCGGCGCGCTGCACCAGCGTCGCGTAGGGACAGCCGGCGCGCAGCGCCACTTCCTTCAGGCGCTGGGAGTTGGAGGAATTGGGCGCGCCCACCACGATGACGGCATCGACCATGGGCGCCACGCGCCGCACGGCGTCCTGGCGGTTGGTGGTGGCGTAGCAGATGTCTTCCTTGTGCGGGCCGACGATGTTGGGAAAGCGCTCCTTGAGCGCCTCCACCATGGTGGCGGTGTCTTCCACCGACAGCGTGGTCTGCGTCACATAGGCGAGGTTGTTTTCGTCCCTGGGGGTGAAGGCGGCGACATCCTCCACGGTCTGCACCAGGGTCACCACGCCGGCCGGCAACTGGCCGATGGTGCCGACCACCTCCGGGTGACCGGCATGGCCGATGAGCAGGATCTGGCGCCCCTTGCGATGATGAATTTCCGCTTCGCGGTGGACCTTGGTCACCAGCGGACAGGTCGCATCGAGCGCGAACAGGTTGCGCCGTGCGGCCTCCTCGGGAATCGAGCGCGGCACGCCATGGGCCGAGAAGATGACCGGCCGGTCGCTGTCCTCGGGAATTTCGTCCAGTTCCTCCACGAAAATGGCGCCCTTGGCGCGCAGCTCGTCGACCACGTAGCGGTTATGGACGATTTCGTGGCGGACATAGACCGGGGCGCCGTGAATCTCGAGCGCCCGCTCCACCGATTCGATGGCCCGCACCACCCCGGCGCAGAAACCGCGCGGAGAGCACAACATGACGTGGAGAGCTGGTTTTTGCGCGTCGGCAGCCATATTTTCCTCGGGAACGCGGTCGTTTATCGCGTCGCGCCCTGCCCCCGACATGGGGGGCGCCGCCCCGCCCTGTCAAGCCGCCAAGGTTGCATGCGCGGTACCCTCCCCCTATATTCCGCCCACTTTCCGATCATCACCGATGATCCACTGCTTCGCCCCCGAGGGGCGGGCGAAGCGTAGAGGAGATTTGCCCATGGCGAGCGCAGCACCCTTGATGCCAAAGGCGACGGCCGTCTGGCTTCTGGACAACACCGCGCTGACCTTCGATCAGGTCGCCGACTTCTGCAAACTGCACCCGCTCGAGGTGAAGGCGATAGCCGACGGCGACGCCGCGCAGGGCATCAAGGGCCTCGACCCGATCCAGACCGGGCAGCTCACCCGCGAGCAGATCGCCGAGGCCGAGAAGAACCCCGACATGAAGCTGGCGCTGAGCGCACCCAAGGTCGCGGTGGCCACCTCCGATCGCAAGAAGGGCCCGCGCTATACGCCGGTGTCGCGCCGCCAGGACCGGCCCAACGCCATCCTGTGGCTGGTGCGCAATCACCCGGAACTCAAGGACAGCCAGATCATGCGGCTGGTCGGCACCACCAAGTCGACCATCACCGCCATCCGCGAACGCACCCACTGGAACGCGCCCAATCTGAGCCCGATGGATCCCGTGACGCTGGGACTCGCCTCGCAGACCGACCTCGACCTCGAGGTGCAGCGCGCCAACAAGGAGAAGCCGGCGGCCACCGATGCCGGCGCGACGCTGCTGCCGGCCGCCGAGACCACCGCACCCGCGCAACCAGAGGCGGCGCCGGCCGGGGACACGGAAAAGAAGCCGGGCGAGATCGACGTCAGCGCCGTGTTCGCCAAGCTCAAGCAGCTCGGCGGCAAGGGCGACGAAAGCGGCGAGCAATAAGGCGCGCGGTCGGCAAATTTCCGGCGCAGTGCGCCGCTGCATGCGGTAGCGATCGGCAAGGGTTCCTTAAGGCTGAGACCCCGGCATCCGTAGCACTGCGGATAGACGGTGCCGTCAAAGGCCGGTTTACTAGGCGTCGATGATCCTGACGCACACCAAGAGCTGCGTCGCGGGCCGTCACGTGGCACGCACCCCTTTACCGGCCGTGAGCTGCATGCAGCCGCGGCCGGTTTTTTATCGTCAATACCCCCGGGTGCCCTCGATGGCCGCGATATAGCGCGCCACCGAGTCCGCCAATACCTTCTTGCCGTCGCGCGTGATGACGCGGTCGAAGTAATGGCCATAGATGGTCTCGAACGAAAACGGCGCGAGCGCCTGCCCGATCGCTTCCACCTCACGGCGCGAGAGCGGTATCAGGTTCGGATAGCTGCGCATGAAGGACAACCATTTGCGGTCGGTGGCGACGGTGAGGATGTCGCCGGAACAGACGATCCCGTGGCCGGAGGCGCCGCCCGCCCAGTGCAGCACCGTGCCGCCGGGGAAATGACCGCCGCAGCGCACCAGCGTGACGCCGTCCCAGAGCTTCAGCGTCTCGCCGTCCCAGTGCCGCACCGCCGGGTCCGGCCGCAGCACCCATTCCCCGTCGGCGGCGTGCAGATGGATGGGGCATTCGAAGGTGTGCGCCCACTCGACCATCGTCGTGTAGAAATGCGGGTGCGAGATGGCGATGGCCTTTATGCCGCCGAGCCCTTTGATGAGCGTGACCGTGGCGGCATCGAGCAGCGAGATGCAGTCCCACAGGATGTTGCCGCCGGGCGTGCGCACCAGAATGGCGCGCTGGCCGATGGCGAACTGCGGCTGCGAACCGATGCCGATCACGCCGGGCTCGTATTCGCGGTAGCTGTTGACGTGGCCGACCGCGATCGCGTTGAGCGTCGTCCAGGTCTGCCCGCGCGGCGGCACGTATTGCCGCTCCTCCTCGCAGATTTTGCATTGCGCGGGCGGACCGGCGCTTTCCGGATATTGCGTGCCGCAGGCGGTGCAGATGAAGAGGGGCATGACGGATTGCTCGCGACTGTGTCAGGGAATCATATCTCTCCGCCTGGTCCTGCGAAAGCGGGCATCCGGGGCGGCACCGCCAAAGATCCGGCTGCGTTCCCCGGGCGCGGTGCAGCACGGGCGCAGCGAAGTGATGCACCGCTGACCCGGGGTCCCGGTTGTTCTCATTGGCAAACCGGCGTCCCGGGTTAGCAGCGCAACATTGCGTGTTGCGCAGCACCCGGGACAGGTGCGGCACATGTCGTGCATTCACAAATGCAGTTGTCAAACGGCCTCCTTCATCTCTCTTCACGCGACAAGCCATGCGTCACCGCCCGTATTCTTTGACGGGCGCCGGGCACGCCCGTATTCCTCTTGCCCCTCGAAATACATCGAGGGAGATGGAGCGCCGCGAAGCGCAACCATCTTCGTCCGCACCTTGCGGTGCGTGACGTGCTCAGGCGATGAGCACGCCGCGCCCCGCGGCGCTCCATCGCGGTGTCTTTCCGGCGCGGGCCGCGCTTTCGGCAGAGTCGCGAAGACTCACTACCGTCAGCCAGCTCCTGGCGGGGGGTCCTGGTGCCCCCGGGCGGAGCCCCGCGCCGCCCGGGCGCAAGGGATGCGTTCTTTCCCCTGCCCGCAGGCACCGCATCGCCGACGTCGGGCTTGCCCGATATCGGCCCCGTCAAGGCGGTCCCGCTGTCATGACGCCTCATGAAAGCGCCCTCGGCGAACCGGACGCCGGCGATGATAAGGGCGCGCGAGCGCGCGGGGATAAGTTTTTTGTTGTCGCGATTTCAACGGATTGGTTGCGCCGGCGCCGAGCGCGACAAGCGCGAAAGCGCCCAAAGTTCTCCAATTTGCCTTGCGCGGACGCGCCCTATCATCGCCGCGTGAAAGGCGCGGCGCGCGGAAAGAACCGCGCGGGCCGCATCAGGGCGAGGACGTCACCATGACGAAGGACTCAATCTGCCGCATTGCACGGGCGGCAGGCGTGGCTGCGGCGACCATCGCAGCCGGCATCGCTGTCCTGCTCGCTGTGGACCGGAACGCACCGGCGGCGGCGCAAGGCGCCAGGGTGCCGAAGGAGCTGCGCAACGTGCGCTATTGCGAGGTGCTCACGATGAAGCGGCGGCGGCTGACCTTCGAGGTCAGCGTCTACAACACGCTCGGCCAGAACTTCTGCCCGGCCGCGATAATGGCGCGCGCTTAACGCCGAGCAAGCTGGCGAAGCAATTCAAGGTCACGCGCGTCAAGCTCAACGGGCCGCGCTACTGGACGCTCGATTCGATTGAGGCCGCGGGCGCGACGAAGAGCGGCGAGACGGAAACGTTCGGCGGCATCGCCATGACCAAGCGCGCGACCATCGAACTCAAGCTATGGCAGGCCAGGCTCGGTGGCTACAAGCTCAACGCGATCAGGCGCACCACGGTGTTCAACTACAAGACCGGCCGGCCGGTCTACGAGCTGATCTCGCCCGAGGGCGAAGTCTACATGATGCAATCCTATGCGCAGATCGTCGACCCGACGCTGTACGCTCGACGACCTCGCTGGCCTCGGCAAGCGCGTGAAGCTGCCCAAGGGCTGGAAATACCGCACGCGGATTTTGCAGGCCGACTACGCGCTGAAGGCGACCGGCACGGCCTATGTGGTGCAGGACGATTTGTTCAATGCTTATCAGCGGCGGGGGAAGTAGAAGGGCGCGGCGCGATGTATTGCGCGACAATGCGCTCGCCGTGCAGCCGTAGCGCCTTCGTTGCCGGGCTTGACCCGCCTGCGGGCCGAAGCCCTCCGATATGTGGACGCGCCAGTAACCCCTCGGCGGGCGAAGGCCCGGCAATCCAAGAGGCACTTCCGCGATTTCTGTTATAAGATAGACTCTGTTGCCGCTCATCATGGATGCGCGGGTCAAGCCCGCGCATGACCGCGGAGAGGCAGATGCAGAAGGCGCGTAACATGAGAACGGCCGACCACGTCATCAAGGCGTTGCCGCCGGAGCGGCAGGCACGGATTGAAGCGCGTGCCAAGGCGCTGATCGCGCGAGCAAAACGCGCGCTACAGAATCGGAAACAAACCGATGAGCAAGAAATCAGAACATATCGTCAGACACACGGACGCTGAACTGCGCGAGATGAAACGGCGCGGCGAGGTTATGACCGACTGGAGGGCTGCGGCGAAAAAGCCCCTGCCCTCCGGAGAAGACCCCGACGATGCGATGGAAGAAATCGATTGGGCGACCACCAAAATGCCGCTGCCGCGGCGCTAAATCAGCGACGGAGATACCGGCCATGGCACACGTCAAGAAAGGACAACTGACCGCTATAAAGGAGTGGCGGAAGCATTTGCGGTTCTGGAAACGGTTCTACTGGAAAGCGGAGCGCCAGGAAGCGCGCCGCCAAGCGAAACAAGAAGCCAAAGCCCGGCCCCCGCGCCGGGCTTTTGATTTTTCAGGAACGCTGATGCCAACAGTACCCTACGCTTGCCTTGAACCAAGCTGAGACCGAATTTTTGACTTAACCGTGGGCGGCACTTTAACATTGTGCTCGGCAAGTAAATCGAAAATTCGATCTAACATATTTTCGGCGCTCGCTTGCGATCTGGCCGCCAGTCCAGACCTTCCTCTTCGAGTTCGCGCAATAAGCGCTCGTGCAAGCCTTTTTGTACGTCCGTGCCCTTTTCGGCCAAGCCGCGAACCACCTTGGTCAAGTGTCGCGCTTCCTCAATGGATGTTTCCGGGAATTGACCGACCGTAATCATTGGGCGTGAATCGCCGAAGTAATACATCGCGTGGAACGTGACCGCGCCGGACTTGCGAATGATGGCGCGCAGGCCTGGCTGTCGATCATCACCGATTGACACCCACGGCTGGCTCTTTAGCGTCGGCCGCGCTCCCGATTTGACGTCACGCGCCGTTGCCTTAAGGATTTCATTAGTAAATTTACTGGGGCTTTGGACTGACCGCCGCAGCCACCACGCGCCTCCGTCTCTTTTTGTAATAAGCCATGACATTCTCCATATTTTCTTAATAATAACACAAGATAACATATTGTCAACTCTTAAAGCGCATCATTATCTGCTGCCATGCACAATGCACATATTTGATTGATTATTCTGCCGATATCCGCGTCGCAGCATGCCCGTCAATGCGGGATCACCGGGTCACGGCGCTTCGCGCCGGCCCGATGATGAGTTCGAATTTTATGCGGGGCTCAGCATCGCGGCGAGCCCCCTCACCCGCCCGCCTCCTGGGGGCGCACGCGCATCATAATCCGAGCGCGACCCGATCCAAAACCAGCGCAGCCAGGCCCGACTTCGGTCGCCAGCGCGCGATGGCGCAGCCTCATCCGCACCGACCAGTAGCGGCCAACCGCGAATTTGCTTGGGACCTTGCGGCTTGGGCGGTGAAGTCGGCGGCCGGCCATGCAGATTCACCATCTTATTCACCCTTAAAGCTCCGTTTGCGGTGTATTAACGACATTTTAAGTGTACAGTACACTCGTTAATCCGGTCTGTCAACCCAACGACCGGGGCTTTGATGTCACCCCAGTATCGCCGGGACGTCGATGGTCGCCGGCATGGTCCAGCTTGTTGTCGGCGATTTTCTTGATGGTGCCGCGCAGTAGTCGGCCAGCAAGCTAGCAATGAAACTCGCGTGCGCGGCCCTTGCGGAAGTCCTCGACGGCCGCCTCGGCCAGCCGGTCGAGCTTGCCGCTCGCGGCGTCGCGTTCGATCTTCTGGTCGAAGCGCGCGGCCTGGAACGCCTCGAACCAGGCACGGAAGCGCTCAAGCTCGCGGGGCGCGAGCGCGGCGACGGCCTTTTCGATGTCTTCGAGCTTGGTCATGGCGGGAAGATAGCATGGATGGCGGCACCGTGCATCTCACAGATGCCGACCCCTCACCCGCCCTCGCTCGGATTCCCTTCGCATAGGCCAGCGCTTCGCGCTGGCCGTTCTCAGAAAGACGCGAATGCTACGCATTCGCTATGCCACCCTCTCCCACAAGGGGAGAGGGGAAGAGAGTTTGCCGCACCGCCTTTCCACGTCGTCCCCGCGCACGCGGGGACCCATACGCCGCGCTTATCGAGATGACTGCGGCGTATGGGTCCCGGGTCTCGCGCTAAAGCGCTCGCCCGGGACGACAGTGGCTGACACCGTGGCCACCTCATCCTTCGAGACGCCGCGTTCCCCCTCCTCAGGATGAGGTGGAGCTATGCTCCACGCGCGGCAGAGCTATCCCCCAACGCCCTTCCCCTTCAGCGCCTCCCCGATCTCGTCCAGGATCGCCGGGTCGTCGATGGTCGCCGGCATCTCCCACGGCTCCTTGTCGGCCATCTTCTTGATGGTGCCGCGGAGAATTTTGCCTGAGCGCGTCTTGGGCAGGCGGGCGACGGTGATCGCCAGCTTGAACGAGGCGACCGGGCCGACCTTGTCGCGCACGAGCTGGACGATCTCCTTCTCGATTTCCTCCGGCGGGCGGTTGACGCCCGCTTTCAGCACGATGAAGCCGCAGGGCACCTCGCCCTTCAGGTCGTCCTTGATGCCGAGCACCGCGCATTCGGCGACGTCCGGGTGCGCGGCCAGCACCTCCTCCATGCCGCCGGTACTAAGCCTGTGGCCGGCGACGTTGATGATGTCGTCGGTGCGGCTCATGACATACACGTAGCCATCCTCGTCCTTGAAGCCGGCGTCGGCGGTCTTGTAGTAGCCGGGGAATTCATCGAGGTAGGCTTCCCTGAAGCGCTCGTCCTGGTGCCACAGCGTCGGGAACGAGCCCGGCGGCAGCGGCAGCTTGATGACGATGGAGCCGATCTGGTTTTCGGCGACCGGCTTGCAGGCCTCGTCGACGACGTCGACCTGGTAGCCCGGCATCGGCACGCAGGTGGAGCCGTATTTCACCGGGAGAACGCCCAGCCCCACCGGATTGCCGGCGATGCACCAGCCGGTCTCGGTCTGCCACCAGTGATCGAGCACCGGCACCTTCAGCGTGTCCTCGGCCCACTGGATAGTGGGCGGATCGGCGCGCTCGCCGGCGAGGAACAGCGTGCGGAAGCGGCGCAGGTCGTATTGCTTCAGCAACTTGCCGTCGGGGTCTTCCTTGCGGATGGCGCGGAACGCGGTGGGCGCGGTGAACAGCGAGACCACCTTGTGCTGCGATATCACGCGCCAGAAGGCCCCGGCGTCGGGCGTGCCGACCGGCTTGCCTTCATAGAGGATCGTCGTACAGCCGTGAAACAGCGGCGCATAGACGATGTAGGAATGGCCGACCACCCAGCCGATGTCGGAGCCGGCCCACCACACCTCGCCGGGGTCGATGCCGTAGAGATTCTGCATCGACCATTGAAGCGCGACCATGTGGCCGCCGTTGTCGCGCACCACCCCCTTGGGAATGCCGGTGGTGCCGGAGGTATAGAGGATGTAGAGCGGATCGGTAGCAAGGACGGGGACGCATTCCGAGGTCTTGGCGTAGTTGACCGCGTTCTCCCATTCTTTCCGCCAGTCGTGATCGCGCCAGGCGATCGAGCGTCGCCTCGCACTGCGGGCGTTGCAGGATCATGCAGGTCTGCGGCTTGTGGGTGGCAAGCGCGATGGCGCCGTCGAGCAGCGGCTTGTAGGGGATGACGCGCGCGCCCTCGATGCCGCAGCTCGCGGAGAGGATCACCTTCGGCCTGGCGTCGTCGATGCGGGTGGCGAGTTCTTTCGCGGCGAAGCCGCCGAACACCACCGAGTGGATGGCGCCGATGCGCGCGCAGGCGAGCATCGCGAACACCGCCTCCGGGATCATCGGCATGTAGATGATGACGCGGTCGCCCTTCCCGACGCCGAAGTCGCGCAGGATGGCGCCGAGCAGCTGCACCTCGGAGAGCATGCGGCCGTAGGTGAAGGTCTTGCACCGTGTCGGTGACGGGCAAATCGTAGATCAGCGCCACCTGGTCGTTGCGCCCCGCGGCGACGTGGCGGTCGAGCGCGTTGTAGCAGGTGTTGCAGGAGGCGCCCGTGAACCAGCGGCCGTAGATGCCGGCATCCGGGTCGAAGACTTTTTTCGCCGGCTCGTACCAGTCGATGGCCCTGGCGGCCCCGCCCCAGAAGCCTTGCGGATCGCGCTGCCATTGGGCGTAGACGTCGTGGTAGCGGCTCGACCGGGCATCCATGGGACGACTCCTCTCCTCGATTCGTTGGCGCTTCTTCGGCGCCTCTCCGGCTTCCTGGCCGGTTCGGCCCCGATTGTGGAACGCCGGCCATGCGCAAACAAGGCTGGCACACTGGCCTTTGGTAGGGTTTGATCCGCCGCAATTTTCTCCCGTCATTCCGGGGCGGCCCGCAGGGCCGAACCCGGAATCCATAAGCCCGGCGCTGCGGCGTATGGATTCCGGGTCCACGCGATTCACCCGTGTCCCGGAATGACGGTGCCGGATGAAAGGCCGCTTTTGACCATCGTCACCGACCCGCTGTTCTATGTGCTGGCGCTGCCGGCGGTGATCGCGCTCGGGTTGTCCAAGGGCGGCTTCGCGGGCGTCGGGCAAATGGCGACACCGCTGCTTGCGCTGGTGATGCCGCCGCTGGAGGCCGCCGCCATCATGCTGCCGATCATGATCCTGCAGGACGCCACCGCCGTGTGGGTCTACCGCAAGGACTGGGACGGCAGGATTCTCGCTTTCGTCATCCCCGGCGCCGTCATCGGCATTACCACCGCCGGGCTGGTCGCCGCCCACGTTTCCAACGCGGCAGTGCGCATCTTCATCGGCGTCATCACTATCGCCTTCGTGCTCTACAGCTGGCTCGCCGCCGCCCGCATCGCGCGCGAGCGCAGGCCACCGCACAAGGCCACCGGCCTGTTCTGGGGCGCGCTGTCGGGCTTCACCTCGACGCTGTCGCAGGCGGGCGGGCCGCCCTACCAGATCTACATGATGGCGCAGCGCCTGCCGAAGATGACCTTCGTCGGTACCACCGCGATCGTGTTCGCCTGCATGAACTGGATGAAGGTGGTGCCCTACATGGCGCTCGGCCAGTTCTCGACAAAAGGTCTCGCCACCTCGGCGGTGCTGGTGCCGCTGGCGCTTCTCGCCAACCAGCTCGGCTTCTGGCTGGTGCGGCGCATCTCGCAGGAACTGTTCTACAGGATCACGCTGATCATGATGTTCGTGATCGCGCTGGCGCTGCTGCGCGCCGGCATCGTCGAGCTGACGGGGTAGTCACTCCCGCCCTGCCTGCGGGGAGAGAGAACAAGGAAGTTCGAGCGCGTGTCCATCATTACCGATCCCGTCTTCTACATGCTGGCGATCCCCGCCGTGATCGCGCTCGGGCTGTCGAAGGGCGGCTTTTCCGGCATCGGCACTATCGCGACGCCGCTGATGGCGATCGCGGTGCCGCCGATCCAGGCGATCGGCATCCTGACGCCGATCCTGCTGGTGCAGGACGTGGTGACGCTCCGGGCATACTGGCGCACGTGGGACATGCGCATCCTGAAGATCATGGTGCCGGGTCAGATCGCCGGCGCCGGGCTCGCCTGGCTGGTCGCGGCGCATGTGCCGGATGCAGCGATCCGGCTGGTGATCGGGGTGATCGCGGTCGGCTTCGTGGTCAGCCAGTGGTTCGGCCTTGCCGCGCGCTTCGCACGCGAACACAGTGACGCGAGCCCGACCGCAGGACGGCTGTGGGGCGCCGTATCCGGCTTCACCTCGCTCATCGCGAACACCGGCGCGCCGCCGTTCCAGATTTACGTGCTGCCGCAGAAGCTCGACAAGGTGACTTTCGTCGGCACCTTCTCGCTGTTCATCGCGATCGGCAACGCGCTCAAGGTGCTGCCCTACTTCATGCTGGGCCAGCTCAACCCGACCAATCTGATGACCTCGGCCGCGCTGCTGCCGCTGGCGGTGGTCACCAACATCGCCGGCGTCTGGCTGGTGCGGCGCACGCCGGCCGAGGCCTTCTACAAGATCATCTACTGGCTGATCTTCCTGATCGGCCTGCAGCTCATCTGGGCCGGGACGATGCAGGCGATGGGGGGGCTGAGCTCCCTCCCCCCCTGTAAGAAGCGCTCTCGGCCTCATGGTGAGGAGCGCCGCGAGAGCGGCGCGTCTCGAACCATGTCCGCCCCATCCTTCGAGACGCGTCCTTCGGCCGCTCCTCAGGATGAGGCGGAGAAGCGCCGCATGCCCGCCGATGACAAGGCGCAAAATCGCCGCTAACGTTTTCCCGACGAGGGGAAACGACCGATGGCGAAAGCGCCCACCAACACGCCCTACGACACCGATCTCGACCGCAACCCGGCCAATTTCCAGCCGCTGACGCCGCTCTCGTTCCTCGATCGGGCGGCGCGGGTGTTTCCCGAGCACACGGCGATCATCCACGGGCAGCTGCGGCGCAACTATGCCGAATTCTATGCCCGCGCGCGGCGGCTCGGCCTCGGCGCTGGCGAAGCGCGGCATCAGGCGCGGCGATACGGTGTCGGTGATGCTCGCCAACACGCCGGCGATGCTGGAGTGCCACTACGGCGTGCCGATGACGCAAGGGCGTGCTCAACACGCTCAACACCCGGCTCGACGCCGCCATCATCGCGTTCTCGCTCGACCATGCCGAGGCCAAGGTCGTCATCACCGACCGCGAGTTCTCCAGGTGATGAAGGAAGCGCTCGCGCTCTGCAAGGCCAAGCCGCTGGTGATCGACTACGACGATCCGGAATTCACCGGCCCCGGCGAGCGGCTGGGCAACATCGAATACGAGGACTTCATCGCCGCAGGCGATCCCGATTACGCCTGGTCGATGCCCGACGACGAATGGGACGCGATCTCGCTCAACTATACGTCCGGCACGACCGGCAACCCCAAGGGCGTGGTCTATCACCACCGCGGCGCCCATCTGCTCGCGCTCGGCAACGTGGTGACCTGCGGCATGAGCAAGCATCCGGTCTATCTGTGGACGCTGCCGATGTTCCATTGCAACGGCTGGTGCTTCCCCTGGTCGATCTCGGTGGTGGCCGGCACCCATGTGTGCCTGCGCCAGGTGCGCGCGGACGCGATGTATGACGCGATCGCGGCGCACAAGGTGACGCATCTGTGCGGCGCGCCGATCGTGATGGCGACGCTGCTCAACGCGCCCGACACCGAGAAGAAGCCGCTGCCGCACACGGTCGAGTTCTTCACCGCCGCCGCGCCGCCGCCGGAAGCGGTGCTGGCGGCATGAAGGAGGCCGGCTTCAACGTCACGCATCTTTACGGCCTGACCGAAACCTACGGGCCGGCGGTGGTCAACGACTGGCACGCCGAATGGGACGCGCTCGACCGGCCGGCGAACAGGCGGCCAGGAAGGCGCGCCAGGGCGTGCGCTACGGCGCGCTGGAAGCGCTCGACGTGCGCGATCCCGAGACCATGGCGCCGGTCCAGCGCGACGGCGAGACGCATGGGCGAGGTCATGTTCCGCGGCAACGTGGTGATGAAGGGCTATCTGAAGAACCCGGCCGCGACGAGCAAGGCCTTTGCCGGCGGCTGGTTTCATTCCGGCGATCTCGGCGTGATGCACCCGGACGGCTACATCCAGCTCAAGGACCGCTCCAAGGACATCATCATCTCCGGCGGCGAGAACATCTCCTCCATCGAGGTGGAGGACGCGCTCTACAAGCACCCGGCGGTGCAGGCCGCCGCGGTGGTGGCGAAGCCCGACGACAAATGGGGCGAGACGCCCTGCGCCTTCGTCGAGCTGAAGCCCGGAAGCAGGCCAGCGCCGACGAGCTGATGCAATGGTGCAGGAAGCACCTCGCTCGTTCAAATGCCCGCGCTACGTGGTGTTCACCGAATTGCCGAAGACATCAACGGGGAAGATCCAGAAATTCAAGCTGCGGGAGCTGGCGAGGGAGGTGTGAGGCCTCCTCTCCTTGCGACGCAAACAGCAGACGCGGCAGCGTGCCATAGAGAATTCAATGCCCGACATCCTCGTCACCGACGACGGCGCCATCCGCACCCTCCGGATGAACCGGCCGGACAAGAAGAACGCGCTCACGCTCGCGATGTACGAGGGATTGAGCGCGGCGATCCGCGAGGCGAACGCCCTGCCCGCGATCCGCTGCCTGCTGCTCGCCGGCGGCGCGACCTTCTGCGCCGGCAACGACATCAACGATTTCGTCAAGGCCAGCATGGGCGGCGCGCTGGCCGAACCGGTGCTGGGATTTCTCGATGCGCTGGTGAAGAACGAAACGCCGATCGTCGCCGCGGTGGCCGGCCCCGCCGTCGGCATCGGCACCACCCTGCTCATGCATTGCGATTACGTGGTCGCGGCCACCAACGCCACGCTGTCGACGCCCTTCGTCGCGCTCGGCCTCGTCCCGGAGGCGGCCTCGTCCCTGATCGCGCCGCGGCTGATGGGCCACCCGCGCGCCTTCGAATTGCTGGTGATGGGCCACCCGCTCGATGCGGAGGCCGCGCGCGAGGCCGGACTGGTCAACAAGGTGGTGGCGCCGGATCGGCTCGAAGAAGCGGCGCTCGCCGCCGCGCGCGAGATCGCACGCGCTGCCGCCCGAAGGCGTGAAGGCGGCACGGCGGCTGATGCGCGGTCCGGTCCATGAGCTGAGCGCGCGGATCGACGAGGAAGCGGAATTGTTCAAGGAACGGCTTCGTTCCGACGAAGCCAAGACGGCGTTCGCGGCGTTTCTCAACCGCAAACGTTGAGGCACGCGCCGCAATGGATAATGAACCTCGCTTCGCGTTGCTGCGACCTATTGAGGTACAGACCCAAGGGAGCGGCACCATGACCGGCGACAAACCGAAGGTTTTTGCAAGCGCGAAGCTTGCCTGGAGCGATGTTTTCCGCGCCATAGCCGCCATGCCGGCGCTGGCCTGGGGTGTGGTATTGTTGGGTTTGGTCTTCGGCGTGCTCGATATCGTGCTGGCGCGATGGACCGGCCCGGTGCACGCGACGTTCGGCGCGCTGATCGCGGCCAGTGCGGTGCTCGTGCTCAGGGGCTTCTTCCTGACACCGCTTTATCTCGCCATTCACCGCTACATCATTCTGGGCGAGACCGCTTCGGGTTATACGCTCGCGGTCGAACAGCCGCGCTTCCAGCGCTTCTTCCTGTGGTCGCTGGCGCTCTATGCGCTCTGGCTGCTGCCGAGCCTCCTGCTGCTGTTCGGCCACGGCGGTGTCATGACCGCAGCCAGGCTCATTCTCTCGCTATTCGCCACGTTCGTCGGCACTCGACTGGTCATCCTGTTCCCTGCCATTGCGGTCGATGCGCCGGGCACGAGCTTCCGCAACGCCTTCGACGATACACGGGGCTTCTTTTGGCGCATCTTCGGCATCCTCATCGTCACCATACTGCCGGTAATCGTTCCCATCATCGCCCTCACGTTGGCGCTGGGCGAGCAATCGGCCGTCGTCAAGCTGATCAGCGCGGTGGTGACCATGCTGAGTTTGGCGCTCGCCATCGCGGTGGCCTCGCGCCTTTATCTCGGGCTCTCCGACCGGCTGGGACAGCCAGAGTCCGGCGCGGCCGAAGTCGGCGCTGCCTGAGGCCATGCCGTCCCTCTGCCGCGCCGCCCCACGTCATCGCCATTGGCGGCTGGTGGCCGGCAGCAGAGGCACCGGAAAAAACGATGACCGGGCGCAAGGCCCGGTCATCATGCGATCTCGACAAGGAAATGGCCGGCGGCGGCGGCAGGGACCGCGCTTACCGCACCCCGGGCGGTTTCCCGAGCGGGTCGAACAAGTGGTCGGGGTTGTAGCGCTGGTCGAAAGACGGACGGTGGCCGAACTGGAAGGTGGAATTGCCGTCCTTGTAGGTCGTCATCCCGTCTTCCTGCTTGAAACCCTTCGTCTGCCCGGATCCGGCCGCCAGCGAGCCCCGGTCGGGATAAAGGAAGCTCTGGTCGACGCCGGAGACGCTGCCGCTTCCATCCTGGACGGTAAAGGCCTGCGCTGCGGATGCCGCCAGCATGCCGGCGCCAAGGAGGGCGGCGGCGAGCGCAATGTGTCGGTTCCGGCGCGGAGCAAGGAGCGGCATGGCGACCTCTCGGGGTATCGGATAGTTCGTGGGCAAAATACGCCAAAAAAATATGGCTGCACAGCGGCAAAGGCACCGGGGTCCGGACGGCAGACAAACAAAAACCGCCGACTCGCGGCGCGAGCCGGCGGTCTCCTGGACCTCAAAAACCGGAAACCGAGGATTCGAAACGCTCAGTGTACGCTGACGTCTTTACGGAGCCGTTCGATCTCGTCCTTCACCTGCAACTTGCGACGCTTCAGTTCGACGATTGTCAAATCATCTATGGCGGGATGCGTCAGGCATTCATTGAGTTCGTCTTCCAGTGCCTGATGCCGCTTCTCCAGTTCCGCAAGATGCGATTGCATCGACATGCAGCATGTCTCCTCAATCTGTGGCTCTCTATAGAAGATAGTCTAGCCTGAATTTCGTGCAAGGGCGACGGTATTCCCCGACGCCCCCGCCGCAAATCCGGCCGCCCTCGGAACCGAACCCCTTGAATAACCGGCGGTAACCGTGCGCTTGAACGGTTCTGTGGAAAACGCGATAATTTGACGCTTTTTGCCGGCGCCCCGGCACGCAGCGAACCAGCGGTGGCAATGACCGACGAGGAAGAACGCGAGTTGCGCGGGCAGTTGGCACGGCTGCAGCAGGAGCATCGCGACCTCGACGCCGCGATCGTGGCGCTCGCCGCCTCGCCCGGCGCCGACGTGATCCAGGTGCAGCGGCTGAAAAAGCGCAAACTCATGCTGCGCGACCGCATCCTGACCATCGAAGACCAGCTCACGCCGGACATTATTGCCTGAGGTTATCGCCCCGGACCGCGCCCGGCGGTGCGCGCCGGCCGCTTACGCCCCGTTCCCTTTTGCGCAGGTACATGGCGCGATCGGCGGCGTCGATCGCGGTATCCGGGACCGCCTCGGGCGTCAGCATCGCCAGACCGGCGCTGGCGCCGACCGCCAGCGGGACGCCCCCGTGGGGCAGCCTGGTGTCGGCGATCCTGGCCTCCAGTTCGAGCGCTTTGGCGCGCGCCTGAGCTTCGCCGATATTCCACATGAGGACGCCAAATTCGTCGCCGCCCAGCCGGCCGACCACGTCGGAGCTGCGCACGTGGCGGGCAAGCACCCCGGCCACCGCCCTGAGCAAGGCGTCGCCGACCACATGGCCGTGGGCGTCGTTGACCGCCTTGAAACCATCGAGATCGATGTACAGGAGCGCGGCTTGTCCGCCATAGCGGCGCACATGGGCAAGCGAGCGATTGAGCTCACGCTCAAAGCCGCGCCGGTTGGGCACTTCAACCAGGGGATCGATGTCGACGCGCGCCTCCAGTTCCGCGATGCGCGCCCTGGCGCGCGCCAGCTCCGCGCCCAGACGGCCGACTTCGGCGCGCAGCTGCGCCGGCAAATCGACCTCTTCGTCCGCCGCCTTTTTCGCCTGCTCCCGCGTCACGTCCCCGGAAACCCCCGAATCACCTCACCAATTTACACCTGAGACGCGAAGAATACCGCTTTCGCCTTGCCAGCAGGGTGCCCCACCCTATAATCCGGCGCTTCCTTCCGCCGGGGCGGACAGGTTTTTCAAGTCCGCGGGGGTCCGTATTTCGACCGGACCGCAATGCCAAGGGAAGCCATCATGGCGGCAAAGCCGGTCGCGATCATCATGGGCAGTCAATCCGACTGGGCCATCATGAAGAATGCCGCCGAGACGCTGGATGCGCTCAAGATCGGCCACGATACCCGCATCGTCTCCGCCCACCGCACCCCCAAGCGACTCTACGAGTTTGCGACCGGCGCCCGTGACGCCGGCTTCAAGGTGATCATCGCCGGCGCCGGCGGCGCGGCGCATCTGCCCGGCATGGCGGCCTCGATGACCCCGCTGCCGGTGTTCGGCGTACCGATGAAAACCCATGCGCTGGAAGGAAAGGATTCGCTGCTCTCGATCATGCAGATGCCCGCCGGCGTGCCGGTCGGCACACTCGCCATCGGCAAGGCCGGGGCGATCAACGCCGCGCTGCTGGCGGCCAGCGTGCTGGCGCTGAGCGATCCCGGAATCGCCAGGCGGCTCGATGCCTGGCGCGCGCGCCAGACCAGGGCCGTGGCCAGGCGGCCGAAGGATTAGAAGCGAGACGCGATGTTCGATCGAAAGGCCGTGCTCGCGCCCGGCGCCACCATCGGCATTCTCGGCGGCGGCCAGCTCGGCCGCATGCTGGCGCTGGCCGCGGCACGGCTCGGGCTCAACTGCCACGTCTATTCGCCCGACAGGGACTCGTGCGCCTTCGACGTGGTGGCGCGCTCGACCTGTGCCGCTTACGACAACGACGAGGCGCTGGCGCGCTTCGCCGAAAGCGTTGACGTCATCACCTACGAATTCGAGAACGTGCCGGCCAGGACCGCGGCGTTCCTGGCCGAGCGGCGGCCGGTGCTGCCGGATCCGCAGGTGCTGGAGACGACGCAAGACCGGCTGATCGAGAAGGATTTCCTGCAGAGCCAGAAGATCCCGACCGCGCCCTATGCGCCGGTGCACAGCGCGACGCAACTGGCCGACGGCATCGCGACGGTCGGGCTGCCGGCGGTGCTGAAGACGCGGCGGCTCGGTTATGACGGGAAGGGCCAGGCCAGAATCACCAGGGACAGCGAGCGCGCGGAGGCATGGCGTTCGTTGCGGCAGGTGCCTTGCATCCTGGAGGGCTTCATCAAATTCCGGCGCGAGGTGTCGGTAATTGTCGCGCGCGGGCGCGACGGCAAGGTGCAATGCTTCGACGTCACCGAGAACGATCACCGGGACCATATCCTTAAAGTCTCCCGGGTGCCGGCCAGGGTGACGCCGGCCGTGGCCGCGGAAGCGCGCCGGGTTGCGACTCGCATCGTCAATGCGTTCGATTACGTCGGCGTTATGGGCGTGGAAATGTTCGTGGTCGGAACCGGCAAGAAACAGTACGTGATGGTCAACGAGGTCGCGCCACGGGTGCACAATTCCGGTCACTGGACCATCGACGGCGCCACCGTCTCGCAGTTCGAGCAGCACATCCGCGCCGTGGCCGGCTGGCCGCTGGCAAGCCCCAGGCGGCTCGGCCGGGTGGAGATGATCAACCTGATCGGCGCCGAGGTGAACGAGGCGGAACGCTGGCTGACCGTTCCGGGGGCGGCGGTGCATGTCTATGGCAAGGGGGCGCCGAGCCCGGGCCGCAAAATGGGTCATGTCACGCGGGTGTGGCCGGGAAAGTAAGACCCCGCGGGGCCGGCTGCCCCCATCAGGGGCTGGTGTGGGGGCCCAAAATGGCCCATATAGAAGCCATCCGAGGGTCCGGGGCGCCAAAAGCGCCTGCTTAATGGACTCTTTTCAGCTTTTCTGCTAGAGCCGCGCCGACTCGCGAAGCCCACGCCATTGCGGCGCTTTCGAGCGGAACCCGAACCGCCATAACGAAGGAGCACAAGTGCAAGTTCTCGTCCGCGACAACAATGTCGACCAGGCCCTCAAGGCGCTGAAGAAGAAGATGCAGCGCGAGGGTATTTTCCGCGAGATGAAGCTTCGCGGCCATTACGAAAAACCGTCGGAAAAGAAGGCGCGGGAAAAGGCGGAAGCGATCCGCCGGGCCCGCAAGCTTGCGCGCAAGAAGATGCAGCGCGAGGGCCTGCTTCCGTCGAAGCCGCGTCCGGCCCCGGGCGCGGGCCGTGGCGCCCCCCGTATGGGCTGATGCCGTTACCGGCTGGTTGCGTCTCTTGCGACTTCTTTTGCGATTCACGGCGCGGGCTCTTGCCCGCGCTATTGTTTCTGGCCGCGCCGAACCTTCGCCGCATTCGCGGCCACATTGGTGAGCGCCGATAAACGTTCCCCCTGGCCCGCAACGGTAGCCCCGCGATGAGACACGCGCGCAACGGCAATCGGATCTGGCGGCTGACGCTGGCGCTCCCGCTCATGGCCGCGCTTGGTGCCTGCGCGAGCCTGGACGGTGTCGGCAAGTCCACCGCCGGCGCGCCGGAAAGCGAGGATTCGCGCTACGCCGCCTCGCCCGCCAATATCGCATCGCTCACCACGGTGGTGCAGAACAATCCGAACGATCCGCAGGCCTACAACATGCGCGGCACGGTGTTCGGCAAGGGCGGCCGCTATCAGGAAGCGCTCGCCGATTTCGACAAGGCGATCAGCATCGATCCCAACTATGCGCAGGCCTACGCCAACCGCGGACTGGTCTATCGCGAGATGGGCAAGCTCGATCTGGCGCTTGCCGACTACAACCGGTCGCTGTCGATCGATCCGAGCTATTCCAATGGCTATCTCGGCCGCGGCATGGTCTATCGGCAGGAGAAAAAGATGCTTGCCGCGTTGAAGGACTTCAACAGGACGATCTCGATCCGCCCCGACAACGCACAGGCTTATTACAACCGCGGCCTGCTCTATCAGGCGCAGGGCCAGCACGGCTACGCCATCGACGACTTCACCACGGCCATCGGACTGTCGACCGAACAGGCGCCGCCGTTCGTCGCGCGGGGCCTCAGCTACATGGCGCTAAAGCGATACAAGGACGCAGCCGGTGACCTCGACCAGGCGGTCAACATCGACCCGCAGAACGTGCAGGCCTGGACCAGCCGCGGCCTCGCCTACGAGCGACTTGGCGACAAGCAGAAGGCGGCCGGTTCTTACGCGCGCGCGATGAACATCGACCAGAGTTACAAGCCGGCGACCGCCGGCTTCGACCGTGTCGGTGGCCGTTACGGCGAAACGTACCAGACGTTCTGAGCGCAACCGCCACGATCTCGCATTGCCGCCAGCCTGGGCCTCGAGCGATTGGAACAAGGCCGCAAGTCCCCTGTCATTCGGAGAGGCCTCCAGCGCGGACCTGAGGCCGGATCCGGCTGGTCCTGGCCATGCGCGTGACTTCGCTGTCAGAAGCGGTTCAGCGGGCGTCTCGCGGCGGATCCATGCGCATCAGGTCCGCCAGCCCCGCCCGCGTATCAAGACGGGGCGACCAGCCCAGGCCCTGCAACGCGGCGCTGCTCGCGACAAGCGGAGAGCAAAGGCGGTCGATCCAATCACCTCTTCCGCATGCCCTGAGCCCCATCTCCAGCAACCTCCCCGGAACCCGGATCAATCCCGGCCGTCGTCCAAGACCGGCTCGCATTGCAGTGATCATTTCCCCAACCGTCAGCGGGCCAGGATCGGCGACAATAAAGGGACGCCGCAGCGGTTCGGGGCGGACAAGCACGTGTGCTACCGCGTCGGCCAGATTGTCGAGTGCCAGCAGCGATCGCCTCGCCGTCAGGCCGCCCAGAGGCAGCGGATAGGAGGAACGGGCAAGCGCGGCGAGCGCCGCCATGTTTCCTTTCATTCCGGCCCCATAAACGAGAACCGGACGTAGGGAGACCCAGTCGTGTTCAAGTTTTGCCAGTTCATGCTCCGCGGCGAGTTTTGACCGGCCGTAGTCGTCGGTCGGCTGCGCATCCTGTTCCTCCGTCACAATCGACTGCGAACTCGGACCGCACTGGGCACGAATGGACGAGAGGAAGACGAACCGGCGCGCGCCGGCGCGCGCGGCGGCCTGTGCCAGCGAGACGGTCGCGGCGGTATTGATGGCCCGGTAGTCGTCGGCGGGCACACCCGACATCGTATGGGCAATCCCGGCGGAATGAACGACCGCATCGACGCCAGCGAAGGCGGCCGAAAGATTCTGCGGACGCGCCAGATCACCGATCACGGCGCTATCGCACTGCAAGGCGCCCTCGGCGGGACGCCTGAGCAGGACGCGGACCTTGAACCCGCGTTGCGCGAGCTGGTCCATGAGATGCCGGCCGACGAAGCCCGTCGCACCGGTCAGCGCAACCGTCTTCATGGCACCCTTCTAAGGCCAGGCCTGGAACATGAAAATGACCTTGCAAGGCGGGTCTGGCAGGACAATCCCGAAATTGCCGCGCGGTTGCGCCAACGCCGGCACCTTGGCCACATGTGGCACATTTCCCAAAGTTCGCGATTTGCCGACGACGCAGCATTCACACCGGAAGGCAAACGCGGGAACATGTCGTAATAGCCGTGGCTCAAGACCATGGCGCCGAAGCGAGCCTGCGGCTGCTACGGCGAGACCTGCCAGACGTTCCGGTCAGGCGGTCCCGGGCGGTTCCGCCGTCACCACGACAATGGCGGCGCAGGGCGACGCGCCATTCCGGCGATAGCTGTGCGGATGAGCACAGTCAAAATACATCGAGTCGCCCTCGCCCAGCGCGAAATCCTCGCCCTCAAGGTTCACCACCAGTTCACCGCGCAGAACATAGATGACTTCGGCGCCGGGGTGCTCGTGCGGCTCCGACGGCTCGTCCACCGCTTCGATCTCGACATAATAGCTGTCCAGTTTGCGCTCGCTTACGGGATAGTCGAGCGACTCGAAAAAATACGCCGGTGCCTTGCGCCCCGGCTTGTCGGGCAGGCGGAGACGGTCCCCCTTGCGCACGACCGCATGGAGCGGCCCGCCGTCCTCCTTGAAGAAGTGGTCGAGGCCGACACCGAAGACCAGGGCGATGCGCAACAGGGTCGGCAGCGTCGGAAACATCTGTCCGCGCTCGATCTTCGACAGCAGCGCCGGCGACAGGCCGGTGTGCTCCCCGAGCTGGACCAGCCCGAGCTTTTTCCGCAGCCGCAGCCGACGGACCTTGGGACCGATGGCGTAGCCCTCGAGGGCGGTGATCAGCGTCTCCGACAGCATGGTTCCGGTTCCATTTCACTCCTGTTCAAAGGCGGATAGCGTAATTTGATCTACAAGAAAACTAGTTTTCATTTCAAGCGAAAATTCTCTACGCGAAAATGATTTTAACTGCTAATCAATATCCCAGCGGCGGGCGCAAGGCAAACCAAGTTCTGTCCTCCGCTGCCCCAAACCGATGACGCCGGCGAAGCCGGTCCAAAGGTCAAACGCGTCAAACCAGGAGCTAGAAGATGAAGAGCAGAGTTATGGGTATTGCGTCGGCGGTCGCCATCGTTCTGGCCGTCGCGGGTCTGGCGATCGGCGGCAACACCGCGCGCGCCACCAACCAGGACATCGTCGACACCGCAGTCAGCGCCGGTCAGTTCAAGACGCTTGCCGCGGCGCTCAAGGCGGCCGATCTGGTCGACACCCTGAAGGGCGACGGACCGTTCACCGTGTTCGCGCCGACCGACGCGGCGTTCGCCAAGCTGCCGGCCGGCACCGTGGAGAGCCTGCTGAAGCCGGAGAACAAGGCCAAGCTGACGGCGATCCTCACCTACCACGTGGTGCCGGGCGCGGTGAAAGCCGAGCAGGTCACCAAGCTGGACGAGGCCAAGACCGTCAACGGCGCGATGGTGAAGGTCTCCGCCGATGACGGCAAGGTGATGATCAACGACGCCCACGTGGTGAAGGCCGATATCCCGGCTTCGAACGGCGTCATCCACGTCATCGACAAGGTCATCCTGCCGCCCCAAAGCTGATCGGCCCTGACTTCCCTCGAGCCGATCAACGGCCGGCCCGCCTCCGTCCCCGGGAGCGGGCCGGCCCCCAAATTCCGTTCAGACACATGAGGAGCGGTGGCAATGAACACGGTCACTCGTATCCAGTCCGATATCAGCGCACTTTCTCAAGAACCCACCCGCAAGGAAGCCGAGGCGGCATTCCGCACCATCATCCGCTGGGCAGGCGACGATCCCGACCGCGACGGGCTGGCCGGGACGCCGGCGCGCCTGGCACGTGCCTTCAGGGAGTATTTTGCCGGCTACGCGATCGATCCCGCGCAAATGCTCTCCACCACCTTCGAGGAGACGGACGGCTATGACGAAATGATCCTCCTGCGCGGCATTCCGTTCGAGAGCCATTGCGAGCATCACGTCGCGCCGATCATAGGCCGCGCCTGGGTCGCGTATGTACCGACCGGACGCGTGGTCGGCATCTCCAAGCTCGCCCGCGTCATCGAAGCCTACGCCAGGCGGCTCCAGATCCAGGAAAAGATGACGGCGCAGATCGCCAACACAATTCAGGATGTACTGCGGCCGCAGGGCGTCGCTGTGCTGATCAAGGCGAACCATCATTGCATGTCGACCCGCGGCATCCATAAACATGACACCGACATGGTGACCAGCCGCATGCTCGGCTGTTTCCGCGACAACGCTATTACCCGGCAGGAATTTCTTGCGCTCGTCGACTAGGGACGCATTGGCCGCGTCCGAAGGTCAGCTGAACACGAATCGTGTTCCTACCGCCGAGTGGATGACCTTGTCGCCCAGTTCGTCGCGGGCGATGTCGTAGAAGCGGTCGCCGGTGCAGTGACCGACGATCAGGTAATCAGGATCGATCTTCCTGAATTCCGCCACGGTGTCGCGGATGTAATCGTCGCCGAGCGGCGGCACAATGTGGAAGCCGCCGAGCACCGCATGCACCTTGTCGACGCCGGAGGCCTTGATCGCCTGCTGCACAGTGTTGATGACGCCGCGGTGGCTGCACGAGGTCAGCACCACCAGGCCCTTGTCCCTGACCACGTAGTTGGTCGCGATTTCGTGATCGAAGTCATCCGGGATGTAATCGCCGGTATTCTTCTCCGCCGGCATCTTTTCCGGATAGCAGCCGAAGCCGTCGAAGATGCCGATTATCTCGCTGGTCGCCTTCAGCGGCTTCTCGAACGATGTCTGGCCGATACGGCCGGTGGTGAAGGCGTGATCGGCGACCACCGCCGGCTCGGACGCCATCATGAGCGACAGGTCGGCGTCGAAGATGGCCTTGCGGTCGAGCGCGCCGAACTGGCCTCTGGCGTTGCGGCGCAGACAGAAAGTGTCTTCACCACCAACATAAAACGGCAGTTTTTTCTTCAGCGCGCTGCCGTGCGCGTTGAGGAAACCGACCATGCCGCCGAAATGATCGTAATGACCGTGGCTCAGCACCATTGCGTCGAACAATGCCGGATCGACCTTGAGGATACCCATGTTGTTGAGCAGGACTTCCGGCGTGTAACCGAAGTCGATCATGACGTGGCGGGTTTCCTCGCCACGGCGCGATTCGCAGTGCATGGCGAGGCCCCACTCTCCTTGCAGCGCAGTGCGCGGGGGCTTGTCGGGCTGTGTGTTGCCGTCACGGCGCTCAACCGAGAAACCGTTCCGGGTCTCCGGCGGGACGAACTGGATGACGACATTGTCGGTAACAATGCGCACCGCGAGCCGGTCCACCACCGGCACCTCGCCCTTCAGTGTCTTGGCAGCTTGCGTCCGGTTGCTGGCGGCAAATGCCGCCATCATGGCGGTGACGAAGCCGGCGCCGCCGCCGCAGATATGAACGGCACCGTCGGCAAGATCGGCCGGCGACACGCAATTGCAGAGATTGAACAGCATTTGGACGATTTCCCCCGACGCAAGTATTCGAGCAATCATATGCGTCCGGCCGTGGCAGCGGCAATCCCCGCCACAAACTCCCGGACCACATCGACCGCGCCGTGATCGTCGAGATCGCTGTGATTGCCTTGCGGGAAACGCACCATCTTCTTGGGCTCGTTGGCGAGTGTGAACAGCCGCTCGCCGAAGCGGATCGGCACGACGCGGTCTTGCTCGCCGTGCAGCACCAGGATTGGCGCTTTCACCGTGCCAATACGAAGATCGGAGCGGAAAGAATCCTTGATCAGCCAGCGCACCGGCGCGAACGGATAGGCGGCGGCGCCGACGTCGGCGGCTGAGGTGAAAGGCGCATCGAGAATGAGGCCACCGACCTCGCGTTGGGCGGCGAGCGCGATGGCGACGGCGGTGCCGAGCGACTCACCCCACAGCACAATGCGGCGGGCCGGATAGTGGGCCACGGCGAAGTCGTAAGCCGCCAGCGCATCGTTGATGAGGCCCTGCTCGCTCGGCGCGCCGCTGGAACCGCCGTAGCCGCGATAAGACAGGGCAACAAGGCCGTCGCCGTCCGCGATCAGCCATCGGAAGCGGCCGACGCGCAAATTGAGGGCGCCGCCGTTGCCATGGAAATAAAGTATCACCGGCCGGTTGCCGCGCGGCGGTACATGCCAGGCAACGAGCCGTTCGCCGTCGGTGGTCTCGAGCCGCAACTCCTGCGCCTGCGCCAGTCCGGCCGCGGCGGGTGGCGTGCGCGTCCGATCGGGGAAGTACATGAGCTGGCGCTGAAAGATGTACATCAGCACCAGAATGCCGAGGTAGCCCGCAAAGCCGATGATCAAGAGCCACTTCAGAATTGTCATGGCCTCCTCACAAACACCGCCTGGATCAGAATGCCGCACAAACCTGGTTCACCACCAGGAGGACCGATCTCTGGCTGAAGCGCTTCCTGTAGCTGGCAGCGACCTCGGCGAGGCGGCGGCGTGTTCCAGCATCGTCGGCAGCAATAATGATGACGAGCTTGGTTGGCTCATGCACCAGCACACGGCGCGCCGGATCGCTCCACTGCCCGCGGGCATCGAGCACCGTCAACCCGTCAGGGAAACGCGGCGTGATCTCGCGCGCCAGGAAACGGGCCCATTGCCGCTCGCTGACGTTGATATGGCCGCCGACGTTGCGGCCGAAATAAAGCTCCGCCCGTAGCATCGGCTTGGCCGGCGGCGGACAGGGGGCGCCCTGCCCCAAGGCCGGCGAAACAAGGCCGAAGGCGATCAGGAGGACGGCGGCGATTGGCTTTAACCGGACCATGGGAACCTGATACCACAGGGGCCATGGACTCCGCTCTCACCATTCGCGACGCGCGCCACACCGACGACGACGCCATCTGGGCGATCCTGGAACCGACCTTCCGTGCCGGCGAAACCTATCCGATCCCGCGCGACGTTTCCCGCGCCGACGCGCTGGCCTACTGGCGCACGCCCGGACATGCAGTGTTCGTGGCGGAGCGCGACGGCCGCATCGCAGGAACCTATTACCTGAAGGCCAACAACCGCGGCGGCGGCGCGCATGTTGCCAATTGCGGCTACATGGTTGCAGCTGACAGCATGGGCGGCGGTATCGCGCGCGCCATGTGCGCGCACTCGCTCGACGCGGCGCGCGCCCGCGGCTTCACCGCCATGCAATTCAACTTCGTCATCGCTTCCAACGAACGGGCGGTGAAGCTGTGGCAGGCCTGCGGTTTCCGCATCGTGGGCACCCTGCCGGGCGCGTTCATTCATCCGACGCGCGGTCCGGTCGACGCTTACGTGATGTTCCGCACGTTATGAAAGTTTAACAGGAGATGACCGGTAGTGATGCGTTAAGCATTGGTTCCGACGTCGCCGAAATTCTCGCGGTTCCCATGAACTATCCGTCTTTTGGCGCATTGTAGTCTCGGGTGTAACTGCCCGAGCTTGTCAGGTCGGGCGCCCGCGAGGAAAATATGAACCAGCCTGTAAGTTTCCTGCTCGGCGAATCCGGGCGCTGGCGCGATACATGCGGCGACGGAACACAGGGGATGGCGCACGACGTCTCCCCGACCGGTCTGGAAACTTCGGGCAACCACGGACACTACTTCCACCAGTTGCTCGATGCGCTGCCGGCAGCCGTCTATACGACCGATGCCGAGGGCAACATCACCTATTACAACGATGCCGCCGCCGGCCTGTGGGGCCGCCGGCCTGCGCTTGGCAGCGCCAGATGGAACGGTGCGCTGCGTCTTTCACAGCCGGACGGCACGCCGATGGCGCATGACGAATCACCGCTTGCTGTCGCGCTCAGGGAGAAGCGGCGGCTGCACGCAGTGGAGGCCATCGCAGAACGGCCGGATGGCACGCAGGTCCCTTTCCTCTCCCATCCGGCGCCGCTCTATGATGAAACCGGCCGGCTCACCGGCGGCGTCGACATGATGGTGGACATCACCGAACGCAAGCGAACGGAAAGCCAGCAGTCGCTCCTGATCCGTGAACTGCACCACCGGGTGAAGAACACCCTCGCCACCGTGCAGGCGATCATGGGCGCAACCGCACGCACCGCCAGCAGTATCGAGGAATTCAAGACCACGTTGATCGGACGCATCGGCTCGCTGGCAAACACCCATCTGCTTCTGGCCGAAGAAACGCGCACGGTGAGTTTCGCGGAGCTGCTGCGCAAGGAACTCGGCGCCTTTGATGACGGCAGCGAAGGCCGCATCATCATGAGCGGCCCGGCCGTCGATTTGTCCACGCGGTTTGCTGTGCCGCTCGGCATTGCGCTGCATGAGCTGACCGCCAATTCCGCCAAGTTTGGCGCGTTGTCGATACCCGATGGCAAGGTCTCGGCCACCTGGCGGATCACCGAGGACACAGAGCGGCGCGCGCTCGACTTCGATTGGGTGGAAAGTGGCGGTCCGGCGGTCGAGCCGCCCGCGCGCACGGGTTTCGGCACCCGGCTCATGGAAACGGTGCTGCCGGGACAGATCGGCGCCCGCACCCGGGTGGACTACGCACCGGAAGGCGTGCGCGTGCATTACACGGTGCCGCTGCGGGTGAAAGGCTAGCCGCAACGGCAAAGGAACATCCGGGCCTTCCCGGAAAATCCGCGGCACGCTTCGGAGACGCGCTGTCACTCCGGCCTTCGATGTTTGACACCATCATCCTGCTGACAGGTTCGGTCGAACAAACGAGGCTCGGCTCCACGCTCTTGCGGCACAACGCGCGGCTCACACTCTGTCCCGCGGAGACACTGGAAGAGCTGAACGCGATCGCGCCGCAACGGCTTCGGCACCTATGACTTTCACCCGGGCCCGCCGCATCGCGGCGTTCGGCGACGGGCGTCCCGGTGTCAAACCTACGCGGCCCTGCACGGCACCAATTTCCCCGTGCCAACACGACGACCGCTCCCGCGGCCGAGGCGGCAAGCCTTGCCGCCAAACTATCGGCACACCCTGGCAATTCCGGCGTCAGGCAGAGTGAGGCTATCGCCTAAAGCACTGCGGCGAAACGCCTGGCGAGGACGGTGCGGGCGAACCTGCGCGCTTCCATCGGTTTTGCGAACATCGGCCCCTGCACCAGATCGAAGCCGAGCTCGCGCAGCATTACAAAATCCGCGTGCTTCGCAACGCCGCCGGCGACGGCGCGCGCGCCGTTTTCGCGCGCCGCCGCGACGATGTGAGCGCAGACCGCCTGCCTGATGCGGTCTTTGCTGCAGTCGCAGACGAACGCAGACTGCACTTTCATCTCCACCACCGGTAAATCGCGGCGCCCGACCAACATCGCCCCGTCAGGCCCGATCGTGTCGAGCGCGATGCCAATATTGCGAAAGGCCAACTGGGCGCCGGCCTTCCGAACCAGATCGGCGTCGGCCAGCACATCGGCGCAATCAGCGGCGATCAACAGGCCGCCGTCGGCGGCGTCGGCGGGCAGCTTGCCGAACACGTAGGCGATGAAGTCGGGGTCTTCCAACACCGGCGACGGCAGATTGACCGAGATGTCGACCCGCTTGCCGTCGGCGGCGAAGCGCATCCAGTCCGCCATCGCGTGCATGATCACGAACTGCGATAGCGCGTGGTAATAGGGGTCATTGGCCGCGGGGATGAAATAGGCCGGCGCGACCAGGCCCCAGGTGGGATGCCGCACGCGCACCAGCGCTTCCGCGCCGCGCGGGATCAGCGAACGGGCATCGATTTTGGCCTGATACCAGAGTTCGAGCCAGCCGTTGCGCAGGGCTTCATCGACATCAATACCGATGGCGGGAGAGGGCGCAATCGGCAGGAAGCAACCGAGGTTTTGGCTGAGATCGCCGTCGCGGAAGGGCGTGCCGAGCGACGGCAGCATCGCCAGGCCAAGTTGCTCGCCGAGTTCGTGCGCGGCGATGAGCGACGGCGCGCTGCGGCCGCCGAACAGCATGACCTTGCCGCCGAAACCGGCAAGCTTGCGCAACAGCATCGGAAGTTCGCCGTCTTCGCCGAGCGGGCCGAGGACGATCAGATCCGGCGCCCCGCCGGCCAGGGTCGCCGCGAGTTGGGGCGCGGTGCATTCGCGGGTGATGAAACCGAGATCGCTCATGGCGTCGGCGAGGAACGACCGCACATGCGGCTTGTTTTCGACAACGCAGGCGCGCGGCGGCACCGGTCGTTGCCCGAAAGAAACGCACCGTGCCTGACGCGCGAGATATTGTTCCTGAATCATGATGCCACTCCCTCTTTCCTTCCCCCCTGATGCGCACCGGCGCGCGCGCATGGCATCACGCCGGCATGCATCGCGCGCAGGCTGACGGGCAGCCGTTAACGAGTGGCCATCGGGATGATTTCAGAATTGAGTTGGATTGCACGATCCACAACGCGTGGTGGCGCACGCGCACCCGCGGCGCATCTCGAAAGTGCCATCAATGCTTTGGTTCTTCCATTGCGCGACGCAATTGCAACACCACGAATGGCGCGTCGAAAATTCTGCGTAAAAAAATTCAGGCGCTCTGGCGCGTTGGCATCAGACTACTACTCGCGGCAAGCGACGGCGTTCCGTTACCGCCGCGCGCCGTCAACGCGGTGGTATATTGCAGAATGCGGCCGAATAACGCGTGCGCGTAAGAACAAAAAAGTAACCGAGGACTCGGCCGGCAGCTCCGACTATCCGTCTTTCGAAAGTGGATTTCTCAACGCGTCACGGAATGAGCCGCCCCAATTCTCCGGTCAGTCAGCCCCGCCGCCATACGCCCAGGGATGCGGGTCCCGAACGATCTGCAACTGGATAAACAGGTCCGGGTCTTTGGTCGAAGTGAATGCATCCCCGTACGCGTATGTGAGGAATTCACCGGACCGCCGGCTGCGCCGAGATCTGTCTTGCTCCGCTCTTTTCTGGCGGAAAAATTCGTGAATGCCTTCCAGAGTTATAGAACGGAGAGAGTTGTCTACGTCTAGCGGGAGGACCTCGGCCCGCGCGGCGTTCCGGGCGCCGGACGCCGACGCGATCAGAAAACCGAGCAGCAGCGCCATCACGATATTGGCCAGCTTGTGCATGGTGTCGCCCTCCCCTATGGCAAACCGCCTGCCTGGCGGATTGCCCTGACGTCGGCCGATTGCAACGTATCTTCCAAGTGCACGAGGACTGGCCGGGACCGGATTGATGACCGGGCGGGCCTTAATCGGCGCCGTCGCTCTCTGAAAGACCGGCCAGCCGGCGCAACTGGCTGCGAATGAACGCGTCCGGATCGGCGATCGGCGATCCGTAGTCGTCCAAATAAACCAGGCCGTTTGAAAAGGTGGGCGGCAGGAGCCCCAGCAAAGCTTCGGCCAGGAACGAATTGCCGGAATTTGCCGGCGCATCGCGCAAGAGTGCACCGAGCCGGCGTCGACCCCGGTTGAAATGCGCCTCGTTATTCTCGTTCAAGCCGTTCCAAGCTTGACGAAAAGCCGCCCAAATCTCGCTCCTCTGTCTTGTTCCGGCACGACGGGCATCTTCTTTCGCAGCTTTCTCGGGAAATGGCCTTTGGCGCGCGCGTACCTTTTGTCCCCGTCCCTCTCGCTTGGTCCGAGCACGTTCGGAAGCACCCGTCTCGTACGCAGCCCCCAGAACAAAATAAAGGAGGCCTTCCAGGTCCTCCGGCCATTTCGGGTGCAAAGCGGCGCCGGGCACGGATATCCCGGATTGAGCGTATGCAACGGGAGCGGCCAACGTGCCCAGCAACAATGCGATCGCGAAGGCTGTCAATTTTCGCATTCGGGTTCTCCCTCTTCGGCTCGCCCAGCGGTCGGCGAGCCGTGCCGATTCTCCGGTCAGTGATCCCCGCCTCCGTCGCCATACTCCGATGGATTCGGGGCCCGAATGAGCTGAAAGCGGATGAATGGGTCCGGATCGAGATAACCCGAAATCCCACCATATGCAGAAAGATCCGGAAGCGGCCCAAAAATGCCCAAGGGGACGTCCTTCGCCGGCGGCCTTCTGCGCGCGTTGCGGCGTTTCTTGTGATTCTTCGGCTTGCTACGCGCCGGGGGTTGGGCAACTCGATTTCCGAAACCGGGCTGCCGCGTCTGTTGCACGGCGGCAGCATCCTTGCTGTTCGACTCTTTTCGGGATGAATTCCGGGGAAAGAATATGTCGATCATTGCGTCAGACGGATTAGAGAATCCCGTAGGCCCCGTCGTCAGGTTTTGCGCAGCAGCGTTCCGGGCGCCGGAGGCGGACGCCAGAAGCAGCCCGAGCAGTAGCGCAACCGCGAGCTTGGTGAGCTTGTGCATGATATCGCCCTTCTCCAAAGCATGCCGTCATGGCGGCTTGCCGGAGCGCCTAATCTAGGCGGCAGTCTGCGCCCGCGCGTCACCAGTAACTGGTGACGGCGCCGGAAAGCCCGCCTATACTGGCGCGACGTGACGATCTGCCGGCACATTGGCTCACTGTGGGGAGAGCGAATGCCGAATCGCGATCAACTGTTGCGGACGATCAATGCCATTCATTCGGCTGGCCTCGACCAGGGCTTCTGGCCGCAGGCCCTTGCCGACATTTACGAGCTATGTGGTGGCGCTGGCGCGACGCTCGAAATCTTCGACAAGACGGCGGGGCGACACCGCGCTTTTTACGGCGTCGGCGTGCCGGCGCCGATGGAGCAAACCTACCTCGAGTATTGGGCGCCGCGCAGCCCTCGCGTGATCCACGGCCAACGGCAGAAGGCCGGCGCCATCGCATTCGACTACCAGTTCTTCGACGAAGCGGCGATGGACCGCAACGAGTTCTATTCGGACCTGCTGCCGACCGCCGGGTTTCGTTACTTCGTGTCGGCCATGCCGATGAACTCCGAACGCGAATTCGCCGCCGTCGCCGTGCAGCGCACGCCGCGGCAGGGTCACGTCGGCGATGCCGAGATCGAAATCATGCGTCTGCTGGCGCCGCACTTCCAGCAGGCGCTTGACGTCGCGGCGCGACTTCAGAACGCCGCTCGCGAGGTCGCAACGTTCGAGCAGTCGTTCGAATGGCTCGACGATGGCGTCGCTCTTGTTCGTCGCGACGGACGCATCGTGTTCTGCAACTCGGTTTTCGCTAGCATCGCGGCCTCCAATGACGGTATTCGGATCGATAAGGGGACGATGGTGTTTGATGCACGCGGCGCCCAGCAGTGCTTTGATACGGCACTCGCGTCTCTCAATCGACTCGATGACGGCGATATCCGTGCTTCAGCCATTACGGATTTTCCGGTTGCCCGCCGATTGTCCGCCGCAGCCTACATCGTATCGCTGCGCCCGCTCGGCGCTTCCGGCAAGTCCTTGGCCCCGCGAGACGCAACAGTGATTGTGTTCATCCGCGACCCGCTCGCCCGCAGCGCCGCTACCCTGCGATTGCTGTGCGAACTGTTCGGCTTTACCCCGGCCGAGGCGGCGCTCGCCCACGCGTTGCAACGGGGCATATCGCCGGCGACCTACGCACGCGAAAGCGGCTTGAGCCCGAATACAGTCTATACCCACCTGCGGCGGATCAAGGAGAAGACCGGCTGGAATTGGACGGCTGAACTCAGCCGCAGGCTAGGCGAATTGCGAGTGCCGTCGCGGCTCGATGGCTGACAAACGCCGCTGCCTCACATCGACTTGACGATGCTCTCGGTCATCTTCTTGGCGTCGCCGAGCAGCATCATGGCGTTGTCGCGGCAGAACAACGGATTGCCGATGCCGGCGCAACCCGAGGCGGCGGATCAGAGTCTTTTCTTCCTCTTGGCCGTCTTTTTCTTCGTCTTCTTCTTTTTCTTTTTCGCGGCAGCGAGATAGGCGCTCGACCTTCCTGGACGATCGGCCCGCGGCCTTGACCGCCGCCTTCAGCCTGACCGGCGTGACCTTGAACTTCTTCGACCAGTAGCGGACCTCGTAGGCTTCTTTGGTCGAAATCAACATGCGATCGCGCGCACGATGCTTCATGAGCTTGATATAGGCTCCGACCTTCCTGGCCGAGCGGCCCGCCACTTTCACCGCGGCCTTCAGCCTGGCCGGTGATACCCTGAACTTCTTCGACCAATAGCGAACCTCGTGAGGCTGGCTCAGCGCGATCAAACGCCGGTCCGCGCTCACAGCCTTTCTCTTCTTTCTCTTTTGGGCCATGATGCAATCCTTTCGCGATTTGAATCACCATCGCGTCAGTGTTGGCGATTTGGCCGTTCATGCCAAGCTATGGCGGGATTATCGCGGTACCGGTTGTGGATTACCCACTGACGGCAGGGGCCTGCCCGCCGCACCGTCAACCGGCTTTTGTCGCATGCAGCGCGCCAGTTGCCGCCGTCGTCACATCGCCTTGACGATGCTCTCGGTCATCTTCTTGGCATCGCCCAGCAGCATCATGGTGTTGTCACGATAGAACAGCGGATTGTCGATGCCGGCGTAGCCCGAAGCCAAGCTAGCGCTTGATAAACATCACCGTGCCGGCCTTCCACACCTGCAACACCGGCATGCCGTAGATCGGCGAGGACGGGTCGTCTTCCGCCGCCGGGTTGGTGACGTCGTTGGCGCCGATGACGAAGGCGATATCGGCCTGCGCGAACTCGGAGTTGATGTCCTCGAGCTCGAACACCTCGTCGTAGGGCACGTTGGCTTCGGCGAGCAGCACGTTCATATGGCCGGGCATGCGTCCGGCGACCGGGTGGATGGCGTACTTGACCTCGACGCCCTCCTTCTTGAGATGGTCGGCCATCTCGCGCAGGGCATGCTGGGCCTGCGCCACCGCCATGCCGTAGCCGGGCACGATGATGACCTTGGACGAGTTCTTCATCAGATAGGCGGCGTCCTCGGCCGAGCCGAGCTTGACCGGCCTCTGTTCGCCGCCGCCCGCCGGACCCGCCACCTCGCCGCCGAAGCCGCCGAGGATGACCGAGATGAACGAACGGTTCATGCCCTTGCACATGATGTAGGACAGGATCGCGCCCGAGGAGCCGACCAGCGCCCCGGTGATGATCAGCGCGGTGTTGCCGAGGGTGAAGCCGATGCCGGCGGCCGCCCACCCCGAGTAGGAGTTCAGCATCGAGATCACCACCGGCATGTCGGCGCCGCCGATCGGGATGATGATCAGGATACCGAGCAGCAGCGAAAGCGCGACGATGACCCAGAATTCGATTGCCGTCTGGTGCAGGTAGAAGGTGACGATGAAGAAGACCAGCGCAACGCCAAGCGCGATATTGATGACGTGACGCGCCGGCAGCATGATCGGCTTGCCGCTCATGCGGCCCGACAGCTTCAGGAAGGCGATAACCGATCCGGTGAAGGTGATGGCGCCGATGGCGGCGCCGAGCGACATCTCGATCAGGGTTTGCTGGTGAATGTGGCCTTGCGTACCGATGTCGAAGGCGGCCGGCGCATAGAAGGCGCCGGCGGCGACCAGCACCGCCGCCATGCCGACCAGCGAGTGGAAGGCGGCGACCAGTTCCGGCATCGAGGTCATCGGGACCTTGCGCGCGATCACGGCGCCGATGCCGCCGCCGATGGCAATGCCGCCAACGACCAGCGCCCAGGCCAGGCCGCCCGCCGGCGGGTGGGCGGCGAGCGTGGTCAACACGGCGATCGTCATGCCGATGATGCCGAACTGATTGCCGCGGCGGCTCGACTCCGGGCTCGACAGGCCGCGCAGCGCGAGGATGAACAGGACGCCGGATACGAGATAGAGCAGCGCGACGAGATTGGCGCTCATGGCGCGCTCCTAATCGTGGCGGAGACAGGAATGCGGTTTCCCCCCAGCATGGCCGTCACTTCTTTTTCTTCTGGTACATCGCCAGCATGCGCTGGGTGACGAGGAACCCACCGAAGATGTTGATGGAGGCGAAGACCAGCGCGACGAAGCCGAGCGCGCGCGCCCAGACCGGCCCCTGGTCGTCGCCGACCAGCGCCACGCCGACGGCGAGCAGCGCGCCGACCACGATCACCGAGGAGATGGCGTTGGTCACCGACATCAAGGGGGTGTGCAGCGCCGGGGTCACCGACCACACCACGTAGTAGCCGACGAACACCGCCAGCACGAAAATCGAGAAGCGGAACACGAAGGGATCGACCGCACTGGCGATGTGGTCCATGGCAGAGCCTCTTGCTGTCTTACCCTCTCCCCTGGTGGGAGAGGGTGGCGAGCGGCGAAGCCGCGAGCCGGGTGAGGGGGACACACGAAACGATCCCCCTCACCCGCCCTCGCTTCGCTCGGGCGACCTCTCCCACCAGGGGAGAGGTGAACAGAGTATGCCGCAGCGCCTGCATCTTCACGCCGCGGTCCTGGGCTGGAAATTCGGGTGCACCACCGCGCCGTCGCGGGTGAGCAAGGTCGCCTTTATAATCTCGTCGTCCCACGGCACGGCGAGCTTCTTCTCGTTCTTGTCGATCATCAGATCGAAAAAGGTAAGAAGATTCTTGGCGTAGAGCGCCGATGCCGAGGCGGCGATGCGGCCGGCGACGTTGAGATGGCCGACGATCCTGGCGGGCCCTGCCTGCACCACTTCACCGGGCTTGGCGCCTTCGACGTTGCCGCCGCGTTCGACCGCGAGATCGACGATCACCGAGCCGGGACGCATGGAGGCCACCATGTCCGCGGAGATGAGCCGCGGCGCGGGGCGGCCGGGAATCAGCGCGGTGGTGATGACGATGTCCTGCTTCCTGATGTGCTCGGCGACCAGCGCGGCCTGTTTCGCCTGATATTCCTTCGACATCTCCTTGGCGTAGCCGCCGGCGGTCTCGGCCTGCCTGAACTCTTCGTCCTCCACCGCGACGAACTTGGCGCCCAGGCTTTCCACCTGCTCCTTGGTGGCGGGGCGCACGTCGGTGGCGGTGACGACCGCGCCGAGACGGCGCGCCGTCGCAATGGCTTGAAGACCTGCGACACCGACGCCCATGATGAACACTCTCGCGGCCGGAACGGTGCCGGCTGCCGTCATCATCATCGGCAAGGCGCGGCCGTATTCTTCCGCGGCGTCGATCACCGCGCGGTAGCCCGCAAGGTTGGCCTGGCTCGAGAGCACGTCCATGGACTGCGCGCGGGTGATGCGCGGCATCAGTTCCATCGCGAAGCCGGAGAGTCCGGCGTCAGCCATGGCCTTCAGCTCGGCTGCATGGCCGTAGGGGTCCATGATAGCGATGACCAACGCGCCCTTCTTGTATTCGGAAAGCTCGTTGGAAAGCGGACGGCGAACCTTCAGCACCACGTCGGCGTTCCTGGTGACGCTCTCGCCGACGGTAGCGCCGGCGGCCTCGAATTCGCTGTCGGGAATGCCGGATGCGATGCCGGCCCCGCGCGCGACCGCAACCTCGGCGCCGGCGGCGATCAGCTTCTTCACGGTTTCCGGCGTGGCGGCGACCCGCGGCTCGTTCGCCTCCGCTTCACGGGCTACGGCTATCTTCATGGTCGCCTCCCCGTTTCCGCCCGGCGGATTAGGTCACGCTTCAGGATACGCCGATGAAGGCGAAGATAAGAAAGCAGATGACGAAGGCTATGTAGCTCGAAGTCTTCGAGCCGGTGATCAGGCCCGGAATGGCGCCAAACACCGCCACGATCCAGATAAGCAAGGCCAGGAACCAGTGGCCCATCACCCCGCCGACCGCCAGGCCTAACAGGATGTTCACTACGTGAACCGTGCCGACGAAGGCGAAGTCAACGAAGCGGACGTAGGTGTTCTCGTGCGCCGGATAGTCGTTTCCGTCGGCGGTGGCGTATTCGACAGTGCCGTGTTCGGCCATGGGGGGAAGTCTCCGGAGGGCTCAATTAAGGCGGGCCTGGTGTGGTGGTTCGGAAGTCCGCTTCATTCTTGTCGCCCGCTCTTCAAGCGGATTTCCGAACCAACCCACACTAGAATCATAAGTTTGCTAGTGTCCTACGAATCCGAAGTCCGCTCCCGACAGGCCGCGGATTGAAGCGGACTTCGGATTCGGGACACCAGGGAGCGATTAGCGCAATTGGGGCGGCAGGGCAACGGCTGCCGGTTCAACCCACAGGCGCGGGCTCCAGCCCGGCCTTTTCCAGGGCGGCGGCCTGCCGCGCCGCCACCGTTTCCACGGCAAAATCGGCGATGGCGTCGTTGAACAACTTGAAAAAATTCAGTTCGGCGGCGAGATGCAGAAACACGGCGCCGAGGCCGACTGCGGCCCGGTCCATGAACACGAATTCCCGCGGCACGGTCACCGGGCCCCTGGCCTTCAGGGCCTGGTGGACCCGGAAGGCCTCCTTGCGGCCGTAGTCAGCGGGTTTGACCCCGTCAGCGATGGTGCGCACCCGGTCCTCGAGCAGCGGGCCGTAGATGAAGCGCGCCCAGATATTGAGCGCGTCGATGAGCTCGCGGTTGAGGCGCTTGAAGCCCCAGGTCTCGTAGGCATGCACCACCAGGTCGTCATCGCCGTGCAGGAGGCCGTGGTAGAGGTCGACCACCCCGCCGGCGAAGCTGGGCGGGAAAATGCGGATGCAACCATAATCAAGCAGGTTGATCCCCACCGGCCGGCCCTTGGCGTCGTCGAACACCGAGTAATTCCCGAGATGCGGATCGCCGTGGATGACGGCGTAGCGGGCGAACGGCGCCCACCAGGCGGTGAACATGGCCCTGGCGAGCCGGTTGCGCTCGGACAGCGCTGCGTCCTTGTGGGAAAGCATGCGCGTGCCCTCGAGCCAATCCAGCGTGAGCAGCCGGCCCGTAGACAGCTGCGGCCAGACCTTCGGCACGCGGATGGCGGGCTCGTCCTTGAGCATGGCCTGGTAGAGCGCAACGTGCCTGGCCTCGCGGATGTAGTCGAGCTCTTCGCGCAGGCGGGCGGCGATCTCGACACCGATCTCGCTGGTGTCGATGCCAGGATCGAAGCGCTTGCGCAGGTTGAGCAGCAGCTTCAATTGCTGCAGATCGGCTTCGACCGCTGACTGCATGTCCGGATATTGCAGCTTGCAGGCAAGCGCGCTGCCGCCGAGCGCGTGCGCCTTGTGCACCTGGCCGAGCGAGGCGGCCGCCGCCGGCTGATGTTCGAATTCGGAAAACTTCTTCTGCCAGTCGGGGCCAAGCTCGGCGCTCATGCGGCGCTTGACGAAGCCCCAGCCCATGGGCGGCGCCTGGCTTTGCAGCTTGATCAGCTCGTTGGCATATTCCGGCGGCAGCGCGTCGGGGATGGTGGCGAGCAGTTGCGCCACCTTCATGATCGGGCCTTTCAGGCCGCCGAGCGCAGCGGCGAGCGCCAGCGCGTTGCCGGCGCGATCGGACGGCCGCCGCATGACACGCTGACTCGCCATCCGCGCGGCTACGCCGCCGACGCTGGTGCCAACCCGCGCGTAGCGCCGGGCTCGGGCGGAGAAACGGTTCTTTTCGCGGTCGTCGGAACGGTCAGTCATTGTGCCGCGGGAGCCTTGTGATAACCTCATATAGTGAAGGTCACTTCATGAAACGAGCCATCACGGCGACAATTACCGCGACCCATGCGGCATTTTTTTGGACGATCGTCGCCGCGATGGCCCCGAGCGCGCCGGCTGCCGCGCAAACCTCCCTTGCCCCCGAATGCCTCGCGCGGCCGACTGTCACATGCAGCGTCGATCTCGCGCTGACGGCAAGCGCCGGCAGTCATGAAGACTACGAGCGCGCGCGGCTTGTCATGAACACGGCGCACCGTATGAAAGACCTCGGCGCCCGCAAGGCCTATCTCGACCGCACAGCGGCACGCTTCTTTACCGACGCGACGATCGGACAGAAGCTACTCGACCGCGAGCGGCGCGTCACAGGCGTCGCCGCCGCCATCGTTGCGGGCGACGATGCAACGGCCGATAACATGCTCGGCGAGGTCGAGAGCAATTTTCAGCGCTGGTGGGAAACGCTCGCCGCGGTCCTCGACACGCTCGCGCAAGCCGGCAAGCCCGGCCTCGCCGTCGCCACCGAGGCAAAGCACCACCGCACGGTCAATATCAGCCTCCACGACGCGCTCGGCCGCAAACTCGCCAACGAAGTCTGGGACACGCGGCAACCGCTGGCGCGCGCACTCGTGCGCTGCGCCTGCGGTCCCGATCCGTTGCCGACGGTGCTGGCGCTGCCAAAGCAGAGCGACCGCGTCGATCTCGCCGCCGTCCTTTACGCGCGCCGCCACGACCTTAATAGCTTTGCCGCATTCCTCGCGCGCGAATTCGGCAAGCTCGGGAACGTCAAGGACAAGACGCAGCGCAACTGGATCGGCTACGCTTTTGGATTGATGCTGCGCGACCTGCCGGTGCGCGATATTCCTGCCGCCTTGCGCAAAGCCCCCTCGTGGCTCACGGCGGAGAAGTTCGAGCGTCCGGTCGCTATCGGCATGGCGGCCGACGTCAATATCTACGGCGGCGTACTTGGGCGCGCGGTCGAGGCGGGCGACCGCGCCGCCGTCGTAGCGATCGTCAAACTGCGGCCGCACGGCGACACCAACTGGTTGTCGGATACCAGGATCGAAGCGGGCGACGCTGCCGGGAAGGTCGTGGCCGTTTTGCCGAAGCCGGAGCGCGAATATCTGCGCCTGCTGCGAATCCGCTTCAAACTCGACTCATGGCGACCCCCGCAAGGAACTGGCCGCAGCGATGAAATCGCCGGCGGCGCGGGCATGGCGAAAGCAGGAACTCGACCCAGAGGATTCGGCTCAATTTGAAAGCACCGTCCTCTCGCCGCTGCTCGCGCGCGGCGCGTTTGACGTGGCCGAGGACGCCGTCAAACGCCTGCCCGACGCCGGTGAGCGCAGTGACCTGGAAGAAACCATCGCCGAGGCGAAGATAGCGGCCAGCATGCCGCCCAGGACCGCCGCCACGGTCCTCACCGCGCAATGGGATGCCTATCGGAAGACGAAAACGGATCCCGATGCCGGGCGCGAGCTGCTGTTCGCGGTGCGCGATATTCTCAACGCGCAGCCTGATGCCTTCCCGGTCCAGTAACTGCTAGCCGAGCGCTTCCAGCTCCGAAATCAGATTGGCGATAACGTCCAGACCGCGATCCCAGAACTTCGGGTCGCGGGCGTCGAGCCCGAACGGCGCCAGCAGTTCGGAATGGTGCTTGGTGCCGCCGGCCGCCAGCATGGCGAGATAGCGCTCGGCAAAGCCCGCCTCCGACTGCTCGTAGACCGCATAGAGCGAGTTCACCAGGCAGTCGCCGAATGCATAGGCGTAGACGTAGAACGGCGAATGGATGAAGTGCGGGATATAGACCCAGAATGTCTCATATCCGGGCTTCAGTTCGATCGCCGGCCCCAGACTTTCCGCCTGCACCGACATCCACAGTTCGCAGAGCTTGTCGGACGTCAGCTCGCCGTTGCGACGCTCGGTGTGCACCTTGCGCTCGAACGAGTAGAACGCGATCTGCCGCACCACCGTGTTGATCATGTCCTCGACCTTGGCGGCGAGCATGGCCTTGCGCTGCTTCCTGTCGGTGGTCTGCGCCAGCAGCTTGCGGAAGGTGAGCATCTCGCCGAATACGGACGCGGTTTCGGCAAGCGTCAGCGGCGTCGGTGCCATCAGCGCGCCGTTGGGCGCCGCCAGCACCTGGTGCACGCCGTGGCCGAGCTCGTGCGCAAGCGTCATCACGTCGCGCGGCTTGCCTTGATAATTGAGCATCACGTACGGATGCGCCGACGGCACGGTCGGGTGCGAGAAGGCGCCCGGCTGCTTGCCCGGACGCACCGGCGCGTCGATCCAGCGCTTCCTGAAGAAGTCGTCGGCAACCTCCGCCATCCTGGGCGAGAAGGCGCCGTAGGCCGTGAGGATGGTGCCGCGCGCGTCTTCCCAGGAGATCGTGCGCTGCGCCACCTTCGGCAGCGGTGCATTGCGGTCCCAGTGCGGCAGTTTCTTCTTGCCGAACCACTTCGCCTTCAATGCGTAATAGCGATGCGAAAGCTTCGGGTAGGCGTTGCGCACGGCATCGACCAGCGCGTCCACCACTTCGCGCTCGACGCGGTTTGACAGGTGGCGCGCGTCCGCGATGTCCTTGAAGCCACGCCAGCGGTCGGAGATTTCCTTGTCCTTGGTGAGCGTGTTGGTGATCAGCGTGAAACCGCGCAGGTTCGTTCTGAAAGTCTTGACCAGCGCTTCCGCCGCGGCCTTGCGCTTCTTGCCGTCGGTGTCCTGCAAGAGGTTCAGTGTCGGCTCGATGGAAAGCTCGCGGCCGCCAACCCTGAAGCGCAAACCGTTGATGGTCTCGTCGAACTGCCGGTTCCAGGCCGAATAGCCGGTCACCGATTTCTCGTGAAAGAGCTGCTCGATGCGATCCTCAAGCTGGTATGGCTTTTCCTTGCGCACGTCCTCGATAAACGGCCGGTAATGGCCGAGCGCCGGGTCCGCCATGGCCGCCTCGAGCACGGCATCGTCGACTCGGTTGAGCTCGAGCGTGAAGAACAGGAGATGGATGGAAGCGGCGGTGAGCTTCTCCTGCACGTCGCCGTAGAACTTGGCACGCGCCGGATCACTGCTGTTGCCGGCATAGAGAAGGGATGCATAGGAGATCAGCCGGCCGAGCTTGTCCTCGATCGCCTCGTAGCGCTTGAGCGCTTCGGCCAGCGCTTGCCCCGCCCGCTCCCCTGTCGCAATCACCTGCAGCTTGCCCTTGTACGCCTCTTCGAAGGCTGCGCATTCGGCGGCCGACTGCTCCAGGTCGCGCCTGAGCGCGGGACTGTCCATGCCCGGATAAAGGTCGTCCAGGTTCCACTCGGGCAACAGGCCGAGGCGCGAGACCCCGCGGGGCCTGGACGCGGTCTTCGAGGCGGATCTGGCTTTTTTCCTGGCAGTAGGGGGCATTGGAAATCCGTGGCTGGGCGCGCGGGCTGTGAGCCCCGCAGGCGGGAAAGGAACGGCAGCGATCGCCTGACCTATATCGGGCGCAAAAGCGGTCGGATCAACCGAGACGGCGCGACAAATGGCCCGCGCGGGCAGCGAAAATGAGAACTCCACTCCGGCGAAGAAACTGGTTCCTCGCGTAGCCGGCGACCCGGACGAGGCGCCCGGGGACAGGGCAATCGGGCGACCGGCTTAAGGGCACATTAAGGCTGATCGCCCAAAGTGCTCCAATTCGGCACAGCCGCCGGATGGAGCCCCATACATGCCCGAGACCATTCTTGTCGTCGACGACGATCCCGTCCAGCGCCGCCTGATCGAGGCCATGGTGCAGCGTTTCGGTTACGAGGCGGAAACCGCAGACGGCGGCGACGCCGCGCTCAAGCGGCTGACCGACGCGGGCGCCGCGCCGGTCGATTGCATGGTGCTCGACCTGGTAATGCCCGATCTCGACGGGCTCGGCGTGCTGGCGCGCCTGCGCGAAGCGGGCGTCGTCGTGCCGGTGATCGTGCAGACGGCCCACGGCGGCATCGACAACGTGGTGTCGGCCATGCGTGCGGGTGCCACCGACTTCGTCGTCAAACCTGCAAGCCCGGAACGCCTGCAGGTGTCGTTGCATAACGCGCTCGCGACGCGCGCGCTCGCCGGGGAATTGCAGCGGCTGAAGCGTAGCCGCGAGGGCACGCTTACGATCAAAGACATCATCACGCGTTCGGAGACCATGCGGCCGGTGCTGCGCGCCGCCGAGAAGGCGGCGGCGTCGGCGATCCCCGTACTGATCGAAGGCGAATCCGGCGTCGGCAAGGAACTGATCGCACGCGCCATCCACGGATCGGGCGCGCGGCGGGCCAGGCCATTCGTGGCGGTGAACTGCGGCGCCATGCCCGAGAACCTGGTCGAGTCGATCCTGTTCGGGCACGAGAAAGGCGCCTTCACCGGCGCCACCGAAAAGCACACCGGCAAGTTCATTGAGGCTGACGGCGGCACGCTGTTCCTGGACGAAGCCGGCGAACTGCCGTTGCCGGCGCAAGTGAAATTGCTGCGCGCGTTGCAGGAAGGCGAAGTGGAGCCGGTCGGTGGTCGCAAGAGTGTGAAAGTCGACGTGCGTATCGTCTCCGCGACCAACCGCGACCTGATCGCCGACGTGAAAGCGGGCCGGTTCCGCGAAGATCTGTTCTATCGCCTGCACGTTTTCCCGGTATCGGTCCCGCCGCTGCGCAGACGCAGCGAGGACATCCCTGCCCTTGCCCGCCATTTCCTCACGCGTATCGCGGCGGAAGAAGGAAAGCGCGTGCGCGCCCTGAGCGCCGAGGCCGTGGCGCTGCTCGCGGCCTTCAATTGGCCGGGCAACGTGCGCCAGCTCGAGAACGCGGTTTTCCGCGCGGTGGTGCTGGCCGACGGCGAGGAAATCGGCGTTAACGAATTTCCCCAGGTTGCCGCCCGGCTCAATGAGGCGGGCGATACGATGCAGTCGTTGCCCGAGCCGGCGCCGGCGATGGCCGCTTCCATGCCGGACATCAGCGAGGCCGCCGGCGCGACGGCGTTAACACTACCGGCGCACGCATTGCATCTGACCGACGCGCAGGGCGAAATGCGCACCCTCGAAGACATCGAAAGCGAGGTCATCCGCTTCGCCATCAATCATTATCGCGGGCAGATGTCGGAAGTGGCGCGCCGTCTCAAGATCGGCCGCTCGAACTCTCTACCGCAAGCTGGAAAGTCTTGGGCTTGAAGACGCCAGCCGCTCGCGCAAGGAGAGCGCCGTCGCCGATTGAGGCGGAATACCAGTGGTCCGATTCCGACATTTGCCTCCCTTTGCTGCAAGCTCGAAGCAATTGTCGTAATCAAAGGACCGCTGGCAACTATTTGATTCTGGTGCAGCTTTGGATTGGACGGTCCTATGGAGGATTCGTGGCCATGCTGACAGGACCGTCAAATCCGCTGCACTGGCGTCTTAACCATGCGCACGGTGCGCGTTAGCCGTGATCGCAAGTAAGCATAAATAGAAGCCGGAATCGGGTCGTCCCGTGAGCCGTTCGGCCGCATAATGCTGTGGTTGCAGAGCGCGCCCGGGGCCTCCGCATCGCGTGTTTGAAGGGCGCGCGAAGTTGTTGCGTTGAGTTGGAGTTTTGGAATGCGTACAGGACGATTTGTTGGCCGTCTCCTCGCCGGCACCGTGCTGGCCCTGATCGTCGCCGCGCCGACGCCTGGCATCTCGGCGCCGGAACGCGTTCAGTCGGCGCAGCCGCTGCCGCCCTCGCTCAACGGCCAGCGCAGCTACCGCCAGCGCATGTACCGTCAACGCACCACGCCGCGGCGCCACCCCGCAAGCCGCTCCACCCGTTCGCCGCGCCACGACGCGCGCTCGCATGCGGCAACCGAGCGCTACCAAACCATTCAACGCAACGCGCCGTCCGCGCTGCAAGAACGCACGGCCGTGCGCCGTGAAGCGACGCCTGCAACTCCGCCCCGCGCCGCACTACCCGTGCCGCCGGCGGCGCAGCCGGCCGTCCAGGCGCCGGCCGAAGCCGCCACGGGCGCTCTCGCGCTCGTCAACTCGCTCGACAGGCCGCTGGCCGCCAACGATGCGGCGATCATCGAGGCCCTGCGCACCATCCTCACCACCAGGACGTCCGGCAAGGGCATCGCGCGCGAAGGCGAGCGCAAGGCGATCCAGGACTTCTACGCGGCACACAGCTACGCGCCGCTGTGGATCCGGAACGGCACGCTCACCCCGCGCGCAAGGACGGTTATCGCGCGGTTGCAGAATGCCGCCGCCGATGCGCTGAGCGCGGCCGAATATCCGGTGCCGCCCTTCCACAATGCCAACAGCGCGGCGGAGCTGGCCAAGGGCGATATCGGCCTCACCTATTCGCTGCTCACCTTCGCCCGGCACCTGTCGACCGGCCGCATCGCTCCGGGTCGCGTGTTCGCGCAGGTCGATTACGGCGACCACACGCCTGATCCGGCCGCGATCCTGAAGACGGTGTTCGAGGCACGCGACGTCGACGCGGCCATCGAAAGCTTCAATCCGCCCGCACAAAGCTTTCGCGCACTCAAGCAGAAGCTCGCCGAATTGATAGGCCAGGGCAGTGACGAAACCAGCCGCATTCCCGACGGTCCCATCATCCGTCCGGGCAAGAAGGATGATCGCATCCCGCTCATCCGCACGCGCGTCGGTCTCATGAGCAGGAAGCCGGACGACACCACCTACGACCGTCGCCTCTACAACGTGATCCGGGGTATCCAGCACAACAACGGTCTGCGTCCCAGCGGCATCATCGGCGAGAAGACGCTTGCCGCGATCAACGGGCCGAAACGCGCCCAGGTGATCGATACCGTGAAGGCGAACATGGAGCGCTGGCGCTGGCTGCCGCGCGATCTCGGCGACACCTACGTCATGGTCAACGTGCCGGACTTCTCGCTCAAACTGGTCGACGAGCGGCGCGTGGTCTGGACCACGAAGATCGTCGTCGGCAAGCCGCAGACGCCGACCCCGCTGGTCAGCGCCTGGATGGATACGGTGATCGTCAATCCGTCGTGGTACGTGCCGCAGTCGATCATCCACAATGAACTGCTGCCGCGCTACGAGACCGACCCCAACATTTTCGACCGCATGGGGCTCGAGGTAAAGAAAGGCCCGGACGGCCATATCAACGTTGTGCAGCCACCCGGCGCCGCCAATGCGCTCGGCCGCATCAAGTTCAACTTCCACAACAAGTTCCTGGTCTACCTGCACGACACGCCCGAGAAGCGGCTGTTCAACTACAGCCAGCGCGCCTTCAGCCACGGCTGCATGCGGGTGGAGAACCCGACCAGGTTCGGTGAAATGATCCTCTCGCTGTCGATGGGGGGTCAGCGCACGCCGAACTCGCGCGAGATCCAGGCGATGTTCGGGCAGGAGCAGCACGACTTCAGGCTCATGAAGCGGCCAAGGGTGCACCTCACCTATCAGACCGCCTACGTCGACGAGAGCGGCAAGTTGCGGGTGCGTGACGACATCTACGGCTTCGATTCGCGCATCCGCGCCATCCTCAACAGCGACGAGCGCCGGGTGGCCGACGTCGCGCCGCCCCCGGACCCGACCCGCGACCTCGAAACCTTGCAGGCCAACCAGGAAATCCTGCGCCGGGTCGAGCGCCGTGAGGCGGGCAACCCGTTCGTGTTCTTCGAACGGCTTTTCCGCTGATCCGGCCCGGAGCGGCCAAAAGTCCCCTCTCATGCGAGCCCAGCCGGGGCGGGAACCGCCCCGTGGAGGGCGATTCAGCCCGAAATCCGCCTCCTCGCCCCGGGCCGGCAATTTTCCGCCATTTTCCCCGGGCAGATTGCCAATTCTGATCCGGGGGGGCCCGCTGCTAAGCGCGCGTTAACCGATCCCGACAAGACTGCTAAGGTCGTCTCCGACGGCCGAATTCTGGGGCGTGGCGGGGACAAGTGGGACGGTGCTTTTCAAGATTGGTGGCAGTAGCGGTGAGTTCCGCGTGGGGACGTTCTGTGTTCGGTAATCTGGCGCGTGCCGGTGTCCGTTTCGGGCTGGCCGTTGTCGTTCTGCTCGTCGCCGGTCATTCGCTGCGCAATGCTGTCGCCCAGGGCGAGACCCGCACCCTGAGCATGCGTCACGCCCACACCGGCGAGACCATAACCGTCACCTACAAGCGCAACGGCGAATACGACGACGCCGCCCTCAAGCGACTGGACTGGTTCCTGCGTGACTGGCGCCGCGACGAACAGGTGCGCATGGATCCACACCTGTTCGACATCATGTGGCAGGCCTATCGCGAAACCGGCGCCACCCAGCCGATCGAGATCATCTGCGGCTACCGCGCGCCCGAAACCAATTCCATGCTGCGGGTTCGCTCCGGCGGCGTCGCCAAGTTCAGCCAGCACGTACTCGGCAAGGCGATCGACTTCTTCATTCCCGGTGTGCCGCTCGCCAGGCTGCGCGCGGTCGGGCTGAAAATGCAGCGCGGCGGCGTCGGCTTCTATCCCAGGTCCGGTTCGCCCTTCGTGCATCTGGATGTCGGCACCGTCCGGCATTGGCCCGGCATTTCGCGCGAGCAACTGGTCAGGATCTTCCCGGACGGGCGCACCGTTCATATTCCGAGCGACGGCCAGCCGTTGCCCGGCTTCACCCAGGCGTTGGCCGACATCGAACGGCGCGGCAATGCTCCGAGCGGGCGGACACTCCAGCTCGCACGTGCCGCCGGGGTGATCACCGACCAGCAGGTGCAGGTGGCGGAACTGGCGGCCGAGCGCCGGCAGCAGGGATCGCTCCTCGCGCTGGTCAATTCGGATGATGATAATGAGGATGACGGACGTGCAGGCGCGCCGCTGGTGCTGGCCAGCCTGAAAGCCACCAGGCCCGCCCCTGCGAGCCCGCGCGTCCAGCTGGCGAGCGCGACAACGGTGCCGATGCCGCAGGGCCGTCCGAAGCTCCTGACCCTGGTCTCGGAGGAGTCGAAGCCGTTGGCGGCGCCGGTCACGACCGCTTCGGCCAGCGTAAATATCTTCGACAAGCGCTTCTGGCCGGGACCGGTCGAGCGCGAGGTCGTGTCCGTCGCACCGTTCAAGGTAGCGAGCGCCGATCCGAACCCGACCGGCAGCACCGGCAACAATGAAGCACTTGCCTACGCCGCAGAGGATCGGACGGCGGCGCCCGATGCGGCGCCGAACCCGATGGGCCAGCGCCTGCACGCGCACCTGCCGCGGCTGGTCACGCCGGCATGGGCCGGCGCCGCCGACGAACCGCTGACCATGGAAGCAAACTCGCTGCTCGGCACGCCGATGGCGATCGGCGACCAGCGCCTGAGCAGCCCGTGGACGCGCGCCGCCGTGCTCACCCCGAGCGTTTCCCGGGCGATGACCGTGTCGCAGCTCGTCGGCAATGACCCACGCCTCTTCCAGGACCTGCTCTACAAGCCGGCCCGGGCGGTAGTAATGGGTTTCGCGGACGATCCGCAGTCCGGCATGACGGCCGACCGCTTCAGCGGCGAGGCGATCGTGTTCGTGGCGACGACGCAATTCGTCCCGCAGCGAACGGCATCGCTGCGATAAGCGCGGATGCGCGTCCCGGGCGCCGCGCAGCGTGAAACGCTGCGCTGCAGACCCGGGATCGTTCCACACTCAGAATTCATAAAGATCCCGGATCAGCGGCGCACCACTTCGTGCTGCGCCGCATCCGGGAAAAGCCGCTGCCTTCAGTTCAGCATCCCGAGCGCGTGCATGTAGGTTTCCAGCACGGCTTCCTGCTCCTTGCGCTCGTCGGTGTCTATCTTGCGCAGGCGCACAATGGTGCGCAGGGCCTTGACGTCGAAGCCGTTGCCCTTGGCTTCGGCGTAGACGTCGCGGATATCGTCGGAGGTCGCCTTCTTCTCCTCTTCGAGCCGCTCGATGCGCTCGATGATGGCCTTGAGCTGATCCTTGGCGAAGCGGGTTGTGGCTTGTTCTGTGTCTTTTTCAGCCGCAGCGGAAGCAGGCATCGAAGTCTCCTTGTACAGCGGCGGAAACGGCCGCCGTCTTGCCGGAGAGCTTTCGGAATTACGCAGCCCCCGGTCAAGCCACGGAGACGCGCCTTCCACGCTGTTCACATAGCGCAGTGAACCTAGTGCGGGGGTCTGGACTTTTCGAAGGCCGCCTTCTGGTCGGCGGACGCCTCTTTCTGGTATTTCGCCCGCCATTCGTCGTAAGGCATGCCGTAGACGATCTGGCGGCTCTCGTCCTTGCTCATGGCGAGGCCTTTCGCGTCGGCCGCGTCCTTCATCCAGTTCGAGAGGCAGTTGCGGCAGAATCCGGCAAGGTTCATCAGGTCGATGTTCTGCACATCGGTGCGCTCGCGCAGGTGCTCGACCAGGCGCCGGTAGACGGCAGCTTCCAGTTCGGTGCGGGTCTTGTCGTCCATAACGCCAGTTCCTTTTGCAGCTTTGGACCAAAGATAGGCGCACCAGCGCGCGAATTCCATGGCCATGAATATCCCATGAAAAAGCCCGCCGCGGCCGGGTGGGCGCGGCGGGCCTTGTCGTTACGGCGAAGTTTACGCCTTCAACGCCTCCTTGACGCGCTCCGGCGTCATCGGCAGGTGCCTGAGGCGTTTGCCGGTAAGCTGGGCAACGGCGTTGGCGATCGCGGGCGCAACCGGGATCACGCCGATCTCGCCCATGCCGCTCGGGAACGCGCCGCTTTCGACGATCCGGCTGTGGATCGCCGGAATGTCGCTCATCCGGATCACCGGATAGTCGTTGAAGTTGGTCGCCTGCACTTTGCCGTCCTTTACGGAGAACTGCTCGACCAGTGCCGAACTCAAGCCGAAGACCACACCACCTTCGGCTTCGGCCAGAACGTGATCGGGCTGGACCACGATGCCCGGATCGACCGCAATCCAGAAGTTATGGACCTTGATCTTTCCGGTGCTCTCGTCGAGCGAGACTTCCGCCACGCCCGCCGCAAGACTGTCGTGATAATCCGTGAACGCGATGCCCATGCCGCGGCCCGGCCGTTTCTTGTTGAAGTCGGACATTTCGGCCACCGCCTTGATGACCGCGTTGGCGCGCGGCTTGTCCTTCGTCAACTCGAGCCGCAGTGCCAGCGGATCCTTGCCGGCCGCCACCGCCACTTCGTCGAGGAAGCCTTCGGCCGCGAACTTGTTGTAGCCGGAGCCGATGGCGCGCCATGCATGCACGCGCATGCCGCGGATCTCACGGGCGTATTCCGCGAGCACATTGGGCATGGCGTAGAACGCCTGGTCGAGACCGCGGGCGCCGATATAGTCCTTGCCACCCGAGGCCTTGAAGCGCGGCGGCGCGGCCACCGCGTCGACGTTTTCCGACACCAGGCGATGGTGCCAGCCGACGATGTTGCCCTGATCGTCGAGGCCGGCCGTAAGCGCGTGATGCGTCATCGGCCGTGGCCGGGCCGCCGCCACGTCCTCCTCGCGGGTGAGCAGGAGCTTCACCGGCTTCTTGGTGATGTTGGACAGGATCGTCGCCTGGATCAGCGCATCCGGCCAGATGCGCCGGCCGTAGCCGCCGCCCAGAAACTGGTTATGGACCCTGATCTTGTCCGGCGTGGTCTTGAGGATGCCGGCGATGATGAAGGTAGCGAGCGCGCCAAACTGCGTGCCCGTCCAGATGTCGCAAGACTTTCCGTCGGGCGCAACATGGGCGACCGCGTTCATCGGCTCCATCTGGGCGTGGTAGGTGTATTCCGACCAATAGCCGGCCTCCACCGTCTTTTTCGCACCCTTCAGGCTGCCGAGGGCGTCGCCGACCTGATACTCGACATGGGTCGAGGTGCCGGGATCGCGCCCTTTCATGGCGTAGTCCGCCTTTGCTGCGTCGGAATCAAAGCCCGCGGCGACCGCCTTGCTGGTGTCCCAGGTCACGTTGAGCGCGTTGAGTCCGCGGCGGGCGCCATCGAACGTGTCGGATAACACCGCCACGCCGAACGGCAGCGGGATCACCTTGGTCACGCCCTTGACCTTCATCACCTCGGGGATGTTGACGTCCTTGGGCTTGGCGCCTTCCATCGGCGACTGCAATACCGAGGCATAGATCATGCCCGGAACATGCACGTCGATTTCGTACTGGGCCTTGCCGGTGCTCTTGGCCGGCACGTCCAGGCGCCCTATATCCTTGCGGCCAATGAGCTTGAACTGCGAGGGTTTCTTCAGATCCTTTTCGCTGATCTTCGGCAGCGTCGTCGGGACCTTCGCGAAGGACACGACCTTGCCGTAGCTCATCGTGCGACCGGACTTCTTGTGGAAGATGGTGCCATTGTCGGTCGTCAATTCGGAAACCGGTGCCCCCCACGACGCCGCTGCCGCTTCAAGCAGCACCCTGCGCGCTTGCGCGCCGGCCATGCGCAACGGCGTGAAATAGCCGGGCACCGAAACGCTGGCCGCGGTAATCTGCGCGCCGTTAAACAGACGGTGGTGGTTACCGTAGACTTTCGGGTTCGCGGGCGCGAACTCGACCCGCACCTTCGACCAATCGGCGTCGAGTTCCTCCGCCAGGATCAGCGGCAGCGAGGTATAGACCCCCTGCCCCATCTCGGCCGCCGGACAAAGGATAGTGACGGTATCGTCCGGCGCAATGCTCACCCAGGCGTTGAATTGTGTCGGCTTCGTTTCGCCAATCGCGGCGCCACGGCCAAGACCACCGAGCGTGAATACGAAAGTGAGTCCCGCGGTGCCGGCCACGAAACCGCGGCGGCTGATGCTGGTTGCGACCGAGCCATTCTTGACATGGATTGTCATGACTTAGCCCTCCCGTGCGGCGCGTTGAATGGCGCGCACGATGCGCGGATAAGTGCCACAGCGGCATATGTTGCCGTTCATATGCGCGACGATCTGCTCCTGCGTCGGCTGCTTGTTTTTGGCGATCAGCGTCGCAGCCTGCATGATCTGGCCGGACTGGCAGTAGCCGCATTGCGGCACCTGCTCCTGAACCCAGGCTTTCTGCAGCGGATGCGTCCCGTCCGGCGACAGGCCTTCGATTGTGGTAACCTTCTTGCCGGCGACGTCACCGAGCGCGGTCTGGCAGGAGCGCACGGCCTTGCCATCGACATGCACCGTGCAGGCGCCGCACAAGCCCGCGCCGCATCCGAATTTGGTGCCGGTCAGGCTCAGGTTTTCGCGCACCACCCAGAGCAACGGTGTGTCGGGCTCCGCCTCCACCGTCGCCGGTTTTCCATTGATCGTTAATGTCGTGACAGCCATGCGTTCTCTCCCTCGAGAGTTTGTTTGTTCTGCTTGTTGTCGCAGTACGGTTGGTCCGCACGTGATATTGGCCGCCAACTGCGCCCCCGCGCCGGCGACAACAAGACCCTTCTGAAAAAACGGCAGCGCGCCGAGCCGGGCCAAGTTCGATCGGGAATAACTATAAACGTATTTTGCCGCGGCAGCAGCTATCCGTACAAAGACGTCGGCGGCGGGCGGTTTGCCGCAGGGTCATGACGCAGTGCGGTAAAAATCGACGTCACCGCCTGAAAGCGTCCGGATGGGGCCGTCGCCCACGCGTCCCCGGTACCCTTTCAATCGGCTGTTTCTGTCGGCGTACCGATGAAGCTGCCAAGGTAGGCTGATTTTCGGGCCTCTGTGCAGCTATCCTGACATAATGAATCGCTCCCTGCGCGCCTTTCTCGCAACCCTGTATGACCGCGCCGTTGCGGCGGCGCACCCGTCGAACTGTCTGCTGCCGCTGCTGCCGCCCCCGCCGAAGGGCCGTCTGGTCGTGCTAGCCGCCGGCAAGGCCGCCGGCTCGATGACCGAGGTTGCGGAAGCGCATTACCTCGACACGCTGAAGCTCGTGCCCGCCCGGCTCTCCGGCGTCGCCGTGGCGCGGCACGGTTACGGACGGCCGACGCGCGTAGTCACCATGATCGAGGCCGGCCATCCGGTGCCCGATGCCGCTGGCCTCAAGGCCGCCGAACGGGCGCTTGATCTTGCCGACGCTGCAGGCGAAGGCGACCTGGTGCTGGTGCTGATGTCGGGCGGCGCCTCGGCCAACTGGATCGCGCCGGCCGCGGGCGTATCGTTCGAAGACAACCAAACGGTGACGCGCGCCTTGTTGCGCTCGGGCGCCAACATCGGCGAGATCAACACGGTGCGCAAACATCTCTCGCGCATCAAGGGCGGGCGGCTGGCACGCCACGCCTTTCCGGCGAAGCTCGCGACCCTCGCGATTTCCGACGTACCGGGTGACGATCCCGCTGTGATCGGTTCCGGCCCGACGGTGCCCGATCCGAGCACGCTTCACGACGCCTGCGTCATCGTAACCAAGTACAAGCTCGATGTGCCGGCAAGCGTTACCCGCGCCTTGTCCGATCCCGCAAACGAAAGCCCGAAGCCTGGCGATGCCGTATTCACCGGCAGCCAGTTCGCGATCGCCGCACGCCCGGCGGATTCACTGCGCGCGGCGGCGGCAGCAGTACGCGCCGGCGGCTACGAATGCATTTCACTTGGTGATCGCGTCGAGGGCGAGGCACGCCAGGTGGCACGGGAGCACGCCCGTCTCGCACGGGAACTGCGGGCGGCAGACCGGCGGGCGGTGATCGTCTCCGGCGGAGAATTGACCGTCACCATGCAGGGGCAAGGCCGCGGCGGTCCCAACCAGGAATATGCCCTGGCGCTGGCGATGGCACTCGACAGCATGCCGGCGGTGGCGGCGATCGCAGGCGACACCGATGGCACCGACGGCGGCAGCGGCGCGGCCACCGATCCGGCGGGGGCCCTCCTGGACGGGAATACGGCGGCCCGCGCCCGCGCCCTTGGCCTCGATCCCGCCGCCTTTCTTGCCGATAATGACTCGACCGGTTTCTTCGCCGCCCTGGACGACCTGCTGGCCCCGGGGCCGACCTACACCAACGTGAACGACTTCCGGGCCATCGTCGTTGACAGGCCCTGATCGTTCACGCCACAACCGATCAACCGCAACCGACGCCTCGTGAACGCATTGCCTCTCATCACCGCCAGGCGCTGCATTTCTTTCATCCTTGCGCGATATTCGATCCTGGCGATGGCGCTGCTGACGGCCTCAGCCATGCCGGCGCTGGCGGACTTCCGCCTCTGCAACAACACCGGCAGCCGCGTCGGCGTCGCCATTGGCTACAAGGACACCGAGGGCTGGGTGACGGAAGGCTGGTGGAACATCGCGCCGCGAACCTGTCAGACCCTGTTAGACGGAATGCTGGTCGCGCGCTACTACTACATCTACGCAGTGGACTACGACCGCGGCGGCGAGTGGGCCGGCCACGCCTATATGTGCTCGCGCGACAAGGAGTTCACCATTCGCGGCACCAGGAACTGCCTGGCGCGCGGCTACGACCGCACCGGATTTTTCGAGGTCGATACGCAGGAACAGCGTTCCTGGACGATACAATTGACCGATACGCCCGAATCAGCGCCGGAAAGGCCGCTGTTGCCGCTTGGCCCACCGCGCATCCCGCCAGCGGCCGGCCAGTCGCCGCCACCGGAGTCGCCGCCGCCGGAATCACCACCCCCACGCAAAGGCCGCAAATGAGACGTCTGCGCCGCGCCAAGATCGTCGCCACTCTGGGCCCGGCCTCGACCGACCCCGCCATGATGGCCAAGCTGTTCGCGGCCGGCGCTGACGTGTTCCGCATCAATATGAGCCACACCAGCCAGGATCGCATGCGCGAGCTGGTGGCCGCGATTCGCGGCATTGAACGCGAAACCGGCCGGCCGATCGGCATCCTGGTCGACCTGCAAGGCCCGAAGCTCAGGCTCGGCACCTTTACCGGCGGACAAGCGACTGTGGCGAACGGCGCGAGATTCGTCTTCGACACCGATCCGGCGCCGGGCGATGCAGGCCGTGTCTACCTTCCCCATCCGGAGATCTTCAGCGGCATCGAGCCCGGCCACACACTCCTGATCGACGACGGCAAGGTGCGGCTGACGGCGACGGCGGTCGAGCCCCGCAAGATCACCGCGGAAGTCGTGGTCGGCGGACGGCTTTCCGACCGCAAGGGCGTCAGCTTGCCCGACACCACCATTCCGTTCTCTGCGCTCACCGAAAAGGACCACTCCGATCTCGACGCCGCGCTCGAGACCGGCATCGACTGGGTGGCGCTGTCGTTCATCCAGCGCCCCGAGGACATCGCAGAAGCCAAGAAGATCACGCGCGGCCGCGCCGCCGTCATGGCCAAGATCGAAAAGCCGCAGGCGGTCGCGCGGCTCGACGAGATCATGGATCTTGCCGACGCGCTGATGGTGGCGCGCGGCGATCTCGGCGTGGAAATGCCGCTTGAGAAAGTGCCAGGCGTGCAGAAGCTGATGACGCGCCTCGGACGCGCCACCGGCAAGCCGGTGGTGGTGGCGACGCAAATGCTGGAATTGATGATCAATTCGCCGGTGCCGACGCGCGCGGAAGTCTCCGACGTCGCCACCGCCATCTTCGAGGGCGCCGACGCGGTGATGCTGTCGGCGGAATCGGCGGCCGGCAAATTTCCGGTGGAAGCGGTCTCGACCATGAACCGCATCGCCGAGGAAGTCGAAAGCGAACCGGTCTACCGCGGCATCCTCGATGCCCAGCGCGCCGCGCCGGAGGCGACAGGCGCCGATGCCATCGCTGACGCCGCGCGCCACATCGCCGATACCCTCGACCTCGCCGCGATGGTCTGCTGGACTGCCTCCGGCTCGACCGCGCTCAGGGTGGCGCGCGAGCGCCCGCGTCCGCCCATCGTCGCCATCTCTCCGAACATCGCGACCGGCCGGCGGCTGGCGGTGGTGTGGGGCGTGCACGCCGTGATCACCGAGGACGCGCACGACCAGGACGACATGGTCGACCGCGCCTGCCGCATCGCCTTCCGCGAGGGCTTCGCCAAACCGGGGCAGCGCATCATCACCGTCGCGGGTGTGCCGTTCGGGACGCCGGGCGCGACCAACATGCTGCGGATTGCCTATGTGGGCGAGAGAGACGGCGACGCGTAAGCGGCGGGCCATTCAGCCTTTCGGCTGCAAACCACCAAAGCCTGGTCGCTTCGAATTGAATCGGGAGCGCACCCGTTGTCACAACGTTTCAGCCTGAAGCAATTACGCTCTTGCGATCACAGTGGCAACGCGGCCGTTTCTTTCAGGGTCTCCAGAACGATTGCGGTCTTGACGTGCTGCACGGACTTGTGCGGCAGCAGCACGTCGTTGACAAAGGTGGCAAGTTCCTTGAGGTCGCGCGTTACGACTTTCAACGAATAATCCATTTCGCCGGTCAGCGCGTGCGCCTCCAACACCTGGGGTAGCCGGCGGACCAGATCGGCAAAGTGACGCGCATTGTCGCGATTGTGGGTGGCGAGCGTCACCGCGATAATATTGACGATGCCGAAACCGAGCTGCCCGCGATCGAGCATGGCACGGTAACCCCGGATCAGTCCCTCGTCCTCCAGTCGCTGACGGCGCCGCGCGCATTGCGACGGCGAGAGGTTGACCCGCTCGGCCAGCTCGTTCGAGGTGAGTCGCGCATCCTCCTGCAGCAGCGAGAGAATCTTGCGGTCGAAGTCATCTATATGCGTCAATTTATCACCATGGCGCCATTTCATGCGTCATAATTGCCGATTTTGATGCCAGGGGCGCGCAAAATGCAATCCCTTCGCACCAGTTTTGTCGGATTTTTGCAAGCTACCCCGCAGGCGCCTTCTCGCCCCACCGGCGCGGCAGACACCGACATGGAGAGCACGATGGGTCCTTTCCCGCACGACGCCCCGCCCGCCGCCATCAGCGACTCCAATCCGGCTGGAACCGACGGCTTCGAGTTCGTCGAATTCGCCCATCCGGAGCCGGAGAAACTGGCCACCCTTTTCGAACGCATGGGCTACACGCCGGTTGCCCGCCACAAGACCAGGGACATCACCGTCTGGCGTCAGGGTGACATCAACTATCTGGTCAACGCCGAACCGGGATCCCATGGCCGGCGTTTCGTCGACGACCACGGCCCCTGTGCGCCGTCCATGGCGTGGCGGGTGGTCGATGCGCGGCACGCCCTCGCCCATGCCGTTTCCAAAGGCGCGACGCCGTACGAAGGAAGCGACAAGGCGCTCGACGTTCCCGCCATCGTCGGAATCGGGGGTTCGCTGATTTACTTCGTCGACCGCTACGGCGAGAAAGGTTCCGCCTACGATGCCGAATTCAACTGTATCGGCGCGCGCAATCCGCGGCCGCAGGGGGTTGGCTTCTACTACCTCGACCACCTCACCCATAACGTCTACCGCGGCAACATGGACAAGTGGTGGGACTTCTACCGCGACATCTTCAACTTCGAACAAATCCACTTCTTCGACATCGCAGGCAAACTGACGGGGCTGGTATCGCGGGCGATCACCTCACCCTGCGGCAAGATTCGTATCCCGCTCAACGAGTCGACCGACGACAAGAGCCAGATCGAAGAGTACCTGCGCAAATATCGCGGCGAAGGAATCCAGCATATCGCGGTCGGTACCGACAACATCTATCGTGCGACCGACAAGCTCGCCGAGAACGGACTGAAGTTCATGCCAGGTCCGCCGGACGTTTATTACGAGAAGTCCCACGAACGCGTACGTGGCCATGACGAGCCGCTTGGCCACATGAAGAAGCACGGCATTCTCATCGACGGCGAAGGCGTGATCGACGGCGGCACGACCAGGATCCTGCTGCAAATCTTCTCAAGGACAGTCATCGGCCCGATCTTTTTCGAATTCATCCAACGGAAGGGTGACGAAGGGTTCGGAGAAGGCAACTTCCGGGCGCTCTTCGAGTCGATCGAGGAGGATCAAATCCGCCGCGGCGTGCTCAAGCCGGTGGCGGCTGAATAGGATGACCGCACCGGCCGCGGCCCGGACCAGTCCGTCTGAATGACAGGCGCCCTGGAGCGGAGTGAATTGACCCGCACATCGTCATGATTCCGCCCGTCCCCCGGGTGAGCGGGGCGGATCGACGTTCGGGAAAATCCGTTTAAGGTTCCCGTTCGACCCGTCCTCCCCCAGCCGGAACCCGTTCAATGCCGATTTGCGAAGCCGACCCCTGGCGCATGCAGTACTTCGAAGGCGTCGCCTGCCCCGACAATGTGCAGGTGCCCACGGAGGACGGCGACGCCTGGGCCTGGTGCCCGAAGTACAAATGGGTCTACAACAAACTGGAGATCGCCGAGCGGCAGGGCTTCGTCTGCGGCCCGCACGGCCTCCAGCCTCCTGCTTTTCCGGTGTTCTCGAAACCGGTTTTCAACATGCGCGGCATGGGCACCGGCAGCCGCATCATGCGCACGCTGGAGGAATACAAGGCCTTCCAGAAACCGGGCCATATCTGGATGCCGCTGCTGAAGGGCGAGCACGTCTCCTCGGATGCAGCGGTGGTGGACGGCAAGGTCCGTTGGTGGCGGCACAGCATCGGCAAGCCGCTGGAAGGCGGGATGTTCGACTACTGGACCGTGCTGGCCGAGAACCGCTCGGACATCGAGGATCACTGCGGCGCCTGGATCGGGAGCAATCTTTCCGGCTACACCGGCATGCTGAACCTGGAGACCATCGGCGCCAGGATCATCGAGGTACACCTGCGCTTCTCGGACCAGTTTCCTGATCTCTACGGCGGCCGGCCGTGGGTCGACGCCCTCATCCGCCTCTACGGCGAAGGCGAATGGCGCTACGATGACGGCAGCCGGCGCACGGGCTACAGCGTCGTCCTGTTCGGTGCGCACGGCATCCGCTTCTCGCATCCGCCGAAGGAACTGGTCGACGAGATCAAGGCCATGCCGGAGGTCACCAGCGTGCAGATCACTTTCCACGAGGACCGGCCGCCGTCGTGGCATTCGATGCCGCCCGGCGGTTTCCGGCTCGCCATCGTGAACACCTGGGACCTGGAGACGGGCATCCGGGCGCGCGAGCGGCTGGCGTTGAATTTCTGGTCGACGCAGCAGCTCTATCGACCGCGCCGCCGCGCCCGGTCGGCGGAAAAGTGAGCGTCCTGGTGAGCAAAACGATCGATCTCAACGACCTGTCCTCGATCGACGAGATCGAGAACGAATGGATCGCAATGCCCGATGGCGCGCGGCTCGCCGCCCGCATCTGGAAGCCGAAGAGCGCCGGACGCAACCCGGTGCCGGCCATCCTGGAATTCATCCCCTATCGCAAGCGCGACTTCATGCGTTCGCGCGACGAGCCGATGCACCGCTATTTCGCCCTGCACGGCTACGCCAGCGTGCGGGTCGACGTGCGCGGCAGCGGCGATTCCGACGGCGTCCTCGACGACGAGTACTCCCCCACGGAACATGACGACGCGCTGGCGATCATCGCCTGGCTGGCGCAACAGCCATGGTGTTGCGGCGCCGTCGGCATGACCGGGATTTCCTGGGGCGGCTTCAACGCATTGCAGGTCGCGGCGCGCAATCCACCGGCGCTGAAAGCGGTCATCACCCTGTGCGCATCCGACGACCGCTATTCGGACGACGCCCATTACCGTGGCGGCTGCCTGCTGAACGAGAACATGCAATGGGGGTCGATCCTCACGCTCTATAATGCCCTGCCGCCCGATCCGGAGATCGTCGGCGAGCGCTGGCGCGAGATGTGGCGGCAACGCATCGATGCGCTGCAGCCGTTTCCGGCGGTGTGGATGCGTCATCCCTGGCGCGACGAGTACTGGCAACACGGCTCGGTTTGCGAAAATTACGACGCCATCAGGTGTCCCGTTTATGTGATCGGCGGCTGGGCCGACGGCTACACCAATTCGGTCTCGCGCCTGATCGCCAGGCTTTCGGTGCCGCGCAAGGGACTGATCGGGCCGTGGGCGCATAATTTTCCGCACGATGCGCGGCCGCGGCCGGAGATCGGCTACCTGCAGGAAGCCGTGCGCTGGTGGGACCACTGGCTGAAGGGCATCGACACCGGCATCATGAATGAGCCCGTCATGCGCGCCTGGATGCAGGACAGTGTGCCGCCGCAGCCGCAATATGACGAACGGCCCGGTCGCTGGATCGCGGAAGAAACCTGGCCCAGCCCGCGCATCAAGCCCCGGACGTTTCATCTCAACTGGGGCAGCCTGTCTCCGCACGCGGGCGAAACGACCGAGGCGAGCTTCAGTTCCCCGCAGACGCTCGGTGTGCGTGCCGGCGAATGGTGCGGGTTCGGCGCGGATGGCGAAGCGCCCCGCGACCAGCGCCCGGATGATGGCGGATCGCTGGTCTTCGATACCGAAGTTCTCAGGCAGCACGTGGAACTGTTCGGCGCTCCTGTCCTGAAACTGCGGATCAAGGCCAACCGGCCCGTCGCCTTCCTGATTGCCCGGCTTTGCGACGTGAGCCCGGACGGCGCATCGTCACGCATCTCCTACGGCATCCTGAATCTCTGTCATCGCAACAGTCATACGGCCCCGGAAGCTCTCGAGCCCGGACGCTGGTACGACGTCACGCTGCAGCTTGACGATCTTGCCTGTTCGCTGCCGGCCGGGCACCGGCTGCGGCTCGGCCTGTCGACCGGATACTGGCCGATGATCTGGCCTTCGCCGGAACCGGTGATGCTCAGCGTCGAAACCGGCACCAGCGTGCTGGAACTGCCAGCGCGGCCGCTGCGCACCGAAGACGCCGGGCTGAGGCCGTTCGAGCCGCCGGCGGCCGCGCCGGGATCGTCGCACAAGAAGCTGCGTCACCTGCCGATGCGGCGCACGATCGAAATCGACCTCGCGACCAATGAAATGGTCTACACCCTGCGCGGCGACGGCGGCGAGTTCGGCGGGGCGGCACTGGCGCGCATCGAGGAAATCGGCCTCGATATCGGTTACACGCTGACCAAACGGTATCGCATCATCGAGGACGACGCCCTGTCCGCGGCGACCGAACTCACGCAAAGCGCGACGTTGATGCGGGGCGACTGGTCGGTGCGGCTGGAATGCCGGACGCGCCTGACGGCGACGGCAGAGGCGTTCCAGTTCAGCGGCGCGGTGCAGGTGTTCGAGGGGACCGAACCGTTCGCCGCGCGCGACTGGACACTGGCGATCCCGCGCAAGCTGGTTTAGGGCGCGGACTCGTCAATCCGGTCAAACAGTTGCGGCTTGGTCGATGTCCGTTTCGCTCCGGAAGCGAACGAATTATTGCCTTGTTACGAAATGCGGCAAAGGGCCATTGTCCGACATGGATGACGAAGCGTTCATCCTGACAGAGGCAAAAACAGCTTTCAAAAACGGGCCGTGTGAGATAATATTCCGCTAACGCAAAATCCTGAACCAAGCACACAAGTTTCTACCAATTGGGAGGAGCCTATGACTGATGTGAATTGGACGATCAGGGCGCGTGAGTTTGCCAACTGCAACTGTTCTTATGGCTGCCCCTGTCAATTCAATGGCCTTCCTACATACGGCGATTGCCGAGCGGTCGTCGGCATCCAAATCGATACCGGCCACCACGGGACAACAAATCTTGACGGTTTGAAAGTTGCCGGAATTTTTAGTTGGCCAGGTCCAATACATGAAGGCAAAGGCGAGGCCGCCGTCATCATAGATGAACGTGCAAACGAGGCGCAGCGCGAAGCGCTGTTGAGGATTTTGAGCGGTCAGGACACCGAACCCGGCGCAACAGTATTCAACGTTTTTGCGTCTACGCTTGAAAAGGTACACGAGCCTATTTTTAGCAAGATCGATTTTGAGGTCGACGTCGACGCGCGCAGGGCTCGGCTAGTTGTTCCCGGCGTGATCGAGCAGCGCGGTGAGCCAATCCTGAACCCGGTGACTGGTAAAGAGCACCGGGCACGTATCGATATGATTGGAGGCTTTGAGTACAAACTCGCGGAGGTTGGCCGGGGCTGGTCAAAAACTCAGCAGCCGATCAGCTTTGAGCTAGCTGATTCCTATGGTCATTTCTGCAACCTCAATCTTAGCCAAAGCGGCGTCGTAAACTGAGACGATGATCGAAGCTGCCCTTGAGGCGGTGGTACGCCGCGATCGGATGATCGCGGCTGCCGCTTTGGTTTTGCTGACAACGATGTCTTGGGCTTACGTGCTTTGGCTCGTCGACGCCATGAGCATGGGCGGGATGGAAATGCCCGGCATACGTATGGATGCCAATCCGTTCGACGTTGCGATGATTCCGTCCTTGAAGCCTTGGAGCGTGATGGAGTTTGTCTTCATGTTCCTCATGTGGACGGTCATGATGGTCGGAATGATGACGCCATCCGCTGCGCCGATGATTTTGGTCTATGGTCGTGTAGGCCGCGAGGCCGCGAAGCAGGGGAAACCGCTCGCCGCGACTGCGTATTTCGCTGGCGGCTATCTGCTGGCCTGGGCTGCGTTCTCGCTGGGAGCAACCTTTGGTCAATGGTTGCTCGAACGTGCAAGCCTGCTGACACCAATGATGCAGAGTGCAAGCACCGTTCTTGGTGGGTTACTCCTCATAGCAGCTGGAATTTATCAGTGGACGCCGTTCAAAGAGGCCTGTCTCAAGCATTGCCAAACGCCATTGATGTTCATTCAACGCCATGGCGGATTTCAACGGCATGCCTTTGGATCATTTAAGGTCGGTTTTCATCATGGCTTGTATTGCGTCGGGTGTTGCTGGGCGTTGATGGCGCTCTTGTTTGTAGGCGGTGTCATGAACGTGGTTTGGATTGGCGGTATCGCCATTTTTGTTCTTCTCGAAAAGGTCTTGCCCGGGCACCGCGTGCTGCCGCGCATTGCAGGTGCGGCGCTGGCGGGAGGCGGACTTTGGTTGATTATGCCTAGGATTTTGTGAAAGGGCCCGCGAGGGATGATCGATGTGCCTAGGGTTTAATTTTGAGCGTCGCATGCTGTCCAATGCCGGGTCCCGCCACACCCAGACTTGCTAAGGCGATGCCGCATTTGGGTCATTTTCGACCGGAATGGGACCTGCGGCATGTCCGGCCATGTCGGCTGCCCTGCGAATGTGGAAGTAATAAAATGACGCTGTTGGCGAGGAAGCGCGCGGCATTGGCCGCACTGCTTTGAAGTGACGTTGTCCCGCTCTAGGTGAGCGCGTGTCCGCCGTCCAGCCGCGCAATGGCGGCGTCGATCACCATCTCCAGCATGCGGGCGTAACTCGCTCCGGCGAAACCGGCCATGATGGCGAGCTTGCCGTCGTAGCCCCAGGCCGGGTTCGGATTGACCTCCATCAGTTTTGGCCGGCCGTCGGCGGCAACGCGGAAATCGAAGCGGCCATAGTCGCGCAGCCCCAGGCGCTGAAACAGCATCCTGCTCCACGCGCCGATGCGCTGTTCGGTTGCCTCATCGAGCCGGGCGCGCTCGAAGCCGATCACGGTCCAATAGGGCGAGTTCGGATCGGCCTTCGATTCGAACGACAGGATCGGATTGAGGCCCGCAGGCAGACGGGAAAAATCCACTTCCAGCGTCGGCAGCGCGGTCAGGTTAGTCCCGGGATTGCCGATGAGGCCGATCCCGTATTCGGGTCCCGACAGATACTCCTGCCACAGCACGTCACGTCCCGGCAGCTCGCGCCCAAGGAAGTCAAGATATTTGCGCGCTTCGGCAGCGTCGTGAACCACCGCGTCCCTGGTGATGCCGACGCTGCCGTCCGCCAGATTGGGCTTCAACAGCGCGGGGAAGATTTCCGGCAGTGCATCGGGCGCCGCCCCGGCCGGCAACCAGACTTCCTGCGGCACCTCGACGCCGAGCGTCTGGGCGATCAGCCGCACCGCCTGCTTGTCGAAGCAGAGCACCATGGCTTGCGGCGCCGCGCCGCTATAGGGGATGTCGTGCAGTTCCAGCCAGGCCGGCAGGTGCAGCTCGCGGGTTGGCAGATTGAAGACGCCGGTATCGCAAAAATTGACGACCAGGTCGGGCGCCGCATCGAGAATGCGCTCAAACAGCGCACGGTGGTCGTCGATGACGGTGATATCAAAACGGCCGAGGCTTTCCAGCGCCTCGACCATGCGCCGGTGTGCCTCAAGGTCCTGCGGACCCCACGCGCTGCCGAGCTTGGTACTGTCGGGTTTGTGGTGGTCTCCCGTTACCACGACGAGGCGCCTGATCTTTGAAGGGCGGCGCACATTCACCTCTTTGCGGCTGGACAGACCATTGAGACGAGCCGGTCAACGACGTGGGCATCGCGCTTGCGGGCGACCAGGCCCCCCGGCGACGATTTCGCCGGGCTCTGACTCGTTCATCTCATTGGAAGATTGGGTATTCGACACGAACGCAGGAACACGAAATGCCGCCGCATCCGCGTGGCATGACCGTGGTTCAGATATTCCGGCCCTCGATTTCCTCGGAAATCTTCTTCACAAGATCGGGGATGCGCTCCAGGCGCGGATACAGCTTGAGCGCGCGGCGGAAGGCTTCCAGCGCTTCCGCGTCGTCGCCGATGTCGTGATAGATCATGCCGAGCCCCGAGAGAGCACCGAAGTGACGCGGCTCGCGCTTGAGCACCTCGCTGATATCGGCAATGGCGCGACCGTAGCGCCGCTCCTTGAAATGAATGGTGGCGCGCTGGTTCCAGGCTTCGACGTAGCCCGGCTTGATCCTGACGATGGCGTCGAGCAACTTGACCGCAAGCTTGAAGTCCTTGTCCTCGATCGCCTTGCGCACCCGCGTCATCAGCAGCGTGGCGGTGTCGCTCGGCGATACCATCCAAGTCGCCCAGATGCGGACTTCAACGGCCTTGGCCGTCTCGTCGTCGGGCGCGGCCTTCAGCGCCTTGAACAGCAGATCGAGGCGGTTGGAATGATCACCCTGGTGCACCTTCGGGAGTTTGTCGGGCGGCTTCACCCAGTGTTCGATGCTGGGCGAGTTGGGTGCAGGTCGGGGCGTGATCTCGGGCGCCGCCAGCACCGGCGCGACAAGCAACACCGTGGCCGCGATAGCGGCGGACAACAGCGTGGGGAATCGGGCGTGCATGATTGAAGATTAGTATCCCCGCCGGTTGCGGCCAATATGCGGCAAGGGGATGGGCGCCCTGCGTAAAAGCAGCCCGAAACATTCAGGCGCCCCGCGGGGCGCCCGGCTAAACGATTGTTCTCGGTGATCCTTTTCCGGAAACCCGCCCGGCCTGAGCCGGGGCACGGGGCTCCGCGGACCCCACAGCTCTAGCCCTGACGGGCCTTGAAGCGGCGGTTGGTCTTGTTGATCACGTAGACCCGGCCCTTGCGCCGCACGAGGCGGTTGTTGCGGTGGCGGGCCCGCAATGATTTCAACGAGTTACGGACTTTCATGACATTCTCTGACAGCGCTGTTTGGTCGGGTTTCTAAGCACCCCACCGGCAACTGTCAACGTAACCGCCCGACGGCCGCCCCGGCCCTGCCCGGCCCTGATCCGGTGGCGGCGGCGCCTGCGGAACCGGCACCGCGGCGGACTGGGGCTGCCGGATGCCGCCGCGACCGGGACCGGAATGTCCGGGGCGGACCCGGCAACTTCCCCAGGAGGCCGTCAACGCGCAGGGCGGACCGGCGCAGGGACGTGCGATGCATTTTTTTCGCGCGCGGCCAATGTAATGCGATCAGGGTTTGGAGGCGCTCTAAAATATGAGCGAGATTCCTGCGCGACAATAATAAACGAACACACCACACGCAGCGCATGCGTCATGAAGTTTGGAGGCACTCCAATCTGGCGCAGTCACTCTGGAAAAACTCCAAAACATCGTGTTTGACGCAACAATACCGAAGTGATTTTGCTGAAGACGATAAAGACAGCGGACGATCAAACGCGGCGGCGCACGCGTTCTCCCGCAAGACCGTTTGTCATAACGTAAAGGTCATTGACGGAGACGATCATGATTGGATGTTCGCGAGTTGTCATGGCGATGGCGGCGCTCTCGTTCTGGTGCCTGCCACTGTCGGGCCACGCCGCGACGCCGAAGCCCGAGGCGGTGCTGAACACCTATGCCGACATTGCGCTCGCCGGCTATCAGGACTCGCTGGCCACGGCAAAGAAATTGAACGCCGCTATCAAGGCATTGATCGCAAAGCCGGGCGAGAACACGCTCGCCGCCGCACGTGCCGCCTGGAAAGCCGCGCGCATTCCCTATCAGCAAACTGAGGCGTTTCGTTTCGGCAACGCCATTGTCGACGACTGGGAAGGCAGGGTGAACGCGTGGCCGCTCGATGAAGGCCTGATCGATTACGTCGACGCCTCCTACGGCAAGGAGTCGAACGAGAACCCCCTTTATACCGCCAACGTGATCGCCAACACCTCGATCACCATCAACGGCAAGACGGTCGACATCTCGAAGATCACGCCGAAGCTTCTCTCGGACACCTTGCAGGAGGCGGGCAAGGTCGAGGCCAACGTCGCCACCGGCTATCACGCCATCGAGTTCCTGCTCTGGGGCCAGGATCTCAACGGCACCGGCCCCGGCGCGGGCAATCGTCCCTATACCGACTATGACACGAGGAACTGCACCGGCGGACATTGCGACCGGCGCGGCCAGTATCTGGCGGCCGCGGGCGACCTGCTGGTATCCGACCTCGAAGAAATGGTCGGCAACTGGGGCAAGAACGGTGCGGCGCGCAAGGCGTTGATCAAGGACAAGAAGGCGGGACTTGCCGCGATCCTCAAAGGCATGGGTTCGCTCTCATACGGAGAGCTCGCCGGCGAGCGGATGAAGCTCGGCCTGCTGTTGCACGACCCCGAGGAAGAGCACGACTGCTTCTCCGACAATACCTACATCTCGCACCTCTACGACGCGGTTGGCATTCAGAACGTCTATCTCGGCCGCTACAAGCGTGTGAACGGCAAGACCGTGAAGGGCCCGTCCATCTCCGATCTGGTCGCGGCGAAGGACGCCGGGCTCGATCGCGAACTGAAGGCCAGGCTCGATACCACCATCGCCAGGATGAAGGTGATGGAAAAGCGGGCCGAGGAAAAAGAGGCCTACGACCAGATGATCGGCGAGGGTAATGCCGAGGGGAACGCGGTCGTGCAGGCCGCCATCGACGCCCTGATCGACCAGACCCGCTCGATTCAACGCGCCGTCGCGGTGCTCGACCTCGGTGACGTGGGCTTTGAGGGCTCCGACAGCCTGGACAAGCCGGGCGCGGTGTTCAAATAGGAACTATGCTGGCTGGCGGCCTGCAGAGGAGCAACTCCGGCTCATTGAGGCGACCAACCGCGCACATTGACAGGGAGGACGGGGAGACGAAGCGTCCCCCCGCTGAATGCGTGAAGTCTGTCCGTTACGCCGTTGCGTTCAGTCTGTTTTCGGCAGCCGCGGCCGCGGCCGCGGGCGGTGCATTGCAGGGCCGCACCGATCTCAACGCCAGGGATGCAGCGCGCGTCAAGGCAGTGACCAAACCGACGACCGACTTCAGCAAGCCGGAACCATTCGAGCTGATGTCCGCCGGCGCCGCCACCTCGCGCAAGATCGTCAACCGCGACATCTTCTCTCATTTCTCCGCTAATCTCACGTTCGACCAGGAGCGCGATTTCAAACTCGGCAACGCCCTGTTCCGGAAGATCTGGGTGTCGGCGCCCTCTTCCACCCAGGCCTCCGACGGGCTGGGGCCGCTGTTCAACTCGCGCGCCTGCCAGCACTGCCATCTCAAGGACGGGCGCGGCCGCCCGCCGCTTGCCGCCGACGAACCAGGCGTCACCATGTTCCTGCGTCTGTCGGTACCGCCGCGCACCGACGGGGAACGCGACGCGCTCGCCGACAAGAAGCTGCTCTCAATTCCCGAGCCCACCTATGGCGGGCAATTGCAGAACTTCTCCGTGACCGGCGTGCCGCCCGAAGGGCAGATGGTTATCGACTTCACCGAACAACCGGTGAGGCTTGCCGATGGCAGCGTGCTGAGGCTGCGCAAGCCGCGTTACCGCGTCACCGACCTGCAGTACGGCCCGATGGATCCGCTGGTGATGTTGTCGCCGCGCGTCACACCACAGATGATCGGCCTCGGTCTGGTCGAGCAGATTCATCCGGCCGACCTCCTGGCCAACGCCGATCCCGACGACAGGGACGGCGACGGCATTTCCGGCAAGCCAAATATGGTGCGCGACGAGACCGGCAAGCTGGTGATCGGCCGCTTCGGCTGGAAAGCCTCGGTGCCGAATATTCGCATGCAGGCGGCCGGCGCGTTCTCGGGCGATATCGGAATCTCCACCCCGCTCGCGCCGGCGCCCTGGGGGGATTGCACGCCGGCCCAGACGGCTTGCCGCAACGCGCCCAACGGCGTGCAGGCGCGGCTCGGCAAGACCGAAGCGCCGGCGCCGGTGCTCGACCTGGTCACATTCTATTCGCAGAATCTGGCAGTGCCAGCGCGCCGCGACGTCGGCAACCCGCTGGTCCTGCGCGGCAAGGCCGCGTTCTATGGCGCCGGTTGCCCTGCCTGCCACGTGCCGAAATACGTCACCCGCCGCGACGCGCCTACCAAGGCGCACCGCTTCCAGCTTATCTGGCCCTATTCCGATTTCCTGCTGCATGACATGGGTGAAGGTCTCGCTGACGGTCGGCCGGTCGGTGACGCCACCGGCAGCGAATGGCGCACGGCCCCTCTGTGGGGCATCGGACTGACCCATACCGTGAGCGGCCATACTTTCTTTTTGCACGATGGCCGCGCCCGCAACCTGCTGGAGGCGATCCTCTGGCACGGTGGCGAGGCGCAGAAAGCGCGCGAGGCGGTGGTGACCATGGAAAAAACGGACCGCGACGCGCTGATCCGCTTCCTGGAGTTGCTGTGATGAAATTGCGCACGACGATGATGCACGCCCTGCTCCTTGTGGTTTGCGCGTTGCCAATCGCAGCGCCGGCCGCCGTTCCAAGCGTGACCGCGCAGCAGGCAGCGAAAAATGCGGTGGAACACTATTTCCAACCAGGCTATCGCACGCTGCTGACAAAAGCGCGCGCCGCCGAGAAACACATCGGCACCCTGTGCGAGTCGCCAAACGCGGAACATTTGGCTGCGGCGCGCGCAGGCTTCGGCGCGCTGGTCGCGGCGTGGTCGCGCATCGAGATCGTGCGGTTCGGTCCGGTGCTGCGCGACAATCGGCTTGAGCGTATCCTGTTCTCGCCGGACCGCCGCGGCATCGGCCTCAGGCAGGTGCAGGCCCTGCTCGCCGGGAAGGATGAGAGCGCCACCAGCCCGGACACGCTTCATGCCAAGAGCGTCGCCGTGCAGGGGCTCACCGCCCTTGAATATGTATTGTTCGGAACGGACGCCAACGATCTGACCAGAAGCCCGAACTCGTTCCGCTGCCGCTACGGGGCGGCGATCGCCGGCAATATCGGTAACATCGCCGAAAACCTGCACAGGCAATGGACTGCGGCGGACGGCATCGCCGCACAAATCACGCGTCCGGGGCCGGACAACGCGCTCTACCGCAATGACCAGGAAGTACTGGGCGAGATCGTCGGCGTGCTGGCGCACGGTTTCGAGACCATTCGCGACACCCGGCTGAAGCCGATTCTCGGCACGAACGCCACGCACGCCAGACCGAAGGCGGCGTTGTTCTGGCGCTCCCGACAGACGATGCCCGCGATCGCCGCCAACTTTGCCGGCCTGCAGGCGCTGTACGATACCTCACGTATCGGCGACACACTGCGCGAAGATCCCGACGGACTTGCCAAATCGATCCACACCGAGTTCGGCAATGCCGCGAAGTTGCTGGCGACCGTCACCCCGGACGTCGCCAGCGCGGTCACCGACAAGACCGGGCGCGACGAAGGTCGAGGCCGTCTATCTGTTCACCCGCAGCCTGCAGGGGCTCATCGGCCACGAACTGGCGGCCGCGCTCGGCCTGTCGGTCGGCTTCTCCTCGTCGGACGGAGACTGATCGTGCTGCTGGACCGGCGCACTTTTCTGCAAGCCTGCGGGGTGGCCTTCGTCGCCGGCCTCGATCCGCTGCGCGCGCTGGCGCTCGAAGCCAGCGACGCCGTTTTTGTAGCTGCCTGCAAGCGCGCAGACGGACGCCATGCCGCGGCTCTGTTCACCGAGCGCGGCGACATCCTGCATGTGGAAGACTGCCCGGGGCGCGCCCATGACGTGACGGTGTGCCCGGCGAGCGGCCGCGTCGCGGCTTTCGCCCGGCGTCCGGGCACCTTTGCCCTGGTGTTCGATCCCAAGGAGACGCGCGAACCTGTGGTCATCACCAGCGCACCGGGGCGGCATTTCTACGGCCACGGCGCGTTCTCGCCCGACGGCCACCTCATGTACGCGACCGAAAACGATTTCGACGCCGCCCGCGGCGTGGTCGGCGTCTACGACGCCACCGACGGCTTCAAGCGCATCGGCGAGTTCGACAGCCACGGCGTCGGCCCGCATGAACTGTTGCTGACGGATAACGGCCGCACGATGGTCGTCGCCAATGGCGGCATCGAGACCCATCCGGACTACGGCCGCGCCAAGCTCAACCTCGACCGCATGCAGCCCTCGATCGCTTTCCTCGAGGCCGCGACCGGGCGGCTGATCGAACAACACGGCTGCGAACAGCGCTGGCGTCAGCTCTCGATGCGTCACCTGGCTTTCGATGGCCGTGGCGATTTGTGGTTCGGCTGTCAGTACCAGGGCCGCGCCGGCGACCGGCCGCCCCTGATCGGCCGCATCCGGCGCGGCGGCGAGGCCAGGCTGATCGCCTTGCCGGAGCCGCAGCAGCACGCCATGCGCAACTACATCGGCTCGGTCGCCGCCAGCCGCGACGGTACGCACCTCGCCTTCTCGGCGCCGCGCGGCGGCGTCATTGTCGTCACCGATACCAACGGCCGGCTGCTCGAAACCTTCGCCTTGCGCGCCGGTTGCGGCATCGTCGCCGTCGATGATTCATTCCTCGCTACATCAGGCGACGGCCGTATTGCCCGGCTTGATGAAGGTCGGCCGCCGGTCTCGACTGATTTGCTTTGGGACCATCACATCGCGCGCGTTTCCTGAAAGGCGCGTGGTCCCACTGCCCACTTTTCCTGATCTGCAACGGCCCACCGCTGGTTCCGCCGTATTCGCTGCGCTAAGGTCCGCCGCGTTCAGGGAGCCTGCCATGCAACAAAGCACCGACCGATTTCTGACCACCCATACCGGCAGCCTGCCGCGGCCCGACGACCTCATCCGGATGATGTACGCCAAGGAAGAAGGCGTGCCGGTCGAGCCCAAGGCGCTCGCCGCGCGCATCAGGGAAGCGGTCGCCGAGGTGGTGCAGAAACAGGTCGCTGCCGGCATCGATCTGGTCAACGATGGCGAAATGTCGAAGCCGAGCTACGCCACCTACATCAAGGACCGGCTCGCCGGCTTCGGCGGCACCGGTAATACCTTCATCTACCAGGACGTCCACGAATTCCCCATGCTGGAAAAGAAGGTATTCGGCGATCCTGGCCGCTCCCGCCGCAAGACGCCGGCCTGCAACGCGGCTATCAGCGTCAGCGACAGGGAAGCGCCGAAGGTCGATGCCGATAACCTGACGGCGGCGCTCAAGGGCGTGAAGGCAACTGGCGGCTTCATGAGCGCGGCCTCGCCCGGTGTGGTGTCGCTGTTTTTCCGCAACGACCATTACAGGGATTTCGAGACCTACATCTTCGCCATCGCCGACGCCATGCGTCACGAATACGAAACCGTGACCAAGGCCGGCTTCGTCCTGCAGTTCGACTGCCCGGACCTTGGCATGGGCCGGCACATCCAGTACGCCGACCTGAGCCTCGCGGAATTCCGCAAGCGCGCCGAGCTGCACGTGGAAGCGCTCAACCACGCAGTCGCCAACATTCCGGCGGAGCAGCTGCGCATGCACCTGTGCTGGGGCAACTACGAGGGGCCCCACCACCACGACGTGCCGCTTGCCGATGTCATCGACATCGTGTTCAGGGCCCGGCCGTGCGCGCTGTCGTTCGAGGCGGCCAATCCGCGCCATGCCCACGAATGGAAATTGTTCGAGACGGTGAAACTGCCGGAAGGAAAAGTCCTGATCCCCGGCGTGATCGAGTCGAAATCGAACTTCATCGAGCATCCGGAACTGATCGCACAGCGTATTACACGCTATGCCAATCTGGTCGGTCGCGAGAACGTCATCGCCGGTTCCGACTGCGGTTTCGGCACCTGGGTGGGCCAGGCGGCAGTCGATCCCGACGTGGTGTTCGCGAAGTTCAGGGCGATGCGCGAAGGCGCCGATATCGCGAGCAGGCAATTCTGGAAGTGAAGGAGAGCGCGGCGGCGCCCCCTCGCCCGACCTGCTGTCGCTAAAGCCGGATTCATTCGTGTTGAATCTCTTCCGCTCTCATCCAGAGGAGCGCTCCCAAGGAGCGCGTCTCGAAGGACGAGGGCGGCCCATCCTTCGAGACGCATTGCTTCGCAATGCTCCTCAGGATGAGGCCGATCAAGGCTCGGCGGGTCGACCTCTCCCCGCACGCGGGGAGAGGTACCATCTCAGCTCTTCGCCTTCACCTTGCCCATCTCGGTGAGCACTTCGTTCGCCGCCTTGAAGGCGTCGAGACCGGCGGGCACGCCGCAATAGATAGTCGCGTGCACCAGAATTTCCCTGATCTCCTCGACGCTGACCCCGTTGGTGATCGCGCCGCGCACGTGCAGCTTCAGTTCGGGCGCGCGGTTGAGCGCGGTCAGCATCGCGAGGTTGAGCATCGAGCGGGTCTTCTTGTCGAGACCGGGCCGCGACCAGGCATAGCCCCAGCACCATTCGGTGGTGATCTCCTGGAACGCTTGCGTGAAATCGTTGGCGTTGGCGACGGACTTGTCGACGTATTCGGCGCCGAGAACCTCCCGGCGCAGCTTCAATCCCTTGTCCCACATGGCGGAGTCGGCGGACATCGGACGTTTTCCTTCTTTTCCGGTTGCAATGAAACACGCGCGCGCGACGGCGCGGGCGCCATCGTAGCGGTCCAATGGTCGGAAATCACCCGGCGGTCAGGACATCGCGGGCAAAGCCAGCACCGCCGCGCACAAGGCCCGGAGCGGCAGGTCTTCGGCGCCGGCATCGCCATAGCCCTGCTTGCGCAGATAGGTTCCCAGATTGGATCCCAGGGCCGCCGGCAAAGCGGCCTGCCCTGCCTGCGGCCAACGCGCTTCGGCATAGGCGAACAGCATCGCCTGTTCGATCTGCTCGGCCTCGAGCTCGGCAGCCTTCACCCGCACGCGCAAGGCGGCGACCTCGCCGCCCGGCACGTTCTTCATATGGCGCCGCGCGCCGCGCAGCGGTTTGACCGCGCTCACGTGCCATTCGCCGACCTCGGCGCCGATGGCGTCGATATCCTGCGGCGTCAGCGCCACCTTGCGCGCTCCAGCTAGCCAGGCGCAGAACAAGAGCACGTTGACATCGACCCCATGGGATTCCTGCACTGCGAGACATTCTTCGGCGACGCCCGGCTCGCTATAGACGGCGAGCGAGAATTTCCAGAACGCGTTGTCGAGAGGACCGGCGGCGGCAGCCATGACCCGTCAGTCTTGCCCGCGCACGGGCTCCTTCGGCCTGGCCTTGTCGCCGGTCCAGCGCCGCACCAGGCCCATGTCGATGTCGAACAGGTCGAGTACACGGCCGAGCGTGTGGTCGACCATCTCCTCGATCGACTTCGGCCGCGCGTACATGGCCGGCACCGGCGGATAGACGATGGCGCCGGCTTCGGTCACCGCCGCCATGCTGCGGATGTGGCCAAGATGCAGCGGCGTCTCGCGCAGGACCAGCACCACGCGGCGGCGTTCTTTCAGCGCGACGTCGGCCGCGCGCGACAACAGATGACCGGTGGCGCCGGTCGCGATCTCCGCCATGGTCTTGATCGAGCACGGCGCGATCACCATGCCCAGCGTTCGGAACGAGCCGCTCGAACAGGCGGCGCCGATGTCGCTGTTGGAATGAACGACGGTCGCGAGCTTCTCGACGTCGGACACCTTGAGGTCAGTCTCGTGCGCGAGCGTGACCTGCGCCGCGCGCGACATGATGAGATGGGTTTCGATGCCGGTACCCTGCAACAGCTCGAGCAGGCGCACGCCGTAGATCGCGCCCGACGCGCCGCTGATACCGACGATCAGCCGCGGCCTGGGAGATGTTTCCGGCTCGTGTTTCATGGCCATGCTCCAGTTTGCCACGGTTTAGCGGCGGGGCACCATGCCGGCAAGGCGGGGGACGGCGCTCTCTTAGCCTGTTTGGCCTTTCACCCCAATTGGGCGCCGGATTCGGCCAGTTTGTTCAGCAATGGCACGATGGCGGTGATTTCCTGCGCCAGCGCCTTCTTGAGTTCCGCCATGGCCACGCTTTGCGCGCTGTCGGCGCGGGTGATGATGGCGGTCCATCGTTCCGGACCGCTGCGCGGAGTTCGGCAGCGTCGCCAGCTCGCCGGCGGCCAGCCGTTGTGCCACCGACAAGAGCGGCAGCACGGTGAGGTAGTCGCCCTCGCGCACCAGCGTGAGGACGCCACCGGCGGAATTGCTCTCGAACACGACATTGAAGAGATCGATGCCGAGGTCGGCGAGCGTCGCCCTCAGGTCGGCTGACAACACGCTCTCGCGCGAATGGCCGATCCAGGTCGCCGCCTCGAAATCGGCGATGGTGACCTTCTTCTGGCGCGTCAGCTTATGGCCGGGCCGGCACACAATGACGTTGCGGCTCTTCACGACGCGCTCGACCGTCAACCGGCTCGGCCGATCCAGCAGCTCGAACGGCCCGATCACGATATCCAGCCGGTGATTGTGCAGGGCCTGCACCAGCCCCGGGAAATAGTCGCCGTGCAGCACCACGCGGATGTGTGGCCGCGTGCGCGCGAATTCGCCGATGATGCGGCTCACGAGCTGGTCGCACATGAACGGCGGCGCGCCGATCCTGATCGTGCCGTACTGGCCGGCCGTGATCTCCTGCGAGACGTTGTCGGCGCGGTCGAGGGCGCTGCGGATCGTGCGTCCGAAGGCGGCGAGCTCGATTCCGGTATCGGTCGGCGTCAACGGGCGCCGGCTGCGCTCGAACAGCGGCGCGCCGATACGCTCCTCCATCATGGCGATGGTGCGGCTGAGCGCCGGTTGCGTCGTGCCCAGCCGCTCGGCGGCTACGCGCAGGGTACCGCTTTCCAGAATGGCGGCGAGCTGAACGAGATGGCGCGGATCGAGTTTCATATCGTACTGATATAATATCCTGACAAAATATCATTATTAATCAAGTTATTTCCCGTTTATCATCGGCGGCAAAACACGGCCGGATACGAACAAAACGACCGGCCCAACACATCCTGGGAGGAATTCATGCGATTGTTGTCACTCGCCATTGCCGCTGTGGTGATGGCACTTTCTGCCACCGCACAGCCCGCACGTGCCGCCGAGCGTTTGATCGCCAACTGCTTCTGGCCGCCGCAGCATCCGGTCTGCCGCAAGATTTTGCCGACATGGGGCAAGTGGGTGGCAGAGGCGACCGAGGGCCGGGTGAAAATCGTCATTCCGCCGAAGTCGCTGGCCTCGCCGCCCGAGCAGTGGCAGTCGGTGCAGAACGGCATCGCCGACACCGCTTTCCAGTTCAACGGCTTCATCGCCAACCGGGCCTGGGGTCCGACCGTCGCCATGCAGCCGTTCATTGCGACGCAGGATGCGCCCGCCATGTCGCAGGCGCTGTGGGAGACGTCCCAGAAATTCTTCGCCAAGGAATACAAGGGCATTCACCTGCTCTCGGTGTGGGTGATCACCCCGGGGACCCTGTGGAGCCAGACCGACACGCCGGTCAACTCCATCGATGACCTTAAATCGCGCAAGATCTGGGCGCTGCCCGGCACCAACGCCGCCATCATGAAGGCGGTCGGCGCCGGCGTGGTGTCCGGTCCGGCGGTGCAGATGAACGAGATCATCTCGCGCGGCGTTGTGGACGCCTATATCGGCGTCAGCGCGACCAGCGTGCGCGATTTCCGCATCATCCCTTATACCAAATCGATGACCGAGTTTGACCGCGGTGTCTATTCGACCAGCTTCTCGTTCCTGATGAGCGAGAAGAAATGGAACGCGCTGTCGAAGAAGGACCAGGACGCCATCATGTCGGTGAGCGGACCCAGGTTCGGCCGCATGGCGGCGTCCTACTGGGTCGAAGCGGACAAGACCGCCGAGGTCGAGCTGAAGAAGGCCGGCGTCAAAATCGTGAAGGCCGATCCGAAGTTCGAGGCGGCACTCATCAAGATCGGCAACAAGCTGACCGAAAAATGGATCGCTACCGCCAACAAGCGCGGCCTCGACGGCCAGGCGACCTATGACTTCTACGTCAAGCGCGTGAAGGAGCTGTCGGGCAAGACCAACTAGTCACTTGGCCCGATAGCACCCGCGTCGTCCAACGGAGGCAGCCATGCGCGCATTCGCCCGGGCTATGCTGCCTCCGTTGATGCGCATCGCCGAGATCATCACGGCGGTTCTGATCTTCATCATGATGATCCTGACCTTCGTCGACGTGATCGGGCGCTACATCTTCACTGCCCCGATCTTCGGCGCCGCCGAAATGATCCAGTTCCTGCTGGCGATGACGATCTTCAGCGGATTATGCCTGGTCAACGCACACGATGACCACATCACGGTCGAACTGCTCGACGCTCAGCTCGACCACGTCATCTCCCCCGTCCTGCGCCGCATCATAATCCAGTTGTTCTCGGTCGGGATGATGGCGGTCATCGCGTTCCAGCTCTACCGGTTCGCGCTGGAAGCGGAGCACGCCAATACGAAGACCGTGGTGCTGGAGTGGCCATTCGCCACCGTGGCCTTCACGGTCTCGGGGCTGTCGGTGGTCAGTCTGGTCATGCAGATTCTCGGGCTGACGCTGCCCAGGGAGCCAACCCACCATCCGGAAGACGCCGGAGGCGGTCTGTGACCCCCGCCCTGCTCGGCTTTGCCGTCCTCATCCTGCTCTGCTTCTTCGGGTTCCGCATCGGCTTCGCCACCATGTTCGTGGGCCTTGTCGGCTTCGCGTACTTGCGCGGCTGGGGACCCGCGCTCTCGCTGGTCGGGCAGCAGATCATGGATGACGCCATGAACTACAATCTGAGCGTCATTCCGCTGTTCATCCTGATGGGCACGTTCATCTACCGCGCCGACGTCTCGCGCGACCTTTACGACGCCGCCTATGCCGGTTTCGGCCGCTTCCGCGGCGGCCTGGCGCTGTCGACGGTGGTGGCCTGCGCCGGCTTTTCGGCGGTCTGCGGCTCCTCGCTCGCCACCGCGGCCACCATGACCAAGGTCGCCATCCCGCCGATGCGTTACTACCGCTACGCGGACAGCCTGGCCTCTGGCTCGGTCGCCGCCAGCGGCACGCTCGGCATCATGATTCCGCCTTCGGTGCCGCTGGTCATCTACGCTATCGTCGCCGAGCAGGACATCGGCAAGCTGTTCATCGCCGGCGTGGTGCCCGGCCTGCTGCTGGTCAGCCTGTTCCTGGGCGCGGTGCGAGTCACGGTCTGGCAAAATCCCGAATACGGTCCTGCCGGCGATCCGCTCGATCCGGAAATCAAGCGTCGCGCGTTGCGGGTGGTGTGGCCGGTATTGGGATTGTTCATTCTGGTGCTCGGCGGCATCTACGGCAGCATCTTCACACCCACCGAGGCGGCCGGCATCGGCGCTTTCGGCGCGGCCGTGATTTCGATCATGCGCGGGCACCTGCGCACGCTCAATGAATGGATTTCGACGCTTGCCGAGGCCGCGCGCACAACGGCTACCCTTTTCATTGTGATCTTCGGCGCCCTTGTCTTCGCGCAGTTCATCAACCTGTCGGGCATGCCCTACGATCTGCTGGACATTATTGACGCACTGCACCTGTCGCCAACCGGGCTGGTGCTCGCCGTGGTCCTGATCGCGATCTTCATGGGCATGATTTTCGAATTGATCGGCATCCTGCTGCTGCTGGTGCCGGTCTTCATGCCGGCGCTCGTGCAGTCCGGCGTCGACCTGATCTGGTTCGGCATTGTGGTCGTGCTGGTCACCGAGCTCGGGCTGATCACGCCGCCGATCGGCATGAACGTCTTCGTGGTGAAGGCGGTGATGCCGGACCTGAAGCTCGCGCGCATCTTCGCCGGCGTAACACCCTTCATCGGCGCCATCCTGGTGGCGCTGGTCCTGATCTTCATGTTTCCGGGCATCGCCACCTTCCTGCCGCAATGGATGTAGCAACGCCCTGACAAGAATACGGAGAACACGGAATGCCCGCTGCCAAGAACGTCCTCTGGATCATGGCCGACCAACTGCGGTGGGATTACCTGTCCTGTTACGGTCACCCACACCTGCACACGCCGCATCTCGATGCGCTGGCGGCCAGGGGCCTGCGCTTTGACGCCGCCTTCGTGCAGTCGCCGTTCTGCGGGCCTTCCCGCATGAGCTACTACACCGGCCGCTATTGCCGCTCGCACGGCGCCACCTGGAACGGGTTTCCATTGCGCGTCGGCGAGCCGACACTCGGCGACCACCTGCGTCCGCTCGGCGTGCGCGCGGCGCTGGTCGGCAAGACCCACATGATCCCCGACACCCAGGGGATGGAATGGCTGGGTATCGATCCGCGCTCGCCGATCGGCGTGCTGGTGTCGGAATGCGGTTTCGAGCCGTTCGAACGCGACGACGGGCTGCATCCGGACGGGCCCTACGACCCCGACCCGGCCTATGACAATTACCTGCGCCAGCACGGCTTCCTCGGCCGCAACCCGTGGGAGGAATGGGCGAACTCGGCGGAAGGCGACGACGGCGAGATCCTCTCGGGCTGGCTCATGCGCTACGGCAACCTGCCGGCGCGCGTGCCCGACGAGCATTCCGAGACGCCCTACATGACACAACGGGCGATGGACTTCATGGACAAGGCCGGCGACCAGCCGTGGCTGTGCCATCTCTCCTATATCAAGCCGCACTGGCCCTATATCGTGCCAGCGCCCTACCACAACATGTATGGCAAGGAGCACATCCTGCCGCCGGTGCGTTCGGAAGCGCAGCGCCATACCGATCATCCGGTCTACGCGGCCTATCAGAAGACCCGCGTATGCCGCGCCTTCTCGCGCGACGAAGTGCGCGAGCGCGTGATCCCGGCCTATATGGGCCTGATCAAGCAAATGGACGATCAGCTCGGCAAATTGTTCGCCTACATGGAAAAGAACGGCCTCATGGACAACACCATGATCGTCATGAGCTCGGACCATGGCGACCATCTCGGCGACCACTGGATGGGCGAAAAGGATCTGTTCTTCGAGCAGTCGGTACGCGTGCCGCTGATCATCTACGATCCGCGCCCCGAGGCCGACGCCACGCGGGGCACCGCCTGCGCTGAACTGGTCGAGGGAATCGATCTGGCGCCGACCTTCCTGGAATTCTTCGGCGGCGAAGCGAAACCGCACATCCTTGAAGGCCGCACCTTGAGCCCGCTCCTGCAACGCAAGGGGCCGCCGGAGAAATGGCGCGACTACGTCATCTCCGAATACGATTACGCCACCCGCCGCGCGCGCGTCATGCTGGGTATCGACGAAGCCGAGGCGCGGCTGATCATGGTGCGCGACAGGCGCTGGAAATACGTGCACTGCGAAGGCTTCCGGCCGATGCTGTTCGATCTCGAGACCGATCCGGACGAACTCAAAGATCTCGGCGCCGATCCCGCTTACGAGGCCGAACGCGCGCGGCTCGCCGACGCGATCTTCATCTGGGCGCGCAAACACCACAATCGCATCACGGTCACGCCCGAGCGCGTCAACCAGATGGCCGGGCGCGAGCCGCCCGGCATCCTGATCGGCTATTGGGACGAGAAGGACTACGAAGAGGAATTCGGCAAGCCGTTCCCCGGCAAGCACGCGGCGCCGAAGCAGCGTTGAGGGGCAACAGGCGAAGGAATGGTGGGCGCGACAGGGATCGAACCTGTGACCCCTACCATGTCAAGGTAGTGCTCTTCCGCTGAGCTACGCGCCCGTTTTGGCCTCGCGCGTGATCCTGTCCGAAAACCGGGTCCCGCTTTTCGGGATCACGCGCCGGTCCGCGGATGATCTATCGGCTCCGGCCAGGGGAGGCAAGGCCGCCCGGCAGGGCGACCGGCCGCTTCAGGCGGCCGTCAGCATCTTCTGCACTTCCGAGACCAGCTCGCGCAGGTGGATGGGTTTGGACAGCACCTTGGCCTGCTTGGGCGCATTGGAATTGGCGTTCAGCGCCACGGCGGCGAAGCCGGTGATGAACATGATCTTGATGTCGGGATCGAGCTCCGCAGCCCGGCGGGCCAGCTCGATGCCGTCCATTTCCGGCATCACGATATCGGTGAGGAGCATCTCGTAGGGCTCCTCCCGCAGCCGGTGGTAGGCCGACATGCCGTTGTCGTAGGAGGTCACCTCAAAACCGGCGTTTTGCAGCGCCTTGACCAAAAAGCGCCGCATATCCGTGTCGTCTTCAGCCAGGAGGATTTTTGTCATTATTCCGCAACGTCCCCGTCCAAACTGTCCGGCAAGGCGGACCCTACTGCTCCATAAGCCCCATCCCGGGTAAATAACGGGTGAACCCCAAAGCATTGCTTGGCTTTGCCTCAGCGGGAATGGACAATAGACCCTATGCGGGGGCGCCAAAGCCGCCCAACCGTAGCCAACAGTTATGACGATGGCCTTACTCAGGGACCGTCAAGCCAGACCGAGCACCGCCACCCATGGGCGATAACCGCGAAGAGCTCGACCCGCCATTCGAGGTCCTGGAGCCGGCCGCTTGCGCCGGCCCGGTGCTCTTCAACTCGCCCCACAGCGGCTCGGTCTATCCGCGCGCCTTCCTGGGGGTCTCCCGGCTGGAGATCGCGACCCTGCGCCGCTCCGAAGACAGTTTTGTCGACGAACTGGTGGCCGGGGTGGTGCGCCGCGGCTTTCCGCTGATGCACGCCCATTTTCCGCGTTGTTTTGTGGACGTGAACCGCGAGCCCTATGAGCTCGATCCGCGCATGTTCGATGGCCGGCTGCCGTCCTTCGCCAACACCCGTTCGATGCGGGTCGCCGGCGGCCTCGGGACCGTCGCCCGGGTGGTGGGCGACGCTCAGGAAATCTACGACCAGCGCATCCCGGTTGACGATGCCCTCCAGCGTATCGAGAGCCTTTACAAGCCCTATCACCGGACGCTGCGGCGGCTGTTTTCGAAGGTGCATCGCGACTTCGGCGCCGCCGTGCTGATCGATTGCCATTCCATGCCGTCGACCGCCGGACATCGTGACGAACGCCAGCGTCCCGAATTCGTGCTGGGTGACCGTTACGGCACCAGTTGCGTGCCGGCGGTGGCCGAGACCGTCGAGCGCACCCTGCGCGGGCTTGGCTACACGGTGAGCCGCAACAAGCCCTACGCCGGCGGCTTCATCACCGAGCACTACGGCAATCCGGCCGCCGGCCTGCATGCCCTCCAGCTCGAGATCAACCGGGCGCTCTACATGGACGAACGCCGCTACGAGCGCTCCGGCAACTTCGCCCGCCTGGCAGCCGACATGGAAATGCTCGCCTGCCGGCTGGGCGAGATTCCACTCGACGAACTGCGCCCCTTCCGCGCCGCCGCTGCCGAATAACCCGGTCCGGACCACCAGGCCGTCCCGGCACAAAAAAAGGGCCGCTCGCATGTGCAAGCGGCCCAAGTCTAGGGAGGAAACGCCCAAGGAGGGCAACGGTAACTCTCGCTACCGCATTGCAATAATTTACAGTGCGACGCACAAAAATCAAGGGCGGACAGACGTTTTTCCATGCAATAATGCATATCTGGCTGCTGGAATTGCCAGTCAGCCTGCCCATTTTCAAGCCAAACGTTGCGAAAGCGACACAAACCGGAGGCGTATTGACGCATCGAAGGTTTGAGACCTGCAAGTTTTGCAACCCATGCGCCGGGGTGGGAGGGCCTGAAACCCAGGTTGCCGGCACTCCCCGTCTCCGATAGGTCGAATGAAAAGCAGGCGGGTCCTTCATGACGGTCATTGATTTCGCGAGCTTCGTCGACCAGCTTGCCAGCGTTTCCGGCGACACCATCCTGCCGTTCTTCCGCACGTCGCTGGCGATCGAGAACAAGAAGACCGGCGGCTTCGACCCCGTCACCGCCGCCGACCGGGCCGCCGAGCACGCCATGCGCGCCCTCATCCGCCGGACCTTCCCCGACCACGGCATCCTCGGCGAGGAATACGGGCCCGAGCGCACCGACGCCGAATACGTGTGGGTGCTCGACCCGATCGACGGCACCAAGGCGTTCATCTCCGGCATGCCGGCCTGGGGCACGCTGATCGGTCTGATGCGCTTCGGCGAGCCGGTGTTCGGGATGATGCACCAGCCCTTCATCAGGGAGCGCTTTTCGGGTGACGGCGGCGCGGCGAGCTACCGCGGGCCGGCCGGCAACCGCGACCTCGGCGTGCGCGAATGCGGCTCTTTGGGCGACGCCGTGCTCTATACGACCAGTCCGCTTTTGATGAACGAGACCGACCGCGCCACCTTCCGCAAGGTGGAGAACGCCGCGAAGCTGTCGCGCTACGGGGGTGACTGCTACGCCTACTGCATGCTGGCGGCGGGTCAGATCGATCTCATCATCGAGACCGAGATCAAGCCGCATGACATCGTCGCGCTGATCCCGATCGTCACGGGCGCCGGCGGCATCATCACCACCTGGGAGAACGAACCGGCGCAAGCTGGCGGCCGCATCGTGGTCGCCGGCGACGCGCGCGTGCATCGGGCTGCGCTGGCGATGCTGCAAGAAAGCTGAAGTGAGCCGGACGCGAGCATGATAAGGGCGCGTGAGGGAGCGGGGACAAGTTTTTTAGTCCGCTTTTTCAATGGCCCGGGTCGCGTGCCGGCTATATCCCGCCCTTGTGGTGCGGACCGCACAATTGAGTTAGAAACCGCAAAGCGGCACCGCGACTATCGATGGGCGCGGTCGATAACAAACAACACCGAACAGGGGGAGCACCGCATGCGGTTGATGACAAGAAGAGCGTTTGGTCTGGCCGCTGTGGCCGGTTCAATGCAATCGGTATCGGCGCGGCTTTGCTTGCGCCGGCGTTCGCCGCCGACAAGATCAAGGTCGGTATCCTGCCGCTGACCTCGCATTCGCCGACCATCATCGCAGCCGGGAAGGGCTATTTTGCCGCGCAAGGCATTGAAACCAGTTTTGTCACGTTCCAGGCAGCCCAGCCGATGGCGGTGGCGATTGCCTCCGGCGACGTCGACTTTGGCGTCACCGCCATCACCGGCGGCCTCATCAGCCTCGCCGACAAGGGCGTGATCAAGGTGATCGGCGGCGCGCTTGAAGAAGCGCCCGGCATCGAAGGCGAGAAGATCCTCGTTTCCAGGAAAGCTTATGACGACGGCGTTACTTCGCCGGCCAAACTGAAAGGTCGCAGCTACGGCATCACGACGGCCGGATCGTCGTTCCATTACATGGCGCACAAGATCGCGCAGAAAGAAGGCTTTCCGGAAACCTCCCTCCAGCTGAAGCCGCTGCAAAAGGTGCCGGCGGTGATCGCCGCCCTGAAGAGCGGCCAGATTGATGCATGGTCGATCGTTCCCAATATCGCCAACGCGCTGAGCAAGGGCCCCGACGTGGTCGAGATCGGCAAGATTGCCGACTACATTCCGAACTACCAGGTGACCACCGTCTTCACCTCGACCGCCAACGTCAACAACAAGGCCGATCTGGTGAAGCGCTTCCTCGCCGCCTATTCGAAGGGCGTCGACGACTACAACGCAGCGCTGGTGAAGAAGACGATGAGCAAGGGCGACACCGATGCCATCGTCAAGATGGTCCATCAATACGTCTACGCCGGCATGCCGCTCGACAAGGCGGCGCCGCGCATCCGCGCCGCCGCCATGCAGATCAGCCCGAACGCCGTGCTCAATTTGGCGAGCGTCAGGGACCAGCTCGACTGGTTCAAGGCGCAGAAGATGGTGCCGGCGGACGTGACCATGGAAAAACTGGTCGATACCCGCTTCATCAAGACCAGGTAAACGCAACGCGCGGCGCGTGCGCATCGTCCACGGTACGCCATGCCGGCGTCGAGGCCTGATCATGGAACTGATTATCGACCAGGTCGGCCATGACTACGGCGAGACGCAGGTGCTGCGCGACATCTCCTTTACCGTGAAGCACGGCGAGATCGTCTGCATCGTCGGGCCGTCCGGCTGCGGAAAGTCGACGCTGCTGCGGTTTATCGGCGGCCTGGAACGGCCCGACAGGGGGCAGGTGCTCGCGGCGGGCGAGCCGCCGGCCGGATCGCTCAATCCGCTGACTTACATATTCCAGGATTTCGCGCTGCTGCCGTGGCGGACGGTGGAAGGCAATGTCAGCCTGGCGCTGGAAGACCACGACATCAAGGGCCGCGAGGCGCGCGCCATCATCGACGACGTGCTTCGCCGCACCAAGCTCGCCGATTTCGGCAAGGCTTGGCCGCGCCAGTTGTCCGGCGGCATGAAGCAACGCGTCGCTATCGCGCGTGCGCTCAGCGTCAAACCGGCGGTCATGCTGATGGATGAGCCGCTCTCCGCGCTCGACAGCCAGACCCGCGAACTCCTGATGGACGACCTGGTCGAGCTGTGGATGCGCGAGCGCTTCTCGGCCTGTTACGTGACGCACAATCTCGCCGAGGCGGTGCGCATCGGCCACAAGATTATCGTGCTGTCGCGACGACCGGGCCGCATCCGCGAAGTGGTCGAAATCGACATGCCGCTCGACGAGCGCGCCGATCACATCGCCGAGCTCGAGCGATTGCAGAGCCAGGTCTGGCTCATCATGCGCGAGGAGGCGCGCCAGGCCGACATGGAGCTGACCCATGTCGCATGATGACTATCGTCGCACGACACCACGGACGAAGAACGCGCCGCGATCGGCGCGCTGAAAGAGCAGCAGACCGGCTTGCGTCCGGTGCCGTTCCGCGGCGGCGGCTTCCGCCACCGGCCGCACGGCCATGTCTCGCTGCTGGTCTTCCTCGCCTTGATCGTGTTCTGGGAGCTTGGCTGCCGCTTCGGCTTCATCAGCACCATCGCGCTGGCGCCACCGTCGCAGGCCTTCGGCGCCATCATGGACCTCGTCCACACCGGCATGCTGTGGAAGCATCTCGGCCTCAGCCTCTACCGGCTCATTGCCGGCTGGACGCTCGGCACCGTGCTCGGCATCGCGGTCGGCATCATGATTGGACTGTTTTCGCTGGTGCGCGCCGGCTTGATGCCGCTGGTGTCGGCGCTGTTTCCCATCCCCAAGATTGCGCTGTTGCCGTTGTTCGTGGTCTGGTTCGGTATCGGCGAAGGCTCGAAGATCGCGACCATCCTGTTTGGCACATTCTTTCCGACCGTGATCGCGACCTACAGCGGCATCGACAGTATCGACCGCAACCTGATCCGCATGGGTCAGTCGTTCGGCCTTGCCTGGCTGTCGATCGTGCGCAAGATCATTTTTCCCGGCGCACTGCCGTCGATCCTGTCCGGTTTCCGCATTTCCGTTTCGATCGCAATCGTACTGCTGGTAGCCGCCGAAATGATCGGCGCGCGTTACGGCATCGGCGCCTATATTCTGGAGGCCGGCGCCTTGTTCGCCGTCGACAAGCTGATCGCGGGCGTCGCCCTGCTGTCGCTGATCGGGCTGACGATCGCCTGGCTCATCGGTCGGGCGGAGAAGCGTTTTCTCGATTGGCGGACTTAAACCGCGCACCCGATCGTCTTCACGCCGCAGTCACGAGCTATGTGAGTCGTGCGGCTGCCTCAGCAGGCGGAGGTCCTTCACCACGCCGATCGGCACGCCCAGCCGCGCAATGGTTGCAACCACGGTGCCATCGAGGGCGCGGTCACAATTCATGTGGGTGGGTGCGATGAAGAAGTCGGCCTTGTTCCAGTCTTCGGTCCATTGCAGCCGCGGCCCTGCCTCTTTCTCGAATGGCAGCCGCTCACCACACACCGCCACCAGAAACTTGCGATCGGGATCGGTTTCATCAAGCTTCGCAATGTAGGCTTCGAGGTCGTCCACCGCCTCCGGCATGATATTGACCCAGTAGTCGGTGACATAGCGGCGGGATGCGCCTTCCAGTCCGCCCACCAGCAGGTTGTAATAGAGATACTCATAGGGATGCAGGCGGACCAGCACGCCGGTGTTCCAGGCCAACGCCGCGACGATCGCTGTCGCCGCGCCGGCCGCCAGCATGCGGCTTCGCGCCGCGAACGCGCGCAGCAGCCAATCGAGTCCAATGCCGGCGAGCACCGCAATGGCGGGAACCACGAACAGGAAGTGACGCAAGCCAGTGTCGGCGGGGCCGTGGGCGACCACCTCGCAAAGCACCGGAAAGACGGCGATGAAGGCGATCAGGCCGGTTTGCAAGCGCCGCTCGGTCGCATAACCGCCGCGCACAATGAAAATGACGGCGATAGCGGCGCCGGCGAGCATCAGCAGCGGCAGCTTGATCACGAGATAGGCCGGTACATACCAGCGGGGCACTTTGGCCATCTCGTAAACCTGGCCGGCAAATGGCGTGTAGATCTTGAGCTGAAACTGGCCGAAATCGAGCAGACCGCGGATCGGATTGAGCGGCGCCAGCGCGGACCACGGCCACGCCGCGATCATGATCAGGTAGGCAATAACGAAGGCCGGGAGCAAAGCGATCAGCGATCGGGCGAAGAAGCCGAGGCGGTCGCGCATCGGGCCGCCACGCCATTGCATGTACAACAGGCAGGCGATACCGGCATAGCCGACCATCAGCAGGCCGAGCACGCGCATGCCGAGCGCCGCCCCAAGCAGAATTCCGAAGCCGATCACGTCGCGCCGGCGCGGCCGTGGCAAGTCCCGCGCCACGCGGCAGAGAAAACAGGTCGCCCCGATCATCGCCACCGCGAACGGAATGTCCTTCGTGTGGTTGAACATCGAGCCGTACCACGGTCCACATAGCGCGAGCGCAAAGGCGGCGATGGCGCCGGCGCGCGCACCAGCCAGCAGCCGCGCGGTTGCCCAGGTGGCGCCTATCCCTGCAACGCCGATCAGTGCGGAAAGAACGTGGCGGACGGCGTAGGGCTCGACGAAGGGGAGCAGGCGCTGGATCAGCACGGCAGCCGTGTCGAAGAGTCCGCCGTAGAGGTAGAGATTGTCGTAGTGGAACACCGATCGATCGGTGAAGCCGCTCATGTAGTAGGCGATGATCAGCTCGCCGTAATGCTGCTGCACCGGCTCGTCATTGGAAATTGCATAAGACTTGACGGTCGCGAACACGAGCGCCATCAGCGCAACAAGCAGCGCCAAGACGACGAGGTCGTAGGCATCATGCGCGGCGAGCCATCCGCGCAGGCGCGCGGCAGCAGTACGCGACCCGGTAACTGGCGTTCTGGTCATCTGGGTGTTGGTCAGGTCACGCCGCGCGCCAAAAGGGCGCTGACGCGCGACCTTCGGCGTGATGGCAGGTGGCGTCCCGGCAGACGATCCTTCCATTAAACACACCGGATTTCGGCGAGCGCTCCCAATGACGGACTGTCTCGGCCAAAATTCGATTGTTGCGGGCCATCCAGACACCGAGGCTATCACAAAGTCAATCTGACATCGATACGCCTGAGCGCCCGATGCCCGCGCCGGTTGTCACCGTCCGCCCACGACCGCTACCCCGTCCGCTTGAAGGGAGGGACCGTCGTTCGCGCGATTTTCGTTGAATTCGCTGCGCGGCGCAGCCATACGATGTCGACTATCTTGATCGCCGGGGAGTTGGGATGTCGATTGCTCGAGCCTTTGCCTGTGCCTGCCTTGCTATTGCCGCGCTGAGCACGGCGCCGGCCGTCGCCGCCGCCGGCCCCCGGCCGGACAAGGTCTCGGTCTATTTCGCGGCGCACGAAGATGATTGGCAGTTGTTCATGAACCCGAACGCGTTCGAGGACGTGACCCGGGGCGCAACCAGGACGGTTTTCATCCATGTCACCGCCGGTGATGCCGGCCTCGGAATCGGCAAGGGCGGGCGCAAGTTTCCGTATTATCTCGCCCGCGAAAACGGCGCGGAAACCGCAATCCGTTTCATGGCCGATGCCGACGGCACCCCGATCGGCGGGACGGCCGTACATGCGTCGTTCAACGGCCACTCGATCTACGGCGTGCGCTACCGCAATACCGTTGCCTATTTTCTGCGGGTGCCCGACGGCGATCTGAACGGCGCAGGCTATTACGAGACCGGCTTTCAATCGCTGAAACGCCTGGCCGCCGGCGACAACGACATGCTCGCCGCGGTCGACGGTTCGACCATCTATAGCGGCTGGCGCGACCTCGTGGCGACGGTGCGCGCGATCCTGCGCCATGAGCGCAGCCAGGCCCGTCTGCTGCAAATCAACGTTGCCGAACTCGATAACCGTCTCAATCCGAATGACCACTCCGATCATCTGATGACGGCGAAGGCGGCGGTCGAGGCCGCCCGGGACCTGCCCTGCGTGCGGCGGGTGTCCTACGTGGATTACGCCAGTGCAGAGCTGCCGCAGAACCTCACGCGCCAGGCGCGCGACATGGAAAGCTCGGTGTTCGCGGTGACGCTCGCCGGGATTCTGGCGCTCGATCACGGCTCGGGCTGGCACTATTACGACCAGGCTTTTGTCGGCCGGAACTACTTCCGCGTTCAGGAGCCTGCCGGCCGCTGCGAACCGCACACCGAAGTGGCTGCAGCGCGGCGTTGACGCCTGCCCTGCATCCGGCGCCGCTGAGCGCGGTCAAGTCGCCGTCCGGGCACGCGACCAGGCTCTTGTAATGGATCAGAACCAACCCATTATTCACGGACTGCTCCGCGGACCGTGTGGCGGGTCTCATGCGCTTCTTCGAAATGCCCGTGGCCGGGGATACCCGCCGCATCGAATCGGTCGACGCGCTGCGCGGCTTCAGCATGTTCTGGATCATTGGCGGCGATGCCGCCTTGATAGCGCTGGCGCAGATGTCGCAAGACAGGGGGCCGGTGATCGGCGCCGTCGGAGGTTTCCTCGGCACCCAGATGACCCATGTCGCCTGGGCGCAACTCCGTTTCTACGACGTCATCTTCCCGATGTTCATCTTCGTCATCGGCGTGGCGATCGTGCTGTCGCTCGCGCGCCAGGCCGAGCGCGAAGGAAGAGCCCGGGCGCATTGGCACGTTCTGCGCCGCGCGTTCCTGCTCTACGGACTCGGCCTTATCTATTATGGCGGCATCGCCCAGCATTGGTCGGACATCCGCTTTGTCGGCGTGCTGCAGCGCATCGCGCTTTGCTATTTGTTCACGTCGCTACTGTTCCTCAATTTCCGTCCGCGCGGGCTGGTGGTCGCGCTGGTCGCGTTGCTCGGCGGTTATTGGGCGTTGATGACCTTCGTACCGGTGCCGGGCATCGGTGCCGGTTCGTACGCGCCTGACGCCAATCTCGCCAACTGGATCGACGCCCACTACCTTCCGGGCCGCTTGTTGAACGGAACCCGCGACCCGGAGGGACTGCTGAGCACGCTGCCCGCGATCGCCTCCTGCCTGCTCGGCGTGTTTGCCGGCCTGGTGTTGAAGGATGAACGGTTGTCGCCGCAGCAGATGTCGGTCTGGCTGATCGGCGGCGGTCTAGTCCTGCTCGCCGCCGGCTATCTGTGGTCGTTGCAATTTCCCCTCATCAAGGCGCTCTGGACTTCATCCTACGTGCTCGTCACCGGCGGCTACAGCGCGGTTCTGCTCGGCGTGCTGCACCAGGTCGTCGACGTCTGGGGCTACCGGCGCTGGCCGACCGTCTTCGTCTGGATCGGAGCCAATGCGATTACGCTCTACTTCATCGATGGCGTGGTCGGCTTCGCGCGGTTCGCCGCGCGTTTCATGGGCGGAGACCTGTCGCGGGCGCTCGACCTCGCGGTGACGCCGGGGACCGGCGCCTTTGTCACGCAATTGCTCGGACTCACCTTCGCGGTGCTGCTGGCGAGGTATCTTTATAACCGCCACTTGTTCCTGCGGGTGTAACGGCCGCGCGGAAAAGCGCTTCCTCGATTGGCGGAGGTGAGCCCCCCTACTCGATCGGCTTGACGTCGCCGCAGTCGGGACCGAGCCAGCGCCCGCGGGTCGCCTGTTTCATGGTGATGTCACGGGCGCCCTCACGCATGGCGATGTTGACGGTGCCCTCGATCGCTTCCCGCGTCACGACCTGGTAGTTGATATCCACGATCTGCTTGCGGCCGTCGGGGCGGCAGACCTCCTGCACGTGCCAGCCCCGCGCGGTACTGACGTTCCTGGTGCGCCGGCAATTCAGTTCGGGCGACATGCCGAAGGCAGGTCCCTTGCGCAACGCCGCGGCCGTCACGCAGACCCGCGAAACGTGATTGCCGGACCCCGCGTTGCGGCGCGCCTTGAGCGCAGCCTCGAGTTGGGAGCGCTGGGCCGGCGGCATTCTGGCCAGCGCCGCAGGCGGGATCGCCGGCATCTCGGGCATTTTCGGCATGCCGGTCATCTCGCGCCGGGTGGAGAATTCCCACAGGCCGGTGCGAACGTCGATCGGCCGGTTCTGCGCCAGCGCCGGGGCGAGCGAACAAGCCAGGAGTGCGGCGACGGTGAGAAACGTGCGAAAGCTGGCCATCAGTTGTTTCCTGTCGTTCGTCCCAGTCCCAAGGTACGCGATCAGCAGCGATCAAAACAACGGTGTGCCCGGTACGAAGGCATCGAATGCCGCCCAGAACTGATCGCGATAGTGGTCCTGCTCCTGCAGAATCTCGTGCATGCTGCCGGCGATAATGAGATGCCGGCCAGCGATCAGGTGCGAACCGAAGGTTTCGATTGCGGCGGTCGAGACCACCTGGTCGCGGCCCGCCGCCACCAGGAGGATCGGCTGGCGCAGATGGGCCGCATAGGCCGGCCGCTCGAACTGTTTCATTACCCGCAGCGCGGAATTGGCCCAGGCAACGGTCGGCGGACCGAGTCCGAGCGCGGGCTCTTCTTCCAGGACCGCCGCATTACGCGCGAAACGCACCGGATCGGAGGTGACGGCGTTGCCGATGAAATCCTCAGCCCCGGATACCACGCGCGGGGCGCCCGGCACATAGGCGCCACCGCGCCCCATGAAACGCAGCGTGCGCACCAGGGGACCGGCAAGGCCCATGAAGCGCCTCGCCGGCAGCGCGAGCATTGGCGCCGACAGCACGACGCGCTCGAACCAGCGTCGGCCGTCGTGGCAGGCGCGGATGGCGATGGCGCCACCCATGGAATGAGCGAGCGCGAAAATCGGCGGCGGGCAGTCGGGCAGCACCACCTGGTCCATGAAGGCGTCGAGGTCGGTGGCGTATGCCGCAAAATTACGGACGTAGCCCTTGTGGCGGTCGGACAGGGCGCGGTCCGAAAGGCCCTGCCCGCGCCAATCGAGGGTCGCCACTGCGAAGCCGCGTGCGCGCAGATCCCGAACGGTCTCGAAATACTTCTCGATGGACTCGGCGCGGCCTTGCAGGATCACCACCGTGCCGCGGCGACCGGGCGGCGGCGCCCAGCGCGCGAAGCGCAATGTCACCCCGTCGGGGGTCCTGATGCTGCCGGAGACCGCGTTGTCGGGCACCGGGTTGGCGGGGATGGAGACGAGTTTCATTGACGCCGAATATGCCGGTGCGCGGAAACGCCCGCGCCTTATAGCAGGGCGGCCGGCGGGCTCAATGACTGCGCCCCAGAGCGCCACAAAAACATTAACTTTCAATGACTTGCAGGGTGGCACCGCGCCCCTTGCAGGCCGAAAATCCGGTTCCCATATTTCTTCTGCGCAGGCCAGATGGCTGCGTTACGGGCATTTCGGTCCGGCCCCGTTGGGCGGACTGCCCGCATGTCGCTCAAAGGAGGACTATGCCATGCGAACTTTTGATCTTTCCCCCCTTTACCGTTCGACGGTCGGCTTCGATCGGCTGTTCTCGATGATGGACGGCTTCGACAGCGCGCCGGGTTATCCGCCCTATAACATCGAGCGCACCGGCGAGAACGACTATCGGGTCTCCGTGGCCGTCGCGGGCTTCGGCGAAAACGACCTGTCGATCGAGGCGAAAGAGAACACGCTGACGATCAAGGGCGCCAAGCAGAGCAAGGAAGAGGAGAAGGGCGAGGTGCTCTATCAGGGCATCGCCGCCCGCGCGTTCGAGCGCGTCTTCCAGCTGGCCGACCATGTGGTCGTAAAGACCGCGCGCCTCGAGAACGGTCTGCTGCACGTCGACCTCGTACGCGAGATCCCCGAGGCCAAGAAGCCGCGTCAGATTCCGATCGGCAACGGCCAGGCAAAGCCTGAGGTCATCGATACGAAGGCCGCTGCCTGACGTCCAATTGGACTTCCAGATGCGAAGCGCCCCGGATGCCCCCGGGGCGCTTTCTTTTTTCGCGTTCCCGACAGACCTCAGTTCTGGCGTGGCGGCGGCGCAAATTTCTCGCTGTCGGTTTTCACACCGTAGTCCGGGGTCGGATAGACGGGGGTCAATGCCTGGTCCCTGACCTTGTCATCGGCGGCGGCCTGCGGCGGCGGCGGCGGCGCGCTGTTGACGATGTGGCGCTTGACTGGCGGCGGGGCCGCGCTGCGGTGGCGCTTGGCCGGCCGCGTGCGAACCGGCGTTGGCGGCTCGGGATCGGCCACGTCCTCGACATGGCTGGCATCGTCGCCGTTGACAGTGTCGCGATAGCTGCCCGTCGCGACGTCGTTGTCCGGCTGCGGCACATGGATGATGCGCGGGCCGCTGTTGTAGGCCATCCGGCGGGTGCCGGCACTGCGCACCGGCGAGATCGACAGAATGTCGCCGAACCGCGCGTCGGTGAGCACACGCATTTCCGCGCCGTGCCGGTCGATCGCGTGCATTGCGTAATAGCGACCGCGCAGCTCCGGTGTGCCCTTCGGGTCGAGTCCGGCGGCGCGCACGCCGGCAGCGATTTCATGCGCAGGCATGGTTTGTGTTGCGCCATTGTCGGCGCGCGCGTCGTCGCGCAACGGCCCGGCCGACACGCCCACCGACACCAGCAAGGCCACCGCCGCGGCACCCGCCGCAGCGGCAAGGCCGATGGTGAGGCTCTTTTTCATGGCGCGGCCCTCCCGGGTTTGCGCCGCGACAGCCAGCGGATCAGGTGATCGGCCGACAGCACGCCGGGACCGCGCGTCAGCAGCACCAGCAGCAGCGCGGCCCAGTAGATGTGCGCGGTCCACAGCGCCTCCGGCAGCACGAAGACCTGGATCATCGCCGTCATGATCAGGAGCCCGAGCGCGGCGATGCGGGTGCCGAAACCGAGCATCAGCATGAGCGGCAGCACGAATTCGGCATAGCTGACGAGCCAGGCGGCGACAGCGCCGGGCACCGGCAGCGCGGCGTACTGCGTGAGGAAGGTGAAGACCGTCTCCGTCTTCACCTGCATCGGCAGCACGAGCGAGACGTCGAAGCCGTACAGGCTGAACCCCACGTGCGGGCCGTCGACGCGCGTCTGGCCGTCAAGAAAGAACACCCGCGCCATGACCAGCCTGAGGGCCAGCGCCACCAGCGCGTAGGGAATGAACGAACAGGCCGCGACGAAGCTGTCAACCACGCTCCCGAGGATCGGGCGCGCGCGGCGCCGGCGCGCCGGCGGCGGCCGCAGGGTGTCGAACACAGGCGCGTGCTGCGGCGGGCGCAGAAGCATTGGTTCAGCCGCCGCAGCCATGGCGGCCCGGGCCGCAGCACTAAACTCGCGCGGCGGCGGAGGCGGCGTGTCGAAAGCGGCGACGGCGGGCGACGCCGGCGCCATCGCGGCCAAGCGGTCGGCGAGCCGGGACACCGCCCGTTCGCCCGTACCGACGTCGGCGAGCGCCGGCGAAGCTACGAACTTCTGGGTCATGACACCTCTCCATCCCTGATTTCGAGGCACCATAGCCAAACCGTAGCGCGCCGCCGCCAAATCCCGTAACCACGGTTAAACGGTTAATCGGCATCGCATTTTACCGCACCGGGACGCGCGAAACGGGATTGCGTGAGCCGGAGAGCTGCGGTCCTGTTCTTGCCCAAACCGCAAGCGCGGCCGCAATAAAGCAGCCCCTGCGGGCAACTCAGGCATGGACCAGCCTTGTGTAGCGGGGCAAAATTTGGCATTGTGCTTTAGGACAGCACTACTGTCCTAATGGCGGCTGCTATGCATGCCGGCTGGAGTGCGCGGGGCCGGCAACGGTGGCGCCCAACGGGAGCAGTCACGGCGGTCGGTGAGACCGGACAAGACTGCCCTTCTTGAGATCGGTTACGCTTCGGTCGCGGCGGCTTTTCAGGCGCTGCGGACGAGGCGGGTGCGCCGGAGACCTGTTCGGGCTCCGGGGGTGAGGCAGGACAACCATGAGCGAGCGACAGAACGGCAGGCAAAAGTTCGACCGCGAGGCGAAGTTCGTCCGTGCGCCGAGACCGTTCGTCGACACGGCCGATCCCGGCACGCCGGAAGTGCGCGGGCTTTACGATCCCGCACTCGACAAGGATTTCCTGCGGCGTCGGTTTCGTCGCGAATATCAAGGGCGTCAGGTCGCACCAGATCATCGAGGACGGACTTGAGGATTCTCTGCAATCTCGAGCACCGAGGCGCGGTCGGCGCCGACCCGCGCATGGGCGACGGCGCCGGCATCCTGTTGCAGATCCCGCACAAGTTCTTCGCCAGGGAGGGCAGGCGTCTGGGCTTCGAACTGCCGAAGCCCGGCGAGTACGCCGTCGGTCAGCTATTCATGCCGCGCGACGCCAACTGGCGCTCGATCATCCGCGACATCTACGCGGAGATGATCGCACGCGAAGGCCTGAAGCTGCTCGGCTGGCGCAACGTGCCGACCGACAACTCGACGCTCGGTGAATCGGTGAAGCCGACCGAGCCGGTGCATCAGCAGGTGTTCATCGGCCTCGGCGAGCAGAAGTTCGACGAGGACGCTTTCGAGCGCCATCTCTATCTGCTGCGCAAGTCGATCTCGAACGCCATCTACCGCCGCCGCCCGCGCCGGCTGAGCGACTACTATCCGGTGTCGGTGTCATGCCGCACGGTCATCTACAAAGGCATGTTCCTGGCCGACCAGCTCGGTACCTACTATCCCGACCTGCGCGATCCGGATTTCGAGTCGGCGCTGGCGCTGGTTCATCAGCGCTTCTCCACCAACACCTTCCCGGCCTGGCCGCTGGCGCATCCCTACCGCATGATCGCGCACAACGGCGAGATCAATACGCTACGCGGCAACGTGAACTGGATGGCGGCGCGACAAGCGACCGTTTCGTCACCGCTGTTCGGCGACGACATCAAGAAGCTGTGGCCGATCTCCTACGAAGGTCAGTCGGACACTGCCTGCTTCGATAACGCGCTCGAATTCCTCACACAGGGCGGCTATTCGCTCGCGCACGCCATGATGATGATGATTCCCGAGGCCTGGGCGGGCAATCCGCTCATGGACGATGAGCGGCGCGCTTTCTACGAATACAACGCCGCGCTGATGGAACCGTGGGACGGTCCGGCGGCGATTGCCTTCACCAACGGCCGCCAGATCGGCGCCACGCTCGACCGCAACGGCTTGCGCCCTGCGCGCTATCTGCTCACCAGCGACGACCGGATCGTGATGGCGTCGGAAATGGGCGTGCTGCCGATCGAGGAGAAGAATATCGTCAAGAAGTGGCGCCTGCAGCCGGGCAAGATGCTGCTGGTCGATCTCGATGAAGGTCGGCTCATTCCGGACGAGGAGCTCAAGGCCACGCTGGCGCAAAGCCATCCCTATCAGGAATGGCTGGACAGCACCCAGATCCAGCTTGAGGAGTTGCCGGCAACCGAGACCCAGGCACCGAAGTCGAACCTGTCGCTGCTCGATCGCCAGCAGGCCTTCGGCTATACCCAGGAAGACCTCAAGTTCCTGATGATGCCGATGGGAACCACCGGCGAGGAGGCAGTCGGCTCCATGGGAAACGACACGCCAATCTCGGCGATGTCGGACAAGCCGAAGCCGCTTTACACCTATTTCAAGCAGAACTTCGCGCAGGTCACCAATCCGCCGATCGATCCGATCCGCGAAGAGCTGGTGATGAGCCTCGTCTCCATCATCGGGCCGCGGCCCAACATTCTCGACATGGAAGGCGCTTCTACGCTCAAGCGGCTGGAGGTTCGCCAACCGATCCTCACCAATGAGGATCTCGAGAAAATCCGCTCGATCTCGGAGATCAGCGACGGCGACCATTTCAAGTCGGTGACGCTCGACATCACCTACGCGGCCGAGCACGGCATCGACGGGATGGGCTGGGCGGTCGACGAATTGTGCGATCGCGCCGAGGCCGAAGTGCGCAAGGGCTGCAACATCCTCATCCTGTCCGACCGCCGGACCGGCGCAGACCGCATTCCGATTCCGGCGCTGCTTTCTTGCGCCGCCGTGCATCACCACCTCATCCGCCAGGGCCTGCGGACGGCGGTCGGGCTTGTGCTGGAGAGTGGCGAGCCGCGCGAAGTGCACCACTTCGCCTGCCTCGCCGGCTACGGCGCGGAAGCGGTCAACCCTTACCTCGCCTTCGAGACGCTGATCGCTGTCAGGGATGACCTGACGCAAAAGGTGGATGAGAAGGAAGTCGTCAAGCGCTACATCAAGGCGGTCAACAAGGGCCTGCTCAAGGTGATGTCCAAGATGGGCATCTCCACCTACCAGTCTTACTGCGGCGCGCAGATTTTCGACGCGGTCGGCCTCAAGCAAGAGTTCGTCGATCAGTATTTCACCGGCACCCACAGCCGCATCGAGGGCGTGGGGCTGCCCGAGATCGCCGAAGAGACCGTGCGCCGCCACCGCGACGCCTTCTCCGACGCGCCTGTCTACAAGGCAATGCTTGGCGTCGGCGGCGATTACGCCGTACGCGTGCGCGGCGAGGACCATGTTTGGAACTCGGAGACGGTCAAGGAATTGCAGCACGCGGTGCGCGGCAACTCGCAAGACCATTACCGCGCCTACGCGCAGGCGGTAAACGAGCAGAATGAGCGCTTGCTGACCATCCGCGGCCTGTTTCGCATCAAATTGGCCGAAGAAGACAACCGCAAGCCCGTGCCGATCGGGGAAGTCGAGTTGGCCAGGAGCATCGTGCGGCGCTTCTCGACCGGCGCCATGTCGTTCGGCTCAATCTCGCGCGAGGCGCACACCACGCTGGCGATCGCCATGAACCGCATCGGCGGCAAGTCGAACACCGGCGAAGGCGGCGAGGAATCCGACCGCTTCAAGCCGATGCCGAACGGCGACTCGATGCGCTCGGCGATCAAACAGGTGGCTTCCGGCCGCTTCGGCGTCACGGCGGAATACCTCGTCAATTCCGACATGATGCAGATCAAGATGGCGCAGGGCGCCAAGCCAGGCGAAGGCGGGCAATTGCCTGGCCACAAGGTCGACAAGACCATCGCCAAGGTACGCCATTCGACGCCCGGCGTGGGCCTGATCTCGCCGCCGCCGCACCACGACATCTATTCGATCGAGGACCTGGCGCAGCTCATCTTCGACCTGAAGAACGTGAACCCGGCCGGCGACGTCTCGGTGAAGCTCGTCTCCGAGGTCGGCGTCGGTACCGTCGCCGCCGGCGTCTCCAAGGCGCGCGCCGACCATGTGACCATCGCCGGTTACGAGGGCGGCACCGGCGCCAGCCCCCTCACCTCGATCAAGCACGCCGGTTCCCCTTGGGAAATCGGCTTGGCCGAAACGCACCAGACGCTGGTCGCCAATCGCCTGCGCGGCCGCATCGCGGTGCAGGTCGACGGCGGTCTGCGCACCGGCCGTGACGTGGTGATCGGCGCGCTGCTCGGGGCGGACGAGTTCGGCTTCGCCACCGCGCCGCTGATCGCCGCCGGCTGCATCATGATGCGCAAGTGCCACCTCAACACATGCCCGGTGGGCGTGGCGACCCAGGACCCGGTGCTGCGCAAACGTTTCCGCGGCGCGCCCGAGCATGTCATCAACTATTTCTTCTTCGTCGCCGAGGAGGTGCGCGAGCTGATGGCCATGCTCGGCTACCGCAGCTTCGACGAGATGGTCGGCCAGATGCAGATGCTCGACCAGCGCAAGCTGGTGGAGCACTGGAAGGCCAAGGGCCTCGACTTCTCCAGGCTGTTCCTGAAGCCCAAGGCCGACATCGGCACCGCGATCTTCAATTGCGAGGAGCAGGACCACAAGATCCAGGATATCCTCGACCGCAGGCTGATCGCCGAATCCCGGGCGGCGCTCGACCGCGGCGCACCGGTTCGCCTGCAGGCGGCGATCAACAACACCGACCGCTCGACGGGTGGCATGCTGTCCGGCGAGGTGGCAAAGCGCTACGGCCATGAGGGGCTGCCCGACGGCACCATCCACGTGCGCTTTACCGGCACCGCCGGCCAGAGCTTCGGCGCCTGGCTCGCGCGCGGCGTCACCTTCGAGCTGGAAGGCGACGCCAACGACTATGTCGGCAAGGGCCTCTCCGGAGGGCGCATCATCATCCGGCCGACCGCCGACGCCGCCATCGTGCCGGAAGAGTCGATCATCGTCGGCAACACCGTGCTCTACGGCGCCATCGCGGGCGAATGCTATTTCCGCGGCGTCGCCGGCGAGCGCTTCGCCGTGCGCAACTCTGGCGCCATCGCGGTGGTCGAGGGCGCCGGCGACCACTGCTGCGAATACATGACCGGCGGCGTGGTGGTGGTGCTCGGCTACACTGGCCGCAACTTCGCGGCCGGTATGTCGGGTGGCGTCGCCTACGTGCTGGACGAGGACGACACCTTCGAGACACGCTGCAACATGGCGATGGTCGAACTCGAGCCGGTGCCGGAGGAAGAGCAGATCGCCGAACAGGAATTCGGCGCGCACCAGGATCTGGAAACGCACGGCCGCGTCGACGTCATGGACGATCTGACCACCAGGGACGCCGAGCGGATTCACATCTTGATCTCGAACCACGCCCGCTATACCGGTTCCAGGCGAGCGGCCGAGATCCTCGCCGATTGGCCACGCTATCGTTCGCTGTTCAAGAAGGTGATGCCGGTCGAATACCGCCGCGCGCTCGCTGAGATGGCAAAGGAGAAGGCCGCCGCGATGCAGGCTGCGGAGTAGGTATGGGTAAGATCACCGGTTTTCTGGATTTCGAAAGGCACGATCGCAAGTACGCGCCGGTCGAGGAACGCATCAAGCACTATCGCGAATTCGTGCTGCCGCTCCCCGAGAAGGAGCTGCAGGACCAGGCCGCGCGCTGCATGGACTGCGGCGTGCCCTATTGCCACGGCACCAGCCGCATCACCGGCCAGCCCACCGGCTGCCCGGTCAACAACCAGATTCCGGACTGGAACGACCTGGTTTATCGCGGCCACTGGGATCAGGCCGCGGTCAACCTGCACTCGACCAACAATTTCCCGGAAGTGACCGGCCGCATCTGCCCGGCGCCGTGCGAGGCTTCCTGCACGCTCAACCTCGACGAGAACCCGGTCACCATCAAGACCATCGAATGCGAAATCGCCGACCGCGCCATCGCGCAGGGGCTGAAGCCCGAACTGCCGACGCGCAAGACCGGCAAGAAGGTGGCCGTGGTCGGCTCTGGCCCGGCGGGCCTCGCCTGCGCGCAACAGCTCGCGCGCGCAGGTCATGATGTCCACGTCTATGAGCGCTGGGCCAAGGCCGGCGGCCTGCTGCGCTACGGCATTCCCGACTTCAAGATGGAGAAGGTGCATGTTGACCGCCGTGTCGAGCAGATGACGGCAGAAGGCGTGACCTTCCATTACGGCGCCGACGTTGGCGTCAATCTGCCGATCGACAAGCTCGTCGCCGGGCACGACGCGGTGGTGCTGGCGGGCGGCGCCGAGAAGCCGCGTGACCTGCCGATTCCGGGGCGCGAGCTCGACGGCATCCATTTCGCCATGGACTTCCTGCCGCAGCAGAACCGCCGCGTCAGCAACGAGCCGCTGGGCGACGTCGAACCCATCCTCGCCACCGGCAAGAAGGTGGTGGTCATCGGCGGCGGCGACACCGGCTCCGACTGCATCGGCACCTCCATCCGCCAGGGCCCGGTGTCGGTGACCAATTTCGAGATTATGCCGGAACCGCCGGAACACGAGAACAAGGCGCTGACCTGGCCGAACTGGCCGCTCAAGCTGCGCACGTCGTCAAGCCATGAGGAAGGCGCGGAACGCGAGTTCTCGGTGCTGACACAGAAATTCACCGGCGAGAACGGCCAGGTGAAGAAGCTGCATTGCGTGCACGTGGACGCGAAGTTCCAGCCGGTGCCGGGCAGCGAATTCGAGATCGAGGCCGACCTGGTGCTGCTCGCCATGGGCTTCGTGCATCCGGTGCACGAAGGCATGCTGCAGGCGCTTGACGTCGCGCTCGACAAGCGCGGCAACGTCTCCGCCGACACCGACGCCTATTTCACCTCGGTACCCAAGGTGTTCACAGCCGGCGACATGCGTCGCGGCCAGTCGCTGGTGGTGTGGGCGATCCGCGAAGGCCGCCAGTGTGCGCACGCGGTCGACAAGTTCCTGATGGGCGAGACCACGCTGCCGCGCTGACGCGCAAACAAAACTCCTAGCGCGGCAGGAGGCCGAACAGTTCGGCAAACGGATCGTTCGACCGACGCTGAGGCCGACGTTGCACCTGTTGACGTTGCGTTTCGATACGGGCCGGCGGCCGCAAGTTTTGCTGCGCTTGCGCACGCGCACGTTCCGCCGCGCGCCGGTGGACTTCTGCTTGCGCCTTCTCCTCCGCCTGCTTCCTGGCTTCCGCTTCGACTTTCGCGCGCGCAGCGGCGGCCGCGGACGTGTCCGTTTGGGCAGGCGCGTTTGTCGTCAGTGGCACGGCTTCGGGCGGTGCGTTCGCCTGGGTCTGCGGCTCAGGCAGCAGCGGTGCCAACGTTGCCGGCGCCGCGGCAGCAGGACCTGTCTTGCCTGCCTTGTCCTTGTCGGCAGCCGGTGGTTCCGGCGTCTTGCCATATTTCTCGCTATCAGGTGGCCAACTGAAATCGTCGGCGCGTCCCGGGGGTGCGTTAATCGCATCGCCCTTCACCAGCACCCTGGAAGCGGTTGCGTCGGTGCGCGCCGGCCGCATACCGGCACCGCCTAGCAATACGTCGGACGTCGTGGTGATGGTGGTCAGCGGCAGCACCGGTCCGGCCACCGGCCGTACTGTCGACTTGGCGCCCCCCGGAACCGGGCCGAACGGTCCGGTCGGGAAAGTCAGCGTCGTTACGCGATTGGTCATGTAGCGGCGGATTTCGCGCTCGACATAGTGGGCAAGCTTGCGCGCGCCGTATTTGGTGAAAAACACGCCGTCGCCGGAACGCAAGCGGCGGGTCTGACCCTCGAGATCGGGGCCGTAGGACGAGTACTTCCCGCCATCGTCGACGAAGCCGTCCCATACATCGATATAGACGATACCGGCACGCTGGGCGCGGGCGCGGAAAAGATTGTTGAGATAGACGGCGTCAGCGGTCGACCTGGTGCCCCGGATCGACGGCAGGCCGACCCAGAACACCGGCACGCCCCGGCTTTTGAGCGCGGCGATGGTCGTGTCGATGCGGCGCGTATAAACCTTGGCCCATTCGTCGCTGCGGAATTCGATGACTGCGTTACCGCGCTTTTCCTTGGCCTCTTTGGCCTTGTCGTCCTTCTGGACCGCGGCGGCATTCTGCTGGCCTTGCGCGTTCTTCGCGGCTTCTTTTTCCACCTCCTGCTCGACGTCGCTCTCGCGGATGTTCTGGCGGTCGAGTACGCCGAGCATCATGACCACAAAATTCGCTTTCTGCCGGGCGAGTTCCTCGCGCGCGACGTGCCACCAGTCGAGGTCACTCTTGTATTTGTAACGCAGCAGGCCGGACCTGGGCTGCGTCTTGCGCACGATCTCGACATTGGACGAGTCCGAAAACGCGTCCTCCAGGCCGTAGGCGAGCCAGTCGCCCATGCTGCCGCCCATGACCACGATGGAGGTAATCGGCTTGTTGGGGTCGGGCTGATCTTCGCGCTTGCGCGGCGACGGCGCACGCGAATAATCGGCCTGACGCCGCGGCTCGGAATCCGAGCGGGGACGCCGGTACTGCTGACGTTCTCCGCCGAAAAAGCCGAAGAATCCCCCACCCTGCTGCCGCTGTTGGCGTTGAAACTGTCGGCGCATGAATTGGTACTGGTCGCCGACCTGGGCCTGCGCGGGCGCGGGCACCAGTGCGGTAAAGGCCAGTGCGGTCATGCCCTCGATGGCGGCCACAAGAGCCACCGCCAAATGTCGACGCCGCCACTGCATCCTGCCCAACATGCCGATCGCCCAAACCTCTTGCGCCGTCTTCGCTCCGACCAGGTGCCAGTCTCGTGATCCACAGGCACCATCCATCAGCATGGGCCAATAGCCAGAAAAAAATGTCAACTCGAAGGTGCCCGTCTGGTGAACCGGGCCCATCCGTTAACCTATTGGGCGCGCAGTCGTTCGAGCAGGCTGGCGGAGGCGAAGCCGTCGGGAACCCGGCCTATCCGGGCCTGGAAATCGCGAATTGCGGTCCGGGTACGGACGCCAATGCGGCCGTCCGGTTCGCCCACATCGAAACCGTGCCGCTCCAGAAGTCGCTGCAGCTCCAGGCGTTCGTCGCGCAGCAGCACTCTTTCATAGCGAGGCCATGGCTGCACAAAAGGCCCTTCGCCCTGCAGCCGGTCGGCAAGATGGCCGATCGCCAGTGCATAGGCCTCGGCCGGGTTGTAGCGCATGATGACGCGGAAATTGTGCAGCATTAAAAAGCCCGGACCCTGGATACCGGCTGGCACCAGCAGGAAGGCGCGGTCGTCGGGTCGCGGAAACGGTTTGCCGTCGGCGCGCGCAATGCCGAGCTTCTGCCATTCGCTGATCGCCAGTTCGCGACGATCACCGGCGTGCAGGAAATCGAAATCCGCCGGCACTACCACTTCGTAGCCCCAGACCCCGCCGTTCGACCAGCCGTCCTTCTCCAGGTTGTTGGCGGTGGAAGCGATGAGATCGGCAACGGATTCGACCACGTCGCGACGACCGTCACCGTCGAAATCGACGGCATGGCGCAGAAACGCGGTGGGCATGAATTGCGTCGGCCCGAAGGCGCCGGCCCAGGAGCCGACCAGCCTGTTCTCCGGCACGTCACGGCGCTGGAGGATCTGCAAGGTCGCGAGAAATTCGTCGCCGAAGTAGCGCTGCCGGCGGCCGACGCAGGCGAGCGTCGCGGTGGAGCGCAGCACCGGGCGATCGCCTCCGATCTCGCTGAAATTGCTTTCCACCCCCCAGATCGCGGCAATGACGTAGCGGCTGACGCCATAGGTGCGCTCGGCGCGGCGGAATGTGTCGGCGTATCTGTCGAGCAAAGCGCGGCCTCTGGCGATGCGCGCATCGGTCACCAGAATATCGAGATAATCCCACAGCGATTTTGTGAACTCGGGCTGGCTGTCGAGCAGATCCATGATGCGCAGATCGGGCGTCAATCCGCGCGTATGCCGGTCAAAGACAGTGCGCGAGACGCCCCGGCGCGAGGCTGCCGGCCATAGCCGTTCGAGGCAGGCATGGAACTTCCCCGCATCGGCACGGATCGCCGATGCATGCATAAGAGGGTGGCCGGAGGAGCCCGACTGGCCGCTCCACGACGCCGCGCCGGAGCTGCTGGCCGGCGGAATCGAGGCTGTGGTTTGGGCGACGGCGCCGGTACCGGCTGCCATCATCAGTACAGCAAGCAGAAAAAACAGCGTCTTTCGGGTGGGCGAACCGGTACGCGCCAAGCGATTCTGGGCCCTCATGCGCACCATGGGTGGAGCCGTTGTGGTTTCCAGAAGGTTAACGGTCCCACCGGCTGGACCCGAAGGGCATTCCCATGCTTTGTCTGGGACAACCCCACCGCGCGAGACACCCCTCCCCCGCATGACCCAGATCCGCAAAGCCATTTTCCCGGTTGCGGGGCTTGGAACCCGCTTTCTGCCGGCCACCAAAGCCATGCCGAAAGAGATGCTGCCGGTTGTCGACCGTCCGCTGATCCAGCACGTGGTGGACGAGGCGCGCGAAGCCGGCATCGAGCACTGCATCTTCGTCACCGGCCGCAACAAGAGCGTCATCGAGGACCACTTCGACCGCCAGTTCGAGCTCGAGGTTACGCTCATCGAACGCGGCAAGCAGGCGGAACTGGATCTGTTGTCGGAGGACTTGCCCGAAGCCGGCACTGCCAGCTTCACCCGCCAGCAGTCACCGTTGGGCCTCGGTCATGCGGTGTGGTGCGCGCGCGACCTGGTCGGCCACGAGCCGTTCGCGCTGCTGCTACCCGACATGCTGATCCAGAACAACCCCGGCTGCCTGAAGCAGATGATCGAAGCGGCCAAGGGCCTCGACGCCGCGGCTAACGTCATCGCGGTGGAGGAAGTGCCTGAAGACCGGGTGCACATGTACGGCATCGTCGGCGTGGGCGAGCGCAAGGGCAAGACATTCTCAATTACCAGGATGGTCGAGAAGCCGAAGAAAGAGGAAGCTCCCTCCAATCTGTCGATCACTGGCCGCTACATCCTGCAACCGGAGATTTTCGCCATTCTGGAAAATCAGACGGCCGGTACCGGTGACGAGATCCAGCTCACCGACGCCATGATTCAGCTTGCACAGACGCAACCGTTCTACGGGCTGGAATACGAAGGCCGCGTTTTTGACTGCGGCTCCAAAATCGGCTTCCTGGCGGCCAACGTCGCCTACGCGCTGGAGCGCGAGGACATCGCACCGGCGTTCCGGGCCGAGATCGAAGCGCTGCTGAAAAGGTGAGATCCCAGTAAACGCTACCGCTGCCAGCGGATGCCGGCGAGGAACAGGCTCTCGTCGTAATCATTGCCGGCCACGTTCGAGCGAGTCCATTTCTGCAGGAAATCACCCTTGAGCCAGAGCTCGCGGCTGATCTTGTAGGTCATACCGAAGCCGGCGGTATAGATCAGGTCCTGCCGGTCGGGGGTCGTTTCGCCAGGCGTCGTGATCACGCAGCCGCAAATTTCTGTGGTGGTCGTGGAGCCGGAAGTCGTGGAGCCTCCCTTATAGGTGTCGGCTTCAAAACCCAGCTTGAAACTCCCGATCAACCAGCGCCGAAAAGCGTGATCCAGCTGAACGCTGACAGTATTATACAGAATCCCCGAGACGCCGGGAATGGTCGATTCCCCGATCGAAGATGATGCGGCGAGCTTGACGGTGTTGAGCGCATCGGGAATCCAGACCAATGAAGCATCAAAGATCGGCGCGTTGACAGGAGTAAAATGCGGGTCGTCATAGGTCCGGTGGGCGTAACCGAGCGCCACCTCACCGGTCAGCGCGCGGTTCAGTTCGAACGTGGAGCCGATGCGGATGGTATAGCCTTGGGAATTTCGCTGATAGCCGTAAACGTCCGGCTCCTCGTCGTGAATTCGGGTGTCGGCGCCGCCTTCGACGAAAGGTTTGATACCAGGCTTGAATTCGTAGCTGCCGCGCAATGTGCCGCCGAACTGATCGTAGTTGCGGTCCTTGTTGCTGGCGGTAGTGCCGTCAGTAAGCTCGGAATCCTGATAGACGGTACGTTGTGCGTCACCCTTGACCGACAGTTCAAAACGATTGAAGCGTTGTGTTACGCCGGCATTGCCACCGAAGACGATGAAGAGCGGCAGGGTGGACAGTCCGGCCCGCAAATTCGGGCTTCCGGGATTGTCGGTCGAGAGCAGCACGCGGCTACCGAGGTCGATCCGGGTGTCCCGGCTGGCGTCGAGACGGCCGTCGACCTTGCCGTTGAGGTAAGGCCGGCTGAGGGTCGGCGTGCTGTCGGGCGAGTAGCCGCTGTAGCTGCCGTAGAGCTCCGCATTGAGCGCATGGCGCGACCAGTTGGACCTGACCTTCACTTCCGGGGCAATGGTGTAGACCGCAGATCCATCGCCTCCTTCGACCTGCTTGGGATTGCTGTCGTAGCCGCCACTCAATTCGATTGCCGGATAAATGTCGAAAGAGCCCGTGCGGATTCCGACGGGATCGTAAGGATTGATGGGCAGGTCCGGATACGCATTGCGTTTTTTCGGCCTGCCGATCGGGCTGATGACAGTAACCGGCGGCTGGCCCGGCGCCTCCGCCCGCGCCTCGCCGCCGAGCGGCGGGATCGGCTGCTGATAGGGTGAAATGTCCTGCGGCTGGTCCTCGCCGCGCGCCTGCGCATCGGTCTTAGCATTGCCAGCGGCGCCGTCGATCCCGGTGCCGTAACTCCGCGCGCCATAGGGCGATGATTGCGTGGCCGCGGGCGTGGTCTTGCGCGTTGCCGGCGCGTTGGTGGCATTGAAGCCGGTCGTTCCGGCGCCGGACGGCGGGGGTTGAAGGGGTTCGAGCGGCTGGAAGGTGCGCGCCGTGCCCCCGGTCGCGGCGCGCGTGTTGCGGCCCGGTCGTTCGAAGCGTGGCGGATTCTGTTCTGACGTCGTCAGGCTCGAGGAAAACGGATCGGCCGTTTGCGCGGTCACGATTTGCGCCGACGCACCCGCGCAGCCCAGACCCGCGCCAAACGCGCAGCAGGCGGCAAGCAGCAGGCCGGCGCCGCGAGGCGCGGCCGGGCGTGGCAGGCGAAAGCGCGGCACGCGTGCTCCCTCTTTGGGCCTCTTCGGACCCGTGACCGGCATGACGCCGGCCACGAGCGGACGAGACCGCCGACAACGTCCTCAAAACCAACGGGAAACGCGCCGGGCGAAGCGCCGCTCTGCCTCGAAAGATAGCGCGCGCCTGCCCGGGGCGGACCCGAGTTGGTTAACGGAAGCTAAAGCGCGATGGTTAACGGGACGTTGATCGGGCTGGTGGCTCTGTAGCTCTTTCCCTTCCATTTCAGGGAAGAGACGGATCTCCGACGGCGATCCGGCTCGGGGCGCGCCTGAAGCCTGAAGCGGCGACACGCCCACCCGGTTCGCTCGTCACCCTCCCCCCGCAGGCAGGAACGGGGTATCCCCGCCATGATTCACACCCAGCCCTGCAGCTCGCGCACGACGACAGCGCGGATCACGGCCATGCCCCTTTCGGAATCATTGAGGCAGGGGACGTGGGCGAAGTTCTCGCCGCCCGCCTCCTTGAAGACGTGGGCATTCTCCATGGCGATTTCTTCCAGCGTCTCCAGGCAGTCGGCCACGAAGCCGGGAGTGATAACCGCAAGGTTCTTCACGCCCTTGCTCGCCAACTCCCCGACGGTGTCGATGGTGTAGGGCTTGAGCCATTCGGCGGTACCGAAGCGCGACTGGAAGGTCATAACGAGCCTGTCGTCGCTCAGGCCCAGGCGCTCGCGTATGAGGCGCGTCGTCTTCGCACACTGGCAGTGATAGGGATCGCCCTTATGCAGGTATTCCTCCGGCATGCCGTGGAACGACGCCAGGATCACGTCCGGCTGGAACGGCAGCCTGGCGATTTCCTCCTGCAGGGAGCCGGCAAGCGCGTCGATGTAGCCGGGATCGTCGAACCAGGCCGGCGCGATGCGCACCGCCGGCTGCCAGCGCATGGTCTTGAGTGCGTCGAAGGCCTTGTCGCAGACGGTCGCCGTGGTGGCGGCGGCGTATTGCGGATAGAGCGGCACAATCAGGATGCGATCGCAGCCGGCCTGCTGCATGGCCTTGAGGCGCGAGGCAATCGACGGGTTGCCGTAGCGCATCGCCCAGTCGGCCAGGATACGCGGGTCGCCGGCGTAATGCGCGGCGAGCTTGTCGGATTGCGAGCGCGTGATGGTCTTGAGGACGGATTCGTTCTGCGCCTTGTTCCAGATCTTGTCGTAGTCGCGGCCTTTGCGCCCCGGGCGCACGGTGAGGATGATCAGGTTGAGGATCAACCACCACTTGATCGGGTTCTCCTCGATGACGCGGCGGTCGGAGAGAAACTCCTTCAGGTAACGTCGCATCGACCAGTAATCGGTGGCATCGGGAGTGCCGAGATTGACCAGCAGCACGCCGACGCGGCGCGGCGGGATCGACGGATGGTCGGGCGGCAGATATGCGTCGCTCATGGTCAGCAATCAGCGGCAAACGGCGCGCGGGGTCAAGGCCGTCCTACCCGACCGGCCGCTCATCAGCGATGACCTTGCCGTCGTTGGGCAGCGAGCCCGGCTGAACCAGCTTGACGTCGCCCTTGAGCTTGGTGACCGATTGCAGCGTGGCGCCGACCGCACCTTCCAGCCCCGTATCGGCGGACGCGCATTCGGCCATCAGCGTCATGATATCCTGCTCCCGCTCGCGGCCGACCACGAGCCGCAGGCGCACAAGCTCGGGATGGCGCGCGGCGACCTCTGCGACCTGTTTGGGATGCACGAACATACCCTTGATCTTGGTGGTCTGGTCAGCGCGGCCCACCCAGCCCCTGATGCGGATATTGGTGCGCCCGCATGGCGAGCGGCCCGGCAGGATCGCCGACAGATCGCCGGTGGCAAGCCGGACCATCGGATAGTCCGGATTGAACGAGGTCACCACCACCTCGCCGACTTCGCCTTCCGGAACCGGATCGCCGGTGCCGGGTTTGACGATCTCGACGATGACGCTCTCGTTCACCACCATGCCCTCGAGCGCCGGCGTCTCGTAGGCGATGACTCCAAGCTCGGCGGTGGCGTAGCACTGCAGTACGTTGACGCCGCGCTGTTTCAGCTCCGCGCGCAGCGAACCGGGCAGCGCCGCGCCCGACACCAGCGCCTGCCTGATCGAGGAGGCGTCCTTGCCGCTCTTCGCGGCGGCATCGAGCAGGATCTTGAGGAAGTCCGGCGTGCCGACATAACCGGATGGCTTGTAGTGCGCGACCGCTTCCAGCTGCTGCTCGGTGTTGCCGACGCCGCCGGGAACGACCGCGCAGCCGAGCGCATGCGCGCCCAACTCCAGAATGAACCCCCCGGGCGTCAGGTGATAGGCGAAGGAATTGTGCACGATATCGCCAGACCGGAAGCCGGCGGCATAAAGCGCGCGTGCAGCACCCCACCAGTCCTTGCCGTGGCCTTCCGGCTCGAAGATCGGTCCTGGCGACATCAGCAGGCGCTTCGCCTTGCCGGGCGGCATGACGGCAAGTCCGCCGAAGGGCGGACTTGCCTTCTGCATCGCGGCAATGTCGGACTTGCGCAATACGGGCAATTTTGCCAGCGCCGCGCGCGAATTGATGTCGTGCGCCCTGACGCCGGCCAGATGCCCGGCCCAGCCGGGCGCCTGCATGGCATGGCCGATGACTTTCGGCAGAACCGCCAGTTCCTCGCCGTCGCGAAGCGCGGGCGCGCGGGTTTCGAGGGAGTCGTAATGATCGCTCATGCCAGCCAGCGTTTGCGGCGCCGGTAATGCTTGCCCTCGCGGAAGCTCCTGCGCTTGCCGCCGGAGGTGCCGAGATAGAACTCCTTGACGTCCTCGTTCTCGGCCAACTGCCTGGCCTCGCCGTCCATGACCACGCGGCCATTCTCCAGAATATAGCCGTAGCGCGCGAACTTGAGCGCCATATTGGTATTCTGCTCGGCCAGCAAAAACGACACGCCTTCCCGTTCGTTGAGATCTTTGACGATTTCGAAGATTTCCTCGACGATCTGCGGCGCCAGCCCCATCGATGGTTCGTCGAGCAGGATCATCTTGGGGCGCGACATCAGCGCGCGGCCGATGGCGCACATCTGCTGTTCGCCGCCGGAGGTATAGCCGGCGAGCGAGCCCTTGCGTTCGGCAAGCTTGGGAAAATAACCGTAGACCAGGTCCATGTCGCGCTTGATCGCGACCTTGCCGTCGCGGCGGGTAAAGGCACCGGTCAGAAGGTTTTCCTCGATGGTGAGATGGCCGAAGCAATGGCGGCCTTCCATCACCTGGATGCAGCCGCGCCGCACGAGTTCATTCGGTGAGAGGTTCTGCACCTCGTCGCCGTCGAACGCGATCGAGCCCTTGGTGACGTCGCCGCGCTCGGCACGCAACAGGTTGGAGATTGCCTTCAGCGTGGTGCTCTTGCCGGCGCCATTGGCACCGAGCAGCGCGACGATGCCGCCGCGCGGCACGTCGAGCGAAACGCCCTTCAGCACCAGGATGACGTGATCGTAAATCACTTCGATGTTGTTGACCGAGAGAATCGTCCCGGACGCAGGCGCGACATCTGTCCGCTCGGCAACGGTCATTACTTGCTCCCTGGCCGGACGCGGCGCGGGGTATCGGACCCGCCCCTGACCCGACCTCTTCGGGCCGACTGGATGTCACCCTCTCCCCGCAGAGCGGGGAGAGGGAACAAGTCACATTACGGCAGCTTGGCGCACGGCTCGGTGCGCTTCGGCCAGCCGGTGTTCTTCTTCACGTAGTCGGCCGCGGCCTCCATCAGCAGCGGCTCGACCTTCTTCTCCATCGGCTGGATCAGGTCGGAAACCCGCGTCCACTTCTGGCCATCCCACTGCTGCATGTAGATGGCGCTGTGACCGTTGTGATCGTCACAGCTGACCTTGATCGGCGTGCCGAATTTCGGAAAGCCGAGCTTGGCCCAGTCCCCCTCGGTGATGTTCAGGGTCTCGAGCCCTTTGCGGACGTCCTCGCCGACCACAACCTTCTTGCCGGTGATCTTCTGCGCATTGCGGATCGCCTCGGCGATCAGCACCGAGTTAAAGACACCGCGGTTGTAGAAGTTGTCGGCAAACTTGTCCTTCTCGACCTGGCTCTTGCCCTTGTCCACGATGTACTTCTTGATGTCCTGGATGGCGGGGTAATTCGAGCCGAGGCCGTTGAAGTTCATCGCCAGGTAGCCCTTGGCCTTTTCGCCACCGCCACGGGCGTCGTCATCGGAACCCGACCACCACACGCCGATGAAGTGGTCCATCGGGTAGCCGTTTTCGGCCGCGCGCTTTACCGCGGTCGGGTTCATGGCGCCCCAGCCCCACATGATCATCCAGTTCGGACGATCGCGGCGGACGGCGAGCCACTGGCCGGACTGGTCCTGCATCTCCTTGCCGGCCACCGGATACAGCTTCGCCTCGAAGCCGTAGTCCTTGGCGAGTTGCTTCAGCAGCGGGATCGGCTCGCGGCCGTAACCCACGTCGAGATAGATGAAGCCGATCTTCTTGCCCTTCAGCTTGTCGAGCCCGCCTTCCTTGCCGCCGATGTACCGGATGACCTGCGACATGCCATCCCAATAGGTGGCCGGCGGGTTGAATATCCAGGGGAAGTCCTTGCCGACCGCCGAGGCCGACAGGCCGTAGGCCATGGACAACACCGGAATCTTGTCGACGCCCGCCTTTGGAATGAGCTGCAACGTGATGCCGGTCGAGAACGGGTTAACGACCGTCGGATTCTTGCCCTTGATCGTTTCCCAGCACTCCACGCCCTTCTTGGTGTCGTAGCCGGTCTCACACTCCTCGATGGCGATTTTGACGCCGCCGATACCACCGTCCCGCTCGTTCAGCATGGCGAGATAATCGTGCATGCCGTTGGCGATCGGGATACCGGAATTGGCATAGGGCCCGGTCCGGTAGGTGAACAACGGCACGTAGATGCTATCCGCAGCCCGTGCCGCCTCGACAAACGCCGCAGTGCCCAGCAAACCGGCACAGGCGATGCCAACCAACAATCGTCTTGCTTTCATCTTGCTTCCTCCCTTTGGTTCGCGCCGGTGGCGCGCCTCTGGTTCCTCGTGTTCGCTCCCGGCATTCTTGCGGTCCGGGTGGCGATTTCGCACCTGCGGCCGAACCGGGCCGCGATGGGAAATTGGCGACTATCTTGCACCATCAGTATGGAAACGGCCACACCCTCAATTTCTGCTTTCCGATCTGCCATAGCCGCGCCAGGCCGGCCGGCTCGGCGATAAGGAACAGGATGATCAGGACGCCTGTGATCATGAACGTCAAGTGCTCGACGGTATCCGCAGCCAGGGGCAATCCGAGCCGCTCCGGCAGAACGCGCAGGATGATCGGCAGGATGAAGATCAGCGCCGCACCCAGGTACGAGCCGAGCAGGCTGCCAAGACCGCCGATAATGATCATGAACAGGACGGCGAAGCTCTGATTGATGTTGAAGACATTCGCTTCCGCGCCGCCATACCACAGGAACACCAGCAACGCGCCGGCGACACCGCAATAGAACGACGAAACCGCGAACGCGAGCAGCTTGGTCGGCAACAAACGAATACCCATGAGCTCGGCGGCGATATCCATGTCCCGAACCGCCATCCACGAGCGGCCGATCCTCCCATGCACCAGGTTGGAGGCAAGCCACGTCATCGCCACCACAATGACAAGCACGATGTAGTAGCGGACCTCGTCGCTCGCGCGCGGGCCGGTGATGATGACGCCAAACAGCGTGCGCTGCGGCACCTCGATGGCGGCAGAGGTGTTGTAATTGTAGAGCCAGGCGATGCGGATAAAGCACCACTCCAGAAAAAACTGCGCGGCCAGGGTCGCAATGGCCAGATAGAAGCCCTTGATGCGCAGCGACGGCAAACCGAACAAGGTGCCGACCGCGGCCGAGAAAAAGCCGGAGACGATCACCCAGACCAGGATGTTCACGCCGGGGAAAATCGTGGTGAGCTTGTAGCAGGCATAGGCACCGACCCCCATGAATGCGCCGGTGCCGAGCGACAGGAGGCCGGTATAGCCGGTAAGCAGATTGAGTCCGATCGCGGCAAGCGAGAAGATCAGGAACGGAATCATCACGGCGTTGATCAGGAAGCCGTTCCCGGTCAGCGGAATGAGGCACGCAATAATCAGGATAACCGCGAGCCCGATGCGGTCCTGCAGGATCGGGAAGATCGCCTGGTCGGCAACGTAGTCGGATTTGAACTGGCCGGCCTCACGGTAAAACATGCCCTGCCCCTCAGACCCGCTCGATAATGCGTTCGCCGAACAGCCCTTGCGGGCGGAACAGTAGGAAGACCAGCGCCAGCACGAAGGCGAACCAGGAGTCGGTGCCGCTGCCCATTAACGGGCCCCAGTAGAATTCGAAGAGCTTCTCGCCGACGCCGATGATGAGACCGCCCACAATGGCGCCGGGGATCGAGGTGAAGCCGCCGAGGATCAGCACCGGCAACGCCTTCAGCGCGATGATTTCGAGCGCGAAAGAAACGTCCGAACGCGCGCCCCAGAAGATGCCGGTGACCAGCGCCACCAGGCCGGCGGCGAACCAGACGATGACCCAGATCTGCTCGAGCGAAATGCCGACCGAAAGGGCCGCGCGGTGGCTGTCGGCGACGGCGCGCAACGCACGGCCGATACGGGTCTTGGAGAAGAAGATGCCGAGGCCGACGACCATGGCGGTGGCGACGAGAGCGGCGGCCATGTCGAGCTTCTGCATCTGCACGATGCCGCCGAAGGCGTGATAGGTCACGGAGCCCTTCGGCAAGTAGAAGGCTTCCGCCGGCATGACCTTGGGATCGCCGCCGAATACGAACTCCCCGAAGCCGATGAGGAAGTAGGTGATGCCGAAAGTGGCCATGAACAGGATGATGTCAGGCTGATTGACCAGGGGTCTCAGCACCGCGCGCTCGATGGTCCAGGCCAGCGCGAACATGATGGCGATCGCGAGCGCCAGCGCGGCAATGGCCGGCAGGCCCGCCTCGTACAAGCCGACCAGCGTGAGCGCGGCGAACACCACCATGATGCCCTGCGCGAAGTTGAACACCCCGGATGCCTTGAAGATCAGCACGAAGCCGAGCGCGATCAGCGCGTAAAGCATGCCGGCGACCAGCCCTTCCCACAGCGTCTGCGCCAGGAGGTCGGGCGCGCCGGCCATCTGCACAAAGGGATCGATGAAGATGAGGTAGAGGGCGTGCATCAGGTCACCATCAATGCGCCACGCCGAGATAGGCGTCGATCACCGCCTGGTTCCTGCTGACCTCGTCGGGCGTGCCGTCGGCGATCTTCTCGCCGTGATCAAGCACCACCACGCGATCGGACAGGTCCATCACCACGCCCATGTCGTGTTCGATGAGCGCGATGGTGGTGCCGTAATGGTCGTTTACGTCGAGGATGAAGCGCGACATGTCCTCTTTCTCTTCGAGGTTCATGCCCGCCATCGGTTCGTCGAGCAGAAGCAGCTCCGGCTCCATGGCAAGCGCGCGGCCGAGCTCGACGCGCTTCTGCAGGCCGTACGGCAGGCGGCCGACCGGCGTGCGACGGATTTCCTGGATCCGCAAGAAATCAATAATCTCCTCCACCCGCTTCCGGTGCTCGACCTCCTCGCGCATGGCCGGGCCGTAACGCAGCAACTGCCAGAAGAAACCGGACTTCATCTTGAGCGAGCGGCCGGCCATGATGTTGTCGAGCGCGGTCATGCCACGGAACAGCGCGACGTTCTGGAAGGTACGCGCGATGCCGCCTTCGGCCGCCTCATACGGGCGCATCCGCGTGCGGGTCTGGCCTTTGAAAGTGATGCGGCCTTCCTGCGGATGATAGAAGCCATTGATGACGTTGAGCATCGAGGTCTTGCCGGCGCCGTTCGGCCCAATGATGGCGCGAATCTCCCCCTTGCGGATGTCGAAGGAGACGTCGCTGACCGCCTTGACGCCACCAAACGACAGGGACACGTCCTCGACCGCGAGCAGCACATCGCCCGTGGCGACCTCCGCTCCGCTCGGCGCCCTCATGCCGCTTTCTCCATCGACCCCGAGGCTGGCCCGGCCTTCATGTCGCGGATTTTCACCCGCGCCTTGATGACGCCTTTGCGGCCGTCCTCGAAAGTCACTTCGGTCGAGATGTCGGCCTCCGCAGAGCCGTCATAGAGCGCGGTGACCAGCGGCGCGTAGCGTTCGGCGATGAAGCCGCGGCGCACTTTTTGCGTACGGGTCAATTCGCCGTCGTCGGCATCAAGCTCCTTGTGCAGGATGAGAAAGCGTCTGATCTGCGCGCCCGCCGTCACCTTGTCGGCGGCCAGGTCGCGGTTCGCCTCGGCAACGTGATTCTCCACCATGTCGTAGACAAGCGGATGTTGCGCGAGTTCCTGATAGGAACTGTAAATCACGTTGTTGCGCTCGGCCCAGCTGCCGACCGCAGTCAGGTCGATGTTGAGCATGACGGCAACGAAGTCGCGCTTGTCGCCATAGGCCACCGCCTCGCGGATGTTGGGGAAGAACTTGAGCTTGTTCTCGATGAACTTCGGCGGGAACAGCGTACCGTCGTTGAGCTTGCCGACATCGTTGGCGCGGTCGATGATCTTGAGGTGACCGGTTTTCTCGTCGATGTAGCCGGCATCTCCCGTCTTCACATAGCCGTCCGGCGTAAGCACTTCCCGGGTCTTGGCCTCATCCTTGAAATAGCCGGTGAACATGCCGGGCGATTTGAACAGAACCTCGCCATTGTCGGCGATGCGCATGTCGACATGCGGACAGGGCGGGCCGACGGTATCAGAATAGATTTCTCCATCCGGCTGGGCCGTGACATAGAGAAACGCTTCGGTTTGACCGTAGAGCTGTTTCAGGTTGAGGCCGATGGAGCGGTAGAATATGAACAGGTCCGGGCCGATCGCCTCGCCTGCGGTATAAGCGGTGCGCACACGCGAGAAGCCGAGAACGTTCTTGAGCGGCCCGTAGACCAGAATGTTGCCGATCCCGTATAGCAGCCGGCCCATCAAGGGCACGGGTCTTCCGTCAAGAATGGCCTCACCGTAGTTGCGCGCGACGCCCAGGAAATAATGGAACATCTTGCGCTTGAGGAAGCCTGCATCCTCCATGCGGATCATCACGCGCGTGAGCAGCGCTTCAAGCGTGCGTGGCGGCGCGAAATAGAAAGTCGGGCCGATCTCGCGCAGGTCCTGTTGCGCGGTGTCCGTGCTTTCGGGACACGCTATGCAGAAGCCCGCTACCAGGCCTTGCGCGTAGTTGAGGTAATGATCGCCGACCCAGGCGAGCGGCAGGTAAGCCAGCGAGACGTCGTTCTCGTCGAGGTGGTCGAACGCCACCGTGTCGGCAGCGGCGTTTATCGAGCCCTCACCTGTCAGCACCACGCCCTTGGAGGTGCCGGTGGTGCCGGACGTATAAAGAATAATCGAGGGGTCGGAGCCCTTGCTGATCCCGATTTCGGTATCAAGCCATTTGGCGACAGCGGAATCTTTCAGCGCATTACGGCCGTCCTCGATAATCTCGTCGACCGGATGCAGGTGGGTGTGGTCGTAGTCGCGCAAGCCGCGCGCCTCATCATAGACCATCTGTTCGAGTTTCGGCAGGCGCTCCTTGACCGACAAAATCTTGTCGACCTGTTCCTGGTCCTCGACCGCAGCGAACCGCACTTCGGCGTGGGCGAGCACGAAAGATAATTCCTCGGCGACCGCGTCGGCATAAACCGGCACCGGAATGGCGCCGAGCATCTGCGCCGCCATCACCGACCAGTAGAGCTTGGGGCGATTGGCGCCGACGATGGCGATGGTCTCGCCGCGCTTGAGGCCAAGCCGATGCAGGCCCGCTGCATAAGCCCGCACGATCTCCAGCAACTCCGCCCACGTCCAGCTCTGCCAGATACCAAGATCCTTGTGCCGCATAGCCGGCCGGGACCCGTACAATTGGGCATTGCGGATCAAGAGCTTCGGAAACGTGTCCGCCGGAGCGGCGGCTTTCGGCGCCACAGCCAGTACCTCCCACAGGGCCGCGGTTTGTTTTTTGCGGCCTTTGTTTACCCCTCGCCGCCCTCGCGGGACGGTCTTGTTTGCATGGATATGAAAACACCGCCGCCGGGTGGTCAAGCCTCAAAGCCCTGGAAACCGTCCCAATCACGTGAAGAATGATACCGGGCGAGGCCGTGATTACGTGAAGGCCTATTCCGCCGCCTTCAGAAAAGGTTCTACCGCAGAGCGGAATTGCTCCCGCAACGCGGCTTCCTCGGCCCTGGCGGCCTCCAGATGCCGCTGCCTGACCGGGCCGTAGCCGCGGATCTTTTCCGGGATCGACGCGAGCGCCACCGCGACCGGATGATTGGCCGGGGTGAGCTCCGCCATCAAAGTCTCGATCAGCGCTTCGTAATCGGCGATCAGTTGGCGCTCGGTGCGACGGTCGGCGCTGTAGCCAAAGACATCAAGCGGTGTGCCGCGCAAGAACTTGAGCCGCTTGAGGATGCCGAACGCCTTCAGCACCCAGGGCCCATAGGCTTTCTTCTTCGGCTCCCCGGTCGCGGAATCGATCTTCGCCCAGAGCGGCGGCGCCAGATGAATTTCGAAACGCAGGTTGCCGTCGAATGACGACTTCACCCGATCGAGGAACGAGGTGTCGCTGTAAAGCCGCGCCACTTCGTACTCGTCCTTGTAGGCCATCAGCTTGAACAGATAGCGTGCAACCGCTTCTGCGAGCGTACCCTGCCCAGGCGCCCTGGCAGCCTCGGCAGTACGCACCTTTTCGACCCATTGACGATAGCGTCGCGCATAGCGCTTGCTTTGATAGGCGGTCAGAAAGGCTTCGCGCCGCTCCACCGTCTCGGCAAAGGATTGCGACAGCCTCAATGAGTTGTTCTGCTCTTCCGGGCGCAGGCCGACCAGCGCTTCTATCGCCGCCGGGTCGACCGCCGCGCGCCGGCCGTAGCCGAAGGCGGCGAGATTCATCGGTACTGCCTGACCGTTCATCTCGATCGCCTTCTCGATCGCTTCAGCCGACAGCGGCAGTGCGCCGAGCTGGTAGGCATAGCCGAGCATGAACATGTTGGCGCCCATCGACTCGCCGAGCAGCGCGGTGGCAAGCCGGCCGGCGTCGACAAAACGCGTGCGCTCGCGGCCGGCGTGATCGACGATGGCGCGCTTGAGGCGCTCGGTCGGCAACGAGAAGTCCTCGTTGCGGGTAAAGTCACCGGGCAGGAATTCGGCGGTGTTGACGATGACGTGGGTGCCGCCCTGCTTCATGGCACCCAGCACTTTCTTGTTGCCGGCCACCACGATGTCGCCGCCCAGCACCAGGTCGGCGCCGCCGGCGGCGACGCGGATGGCGTGGATATCGTCGGGCGTGTTGGCGATACGGATGTGGCTGAAGACGGCGCCCCCCTTCTGCGCCAGACCCGCCATGTCAATGACGCCGGCGCCCTTGCCGTCGATGTGCGCGGCCATGGCGATGATGGCACCGACGGTGACGATGCCGGTGCCGCCAACACCGGTGACGATGATGCCGTAGGGATGGTTGGTCAGCGGCAAGGCGGGTTGCGACAGTACGGGCCAGTCGGCTGGCTCAACGATGCCCTCGCCTTTCTTCAGCCTGGCGCCGTGCACGGTGACGAACGACGGGCAGAAACCTTTCAGGCAGGAATAGTCCTTGTTGCAGCTCGACTGGTCGATGGTGCGCTTGCGGCCCCATTCGGTTTCCAGCGGCTGCACCGAGACGCAATTGGATTTCACCCCGCAGTCGCCGCAGCCTTCACACACCAGATCGTTGATGACGACGCGCTTGAGCGGATCGGGGAAGGTGCCACGCTTGCGACGGCGGCGCTTCTCGGCGGCGCAGGTCTGATCGTAGATCAGGACTGTGACGCCGGGGATTTCGGACAGTTCGCGCTGCACGGCATCGAGCGCGTCGCGATCATGGATGGTGAGCCCGCGCGGCCAGTCGGTATCCTTCGGGTATTTGTCGGGCTCGTCGGTGACCACGACCACGCGGCTCGCGCCTTCCGCGGCGACCTGGCGCGCGATCTGCGGCACGTTGAGGCCGCCCTCGTTGGCCTGACCGCCGGTCATCGCGACCGCATCGTTAAACAGGATCTTGTAGGTCATGGTGGTGCCGGAATCGATCGCGGCACGGATGGCGAGATAGCCGGAGTGGTTGTAGGTGCCGTCGCCCAGGTTCTGGAACACATGCTGCGTCTTCGAGAACGGCGCCTCGCCGATCCAGTTGGCGCCTTCGCCGCCCATCTGGGTGAAGCCGAGCGTCTCGCGGTCCATCCACTGCGCCATGAAGTGGCAGCCGATGCCGGCATAGGCGCGGCTGCCTTCCGGCACGCGGGTCGAGGTGTTATGCGGGCAGCCCGAGCAGAAATAGGGGATGCGTACAGCGACATCGTCAGTTTCGGCCAGCGCCTTCTGCGCCGATTTCAGCCGCGCGACGTTCGACACCAGTTCGTCGTTGGGCGCGACATTGAGCAGCCGCTCGCCGATGCAGATCGCCACTTCGTTGGCATCGAGCGCACCCTTGACCGGGAACAGCCAGTTGCCCTGCTCGTCCCGCTTGCCGATGCAGACCGGCTGGTTGGCGGTGCCGTAGAGTTCCTCGCGCACCTGCACTTCGATCAGCGAGCGCTTTTCCTCGACCACGATGATGAGGTCGAGACCATCGGCAAAGGCGACCAGCTCTTCACGCGGGATCGGCCACGGACAGCCTACCTTGAACAGGCGCAGGCCGAGATCGTTGCACTTCACTTCGTCGATGCCGAGTTCGTCGAAGGCCTGCCGCACGTCGAGATAGGCCTTGCCGGTGGTGATGATGCCGATTTTCGGCGCCCGCCCCCCCGATGTGATGATCCTGTTGAGCCTGTTGGCGCGCACGAATGCGAGCATGGCATCGCGCTTGAAGTCGTGCAGCCGCGCTTCCTGGCCGAGGATGGTGTCATTGAGCCGGATGTTGAGCCCGCCCTCGGGCATGATGAAGTCGGCGGGTGTGACGATCTGCAGGCGTTCGAGGCCGCCGTCGATGACGCCGGTCGATTCCACCGTCTCGTGCATGCACTTCAACGCGGTCCATACGCCCGCATAGCGCGACAGGGCCCAACCATAGAGCGCGTAGTCGACGATCTCCTGCACGCCGGCCGGATTGAGGATCGGCATCATCACGTCGACGAAATGGAATTCGGACTGATGCGCGGTGGTGGAGGATTCCGCGGTGTGGTCGTCGCCCATCAGCGCGAGCACGCCGCCGTGCGGCGACGTGCCGGCGAGATTGGCGTGGCGGAAGACGTCGCCGGAGCGGTCGACGCCCGGGCCCTTGCCGTACCACATGCCGAAGACACCATCGAACCTGCCCTCGCCGCGCAGTTCGGCCTGTTGCGTGCCCCACAGCGCGGTGGCGGCGAGTTCTTCGTTGATGCCGGGATTGAACTGGATGTCAGCGGCGGCCAGCTGGCGGCCGGCGCGCATCACCTGCTGGTCGAGGCCGCCGAGCGGCGAGCCGCGATAGCCGGTGACGTAGCCCGCGGTGTTGAGCCCGGCGCGGCGGTCGCGCTCCTTCTGCATCAGCAGGGCGCGGATCAGCGCGTGATAGCCGGTGACGAGAACGCGGTCCTGCGCGAGGTCGTACTTGTCGTCGAGGCTGACCGATCGAAGCGTCATGCGGGACCCTCGCGCACCCTCGAATGTCCGGGTAGCAGCGTCTAACATATAGGCTGCCGGGGCGGCACAGGAAACCCGGAAGCACGCAGAAGTGACGGAAAATCAACAGCCTGCGCGGGCATTGCGTGTGGCGTGCGGGCGTTGCAATGAAATTGCGCGCGAAAGTCCGGGTGCGATGTTTCCCGACCGGGCGGGAACCGCGCTCCGGTTATCCGCCCCGCTGTCACCGTCCGCGAGGGCAGATGATTCACTCATCACGGCGGTCTCGGAGTCGATCGGGTCCTCCGTTGGAAGTTATCATCGGGCCGTGCTTCGCGTGCATCCGTTGGCGGAGGATGACAGCCGCGATGCCGCCGCGCGGAACTGCCCTTCCCGTTCAGCAATGGTCAAAGTCACGGCGATGTGCCAAGGAGGTCCGCGCCGGGAATTCCATAAATGTTGCAATCCTCCTCGTCAGTAGAATCGCGCGGGTCGTGGGTCGTCGCCTTCGTCGCCCTGTTCGCGCTGATGATGGCGTTCGGCGCCAACTGGATCACCGCCGTCGCGCTGAAAGACATCGCTGCCGAGGTGGGCGGCGCGCGCTCGATTCCGGCGCTCGGCAGCTCGCTCGTCTGGCTCGGGTCCGGGCTCGGCGGCATCCTGATGGGCCAGATCGCCGACCGCATCGGCACCCGCTGGACGGTGATGGGCGGCGCGTTGATGATCGCCCTCGGCCTTGCCATCTCCACGCTGGGTCCGCCCTGGCCGCTATGGATCGGACACGGGCTGTTCATCGGCTTCATCGGCCTCGCCGGCATCAACGCGCCGCTCTACATCTATGTCAGCCGCTGGTTCGACCGGCGGCGGGGCTCGGCGCTGGCGCTGATCTCCAGCGGCACCTATCTCGCCGGCGCCATGTGGCCGCCAATCTTCGAGAGCGCCATCGCCAGCTACGGCTGGCGCGAGACCATGTTGTGGTATGGCGGGCTCGAAGTGCTCATCATCGTGCCGCTCGCCGCGCTGTTCTTCCATTCCCCGCCCGAGGTGATCGAGCACAAGCCCGCGGGCGGCGCAACGGTCGAAGCGCCGCGCGTGCTCGGCTGGCCACCGAACGTGGTATTCGCGATGATGTGCGTGGCCTCGATCATGTGCTGCATACCGATGGCGATGCCGCAACAACACCTGGTCGCCTTCTGTACCGACCTCGGCATCACCCGCTCGCTGAGTGCGATCATGCTGTCGGTGCTGCTCGGCACCGCCTTCCTCAGCCGCCAGATGTGGGGCGCGATCTCAGACCGCATCGGCGGCCTCTCGACGGTGCTGATCGGCTCGGTCTGGCAGTGCGCGGCGATGATCGCGTTCCTCCTGACGCAGAGCGAGACCGGCCTGTTCACAGTCGCGGGCGCCTTCGGACTCGGCTTTTCCGGCATCATTCCGGCCTACGTGCTGGCGCTACGCGAATTGTTCCCCGCGAAGGAAGCGGCCTGGCGCATTCCGACGCTGCTGATGTTCACCGCCGTCGGCATGGCGTCCGGCGGCTGGCTCGCCGGCATTCTCTACGACCACTACGGCTACTACGCGCCGGCCTTTGCCACCGGCATCGGTGCCAATATCGTGAATATCATGATCATCGGCATGCTGGTGACGCGCTGGCGCATGCGCGTGGCGTTCGCCTAGGCGCCCTTCCCCACCATCCTGAACATAGCGTCGCCGTACATTCCCCGCGCGTCCTTTAATAACGGCTGCACCGCGTCGACGAACTTGTCGTGTTCGTCCGACGTAAGCTCGACGATCTCGCAGCCGGCGTCTTCGATCGCCTTGCGCGACTGTTCGTGTTCCTGTTCCGCCAGCTTGCGCTGACTGGCCACCGCTTCGATCACGGCCGCCTGCATCGCCTGTTGCAACTCGGCGGGCCAGCTTTCGAATGACGCGCGGTGCAGGAAGATGGGCCGCGAAATATAAAAATGGGACGTAAGCGTGTGGAACCTGTGGAAGTTATGCACGCCATAGGTCACGGTGTTGGCGAGCGGATTTTCCTGCGCGTCGAGTGTGCCGGCCTTGATCATCGCGATGGCTTCTGTGAGGTCCATGCGCATCGCCTCGGCGCCAAGCAGTTCGAAGGTTCGACGCTGGATCTCGCTCGGCAGCACGCGGATCTTCATGCCCTTCATGTCGTCGGGCACGTGAATGGGACGCAGTTTGTTGGAAACGTGACGGAAGCCGTTCTCGAACCAGCCGAGGATACGGTAACCGACGCGCTCTTCGGTTTTCTTCGCGAGGAAGTCGCCGAGCGTACCGTCCATGGCGCCGCGCGCTTCGGCGTTGTCGGCGAACAGGAACGGCAGATCGACAAACCCGAGCTCGGGCACACGATCGGTCAGGTAGCTGGACGACTGGTAGCCGAGGCTGAGCAGACCGTTTTCGACCAGCCAGATGATCTCCTCGGCCTTGAAGCCGAGATCCATGATGTTCCAGACGTACTTGATGTCGACCTCATCGCCGAACCGCACCTGCAATTTGTCGCCGATGAATTTCAGCGACTTTGAAAAGCCGGTCGTCGGCGGACCGTAACCGCCCATGCGGATTTGAATCGGCTTGCTCATTCATTCACCTTTCTTTCCGTCGTCTCTATACGGGCCCGGCGGCGGCTGGCCAAGGCCGGCGCATGTGATAATGTCAGGGCAATGGAATGACCGGGAAGGACACGGCCCATGAACACGCACCCCAAGGTCGTCGGCGGCACTGCCACCAAAGTGTCACGTAGCGAAATTTCACAGGCTGAATGGGAGGCGCGCGTCGATCTCGCCGCGGTGTACCGCCTGCTCGCCCATTACGGCTGGGACGACGTCATCTATAACCATTCGTCCATGCGGGTGCCGGGCGAGCCGCGCAATTTCCTGATGAAAAAGCACGAGCTGCTTTACACCGAGGTGACCGCCTCCAACCTGGTGAAGGTGTCGATGGACGAGGACCTCGACGAAAAGTCAGGCGTGAACCGCCCCGGCTACACGCTGCACGGCGGCGTCCTGGGCGCGCGGTCCGACGTGAATTGCGCAGTTCATGTCCATACCGAAACCGGTACGGCCGTATCGGGCCTGAAGCACGGTCTGCGCATGGTGTCGCAGCAGGCGCTGCGTTTCTATCAGCGCGTCGGCTACCACGCCTACGAGGGCATCACCGAGGATTTCTCCGAGCGCGAGCGCATCAACAACGACCTCGGGCAGAATCGCGCCCTCATTTTGCAGCATCACGGTGTGCTGACGGTCGGCAAGTCGGCGCGCGAGGCTTTCGTGCTGATGAAATACCTGCTCGCCGCTGCCGAAATCCAGCTCAAGATGGAGGCGACCGGTGGCGAACTGCTCGAAGTGCCGCCTGAGGTTTGCGCCAAGGTCGCGGAGCAGTTTCAGCGCCACGACAGCGGCCGCGGCAGCGCCGACTGGCCCGCATACCTGCGCATGCTGGACCGATTCGACTCAAGCTACCGCACCTGACAGCGGCCGAAACGCCGCGCGACCCCGGGCGGAACGCCCGGCCGTTTGGCGTCGAAAATCCGTCCTGTTAAAATTGCGCGCCGGAACCGCGGGCGATGTCCCGCGTTCATGGGCCTTTGTCCCGGCGGCGGCCTTCGACGCCGCGAAACTCTTTGCAACCGACAGATGGGCGTATATTCTTCATAAATAAGACCAAAACAAACGGGGGAGCGCCTACGATGTCCGATGGACAGAAGACTTTCTGGCTCAGCGCCGCGTTCGTGGCGGTCATCGCCATCAGCGGCGTCACCTTGTGGACGGTGACGGCCGGCCCGACCAGGCAAGAGCTGGCGGCGCTCAACACCAGGGTCGAGGCGACCAACGCCAAGGTCGAAGCAACCGGTTCCGCGCTGGCGCAGGTTCAGAAGGCGACCGAGAGCGAGGCGATCACCAAGGGTCTCGGCCAGCTCGCCGACAATATCAAGGCTACCAATGCGGCGCTCGCCGACATCCAGCGCACCATCGCCGCCGGCAACGTGCGCGCCCGGCTCGAAACGATCGAGAAAAACCTCAAGGCGATCGATACCTCCCTCGCAGCATTGAAGAAGTCGCAACAGGCGGCGGACATCACCGGCACGGTCACGGCGATCGAATCCGGCGTCAAGGCGCTGAGCGGGAAGCTTGCGGATGCCCCGGACGCCGCCGCACTCAATGAAATCAGCGGCAAGGTAGATCAGCTCGGCGGCAGCCTGAAGAGCACGGAGACGACGCTCACCGCCATCAAGCAGGCGATGCCCAGGCAGGATCTCGCCGAACAGATCAATCCGCTCAATGAGAAGATCAGGTCGCTCACCGACGCGCTGGTCGACATCCAGAAGTCGACCTCGCTCGACGGCGTCAAGAACCAACTGGCCGAACTCAACCGCAAGCTCGAAAGTACCAGCGAGGCGGTGGCCGAAGGATCGCAGCCGAAGGAAGCGGTGATTTTCTATCTGCACATGCCGAACGAGCAGAACCTGCCGCAGAAGGTCGCGTCGGTGCAGCCGCTCGACATCCAGTTCGAGAAGATCGGCAGCACCGACGACAACGGCCAGGCCGCGATCATCATTCCCAGGCTGAAGACGCTTGTTCAGGGCCGCAAGGACTGCACCATCTCGGTGGCGGGCTATGCGGACACGGTGGGCGGCGACCAGGTCAACCTCAGGATCTCGGAGAGGCGCGCGAGGAATATCGCGCAGAAGATCAAGGCTGCGTTCGGCAACAGCGACGTCAAGGTCAACGAGGCGGCCTGGGGCGAACGGCGGCTGAAGGCCTGGACGCCCGACGGCACGTCCAGTGAAAATAACCGCCGCGTCGATATCGCGATAAACTGCAAGGGCTAGCATGCGCCGGGCGCTGCGCGGGCGCCGGCGAAACAGGGGACGATCATCGTCGGCGGCTTGCCGGCGGCAGTGTGGGCGCGCGTGATGAACAGATTCGAGGAGCTTCTGGTGGCCGGCCTGATCGCCGCCGTCGCAACCGGCGCGGTCGCCGGCTTCGTGGTCTGGAAGGTCGCGACAAACCAACACGAATTCGTGGCCCAGCAATTCGAGACGCAGAACACGAAGATCCAGACCGTCGGCGACGAACTCACCAGGACCGCAGGCGATCTCAAGCGGCTCGATGGCGCACTCAAGACGACCGAAGCGACCTTGCGCGAGGTCAAGGATCAGGTAGCGCTGGTCGGTACGCGCACCGGCATGGCGCAAATCAACACTCTGGTTGAAGCAGCCAACAAAACGCTCGCCGAGATCAAGCAGGCGACCGCGCCCGGGCAGGCCAGGGCCGCGCTCGCTCCGTTGGGGGAAAAGCTCGACACTGCCAACAAGGCGCTGGCGCCGCTCGGCGGCCAACTCGAATCCGCGCAAAGGGCGCTGACTGCGCTGCAGGCCAGACTTGACGACAAGTCTGGCGACAAGGCGCGCGATGAAGCCCTGGCACGGATCGAAACCGCCATCGCGGGCGTCAAGGATGCAATCGCCAGGCAGGCGTCCTCCCCTGCCCTGACGCAGGCAAATGCCAAGCTGGACGAAGCGCTGAAATCGCTTGCAGCCATCGGCAAGACCGCCGACGCGCTCAAGGGCAACGGCGCGGATACGGCCGGGCCCGATGAAGCCACGAAGTCGCTGGCGGCGATCAAAGAGACGCTTGACGCGATCAGGAATGCTGCCGACGCCCAGGCCGCAAGGCTCGCTGCCGCATCGAAATCGCTGGCCGCACTCGACACATCCGTCAAGCAGGGCTTTGCCGACGTCACGGCGAAGCAGTCAGATGTGGTGAAGGCCATGGCCAAACCGGCGGTGGCGCCGCCGCAACCGGCAAAACCCGCGCAGGACCTGGTGGTACTCTACGTGTCGATGGCCGGCAAGGCCGCTGCTCCATCAGTGCCGACAACTGTGCCAGCGACCACAGCGGCAATCGGTCTGACGCCACCGGCCCCGCCGCCGCTTGAAGTGCGCTTCGAGAGGCTCGGCGGCGTCGATGACGAAGGCCAGACGAAGGTAATCGTGGCCAAGCTGCGGGATATCGTCAAAGGCCATAGCGGCTGCACCATCGCGATGTCGGGCCACGCCGATACGTTCGGTGGCGACACGCGCAACTATGAGCTCTCCAGGCGGCGCGTCAACGAGGTGGCCGACAAGCTGAGAGCCGCCTTCGCCGGCGACAACATCAAGATCGACGAGACGCAATGGGGCGAGCGCCGGCTCAACGAATGGACGCCCGATGGCACTGCGCTAGAAGCCAATCGGCGCGTCGATATCGCGGTCAGCTGCGAGAAGTAGGCCTGGCGTCACCCGCCCTCGGCGCCCCAGCGCCAGAAGTCGCGGCCTTCCTCGCGCATGAAGCGGGCCAGCACCATCTTGTGCACCTCGGAGGCGCCATCGACCAGCCGCGCCGAGCGCGCATAGCGGTAGATCCACTCCAGGATCGTGTCCTTGGAATAGCCACGCGCGCCGCAGAGCTGGATGCCGACGTCGGCGGCGTTGTGCAGCGTATCGGCTACGGATACCTTCGCCATCGACACTTCCTTGCGCGCGCGCGAGCCCTGGTCCAGCTTCCAGGCCGCGCGCATCGTAAGCAGACGACCGATCTCGATCTGGTGCGCCACTTCACCGAGCTTGATCTGGATGCTCTCGCGGTCGGCGAGCTTGATGCCGAAGCCCTCGCGCTCGGCGACATAGGCCTGCGCGATCTCCATGCAGCGCTTGGCGAAGCCAAGCCAGCGCATGCAATGGGTGAGCCGCGCGGGCCCGAGGCGTATCTGCGTAATGCGCAGGCCATCGCCCTCGTTGAGCAGGACATTCTCGGCCGGGATTTCGAGGCCGTCGTATTCTATCTCGCAATGACCGCCGTGCTCCTCCGGACCCATGATCGGAATGCGGCGCAAGATGCGCCAGCCGGGATCGTCCTTGTGATAGAGGAAGGCGGTGAGCCCGCGGCGCTTGTCGTCGGAGGTGCGCGCCACCAGGATGTAATGCGCCGCGCCATCGGCGCCGGTGATGAACCATTTGCGCCCGCGCACGATGTAGCGGTCGCCTTTTTTTTCGGCACGGGTCAGCATCATCGAGGGGTCGGAGCCGGAGCCGGGGTGCGGCTCGGTCATCACGAAGGACGAGCGCACCTTGCCCTCGACGATCGGGCGCAGGAAGCGCTCCTTCTGTTCCGGCGTGCCGGTGCGGGCGAGTACGCTCATGTTGCCGTCGTCCGGCGCCATGCAGTTGATGGCGAGCGGGCCGAAGATCGAGCGCGCGGCCTCCTCATAGATCGCCGCCCAGGCGACAATGGGAAGCTGCATGCCCCCGAATTCGCGCGGGCTCTGCGGTGCCCACAGGCCGGCAGCCCTGGCCTTCTCGCGCACCGGCTCCAGCCTTTCGTGCGGAATGTTCTCGTGGTCGGCGAAATTGGCGGGATCGCTCTCCAGCGGCAGCACGTGCTCCTCGACGAAGGCGCGCACGCGCAGGCGGAGGTCTTCAATCTCGGGGGACAGGGTGAAGTCCATGGCGGAGACCTTTCTTCCCTCCTCCCGGCAAGTGGAGGGCACGCCCCATTTCTAACTCTTTGCGGCCCGATCTGCTATGCCGAATGCACGATTGTTGTCGCGGCTGGAGTACGGAGATTGGAACATGGCGTCACAACTCATCGTCTTGCTGCTGGCGCTTGCGGCCGCGGGAAGCGGCCTCATCGCGGGCGTGTTTTTTGCGTTCTCCACGTTCGTCATGAAGGCGCTTGCCCAAATGCCGGCCGGGCAAGGTATCGGCGCCATGCAGTCGATTAACAAGGTCATCCTCAGTTCGCTGTTCATGCCGGTCTTCATGGGAAGCGCGGTACTATGCGTCCTGCTCGTCGTCGCCTGGGGGCTCAGCTGGGCGGGTTTTAATTCGGGCGCGGCGCTGACGGGATGCGCGCTTTATCTTGTCGGCACGTTCGGTTTTACCATTGCGTTTAATGTCCCGCTGAACAACGTCTTGGCCGCCACGGACGCCGGCGCTCCGTCGGCGCCCAAAACCTGGGCTCGTTACGTCTCAAGATGGACGTTCTGGAATCATGTGCGAACCGCAGCCTCGTTCGCGGCGGCGGTCCTGTTGGCAATTGCCGCCGCACAAGTCGCCCGCTAGCGGACTTAGCCCTTGAGCTGCACCACCTGCCCGCCGTCGACCACGATGGTGGTGCCCGTCATGTAGCGGCCAGCATCAGAAGCGAGCAGCAGGAGCGCGCCGTCGAGGTCGCCGGCCTCGCCGAAGCGGCCCATGGGGATGTCGCGCTTCATCGCCTGCCCCGCGTCGCTCCCGAGATATTTGTCGTTGATCTCGGTGACGAACCAGCCGGGTGCGATGGCATTGACCCGCACGCTCTTGAAGGCGAGTTCGAGCGCCAGCGCCCTGGTGGTCTGCACCACCGCGGCCTTGGCTACGGCGTAGGCGGCGGTGCCCTTGGCAACGCCGAAGCCGAGCACCGAGGCGATATTGACGATCGAGCCCTGCGCGCCGGCCGCCAGCATCCGGCGCGCCGCCTCCTGTGCCCAGTAGAACACCGCATCGAGGTCGGTCGCGAGTACGCGGCGCCATTCCTCCGGCGACACATCGGTCGCGCGCATGGCGCCTTGCGCGACGCCGGCATTGTTGACCAGCACGGTGACGGTGTCGAAGGCCTTCGCGGCCTCGTCGAAGGCGCGCATCATGGCGGCGCGGTCGGTGACGTCGGCTTCGATCGCGACGGCACGGCCGCCTTTCATTTCGATCGCGGCCTGCAGGTCCTTCAGCCGCTCGACCCGCCGCGCCACCAGCGCCACCGCCGCCCCGTTTTCGGCCAGTGCGCGGGCGAACTGGGCGCCGAGACCGCTGGACGCGCCGGTGACCAGCGCGACACGGTCCGTGAGGTCGAACATTTCGGCGGCTTTCATGGGGAAGCTTCTCCTATCCCTCCCCCGCAGGGGGAGGGTGGCCGGCGGAGCCGGCCGGGTGGGGGGTGCGGCTGCAAAGCGCTGGGTCGATCGTCTCCAGCACGCCGCTCAGATTCTGGTCGATGTCATTGTTCCAGAAGCGCAGGATTTTAAAACCCTCTTCCGCAAAATGAGCGTCTCGACCTTTATCGCGGATTTCCTGCGAGCCAAAATTGTGCTGCCCGCCGTCGACCTCGATGATGATCTTCTCGCTCAGGCAAACGAAATCCAGAATATATCAGTCACGCGGCGCCTGCCGGCGAAAGTGATAGCCGCGAGCTTTCCACAAACGCAAGTAGACCCACAGCTGCACTTCCTGTGGCGTCATCGTCTTGCGCAAATGGCGGGCGCGAGAATTCGCCATCAAGACCCCCACCCGGCGCGCTCACGCGCGCCACCCTCCCCCGCAAGCGGGGGAGGGATAAGAAAGCGTCATCGCCCATAAAGCGCATGGGGCAGCGCGGTGGCAAGGGCGGGCACAAACCACAGCACGAGGAGGGCGACGAGCTGGATCGCGACAAAAGGGATAATGCCGACGTAGATGTGCCGTGTGGTGATCTCCGGCGGCGCCACGCCGCGCAGGTAGAAGAGCGTCGGCCCGAGCGGCGGGTGCATGTAGGAGGTCTGCAAATTCACCGCGATCAGGATGCCAAGCCAGACCGGATCGACCCCCGGCAGCTTCAGCAGTGCCGGCCCCACAATCGGTACCACCACGAAGATGATCTCGAAGGCGTCCATGACGAAGCCGAGCAGGAAGATCGCCAGCATGACGGCGATGAGCGCGCCGGTGACGCCGCCCGGCAGACGGTCGAGCGCCTGATGCACCAGGGCGTCGCCGCCGAGCGCGCGGAATACCAGGCTGAACACGGTGGCGCCGATCAGGATGAGAAAGATCATGGCGGTGATCTGCGCGGTCTTCCCGGCCACCGGCCACATCACCTCGGAAAGCTTCGTCCTACGGAAAGCCAGCAAGGTGGCGCCGACCGCGCCGACGGAGGCGGCTTCGGTGGGGGTCGCAATGCCGTACAGGATGGAGCCGAGCACAGCGGCGATCAGAACGACCGGTGCGAGCAAGGCCTCGATCAGGCTGCCGGTCGATTGGCGGACGCCGACATGGACCGCGGGACAGGTCGCCGGACGCCACAACGCCATTACCACGAGAAAGACGAGATAAAGGCCGACCAGCAGCGCGCCAGGCAATACCGCGCCGGCGAACAGGTCGCTCACCGACAGCGCATCGGGCGCGAAGTTGCCCTTCGCCAGTTGCGTGGCCTGCCAGGCGTTATTGAGCTGGTCGCCGAGCACGATCAGCACGGTCGAGGGCGGCACGATTTGCGCCAGCGTCGCGGACGCTGCCACAGTGCCGGCGGCAAGCCGCGGATCATAGCCGTGGCGCAGCATGGCCGGCAGCATGATCAGGCCCATGGTGACGGCGGTGGCGCCGACGATACCGGTCGAGGCGGCGAGCAGCGCGCCGACGATAACGGCGGAATAGCCCAGACCGCCGCGCCAGGCGCCGAACAGCCGGCCCATGCGTTCGATGAGATTCTCGGCGATACGGGATTGTTCAAGCATGACGCCCATGAACACGAACAGCGGGATCGCCAGCAGCACCGGGTTGGTGATGACGCCAAAGATGCGCTCGGGCAGCGCACCGAGAATGCCGAGATCCATGGCACCGAGCGCCTGACCGAGAACCGCGAAGGCGAGCGAGACGCCGGCCAGCGTCAACGCCACCGGATAGCCGAACATCAGCGCGGCGATGACGGCGGCGACCAGCAGGACGGCGAGGGTTTCGGCAAGCGGCATTCAGCCCCTGCCCTGCGCGTCTGGCTTTACGAGCACACGCGCCGCGCGGATGGCCTGCGCCACGCCCTGCAGCGCCATCAGCACGGCGAAGACAGGGATCAGCGTCTTCAGCACGAACACCAGCGGCAAGCCGCTCGATTCCTGCGAACGCTCGAGAATGGCCCATGAACGCGCGGCGTAGGGCACCGACAGCCACAGCAGCATCAGCATGAACGGAAGCAGCAGCAGAAGGGTGCCGGCGAGATCGACAATGGCGCGGGTGCGTGGGGTCGCGTGAGAATAGAACACGTCGACCCGCACGTGGCCACCGGCCGAAAGGGTCCAGCCCGCCGCCAGCATGATGAGGGCGGCGTGGCCATAAACCACGGCTTCGGTCAGCCAGATCGAGCCGAGGTCGAAAACGTAGCGCGCTACCACGAGCACGAACTGGATGAGCACGATGGCGAGCGCCAGCCAGGCCGCGGCACGGCCGACGCGGGTGTTGAAACGGTCAATGCGGTCGGCGAGCGTGGTGAGGGCCGCGGGAACAACCATGCGGAGATGATGGCACAAAGCGCGGTATTGCGCTAAATTCCCCCCATGGCACATGACCACGACCACCACCATCACGACCATTCCGAACTGAGTGAAACCCAGTTGCGCGTACGCGCGCTGGAAACGGTGCTGACCGAAAAGGGCTACGTCGATCCGGCCGCGCTGGACGCCATCGTCGATACCTACCAGACCAGGATCGGCCCTCGTAACGGCGCCCGCGTGGTCGCCCGCGCCTGGATCGATCCGGACTTCAAGAAGGCGTTGCTGGCGGACGCCACAAAGGCCGCCGGAACGCTCGGCCATATCAGCCGCGTCGGCGATCACCTGATCGCGGTCGAGAATACCCCGCAGCGGCACAACATGGTCGTGTGCACGCTGTGTTCCTGCTATCCGTGGGAAGTGCTCGGCCTTCCACCGGTCTGGTACAAGTCGGCGCCCTACCGTTCCCGCGCGGTGAAGGACCCGCGCGGCGTGCTCGCCGAATTCGGCGTGAGCCTGCCGGCGGATACGGAAATCCGCGTCTGGGATTCGACCGCCGAAACGCGCTTCCTGGTGCTGCCCATGCGCCCCGCCGGGACCGAAGGGTGGAGCGAAGAGCGGCTCGCCGACATTGTCACGCGGGACAGCATGATCGGCACCGGGCTGCCGTTGCGGCCGGAGGAGACCGGCAAATGAACGGCGTACATGACATGGGCGGTATGGACGGCTTCGGCCCGGTCGAGGTCGAGCCAAACGAACCGGTCTTTCACGAGCCGTGGGAGGGCCGCGTGATGGCGATGGTGCGCACCATCGGCGCCAATGGCGGCCTGAACATCGACATGCAGCGCTTCTCGCGCGAGTTGCTTTCGCCGGTGGACTATCTCGCCAGCTCCTATTACCGGAAATGGTTCCTGGCGTTTGAGCAAACGCTGCTTGCGCGCGGCCTGGTCAGCGCAGACGAGGTGGCGGCCGGGCATGCCTTGCGGCAAGGTCCCCCCCTCAAGCGCGGCCCGTTCACGCTTGCCGACCTGCCTCGAGTCGAGACACGCGGCAGCTTCGCTCGTACGCCGTCAGCGCCGGCCGTTTTCAAACCGGGCGACAAGGTGCGGGCCCGGAACATCAATCCACTGACGCACACGCGGTTGCCGCGATACGTGCGCGGCCATGCCGGGACGGTCGAGCGTATCAACGGCTGTCACGTCTTCCCCGACAGCAATGCGATCGGCGAAGGCGAGAACCCGCAATGGCTCTATACGGTCGTGTTCGACGGCCGCGAACTGTGGGGCGACGACGCCGACCCGACCGTGAAAGTGTCGATCGACGCGTTCGAGCCGTATCTGGAGCCGGCGTAATGGACGAGGCCGCTGCGCACCGCGCGACAGACGAAGTACCGGGCATCCCGCACGACGCCGGGGGGCCGGTGTTCCGCGAGCCGTGGGAGGCGCAAGCCTTCGCGCTTGCCGTAGCGCTGCACGAGCGCGGCGTATTCACCTGGACGGAATGGGCCGAACGCTGGGCGCCGAAATCAGGCGCGCGCAAGATGAAGGCGATCCCGACACCGGCGAGACCTATTATCTGCACTGGCTGGCCGCGCTGGAGCGGCTGGTGGCGGAAAAGGGCGTGACCACAGGCGAGGCGCTGAATTGTTATCGTGACGCCTGGGAGCACGCTTGCGGACGCACGCCGCACGGCAAGCCGATCGAGTTGCAACCGGACGATTTCCACTGAACGTCAGACGACGTTGTCCGGCTTAAGATGGCATTGCCCGCCGTCGCTGAGCTCGATCTGCACCGTGGTGTGGCCGATCTCGAATTTGTTCTGCAAGTCATGGGCGACGCGGTGGAGGAACGCATCGCCCGGATGGCCGGCCGGCGTCACCAGATGGCAGGTAAGCGCGGTCTCCGTCGTGCTCATGGCCCAGATGTGGAGGTCGTGCAGGTCGGCGACCTCGGGCAGGCCGCGCAAATAACGCCCGACTTCGTCGGGATCGATGTTCGCCGGCGCGGCGTTGAGCGCGAGCCTGAGCGACTCGCGCAGGAGCCGCCAGGTGCCGATCAGGATCACGGCGGAGATCAGCAGGCTCACCGCCGGGTCGAGCCATTGCCAGCCGGTGAACATGATGCCCCCGGCGGCGATGATCACCGCCACCGACACGCCGGCATCGGCCAGCATGTGCAGAAAAGCGCCGTGCATGTTGAGGTCGGTCTTGCTGCCACGGCTGAGCAGCCATGCCGAGACGCCGTTGATGACCACCGCGACGGCGGCAACGACGATCACCGTGCCGGTCGCCACCGGCTGCGGCTCGTAGAAGCGATGGATCGCCTCCCAGGCGATGGCGCCGACCGCGACCAGCAGCAGCAGGCCGTTGATGAAGGCGGAGAGGATCGAGGCCGAGCGCATCCGGTATGTGAAACGAGCGCTCGGCCGCCAGTCGGCCACCGCATAGGCCACCCAGGCCATGACCAGCCCCAGGACGTCGCCGAAATTGTGCCCGGCGTCGGCGAGCAGCGCGAGCGAATTGGCCCACAGGCCGTAGATCACCTGCGCGACGACCAGCACGATATTGAGCGCGGTGGCGATCGCGAAGGTGCGGCCGAAATTGGTCGGCACATGCGAATGGCCAATGCCGTGGCTGTGGCTCGTGATGATCGTGGGCGTGGGACAAGGCGACTCCTTTGGAAGCAACCTAAAGGGTCGCGGGGCGAATACTAGAACGTCTCATCTGTCATTCCGGGGCGCGAGCGCCAGCGAGCGAACCCGGAATCCATAACCCCTGTCGTCGATTGAGCCGCGATACCGGGGTTCTGGATTCCGGGTTCCAGCGCGTTGCGCTGGCCCGGAATGACCGGGCCTCAGACCCCCTCCGCCCCACCATCCGCGCGGGGATCGTGGCCGCCTTCCAGCGTGCCGTCCGGATGCAGCATCACCGCACCGGCATGGCCCATGGTGTCGGAGTAGGCCTCGTCCAGCACGTCGATGTCATGACCGGCCGACATCAGCCGGTCGATCAGATGCCCGTCGAAGCGCGACTCCAAACGCAGGTTTGTCACCGACGAACCCCAGGTGCGCCCCAACAACCAGCGCGGCGCATCGAGTGCCTTGTCGAGCGGCTGGCGGAACAGGATATGGCGGGTGAAGACCGCGGCCTGGCTCTGCGGCTGCCCGTCGCCGCCCATGGTGCCGTAAGCCATGACCCGGCCGTCTTTCAGGGCGGCGAGCGCCGGGTTCAGCGTATGGAACGGGCGGCGGCCGGGCGCGAGCGCGTTGAGCGCCTTGGGGTCGAGCGAGAAGCTGGAGCCGCGGTTCTGCATCAATACGCCGGTCGCCGGCAGCACGACCCCGGAGCCGAACTCCCAGTAGAGCGACTGGATGTAGGAGACGACGAGCCCTGAAGCATCCGCCGCGCCCATCCAGATGGTGTCGCCGCGCGCCTCCGGCGCAGGCCAGGGCGCGGCTTTGCGCGCGTCGATCTTTTCGGCTTCGGGATCGAGGAAGGTCGCGTCGAGATATTTCGACAGCGGGCCGTCGACATGGTCGGGATCGGTAATCACCCTGTCTCGCACCAGAAAGGCGCGCTTGGTGGCTTCGACCAGGCCGTGAATGTGCGCAAAGCTTTCGCCTTCGGTGATGCGCAGCCGATCGAACAAGGCGAGGATCATCAGCGATGAGAGACCTTGCGTCGGCGGCGGCGTGTTATAGAGCGAGCCGGCCGAAGTCCGAACGCTGAGCGGCTCCGCGATACGCGCTTCGTATTTTTCCAGATCGGCGCGCGTGACCGGTGAGCCGATGCGTTCCAGATCGGCAGCGATCTCGCGCCCGACATCCCCGCGGTAAAAATCCTGCAGGCCGGCTTTGGCGAGATGGTCGAGGCTAGCAGCGAAAGCCGTCTGCCTGAGCGTCACGCCCTCGTCCGGCGCCTTGCCGTCGACGAGGAAGGCGTTGAGGAAACCCGGCGCCGTTTCCAGTTCGGCATATTTCTCGCGTGTCAGCGCCGCCTGGCTGCGCGTCACCACATAGCCTTCGCGCGCACGCCGGATGGCTGCGTCGAACAACACATGCAGCGGCAGTCGCGACGAGCCCTTGTTGATCCCTTTGCCGGTCTGCGCCCTGGCGGCCTCGAGCGCGAGCATCCAGCCAGCCACCGCGCCCGGCACGGTGAGCGCGGCCAAAGGCCCGCGCGACGGAATTTCGTGGTGCCCGGCCTCGCGATAGAACCGGATCGTTGCCTTCGCTCCCGCCCGGCCCGCGCCCATGATCGCGCGCACGCGGCCATTGGGTTCGCGGATCAGCCAGAAACCGTCGCCGCCCACATGATTCATGTGCGGATAGACCGCCGCAATGCTGGCGGCCATCGCCAGCATGGCCTCGATGGCGTTGCCGCCCTCGGCAAGGATGGCGCGGCCGTCCTCGACGGCGGCACTGTGCGGCGCGCAGACGACGCCGCGGCGATGGCCGGCGGTGTGGAGGGTCATGCCGAACTCCCGATGAAGCAAACGAGATGCAACGAGCACGGCAGGACTCCCTCTCCCTTGGGGGGAGAGGGTTGGGGTGAGGGGGAAAGTGACGCCCGATAGTCCGCTTCCCCCTCACCCGGCGCACTTCGTGCGCCGACCTCTCCCCCCAAGGGAGAGGTGAAGAAAGTTTGCCGCGCGTTCGTGCCCCAAAGCGTCCGCTGCATGACATTCATCACGAATCCGCACCCGGAGCGAACTCAGCCAACCCGCGCTTCTTCAGCAGCGCATCGACCGCCGGCAGGCGCCCGCGGAAGGCCTTGTAGGCCTCCGCCGGGTCGCGCAGGTTGCCGGCGCTGTAGATGAAGTCACGCAGCTTCCTGGCGGTGGCGGGATCGAAGGCGTCGCCGGTTTCCTCGAAGGCCTCGAAGGCGTCGGCGTCGAGCACCTCCGACCACATGTACGAGTAATAACCTGCCGCGTAGCCGCCGCCGGAGAACAGGTGCTGGAAGTGCGGCAGGCGGTGGCGCATGACGATCTCCGCCGGCATGTGGAGGCGCTCCAGATCGCGGCGCTCGAATTCGGTCACGTCGAGTTCTTCGGGCTTTTTCAGCGCGTGGATGTCGAGATCGACCAGTGCGCAGGCGGTGTATTCCACCGTGGCGAAGCCCTGCCCGTAAGTGCGCGTCGCCAGCAGGCGGTCAAGCAGAGCCTGCGGCATCGGCTTGCCGGTGCGATAGTGACGCGCATACTCGCGCAGGATTTCCGGCACCTCCAGCCAGTGCTCATAGAGTTGCGACGGCAACTCGACGAAATCGCTCGGCACCGATGTCCCCGATAGCAGCGGATAGGTCACGTTCGACAACATGCCATGGAGCGCATGGCCGAACTCGTGGAACAGCGTGCGCGCGTCGTCGAAGGAGAGCAACGCCGGCTCGCCGGCGGCAGGCTTTCCGAAATTGCAGACGTTGAGGATGATGGGCCGGATATCGCCGATGAGCTTTTCCTGGTCGCGCAGCGAGGTCATCCAGGCGCCGGAATGCTTGGAGCCGCGCGCGTAATAATCGCCGATGAACAGCGCGACATCCTTGCCCTCGGCGTCCTTCACATCCCAGGCGCGCGCGTCCTGGTGATAGAGCGGCACCTCGACAGGCGTGAAGGTGAGGCCGAACAACCGGCGCGCTGTCTCGAACGCCGCCTCGATCATCCTGTCGAGCTGGAAATAGGGCTTGATCTCGGCCTCGTCCAGATCGAACTCGGCCTTGCGGCGCTGCTCGGCGTAATAGCGCCAATCCCACGGCGCGAGCGCGAAGTTGCCGCCCTCGCCCGCGATGATGGTCTGCATGGCATCGCGCTCGGCCACGACCCTGGCGCAGGCGCGGGTCCAGACGTTTTCCAGCAGCTCGCGCGCAGCGCCCGGCGTCTTCGCCATCTGGTCGTCGAGCCGGTAGTCGGCAAACGTATCGTAGCCGAGGAGCCTGGCGCGCTCGGCGCGCAAACTCACCATCTCCTTTATGATGGCGCGGTTATCGGTCTTGCCGCCGTTCTCGCCGCGCCTGATCCAGGCGTTGAAGATCTTCTCGCGCAGATCGCGGCGCGCGGAGAATTGCAGGAACGGCTCGACCGACGAGCGCGACAACGTGAATGCGAATTTGCCGGGATGGCCGCGTTCCTGCGCCGCGGCGCGCGCGCCGGCGCGGGCGAAGTCCGGCAGGCCGTCAAGATCGGCTTCGTCGAGGATCAGCGCGTAGGATTTCTCGTCGGCCAGCACGTTCTGGCCGAATTGCGTGCCGAGGCTCGCGAGCCGCTCGTTGATGGCGGCGAGCTTGTCCTGCGCCGCCTTTTCCAGCGCACCGCCCGCGCGCACAAAGCGGGTATGGTAGCGTTCGAGCACACGGGCCTGCTCCAGCGTCAGGCCGAGGCTGTCGCGTCGCGCATACAAATCGGCAATGCGGGCGTAGAGCGCGCGGTTGAGATAGAGCGCGTTGCTGTGGCGGGCGAGCAGCGGCGAGACCTCGCGCTCGACTTCCTCGATGGCGTCGCTGGTGTCGGCGCCGGCCAGCACCCAGAAGACGCTGGCGACACGGTCGAGCGTGCGGCCGCCGCGCTCCAGGGCCTCGATGGTGTTGGCGAAGGTCGGCGCCGCCGGGTCGGCGGCGATCCGATCGATCTCCGCGCGGTGCTCATCAAGCGCGGCATCGAAGGCCGGACGGAACTGGCCAGGCTCGAGCGCGCCGAAGGGCGGCAGCCCGAACGGGCCGGTCCAGTCGGCGAGCAGCGGATTTCGGGCGGCGGGGGGCGTCTGGAGTGCGTTCATGGCGCTCATCTAATGTGAAAATGGCGCGAGAGAAAGGCTGGCTCTCTTATCCCTCCCCGGAAGGGGAGGGACGGGTTTGCGGCCGGGCACGAGCCAGGCGGTGCTCAGCCGCGCAGCGCCCGGAGCGCGTTGAAGATGACCGCGACGTCGATCACCTCCTGCAACAGCGCGCCCTGCACCGGCGGCAGGTAGCCGAAGGCGGCCGCGACCATGGCGGCGATCGAAAGCCCGATGCCGGCGGCGACGCTCTGCCAGGCGATGAGCCGCGAGCGGCGGGCGATCCGGATCGCCGGCAGGATGCGGTCGAGGTGATCGACGAGCAGCACCACGTCGGCCGCCTCGGCCGACGCAGCCGCCCCCTTGGCGCCCATGGCGACGCCGAGATCGGCGGCGGCGAGCGCCGGCGCGTCGTTGACGCCGTCGCCGATCATCATCACCGGGCCGTTCTTGCGCTCGGACAGCACCACCAGGATCTTCTGGTCGGGGGTGAGCTCGGAGCGCACCGGAATCGATGGAGAGGCCCATGCTGACGAAGCGGGCGACGTCGCGGCGGTCGCCGGTGGCCAGCACGATGCGCTCGATGCCGAGCCCGCGCAGCGCTTGCAGGAGCTGCTCGGTGCCGGCGCGCAGCGCATCGGAGAGGATGAGGACGCCGGCCGCCTTGCCGTCGATCGCGACCGCGACGCCGACGGCGCCGGGCTCGCGGTCGCGGCTGAGTTGGCGCAGGTCCGCGCCGCCGACCTTGCCGGCGACGAAGTGGAAGCCGCCGACCGCGACGGCATGGCCGTCGACGCGGCCGGTGAGCCCCTCGCCCGCCGTCTCCACCACCTCGGTGGGCACCGCCAGCCTGAGCCCGCGCTCGCGCGCGGCGGCGACGATGGTCTGGCCGATGATGTGCTTGGAGGCCTGGTCGAGCGAGGCGGCGATGCGCAGCACCTCGTCCGCCGTCCAGCCCTCGGCGACCTGGGTGGCGACGATGCGCGCCTCCCCTTGCGTGAGCGTGCCGGTCTTGTCGATGACCAGCGCGCGCACGGCGGCCAGCGCCTCTATCGCCTTGCCGCCCTTGATCAGGATGCCGAGCTTGGCGGCGCGCGACAGGCCGGCGACGATGGCAACCGGCACCGCCAGGATCAGCGGACAGGGCGTGGCCACCACCAGCACCGCCACCGCGCGAATCGGGTCGCCGGTGAGCCACCAGGCGCCGCCGGCGAGAACCACGGTGACGGCCAGGAACAGGATGGCGTAGCGGTCGGCCATGCGGGCCATGGGCGCGCGCGAGCGCTGCGCCGCCTCCACCAGGCGGACGATGCCGGCGTAGGTGCTCTCGTCGGCGGGGGCGGAAGCGTTCAGATCGAAGGCCTCGCCGACATTGGTGGTGCCGCTCATCACCGCCTCGCTGGCGCGATGCTGGATGGGCAGCGATTCGCCGGTGAGCGCCGACTGGTCGAGCACCGCCACGCCCTCGGCCACGGTGCCGTCGACCGGAACCACGTCGCCCTGGCGCACCAGGAGCCGGTTGCCGGGTTCGATCTGCTCGAGCGGCACCTCCTCCAGCGCGCCGTCCCGGTGGCGCATGGCGGTGCGCGGCACCCGTGCCAGCAGTGCCGTCATGTCCCGCCGTGCCCGCTTCTCGGCGAAGCCCTCGAGGTACTGCCCGCCGGCATACATCAGCGCCACGATGCAGGCTGCCAGCGTCTCGCCGACGAGAAGCGCGGCGGTCATCGACAGCGCGGCCACGATGTCGAGTCCGACGTCGCCGCGCCGCAAGCTGGTCACGATCTCGGCCAGAAGCGCCAGCAGCACCGGCACGGTGGCGAGGGTCCAGATCGCGTCCGACCAGGCCCCGAGCCTGGCGAGCGGCGCCAGCAGCCCGGTCGCGAGGCCGAGCGCGGCAAGGCCGGCGAGGAAGGGCCGGAGCCTGAGGCGCAGATTTTCCATGGCGTGACGCTCTCATTTCCAGCCGCGCGGGACCATGCGCAAGATCAAAGGTCCGTTCAGCCACTGTCATGGCCGGGCTTGTCCCGGCCATCCCGCTTAGGAGGGCACAATGCGCCCCTTATCGAGGTCACCGGGACAAGCCCGGTGACGACAGGCCATGAACATGTTCTGGGCTTGATTCGATGGCCTGTTTCAGGGAGATTGCGCCCCGATCAACGGAGCTTGCGATGGCCAGATCGCGTTCGAAATCCAGGTCGAATTCCCAGCCAACGGGTGCGCCGGCTCAGCCGGCAGCGCCCGCCGCAGCGGCAACGCAAGCGCCTCCGGCGGCCCGCAGCGGCAAGCGTCGCATCGTCTGGCTGCATGTGCTCACCGTGGTCAGCATCACCATCCTGATCGGCGCCGAGGTGTTCGGCGCGGCCTTCGCGGCTTCGTGGGCGCTCTCCACCCTGTTCGAGCTCGGCGACCTGGGTGCCCAGGTGCTCGGCGTCATCTTCGTCGCGCTGGGCATCGCCATCATGGTGCAGTTCGTACGCTCGGCTCACAAGATCGAGCCCTTCACGGCGCGCGTCTGAGCCTCGTAAGCGCATCACCAGGCGGCGCGTCGCCGGGGCGAATCAGAAAAAAATTAATCAAGAATTCACGCAAAGCGAACTAAATCACTTGCGCGGCGCGCGAAAATTACTTATGTGCGCCCTTGCCCAATTTCGCACGTGCCTGTGGCCGTGTGTCGGTCGGTGGGCGTCCGGACAAGAGGCCGGACAGCCGCCTGGAGAGAGCAAGCTCTCGCCAAGACATCTGACCGGCAGCTGGAGGCGAAACCAGCACAGCCTGCTCTCAGCAGGGGACGCGGCTTAAAGCAACGACGATCGGGCTTCCTTGGTCTCTGCCGGCTTCCAAACCCGGCTCACCGAAGAGGCTTGCTCATCATTGCCGGCCGTGCGGACGGGGTTATCCCCCTCCTCACCTAGGCAGCATGGGCGGCTCTTGAGAGTGCCAGCGACGGCGCGTCCCCAACGCGTGCCACCGCCAGCCTCGCAGGGCCGCATCATCCTTGGGGCTGTGCGAAAGCCCCTTAAGCCACGGGGGTAGCGCCATGACCGAGCGCATCCGCGAGTTCCTGCGCAAGCGTGCCGAGGACGGGCCCTGCCTCGTCGTCGACCTCGACGTCGTGCGTGACAACTACACCGCCTTCGCCAGGGCGCTGCCGGATACCCGCGTGTTCTACGCGGTGAAGGCCAACCCGGCGCCGGAGGTCCTGAGCCTGCTCGCCAGCCTCGGCTCCTGCTTCGACACCGCTTCGGTCGCCGAGATCGAGATGGCGCTCGCCGCAGGTGCGACGCCCGACCGCATCTCCTATGGCAATACCATCAAGAAGGAGCGCGACGTCGCCCGCGCCTACGCGCTGGGCGTGCGGCTCTATGCCGTCGACTGCCAGGCCGAGGTCGACAAGATCGCCCGCGCCGCCCCCGGCTCGAAGGTGTTCTGCCGCATCCTGTCGGACTGCGTCGGCGCCGAATGGCCGCTGTCGCGCAAGTTCGGCTGCGAGCCGGCCATGGCCGTGGACGTGCTGGAGCACGCCCTGCGCCAGGGTCTCGAGCCCCACGGCGTGTCGTTCCACGTCGGCTCCCAGCAGCGCAACCAGCATGCCTGGGACCGCGCGCTCGCCTCGGCAGCCTCGGTGTTCAAGGAGTGCGGCGAGCGCGGCATGAACCTCGCCATGGTCAACCTGGGCGGCGGCTTCCCGACCAGGTACCTGAAGAACGTGCCGGCGGTGAAGACCTACGGCAACGCCATCTTCAAGGCGCTGCGCAAGCACTTCGGCAACCGCATTCCGGAGACCATCATCGAACCGGGCCGCGGTATGGTCGGCAATGCCGGCATCATCGAGAGCGAAGTTGTGCTCGTCTCCAGGAAGAGCGAGGAGGACGACGTGCGCTGGGTCTACCTCGACATCGGCAAGTTCGGCGGGCTCGCCGAGACCATGGACGAGGCGATCCGCTATCCCTTGCGCACCCCGCGGGACGGCGACGAGATGGCGCCGTGCGTGCTGGCCGGCCCCACTTGCGACTCGGCGGACGTGATGTACGAGCACGAGCCGTATCTGCTGCCGGTCAGCCTCGAGATCGGCGACAAGGTGCTGATCGAGGGCACCGGCGCCTACACGGCGACCTACGCATCGGTCGCCTTCAACGGCTTCCCGCCGCTGAAGACGTATCACATCTGAACAAGCCGGGAGGCGGGTGCGCCTGCCTCCCCCATCTCTCTCCTTTTGAACTGACAGGCGCCTGAGGCCGCGCGCTCGCACGCGCGCCTGGGCAGAGGTGGACTGACATGGTCACCATTCGGCACGAGAAGCTCAACGACATCGACGCGCGCGAGGCGCTGCTCGATGAGGCCTTTGGCGACACCCGTGCACGCAAATCCTCCGAGCGGCTGCGGGACGGTCGGCTGCCGGCGGACGGGCTTTCGTTTACCGCCGTCGAGGGCAAGCGCGTCATCGGCACGGCGCGGCTCTGGAACGTCGCCTGCGACGGCGCCGAAGCGCTGCTGCTCGGTCCGGTGGCGGTCGCCGCCGACCGGCGCGGCACCGGCATCGGGGCGGCGCTGGTGCGCCGCGCGGTGAGCGAGGCCGGTCGGCGCGGCCATGGCGCGGTGATCCTGGTGGGTGACGCGCCGTATTACGGCCGCTTCGGCTTCAGCGCCGCCAAGACCGGCGCGCTGTGGATGCCGGGCCCGTTCGAGCGCCACCGCCTGCTGGCGCGCGAGCTGGTGAAGGGCGCGCTCGACGGCGCGCAGGGCGTGCTGCGCGCGGCCGGCACCGAGGCCCTCTCGCCGGAGTTGGCCGCGCTCGGCCTGCCCGCCCACGCGGCCTGAAACCTAACCATAATAACGTGGACGCCGCTTAGCGATTCGCGCGGCGTCCCTTCCGTTTGTCACACCGGGCGGCTATCACCCGGACACTGCCGGATGGCCTCTGGAGGAGATTGAGAATGACCGATTGGCCCGTGCACGGTCGCATCGACGGCCCCATCGTGATGATCGGCTTCGGGTCGATCGGCAAGGGCACCCTGCCCCTGATCGAGCGTCACCTCGCTTACGACAAGTCCCGTTTCGTGGTCATCGACCCGAATGACAAGGACCGCAAGCTGCTCGACGACCGCGGCATCCGCTTCATCCACCAGCCCGTGACCAGGGAGAATTTCAGGGTCCTGCTGCCGCCGCTGCTCACCGACGGCGGTGGCCAGGGCTTCTGCGTCAACCTGTCGGTCGATACGTCATCGGTCGAGATCATGGAGCTCTGCAACGAGCTTGGCGCGCTCTACATCGACACCGTGAACGAGCCCTGGGCCGGCTTCTATTTCGACAGCAAACTCGGGCCGGAAGCGCGCTCGAACTATGCGCTGCGCGAGCTGACCATGGCCGCCAAGCGCAAGCGAAAAGCCGGCAGCACCACGGCCGTGTCCTGCTGCGGCGCCAATCCCGGCATGGTGTCGTGGTTCGTCAAGCAGGCGCTGGTCAACGTCGCCGATGACCTCAAGCTCAGGTACAAGGAGCCGAAAAGCCGGGAAGACTGGGCGCGGCTTGCGAAGAAGGCCGGCGTAAAGGGCATCCATATTGCCGAACGCGACACCCAGCGCGCCCGCAATCCGAAGACGCGCAACGTCTTCATCAACACCTGGTCGGTGGAGGGCTTCGTGTCGGAAGGCATGCAGCCGGCCGAGCTCGGCTGGGGTACCCACGAGAAGTGGATGCCGAAGAACGGCCACAGGCACAGGACCGGTTGCCAGGCGGCGATCTGGCTCGACCAGCCCGGCGCCAACACCCGCGTGCGCTCCTGGACGCCGACGCCGAACGCGCAGTACGGCTTCCTGGTCACCCACAACGAGTCGATCTCGATCGCCGATTACTTCACGCTGAAGAACGGCCGCAAGGTGATGTACCGGCCGACCTGCCATTACGCCTACCATCCGTGCGACGACGCCGTGCTGTCGCTGCACGAATTGTTCGGCCAGGCCGGCAAGCGGCAGGACGACATCTACATCCTCGACGAGCACGACATTGTCGACGGCATCGACGAACTGGGCGTGCTGCTCTACGGCCACAAGAAAAACGCCTACTGGTACGGCTCGCAGCTTTCGATCGACGAGACGCGCGAGCTTGCGCCCTATCAGAACGCCACCGGCCTGCAGGTCACGTCCGCCGTGCTCGCGGGCATGGTGTGGGCGCTGGAGAACCCGAAGGCCGGCATCGTCGAAGCCGACGAGATGGACTACAGGCGCTGCCTCGAGGTGCAGATGCCCTATCTCGGGCCGGTGATCGGGCAGTACACCGACTGGACGCCGCTCACCGGACGCCCCGGTCTGTTCACCGAGGATATCGACAAGCGCGATCCGTGGCAGTTCAGGAACGTGCTGGTGCGGTGACCTTGCTCGTCATTCCGGGACACGCGCGCGGCGCGTGGACCCGGAATCCATATACCGCAGCACCGGAAATATGGCTTCCGGGTTCGAGAATTTCGTTCGCGCGGCGGAATGACAGAGACAGAGTGGTGCGGCGAAACCCTAAAACACCAGCGCGCCGGCTTGGCCCCCCTCGGTGCCGAAGGCGAGCGTCTGGCCGTTGGCCTGCCAGCGAAGCGCGCTCGCCGGCTGGCCGTCGGCCTCGCGCACCAGAATGAGCGCGCCGTCCTCGATGCGCACCAGCAACACCTTCCCGTCGGCGTAACCAACCGCAACCACCGGCTGCCCGGGGTGGCAGGCGACCACGGTCACGCGTGCCGGGTCGCGCGCCAGGATCGTCGGCTGGCGGCCCATGGGGCCGTTCTTGCCATCGAAGGGCCACATGATCAGTTGCTCGGAACCCGAAGTGGCGAGGTAGTCGCCGCCTGCGCTCCACGACAGCGAGCGCACCCGCGCCGAATAGCCCGACATGCGCATGTGCTGGCCGTCGCTGATGCGCCAGCCGTGCAGCTGAGGCTCCTGCATGGTGGTGATGAGGAAGCGGCCGTCCGGGCTGACGGTGACGCCGAGGTGCGAGCCCTTCCATTCCAACCGCGTCGGCTCGGTCCCTTGCGCGTTCGGAAACCAGAGCGTGGCACCGTTGTAGTGCGCGATCGCGAGCCGAAAGCCCTTGGGCACAAAGGCAAGCCCCGCCACCGTCGATGGCGCATCGAAGGAACGTATCTCACCTTTGCTGGTGCGCGCGAACGCGGTCTTGCCGGCGGACCAGGCGACAGAACCATCGGGCGCCAGCGCCACGTGGTCGATCCAGCGCGCTTTCGGATCCCTGGTGACGACCTCGTGTTCGCCGTCGGCGGTGGTCTCGACCACCTGGCCGTCGTCGCCGCCGGTGACGACGCGCGTGTTATCGGCTGTGCTCGCGAGAATGCCGCCCTTATGGACAGCGACGCGGCGCGGCTCCTCATCACGCGGGGCGAACAGCAGTTTCTCCTCGCCGAGCACGAACACTGGCGTGCTTCCCAGAAAATGCGCGCCAACGATGGTATCGCCACCGGTATCGACCGCGCGAACGCGGTCGGCGAGAGAAGGAAGCGGGGCGGTCGTATCGGACATCTATTCGGTCTCGTTGATCTAGCGAGGCGTCGCCCCAGCCACCCTCTCCCCTTGTGGGAGAGGGTGGCGAGCAACGAGCGAAGCGAGATGCGAGCCGGGTGAGGGGTCAGCGCCTGAAATCGATTTCCGACCCCTCACCCGGCCTCACTCGGCTTCGCCTCCGCATAGGCCAGCGCTTCGCGCTGGCCGTTCTTTACACAAGGAACGCGAACGCTGCGCATTCGCCATGCACCCTGTCCCGCAAGGGGAGAGGGAAAGCGAGCGTGCCGCACTCGCCTGTGCCAATTCAGGCAACGCAGCTCTCAAAACCCTGGCGGATCTTCTCTTCCGGCATGTTGCGACCGATGAAGACGATACGGCTGTTGCGATCCTCGCCCTCTTTCCACGGCCGTTGATGATCACCGTCGAGGATCATGTGCACACCCTGAAAGACGAAGCGCTCGGGATCGTTCCTGAACGACAGGATGCCCTTGCAACGCAGGATGTTGGGGCCTTCGACGGCCACCAGATCCTGGATCCACGGAAAGAACTTGTCGGGATCGAGCGGCTTGTCGGTATTGAGCGATACCGACTGCATCTCCTCGTCGTGATAGTGCTTCAGGCCGCCGTGATGATGGTGGTGATCGTGGTCATGATCGTGGTGATGATGGTCATGATCATGGTCGTGGTCGTCGGCCGTGAGGAACGCCGGTTCGATGTCGAGAATGCGGTCGAGGTCGAAGGCGTTGCGGCCGAGCACCTCATCGAGCGCGATCTGCGCGCGCTGGGTCCGGTGCAGTCTGGCGTAGGGGTTGATGCCGCGGATGCGCGCCTCGAGTTCTTCCAGATCTTCGGGCGACACCAGGTCGGTCTTGTTGATCAGGATGACGTCGGCAAAGGCGATCTGGTTCTTGGCCTCGGGCGCGTCTTTCAGACGGTCCTTCAGCCACATGGCGTCGGCGACGGTAACCACGGCGTCCAGTTTGGCCCTGGCGCCGACGTTTTCATCCATGAAAAAGGTCTGCGCCACCGGCGCCGGATCCGCGAGCCCCGTGGTCTCGACGATGATGGCGTCGAACTTGCCCTTGCGCCGCATCAGGCCCTCGATGATGCGCACCAGGTCGCCGCGCACGGTGCAGCAGATGCAGCCGTTGTTCATCTCGAACACTTCCTCGTCGGCGTTCACCACGAGCTCGTTGTCGATGCCGATTTCGCCGAATTCATTCACGATAACGGCGTATTTCTTGCCGTGCGGCTCCGACAGGATGCGATTCAGGAGCGTGGTCTTGCCGGCGCCGAGATAGCCGGTGAGCACGGTGACGGGGATCTTGCTGGCGGTTTGCGGGCTGGTGGCAGTGGCAGTGTCAGTCATGCGGGTCTCCGTTCGACCCGTGATATAGGCAATCCGGGCCGAGAGTACAAAGCCGGGCTCTCGCCGGAGCGAGGCGGATTCAGGATCTAAAATGGCCCCGTCCGGGGTCCGGGAAGACTTGATCTGCAAAGAGACGGCCCGCACATTGACCGCCCGCGCCCGTCCTCCTCCTTCCCGGACTTCCCATGCCCGAGCCGACCCTCACCATTTTCAGTACCCATGCGCTCCTCGAGGTGCTCAACGCGCTCAAGGGCGGGTTCGAGCGCACGCACGGCTGCCGGCTCGCCCTTACGCTCGACCCCACCCGGGCGGTCCGGCGCCGCATCGAGGTGGGCGAAAAGTTCGACGTCGCCATTGCCACGCGCGTCGGGATCGACGCCCTGGCCGCAAACGGCAAGATCGCGCCGGAGACCTGCGTCACCATTGGCAGCACGGGGCTCGGGCTTTCGGTGCGCGCCGGCGCGCGCAAGCCTGACATCGGGAGCGTAGAAAGTTTCAGGCGCGCGCTGCTCGGTGCGCAATCGGTGGTGCGCTCGCGCGAGGGCGCGAGCGGCGCCTTCTTCGAGGGCGTCATGGAACGCCTTGGCATCACCGACGCCATGCGCGACAAGATCGTGATCGCGGGCAGCGGCCGTGTCGCCGAATATGTCGCGCGCGGCGAAGCGGAGATGGCGGTGCAGCAGATCAGCGAACTGGTGCCGGTCAAGGGCACGGATCTGGTCGGACCGTTCCCGCCGGACTTGCAGCAAACATCGGAATTCGCCGCCGGTATTGCCAGTGCATCCGGCGCGCGCGACCTCGCCACGGCCTTCATCGCGCTCCTGGCGGCGCCGGCGAGCGCACCGCTTTACATCGCTAACGGGCTCAAGCCGGCGGCGGGCTAGGCAGGCTCACAATGCGCGCTGCTTGTGGCCGCATTCCTTGCAGGTGAATTCGACTCTGGTTTGCCCGCGCGGCGCCTTGACCCTGTTCGGCGCGCCGCACTTGCCGCAATGAGTTCTCGATGCGGGTATCGCCCTCTGTCACGGTGACGGATTTGCGTTCCATCGCCTCCTTGATCAGCCGTTCGGCTTCTTCGCGCATCGCCTGTTTGGACATTGCATCCCCTGTTCGCTGCCGGCAGCCATGCTGCGGCATTCGTTATCACAGCCGCGCCCATAAGCGAAACAGGTCCGCGGCCGCGAAAACGGCAGGCTTTTGAGCCCTAAATCACCTTGACACGGGCGCCGACAGGGACGCGATTGTAGAGGTCGATGATGTCGTGGTTGAACAGACGGATGCAGCCTGACGAGACAGCCTGGCCGATGGTCTCCGGCTCGATGGTGCCGTGCAGGCGGAAGAACGTGTCCTTGCCGTCGCGGTAAAGATAGAGCGCGCGGGGCCCGAGCGGATTCTCGGGACCGCCCTTCATGCCGCCCGCATAGGCACGATATTCCGGGATTGCTTCCATCATCCTGGCGGTGGGCGTCCAGCGCGGCCACTTCTCCTTGCGGCCGATCACCGCGGTACCGCGGAAGTTCGCCGCGGGGGTGCGGGCAACACCGATTCCGTAGCGCAGCGCGCGCCCCTCTTTCTGTACCAGATACAGCCGGCGTTGCGAGATGTTGACGACGATGGTGCCCGGCTTCTCCTTGCCCTTCCAGGCGACCTCGCGGCGCAGCAGGTCGGAGTCGACCGACGTAATGTCGACCGGCGGAATGCCAAATCCGCCGTCGCGAAGGTGTCCGTAGTCGCCATTCGAGCAACCCGCGACCAGAAGCGGCAAGCCGATCAGCAGCGCCAATCGTCGGAATCCATGGCCGAACGCTGAGACGCTGAAGTTCCGGGAAATTTTTCGATTACTACGCTGGATCATACCGCCGCCAAACCCTGTTGCGGGCCGCATTGTGCTGAGCCCTGCCGCCGCATGCAACCGCCTTCGACGCCGCACCTTGCACGCTCTGGCTGCAAGAATTGTCACCGTCTGGTCAATTCGTACCGCTCTTCCTCGGCGACATTGACAAGATCGCAATCGCACTCCTCCGCCAGCCCGCGCAAGCGGTCACGCGCCGCGGCGTCGGGCTCGCCGGGCGGGAAAACCTGAGCGAACTGGCTGTGCGGCAGGTCGAAGATGTGCCCGCGCGGCATATCGCGCAGATAGCTTTTCAGCACGTCTTCGGTGAGCATCGTTTTCGCGGCTCCCGCTCAGCGGTCATTGTAACGGCCGCGGCGGTGATCGCGCCGGCGCGGCGGCCGGTCATCGGCTTCGCGATGCTGCGGAATCCCAAGCACGCCGCTGACCCCGCCGACCACCCCGCCCACGACACCGCCGACTGCGGCGCCGATGATGCCGCCGATGGGGCCGGCAATCTTGTCGCCCTTGTCATAGCCATCGACCGCGCCGCCAGGCACGCCCTGCGCCTGCACGGCGGACGACAGCGCGAGCGCCGCAAGACAGGCGCAAACGGTGAAGGCCTTCATTTTCATTGGCTCAATTCTCTCGTACCAGGGCGAATTTCGGCGCGCAGAAGGCGGCAATCTAACCTATAAGACGCCCCGGAACGACAGCCCCCGTTCACGACATCCAGGCTCCCGAGTTCAAACTGCCATGTTGAACGCCGCCTTCTATCTTCTCATCGCCGCGGTCGTGCTCGGCGCACTGCTGGCAGTATTGCATTTCGCCAGGGCGGGCAGGAGCCTGCCGCCCTGGCCGCTGGCGGCGTTGCATGCGCTTGCGGCGCTCGGCGGCTTCGGTCTTCTGCTCTTCGCGCTGCAAGGACCGCCGCGCGGCGCCGCTCAGGGGACGGCTTCGTTCGGCATCATCGCCGCCGCGCTGTTCCTCGTAGCGGCTATGGTCGGCGGCGGGCTGCTCGCCGGACGGCTGCGCCAGCGGCCGCCAGGCACGACGCTGGTCGGCATTCATGCCACACTGGCGGTGGCCGGCTTTGTCATCCTGACGGCCTACGTGCTGGCATGACGACGCGCCGCCGCATGGGCGCACCGGCAAGGATCGCCTCCTCATGAGCGCGCTGTTCGAAGAGCTCGACTATCGCCCGACGCCGATCGGCGCGGTGAGCCTGCGCCGGCGCAAGGAATTGCGGTCCGGCATCGACGTCTTCGAGATCAAGCTCGGCGACGAGTTCCTGATGTCGAGCCTGTTCACGGCCTCCGAAATTGCCCTCGCCCGCCTTGGACTGGCGACGCTCGCCGGCGACAATCTTTCGGTCGTGGTCGGCGGGCTGGGTCTCGGCTACACCGCGAAAACCGTGCTGGAGAACGACAAGGTCGCCGATTTGATTGTGGTCGAGGCACTCGAACCGGTGATCGACTGGCACCGCGAAGGGCTGGTGCCGCTTGGCCCTGAACTCACAAGCGATCCGCGCTGCCATCTCGTGCCCGGCGATTTCTTCGCGCTGGCGGCGTCGGACGCCGGCTTCGATCCGGACACGCCGGGCCGCCGCTTTGATGCAGTACTGGTCGACATCGATCATTCGCCCCAGGCGCTGCTCGATGCGAGAAGCGCCGCCTTCTACAGCGAGGCGGGGCTGGCGCGGCTGGTGAGGCATCTCTCGCCCGGCGCCGTGTTCGGCCTGTGGTCGAACGACCGTCCCGATGCGGCCTTCACCGCGCGCCTTGCCGCCGTGTTCGCCGATACGCATGCGGAGGAGGTGACGTTCGATAATCCGCTGCAGGGCAAGCCGTTTACGCAAACGGTCTATCTGGGCAAACGCCGCGCGTGAAGCATTTTTGTTTCAGGTTGGATCGTCGTGCCTTCCCAACATATTTGTTTGCACATGATCTTTTCCGAAAACCGGTTCCCACTTTTCGGGATCATGCGCTAGTGCAGCCGGTAACCGGCGTGGCATGACACACAGGCCATGGTCACCTGAGAAAGCGCTTCCAGCGCCGGCTTGACCTCGCCGGTGGCGCCCGCCGACTGCGCCGCGACCGCGAAGCGGCTGGCGGCGCGGTGCATGGCATTGCCGGCCTCCTGCATGCCGTTCGGCATGTATTTGGCGACCTCGTGCGCCTGATGCAGGCCGAACGAACTCAGGCCCAGCCGCTGCTCGGCAAGCTTCGCCGCGGCGTCGTACTGGTCGCTGGCGAGCGCTTCCTGGATCTTCTGCAGCGTGAGGAGATGGTCGCGCATGCTGGCAAGCGTGTGATCACGCAAGGAAGCAGGGAAATGCACGAGCTCGCGCGCATCGGGCGCGGCGGCGGGCGCGGCGGGCGGCTGCATTTGCATGTGATGTCCGGATGGGTCGTGCTGGGCCCGGGCCAGCGGCACCACCGCGAGCAAGCCCGCCAGCAGGCCCAGTGCAACGATCGGCTTCATTGCGGCTCTTGCCTCAAGATTTTGCGGAAACCGCCATCAAACTAGGGCACCCCCCCGACAGGCCATATGACCCCCGTCATATAGCCCCGGCTCTTGCGTATGAAATGTTATAATATTACATTTGTGCACCCCGGCCCGTGTGGCTTCCCTGGACGTCCGTCGCCATGAACGATTCCAACAGCTTACGCCCCAGCCCGCCGCGCCTGGCCGCCCTCGCCCTGTGCCTGTTCTGGGTGGCTGCGGCCCCGGCCGCGCATGCCGAAACAGAGCCGGTCCGTCTGGTGGCGGCGGAGAATTTCTATGGCGCCATTGCGGCCCGGCTCGGCGGCCCGCATGTCGCGGTCACCAGCATCCTCAACAATCCGGAGCAGGACCCGCATCTGTTCGAGGCCTCGCCCACGATGGCGCGGCAGATCGCCGACGCGCGGATCGTCATCCTCAACGGCGCCGGCTACGACCCCTGGATGGAAAAGCTGCTGCGCGCCTCGCCGCGGCCACGCCGCCTGGTCATCAACGTCGCCGCGCTCACCGGCAAGAAGCCGGGCGCTAATCCGCATTTGTGGTATGACCCCGCCACCATGCCAAACGTGGCGCTGGCGCTTGCCGCCGCGCTCAGCAAGGCCGATCCCGCTCACGCGCGCGAATACGGCGATCGTCTGGGCAAGACGCTCGCCTCGCTCGCGCGTATCGAAACACGCGTTGCCGAAATGCGCGCCAGGTACAAGGGTACTGCCGTCACCGCGACCGAGCCGGTGTTCTCGCCGATGGCGGCGGCGCTCGGGCTCACCATGCGCAATGAACGTTTCCAGGGCGCAATGATGAACGACACCGAGCCGGGCGCGCGCGACCTCGCCGCCTTCGAAAACGATCTCAGGCAGCACAAGGTGCGGGCGCTGATTTACAACAGGCAGGTGTCGGGGAAACTGACCGAGCGTCTGATCGAGATCGCCAGGCAGGCCAGGGTGCCGGTGGTGGCAGTGAGCGAGACGATGCCGCAGGGCATATCGTTCACCGACTGGATGCTGGGCCAGCTCGATGTCCTCGACAAGGCGCTGTCGGGGCCGCCGGCATGAACGCCGTCGAACTCGATCACCTGACGTTGCGTCTCGGCGGCCGCACGGTGCTGGACGACGTAAGTATCGCCATCAAGCGCGGCGAATTCGTCGGCGTGCTCGGCCCCAATGGCGCCGGCAAGACCACGCTGATGCGCGCCATCCTCGGCCTGCTGCCGCCGAGCGACGGAACGATCCGCGTTCACGGCCGGCCGCCACAGCGCGGCGATTTATCGATCGGCTATCTGCCACAGTTGCGCACGGTCATCCCCGATCTGCGCGTCTGCGGGCGCGACTTCATCGCCTCGTCGTTGCACGGCGAACGCTGGGGTGTTCCTTCCATCGCCCGCACCGAGCGCAAGATGATCGACGACACCCTGGCGCTGGTCGGCGCCCGTGCGCTCGCCGACCGCGCCTTGAGCGACATGTCGGGCGGCGAGCGGCAGCGGCTGCTGCTGGCGCAAGCGCTCATTGGCTCGCCGCGGCTCTTGCTGCTCGACGAGCCGCTCATCAGCCTCGACGTCCGCCACCAGGAGGCCGTCATCGCCACCGTGCGGCAGGTGTGCAGCGAGCGCGGCATTACCGTCCTGTTCAGCGCGCACGAGCTCAACCAGCTGCTCGGCACGCTGGACCGCGTGCTGTATCTGGGCAACGGCCAGGCGGCGCTCGGCACCGTCGACGAGGTCATCAACGGGCCGGTGCTGTCGCGGCTTTACGGTACCGATATTCAGGTCGTGCACGCCGAAGGCCACATCTTCGTGATGTCGCGCGGCCACGACATGGAGCATGTCGAGCATCTGCACGACCACGGGCATGGACACGAGCATGGGCATCATCACTGACGCAGCCGCACGCTCTGGCTCACCCTCCCCCGCGCAGCGGTGGGGAGGGTCGGATCGCATTGCGCAAGCAATGCGATCCGGGGTGGGGGGCGCTTCGACGTTACACACCGACTCCCCTACTTTGCTGAAAGGTCCCTCCCCCCACCCCTGGCCCCTCCCCGCCACGCGCAAGAGCGCGTGGGGGGAGGGGAAAGCCGCCGCTTCGCGGAGGGAGGGTAAGAAGTGCTCGCCTACGAGTTCATGCGCAACGCCTTCGTCGCCGCCGGCATCGTGGCCGTGATGGCCGGGCTCACCGGCTTCTTCCTGGTGATGCGCGGCCAGACCTTCGCCGGCCACGCGCTCTCGCATGTCGGCTTTGCCGGTGCGACCGGCGCCGGCCTCGTCGGCCTGGCGCCGATCTGGGGACTGGTCGGGTTTTCGCTGCTCGCCGGTATCGTCATGGGCCTGATGAGCGAACGTATCAGCAACCGCGACGTCGCCATCGGCGTGGTGCTGGCGCTGGCGCTCGGCCTCGGCCTGCTGTTCATGCACTACCACACGGCATTCGCCAGCCAGGCCACTGCGCTCCTGTTCGGCAACGTGCTGGCGGTCGACCGCGCGACCATCGGCATCCTTGCCGGCCTCGGCATCGTTACGCTCGCCGCGCTCGCCGTCATCATGCGGCCGCTGATCTTTGCCAGCCTGCAGCCGGAACTGGCCGAGGCCAAGGGCGTGCCGCTGCGCTTCGTCTCCACCGCCTTTCTCGCCATCGTGGCGCTGGCGGTGGCCGCCTGCGCGCAGATCGTCGGCGTGCTGCTGGTGTTCACGCTGATGGTCGGTCCGCCAGCCGCCGCGCAGCGGCTGACCACCGGCCTGTGGCGGGGACTGGCGCTGGCCGCGGGCCTGGCGCTGATCGAGGCCTGGGCCGGCATCACGATCGCCTATTACAGCGACTGGCCGGTGAGCTTCTGCATCGCCGCCCTGAGCGCGCTCGGCTATTTCGCCGCGCTCGCAACGCCGCGCCGGTCCGTGCTAGCAGAGAACCATGGCTGAATCGAAACGGAGCATCTGCATCGGTGAAGCGAGCCTGGAACTCGCCCGCGGCGCCGACGGCCGCTTTACCCCGCAATGCGGCGGCGATACCTTCAACACCGCCATCTATCTCGCGCGCGCCGGCATCCCCACCGCCTTCGCCGGCGCGCTGGGCGACGATTCGTATTCCGACACCATCGTCGCGCTGGCGGCCGCAGAAGGCGTCGCCACCGACATGATCGCGCGCTGCCCCGGCCGCCTGCCGGGCCTGCGCCTCATCGACAATACGCCGCGGGGGACGCGCATCGACTCGTGGCAGGAGGCGGCACCGGCGCGCGAACTGTTCGAGCTGCCGAACTGGAGCCGCGTCGCTGAGGCCCTGACTGACGCTCGGCTGATCTATTTCACCGGCATCACGCTGTCGCTCTATTCAAACGTCGGGATCGGACGTCTGCTGGCGGCGGTCGAACTCGCCCGCCAGGCCGGCGCGCTCGTCGCCTTCGATCCGAATTTCCGCCCGCGCGGCTGGAAGGGCGATCTCTCGCGCACGCGCACGGTGTTCGCAGAGGCACTCAAGCGCGTCGACATCGCACTGCCGGCGTACGACGACGAGGCGGTGCTCTGGGGCGACCCGAGCCCGGAGGCGACCATCGAGCGGCTCCAGGCCTTCGGCGTCACGGAGATCGTGGTGAAGAACGGGCCGAACAGCGCGCTGGTGGCGATGAGCGGACAGAACGAAGCGGTGCCCGTGCCGGACGTCGTGGTGCCGGTCGACCCGACCGCGGCGGGCGACGCCTTCAACGCCGGCTATCTGGCGGCGCGGCTGTCAACGCGCGGGGTGGTCGATGCGGTCAACGCCGCGCACAAGCTGGCCGGCGACGTGATCCGGCACCCGGGCGCGATCGTGCCGCGCGCGGGCGCCGTGGTGCATTAGCGTTTCAGATAACGACTTCCGACAACGGGATCGGCTGGTTCACCGGCCGGGTCAACTCCAGCGGCTGGGCCGGCCGCGGCGGCTGCATCGGCTGCGTCGGCTTCGCGCCGCTCACCTGATCGGCGGACGGCGGCTCGACCGGCCGCTCAAGCCGGCGCGACACGCCCTCGAACAGCGCGTTCTGCTCGATGGCGAGCTGCTTGTTGAAGACCTCGCCGTCGACCCTGGCGGTGCTTTGCAGCTTGACGCTGTTGGCGTGCACGGTGCCGAGGAACTCGCCCTGGATGATCACTTCCTGCGCCCGGATCTTGCCCTCGACCCTGGCGCCCTCGCAGATGGCGACCTTGGCGGCATAGATCTCACCGGTAACGCGGCCGAAGATCTGCAGCGCGCCCGCGCACACGACGTTGCCGGTGACCAGCATACCGTGACCGAAGGTGGAGAGGACGTCCTGCGCCGGCTTCACGGGCATCGCTTCGGGCCTGACCTCGACCTTGGGCTCAACGGCGGCTTCTTTGGCCTTGATCTCGCGCGCGCCTCTCGGCTGGGAAAAGTAATTCACGTCTTTTCTCCTCGATGTCCTGAGCGATCGCTCGCTTGCAGCCCGTTGAATGACACCGTTAGGATTCCATCATCGCGCCGGAGCAGCCAGCGGATTCCCTATTTATCGCTAACGTGGCGCGCACCGTTAACCTTGGCCGATTAACTAATGCCGCAAGACGCGCTTGAATGTGCGCCTTGCGGCCGGTTTAAGCTTGGCCATGAGCGAAGAGACCGTGAAGGCCGCCGTCGGCCAGTTCCTCAAGAACGTCAGCTTCAACGCCCAGCGCGAGCTGGAACGGGCCGTGCGCACGGCGCTCGAAAGCGGCAAGCTGCGCAATGGCGACACGCTGACCACGGCGGTGACCCTGTCGAACAGCCAGGTCGACCTCGACATCACCATCTTCTCGAAAATCGAGCTTTAGGCGCGCCACTTTTCCCGGGCGCAATGCAGCACGCCAGTGGTGCGCTGCAGACCCGGGATCTTTGCGAATTCCGAGTTTGGAACGATCCCGGATCAGCAGCGCAGCACTTCGTTTCACTTCGTGCTGCGCAACATCCGGGACACGCTATGGCTTGCCCGCCAGCATGGCGGCGGCGGCGGCCATGAACGGCAGCGGCAGCGACACGGCCGCGCGCAGCCAGACAACCCGCGGCGGCATCATCGGCACCTCGTAGACGACCAGGCGCTGCACGGCGTAAAGCGCCCAGGCGGTCGTGTAGGCGATCACCTGCGGCGCGCCGGCTCCGCCCTTGAGTGCGGCCGCGCCGATCGAAAAGCCGACCACCGGCCCGCCCGGCGTGATCGCCCCGCCGACGACGGCGATGACCAACCCGGTCAATCCTGAATCCGGGCCGAGCCATTGCCCGATCACGTCCCGCGGCACCGCCGCGGCGATAAAACCAGCGCCGACCACGCCGATGACGATACGCGGCAGGAGATGGAAGAATTCGATGGCGCCGGCGCGCACGCCGTCATGCACCAGCGAGGTCGAGCGCCGCGCGCTGGCAACCACGAGCACGGCGAGCAAAACCCAAAGCAGGAGGCCGACCGCCAGGCTCACCGCTGATCCTCCAGCTTCAGGGCGAAGGCGCGCACGACATAGCGCGCCAGCAGGCCGGCGACCAACGGCAGCAGCAGAGACAACACCATACGCCACAACACGAAGTGGGGGCCGAAGAACGCCATCTCCCAGACCAGCGCGCGCGTGAAGCCGAGCAGCGACCAGCTCGTCACGAAGGCCACCACCGCGCCGATATCGGCGCCCATGACGAAGAACGCGCCGGCGATTGGATAGATGGTGAACGGCCCGCCCGGGGAAATGGCGCCCAGCGCCGAGGCGATGACAAGCCCGAGAAAGCCGGATTCCTCGCCGACCCAGCGCACCACCGCCTCGCGTGGCAGGAGAAAGGTGAGGAACACGGCGATCAGGCAGCCCGCGACCACCTTCGGCAGCACCTCGGCGAGCAGCCACAGATCGTCGTGGAGGATCAACAGAAAATGCGCCTGTCCGTCGCGCACATAGACGATGGCGGCGGCGATGAGCGCAAGGGCGGCAATGCTGGCCGTCGACCAGTCGAAGGCGCGACGCCGGCGGCGCGGAGGAAGACTTGAGGGAAGACTTGGCTCGGTCAATGGCGGCAGGCGTTCACTGGCGGGAGGCGGCGGGCACGGCGGTGGAAGCGAGAAGCTCGCCCGAGCGCGGCGAATGGACGACGGCCAGCGCCGCGATCACGGCCAGCGCCACCGCGGCGTAGGCCGAAATCAAGACCCTCGTCAGCCGCTTCGTCGATTTCTTGTCCTCGGCCGACAGCGTAACGGGCAGGCAATGGCACATCGCAGCCTCCTTGGCCGATTCCTCAGGCGGGCAGGTTCGCGAAGCAGCCTTCCCTACCGCCGCAGGCCGGGCGCGGCAAGGCCGCCACGCGCATAGCCCCGGCCATTCGGGACCGGTTTCGGAATAGGTGGGGCGCGGCGTGGGAAGTGCCGCCGCTCAAACCCCCGCCCTGGCGGCGCGGGCGGCAGCGCGCCGCCCATGCCAGCGCTCGCGCCAGGCGGCCATGTTGGCGATGCCCATGAGCGCAGCCGGCGTCAGGATCAGGGTCAGCACCGTGGCAAAGCCAAGGCCAAAGACGATCGCGGTCGACAGGCTGATCCACCATTGCGTCGCCGGTGCGCCATGGGTGATGGCGCGGTCGATGAAGTCGAGGTTGATGCCGAAGGCGATCGGCAGCACCCCGAGAATGGCCGTGACCGCGGTGAGCAGCACCGGACGCACGCGCTCGCGGCAGGTCTCCAGAATCGCCTCGTAGGCGCCCTGCCCTTCGCGTCTGAGCCGGTCGTAGGTGTCGATCAGCACGATGTTGTTGTTCACGATGACGCCCGCGTTGGCGATGATGCCGATGCCGGTCATCACCACGCCGAACGGCTGGCCCATGATCATGAGGCCGACCAGCACGCCGATGGTCGACAACAGCACCGCGGTCAGCACCAGCACCACCGAGGTGAAACGATTGAACTGGGCGAGCAGGATCGCGAAGATCAGGAACAGCGCGGTGCCGAATGCCTTCGACAGGAAGGCGCCGGCCTTTTCCCGCTCTTCATCCTCGCCCTTCAATTTGAAAGTGATGCCGTCGCCGAGGTCGGCGGCGTTCAATGCTTTGGTGATCTCTTGCTGCACCGCCGCGTTCTGCGCGCCGTCGGCGATGTTGGCGGCGACGGTGATGACCCGGTGGCCGTTGACGCGGCTGATATAACCGACGCGGTGCGCCGGCACGCGCCGCACGAAGTTGCCGATCGGCACGTAGCCGGACGGCGTCTGGATACGCAATTCGTCGAGCTGGTCGAGGCTGCGGCGATCCTTGGGAAATCGCACGATAATGTCGACGGCCTTGTCGGAGTTGGTCGGACGATACTCGGTGACCTTGACGCCGTTGGTGACGAGCTGCACCGCGGTGCCGACCGCGCTGATATTGGCGCCGTATTTGGCGGCTTCGGCCTTGTCGACCTCCATCTTCCAGTCGATGCCGGGCAGTGGCAGTCCGTCGTCGAGATCGCGGATCTCCGGCGTCTTCGAGAGGATGGCCGCGACCTTCCTGGCGGCGGCCGGCAACTTGTCGGGATCAATCGCCGAGAGCTGCACCTGCACCGGCTTGCCGGTGGGCGGACCGGCGCGGGGCGCGGTGACTTCCACGAGGATTCCCGGAATGTCACGGGTTTCCTTGCGGATCTCGTCCATGATGGCATGGGCGGGCTTGCGCGTCTGCCAGTCGGCAAACTCGTACTGGATGATCCCGATGGCGTCCTCGGCGATCTCGGAGGAACCGCGCGGCTGTTCGCCGACGCGGGTATAGACGGTCTTCAACCCTTTGGTCGCCAGCACGTCGGCTTCGACCTGGCGCAGCGCCCGGTCTTTCTCGGCAAGCGAAAGATTGCCGCGCGCGTGCACGATTACCTGGCCGTAGTCGGGCTCGACCGAGGGGAAGAATTCGACGCCATGGTTGAGCTTGCCATAGGCCATGACCACGCCCACCAGCATCACGACGGCCGCGACCATCGTCTTGCCGGGATGACGGACCGCGGCCTTGACGATTTGCATATAGGGCCCGCGCTCGGAGGCGCGGTCGTCGTGCGGCACCGGCGATGCGCGCCCCAGCAGCGCGCCGAGCGTCGGCGTGAAGAACAGCGCGACGGCCAGCGACGCCGACAAGGTCGCGATCAGGGTGATCGGCATGTACTTCATGAACTCGCCGACGATTTCCGGCCAGAACAGCAATGGCGAGAAGGCGGCAATGCGCGTCGCGGTCGCCGCGATCACCGGGCCCGACATGCGGCTCGCGGCGTCGGCATAGGCCTTCTTCGGCGGCGTGCCCTCCGCCATGCGGCGCTCGGCGTATTCGGAGACAATGATGGCGTCATCCACCAGCATGCCGACTGCGAGAATGAGCGAAAACAGCACCACGATGTTGATGGTGAGACCGGCAAGCTGCAGCCCCAGCACGCCGGCCAGGAACGAGGCCGGGATGGCGATGCCGATGAACAGCGACGAGCGGAAGCCGAGCGCGAACAGGATAATCACCGCGACCAGCAGCACGCCGGTGGCCACCGAGTTCTGCAAATCCGCCAGCATCTGGCGAATGACCTTGGACTTGTCCTGGGTGAAGCCTACCTGCACGCCTTCAGGCCAGGTCTTATGCAGCCTGGCGACGATCTGCTTCACGCCGTCGACGGTCTCGATCAGGTTGGCGCCGGTACGCTTCGACACCTCGATGGTCATGGCCGGCTTGCCGTTGACCCGGGTAATCGAGGTCGCGTCCTTGAAGGTCGGCCGCACCGTCGCGACGTCGCCGAGCGTGACCGTGGCGCCGGCGGTGGAAGCGACCGGAATCCGGAGCATGTCCTGCGGTCGCTCGATCAGCCCGGGCACCTTGACCGCGAACCGGCCGCTCTGCCCTTCCAGCGCGCCGGCGGCGATCAGACTGTTGGACGCGTTGGTCACCGAAATGAGCTGGTCGAGCGAGATGCCGTAGCTCTTCATCAGCATCGGCTCGGCGGTGATCTCGACCGCCTCGTCACGGGCGCCGCGCAGTTCCGCCGACAACACGCCCGGCACCTGCTCGATGGCGTCCTTGGTCGAGCGCGCGACGTGCAGCAGCGAACGCTCGGGCAGATCGCCGGCAAGCGTCACCACCAGAACCGGGTAGAGCGAAAGATTGACCTCGCGCACCGTCGGCTCGTCGGCATCCTTCGGAAGATCGCTTTTGGACTGGTCGACCTTGGCGCGGACGTCGGCCAGCGCGGTGTCGGAATTGAAGCCCGCCTCGAACTCCAGCACCACATAGCCACCGCCCTCGTAGGCGAGGGCGCGCATTTCCTTGACGTTGCCGACCTGCTTGAGCTGGGTCTCGACCGGCCGCAACAGCAGACGCTCGGAGTCCTCGGGGCTGATCCCGCGTTGACTGAGCTGAACGTAGATGACCGGCACCTTGATGTCCGGCTCGGCCTCCTTGGGGATGGTCTGATAGGCGACCAGACCGGCAACCAGCAGGAAGGCCAGTGTGGCGAGCGTCAGCCGCGCGTGGTCGATCGCGTAGTTGATGAAACGGGACATGAACCTACATCCAATGGCACCGGCGGCGCTGTCTCATCGGCGGCGCGGTCAGCGCGCCGCCCGCTTGGTGTCAACGGCGACCGGGGCCACACGCTGGCCCTCACGCACGAAATCCTGTCCACGCACGATCACCCGGGCGCCGTTGTCGACGCCGGACACCCACATGGCGCTGCGCCGGTCTTCGACAAGCGTGACCGGCACGAACTTGACCGCATCGGCGGCGTCAACCACGCGCACACCGATGTCGCCATCCGACGAGATGGTCAGCGCGGAGCGCGGCAGTTGCGACGCATCGACCGACTCGAGCGCCAGCAACACCTCGGCGGTGATGCCGTCGGGAATCTTGCCGTCCGGATTGGCTATTTCGACCTCGACACGATAGGTGCGGGTGGTCGGACTCGCGGTTTTCGACACGTAGCGCACGTGGCCTGTAACCGTCTGCCCCGTGATCAGCCGAACCTCGGCGCGTTCGCCAACCTTGATGCCGGCGAGCTTGCGCTCGGAGACTTCCGCGACCGCCAGCATCGGATCGAGCGCGACCAGTTGCGCGATTTCCTTGCCGGCCATCGAGAACGCGGCGCCGCCGACTTCGGCCGGCACGTCGGTGATGACCCCGGCCCAGGGCGCGCGCACGATGCCGCGGTCGTACTCGGCCTCGGCGGACGCAAGCGCGGCCTGCGCCGCCTTGTACTGCGCTTCGAGATTGACCAGGTCGAGCCGCGGCAGCGAACCCTTTTCGATCAGCGTGCGCTTGGCTTCAAGCTCGGCCTTGCGCTGCGCAAACAGCGCTTTCGCCTGCGCGACCTGCGCCTCGCGCGCTTCGTCGGACAGGACGGCGATGATCTCGCCCTTCTCCACATGTTGGCCGCGCTTCACCCGCAATTGCGTGAGCACGCCGCCGGCGCGTGCCGAGACCGTGACCTTGTGGTCGGCTTCCGTGCGGCCTGAGAGCGTGAGGAGCGGACTGTGCGGCTCGACGCGCGCAGGCAGGACCGAAACGCGGAACGCCGACTCGGCCTTCTGTTCGGCCGGGCGGATGGCGGCCTGGCTGTCGTTCGAGTTCGCGCGGCAGGATATGGCCGGAGACGATCCAGGCGACCGCTGCGGCGACCAGACCAATGGCAGTGATGCGGCTCGCTTTCATGACGCGTCCTCCGCCGGCGCGTTGTCCGGCTTGCTCAACAGGCAATGGATCATCTTCAGGATCATCGGCAGCACGCGCTCGGCGTCGAAATCCGACGCCACCGCGCGCCGCCATGACATGCCGTCGCCAAGCACCATCAGCACCGACGCGGCGGCGTCGACGTCGAGATCGGCGCGGATCTCGCCCCGCTCGACCGCGAGTTGCAGCATGTCGGCGATACGTCCCTTGATGTCGCGCTCGATGTCCTGGTAGAGCCGGGCGATGGCCGGGTTGCGCCGGCTCTCGGCCATGATCTCCGCGCAGAGGCCGACTTCGGTCTCGCTGCGGTCAACCAGATGATGGCGGCCGAGCTCGGCAAGGCCTTCAAAGAAGTTCGACGCCTGTCCCACTTCGGCAAAGCTCGCCGCGGCATCGGCCCGGTTGCGCTCCGAGATGCCGGCGATCAGCGCCTCCTTGGACGGAAAATAGCGATAGAGATTGCCCGGGCTCATGCCGGCCTCGGTGCAGATCTCCTGCATCGAGGCGCCATGGAAGCCGGAGCGCGCAAAGCAGCGCTCGGCCGCATCGAGGATTTCGGTGCGGCGGTCGGACTGGCGCTGGGCGCTGGTGCGGTGCATGTCGTTCGGGGAAAAATGTGCAGTGCAGCAAACTGAGAATGAACGTTCACTCTCAGGTAAGCCGGGAGGGCTGTGCTGTCAAGCGAAGGGGGCTTACGCCTTTGGTCGGGGCCGCTTGACCCGGTCCGGGACCGCCCCTAGCTTGGCGGCCGATGGGGATGGGGTCCCCCGATAACCGCCCAAATCACCCGATTCCGGGCTGATGACTCCTGCCGCGTAACGTTTGCGCATGATTCCGCCGGGAGTTGGATGCCGGATCAAAGCGGCGCCAGGCTCTGTGGTGGTCGAATGCAGCGCCAGCGGTAGGCATCGCGCCGCCGGAGGGCCGCCTTTGCCGCCCGAACAGCATGGGGGTTTGGACCTATGGGCTACCTTGTCGTGTTTTTCGGCGGCGGCGTCGGCGCTGCACTGCGCCACGGCGTCAATCTCGCCGCTGCCCGCCTGCTCGGCACGTCCTTTCCCTACGGCACCCTCACCGTGAACGTGGTGGGCTCGCTGCTTATGGGCCTGTTGGCCGCCTGGTTCGCCTTCGAGGGCAGCCCGTCGCAGCACTGGCGGCTGTTCCTGACCACCGGCATCCTCGGCGGCTTCACCACCTTCTCGACATTCTCGCTCGACACCGCCCTGCTCTATGAACGCGGCGAACCCGGCCTGGCGGCGCTTTACGTGGTGGCGTCGGTCGCCGCCGGCATCATCGGCCTGTTCGGCGGCCTGGCGATGATCCGCAGCTTTGCGTGAGCCTTATTCCATCGGCCGCATGCCGAGCTTGTCCAGCAACTCCATGTCGTGGTCGCGGCCGGGGTTCGGCGTGGTCAGCAGCTTCGGCCCATAGAAGATCGAGTTGGCGCCGGCGAGGAAACACAAGGCCTGCGCCTCTTCCGTCATGTCCTCGCGGCCCGCGGACAAACGCACCACCGACGCCGGCATCGTGATGCGCGCGACCGCGATGGTACGCACGAAATCGAGCACGTCGAGCGGTGCGCGGCCGGCCAAAGGCGTGCCTTCAACCTGCACCAGCATGTTGATCGGCACGCTCTCCGGATGCACCGGCAGCGACGCCAGGGTCGCGATCATGCCGATACGATCGTCCTCGCTCTCGCCCATGCCGACGATGCCGCCGCAGCAGACGTTGATCCCTGCTTGGCGCACGTATTCGAGCGTATCGAGGCGGTCCTGATAAGTGCGCGTGGTGATGATCTCGCCGTAGTATTCCGGCGACGTATCAAGATTGTGATTGTAATAGTCGAGGCCCGACCTCTTCAGGCGTCTTGCCTGTTCGGCCTCCAGCATACCGAGTGTCACGCAGGTCTCGAGCCCGAGCGCCTTCACGCCTTCCACCATGGCGCAGACCAGGTCGAGATCGCGATCCTTGGGCGAACGCCAGGCCGCACCCATGCAGAAGCGCTGCGCGCCTGCGGCTTTGGCCGCGCGCGCCTCACCGAGCACGGCTTCGAGGCTCATCAGCTTCCCGGCCTTCACCCCGGTGTCGTACTGGGCGGCCTGCGGGCAATAAGCACAATCCTCGGGGCAGCCACCGGTCTTGACCGACAGCAAGGTCGAAATCTGCACCTCGGCCGGATCAAAATGCGTGCGGTGCACATCAGCCGCTCGGAAAATCAGCTCCGGAAAAGGCAGCGCGAACAGGGCCCCGACTTCTTCACGGGTCCAGTCATGGCGCCCGGCAACGCCGGGCACCGGGCGAGAGGCATTTTCGGGAGCCGCTAGCGACATTCAATCAGCCTTCTCTCGGGAATCCTGCGGATTTCACTGAAAGCGTTGCGGCGCATCAAGGTCAAGCCCCGCCCGATCGCCGATCCTGGTGTGCCGCGGTCTGGCGGGTCGCGTTCCCGCGCCGCACGGCTGATATGCCACCATCCGCTACCGCGTATTTTTCCATTACGCTAGTATAACGTGCAAGCCCCTCTCAAAGGCAAACCAAGAACGGGCGGGGTAGAACAGCACCAAGGGAGGAAAGCATGTCTGCCACGACACGGATGCGCCGCGCCGCCTTGTTGGCATGCACCGCGGCTTCACTGCTGATGACCGCCAGTCTGCCGGCGTTCTCGGACGAGGCTCCCAAGCCGGGCACACCGCTCTACGGGCGACCGAACCAGCCCGGCGCCCTGAAGCTCGCGCCGATCGCGCCGCCGCCATTGCCGACGCCGGCCGCCAAGCTGCCGACCGCAAAGTTCAAGGTTCCGGCGGGGTTCAAGGTCGAGGTTTATGCCAGCGGCATCAAGAACGCGCGCTCGCTACGCATGGGCGACAAGGGCACCTTATTCGTGAGCAACTGGCAGGCCAACAAGGTTTGGGCCGTGACCGACGCCGGCAAGAACAAGAAAGCGATCTACGAAGGACTCGACTGGCCGAACGGCATCGCCTTCCATGACGGCACGCTCTACATCGCCGAGCATGAAAAGATCTCCAGGGCCGAGAACATCGAGGACCATCTCGACAATCCGCCCAAGTTGCAGATGATCTACGACAAGCTCGGCAAGGAGCGCCCGCACGGCTGGCGCTTCCTGGCGGTCGGGCCCGACAACCGGCTCTATGTCGCAAACTCCTCGCCCTGCAACATCTGCCTGCCGCCGGATACGCACGGCCAGATGCGCAGCATCAAGCTCGACGGCAGCGACGAGCAGGTGGTGGCGCGCGGCATCCGCAACACGGTCGGGTTCGACTTCAATCCGAAGAACAGACAGCTCTACTTCACCGACAACAACCGCGACTGGTTCTCGGAAGACCTGCCGAACGGCGAGCTGAACCGCATTACCCAGCCGGGCAAGCAGCACTTCGGCTTCCCCTACTGCCACCAGGGAAACATCGCCGATCCGGAATTCGGCTGGGGGCACAACTGCAAGGACTATACGCCGCCGATCGCGCTGCTCGGGCCGCACGTGGCGCCGCTCGGCATGCGCTTCTATACCGGCACCATGTTCCCGGAAAAGTATCGCAACACGATCTTCGTCGCGCGGCACGGACCCTGGAACCGGACCAGGAAAGAAGGCGCCGGCGTGGTGGCGGTGCATCTGGACGACGAGGGCAACGCCACGTCGGTCGAGGAATTCATGACCGGCTTCATCGAGGACAACAAATACATCGCGCGGCCGGTCGACGTCGAAGTGATGAAGGACGGGTCATTGCTCGTCTCCGACGACTGGAACGGGGCGGTCTATCGCATCACCTACGGCTCCTGACCGGCTCACCACACCGTCAGGGCCGGGCTTGTCCCGGCCATCCACGCCTTGCTTCGACCGAAGGAAGTCGTGGATGCCCGGCATCAAGCCGGGCATGACGGAGTGTGGTACTGGCTCGGCCAGCTCTCACCCACGAGACACCATGCTCCGCCGGACGTTTCTCGTTTTGCCGCTGATTTTCCTCTCCGGGACCGCCATGCAAGCCGGCGTGTTCGAGGAGCGCAAAGCGCAGTGCGTGCAGTGCCACGGCGACAACGGCGCCTCCAAAACGCCGAATGTGCCCTCGCTCGGGGGCCAGCCGGAGCTGTTCGTGCTGTATCAGCTGGTTGCCTTCCGCGACGGTCAGCGCAAGGCGCCCGTGATGAACGACATGATGGCAGGTATGAGCGACGACGACCTGTACGCGGCCGCGGCCTGGGTCGCCAGACTGCCGGCGCCATCCCCGCCGGCCGAGCCGGGCGATCCGGCACGCATGGCCCGCGGCCGGGCTGCGGCCGAAAAGAACCGCTGCAATGTCTGCCACACCGCCACCTACACCGGACAGGAACAGGTGCCGCACCTCAGAAACCAGCGTGAGGATTACCTGCTCCAGGCGCTGCGCGATTACAAAAGTGACAGGCGCTTCGGCGGCCGCGCCGAGATGAACGAAGTCCTCTACGCGCTCAGGGACGAAGAACTCGCCGATCTCGCGTATTACCTGGCGCACCTGCGCTGAACATCCGGCGCCGGCGCATAAACGGCGCATAATCTTTTACGCCATGACGGCCTGGCCGTATTGCTGACATAGAGCGCGCCTCCATATGCCGCTCGCGGAATGAAACGCGCCCCGCGCAAGCCCTCCTCTCGGCCGCCAATGCCGCCGGAGGACCCAAGCCGCCGGTCGAAAGCCGGCCGCGATATGGCCCGCAAACTTGAAACCCTCTCAACCGATCCGGAAAGGATTTCGGACCATGAATACGCGTGCGCTTCTCGTAAGCGTGGGCCTGCTCGCGGCGAGCTTTGGCCCCGCTGTTGCCGATAATGTCACCTCGGCCGTTGACGCCTGGGACGCCTCCAGCCGCACCCTGACGCTGCAGGACAAATCGCAGTTCGTGGGCATTGCCGGGGAGATCGCAGTGCCGGACCTGCGCGCCGGCGACCAGGTTACCATCGACTATGACGCCACCGAAGACGGGGTCCAGGCGATCAATTCGATCACCGTCAACCGTGATATCGCCAAGCGGCAGACGGCGCCGACGCAGAAGCGCGGCTGACGACGCCCGGGCGGCGCGCCGCAAGCCGCAACAATCCGGCTTGCGGTGCACCTGCAACGCCGCGCTCACACCGTTCCGCCGATCGCGCATCCACGCTACGGTCGGCGGCATGGAGCCTGTCGAAACCCCCGCCGACATCGCGCGCCTCGAACAACGCATCGAAACGCTGCAGGATGCGATCGAGCGCTGCCGCAAGCTCGCCCTCGCGGCGAGGATCGCCATTGCCGCCGGGGCCGTGTGGTTGATCCTGACGCTCGTCGGGCTTGCGCCTTTCGTGCCTACGCTGTTCTTCGCCGCGCTCGCCGCGCTGATCGGTGGCGTGGTGCTCGCCGGCTCCAATTCAACGACATGGCAGCAGACGGAGGCCGCACTCGCGACCTGCGAGGCCATGCGGCGCGATCTCATCGAGCAACTGGAACTTCGCGTCATCGACGACAACGCTCCGCCATTTTACTAAAAAGTGCATCGAAGCCCGTGCTCGATTTCCGTTCTCGCACTGCGAAATACACAGGCGAGATGTTCCATCTATGTCCCCGCCCGAAACGTCCGGTTTCTGCAAATTTCTTACGTCATAATTTTGAAACAGCGACCTTCTGCCGCGATTTTCACGCCGCCGGGCAGCGAAAATAAACATTCGTTCATTTGAGGGGTAACAATCCGGGCTCGATGGTCTAATATATACAACATTACATCCATCAAAAGTCGTGGCGACGAACGTCGTGGCGGCCGCGCTTTTTGCGCTTCACCGCTATTTTCGCGACAGCAAGAACACGGAAGGGGGATTTTCATGGCCTACGCAGATGCCGCCCAGACTGCGCGATCGAATGGAAATGAAGCCGCTCACCAGGATTTTGGCGACGATCCGCTCGAGATCCGCGAAACCGGCCACTACAAGCAGGAGTACGTCGAGTCGTTCGTCGGCAAATGGGACGAATTGATCGACTGGGAAGCGCGCGCCGAAAGCGAGGGCGGCTTCTTCATCCAGGCGCTGAAGGCGGCGGGCAAGCACCGCATCCTCGACGTATCGACCGGCACCGGCTTCCACTCGGTGCAGCTCTTGCAAGCCGGCTTCGACGTGACAAGCGTCGACGGCAGCGCGGAGATGCTGGCCAAGGCGTTCGAAAATGCCAAGCAGCGCGGTTTTATCCTGAAGACCGTTCAGGCCGATTGGCGCTGGCTCAATCGGGACATCCTCGGCAAGTACGACGCCATCATCTGCCTCGGTAATTCGTTCACGCATCTGCACGACGAAATGGACCGCCGCCGCGTGCTCGCCGAGTTCTACGCCGCGCTGCGCCACGACGGCATGCTGATCCTCGATCAGCGCAACTACGATGCGATCCTCGACGTCGGCTTCGACAGCAAGCACAAGTACTACTACTGCGGCGACCAGGTGGTGGCCGAGCCCGAGCACATGGACAACTCGCTGGCGCGCTTCCGGTACAGCTTCCCGGACGGCTCGGTGTTCCATCTCAACATGTTCCCGCTGCGCAAGAACTACGTGCGCAAGCTGCTCAAGGAAGCCGGATTCCAGACCGTGCGCACCTACGGCGACTTCCAGGAGACCTATGCCGAGCACGATCCGGACTTCTTCGTGCATGTCGCCTCCAAGCATGAGCCCGAGGAGACGGACGAAAGAGAGGCTAAATAAGTCAGACGCAACGTGTCGTCGACGTCGCGGAGAGCTATTACGACAGCAGCGACGCCGACGAATTCTATTTCCACATCTGGGGCGGCGAGGACATCCATATCGGCCTCTACCGGTCGGACAAGGATCCGATTGGCGAGGCCAGCCGTCGCACCGTCGAAGCGATGGCGGATTCGGTCGCGGGCGCGCTCAGCAAGAACAGCCGCGTGATCGACCTTGGCTCCGGGTTCGGTGGAGCGGCGCGTTACCTCGCCGGGCGCTTCGGCTGTCATGTCACCTGCCTCAACATCAGTGAGGTCGAAAACGAACGCAACCGCAAGGCCAACGCGGCCGCCGGTCTCGACAAGCTGATCGACGTTAAGCACGGCACCTTTGAGCAAGTCCCGGAAAAGGACGCGAGCTTCGATCTCGCCTGGTCGCAGGACGCCATCCTGCACAGCGGCGACCGCGACCGCGTGATCGCCGAGATCGCGCGCGTCCTGAAGCGGGGCGGCGAACTCGTCTTCACCGATCCGATGCAGGCGGACGACTGCCCCAAGGGCGTATTGCAGCCGGTCTACGACCGCATCCATCTGAGCTCGCTCGGCTCGGTGCGTTTCTACCGCGAGGCGGCGGCGCGCCACGGCCTCGAGCTGGTCGATGTCCGCCCCATGCCGGAGCAGTTACGCAATCACTATGCCCGCGTGCGCGCAGAACTGAAGTCGCGCTACGACGAGATGGTGAAGGTCGCCTCCAGGGAGTACGTCGACCGCATGCTGGTCGGTCTGCAGAACTGGGTCGACGCCGCCGACAAGGGCTATCTCAACTGGGGCATCTTGCACTTCCGGAAAAAGTAAACGCGACGGTTGATCCCGGCTTTTCGGCCCCCGCGTCGCCTGCCCGGCAGCGCGGGGGTCCGGCGTTTACGGGCCACCGCGAGGCGCGGAACCCGAGGACGACGATCGCCCTTGCGGCGCCGCGCGGCGCTGCTAAAAGCACCGACCATGACCGACAAGAAACCAGACACACCCGGGAAGTCCGCGGATACGCCGCCCGACCGGCTGAGCAACGATCCGATGAGCCCCTACTACGATGCCGCCGCGCTGGCGCGCGAGGTCGGCATCCGCTTCAAGGGTCAGGAGCGCACCAACGTCGAGGAATATTGCGTGAGCGAGGGCTGGATCCGCGTGGTGGTCGGCAACACCAAGGACCGCCATGGCAACCCGCTGACCATGAAGATCCAGGGGCCGGTGGAGCCGTATTTCAAGACGTAGTTCTCGCGAACATCTCTTGGGGCTTGTGCCGGGGAGCGGCCGGGGTGGTCCGCTTGTCCCAAAGATTTCTATCAATTGAGATCGAGCACGGACTTCGACGACCCGAAGATGCGGGCGCCGCGGTTACGCCAGAGCGCGTAAAGCAGCGCCTTCTTTCCTTCAGCCGCGCCGACAAGCCGTCGAGCGCGGTCGGCATGCGTTCCCTTGATACTGGCGGCGCCGGCGATGTCGTAAAGGTGTAGCAGCGCCGCGCTCGAAATGAGCGCCAGATGCGTGAGCGCCTGCGGGAAATTGCCGAGGTGCGCGCGCGACTGCGGATCTATCTCCTCGGCATAAAGGCCGACGTCGTTGGCGTAGCCGAGAAGACGCTCGAACAACGCGCGCGCCTCAGTAACGCGATCCATGACCAGCAGGGCATCGACGAGCCAGAAGCTGGTGACCAGGAAGGCGCCCTCGCCGCCTTGAAGCCCGTCCTCGGTGCGATAGCGGTAGACGAAGTCGCCGTCGCGGAGTTCGTGCTCGACGCGCTTGACGGTCCGATCGAGAAGCGCGCGCGGGATCGGCAGGCCGAGCAGCGGAACCTGCAGCAGGGCCGCGTCCACTTCCTGAAACCCGAACGCCTGGGCGAGATACGGCGGATCGCCCGCGACCCCCTCACTCAAAATCCGGTCGCGGATGGCGTCCCGTTCCCGGCGCCAGACAGCGTTGTCGCCGAACAACATCAAGGCGCGATCGAGCGCCACCCAGGCCATGACCTTGCCCTGGGTGTAATGGCGCGGGGCCGAGCGCGTTTCCCACAGGCCTTGATCGGGCTCGCGCCACATCCGGCAGACATGATCGGCAATGGCGCGTAGCGCGCTCGCTTCGTCGCGCCGCATGCGGCCGCCGAGGGCGCGGCGCAGCTCCGCCCAGTCGAGCACTTCGCCGTGCACGTCGAGCTGTTTCTGGTCGAACGCGCCGTTGCCGACCCGCACCGGCCGGCTGTCGGCATAGCCCGCCAGGTGGTCGAGCGTGCGCTCGGGGAGGAAAGGCTCGCCCTCGATGGAATACATGATGTGCGGCGTGGCGCCTTCGCGAAGACAGCGCCGGGTGAGAAACTCGGCGAAGCTTTTGGCTTCGCCCGAGTAGCCGAGCACCCCCAGCGAAAACAACGTGAAGCTCGCATCGCGCAGCCAGCAGAAACGATAGTCCCAATTGCGTTCGCCGCCGATTTCCTCCGGCAAAGAAGTCGTCGGCGCGGCGACCAGCGCCCCGGTCGGCGAATAAGTCATCAGCTTCAGCGCCAGGGCGCTGCGGGTCACCGCCGCCTCATAGGGGCCACGGTAGCGACTGTACTCGATCCACTCCTGCCAGAAGCAACGCGTGATCTCGAACAGCTGTCCGCAATGCGGCCGCGGGTCGGTCAAGGGCTCGATCTGGGTCAGGACGGCGTCCTCGGCCTGACCCGCGGACAGATTGAAAGTGACGTCGGCGCCGTCATCGCCAAGTTCGACAACGCCGCCGCACCAAATACTGAAGCCCTTGGCCCGCAACGCCTTTCCGTCATAACCCAGGGGGAGCGGCGCGACGGCGAAGCCCGGTGCGCGCGGCCGGATGCGGCTCTTGAAACGCACCTCGCCATCGAGCGCTTCGAAGCGGCGCACCAGCCAGCTTGGCGCGTTGAGCGAGACATAGTCGTGCACGCCCGCATCGCGGCTGCGCCCGACCGGCATGAAGTCGGTCACCGCGCCGGTGCCGGTTTCGGTGACGAATACGGTTCGCAATATATTGGTGCCGGGCAGATAGGCGCGCGACGTCTCGGTCAGGCCCTCTGGCATCACGTCCCAGGAGCCGCCCCGGCCCGCATCGAGCAGCCGAAAGAAGACCGGATCGGCGTCGAAGCGGCGCAGGCAACACCAATCGATGCTGCCGGCGCGGCTCACCAGCGCGCTGCCGTGGCAATCGCCGATCAAGGCATAGTCGGCGATTGGCGGCTGGTCGGCTTGCCGCGCCGTCGCGGAGTTGGGCTCGGACTGTGCTGAATCCGGCTGGGAGGCGGGCTTTGTCACAAGCGATATGCCCTTCGTTGCACAGCAAAGAACGTCGTGCGGGGACCGCCATGCAAGAAACTAGCACGCAAGGCGACAGGAACCTTCGGCCGACACGCCGACGCTCCCTTCACTCAAACGTTTTCCCCGCAAGTCCAGGGAATGGAAAAGGCGCGATGCCGCTCAGTATCCGCGTTCGGCCTTGAGCTCCCCGGCCGACTTGAAATGCTCGGCAAAGCGCGCCGACATGCGGGCGCCGGGATAGAACGCCTGGGCATAGGACGGCCGCGCCTTGATGCGATCCCACCACGCGGACATCTTCGGCAGGTCCTGCCAGAGGTAGTCGTAGCCCATGTCTTCCATGCGATCGATGAGCGGCGTCACCTGCGCGTCGACCAGCGTGTACTGCTCGCCCATGATCCAGGGACCGCCGGTGTCGTCCATGGCTTTTTCGATGCGCTCGCAGGTCTGGCGAATCTGATCGAGCGCGTGATTGATCTCCTTCTCGTTGAAGCCCTTCCGGGTCATGCGCTCATAGAACTGTTTGCGCAGCGGCAGCCTGTCGGCGTGCTTCTGGAAATCCTCGTCACTGGTGTTGGTGAAGCGCATGGGTGCGAACAGATTGGCAAAGCTCGGCACGCGCACAGCGACGGTCGGTACTTCGTCGATGTAGTGCATCCAGGCCCGCATGTGCGCACGGCCGACACGGTCCGGCGGCGCCAGCGGCGGATCGGGAAACGTCTCCTCCAGATATTCCAGAATGGCCGCGGATTCGATGATCACTGCGCCGTCATGCACGAATGTCGGCACCACGCCGTTCGGGTTGAGCTTGAGATAGTCTGGCCTGAGCTGCTCGAACTTGCTGAGATTGACTTCGTGCTCGATCCAGTCCTTCCCGCGCTCCGGCATACCCTTCTCGGCCAGCGTGATGCGGACTTTCTGACTGCAGGTGGAATGGGCGGTCTGGTACAGCTCGATGGTCATGGGCATTTCCTCGCCGGCGCCTTCTTAAATCCAATGGGCCTGGCGCCATCATACAGGAGCCAGGCCCAGAAGAAGGGGGGCGCTCTCGCGGAGCGCCTTCAAATTGATTTGAGGACTTCGATCTCGTGAAAGGCGCTCGCCCGCCTACTCCGCCGCCTCGCGCTGCGGCTCCATCTTCTCCACCCGCGCGGCGCAGTACTTGAACTCCGGAATCTTGCCGAACGGATCGAGCGCCGGGTTGGTGAGCCGGTTGGCCGCCGCCTCGAAGAAGGCGAAGGCGATGAACACGACGCCGTCCGGAATCCCATCGTCCTGGCGCGCGTTCAGTTCGACCACGCCGCGTCGCGTCGACACCCGCACCATATCGCCCGGCTCGATTCCGAGCTGTTGAATCGTGCCGCGCGAGAGCGCCGCGGTCGGCCCCGGCTCCAGCGCATCGAGCACGCTCGCGCGCCGGGTCATGGCGCCGGTGTGCCAATGCTCAAGCATGCGCCCGGTGGTGAGGATGAACGGATAGTCGTGGTCGGGCGTTTCGTCGGGCGGCAAGAGCTTCGCCGCCACCAGCTTGCCGAAGCCGCCGGGACGCGGGAAGCCCTTGTCGAACACCACGTCGTGGCCGGGCTGGTCGGGCGCATCGCACGGATAGGTCACTGCGCTTTCGCGCGCGACGCGGTCCCACGTGATATTGTTTAGCGACGGCATCAGCGAGGCCATTTCGGTGTAGATCTCGCCCGGGTTCTGATAGTTCCAGTTCAATCCGATGCGCCTGGCGATCTCCTGGGTGATCCACCAGTCGAGCCTGGCGTCGCCCGGCAGCGGCAGCGCGGCGCGGCCCATCTGCACCTGACGATTGGTGTTGGTGACGGTGCCGTCCTTCTCCGGCCAGGCGGAGGCTGGCAGCACCACGTCGGCGTAAACGGCCGTTTCGGTCAGGAACAGGTCCTGCACGACGAGATGCTCAAGATGCGCCAGCGCCTCGCGCGCGTGGTTCAGGTCGGGGTCGGACATCGCCGGGTTTTCGCCGAGGATGTACATGCCCTTGATCTGGTCGGCATGGACGGCGTCCATGATCTCGACCACGGTCAGGCCCTTCTTCGGATCAAGTTTGGTCTGCCACAGGTTCTCGACTTTCGCGCGGATTTCCGGCGTCTCCACCGACTTGTAGTCCGGGAAGAACATCGGGATCAGGCCGGCGTCGGAAGCGCCCTGCACGTTGTTCTGGCCGCGCAGCGGATGCAGGCCGGTGCCAGGCCGGCCGATCTGGCCGGTAATCAGCGCCAGCGCGATCAGGCAGCGGGCGTTGTCGGTGCCGTGGGTGTGCTGCGATACGCCCATGCCCCAGAAGATGATGGCGCTCTGCGCGCGGGCGTAAGTGCGCGCGACCTCGCGCAGCGTGTCGGCAGGGATGCCGCAGATAGGCTCCATCTCCTCGGGGGTGAAGTCCCTGATGTGCTCGGCGAACGGACTGAAGCCTTCGACATAGGTCTCGACGTACTGCTTGTCGTAGAGGCCTTCGGTGACGATGACGTTCAACATGGCGTTGAGCATCGCCACGTCGGCGCCGTTCCTGAACTGCATCATGCGCCAGGCGTGACGCTTGAGCGCCTGCCCGCGCGGATCCATCACCACCAGCCTGGCGCCGCGCTTGGCCGCCTGCTTGAAATAAGTGGCGGCGACCGGGTGGTTTTCGGTCGGGTTGGCGCCGATCACGATGATGACGTCGGAGTTCTTCACCTCGTTGAAGGTGGCCGACACCGCGCCGGAACCGACGCCTTCGAGCAGCGCCGCCACCGACGATGCGTGGCAGAGCCGCGTGCAGTGGTCGACGTTGTTGGTGCCGAAGCCGGCGCGCACCAGCTTCTGGAACAGATAGGCCTCCTCATTCGAGCACTTGGCCGAGCCGAAGCCGGCCAGTGCGTTCGAGCCGTCGCGGTCGCGGATCGTTTTCAGCCCTTCGGCCGCCTTGTCGAGCGCTTCCTCCCAGGTGGCCGGGCGGAAATGCGTCCAAGGGTTGGAGGGATCGATCTGCTCGTGCGGCACTTTCGGCACGCCTTCCTTGCGGATCATCGGCTGGGTCAGGCGCTGCGGATTGCTGACATAGTCGAAGCCGAAGCGGCCCTTGACGCACAGCCGGTTCTCGTTGGCCGGACCGTTCTTGCCGGTGACGGCGACGATCTTGTCGTCCCTGATCTGATACGTGAGCTGGCAGCCGACCCCGCAATAGGGACAGACGCTGTCGACCGTGCGGTCGGGTTTGCCGAGATAGACGTTGTCGTGGCCGACCATGCTCGCCGGCATCAGGGCGCCCGTCGGGCAGGCCTGCACGCATTCGCCGCAGGCAACGCAGGTGGACGCGCCCATCGGGTCGTCGAAGTCGAATACGATCTTTTCGCTGTGACCGCGGCCGGCCATGCCGATGACGTCGTTGACCTGCACTTCGCGGCAGGCGCGGACGCAGAGATTGCACTGAATGCAGGCGTCGAGATTGACCGCCATCGCCGGGTGGCTGCGGTCGGGCGCCACCGTCTCGCGCTGGGCGAAGCGGCTGGTGGCGACGTTCATACGGTCGGCCCACGCCCAGAACTTCGATTGCGGGTCGTGGGCGGTCTCGCGCGCCGGCTGATCGGTGACCAGCAGCTCGAACACCATCTTGCGCGCGGTGGTGGCGCGCGCGTTGGAGACGTTCACCTTCATGCCCGCGGCTGGCTGGCGGATGCAACTCGCCGCCAGCACGCGCTCGCCTTCGATCTCCACCATGCAGGCACGGCAATTGCCGTCGGCGCGGTAGCCGGGCTCGGGCGCGTAGCACAGATGCGGAATATCGAGCCCGGAACGCTTCGCCACCTGCCAGATGGTCTCGCCCTCGCGCGCGGCGACCTCCTTGCCGTCGAGCGTGAAGATAATTGTCCTGGCGCCCTCGCCTTTCGCATCGACCTTGTCGACAGGCGCGGCATGGGCGACGCCCGATTTGCCACCGTGCCTGGTTGCGCCACCCGCCGCACCCTTGTTGTCGTGGCCGTAACCGCCGGGGGTATTTCCATTCGTGCCGGTCATCGCGTCACCATGAACCAAGAGGTTTCTTCAGGTCTTCGGGGAAAAATTTCAGCACGCACATCAATGGATTGGGCGCGGCCTGGCCGAGCCCGCAGATGGAGGCATCGCGCATGGCAGCCGAAAGCTCCGTGAGCAGGTCCGCATCCCACGGCCCCTGCGCCATCAGTCTGGCCGCCTTTTCGGTGCCGGCGCGGCAGGGTGTGCACTGGCCGCAGCTCTCGTCCTCGAAGAATTTCATCAGGTTGAGCGCCACCGCCTTGATGTCGTCCTTGTCGGACAGGATGACGACGGCGTGCGAGCCCACAAAACAACCGTGCTTTTCCAGCATCCCGAAATCGAGCGGAATATCGGCCATCGAGGCCGGCAGGATGCCGCCCGACGCACCACCCGGGAGATAAGCCTTGAAGGTGTGGCCGTCGGCCATGCCATCGCAGTATTCGTCGATCAGTTCCTGCATGGTGATGCCGGCAGGCGCGAGCTTGACGCCGGGGTTCTTGACGCGGCCGGAGACCGAGAAGCTGCGGAATCCCTTGCGCTCGTGGCGCCCTTGCGAGGTCGCCCAATCAGCGCCCTTTTCGATGATGTCGCGTATCCAGTAAAGCGTCTCGACGTTCTGCTCGAGCGTCGGACGGCCAAACAGGCCGACCTGGGCGACATAAGGCGGGCGATGGCGCGGCAGGCCGCGCTTGCCTTCGATCGAACTCGATCATCGCCAACTCTTCACCGCAGATGTAAGCGCCCGCGCCGCGCCGCAGATAGATCCTGGTATGCTTCGAAAGTCCTGCCTTCTCGATCCTGGCGATCTCGTCCGCCAGCATTAGCCGCAGTTCGGGATATTCGTCGCGGACGTAGAGATAGGTCTGTTCCGCTTCCACCACCCAGGCGGCGATCAGCATGCCCTCGATGAAGCGGTGTGGATCGCGCTCAAGGTAGTAGCGGTCCTTGAAGGTGCCCGGCTCGCCCTCGTCGCAGTTCACAGCGAACATCCGCGGCGCGGGCTCGGCGCGCACCAGCGACCATTTGCGCCCGGTGGGGAAGCCGGCGCCACCCATCCCGCGCAGGCCACCGTCGCTGACAATCCTGATCAGTTCGTCGCGCGTGCGCGTGCCGTCGAGACAGGCTTTAAGCAGCGTGTAGCCGCCATCCTTCCGGTAGACATCGAAATCGGTGGCGGGCTTCCAGACGTGCGCGTGCGGCTTGGCCCTTGCTGCGGCAGCAACGTTGTCCGGTGTCGCCATGAAGGTCTGCACGTGGCCGACGGCGGCGACCGGCGCACGGTCGCAGGCGCCCATGCAAGGCGCGCGCACCACCCGCACGTCCTTGCCGAGAATGTCGGGCAGCTTTGCCAGCAACTCCCCGGCGCCGGCCATGGCGCAGGAGAGCGAGTCGCAGACGCGCACGGTGATGGCGGGCGGGGCTTCCTCACCCTCCTTCACCACGTCGAAATGGGCGTAGAAGGTGGCGACCTCGTAGACCTCAGTCTGGGCCATCTTCATCTCGAAGGCGAGCGCATTGAGATGCGCGGCGGAGAGATGGCCGTAATGGTCCTGAATGAGGTGGAGATGCTCGATCAGCAGGTCGCGCCTGCGCGGGCGGTCGGTGAGCAGTGCCTGCACTTCCTCGAGGGCGACCGGGTCGACCTGGCGGCCCTTCGGCGTGCGCCGCGGGCGGCGGCGGCCGGCGCGGGTGATGGCCGGAGCCGCGGTCGGGGCCTGCAACGTCGAGCTCATAAGCGTTCCTCCAAAGGCCCAAAATGCCGTTAGAACCGCAATAAACAAGGCCCTGACTTCAATCAAACGATAGGCATTTTCTATCAAAAGTGGTGGATATCTATTGATTTATCGATTATCAAAATCGGGAAATTCAAGCTTCCGGCCACCACCCGGGCCAGCATACCGGTGGCCCGAACCTGCACTCGTCCTGGCATGATAGGGCTATCGCCTTGATCGACAAGCTCGAATTCCTGCTGGCGCTGGCGCGCGAGAAGCATTTCGGCCGGGCGGCCGAGGCCTGCGGCGTGACCCAGCCGACGCTGTCGGCGGGGGTGAAGCAGCTGGAAGAGACCTTCGGCGTACTGCTGGTCAACCGCGGCTCGCGCTTCCAGAGTTTCACGCCGGAGGGCCAGCGGGTGCTGGAATGGGCACGCCGCATCGTCGGCGACACCCGTGCCATGCGCGAGGAAGTGCACGCACTGCGCCACGGGCTGGCCGGGCGCCTGCGCCTCGCCGTCATCCCGACCGCGCTGGCCATGGTGGAGTCGCTGACGACGCCCTACCGCGCGCGCCATCCCAATGTGCAATTCACCGTATATTCGCGCACGTCGATCGAGGTATTGACTGAACTGGAGAACCTGGAAATCGACGCCGGCCTCACCTATCTCGACAACGAGCCGCTCGGCCGCGTCACCGCGGTGCCGCTCTATCGTGAGCATTACCGGCTGCTGGTCGCCGCCGACGGACCGCTCGGCGACCGCGATACGGTCACCTGGAAGGAAGTGGCGCAGGTGCCGCTCTGCCTGCTGACGCCCGAAATGCAGAACCGTCGCATCATCGAGCATCTGTTACGCGACACCGGCAGCAATCCGAACATCAGGCTCGAATTGGATTCCATGATCCTGCTCTATTCGCACGTGCGCACGGGCAGCTGGGCGAGCGTAATGCCGGAGCGTCTGGCGGAGACGTTGCGCCTGACCGACGTCTTGCGTGCGATCCCCATTGTCGAGCCGGAGGCGAGCTACACCGTCGGCCTGGTGGCGCCGGCACGCGAGCCGATGACGCCGCTCACCGCCGCGCTGGTGGCCGAAGCGCGCCGGGTGGCAAAGATGCTCGACGGCGATTGATATCGCGAGACTGCGTTGCGGCACAACGCCACCTGCGTGATCAACCGCGTGCGCGCCGCCATGTTCACCGCGGCGGTGCGCCGGGCGACCGTCCCCGGGTGAACATCTGCCGCCTTGAAATGCGTATCAGGCGACGCTTTCGGCGTACTGCCCGGCCGCGGCGCGCGACGACGCCTTCTTTGAGCCCGGCTTCTTCTGTGCCTTCTTCTCGATTGCCTTGCGCTCTTCCGCGTCTTCTTTCATGCGCTGTCGCTGGTATTCGAAGATGCTGCGCGCGATTTGCGGGCTGAACCTGTTGTAGCGATCAAACGCCTCGGACAGATCGTTCGGTGTCATGCGGCGGCCGGCGGCCTGCATCTGCAACAGCTCCTTGACCGTCGCCCACGAGCAATCGGCGGCGCGAGCGAGGATCAGCACCATGTCTACGCCTTCGTCAAGCAAGGTGCGCTCGACAACATCGACCGGGAAGCGGCCGAGCCGCGCCAGCGCGATCACCACCTTTTCGAATTCCTGCGCGCGCGCCGGGGCGTGCACGTTGCCTTCGGTTACCGGGTGTGCCTTGAAACGGCGCGCCTTGCGCTCGGCAGCCTTGTATTCGCGCGAGGCGGCGCGAGCCTCCTGCTGCATGGCGGTCGCGACATCATCGATCGATTTGCGGATGTCCTCGGCCATTTCCGGATTCGTCGCCTCCAGCTTTTCGCGCACGGAGGCCGAAGCGCACTCAAGCAGCTTCAGGAAATACTGGCGCGGGATGTCGGTGCGCTCGGCGAGCGCGAGCGTGAGCCGGCGGTCGTAACGCGCGCGGGTAGTGAGTTTTTCATAGCCGGCGAGCGAGAAGCGGGCGCCGTGATTGCCCGCCACCTTGCGCACGACATCGCGATCGCCGCGCTCGACCAGCACGTCGGTGACCGCCTCGCTCAGCTTCAGACGCTGGGCAATGGCGAGCAGGTGCTTCTGGCTCTTGGTGCGGGCGTTCTCGACCAGGTCGTCGTCGGTCAGTTGCCCGGAGCAGACCAGCACCGGGGCCGCGACGGAAATCTCGTCGTCGAAAGCGAGCTTGCGGATGAGCCTGGGCGGCGCGTCTTTCAGGACCGCCATACGGTGCGCCAGCCGGGCGCGGGCCTTGGTCTCGATATCAGCCGAAAGCTGCTGCAGGACGTCGTCAAACAGTGCGACCTGTTCATGAGAATAGCTGCGCGAACCGGCCACGAACAGGTCGGTGATGCGCTGAAGGATCTTCTGACGCTGCCTGGTGCCGCCACTTTCGACGGCGTTGATGAGCTCGTCGATGATCGAGGCGTTGATGGCTTGCGTCTGGTCGGACTGGGACGTGGCAATATCGGACATGGGACAACACTGCAAAACGAGGGACTTGATCCCGGCCTGGGCCTTTGGCCTTTTCCTGCAGCAAGACCCGCAACCGGAAGCGGATAGCAGCGTCACCCTACCAGCAAGGTGCAAAGAAGATGTTCCAACGGGAGGGTACAAAATGGCTAAAATCCGGGCGAACCGAACAACGTTCCTTTAACCATCAGGCTTTCCTGGCGCGCTCGATCGCTTCCACGACAATGCGCTCGGCCTCGGCCGTTTCGACCCAGCGCACAATGGTCACCCACTTGCCCTTCTCCAGATCCTTGTAGTGCTGGAAAAAATGGGCGATCTGCTCAAGCATAACCCCCGGCAAGTCGCGGTAGCTGCCGACGCCGGCATAGTAGGGATGGAGATCATCGACCGGCACCGCGAGAATCTTCTCGTCATTGCCGGCCTCGTCCTCCATCAGCAACGCGCCTACCGGCCGGCAGCGGATGATGGCGCCGGGCACCACCGACACCTGCGAAATCACCAGCACATCGCAGGGATCGCCGTCCTCCGACAAGGTTTGCGGGATGAACCCGTAATTTCCGGGATAGAACATGGCGGTGTGCAGGAAGCGATCCACATAGATGGCACCGCTCGCCTTGTCGAACTCGTATTTGACCGGAACACCGCCCTGCGGAATTTCGATCACGGCATGAATGTCACTGGGCGGATTGCGGCCGGCGGGAATACTCTCGAAATTCATGGCCTGCTCCGAAAACCGACGAACTGCGCCACTTCGGCACCTGGATGGCAGGAGAGCTTAGCCGAAAAAGTTTCGCCCCCGGGAGAGGCCCGGGGGCGAAAACAGTACGCGTCGAATGGCTGCGGCCCGGCGCCCCTTTCGGCCCGGAGCTAGAACAGCCCGACGATGCGGCCGTCGGCACCGACGTCGATCGCATTCGCCGACGGCACCTTGGGCAGGCCCGGCATCGTCATGATCTCGCCGCAGATCGCCACGACGAACTCGGCGCCGGCGGACAGCCGCACCTCGCGCACCGGGATGGTGAAGCCGGTCGGCGCGCCCTTGGCGTCCGGGTTGGTCGAGAAGGAATATTGCGTTTTGGCGATGCACACCGGCAGCTTGCCGAAGCCCATCTCCTCCCAGGTCTTGAGCTGGTCCTTGACCGACTTGTCGGCGGTGGCGTCGTCGGCGCGGTAGAGTTCCTTGGCAATCGTGCGCACCTTCTCCAGTAGCGGCATGTCGTCGGGATAGAGGAATTTCAGATTCGCCTTGCCCTCGTCGCAGACCTTGATCACCGCCTTGGCGACGTCCGCCGCGCCTTCGCCGCCCATCGCCCAATGATCGGCCATCAGCGCCTCGACGCCCAGCGCCTTGCATTTGTCCTTAACCAGCGCGACCTCCGCATCGGTGTCGGCCGAGAAGCGGTTGATCGAGACCACGGCCGGCAAGCCGAATTTCTTGATGTTCTCGATGTGGCGCTGCAGGTTGGTCATGCCGGCTTCCAGCGACTTCAGGTCTTCCTTCTTCAGGTCCTCCTTCCTGACGCCGCCGTGCATCTTCAGCGCGCGGATGGTGGCCACCACGACGACGCAATCCGGCTTGAGGCCCGCCTTGCGGCATTTGATGTCGATGAACTTTTCGGCGCCTAGATCGGCTCCGAAGCCGGCTTCCGTTACGACATAGTCGGCGAGTTTGAGCGCCGTGGTGGTGGCGACCACCGAGTTGCAGCCGTGCGCGATGTTGGCGAAGGGGCCGCCGTGGATGAAGGCGGGCGTGCCTTCGAGCGTCTGCACCAGGTTCGGCGCGATCGCCTCCTTCAGGAGCGCGGTCATGGCGCCGTTGGCGTCCAGCTCCCTGGCGCGGATCGGTTTGCGCTCGCGCGTATAGGCGACGATGATTTTGCCGAGCCGCTCCTTCAGGTCGTCGAGGTTCTTCGCCAGGCAGAAGATCGCCATCACTTCCGAGGCGACGGTGATGTCGAATCCCGCCTCACGCGGGAAGCCGTTGGCGACGCCACCGAGCGAGCAGACGATCGAGCGGAGCGCGCGGTCGTTCATGTCGAGGACGCGGCGCCAAGTCACCCGGCGCTGGTCGATGCCGAGCGCGTTACCCCAGTAGATGTGGTTGTCGATCAGCGCCGAGAGCAGGTTGTGCGCCGAGGTGATGGCATGGAAGTCGCCGGTGAAGTGGAGGTTGATGTCCTCCATCGGTATCACCTGGGCATAGCCGCCGCCGGCGGCGCCGCCCTTCATCCCGAAGGACGGACCCAGCGACGGCTCGCGCAGCGCGCACATCGCCTTCTTGCCGACGTAGTTGAGCGCGTCGGTGAGGCCCACAGTGGTGGTGGTCTTGCCCTCGCCCGCCGGCGTCGGCGAAATCGCGGTGACCAGGATCAGCTTTCCGTTCGGCTTGCTCTCGAGCGACTTGATGTAGTCCATCGAGACCTTGGCCTTGTAATGGCCATAAGGCTCGAGGTTTTTGGCCTCGATGCCGAGCTTCTCCTTCGCGATGTCGATGATGGGCCGGATCTTGGCGGTTTGCGAAATTTCGATGTCGGACTTCGGGTTCTGATGTTGCGAGGCGGGCATGACGGGGTGTCCATTAATTAATGATGCGGGTGTCGCCTTACTCTGCTGTCATGCCCGCGAAGGCGGGCATCCAGTAATCACCGCGCTTTCAGTGATTACTGGGTCCCTGCGTTCGCGGGGACGACAATCGATGATCACGTGAACCGGGCGCCGACCGCGAGCTTGGCGGAAGCGGCCCATTCGCCGGCGTCGATCTTCCTGGCTTCAGGCGGCTGCACGCGGGTGACCTTCATGCGGCCGTCGGCACAGACCACGGTGAAGCCGTCAGCTTCAACCGCGACCACTTCGCCGAGCTTGCCCCCGATGCCCTTGGGATCCTTGGCCGGCAGCGGCTGGGCGTCGAAAATCTTGATGGTCTGGCCGTCGAGCGTGGTCCATGCGCCGGGCGCCGGATTGCAGCCGCGGATGAGCGGATCAATCTGGCGCCAGGACTTGCCCCAGTCGATCCTGGCGTTGGCGGCGCGGCAAAGGCCTTCATAGGTGGCCCTGGATTCGTCCTGCTTGATGCGCGGCGCCTTGCCGGCCTTCACCAGATCGATCGACTCCAGCATCGCCTCGACGCCCATGGGGAACAGGCGGTCGAAATAGACTGTGCCGAGCGTGTCGGTGTCGGAGATCGGCGTCTTCTTCTGCATGAGGACGTCGCCGGTATCGAGGCCATTGTCCGGCCAGAAGATCGACAGACCGGTTTCTTTTTCGCCGAGGATGATCGGCCAGTTGATGGCACTCGCGCCGCGATAAGCGGGCAGCAGCGATGGATGATACTGGATCGAGCCGTGGGTCGGGATGTTGAGGAAGTCCTCCGGCACGAATAGCGTGACGAAGGCCATGACCTGCAGATCGGGCTTCAGCGCCTTGAACTCTTCCCAGACCTTCGGGTCCTTGTACGACGACGGCTGATAGACCGGCAGGCCGGCGGCGACGGCCGCTTCCTTCAACGGATCGGCCTTGGCGCCTTCCTTTTCCGGCGCCACATAGACGGCGATGATTTCTTCACCACGCTTGAGCAGCGCTTCCAGCACGGCCTTGCCGAATGCCTGCTGGCCGTGAACGACGATACGCATAAATCAAATCCTCCCAACTTGTTTCTGTCGTTCCGGCCGAGCGAAGCGAGGGCAGGAACCCGTAACCACCTACAGTGGTTATGTGCCCCCGCGTTCGCGGGGGCGACAGCTCTTTAAGCCGCCTTGTCCTTCTTCGGCGGCGCTGACAGCGCCCCGGAACCCTTGATCTCGGCGATGTCCTTGGCCGAGAACTTGAGCACGTCTTTCAGGATTTCGTCGGTGTGCTCTCCCAGGAGCGGCGAACGCGTCACCTCGGAGATCGAGTCCGACAGCTTGATCGGGTTGCCGACGGTCAGGTATTTGCCGCGCACCGGGTGATCGACTTCGACCACGGTGCCGGTCTCGCGCAGCGACGGCTCCTCTGCGATCTCCTTCATCGACAGGATCGGCCCGACCGGGATGTCGAGCGGATTGCAGATGTTCATGACCTCGAACTTGTCCTTGGTCATGGTCCACTGCTCGATGGTGTCGAAGATGTGCTTGAGCCGCGGCAGCCGCGCCTTTGGCGTGGCGTAGTCCGGATCGGTCTTCCATTCCGGCTTGCCGATGACGTCGCAGATCTTCTCCCACACCGGCGCCTGGGTGATGAAATAGATGTAGGCGTTGGGATCGTTCTCGTAGCCCTTGCACTTCAGAATCCAGCCGGGCTGGCCGCCGCCGGAGTCGTTGCCGGCGCGCGGAACGGAATCCCCGAACTGAACGCCCTCTCCGTACTGGCTGTACTCCGTCAGCGGACCGTGGGCGAGGCGCTGCTGGTCGCGCAGCTTGACGCGGCAGAGGTTGAGCACGCCGTCCTGCATGGCGGCGAGCACCTTCTGGCCGCGGCCGGTGCGGTTCCGCTGGTAGAGTGCGGCGACGATGCCAAGCGCCAGATGCAGGCCGGTGCCTGAGTCACCGATCTGGGCGCCGGTCACCAGCGGCGGGCCTTCGCGGAAGCCGGTGGTCGAGGCGGAGCCGCCGGCGCATTGCGCGACGTTCTCGTAGACCTTGCACTCCTCATACGGACCCGGGCCGAAGCCCTTGACCGAGGCCACGATCATGCGCGGGTTGGTCTTGTGGACGTGCTCCCAGGTCAGTCCCATGCGGTCGAGCGCGCCGGGGGCGAAATTCTCCACCAGCACGTCGCAGGTCTTGATCAGCGCTTCGAGCACGCGCTTGCCCTGCGGATGCTTGGAATCGATCGTGATCGATCGCTTGTTGTGGTTGAGCATGGTGAAGTAGAGCGAGTCGGCGTTGGGCACGTCGCGCAACTGGCCGCGCGTGATATCGCCGACGCCGGGGCGCTCGACCTTGATCACATCGGCGCCGAACCAGGCGAGCAGCTGCGTGCAGGTCGGGCCCGACTGCACGTGGGTGAAGTCGAGGATGCGCACGCCCTCCAGCGCCTTGCCGTCCATGCCGTAGGGCTTGGCGCTCGGCCTGGGCAGACCGCTGCCGTTGGATTTCTTGGCGGCCGGCTTGCGGGCGCTTGCCTTCTTCGCCGCCGGCTTCCTGGCGCTCTTGCGCGCGGCGACCTTGCGGGCCGCCTTCTTCGCAGCGCCCCGGCTTTTGGTCTTTTTCCCAGCCTTCGCCTTGGTGGTTTTCTTACGCTTGGCCATCTGCCCCATCCTCCGAATTCAATTCATCTCGACGTTCCGGATCGCCGACACGGCCCTTGTGGGCGCGCGCCGGCACTCCGGCGGTGCTGCCTATTTTTTCTTCTTCTGAAGCGCGCTCTGCGGATTGAGGTTACCGATGCGACCGCTCTCGCTTCCCGCGGCCGGATCGATCACAGCATTGATGAGCGTCGGCTTGCCCGAATCCATCGCCTCGTTCACGGCGCGCCTGAGCTCGTCCGGCGAGGTCGCGTTCACGCCCACGCCGCCGAAAGCCTCGATCATCTTGTCGTAGCGCGCGCCCTTGACGAACGCGGTGATGGCCGGGTCGGCGCCGTCGCCCTGGTTGACATCGGTGCCGCGATAGATGCCGTCATTGTTGAAGACGACGACGCAGACCGGCAGGTTGTAGCGACAGATGGTCTCGATCTCCATGCCCGAAAAACCAAAAGCCGAGTCGCCTTCGACCGCCAGCACCCGCTGGCCGGTCTCCACCGCAGCGGCGATGGCGTAGCCCTGGCCGACACCCATGATGCCCCAGGTGCCGACGTCGAGACGCTTGCGGGGCTTGTAGATGTCGACAATGCCGCGGGCGAGATCGAGCGTGTTGGCGCCTTCGTTGACAAAGATGGCGTCCGGCCGCTCCTTGACGATCGTGCGCAGAACGCCGAGCGCGCCGTGATAGTCCATCGGCACGTTGTTGTTCTGCAGCCGCGGCGCCATCTTGGCGATGTTGCCTTCCTTCTTGTCCGTTACCGTCTTGATCCAGTCGGCCGGCGGCGCGGGCCACCTGGCGCCCATGCCATCCAGCAACGCCGAAACACAGGAGCCGATGTCGCCGACCACCGGCGCGGCGATCTCGACGTTAGAATCCATTTCCTTCGGCTCGATGTCGACTTGGATGAACTTCTTCGGCGCGTCGCCCCAGGCCTTGCCCTTGCCATGCGACAGGAGCCAGTTGAGCCGCGCGCCGATCAGCATCACGACGTCGGACTCTTTCAGCACCGTCGAGCGCGCCGCGCCCGCGCATTGCGGATGGGTATCCGGCAACAGGCCCTTGGCCATGCTCATGGGCAGGAACGGAATTCCGGATTTCTCGACGAGGGAACGGATCGCCTCGTCGGCCTGGGCGTAGGCTGCGCCCTTGCCGAGAATGATCAACGGTTTCTTCGCGTCCTTGAGCACGTCGAGCGCGCGCTTGACCGCCTCCGGCGCCGGGATCTGCGCCGGCGCGGCGTCGATGACCTTGACCAGCGACTTCTCGCCCTTGGCCGCATCCATGACCTGACCGAAAAGCTTGGCCGGCAGGTCGAGGTAGACGCCGCCGGGACGCCCCGACACGGCGGCGCGAATGGCGCGCGCCACGCCGATGCCGATGTCCTGGGCGTGCAGCACGCGGAAGGCCGCCTTGCAGAGCGGCTTGGCGATGGCGAGCTGGTCCATCTCCTCGTAGTCGCCCTGCTGCAGGTCCACGATCTCGCGCTCGGACGAACCCGAGACCAGGATCATCGGGAAGCAGTTGGTGGTGGCGTGCGCCAGTGCGGTGAGACCATTGAGGAAGCCGGGCGCCGACACCGTGAGGCAGATGCCCGGCTGCCTGGTCAGGAAGCCGGCGATCGAGGCAGCGTAGCCGGCGCTCTGTTCATGACGGAACGAGAGCACGCGGATCCCTGCAGCTTGCGCCATGCGCCCAAAGTCGGTGATCGGGATGCCAGGCACGCCATAGATCGTCTTGATGCCGTTGAGCTTGAGTGCATCGATGATGAGATGAAAGCCGTCGGTCAGCTCTTGCTCTGTGTCGGCTGCACCTGTCTCAGCGTTTTTCGCTTTCACGGCAGCTTCTGCCATCGGGGACTCCTCTGCAATTCTCGCGAGCGTGACGCTCAATCCAGATAGTCGGCGTATTTAGCCACGTGCTCGGCGAGGCCAAGTGCGTGGTTGCGCACCAGTTCGCCAGCGCGCTCGGTGTCGCGCTGCTCGATGGCTTCAATGATGTTGATGTGATCATGGATCGAGCGTTCAACGCGATCCTTCTCGACGATGGTCTTGCGCCGGATCATTCGCATGTGGGTAAACAGGTTCTCGGCGAGATCGATCAACACCTGATTGTGGCTCAACCGGATGATGGCCTGGTGGAACTCGATGTTCGCCTCGGAATATTCGTCGAGCTTGGCCTGCACCTGCCCGCGCTCCAGCGTCACGAACATGCGGCGCAGGCCGGCGATCTCCTCGTCCGTCGCATTTTCGGTTATCAGGCGCGCGGCCATGCTCTCGAGCGCGGCCCAGGCGGTGATCATCTCGAGCACTTCGCGCTTCGTCTTGCGTACGATATAGATGCCGCGGCGCGGCACCGAGCGGACGAAGCCCTCGCTTTCGAGCTGCGCCATCGCCTCGCGCACCGGCGTGCGGCTGATGCCGAAGTCCTGCGCCAGCTTGCGCTCGTCGAGACGGATTTCGTCGCGGCTACGGTAGATATCCATCGCCACGATGGCGTTCTTCAGCGCCGCGTAGGCTTTCTGTTTGAAGCTTGTGCTGGTCTCGATGGGCGCCAGGACAGGCTGAGCGGGCTCCGGCGCGAGCACAGTGGGGCTGTCTCGGCGAGCTCGGGCACTGGCGGACTGGGAGGTGCGGGCGCGGTCACTCATGACTGGTATACATTATGCCAGAGGCGACAGGCGCCCGCAACCGTCCTGTTGACATGTTGTCCAGGGAGCCACCAGCTTCCCGGCACACCGAGCGGCAACGGTCGCGGTCCTGCCGCCAAACCAGCTTCATTCCGGCCGTTGGCAACCCCGCGGGGAGCCTGGGCGCGGGCAAGAAGGCCCGCCCCGAGCGGGATTCAGCGCGTAACAACCGGCGCGCTCGGCGCCGGCGGGCGGCCACGAGCGGAAGCGATCAACTTCGAGATCAACGGCCAGAACAACATGACGATGGCCAACGTCGTGATGCTGCCGACCAACGGGTTCGAGAACATGACGCCGAGGTCGCCCTGCGACCCGATCATCGCCTGGCGGAAGGCGCTCTCGGCGCGGCCGCCCAGCACGATCGCCAGCACCATCGGCGCCAGCGGATAATCGAGCTTCTTGAACAGGTAACCGATGATGCCGAACATCACCATGAAAATGAGATCGGCCGGCGCGTTCGAAAGCGTATAGGAACCGATCGCGCAAACGCCGATGATGATGGGCGCGATGATGGCGAACGGGATACGCATGATCGACGCCCACAACGGCACCGTCGACAGCACGATTACGAGACCCACCAGGTTGCCGAGATAGATCGAGGCGATCAGACCCCACACGAAATCCTTCTGCTCGACGAACAGCAGCGGCCCGGGCTGCAGGCCCCAGATCAGGAGACCGCCGAGCAGCACCGCCGCCGTTGGCGAACCGGGAATGCCCAGTGTCAGCATCGGCAGCAGTGCCGAGGTGCCGGCGGCGTGTGCCGCGGTCTCGGGCGCCACCACGCCTTCCAGTTCGCCGGTACCGAATTTGTCGCCGTTCTTGGAGAAGCGCTTGGCGAGGCCATAGCTCATGAACGAGGCCGGGGTCGCACCGCCCGGTGTGACGCCGAGCCAGATGCCGACCGCAGTGCCACGAATAATGGTGACCCAGTACTGCGGAAGCTTCTTCCAGGTCTGCCATACCACGTACGGATTGATACCGGCGGCGCGGCCTTCGAAGTGCAGGCCTTGTTCCACCGTCACCAGGATCTCGCCGATGCCGAACAGACCGATGACGGCAATCAGGAAGTGGAAGCCGGTGAGCAGTGTCTCGGTGCCGAACGTGAGCCGCAACCCGCCGGTGACCTCGTCGGTACCGACGGAGGCAAAGGCGAAGCCGAGCATCATCGAGGAGATGACCTTCCACGGCGACTGTCGGCCCATACCGACGAAGGAACAGAAGGTGAGAAGGTAGACCGCAAAATATTCCGGCGGACCGAAATCGAGCGCGAAATTGGCGACGACCGGTGCGAGGAACGTCAGCATGATGGTGGCAAAAAAGGCGCCGACGAAGGAAGAGGAAAGTGATGCCGTAAGCGCCTCGCCCGCGCGGCCCTGCTTGGCGAGCGGATGACCGTCGAAGGTGGTCGCCACCGACCACGGCTCGCCGGGAATATTGAACAGGATGGCGCTGATGGCGCCGCCGAACAACGCGCCCCAATAGATCGCCGCCAGCATGATGATGGCGGTGGTATTGGGCATCGAGAAAGTCAGCGGCAGCAGGATGGCGATGCCGTTTGCCCCGCCGACGCCGGGCAGGAAGCCCAGCAACACGCCGAACAGGATACCGACGACCATAAAGAGCAGGTTATGGAAGGTCAGCAGCACTTCGAAGCCGTGCATCAGCGAGAAAAAGGAATCGAACAACAAGGCCTCCCGTTCACCTGGCGTAGCGTTTCGAGCGCACCATCTTGATTATTCTTGCGATCATTCCGGTTGCTGGCGCGGCCCGGCGTCAGTAACCGAGCCATTGTTCGAATGGCCCCTTGGGCAGCGGCACCAGGAACCAGACTTCGAATATGATGAAGAGCGCGACCGGCACGGCGATGGCCAGCGGCAGCGTTTTCAGGATCGAGTAATGGCCGTGCCACATCATGAAGAAGCCGATGAAAAGGGCGAGGGAAATGTAGATGCCGATGTAGAGCGAGAAAACGACAAAAATCGTCGTCGGGATCAGCACCCACAGCACCATGACCAGTTCGCCGCTTGCGATAAAACTTGTTCGGTCGGCACGCGCCGACAGCACGTGTTGCAGGACCGTGACGCCGGCAGCGCAGAACATGATCAGCGCGACATAGAACGGGAAGTAGCCGGAATCCGGCCCCACGTCCTTGGCCCAGCCGGAGCCGAGCCTGTAGCTGGAGACCATCACAATGGCGCCGACCACCATAAGCGCGAGCGCCACCACGATGTTCATGGTGCGGTTGGTTACAACGCCGTTTTCGTCGGTCTGGTTGGAGCCGTCGTGCATGGGCCGAATCCGTGATCTCCCGGACCAGCTCTGCAAGGTCAAGTATCGGTACTCAACATGCAGGGCAGGCTAATGCGTGAATGTAGTTGATGTCGATGTCGGTGGTGGAACGCGGGGGCGCCGTTCGCCGGCGCCCCCGCGAATACACGTGCTTGTGGCTTACGAGCCCTTGTGCAGGAAGCCGGCCTTTTTCATCAGCTCGTGATGCAGCGTCGCCGCATTGTCGAGCCAGCCTTGGAACTCCTTGCCGGTCATGAAGGACTGGTTGAACGCGCCCTTTTCCATGAACGCTTTCCACTCAGGCGTCGCACGCACCTTCTTGAGGACATCGATGTAGTAGTCGACGACATCCTGCGACACGCCGGGCGTGGTCATGATGCCGCGCAGCATCAGGTATTCGATGTCCAGACCCGTCGACTTGCAGGTCGGGATGTCGCCCCACGCCATGTCCTTGGTGATCTTGGCCTTGTAGGGCATCGGCTGGGCGTCGAACACGCAGAGCGGGCGCGATGTTGCCGGCGCGCCAGTGCGCGACCTGCTCGATCGGGTTGTTCACAGACGAATCGATGTGACCGCCGACGAGCTGGGTGGCAACGGTGCCGCCCCCTTTGTAGGGAATGTAGGTGAACTTGGCGCCGGTCTTCTGCTCGATGGCGGCGGTGATGATCTGGTCTTCCTGCTTGGAGCCGGTGCCGCCCATCTTCATCTTGCCGCCGGCCTTCTTGACCGCGGCGATATATTCCTTGCGGCGTCTTGTATGCCGTCTTCGCGTTCACCCAGAACACGAACTCGTCGAGCGCCATCATGGCGACCGGCGTGTAGTCCTTCCAGGAGAAGGGCGACCCGGTGGCCAGCGGCGTGGTGAACAGGTTCGACAGGGTAATGATGATCTTGTGCGGGTCGTTCTTGTGGTTCTTGACGTAGAGGAAGCCCTCGGCGCCCGAGCCGCCCTTCTTGCTGATGACGACCATCGAGACAGGCATCAGCTTATGCTTCTGGATGATGCCCTGGATCAGCTGGGCCATCTGGCCCGCACCGCCGCCGATACCGGCAGGCACGATGAACTCGACCGTACGGCTCGGCTGCCACGCCGCACTCGCCGGATTTGTCGACAGCGCGAGCACGCCGCCAAGAAGGGCTGCACCCATGCTCGAAGCGATTGTGGATCGTCGCATTCATTCCTCCCTTGGGGTTTTGGTTAGCCGATCTTATCGCCGGCTTCCTGTTTGTCGAATTTGGCCTTTAGAACTTGCGGGCCTCGGATTTCCACCCGGCTATTTGTATACAGTATACCACGCCAAGGCAAACACTCATCCGGGTTTTCCGGTAGCACACGCACGCCTGGCGTGCATTCGAAATCGACATGGTTCGCTGCGTGATCCCCGGGGCCGTACTGCGCCAGCCATCAATTGGACCAGACCGCCAAATCTGCCAGCACCGCACGGTCGCCAAGTCAATGCTTGTTGCGATTTCGGCCTCGACAACAAGGCCACCTGCCGCAAGTGATTGCTTGTGGATAAGCATGCTCTGCAAATTGGGCGACCCGTTTTCGCACAAGAAAGATTCTTGCGCCGGATTTGCCGCACCGCGTCATCCACGACAAGACAAGAGATGTTTCTCACACGCGTGATAAAAGCGGCGATCGGCCATCCACGTGGTCTGCTGCGGCGCAAGGCGCCACGTCATATGCAAATGCGGATTGCTTTTTCCGGCCGCTCCCGGCGCGGCCATGAGTTTGGTTGCGGCGGCAGGATTTGAACCTGCGACCTTCAGGTTATCAGCGGGACCAGAACGGGAACGAGATAAATCAGGCACTTGCGCCGTAACTCGTTGAAGCAATTGACTCTTATTGCCGCATTCGACCGCGCTTAAAGGCATCCGACCGCAACAGGCGGATGACGACTCCGTTACGACGGGCGAGGTATTGCGGAGTTGACGCGAAAGATTGTTCCGAAGACCAGCGCCTTCAGGCCTCCTTCGCGCCCGAACCGACGACGACCTCGAAAACCGTTTCGAAGGTTCCGCGAACCTCAAACTGTTTCAGGGAATCAGCGACTTCATCCCATGCAGCGCGCCGTTTTGCCTCATCAAGATCAGCAACCACTGCCCGGTATGCGCCGAATGCCTCTTGCATCATTGCCAGTGTGTCCGAAATGCCGGGTAAGCTAAGCGACGCCCGGAGGGTGCTGGCCTTCACGTCCACAAGGCCGCTCTCGGCCATTAGGGTCTTCAGAGCGCCATCGGCGCCCAGCGCGAACAGCCCGGGGCTGTGGGGCTGAGGAGGTGGCTTCCCGGCATGCCGCAGAAGGATCGCCATTGATTCGGCGAAAAATGGATTGGCAGCCGGTGTCGTGAAAACCAGTGCCGCGAACCGCGCGCCAGGCTTCAGTACGCGCTGGACAGCTTCCAACGCGGCGCGCGGTGATGGAAACAGCATCAGACCCAACCGGCTTATCGCCGCATCAAACGGCGCCAACGTGTCATCCAGATCATCGGCCGCGCGCTCGAGCGTATCGATGTTATGCAACCCCGCCTTGGCGGCGCTTTTGCGTACATGGTCAAGCATCGTGGCTGATATGTCGCTCGCCACCACGTTTCCGGTTGGGCCAACGCGCTTTGCCGCCTGAACCGTCTGGTTTCCTGCACCACAAGCCACGTCGAGTACCCGCATGCCCGCCGCAACGGCGGCCATATCTAGCAGAACCTCGGTGGCGTCGGCCAAGCCGGCTGAGAATGCGCGCTCCCATTTGGCCCAACCAGGGGCTGCCGACTCCCAGGTATCGCGAAGCCCAGATTTCGGAATCGTGTCAGGCATACCCAGCCTCCTCAACAACGTGCTGGCTTGTTTGCTGCAAGCTTACTCCGCAGGCTTGTCCATTCAAGGCCGCGCGAGCTGTACTAACGCCCGTCTCCGCCCCGTTTTGCGCCCCTTTCTGCCTCTGTCCGTTGCGTCGTAAAAGAGCCTCTTGCCGGCCGCGAAGTCTCACCGCTCAGTGAGGCATGAAGCAACATCTGATGACCGAGCGCTCTGTAATGGCGATGGTGCCGGAGATCGATCGAAACGTTTTCGTCTACGACGACGAAGTCACCGGCTTCGCGATTTGCATCTGTCGCTCGGGCAAGCGGCCATTCGTCCTTCGCCGTTGTCGCAAGCCGCGGTCGAACTGTTGCGCACAATTCGGTCAAGCGTGCCCGCCGATTGTACTCGGGTGTTTCCAGGCGATATCAAAGGCAATCCCCGGAGCGAGATGCAAACCTTCCGGGAGGGCGTACGCGCGAAGGCAAGGCCCGGCGACACCCCCATCCAAGATCTTCGGCACACCTTCAGCATCAGCCGCCCAACGACATATGTGCCGCCCCCATCGCGTCAGCCGGTTGAGGGATTGAGGCGCCAGACTGCAAAATTAAGCGCCGTGGCGAATGTAACCCACGCAAGATAGGGCATGAGGAGCAACGCGGCCCCGACGTGGATCGGGAAGAAGAGGAGGATGGTTGCGACGATCGACAACCAAACCAGAACGATATCGAGAAAGCCGAGATCGGGGCGGTGCAGGCCGAAGAACAGCGGCGTCCACGCGGCGTTGAGAACGAGCTGAAGGGCATAGACAGCAAGCGGCAGGGCAGCGCCGGCGAACCCGCCCTCCCGCCAAACAAGCCAGCCGGAAACGGCGATCATCACATACAGAACCGACCATACCGGCGCGAACAGCCGGTTCGGTGGTCGCCATGACGGCTTCTCGAGACGCTCATACCACTCGCCCGGCCGGAACAAGGCGCCTGTCATGGCCACCAGGAAGCAGGCCGCGATGAATCCCGGTAGCGCGAACCAGGATGGCGCATCCATCACCACCTACTCCGATCAGAGCGGGACCGCAGGGGCGTCGTTGTTTGAGCGACAGCGATCATTCGGTTGTCTTGCCGTCGAAATGCTCCTTCGAGGCAACGGCGTCGGCCTTGGTCGCATGCACCGTGCCGTCGCGATGCTCCGGCGGCGCATAGAGGGTGTACAGCCGCAAGGGCTTGTCGCCGGTGTTCATGATGTTGTGGCGGGCACCTGCAGGCACGATGATCGCGTCGTCGCCCTTGATCTTTGAGCGCCGCCCATCGATCACGACCTCACCCTTGCCCTTCTCAACCCGGAAGAACTGGTCGCGGTCATCATGAATCTCTTCGCCGATCTCTCCGCCGGCTTCGATCGCCATCAAGACCAGTTGGAGGTTTTTGCCCGTGTAGAGCACCCGCCGGAAGTCGTCGTTCTGCTCGGTCTTTTCCTCGATATCCGCGACGAAGCCCTTCATCTATTGTTCCTCCAGGTTGCGGGGTGAGAAGTGGCTCTGCAAGGGAGCCGAGGCCGATTCGCCAGCGTCTACTTGTTCGCCATCATGTTCTTTACCAATCCGGCGACAACAGTGAGGATCGCCCCACCGGCTCCACCGCCGACCAGCTGTCCGACGATCGATCCCACATCGAGCCCGCCGCCCGCGACTCCAGCGACCGCGGGAATCAATGCTTGTAGCAACTGGCCACCGCCGACTCCGCCGATCGCGCCGGCAATCGTGTTGCCCACACCGCCGAGGCTCGCGTTCTTGAGAGCCGAACCAGCTGCGTTACCTCCAATTACGCCGGCTATGAGTTGGATAATCAGGTTGATGATCGTTGGCGACATGGTGGTTCCCTCCTGCCGTCCAGCGACGCCTATGATAGTCTGATCAGGCGAACGTCGAGAGCTTCCCGAAATGCTCGGCCAAGAGGTAGTAGACCGTAACCCGGTTCTTCGTGTGGTCGCTCTTCATCTTGGCCGCGACGGCCGAGATCGCTTGATCCAGTTCAGTGTCGGGGTTTGTCAAACCGAGCTTCTTTTTCAGGAAATTCGTGCGTACACGCGCGACTTCCTCCTTGTCCGTGAAGGACACCAGCGACGAATCTCTTTTTTGCAGGGCGATGCCGCAGTGGCGCACAATCCCCGCAATCACCTTTTCGTCTGCATTGCTCTGGTACTTCTTGACGTCGGCAGCCCAGTCAGTAGCCATGGTTTTATCCTTTCGTCAGCCAATTCTTCGCAGAATTGGATAGCTAGACAATCAATACCACCCTGTCTTTGCGCTGGATCAATCGCCCAAAGGTCGGAATTGTGTCTCCTTCCGCAGGATGGGCTCTGTGCTGGAAGCAGCCTGCCATCCGCTCGGTCGCTCATCGCCGGTTCGCGGATGAATCTCCGGAAACGACCGCGGCAATGGCATCGCTGCTGACCTGCTTCGCTCTTTCTTCGTCCAGGAGTCTTGCGAGCAGCTTGCGCTTGACGGGATCAGCTTCGGTTTTGATCTGCTCGATGTAGTTCGCGATGTTTTCGCGCTCAATGAACGATTTCAAAGTTTGATCCATGGCCTCTCCCTCCAACGCGGTGCGAGGAAAACCCCGGCCAGTGGGGTGCCGGCCGGGGTTCTGAGCCGGACGTCGAGGGGGCGGGGATGACGCCCGGTATTGATGCCTATTTTCCTTTGATTGCGTCTTTCAGCCCGCCAACTGCGTTCTGCACCTTGCCTTCGATCTTGTCGGCCGTGCCTTCGGCTTCCAGCCCGGCGTCGCCCACGGCCTTGCCGACTGCTTCCTTGACCTTGCCTTTGACTTCCTTTGCCGAACCTAGAATGCGGTCCTTGTCCATGACTTCTTCGCCTCTGTTTAGTGGCTTGGGTAGGCAAAACGACTGGTGATCGATATCGACGCTCCGAAACCCTTCAGGCCCATTGAGCAGTCGATGCACCCGTCGAGTTGCTTGACGAGCGCTGCGACGATGCCCGTTCCCAAGCCGATCGCGGTCGGGGATAAACGCCCAACGCGGCCTCGGCCGCCAAGAGCATTTGGGATCAGAGGGCAACGATCCCGGCCCCATTAACCTATGCTGCTACAGAGGTGAGAACTGTATAGAATTGATCACCGGCGAAACGATCGGTGGCTCAGCGTTCGATGTGCGGCTGATCGTGCAGGACTGCATTCGAAGCTGTACCTGGCGTCTTTCGCCGTAAGGATCTGCATCGAATGCCCCACGCTTGCGCGAGGTCGTTTTGGCCATTTTGGCCCAAAGCGCTCCCGCTGGGAGAGCTGGCAAAGAGCATGCTGCCTCGCCTTTTCGGTCTTCGTTTTGGCGAGGCATTGGCGAGTTGAAATTCGAACGCCCCGGACGCAGGTCCGGGGCGTTTGTCGAAAGCATTGATCTCGGTTGCGAAATTTGGTTGCGGGGGCAGGATTTGAACCTGCGACCTTCAGGTTATGAGCGGGTACAAAGCGAGAACAAGAGACCAAAGAAAATCAGACGCTTACGCCATAACTCATTGATACCATTGGATTCTTATCGCCGCATTCAACCGCACTCGATGGCATCCGACCGCAACAGGCGGATGACGACTCCGTTACGACGGGCGAGGTATTGCGGAGTTGAAAAAGATCATCGCGTCAGCGGCTTGCCGCCGATGTCGAAGCCGATCTGATCTTTTCGTGCCCGCCCTATTGGAATCTGGAACGCTATTCGGACGATCCCGCGGACCTCTCGAACATGGCGCGCGACGAATTCTTCGCGGCTTACGCCGCGATCATTCGCGATGCCGTAGGGCGGCTGCGCAACGATCGCTTCGCGGTCTGGGTGGTCGGTAACGTTCGCGACGAAGACGGCTGCTACGTGAACCTTCCGGGCCGTACCGTCGAAGCTTTCGAGGCCGTCGGCGCGCGGTTTTACAATGACGGCATCCTGGTCACCGCGGTCGGCTCGCTCCCGGTTCGCGTAGGCCGGCAATTCGAAGTGTCTCGCAAGCTCGGCCGCACGCATCAGAACGTGATGGCGTTCATCAAAGGCGATCCGCGCAAGGCGACCGAGGCCTGCGGCGCGGTCGAGTTCGGCGAAATCGCACAAGGAGACGAGCTTGACGCAGGGTAGCGCATTGGCAGCGCACGCGGCTCATACCCGCGAGGTAGCCGGTTCGATTCCGGCCCCTGCAACCATCCCCATGCTGGCGGAGCACGACGGCGTGCTCGTTATCCGGGACGATCTTTCTCCAGGCGGAACGAAGGCCCGATTTATCGGTGCATTCTTCGCTGGTGCCGATGAAGCCGTCTATGCGAGCCCGGCGGAAGGCGGCGCGCAGACAGCCCTTGCCACCGTGGCGCGGCAGCTCGGCAAACGCGCGACGATCTTCGTCGCGCAGCGCATCCGACCGCATCCGCGGACGCTTGAAGCGTCGCGCCTGGGCGCGAAGGTCGTTCCCGTCCAGCCGGGTTATCTGTCCGTCGTTCAGGCCCGCGCGCGCGAGTATTGCGAACGCACCGCAGCGACCCTCGTCCCGTTCGGTGTCGATGTCGAATTTGCGATTGAAGCGATCGCAAAGGCCGCCGCTTCGCTGGCGGTAGAGCCGGATGAGGTCTGGTGCTCGGCCGGATCGGGCGTGCTCGCGCGTGGCCTTGCACGCGCCTGGCCGGCCGCCCGGCGGCATGTCGTCCAGGTGGGGCGAGCGCTATCGCCTGACGAAGTTGCGGGAGCCACGATCCACGAATATCCGCTTCCGTTCGGCCGACAGGCGCGGACCAAGCCGCCCTTTCCGTCGGACCCGCATTATGATGCGAAGGCCTGGGAGCAATGCGCGGCCCGGAAGGGTCCGGGCCGCGTGTTGTTCTGGAACGTTGCTGGGCCGGCGCAGCCGCAATCGTCGATGTCCGGTTGAGTCCGAGAGCGACAAGCAATTAACGGACATTACGCGCCACAACCGGCCATATGCTTGTCGGCCAACGTGACTTAGAACTCTCCGGTTGCTTTGCACAGCGGCCCTCGGCCCCATCGGCGGACTTAAGTCCGTGATCGGAGGCGACAATCCTCACTCGGTCATATGCGGATGGGATGCAGCGCAGCTCTGATGTCCGCGCGTGACTCGACGCCGTTCGGCTGAAACAATTAGTTCGACTTGTTCAAGAGCGGTTTATGCGTGATGGCGAATGCGACCCGCATCCCCTTGCCATGACTGCTCTCAACCTTGAAATCAACATCAGCGTTTTCTCGCAATGACTCAAGGATCAGGAAGCCGAGCTTGCCCGGAACTGGCCAGCGCACACCTTCGGGCAAGCCGTTGCCATCGTCAGCAACGACGACATGGTATTTCTCGCCGCTCTCGTGCAGACAGCGAACGGTAATCGTGCCGCTCCCGTGCCCACTGAATGCGTACTTGAATGCGTTCGTCATCAACTCATTGACGAGGAGACCGACCGGCATCGCAACGTTGATTGAAGCGGGCGCGTGATCAACCTTCACGTCGAGCCGGATTCCATCGACTGCGTACGTATGCATGACGGCCGACGCGATCTCGCTGATGTAATGTCCAAGATCGACGGCCTGTCCGAGCCCGTCCATTGACAGGTCTTTGTAGAGCAGCTGCAGGGCTTCGATACGCCCCGCAAGCCTGTCCAAATTGACCGTGCCGCCGGTGCGTTGACTTCGCGCGTCCAGACGGATCAAGGCGGTGATAAGCTGCAGATTATTCTTGACGCGGTGCTGCAACTCTTTGAGCAACATGTCCTTATCGCGGAGCCGCTGCGCTAGTTCATCGCGTTGCGAACGCTCGCGTTCGGTTACGTCAATAAGTGCAACGATGCGATAGGTCTTACCGGCGTCCTCGTTTTCTATAACGCCGGTGTAGGCTTCCACCAACATGAGCTTCGGCTCATCGCGGCGCAACGTGCCTACGAAGTCGTCCGCCTTCGCAAGTGACGCACTGAAAGAAAGGTGCGGCGCGTCTTCGAGGTGGAAGGAGTCGAGGATGGACCAGCCGCGACCAAAAATCTCTTGGCACTTCTGTCCGGTGAGCGCCTCATAACTTTTGTTGGCGTAGACGATCCGCTGGTCACCACGCACGACTTTAGAGACGACGATAGCGATGGGAATGTGATCGAGAAAAACCCTGAACTCTTCAGTCTCGATTGCTTCTGACATTCCCGGCGAGTTGAACAGATCATTGACCGCCTGCTCAGCCTGTTGCTGCGCCTGCTCCTCTGAAGCCATGTAAGTCCTCGGCCGGAATTCCGGCGGTGAGAAATGGGCACCCCAAATGTCCCCGCTGCTCCATTGGGAGAGAGCATTGCGGCCCAGATAAGGCGGGACGCAGCCGTGCGGTTGCGGTGCAAATCTTCTGGGATGCACGGAAAAGTGGCATCCCCGTCGTTGAACTGTCAACATAACGACATGGGGCTCTGAGCAGTGATTTCCGCTCGATCTCAATGAGTGGACATAAATCGACCAGTTCCGAAAAGAGTCCATTTGCGACGGTGGCAGCGCCGAAAACTGGTCCGAGTCCGTTCAAATAGCCGACGATAAATAATCCGCGGTCCGGAAAGGTCCGGGCCGCGTACTGTTCTGGAATGTTGCCGGACCGGCGATGCCTTATATCAACGCCGATGAACAGCGGCAGTTTCGGGCTGCGCTGTATCGGCCGCTTCTTGCCGTAGGACGTGAGGAGCGGACGAAGATTGTCGATTTGATAGTCGAGATCGTGACGCAATGAAGTGGTCGACGAACGGCTCGCTCACGCCATCCGCGCGGCTGAAGCGGCGTGTTGATGTGTGGGTGGTCAAACTCCGCGTCATGCCGCGTGTCGTTCGGGTCCAGCGAATGACCCGGAAATGGGGCTCCTGCTCGACTGCCGGCACGATCACCCTCGCGATCGACCTCGACGATGAGAACGAGACCTTTCAGGACTTCGTCATCGTGCACGAGCTCCTGCACCTCAAGGTTCCGAACCATAGCCGCCTCTTCAAGGCGCTGATGACAGCGCACGTGCCCAGATGGCGCGTCATGGATGCTGCCAGGCGAAGCGCCCGCGGGGTCTCGCCAGCATCTGTGGCGGCCGGTCGATGAATTTGCAGAGGTATTGCGGAGTTGAAAATCGAACGCCCCGGACGCGGGTCCGGGGCGTTTGTCGAAGGCATTGATCTTGCTTCGGAAATTTGGTTGCGGGGGCAGGATTTGAACCTGCGACCTTCAGGTTATGAGCCTGACGAGCTACCGGGCTGCTCCACCCCGCGATAAATTCAACCATGACCCTTGAGCGACGGGCCCTGGATGCCCCGCTTTGCGCGGAGAATATTTCCGATCTAGTCTCTTCGGCGCCGGCGGATGCCGCGCTAGACGGCCGCCGGTTCCGACGACCTCTATCGCCCCCGACCCGGGCCGAAATACGAAGCGCGGGGCCGGGCCCGCGCGCGTTCGAGGGCTATGTAGCAACGGCAGGCCCCAATGGGAAGAGCGGAATCCCGGAGTTTTCATCAGCCTGTCACGATTCCCGCCCAGAAACCGGCCATGACGGAGCCGCCGGCGACAGGCGACGGGGATTTTGGCAACACCCTGCTCGCCGCCGCCCAGTCCATCATCGCCGAGGCCCGCAAAGCGCTGACCGACCCCGAATTGCCCGAACCGCAGGCCGTTCACGACCTTCGCAAGGCCTTCAAGCGCTGGCGCGCCCTACTGCGGCTGCTGGCCCGCCCGCTCGGCGAGCCGGCCGGACAGATGCGGGCCGAGGCGCGCGAACTGATGCGGGCCCTTGCCGGCGCCCGCGACGCCCAGGCGGCGCTCGACGCCCTCGACGATCTCGGCAAGGGCGACCTGCCCTTCTCCGCCACCTCGGCCGAGACCATCCGCAAGCGGCTGACCGAAATGCGCGACGCCGCCGAGAAGACCAGCTTCACGCCAGCAATGCGCGAGCGGATTTCGCGCTATCTGGACTTCGCCGCGCTGTCGATCGAGCGTTGGCCGCTCTGGCATCGACTTCGACGTAGTGTCCGACGGACTGACCGTCACCTACCGGCGCGCGCGCCAGCTCGTACCCGACAATTGGAGCGACCCGGACGCCGAGCACCTGCACGACCTGCGCCGGCGCGTGGTCGAGCACCGCCACCAGATGGATCTGGTCGAACCGCTGTGGCCGCGGCTCGGCCAGGTCTGGTCGGCGGAGGCCCAGCGCCTGCGCAACCAGCTCGGCGCCTGCCAGGATCTGGAGATGCTGTCGCATTTCACCGCGCCGCATCAGCCGCTGGCTCGCTGGCGCTCGCGGCTTGCGCCCCTGATCGAGAGCCGTCGCGCGGGGCATCTGAAGAACGCGGCGCGACTTGCCAGCCGTCTGTTCGCGGAAAAGCCGAAGGCGTTTCGCCGCCGCATCGACGCGCTGTGGTCGGCGCGGGGTGCGCGCAAGAAGGCGAAGCGTGAGCTACCACGCTTTGCCGGGGCTTTCAGCCGGTATTTCCCGATGTCGAATAACGTAATTGCGATTGCCGCGCGGCATCTTGGCGAATGCACGCAACGCGCGGAACGGCTAGACTTCGAACGACGACCGTTCCAATCACTTTGCACTGCGGGCGCACTCACCATGGACGCTAACCTCACCGACACCATCGACATGCACGGCCACCCGCTGGCGTTCAAGCTGCGCCAGGGCAGCGCTTCGCCGCTCGTCAATGCCGGCCGTGACGTCGTCAAGATCGAGGCGCGGCAGATGGCGCTGCATCAGAAGGAATGCGTCGCCGCCGACGGCGCCGACGCCAGCGCGTGGCGGCTCACCTCCGACGAAGGCAAGCATCTCAAGGGCACCGATCTCGCGCCGTTTCCGCTCGGCTTCTTCAACGCCGGCATTCAGGTCGACCTGGCACAGCAGATCCGCCGGCTGGCGGCCGAACGAAATATCCGGATCGACGGCCTCTCGCTGAAGGTCGTCAACCACTACTGGCTGACAGGTTCGTTCATCCACGGCACCGGCGAAGGCCACGCCGAGGTGCCCGACATCGAAGTCAGTCTCGACAGCCCGGCGTCCGCGGCCGAAATCGAAGCGCTGGTGCACGCCGCGATGGATGCCTCGCCCGCGATCGCTTACCTGCGCACGCCGATGAACGGCAACACGTTTGCGCTGTATATCAACGGCCGCCGGCGGCCGGTTGACGGCATGGAGAACTCGTCGGCTGCCGACGCCGACGATCCCTATCGGGTCTATACCAGCGCGCCCGCGCCCGCTCGACGCCGAATGGACCGGACGATCTGATCGTGAAGCCCGGCGTTTCCGAAAGCGGCCAGTCGGCGCCGGCCAGGGCCACCATCGACGGCAAGCAGATCCGCGACATTCACGGCGCCGGACGGCTGCGGGCGGATGGCATCTGTTCGAAGTCGACACCTGGCTCGCCATGCCGGGAGCGAGTCATTTCACGATCTGCGGCGATACCGCGGCGGCGACGCGGCGCCCTCTGGCCTCGCGCTGCTCGCAGCCGGCATTTCGTTCTGCTACATGACGCAGCTTTCGCGCTACATCGAGAACATGAAGCTCGCCATCCGCGGCGTGCGGCTGGTGCAGTTCACGCCGTTCTGCGGCGGCAGGAAAGCCGTCGCCGAGCCGATCGACACGCATCTGTTTCTCAACGGGGAGGCGCCGGCCGGAAACGCACGTCAATCTGCTCACGGTCGCGGCGCGCACCTGCTACCTGCACGCGGCCAGCAAGACGCCGACCGAGCCGAATTTGGCATCGTGCACAACGGCCGGACGATCGCGCGCGA